>CAXXWJ010000002.1:0-1340835 GCA_963665835.2 Syntrophales bacterium | reverse complement strand
GCCTCCATTCCTTGGTATAGAGGTTGTTGAGGGATGACACGACGTTGGGATTATCCAGGCGGTCATATCCGATCCACTGCCTTATGTGTGTCCAGTTTTTCTGTTCGATATGGGCGTTGTCATCTTTGTGGTAGGCTCTGCTTCTCGTGAACTGGACAGGGTGTTTTCTTTCGGTAAAGTGCCTAAGGAGGTGATAATTGAGGAACTCGCCTCCATTATCGCAATCGAAGCCGAGGATTGGGAATGGGAGGGTTTTTTCAATGTTTTTGATCTGTTCCAGGACTCCGGATTCTCCTTTTCCCCAGACTGCGCGTTGTTCAGTCCACCCGGTAGCGATATCGACGAAATCTATGGTGTTGACGTACATCCCGGCGGTGGAATCGCCGCAATGAGCGACCGTATCGGCTTCGAGAAACCCCGGTCTGGATTCGTTCCACTGGTTGGTTTTGATGGGGATATGCTTTCGTAGCAGTGTTCCCGGTTTTGTGGTGGACCGCCGCCGTTGTGTGTAATGGACTCGGATATGAGAAAGGATTCTGTCTATGGTTGTAGGAGAGATGTTCAGTAGGGCATTTGTAGCCTCAATAGAGAGTTCTCCGAAGAGTTCGGTATATCCGGGCAGCCAGATAGGCAGGATGACCTTGAGACGCTTTGAGCATGGTAGATTTGCCACAAGCCAGATCCGCTTTAGCGGTGTAATGATCTCATCTTTCCGGTAGATGGGTTTTGGTCCTCGCTTCTTTGGTTTAGGTTTCGTAAAACGTTTAAACCTTTTGAGGATTCTTATGGCATGTTTACGGTGGTATTTACAGGTGGCACAAAATTCATCCAGGATAGCGGTTTTTTCATGACGAGTAGCATTTTTATACCGCAAACAGACTGCCTCACGATACTCTTGCTTGGATCGTGGACTCATGGTTATCCCCCCTTTCAAAGGTCCATGTTCGGTAACATCAAATTATGAGTCAACGATCCTTTTTATTCACCCCCTTCGGTAACATTTAATATGAGGCAATTCGGCTGGCCTTAGCATTGCTTGACTTGCTTAACAAAGATAACTATACTAGAGGTGTGTGAAGGATCTTTTTTATGGGGGCGTCACGGTTTCGACGGGGATAGCTGAAGCTGTAGCAGCGTGCCGAGGTTCCTACAGGCCTCGTTAAACAGGTAGGAAAACATAATCGCAGACAACTACGATTACGCTGTAGCTGCTTAGGCGGCTACCGTTCTCCCGACCATGTCTGCCGGGTCGGATGGGGGCGTCATACAGGTGGGCTGGCCAGACTCTCTTGCCTGGAGGGAGCGAGGTGAGATCTAAACAGGATAGTGACCGATAAATCCTGCCTTTGGGAGTTTTCGGTCGCGAATGTAAATCAAAGGATACGCGCGTAGAAACTACAGTGGAATATTTTCGGACGCGGGTTCGACTCCCGCCGCCTCCACCATGATTTCAATAACTTAGCTACGATTTTCCATTGTCAATGCATTGTCAATTTTGACAATGGTTCCCGTGCTTCTGTAAATGTCTCTCAGGTCTTCGGCTTCGATCTGGAAATACCTTTCAAAAGCTTTGTTGGTGGTGTGCATTGTTGCCCGTTTGATTTCTTCGGGTGAATGAAACGCCCTTAATGCGCGTGCCGAACTGTGCCTTGTACCTCCATAGAGGTCAACTCCCTCAATCCCCAAAGCGGAGCATGACTTTTTCCACCATTTATAGAAGTACTTCACCCCGTACGGCTCATTTTCCTTGACCCCGTTTATACCTCTTCCGTGCCTAAAGAAGGGCATGGATGGGAAGGCCCGAAGGAATCCATCAAGAAGGGAAATATCTTCTTTCAGGATGGGAACGGCCTTGAACTTTTTTTCTTTGGGATGCGGGAAATAGAGATATCCATTTTCTCTGTCAATATCACCCTCTTTAAGTTTAATCATTTCACCCGGCCTTACGGCTATATATGTGCAAAGCCACTTGATACCGAGATAGACTTTTACGGGTGCTGTTTTTCTGATGTGTTCCAGTACCTCAAGCTGTTGTGTCTTGGAGATAGTTGCCCTCATTCCAAGCTCAAAGGTTTGTTGTGGGAACTCTGGCATAATCGTTTTTTGCTCCCGTCTTGATACCCAGACGAACATTGAATGGAGCGTTGAAAGGATATTATGCTTTGTCTTGTCGGATAGAGTAAGGGATTCAAGAAAGTCCTCTAGTTCACCGTACTTCACTTCCTTGACGTTTTTGTTCTTAAAATAGGTACAGGCCTTTTCGAGGTGCCACTTGATAGCCGCTAGAGATCGGGGTTTTACTTTCCCCGACTTATGGGCAACGTAGGAATCCGCTACTCTTGAGAAGGCAAGAGGGTTGTCTTTTTGATAATCCCTCTGGTCATAACTTCCCCGGTCTGTTTCATATCGGACACCGTTTAAAAACCGGAATGCTTCTTCGTAAGATCGAAACCGCTTACAAAGTTTGCCAAATATGACTTTGAACCGTGTCGCTTTGCATTTAGGATGCTTTATGCAGGCGAGACAGCTTCCCGTATCATGGAGCTTACCCCCACAGATAAGACACCTTTCGTCTGAATAAATACCGCCCTTCATACATAACCCTCCTTCCTGCCTTAATGAGGGTTGAGTATCATATGCGAAGCGATCTTTCAATTTAGACCACCTCCGCGAAGAATGATCGGCATTCCCATTCAAGGATGTCACCCGTATATTTCAGGAGTCTGTCCATTGTGTCTTCCTGAATAATGACAAAAGTCGCTATTTCCGGCCTACTCAGACTTTCCTTCAGTCTTTTATTTTTCTTATTAACAAGTTGTCGTAATAATCGCTTAACCTTGGCGGCTTCGCTAGGGGTAACCGAAATAATCTCTGGATTGCCTTTCCTGATTTCTCCGATGGTTCCCCAGCTTCTGCCAATACCTTCTTCAGTTTTAAACTCATCCGGCTTTGCAAAATACTTTGAGGCATATTTCATGGCGTGTTTCTGATTTTCAATAAGACGATAACTCTTAGGATGCCGAGCAACACGCAAAGCCTTTTCAAATTCTGAGGTTTGTGTGCATTGAACCCATATCAAGGCTAGATCAAGGGCAAGGGATATGTAGTCGCAGTTGGCAGGTCTGTTCCTTACAGCAATGAACATATGAAAGTGCGGGATATATTCCCCGGAGAGGTTGCCGGATTTGCGGGGTTCCCATTCCCTCTTATAGACCGCCCAGAGGTCAGGATGCTTTTCCTTCAATATCCGGCGAAAGCGATTCAACGTATCATTTGAAATATCTCTTCGCTGTTCGATGGTATTTCCTGCCATAACATCATCGGCAAAGGTAAAGTCCTGCCAAAGTTCTATGGGCTCGTGCTTGTCTAATTTGCATAAAAGTTTGATAAAATTTCGTCTGGATTTACGGCTGAACTCGGTAATCTTTTGCTTTATACCGATCTTTCCCCCCGAACGGGTTCCTTTCAGCCTGTTTTTTAATTTTATTTCAGTCATGTTGGGATGAATTACAAGGTATTCCCGGCAGTTATCTTCACGGCTATGTTCTAATTTCTTAAAATTTTCTATGACTTCTTCTTTATGTTTTTCTTCTTCATGTAAAAATATGTCCCTTATACAAGCAGGGGACACCCATTTAGTCCCTTCGTATTTCCGTGATTCAGTGTCATTCATCAAGACACCTCTTGAACATTTTATTCCTGTCGAGTTTGTATATTTTTACATTCGGACTATAGAGGGGATAATTAGGGACTTTGAGAATGGAGGCCTTCGGGTTTTCACGACGGAGTTTTTTAAGTAGGTCCCGGAGGATTAAGGGATCTTTCCTATAATCATAAGGTGAGATGTACTCTTCAGAGGATATTGACTCCGGCTTGGACTCGCGAGGGCCCGGGGTCTCGCTACGGAGCCCCTCTCCGCGCTCGTTTTTGGTATGATCCAACGATAAAATAGGATCATAATCATTCTGAAGTCCCAATATGAACGGGTTTTCTTCAATTTGTGTTTTAGACGTACCACTGCGCCGATTCATAATAAAAAAACCTCCCTTGGATGTTCCAAGAGAGGTTGGTTGACAGGCGCACGTGTAGTGTTATAATGCACTTGCGTTCCGGTTAGTGCTGTCTGGCGCTATTAACTCCTTGGAACGTGCCGGCCCGGGTTATGTTCCAGCATAATCCGGGCTTTTATTTGTTTTTTAAACCCTTTACTCCTTAACCTGTATATCGCCGTCATCGTCAACGGTATATTTTCCGCCTAGCAAGCCCCGTTTGAGTTTCTGGGCCATTTTATCGCCGAACATAGCCAGCTTGAGGACACCCAGCTTTTTTAGGACCTTGGCATCATCCAGACTTGATTCAATCAGATTTGCCATTAACTGGCTTCGACTCAAATCGACTTCCTTTGCCAGCTTATCGAGCTCTTCAACCACACTTGGTTTCAGCATTAGAGTATATTGGTGTTTCGGTTCTTTGACTCTTGGTCTTACCATGGTAACCCTCCTGTTATTCACTTAGGTTTTGATGGTTTTACCAATACGCTTACCATTTTGTTTTGTCAAGGACTTTTTTATTTTTCTTGATAATTTTTTTATAGGAGTGATTAAGCTTTCGATAAAAGGGTAGGTGCCGTCTCCGACGAGCTTATGACTGGCCCATTCTCGACGGCACTTTTTATTGGATGCACCTACAAAGTTTTAATAGTGAATATTTACTAGAATTGAGGATTACGGAAGGAAAGATCAGAACAGCGAAATTACTCGCGGCGTGTTAGTAATCATATTGGTAAATCTTAGTCCCATGATGATATTTGTTCTATCATTAAGTGAATTTGCGGAATTTTTTCAAGCACATCGCGGTGTCCCCATCCGTTATGGAGGCTATTAAGATTAGGCTCTTCAGCATCGGAATCGTTTTGAATAAAACCTACCTCCCGATAAATATCGACTACTTGCTTTCCTTTAATCTGCTCGGGATTAAGGCCACCGCCAGTTAAACAAAGTGCAAACCAAAAGTCCACGTTATCTTTGTCTATTTTTTTAAAAAAAGTTACAGCCTCACTTATTCCAAGTTCGCGTCTTGCCAATTTTTCATAAATATCTGTATTACCGACTCTCAAAGCGGACATCAAGATAGTTCCTACCGCTAGACACCAGTATATTTTCCCCCTTTTTTCCTCTTCTGTCGCAAGAACATGCCCCATGATTCTAAAAACTTCTTGAACCTGCCTCGGTGTCATGTTCATGGAGACAATTAATCTTTCGATATTTGTAATTCGACTCGGATCCAGAGCCATATAACAATATCGTTCTTTTTCTCTCTCTAGATAATAATCAACATAGCTTGAAATTAAACGTTTATAGCCGTTCTCTACTGGCTTTGGCAACGCAATTTCTCTTTGTACAAATTTTCTGTAATATTCAGGAAAATCAATATCTCCAAATGCTGCCTTCGCAGAACATTCTAACTGTTTTCGGTCCACGGCTATGATAAAAGCAATTCCTTTTATATCGAAGACATGTTTTATTGTTTCAAGATATGAAATGGCATAGTCAGGACGACATCGATCCAATTCATCAACTAATATTAAAATATTGGGGTTATCACCGCTGATGAATGTTTTAATTGAATTTTTCAAGGTCTTCAATGCGTTCTTCTTCGCCTTATAAATATCAAAATAATTTCCCTCAAAATCTTGACGGCCTTTGCGTTCTACTTTTTTCTTTTCTGCCAGCTCCCCAGCTGAAACAGGGTCTATCCCTGTTAATGTGCTGACGACTTGGCTTCCGATCCCCGTTAAGAACCAACCAACGTCTTTCGCTGCCTCAAGCAAAATTTTTGTATCCTTATCTCCCTTATTGAGGGACTCAATGAGAGACGTCACGAGCGATATAAGTGGATCTCCGCAGTAGTCATCGTTCCAAGCATTTACTTCGACCACGGATAGTTTATTATCTGCGTAATTTTTTGCTAAGCGATCAGTCCACATCTTAAAGAAAGTGCTCTTTCCAGACCCAAAACCACCGTTTAAACTAACTACAAGACTTTCGGGTACGTATCGATGCTCTACTTTGATGAAATTTTCTAATTTTTCAGCAAATCCTTCGAGGTTGAGAAGGTCTTCTTCAAATGTCTCGATTTTCATTTTCTCTTTCCCATAAGTGATTCTTCGAAATTCCCAAAGTTCGTCTTGCAGATAAGCTTTCAGTAACATGGCAAATATTCGATTACTAATGTTTGTAATCTTGCATATTTCTTAAATTTCATCAACTACATAGTACAGGAAGTTATTCTTAGATATCGGGTTCAACGATTCTAGAAAGGTTTTAGTTAACAGGCTCTTGGTAAACGTCCTTCCTGTCCGCAATCCTTAGTATCAAAACAATAACAGACTCTCTATCTATTGCGTAGATTACACGATAAGATCCGTAGCGGTAACGATAAAGACCTTTGAAAATTCCTTTTAACGGTTTACCCAAGCCTGTGGGATCTTTTGAAAGATAGTCTTTTATCCTGGCTATGATTTTCTTTTGTTTCTGCCGATCAATTTTTTGAAGATCGCTTATCGCCTCTTCATGCCATTGAATACTATAGGTCAAGAATCTTCTCCATGTCTTCCGTTGAATAATACTTGGCGTTTCTGTCATTGAGGCGATCAAGGGCAAGATAGGCGTCTTCATACTCAGAAAGATGCTGGTCAAGGATTTCTTTTATGTAGAAGCTTTTAGGACGTTTCGTTTTCTCAGCCAGAAAATCGAGCCGAGATGATATGTCATCCGTAAGCCGGACGTTCAGTATTTTAGACATTGTTTAACCTCGCTTTTTGTTTTACGTGTGTTACACGCTAACACATGTCTACATATGAGGTCAAGCTGTATATTGTCATGCTATAGCGACCGATAGTAAGTAGTCCATATTGTCAATCCACTGTCACTGTCAAATTTAACTAAGTTATATCGAACAGTTAAGGCGTTAATCGCGGGTTCGACTCCCGCCGCCTCATTTGAAACCTTATGCCGCTGTATTTAAATTGTCAAATGACATGTCTAATTCTTTGAATTTATTCAGAAGTCCATCTGTATTGTGGAGGGTTTTCCCCTTGAGGGCTTTCGGGTTGTCTTATCTAGTCGCCAGCATTTAATCTGTTTTCCCTTGCCGTAAGGTGTGCCTTACGGGTAGGTTCGGGCAGTCGGTATCCCCTGCAGCAGGATCTTACTACCTCCATGGCCTTATTCAGACCTATCCGGTGGCCTTGCGATATAAAAACCGGATTCACTTTTTTCTTTGTCCTCAGCGCTACACCTACCGTCTCGTCATTGTGGACAAGACGAGAATAGTCCCAGGGTTCCGTTCCCGGGTCCTCGTATGATCCTACAAGCTTTTTCTTGCCGCAGCCTATGGAAGGAGTATCAAGAACCAGGCCCATATGCGATGCAAGGCCAAATCCCCTGGGATGGGCAATGCCCTGTCCGTCGAATATGATTATGTCCGGGGGCAGTGCAAGTTCTCTGAATGCCTCAATAAGAACCGGTCCCTCTCTAAAGGTAAGCATTCCTGGTATATAGGGAAACCCTGCCTCCCCCTCCGAGGATGTCCTTTCGATAATTTCCATCGTCTGGAAATCAAGAAGAACAACGGATGCGAAGAAGGTGTTGCTTGTCCTTGAATATGAAATATCAGCGCCGGCTACCGTTTTTATGGGCTCCGGGATATATCTGTCCTCCAGGATGAGTCTTTCCCTCAGGCCATTTTGTATCTCCAGGGCTTTTTGATAAGTTACGTTCCAGTCATGCCGTTTTGCTATATCCATGTCATTGATGACTTTAATCGATTGGGCCGTATATGGCTGGCTCCTGTGACAATATGGCCCTGGCCTTTTCTATATCCTTCTCTATCTGCCTGACCAGCTCTGCCGGACTACCAAATTTTCTCTCGTCGCGCAGGCGCTCAATAAAGAATACGGTGATATTCTTTCCGTATATATCCCCCTTAAAATCGAGGAGATGGACTTCTGCAGATATCTCCTCGTTCCCAAAGGTCGGGTTGTTACCTATATTAATAACCCCATGCTGTCTGGTGCCTTCAAGTTCTGCCATGATTGCATAGACGCCCGTTGCCGGGATTACCTTCTCGGATTCTATGTTGGCTGTCGGGTAGCCAATATCCGTTCCTCTTCTGAAACCTTTGACTACGGTTCCGCTGACCCCGTATGGCCTTCCAAGCATATCCGATGCGAGTCTGACGTTTCCTGCAAGTATTGAAAGGCGAATATTGGTGCTGCTGGCTATCATTCCCCCTGTCCTTACGGCACCGATTTCCTCCACCTCAAAGCCGAGTCTTCTTCCTGATGCTTTAAGGTACTCTGCATCTCCGGCTTTTCCCTTGCCGAATACGTAGTCGTATCCTACCAGAAGTTTGCTTAGCCTGAGTTTTCCCCAAAGAATATCATCCACAAATTCTCCAGCGGTTATGCTGGCGAACTCGATAGAAAAGGTGATAAGCAGGACAGCATCCAGTCCGCATGATTCGATTAGCTCCAGTTTTTCGTCCAAGGGAGTTAGGAGGAAGAAAGGCCTTCGCTCAGGGTGTATGATCTTTTGAGGGTGAGGATCAAAGGTAATGACAACGGATTTCTTGTCAATTGCTTCGGCTTCCCTTACAATTTTTTTTAAGAGCTCCCTGTGTCCAAGGTGCACTCCGTCAAAATTGCCTATCGTAACAATAGAGCCTTTAAGCTCCTCGGGAACATTATCAGCATCTCTTATAATTTTCATGGCCGGTCCAATTGACTTTCTCTTATTATCGTGCTCTACTGCGAGACGCACAATAGCACTTATAGTGTTATTTTCAAGGGTAATTTTCTTTTGATTCAGTTATCCAACTTTAATGTTTTTTGTCATGCCTTGGCGCGGCGATTTATAGAGTTTTGTTTAAAAACCTTGATTATTGTTGTCGGTATTGGTGTATATCAACGCTCCTTGAGTTTGCCTGTAGAAAATCTCGGTTTGCTGGAAAAAGGGGCCCCTTCGCCATAATATTCTGTTGCCGATCTGAATTACTCGCTAGCTATTTATCCACGAATTTTGAAACCTTGTCGCTTTCCCGATGGGTTCATTCTGGGGTCATCTTTTGTAACGTTTAAAATTTTTCTTGACGACATATGGTATTAGGACTAATATCCGACCACAATATATTGTGTTCATATGACAGGAGGGGGACGAGATACATGCACAATGAAATCCGTAAAAGAGACGGTCGCCTGGACAGGTTCGACGCGGCAAAGATCACGGCTGCGATCGCCAGGGCTGGGATGGCGACGGGGGAGTTTGGCGAGGATGCTGCAACCAGGCTGACTATAAAGGTTCTGAACCTTGCAGAAAAACTCTTTGACAGCAATATACTGTCCGTCGAAGAAATTCAGGATATTGTGGAAGAGGTTCTCCTCAGTTCTGCATACAGGAAGACAGCTAAGGCATATATAATATACCGGGATCAGCACGCGAGACTGAGAGAGATCGCAAACAAGATGGAAGTTGATCTGGTAGATCAGTACCTCAAAAAACTCGACTGGAAGATAAACGAAAACAGTAATATGGATTATTCGCTTCAGGGACTCAACAACTACCTGTCGTCTGAAGTGAGTAAGGTATACTGGTTGAACAAGATATATACCGATGAGATAAAAAAGGCACAGATGGACGGTGATTTTCACATCCATGATCTCAGTATTCTTTCCGTCTACTGTGTAGGGTGGGATCTGTATGATCTGCTCACCCAAGGATTCAAAGGTGCATCAGGTAAGGTTGAAAGTAAGCCCGCAAGGCACCTGCGTAGCGCCTTGGGTCAGATTGTTAACTTTTTCTACACTCTCCAGGGGGAGGCTGCCGGTGCCCAGGCCTTCTCAAATTTTGACACGCTCCTTGCGCCCTTTATACGTTATGACGGACTTGGTTTCAAAGAGGTTAAGCAGGCACTTCAGGAATTTATATTTAATATAAATGTTCCGACTCGTGTAGGGTTCCAGACGCCATTTACCAACGTTACTTTGGATGTTAAGGTCCCACGGTACTATGCTGACCAGGGTGTTATCATTGGCGGGGAGCCGCAGGGTGAGACTTACAAGGAATTCCAAGAAGAGATGATCATCTTCAACAAGGCCTTTTTGCAGGTAATGGCCGAGGGGGATGCCAAGGGTCGTGTTTTCACCTTTCCGATTCCTACATATAACGTAACAAAAGACTTTGACTGGGACAACCCAGACATGGATTACCTCTGGGAGATGACAGCCAAGTACGGTGTTCCCTACTTTTCAAATTTTGTGAATTCCGACATGAACCCCGAGGATGCACGAAGCATGTGCTGCCGCTTGAGGATTGATAACAGAGAGCTGGAAAAGAGGGGGGGCGGTCTTTTTGGTTCGAATCCTCTTACCGGCTCCATAGGTGTTATAACCCTTAACATGCCCAGGATAGGCTACCTTTCAAAAACCGAGGATGAGTTTATAGAGCGGGTGGACCACCTGATGATGGTGGCCCGTGAGAGCCTCGAAACAAAAAGAAAGGTCTTGGAGAATTTTACCGATAAGGATCTTTATCCCTACACGAAATACTATCTCAGGGATGTAAAGGAGCGCTTCGGTGAATACTGGAAAAATCACTTCTCGACCATCGGACTTGTGGGAATGAACGAGGCTTGCCTGAATCTTATGGGGAAGGATATAGCCCATCCTCAGGGGCAGGAATTCGCCAAAAAGGTTCTGGATTTTATGCGTAATCGGCTGGTTGAATTCCAGGAAGAAACGGGGAACAACTATAATCTTGAAGCCACTCCTGCCGAGGGGACTTCTTACAGTCTTGCGAAAAAGGACAAGGAAAAATATCCAAGTATCATCTGTGCCACTGGAAACGGATCGAGGCCCGAAGGTGTGGAAGTGTTTTATACCAATTCCACGCAGCTTCCTGTCAACTTTACCGACGATATTTTCGAGGCGCTTGATTTGCAGGATGACATCCAAACCAGATACACCGGGGGAACAGTCTTTCATATCTATGCCGGGGAGCGTATTGAAGACCCCGCTGCCGTGAAACTTCTGGTCCGGAGGATCTGTGATAAATACCATTTACCCTACTTCACCTTCTCTCCCACTTTCAGCGTTTGTCCCAACCACGGCTATCTGAACGGAGAAAAACAGACATGCACGATATGCGATGAACCCTGCGAGGTTTTCTCCCGAGTGGTCGGGTATCTGCGTCCGGTAAAACAATGGAACAAGGGCAAGCAGGAGGAGTTCAAGGCAAGGCAGCTGTTCCGGGTATAATATGAGAATAGGAGACATTCAAAGGTTTTCTCTGATTGATTATCCAGGAAAGATCTGCGCAACTATATTTACCCAGGGATGCAATTTCAGGTGTCCCTACTGTCACAATCCGGAACTTGTAGATAGCTCTTTGCATGGACAACCCTTAACTGAGGAAGCGCTTCTGGCCTTTCTGGAGCAGAGGAGGGGAAAACTAGACGCCGTGAATATCACGGGTGGAGAACCTCTCCTGCAGCAAGGTCTGATCGAGTTCCTCCAGCAGTTGCGAGGGCTTGGTTATCTGGTAAAAATCGACACCAATGGCTCTTTCCCCAAACAGCTCCGGGAGATTATCTCGGAAGGGCTTTTGGATTACGTCGCCATGGACATAAAGGCCCCCCTTGAAAGATATGAGGAGATTGTCAAGGTTCCTGTATCTCCTGACGACATAGAAGAGAGCATAGCGATTATAATGGGTTCTGGGATCGATTACGAGTTCAGGACGACCCTAGTGAAAAATCTCCTCGAGGGAGAAGATGTAGATAATATAGGCCGTCTCATAAAAGGGTCCAGGCGTTATGTTATGCAGAAATTTGTGCCCTCAAAGACTTTGGACCCTGCTTTTATGACTTCATCGGGCTGGACCGATGAGGAGCTTTACCAAATCAAGGGGCGACTGGAAAGATTTCTGCCATCCGTTATTATTAGGTGAATCCACTTTTTCATTAGGATTCGCGATCCGATCAGTATGCTGTCCTTTCAGAAAACTCTTTATGGCTTGTAGTTGTTTGGTCGGTGATATATAGTGAGCGCCCTTTCATTCTCAGGCTTGCTAAAGGTGTGTTTAAAAGATGACTGATTCGATACAACATGCAAAAGAGGTCCTCCGGCTGGAAGCGGAAAGCATCTCAAACCTTATAGAAAAGGTTGGACCCAGCTTCTCAAGAGCGGTCGAAATAATATATGAATCCAAAGGACGGGTTATCGTTACCGGTATTGGAAAATCGGGCCTGGTAGGAAAGAAGATTGCGGCGACCCTGACCAGCACGGGAACACCGGCCATCTTTCTTCACCCCGTTGAAGGCTTGCATGGAGACCTGGGCATCGTGACAAAGGACGATGTCATGCTCTGTATATCCAACAGCGGAGAAACAAGTGAGCTCAATGCCCTTATCTTTAACGTTAAGGATATAGGACTGTCCATAATTGCGCTGACCGGTAACATGAACTCAACCCTTGCCAAAAGCAGTGAGGTTGTAATCGACGTGGGCGTAAAAAGAGAGGCATGTCCCTTCGGATTGGCTCCCACATCCAGCACCACGGCCACCTTGGCCATGGGAGACGCCTTGTCGGTAGCGCTTGTAAAAAAGATGGAATTTACCGAGCGGGATTTTTACAAGTTTCACCCCGGTGGTCATCTTGGTCAGAGATTGATGTCACGGGTCAAGGATGTAATGATAGTCGGTGGTGCTATTCCTGTAGTAAAGATTGGGACATCTGTTCTCGAAGCAGTCCGGGAGATGGACGAAAAAAATCTTGGGTTCATCTTTATAACAGACATGGAAGAACACCTCCTGGGGATTTTGACTGACGGTGATCTGAGGCGACACATCAGAAAGGGCGTAACGCTGGAAGGAAAAATGGTAGAGGACCTTATGACAAAGGCTCCGAAGACCATAGATCCCGAAACATCCCTTGCGCAAACTATAGAGCTGATGCAGCGTGACGAGATCACGACCTTGGCCACGATAGACATAGAAGGGCGCCTTGAGGGATACATTCATCTTCATGACATACTGGGCAGAGGCGGAACAATAAGAATTTCAATTCCCCAGTAAAACAGGACAGCCATGTATGGTCGGACTTTTTATAGACGGAACATGCATGAGCCTTGAATCAAAGGATGCTTCACAACTACTTCATTATCCGCTGCCTCAAATGCGGACAGAAAAACCGTATCCTGAAGGATCGATTAAAGGACAGGCCTGTCTGCGGCAGGTGTCATGCCTCTCTGGACGAGCTCATTGTTCAGTGTCTACGCTGCGGGACTAAAAACCGTATCCCTGAGGACCGGGTCCAGAATTTTCCTCTCTGCGCCAAATGCAAGGCTCCCCTTTACCATGATGAAATGATCGATAAAGAATAGAAGGAAATTTTCTTCACCGAGAGCCCTTTTTAAACCAGGAATTTTTTATTCTGGTTTGGTCAATCCCGATTTTTGCTATCATGTAATGCAATCGTAAATTTTAAATAAAACAGATTATTTTATGAACAGGGATATCACGGTAAAACATATTGTAGAACGGCTGGGGAACGCGGAGATCGACCACCAGGAATACAATGGCCGGGGCGAGGGGGCTGAAGGTTTTCTGAAGGCCGGGGTTTTAATCCCTATTTTTCTTACACCTGGAAAATCGGAGGATGACTGCGAACTGTCATTTCTGCTGAGTAAGCGTTCACCCGTTGTATCACAAGGTGGAGACCTGAGCGGAACTGGAGGGAAGCTGGAGCCTTTCTGGGATCGACTTCTCAGTTTTTTCATTACTCGAGGCGTTCCTCCTATTATCAGGGGAGATGCGCTGAAATATGCCAGAAAGAGGGGCAAGACATCCTTTGATACAATAACCCTCTTTCTAGCCAATGCCGCGAGAGAGTCATGGGAGGAGATAGGACTCAATCCTTTGAATCTTCGTTTTCTGGGCCCCCTTCCGCCGAGAAAACTTCTTCTTTTAAACAAAACCATATTTCCCGTAGCCGGATTGATAGAAAAAAAATGGAATTTTCGGCCCAACAGGGAAGTGGAAAAGCTGGTTGAAATACCTCTTAGTTCATTCTACAACGAAGAAAACTATGCATCTTTTCACTTCCAGTCTCCGGAGCTAGAGGCATTAGGATTTAACAAAAAAGAAGGGGTGCCCTGTCTTATACACAGGGGCAAGGATGGAGAAAAAGATATTCTATGGGGGGCTACATTTGGCATCGTTACATCCTTTCTGAGTATAGTTTTTGACTTTGAACTTCCTAATATATCACCTCATAGGATAGTTAGAAGAGAACTGCAATCCGATTATATGAGAGGAAGGAAAGCCTCCTCCCAAACTCCTTGACAAGATTCTACCGAGCAGGTACCCTGCCTACCGTGGATTGATTGGATAGAGATTTTTTAATATATGAAGAATCGGGAATGTTTAGATATTTTTAATGTTGATTCCTTCAATCGGTATTAGTTTTTCCAGGAGGCATTCATTATGTATCGCGTCGTGGGTCAAGCCGTTGCTAAACTCTGAAGAAACAGTGCCTATGAAATCCCTTAGGGCCGTGGTATTTGACTTTGATGGTACCATCGCAGGACTGAATGTCGACTTTGTGCGGATGCGTAGAGCTGTTCTTGATCTTATGGTCTCTTACTGCAATCCGCCGGACACCATGGAAGATCTTTTCGTGCTCGAAATGATAGAGG
This sequence comes from Syntrophales bacterium, assembly GCA_963665835.2. Classification (GTDB taxonomy): domain Bacteria; phylum Desulfobacterota; class Syntrophia; order Syntrophales; family UBA2210; genus UBA6078. The sequence continues at coordinate 1,326,082 of CAXXWJ010000002.1, read as the reverse complement.
CCGGGAGAGAGCTGATCTCCGGCAGATGTCCCGGGCGCGAGAATGAATTCTTTGCCGAGGCCCATCGCCTGATAAGCTCGATAGAGAAAGAGGGGGCAAAGGAAGGCTCTCTTCTGCCAGGAACGGAGCAAATGCTCCTTGACCTTAGGCGGCGTAACATAAAAACCGGGATAGTGACAAGGAATTGCATGGCTGCGGTGATAACGCTTTTCCCCGATGTGGCGTCCAAATGCGACGCCGTTGTTGCAAGGGATCACACAAAGATGGTAAAGCCCCACCCGGTTCACCTACTGACGGCGCTAGGCTTTCTTCAAACCGAACCTGTTATGGCAGCAATGGTGGGAGACCATCCTATGGATATTTTTGTAGGAAGAGAAGTTGGGGCCTATACCATAGGCGTACTTACCGGATATTCCGAGGCTGCCCCGCTTCGCCAGGCTGGTGCGGATCTAATTATTGATAAGGCGCCGGATATAATCGGATACCTGTGATCTCGGCCGCGAGAAAAATGATATATATTTTTCATCAATTGATAGGTACAGAAAAAGATGTATGAAATCAGCGTACAAAAGACCTTTTCCGCCGCCCATACCCTTGATATAGGGGAAGAGCGGGAGGCTCTGCACGGACACAACTTCAGGGTCGAGGCTACCATAGCATCGCAAGACCTCAACGACGACGGCCTTGTTTTGGATTTCAGGGTTCTAAAACAGTGGCTGACAGGGATACTTGACAATATGGATCATACGTTTCTCAACGATATCGATATTTTCAGAAAAATAAGCCCGACAGCGGAAAACATTGCCAGGATTATCTGCGAAATGTTGGAGGAAAAAGTCTCCATGCTGGGGCTCAGCGTATCATCTGTTGAGGTATGGGAATCCGAGGGGTCTAAGGCAAAATATATCCCCAGCCTCTTGGGCAGGCAGGAATAGAGGCTGGCAGAGATGGTGGACATACAGAATCTTAAGGATCATCGTAATATAGATATACAAAAGGTTGGCGTGAAGGGGGTAAAATATCCTGTAATAGTGCTGGACAAGGCAAACGGAACACAGCACGTCAATGCCACTGTCAATATGTATGTAAATCTTCCTCACCGGTTCAAGGGGACTCACATGAGTAGATTTGTTGAGATCCTTAATGAATACCGTGGTCAGATCAATATAAACACCTTCCGCAAGATCCTTCAGAGTATCAAGGAAAAACTGAATGCCGAATCATCTCACATAGAGATATGGTTCGCCTACTTTGTAGAAAAGACAGCTCCTGTTTCAAAGGCCAAGAGCCTTATGGAATACGAATGCTCGTTTTGTGGTGAGAGTAACGGAGAAAATAACGATTTTCTGGTCAGTGTAGCCGTGCCCATTACAACAGCCTGTCCCTGTTCAAAAGAGATAAGTGATATGGGCGCTCACAATCAGAGGAGTATAGTACGCGTTACGCTAAGGTTCAAAAAATTTTTCTGGATAGAGGATATCATAAGACTGGTTGAGGAATCCGGCAGCAGCGAGATTTTTTCCCTTTTGAAGAGGGCCGATGAAAAATATGTTACCGAGGCCGCGTACGAGAATCCCATGTTTGTCGAAGATGTTGTAAGGACCGTAGCGGAGAAGCTCAACAAATCTGAAAATTTTACATGGTACAGCATTGAGGCGGAGAACATGGAAAGCATACACAACCACAATGCATATGCCTATATAGAAAAACAAACCACCGATAAGATCTTATAAAACCTTTATATTCAAATCCAGCTAACGGTACCCTTTTTGTTCCCGGGGGACTGGCTTGTCGTTCAATTAATAATCTTTACGCTGTCACTCTTGGTTCCTTTCAGCTCATAAACTTTAATGTTTGCCAGGGGGACATCTACAGCATCTATCTCGCGTACATCCAGTTCTGCCTTGACCGCACGCAATGTCCTGTCGCTGATAAGTATACTGTTGGGATAAGCTTTTGTCATGGCCTGTAGCCTGAAGACGGTGTTCACCGAATCGCCTACAACAGAATAGTCCATTTTTTTATCAAACCCTATGTTTCCAACGACCACCTCGCCCGTATGTACGCTTATGCCGACGGTTATTGGATCTCCGATCTCTTTTAACCAGTATTCATTTATCTCGGTAATTGCTTCTTTCATACCCAGGGCAGCGGTGACGGCATTATCGGCATCTCTCATAGAGGATATGGGGGCGCCGAATATGGCCAGAAAGCCGTCCCCGAGATATTTATCAATTATGCCTTGATTTTTGAAGACGATCTCTCCCATGACCGAGAAAAACCTGTTCAGCATCAAGACTGTTTTCTGCGGTCCTATCTTCTGAGCAAGTGGTGAAAATCCTCTTATGTCTATATTTATCAGTGTCAGCATCCTGAATTCTTCAACAGCGATCTGGCTTGTATCGGTGCCGTGTATAATCCTTTCTACTATCTCCTTTGGAACAAATTTCTGGAATATGTTTCGAATTTCGCGCTCATTTTCCGCCATTGATACGGTTTCGTTGTAGTGGTTGGCGTTTTCTATGGCCACACTGACCGAAGATGCTATGGATTGGAGTAGTTGCTTGTCACTGGAATCGAAATCCCCGTCCATCTTGTTAAGGACCTCGATAACCCCGGTAACCTTTCCCTCCGATATCATCGGAACACAGAGCAGGGCCTTGGTATGGAAAGGTGTTACCGTGTCAACGTCTGCAGAGAAAAGAGAGGATTGATCCATGTCGTTTACGATAACTGGATTACCGCGGGCTGCCACATAACCGGCAACTCCCTGTCCCACCTTTATCCTGACTCCATTAAGTTTTTCCATATCAAGGTTGAGGGTAACGGTAAATTCCAGTCCGTCTTCACGCATGAGCAGAAGAGCTCCGGCCTCTACACTCATAACAGCACGAATCATGTCCATAGTATAGTTGAGCACCTGGCTGATGTCGAAGGTGGAGGATGCGAGTGCGCTTCCTATTTGTTTCAATGTACCCAGCTCACGATCCCTTTTTATTACGTAATTGCTTAGCCTTGTTCTTTCTATGGCAAGGGACAGCGCATCCGCTGCTCTTTCGATGAATTCACGCAGCTTATAGAACGAATCCGGCTTCTCCGAACGCAGTACCATAAAACCATTAACAGTATTTTCTATCTTCAAGGGTACGATGATGCAGGATTTGCCTTCGGAAAGAAATTCCCTTTCACTTAAGTGGACAAGTCTGGATGTGTCTTCAATAATAAGAGTCAGGCCCTGCTTGAAAACCTTATCAAACACAGATCCGGGGTAAGGGTAATATACATCCTTTGACAGCTGTACAGGATGATTGGCCATGAAATATAGGAGTTTTATATCATTAGTTCTGGTTGCATCCTTCATCAGGACCATTGACATGTCAAATGAAACTATTGTTTCTATTTCATGAAGGATGGCATGAAGTAGTTCCTCTCCCCTTAGGCTGGAATTGATAATCTGAACGATCTTTTGTATGTGCTCGAGATTAGATTCGACTGCTCTGTTTTCATTTACGAGGCTGAGATTTTCATAGGTGAATGCCGCATTGCTCAAAAGCGGACCCAGTACCTCCACATCCTTGCCAGTAAATGGAGTTTCATCTTCCTTCCTGGACAGTGTGATGACGCCAATGATATTCCTCATTGTTCTCAAAGGCATGCAGACGAAAGACTTTGTACCGTACTGCCCCCGGTTTTTTCTTCCGAAACGCATATCATTCTCGATGTCTTCAACTATGAGAGGGGATTTATTTATAACGGCATACTTGGCTATACTGTCGGAAAAAACCACCCGATCCCCTACCGTCAGATGTTCTTCGGAAAGGCCTATGGCGGCTTTTACTACAAAGTGTTTACGCTGCGGAAGATCCAGCATCAGGACCGACCCAATATCTGACCCTGTAAGTTTGAGGGCTCTTTCAAGTGTTACATACAATATCTCCTCAGGATCGAATGTTACATAACAGAGGTCGGCAAGCTCCCTCAGTGCGGATATTTCGGTTACCTTTTTTTGTAGTTGTCCAAAGGTTGAATCGAAGCGACCTTCCAGTTTGCCGAAGTTTTCCATGATATTGTTAAGCTCATCATTCCCTTCGTTCGTTTGGTCGATAAAAAACTGTGATGTGAGCTTTTCAGATATTTCCCTGGATATGGACGTTACCCTGTCGAATATCTTTCGTAGAATAAAGAAGCCAGCTAGAGAGAAAATCAGAAAGAACAGCAAAAAAAAGTAGAAGTAATCTTCATTTATAATTTTGTTTTTGAGGCCGAAGAAGATAAAAGCGCAGACCGGGGCCAGAAAAAAGAGGGCGAATATAAGGTTGAGCCAATGATGCAATCCCTTGCCCTTCCATATCAACCTGTTTGCATATTCATTTAATCTCATTTTTTCCTATCCTCTCGAAATGAAAATGTTGAATCGCTCAACAACTACCGCAAGATCAGACCAGCTAAGCCGGGCTTCAGGCTTTTGGCATTAAATCACAAAAACAGGCCATTACAGCTTCCGCCATGAAACGATATCAACGAGAAACAGGGTGTACCCCGTAGGCCTGGACCAGGTCTTCGAAAAGAACACCTTCAGACAGCTTGTCCCTCCAGTATTCATTAACCTTTGCCAAAGGCAGGTCGTAAAGGGAAGAGATCTCTTCGGGCTGTCAGTAATATCTCCCCATCATTGCATCGTCTACTTTATTTTAAAGACAGACCGAGCTTACAAGTGCAATTTCGGACCGGGTATTTTTTACATCTCTTATTGTGATCTCTATATTTTACCTGAAATCTTCCGGGGTGTATCCGCATAACAAGTCATTGAGCCCGAACTGAACCAGCAAGCAATCAGAGTTGTGATCAAGGACAGCCCTTTGAAGCCTACGAACCCCATTGCTCGCCCTATCTCCGGGAATCCCAGAATTTATCAATTGCAAAGGTGCTTCAGGGAAAATTTCCTAGATCATCTACTCCAGAAAATCAAGGTATCCCTTATCAACCAACCATCCCTCTGTGAGCGAGTCTCCTATGGCAGCTATGCTGACAAGATCTCCTGCGCGAAGCTTCTTCATGTTTTCTGCAAGTTTTATATTTGACTCCGTCCCAGCAATTGAGATTCCAAAATACAGATAATAGTTATTTGTAATTTATATAAAACAGCTAGAATCAAAAACACTGCACAAATCAGTAACTCGGGGCTATGCTTAACCTAAAATATCATTATGTCAAGGTCTTATTGATTTTTCCAGATACAGAACTAAATCAGTTCAGTGTCAGGTCCTAAAATTTTTAAGATTTTTTTCTCCACAGACCTCGACCCAGTTTTTCCATGCCCACCATTGCCTCTTCTATGGGCACACTTGGTCTTATATGGATGGCGATGTCCTCGGCGTTTGGATCGAAGGGACTGTTTTCTATGATTAATCCTTCACGATTCAGGCTACCGATAAGATGATTGACAAGGATGTGATAATTCGGGATGTGCTCAAGAACATCCATTGCAACAATGGCATCATATTTTTCCGTAATGCATGATACCGGGTCAAAAGTTCCTTCACTATAGGGCAGAATATATCTGACGTTTTTCAGCTTGTGACGCTGCGCCCTGAATACTATGAAATTTGCCTGTAGAGGGTTTATTTCCAGGAAATCAACATCCAGTCCTCTTTTTGCCATTCCTATGGTATTGCAACCCGCACCGGCTCCTAAGTCCAGAACCCTTCCTTTGCTGATGATGTCAAGTACAGGGGAGTATGGATGTGTTGCATTTCCGAAAAGGTATGCTGCGCTGCAACGATAGAACCAACGCAGCTCCGTCTCGGTTTTGGGATTGAACCATTCAAACTCACTTTGGAAATGTTTTGAGGGGTGCCTTAGAAGATATGGAGCTAGTTCTTTTCGGGAGAAGCCTGTGTATGCGATAAGGTCGTCTATAATCCCGTTGTAGTGGGTATCTTTCTCAATCTCTGCCAGGCTTGTTTCGGGGAGGCTGTTTCCTGAAAGCATGACAAGCCGCACCCGCATCAGGAGCAGGCTGTAGGCCTGTTTCAATATTCGGTAAAGACGAGGCCTTCTCTGAAGAAAAGCCTTGAGCAACCGTTTAACCATGACCCTACTCTCCAATCTGTTTGTGACGATTGCCGGTCACAGACATTCAATCTCTTGTGCCAGCAGTTTCAGGCCATTTTTTGAAATCCGTTGCAAAATAAACTCGACGGGAACTTCACGGTTAAGATATCTCCCTTTAAGCTTACCCGCCCACAGTGCCGCCATAGGGGTTGGTCGCAATATCGTCGAAACAGCGTTTGCAGAACACCTTGGTATCCACATGGCCGCAGCCGTACCCCCACATGTCAAATTTACGACAGCTCTCGCAAAGGGGAACTTCACATCCGTCACATAAGATAAGGGCAGGAATTTTCCCGCATATTGCGCAGGCCGTTTCAGTATTTTCTATAACAATCATGGTGGAACTATCTAACATATGTGACAAAGCCTCTCAATATTAATCGGACAAATATTCTCTCGTCCCTAAAGAGAGCTCTTCTAGATCAATTTTCTTGACACAATTAACCCAAATAGGTATTTAACCTTCCGGTTGGTATAGGAGTGGAGGTCTCTTTGCCCTCTTTTTCTCCTTGCCTCAGAGATTTTATATCTTAGATGTAGTTTGCCCGCGACCTTAGTTTTCTTCGGGGATTGGGGTATACCAGCTCCCCATCACCGGCAATGTCAGATGCTTTTTACAGACAACCAAGAAAACTCATAGCTGATCACAGATGGTCTAGGGTAAGCTGCTGTTTTGCCTGCGGATTGTTTTTTATTTTAACTTTTAACGTGGGTATCTGTTCTTTAGTTTAAATTGCTGGTTGGCATAAGATACAGAAACCATAAGGACCCGGTAAGATGCCGGGTAATCTATCTAAGGAGGATTCAATGGAAGATGTTTTTATTGTGAGTGCAGCTAGGACTCCAGTAGGAAAGAGAAACGGTTATTTGAGGGAATGGGAGCCCGCTTTGCTTCTGGGGCAAGTTATCGATGAAGTTATAGACAGAATTGACCTTGATCCCGAGCTGGTTGAGGATGTAATGAACGGTACGGTCTACCAGGTCGGCGAGCAGGGCTTTGTGCTGGGCCGCTTGGGTGTTTTGGCGTCTAAGAGACTGCCCGATACCGTTCCCGGCATGTCCATGAACCGTCAGTGTGGCAGCAGCCTTACGGCCATTCAGCTGGCCACCGGTATGATCGCTACGGGAGTGAATGATGTCATAATCTGCAGTGGATGCGAATTGCTGACCAAATATCCCATCCCGGCGGACATCAACGGGACCCTCTTCAACGGAAACCCCATGGGTACCCCCTACACGGATTGGTACCTTGAAAAGTACGGTCCGGCCGATCAGATCCTAAGTGCCCATCTTATTGCCGAGAAGTGGGGCATTACTGCGGAAGAGTGTCAGAAGTTCGCTGTTGCAAGTCACGCAAATGCTCAGGCGGCAACCGATAAGGGCTATTTCAAGAACGAGATCATGCCTATAACTGGTATTGATAAAGAGGGCAAGCCGATAACAAGAACTACGGATGAGTCCATTCGTCCGCAGACCTCTATGGAGGGATTGCAAGCACTTACCGTTCTGCCCAAGACGAAGTTCCTGACGGCCGGTATATCCAGCTCCATTACCGATGGCGCCTCCGCAGTTGTCCTGATGAGCGGTAAAAAGATGAAAGAGTTAAATCTCAAACCCCTCGCCCGTGTAGTTGCCAGCGCCACGGTGGGTGCCGATGTTACCTTGATGCTTACCGGACCACTCTATGTTACACCCAAGGTCCTGAAGAAGGCCGGACTTACCATGAACGATATTGATCTGTTCGAGGTAAACGAAGCCTTTGCACCGATTCCTCTTGCCTGGGCAAAGGAGCTGAGTGCCGATATGAGCAAGCTCAACGTGAACGGTGGTGCCATTGCACTTGGCCATCCCGTTGGAAACTCGGGCTGCAGACTTACCGTAACCGCAATCAATGAGCTTAGACGTCGTAACGGAAAGTACGCCCTTGTCACCCTCTGCACCGGTGGTGGGATGGCTCCTGCAACGATATTTGAGCTTTGCTAGAAGTAATTTGCTTGTGGCATGGCATTTTGAGGATATGCTGCGGCGGATGTTTTGAAGTATTAACGAAGGCGATGGAAAATCAATTCCATCGCCTTCGGTGTTTTGGGGCCAGCTGTTAAGTCTTTATGGAAAGAGTAGCAGTTTTCTTACTGGGTGAGCCTGTCCTTAAGTTTCATGATCCTTCGGTAGGATGAATCTATCCTTTCGCCCGGTATCTTGCCGTCGGCTAACATCTTTTCTATTATGGCTACGGCCCTGGATGCGACATCCTCTTCAAAGACAGAGTTGTTTGCGAAGATCAGTATGTCCACTCCGGCCAGTATGGCCCACTCTATGGCCGTTTCAAAGCCATAGCTCTGGCTTATGGCCTTCATCTGCATGTCGTCTGATACGATTACCCCATCGTAGCCCATATAATCGCGCAGTATATGCATAACCTCCAATGACAGTGTGGCTGGCCACCGGGGGTCGAGATTTTTGTTGAAGACATGAGCCGTCATTATCATGTCGCACCTTCCGGCCTTGAATATATTATCGTAGGGGATCAGTTCCTCCTGGGACCAGGTTTTTGTGACATCAACAAATCCCTCGTGCGAATCGGCGGTAGAGCTTCCATGGCCGGGGAAATGTTTGATGGCCGATAGCACACCATATGTGTGGAGAGAATCGATAACGGCAATCGCATGGCGGGTTACCACAGCCGGATCGGCGGAGAAGCTGCGTTCCTTTCCACCTATTACGGGGTTACCCGGGTTTGTGTTCAGGTCCACTACGGGGGCGAAGTTTAGATTTATTCCCAGATGGGCCAATGTATGAGCTGTGGTATCGGCGTATTTCTTTGTTGTCTCCACATTATCCAGCGCCCCCAGATACTGAGCCGATACAGATGGAGGAAAGCCGTAGGATTCCTTCAGGCGGCATACCTTTCCCCCCTCTTGGTCTATTGCTATGAATAGTGGAATATCTGATTCTACCTGAAGATCGGAGACCAGTTTTTTTACCTGTTCAGGGGATTTTATATTCCTGATCGGAGAGGCGGAAGGGACGTCATAATCGAAGAGTATGACGCCGCCTATTCTTCCTGCCTTGATATCATTTATAATCGGGGAATTTTTGTCAACTGCAAGCCCGCGGAAGCCGACGAGCAGCATCTGCCCTATTTTTGTCTTCATATCCGTTGCAGCATTATCCTCTGCCGATAAAGGAGAAGGAATGGTTGAAACAAAAAGGGTAATCAGGGTGCAGATAAAAATAACCCTGATCAGGGGTTCAAATTTTAAACGTAATATTGCAGTGTTCATTCAGATCTCTCCTGTGGTAGTGTGGAAATTATCAGACAAATCCTTGTCAGGGCAGCGCCTCAGCATATTTGAGGTCCTCCGGCGAGTTTACGTTGAAAAAGATCTTTCCCTCCGGATCGAAGGAGGAGACGATATTCGGGGGGATCTCAAGGACCCTCGCCTTCTTATAAAAATCTATTATCTTCAGCCTTCCTTCGTCCATGTTTTTTTTCATGGCAGGCATGCAACGCCTGGAATAGATGGCATGGAGAGGCTGTAACCCTTCTTCCTTTTTGGGGACCACGATATCGTAACCCTTAGCCTTACCCTTTATATACCTTATGAAATCGGCATTGAGAAAGGGCATGTCGCAGGGACAGGCAAAGGCCTGATCAAATGAAGAATGAAAGAGCCCTGTATATATACCCCCCAAGGCGGCCTTGCCTTTTACTATATCGGTGACAATCTTAAGATCAAACTCCAGATATGCCAGCGGGTCGTTAGTTACCAGTACGATTTCATCGAAGAGTTCTCTGAAGATGCCGATTGTTCTGTCAATTATGCGTTCTCCTTTAACCTTCAGAAATGCCTTGTTTTCGCCCATCCGGCTGTTTTTCCCGCCCGACAGTATTATTCCGGTCATATAATCTCTTTCTACTGTTTGCACAGCTTGAGGATATTGGCTATAATCTCTTCGGTATAATAATCCTTGAGCCCCCATACCTGAGCCAGTTCGTATGCATTTTTTGCGATCTTTTCTATGTCCCCACCAGGGATCTTCGCCTCCTCCAGAGAGACGGGACTGCCTATTGAGGAAAACCATTCCTTGAGACGGGCTATCCCCGCAATTCCAGCCTTCATGTCGTCCTTTTCAGTAATGCCGAAGACCTCACGGCCAAGCTGCGCGAACTTGGCAGGCTTTTCCGCCACTACATAGGACATCCAGGCCGGAAGAATGATGGAAAGTCCTGCACCGTGTGCAATATCGTAGAGCGCACTAAGGGAATGCTCCATCATGTGAACAGGGAGGCTGGTCTTTCCCATACCTGTAGAAGTCAGCCCATTAAAGGCCAGGGTGGAGGCCCACATCATATCCGCCCTGGCGTCATAATTCTCAGGATTTTTAAGTATCGCCTCTGCGCTTCCCATAACCGTCCTTATCAGTCCCTCCACGAGCCTGTCCTGGAGTGGGCTTTTCGGTTCTTTATTGTTGAAATAGGGCTCCAGCATGTGGGTTATGGCGTCGACGGCGCTGTAGGCGCTGTAAGCGGGGGAGACGGTAAAAAGGGCCGTCGGATCAAGTATCGATACCTTGGGTTGTACAAAGGCGGAGCGTATGCTGTACTTCTTGGCCTCATCCTCTTTAGTGATAACAGCGGCCTGATTCATCTCCGAGGCGCTTGCCGATATGGTTACGACCGTCAATATTGGCAGGGCGTCCTGTATAGCCTTTTTGTAAAGAAAATAGTCCCAGACGTCATCCTCTGTCTTCGCACCGGCAGCTATGGTCTTAGCCGTATCCATGACGCTTCCGCCGCCAACGGCCAGGACCACGTCTACCATCTCTCTCTTGGCGATATCTATCCCCTTTAGAGCATGGGAAAGAACCGGGTTCGACTTTACGCCGCCGAATTCTATGACCTCCAGTTTTGCCTTTGCAAGGGATCCCATGACCTGATCATAGATGCCTGTTTTCTTTATACTGCCCTGGCCGTACACCATCAGAACCTTTTTGCCGAATCTCTTTGTCTCGCTGCCTATCGCTCTTATCTGATCTTTTCCCAGTATTATCTTTGTGGGATTTTCGAATACAAAATTCTGCATGATGCTGTACCTCTTAAACTTTTTTATCCTCTTGGGGCAGTAGTTTATACATGGCCGTCGCTGATCTGTCAATGAGCCACCCCTTTAGGGGTGGGCATTTGAATTATCTTAAGGCTATCACAGGTTGCGCAACCGGTCCTGAGAATGGAAGCCGGATTTTCACCCCTAACCGTTATTCTTGCAGGTCGTTCCCCTTGATGCCCATATGAGGATGACGATAAGTAATATAAGCAGTGATACCATGGCTGCGGCGAAAAAGTAGACTGCGGAAAGGCTGAATGCATCCTTTATCCATCCCACCAGATAGACCGAAAGGGCCCCGATGCCGAAGACCAGGACGAACTTTATGCCATATCCTGTACTTCTCCACCTGCTCGGTGTGTATTTAGCCACCAGGCTGTTTTCGATGGGCTGCATCCCCAAAGAGAAGAATATGTAAAAACCGGCTGATATTACGAGAAGTTCCTGGCTGACCAGCCCCATCAGAATTACAAAGGGCAGGCCTAAGGAGTGAAACATAAGATAAAGCCACCGAAGGTCATAACGGTCAGCGAGTTTGCCCCCGGCGATCTGTCCAACTATGCCCAGGCAATATATAAGAGAAGCCAGGAGTGTGGCCGCCGCTGTTTTCGCGCCGGTTATATTCGGCAGGTCTGTCCTGCTCAGGAGGTTCCACAGAAAGGATGCATTCAGTTCAAGGTATGCGGGCAGTACTACGCTGTTCCCCCGATAGACCAGTCCGGCGACGGTCATGGCCGCGCAGAGTATAATGAAATATTCCAGATTGTTTCCGTTGCTGCTATGGTCAGAACCTTTAATGGAATCCTGATGAACCGGTGTCTCATCTATAGGGAACAGGAGAAGCACAGCCCCGCATATGATTCCCAGAACGGCTATGATCAGGTAGGTCACCTGCCATCCCACAAGCCAGTTCAAAAGCCCCGCTGCGAAAGGTGCGGTAATCATCCCCAGGTTTCCCGCCACACCGTTGATACCCAGGGCCATCCCCCGGTTTTTCATACCCATCGATATGAGTCCCATGCCGGCGGGGTGGTAGCTGCTCGCGAAAAAACCTATTACGGCCAGTGCGAGCATAAGAGAGGTGGCGCTGCCTGAACGGGCGGTCAGTATGGCCCCCAAGCTCGTGCCGGCAAAGAAGATTAAAAGGGTGATGCGGTTATTGAAACGATCGGCGAACATCCCCCAGGGCAGTGCGGCCAGACCGTACAACAGGTACATTAGAAAGCTGAGCTTCAGAACATCGGCTAGATTCATCTTTAATGAGAGCATAAGTGGTATGGCCAGTGCCGGGAATATCATTTCGTAAAAATGCGTAAAGAAGTGGGCGACGCAGGTAAAGACTATGATCTTTTTTTCATTCTTCATATATTGATCTTAATTATTCACTTAGGGACCGTCTCAAAATGGTTATCCTGTCCGGGGGACAGGCCTAGTCCGCCAGCTTATAGCGGAAGCTTGCTACAATGTTAAGCTGTGCCAGCCCGTACTCATCGGAAAGGGGTGAAAAGGGTGCTGCCGACCGCACTGCACGCAGAGATTCACTATCCAGGGACTCGTAGCCCGATGAAAGTACAGTCCGGCAGTCGGCAAGGCCCCCCTCCCGCGCTATGGCAAACTCCACCACCGTTGTTCCCACCTCTCCCCGGATGAAGGAATCATCGGGGTATCTCCATTGCTCATTTATATCTTTTCTTACTTCAAGGAGATAGGGTCGATACTTCGTGTCCTTACTTTCTAGATCTACAGTATCAACCTTTGAATATCCGGGACTTTTGACTTTCCCTTTGAAGGGTTTTACAGGATTTTTTTCTTCAACGGAATTTGCCTCGGCCTTTTTATCTCTATTCCGTTCAAGGGTCACTGTGAATGCATCTTCGGCCTCAGTAGCCCCGTTTCCTTCCAGGAAGCCTGCCGTGCCCAGCACGGCGATGTGAGCCAAAAGCGAAAAGATAACAGTCATCATAAAAATCTTGCCTGTGGTCATAGATAACTACCGTCCCGAGTCCCCTATACCGCACTTCCAAGCTATTTTCCATAGATCAAGGTGCGTCTGATGTTTTCAGAATTGATTTTTACAATGAATTGATATAGATATACAAAAGGCTCTTGAATCAGGTCGTTTTACCGTTTTCAGCAAGCTCTTCCAGTGCGCTGCGGTCAATCAGCCTGATATTTACCCCTTCTTCCTCGACGAGCCCTTTGCTCTTCATGTTTCCCAAAGCGCGCGACAGTGATTCCGGTCCTGTCCCAAGAAGGCTGGCTAGCTGCGCCTTTGAAATATTCAGTCTTACAACATCCCTGTCACCCTGCTCGTTTGACAGGTAAAGAATATAGGAGGCAAGACGACCGGGGATTTCCTTCAGAGAAAGATTCTCTACCTGAAGGGTAAATTCGCGCAGCCTGGCCGCCAGCAACGCCAGTATATTCATTGTCAGAGAGGGTTTTTGGGATATAAGCTCTACGAACTTTTTTCTCGGAAAAAACAGCAGATTGCTATTTGAGATGGCACGGGCGTTGGCGGGGAACGATTTTCCCGAAAAGACCGGAACGGCCCCGATAGTCTCTCCGGCCTTTACAATGTGGAGGATCTGTTCTTTTCCTTCCGGCGAAACCTTGTATACATGCACGTTCCCCTCTGCAACGAGGTAAAAGCCGGTCCCTTCGTCGCCGTCGAAAAAGATAATCTCGCCCTTTTTGAAATGCCGCTGGACTGATATTTTTTCGATCTCCTGCAGGTCTTCTTCGGGGAGTCCTCCGAAGAGCTGGCTCTTTAAGATGACATCATGGATTTTTTTCATAAATATTATTCCTTCGGGGGAAATATACCCTCTTATTAACATAAGTCAAGGTCATGCGAACTTCTATGGGATAGATTGGCAGCCAGAAAAAGAACCAATAACTTTCAAATGGGAGGTGTCGGATGTTTTGTTATCAGTGTCAGGAAACAGCGAAGAATTCAGGGTGCGGCGTAAGGGGTGTATGCGGCAAGACCGGGGAAACCGCAGGGCTTCAGGATCTGCTTGTCTACGTCCTCAAGGGTATTTCCATTTATGCCGAAAAGGCGCGAAAGTCAGGCCCGCTGGACCTTAAATACGGACGTTTCACCGCCGGGGCCCTTTTCTCTACGATAACCAACGTAAACTTCGACGATGACAGGATAATATCCCTGATCCGCCAGGGTTTGAAGTTCAGGGACGAGCTTAAACAAAAATGCTTCGGCCAGGTCACTGAAGGTCTGCACGACAGCGCCCTTTGGATCTCCGATGACACCTCAGAATTTATGGAAAAGGCCGAACGGATAGGTGTCATGTCTACTGAAAACGAAGATGTCCGTTCCCTCCGGGAACTTCTGATCTACGGGATAAAAGGGGTCGCTGCGTACGCCGATCATGCTGCAGTTCTTGGCTTCGAGGATGAAAAGATCTATGCATTCCTGATGGAAGCCCTGGCGTCCACCACAAAGGATCTTACCGTGGACGAGATGGTGGCTATGGTAATGAGGGCCGGGGAATGCGCCATCGGCGCCATGGCTCTGCTGGACAAAGCAAACACATCCGCCTATGGAAGCCCCGAGATCTCGAAGGTAAGGATAGGAGTGGGGAAAAGGTCCGGCATCCTGATCTCCGGTCACGACCTGAGGGATATGGAAGAGCTGCTGAAGCAGACCGAAGGAACAGGGGTAGATGTCTACACCCACGGCGAGATGCTCCCGGCAAACACCTACCCGGCCTTCAAGAAGTACAGCCACTTCGTAGGAAATTACGGAAGCTCATGGTGGAAGCAAGGGGAGGAATTCGCCTCCTTCAACGGCCCCATCCTGATGACGACCAACTGTATCACCCCCGTAAAGGATTCTTACAGGGACAGGATATTCACAACCGGCATGGCCGGCTATCCCGGCGTAAGGCATATCCCGGACAGGCCGGAAGGCGGATCCAAGGATTTTTCGGGAATCATAGCCCTGGCGAAGAAATGCAGTCCGCCGACACAGATAGAGACAGGAGAGCTGATTGTAGGATTTGGCCACAATCAGGTTCTGGCCCTGGCCGACAAAGTGGTCGATGCGGTGAAAAGCGGCGCGATCAAGCGCTTCATTGTAATGGCCGGCTGTGACGGACGCAACAAGTCAAGGGACTACTACACCGATGTGGCGCGAGAGCTTCCGAAGGACACGGTAATCCTGACGGCAGGCTGCGCGAAGTACCGTTACAACAAGCTGGAGCTGGGCGACATAGGCGGTATCCCGAGGGTTCTCGATGCCGGGCAGTGCAACGACTGTTATTCGCTGGCCGTAATAGCCCTGAAGCTGAAGGAGGTCTTCGGCCTCGAAGACATCAATGATCTGCCCATATCCTACGATGTCGCCTGGTACGAGCAGAAGGCCGTAGCTGTCCTGCTGGCCCTTCTCTTTCTCGGGGTCAAGGGGATACGTCTGGGACCGACCCTTCCGGCCTTTGTGTCGCCGAACGTCCTGAAGGTCCTTGTTGAGAATTTCAATATAAGACCCATCACCGATGTCAAGACCGATGTGGATGCAATGGTGAAGGGACTGTGATTTAGGGTAGGGGAATGCCATGAAGATAGTGCGCAAGATAATCGAAATAGATGAAGATCTGTGCAACGGCTGCGGACAGTGTGTCACCGGATGCGCAGAAGGGGCGCTGCAGATAGTTGACGGAAAGGCAAGGGTTGTATCGGAGACCTTCTGTGACGGCCTGGGCGCCTGTATAGGAGAGTGCCCAACCGGGGCGCTCAAGATCGTTGAACGCGAGGCATCCCCCTTCGACGAAGAGGCAACAAAGCAGCATCTCAAGCAGAAGGAAGCGCCGGTCATGGCATGCGGATGCCCATCGTCCAATATCGAGACCTTCGGAACCATATCGCCCTGCGAGGCGGCGAACCGGCCCACTGATATCGGAAAAGAGGGGATGGAAGGCCTATCATCCCCGTCCTCTCTCACCCACTGGCCTGTACAGATAAGGCTGGTCCCTCCGACGGCCCCATTTCTGAAAGGCGCCGATCTTCTCGTAATAGCGGACTGCACGGCAGTTGCCTTCCCATCGCTTCAGGATCTGATCAAAGGGAAAATTGTCATGATGGGCTGTCCAAAATTTGATGACGCCCAGAGTTATGTGGACAAGTTCGCCGATATATTCAGGACCGCCGGGGTCCGTAGTCTCACCACCGTTGTCATGGAGGTTCCCTGCTGCGCGGGCCTGCCCCTGATTGTCAGGCGTGCGATGGCGGCGTCAAAATGTGATGTTCCGATGGAGGAAATCGTTATAAGTACAAGGGGAGATATTCTAAAACGTTCATAGGAAAAACAGATAGAACCTGGAAGGAAAAGAGCGTATCCTGCTCTTTAAAAGGAAAGGATTTATAAAGGTGATATAAATGAGAGGGACCATACTTCTGTTTGCCATCATTGCGATCTGGTACCTGCTTCAGGCATATATCCTGCCCAAGATGGGGATATCAACCTGAATGAAGGACTCCTGCCAGGTGGCAGACAAAAAAAGTAAGAAGGAAAAATCTGACGAAAAGGATTTATAAAAAGGATTTGGAGAGTATGGGGTGGTCATATGTCTATTATATCCGAGGGAAACCCGAACTTTGAGAAGGACCTCCAGACCGGCGGAACAATGATAGAGATCTTCTGCCACGGGAATCACGGTACCAGCGAAGGTCTTTGTCAGGACTGCCAGAAACTTCTGGACTATGTCAGGCTGCGCCTGGAGCACTGTCCCCTTCTCGAAGACAAACCCGCCTGCTCCCAGTGCCCGGTGCAATGTTATAAACCTGACATGAAAAAAAACATCCGGGCGGTGATGAGATACGCCGGACCGCGTATGCTCTACCTTCACCCCATTCTCGCCATAAGGCATTACCTCAGAAGCAGTCAGCGTCCTGCATGACCCTCCCTGTGATCTCCGTTACACTAAAAGTGTAACGCCTGTCATTGAATATTTTCCCAGGATTGGTTACATATAATCCAAAGGACCTGCCCGGCTGAAACCGGGATGCACGCTCGGCCCTTTCCCTGTCGAGACAGGTAGCCCGACAGTTCTCTCAAAACCGATAAAGGCAAACTTCCCGTGAGGGCAGGACGCAAAGCCATGGGTCATGATTTGATTAGGTGTGATCGCCAGGTCACCGAAGTTTTTCGCTTCATAAATTAAATTTTACCCTGAGAAATCCGATAATTAAAAAAGAGATATCTGGATCAGTCAAGCTTTGCCCATCGGTCATCTATAAGGAGCGTTATGGAAAAGATCTGCATAGTAAGAAGGCGAAAAGATATTCGGCAAATCGGGGGCGCCGCCAGTGAAGCACCCCTTCAGGAGGCCTTTGCGGATCGGCGCCTGGGACTGGTTCCGCCGAAGATTCCCGGAAACGATCCCGGAGCCCCTGAAATTCAGAAGAAGCCTGCTGTTGAATCCGCCGCCAATAAAAAGGAGATTATCTCCTTTGAGCTGACCCCCGAACAATGCGAATTCATCAAATCAGGCAGCTTCGGACAGTATATGGCGGCGGGAACATCAAAGGGAGCGGCCATAGATGTGCAGCAGGGCGAGGACGGCCAGATAAGCCTGAATTTTTACTTCGACCGTATAAACAACCTGAGGCTTCTCAAGGCCCGGGATGTATGTGAAATGCTACAGATAAGCAAAAGCTGCCTGGGAAATCTTATCAGGAATAAAAAGCTGAACAGCTACAAGATAGGCGGAACCAGGCGGTTTTCAATGGAAGACATCATGGAGTTTCTGACCGGAAAGGAATACTTCGAATCCACCAGATAAGAAAGCTTAGGAGAAAGGATATTATGTATTACGAATATTGGGGCCTGAAAAAACCTCCCTTTGATAATGTTCCCGATCCGTCCATGTATGTGGACAGTCACCTCTCCATGGAAAACGCGATTGCCGAAACCCTTTTTGCCATAGAGGAAGGGGGGGAGAGCATATCGGTGATAGTAGGCGACGTGGGGCTGGGCAAGACCCTTTCGCTGCGCCTGATAATAGATTCTCTTGATCAGGAAAAATACAGGATAGCCTTTATCACCAATCCGAGCATTACCTTTGTTCAGCTAACCAAGGAGATCATAGGCCAGCTTACAGGACAGCCGCAGGATAATAACAGAAAAGTAGATCTGCTTGAGACCTTCAACAGGATACTATTCGAGACCATAGACGAAGGAAGAAAGGTACTCATCTTTATAGACGAGGCCAATGCCATAGCCCCGGCCAATCTGGAAAACCTCAGGCTGCTAACCAACATGCAAGACGACCAGCGCAACCTTTTCACCATGGTTCTTGCCGGTCAGACCGAACTGGCGAAGAGGCTCGAGCATCCCAGCAGGGCAAATCTCTTCCAGCGGATAGGGACCTACAACCGGATAGAAAAGATAAATACGCCGGAGATGGTTAAATCATATGTCGAAACCCGACTGAAGCTTGCCGGATCTGACAGAGTCATATTTCCCGACGATGTCTTCGAAGTGCTTCTGGAACAATCCGAGCATGGCGTTCCGCGCCTCATAAACAAGATCTGCAAGCTCTCCCTCAAGGCTGGAGAGACAAACGGCCTGAAGCAGATTCCCGGCGACATGGTATGGCAGATCGGAGAGCGGTTCCAGCGCGTAACAGGGTCCTCGGCCAGGAAAAAAGCACCGGAGAAGAGAATTAAGAGAGAATTAAAAGAGGCTCCTGTCCAGTTTGCTCAGTCCGAAGAGCCGGTCCCGGTCGATCATTTAGAACCGCTTCCGGAGCCGGAGACCTTTGTTTCTCAGGAGCGGGTTTTCTCTGTAGACCCTCCGGCCGCTGTGATAACGTCCGAAGCCCTTATTGAAGAAACGGACCCTCCGGCTGTTGAGGACGTGGAGGAAAAAATGCGGCCCCGGCTTGTTTTTGAAAAGGCCGAACCGGAAAGGCCTTCGCCGCAGAACCATTCGTCACAGGAAGATAAAACTGTAGACGTGGAGATCGGGGATATCAAGGCCGCAGTGCCACTGCCATTTCAGGTGATCCGTCAGGCACGGTCTTCCACCTCGGAGCATTGCCTTAAACTGGCAGGTGTTATGGCGGCCCAGTTTCTCAAGGAGCACCCGCAACTTACCTCATCCCGCTTCTCCGACCCCGTCGAGGTCTGGAGCCGGATCAGAGAATCCGTTCTGCATCGATTCGAGGAGGAAAAGAGGCAGTCCTTGATGTAGGCCTAATGTAGAGAAATGAAGATAACTTACATGGCAAATCAGATTCCTCTGGACAAAAAGAATATTGCGCGGGAATGGTTTTTGAAGGCCTGCCGCTACAGCCGTCTTGCGCCAGACTCCGACCGGGTCATAGAGGCATACATAAAAGCCATACAGTTCGATGGGACTTTCTCCGACGCCTACAGTCGTCTCGGTTTCATATATCTCAACCGAGACTGCCATGAAGAAGCGCTGAAATGCTTCGAGCGGGTGGCCTGGCTTGAACCTGAAAATCCGCAGGCATACAACAATCTTGGCCGGATATACGAGAGGATGAAAAGGACAGGCACAGCTAAACAGATGTATAAGAAAGTGCTTGATATTGATCCCAAAAACATCGAAGCGATGCTAAATAGCGCCCATCTTCTGGAGATTGAAGGAAACTATCACGGCGCCATAGATCAGTACCGGCAGGCGATAGCGGCAGAGCCCGATGCCACATCTCCCCACTTCCGGCTGGCACGTCTCTACGACCGGCATGATATGTTCGACGAAGCCATTGAAGAATACCAGAAGGTCCTTGCAAAAAATCCCGACCACCTAAAGGCCCTCTTCAACCTGGGCAAACTCCATGGCCAGCTTGGCGATTATCCGCAGGCCCTTTATGCCTTCGAGCACATCCTGGGGATCGAGCCGGATAGCGCCGAGGCCTGGAAGCAGCTGGGGGCCCTGTACGAAGAAACGGAAAACTACGAAAAGGCCGTCGCTGCCTTTGAACACTCCGTCCTGCTGAACCCCATGAGCGAAGAAGCCCATCTCAGCCTGGCCCGCCTTCAGTATCTCCACTGCCTGTCAAACCGGGACAGCTCCAGGAGAGAAGAGATCCTGAAGAGAATCAACTTTGTCCTCTCCGTAAATCCCGAAAACAGAAAAGGCCGACAACTGCTGGAAGAGGTGAGCCGGGCGGGGTAGGCTGTTTTGTACCTAATTGTCGAGTGCCAAGACATCGATAACGATTTTTTGTGCCACGACATCGCTGACACTCAACTGAGCTATCGCAGTTTGTAATCGAATTCCTCTACCTGTTTTTTGTCCAGGAAGAGTTTTAGTTTCTGCTCTTTGACATCGATAGTAGCCACCACGTATTCAAGCATGGTCTCTGGCGGAGCCGAGAAGCATTCTCCGAAGATATTCAATTTCAGGTTGCTGCGAATGAGGCGCACAACGTGATATTTGCCAATCTCCGGCTTTTTCATTCGATGCATGGGAGGCTCCTCTGCTTTTGGAAACCTCAATTTGACATTCGAGGCGGCAAGAGCTTTCAGCGGTGTATCACCTTTGAGTTTGCTGTAGCGATACCTGCTGTTGTGCCGCTGTTCGAACGCAAGTGAGTTCAATTGCAGATCCCCTATGGACGCCATGATAACTTTGCCGAGAAATCTCTGTTGATAACGGTCGTTGAAGTTTTCAATCATTCCATTTCTCCACGGTTCGGCCATTGGTATGAACCAAGGCTCGACACCGTTTTGCAGACAGAGTCGGATAAGGGGACCCATTCCACGTGGATGTGTCGGGCTTCCGAAGAAAGACATGGCATTATCAACTTGGACACGCTCTGGTATTCCCATCCGCTTCCATGCGCTCCAAAACCCGTCAAGGATCATTTGCCCTGACTTGGCAATGGAAGGATGCAGTCCACACCGGACCGTTGCCGTATCAACGATGTTCAGGCTGTAAAAACGAATCGGTCCCTTCAGATAGCACGGGCCAACAAGATCAGCCTGATGGGTTTGGTTCGGCAATGTTGACGGCAGAACGGGATATGCCGTCCCTTTGGACTCATATTTGCCGGTTCGTCGATGTGTCAGTTCGTTCTTGGCGAGAATCCGGTTGATTGTCCTGATTGACGGCAACGGTTTGGCGCCAAGATCTTCTATCTCCCATAGGATTGCTTGAGCACCGCAGAACAAACCCTGATTATAGAGATTGAGGCGAACCATCTTGACGATTTCTTCGATCTCTAATGGTGTCCGGTTTGGGATCACACGGGGGCGACGAGAACGATCCTCGCACCACGAGGCATCGCCCTCGCTATACCGCTTGAACCACTTGTACAGCCAGAACTTCGACTTGCCCAGCGACGCACATATTGATTCGGGACTTTCACCGTTTATAAATCGCTCCACGGCCAAGACCCGTTGCTGCTTGTTTTCCTTTTCCATGAACACCTCCGTATCTATTTTGGTGTTCACAGAATTACGTGATCGCTATTCGATTGTCAGAGAACTTTGTTTGCTATGTGCTGGCACATTTTTCCGTTATCGATGTCTTGGCACTCAACACCTAATCAATACCTCCCTTTAATCTATTCCTAATGGTAGGTTTCATTTCGTGAATAGTCAATAAACCTAAATCCCTTGACTTTACGTCCTTTTCTGCTAATTACTTCTCTGTTTGTTGGATGCTTTGAACTCCCCGATCTTGCGGATATCCAAATGGAGATAATAGACAACATAAACCGTCTCTTAGGCGACGATCTCAAAAAAGAACTTAATCCTAACGCAAAATTAAAGATCGCCGCCTCCTGTTTCTCTATTTACGCCTACGAAGCACTGAAAAAAGAACTGGAACAGATTGATTCTCTCCAGTTCCTTTTTACGTCACCGACATTCATCCCCAATCAAGTTACGGACAAATTCCACAAGGAGAGGCGGGAGTTTCATATCCCCAAACTGAATCGGGAAAACAGCCTCTACGGCTCCGAGTTTGAGATTCGTTTAAAGAATGAACTTACGCAACGGGCCATAGCCAGAGAATGCGCTGACTGGATCAGCCGCAAGGTGCAATTCCGATCGAACCGCTCCAATGCGTATATGCAGCAGTTTTCCTGTGTCGATGGTGATCAGACAAAAACAGCCTATACTCCTCTAAGCGGGTTCACCGCAGTAGATCTGGGTTTTCAGAAGGGAAACGCCGTATCCAATTTTGTGAACAAGTTGACCGATAGGGCGATGACTACACAGTATCTGAAACTCTTTGATCAGATATGGCATGATCGTGAAAGGGTTGATGATATAACCGATCGGGTCAGCGAGCATATCGCAGCCGTCTATGCGGAAAATTCTCCCGAATCCATCTACTTCTTGATCCTCTTCAACATCTTCAATGAATTTCTCGAAGATATTTCCGAGGATGTCATGCCCAACGATCTTACAGGTTATAAAGACAGCCTGATATGGAACAAGCTTTTCAATTTTCAGCGGGATGCAGCCGTTGGCATTATCAATAAACTGGAAAGCTATAACGGTTGCGTTCTCGCCGACAGTGTCGGCCTGGGAAAGACCTTCACAGCCCTGGCTGTAATCAAATATTACGAACTACGTAACAAATCCGTCCTTGTTCTCTGTCCGAAGAAACTGTCCGATAACTGGCAGAACTATAACCAGAATCTCGTAACAAACACATTCGCACAGGACCGCTTCAATTATACCGTTCTGTGTCACACTGATCTCCAGAGGGGGCGCGGCTACTCCCTTGGTATTCCGCTGGACCGGATAAACTGGGGCAATTTTGATCTCGTTGTTATCGATGAATCGCATAATTTCCGTAACAAAGATGCGTTTAAGGACAGGGAAACCCGCTACCAGAAATTGATGAACAGGGTTGTCAAGGCCGGTGTAAAGACGAAGGTCCTGATGCTTTCCGCCACCCCTGTCAATAACCGGTTCAACGACCTGCGCAACCAGCTTGCACTTGCCTACGAGGGCGACTCTGAAAAGCTGGACAGAAAACTGCACACGGAGAAGGATATCAACGAGATATTCCGCCGGGCGCAGAGGGTATTCAATGTATGGTCACAGCTGCCGCCGGAGGAAAGAACCCCCGCCTCTATCCTGAACGCTCTGGAATTTGATTTTTTCGAGTTGCTCGACAGTGTCACCATCGCGCGTTCCAGAAAACATATTCAGAAATTTTACGACGTCAAGGATATCGGGCCATTTCCGGAACGTCTCAAGCCTGTATCCTTTTACAGTCCGCTGACCAATCGCACCGACGTTATAGGCTTCAATGAGATATTCAACCGCCTGATTATCCTGAACATGTCCGTCTATGCGCCTTTCAGGTATATCCTGCCCAGCCGTCTCGAAAAGTATGAAGAGCTGTACGACACTGAGGTACAAGGCGGCCTTTCCCGTCTGAAACAGAGCGACAGAGAAAGGAGCCTCCAGTCGTTGATGACTGTCAATTTACTGAAACGTCTGGAGAGTTCGGTGGAGGCCTTCCGGCTAACGTTGCAGATGTTGCAGGACAAGCATGAAAAGGCATTGTCCAAGATTAAGAGTTTCAAGGAGACCGGTATAGCGGGCAGCTTTGAAGATCTTTCGGCGGCCTTTGAAAATGTAGATGAAGACGAAATGGAAGTTCCGGAGGATGAGGCCTCCACGGGGGGCAAGGTACAGATCAGTTTCTACGATATGGATCTTGATTCATGGGAATTTGACCTGAGCCGCGATCTGGAAACCTTGTCAGAGCTGCTTTGCCAGATGCGGAAAATCACCCCTCCTGATGACGCGAAGCTCCAATGCCTGAGAGAGGTGATAGACCGAAAGCAGGCTCAGCCTGTTAACCCTGGAAACAAGAAAATATTGATCTTCACGGCCTTTGCCGACACGGCCCGTTACCTCTACGACAACCTGGCACCATACATTAAAGATGCCTTTAATCTGGACACGGCAATCGTTACCGGAAGCGAAGGCTGTAAATCAACGTTGCACCGTAGATACGACTTTCAATCTATCCTTACCCTCTTTTCCCCTGTTGCGAAGGAAAAGTATTTGATCCTGCCGCAGGAACAGGCGGAGATTGATCTTCTGATCGGTACCGATTGCATATCGGAGGGGCAGAACCTACAGGATTGCGATTTTGTGGTGAACTACGACATCCACTGGAACCCGGTCCGTATCATTCAGCGTTTCGGCCGGATCGACAGAATCGGTTCCAGAAACGCCAGGATTCAGCTTGTAAACTTCTGGCCGGACATCTCCCTCGATGACTATATCAACCTTAAGGCCCGTGTTGAAAGCCGCATGGTAATTGCCGACGTAACCGCCACCGGCGACGACAATCCACTGAGTGCCGAGGCCAACGATCTCGCCTTTCGCAAGGAACAACTCCGGCGATTGCAGGATGAAGTCATAGATCTGGAAGATGTAAAGACGGGCGTATCTATTACGGACCTGGGCCTGAACGATTTCCGCATGGATCTGGTGAATTATGTAAAGACTAATGGCACTCTGGAAGGCGCTCCCAGGGGGATGCACGCGTTAGTCGCCGCGGAGCCTGAAAAGGGAATCTACCCCGGCGTGATCTTTGTGTTGCGCAACACCGACGACGGGGTCAACATTGACCAGCAGAACAGGCTGCACCCCTACTACCTGATTTACATAGACATGGACGGGAAGGTCCTGATCAATCATAGGGAAGTCAAAAAGGTTCTCGACCATCTCCGCTCTGCCTGCAAGGACAGGCCGGAGCCGATACCATCCCTCTACAGGCCTTTCAACCGCGAAACGCGGGACGGTCGTAAAATGACGATATATTCACAGCTGCTGAAAGAGGCGATCAACTCCATGATCAGCCTCAAGGAAGAAAAGGACATAGACAGCCTCTTCACTGCGGGCGGAACAACCGCCCTGCTCAATACCATAAGCGGTCTGGATGACTTCGAACTTGTCGCCTTTCTGATTGTGCGGGGTGCAGGCTGACCATGTTCATCTATCCCGCAAAGGCCGAATTCAACCGGGCGATACCGAAGATCAAGATATATGCAGGTGCCAGGCCCTCCAAATCGGTCAGAGACAAGTTCGTCAAGCAGGTAGGCGAGATTGTCTGGAGATATAAACTGTCACCGGAAACCGTCAATCTTGCCTCCCGCGGCGGGTTCACCGAGATTCAGGTATTCGATATCATTCTCAGACAGCAGGAACTGGACAAAAGGGTCCTGTCGACTATCGACAGGGCGATCCCCTATCCCATTCTTTACCGTCTGTTCTACGAAGGGCGAGTGAAGAGAATGGCCGCCTGGAAGCGGCCCGCCGCCGACAGCTCCGGCAAGTGGGTGACAGAGACCTATTTTGAGACCGGCTGGATGAAGGAACTCGATCAGCATCTGCCGCTGCCCCTGGCTCTGGACATTAAAAGCCTTTACGAACAGATGCTTTTTGCCTATATTGATCTTCCGCGACGGGAAGGCGAGGACCTGGGCACACTGGCCGAAAGAGTCGAGGCGATTCGCAGATGCCGCCGCGATCTGGAGATACTGAAGACAAAGATAAAAACCGAAAAGCAGTTTAACCGCAAGATGGAGTTAAATGCACAGGCACGGGAACTACAAGGGCAATTAAAGGGGTTAGTCACGTAGGGGCCGGTTCTAAACCCGCCCGTGAAGGGGAAATTTTTGAATGTAGGGGCCGGTTCTAAACCCGCCCCTACAATGGCAACCCGATTGTTTAAGGGAATTTTACCATGTCATTTAACCCTGATATTCACCACCGCCGTTCCATTCGATTGCGGGAGTATGATTATTCCCAGGCCGGGGCGTACTTCGTGACAATATGTGTTTTGCATCGGGAATGTCTCTTTGGTGAAGTTGTTCATGGTGAAATGACGCCCAATGAAACAGGGCGGATTGTTCGGGCGGTGTGGGACGATCTTCCCAATCATTACAAACATATTACCCTGGACGAATTTAGAGTCATGCCGAATCATGTCCATGGGATCATTGAGATCGTAGGGGCGGTAGGGGCGGGTTTCGTAAGGGCGGGTTTGAAACCCGCCCCTACCGCCCCTACCGCCACCACGGAAAAACAACATGGGTTGCCTGAAATTATTAGGGGATTTAAAACATTCTCCAGTCGGCGAATTAATGGATTTCGCAAAAGCCCCGGCCGCTCCGTCTGGCAGAGAAATTATTACGAACGGGTTATCAGGGATGAAAAGGAATTGTCCCGTGCCCGTGAATATATTGTCAATAATCCCATGAAATGGGAATTGGACAGGGAGAATCCGGCAAATTGCCGACAGGGGCCTGGTGAAAACCAACAATGAAGAAAACGATCAACACGTAGGGGCAGGTTTTAAACCTGCCCGTGAAAGGGAAAGTTTCAGATGTAGGGGCGGGTTTCAAACCCGCCCGTGAAAGAAAGCCCCATATGGCAGGCCGTAGGGGCCGGGTTTAAAACCAACAGTGAAGGAAACGATTTAACCTGTAGGGGCAGGTTTAAAACCTGCCCCTACAACAAGCGTTTTGGACAAAGGATTTAAAAATGGAAAGACTGAAGATGCGGACCCCCGATCTGGTGAATGAGAATATTGAAAAAATCGCGAAGCTTTTCCCAAACTGCATCACCGAAGCCAGGGATCAAAAGGGTGCGGTGCGAAGGGCCGTAGATTTTGATCTGCTGAGGCAGGAGCTTTCTGCTACCCTGGTGGAGGGGCCGCAGGAGCGTTACACCCTGACATGGCCCGGCAAGAACGAAGCGATCCTCACAGCCAATGCCCCCATCGCCAAGACCCTGCGCCCCTGCGAGGAGGAGAGCGTTGATTTTGAGAAGACCAAAAATATCTTTATCGAAGGGGATAATCTCGATGCCCTCAAACTACTCCAGGAAACCTATCTGAACAAGATCAAGATGATCTATATCGATCCACCGTATAACACGGGAAATGATTTTGTTTATAACGATGATTTTGCTGAAGATACAGCGGCATTCTTGCAGCGATCCAATCAGAAGGACGAGGAGGGGAACCGTTTGGTTGCCAATACCGAATCGAATGGACGATTTCATTCGGACTGGCTTTCCATGATGTATCCCCGTTTAAAATTGGCACGGAATCTCCTTCGGGAGGATGGAGTGATCTTCGTCAGTATCGATGACCACGAAGCACAAAACCTACGCGCTCTGATGGATGAGATCTTCGGCAGCAAGAATTTCGTTGCTACTGTCATCTGGCAGAAGGTCTACTCTCCCAAGAACTCCGCACGACACTTCTCCGAAGATCATGACTACCTTGTCGTATACGCCCGCAACGCGGAGACCTGGGTCCCGAATCTGCTGGCCCGCACCCCGGAAATGGAGGCACATTATTCCAATCCAGATAATGATAAGAGAGGAATTTGGCGAGCTGATGGGATGTCGGCACGTAATTACTACAGCAAGGGAACGTATGAGATCACGACTCCGAGTGGACGGGTAATTGAAGGCCCTCCTTCTGGACGATATTGGGTTTATTCAGAGGAAAAATTTCGTGAACTCGACAAGGATGGTCGTATATGGTGGGGTCAAAATGGCAATAATCAACCCGCAGTCAAACGGTTTTTGACCGAAGTAAAGGCCGGGCGGGTGCCACAAACCCTGTGGCCATACAGCGAAGTCGGCCACACTCAGGAGGCCAAGAAGGAACTAATTTCACTCGTTGACTTTCCCAATTCCGATGTTGTGTTCAATACGCCCAAGCCGACACGGTTGATCCGGCGCATCCTTGAATTGACGACCGAACCGAGCGAATCGGATATCACCCTCGATTTCTTTGCCGGAACGGGTTCGACCATGGATGCGGTGTTTCGTCAGAACGCCGAAGATGGCGGCAATCGCCAGTGCATTCTTGTACAACTGCCCGAGCCAATCGCCGGTACAGACAATGGCTCGCTGCTAACCATCGCCGACATCACGAAAGAACGCATTCACCAGACTGGTAAAAAGATAAAGGAAGCAAGCCCCATCACCACGCAGGATCTCGACATCGGTTTCCGTGTCTTCAAGGTGGACACCTCCAACATGAAGGACGTCTATTACAGGCCCGACGAACTGGAGCAGGACAATCTGGACCTTTTCAAGGATCACATCAAACCGGACCGCCGCCCCGAGGACCTGCTTTTCCAGTTATTTCTCGACTGGGGAATTGAGCTATCCCTGCCGATCGTGAAAGAGACCATAGACGGAAAAACAGTCTTTATCGTCGATACCGATGCCTTGGTTGCCTGCTTCGACAAAGGCATTACCGAGGAGTTTGTCAAGAAACTTGCCGTATACAAACCCCTGCGGGCGGTTTTTCGTGATGACGCCTTCGGCAGCGACAGCGTCAAGATCAATGTGGAGCAGATATTCAAACTTCTGTCCCCGGACACCGAGGTGAAGACCCTGTAGGGGCGGGTTTGAAACCCGCCCTTGACCAAAATGGGCGGGTTTGAAACCCGCCCCTACAACCTGTCATTGCGCGGAAAAGAATGAAGCCCTAGCAGTAGATTGCCCCGCCGGGCAAAGAAGTGAAGTTCATTTAAGGGAGCAGTTTTCATGGAACAAAAAGACCTGCTTCAACTTTTACATAGCCTGATCGGCCGCTGGGAAAACGAGGTGGTCGAGTTCAAAAGAGTCGGCGACTCATACTCGACATCTGACATCGGCAAATATTTTTCGGCACTTGCCAATGAAGCCAACCTCCGGGATATTGAAAAGGCCTGGCTGGTTTTTGGTGTTGATAATGAAAGCAGATCCATCGTCGGCAGCGATTACCGGCAGGATAAAGCGCGTTTACAGGGCTTGAAGATGCAAATTTCGGACGATACGGAGCCCGGAATTACGTTCCGTGAAATTCATGAGTTGCATAGCGATAAGGGGCGTGTAATCCTGTTCGAAATACCTGCGGCCCCCTTGGGGATGCCAATTGCATGGAAAGGGCATTATTACGCCCGCGCAGGCGAAAGCCTGACGCATCTCGGGCTGGATAAGCTCGATGAAATCCGCAGGCAGGCCGGAGCTTCGGACTGGTCCGGGCAGATAGTTACTGCTGCGACAGTTGATCATCTTGATCCGAAAGCGTTGTCGAGGGCCAGAGAGTCATTTGCAAAGAAATATGCCAATCGTTTTAAAGAAGAAGATGTAATGTCATGGCCGGAGATGACTTTTCTGGACCGTGCCAAGCAAACGAAGGACGGTCAAATAACCCGTGCGACTCTTTTGTTGCTTGGTAAGGCAGAAGCGGCACATCTGCTTTCACCTCACCCGGCGCAGATGACCTGGAAGCTGGAAGGCGCAGAACGCGCTTATCAGCATTTCGGCCCCCCGTTTCTGCTTAATACCAGCAGGCTATATCAAAAAATCCGTAACATTCAATTGCGTCTCCTCCCTGAAGATCAATTGCTTCCAATAGAAATGGCCAAATACGATCAGAAGATTATTCTGGAGGCTTTGCATAACTGCATCGCTCATCAGGATTATGCACGTAGTGGCCGGATCATTGTTACGGAACTGCCTGACAGGCTTATCTTTGAAAATGAAGGCTCTTTTTATGAAGGGCAACCTGTGGATTATATCTCAGGGCACAAAACCCCCAGACGCTATCGCAACCCTTTCCTGGCACAGGCGATGGCAGAGCTTAGTATGATCGACACCATGGGATATGGCATTTATGAGATGCACATTGGCCAGGCACGGCGCTATTTCCCTCTACCGGATTATGATCTGAGCGAGCCTGACGCTGTAAAAATAACTATCCATGGAAAGATTGTTGATCCGGCTTATAGCCGTACGCTGATCCAAAAAACAGACCTGTCGCTGCAAGATATTTTTGCGCTTGATCGTGTTCAGAAAAAGCTTCCGCTTGATAACGCAATGGTGAAGCATTTGCGGCAGGCAAATCTTATTGAGGGCAGGAAACCCAACTATTATGTTTCAGCTAAAGTTGCCGCTGCGACAGCAAGCAAAGCTGACTATATTCGGACCCGTGCACAGGATAATGATTTTTACGTCAAGTTGATACGTGACTATCTGATTAAGTTTGATTCGGCAACCCGTAAGGAGATTAACACGTTATTATGGGACAAGTTGAGTGAAGTGCTGGACGACAAGCAGAAGAGTGTTAAAATCAATAATTTAATTGCCAGCATGCGGACTGCCGGAACAATAGTTAATATAGGCTCTCGCAAATCGCCTAAATGGACTCTTAATAATGATAATAATATTAATAAAAATTAATAAATATTAATAAAAATAAGAATAAAGTCTGAATAATGTCGGTGAATACAATTGGTTGAAAACATACGGAACCACAAAAAATGAAACTTAAATTTAAAAAACAGGCCTTCCAGACCGACGCCGTTAATGCGGTGGCGGACTGCTTTGCCGGACAGACGAAAAGCGAAGGCGTCACTTATCGTATAGACCCCGGTAAAACCGGGAGGACTGGTAAGGGTGGACACACTCAAGCAGGTATTGACTTTTCTCAGTCCGGATTTAAAAACCGTGAACTGATTCTTACGAAGGATCAGCTTCTTGCGAACATCCAGGCCGTGCAGCAGCGGCAGAATCTCCCGCAATCTACTACACTGGTCAGCACCAAGGTTTGTGCGGTCAATCTCGATGTTGAGATGGAAACAGGCACCGGCAAAACCTACTGCTATATTAAGACAATGTTCGAACTGAACCGCCGCTATGGCTGGTCAAAATTTATCGTCATGGTTCCGTCCATAGCAATTCGCGAAGGCGTTTTTAAATCCTTCGAGATTACCGCCGAGCACTTCATGGAGCAATACAACAAACGCGCCCGTTTTTTTATCTACAATTCAAAACAACTTCATCACCTGGAGCAGTTCTCCTCCGACGGCGGTATCAATGTCATGATAATCAATGTCCAGGCTTTTGCCGCTAAAGGCAAAGATAACCTGCGTATTTATGCTGAACTTGATGATTTTCAGTCACGATGCCCTATTGATGTGATCAAGAGCAACCATCCGATTCTCATCCTCGATGAACCACAAAAAATGGAAGGGCCTGCGACTACAAAAGCCCTTGAGGAATTCAATCCGCTGGCAATCCTGCGTTATTCCGCCACCCACAGAACCGAACACAACAAAATTCACCGGTTGGATGCTTTGGACGCCTATAATCAAAAGCTGGTCAAAAAGATTGCCGTACGCGGTATTACCGTCAGAGGTCTGACCGGAACGAATGCCTATCTCTATCTGGAGTCGATCCAGATTTCCGCTACCAGTCCCCCCGTTGCCCGCATTGAGTTTGAGGTGAAACAGCAAAACGGTATCAAGCGGCTTGTGCGCAAGTTCGGGAAAAATGACAACCTCTTTGATCTTTCAGGCGGGCTTTCACAGTATAAGGGGTTTGTTATTGCCGATATCAACGCGGTGACAGATACGGTAGCTTTCACTAACGGCGAGGTTTTGGAAGCAGGTGAGGCAACCGGTGATGTCAATGAGGCTACGCTGCGCCGGATTCAGATCCGCGAGGCGGTCAAGGCACATCTTGAAAAAGAACAGGCCCTTTTCCCTTCAGGGATCAAAGTGCTTTCGCTCTTCTTTATCGATGAGGTTGCTAAATACCGCCGCTATGACGACGGAGTTGAGCAGGCGGGTGAATATGCCCGGATATTCGAAGAGGAGTATGCGGACGCGTTGAACGAAATGCCGCTTCTTCTGGATGTACCTTATCGTAAATACCTTAAAGGTATAAAGGCCGGGGAAACCCATAACGGGTACTTTTCCATCGACAAGAAAAGCAAACATCTGGTTGACCCAAAAGTGGGCGCCCGGAGTAAGGAAGCAGATGATGTCGATGCCTATGATCTGATTCTGAAAGATAAAGAACGTCTGCTTTCTCTCGATGAACCTGTGCGCTTTATCTTCTCTCATTCCGCACTGAGCGAAGGCTGGGACAACCCCAATGTTTTTGTCATCTGCACCCTCAAGCACAGTGACAGTAGTATTCGAAAGCGCCAGGAGGTTGGGCGCGGCCTGCGCCTCTGTGTCAACCAGAGCGGTGACCGCATGGACAGCGGGGCTAATATCCACGATATCAACCTCCTGACTGTTGTTGCCAGCGAAAGTTACAAGGATTTTACTGTCGGCCTCCAAAAAGAAATTTCTGAGTCTCTTTCCGACAGACCGCGCAAGGCCGATGAGGCATACTTTACCGGCAAGATTCTCAGGACGCCGGAAGGTGATGTTACTATTACAACAGAGATGGCTACAGGAATTTATTTCTATTTGATTCAAAATAGCTATGTGAATACCCAAAAGGAAATTACAGCCACTTACCATGAAGCTAAAAAGGACGACACCTTGGCCCCTTTACCCCCGGATCTTGCTCCCTATGCTCCACAGATCATACAACTGATCGACAGCGTTTTCAGTGGAGCCGCTATGCCGGAGGTCGAAAATGGGCGCAAGGCAAAGTTTATTTCTCCTAATGCGAATCTTGAAAAGGCCGAGTTCAAGGCGCTGTGGAATAGAATCAATCGTAAGGCGGCCTATACAGTTCACTTTGATACGGTTGAGTTGGTTAAAAAATGCGTTTTGACCCTTGAAAAAGAATTACGGGTTTCCAAACTGCAGTATGTTGTTGAGAGGGGAGTACAGAATGATGCCGTCACCTACGAGGCACTGCAAGAGAAAGAGGGCTTTCACGTTACAGAAAATGAGACCGGAAGTTTTTCCCATTCAGTAAACTCTGCCGTCAGATACGATCTGATCGGCAACCTGGCTGAGGATACCCAGCTAACCCGCAGTACTATTGCCGAAATTCTGAAAGGTATGAGCGGGGTAGTTTTCTCGCAGTACCGCCAGAATCCGGAAGATTTCATGCAAAAAGCCGCTGGTATTATCAACGAACAGAAGGCAACTGTCATTGTGGAGCACCTTACCTACAGCCCGGTTGAAGAGAAGTACAAACTGCATGAGATATTTACTGTAGAAAAAAAACCGGATTTCAGCAGGGCGATAAAGACTGAACATCATGTTTACGATTATGTCTTTACTGATTCCAAGACGGAAAAAGCATTCGTGACCGAACTGGACAAGAGCGTTGAGGTGGTGGTCTATGCAAAGCTTCCCAAGGGATTCTTCATACCGACTCCGGTTGGAAACTACAATCCGGACTGGGCCATCGCCTTTAAGGAAGGAGCGGTCAAGCACATCTATTTCGTCGCCGAAACCAAAGGCTCTATGTCCACCATGGAATTGAGGACGATTGAAGAATACAAAATCGATTGCGCACGTAAATTCTTTACCGGCATCACCACTGATCAGGTTAAATATGACATTGTCACTGACTATGCAAAACTGATGAGTATCGTGAGTTGAATTATTTAAATCATCTCATTCTGGAAATTCAGGAAGGCAAGGCTGCATTTCTCATAAGATTCTGATTTTATAATTTCTTTTGTCCGCATTTTACCGTGGACATTCTACGGCGCGGCGGATAGGATGACCCCTCTGATTATTCTTTTCCCAGGCGGCGGGCTTTCATGCATGCATCTATATACATAGTGTTTTTTGTTGTGGCTGGACTTACCGCCGCTGTCCTGCTGGTCAGTCTGTCTATTATCGTTGTCTCTCCCATAACCAGGGGGGCCATGTTTCACCCGTCGGCACGGGTCAGGGTCAAGACCGCCCTGGATAATCTGCCCATGGAGGCGGGGCAGTATATGATTGATCTTGGCTGCGGCGACGGCAGGGTAATCCGCCAGGCAGCCAGGCGCTACGGCGTGCGCTGCCGGGGCTACGAGATAAATCCCCTTATGTTTTCGATTGCCTGGCTCCTTTCCCTGGGCAGGCGGGGTGTTACCGTCCGGTGCAGCAATTTCTGGAAGGTGGATATGGGGGAGGCCGATGTCCTGTTCTGTTACCTCTTCCCCGACATCATGCCCGAGCTTGCGAAGAAGCTTGAAGGGGAGCTGCGGCCCGGTACCCGCGTGGTATCCTGCAACTTCACCCTGCCCGGCTGGAAACCGGTCAGGACAGTTCATCCCTCGGGCACCATGCACGACGATCCGATCTATTTCTACGAAGTAGGCCGCTGTTGAGCCCTCTGCCCCGGATCTCTTTGAAAAGAGTCCATTTTTCTGGACAATCCCTTGAAAAGATATTTCAAATGCTTTAAAAGATATAGGTTCTTGAAAAAGTGTACCAAAAATCCCGTTAAAGGAGGTTTTGTGACATGCCGGAATATTTTCTTCACTCCATACTGATCATATCCGTTTTCCCCCTTGTAATGATGGGGGCCAACGCCTGGCTGGACTATCAGCGTATCAAGAGGGGCCTTCAGAAACCGGATGACAAGGGGATCTCCGGCTTTCGCAGGTCCACCATAGCCCTTACCTTTATACTTATCATCGGTGTCGCTCTCTTTCATCTTATCGCGGGGGGCGCGGTAAAGAGCATGTCCGGTGAGGTTGTGGGTAACATCCTCAGCATGCTTACCGGTGTTGTCGCCTCCATCGCGGGTTTCTATTTTGGTGGCAAGGTTGCCCTGGATTCTTCCAGGGAAGAAAAACCGCAGGGCGGGGAAATCTGAATGTAGCGGTGGCGATTTAGGGGAGGCCGATAATGCAGATAGACATGCACTATTATGGGGTCTTTGCCCTGGCAAGGGCGGCGGGGCTTGATCATGAGGCGGCGCGGATAGTCGCTACGGCATCGCAGTTTGTCGATGACAATGGCGATAAGGGGCACGTTGCCTTCGATGATGGAGGACGGATCGATTTTGAGGCCACGGCCCATCACACCACGCATTTTAAAAATATAGACGAGGTGGACCAGCGCCAGATATGCGTTCCCTTTCATTTTCTTCCCGGAGGTGAGGGGGATCGCTTTCTGGAATGTCTTGTCTGCCGGAAGGATAGCCAGTTAGCCAGAAAGATGGTGGACCATGCACTCGCAAATATGGACCGCAGTTTCGCCCTGGAGTTGGCCGGTCTTACCGCCCATGTCTACGCCGACACCTTTTCTCATTACGGTTTTTCAGGGATCAGTGCCGCCGAGAACAAGGTGGTGAACGACAGCTTCGATCTGGGGGATCTGGAGCCTTCCATAAGGGAATATATTGCAGGGAAGGCCGCCGACTTTCTGGAAAAGTATGGTATGGATTGCGGAAGGCTCGATAATATACTGTCATCGATGGCGGAAAGGTTTTCATGTGCCCTCGGGCACGGCGCGGTGCTGACCTACCCCGACAGGCCCTACCTGGTCTGGAGTTTCGCCTACGAAAAAACGGGGCAGCGCTGCGAAACCAGGAACAATCCCCGGACTTTTCTCGATGCATGCAGGGCCCTCTACAATTTTTTCGGAAAGATAGCCGAGGCGAGACCGGAATATTCCGAAGGCAGTCCAAGGAAGTTTGAAGACCTGGAAGATACCATCACCCGAATCCTGAAGAAGCAGGCCGACAGGGATGGGAGAATAGGGGCATGGAGGAGCGCCGTCAGTGAGGGGCTGTTCTTTGGCGATGCCCAGAAGACTGTACCGACCTACGGGGGCGAGTCTTGGCTGGGGGAGGCCGATGTGTTGGAAAAGAGGCCTTCAGGGATGTCAACGGGGCTTTCTCTGTTCCGCTTTTACCAGGCGGCGGCCCTTCATAGAACCTATGTCTTGAGGGACCTGTTGCCATCTCACGGCCTGGTGGTTGCCTGAAAGAGTGGAGATTTATTGAATGAAGATTGAATTTGAACCGATTGGTATAATCCACACACCCTTTTCAAGCAGAGAGGGAATGCCTGTCCAGCCCGCAGGGGCTGCCGGAGTAAAGGGAACCGTGGAGGTTTTTGAAAAATATCGTGAAGGCCTTGATGATCTTGACGGCTTTTCCCATGTCATCCTGCTCTATCACTTCCACCGCAGCGAGGGTTTTAAACTCCGGGTCGTACCCTTTCTCGATTCGCAGCTGAGGGGGCTTTTCTCTACCCGCGCGCCCAGGAGGCCCAACCCGATCGGACTTTCGGTCCTTAGGCTCGACAGGATAGAGGGGGGCATTCTGCATGTGCAGAATGTCGATATCCTGGACGGAACTCCCCTTCTGGATATCAAACCCTATGTCCCGGAATTCGACGGGCAGACAGAGGTTCGCACGGGGTGGCTTGAGGGTTGCCGGAAGGCCCTTACGGAACGCCGGTCCGACGACCGCTTCAGATAGTTTCCGATAGAGGGTTCTCCTTGGAGTCCTCTAGCGGGGCCGGATATTTGTAGTCTGGATAGAGCTTCTCG
The DNA here is from genome assembly GCA_963665835.2 of Syntrophales bacterium. Lineage (GTDB taxonomy): Bacteria > Desulfobacterota > Syntrophia > Syntrophales > UBA2210 > UBA6078. Next base: position 1,289,622 of record CAXXWJ010000002.1, on the reverse strand, counting down.
AAACAATCGGGGCATATGCTGTGGGTGAAATCCGCCCTGGATCGATCCCTTACATAGGTCTCGACCTGCTGCCAGAAGCCTTCGTCGTCTCTGACCTTCTTGCAACTGCAGCAGATGGGGATCAGACCGCTGAGGGTCTTTATCTCCTTGAGGGCCCTTTCCAGATTCTCCTTTTCCCTCACCAGTATCTGGTTTTTTTCGTCCAGCAATCTGCTGAAGGCGTATCTGGATGATTCGATGCCATAGCTGATGATAAGGACGATCAACAGATATATGAAAAATCGCGAGATGGTAATAGAGTCATAGGGATGGCTGTTAAAAATAGAGGGCGTCAGCATTATAATCAATATGCCCATAAAAAAGATGCTCACCCAGACCAAGCCCTCCCGCTTCCCGAAGAAGAAAAAAAACAGGATGGGCATGATGGTGGCCCAGTAAAGCACTGTCCCGTTTCCCGAGCCTTCATATACACAGTAGAAAAAAAGCAGGGACACAAGCAGGTGGGATGCACGGAAAATAATCATATGCGCATCCGATGCCTTTGTGGCGATGATGCCGGCGATCATGACGACAATAACCGCCATATTGGTTTTGATTTCAAAGAAGTTCTCCTCCATGTAATTAAAGATGGAGAGAATTATGAATGCGCCGATGATTATGGCGTTGCATATTATGAAGAAGAGGGACTTTCTTTTTTTGTCAACCTCAGGAGTGTTTTGCATCAATTTGCTCCTTAAGAAAATCATACCGCAGGGATTAGGTCTCTCGATTTAGAACATGATCGGCTTTTTGTTAAAAGATCTTTAGATGCAGTTTTTTTGATCTAGTGGCATCTATTCCATTCGAGTTCTTTAGCGCTCGGCGGGAAGGCAAAAATTACACTTTGCTCGTTACCATAGAGAAAAGCGATATGACAAGGGGTAAATAAGTGTTTCGTAACTTATCATGAATGGAAAGAATCAAGTGCCATGGAGGGGAACCTTGCCGCAAGGCAGGGGGGATCAGTAAATTTTCAGTACCTTTCCGCCTCTTATTTTTCCTTTTCTGAGTTCTAGCAAGGCCAGGTTGGCCTCATGCAGTGGGAATTCCTGCACATGGGGTCTTATGGGAATCTCGGCGGCAAGTTGCAGGAATTCGCTTATATCCCGCCGCGCTACATTGGCGACGCTCTTGATCTCCTTTTCCAGCCAAAGATGCGAGGGGTAGTCCATTTTAAGAAGGCACTCCTTGTCGGTGTCCTCTTTGCGAATGGCGTTGATGACCAGTCTGCCGCCGCAGTCGAGGTTGGCCATGGCCTCAACGACGGGTTTCCAGGCCGGGGTTGTGTCTATGATGCTGTGCAGCCTCTCCGGTGAGCGTTCCTCCGTTCCTCCGGCCCATACCGCGCCCAGTTCTCGGGCGAAGTCCCGCTCACGTTCGCTGCGGGCGAAGACAAATATCCTGGAATTGGGGTAGAGATGGAGGGACATCTTGAGGACCAGATGGGCCGATGCCCCAAAGCCTGTAAGCCCGAGATTCTGACCGTCTTCGATATCTGCAAGCCGCAGGGACCGGTATCCTATGGCCCCGGCGCACATAAGCGGTGCCGCTTCCTCATCGCTGAAGATATGGGGAATAGGATAGGCAAATCCTTCAGGAACCGTCATATATTCGGCGTAACCGCCGTTGGCGTCCCTGCCGGTTGCCCGGAAGCTTTCGCAGAGGTTCTCATTGCCGGAGAGGCAATATGAACAATTTCCACAGGCGGAGTGTATCCATCCGACCCCAACTCGGTCGCCGGTCTGAAAGCGAAAGGCTCCATTGCCTGCACCGGCGACCCTGCCGACGATCTCGTGTCCAAGGACTACGGGAAGACTCGGCGGGGGCGTGCGGCCCTCTATCTCGTCCAGCTCAGTATGGCAGACCCCGCAGGTGGAGACCTTTATCAGTATCTCGCCCTCGGCGGGTGTCGGATCGGGCAGCTCTACCATCTCCAGAGGTTTATCGGTTTCCTGAAGGGTGGATACTCTGCTCAACACCATTGCTTTCATTGTTGTATGGTTCTTCCCTTTACCTGTTGCCCGAAGCCTCTCCGGGGAATGGCTGTCTATTTGCTCATGCGGTGGGCGCTCTTCTCCATATCCATCTTGCGCAGACGGATTGTCTTCGGTGTGACCTCTATCAGCTCGTCCTCGGAGATGAACTCTATGGACTGGTCCAGAGATAGCCGCCGGGGCGGACGAAGGGTTACCGTGGCATCCGATGTGGCGCTCCGCATGTTTGTAAGGTGTTTTTCCTTGGTTATGTTGACGTTCAGATCTCCGGGGCGGTTTCTTTCCCCGATTATCATCCCGCAGTATACATCCGTTCCAATCTCTACAAAGAGTTCTCCCCTGTCCTCCATGGCAAGGCTGGCGTAGGGCGTAACCCTCCCGTGGCGGTCGGCTACGAGCGCCCCGTTGGCACGTTGCGGGATCGGGCCGAACCACGGCTCGTACCCCTCGAAGATAGTGTTCATGACCCCGGCTCCTTTTGTGTCAGTCAGGAAGTGGTTCCTGAATCCTATCAGCCCCCGGGATGGTATCAGAAATTCCAGTTTGGTCCTTCCGCTTCCCTTATTGATAAGGTTTGTCATGCGTCCCTTGCGCCTGGAGACCGCCTCCGTGATGGCGCCTATGAACTCCTCAGGGATGTCGAGCAGGAGGCGTTCCGTAGGTTCCAGCACCTTTCCCCCTTCCTCCCTGGTGATTACCTGCGGCTTTGATACCATGAACTCGAAACCCTCACGGCGCATAGTCTCTATCAGGACAGCCATCTGTAGCTCCCCTCGTCCGCACACCTCGAACATGTCCTTTCGTTCCATATGCTTGATCTTGAGCGCCACGTTGCGAAGGGTTTCTTTCTCCAGTCTTTCCTTAAGATGGCGCGATGTCAGGAATTTGCCTTCAGTCCCGGCTGGGGGGCTGTTGTTTACATAGAAGAACATGGATACCGTCGGTTCGTCGATGTAGATACGGGGGAGTGGAACCGGGTCTTCAAGGGAGGATATGGTATCACCGATGGTCAGCTTATCCACTCCGGCTATGGCTATGATATCACCGGCTTCTACCTGGTCGACATGGATTTTTTTAAGGCCGTCGAAGGTGTAGAGGGCGGAGAATTTAACCCCCGCAGTGATCTTAGTTTTACCGCAGAGGGAATATCCCTTGTTCATTTCAAGTATCCCGTTGGCAAGACGGCCGATGGCAATCTGTCCGACGTAGGGATCGTAGTCCAGGTTGGTAACCAGGAACTGTGGTTTTTCCTCATCGTTCGCTATGGGGGCAGGCACATGTGAGACTATCGCCTCGAAGAGGGGACGCAGATTGGTGGAATCGTCACCCAGTTTAAGGTGGGCTACCCCAGTCTTGGCGTTTGTGTAGAGTATTCGAAACTCGATCTGCTCCTCCGTTGCGTCCAGGTCGATAAAGAGATCGTAAACCTCGTTGATAACTTCCTCTATGCGGGAGTCGCCGCGGTCAATCTTGTTGATAACCACTATGATGGGCAGGTGCTTGGCAAGGGCCTTCTTGACGACAAAACGGGTCTGCGGCAAGGGACCTTCGCTGGCATCCACCAGGAGAAGCGCGCCGTCGACCAGATTGAGGCCTCTCTCAACTTCGCCGCCGAAATCGGCATGGCCGGGGGTGTCCACTATATTGATTTTTATGTCACCGTACCAGATTGCGGTGTTCTTCGACAGGATGGTGATGCCCCGCTCACGTTCGAGGTCCATGGAATCCATGACGCGCTCTGTGACCTGCTGGTTCTCTCTGTAGATACCGCTCTGCTTGAGCATTCCGTCGACGAGGGTTGTCTTGCCGTGATCGACGTGGGCGATGATCGCTATGTTCCTGATGTTCTGTTTCTGCATATGATTTTTCAAATCTCCTCAAAAAAGACAAAGCCCGGCTTGAAAAACCGGGTCTTATGTTTTGAAACACTATCAGAAAGGAGAGGGGAGGGCAACACGTTTTAAATTGTGGGGAATCCTCTTATGTGGGGAAGTGCGCCTTATTAAAGATGGATTGACTTTGAATCTACTAAGGAGTAGTCTCCGGGCTTTGCCAGTTAAAAGGGGTTATATTACAGGTCCTTCTGATCTTTCCCTATCCCTGTTCAAACGTAAAAGGACACAAAGAATGACAACGGTAATTATCGTTATCGCTTTTGTACTCTATCTTGCCCTTTATTTCACCTATGGCAGGAAGCTGGAGCGCGAGGTTGTTGTGGCTTCCGACGAAAATGAAGTGCCTTCGGAGCGTCTCTTTGACGGAGTTGACTATGTGCCGGCCCGGAAGGAAGTTCTATTTGGGCACCATTTCGCCTCCATTGCAGGGGCCGCACCGATCATTGGTCCGGCGCTGGCAATATGCTGGGGATGGGTTCCCGGTCTTTTGTGGGTATGGTTTGGAAATATATTCATAGGGGCGGTTCACGACTATATGGCCCTTATGGCCTCGGTACGGTACGACGGGAAATCGATTCAGTTCGTCGCTACCGATCTGATAGGAAGGCGGACCGGCAGGGCCTTTTACTGGATTGTATTCTTTGTCCTGATACTGCTCATAGCTGCCTTTGCCGCTATCGTAGGCGGGATGTTTGTGAAAACTCCAACTATCGCCGCCGCATACCTCTGGAAGATCGTTGCCGCCCTTATTCTGGGTGTTTTGCTTTACCGCGCAAGGATGGATTTTGTCGTTGCGACTTTAATCGGTATCATCATGCTCTGTGCAGCCATCCTGCTCGGCTCTGTGAAGGGCCTTTCTCTGAGCTATACTGCATGGATGTGGATATTCTTTTTTTATCTCATTTTTGCTTCAGCCATCCCCGTAAACGTCCTGCTTCAGCCGAGAGATTACCTAAACTCGTGGCTGCTATATGCGGGACTGGGCGTCGGTTTTATCGCGGCGGTCTTTGCCGCCAGAGGATTCGAGATCCCCGCATTTTCAAGCTTTTCACCAATCCTGCTGGGAGGGAAGCCTACGCCTTTCTGGCCTGCTGTGCCATTGATCATCGCCTGCGGATCCCTTTCCGGATTTCACGCCCTTGTGGCTTCGGGGACCACCTCCAAACAGCTTGCCAAAGAGACAGACGGCCTCTTGATCGGATACGGAGGGATGTTTGCCGAAGGACTCCTGTCCACTATCGTTGTCGTGGCTATCGCAGGATTTGGATACACGGCCCTTCAGAACGCCGGCGTAACTGTGGAGACTCTCAATGCGGGGAATTGGGGGGCAATGTTTACAAAGGCCTCAGAATCGGTCAAGCTTTCCAAGGCGAATCTCTTCGTGCAGTCCTATTCCGACATGGTCGGAGCCACCTGGCTCAGTGTAATCCCGGCGCGGTTTATAGAGATTCTAGCGGGGATGTGGGTTGCTTCCTTTGCCATGACCACTCTCGATACCTCCAATCGTCTGGCAAGGTACTGCCTGTCCGAGATGGCTCTACCCCTGAGAGACAGCGCCGGGCGAATCTACAGGGTAGTGACTAACCGGTGGGTTGCGTCGATTATTCCTGCCGCACTGGGGGTCTGGCTGGCTGCAAGCGGTAACTGGCTCATAATGTGGGGCTCTTTCGGTGCCGGATGCCAGTTGATTGCCTCAATAGCCCTGATGACGGGAGCCGCCTTTGCGGCCAAGATACTGAGATCTAAATTCGCAAATGCCGCTATCATACCCGCATGGTTTCTCTGGGTTACGGTGACCTCCGCTATCCTCTGGTTTATCATTGTGGTTCAGCCCGGGGCCATTGCGGCAAACCCTCTTACGGGCTGGATCCTGACCCTGATTCTCTGCGTGATGCTTCTGTCGAATTTCATCTTTATATGGGATTTTGTCAGGACCAGGGCATATAAGGTCCAGTAGTTTTTTAAGGCACTGATTAATTCGTGGTGTTTTAGATTAGACCACCCTTTTGAGAGAAAGAAATCGATAAATCGCGCCTATGGGAATTTTCGACTTTTTAAAATCTGTCATTTCCGATTTCGACACCTCTCACCGCGAGGCGGCCAGCGCTCTGACCGGCATTGAGGTGAAGGAACTGGAAAATATCTTTGCCCTCCTCATTATGGGCTCCTTTGTCGGGCTTCCCGCCCCCCCCTCCTTTCTGGCCGTTGAGCTGCTGCCTTTTATGGGACGTGAACTGGAGGTTTTGAGAAGCCGTGCGGGGGACGCCGATGACATGCTGGCACAGATGTTCGGGGCCATGGGGATTGACTGAATGAAGATACTTTTCTTTACAGGAAAAGGCGGGGTAGGAAAATCGACAATGGCTGCGGCCGCAGCCTGGCAGCTGTCGCGGAAAGCCCGGGTTCTTGCGGTATCTCTGGATCCGGCCCATAACCTGGGCGATATATTCGGCGTTGCTATCGGAGAGGGGAAGAAGAAGTTTTCCCGAAACCTCTACCTGAGAGAGGTAGATCTGGTGAAGCTTTCTCGCCGCTACCTTGAAGGGCAGGCAGATGTCCTTTCAAACGTCTATGGCTACCTGAAGACCTTGAACCTGGATACCTACTTCTCAATACTCAAGTATTCTCCAGGCATAGAGGAGTACGCTCTCCTTACAAGCATAGAGCAGACCATCCGTGACGAGACCGGTTTCGAATACATAATCTTTGATACACCACCGACGGGCTTAACCCTCCGCTTTCTTGCCCTGCCCAGGGTCACAATTACCTGGATAGATCGTCTTATGAAGATCCGTCGGCAAATCCTGGAGAAGCGCCACACGATTCACAGGATCAGGGGGAGCCTCTCTTCGGAAGAAACAGTGCTAAACTACCGTGAGGCTGATGACGATATCCTGAAAAGATTGAAAGTGCTGAACGACAATTATCACGGCCTTGATGGGGTGCTGCGCGGGGGAGACTGCCATGTTGTCCTGGTCTTCAACCCCGACATCCTTTCGCTCAGGGAATCTCAGCGGCTGATCGAGGGGCTTCGGGATCTGGGACTTCCCCTGCGTCTGCTTATTGACAACAAGGTGACCGAGGCCAATGAAAAAATCGCCAGGGATATAGAAGAAGAGATGAGGCGTTTCGCAGGGGGTGTCCCGATAGAAAGGGTCGCCATGTCAAATGCCATCCTTGACGGGGGGAAAATGACCCTGTATGATGTAGCTGAAGTTATTATTCCTGAAAACTGGTAGCTGCCGAATATATGTTCAGATACGAGAACATTTTATTACAACCAGCCTTTTTTCTCTTTGTTGCGTTTTCCTTTCTGCTGACGCTAGGATATTTCTGGGGCCGAAAGTACAATGGAGAGCTCTTCCGCAGTGCATTCAATGATATTATTGATGTATTTCACCCCGATGATCAGACCTTCACAAATATAGGGGGCGCCATAGGGTACCATGCAAACTTTTTTATCAGGAAGAGCGGATCATTCCTGTCCCGTGTCGATGCCACTATAACCATGCTCCCCAGGCATTCATGGCTCTATCTTCCCATATCAAAGATGATAAGAAAATATGACCGGCTCTTTATCGAACTTCACTTCAGGAAAAAGCCCATGGAGGAATGCCACATAATAGAGTCGCAATATTCAAAATTTTCCGGCGCAAGGATAGATTCGGAAAGGCGCCTGAGCAGAGAGATGGTTAAGTGGGGAGGATATACCTTTTACCTCTATTATGAAGCCCTTGAAACTCATGCCCGTCTCATGGCTTTTGTTAAGAAAAACCCTGATCCGGGGACTATAAGGCATATAGCTGTTGTTCCCGAAGAGAAGAAGTGCTTCATCTTCATGATACCGAGAAAGGGCCAGGTGGCCAAGCAACTTTACCCTGTTTATAGGTTGCTTCCCTCTGTTGTGAAAGGGTCGTAAGAAACTTTTTTCAACGAAAGGAGATTTATCGTATGGACATACTATCGGGAAAAGAGATTAGAGGCCTGATGCGAAAGCAGCTTGGGATATGCGTTTCCATTTATATGCCTACGATTAGAAAGGGAACGGAGATACAGCAGAACCAGATAAGATATAAAAATATGCTTCGCAGTGCCGAAGACAGCCTGCTTTCAAGTGGAGATCTTCGCCCTTCCGAGATAAAGGATATGCTTGCCCCGGCACAGGAACTCCATGGAAATGTATCCTTCTGGCAGGGTCAGAGCTACGGCCTGGCACTCTTCATCTCCTCGGATTTTTTCAAATGTTACCGGTTGCCGGAGAGATTTGAGGAACTTGTGGTGGTAACCGACAGATTCCATGTGAAACCCCTGATCCCTGTACTGGTATCGGATGCGGAATTTTCAATACTCGCGATCAGTCAGAAGGACGTCAGGCTTTTGAAATGCACACTGCAAAGGGTGAAAGAGGTTGATATCGAAGGTGTTCCGGGAAGCCTCGACGAGGCGCTGAATCTAGACGATTTTGAGAAGCACCTGCAGCGCCATACCGGTACGGAGGATATGAAGCCAAAGATATTGCAGTATTTTAAACTTATTGATAAGGGACTGCGTGAAAATCTCAGAGACAGGAAGTCCCCCCTGATCTTCGCCGGTGTGGACTATCTATTCCATATATACCGCGAGGCCAACAGCTATCCCCATCTCTCAGAGCGTTGGATATCGGGAAACCCCGAGGGATTCAGTGCCGACAGGCTTAGCGAGATGGGATGGACCATAGCGGAAGATTTCCTGAATACAAAAAAGGTTGATGCACTGGCGCAGTACAGCCAGAATGCAGGTACCGGTCTGACCTCCATAGATATAGAGGAGATCGTCCGTGAGGCCCATAACGGTCGTGTAGCTGTTCTGTTTTTTGTTCCGTCCATACAACGGTGGGGGAAATTCGATTCCGCCACAGGGAAGGTCGCTCTGGCCGGGGAAGCCGGGGTTGGCAACGAAGATATGCTGGACTTGGCGGCCATACAGACCATACTGAACGGAGGAGTGGCATATCCGATAGAGAAGGATGAAACAGGTTCCTCTATTGCCGCAATATTCCGTTACTGATTTGACATTTTAAGGAGATCTAAAATAGAAAAGATAATCAACAAGGATTGGCGCAAACCTGTTTTGGATTACCCCTGCCGGTGGGGTTACAAGTTAATAGGTCCTGACAGGGATGCGATAGAAAAGGCAATCGGAGAAATCTTGGAGGGATGTGATTTCTCCTTCGAGATATCGAATACAAGCAAGACCGGGAAATACGTCTGCCTGAATCTCGAATTGCTGGTCAGCGATGAGGAGCACAGAACAGGGGTTTATGATAAGCTGCGGGGGCACCCATCGGTAGTGATGGTGTTGTAGGCAGTTCTCTTTCATTCTATAACTGCGGGGATTTGGTTCCCCAAAAACGGAGACGACAGATGCTTGCTATACAGAACAGTCTGCTGGTTGTAGTTGATATACAGGGCGGCCTTTTGAAGGTCATAAATGAAAAGGATGCCCTGTTACAGAATCTTCAGAAACTGATAACCGGTGCAAGGATACTGGGGGTTCCCATGCTCGTAAGTGAGCAGGTCCCTGGAAAGCTGGGGCCTACTGTCCCCGAGATATCTTCACTGCTGGAGGGAATTACTCCTATCGCCAAATCCAGCTTCAGCTGCTGTGGAGAGGACCGGTTCATGCGTGAGCTTGATGGAATGAGGCGGGAAGAGATACTTGTGGCGGGAATAGAATCACATGTCTGCGTCTATCAGACAACCTCAGATCTTATCCGGATGGGGTACGGCGTTCACATTATCAAGGATTGCATATCATCGAGGACTGAAGAAAACCTGAACATAGGCATCGAAAGGATGATCTGCGAAGGGGCCTGTATAACCAGTACGGAGATGGTCCTTTTTGAGCTGATGAAGAGTGCCGACTGCAATAAGTTCCGGGAGATTTCGAATCTCGTAAAATAAAATAGGTTTCCCAATATCACTTCTGCCCCTCAAGGGCCCGCAGGAGTTCCCTCTTTTCGGCAAGCTCCTTAAGCGCCAGGTTGTATCTGTCCCTGTTCTGCCTGGTGTTTTTGTGTGCCAGGCGCCTGCGCTGTCTCTCCACCTTGTCTGCAGCGACATCGTATTCCTCTCTGGCCTTCAGGGTTTTTCCCTCAATCTCTCTGCGCGAAGGATCTTCGGCGGGAATGGCCGCATTGTACGCAGCCTCCTTCTTTTCACTGCCCTGCTCAAATTCCTTTGGCTGTGGACTTTCCGGCAGAGCCTTGTCACCCCCCCTTTCCCTGTAGGGTATCTTTTCAACATCGCTTTCCGGGGGAATTTTGCGGCGATTGTCGGTGATGTTTACCACCCCCTCATCGTCGGTCCAGAGGTAGACCTCTCCCGCATCTGAGAGAAGGGGGGAAATGAAAAAGGAAATTAGTAGTACAAAAAGAAACCGATCCATACTAACCCGCCTTACAAAACCTTTTTTAGCTGAACTAGGGAATTTTCGCCTATTGGTAGTTTAAAATAGTTCTCGTGATGTGAAATGTTGCTTAAGGCCATTGGCTATCTCCTAAAAAGAGTGTTTTGACAACGCTGAAAAAAGTGATACAAGGCGATACTACGGGGGCATGATACTGCGACGTGCAAGAAATTGCTACTGCCTTTCTTCGGCGATGTCAGATCGATTATTAATTGCTCCTAGGTAAATAGCTCCTTGAATCGTGTTAAAGTACATATTTGTGTGAGGTTGGGATTCCCGTTGCACATGGGTGCCATAAAATTCTGTTTGATAAAAGTCATTGTCTAAAGTATATGCAATAACTAAACTTGAAATTCCCTTTATCAGTAGAGGTGTTGTCGTGACTGAGAGAGTACAAAGTAATACCTCCCCAGAGAAAGTATCCCCCTTTATTGAATCGTTCAAAAGAAAACGGGAGTTTAGAGAAAAACTGTTGTCTCTCGCGATCAGTCTTATCAACGTTGATTCTAATGAACTTAGTAATTACATTGATAAAATATTGAGCCTTTGTGGAAAGGCATGGTCTCTTGAGATAGTAGTTCTGGCTGAATTATCGAATGAACCGCAGAAAGCTTTCGTGACCAATTCATTTGCCATGCCCGGCATAAGTAGCATTCCCGCCAAGACACTCATCGACCTTCCATCGGCCGTGGAAGCTGCTGGCCAGAGAGAGGCAGTCGTCATAGGGAAAATTTCGTATGGTAGCCAATCTATCGTGAGTTCAGGAAACCATAATGTCTTTTCTACTGAAAAAATGTTTTTATCAGGCTTACTGCTATCATTAAGGATACCTGAAGCAGCATCAGCCATACTCTTCTTTGGTTCGTCAGCAATAGAGGCCTGGCCGGACGATCTGAAAGAAGATCTTTCCTATGCCGGGCAGATCGTAGCCAAGATGCTCGAGAGGAAGAGAGGATTTGAAAAGCTTAATGAAATCAAAGACATCTTGGAATTTGAAAGGCACTTGTCCGAAATCTCGGCGACATACATTAACGTGTCCCTTAAAACCTTGGAGAAGACGCTCAGGCAGGATTTTGAGCGCTTAAACAGAATTCTCGGAGTGGACGCGTCCAGCTTATTTGTTGCCGGGGAAAATCCAGGGGAGTTTCACTTGGCCAGGCCATTTGTGTGGTTTCTCGACGAGAATCAGAAATCCAACACTCCTTTGGCCCGGTGGATGGAAAAAACAGTCTTCCTTGATGCCAATAACTTCCCCTACACCTTCGAAAGGTGGAGCAAGGGAGAGGCGGTACCCTGGAATAATACTGATCATTTTCCACCGGGCGCGGCCTATGAAAAACAAACTATGTTGAACCTCGGCATTAAGTCAGCCCTTTCGGTTCCAATATCCTTCGAAGGCTCCATAGCAGGCACTCTAAATCTTTATACTACGCGGGATACAAGAGTTTGGCCGGGCCAATTGACGAATCGGCTTCGCCTCTTTGGAGAGATATTTATCAATGCTCTCATGAGAAAGCGTTCCGAAGAAAGACTACAGGACGCTCTTTGCAAAATAAACGAACTCAAGGAACGTATTCAAGCCGATTATCTGTACCTTTCGGAGGAAGTGAATCTTGCAAATGGTTTTGCTGATGACGTTGTAGGCAATAGTCCGATCCTGAAGAGAATTCTTACTGAAGTAAGGCAGGTTGCTTGTACGGAGGCTACCGTACTAATTCAGGGGGAAACCGGTACCGGAAAGGGGGTTATTGCAAGGGCTATCCATAACAATAGCAGTCACAGGGACAGGCCGGTGATTCAGGTCAACTGCGCTGCCCTGGCCCCCTCTCTCATTGAAAGTGAACTGTTCGGTCATGAGAAGGGGGCGTTTACGGGAGCTATTGCCAGGCGGCTCGGGCGGTTCGAAGTGGCTAAAGGGACAACACTTTTTTTAGATGAAATTGGCGATCTTCCTTTGGAGCTGCAACCCAAACTCTTGCGAGTCCTTGAAGAGGGTGAATTTGAGCGTGTAGGCGGGACAAAAAGCCTCCAGACGGATGCCCGTGTTATCGCGGCTACTAGCAAGAACCTGGAAAAGGAGGTGGAAGCAGGAAGATTTCGGAAAGATCTTTGGTACCGCCTAAACTTATTTACTATCTTTGTGCCACCCCTCAGGGATCGTCTCGATGATATTCCTCTCTTTGTTGAACATTTCCTTAAGAAATCAACGAGTCATGATGGTAAGGGCTTCGATCGATTGCCTTCAAATGCCATTAAAATGCTTCAAGGTTACGCTTGGCCAGGTAATATCCGGGAGTTGAAGAATGTTATTGAAAGGGCAGTAATAACAAGTTGTGATGGTATTCTCAAAGTTGAAGTACCGGAGGTAAACATCGAACATAAAAGGACATGCAGCGTCGGAGAGAGCCTTTGCGAGGCACTTGAACGATTTGAACGAGAAGAGATCCAAAAAGCACTTGAAGATAGCGACTGGATCATCGAAGGACCAAAGGGTGCTGCGGAGCGGCTTGGCATTAACCCCAGCACATTAAGATATCGTGCCAAGAAACTGCGCATCAAACAACAAGCGTAAAAGAAAAGCCCCCCCTTCCCACCCATTAGATAACCGTTAATATTTACGGCCATTCCGAGTCCTGTGGAGAGAATTTTCACTCAACCCGTAATTTCCGGCCCCCGAAAAGTCCATCGCAAATGGATAAAGGGGAGAATACCGGCTGGCATCTCATTGATGCGGGGTAGTTTCAGCGGCCCTGCATGAACGTGTTGTCCAGCCAAATAGCCGTAAATTATTACGGTTATGCCGCAATTATTTACCTATAGGCCCATTTTGATCCTCCCTCAGGAAATTATGTACAAACAACATAAACAATTACGGCTACTTAAGTAAAATAGCACGGAAGTCCCCGGTGGCACCCAAATTGCATTTATAGTTTTAGGTTGGATGTTCTAGGGTAGGGGAAGTCGTGAATAGAGGTGGTCCGGTTTCTTTGGACAGGTAACGGGGACTCAGCAAGGCGAGGGTTCACCTTTGCGCTTTCCACGACCAAAGCAAAGAAGACCTGCTGTCCGTGGGGTCATGCAAAAGCGGAGTTGAGTGACTGGAAATAGAAAAACGTTCGAGGTGAGAACATGAGTAACAGGTTTGCAGAAAAAGTCGCGATCATAACGGGAGCCGCCCGGGGCTTGGGTGCTTCCCACGCACGGGCCTTTGCCAAAGAAGGGGCAAAGGTTGTAGTAACCGATATAGGTCATGAAGAAAAAGGCCTGGTGTACCAATTGGGAACAGATAGCGAGATGCAGGGGGTTGTGAAGGAAATCGAGGCCTCCGGGGGCGAAGCGATCGGTATTACGTGCGATGTGAGCAAGGCGAAGGATGTTGAGAAGATGGTGAGCCAGGTGATGGACAGATTCGGCAAGATCGATATCCTGGTGAATAATGCCGGGCTTGTGACCAAGGCCGTTCCCATATGGGAAACGAGCGAGGAAAACTGGGACCTTACAATGAATGTCATGCTCAAGGGCACCTTCCTTTGCTGTAAATATGTACTCCCCCACATGGTCAAACAGCGATACGGAAAAATCGTCAACACAAGCTCTGTCGGCGCAAAGGGACAGCGCCACAACGGCCCGTATGGCGCAGCCAAAGCTGGCATCGAGAGGCTTACCCTTTCAATCGCCAAGGACGTTGGAGAATACAACATCAATGTGAATGCCGTGGCACCTGGTAACACACACAGCCCCATGGTGGAAGGTGTGGCGGCCCATTTCGCAAAAGATCAGGGGATAGCGCCGGAACAATTCTGCGACGAGGTGGTCAAGCGGATGAGTATCCTCGGACGCTGGTCAACGCCGGAGGATATCAGCAATACGGTATTGTTCCTGTGCTCTGAAGAAGCTCGCAATATCGACGGTCTCGTCATTTATGTGGATGGAGGTCTACTTAACCTTTGATACGTTCATGCGGCCATGGACCGTTGCTGTTAAGCTCTCTCGTGAGAGTGCCTGTCATGCTTTCTGCTGCACAGCCTCTGATCAGAATGTTGTGTAGTAGGGAGGTGTGTTAACGACCGGAGCAACGCTGTTCGCAACTACTATGAAGCATGGACCCCGACTGAGATATTGAAAGTGCTCCTTCTTCAGGTGAAAGAAAGGCACACACAGGAAAACATGCGGACGAAACATAGAAGGAGAGACGTTAATGTCTGATTCAATAAAAATGCTGGGTCTCTTGCACCGGCGCAAAGGTTTTACGCTGGAACAATTTTCTGATCACTGGCTTAGGGTTCATGGCGAATTGGCCTTCAGAATCAAGTGGTTCTATCGCTACGTCCAGAATCACCGTATTGACGACCCTATTCCGGGATTCATGCCTCCTGCCGACGGCATACCATGCAATTGGATTACCGGCCCCGAGGCGGCCGCTTCTTTGCTTTCGGACCCTGATTACCTCGAGGGAGCTTTCTTGGATGAGGCAAATTTCATGGAGAGAGGCGCTGAGGGAGGAATCGTCGTCGAACAATTCATGATAGGGGAACAAGTTACCTTTAAAAGACACGAATTGGTCCCTAAAGCAATCTTCACCTTTAAAAGGAGAACTGATTTAACCCCTGAAGCCTTTGGTGCGGCGTGGTGTGCTATACAACGCCCTTGGTTTTGTCCGGTTGACGGGGTAGTCCGTTTTGTCAGGTGCCCCATGCTTCCTGATGTTTATTCCTCGGGAGAGCCGGCGTTTGACGTCATGGAAGAGCTTTGGTGGATCAATGAGGAAAGTTATCGACATTCTGCCAATGAACCCCGTTGTCGGGAGATGTCGTCTCTGTGTTCGGAAGACGGCATTCGAGGTATGCGTGTGCGTGAGGAGCGCAGGCGATGGGATGAATGATTTCTTTAAGGACTTTCTATCGATAAGGGTCTCAAGATGCAATATGTACAATTGACGAAGCATAATAGCCAAGAGGAAGGCACTGTTGAAAACGTGTAAACATAGGGCTGACATGCAGATTTTGGACTGGTGCGAGTTGACAGGTTCAATTTTGGGAGCAGCACTATCGTAGGAAAGGTTCCAATGGTATTTCTTCTCCAGCGAAATCAAGATGACAGGAAATACCTGAATCGCAATCTCCCCTTTGATTGGGGTGGCCTCGATGGTATTTTATTCTTGGAATTTTATATTCCGGCCCGGTCGCTGGCTGGTCGGATTACGTAGAAAGGTTTTGGAGGAGATATGGAGAAGTTAATAATTACAGTTGCCATTACAGGTGGAATGCACGGAAAGGTCGCCAACCCTAATATTCCTGAACAGCCGGAAGAGCAGGCTCAACAGGTGGTAGATGCCTGGAATGCTGGTGCATCGGTTGCGCATATTCATGCGAGAAACAAGGATGGCGTTTCGGTACAGGACGTTGCGATCTATAAAGAGATCGGCGAGAGGATTCGAGCCAAGGGTTGTGATATTATAATACAGTACACTACCGGTGGTTCACCCCATATGACAATAGAGGAGAAGCTTCAGTCAATTGAGGCGAATCCCGAGATGGCTTCCCTTAATATGGGTCTTACAAATACGCCGTTGGGCAACGGCAAGTACTATGCATACATAATCGATCCACCTCAGATAATACATTATGTGGAGTCGATGAACGCTCGTAACATAAAGCCTGAGATGGAGGTGTATGCTCCGAATATGATTCGTCAGGTCAATATGCTGATTGAAAAGGGTCTGCTGAAAAAGCCCTACTATGTCAATTTTGTTATGGGTATGGTGGCACAGGGTACCGTGGCGGCGACAAGGCAGAATTTCTTTTTCATGGTGGATCAGCTTCCGCCTGATACGATTTACAATGTATGTGCCCTTGGCCCTGGACAGCTCCCCATGACCTCCTACTCGATTTTGTCAGGTGGTATGGCGAGGGTAGGTCTTGAGGACAATATATACTATGCCAAGGGAGAGTTGGCCAAGAGCAATGCTCAACTGGTTGAGAGGGCAGCGAGGATTGCCAATGAAGTCCAGAGGCCTATAGCTTCTCCGGAAGAGGCTAGGCGTATCTTGGGTTTGGAGCAGGTGAAGTTGTAGTCTTTGGGTAAACGTTTTTTGAGCAGCCTTTATGGCAGGAAGGGCTGAAATATGGATGCTCAGGAAAATAAAGAAAGGGAGGAGGGTTTGTAAAAGCATTTTCTTTAAGGAAATCTATTTTGAAAGATAAATGTAGGGTGTTTTCGGTGAAGTCCACAATTAAACGTAGGGAGGTCAAAAGTATGTCAAAGAGAACCTTATTGGTATTGGTTGTACTACTTGCGGCAGTTTTTATGTCCCAAAGCGCTGTAGCTGCTGATCTGGACTGGCAGTCAAAGCAGAAAAAAATATTTGATCAGATCGAGTTGAAACCTGGTGACATGATCGATAAATCAAATTGGCAGAAAGTTCAGAATTTACTTCCCCCGAGCGTAGCAAACTATGTGAAGAAAGGAGAGTTCGTACTGAAAATTGGCGAGTTCAAGTACGACCACTCCCCTGATGAAGCCTGGGACAAGGCTGGACGGGCCAACAAGGGCAAATACACCCTTGGCTCCAAGAAAGAGGTCATCGACAAGGCTACGGGCAAATATCCGATGTGGGTCTACGGTATTCCCTTCCCAGATATTGACAAGAGCGATCCTGATTTCGCCATCAAGTTCATGCATAACAAATCGTTGGAAAATTCCAGGCCCGGAATGCAGAGGCAGGGTTTCAACACCCTCTTTATCGGTGACCACAAAGGCATGGAAAGGGTTCTCTTTGTCGATACCATGTATGCTTTTCTGTGGGGCCGTCCGGACGGAGAGCAGCCCAATCCCGGTGGATACAAGTTCATGGAGGTCAACAAACTTCTGGAGCCGTATGATTTGGCAGGCACAAACGTCCTCTCTTACAGGATGCTGGATGGCAGCTCGGATAGGGGCGGCACCTACGTACCATCCCTCAGAAGAGTAAGAAGGAGCTCCGGCGCAAACCGGTCCGATCCATTTTTCGGCTCCGATTTGGTTACCGACGATGGTGCCGGTTGGTGGGGCCAGAACGAGAGTATGGACTGGAAGCTGATAGGGGAAAAGGTAGTGCTGGTCCCCATCACCGCATGGGTGGCCGAACATCCCGATGCATTGCAGAAAACTGCGCAAGGGGCCTGGAAGGGGGATAGGGACGTACCTCCTATTAGGTTCGGTGCGAATGACATGGAGTGGGAGGGTGCTGCGTGGTACCCGATGGACTGCGTATGGGTACCTAGGAGCGTCTATATTATTGAAGCTACTCCCCTGGATCCCTACTACAACTATGGCAAATGCACGTACTACCTCGACAAAGAGAGTAGGCTTGCTGTCTACAAACTGGTCAACAATAAAGCTGGTGAGCACTGGAAAACCATGATTGTGGGTGGCTACAGCCAGACGTGGGACAACAGAAGGACCATCGCGCCGGGGTGGTATCTTGGGATCGACGACAGGAGGCGTCACGCTACAGGCTCTCCTGGTCGTGGTTGGTGGGGCAAGTATGAGTTGCAACTGACCATGGGTGACCCGACGCTCAAGTATCAGAATTTCTCGTTTGAGGCTCTGGCGTTGTGGTCCAAGTAGTAGTGTAACGTACTGCGTTATGCCTCCGCTCGCACGGGGGAGCATGTGACGCTGTGAGTTGATGCCCCCGGTAGGGGGCGGTAAATATGGTTGAAAGCTATGAGGAGGATCAATAATGAATATAAAGAAGCTTGCCTTGTTAATTGTGCTTGCGGTGATGGCATTTTGCTGGACCTCGAGTCAGTCATACGCGCTCAACGCCGAGTTGGATTTTCACGGTAAGGCGGAGTCTACGGCTATCCTGAGAGATATCACGGGATTCCAGTATGGTGTTCTGGATGACAACAGGTGGGTTGGCTGGAAGACCCAGTTGCAGTTCGACCTTGGCATCAGGCCCCAGTACGACCTGAAACCAGCCCTTCGTATCGAAAAGGTCTACTTTTCCTTCAGAGGCAACTACGATGCGATCTACGAGCTGGATTCATCCCGCTATGCCGCAGTTCCCACCGATCGTTCATGGGGTAGTGGTTCCCGTTACGACATGACCAGGGACGACGTTATGTACGAGACGGACTTGAGAGAGCTCTTCATCGACATCACCCTCGACGCCGGTGCCTCAGGTACGACAACAGCCAATGCCCATGCCCGTCTGGGACGTCAGATCATCCAGTGGGGCGAGGCGGACGGTTTCAACCTGGTCAACATAGTCAATCCTCAGGATCTGAAAAGTATAGCGGCATTTGCCAATCCCGATGAGCTGGCCTGCCCGATCTGGATGGGACGATTCGACTTCAACACCGGCGCAGTAGGAGCCTTTGCCAACCTGAGCGCCCAGTTTCTTGCCATTCCCGACAACAGGCCCACCATATGGGGACCTCCGGGATCTGCCTACGGTCTTGGCCTTACGCAGAATGACCATGCAAGTGACCTGGGTAACATGCAGTACGGCGTAAGACTGGGAGCCCTCTACAAGGACCTTTCAACCTACCTGTACTACTTTGCCGGTTACGAGAACCATCAGGGTGCTGCAGGCGGTTTGAACTTTGCTACCCTGGCAGTGGATCATCCCAGGATCAACATGTACGGTATGTCCTTCACCGTTCCCTGGGACTACTGGTATGCCATGATCAGAGGTGAGGCATCCCTGACCACGGACTCGAGCTGGACGGACTACAGCAGCCCGACCTTCTACTCCGCACATCAGACCATGAAGGCCTACCTTGGAATAGACAAGCCCTTCCATCCGCCCCTGGGCACGGATTCGGCATTGAACGTTACAGTCCAGTTCTTCTATCAGAAGATCGATGACTGGGAGTTTGGTGCCCTCAGGCCTGGCATCAAGGACAACAGCTACCATATAATCGCCAACTTCGGTAACGATTACTATCATGGTCAGATCGCACCGGGCCTCTTCGTCTGGTACGACCTGGAGGGCAGCTATCTGCTCAGTCCATCCATAAAGTACTCGCCAGACGGAAGATGGGTATTCAAGGTATCTGCTACCATGTACCTTGGCGATCCCAACAGCGCGAGCAAGTTTGCGCCCTACATAGGCGGCAACGACGAACTCGCCTTCAATGTACTTTATCAGTGGTAAGATAGTTTCATCGGTATGAGGGAGCAGGCTCCCTCATACCGATCTTTCAGATCTTTTGATGTTTTTTAAGTCAGCAGAACCCTCAGGCTTTTAGGAAGACTTATAGGGGCCGGGGATATGAGTTTCGATGCTATGCTTCTAACTGAAGTGCCCTCCTTCATATCCCATCAGCTTTTTCTTCTCCGATGAAGGGAAAGTTGATGGAATAGCGAAAACGCAAAGTTAGAGCATAACCAGCCATCGACAAGGGCAACACCCTTTTCCCCTCCTAAGGGTGTTGCCCGCCACCCTGAAACTGTATATGGAATTTTTCAAGATGAAGCTTTTTAGAGGCAGAAAGTTTAATTTATCATGCAAACTCAGCAATGTCCGGCTAGGGTTTTGCATAAGCGGTTAAAAAATTTGGGCCATCATATTCGTTTTATTTTGGTGAAAAAATGTGCATCCATGTGAAGGTTTTCCTTGATATATCAAGCAATTAGCGGGGAAAATTTTTCGTAATTATCTAATATTACGGAGGATTTGCTAATGCCCTGCATATGGATGCCCGGAAGACCCTGGAAAAAACACGAGACCCACAGCAATCTTATGGCACTTATTAAAAAGGTAATGTCCGGCGTCACGCCTTTGCTCTCGGGATGCAACAGACCGCTTCAAATGTCTTTTGAGGGTCAGCTGAACATCCTGGTGTATTTCCATCTGGAAGAACACCGTTCAGGACGCCACATTCTCCAAGTTCTGAAGTAAGAGTATTTTGCCCGGCAGTACATTGCCCCCGCAGGCGGTATCAAAAAGAGCAGCTTTTTGGGGGACATTGCTGATTGCGACTGGAACTATGCCGAAAATAAGTGAAGCTAAGAAATAATTATCAGGCCCCGCCGGGGCACTCTTTTGGAGGAACTATGGACTTGGAAAACCGCACTACCCGTCTTGAAGCTGTTGAAGAGATTAAGAAGCTCAGAGCGAATTACTGCTACTTTTCCGACTCGTTCCAGACCGAGGCACTCATCGACCTCTTTGCAGAGGATGCTGTGTTCGATTTCCCTGCATGGTTGCCTGAGAAGCTGACAGGAAAGGCAGCGATAGCAACCTTCTTCTTATCATCATCGAGTGCTGCCTTGGTCATGGCAAAACACCATGTGACCAATCCTGTAATTGAAGTGAATGGTGATACGGCGACCGGAATCTGGTACGCCCTTGCTCCCACTACCTTTGCCCTCCCTGAAGGAAGCGCTGCCATGTGGCTCCAGGGGAAGTATGATGAAGAGTATGTAAAAATCAATGGAACGTGGAAATTTAAAATGCTCAAGTTCGATCTCACCTTTCTGTGCCCTTATACGGATGGGTGGGCGACGAAAGGGTAGGGAGGAGATACGACGTGTTGGGCTGTTGGCTTTACCTACCGTGAGGGCAGGCAAGGCATAATGGAGAAAAATTACAATAATTACGGATATTTCAAGAGGCTATGAAAAGATGATGAAACTTTTTGAACCAATCACCATTCGCGGTATGAAATTGAAGAACAGAATCATCATGCCAGCGATGGGTGTGAGCTATGGATATACAAACAAACGGGTGACGAATTATTTTGTTGAACGCGCAAAAGGCGGTACCTCTGCTATACTCATGGGCGCGGGTATCGCAAATCTATTTGTGAGCGACGATATATGGGGAAAACCAGGCGGCGTCGCTTCCTTTATTGAACGCATGAAAAACCTCACACGTGCGGTTAATGAAGCCGGTGCGATGATGGGCATCCAGTTTGTCTGCTGGAACCGTTATCCTATGGGATTGGGACCCGATGTCGGCGTTCCGGCAGGACCTTCTTTCAGAGTGGAAGCCGATCCTCCGTCCCATGCCTTTTGTGAAGCCGGTGACAGGCTGCGCGAATTCACGGATGAAGAGATTGCTGACCTGATTGAAACACATGCCCGCGCGGCAGCGGCGGCCAAGGCGGCCGGTTTCAATTTTGTAGAGCTTCATAATGCGCATGGCTTGATGTACACCCAATTTTTTTCGCCGAGTACCAATCGACGAAGCGATAAATACGGTGGCGACGCCAAGAAGCGGATGACTTTTGGCATCGAAACGATGCGCGCCATGCGCAAAGCCGTGGGAGACGATTATCCGCTTTGGATACGACATGGAATGTACGATGTTGTCGAGGGCGGTGCCACGACGGAGGAATGTGTAGACTACGCGCTGGAAATGGTCAAGGCAGGGGCGGACGTTTTGGATGTTTCGCTCGCCACGCCGCCTTTTAAGGGGGGGTATGTTCCCGGCAGTGACGATCCTATCGGAACTCATGTCAAATGGGCGGAGATACTCAAAAAGGAATTGGTAAAAAAGAAGATAGATATTCCGGTTGTTGCCTGCGGCCGGATTAAAGACCCTGCCTACGCTGAAGCGGTCCTGGCGCAGGGCAAGGCAGATATGATTGCCATTGGCAGACAACTGATTGCCGACCCCTTCTGGACCCAAAAGGCGAAGGACGGAAGGGCGAATGAGATTATTCCCTGCATTGATTGTCATGAGTGTCTGACACGGTCCACCGTTGTCGGCGGCAATGGTGTGGAGTGTACGGTGAACTATAGTGTCGGTCGTGAAAAAGAAGCCATACTCATCAAGGCCGAAAAGAAGAAAAAGGTGCTGGTTGTCGGCGGCGGGCCTGCAGGCATGGAAGCGGCCCGTGTGGCAGCGGAGAGAGGCCATGCCGTGACTATTCAGGAAAAGGGAAATCAACTTGGCGGCGCCATGCTCTTGCAGGCCGTCATTCCTCACAAGGAAGGTGTCGAAGACCTGGCAAAATATATGATGGCACAGCTAGATAGAGCAGGGGTGAAAGTCGAACTTCGCAAAGAGACGACACCGGCGGAGATTGCCGCCATGAAACCTGATGTTGTTGTTTTTGCCACAGGGGCAAAAAGCATTGATCCTGATATTAAAGGGATAGACGGTGAAAATGTCGTTAGTGGCAATGCCGTTAAGGCGCTTATGTCCGGAAACGTCGATAAGAAAAAGGACCGGATACGATCCGGTTTGCGCGGGATGCTCATTAGCACGGGAGGCGTGCTCTTGAACCGGCCGCTGAACCTGACTCTGCGCAAGCAGTTTGCAGGGTTGGGGATTCCGATCGTTTTCGGTAAGAAAACGGTCATTATGGGTGGTGACATGGCGGCATGCCAGCTTGCCGAACTTCTTGCGGAAAAAAGCATCGCTGTGACGCTTGTGTCGAAAGCAGAGAAATTAGCCGAAGATATGCACATCACACTTCGTTACAGGCTCATGAAAAGGCTGAAGACTCAAGGGATTGCCTTGATTACCGCTGTGAAAAAATATGAAAGAATCACCAAGGCGGGGCTAGTCATCACCAACCGGGAGGGTCAGCAGGAAACGATATTCGCTGATACGATTATCCCGGCTGTCGGCCAGACGCCGGATGATAAAATGTTTCAGCAGATGAAAAAAGCGGCACCGGAGGTCTATGTGATTGGCGACAGTGCTGAGCCCCATAAGCTTTTTGAAGCGATCAAGAGCGGGTCGCAGATCGGCCGGGAAATTTAAAATTCGGCTGAATCAGCAAAATCGTTGATCCAAAGAAGGTATATTCAGCAAGACGAAGATGAAACCGGGAATGATGTCGAGTGATTAGGATGATAAATCACGAAATAAATACTAAAAATTTTCTTGACACGTTCTCTTTTCCTAATGCTTCGCAGGCTAAAAAGGAAGACCTCATCCATCGCTGCAATTGACTGTATTTTTAGCACGTTCCTATCAAAAATATCTTTAAAAGCAGGTATGTGAGACTGGCACCAATAACTAACAGGGAGATAAAAAAGAGTATAAAAAAATCCAAAAGGAAAAAGGAAACGAAAGGATGAGCGAAAAGAAGCAAGTAAAAAAGAAAGTGGAGTTTTACGACACAACAACTAGAGATGGGGCTCAGAGTCTTTGGGCAATGAGGTTTAATTACGGAGCCTATGATGCCGTCCTGGATGAACTGGACAAGGTCGGTTATAGCTATATCGAGCTGCCAGGAACCGCCATGAATGCAAAACCCCAGGTCCGCTTTTTGAAAGAAAACCACTGGGACTATGTACACCTCTGGGGACGGAAGATTAAAAAAACAAAGAAAAATATGGTTTTGATGGAGTGCCTGGATCTCCTCGATTCCGGTGAAACGAGATCGATAGTAAGGCTTTATTACAACCTTACCTTCAAGGGTGCAGGTGGATCACGCTTCTTTTACATGATAAATACCCGTAATGAACTGGATCGTTATTGTCCGTGGGTTGTGCCCATGGGCAGGGAAATGGGTCTGGGTTTCCAACCTTGTGTTTGTTACTACCCTTCCCCCAGGCTTACCGACGAGTACTACGCCGGATTAGTTAAAAGACTGGTCGATGAATATCAACCCGATTCTTTCTGGCTCAAGGATGCCGGCGGATTGATGACGGTGGAACGAATAAAAACTCTGCTTCCGGCCATTCAAAAGGAAGCCAAGGGGATACCGATAGAGCTGCACACCCACGGCATGAGCACCAATCAGGGCCGGGTCGTCGTAGAGGCTATGAAACTCGGCATTGATGGCATTCATACCTGTATCCCGCCACTGGCTTCAGGCTCCTCCCATGTATCTATCTACAACGCCATGCACAATGCAAAGATTCTGGGAATAGAACACAATATCAAAGATGTGGACGCAATCAGGGAAGTTGAGCGCCGCCTCAGAATAATAGGAAAAGAAGAAGGACTCCCTGAAGGAGTCCCCCTGGAATATGACCATGGCGTGTATGCCCATCAGGTACCAGGTGGAGTTATATCGAATCTGGTGTCACAGTTGACCCAGTTGGGTATACCGGACAAGCTTGATGAGGTTCTTGACGAAGTCGTCCAGATTATTCACGACCTGGGTGATCCCATTATGGTTACACCGGCGTCACAGTTCATCGTGTCACAGGCGGCGGTTAACGTGTCAATGGGAGAGCGCTACAAGGAGATACTTGACTGCATGATAGAGACGGCCTTGGGCGTATGGGGCTGGGAAGATGCCGGCGTGCCCTGGATGGACCCCAATGTAAAGGATAAATTCCTCTCCCATCCTAATGCAAAAGTCCTTAGTGCAAGGTACGAAAGGAAAAAAGAGATAGAATCGGAAGAGGGAGATCTCAAGAAACTCCGTGCAAGCTACGGCATGACAAATGCCTCCGACGAGGACTTCATGCTCTATTACATCATGAAGGGCGATCAAGAGATCAAACAGATCAAGAAACCATATAAATCTTACTATACCGGTAAAGAGCCCCTTACTCTTCTGCTCAAGGAACTGAGCAAGGATCACGACATAAGTCGCCTAAGTCTACAGAAGGGTAACAGTGTATTCGAATTCGGTCAGAAATAGATAATTTTCACAATAAGAGCAAAACGAACAGGAGGCATATTTGCTATGAGTTTCAGCATGGAAGATGTAATGGAAGTTATACAGATAGTGAAGGCATGCAAGGACACGGAACTTCACATAGATACGGGCGAGATCAAGTTGTCAATCTTCAAGGGAGATGTCGGCAATAGCGCAGGCAGGGCTATGGCTTTTGCCGCTCCGGCTGCCCAGAACGCACAGCCCGCAGCGGTAGCTGCTGCTCCGGCTGCTGCTTCGGCCCCGGTCTGCCACGCCGAGCCCGCGGACGGATGGGACGGCCATGGGATTATGCCTGATTCACAGACAGTATGCGAGGTCACAGATGCCGCGGCACCCAAGGCGGAGGCGATAAGCGAAGAGGGACTGGTCCCGGTTAAGGCCAGCGTAACCAGCGTATTCTACCGCAAGCCCAGTCCTGAAGAGCCTGCCTTTGTAGAGGTAGGCGATGAGGTACAGGAAGATACGGTACTTTGTCTTCTTGAAGTAATGAAGTGCTATCGTCAGGTCATGGCCGAGACGAAGGGTACGATTGCTAAGATATGCGTAGAGAGCAACTCACTGGTTGAGAGAGGCAGCACGCTGTTTTTGATCAAACCCTAATGATGTAAGCGCAGGAATCATGGAAGATGAAGTTGCCCTGGGCGAGTCAGCAGGTAACGAAGTTTTAAAAAGCTATCGTCGGCGGGTCAGATTCATTTAAATAAGAAAAACGATAGATTAGAAATATATAATTTCTGGAAGGGGAAGACGACTTCCCTTCCAGAAATTATTCTTTTCGAAGAAATAGCGTTGATCAAGCTTTGACAGGCATAAGCCGCCTGGCTTCATCTACGATGTGCTGCACAGTGATACTGAATTTTTCATAGAGTATAGGTGCAGGCGCACTGGCCCCGAAGCCGTCCATTCCTATTATAGCGCCTTTCCGACCGGTATAGCGTTCCCATCCCATCCTGATCCCGGCCTCCACTGCCACGATGGCCTTTACTGAAGAGGGCAGGACCTCCTCGCGGTAGGACTCAGGCTGTGTGTCGAAAAGCTCCCAGCATGGAAGCGATACTACACGGACCGCCGCGCCATCCTTCTCTGATAGGATCTTGCCTGCGTCGAGGGCGAGCTGCATCTCCGAGCCGGTGCCTATGAGGATCACCTCCGGCGTGCCCTTCGAGGATTCCCACAGAACGTATCCACCCCTTCGTAGCCCCCCGGCCGGGGAACAGGTCGATCTATCTATGACGGGTATGTCCTGGCGCGAAAAGACAAGTGCCGTTGGTCCATTGTCATTTACAAGAGCCATACGCCATGCCTCTACCGCCTCGTTTGCATCGGCTGGCCGGATGACAGTCAATCCAGGCATAACCCTCAGGCTCATCAGGTGCTCTACCGGCTGGTGGGTAGGACCGTCTTCACCGACGCCTATGCTGTCGTGGGTAAGGACGTAGATAACCTGTGCCCCCATGAGCGCTGCCAGGCGTATGGAGGGGCGCATATAATCGGAAAATACAAAGAAGGTTCCTACAAATGGGATGATCCCCCTGTGCAGCACCATACCGTTGGCTATCGCCGCCATCGCGTGCTCCCGGACGCCGAAGTGCAGGTTACGTCCTGCGTAACTCCATTCCTTCCCCACTGCCCCCTGAACATCCTTCGAACCGGTGGTACCGGTTGCCTGAAAATCTCCGAACCCCTTCAGCCATGTCAGTGTAGAGGGATTAAGGTCCGCCGATCCTCCTATCAGCTCAGGAAGCACCGGCGCCAGGGCCTGAAGCACGGTCTCCGATACCTTACGGGTGGATACCGGTTTCTGCTCTCCATCAAAACGGGGAAGCTTCTTTTCCCAGTCTGCGGGGAGATTTCCTGACTGTATCCGCTCAAATTCGGATGCGCTCTCGGGGTAGGTTTTTCCGTATTTTTCCAGGACAGATCGCCATGCGGCCTCCTGTGCCTTGCCGCGGTCTACGCAGCCTCCCATATGGGCCTTGACCTCTTTCGGAACGAAGAAGGGCTCAGAGGGCCAGCAGAGGTTGCAACGTGTAGCGACGACCTCATCACTGCCTAGTGGTGAACCATGACATGAGGCCGTTCCCTGTTTTGCAGGTGATCCGTAACCTATTACCGTTCGTACGGCTATTATGGAGGGGTGCGCAGTATCCTCCTTCGCCCGGACAATGGCCTGGTCTATTGCCTCTACGTCGTTTCCGTCCTCTATCTGCTGAACCTGCCAGCCACAGGACTCAAACCGTTTTTTTACATCTTCTGTGAAACAAAGCCCTGTCTCGCCGGCGAGGGATATCTGGTTGTCATCGTAGAGTAATATCAGTTTGCCCAGCCCCAGATGCCCTGCAATGGAACAGGCCTCGTAGGATATGCCCTCCATGAGATCGCCGTCGCCGACGATGGCATATGTGTAGTGATCTACAACCCTGGCATCATGACGGTTGTACACAGCGGCAAGGTGTGCCTCGGCGATTGCCATTCCTACCGCGTCCGCTATGCCCTGTCCGAGGGGGCCCGTTGTTACCTCCACCCCGGGGGTCTCCCCGAATTCGGGATGGCCCGGAGCTTTGCTCCCCAGTACTCTGAAGGCCTTGATGTCGTCGATTGAAAGATCATATCCGGTAAGGTGGAGAAGAGCGTAAAGCAGCATTGACCCGTGTCCGGCGGAGAGGATAAAGCGGTCCCTGTCGATCCAACCGGGGTTTGCGGGATTATGCTTGAGGTGCCTGGTCCATAGTGTATATGCCATGGCAGCTCCCCCCATGGGCAGTCCGGGGTGTCCAGATTTTGCCCCCTGTATCGCGTCGATCGCGAGGAACCGGATGGTATTGATTGAAAGATCCGCCAACTGTTTTAAGTCGTTATTGCCCATGCTTTCTGTTTAACTCCTTGAAAAATATTTAGAGGAACAAAGTCTACGGGAAGGTAAGGGGTAGGCCCCGCCGTTGAAATAGAAACACCCGTGGTAGAGATGGAAAATTCATCATCCTATTTGGATGCTTCACTACTTGATTTAACATCAATTCTCAAGAAAAATATAGGTCATGTAATCAGCGCAGATTTCGGAACTCGGCAACCATAACGGTGTGATCGGAGGGTTTCTCCGCTCTTCTGGGGTTCAGGTCTATCCAGGAATCGGTCGAACGATCCCACATCGGAGGTGTTCCAAGGATATGGTCCACGCGCCATCCCAGTCCCCTGTCCATGGCCGCCGGTACACGGTAATCGAAGAATGCATACTGCCCCGGCTCTTCACGGTGGTGTTTCCTGAAGATGTCCGAAAGCCCCCAGGAAGTAAGGGAGTCGAAGGCATCCCAGACCTCCGGTGCAAAATCTACATGACCCACAAGTCGATCCGGATCATGGACGTCGATCTTCTCGCGGGCGACGTTCAGATCGCCACAGCAGACAAGCAGGTCATCGGGGCTGTAGTTCCTCTCCAGAAAGGCGCGCAGCCGCGAGAACCACTCCAGTTTGTACTGGAACTGGGGCAGCTCCCGATTCCGTCCCTGAGGCACATAGAGGTTGATTACTGAAACGCCGGAGAATACCCCTCTGATAAGGCGGTCGGTATCGAAGGGCTCTGTATCTTCCAGGCCGAAGGCTACATCTTCTGCCTCCTCAAGGGATGCAATGGCCACACCGTTGTAGCGTTTTTCACCGCTGAAGATCACATGGTATCCGGCCTCTTCAAAGTCCGCCAGAGGGAACTTCGAATCCTCCACCTTCGTCTCCTGCATGCAAAGGACATCAGGGCGGTTCTCCCGAAGCCAGGGTATCACGATGTGGAGACGGGAGCGTATGGAATTGACATTGTAGGTGGCAATTCTGAACATGTCTATGGCCTGTTATAACATCTTCTTCTGTCCGGGCATCAGCGTCTTGAGGATATCCTCCTTGCCTATTATGCCCGCCAGTTTACCCTTGTCCACAACGGGAATGGTGTGAATGTTGTGCGTAACCATCAGTGTGGCGATCTCGTCAAGTTCGGTTTCGGAATCGACGGTTATGACATCGGTGGTCATTGCCTCGGCGACGGTAAAGGCCGCCATTTTCTTGACCTCCTTCTCTATCTCGCTCTGTGATCTGAGGGGGATCGGGGTATCCAGAAGTATGAAATAGGAGGGAAGAGGTATCTTTCTCTGTTGGGTGACAAGATCTTCCTGGCAGATTATACCCGCCATGATACCTTCCTCTGTTACAACTGGAAGACCGTTGATGTGTTTTTCGATCAGCAGCCGTGCAGCCTCTACAATCTCCGTATCGGGGTGAACGAATATGACATCCTTTGTCATAATATCCCTGGCCTTGAGCATGGTCTTTTTCTCCTTTCTGAATTAGCCTTTAGAGTTCCTTTTTTTCTTTCGAATTGTGGAAAAGTCCCATTACAGCGGCGATCTTCTCCTGTGTGCCTACAGCATAGAGTATGTCGCCAGCGTTGAAGGCCATATCCACATCGGTATCGGAGATTACATCCTCTCCCCTGCGCATCGCCAGCACGGTCACTCCGTATCTCTTTCTCAATTCAAGCTGGGCCAGCGATTTTCCTATGATCTTTGATCCATCGACAATACGCAGGGCGCTGATATCGATATCCGGAACCTGCAGTTTCAGGTCGCCAAAAGATGCTGTTCCCCGGGCAAGGGTCCGAAACATTTCGTATCCATCGGATCTAACCTCGGCGGCAAACTTCTCTATCGTATCGCGGGGAACCAGATATTTTTCAAGTACGCGGTTGAATATCTCCACCGATGTCTCAAACTCTTCCGGGATTACCTCGTCAGCCCCCAGTTCGTACAGGGGTGACATCTCCTGAAGATATCGCGTTCGTACTATTATATATACATTAGGATTCAGCCTTCTGGCAATCTCTGTTATTCCTCTGGTCGCCGCGGGATCATTTATGGCGACTACTACGATCCTTGCATCCGCTATGTCCGAATGCCGAAAGACCGCCTCCTGGGTAGCGTCACCGTAGCATATGGGCTCTCCCTTTGCCTGTTCGCTGCGCACAGTGTCGGGATTCATTTCCACAACAACGTAGGGTATGTTGGCTGTCTTTGCAGCACCTGCAACGTTTCTACCGTTTACACCGAATCCCACAATGATGATATGGTTCTTTTTCCCCTCTCTGGTCATCTCCGGAACAGGGTACAGGCCTCTTCTGATACGCTGCGGAAGGGGTGCTTTCAATATCAAGTCGGCCATGGACGGGGCGAATTTTATTATAAAGGGTGTAGCTGCCATACTGAGGACGGAGAAGGATAGGAATGTCTGATATCGGGCTCCCGAAAGGAGACCGTTTTCAATTCCAACCTTGGAAAGGATAAAGGAAAATTCTCCGATCTGACTGAGGGCCAGCCCGGACAGGATAGCCGACCGTAGTTGAAGTCCAAGCAGTAATGTTGCACTGCTGGCTATGGTGGCCTTTAGTAAAAATACCCCTGCTGTAATCAGGAGAATGGGGGCTAGATTTGTGAAGAGAAACCCGATATCCAGCAGCATTCCTATTGAAACGAAGAAAAAACTCATGAAGACATCCCGGAAGGGAAGTATGTTGCCCAGTGCCTGGTGACTGTACTCCGATTCGGATACTATAAGCCCCGCCATGAAGGCTCCCAGTGCGAGGGACAGACCGATGCTTGATGTCAGCCAGGCAACTGCGAAACAGATGACGACGATGGTAAGCAGGAAGAGTTCCCGGCTTCGTGTCCTTGCTATCTGGTACAGGACTTTTGGGACGATCCACCTTGCGCAGACTATGACAACCGCTATTATTCCTAGTCCTTTAGCTGCAAGCGCCAGGGATGCGCCTGC
This sequence comes from Syntrophales bacterium, assembly GCA_963665835.2. Lineage (GTDB taxonomy): Bacteria > Desulfobacterota > Syntrophia > Syntrophales > UBA2210 > UBA6078. The sequence continues at coordinate 1,258,869 of CAXXWJ010000002.1, read as the reverse complement.
CAGATTTTCCATCGTACCTGACAGCATGGGAGTTACCAGTATCATCGGTACGATTATTATGTCCTGAAAGATCAGTATCCCCAGTGTGGTTCGTCCGTGAGGGCTGTCGATCTCGGCCCGTTCCTGGGTTAGCTTCAGCACGATGGCGGTGCTGCTGAGGGCGACAAGAAAACCCATGAACAGGGCTTCTCCGAAAGGCTGCTCTGTAAGTCTTGCTATTGCGAAAACAGCCGCTGTTGTAAGCGAGACCTGAAGGGCGCCTCCTATAAGGACCGATCTTTTTATCTGCAGGAGACGGTTGAGGGAGAACTCTATGCCGATGGTGAAGAGCAGCAGGACTACGCCTATTTCTGCAAGGATATCAACCTCATTTGCTGCTTGTACCAGACCAAGACCGTGCGGGCCTGCAATGATGCCGGTCACAAAAAACCCCACGATAGTGGGGACGCGGATATGGTGACAGACGAAAACCACGAGGACAGAAAGTCCGAAGATGATGATAATATAATCCAGAAGGTTGGTTTCCATATCTTTGTACCAGGGACTCCATGCGCTCCGCCATGCAATAAACGCGATGTCACAGCTTATCATCGCTGCAGGGTTTATTTCAAAAAAATTCAGGCATTAAAAAGCCCTGTGGCAAAGGGCTGCTGCCTCAAGGCAGCCCGACAGACAGTTGATGAGTATCGGCATTTCTCCATACAGGGGACTTTCATTGCAGCCTATCAGGGGTTTTTACATCGTTCCATATATCCCTTGCTATCTTCCAGCTTCCATCTGGTTGTTTTTTGAAGATCATCATATAGTAGCCGTAGTGTTGAATGCTTCGACCGCCTTCTTTTGCAACATCCCTTCTCTTCCAGGGCCCGTGGAGGAAGGCCCACTCTCCGCAGAGCTGGATATTCCCCGGTTCCAACTCAAATGTCGAGTGTGTCTTTTCAAAGAAGGCGCTGTAGCGGGCGACAATCCTCTCCGCCCCGACGATTGCCTCTTCCCCTGTAGGTGGCATCCATATGGCTTCCCCATCTATAAGTGCCCCCATGGCAGCGGCATCACCCTTGCCGTAGGCGCTGTTGAATGCAATGCGTACCATCTCTATGGCGGCCTTATCATCTGCAGCCGGTACGGCCTGGTTAGATGAAAAAAAAGTAATAATTGCTAAAAGGCTTAACCCGACTGCCTTGGAAAGTTTTTTCTTCAAATGCCCCCCCTGATTTTGATTATTCTGCCTGCGCAGGATACAGAAAAAGAAGGGTACTGTCAAAGGCGAACAATGCGATACAAAAGGTTTGCGAACAGTTGCTGCCGTTATTTAGGAATAAGGAAAGCCCTCTTTGAAAAGTGTTTTTCTTTTTGACTTTATCCGGCTTTTATCCTAGGCTCCTTCCAGATTATGCCTTGATGAAGGGCAAATATATTATCTGCCCCCTCTGGTCGTTTTTGCAGATAGACGTTGCTTATAACCAAAGGGGCTTGAGCGGGTGTCACCATCTACAGGGACGAAGATATGAGATCACCAGAGGATCAGCTGGGCAGGGTAAAGACAATTTCCAGGCTCTATGAGCTTATAAATTCCCTCTCTGAAGAACAGCAGATATCTTTGCTCAGGCAGCTTTTTCATGATGAACTGCCCAATTACATATTCAAGATGATACTAGATATGCCGGAAAATCAGCAGCTTATGATTGCCGATCAACTTGAAGAGATGATAAACGGTGAAATGCTCTGGAATGAGGAAGTAACCGTTATAGATATAGATGGCCGGAGGGGTTTACGCAAACCCTGCGTCATCGTGGTTGATTTTGAAGCTGAGAGCTGCATTTCCAGAGAGATTATCCGCGATATCAGTGTCGACGGGGCATTCATAAAAACCGATCAGCCCCTTTCGATAGGTCAGGAAGTTGCCCTTTCCTTCTCGCTTCCCAACTTGGAAAAATCTTTCGAACTGGCAGGAAGGGTTGTGCGTTGCAACGGAGAGGGGATTGGTGTAAAGTTCGTGAATCTCAACAGAAAACAGCAGGATATAATGATGTCCTTCATAGAGAGCATGGGCCAGGACTAGGGCCGTACCATCTTTTCAACTCCATTAATACCATCCGTCACGTCTGCTTAATGTATGCCTCTACATCGTATATTTTGTTCCCGAGAAGAGAGTGTGCGCTATTATGCCTGCTATGGGTGGGAAGATAAATGTGCAGGTGATGCGGATCAACGTGAATCTCCATCCAAGGATCCCCACCTCCATTGGCAGTCTGCTGACAGCCCACAGGGACCATCCCGTCAGGAAGGCGACCATCGTTCCCGCTCCGGCTCCGGCCCGGAGAAGTCCTGCCGCAATGGGTAGATTTACATAGGGCCCGCCCGGTGAAAGGCCGCCTGCAACGGCCCCCAGAAATATTCCCTTTAGGCCGGCCTCCTCGCCGATCCATTTTGCCAGAAGCTCCTGAGGTATAAGCACCTGTACCATTCCCGCAATTACGAAGGCGAAGAAGATCATGGGCAATATCTCCACAGTTAGACCCAGGGCCAGTTTCATACCTGTTATCTCTTGCCCCTCTCCCCTGAAATGTCCGATCAGAAGAAGCGCGACTGCAAGTATCCCCATTATAATTGTCGGAATAAGCATCTTGGAAATCTCCTTCTTTTTTTTCACCTTTATATCTCCGGTTTTCTTGACTTGTAATCAAGGCCTCAATTGTCCCAATGGCAGTTAATATACCCTTCTTTGTAAAAGGCATCAAAGGATTAAATCTCATGGCATGTTCCGGTAACTGCGGAGCGCCCTGAATGCTCCCCGACTATATACGCCGCAGGGGGAAATATTATCTGCTCATATATCGTTATCATATTGACTTTGGCAACGGGCTTATGGCAGCTTGACCCAGATCGTATCTTCCCTGTCTTTGAATATAAACCTTACAGGAAATGCCATGAAAAACATAATAAGACAATTGTGGCTGGTGGTCTCTCTCATTGTGGCAGCATCCGTAATCCTCTTGATCTCGGACAGCGGGCAAAGGACTCGTCATGCAGAAGAGAGGGAAGAAAGATATCCCTCCATAGCTATCATGCAGATCTCCGCCACAACCCTTCTGGATTCGTATGTTTCCGGCGTGGTAGATAGATTGGAAGAAGAGGGCATGCGGGCGTCTGATGGGGGGAATATCCGTTTCTATAACCCACAGGGAGACTTCAGTACTGCTAATACCATGGCACGGGATATAGCCAACAGTCCGTATAAAATTGTAATTACTGCAAGCACGGTGGCCTTGCAGATATTTTCAAAGGCCAATATTTCCACTAAGAAGACCCATGTCTTCGGAGCCGTTACAGATCCTTACGGTACAGGGGTTGGAATCACAGGTCCGGGGGCTGACCAGCATCCTCCCTATATGGCGGGGGTGGGCACCTTTCAACCCGTTGAAAGTGCAATCAGAATAGCGCATGAAATGAATCCCCGTCTCAAACGCCTCGGAGTTGTGTGGAACCCCGGAGAACAATGTTCTGAGGCCTGTCTGAAAAAGGCGCGCCCTGTCTGCGAGGACCTTGGGATAGCCATTGTAGAGGCTACCGCCACTAACACCTCAGAGGTAGCCGAGGCGGCCAGGTCGCTGATCGCAAAGGGGATTGACGCCATCTGGGTAGGGGGAGATACTGTTGCTACGGCCTCTATAAGGCTTCTGATAAATCTGGCATCTGAGGCGGGGATTCCGGTTTTTTCCAATGATCCGATGGACTCGGAAAAAGGAGCCCTCTTCGGCCTCGGTGCTGATTATTACACAGTGGGGCAATATGCAGCAAATATCGCGTTTGCCATCCTGAAGGGTAAAAAAGCCTCTGACTTCCGTATCGATAATGTGATTCCCGAGAAGCTTCACCTGAATAGGGATCTTATCGGAAAACTAAAGGACAGATGGGAGATTACACCTTCCGTTCAGAAACTTCTGGCACAAGAGACAACCTCACCGGCAGAAAAGAGACTTACAGCTGAAGAGGGAAAGAGGTATCGTGTGGGGCTTGCCTATTTTGTCCCGGCCCCAATCTTTGAACTTGCGATCCGCGGCTTTCAGGAAAAGTTCGGAGAACTGGGTTTTGTCGAAGGTCAGAATCTTGACCTTTTTATGTCTCATTCCAACGGGGATATGTCCCTTCTGCCCCAGACCATCAAAAATCTTGTTCAGCGGGATCCCGATATCCTTGTCGCCATGTCTACGCCCTGTCTGAGCTCTGCCATAGCTCATTCTCAAGGGCTTAAGATAGCTTTCGGAGTTGTATCGGCTCCCCTGGAAGCCGGTGCCGGAAAGGGGTTTAAGGATCATCTGCCGAACGTTACCGGCATTGTCCAGATGATACCTACGGAAGAGCTCTTTGACTGGACGCAGAAGATTTTTCCAAAGGCAAAGCGGATAGGCGCACTTTACAACCCATCGGAGGCAAATGCCGTCAAGGAGGTTGCCGATCTGGAGAGGCTACTTGACCGGCGGGGGATAGAGCTTGAGAAGGTGGCCACCTATAACACGAGCGAAATTCCCGAGAGTATACGTGCACTGCTGGCCAAGAATGTAGATCTGGTTTTCTCCATGGGCGACAACACCGTTGCCAACGGGATGCCCTCCGTTGTAAAAGCCTGTCAGCGGCAGGGCGTTCCGATTATCGCCGAGGATATCTCTCTCATGGGGACAGGGGCTCTGATATGCTGTGCCCCCGGTCCTTACAGTGACGGACGTGACCTTGCCGAACTCGCAGCGCGAATTCTGCTGGGAGAGTCTCCGGCAGCTATTCCCATTTCTCCAGGTAAAAAAAATGAGATGGGAGTGGATCTGTCGGCCATGAAGAAAGCGGGACTGCACCCTAAGGTTGAACTGCTAAAAAGGGCGGATGTTTTTTTTCATGTCCGTTCCGAAAACCAGCCCCCTGCCAGGATTGCCATTGTGAATCTGGTTGAGAATCCGGCACTTGCCGATGCGGTCAAGGGAGTTGAGGCCGCATTGTCCACTATGGGGCTGCGCGAGGGGCAGGATTTTATTCTGAAAAAATACTGTGCCCAGGGAGAGATATCCCAGCTCTCTCAAATCCTGGACAAGGTTGAGATGGACAGGCCCGATGTCCTTATCACTGTTACCACTCCTGCCTTTATTGCCGCCGTTAATAAGAAACTTCCCTTTCCTCTGGTCTTTACTGTAGCGAGTGACCCCGTCAGACTGGGGCTTTTCAAGGGGGGACGGCCTGACAATATATGCGGTGTCCATGATGATCCCCCGGTGGACAAGGTCCTTGAGATGGCCAGGATGAAAGATCCTTCACTGGATGCCGTTGGGATCGTCTACGATGCGTCACAGGTCAATTCTCTGATATCGGTGGAAAAACTGCGCAGATCAGGAAAGGATCAGGGTGTTAAAATCCTGGAGGCCACAGCCTCTACGGTTTCGGAGCTTTCCCTGTCGGTAGAGTCATTGATCCAGCGTGGCGCCAAGGCCCTTATACTTTCTGCCGATAACCTGGTAGCCACGGGATTCCCGGCCATACATAAGGTGGCTCGGTCAGCGGGCATGCCAATCTATGTTACAGATATCGATCTGGTGAAAAAGGGGGCCGATGGCGGAGTAGGCGACAGCTACTTTGAGTGGGGGATGCAGTCGGGAAGAATGGCGGCCAGGATTGTTGCCGGAGTTCCTGCCAACCTCCTGCCTGTAATGCCTACAGAGTCCCATAAGCGGATCGCCGCCAAAAATAAATAAGCATCGTAACATTCGGAGTCTCCGAAATAACGGACAGGATGGATCATGAAGATTGAATATGAAAAGCGGGGAAGATATCTGTTGATAAGGCCGGAGGGACGTCTTGACGCTTCCTGGGCGGATTATTTTACCGATACACTTTTGCTTAATATACGGGAGGGAGAGCACCACCTGATCATTGACGCCTCGGAACTGGTTTTTCTCAGTTCCGTTGGCATACGGTCGCTTTTGCTGATTTTTAAAGAGCTGGGAACTGTCCACGGCGGCTTCACCATTATCAATCCTACCCCCTTTGTGGAGCAGACCCTGAGCACATCGGGGTTCAAGATGTGGCTGGGAGAAGGCATGCCGGATGATATGCCGGAGGCCCAAAGGGTCGGCAGAGAGAGAGCATCGGAGAACAACGGGATTCATAAATTTGTTATCAAAGAAGGGGCACAGCTGACTCTTTCCGAGCCTGTAGCCTGGCAGCCCTGGCAGCGGGTTGAACCGCCTTCTGTCAAGATGATTCCCTTTTTACATGATATATGTGCCTTCGGTATAGGAAGTCCTGCCTCTAGTCCTGAAGAGGCGCGCAGTCAGTTCGGGGAATTTCTGGCTGTTGTCGGCAATGTGGTTTATCAGCCCCCCGATGAGCAGGGACACCCCGATTATCTGGTTTCTGAAAAGCAGTTTGTGCCGCAGATCCAGTGCATACAGGCCATGATCTGTTCCGGAGAGATGGGAAATCTGATCCGTTTTGCGCCCACGGAAGAGTCCTCCTTTTTCCCCCTGTCTGTTTTACTGGAGAATGTCCTGGATATAACAAAGGGCAGACCGGCCGGTTTTGTTATGCTGGGAGAGGTAGAGGGGCTGGTCGGCACTTCCCTGATACGCTCTCCCGGTCTTCTGGATGGAGCGAAAGATCCTTCCTTTCCGGAGATAAGGGAATGGCTAAGTTTCTGTGGTGAACGGCTCTATCCCAACCAGCAGGCCCTGCTTATGGGCATTGCTGCAAGATCAAAAGGCTTGTCAGAAGGGGGAAAGCTTCCCCAGCTTCCGTCCTGTCCTGATCTTTCGGCCCACATCCATGGCGCCGTTTTTCCCTATCAACCCCTTCAGAATGGAAATATTGAGATGAAACAGTCTGTAAACAAGTTCTTCAACGGTCCTCCGCCACTGGCCGTCATGCATCTGACTGATGATGCCCGTCCGGTTATAGGTCTGGGACAAAGCGCCCTGATAAGGGGTGCCTGCTGGTTTGGCCCTATAGGGAACGCGGAGGTGCTGTCATGAGTCTGGTTATCGGAGCCTTCACAATGGGACTCATCCTTTCCCTCCTTTCACTGGGGATGTTTATCAGTTTCAGGATGATCAGTTTTACGGATATCACCGTGGATGGATCGATAACCCTTGGTGCTTCAATATCTGCCCTGCTTATCGTTCATGGCTATTCTCCCTGGACTGCGCTGCTCCTGTCCACTCTGGGAGGGGCTCTGGCAGGTTCCATTACGGGGATTCTCTACACCAGATTCAGGATACAGGAGATACTGGCCGGTATTCTGGTGATGACAGCTCTCTACTCCATTAACCTTAGGGTCATGGGGCGAAGCAATATCCCGATGCTGGACACAAAGACCATCTCGAGCGGGACAGAAGGGGCTCTGAATGCCCTAAGCGGTGGGAGCCATATCGGAATTCTGGGGTGGCAGGTCCCCATCGGTGACATGGCAGTTTTTATGAGCAGCTTTATAATCTGCATATTAGTTGGTTTTATTCTTTTCCGGTTTCTTATGACACATTACGGGACAGCCCTCAGGGCTGTAGGGAATAATCCTCAGATGGTAAGGGCTCAGGGGGTGAACAACAATACTGTCGTGGTTATCGGACTTGCCCTGGCAAACGGACTGGTGGCACTTTCCGGTTCCCTGCTGGCACAGTATCAGGGTTTTGCCGATGTGCAGATGGGTATAGGGATGATGGTCTGGGGGCTGGCGAGCATAATAATCGGCGAGGCCTTTGTAGGGCGGAACAATATTGGGCTGACCATTACAGGTGTAATCCTGGGGACCATACTGTTCCGGCTCCTCATAGCGATCGCTTTGCGCTGGGGTCTAAATCCGAACGACCTTAAGCTTGTGACGGCCATATTCGTATTCCTTGCCCTGGTTGCCCCGGGATGGTTCAAGTCTATTGGGAAAAAGATCTCGGGAGGTATCCGGCATGCTTAAGATAAAGAGTGTCTCGAAGACTTTCCTGCCCGGCAGTGCCAATGAAGTCCGTGCCCTGCAGGATGTAAGTCTGCATATAGAGGCGGGAAGTTTTACCGGCATTATAGGCACCAACGGTTCAGGGAAGAGCACTCTTCTCAATGCAGTAGCCGGGACCTTCTTTCCTGACTCAGGATCTGTCGCCCTCGATGGTCATGACATTACAGCCTGGCCGGAATACAAAAGGGCATCTCTTGTAGGGCGGGTTTTTCAGAACCCCTTTGCAGGAACGGCGGCCGAGATGAGTATAGCAGAAAATGTCGTTATCGCCATGAGCAGGGGCAAACGCAGGTCTCTGCGCCTTGCCGTTACCCGGGCATTCAGGGATGAAATCGCCGACCGTGTCAGGACTTTGAAGATGGGGCTCGAGGACCGGCTGGACAACCCCATCGGAACACTTTCCGGCGGGCAGCGACAGGCGCTGACTCTGCTTATGGCAACATGGACCCGCCCTAAACTCCTGCTTTTGGATGAACATACGGCGGCACTTGATCCGAAAAGCGCCGCCAAAGTGGCCGAGCTGACAAAGGAGATTATAGAACGGGAACAGTTAACGGCTATGATGGTCACTCATTCGATGCAACAAGCTGTGGATCTTCCGGAAAGGATCATCATGATGCACCGTGGCAGAATAATCGAGGATTTTCAGGATGAACGAAAGCTCCGTGTGCGTGTGCCAGATCTTATGGCTACCTTTGACCGGGTTCGGAAGCGGGAACTCTTTGACGAATCTGTAGCGGGGCTGCTCGCCGGGCAGTACAGGTGACCCTTCGGGATATATTGTCTTCTCCGGACGGTAGAGACGATGAGAGTTGATCGCTTCTACAACGGGAGATTCCCTGTACCCTTATAATCTTTCCTCCTTTGTAAACGGCGATGGTGTTGAATTCGGCTGTGTATGGTCTCTAGGCTCCTAGGGGCAGAGTTTTCACTCTGGAGCACCTTTTCAAAAATTTTCTTTGCCAACCCATGATCTTCGTGATCTACAATATCGAGAAAATGTAATGAAAAAGCCTTCCACCGATATGCCAGACCAGCCCTGTCATAGCCCTGTTAGTCCTGAAACCTCCGTCGGTACAAGGACAGGAAAAGAAGAAGTCTTCAAGCTCCGGCAATGCTAAAAAGCCTTAATTGAGGCTATAAAGGGAAAAGTCAGGTAAAAGAGGTCATACCTAATCGGTTGACCTGATCCACAGAATTGCACCGGGGTGGCCAAGGTCCTTATGTGACTTTATTATCATCGGCCACTGTGAGGCCAAAGGCTCCGTCTTCCTCCCCCAGTATCATACCGCACATGCGGAAGCGGCGGATAAAGGACAAGAGCTTTTTCTCAGCCTGAGGCATTAGCGATGAAGGGCTCCAATCCTTGGGGGTTACAGTGATAAAAGGGCTGGAGTCTTCAATGTCGGTGCTGATTCCTATGGACTCCGGGTCAGAGCGCTTCAGCCATTGCAGAAAATCCATCAACGTGTCCGAAAGGCGTCCGGCGGCTATGCTGACCAGAGGCATGTTATCTATAGCGGCAAAGCCCAGAATCGGCCGATTGGCTACAGGTTCATGGCCGATGCGAAGGACGAGTGCGGCTAGATATTTTTCATGATCATCGGCGAGGTCGATAATGGAGGCGTCCAGATGAGTGCTGGCATGCCATGCCCGAACCACATCTTCCGCAACGGAATTCAGGTCGGTGGGAATAAATTCCTCAAGGTTGCGACGTCCATTTGCAATACCTATAAAATCAAGAAGAATGCAGGACCCTCTGTTGATGAGCGACTGGGGAAGTATTTCGCTCAGTGAACGAGTGTCAAAGAGTGCTTTGATCTTCTCAACGATGTAGAGGGCGCTGTGGGCAAATTTTACCTTCTTCAATTCCCCTATATCGAGCAGGTGGCAGAGATTTCTGAAATCCACCAGGCACGAATCTATCTGGTCCATATTCATAGTGTTTCTACAGCGATCCGCCGCATCTTCCTCTCCCAGCTCTTCAAGCCTGTATGCCACATAAAGGAGCCTGCCCGCAATGGATGAGAATACCTCCTCGGCCTCGGAGATGATTTCCATCGCAAAATCGGCTACCCGAAACAGACGTTTCTCGTTCATCTCAGGAACATCGCCCATATGGTATATCTTCCGCTGCAGGCGCGTTAACATGTCCCTGGCTTTGTTCGCCGGGATGACAGCCCCGTGACCGGGATAGCAGAAGCGGATCGGCAATGTCTCGAGAAGCGATTGAACCTGATGCATGGTTTCCATTAGGTGATCTTTGTGCCAGCCCGATATCCCTGCAACCATCGGATTTGCCGCAGCCAGCAGATCACCGGTAAAAAGGATGTCTCCGGCGCGGATGCAGATGCTGTCCGGGCTGTGTCCCGGCGCAGGATAGACCTGAAGATCGTCTCCGCCTCCGATTGAGACAGTTTGGCGAAGCAGGGGGTGTCCGGGAATTGTTTCGAAAATATCCGTATCCAGGGTCAAAAGGACATCGGGGGCGAGGCTGATCCGGCGCGGTGCACCCCGCATTCTGTCCTGCCGGGTAAGAAGGCGTATGTCAGTCTGTATTGAGGGGAAATCTATTCCATAGAGTTCGGCGATTGTTTTTTTCTGATTTCCCTCCAGTAAACAGTTGGCGCCTTCCTCCTGTATGGCAATCCAGACTGCTGCGCTGGTCAATTTCCGCCTGTGGTTTGAAAGTTCCAGAGAATGATCTATATGGCAATGTGTAAGATAGATCAGTATCGGTCTGGGGTTCTCCTGATGAGATTCATTCAGTATGCGGCAGAGCTCTGCGGTTTGTGCCGAAAGACCGCCTGCGTCGATAAGAATAATCTGATCCTTGGTTCTTATTATGCAGGAATTGGATGAAAGAAGATCCGGTTTGCGTAAATAGGGATATATTTGCGCCTGCCGGGTTCCCGGAAGCGGTTGCCATACCTGATTGAGCAGCAATTATAACTCCTTTTCCAGAGCCCTTTTTACCGGATTTTAAGGATCTTATGGTATCCTGTCATCCTGATAGTATGGCTTAAAATTCGATTGACAGGCATTTCCTTTGGGAGGAGAAGTATAGAAAAGGTGGAATTGCCTGTCAATTAAATAATCATCATAATGTGATGGGATATGGTGGGTTCTTCTGTGTTCCATACATGCCTGTCTTCGTTTAAAATTTCATACACCGTTGATCCTGCGCATAGGCTTACATTCCAGGAATGTAAATAAGGCCGGATTTATTACAAATTAATGGAACTTTTGAATCATTGTGATATGCTCTGCGGGGTTTTTTATGCAAAACTGACTGAAAGGACAGCTTCCACGAAAAGAATCGCCTTTTTGTGCCTGGTATCGGGTTTTTCTATCGCTTTTACGGGTTATCTGTTCAGCGCAGGTGGAACTGCCTGGGGGGGGTCTTTTACCGGTTTGCAGAAACAGCACAATATTCTATGCCAAGAGTGGTGATCTGCTTGGAAAATAGAATAATCGAGAAGTTAGGCTCATAAGGTGAACCGGAGAGCCATTCCGGTGGAATTTGATGTCCCTGTTGGTGCCTAAAAAGCTTGACTACTCTTTATTGACCGTACTAATTAGGTGTCTCGCAATAACAGATCGGAGGAACACAGCATTGATTCCAAGGTATTCAAGAGAGAAAATGACGTACATATGGAGCCCTGAAAACCGGTTCCAGAAATGGCTTGATATAGAAATTCTTGCATGTGAGGCGCTGGCGGCAAAGGGCAGGATCCCTGCCGAGTCGCTAAATACCATAAAGGAAAAGGCCGGGTTTGATATACCCAGAATTGATGAGATTGAAGAGACGGTCAAACATGATGTAATAGCATTCCTCACCTCTGTTTCGGAAAAGGTGGGGCCCGACTCTAGATACATACACATGGGGCTTACTTCCTCCGATATACTGGATACCTCCCTGGCGGTCCTGCTGAAGGAGGCGTCGGAGCTGATCTTGGAGGATATAGACAGCCTGCTGGTTGTGCTTAAAGAAAAGGCTTTTGAGCACAAAGATACAGTAATGATAGGAAGGTCTCACGGTATCCACGCTGAGCCGGTCACTTTCGGGCTTAAGATGGCCCTTTGGTATCAGGAGATGCAGCGCAACAGGGCGCGCATTGAAAGCGCCAGGGAAACGATAAGCTGTGGAAAGATAGCGGGGGCGGTAGGTACCTTCTCATTCATAGATCCCTCTGTTGAGGAATATGTATGCGAAAAACTGGGCCTCAAGCCGGCACCGATATCGACTCAGATTGTACAGAGAGACAGGCATGCCGAATATTTTTCGGCCCTTGCCATAACGGCATCTTCTCTGGAAAAATTTTCCACGGAAATACGGCATCTTCAGAGAACGGAGGTCAGAGAGGCGGAGGAATTTTTCTCTCCAGGCCAGAAGGGATCGTCGGCAATGCCCCACAAGAGAAACCCCGTGCTTTCCGAGAATATGTCAGGGCTCGCAAGGCTCATTAGATCCTACGCTCTGGCGGCTATGGAGGATGTGCCCCTCTGGCATGAGCGGGACATCAGCCATTCTTCGGTAGAACGGGTTATCGCCCCCGATGCAACTATACTCCTGGACTTCATGCTCGGCAGGTTTACCGGTGTCGTCAAAAAACTTCTTGTATATCCGGATAGGATGATGGCAAATCTGAATATGACCAGGGGTCTGGTTTTTTCGCAGATGGTGCTTCTCAAGTGTATCGAAAAGGGGTTGTCAAGAGAGGACTCATATGCCATTGTGCAGAGGAACGCGATGCGATCATGGAGCGAGGGAATTGAATTCAAAGGTCTGCTCCTTGATGATGAACAGGTTATGTCATATCTGAGTATGGAAGATATCGACGGCGTTTTCAGGTTGGAGAATTTCCTTGGCCAGGTTGATTACATCTTTGACAGGGTTTTTGGAGGGGACAATGAAGGCTCTTAGGTGGGTTGCTGTTTTATTTTTACTTACAGTATCTTTGGGATGCAGTCATATTAAGGAATACGTTGACATTGTACGCGAGGATTCCCTTTCGTTCGATTATTTTGAAACCCTGAACAGGAACACTCAGGAAAAGACGCTTTATTCAGAGTTCGAAACCAAGATTCGCGTCGTATCAACGCATAAGAGTCCTGAATTCAGGGAGGCATACCTCACTGAATTTTCAAGGTTGTATATTCTTGCCGGTAAGGAAGAAGAGGAAAGACAGGTCATAATATCCGGGGCATCGTCCGATTTTGACGAGTTTCTCTTTTATGCCTATACGCCGGACATCAAAAATAATGACTTTCCAAAAGCTGGTTCCATATGGAAGATATTTTCAATCGTCGAAGGTGGAAAGCTGATAGAGCCATTGGATATAAGGGAGATCGAAGTTACCACGATGGTAAAGAAATTTTTCCCCTATGTGAAGCCCTATGGAAAGTTCTACAGTGTTAAATTCCCTCCTTTGCCCCCATCGGGCGGTAACGTAAGATCTCTTGTCTTTACAGGGGTTGTCGGAAAGGTAGAGCTTGGCTGGATTGACGAAAACAATCCCTGAAGACCCTCTTTATGTGGTCCATAGCCACAATATCTTGTGGTCTTTTATACTTGACATACAAAATAAGTTGCTTTTATATTACTTTTCAGCCAAGATGCGAATCTGCGTTCTGACTTGGGATATATAATGTAAGAGACTTTGGGCCGGAGGAAGTGTTGGAAGCAAATATAAAGTATCTTATGGATAATGAAGAAGAAAATATACGCTTGGATATAAAAACGGATCCCAGTGCCGTCAGGAGGCAGGCCGAGTGGTGTGGCAGCAGGCCTGGGATGCGAGTTCTAGATGCCGGTTGCGGACCGGGGATCACAACATCTCTTCTATATGAAATGGTTCAGCCCGGCGGTGAGGTTGTAGGTGTTGATTACTCAAAGGACCGGATAAAATACGCAGAGGTGAATTACGGTGGCAGGACAGGCATAAGCTTCCGTGTGCAGGATATAAGGAAAAGTTTCAACGGTATTGGGAAATTCGATCTCATATGGGTTCGTTTTGTACTGGAATACAATAGGGTTGAAAGCCTAGACATTGTAAGGAATCTTTTAGATCTTCTGAATCCCGGAGGCTATCTCTGTCTTTTGGATCTTGATCATAATTGCCTGAATCACTACGAACTGCCTCCCAAGATGATGGGCCTTCTCCAGACACTTATGTCCAGGCTTGATGATGAACATAACTTTGATACCTATGCCGGCCGAAAACTTTACTCATATCTCTATGACCTCGGGTTGGAGGATATTGAGATTGACATGGTTCCCCACCACCTTTTTTATGGCAATAAGATTAACGAAAACGATGTTTTTAACTGGACAAAAAAGGCCGAGATGGCGGCTTCCAAGTTCAGCGGTATTTTTGATGATTACCTGGGTGGCAGTAGAGCTTTTTTTGAAGAATTCCAAAGATTTTTACATGATCCTCGCAGGTTTACCTACACTTCTATGATACTTTGCAAGGGAAGAAAACCTTTAGAGGATTAGAACCGGCTTGGGTAATCTTTTTAAGCGTCACATCTTTTCCAGCTGGAAACCCTTTTCCTCAAAAAGTTTAAGGCATGTCTTTACGACCTCGGCATCGTAGAGCCTCCCGGCTCCCTGTTCGATCTCTTTCAGTGTTTCAACTATTCCCAGAGAGGGGCGGTACGGTCTGTCAGTTGCCATTGCCTCCACAACATCCGCGACCGATATAACCCTTGACTCGATCAAGATTTCATCGCCGTTCAATCCCCATGGATAGCCCGAACCATCCATCTTTTCGTGATGCTGTCGTACGATCTGGGCCACGGGGTACATGAATTCTATGTTTTTCAGAATATTGTAACCTGCTTCGGGATGGGTTTTGATTATCTTAAGTTCTATGTCGGAGAGTCTGCCCGGTTTATTCAGGATCTCCGCAGGAACATTTATCTTGCCTATATCATGCACCACTGCGGCCATCCTGATCCCCTTGATTTTTTCTTCCGGAAGGTTCATCTCCTCGGCGATAGCCACTGCGATATCCATGACCCTTTTCTGATGACCCGAGGTATAGGGATCCTTTGATTCGACAATGACGGCCATGGCGTCTATAGTGCTTTGCAGGGCCGTTTCCAGGACCTCGACGTGTCTTTCAAGTTCTGTGATATCCTTTAATGTTCCTATGGCGCCTATCACTTCACCGTTGGGGCCGAAATTGGGGGAACAGCTCATGTTGAAGAGACGTTCCTGGCCATCCCGGGTAAGAATGACTCCCGTGAAGCCAGTAAAGGTTTCTTTGTCATTCTTTACCTGGTTGAGATAACGCTCGAAACGTCCTATATCCTCCCTCCTTACAAAATCGACAAAGTATCGTCCTATGGCATCTTCCTTCTTGTAGCCCAGTATGCTTTCCCAGGCGGGATTGATATAACTGAACGCCCCTTCGGCATCCAGGGTGTAGATTATGTCCGGGGCGTTTTCACCAAGGGCCCTGAAGCGCTCCTCACTTTGCCTGATTTTCTGGTATGTTCTTGCATTGTTCATGCTTATGCCAATCTGGGGGGCTATCCCCATAAGAAGGCTTATATCGCTCTGGCTTAGTTTCTTGGATTGAACATTTTCGACCGCCAGGACTCCCTCGGAACGATCTTCATAGACTATCGGTACGCACATAAAGGATTTTATGCCCAGCATGGTCATGAACTCCCGTGTCCTGGGTGTTACAGCCCCCTTTATCTTGTCGATATCATCTATCAACAGAGGCTTTTGCTCCTTGAATGCCACAACAAGTGGTCCCTGAGAACTTTCCTTGTTGAGATGGAATTTGGTATTTTTTACGAACTCATGCAGTTTTGGGTTGTACCCGTAACCCTTTCCATAGACAAGGTGGACCCTGTCTTCATCGGCGAGCATGATTGTTCCCCTGTCAAAATCAAGCCGTCTCTGCAGGACATCCACTATATGGGAAAGGAGCTGGTCAGTATTAAGCATGCTGGATGTGGCCTGCCCGATTTCCTGAATAAGCAGGGCATTGTTGTATCGTGCATTTGTTTCGTCCAGCAGATCTTTGGCCATTGCTCCTTCATTTATAATATTTAACTCCAGTTCCCTTTTCTCTGCATATGAGGAATAAAGGGTAATTCCCATAAATATAAGAAAGAGCGACAGTGTGGAGATAATCTGATAGTTTCCGTGCAGGGTGAAAAAGGCCACCAGAAGGGCCAGGAACCCGGCAAGGGCAGTGTAATTGCGCATCATCTTGAGAATGGAGGATTTCGAGTGCTTCCATGTGATAATATAGCGGCATTCAGATCCATCTTTGTGCATACAGGACGGGTGTTCGATGGTCGCAAAATTTCCTGTAAAAAGCTTTGCAACCGCTTCGAAGGTCCCCATACGGTTTTCACACTGGTAGGGCTTTTCTTTAACCCCTTTATTCTCTGTGACGACTACCTCTATCTTATTGTTGCCGAGATTTTTGGTCTGTGTGGTGCAGGATCTGCTTACCTGGGGATATAGCAACTTCCCCATTACCATATAGGCGGCGGCAGGGGTGACAAATCCCCTCGTATATTGATAGACGGCTCCTGCGGCATTGGATCCTGTGCTGTAGCGTCCGACCTCTCTTGCAATGTTTGGATTGCCTGTTTCGCGAACCAGGATTTCATTGAAAAGGTCGGCCTGGTTCTGGGTGATCCAGTGGCCATCGTCCTCAAGTTGATAGGTCGTAATACCGGCGTATTCCAGAAGATTGGAGGTGTCTACTTCAGGATAAAACTTTTTGGTGTACTCTATATAGGTCTTTGCGATTCTTATGTTGTAGAGAGGGAGATTATTCATCTTTTAAAATATTTTTTCAGGAGAAATTTGAATATATAGCGAAGCTTTATCTTCGTTTTATTCTTCATATACTCCAGATATTCCCCTCCGTATTGGGTGTCCATTATCCACATGAGATAATTCTTTTCGTAGGAGACATTAAGGTCTTCCATGTAGGTATTAGGGTAGACTAGAATGGGTATACTGTCAACTTTATATATGCCTGTCAACTGGTCAATTGCGCTTGATAATATATCCCAGGGCAGACCCTGAGGGTCGGTCACTATGATTTTGATACCGTTGATAAGTTCGGAAAGATTCAAGCCCAGGTCGGACTGGTTGACGATAAAGACGGCCTTCAATTCTTCTGCGTACTTGAGAGAATATATATGCCAATCCCTTGAGAGCCCCTGTTTTTTATATATATCTTTGAGGGTTGTCTCCTGGTCCAGATTATCATGCCCCAGATCCAGGGCTCTCAGGAGCAATCCTCCTGATTTATTTCTGTAGAATCTTTCGAGATCGTATGAGTCCGGAACGGAGAACTTCCCTAGCGACCATTTATCGGGCAGAGACTTATGTGAGGTGTTAACCTTATAATTTTTGTAGGCGAACTGGTCCATCGAACAGGCATTTAGATTCTTGAGATCCCTTGCAAAACCTCCGAAAAACATATCGGGGAACCTGTTCTCGGGACGAAAATAAAACATCATGTAATCCATCTTAACCGAGGGAAGATGATAGACCCCGTCATAATAGTTCAGAAGTTGTTTCAATACGTTAAGGCCTGTCCGATTGGTAACCCCCGGTACTGGCATGGCTGCCAGATGGTGAACCATCCATGTCCTCTCATAGGCCCTTATCATGGCCGCGTGTCCGTATACTGTACCGTTTTTCTGATATGTAACATATGCGGATACATCGGGGCTTGCCTCGTAGAGCTTGCGGTATGTTTCCTTAATCTCATCTTTGTGGGATTCTATAAGGCCGTATTTCTTCGGGTAAATAAATCCTGTCTTGAAAAAGAACTCCCAAAGTGCTTCCATGTTTACCTTATTAGAGACGTGGAGACAGGGATCAAGCACATTGCCCAGTATGCTGCTTAATTGTCCGTAAGTCAAAGCATCCATATCCAGTATAGTCATACCACAACGGAAGAGATCTCCTTTCTCCTTTGTACGGTACAGAACCTGGGCAGTACAGGGTATTGTCAATGTGCCGGAATAGTTAATCTGGAGATTGTAGAGGATCATTCCAGGGACCAGGACCGATTCATCCTGCCTCTCTTTGACAGAAAATCCAGTGACGGAGATGTCGTGTATGTCACGCTGAACTGTTTGGCCCGAGAAGGGATGTTCAAAGATTATGCTTGACGACGGAGCCAGCTGGACACGGATACTGCGTTTCTTCTTGCTACGGAAGCGGTGCAAAGGCTTCGCAATTGGGGCCAGGACAATGTCCTTGACGGACATGCTGCTTGTCTGGTCCATGAAACGGCATTGATCTGCATAGACTATCTTTTGTCCGTTATATAGAGTGAGGGTAATGGGCTGATCCGGGTTAAGCCAGTGAAAGGATCCGCCAAGAAGGGGCGCGACCCTGACGCGGAAGGAAAGGGTGCTGAAATCCAGCATTTCTCCCCTTGCAATAAATCCGCTCTGGCTGACTTCAGCGGTGATACCCTGGCAAGAGAACCGTCTTCCCTTCCTCTTGCCAATTATGTTCCCGTTATCGGGCATCTGGATCGTAAACTGTTCTTGATCTATGGACAAAAGTTTTATGGGAACTGCGATTACCGACATCCCATCGTCGATCAGCAGATTAAGAAAATGATGATATTCAAAGCCCTTTACACCTTCTTCAGGCCACTTGCAGGTTATGGCATTTCCAATGCAGGCCTGGGGGTATGCGTGTATGAGGATATCCTCTTCATAGCGGGGGTCCCTGAGGTGAACCCAGACATACCCTTCAGAGAAGTTAATGTGGTTTATGATGTTTATAAGCTTCGACTTGCTTATTTTCGAGGTAGATTGACCTGTCTTCTTAAGGTCTAGATTTTTGAAGAGGGAAGGCGGCAGGGCGAACTTCCTTTTTATTTTTTCTGAAGTTTCGCCTGTCAAACCCATCCTGGGCCCCTGCGCATTATTGATTCGCACGGTCCCCGGTATGGATAGGTCTTGAAAGTCGCGATGTTCTTTTCCCGAATCAGCCATCTGCCCTTACCGATGTTTATAATGCCGACTTCAACATCATCTTAATAAAGAGTTCCCCTGTACAGCTGGAAAACGGTCCAGCAATTCCAAAAAATCCCCCTGATCTCTTCGCATTCTTTTGAAACTTTCTTCCATAGTTTTGAGGAAGATCTAAAGTTGAGGCCATTATCGTAGGATAGGCAGGGTTTGTAAATACCACTTTAGTATGAAATTTGAGCTAATTTTCCCATAAATGCCCGTCTTCATTCTGGTAGTACCGTGCGGGCAATCTCTTTGGGATGATTTTAATGCCCTTCAATCGGAGCCGGATAGTCTCACAGTTAAAACTGCTGTGTAAAGACGACATTCCTCTGCCTTCTGTGAGTTATAACTCATTGACTCTGGAAAGATTTTGGCAGCGATGCCCGATAGGGATTTGCAGAGAGGTTCATTGTCAAGCTGGACTTGGATCATCTTTCACCAATTCGCCTGCTTGGATGATGTCGCCACAGGCATGACCCTATCATGTCAAGGCAGTTTTCCGAGCCGGTGGATTGGAACATATCTTTTTTACTGTCGAGGACTATTACGTCGCCGCACTTTTCCATTATCTCAATGTGGGACATAATCTCGTTTCGGGCAAGCGTCATGCCTACACCGGCCAGGGATGATTGGGAAAAATGTTCGCGGGCTATAGACTCAAGCTCTGCAGGCTTTCTGTTTATTATCTCTAGGATGTTCCGGCAGCGGTCAATGTGAAAGCCGATTATCTCATCGGTTCTGTCCGTTAGATTATGAATCAGATTAAAGGAATCGTTGTAAAAGAGGCGGTGACCGGGAAATATGGCGACTGGATATGGAGGGCCTGATTCAGAGAGCCTGCTAAGCGATTTGCAGTAATTCTCCAGACCGTAGAGCCTGTTTTCATCGGCATAATCATCGGGAAGCGTCCGGCGGTTTACCTCAAAATCACTCGATAGTGTGGGGTGAGGGGTGATCTGAGGCAGCACAGTGTCTCCGGTAAAGAGCGCTTCATCCTCAAAGAAGATACATATCGAATCAGGGGAATGCCCCGGGGTGTGCATGAAGCTGAAATCTTTATCCTGTAGGCTTTGGCCATCTTCAACGTAGAGGTCGATTTTTACAAGGCTTCTTTTCTCAAGATAGGGTATGCAGCTTTTGTTGTATCTATCGGGCATGACGCACTGGCAGCATGAGCCAGGAAAATCCGGTTGTCTAGCTTCGTTGTACAGGCCCTGGTGGAAGGAGATCATCTGCTTGTACATCCCATGAGCCCATAGCTCGCAGTCAGACGAGCCTAGGATATCGATAAGATTGCCGTCATGGTCTTCATGGCAGTGGGTGATTATAATCCTGTCTATGTCCTCAAAAGCCTTCCCTATTGACTTCAGCATGGAATGGAGAACAAGGTGATTGCCTATCCTGCCCGTATCCACAAGTGTTATCTTGTCCGAGTCAATCAGATAGCACCACGTGGGACCGAGATTCCACTCCGTATCGGAATATACGTTTGGCATACCGAAGCCGAAGACGGGTGTTCCCTTACTGGTGAGATACCTTACAATCATCCCCTCGCCGTTTGGTTTTCCCTGAACAATAATTTTCGGTCTTTTCATTGATTCCTTTATAAAAAGTTTTAGAAGAAGAATAGTGATAGCCAACCGGGGAGTCAAGCAAATAGTCTGTGTTGTGCTTATTCTGAATCTGTCCTGTATGCTTTCGATCTGTCTGCAACGCTTCTTCCTTATCCTAAAAATGAAGAGACGGAGAGAGGGCAGGCGATCCACATGCTGCTGTAATGGGGCAGTATTTACCCTCAGCCCCGACGAGGCTTGATTTGGCCAATGTAATACTGTTACTCCTGACATTCAATAATGATATTTCGAGACCCCCCCGTTGACATTAATAATCTGCATGCTTAAATTAAAGATCCGTAGGGAGCAATAAGCTGCGATGCACGTATTGAGTCCATTCTACTGGATGTTAATACAAGAAAAAGGTGAAGGGTCTTAGTGGTGATTATCACCCTTAAAAGACCAACTTTAAATGAAGGACTCCAGATAAAAGACGAGACGGCATAAGCGGCGCTTGCTCTCGATTTTTTTATCAAAGTGAGGTCGGTCGTCAATAGTGGACACCAAACCTTTCATGCTGCCAGCCGTTTTTGATAGAACCATCGTTCAAAAGCGGCAGGTGACAAGAACCCGAGTTTGGCCTGCCTTCTTTGCCGGTTATAGAAGATCTCGATGTACTCCGTGATGTCCAGTATCGCCTCTTGTCTGGTTGCATACCGGCAATGGTGGACATGTTCGTTCTTGAGCATGCCCCAGAAGCTTTCCATAGGGGCGTTGTCATAGCAGTTTCCTTTCCGGCTCATAGAGGCCCTCATCCCGCATCTGTCAAGCAAGAAGGCGTATTCCAGAGCGCAATACTGGCTCCCCCGGTCCGAATGGTGAATCAACCCCGCTCCGGGTCGTTTGGCGGCTATGGCCCGAAAAAGGGACTCGCTGACCAGGTTCTTCGTCATACGCTCTGCCATGGCATAACCCACGACTTCTCCGGTAAAAAGATCCTTATGGCCGGCAAGATACAGCCAACCTTCTCCGGTGGGGATGTAAGTGATATCGCTCAGCCAGATCTGGTTAGGCGCGGATGCTTCAAACTTCTGATTCAGCAGATTCTCCGCCACGGGCAGAGAATGCCGCGAGTCCGTCGTAACCTTAAACTTCCGTTTTTGCCGGCAACGCAGGCCGAGCTTCCGGCGAATCCGCTTGATCCGGTGGACGCCCACGACGATTCCGTTATCGGCCAAATCCCGCTGCAAGCGCTCCGGACCGTACGTCTGGCGCGTCCGTTTATGAGCGGCGCGGATCTCCAGTTCCAGTCTCTCCTCCTCTCGCTGCCTGATAGTAAGCGGACGCTTGATCCAAGCATAGTATCCGCTTGTCGTCACCTCCAACACACGGCATAGCAGCGAAACACAATAGGCCAGTCGCAACACTCTGATCACCGCGTACCTTCCAGCGACTCCTTGGCAAAGTACGCGGCCGCTTTTTTTAAGATGTCCCTCTCCATCTTCGCCAGGGACAACTCTCGCTTCACTTTCGCCAACTCCCTCTCAATCTCTGTCAGGGGACGCTGGCCCTTGCCAATCTCACCAAGGGTCCCCGTCTTGGAAACCCTTATCCAGTGCTCTAACGTTGATTTTGGCAATGATAATCGCTTTGATGTCTCCAACGCGGACATGCCGCCATCCGTCACCATCTTTACCGCTTCCTCTCGAAACTCTTTCGTGTAGCGCCCGTTCGGTATCCTTTCCATTTTCACACCTCCGTCTTGGTTTCTTACCTAAACATTGGTGTCCATATTTTTCAACCTATCTCATTTTCTGACAGGTCTTCCCAACAGGACACTTTTCTTGGATCGCCTGAATGTCGTATTAGCCCATTCGAGGCGGGATAAAAAACAGGTCGGAGTTGCAATGCTTGATCTGGATAATTTCAAGGGCGTAAATGATACCCTGGGCCACGATGTAGGAGATATCCTCCTTAAAGCAGCAGCCAAGAGGCTGAGCTCGGCACTAAGGAAAGGAGACACCGTTACACGCTTTGGTGGCGACGAATTTATGGTAATTCTTCCTGATCTTAAAACAGAAGAAGCCGCGATCCAGGTTGTGCAGAAGATCGTTGAGTCTTTTCAAAAGCCTTTCCCTGTTGAGAGGCATGAACTTGTCGTTACAACAAGCATCGGCATCGGCATCTATCCCCAAGATGGAACAAATGAAGAGATTCTTCTGAAGAATGCTGATATCGCCATGTATCAGGCCAAGCAAGCGGGGGGCAACAGATACCAGATATATAGAAAACCCTGAAGATGCCATATTAATCACCTTTTCCGGTTTTTGGAAAACCAGGGGACATCTATGATAAGTTTTGCCAAGGGGGGGGGGAATCCAGGGACGTCATACCCATTTTCCTGACTAAATATCCCGACGGGCATCATTCGCTGTTCTACGAAGTAAAAGGAGGCAAATTCTCCCTTTAGCATAGAAAATAAAAGGGGCTACAATAACCCCGTAACCCCTTTCAAATACTATGGTAGGCGATCTGGGATTCGAACCCAGGACCTTTGGCTTCGGAGTTAGAAACAATGGTCAGGCGATTTTCCACCAATTTTTAATTACTTACATATCAAGTAGTTACAGAAGCCAGATTTGATTAATTAAAGTTTTGTTAGGTTATTTTAGGGCCTGACAGTTACAATTTAGTTACAATATTGGTTCTTGATTATGTGTTATTTCCTGAGCTTGAGAGAGACAATTAGATTAGATTTGCCTACTAGTTTTCTGGCAATCAGCGTTTCTTTGGCCCTATTTTTATGCGCTTTACTCTTTGTGTTTATCAAATACTGCTAGCTGTTTTGCTAATGTTACTCCTCGACAATCTTTAGGTCTTTTAAATAATATAATGTTAGAATCCCGGTAGATACGTTGTGAACTAAGCAAAATTGATGCTAACAGGTTATTTTTCTTAAAATCTTGGTTAGAATCCAGTAGCGGTTTAAGATCAAGACCAAGTCCTAAATACTTTGAAAAAAATATATACCAGATTATCTCAAATTCTGATTTTCTTTCTATGGCGAGCTTTATCTCAATTCTAATAATCTCCTTGAAATGTTCTTTAATATTATATTCGCTGTTGAATAGAGTATACAATGCTTCTAGTATTGTCATGATGTGAGAAAGGGTTTTTTCAGATTCTCTCTTTAGTAAAAAGAGCAGGCTAATCATTTTGAGAATTTGTTTATGGCGATTCTTCGCTTCTTGTGAAAATTCAACTTTAAACTCATAATTATTATCAAACAATTCACTCAAGAATTTTTCGATTAAGCTTGTTCCCGGATAAGATTTGTGAATATCAAGGACTTTCAATAAATTAAATTCAAAAGTTTTAAATGATATTCTCTTTTTGCTCCGCATAGAGAAGGGGAAGTATTCACGATTATGATGCCGGAATAAGCCTGTTGGAAGGTGTAAAATATTGGTTTTTTGTTCGTTTATTACCAAATTAAATTTTTCAAGCTCTTCTGAAAGAACCGTCAAGATTATTTTTGCATCATTTTCTGATTTTGATAGAATTCGATAATCATCCTTAAACCTTGTTCCCAAGAAAAATATATCTTGTCGCCTTAATTTTTCTGATGCATTCTGATCAACTTTTGACAACAATAGCTCGGCAATTAAATCGCTCACCGCTGAACCGACAGGGATACCATTTGTTCTTCTATCGTTTGCATATTGGATTAATTTATCGATTTTGCACCCTAGCAAGTCATTTCCTTTGTCAGCTAATGACTCTTCTCTTCCGTGCAAAGCCCAAGCTATACTGTGAGTGTAAACCGAGTTATAAAAGTTTGTGATATCGGTTCTTACCAAAAGCCTGTACTTATGAGCTTCAGCGACCAAATCACGTTCAGCCATTTCTATCCATTCATAGATGAGGCGACCTGCGCGTAGAGAACTCAGTTCACCAATACACCTCGAATTCAGAGGAATAGGTATACTATAGCTGTAAATTAGGTTGTCATCACAAAATATATGATCAAGAACTAAATCCCATTCATCAATCAACCAATAAACAATATCATGATAATTGTGTGGGTGCTGGATCCCGAAGACGCGAGAAGCCAAAGGGGATTTTGGAAAGGAAACGCAGTTTAGCTGTCTACGTGGTGGCTCCTTCAAGTTAATATATGGTTTATCGCACAGTTCGAAATCATTAACCTGAAATGAGGGTGGAAGCACGTATTGCTCTGGGAAATACCCTTGATTAAGAAGCCAATATGCAATTTTTCTTTTATCAATTGCCCTTAATAGCTTGCTCGTCTCGTGGTAATGTTTTTCTGGTAAGGTCATTTTTCTTATTCCAATGGTTTAGATCCAAAACACAGTAACTCACTAACTCCATTATGGTACCTTGTCAAGGAGTTTTAAGAATATTGGATACTTCAAGTGGTAGTAATCAATTTTTTACTGAAACGATTCTGAGGAGTCGTAGATGCAACAAAGAATAATAATTTCCTAAGAGCCATCAAAATTCCCAACCTCCCATTACGAGCACGAAAAAATACCACCCTTTTCCCAGAGCCTGAAAGATCGCCTACCCTCTCCCCGTCGCCTGATTATTCTATGAGCACGAGTAAAGACCTTGATGTCAAGGCCGAACGAAGTGAGCCGAAGGGAACCCTTGACAGGAAGGTCGCTCGTGCTCATGCTGTTAAGGCGTAAGGGGGAAAAATGTTACAAATGACTGATTTGACATTCAAAAATGACCATAGTGTATTGACAAACATAATTTGGGGTGTAAAGTGGGATCAGTCAAAAGATCAGACAATAATAGTTTGAATCTGTGAGGGCCTTTCGGCACACCCGGAAGGATTATATAAACTTCTAACCATATACCCCCATATTGTGTGTCAAGAGGCTCTCCGATAAAACATTGGGGAGCTTTTTTTATGGCAGACATACAACATACTGATTCGGGATCATATACCGAGGAGCGACTCCGCAGAGAGAGCGCGAGCGAGGGAAAGGGAGGGAACGGTAAAAAGTCCATACGCTCATTCTATGGTGATAGTGACGGATCCAAGAGACCCGGTATATCGGAAATCACGTTTAGAAATATAAGTCATGTCGAGTTGAAAAAGGCACTCTTCCCTATCCTTGTTAGTATATAGTTCAAAAGTTGCAAAGTTTAAAAATTGCGTAACATAGGAAAACATAAAATGTGGTTAGTGATATCAGATAGTTATAATAAAGAACCATACCTGTATAAGGGACATATCTCTACAAACATTCTGCTTATAGTGTGTATATGGTGTGTTAATGATTCCTATGGCTATCAGGCATCCCGGAAAGGTGAAAAATGGCAGCGAAAAGCAGACATAATTTGACCCTTAATTCGGAAAATTTGAAAAAATTGCAAAAGATTCTTGAATATCAAGGCATGAGTTTATCTTCGTATGTCGATGCAGTGATTGAAGAGGCTCTGAGGCGATATCGAAAGAATCATCTACCGCTTGCGCCTGCAAAGATCGATTTGGAACATCTTCAAAAGATAATTAATAGAGCTGTTAAGCTCATGGGGAAAGCTAACAGATAAAAAATGGAATCTTTAAGGCTTGTATAAGGGACATATTTTTACATGGAAGAGAAAACACACAAGGTGAAAAAGGCTAACGAAATAAATAAACCGTCCTCAAGGCGTCTCTATACCCTTCAGGAGGCCGCAACATACCTTGGCCGGGGTCTTTATGGCATGCGTGAACTTGTGTGGTCTGGTGAAATCCCTGCCGTTAAAGGGAACAATGGAAGAAAGATATATGTCGATATCATAGACCTTGATAACTACATAGACAGGAACAAGGCAGTTTATTGTTAAAAATACCAATGGACAGATAAGCGGATCATGGCTTATAGAAGGAGGCAGGTGGAAAATCGTCTGACAAACATTCTCACAAGGGAAGAAACATACAACCCTTCCCGGAAAGGAGATGCATGAGAATGGGATGTTTATACAGACGAGGAAAGACGTATTGGATCAAGTATTACAGGAACGGCAAACCCTATGCAGAATCCACCCATAGCGACAAGAAGGAGGTTGCTAAACGGTTATTGCAAAAACGTGAAGGGGAGATTGCAGAGGGTAAGCTTCCGGGTATCTGCTTCGAAAAGGTAACGTTTGACGAATTGGCAGAGGAATATCTAACCGACTATCGGGTTAATGAAAGAAAGTCGTTTGCAAGAGCCGAGATCAGCGTGAGACATCTTAGAAAACATTTTGAAGGGTATCAGGTGCCCCTCATAACAACGCCAAAGATTCAGGCTTATACGGAGCAGAGACTTAATGAAAGAGCAGCACACGCAACTGTTAACCATGAGTTGAAGGCACTGAGGCGCATGCTTAACCTAGGAGCAAGGCAAACACCACCGAAAGTTGATCGGGTTCCTTATATCCCGATGCTCAAGGAAAATAACACCCGCAAGGGTTTCTTTGAACATGGGGACTTTCTGGCGTTGCGTGATAATCTCCCGGATTACCTTAAAGGCTTCGTGACCTTTGCCTATCGGAGCGGGTGGCGACTTTCAGAGATTACCAATCTCAAGTGGCGGCAAGTTGACCTCAACCAAGGCATTGTCTGTCTTGAAGCAGGAGAAACGAAAAATGATGAAGCACGTACCCTCTATCTTGACGCTGAATTGAAACTGGTATTCTTTGAACAACTCAAGAGACGGCGTACGATAGAGAGAAGCGGTGTGCTATTGCCCTATGTTTTTCCAAACAGTCAAGGGACCGGTAAGATTATTAACATTCGTAAGGCTTGGCATACCGCTTGCCAAAATGCCAAGATCGGAAACTTCCTGTTTCACGACTTCAGGCGAACAGCAGTCAGGAATATGGTACGGGCTGGTGTACCTGAACGGGTGGCAATGATGGTATCAGGACACAAGACAAGATCGGTGTTCGAGCGGTACAATATCGTCAATAGTCAAGACCTGAAAATGGCCGCAGAGCAGCAAGCACGGTACTTAGAGGCACAGAGCAGTTACAAAACAGTTACAATCGCCCCTTTTCCACAAAAAAAGAGGCTAGCTAGTAATAGCTAATCTCTTAATTTTATTGGTAGGCGATCTGGGATTCGAACCCAGGACCTTTGGCTTCGGAGGCCAACACTCTATCCAGCTGAGCTAATCGCCCTTAGTATAGATATTAAAACTGTTCCCCAAGGGGGAGGCCGAACACTATTCCAATACGGGATTATTTTCAAATGATTTCTGAGGAAGCTCCCGTATTATTTGTATAACGTGCCTGCTACGGTTCATGCTGTAAAAATGCAGACCCTGGGCTTCATTTTTCAGGAGTTCCAGGCTTTGGAAGATGGCGTGTTCTACCCCGTACTTTTCTACTTCTTCATTCCTTTCGCTTACCCTGGACAGTTTGTCGCCCAGTTTTTGAGGTATCTTTGCTCCGCAGAGCGCAGCGACCCGGGATATCTGTTTGTAGTTGAAGATCGGGAAGATCCCAGGAATGATGGGGACTCTTATCCCGGCCGAAATGGCGTTGTCCCGGAATCTGTAGAAGTAATCGTTATCGAAGAACATCTGGGTTATGATGAAATCTGCCCCGGCTTCGACCTTACGTTTAAGGTTTATAAGGTCGTGCTCCATATCCCGGGCCTCAAGATGGACCTCTGGGTAGGCCGCAACGCCTATGGAAAAGTCGCCTTTTTGCTTGATAAATCCTACCAGTTCGTTGGCGTATCCGAAGCCGCCCCTGGTTCGTGTAAAGGATTCCTCCCCCTTTGGCGGATCACCGCGCAGGGCCAGGATGTTTTCAATACCTTCATTTCTAAATTGATCGAGTTGCTTCTCTATATCTTCTCTGGTCGCCTGTACGCAGGTAAGGTGTGTAAGAGTCTCCCTTTTGAACTCCTTTTTTATGGTGGCGGCAATCTCTACCGTTTTTTCCTTGGTGCTGCCTCCCGCACCGTAAGTTACGGAAATGAAATCAGGTTTAAGCTCTGAGATTTCTCCTACGGCGCGATACAAATCTTCAATGCTGCCATCCCTGGATGGAGGAAAGACTTCGAATGATAGAGAGGTTTTTCCCCCGCTGAATATACTTGCTATTTTCATTGTAATAATTGCCCCTGCGATTTTTCAGGTCATAAATGTCACCTGGATACGCTGTTGTCAACCTATTTTCTGACGGGGTTGTAAACTTCCTATAAAGCTGCTAGACTCCCGCACAAAATGTGGGGGAAGGGGATATATTAGGGGGAAATGAGAAGGGCATATCGCACTCTTTTTCTTTTTATATTGCTTGTTCTGTGCCTGCTGTGTTCAGAGGCGCTGGCTTCAGTTAATATCCTGAACGTAAGGCACTGGACGGCGCCGGATCATACGAGGGTGGTGCTGGACCTTACCGGGGAGCCTTCTTTCAATGTTGTGAAGGAAGATGGTAAGGTATATGTGGACCTTCCTAACTCGACCCTCGCCGACGAGGGTCCTCACATCTATGAAATTAAAAAACCCGCAGTAGAGAAGATTATTCTTTTTTCCCTGCCCGATGGTAGAACCAGGGTTGAGTTGCATGTAGCCGACAATGTAGAGATCAATGTTTTCAAGCTGGGCGCAATTCTCAACAAGCCGCACAGGGTTGTTATCGACATGCTTATGACAGATGTCGAAAAGGAGGAAAGCAAGGAGAGGGAAAAGGTAAAGGCCCTTAAAAAGAAGGTTGTGGTGATCGATCCCGGGCACGGGGGAGAAGATCCTGGGGCCATAGGCCGCAGGGGAACTCGTGAAAAAACCGTGGCCCTGCGTATAGCGAAGAAGCTTCAAAAAATCCTTCAGGCCAGGGGTTATGAGACCTTTCTTACCAGAAAGAGTGACTATTTTATCTCTCTTAAAGAAAGAGGAAGGATAGCGCGCGAATATGGAGCGGATATCTTTCTGAGTATCCACGCCGATGCCTGCCGAAACAGGGGTGCCCGCGGATCTTCCGTATACTGCCTGTCCGCCAGGGGGGCCAGCAGTGAAGCAGCCAAAATTCTTGCGAATAGCGAAAACTTGTCGGATATTATAGGTGGTTCCGAGAATGGGAATGGAAACGGGGATTCCGACTCGATAGCATTGGATATGCTCCAGACGGAGACTCTTAACCGCTCCAAGTCCTTTGGTGCCATAGCCTTGGATAAGATAAAGAGGGTGAACCATTTAAGGTCTTCAAGGGTCCAGGAGGCCCCGTTCAGGGTCCTTAAGCTTCCCGATGTCACCTCCCTGCTCATAGAAACAGCCTATATCTCAAATCCCAGAGAGGAATTGATGCTGCGCAGTTCTTCAGGACAGACTGATCTTGCATGGGCCATAGCCTATGCTGTCGATGAGTTTCTTCCCCTTTCCTATCCCCCGGAAGAGGGCTGGTGCAAGTCGGTTATTACCCCGGAAAGTGCATCTGTCGAGTATGCCAGCTATGGTGTGCGCAGAGGCGATACGCTGGATGGGATAGCCAGCAGGCATGGCACAACGGTCCCGGATCTGATGGATATCAACGGTATCAAAGCCAAAAACAAGATATATGTCGGTCAGCGTCTGAAGGTTCCTGGTGTTTCTCTTCCAGCAGACCGTCAGCCCCCGGCAAAACCGTCTGTCTATGTAGTCAAGCGAGGAGACAATCTGGATCAGATAGCCGGCAGGTATGGTACCACGGTCCAGACCCTGATGGATATCAACGGGCTGAAGTCCAGGAACAGGATATATGTCGGCCAGCGTTTGAAGATTCCAGGTGTTTCTCTTTCCAGTAAGACCAGGACCCCGGTAAAACCGTCGGTCTATGTGGTTAAACGAGGGGACAGCCTGGAAGAGATAGCCAGCAGGCATGGCAAGACAGTTCAAACCCTGATGGATGCCAACGGGCTGAAGTCCAAAAACAGGATATACGTCGGCCAGCGTATGAAGATCCCCGGAGCTTATGTTTCCAAGTCCCCCAAGTCCCCCAAGTCCCCGGCAAAACCGTCGGTCTATGTGGTTAAACGGGGGGACAACCTGGAGGAGATCGCCGATAGGCATGGCACAACAGTCCCGGATCTGATGGATATCAACGGTATCAAAGCCAAAAACAGGATATATGTCGGTCAACGTCTCAAGATTCCTGGGGATTCTGTTTCCAAGGCACCGACGCCCCCTGCGAAACCGTCGGTCTATGTGGTTAAACGGGGGGACAACCTGGAGGAGATCGCCGACAGGCATGGCACAACAGTCCCGGATCTGATGGATATCAACGGTATCAAAGCCAAAAACAGGATATATGTCGGTCAACGTCTGAAGATTCCCGGGGATTCTGTTTCCAAGGCACCGACGCCCCCTGCGAAACCGTCGGTCTATGTGGTTAAACGAGGGGACAACCTGGATGAGATAGCCAGCAGGCATGGCACGACGGTCCAGGCACTGATGAAGGTAAACAGAATCAGGTCCAAGAACAAGATATATGTAGGTCAGAAATTGAAGATCCCTTGTGCGTAACATATTGATAATCTTAGGGTTCTATTTTTAGGGTTTTTGATGTACGTCGGAATCGGAATTAGCAATTCCGTCGAGAAGTTCTCTTATCTTGTAGGAAAGCTGTTCTATGGTAAATGGTTTCTGTATGAAGCCGTCGCAGCCCTGGTCAAGTATCTCCCGGGCTTTGCCGTTAATGCTGTAGCCGCTTGATAGTAGAACTTTTATCTCAGGGTTGATCTCCCTTAAAAGATTATAAGTTTCTCCGCCTCCGATTTCCGGCATGATCATATCCAGGATAACCATGTCTATTACGTTACGTTTCTCTTTGTAGACGTTTATTGCCTCTCGTCCGCTCTTTGCCGTATAGACCTTGTATCCAAGAAACTTCAGGATCTCTTCGCCTACATCTATGATAAGATCTTCGTCATCGATGAGTAGAATTGTTTCGTTTCCCATAAGGGCATCTTGTTTCTCCTCGGACTTTTCCTCTTTACCACTTTCCTCCTCACCCCGCGCAGGGAGGTATATGTTGAAGGTGGATCCGATGTCCTTTTCGCTGTATAAGGTTATAATTCCGTTGTGGTTTTTTATTATACCGTAGGCGGATGCCATCCCCAGTCCCGTGCCCCTCCCCATCTCTTTTGTGGTGAAAAAGGGGTCGAAGACCCTCTTTGCCGTTTCTTCGTCCATGCCTATTCCGGTATCGGTAATTGATATTTTTACATAATTTCCTGGTGAAAGGTTGTGTGGTTTTAAGTAGTTTTTGTCAAGCACTACATTTTCGGTATGGATGTATATCTCGCCTCCGCCTGGCATGGCCTGCCATGCATTGACATATATGTTGAGGATGGTCTGTTCTATCTGGCTCTGATCGACGTCTACCATCCAGATATCTTCCTGGTATTTTTTGTATATCTTCATCTCTTTTTTGGTGCGTCCGAACATGTTGGAACTTTTTTCTAGAAGGATGTTAAGGTTGGTTGGTTTTACCTCATATTTTCCACCTCTTGCGAACCCTAATAGCTGCCCGGTGAGCTGAGCGCCGCCTTTGACATACTGTTCGATATTCCGCAGTTTTTCGTAGTGGGGATGGGAAGGCTTCATGTCCAGAAGTGTGAGAGATACGTTTCCTTGTATACCCATAAGTATATTATTGAAGTCGTGTGCAAGGCCGCCGGCCAGGGTTCCTATAGCCTTCATTTTCTGGGCCTGCTGAAGCTGGGTTTCCAGGTCTTTCCGCTGTGCCTCCGCCCGTTTACGGTTTGTTACATCTATGCTTGTTATTATGGCTCCCTCAGAAAATGGCGCTATTTTTATGTCAAGGAACCTCTCTTTGTACCCCTGTTCAAGGAACTCTTTTGAAATTCCCGACCGGATGCATTCTATAAGCTCTTCGAACATATCCCTGCTATGCTTTGTGGCATAATCCTTGTACATCAAATCCTTATTGATCTCAGGAAGTCTGCTTCCTGATGTAGCCTTGGCGCGGTTATAGCCGGTGACCCTGGCTTCCCGATCTACGATGATTGTTTCTATGGGATTATGATCGAAGAGTGCGCGATAGCGTTCCTCGTTCTTTCTCAGGGCCTCCTGGTCACGCTTGTTTCTGGTGGTATCCAGAATAGAACATACACTTCTTCCGGTTCCCGGTATTGTTCCAATCGTAAGGAAGATGTTTTTCTCGATTCCTTTTTTGTCAACAAAGGTGGTCTCATGTTCAAGTGTTAACGCTCTTCCGTCCTTTTTCCTCCTTTTTATATAGTTTTCCATTTTTTCTATCTCTTCTTGGACCAGGAAATGTGTCCATTTTATATGGCCTTCCACTTCCCTTTTTGAATATCCGCTTAGTTTCTCAAAGGCGGTGTTGAGCATTGAGATTGTCATGTCATCTTCAATGATAACTGTGGCGGTATTAGTGCCTTCGAAGACGCTGCGATACCTTGCTTCGCTTTCCCGAAGGGCATCCTCAACTTTTTTGTATGCCGTTATGTCCTTTGCTACTATGGTTACGGCCTTTGTTTCGCCTTTGTGGTCTTTCACTGGACTTAGGGTCTTTAGAAAATATCCGTCATGGCAATCGTAGCTTTCCTGCTGGGTTGGCATCCCTGTCTTGAATACCTGAGCCACCTTATCGGCGAATTTTTTAGTCTCTTCTTCGGAGTGGAAATCTCCATATTCCTTGCCGATGATATCTTCAAGCGCTACAGCGTGGCGTGCTATATACCCCTCATTCATGAAGAGAAAACGGCATTCCCCGTCAACCAGAAACATGAGATCGGTAGTTGCGGCAAGGGACCTATATTTTTCTTCCGATTCTCGAAGCGCGAGTTCGGCATTTCGCTTGTCACAGGCCCTGCGGATATTTAAAAGCAGATGCTCGGTCTCGTAGGATTTTGGAACGTAGCTGTAGGCTCCAAGGTTGATGGCCTCTATGATGGTATCCTGCGATGCATGTCCGGTCACTATTATGCATTCGGTCTTTGGAGACAGGGCCTTGATCTCTTCCATTAATTCAAGCCCCGGCATGTCGCCGAGCTTGAGATCGATCAGTGCAACTGCTATATCGGATTGACTTTGCAACACTAAAGACTTTGCTTTTGTTCCATTTTCAGCCGTCAGAGGATCGTAACCCCTGGCTCTGAGGATATCCGAGAATATTCTTCGTACATGGCGGTCATCATCAGCTATAAGAATCTTTTCGGGTGTTTTCATTTTCTATGATTTTTCCTGTTATTTAGTATATTCCATGGCATTAACTACACGTACTGCCTGATCTCTCCAACAATCAGATGCCCGATTGTTGGAGAGCACTAAAACCTTAAATCTTAAGCTAATCCACTGACGTAGTCAGTGGTGGGGCGTGGGGGCGGAGGCCCCACACCTTTAGCGAATCAACGTAGTTGATGAGCACAGGGATTTTATTGTAACCTGAAGACGGGAGGCATTTGATATGGAAGGTTACAGCAGGTCGTCCCATGCAAGGTATCGTTGCGAATATCATTTTGTTTGGGTTCCGAAATACCGGTACCATGTTTTGGTGAAGGATATTAAGCCACGGCTGCGAGAGATTTTGACGGAATTATGCGAGTGGCTGGACATCAAGATTATAGAAGGTGCAATATGCCCGGATCATGTGCATATGTATTTATCGGTACCTCCGAAGCATTCGCCATCTTTTGTGATGAAGATGCTAAAGGGTAAAAGTGCTGAGTATTTACGTAAGGAGTTTCCGGAATTAGACAAGAGGTACTGGGGGATGCATATTTGGGCGCGTGGGTATTTTGTCAGTACAGTGGGCATCGACAGCACCGTAATACGGAATTATGTAAAAGAGCAGGCAGAGGAACAAATTCGAGAAGAACAGCTTAGGCTATGGAAGGACGACAGCGAATGACATTGTCAGGAGTTGTCGTCCTTTAGAAAGCCACCGACAAGGTCGGTGGTAGTTTACTTTTTTCATCTGCAGACTCACTTTTTGCCTTGGAATCGTTATTGTAACTGCAACCTTTGCAATCTCCAGGGGTTTGAAAAGTATGGCATCAGCTCCGGCTTTAATGACATCTTCTATATTTTCGTCATTGGCGCAGGCGGGCATCAGCATTACCGGAAGGGTTATTGTAAATGTGTCACTCTTACCCTCTTCACTCTGCCCTCGATATGCCCCATCTTTCCAGCCATATTGATGAAAGGACTATTGGGATATAAAAGAGGTGTGTAAAAAAAGGACCATTTTGCATGATTATAGGCCCGGGTGCGCCTGCAAGCAGCGAGAGTGTAAGCAGAACCTTGCATGCAGGATTGTGTTCTATAAAGAACCTTTTCGTCATAGACCCACCCCTCACAGGATCATTGCCAATTAGAATTCAAAACCGGAGTCTTATGGCAGAAATACTCTGCATTTCCGCATCAGGAGGTGCCCGGAGTTTTGATGAATCCGTCCAGCAGGGGACGAGCATATATTAGAGGGGCCAAGGAGTCAACAGGTGCCGGGAAAGCTTCACAAGAATAATGGCAGCTTTTTTCAGAGAGGTGCATGGCCGTGGCAGTCGGTCGCTATTGATACTACCTGTAAAGCCCTAAATCCCGGCCGACAGAATGCGGGTTATGTCGGCGCCTGATTGCGGTACCTGCTAACGCGGGCGATGTAGTTTTTGGTTTCTTCCGGAAGTTTTCCGGGATTTCTCTCCACATTGCCCATTCCCCAGTTGTATGCAGCAAGTGCAACATCCGTATTGCCATTATAACGATCTAGTAGTTTTTTCAGATATCGTGTTCCTGCCATTACATTTTCACTGGGATTGTAGGGGTCCTTGACACCGAGATCCAGAGCTGTTTCTGGCATTAGCTGCATAAGACCCATTGCCCCCTTTGGAGATGTCGCCCTGGGATCAAAATCGCTTTCCGTTTTTATGACCGCCCTCACAAGGCCGGCGTCTACCCCGTATTCTTCGGCAGAACGATTAATGATGCTGCCTATCCTATCCGGTGAGGTCAGGGTGTCCTTTGTATTTTCAGCTGAATGACGATTTATTGACGATGCAGGATTGTTCCCCTGCCGGTATCGGGTCTGCATTGATTCCGAACGCATCCATCCTTCCCTGCATATAGAATAAAGACGGTGGTCTCGTACCTGCTCCTCTATCATCCTGACCAGGGTTTCGAGGGCTCTTTCTTCGAGACTTCCCCCGTTGCCTTCATTTACGGCCTGAGACAGGTCGTTCATAACCGTTTCGAATCGGGCGCCGTCTGCTGGATATTGCCTGTCAGGGATTGGGAGCTTAAGCCCCGGCGATCCAATGGTTAAGCCGTAGGGAATTTTCATGTTAACCTCGCATAAAGGATATTCGAGACTGTCTTCTTCAAATACTGTGCCAAGGCTTGGTCTTTGGTTCTTGTCAATTATGATCCTTGATGGCACGCTCTGTGCTTTTACAGAGCGAGACAATTAAGAAAACCCCTGCATATTGAAGGTGATATTTTTGGTGCTATTGGTTGTGCCTGAGGTGGATACCAGGGGCTGTTCTGGAAAAGGTGTCTGTTGCTGGGCAGTTAGCTTGACTTTGCCTTACCGGGAAAACGGGCGTTGCCGTAAGGCAACCTGGGGATATAAAAAGAGAAGATTCTGAAGGTTGCAATTGTTGCCTGAGGGGAAATGCACTCTTTGCCGATAGGGATGTAAAATTTTCCCTCTTTGAAAAAATATAAACCAAAGATGAGACTATAGGGTCATCAGAAAGGATGGGATGATATGAAGATACTGCCGTACAATATTTCGGGCATTCCGGAGCAGCAGAAAACCGGTGTGAGTCGTGGAGGCTCAGGCGACGCCTTTCTTGATATCCTCGAACAGACAATGACGACATCGTCCAAGTCGGAGGGGGGCGTCATGTCTCTGCCGCCACTACAGAGCATTTCCAGCATACAGTTCGATCAGATTTCGAATGTGAATACCACTGAGAACATAGAAAGGGTTGAGGGTTTCCTCAATCTGCTTGATCAGTATCAGAGCCAGCTGGGGGATTCCTCTTCTACTCTGAAGGATTTTTCTCCCCTTGTTTCAACTATGGAAGGTGAGGCTGAGAACATGATGTCCCTTCTGGAGTCTCTTCCCGAGGGGGATAGGCTGAAGGGTATACTCAACAGTGCCATGGTAACGGCAACAGTGGAGGCTATAAAGTTCAACAGGGGCGATTATATATAAAGGGCAACATCTTCGAGCCTTCCCATGTGGAAAAAGCGTCCGGCTTCATGACACCGGTTGTCAAAAATATGACTATTTGTGTTATGCACTGTCGCCGGTTTGGAAATCATGGGCTATAGATCTATGGGTGAAGTCGGTAATATTTCATATGTTCAAACCCCCTTTGCACTTTTGAAAAGATGAAAAGCCCTTACTCTACATGGAATGCTGTCCTGCGGAGGCATGAAACGGCCCCGTAACAGGTGTGAAATAATGGGATAAGAATGGCGAATGGTTATGGATTTTTCAGTTCCCAGGGTATTGTTCCTTACAACATCCATTCAGTTATCATTTGATACTGATGGACATATAACGCGTCTTGACCCTCCGGGGGATCAGGGCATCGATGCCGATCATATCCTCCTTATCCCCCAGATCCAGGCACAGCAGAACCATATGGAAGGAATTGGTGAAATCTCTCTTTTCTACACCCTTCCCATAAGCAAAGATCTCTCTGTTCCGGAGCTTTACGACGGCACACAGGACCTTCATGGAAAGAGAATCCTGATCCTTATGTTAAACGGCTGGGGGGACATGATCCTCATAGAGCCTGCGATAAAAGCCCTTTACAGCAAGGTGGCCTCTACGGGTAGGCCGCCCGGGATAACGCTGGGATGCAACTGGATCAAAAATTTCCCCTATCCCGATGCCGGTTATATAGAGAAGGTTATCCCCAACATCATCACATTCGCCC
Source organism: Syntrophales bacterium (assembly GCA_963665835.2). Taxonomy (GTDB): domain Bacteria; phylum Desulfobacterota; class Syntrophia; order Syntrophales; family UBA2210; genus UBA6078. Next base: position 1,221,377 of record CAXXWJ010000002.1, on the reverse strand, counting down.
AGCTCTGTTCATTCGATATCCTGATAAGCCTGCTTCCGATAAACCATCAGCGGACGGCCACACGTTCAATCTGTGATCTCTGTCTTGATATATTTCATCTTGATCCCGGGTCTTTGGCGAAAGGTACCCCATCTGTAGGCCCCAATCCATCACGTCTTTCAAGGCTAAGGCCTGTTTTTGTCCGGCTTCGCCGGATAACGGGGAAAAAAATACTCTTTCTAAACTGGAGATCAAGAGTTCACCACAAGGATGCGTCGGCAGCTCTTTTCGCGCAGATTGCCGAAATATTAAAGGAGGAATATCAGTCAATTGTAATTAAGGATCATGGGACCGCAGCTATCATGCAGGAGGAAATTGATAATCTTAAGGCCCCGGTCATGAATCTTTCCCATCTTATCCATGACTATCACGACACTGTAGCGGCCCTGTCTCTGGTTGATGCATTCATCTCTGTGGATACGGGCATCGTCCATGCTGCGGGGGCCATGGGAATCCCGGGAGTGGCCCTCTTTGGACCATTTCCTCCCGAAACCCATGTGGCGGATTACCCCTCCGTTGTGCCCGTCAGGGCCGGTTTTCAGGGAACCATCTGCGATGGCCCCTGCCTTGAGACCCACCGGGGGTGCGCCGAGGTTGGCTATTCCGCCGATCTTGTCAGCCCCTGTTTCGATTCCATTGATGCTGACGACCTGCTGCATGCCCTGAAGATTGCCACAAAGGAGACGGGCAGGGATTACGGAGCGTCTTTCTTGAACAGGGCTGTAATCACATATCGCGGAAGAGAGATAAAAAATGGCCGCCATTGATCAGAGGTTGAAGGGCATCGTTGTTTCTGCCCAGGGGGAGGATATCAGACTGCTCGAAGGACGGTTTGCCGGAATTTTGTCTGAAAATCCCGTCGATCTTAACGCCCTTTACGGGAGGGGTATGCTTTGCTGGAGGACGGGCCGCAAAAACGAAGCAGTTGAATTTATTGATAAGGTTTTGAAGAATCTGCCTGATAACTCCCCTGAAATCATCGAAATCAGGTTTCTTCTGGCTCAGATCCTATTCGATCTAAAGAATTTTGAACATGCCAGTCTGCACGCCCAGTATCTGATTGACCGGAAGATATATCATCCGGTTGCTTATATTATTCTCTGTCACTCCCTTCGGGAGATGGGAGATTTTTCACGGGCCAGGAAATTTCTTAAAGAGGGAATCCGCGGGGCGAACGGCGTTATTGAATACCAGCCCGGTCTGGTTCCTCTCCTTGGCAAGGATGAGAGACGGATAGTAGATGGGATAACCGATTACCGGAGTCGCAGGGATGCCTCCCTTTCTGGTGGAGATCTACAGGTCCTGATGACCTGGGCCCCCTTGTCCATTACCCAGACCGGGGCCGAGCTAAAGGGGGCCGCAATGAAGGCCGGTTCTTCAGTTACTCCCGTTTTCGAGCTGATGCCGAAGGATAAACTATGCAGAGACGCGCCCCTTTATTATGAGGCCCTGCCCGTTGGAACCTGTTGTGATTCGGCAGAGGCTGTCCAGGTCTGGCGGGCTTTTGCCCAGGGCCTTGAACCCGGCAGGGACTATCGTTACCGCCTGATCTTGAGGGATGAAAAAGGAGGTATCGAGTACGGAGGGTTTCAGTCTTTTTCTACGAAGGTTTTTACCGTACCGGATATTATTACAGGGGGGGCGACGCCTGCGGGACTTGGTGGAGTTGTAGTTAACGGGTCAATCGGCGGCACAAACCTCCCAACGTCCTTTTTTTTCCGATATGGATCGGCCCATGACCGCCTTGATCGCAGCACACTCCTTTCTTATCTGCCTTCCCCCAGAACCGCAATTACAAGGGATATAATATCCCACAGACTTGATCATATAATACCCTACACCCTGGAAGCCGAGTTTCCAGGGGTGGAACCTCCCATGCATGTTCAATCGGACCCTGCAATCCCCCTGGATCTTGCCCTGAGGCTTACTACACCTTTCGGAAAGGATCGCAACCACGTAGACGGAATAGGTGCGGCCGACCTGGTCATGGGGTGGTGGAGTATAGCCGAGAACCCCGATGAACCGTCGGGGGATTATCCGGGAAGGACCGTAGATCTGCGCGATGCGGAGGTGGATATAACGATTTGTCCCCGTTCAATGGATTGTCGCGGTTCCTATTTTTCCCTTTGCTGCCAGAGTTCGCTGGGGACCGCCTGTACTGATCACATGGAGGATACCTCAAACTGGTGTCTTACAGGGCAGATAAGCGATGTATGTGATCTGGCCGATGGTCAGTGGCATTCCCTGCGCTACGATTTAAGGAATAATTCAGAGCAGTGGACCTATGCCGGAAATAATCCCGAAGAGCAGGGTCAGGCTGCAGGTCGATACGCCTACCGTCATATAGGCGATGTTCTGTCAAGGCACCGGGGCAACATATGTTTCTGGTTTGTATTCGGCAACGAGAGGGATACCTGCGACGGGGAACTTGATCTCTATTCCCTCTCCCTTAGATACAGGGACGGGTCTCTTTTATCAAAAGGATGGGATGCACGCCTGATCTCATGGCCGGGAGGTTCTGTAATAGATCCAGGGAGGCTCACCGATGGATGGCGGGGAGACCCCGACCATTTCTGGCTGAGCGGTCCCGACCCTGATTCGCCTCAGGAGTTTCTATGGGATTTTGGAAAAAATGTCGAGATTGAAACGGCCAGATTGCACCAGCATCCCCTCTATCCGTCAAAGGATGTTTCCCTGTCGGGGTCGATGGACGGAGAGTTTTTCGAGCCGATCATGGAAATGATCCTGCCATCAGGTAAAGGTCTGGAAGCTGCTAATAACCGTACATTCTGTATTTTAGATTTGCCTGCAACAGTCCGCTATCTGAAGCTGAGTCTTCATTCCGGTTATCAGCCTGAATTCTGGGGACTGGATGCGATAGAGGTCTTCGGCATCGCAGGTCCGCCGAATCCTGAGGTCGAGCCATGCTCGGTATCTGATGAACTGGGATGTATAACCCCCGGCGAGACCCTTTATTATCAGCTGGTTGCCGAAAACGCCTTGGGCAGGGTGGCCGGTGAGATCCTCTCCGCCTTTATTCCACTGGATTGCAGGCCGACAATCCAATGGGCCAGGGTAATTAAGAAGAATGGAAATGCGATTACCATAATGGTTCGTCTTACAGCGATGGGACAGAGGACAGAGCTCAATGGGATATTCGAGAACAGCAATGGCGAGGTTATCAGAGGGCCGGTGCTGGATGCTGGGTGCCAGAAGGTTCCGAGGCATATGACCTATCTGGTTGCCCTCCCCGATTCGTGGGACGAATGGAGCTGTGAGCTAAGGGCCTCTAATATAGAAGGAGAGAGTGTAACGGCCTTGGACAGTGATTGCCTATATTAAGGAGGGATTAGATGTCGGAAGTATTCGAATTTCAGGCAGGCGAGGAGGCTCTTCGCCGAGGGCATTGTGATGCCGCAATGAGGCATTTCGAAAAGGTTCTGTCTTTCTCAGCAGGGCAGAACAGAATGTTAGGTCTTTTTGAGTTGGGGGAGGCCTTCAAACTAAACAGTTGCCTTACCTCGGCCATACTCTGCTATGAAGAAGCAATGCGCATGCCCACCGATGGCATCAACACTAATGTTGCCGATGAGATCAGGGCCGTCGCCGGGAGTCAAATCGTATTCTGCAAGCAGATCATGAACATACGATCTCCACTGGGGGCAATATTTCATCCGAAGCGCCTCTCGATAGAACCGATCAACAGCTGCAATTATTCCTGTTACAAGTGCCTATATCCCGGCATGCAAAGAAAAAAGACTCAACTTGATCCATCGGCATATGAGGGCTTTATAAGCAACTGGGCGCGAAGGTTCGGCCAGTTTGAGGAGATTATATTTACCGGAGGGGGGGAGGCCCTGCTATGCAAGAGACTTGAGGAAATCGTCCGTATCAGCTCCCGCTGGATGCCTCAGGCAAGTCTGAACATAGGCACAAATCTGTCACTTCTGACTAGAGAAAGGGCGGAGGCGTTGATAGCTGAGGGTCTGAAGAACTGGGAGGTATCTCTCGATACCGATGATCCGGAGGAACAAAAGATGATAACGGGAGGGGTGGATTCCTTTGATAGAGTCATCAAAAATATAGGTATCCTCTGGAAGGCCCTGGACAACGGCAGGGCGGGGACGCTTGAGATTGCGGCTCATCGCCCCCTTGATGAGAGGTATCAGGAAAAGATGGATTCCATAGCCGCTCTCGTCGATGGAATGTGCTCCAGATTCAGGTGTGCACCCTACAGTACTCTCATGGGGCGGAAGGAAACGCCGGGCATGGAGCTGTGGGAGAAGACTATGACCTTTAATGAACCTCCATCGCCGATTTGTCTGGAGTTATGGGAGCATATGGTAGTGACCTCGGACGGTGCCGTACGGCGTTGCTGTTCCGATATGTTCGATTGCCCAGAGACGGAGACCTTTGGCAATATCTTTGCCAACTCGCTGGATGAAATTGTTTTTAACGAAAAACGCGCCATGGTTCAGAACAAGATGCACGGCCATGATGTAAAGGACCTTTACCTGTGCAACAAGTGCCTGGTTCTCTATAAAGATACAAGTGCCCACAAGGTTGGGGACAAATACGCCTGAGATCGGAAATCCAGGAGCCTTGAGTGAATAAGAAATACTGCATATGGGTGGTGTCCCCTGCCGGTTACACACACAGTCACGCCTTTGATGAAATAGCCCTGGGCCTACAGTCGGCATTTCGCGAACTGGGCTATGATGCACCAATCGTTCACTCTCCCAGGGATATATCGGGTTGTCCCGTCGTTCTTGGATGGAACCTGATCCCGCACTTGGGATCGCTTACTGTCCCGGAAGGGACTGTGCTGTACAATCTCGAGCAGATTCAGACCCCTTCCCCCTGGATGACCCAGCGGTATATCGATCTGCTTCGCTCTTATCCGGTTTGGGACTACAGCGGAAAAAACATTGAAGCGCTTTCAAGGATGGGAGTGAAAAAGGTGAAGTTCTGCGGGATCGGTTATGCCCCGGAACTGACGAGGATAAAACCATTACCCTGCGATATCGACGTGCTGCTCTACGGATCGCTTAATGACCGCAGATGTGACATCCTTAACGGACTCATTGATCTGGGATTTAAGGTCGAAGCGCTCTTCGATATCTACGGCGAGGCCCGTGACCGCTACATCGCACGATCCAGGATTGTCCTGAATATCCACTATTACGAGGCAAAGGTCTTTGAAATTGTCCGCATATCCTATCTGCTTGCCAATGGAAGGTTTGTTGTTTCCGAAGAGGGGGCCGATCCAGAACTGGAACGCTCATTCCAAGGAGGGGTGGCATTTGCAGGCTATTATGACCTTGTCGATGCCTGCCTAAGGTACAGTAAAGAGGACAAATCAAGGGAAGAGATATCGGCCTGCGGTTTTTCCAGTATGAAATCAATCTCACAGGCAGCGCTGCTTGAAGAGGCCCTGCGGGGATAGGCAAAAAGGGGCTCCGGCCGACATCATGGTATGAAATTTGCTTTATTTCATGGACTGTTGATTGAAGCATATCCGACGACCAGTAATAAAAAGGGTGGAAAAATATGAAAGGTAAGGGGAAGAAGCGGATGTCCGGTTCGGATAAGGCAGGGAAAAGGACCCCCCCCCCGGTCTCTGTCCCTGATATTGATCTTGAATTTCAGCGGGCCCTTCTATTTCATCAGTCCGGTCAACTGAACAGGGCTGAAGAGATGTATCGGAGCATAGTCAGGGTGAACCCCTCTCATGCGGGGGCTCTGCATCTTTTGGGTGTCATCGCCCTTCAAAGAGGAGATTATGGCGGTGCCGTTGAACTTATCCAGAGGGCAATTGGCAACGATCCTTCATCACCATTTTATTTCAACAATCTGGCAGCTGCCTTCAGGGGGCAGGGAAAGCTTAATGATGCCATTGATTCCTATAAGAGGGCTGTTGAAATAGATCCCAGGTACGCCGAAGGTTACTACAATATGAGCAGCATATTACATGATCAGGGAAACTTTGTGGAGGCTGTTTCATGCTGTCGGAAGGCCTTAGAGATAAAACCTGATTATTTCCAGGCCTGCTATAACATGGGAAACTCACTCCACGCTGAGGGGGATCTGGATGGGGCTCTGTCCTGCTTTTGTCAGGCCCTAAGAATCGAACCGTCCTTGTTTCAGGCATATAACAATATGGGCAATATTTACAGAGCCCAGGGCAGACTGGAAGATGCGATAGGCTGCTACCGTAAGGGTATCCAGTTAAACCCCAGGATGGTTGAGGGATATGTAAATCTCGCCTCGGTGCTCCGGGAGGCCGGGGATCTGGAAGAGGCCCTTGCCTGCTACCACAGGGCTGTGGCTCTGAGGCCGCAATATGTCGAAGCCCTCTGCGGCATGGGTATCTTATTCAGCGAGAAGGGGGACTATGGCCGTGCGCTTTCCTGTTACCATAAAATCCTGGAGATAAGCCCTGACCATTTCGAGGCATACAATCTTATGGGCATTGCCTACAAGAAGCGGGGTGCCTTGGATGAAGCGATATCCTGTTATCGTAGATCCCTTGACATTAATCCCCAATATGCCGATGCCGCCTATAATCTGGGTATCGCATGCAAGGACGGGGGCGACTTTGACGGGGCCATCCTTTCCTACCAGAAGGCTCTGAACATCAGGCCGGATTATGCGGAGGCTTACAATAATATGGGAATAGTCTATCAGTCTCAGGGGAAACTGGACCTGGCAATATCATGTTACGAAAAGGCACTCGATATAAACCCCGATCTCCCGGAGGCGTACAACAGCATGGGCAATGCATATCAGGATCAGGGTGGGCTGGACGAGGCAATGTTCTGCTACAGAGAGGCCCTGACGGTTCGACCTGACTATGCCTCGGCCCATTCAAATCTACTTTTTTCACTGCTTCACCGGGGATCCATTGACCCGGTAAGGGTTTCATCGGAGCACAAAGAATGGGCCAGGCGTCATGCGGCATCACTGGCGACTGCGATTCGTCCACACCTGAACGATATATCCCCCGATCGGCCCATACGTATAGGCTATGTTTCCCCAGATTTTCGACTGCATTCCGTGGCATATTTTGTAGAACCTCTTCTGTCCGGTCACGATCGCTCCCAGTTCGAGATATTCTGCTATTCCGATGTCAGTGTCGCCGATTCTACTACCGATCGTCTAAGGGGTATGGCCGATTGCTGGCGTGATGTCTTCACCATGCCGGACATTCAGTTGGCGGAGCAGGTACGAAAGGACGGGATAGATATTCTGGTCGATCTGGCAGGCCATACCAGTCGCAATCGACTGCTGATGTTTGCCCAAAAACCTGCCCCGCTGCAGGTGACCTATATAGGATATCCCCATACCACGGGCCTTGCCACGATGGATTACCGCATAACCGATTCGCTGGCCGATCCCGATGGCATGACGGATCACCTCTATACGGAAAAGCTGATTCGCCTGCCCCGTTCTTTTCTCTGTTACCGGCCGCCGGAGGATGCCCCTGAGGTATCTGTCGTGCCCTTTGAGGAAAAGGGTTTTATAACATTCGGATCTTTCAACAACCGTTCGAAGATAACCATGGAAACAGTTGCCCTCTGGTCAAGGATACTGGATGCTGTTCCGGGATCAAGACTTGTCCTTAAGTCCCGGTCTTTTCAGGACATCGGGACTCAGGATCTTTTGCGGGAACAGTTTTCCGAAAGGGGGCTTTCCTCGGGAAGGATAAGATTTCACGGCTACAGCGCATCGACATATGAACACCTGGAGCTTTACAGTGAAATCGATATAGGTCTCGACACCATTCCCTACAATGGGACCACGACTACCTGTGAGGCCCTGTGGATGGGTGTCCCCGTTGTTGTCCTGGCTGGTAAGAGTCATGCCTCCCGCGTGGGGGTCAGTCTATTGACGAATATCGGGCTCACCGATCTGGTTGCCCTGTCAATAGATGACTATTGCGCGAAGGTGGCGGAACTTGCCGGTGACAGGGAGCGATTGGTGGGTATCAGGAAATCTCTGCGTTCTATGATGGCGGCTTCACCCATGATGGATGCTAGGGGGCATGCAGGATCTCTGGAAAGTGCCTACCGCAGGATGTGGCACCGATGGTGTGGAGAGGCATCGGCCTGCTCCTCCGATAGAAGAAAAAGCTTTACAGAGGATTACATATGGAAGAGCGGTTCGTCACAAATCCACACCCGGATATAGAAATAGGATGTGGGCGCAGTTCCCTGGACTACTTCATGACATTTCCTTCCCGGGGCATGGACAGGGATACGGGTGTGATTCTTTGCATACCCGGTTATGGCGATTATGCAGCAAGCCCCTATCAGAGAGGAAAACTGAGGCCCTATCTGGCCGATCGCTATAACTGTATAACTGTGGGGGTTAACTTTTTCGGCATGGAACTGCGGGCCGATATGCCGCGTAAAGTCATGCTGCGCTTTGCCCGGCCGGAGAGTATAGAAGAGGCTTTGCATGCCTGCGGTGCAACGGCAGATCTGCATATAAAAGACGTTGATCCCTTTTCCATACATGAGGTCGCCGCAGCGCTGCATTCGATGGGGATTCGGACCGCCGATCAAAACTTCATGCTCCTCTTCAGTCTTGCCGATAAGATACAGTACGAATCATTCGGGCTGCTTCCGGCAATCGATCATCTGACGGTCTTGGGGGATGTTCTTAAAAGACAGCCGGTGAACCGGAGGAGAATAATAGCCTTCGGAAGTTCCTACGGGGGGTATGTAGCCCTGCTACTCGGCAAGTATGCCCCCAGAACCTTTTCTATGATTGTCGATAACTCCGGCTTTGTCGGTGCGGTAGAAAAGGAGATGGTGACAAACTACAAGAAGTTCAATGAACAAAACGCAGAGGAGAATCACCTTCTATTTCCTGTAGCCGGTGTCGACTTTCCGGCCCTTATCAGCAATCCATGGACGACCAGGGATCAGGCTTCGGCGGGGTATCTCTCGGAGGAACGCCTCGGCATAAGGGATCTTCTTTACAGGGGACATTACTCTCTTCCTGCACCGTCTTACCATATCTTTCATTCGGTGGATGATACCGTTGTCCCCGTTGCATTCAAGGACCAATATGTCCGGATCCTTAAAGAAAGCGGCGTTAGCTGTTGTTATCGCCGATTGGATAGCTGGTCCATCGACGGCAGGATATTCAAGAATAGCAGTCACGGTATGGATGCCTCCCTTAGGGGTGTCTTCGATATCTCCTACGGACAGAATGGTGGGACTCTGGACAGGGAGGAGGAGACGACCGATTTTGACGAGGGAAGTTCGCATCAGTTTGACTGCGGCCGATTTTCATATCTTTTCTGCTACAGAAATAGTTTTGATGTGGAGGTAGCCATTCTGTCTGCCCATGGATACAGCCTGGCATCGCAAGGTTGAGATAGGATTCTTTTACGAGAATATACTGAAAGAGGGATTACATGCGCATTCTGGTAGTGGGGGCAGTTCTGGGAGGGACCGTCCCGATAGGTGCTTCTATATATAGGGGTCTTCAAAGTCTGGGACTGGAGACTGACTTTCTGGATTTTTCTGTACTGGAGGCGGAATTCCGGGAGATCTGGGCCGGGCAGGACGAGGATCGCTCCTATAGCTTTCACCTGCGGAAAAAGGTTTTTCTTCTGGAAAGGATCACCTCTTTCCGGCCCGACGTTATCCTGGGAATCGCCCAGTCTCCAATCGGCGATGTCTCCATCCTGTCAGAGCTTAAGAAGGCCGGTATTATTCTCTGCTACTGGTTTACGGAAGATTATCGCATTTTCGAATACTGGAAGACTATTGCCCCATATTTTGATCATTTTTTTACCATCCAGAGGGAACCATTCTGGGTGGAACTGGAGAAGGCAGGGTGCAGCAGCTACCGTTACCTGCCCATGGCTTTCGATGACATCCAGGCCTGTCCTGCCGATATTATAGAAGAGGATATCCCGGTTTCTTTCGTCGGGGCGCCATATCCTAACCGTGTTCACTTCCTGAGCCGTTTACCCGACAGGAGGCTGCAGATATACGGAGAGGAATGGAGCCGCTATCTCAACCCCCGTGTTGTCATAGGCGACCGTAGACTAACAGAGGATGAGACGCGCCGTATCTACCTGCGCTCAAAGGTCAGTATCAATCTTCATTCATCGGCAATGCCCAGAGAGGTTGGAAGGGGGGACTTTGTAAATCCCCGGACTTTCGATCTGGCCGGGATGGGCTGCTTTCAGCTGACCGATATGCGCATGCTCCTGACTTTGCACTTTGACCCTGCGAAAGAGGTAATAGCACTGTCGAGCTGGGAGGATATGGCCAATTCCGTAAGGTATTTTCTGGATCACGAGGAGGAGCGCCGTGCAATAGCCCAGAGGGCGAGAGCGCGGGTCATGGCTGAACACACATACCGGCACCGGGCCAGGGAGATTTTCGATCTGCTTGAAGGAGATCGAAAAGATACAGGATTGAACCAGCAATACCGTACAGGGGGAATGCATGCGGGCTAGAGAGATCCTGATCATCCATCTTAGCCGCCTTGGAGACACCATTCAGAGTCTTCCAGCGGTAAAAAGGCTCAAAGAGAAGGAGCCCGGCAGCCGGATTACCTATCTGGGGATCGAGGATTTCTGCACCCTCCTTGAGGGCAGTCCCTGGATAGATCGCCTTGTAACCGTCCCCTGGCGGGAAATCAGGGGAATCATGGGTGAGAATAGGGAAGGCCATGCCGATTCACTGGACAGGTTCTTGCGGAGGACATCCGAGCTGGGGGAAGGCTACGATCTGCTTATAAACCTTACCCATGACTGGAGCAGCAGCTACCTGTCGGCAGCGATAAAGGCCGAGGAAAAGAGGGGACGGATTTTCTCGGAAAATGACGAGATCGTAGTTTCCGGGGACTGGGCAAAGTATCTCTTTGCCGCTGCAAGAAACCGCAGGGACAATCTCCTCAACCTTGTCGATATCTATATGGGGATGGCCGGTGTCTCGGGCAGTCCCGTTTCGGCTGTGCTTGTCACAGACCCTCAGCAGGACCTGAGATGTGCCTCCCTGATAAAGGCATCCGCCTCGGATCATAAGGGGCCGGTCATAGGTATCCAGCTCGGGGCGAACATGGAGGTAAGGCGGTGGCCTGTAGAGAATTTTGTGAGACTTGCCGAGATGCTGAAAGGTGAGTTTGATGCCAGCATTGTTCTATTCGGATCTCCCTCGGAGAGGGGGCTTGCCGAGGACTTCCAGAGAATGGCCCTTTTCCCCGTACTTGACCTTGTAGGGAAAACGACTATTGAGGAACTGCCCTCCTTCTTCAGGGGAATAGATCTTCTGGTGAGCAATGATACCGGCCCGATTCACATCGCAGCAGCAGTCGGCACCAGGGTGGTTGGGATCTTTATGGCAACGGCCTTTTTCGGCATTACAGGGCCCTACGGCGCCGGTCATGTGGCTGTGCAATCCCATTATCCCTGCTGCCCCTGTATAGATACAACTATCTGCGAAAATTCGCTCTGTAGGGAGAGTATAACGCCGCAGGTCGTTCTTCTGGGGGTTCGGCTGGCATTGAGTCCCGACGGAACAGAGTCAAAATTCGGAATAGACACGGCGATTTACCGGTCCTCCTTCGGCAGTGACGGCGCCATGGGTTACGAAATGATCAACGGAGGCGGCAACCATTTTCTCTCATGGCTCGCCCTTTTCAACCACACAAAGGCTACTGTGGGCCAGGCCCTCTGGAACAGATGGCTGGGGCTATCAAAAGACTCCGGAGGCGTTATGGCCGAGGGAATGGACCGGCGGATAATCGCCGATTTTGAGGATGCCTGTCATTCCTACAGGGATATATATTACAGGGGAATTGCAGCCTGCAGCGCTATCCTGGACGAATTTGCCAAGAGAAAACCCAATCTCAGGCTGGTTCAGGGGATGGCCGACCTCCTTAGCCAGGGGGAGGAAGATATCCGTAACCAGGAAGGCCCTCTTGGTATCCTAAAGGAGATCCATGAAATGCGCATGTCCGAGACCAGGATCTGCGATTTTCCGGAGCTGGCAGTTCAGTTCCGCAATACATACTCGGTCATGAACGAAACCTTAACCTTCCTTGATGAGGCGCTGCAGGGAATTAAGGTCCATATGTAACACTGCTGTAGGGAAAGATTTTCCCACCTTTTTTTCTTTCTAAGTCCCTTACCTGATCTATCCCAAGCGTAAATAGCCCCTTGATGCTGTGGCATATTTATTGCTGCTCCTATCTGCATAGGGAACCGTAGCTTATAAAAATGACAGTTTTACGGAAAATTACAGACATGACGATAGCGCGACCTCTCTTTTAAGGGTTGTAGACCAAGTGGCGAAACATAGCGCTTTGGTGTTTATCTGTAGCCCCTGGACTGATTATTGACTGTAAAAATCATCTTTTATTTATCAATAGGGATGCACAAGGATGTGAATCTATGAAGAAAAGACTCAAAACCCTGCTGTCCGTATGCATTATAGGGGAGGGTAAATTTCAGGGAATTGAAGATTGTGCAAGCTGCGCCAATAAACTGACAGACAAGGTCTTTTTCATTGACGCCGGTTCCGGCATTACTCCAGCTGAACAGATCTCCACCGCCGATATGAGAAAGATTGAGGTAGGCGCCCTTCCTTACTCCCTTCAAACCGAATGGGTTCTCTTCCTTAGGTCGCATGAGAGGATTAGGGGCCTGTCGCAGGAGGGATTGCTTTCGCAGCTGGAAGGGAGCCATGAGCAGGGGTATGGACTGCATATCAAGGATCGTGATGTGGAGGGGCTTCTTCGGGAGCAGCTCTTTGTCGCTAACCTGGGACAGTATGATGCGGTAGGGGACCCTGTATCGGTAGACCGGATTGAGGTGAGGCTGATACGCAGGGAGTATTCGGTTCAGTGTTTCATGACCCTCATAGGTGAGGGAGAGGTCAGAAGGTTTGATTCGGCGGTTATTACCGATAGCCTGTCTATTGAGACCATATGCCCGGAGAGGAAAGCGCTGGCAAGGACCGATCTGCCCGATGACCTGGACGAGCATGATACCGCGGTCCTGAAGGGGGAGATATATTACGGTCCCGTTCCGGGAGAGATGCTTGACGAACTGAGCAGTTTCTATAACGGCTACAGGATACTCCACATGGGGTACCTGGAGGGGTTCATGGAAAATGCGAAACGAGGGCTGGGTACCGACGGCATGTACCGGCCGATGCTTGAGTATCTTAACAAGAACGGATGGTTCAAGGAATCACGGGAGCTTTTTGAGACCTGGATGGCCCATCGCGATGGCGATGACAACAGGGATCTGGACCGGACGGGAGGGATTATATACGCCTATCTGTTCATGATGGATGAGGCCATATCATTCTTCGAGAAGGCCGCTTCGGACGATACTGTCGACAGCTCTTTATTGCTGGATATGGGAAAGCTGTACCTGATAAATGGTCAACGGGAGAATGCTCTGGAGGTTATGGAACGGTCCCTGGAGGAAAGGGCCGATCCTCAATACAGGCATATCCTGGACGGGATCAGGAGCGATAAATGGCGACCCCTGACTGTGACTTTGTGCATGATAGCGCGAGATGAAGAGGCGACTATAGGCAAGACTCTGGAGTCGATGTGGCATGTCGCCGACGAGATCATCGTTGTTGATACGGGATCGTTGGACCGGACTAGGGATATTGTTCGTGACTATGGCGGAAGGATAATAGAATACATATGGAATGATGATTTTTCCTCAGCCCGTAACGAAGCCATCAAAGAGGCCAAGGGGGACTATATATTTGTCCTTGATGCAGATGAATATATTGATGTCAGAAACCAGATAGAACTGGCCTTTCTTAAAAAGATCCTTCCATCCGACTGCGGCACTGCCTTTAAAATACGTATAGCTGGCGAAGAGGCCCCAAGTGTTATGTCGGCCTCATATCAGGACAGACTATCAAATCAGAATATTTCCGAATGCCAGGTCAGATTTTTTCCTCGTCGTGAAGGTGTTGCTTTCAGTGGTGAGGCCTTCGAGACCGTCGAGCCGTCGCTGATAAGAGAACATATTGCTGTCACGGAAGTCGAGAATTTTAAAATCACCCATAGGAAGGCCGATGGCGAATGGAGACGGAACCGTAAGGTTTCGGCCGTTAAAAATGCCTTTTCCGGCCTGAAAGACCCCTCGCGCATAGTCGATGGCGGACTGTTCTTCATGAAGATGGGGGATCTTGATGCCGCCTTTCCATGGTTTGAACGAAGCGGCAGGACAAACCCGGGGCTTCTGGCCAGGGTAGCCATGGTTTATACGCGGGAGAGGCACTACAAACAGGCCGGAAGAATAATCGAAGGTGCTCTGAATTATTTTCCCGACTCTGTTGATCTCGCCCTGGCGCTGGCAGAGGTCTGCTTCCGGGAGGAAGACTATTCTAAGGTGAAAGAGATAGTGGAGAAGATTGATCTCGGCAGTGAAGAGATCCTCCCCGAGTTCGTAGCCGATGCACATTACCGGTATGGCATAGCGCTGCTTGAAGTGGGAGATCCTGTCCAGGGGGTAAATCATACTGCCCAGGCCCTTGAAAAAAATCCCTTTAATGTCAGATACCAGACCGCCGGATTATACGCCCTGGCAAGGCTGGATCAGTGGGATGAGTTCCTGAATATCGCGGACCAGATCATCCGTAATGAAGAGATAGCCGTAGATTTCGATATCGGCAGCTTTCTGGATATAGGAAGGCTTCTACTTAAGCTTACCGCTCATTTTGCGGAGCTGGGAAGGGAGGATGAGGCGGGCTTATGTCAGAAGATTCTTAAGCACCTTATTCATACCAGGATGGAAGATAGGGTAGATATTGATACCATGACCCAGATGATAAACAGCGCAAACATGAACGCTTTTGTATAGGTGCAAAAATGAAAACAGATATGATCCTGGAGCGGAATCTGGAGGTTCTTTCCCTGCGTGATCCGGAACTTGCGGAAAAGGTAAGGGCGGTGGAGGAGACAGGTGCCTATAGATTGCACCGGACCGGAACAGAGCATTTCAACCTTTTTACAGGTACGGAAACAGGTCAGATCGTCTTCTATGAAACCCATGACCCCCTTCGTACGGCGAAAACCTATCTGGAAGGACTGAAGATAAAATTTGCCCCCTTTGTTGTATTTATGGGTCTCGGTCTAGGTTATCACCTGGATTACTTTCTCAAGAACCTCAGTGATGCTTGGGGGACAAAGGAGATTATCATTTATGAAAAGGATATGGACCTGTTCCGTCTTGCCCTCAGTGTCGCTGACTTCAGGGATATCCTGAGGCATCCCCATCTCCATTTCTTCGTCGGAGGGGATCCGGAGAGCAGCTTTGTAGAGCTTCGCACCAATATCTTCACCCAGGAACTGTATGATCTCCGATCGCTGAAGATAATCCCCCTGCCGGCGAGTCTTGCCCTGGATCCTTCATATTATAAGCGAGCTACAGAAACGATCAAAAAGGCGGCCTGCCAGGTCATGATAATGGTTGGAAATGACGCCTTCGATTCACTGCTCGGCTTTGAGAACATGTTTGAGAATCTGAACTATATATTCGCAAACCCCGGCATAAATCAACTCAGTGGTCCATTTGAGGGGAAACCGGCGGTTCTGGTGGCGGCAGGGCCATCGCTGAACAAGAATATGCATTTCCTCAAGGGACTGAGGAACAGGGCCCTCATTATTGCCTGCGACACGGCCCTGATACCGCTCATGAAAAAAGGCATAAAACCGCATTTTGTCTGCTCTCTTGAAAGGACGCCCGGCACCGAGCTTTACTATTCCGGCATAGAGGACTTCACTGATGTATCTCTGGTCGCCCCGGCGGTCCTGATGCCTGAGACCATTGATGCCTTCAAGGGGAAGAAGTACGTGATCTATCGTCAGTATCCCTACTTCGACTGGCTGGAGGATGAAAAAGGCTCTGTGGTCTGCGGCCTGTCGGTGGCCAATCTGGCATTCAAGACCCTTACCTATCTGGGGTGCGATCCCATTATCCTGGTAGGGCAGGACCTTTCATACGCCGAAGATGGAGACACGCACGTTGACGGGAACATATTCGGGACCCGCGACGAGGGGCTTCTGGCAAAACCCATGATCGAGCTTGAGGCAAACGAAGGGGGAACCGTTAAATCGGAGAGGGCCTGGGAGCTGACAAAACTTCACTATGAAGAAGATATAGATTCCTACCATGGTACATGCATCAACGCCACAGTTGGTGGGGCCAGGATAAGGGGGGCCGAGCGGATGACCTTCAGGGAGGCCATAGACAGATACTGCCAGCAGCCCTTTTACCCGCAGAACATCATGGATGAGACCCACGAGGAATATCGACGTACCCTGGATATGAAAAAGCGCCTGGAACGTGTCTACGACAAGTCTCTGGAAACAGGTGCTGTCATCGACAAGACCATTGAGGATTTTGAGGATGCCCTGGAAGAGGCCCGTCTGGTAGACAAGGAAATAATTCGGCCATTTATGAAGGATGAGAAAGGTTTGGATGAGGTCGATATGGAACGGCTTCTGGCTGTTGAGAAGAAGTGGATCGACCTTAGCGTAGATCTCGTCAGCGATACCAACCTCTACCAGATCACCTGCCAGATACTGCAATCCTATGATGTATGGCTGGCCAGTGAGCTCTCCTTTCTCAAGGACATCTACACCAACAAGAAGCTGCTTTCCATGGCCCGTGTCAGGAAGATGACGGAATGGTTCGCTGTTGTTGGGAGCTTTCTGCTCTTTACACGTAAGGTTTTGAAGGATGGCGAGCGAATGATAGCTAAGGAGGTGACGCTGTGTTGAGAGAGGTTCCATTTGGCAGGCCGATTATCGGAGATGAGGAGCGGGATGCCGTATCGGAGGTCCTGCGGGGGAATATACTTGTCCATGGGCCAAGGTCCCACGAGTTCGAAGGGCTTTTCGCTTCCTATACCGGGGCGCCTTATGCCCTGTCTCTATCCTCCTGTACCGCCGCCCTGCACCTCTGCTACTTCCACCTTGGAATTGGCTCCGGCGATGAGGTTATCGTGCCGGCCCAGACCCACACCGCTACAGCACACGCCGTAGAATTTACCGGCGCCAGGCCGGTTTTTGTCGATGCGGAGCTCAGTACGGGGAATATCGACATAGACCGGATCGAAGAGAATATCACGGAGCGAACCAGGGCAATATCCGTTGTCCATTACCTCGGGATGCCCGTAGATATGGACAGGATAGTTGCCATTGCCGGAAGACATGGCCTGTCGGTAATCGAGGATTGCGCACTTGCCATCGGAAGCCTTTATAAGGGTTTGCACGCGGGGCTTCACGGAGACGCCGGCTGTTTCTCCTTTTATCCTGTAAAACATCTGACCACTGCAGAAGGCGGGATGCTCATTACCAGGCACAGTTCTATCGCCGATCGCATTGCACGCCAGAGGGCCTTCGGTGTCGATAGAACGCCTCAGGAACGGTCTGTACCGGGTGTCTATGATGTTACGATGCTGGGGTTCAATTATCGTATGAGCGAGGTCCATGCCGCTATCGGCATAGAACAGATGAAGCGGATAGAGGGCTTCCTGGCGCGGCGCAGGGAGAATTATGAGAGGCTCAGCGAAGGGGTTAAGGATGTTGAAGAGCTTTCCACCTTCGAATCGAGCCACGGCGATTTTCAAAGCAGCTACTATTGCCACTCGGTAATGCTGAACGATAAATCAGTTTCAAAAAGATTCGAGATTGTTCAGTATTTGAAGGAGAGGGGTGTAGGGACGAGTATCTATTATCCGCAGGCAGTTCCCGATTTCACCTACTACCGGGAGAAATACGGATACATGAAGGAGGGGTATCCGGTGGCCAGACGAATCAGTTCCTCTTCGGTTGCTCTTCCCGTGGGGCCCCATCTCAACGGGGATGATATGCACTATGTGTCTCAAACATTAAAAGAAGCCATACGGAGGATAGGGTAATGATAGATTTGAAAGACAGAAGGATTACGCTTATCGGCGGTGCCGGATTCATAGGACACCATATAGCACTTGATCTTAAAAGTCGCGGTGCGGATGTTTCCATCCTGGACAGTCTGCAGATCAACAATCTGCTCGCCTTCGCCACGGAAAACGGTGCACACGCCAATCGTGATCTCTATCAGAAGATGATTCACGAAAGACTCAATCTTCTAAACGAGGCCCGGATCCCTCTATATGTCCAGGATGCAAGAGATTATCACCAGATAAGCAAGCTGCTGACGCAGATTAATCCCCAGGTTGTAGTACTGCTGGCCGCTGTGTCACATGCAGGACGTTCAAACAAGGATCCTTACAGCACCTTCGACCACAGTCTTCGAACCCTTGAGAACGCCCTCGACTGGTCACGGGGAAGCAAGATCGAACAGTTCATATATTTTTCATCAAGTATGGTTTACGGAAATTTCAACGACGCTGTCGTGACGGAAGAGAGTGTCTGCGAGCCGCTGGGGATCTACGGTGCACTGAAGATCTCCGGAGAGCGAATCGTCAAGGCATACAATCAGGTCTTCAAGCTTCCCTACACCATTGTGCGTCCCTCTGCCCTGTACGGTGAGCGTTGCGTCAGCAGGCGGGTCGGCCAGATATTCATAGAAAATGTTCTTCAGGGCATGGATATCGTTGTCAAGGGGGACGGTCTGGAAAAGCTGGACTTTACATATATAGATGACCTTGTCCAGGGCATAAGGAAGTGTATCGAGAATGAGAATGCCCTTAATCAGACATTCAACATTACCTATGGAAATGCCCGTTCATTGAATGAGATGGCCGCTGTCCTGCAGGATCATTTTCCGCACATAACCATTCAATTGGAGGAGCGTGACGCCCTGGTGCCGAAGAGGGGGACCCTGTCGATAGACAAGGCCAGAGATCTTATAGGTTACGATCCGCAGTTCCCCATAGAGAAGGGCTATGTAAAATATATGGAATGGTACAAATCATTCTTCAGAAATTATACATACAGCACCAAAATCGCCCAGAGCATAGAAAAGGCCGACAGGGAAACGCTTGCAACATACAGCGGGCTCAGCAGGCCATCTGCATTCAGCCAGCCGCAGGTTTATGAGTGATATGATACCAAGGTTTCAATTAGATGGGTGGCTTTCGGGGATCTTGGACAGGGATGTCTACAGCCTTTCCCTGGAAGACAGGGATCCCTCAAAGCCCTCGGCAGATGAAGGGGGGCTATGGTCCATATTGGAGAAAAAACCGGTTTTTGTATATGCGAAGGTCCCAGTTTCGCCAATAGGTCAGGCGGCTCGGCTCGAGGAGCGAGGGTTTCATCTTGTCGATACGGCTGTAGCCTTTGTTAAATCTATTGGCGAAGAAGGGCATTGCCCCTGCGCCCATGACTTGCGCTTTGCCAGGCCGGAGGATGAACAGCAGGTTGCCGATGTGGCTCGCTGTAGTTTCTCCTTCAGCCGCTTTCACCGTGACCAGGCCTTTTCCAGGGATGCGGCCGATGACCTGAAGGCCCAGTGGGCCAGGAACTATTTTATTGGAAAACGGGGAGATGCGATGGTTGTAGCCGAGGCCGATGGTGTCGTAGCCGGGTTTCTGCAACTGCTTTGCAACAGGGATTCAAAGGTGTTGACGGTAGACCTTATTGCCGTCGACCCAAGGTTCCAGAGGATGGGATGCGCAGCCGAAATGCTCAGGTATGCCGAAAACCAGCTCGAGGGATTTGAAACAATCAAAGTAGGAACCCAGCTCGCCAACAAGCCTTCGCTCAGGCTCTACGAAGGTCTGGGTTTCAGGATATCCGATGCTCACTACGTATTTCACTATCACCAGGGATAATCTTTGAGGTGGAATGATGAAGATAGCAGAAATCGATACAGACAATGAGATTTTTATCATTGCCGAGATAGGAAACAACCACGAGGGGAACTATGATCTTGCCAAAAAGCTTGTCTGGCTGGCTGCGGAATCGGGGGCGCAGGCCGTCAAGTTTCAGACATTCAGGGCCGACTATCTGACGAGTAGGAGGGATGAGGAAAGATTCAGGAGACTGAAATCATTTGAGCTGACCTGGGATCAATTCGAAGGGCTCAGGCGGACTGCCGACGAGGCGGGGATAATCTTTCTGTCGACCCCCCCTTGACCTGGAAAGCGCCCGTTTTCTTAAGGATATTGTTGTCGCCTACAAAATAGCCTCCGGAGACAATAACTTTTATCCCCTTCTGGAATATGTGGCGACTACGGGGAAGCCTGTCATCATGTCCGGAGGGCTTGCGGATATATCACAACTGAAGACCTCCCAGAGACTGATACAGAATACATGGGATTCCAATGGCCTGAAGCAGTCCCTGGCTGTACTTCACTGTGTAAGCGGCTACCCTGTTCCATCTGACCAGCTTAACCTCTCTGCCATCGGAGAGATCAGGGGTGAACTGGGCTGCACCGTAGGCTATTCCGACCATTCACTGGGGATAGATGCGGTTGCTCTGTCGGTGGCTCTTGGGGCGCGAATCATAGAAAAGCATTTCACCATCGATAAGAAATTTTCCAATTTTAGAGACCATCAACTTTCAGCGGACCCGGCGGAGATGCGGCTCCTGATATGGAAGGTGGAAGAGGTCTCCAGGATGCTGGGATCGGGGGTGAAGGTTGTACAGGAGGTGGAGTCGCAAAACTGCGGGGCGGCGAGACGCACCATTGTGGCGAGCCATGATCTTGCAGAGGGGACCGTCATTTCATTGGAGGATATAACCTGGATAAGACCGGCGGTTGGGCTTGCCCCTGGTGAAGAGGATCTTGTTCTGGGTAAATATCTGTCTGTTTCCATTCCCAGGGGAGAACCCATATTGCCGGGACAACTTACAGACCATATAAAATAAATAGCCGGAGTATAGTAAACAAATATTCTCCTTAAAAATAGAAGCCCTCCGAGGCAGGTCGGGGAGGGTTTCAATCAGAGGTGCAAAAGCTCACAGGATGTGCGGCATAGCTGGATATATAGGCAGGAAGCCTGTTGATGAATCACGAATAGCGCTGACCCTGGGCGCGATGAAAAACCGGGGCCCGGACCACCGGGACTGGTGTTCCTTTCTGAAGGGGGATTTGCGCACTGTCCTTCTGCATTCCCGCCTTGGCATCATCGATCTTGACGCCCGTTCGAACCAGCCTTTTACCATCGGTGACTACAGCCTCGTCTACAACGGGGAGATCTACAACTATCTGGAACTTCGGGAAGAACTGGAACGTTCGGGGGTGGTTTTTACCACCGATTCCGACACCGAAGTGCTCCTGCGCGCCTATCTGGAGTACGGAGAGGCCTGCGTAGAGAAGTTTGAAGGGATGTGGAGCTTTGCCATACATGATCGGCGCAGTGGCGGCCTCTTTCTGTCGCGGGATCGCTTTGCCGAAAAGCCCCTGTACTGGCTGCGGACCGCCGACGGCATCTATTTCGGCTCCGAGGTAAAGTTCATAGGGGCGCTCTCCGGGATTGCGCTGTCGGTCAATCCGAGGCAGATCCTGCGCTACCTGGTAAACGGCTACAAGTCCCTCTACAAGCATGGCGAGACCTTCTATCGGGACATAGGCGAGCTTCCCTACGCGACAAACATGCGTATCATGCCGGATCTGACGGTGAACTGCCGGCGATACTGGGAGCCGCGCTGCTCCATCGATCCGGCCATGACCCTGGATGACGCCGTCGAAGGGGCGAGACACTTTCTGACAGAGAGCATGCGTCTTCGTCTCCGTTCCGATGTTCCTCTGGCCTTCTGCCTGAGCGGAGGGGTCGATTCGGCGGCCCTGACGTCGATCGCTGCCAGAGAGTTCAATTACGATGTGCATACCTTCTCGATCATAGAAAAGGATGAACGGTACAACGAGTACGACAATATCATGGCCACCATCGAGGACATCGGATGCAGACACCGTCTGATCGGTATCCCCGATGAGGACCCCCTGCCGCGGCTCAGGAGGCTCATAGCCTACCATGACGCGCCGCTGGCCACGATATCCTATTATGTCCACTCGCTCATTTCAGAGGAGATCGCCCGGAGCGGTTTCCGGGTGGCCTTTTCGGGGACCTCCGCCGACGAACTCTTCACGGGATACTACGACCACTACCTCCTGCACCTCCAGGAGATGCGGGGGAACGGCCAGTACGGCCGCTACCTCAGCGACTGGCAGGAACAGGTGGCCCGCTTCATCCGCAATCCCCTGCTGAAGGACCCGAACCTTTACGAAGAGAACCCCGGATACCGTGAGCACGTCTACGACGACAGCTCGCTCTGGGTGCGGTACATCACGGCGGATTTTTACGACCCCTTCCGGGAGGAGATCTTTTGCGATTCGCTCCTTCGCAACCGGATGATGAACGAGCTGTTCCACGAGGCGACCCCGGTCATCCTCCACGAGGATGACCTGAATTCGATGCTCTTTTCTGTGGAGAACCGCAGCCCCTATCTTGATTCGCGGCTCTTCGCATTCGCCTATTCGATCCCGGCGGAACATCTGATCCGGGAAGGCTACAACAAGTATGTCCTGCGCCAGGCGGTCCGGGGGACACTCAACGACAAGGTCAGGCTGGACCGGCAGAAGAAAGGCTTCAACGCCTCCATACACTCTCTGGTCGATTTCGACAGAAAAGAGGTCCGGGATGAGCTGCTGGCGGAGGGGCCCATATTCGATTACGTGAACCGGGACATGATGGAGCGGCTCTTCGACGAGAAGCCGACGGCGAACAGCGCCAGCAAATTTCTCTTCAATTTCATAAACGCCCGGATCTTTCTGGATCTGAACTGAAAAGGCAAAGGGTGAAGAAAGCGTGGCGGAAACAATGACGATCGCGATTATCAATTACGGACTGGGCAACCTGCGGTCGGTCGCCGGCGCGATCGAGCGTGTGGGGTACACCCCCCTGATAACAAACGATATCGGGCAGCTTGAAGCTGCCGACAAGCTTGTTCTGCCCGGGGTGGGGGCCTTCGCCGACGGCATGAAGAACCTCGCTGCCCTGGGTCTGATAGAGCCTATGAACCGGCTGGTTCTGGAGGAGAGCAAACCCATTCTGGGGATCTGCCTCGGGTTTCAGCTGATGGCCAGAGAAAGCTACGAGTTCGGCCATCACGAAGGCCTGGGCTGGCTGGATGCCTCGGTCATAC
The DNA here is from genome assembly GCA_963665835.2 of Syntrophales bacterium. GTDB lineage: Bacteria > Desulfobacterota > Syntrophia > Syntrophales > UBA2210 > UBA6078. The sequence goes on along the minus strand of CAXXWJ010000002.1, from coordinate 1,198,237 downwards.
GGATAGAAACGAACGGGACCGGTCTGCCCGTTCCCCATGTGGGATGGAACGACTTCAGGCGGCAGCGGGAAAATCCGATCCTGGAGGGAGTGCCCGATGAGGCGCTTTTCTACTACGTGCACAGTTTCCATGTCAGCTGCGCCGATCCGGCCATTGTCATCGGCAGGTGCGAGTACGGGATTCCCTTCACGGCTGCTGTCAATCAGGGGAACATCTACGCCACGCAGTTTCACCCGGAGAAGAGCCAGCTTCACGGGCTGACGGTGCTGAAAAATTTCCTGGAGCGGGGCTGAGGCCATGATCAGACAGAGACTCATAACGGTTCTGACCTTCAACAACGGTGTCCTCTTCCGGACGAAGGATTTCATTCCAGACTATCGCTACACGCTGAACTTCGTCGATGCCTGGTCGACTGATGAGATCGTCGTCCTCGACGTGACCCGTCCCGGAGGGGGGATCAGAAAGAATTTCTACCGTGTCGTGGCCGGATTCGCCCGCAAATGCTTCGTTCCCCTGGCCGCCGGAGGAGGGGTCAGGTCGATTGATGATTTCCGGACCCTTCTGGGGATCGGGGCCGACAAGGTGATCATCAACACCGAGGCGGTGGACCGCCCCGATTTCATCACCGAGGCGTCGCGCATCTTCGGTTCCCAGTGCGTGGTTGTTTCCATCGACGCGAAGAGAAAAGAGGATGGTACCTTTGAAGTCTATACCTGTTGCGGAACCAGGGCCACCGGGATGGAACCGGCGGCATGGGCGCGCCGGGCGGAGGAGCTGGGTGCGGGAGAGATCATGATTACGGCCATCGACAAGGATGGTTCTCTCGAAGGGTACGACAACGAGCTGAACCGGATCGTCTCTGATGCCGTGACCATCCCTGTTCTCGTCTGCGGGGGTGCCGGCAAGTGGCAGGATTTTGTTGACGGATTCGTTGAGGGGAAGGCCTCGGCCGTCTGCACGACGAATATTTATCATTTCACTGAAAAAAGCATAGAGAGCGCCAAGATATATCTGCGGGACGCCGACATCAACGTCAGGCTCTAGGGTTACCCAGGGAAATCCGGTGCTGAAGGAGGAAAGAGAATGAACAGAGCCACATCTTTTATGGAAGTTGAAGGACTGGACGATCTGTTTGAAGAAGACGCGGTAGGCGCGAAGAAGATCACCTACTGCACGCACTGTCTCATGCCCGACAGCCGGCCCCGGATCGTCTTTGACGAAAAGGGTATGTGCAACGCCTGCCGGAACGCCATGGAAAAAGAGGCGATAGACTGGGGAGCGCGCAGAGAGGAATTTCTGGGGCTGATCGATCCCTTCAAATCCCGGAACGGATCCTGGGACTGTGTTATCCCCTGGAGCGGCGGGAAGGACAGCTCCTACGTGGCCTACCGGATGAAGTTCGATTTCGGCATGAACCCCCTTCTGGTGACCTTCTCCCCCATGATCCCCAACGAGATAGGCAATTACAACCGGGAGGCAATGATACGTCTGGGCTTCGATCACCTCTTTTTCAGGCCGGACCAGAACGTTCACCGGAAGCTGGCGAAGCGGTTTTCATAGAGCGCGGTAACCCCAAGGTCGCCTGGGACGCCGGGGTGAACGTTATCCCCGTTAAGGTTGCCGTTCAGTTCGGCATTCCGCTGGTTTTCTATGCCGAGCATGGCGAAAGCGAATACGGCGGAAAGGTGCTGAAGGAGGAATCAAAGAAGATAAGGGACTATACGGAGGTCGTGGAGCATCAGATCGGAGATGATCCCAGGAACTGGGCCGTCGACGGTGTGAAACTCAATGATCTGAACGGCTATCTTTATCCTCCGCTGCAGGCCATAGAGGAAAAGGGGGTCAAGGCCATGTACTTCTCCTATTTCTTCCGCTGGAGCATGTACGAGAACTACCAGTTCATCCGTTCCCGCTACGATTTCCGCACAAACGAGAAGGGTAGGACCGACGGGACCTTCACCGATTTTGACAGCCTCGACGACAAGATAGACTGCCTCTATTATTACATGCAGTTCATCAAGTTCGGATTCGGGCGGGCCGTCCGTGACGCCTCCCGGCTGATACAGAACGGCCACATGACCAGAAGAGAGGCGCTGGAGGTGGCGCGGCTCTACGACAGCGAATTCCCGGCGGAACATTTTGAGGAGGTCCTGGATTACCTGGACCTGACGGAAGGGGAGTTTACCGACATCGTCGATTCACACAGAAATCCCGAGATCTGGAAAAAAGAGGGGGGCGCCTGGGTCCTGCGCTATCCCCTGCCGACGGAATAAAAACTCAATAACAACCACATTCAAGGAGGAATGAGGAAATGAAAAAGGCAGTGTACGAAGATTTTCCCTGCGATCTCTGCGGGAGCACCGAGGCTGTTGAAGTCCCCTATGCCAGGTTTTACACGAATAATCAACCCATCCACGTCTGTACCTCCTGCGGCTTTGTCTACGTGCAGAAGCGTCGCAGCGCACAGGCCATCGCCGACGCCTGGTCCGATGAACTGTACGGCGAAGGCTACACGGCCCGTATCCCGGCGGTCAAGGCCCGTCAGACATACGTGGCTGAGTTCATAGACACCAGCATAGGACTGAAGGGTAAGGAGGTCTGCGATATCGGCACCGGTGAAGGACAGTTCCTTGAGATCATCAACGGGGGCGAATACGGCGCTTCGGTCTTCGGCACGGAGGCATCGGCAAACAACTGCAAGAAGCTCGACAAGATGGGATTCAAAAACTTTCACGGAACGATCGAGGCCTTTGCCGCGGACCCGAATTATAAGAACTATAAGGCCGACGTGGCGACCATCATGTGGACGCTGGAGAACTGCCGATCATGCCGGGACATGCTTTCGGCCGCCTACGATATCGTCAAGGATGGCGGACACATCGTAGTTGCCACGGGGAGCCGGCTGCTTGTTCCCTTCAAGAAGCCGCTGCATCTCTATCTCAGCACGAATCCTACGGACACCCATTCCTTCCGCTTCAGCGCCAATACCATAAGCGGACTGCTTGCCCTGTCGGGTTTTGAGGTGACCCATATCAACGGCTATATCGATACCGATTATCTCTGTGTAATTGCCCAGAAGAAAAAGCCCTCGGCGAAGATAGCCTGGAAGGGCGACGACTTTGTCAAGGTCTGCGATTTCTTCGAACGGTGGCACCGGGAGAACATATTCTACCGGGATTAGGACAACGTGCGCGGCCCATAGGCGGAAGAATGAAACCAGAACTGAAAGAGGAAATCAACCGGCGGAGCATAGTGATAATCCAGGCCAGGATGGGATCGGAGCGGTTCCCCGGGAAGGTCATGTTCCGCCTTTCGGGACGGACGGCCATCGGCCACCTTCTCGATGCGGTGCGGCAGGTGTACGATCCGGGCAATATCTATGTCGTTACCTCCCGTGACTCCGCGAACGATCCTCTTGTAGATTTCTGCTCCTCCGGGGGATATCAGGTATACCGAGGGGATGAGAAAAACGTCGCCTCCCGTTTCCGGGAGATTCTGGAGGTGCGGGATACCGAACTGTTCGTCCGGCTCAATGCCGACAGTCCCCTGATGGACTGCGGCACGATCGTAGAGGCTATGGAGACAGCCCTTGCAGCTTCCAGGGATATGGTTTCCACCAAAGGGGGGAAAGGAGTCCCGTCGGGGATGAATGTAGAGGTCCTCCGGGCCGAGTCTTTTCTGAAGGCCTACGGAGATTTTACCGATGGCGGGCACTTCGAGCATGTCACCGCCTATTTCTATGAGCATGCCGATCTCTACACCATTTTGAGCGTCTCCCCCGATACGGGGGGACAGGATCCGGCCCGCTGCAAGTTCAGCTTCGATACGGACGAGGACCGGCTGAGGATCGAGCGGGTCTTCGCCTCCCTTACCATGCCGCACTATACCTACACGCTGGGGCAGAAATGCCGGATATACGAAGATCTCTTCGGAAGGGAGGCCGGATGCTGAAAGCGGGAATCATAGGGCTCGGAGTGGGAGAGTCCCATATCGCGGGCTACCAAGCTCACCGGCAATGCCGGGTTACGGCTCTCTGTGACCTGTCGGAGGAAAAATGTCTGGAGGCGCGCCGGAAATACCCGGACATGCTGATTACACCCGATCCGGCGGAGATCATCAGCGATCCCGGGATAGATGTGGTCTCTGTCGCGTCCTATGACGACTGTCACTGCGGCCAGATCATTGCGGCACTGGACGCCGGGAAGCACGTCTTTGTCGAAAAGCCCCTCTGCCTTTTCGCCTCCGAAGCGAGGGATATCCGCCGGGCCCTGGACAGAAATCCGCACCTGAAGATATCATCCAATCTGATTCTCCGCAGGACCCCGCGGTTTATCGACCTGAAACGGTCGATAGCGAAGGGCGAGATGGGGGAGATCTTCCATGTGGAAGGGGATTACGACTACGGTCGCCTGCAGAAGATCACCGAGGGGTGGCGGGGCAGGATCGATTTCTATTCCGTGATGCTCGGTGGCGGTATCCACATGATCGATCTTTTGATGTGGCTGACCGGCGATCCCGTCGTGGAGGTTGCCGCCTTCGGAAACGCCATCTGCTCCCGCGGTTCGGCATTTAGATATGACGACATGGTCGCCGGTATTCTGAAATTCAAAAGCGGGCTGACAGGCAAGGTGGCGGCGAACTTCGGCTGCGTCCGTCCCCACTTTCACGGCCTTTCGGTGTACGGGACAAAGGCGACCTTTATCAACGGCAGACCGGATGCCACGCTCTTTACATCCCGCGACCCCGCCGATGAGCCGGTGAAGATCAGGACCCCTTACCCCGGGACGCGCAAGGGGGACATGATCGGCAGCTTTGTCGACGCCATTCTGGGAAGAGGCGAACCGGAGGTGACCGGGGAGGATATCTTCCGGGCGATCTCGGTCTGCTTCGCGCTGGAAGAGGCGGCCCGTACATCCTCCGTGGTGCCCGTTGAATACCTGTAGGGAAGTATCATGAAGAAAATGTTTGAAAACAATCTGGATGCCCTCGGGATAAAAGACCCTGTACTGGCTGACAGGGTAATGAAGAGTTCCCCCGATAGATCATGGAGAATTCTAACTACCCCAAACGGACAGGTAACCGCTCGAAAACTGCTGGAAAATGGCAGTCGATCTATCCACAGCTGCATTGATCCGAAAAGGGAGGCAACCAGGTGGGGCTCGATAGTTCCCAATACTACTGGTGTTATGGTTCTGTTGGGCTTTGGTTTGGGATACACGGCTCTTGAGCTGCAGAAAAGAGGGTGTGGTGAATCTCTTGTTGTTGTAGAACGCAGCGTAGGCCTCTTCAGACTCGCCATGGAGTGGGTTGATATGACCTCCTTGATAACTGATCCCGCCCTGTCCTGGTTAATTGATGAAGAGCCAGCGGCCTTGCAGAAAATCCTGCCCCCTGTGAGTTCCAACCTGCTGTCGTACCGCATATGGCCCCCTGTAACCGCCCTTTACGATACCTATTACCAGTCGATCCGTGAGATTCTTGAGAGGCGCATATTAGAACAGCGCCTGCAGATGGAGCCCGATCTTGGCCGGGGCTTGGGAAAACTGCTGTCTGAGATGGTGTAGGCCGATTATGAATATACTGACAATAAGGACCCATCGAATGGGAGATATCCTCCAGTTGACCCCCATGTTGATGGGCCTGCGGGAAACCTATCCCGAAGCGAGGATATTCTTTCTGACCGGGGAGGAGTTTGTCCCTCTGGTCGAGGGGAATCCCTCTGTCGACGCCATCGTCCCCATTCCTGAAAAAACGTACCGTTACCTGTTGAAGAACAGCCCGGAACGTTATCCCTTTATCTTCAACGAGCTGTACGATCTTATTTGCGATCTGAGAGGTGTGGGTTTTGATCTTATAGTAAACCGTCAGTATGAGTGGGGGGCAATCCTTGCCCACCTCATAGGTGCCGACAGGATCGTCGGAGGATCTTATTCTCCGGGAAGAGGATTCTACTTTGAAGACCGGGAGACAGAAGCGCTTTTCGATCTGATCCGCAGTGATCGCAGAAAAAATTGCCGCAACCTTGCGGACTGGTCATGCCGGATCGCCGGTGCCGCCCCCTCTGCCCGCAGGCATATGCATGTTGCCATCGATTCCTCTTCACGCAGGCAGGCGCAGGTGCTCCTGGGATCTAAAGCCGGTGAGGCCGGGGCCTTAGTAGCGGTTCAGATGGGAGCCTCCAGATCCTTCAGGAGGTGGGGGGCGGATCACTGGGTCAGGGTTGTAGAATGGCTTATCAATGAAAAGAGAAAAAGGGTGATCCTGTTGGGAGGTGGCGAAGAAGAGGCCCTGTCATCCTCTGTGAAAAGCAGGCTCAATTTAGAGTGCGATAACATCATAGATATTATCGGGAAAACATCACTCAAGGTGGCCGGGGCGGTACTGGAGCGGTGCGAACTCCTCATAACCGGTGACACCGGGCCGATGCACATGGCCGCTGCAGTGGGGACTCCTACCCTCTCAGCCTTTGCAGGTACCGCCTATCCATGGGAGACCGGGCCATATGGACCGGGGCATTTTGTCCTCTATGCGGATATCCCCTGCGCACCATGCATTGATGCGAAGTCCTGCGGGAAGGGTAATCTCTGCAAGGCACTGGTAACACCCCCTCTTATAATAAGGGCCTTTGAGGTCATAGAGGCATTACGCCAGGGGAGAAACTTGGTCTGGAGGTGCGGTGAAACCGGACCGGTAAGGCTGATGGTAACGGATCGCCATGCCGATGGGGAACAGATACTTGTCGATGTTGATGACTTGAATGACAGGCATTTCCTTTGTGACAGCTTTGAAATAGGGAGTGAAAACCTTCCGGGAGTGATTAAGTCCATGGGGGATGAGATCATAATCTCCTTTATGGAGGGGAACGAACAGAGGGGTTTTTCCAGGCTGCCCGATTATCTGGATCACTGGATGGCATTGAAGGGCGCCATGAGTTGTCCAATTAAGCCTCTCATAGGGGAGTGCATGCAGGCTCTTCGCTGCAGGGATGTTGTCACCCTGATGGATGCCATCGAGTATGGATTTACCCCCATGCTAGAAAGAGTGCAGGATCTTGAAGATGGGTGTGCCGATGGACGTTGAAAAAATACATATATCGCTGTGCATGATCGTCAGAAACGAGGAGGCGGTTTTGGGCCGGTGTCTTGACAGTGTCAAGGGGTTGGCGGATGAGATAATAGTTGTCGATACGGGTTCCTGCGATAAAACCATCGATATCGCAAGGGGCTTGGGGGCAAAGGTTTATGAACACCCCTGGGAGAACGATTTTGGCAGACACCGCAATCAGGCAATAGGATACGCAGGGGGAGAGTGGATACTCGTTATGGATGCCGATGAGGTTATCGCCCGGAGGGATATTGAAAGGATAAGAGGTCTCCTATCTTCACCCACTGTGGATGGATATCGCTTTATCCTCAGAAATTACGAGGACAACAAGGCCCTGGCAAATCTGGTCATCAATCCCTGTGACTATGAGGAGGGGCTAGGGTTCTACGGTTTTATCCCGGTTTCTCTGATCAGGCTCTTTAGAAACTGCAGGGGCATAAGCTTTTCCGGGATGGTTCACGAGACGGTGGATGAATCTTTCCGAGCCATGGCCTTGAGGGTGATAGATTCCCAGATCCCTATACACCACTACGGGAAGGTGATGAATGAACGTCTTGCAGGGAAGGCGGAATTCTATATTCGTCTTGGCCAGGAGAAGATAAGGCGGGAACCGGACAATCTTTCGGCATATAAGGGTCTGGCCGATCAGTATCTTGAGTCGGGAGAGCCTGTAAAGGCCCTGGATATCCTGGGCGAAGGGATTGCACGATTCCCCGATCTGGTGGAGCTTCGTTTTGACCGGGGGGTGGCCCTGGACAGAATGAATTGTTGTGAAGATGCCAAGTCTGACTACCAGTGGGTTCTGGAAAAAATGCCCGATCATTCCGGTGCATGCCACAATCTCGCGAGGATATGCCTCGATGAGGAAAATGCCGGCCAGGCAATCCGCCTTCTTAATCGCGGCATTAAACATGGCATCCGTCATCCATCCCTTTTCTTTGTTCTGGGCAGGGCCCTTTGTGCATTGGAGAGGTGGAGAGAGGCAATAAGTGCATTTGATCGTGTCCTGGAAATGGTCCCTGGATATAATGAGGCAAACTATTTTCGTGCCCTTGCTCTGTCAAATATCCGACGCTATGATGCGGCCATGGAATCTCTAAGGTGTGAGATAGACAGTGGCGGAAATCTGACGGCTGCATATAATCTTCTGGGAAAGATATATCTCTCTCTGGGAGACAGCCAAAGAGCAGCGGACCTTTTCCGCAGGGTCCTTTCTATAAGGGCCGATGATCCTACTGCCCTCGATTCCCTTGAAAGAATGGGACTTTCCCAAAGGTCCGCCCCAGGGTTTCCTTGAATTGAACCGTGAGCGCCTTTCCTGCAACTATCCTGAGGAAAGTTCCGATGCCCTGCAAAAGGTTCCTCTGTCAATAACTAACATATATCCTTAAAAGGGGAATTGTCCCAACTCCAGGGGTTCTCCATCAGGAACGCCATTTTTTTCTTTCCCTGCAAAATAGTCCCTAAAGTTTCCATCCGGCCCTTCCGATAACCATTTCAAAGGTCGGAGCAATTAGCCCAAAATCTTCATAGGAAAGGAGGTAGGGTTAAATCGCAGGGCAAAAGGTTTGAATCATATGGTTCACTTTACTCTGACCAAACGGCAAGGATGCCACAAGGGGCCGACGGCCCAATCAAACACAAAATCAAGGAGGATTAGATCATGGGATTAAGAATTCAGAATAACATCGCGGCAATGAACACTCATCGTCAGTTGACTAACAACGATACGGCGCTGAACAAATCACTGGAAAGACTCTCTTCAGGTTACAGAATCAACAGGGCTGCCGACGATGCCGCAGGTCTTGCGATTTCATCCAGTTTCAGGGCCGATATCGCCAGCTTTAATGTTGCTTCTCGAAACTCCTCAGAGGCCAATGCGCTGCTGCAGGTAGCTGAAGGTGGTATGGAGCAGATAGAAAACATGCTAACCCGATTGAAAGAGCTGGCGACCCAGGCCGCATCGGCCAACGTCGGTTCCACTGAGCGGGCAAAGATCAACTCCGAGGGAAACGCTCTTATCTCGGAAATCGACCGTATTGCAAACTCCACCAAGTATGGTAATACCGCTCTTCTCGACGGGTCATTCGGTGCCTCGAAAACAGCCACGATGGCTGCCGGTACCGGTGCGGGTGGAATCGTAAGCGGCACTTACAACGCATACACCTTCTCGGGCAGTGCTGGCGCGCAAGACCCGCTGAGCTCAGCCTCTGTCATGGCCTGGGGTTCAGGCGCGGCCGAAGGGACCTGGTATCTGGGCATCAACACTGCGGCTCATGCAGGAACCTCAACAGGAAAGCTTTTCCTCATGAATGCCAGCGAGTATTCCAATGCGACAGTCATAGAGACATACAGCGGTGTTCTGTCAGGGGCAAATACGGCAATAGCCTTCGCCAACCTGGGTATTACCATTGCCGTTACCGGATCCCTTACCACCAATGACACTATAACCCTGGGCACTACCTCTGCATCGTTCACCACGAACGTTACAATAAGACGTACAGGGCTTTCATCCGTATCTGTTGAAGGCGCTGAGACTGGTACTTATGTCTTTACGGCTGCGGCGGCAAACAAGATTGCCCTGGGCAACGGTACCACTACAGAAGTTATCGACTATGTAGCCAACTCTACCCATACATTCTCCAACCTGGGTGTTTCCTTCTACATATCTGGCGCGGCTGAAGGCTTCGACGATAACGACCTTGACGGCCTGACCCTGACCATAAGCAGCAGCGGATCCTCGGGTTCGACCTTCCAGATAGGTGCGGAGAACGACTCCAACAACAGGATCGCCATAGCAATCGGTGATACGACGACAGGGTCGGGGGGCTTGAGCCTCAGCATGGATCAGCTCGATACCGCCTCTGAAGCTCAGACAATGCTCACGACGATTGACAGCGCCGTCAGCACTCTGTCGGACAGACGAGGTGATATCGGTGCCTATATGAACAGGCTCAGTTATGCTGCTGCCAACCTGGCTTCAACAATCGAGAACACTCAGGCCGCAGAATCTCTGATCCGTGACGTGGATATGGCTGCGGAGATGACATCATTTACCAAGAGTCAGATCCTCATGCAGGCCGGTACGGCAATGCTTGCGCAGGCCAACTCGTCCCCGCAGATGATATTGTCACTGCTAGGCTAGTATCAGGTTCCCCTGAATTTTGGGGGAAGTTTTTAACCGGCAGGCCCGCCCTACGGCGGGTCTGCCAAGCTCTATTCCGTGGTAGATTCCTGTGCAATGCCCCTGTCCTCTCGGTGGTGTGAAGGGTTAGGAATATGGCTATTCCCGCGAAAACAATCTTTTCAAAGAGCATTCTCCAAGGGACTTACCATCTGGCAGATATCTTGCTATTTCGTAGTTGTAAAGGAATTGGCAAGGGGGCCATCGGTCACAGCAAATGTATAACAATTTGATATTATTGTTCTATTGTTTGAGTGGGCGAAAGGGTGCAATGCATTGTATGGCCAGGACCCCGGGCAATATTTTCCGTTGAAGTCAATTTGCATGTTACATATTACCTGCCCCCCTGAAGGAGAGAGGATCTATGTCGAGTACCAGTATGATAAGCGGTCTGGCCAGCGGCCTGGACTGGAGCAGCATGATCGACGACCTGATGGATATAGAGTACGAGAGGGTCGATCTCATGACCGATCAGAAGGAGGAATATGAGGATAAACTGAGTGAATGGCAGAGTGTTAACACAATGTTGCTGTCACTCCAGACGGCCTCCTCCGCCCTGGCAAATGAGGCCGCCTTCGATATCTTTACCTCCTCCACAAGCACCAATACAACAACGGCCGCTTCAACGCTGCTCTCTGTCTCGACAAGCTCACTGGCCTCTGTCGGAACCTACAACCTGACTGTAGATAATATCGCAGAGTCGGAAAAAATTTCCTCTAGAAGCTATGGATCGACGGACACAGCCCTGTCCCTTGCCGGTGATATCATTGTATCGGGACAGATTGTACAGATAGCCGGCACCGATACCCTTGCGGATATAAAGGGCAAGATCAATTCCCTTAACGAAGGGGATAATCCTTCGGGGGTTACGGCAACCATCGTGACGCACTCATCCAGCGATTATCACCTGGTGCTTACAAGCGATGAAACCGGAGATGAAGGTATAGACATAAGGGAAGGATCTTCCGATAGCGTTCTGCAGACCATGGGCTTTACGGGATCGGCGACGGAAACGACAACCCCGACCAGTGATGGCGCCAAAAGCGCCTTGTTCGCAAGCTCTTCTACCGCTGTTGGCACCCTCCTTGAACTTAGCAGCCCCCCCGGTGATACCACATTGCAGATAGGGGGACAGAGTCTGCTAATCAACCTTTCCACCCAGTCGATAACGACCATTGCCCAGAATATAGACGCCCTGTCCGGGATATCTGCCTCGGTTATTACTGAAACGGTAGATGAAGAGACCATGTACAGGATCGACATAAGCGGGACGACCTCCTTTACGGACAACGGTAATATACTCCAGATCCTGGGCATAAAAAAAGGGACCTATGAGAGCGTCGAGGAGGTGCACCAGGGGGAGGCTCTTTACAGCATGAAGGGCGGCGAGGAAGGTGATCCCGTTTCTGCTGCAAGCACCTTTGCCGAGCTCTTCACCGGGGCTATCAGGGGGGGTACGGAAAACAGCCAGATCTCCGGCCAGGGGGGCGGGGCCATTTCAGCTGCAACCCAGTGGAACTGGATCAATACCGGTGGAGATGCCAACGATTTCAATGATGACGAGACTATCACCGTAACCGGAAGGGACCACGACGGGAATGCCGTCAGCGATACCTACAGTCTTGCCGGCAAGGGTGACGAAACGCTCAGTGCCTTTTTAGGCTGGGTGGAGGATCTGTACGGGGACTCCAATACGGTCGATGCCTATTTCGACTCCAACGGCCGACTTGTTATAGGAGACCTTCAGTCCGGGAGCAGCCAGATGTCGGCAACGGTGACGCCCAACAATACGGCCCTCCAGTTCAATACTGTTACCGACAGTGCCTTCGGGAACGATATCTCCGACGGTGATACCATAACAATCTCCGGGACCAGAGGAGATGGGACGACGGTCAGTGCTATTACCTACACCATTACCGACAAGGAGACGAACACGCTCCAGGATCTGCTGAACGCCATATCCGCCGGAGGAGCCGGTGACAGTGATGGCTTTGGCGAGACTTCACGGACCGCCACCCTGAGTATCCTGGACGGCAAGCTGACCATAACCGATGATAACTCCGGGGACAGTCAGCTTTCCCTTACTGTCATGACCAACAACGAAGGGGGAGGGAGCCTGAACTTCGGAGATGTCTCCGTTGCCACCGAAGGAAGAGAGATGCTTCTCGTGGAGGGTGAGGACGCTCAGATTACTTTGGACGGCACGGTCATCAAAAAGGATTCCAACACGATTACCGATGTTATTGAGGGCGCCACTCTCAGCCTCGCAGGGGCCAGTAACGATACGACAGTTACCCTGAAGGTCGAGCGCGACATAGCCTCTGTGAAGTCAACGATCCAGAGCATGGCCGATTCCTATAACACGATGATGGCATATATAAACGAACAGTTCAGCTATGACGAGGACGAGGAGGAAACGGGAGGAATTCTCTTCGGCGACGGCACTCTTCGCTCCGTAAAGTCGGAGCTGATCAGTATCGTTACCGATACCGTAACGGGCCTGTCCAGTAGTTATAACAGGCTTGCGCTGATAGGTATAACCCTTGATGACAGCGTAAATATGACAATAGATGATGAAGAGCTTACGGACGCACTGGAGACTAATTTCAATTATGTAAAGAAACTCTTCACTGCCTACGGCTCATCGCCCAGCGCCCTCTTCCAGTATGTGGGTCATACCGATGAGACCGAGGGCGGGAACTACGCCGTCAACATAACAACGGCGGCCACGCAGTCCACTGTGACTGGGGGGACTTCCCTGCCCGGGACTGTAGGAGCCGGAGTAACCCTGACGATTACCGATTTTGCAACTGGCAGAAAGGCCCAGGATGTGGATGTTGCCGGAATGGACATAGAGGACATCGTAAATGCCCTGAATTCCGAGTTTTCAAAGGAGTCGACAAAGCAGATCCAGGGGGATGCCGATACCGGGTACTCCTCCTCAACCCTGTGGAGCGCCGTCGATGGTGCAGAGGACGGTGACTCGATCACATTTTCGGGGATGAAACGAAGCGGTGTCACTGTATCGGCAAACTACACAGTGGATGCTACTCAGTCCCTTGGAGATCTTCTCGACAGTATCGAGGCCATGTTCGACGATGAGGTCATTGCATCTCTGGATGACAATAACCAGCTCGTAATTACGGAGAAACAGGTAGGTGACAGCCAGATCTCATTCAATATAAACACTTCGGCGGTTTCGGGGCTCGATTTCGGGACTATTTCTACCAGCACTGAGGGGCGGTATGCAATGGAGATAACCGCTTCAAAGACGGAGGATGACAAGCTGCTGCTAACCCACAGTACATACGGTACGGGGCATATCATCGTCACCGAGAGCAGCGGGGGGGATCCCCTTGGTCTGAACACAACGGTAGCTACAAAGGCATGGGGCGTGGATGTGGCCGGCACCATAAATGGTGAAGCGGCGACAGGCAGTGGTCAGATGCTCACCCTGTCCAGTACCAGCAGCAATAATGCCGCCGGTCTTTCAGTTGTTTATACAGGCACAGCGGCAACGAGCACCAACTTTACCGTTACCATTGGTATAGCGGAGCTGCTGAATAGGCAGCTCGGTTTTATAACCGATGAGTCGGGAGGATATGTTACCTTCAAGGAGGCATCCCTCCAGAACAGTATCGACGGCTATGAGGACAGGATCTCTGAATTGGAAGCGATGCTGTCCCGTAAGATGGAAAGCATGATCGATCGTTTTGTGGCAATGGAGGTGGCGATAAGCGAACTTTCAACTCAGAGCGAGTGGTTGAGTGGTCAGCTAAGCGCCCTGTCCAACAATTCATCGGCATAGGGGTTTTGGGTTATTAATGGCAAATTCCATAGATTAGGGGGAATAGATTTATGTACGGAAGCGGTAGCGGAATCAATATGTACAAGAAGACGCAGGTTAATACGGCGGACCCCATAGGGCTGATTGTTATGTGTTATGAGGAGGCCATAAAGAATATGAGGATTGCAAGGGAGAATCTTCTATCCAGAGAGTACGAGGCCAAGGGGAAGGCCATCCAGAAGGTTCAGGACATCCTTTCGGTCCTTATGCAATCCCTTGATTTTGAAAGGGGCGGATTGATAGCCCGCAATCTCAATTCCCTCTATACCTATATGGCGAATAGGATAACAGAAGGGGATCTACAGAAGGATGTCGAGATCTTTGATGAAGTTATGGCCATGCTCGAAGAGCTGGGATCGGGCTGGAAGGAGATCAGCAACGCCCCAAGGGGTGAGCACCTTACAGGCAGCCTCTCTGCCCGTGATATGGAGGCTGGAGCAAAGATAGCGGGGGCATATTGAGATGAAGAAAATAGAAATATGCGATCTTCTGGAACAAAAAGCCAACATCTTCGATAGATTTCTTGTTTCCACGCAATCTCTCAGGGATGCCTCTGATTTTCAAAAGGAGAGGGAAGGGATCGAGCAGCTTATCAAGGACAGGCGAAGATATATTGATGCTATAAAGGGCATTGACAGTCAGGTCGAAACCCTTCAAAGAGATTGCCCCGACCTGGTTTCCCCTCTGCCTTACGAGGCCAGGCAGAGGGTATCAAAATTATTTAAGTCCATAGGTGATGTTGCCGAAAAGGCACAGCATATAAGCAGGGAATATGAGGAAAAACTGGCGATTTTGCGGGAGGAGATAAAGGCGCAGATTGTAAGCACCCGCCATAGTCAGGCGGGAATAGGCCGTTCTCGTGCCGACAGGGCCTACAGCTTGGGCAAAGCCAAATTCCTTGATATAAAACTATGAAATAAGGCTTAAAGGATATTCAAAAAATGCCGATATATTAAATGAATCGATTTAGAGGACAGGTGATGTCATGGACATTACGGTTAATGTAAAAGGTGCGCAACCCCCAATTGCGCCAGAGGACTCTCCTCCCAGACAGAATGTGCCGGGCTCGACACCGACACCAGGGGAAGACAGGCAGAGCCTGTCCTCTGTTGACGAGCAGGCCCTGATTGCGCAGATCAGGGAGTACGTAAGTGACAGCAGTATTAGCCTTTCCTTTTCAACCTACGGGGAGAAGGAAAACAAGATATCTGTCACTGTGAAAGATAAGGAAACGGGGGAGGTGATCCGGGAGATCCCTGCCGAGGAGATCCAGAAATTGTCGGACAGACTGGCGGAGGTGATGGGCATGTTCTTTGATGGAACTGTTTAGCCCTCATTTTTATTCATCTTCGGGATCACGGTTTTTTATGTCCGAGGTAATCCTTAGATGTTCCCTCTGTTTTTTAAATACATGCCTTATGATCTCCTCACGGTCCGAGTCGGTCAACCCAAAAAAACGAATAGCCGTGCTGTACCCCTCCCCCTGCGCCAGCTCTTTGGAGGATGTTACTTCTCCCATAACTCTGATCCATGTACTGGATACAAGAGGCAGGAAGACCCTGAGGGCAATAACATCGCCTATCGGGAACCCTTTGGCTGTTATAAATTTCATTCCCGATCCGCTTATGTTTACATATTCGGCTCCGACCGATATGTAACGGTCGGTATCTTTAGTATCAAGCAACTCCAAGATCCGGTCCATCTTAAGATTTGCCTGATATATCAGTTTATAGAGTAAGTTAAGATCAACCTCTTCAATATCGGGAGTCATGACAGGGTCTCCAAAGATATTTTTAAAGATTATGTCAGGGTTGGTTTTATGCTTTTTATATTCTTCCTGCGATATCCCTCGGTAATCGACACGCAGAAGATCATCTACGCGGACGTATTCTCTTCGATTGTCTTTTTCTCTGCTCACTCCCATTTCCGGAAAACCTGAAGCTTCCATTGTATTGCCTCTCCGCTAGATTAATCTGAAGGTGAGGGTGTCATTTTTGTGGCGATCGTGTTGTTTCCTATGACGGTATTTGCCCAATAATTGGATTGTATACCCGACCTTCACGGTACAAACGACCCATATTGACCCCTTATCCCTTTCTACTTCAGGGATATTAGCACTTTTTGTGCCAGGCATTTTTGAGGTGCCAACTATGAGCAGTCTGAATAATCTCTAGGAGAGGCGGCAGTAGTGCGATATAAATGTTTTCACAACCTTGCTGTCAAACTGGGTGCCGCAGTTTTTTTGCAGCTCACTGACGGCTATATCTGTTGGCAGGGCGTTTCGGTATGGGCGGTTGGTTGTCATTGCATCGAAGGAGTCTGCAACGCTTAAAATCCTTGATAAAAACGGGATCTCCTCTCCGGATAGTCCGCCGGGATATCCCCTTCCATCCCATCTTTCGTGGTGGTGCAGTATGATTTCACGTTCGGTGTCCATAAGGGCAACGGCCTTAAGTATATTTTCTCCTATGACAGGGTGTTCCTTTATTACTGTATATTCCTGGTTGGTGAGCTGTCCCGTCTTGAGGAGTATGTTATCCGGTATGGCTATTTTCCCTATGTCATGCAGCATTCCTGCTATCCTGACAGACTCTACCTCCTTTTCCGAACAGTTTAAGGATCTTGCGGTGTTTACGGCAAAGACGGTTACATTCGATGAATGCTTCTGGGTATAGTTATCCCGCAGGTGTATCGATGTAATCAGCGATTGAAAGGTGTAGGTTATATTGGAGTAGACGCTCTCATATAATATGTTGTTTTCCATATTCAGGGAGGCCCGTTTGGTAAGGGTTCTTATATGCCCCAGGTCTCCGGTATTCAGACAAGTGCCATTCTGTTTCCCTGTGACTCCCATGACGCCGAATACCTTTCCCCTTATCATAAGGGGCGCGCATATTACAGGGCTGGGGAAGGTCTGGTCGGGTCCTGCAAGGAGCGCCTCTTTCCCCCTGACCACATCAGTGAAAAGGTTTTCGAAGGCGGGGGGTATTGAATCTTTCTGACAATCCGAGACAGGCTGCGTTGCAATTACCTTGAAGCGGGAGCCGCTTCCTTTGTGCCTTAGTGCGATCAGGCAGTTTTCTCCTCCTGTTATATGCAATGCCAGTGATGCCACCTTTTTGAATACATCATCATTTTCCCCGCTCATACTCTCGATGGCGTCATATATGTAATCCATCGTCAATAATCTTTCGATGGAGTTATTTGTGTCTGAACTGTTCATATCTCTGAATTCCCAAGATGTTACGGTTAGCGGGGTGAGTTTTTGAGCATTATGTCGAGCAGGCTGTAGGAGATCCTGTCAAATGCCGATTTTTTTTCCTCTCCCGATGACAATGTCACAACATCATTATATCTTGCTGGATCCTTGGAATCCGTCCTGTCAGAGTTCTCAGTCTTGGTCTGCTTGCTATAGGCCTTGAGAACACTCTCCACTCGATGCGTTGATATGGTCACTGTGCATTCCTCCCTGTGGATACTGTCCATGCAAAAGCTCTTGCCTGTCTAATCGACATTGCAGATAAAAACTTTAGAAAAAGTTTCACTGTCGGCAGTCATAATGTGATGAAGGGGCCTTTGGAGTTAATGGTATATAAATTGCTTTCAGAACAGGCTGTACACAAAAACTATCGTGACGGGACCTATGAACGATTACAGACCTGAAATAATAGGCAATAGGGTAGTTGTCCTTATTGTGCTCCTCTTTACCATTATTTTTTTGTCCAGCGCAGAGGCTTCTGATCCTTTGATGCCGGATGAGAACTACAGTGTTCAGGTGGCATCGTACAGGAATATTGACGGTGTGAATGCCCTGGTAGTCCTTCTGAAAAAACAGGGATGTGACGCCTTTTTTAAAAAGGCCGATATCCCCGGAAAGGGTACACTGCTCCGGGTATGTGTCGGAAAATATTCAAGCAGGGATGACGCTTCCAAGGCGGGAGAGCTTCTGAGGGAGAATGGGGTAATAAAGCATTTTCTTGTCGTCAGGCTTGAGCCTGAGTATAGGGCGCCTGTTGTAGGAAAAGAGAATGCAGACCTCAATGGGGCTCAAGGTTCACCTGCACGGTGGAAGAAGAAAATTTCCCTTCCCCCCTCTTCGGCTCCCGATGGCCCTGTTTCCCCAGCCAGTGAGGTTATCGGCGGTGATTATAGCCAAGAAGGTGGTGATGATGATGTAGGTGCTGCTGGCAGGAAGTTGTACGATAGCGCATTGAAAGATTTTATGTCAGGAAGATACGAAGCTGCCCTGGCCAAATTCGAGGAGATAACGAAGGCAGGCAAGAACGAGAATGCATTTAGATATTCAGCGGACTGCCATTATTTTCTTGGGAAAAACGGGGACAGCCAGCATCTGTCAGAGGGGATCGACCGTTACAGGTATGTGGTACAAAACTACCCCGGTCAAAACGATAAAAACGCCCAGGCTACTTACAGGCTCGCCGAAAGTTACAGGCGATCCAACCTCAACTATGAAGCCCTGGGGGAGTTCAAGAAGATCTGCTCCGACTACCCTGAGTCCGAATATGTCCCCCAATCTCTCTATATGACCGGTGCGATATCCTATGAGATAAAAAAATTCCCTGATGCTATTGAGAAGTTCAAGGAATACATAAAAAAGTTTCCCCAGGGAGAGCGTATAAGGGACGCCTACTTCGGTGTCGGAGATGCCTACTCCCAGATGCGCCAATTTGATGACGCAGATGCGTGGTATGGCAAGGCCTTGGAAAAGTGGCCTGCCCTTGAAGATATCCCGGAGGATGCGCTGCTGAAAATGGGGAGGCATTATTTTGAGACCGGCCGATACGACATGGCCCTGGATGCCCTCTTCGTCTATCTGAATCTCTTCCCCGAAAGCGATAATGCCGGGGAAGTCACTCATTCCATTGCCCTTTCCTTTGAAAAATCGGGTCAACTAAAGTCGGCTCTCAAGATGTTCGGTCTTGTCCTATCCCGGTATCCCGGGAGCAGGGAGGCTCAAAAGAGTGAGCTTTCCATCGCCAGCATAGGGATTGATGATCCCGGGCTTGATGTGCCCGCCCATATCTTTTCAGTCCTGGAGAGCTACCAGAAGCCTATAGATGCATACGGCGCAATGGCGGCCAAGGTATCCGATCCAACAGGGAGTGAAGAGGTGCTCCTTCAAAAATCGGAGGCCCTCATGAAAAAGGGGAGATACCGAGAATCATTTGAAACGGCCCTTGTTCTTATTGAAAACTTTCCCCGTGGAAAGTACCGGGAAGACTCTGAGAAGCAGCTCATTTGCGGAGCGAAGAGTCTGATCAATGAATATTTTGTAAAAGGTGACCATGCCTCTGTAGTCGATATCTATTTTAAGGTAGACAGGGCTATATTTTTGGGAAGTGGAGACTTTGATGTCTTGTCTCAGATAGGTGGCAGCTTGAAGGCCTCCGGTCTGCTGAACGATGCGGCCCAGCTTTTTGAGGGGATGGCAGGTGTCTTTGGTAACGATCAAAGGGGGCCGGGACTTCAGCTGGAGATGGCAAGGATTGATTGCCGGAGGGGAAGAAAGGAAGATGCCAAGAATATACTGGAGCCTCTTATAGTTGGTGGTCCCGGGGTTGATGCCAAGACATCGGTAACGGCAAAGAGGCTTATGGGAGATATTTGCTCTCAGGAGGGGCTTTACCTTGAAGCGGCTGGTTTTTACTTCTCGACTTTAGATTCAAAAAATGATCCCGAAGAAGACCTGCTTGCCAGGGAAAAATATGCTGATGCTCTGAAGGGGATGGGTATGTATGACGCCGCCATTGTAAATTATAAAAGGACCCTGAACGGCAGCGATGTTGTTTCAGACCGAACCCCTGTCCCGGTGGCAAGGACTTCTTATGAGGGCATGGGAGATTGTCTGTACCACAAGGGAAGATATCGTGATGCCATAGGCATGTACCAGAACTCCATAAAGGTCGTGCCGGAAGGAGAGTCTAGCCGATGGCCCGTCTTCAATATCAAAAGGATCTATGCAAAAATGGGCAAAGTTGCTGAAGCTGCACAGTTGTCAGGCCTGCCGGAGGGGAATTTGGATGATAAATTCTGGACGAGGGTATTGGATTACTACCGGGTAGACGGAGACTGGAGCGAGAAAAATGGGGGATATGTCCAGGAATCCTAGGCGGGCGCAGAAGAGGCCTAGAGTTTTTATTTAAGCGCTGAAGCTTTAAGGTTTTTTATCTGGTGAGACATGAAGACAAAAATGATTCTGGTTGTCGATGATGATCTGTCAATGAGGATGGTTCTTTCCGAGTCCCTCGAGGGTTGTGGGTACAAGGTCGTAACTGCATCCAGCGGCGAGGATGCCCTGGATAAGATACAGGAAGGCGGTCCATTTGAGCTTGTTCTTACGGACATGAAGATGCGCGGGATGAGCGGGATGGATGTCCTTCGTGCTGTCAAAAATATTACTTCGGAGATCGCCGTTGTTGTGATGACAGCCTATGGAACCGTGAACACGGCGGTGGAAGCGATGAAGGAAGGGGCTGAGGATTTTATAATGAAGCCCTTCTCCATAGGCCACATGGAGGCCGTTGTAAAGAAGGTTCTTGCCGGAAGGGGTGACAAAAAGCCTGAAAAAGCAGGGCATGTCGCCGCCTCCTCTTTATCTGATGGGAAGAGCGTTGTTACCAGGGACAGGGGCATGACCACCCTTCTGAAGGTATTGCAGGGGGTTGCAAGAAGCAAATCGGCTGTTCTCATAGAGGGCGAAAGTGGAACAGGAAAGGAATTGCTTGCTCGCCATATACATCGTCACAGCGACAGGGCCAATATGCCCTTTGTGGCGATCAATTGTGCCGCTATACCCCACAATCTCCTGGAGAGTGAGTTGTTCGGACATGAGCGGGGGGCCTTTACCGGGGCATCAAGAAAAAGGCTGGGTAAGTTTGAAATGGCCAATGGGGGGACCTTGCTGCTGGACGAGATCAGTGAGATGGATATTCAGCTCCAGGCTAAACTCCTGAGGGTCATACAGGAATCCGAGGTGGACAGGCTCGGTGGCGGGGAACCTGTTCCGGTTGATGTCAGGATCATTGCCACTACAAATACAGACATCAAAAAATGTGTTGAGGAAAAAAAGTTTCGAGCTGATCTCTATTACAGATTGAATGTCATCCCCGTCAAGGTTCCCCCTCTGCGAGAGAGAAGGGGCGACATCTCCGTCCTTGTCGGCTATTTTCTGGAAAAGCACAAAAACTCTGCAGATGGGAGCCTGTCAACGCTTTCCGCAGATGCTGCTCTTATGCTTGGACGTCATCGCTGGCCTGGAAACGTAAGGGAGCTTGAGAATGTGATTGAGAGGGCTGTCCTGCTTTCTGCCGGCGCTATGATCCTTCCTGAACACCTCTATCTGGAGACAGATTCCGACGAGTATGTAAAAAATGGTGAACCGGGACTTGAGGCAGGGTCCATTGAGGGGGTTACATTGAGAGAGATGGAAAAGGCCCTCATCTTCAAGACACTGGAGCGGGAGAAGGGGAATCGGACCAGGGCCTCCGAAATACTGGGGGTGAGTGTCAGGACCATACGCAATAAACTTAACGAATATAAGGACGAATGCGGGAAGGATTCGGAAGGCCTGGGAGATGAATCATGGGCCAGTGGATAAAATAATTAAATTGATCTTTATCGCAGTGGTTTTTGGTACGGGCGTTGCTTGTAATCATAACATGTCATGCATCGGGAGCAATTATCATGGAAGCCTTATTTGGTAAGACCATAGACATGTTATCCACCGTTATGGATTTTCGTTCGGAGAGACATAAGGTGATAACCTCGAACATAGCGAATATTGACACCCCCAATTACAAGGCGAGGGATGTTGTATTCAGCGAAGAACTTAAAGGAATAATCGAAAATGGCGAGAATATGGGTGGCGATTTACTTGAAAAGGGATCCTCACCGGAGGGCAAGTTTGAGGTTGTAGAGACAGGAGAAAGGGTTTCTCTCGATGAAGAAATGGCCAAGCTGGCCGAAAACAATCTCATGTATAATCTTGCTGTAGAACTGATGGCCAGAAAATTTAAGGGGCTGGATATTGTCCTTAAGGAGGCGAAGTAATATGGAATTTCTGTCGGCATTTCGGGTTTGCGGATCGGGGCTTGCGGCACAGAGGGCCAAGATGGACACTATTGTGTCAAACCTTGCCAATGTCAATACGACACGTACTGAAGAAGGCGGTCCCTATAAGAGAAAGGTGGTAGTCTTTTCTTCCGAACCGGTGGAAGGGAGCTTTGATGACAACCTGAGGATGGTCAAGGTCGACGGTATAGTAGCGGACAAGGATGGTGTAAAGAATGTTTTCGACCCATCCCATCCCGATGCAAATGACAAGGGCATCGTGGCAATGCCGGATATAAATTCCGTAAGTGAGATGGCCGATATGCTTACGGCCAACAGGGCCTATGAGGCATGCGTCACCGCATTCGATGCTACAAAGAGCATGGCCCTGAAGGCGCTGGAACTAGGTAAATAAAGGAGTCACCTGCCATGAATGACATCAACAGCATAAGGGGCGGGTTCATGCCGCCAACCTCAGAGATTAACAGTAATAACGGAACTTCCAAGGATAGTGGTGAATCCTTTGGCGCACTTTTGCGCACCAAGATGGCGGAAGTAAATCAGATGAAGCTCGATGCCGATGATGCGGTTTCGAAGGTTCAGATGGGAGACTCGGGTAGCATACACGAGACAATGATTGCACTTGAGAAGGCCGATATCTCTTTCCGGGCGATGCTGCAGGTCAGGAACAGGATATTGGAGGCATATCAAGAGATCATGCGGATGCAGATATAGTTCTTGTTCGGAGGAGTGGCTATGGATTCAGTGGTTCAGTTTTTTTCTCAGTTGGGGGCACTTTTTAACTCCCTGTCTCCTTCAAAAAGGGTATCCATCATTGCTGTAGCCCTCATCGTTATTCTGAGTATTACGGCCTTTGTTTTTTTCGTAAACCAGAAACAGTACGGCGCCCTGTTCTCAAATCTCTCCGCCGAGGATGCGGGGGGTATCGTTGCCAGATTACAGGAAAAAAAGATACCGTACAAGGTGTCTGGTGCCGGCGGAACGATTCTTGTGCCCGAGGAGTCTGTGTCTGAATTGAGGCTGGAGATGGCAGTGTCCGGTCTTCCCAGCGGTGGAGGTATAGGCTTTGAGATATTTGATAACAAGAATTTCGGAGCCACCGATTTTGTGCAACAGATGAATTATCAGCGGGCGCTACAGGGTGAGCTTGCCCGCACCATCAACGGCCTTGATGAAGTCCAACAGACCAGAGTACATATCGTAATACCCCGGCAGTCACTTTTTGTAGAGGAGCAGGTGAAGCCGACGGCCTCTGTCATCATAAAACCCAGGTCAGGCAAGAGACTCAGGGCTTCGCAGGTAGAAGGCATCGTCGCCCTTGTGTCCAGCAGCGTCGAGGGACTGCTGCCGGAAGCGGTTATGGTAGTCGATAGCAGCGGTAATATACTGTCGTCGAAAAGATCCGCTGACAGCTCTTCCTTTTCAAAAAGTGCCACATCACAGATAGATTATCAGAGAAATATAGAAAAGGATCTGGCCAACAGGATCCAGTCCATGCTGGAGAAGGTTGTGGGCGACGGCAGGGTGGTGGCGAAGGTCTCCGCCGCTATTGATTTCAGTGTTGTAGAAAAGACCGAAGAGGCCTATGACCCTGAAGAGCCTGTAGTGAGGAGTATGCGCCGCAACAGCAAAAAATCCGGTGTCTCCTCCGAAGGGGGTGAGTCCAGTGTAAGGCCCACCGGGGAAGAGACCGCCAGCAGGGGTATGGGTCGTGAAGAGACTAATGAAGTCGTCAATTATGAAATAAACCGTGTTGTGAGCAAGACGGTTATGCCTGTGGGAGAGGTTGAAAAGCTTTCCGTAGCCGTTATGGTGGACGGTGTTTACAAGAAGAACGATAAGGGAACGGAAGAATTTCAGCCAAGATCGGCAGATGAGATGAAGAGCCTTGAAGGTCTAGTCAAAAAGGCTGTTGGCTTTGATGCCGGCAGAGGCGATCAGGTGGCCGTGACCAGTATCCCCTTCAGAAAACTTGAGATGGATATGCCCGAAGAAGGAGGGGCTCTTTTGGCCGGATTGCCAGCTGCCCTGCCCTTTGTAAAGTACATAATCTCTCTCATGGCCATGATGCTTGTCCTCTTTTTCATCCTGCGGCCGCTGATAAAATTTATTTTGGCAACAGGAGGGGAACGGGGCTCTGTTTCAAGAAGCTTGCCCGCTACCGTTACCGAACGTGCTCATCTTGAAGGCGGGAGCGCCAGTCTGCCGATGGGAGGAGGTCTGGCCGAACTGGCTACAGGGGGATTGAAAGAGGTGGATGTAGTCAGAAAACTGGCCGGGCAGGACGCCAGGGCAGTTGCAGAGGCCTTGAAGGGCTGGCTGCGTTAGCTTAATCATGCATGGGGTTGAAATGGAAATTGCAGAGCCCCATCTTCTATTTGGCTGTTTATAGACTTTACTGAGGAGAACTTAGGCAGGTATGACGAACGAAGAGAAGGCAGCGCTGGTTCTTTTGTCTCTGGGAGAGGAAACCGCAGCCAGTATAATGAAGAATCTCGGAACGGATGAGATAAGGCGTGTCGGTAAGTGCATGCATAACATGAAGGGCGCATCTCATGAGGATATCGAGCGGGTTGCCAAGGAATTCAACGCCATTGTAATGGGTGAAGGTCTGTCAATCCTGTCTGTTCAGGGTAATTACGTTGAAAATGTTATGGTCAAGGCCCTTGGGGAAGCCAGGGGAAAGGAGATCTCAAAGACCATAGAGGGGAAAAGTTATCTCGGTGGTCCGATAATCGATAAGTTGAGGAGCGCCGATCCCAGGGTCGTGGCGGATTTTACAAAGACCGAGCATCCCCAGACTGTGGCCCTTATCCTGTCATATCTCAGGCCGGAACAGGTGGCTGAAATACTGGAGATTCTTCCTCCTGAAAGGCAGAAGAACATTATCAAGCGGATTGCGACACTGGGGAGCGTCCCCCGCGAATTTCTTGAGGATATGACCAAGACACTTGAGGCGGAAATGATAGGTGGCAGTGGGGACAGCGAAGAGCATGCCGGAGGTGTTCAGGTAATTGCAGAGGTTCTTAACCGTATGAGCCGGTCAGGCGAACAGGAAATCCTGGAATCCCTGGAGAGTACCGATCCGGAGCTGGCAACGGAGATCAAAAACCGTATGTTCACCTTTGATGATCTCTTCAAACTGGACGACAGGAGCATGCGGATGCTGCTGGAAGAGGTCGATCGAGAGGATCTGCCGCGGGCCCTTAAGGTCTTTGATGACGAGACGAAGGAAAAGGTATTCAGTAACCTTTCGAAGCGCGCAGCGGAGATGCTCAGAGAGGATATAGCAATTATGCCGCCTGTGCGCCTCTCTGATGTAGAAAAAAGCCAGAGGGCGATTATCGAGATTGCAAAGAGGCTTGAAGCCGAGGACAAGATAAAACTCTCCGGGAGTGGCGGGAAAGATGAATTCGTATAGTAAGATTATAAAGGCTCGGGACGTAAGGCTTAAGGATATTGAAGCGGCGGTGCCGGTTAACTTTGCAAGGGGCCTGCATGATGACCGCCAGTATGATGGAAGCCCCAAGAAGGCCGGTGGTGTGCGGAGGGGGTCTGCAGGTGATGCAGAGAAGAAATCCGTTAATTCTCAGGAATTATTGGAGGAGGCAAAGAGAAGAGATGCCCACGAAGCGGAGAAAAGAACATATGAAAGATTAGAAAAGGAGATGGAGCAGGAGAAAAAAAAGCTCTCTGCCTCATTGAAATCCCTTGAGGCGCTTATCACAGGTCTACATTCCGCGAAAGAAAAGCTGCTCGAAGGTTCTGAGGCTGATATCCTGGATCTGATCTTTCGGGTAGCGGAGAAAGTGATCCATCGTGAGGTAAAAACAGAACGGGAAATTATTCTTGCCGTACTCAGGGACGCCATGAAGAACTTGAGGGGCAAGGATAACATAAGGATCAGGATGAACCCCGAAGACTACCATTACATAGCGGAATCAACTCCCGATTCCTTTGGCAGTTACGGTGATGTACTTATTGAGCAGGATGAAGATGTTTCGCCCGGTGGTGCAGTAATAGAGACAAATTCAGAGGGTGTAGATGCCAGACTGGGCGTTCAGTTAAACAGGGTGAGAGATTCCTTTTGCAATGAACATGGATTTTAATAAATATCGGCAAAAGCTTGAATATATAAATCCTTTGAGGATCTACGGCAAGGTGAGCGGAGTAGCCGGCCTCCTGGTGGAGGGACACAATCCTGATGCATCCATAGGGGAGATGTGCAGTATATGCCCTGATGATGACAGCAGGATCATCTCCGCAGAGGTTGTAGGTTTCAGGAAGGATAAGGTTCTGCTCATGCCCTTCGGGGGACTCGACGGTGTAGGACCAGGCTGCAGGATTTTTTCTACGGGAGAAAAGTCGAAAGTTCAGGTGGGGCGCGGCCTTCTCGGAAGGGTTATTGACGGAAGGGGCAACCCCATAGATGAGAAGGGACCCATAGAAGCGGAAGACCGGTATCCTGTCTATGCCGACCCTATAAATCCACTGAAAAGAAGCAGGATCAAGGAGCCGGCAGATCTGGGGGTCAGGGCCATTAATGGTCTTTTCAGCTGTGGCAAGGGTCAGAGGATGGGGGTCTTCTCCGGTTCAGGGGTTGGCAAGAGCGTTCTTTTAGGGATGATAGCCAGAAATACAAAGGTGGACATAAACGTCATAGGGCTTGTCGGTGAGCGTGGCAGGGAAGTCCGTGAATTTATTGAAAATAACCTCGGAAAAAGTGGATTAGCTCGTTCTGTGGTGGTCGTTGCTACATCTGACATGCATCCCCTTATACGGATGAGGGCGGCCTACGTGGCAACTGCCATAGCCGAATATTTCAGGGACCAGGGGATGGATGTCCTCCTTATGGTCGATTCACTGACCAGGTTTGCCATGGCCCAGAGAGAGGTTGGGCTCTCTGTCGGAGAGCCTCCAACTACAAAGGGCTATACGCCATCGGTATTCAGCCTCATGCCCAAACTCCTGGAGAGGGCGGGAAGCGTGGAGGGAAACGGGAGTATTACTGGAATATATTCAGTCCTCGTCGAGGGGGACGATTTTAATGAACCCGTTGCAGATTCGGCACGATCGATACTGGACGGTCATATAACACTTTCCCGTGATCTTGCGGCGCACAATCACTACCCCGCTATAGATATCCTGGAGAGCAGGAGCCGGGTAATGACGGATATAGTTGATAAGGATCACCGAAAAAAGGCCGGAGCTGTTGTCAATGCCGTGGCTACCTACAGGAAAGCAGAGGATATGATTAATATAGGGGCCTACGTAAAGGGGAGCAATCCTGATATAGATCATGCAATAGCTATGATAGAGGCGATCAATGCCTTTTTGAGGCAGGATGTGGATGAGAAGGTTAGTTTTGAGGAGTGCAGAACGCAGCTTCTATCTCTGTTTGACTGAAAGTTACAATAGCAGTCTGTTAAAGGGGGACTATGTTTCATTTCAAATTGCAGCCCGTATTGGACTATAGGAAAATGTTGGAAGAGAAGCTGATGACTGAATATGCTGATATAAGGAACCGGCTCGATACGGATATGGCAATCCTGGCCAGACTGAGGTCAGAGGTCTCGGGGCTTATCTCCGAACTGAAAGAGAAGGGGAAAGGTAATCTGAATGCCGCTGAAGTCTCTTTTTACCTCTCCTATATAAATCGCATGCGCGGAGAGGGGAAAAAACAGGAGGAGGTTGTCTGTAATACAAACAGAGAGCTGGAGGATAAACGAGGAGAGCTGTCAGCGGCTGCCAGCAAGAGAAAGGTTCTGGAGATACTGAAGGACAAGAAAATCGAAGAGTACAGGGACCTGTTGAACAGCAGAGAGCAGAAAGAGCTGGATGAGGCGGTAATCCTGCGATCCGGAAGAGGTACGGAAAGTGAAAAAGCTGATACTTACATGTAAGGTACTCATAGTATTTTTCTTCGTGGCAAAGATTGTCGTATTGTCGGGAGTCATGAGGGATTCCGAAAGTGTTGATCTTCTGCTGGGCGTCGACCAGGCTGTTGCCGATCTGGTTGTAACTCCAGCATCTTCCCCTTCCCCTTCCCTTTCTACCAAGGACGTATTTCAGGATGAAATCTCTGAGGAGAGGACCCTGATGGCCGCTCTTCTGGCCAGACAGAAGGAGCTTGATGAGAGGAAGAACTTTTTGATCTCTGAGGAGAAAAGGCTGGAAGAACTGAAGGAAGAGATACTCCTTAAGATTGAGAAGCTGGAAGAGACAGAGAAGCGCTTATCGTTGGTCCTTGAAAATGTCGATAAGACAAATACTGATAAATACAGAAGTATGGCAAAGGTATATGAGGCAGCACCTCCTTCCAGGGCCGGTTCCATGCTTGAAAAACTGGACAATCGCACGGCTGCCACTATCATCATGAATATGAAAAGTAAAAATGCAGGGGTTGTTTTGGGATATATAGACCCGGATAAATCTGTAGCTATCACAAGGGAAATTACCAGGGCCATTTCCAGAGAACCCCTGCCGAAATCCACCGCTGAGGCATCAAAAGAGTAGCAACAGTTAACTTATCGCCTGAATAACCGGCGCAAGTCATGTCTATTTACTCCTGGGGGCTTAATCTTAAGCCCCCAGTTCAATTCGGGGATCAAGGCTCGGGGAAGAAAGTGGACGATGCCTTTGATTCTGGCTGTATTGGAAAAACCGGATTCCCCCTTTCCTGTAGCCTTGCAGGGCTAAAGGACGGCTCTGCCATCTTAAATGTCCCTGTTGTTTTCACCATGATATCCCTCTGGATCTCCCGGCACTCAACAGCTTTTAACATTTTCCATTTTGGGGTTACTATGTAATTTCTTCGTTCGGCACATTATCTTGCCGGAAATCCTGAAATGTAGATCCCGTTGGCTTGGCCCATCTATGAATCAATCATGGCTCTACCTGGTATTTCTTTCAAATCATTAGGCAATCTTTGCCCCTTTCATGAGGAGCCAGAGAGAGTGCTGTTTTTAATAATTCGAAATTGCTGAGTTTTTGCCAGGAAGATCGGCTGGTATGTCTTTTGCTCATCCCCATTACAGGGCAGTGAGGCGGCTGGTCTTGTTGCTCTATGAACTGGAATAATGTGAGGTGAGAATTTGGCTACAGAGTTCAGTGGGGTACAAAATTTACAGCAGATCAAGAATGATGGTACTCCTGTGAAATCAAGGCGGTCTGGCAAAAGAGAAGCCGGAGATCTGATGCCCTTTGCCTCTATCATCGAAAGCGTTCAATATACAAAAAATCAGAGCCTGGGAGGACTGTCCCCGAAGGGCTCCTCTAAAACTGACAGGGGGCAGGGGGTATTTTTGCAGGGAGATGCCTTTTGTCAGGGCGGAACTTCTTCAAAAGGTAAAAAGACGGGCACTCCTTATAAAGTAAAAAGTGAGGCGGAAAAAAATTACCAGACTGGTATGTCAAAGGGAAAAGGTAAGGATCAAGGTTATGTGGGAGCATTGGGCAGCGCTGAGGCGGAGAAGTTACACAGGGCCGGCCGTGCTGTTTCTGATGGCGCCAGGGAAGACCATATCGACGCGATACTGACATCAACTGGAGCAGAAAAGACAGAGGTAAAAAGATCCAAGCTTTCGCAGTTACAAAGGGCAGCGATTCATGGTGAGCTTTCTCTGCCGGGGGGGGCAGAAACGGTCCTGTCGGGACAAAAGTCAGTTGGCAGATCTTCGGCCTCTGAATTGTCTGGTAAGAGAATGGCACGGCATTTGAGTGCCCCATCTTCAGTTGAAGGCCCCCGGGAACTGAATGCTGTCGGGGCAAAGAGTGTACAAAGGGCAGCGATTCATGGTGAGTTTTCTCTGCCGGGGGGGGCAGAAACGGTTCTGTCGGGACAAAAGTCAGTTGGCAGGTCTTCGGCCTCTGAATTGTCCGGTAAGAGAATGGCACGGCATTTGAGTGCCCCATCTTCAGTTGAAGGCCCCCGGGAACTGAATGCTGTGGGGGTAAAGAGTGTACAAAGGGCAGCGATTAATGGTGAGTTTTCCCTGCCGGGGGAGGCAGAAGCGGTCCTGTCGGGACAAAAGCCAGTTGGCAGATCTTCGGCCTCTGAATTGTCTGGTAAGAGAATGGCACGGCATTTGAGTGCCCCATCTTCAGTTGAAGGCCCCCGGGAACTGAATGCTGTGGGGGCAAAGAGTGTACAAAGGGCAGCGATTCATGGTGAGTTTTCCCTGCCGGGGGAGGCAGAAACGGTCCTGTCGGGACAAAAGTCAGTTGGCAGATCTTCGGCCTCTGAATTGTCTGGTAAGAGAATGGCACGGCATTTGAGTGCCCCATCTTCAGTTGAAGGCCCCCGGGAACTGAATGCTGTGGGGGCAAAGAGTGTACAAAGGGCAGCGATTCATGGTGAGTTTTCCCTGCCGGGGGAGGCAGAAGCGGTCCTGTCGGGACAAAAGCCAGTTGGCAGGTCTTCGGCCTCTGAATTGGAAGTTTATGAGAAGGGTGCTAGTGGAAGGGGTCTGTTCCCGAGAGAGGGGAAAGGGGGCATCGATGTTGTGTCATCCCGCATCTCACAGAAGGGAGATTCTTCCAGGTCAGATGGAAAAGAGGGCCAGCCCTTGCAGTCACAAAAGGTGGCTATTAAAGGTGATTCTCCGCTGCCGGAGAAGGCAGACCTTTATGGCGCCGGTAAGGCTGGTGGAGAGGTTCAGGACAGGATCTCTTCTGTAAACGCCGCGGCAGATGAAAAAGGAACTCATATCGTCTCCGTGGCTGAGCGGAGGTCCAATGGTGAAGACTCAAAGAAGTTGAGTATGCAGGGTAATGATGGATCTGATCCTTCAAAATCAATTTTGAAGCAGACCATCGCGGCAGAGGATTTAGAGCGCAGCTCTCGCCCCAGGGACGGTTTTTCCCGAAACAGCGAATTTTCCGATAGCGGTCGCAGGACCGAGAGCTTGTACGGAACTACGAAGGCAAATACTGTCGATGCCAGGGAGCTGAAGGGGAAGGGCAGTGCTGAAAAGGACTTGCAGTCAGGGGCAAAAGGTTCAAGGGGGGATATTGCCCAACATGCGAGCAAAGGCAAAGATGGCGGCGCTGATTCATATGAAAAGCCTGCGGGTATTGACCTTCGCGACAGTGAAGCTGCCCGTTCTAAAGAGCCTCTCCAGCATGAACCCATCTCTGACAGGGGGATTCGGCCTCCAGGGTTTCAGCATACGCTTCTACAGGCCGGTGAAAGGTTCTCCGCCGTTGCCGAGAATGTTGATATAACACCGAGGGCCGTGATTGACCAGATTGCAGATGGGGCCAGGATGTCGGGAGGAAGGGTACGTATTGCCCTGAGTCCTCCAAGCCTTGGCAATCTTGATATGGATGTCATAGTCAGGGACAACAAGGTTCACCTTGTACTCCAGGTAGAAAATAGTGATGTCAAGCAGATGCTGCAGTCGAATATGGAGAGTCTCAAGGGATCCCTGCGCGCCCAGGGTCTGGTAGCGGACAGCATAGAGGTATTTGCCCAGGACAGGATCGATGCCGACCCCTACAGCTCCGGTCGCAACAGCGACATGTTCTCCGGAGGTGGAAACAGCCGCAGCGGAAGCGGGCAGGCCTGGGGAAGTCGTGAGGGCCAGTTTCCGCCGGATCAGGAATTCCCATTTGCAGAGGAACAGGCCAAGAATGTTGCCAGTGAAGGACGGATCAGTCTTTTTGCGTAATGAACGCTCCGGCCATGTCGGGGTTAATAGGAGGGAAAGATGTCAACAATAGAAGGTTTGATAGGTAATGCCAGTGGGGCCCTGGGGTCGCTGGAGTCCAACGCCTCGGTGGGAAGGGATGACTTTTTCCAGATGCTGATAGCCCAGCTTGAGAACCAGGACCCTTTGAATCCTCTTGATGGAACGGATTTTACGGCACAGCTGGCCCAGTTTTCCAGCCTGGAGCAGCTTTACAATATAAATGAGCAGATGGAACTGGCCGGTCTCTATCAGTCTTCGCTGAACAGCGCAGGAGCGGCCAGCCTTATCGGCAAGGAGATCACTGCAAACGGTGACAGTGTGATCGTGGACGGAGACTCGACCGATATCAGCTATAACCTGGAATCGGAGGCAGGGAAGGTAACATTGACTATCTATGATGAGGACGGCCTGCTTGTGGATAAAATCGAGGCCGGGACCGAAGGACTGAAGGCTGGTGAAAGCTCGATTACATGGGATTCCAGCGGGGTAGACAGTGGAACCTACACCTTTGAGGTGTCAGCCATATCGATGGATGGAGATGAGATAGCCGTGGATACGGTTATGCACGGTACGGTTACGGGTCTTACATTTGTCGATGGGAACCCCTTTTTGAAAGTCGGCGATCAGACCATCTCCTTTGGTGATCTATTGTCAGTTAGCGAAGGTTAGCGGCAGAGTAGCAGGTGTCTATTTTTCTTAAGGGGAGCAAGGCTTTGGCCAGAATATTATAGATATCTAATAATCCGAATCTTTAAACATGGAGGTAAAGAGAGATGGGGAGTTCATTATTTGCAGGTATTTCGGGATTGACGGCGAGCACGAAACAGTTGGATGTCATAGGTAACAACATAGCCAATGTCAATACAGTAGGATTCAGGTCCGGTAAGATACAGTTCGGCGACATACTTAGCCAGAGCATAACAGGAGGGGCCGCTTCGGGGATGCAGGTAGGACGAGGTGTCCAGGTTAACTCTGTTGCCACACAGTTTGGCGCCGGATCATTTGAAACTACGTCGAATGCTACGGATCTGGCCATTGACGGCAGTGGGTTCTTCACCGTAGCCGATGATGAAGGGGGGCAATACTATACCCGCGCCGGATCTTTCAGCCTCGACAGTGATGGATATATGGTCGATGTAAACGGCTATAAGGTTCAGGGGTATAACCTCGCCTCATCGGACCCGGACTCGATAACAGATATCTCTCTTGCAAGTATACAGTCTGTTCCCTCTACCACCTCCACCATATCAATAGGCTCAAATCTTAATTCTACGACAGATACGGGGGAAACCTTCAATGCCGCACAGACGGTCTACGATTCTCTCGGTGGAACGCACTCACTAAAGGTGACCTTCCAGAAGACGGAGGGGACGGGTTACTGGGGATTCAAGTCCTTCCTGGACAATGAGGCTGCCACGGCCCAGACCTATTCTGGGATGAAGTTTGATTCAAGCGGTAATCTGGACAAGGTTTACAGCTCCTCAACAACTGCCGGGGCCAGCGATGTTACCGACGGTGTCGGTTATTATGCAACTGCCGGGGACGGTTCAGCGGCAATGACCATAAATAACCGGGGGCAGCTTTACAAGGATACAACATCGGCAATAACCCTTACCAGGGGTGCCGATGAGGATAGCTGGAGCATCACATCTGACGGCGGCTATGAAAACCTGTCCATTACCCTTGGGACCGTTGGTGACGACGATGTGGTAGCGATTGATCTGGATGGCGCCGGAGGTGCAGACATAACCTTTGCCCTTTCGGACACCTGGGCATCGGGAGACACGATAGGCTTTGCAATCGACCAGACGGAGTCTGACCCAGCAGACGTCAATCTTACGATGCCAACTCTCACAGGCGCTACCATAGGCGATGCCGGAATCGTAGCATGGGACCTTGCTGGTACGACGGCTCAGTCGGTAACGCAATATTCGAGTACTTCGGTGGTTAAGACTCTGAGCCATGATGGATATTCATCAGGTTCGTTAAAGTCTATCTCCGTTGCCTCCGATGGTACCATCAGCGGATTCTTTACGAACGGTCAGACTTCAGACATAGCACGGATAATATTGAGCGATTTTCCTAATCCCGAGGGATTGAAGCGGATGGGGAACAATCTTTTCGCAACGACCGTGGAATCGGGAGGAGCCGTTCCCAACACGCCGGGATCGGCCGGTATGGGGGAGATAAGCGCCAACTCTCTGGAGATGTCAAATACCGACATAGCGACGGAATTCATCAACATGATAACGGCGCAGAGGGCCTATCAGGCGAGCGCCAAGATAGTTACAACAACTGACTCCATGATGTCCGAATTGATGAACATCAAGAGATGATGTCAAATTTATGACAACTCGTCAAAAACTTTTTCCCCGCAGGGGATAGTGTCAGCTTTTTTCCCTGCCCCTTTTCATAATCCACCGCCCGCGACCGGTTAGCGGGCGGTGGACAGTAATATCTATGCCCTTATTATCTATGCGATAAATTGGTGGCTTTTTCTTTTGTTGTTCTTATCTTCTCTATGGAGTGAACTTTTCCTTCTGGTATAGTCTTTGCTCTTCCAACTATCTGCTATGGATATATCAACTATTCTAGGAATCATATTCGGCTTTGGTCTTGTACTCGGCGCCATGGGTTCAGGTGGTGGGCTGATGGCCTTTGTTAACACCCCCTCACTAATGATCGTTCTTGGTGGGACTATAGGGGCCATTCTAATCAACTACCCCATGCCGGACATCCTGGGTGTAGCGAAGGTTGCCAAGAATGTTTTTTTCCAAAAGGAATTAAAGGCAGAGGCGGCAATAAATAAGCTGGTCGATATGGCCAGGATCGCCCGTCGTGACGGCATCCTGGCGCTGGAGAGCCAGGTTGAAGACATCAGTGATCCCTTTTTTAAAAAAGGGGTAATGTTGATGATAGACGGTATTGAACCGGCTGCCCTGTCGAGAATCTTGAACACCGAACTGGAGTATGTCGGGGAGAGGCACAGGATGGGTGCGGAGATATTTATGACCATGGGAAACTTCGCCCCCGCCATGGGGATGGTGGGAACGCTCATAGGCCTGGTGAAGATGTTGATGCAGATGGAGGATCCCTCTGCCATAGGACCGGCCATGGCTGTCGCCTTAATCACGACCTTCTACGGAGTCATCTTTGCCAACCTTATATTTCTGCCGATTGCAGGGAAACTTAAGGCTAGAAGCGCCGCAGAATTGACGGTCAAACAGTTGATAATAAATGGCATTCTATCTGTTCAGTCCGGAGATAACCCCCGGATACTGGAAGAAAAGCTTCACTCCTTCATATCCCCTGACGAGAGGAAACCAACGTCATAGATATGGAAGCGGAGCGGAAAAAAAGAAGTCAGGAAGAGGAACCGCCCGTTGCAGGCTGGCAGACGATATACTGCTCGCTGGCCCTGATCCTTGTTGCCTTCTTTGCCATGCTGGTATCTTACTCCAACATAGAGACCCAGAAGGTAAAGGTATTCAAAGAGGGTCGTGAAATGATGGAGGCCGGGGAAATTCTTTCCGGTAACAGTATTATGATGCTATCCAGGGACCGTGCGAGAGAGATGGAGGAAAATATAGAGAAGGCCTTGGGTTCTCTGGGGAATTACTTCAAAGAGGCTGGTTTAGGGGATTCGGTAGAACTGATCAGGGTTAACGGGGGATTTAAGGTGACTTTTGAAAGTAATCTGTTGTTTCCGTCGGGGGAAGCGGTAATAAGGAAAGAGGCCTACGAGGGGCTAAACAAGATGGCGCAGGCAGCCGGTGAGGACAGGTTTTCAATACGTGTCGAAGGTCATACGGACAATATGCCAATTCAGACACCCCTCTTCCCTTCCAACTGGGAACTTTCGACGACCAGGGCGGTTAACGTACTTAGATACCTTGTTGAAACTTGCGGGATCCACAAGGAAAGGCTGTCGGCAGCAGGTTGCAGCCAGTACCGGCCCGTAGTTTCTAACGAAACTCCCAAGGGCAGGCAAAAAAACCGCAGGGTGGAGTTTTACTTTAAAGCTCGTAATGTAAAAAAAGCTTCTTTATAGAAAGGGTCTGAATGAAGCCAAAGAAGAGCGAAGGGGATAGCCAGGGAGGGAAGTGGCTCCTTACCTTCAATGATATGGTAACGTTGCTCCTTACCTTCTTTGTACTTATCCTGTCGCTGTCCAAACTGGATGCTCCAAAGCTTGAGGAACTGGCTTCTTCCATGAGGTCCGTATTTAACCTTTCTGAACGTGGTGCAAAGGAAGATGTCGAGGTCTTTAACCCTTTCGTAAAACCCCTTGGGAGGGGGGGATTCATGGAGAACCGCAGCCTTGATATAGCGACTGGCAAGCTTGTTATTGTTGATCTTATAAACGGCGAGGCCCAACGGCTCGGGAAAAGTTTGGCCGCTAAGGAGGCCTCATTCCCGGAAGGGGAATCCTCCTTTCCCTGGGAGAAGGCGATGGAGGCACGAATTGTAGATGAGGGCGTCTCTGTTGCGCTGGGAGAGCAGATGCTTTTCAGGACGGGAAGTGCCGAGATTGGAGGGGCGGACCAGCCTCTGCTGAAGGCCCTCTGTTCGATTCTACGGGAAACCGATTGTCAGATAGAGGTGGAGGGGAATACGGACGACGTGCCCATTGGTAATGAAATATTTCAGTCAAACTGGGAATTGTCGGCGGCTCGGGCCGTCAGTGTTGTAAAGTATTTTATTTCCGAAGGTTCCATAGCTCCTGAGAGGTTGTCTGCTGCAGGCTATGCCGACTCGAGACCGCGGGCGGCTGTCGTGGAAGACAAAAGCAGGGATTTGAACAGGAGGGTTGAAGTCCTTTTGAAATTCAACAGCGATGAAGGGGAGATCGACAATGGTTGAAGAAGAGAAGGAAGAAAAGCAGGAAAAAAAGGAGGAAAAAAAATCCATTGTCAAATGGGTGGTTATAGGGCTTGCTCTGATAGTTCTGGTAGCTGCAGGTCTGGGCGGCTGGTACTTCTACAGGTCCTCTTCCGTGAAGAAGGTGGCTCAACCTATAGAAGAGGTTGAGCCGGAGCCGGGAATATGGTCCCCCGGTTCAATGATAGTAAATTTGATGGATAACAACGGGGAGCGCTATCTTAAGACGACCATACAGATTGAGGTGTCAAGCAAGGATTGTATTGAGGAGTTGGACCTTCTCAAGCCGAAGATTATGGACAACATGCTGGTCCTGCTTTCGTCCAAGAGTTACAAGGAGATAGCCGGTTTTGACGGGAAACAGACCCTCAGGGACGATATCGCGGTCAGATTAAACCGGTATCTTACAAAGGGGCAGGTCCGCAGGATCTACTTTACAGAGTTTCTTATACAGTAACCGGAAGGGGTTCTGTTTTTTAATGTCATGCAAAGGGTCTGAAAACTTATATTATTGAGAGGGTAGAGATGTCCCAGGTGCTGTCACAGGAAGAGGTTGATGCTCTCTTAAGGGGGGTGTCGGATGGTGATATTGAGACGGAGCCGGAAGAAATCCGTGATCCTGACGAGGTAGCATCCTATGATCTAACATCTCAATATAGTTCGATAAATCATCATATACCAACCCTTGAAATGGCAACCGAAAAGTTTGCCAGGCTATTCAAGTCTACGCTTTCCTCACTTTTAAAGAAGATGATCAGCACCAGCGGTGTATCCGTCACTGTGGTCAAGTATAAAAACTTTATAAAAACAATCCCCGTACCTGCAAGTCTTCATATATTCCAGATGAAACCACTGAACGGCTCAGCCCTTATGGTAATTGAAACACAACTGGCATTTACCCTTGTGGATCTGATTTTCGGTGGTTCCGGACGGGAGTTTTTCAAGGTGGAGGGGAGAGATTTTACCCTTATAGAAAACAATCTCATAAAAAGGGTCGCCCTGAGCGCTCTCGACGATTTCGAAAAGGTGTGGGATGAGATCACAAAGGTAAATATCGCATATCAGAGGTCGGAGACGAATCCGCAGTTTGCACAGATTGTTATGCCTGAAGATATGGTCGTTATTATGCAGTTCGAGCTCGATATGGGCTATTCTTCGGGGGAGATAATGTTCTGCGTACCCTATTCGGCAGTAGAACCGATAAGAGATAAATTAAAGGCAAGCCATAACAAAGTTGCACCTGATGTTGATAAAAAATGGTCCGACAGTTTTGTGGAGGGGATCAAGTCTTCAAAGGTGGAGATCAATGTAGAGCTGGGCAGGGCTGAACTCAACGGGAGGGAGATCATCAATCTCAAGAAGGGGGATGTAATCCCTCTGGAGCAGCATTACAGTGACGGTCTGAATATATATGTGCAGGACATTTTGAAGTTCAAGGGTTTACCGGGAAGCTATAAGGGCAGCCAAGCGGTGGAAATAACTGAATTCATCGATGGTGAGATGATCTAGCCGGGCTGGATCACAGGGAGGGAGATATGAACGATATGGAAAATGCGGATATCAACGCTGCGGCGATTACAGATGATGATGAAAACATAAGCTGGGATGATGTTCAGGAGGAAATGGCTGCCGGGGCGAATCCGAATGCAAAACGGGAAGTAAGCAAGGTCAGCTTCAAGGAAATAGAAAATAATGAAGTTGGCGGTTCGCTGCTGGATATGGATTTTATCCTTGATATACCCCTTACCGTCTCTGTCGAACTGGGAAGGGGAAGGATGATGATAAGCGAACTTTTGAAGCTGGGGCGGGGCTCTGTTGTGGAATTGAGCAAGCTTGCAGGGGAACCTCTCGACGTCTTTGTCAATAACCGATTGATCGCCATGGGAGAGGTTGTTGTCGCAAATGAGAAGTTCGGAATAAGATTGACCGATGTCATTTCCCACGCCGAGCGAATCAATAAACTGAAGTAGCATATCAGGTATAAAAAATGGATTCGCCAGAACTTTTCCCAGCCATACTGAAGATCTTCTCAGCCCTTGCCGTGACGGTAGGTGTCATGATCGCCATCGCATACCTGTTCAAAAAGATGATGAGGCAGGGAGGTCCTGAAGGGCATGGGGAACTTATAAGGGTTTTGTCTTCAAGGTATATGGGGCCCAAGAGCAGTATAATGCTTGTCGATGTGCTGGGGCATATTATGGTGATAGGTAACTCTGGCGGGACCTTTTCCATGTTGAAGGAAATTATGGATCCTGAAGCTCTTGAACGTCTGAACGATACAGCGGGGGACAGATGCAGCAGTCGTTCCTTCTCGGATCACTTGAAAGATTATCTTAAAAAGAGGTCACAGCATTGATTCGCGAAAGGTCGGCAGGAGGCTTGACGGTGAAGGACTTGTTCCTTGTGGGTTCCCGTAACCGGGGCATGTTTAGATCTCTTGCTCTGGCTTTTTGCCTTATCTCAGTGTTTTTTTTGATTGCCCAGCCTCTGTGGGCAGCGCCCCTCCAGATTCCCTCTATACATCTGAGCGTAGGTGATGGAAGCGATGAGCCTGGCAAGGTTGCCGTTGTTCTTCAAATGCTCTTTATTCTCACGGTCCTTTCACTGGCGCCGGCCATACTGATAATGCTGACATCCTTTACGAGGATAGTCGTTGTGCTGTCTCTGCTCAGGCATGCCTTGGGTACGCAGCAGATGCCGGCGAATCAGATCATCGTAGGCCTGGCACTCTTTTTGACCTTTTTTATCATGACCCCTGTATGGGATAGGGTTAATTCAGAGGCCCTGCAGCCATACATGAGGGAGGAGATATCTGCCGAGAGGGCCTTTAATCTGTCGGCGCAGCCCATAAAGGAATTCATGCTTAAGCAGACCAGGGAAAAGGATATCGCACTTTTTGTAAAGATTTCAAAGGGAGAACGGCCTCGTAGCGCTGATGATATAAGGCTTCCCGTCCTGATACCCGCCTTCGTGATCAGTGAACTGAAGACGGCTTTTCAGATCGGGTTCATGATCTACCTCCCCTTTCTTATACTGGATATGGTCATTGCCAGCGTACTGCTGTCGATGGGTATGATGATGCTTCCCCCTATCATGATAAGCCTCCCCTTCAAGCTCCTTCTCTTCGTTCTTGTAGACGGGTGGAATCTTATAGTCGGTTCGCTGGTCCAGAGTTTTCTTTAGGAGGGTTTCATGACAGTTGATCTGATTATTGGGCTGATGGCAGAGGCCGTAAAGGTTACCCTGCTCCTTTCCGCTCCGATGCTGATGGTAGGTCTCGTAGTGGGTCTTATCATCAGTATTTTCCAGGCCGTGACCCAGATCCAGGAGATGACGCTGACCTTTGTCCCAAAGATTGTTGCTGTCATGCTTGCTCTGATAATCGCGCTCCCATGGATGCTCAATCTTATGGTTACCTATACGCAGAAGCTATTTCAATCCATACCCATGTACATAAGATAAAAGCAGGCAGCCAGGGAGAATATGCCGGAGATCACCGCAGAACAGATTGAAAGATTCATCTTCGTTTTTCTGAGGGTTGGGGCCATAGTGACCACCATGCCTGTCTTCGGCAGCGGTCCTGCCCCGGTCAGGGTGAAGTCCGGCCTTTCCCTGATGATAGCCTTTCTAATGCTCCCCTTTGTCGACATTCCAGCCCCTCCACAGGAGCTTCCGTTACTGATCCTTGGAATGGCGGGAGAGGTCATGATCGGGGCCATAATCGGTTTTGCAGGGAGGCTGATCTTTGCCGGAGTTCAGCTTTCCGGGCAGCTTGTAGGCTTCCAGGTTGGTTTCGCCATAGTAAACGTATTCGATCCGGTTACCAGTTCACAGGTTTCTATTACTGCTCAGCTGCAGTATCTCTTTGCAGTTCTTCTCTTTCTGGCCATTGACGGCCATCATGTCTTCCTGACCGCAATAGCCGATAGCTACCGGATCGTTCTTCCTCTGGGGTTTGGCTTCTCGGGAGGTTTAGCGCAGGAAATTGCCGGTATGGTTAAGGATATCTTTGTAATCGGGATCAAGGCCGGTGCGCCCCCGGTGGTAGCGCTTCTCATGATAGATATAGGTTTTGGCCTTATTGCCAGGACCGTTCCACAGATGAACATCCTTATCGTCGGTTTTCCCGTAAAGATCGCAGTGGGGCTTATCTGCATGGGACTGGCCCTGCCCCTTGTTGCGCGATTGATGGGATCTATCTTCTGGGGTTTTGGAGTCAGGCTGGAAAATCTTCTAAGTCTTATGTGATGATTTTTTGACAGACCGTCAGCGGATGGACAGGTGACTGCCTGTTTACAGGTTGCAGTTGGTGGTCGGTTCATTTGATGCCATAACCGACTAATAATAAACATTTAATTGGATACAGCAGCGAAGTATGGCCGAACAGAATAAAGACCAGGAACGGAACGAAGAAGCTACCCCTAAGAAGCGGGAACAGGCCCGCCAGAAGGGACAGGTTGCAAAGAGCAGGGAGGCTTCCTCGGTAGCGGTTCTGCTGGCGGGGCTGTTTTTCTTCTGGTTCGGCGCCGGAGCCATGTGGGACAAGATATTAGCGATTACCAGGTGGACGCTGCTGCAGGCAGGACAATTTCGTATTGATGACGCCAATATTCAGGCTCTCGCCTGGGGTCTTACCAATAAGATATTCTTCCTCCTTTTACCCCTGTTCCTTGTGGCTCTCATTGTGGGGCTCTTTGTGAATTATATCCAGGTAGGGTTTGTCTTTTCTGCCGATTCCCTTCAGCCCAAGTTTTCAAAGCTCGATCCCATTCAGGGGGCAATAAAGCTCCTCTCCTTAAAATCACTTGTAGAGCTGGTAAAAAACATCCTTAAACTTATGATAGTGGGTTTCGCGGTATATCTCATTCTCAGGGGGGAGGCTGAGAGGGTCGTTCTGCTGGTAGATCAGAGCGTTGAGGGAATATTGCTTTACATCGCCAGTGTCGCATTCAAGATAGTTCTTGCTGTCTGTCTGGTTCTTATTCTCCTGGCGGTTCTCGATTATGCCTACCAGAAGTGGGAATTCGAAAAGGACCTTAAGATGACAAAACAGGAGATAAAGGACGAATCGAAGCAATCCGATGGAGATCCCCTCGTCAAGTCCCGTATACGGCGACTGCAGAGAGAAGCGGCCCGTAAGAGGATGATGGCAAATGTTCCGAAGGCGGACGTTGTTATCACAAACCCCACCCATCTTGCAGTTGCCTTGCTTTATGACCAGTCGCATATGTCGGCGCCCAAAGTAGTTGCGAAGGGGGCGGGTTTTGTCGCTGAGACCATCAGAGATATTGCCAGAAAAAACAATGTCCCAATCGTCAATGACAAACCTCTGGCACGGGTATTGTATAAGAAAGTGAACGTGGACGAAACAATACCTGCAAATCTGTACAGGGCCGTTGCCGAGATTCTGGCATTCGTCTACGGAATAAAAACGAGATAAGGGCAGAGAATGGCAAATTCATACGCTGGAATAAGCAACTTTGCAGGGCTATTAAAAGGCAGCAATACTGCGATGGCATTAGCCATAGCCACTATACTGCTGATAATGATGGTCCCTCTCCCCTCCTTTATACTGGACATCCTCTTGTCAATAAGTATAACCTTTGCGCTTATTATACTTCTTGTTTCAGTTTACGTCCCAAGGCCTCTCGATTTTTCCGTATTTCCTTCCGTACTTTTGATTGCTACCCTTCTAAGGCTTTCGCTTAACGTGGCCTCCACCAGGATTATACTTCTTCACGGAGGTGAGGGGCCGGGTGCCGCAGGGCAGGTTATTCAGGCCTTCGGGTCCTTTGTTGTCGGCGGAAACTACGTGGTGGGATTCATCGTTTTCATGG
The DNA here is from genome assembly GCA_963665835.2 of Syntrophales bacterium. Taxonomy (GTDB): domain Bacteria; phylum Desulfobacterota; class Syntrophia; order Syntrophales; family UBA2210; genus UBA6078. The sequence goes on along the minus strand of CAXXWJ010000002.1, from coordinate 1,155,601 downwards.
TTCTGGTCCTGATCAACTTCGTAGTTATAACCAAGGGTGCAACCAGGATAGCCGAGGTCGCCGCCCGTTTCACACTGGATGCGATGCCGGGCAAACAGATGAGCATCGATGCCGATTTGAACGCTGGCCTGATCACCGACACGGAGGCGCGAAGGAGGCGCCGTGAAATCGGCCTGGAGGCAGACTTCTACGGCTCCATGGATGGTGCAAGCAAGTTTGTCAGAGGGGACGCGGTAGCCGGAATTGTCATTACCATAACCAATATACTGGGTGGGCTGATTATAGGTGTCATGCAGCAGGGGATGCCCGTGGGAAGTGCGGCTCACGCCTACACGCTGCTTACAGTCGGAGATGGTCTGGTTACCCAGATCCCGGCGCTGATCGTGTCAACTGCAGCGGGCATGCTTATATCAAGGTCCACGGCCTCGTCGGATCTCAGCAAAGAGTTTACGAGTCAACTTCTTCTTCAGCCCAGGGTTGTCGCCCTGGCCTCCGGTATTCTTCTGATCTTTGGTTTGATGCCAGGCATGCCCAAGATACCATTCTTCCTTCTCTCTTTTGCCTGCGGGACTATCGCTTACAAGACGATGAAGCCTTCCAGGAAGGTGCAGGCTGCGGAAGTAAAGAAGGCACCTGTTCCAGAACCGGCGGCCGAGTCTATAGAGGCTCTTTTGCCACTTGATGCCCTTGAACTGGAAATGGGCTACAGTCTTGTGCCCCTTGTCGATGCCAGCCATGGCGGGGAGCTGCTGAACAGGATAAAGGTCCTCAGGAAGCAGATGGCCGTTGAGATGGGGTTTATAATGCCCCCTATACATATCCGTGACAATCTTCAGATAAAGCCCGGTCAATATGTCTTCAAGCTCAAAGGGATAGACGTTGCCAAGGGGGAGATACATATGGGGCGTTATCTTGCCATAACGGCGGGGGATGAGGGGGCGAAGGTAAAGGGTATAGAGACAAAAGAGCCCTCTTTCGGTCTGCCTGCCGTCTGGATAGATGCAAAGGAAAAGGAATCCGTTCAGGCAAAGGGCTTTGTAGTTGTCGATCCCGCAACCGTTATTACGACCCATGTTACGGAGATAGTAAAAACATACGCCGGTGAACTCCTGAGCAGGCAGGATGTGCAATCCTTGCTGGACAGTCTGGCCAAGACCCATCCCAGGGTTGTTGAGGAGATCGTTCCCAAGATTGTAACGCTGGGCATGCTACAGAAGGTTCTGCAGCGCCTGCTGAAGGAAAGGGTTTCCATACGGGATTTCCTGAGCATACTGGAGACCATGGCCGATTATGCGCCCATGACAAAAAATGCTGATCTTTTGACTGAGTATGTAAGGCGATCACTTGCCAGGTTGATAACCCGTGACTACAGAGATCCGGACAGCAACATAAGTGTCGTAATGGTATCTCCCGATATCGAGGAGGAGATAGATAAATCTGTTCAACATTCCGAATACGAATCATTTGTCTTTGCCGACCCGAAACTGATCCGTAAGATATCGGAAAACCTTCAGAAGTTTATAAGAATCTTTACGGAGAAGGGAGTGCCTCCGATTATCCTTTGTTCTCCCAAGGTCAGGATATACATGAGAAACATACTGGAAAAACTTTTTCCGAATATTGTGGTTTTATCTCACAGCGAGATTACACGTGACGTAAATATCAAATCACTTGGGATGCTGGTGTTGAACGATGCAGATTAAAAGATATGAAGCGTCAAATACAAGCAAGGCCATGGAAAAAATCAAGGCCGATCTTGGACCTGATGCCATAGTCCTTTCAACAAGGAAGCTCAGGGGAGGCATTGAGGTGGTTGCCGGGGTTGATCATCCGGAGCCGAAAGTATCCTCTAATGAAGAAACTGTGACCGATGTAATAGATCTCTTTAAGGGCGAGCTCTCGCAGATGAAGGCTCTAATTAATGATGGCAGAGATAGGGGAGATATCTATGACGAACTGGCAAAATTAAGAGAATCAATAGGTATTCTCTTCGATTCACTTGGCGTGCCTAAATATCAGGATCCTTCCTCCCCTCTGTCGAAGGTCTATTATCACCTTCTTTCAGTGGGGATATCAAAGCAGAAGGCATCCTCTCTGATAAATGATCTGAACAAAAAATCCAGTGATGGAAACCTGGGGGATTATGCCCTTACCCTGAAGGCTGTTGAAGATAGAATAAGAAGAGCCATAACGCCCTCTTATAAAAAGTCTCAGGGGAAAAAAAGGATATCCGCCTTTTTGGGGCCTTCCGGAGAAGGGAAGACGACAACCCTGGCCAAGCTTGCCGCCAGATCCATGTTCGGTGAAAAGAGGACTGTAGGGGTTATCACCTTGGACACTCAACGCATAGGGGGCGTAGAGCAGCTAAGGCGGTATACAGATATCATGGACGTTCCCATGGAGGTTGTTTCTGAGAGGAATGATTTCAATCGGGTTCTTAGCAGGTTTTCCGACCGGGATGTGATACTCATAGATACTCCAGGCAATGCCCGGGGCCACGAAGGCCTTCGGGGACTGAAAGAGAGTTGTTCTTCAGTCTCTTCGGTAGAAATGAATCTTGTTTTGAGTGTGACATCGAGCCAGGAAAGCATGATGGACGTAGTCACTGGTTTTGAAGGGTTTGGTTTCGACAACATCATACTTACGAAACTTGATAACTCAAAAAAGATCGGCTCCATTTACAATGTTATTGAAGATGCAGGAAAGCCTGTGTCATTTATTGCCAACGGACAGAATGTGCCCCGGGATTTAAGAGAGATGAACCCCGAAAGGCTTGCTCGACTTATAGTGGAAAACAGCGTCCACTGATTATCCGTAGATATCCTTTTCGCGGACATATATTGAAAAAATGGCAGTCAAAACTGTGGCAGAAGCAAGCGGGAGGTTGTTCGCTATAGAGATTAAAGGCGAGCCCCGTTGACTTTGATTGCCCGCTTGCATTGGAGGTGGTTTTGTGAACCAGACAGGAATGGTGAAAGAGGTGAATGGAGAAAATCTGCCGCACATAGGCAGGCAGAAAAGGCGTAATGAAGCTGCCCGTGTTATCGCTGTTACCAGCGGAAAGGGGGGGGTAGGAAAGACAAATATTACGGCTAATTTTGCCTATCTTCTTTCAAAGATGGGGAAAAGGGTGCTGCTCCTCGATGCCGATACGGGATTGGCAAACCTGGATGTCATCATGGGAATTACCCCGAAATACAATCTCTCCCATGTCCTTAGTGGCGAGAAGGATTTGGCGGAAGCCATAGTAGAGGGTCCCGGGGGTATGAAGATATTGCCCGCGTCTTCGGGGATACAGGAAATGGCGGAATTATCGAAGGGACACAAGCTTACCCTCCTGGAAGAACTGGACCTCTTGGACCAGGATATAGATTTCATGCTGATTGACACCGGAGCCGGGATAGCCGGGAACGTCCTTTATTTTAATATGGTTGCCAAGGAGATTATCGTCGTTGTCTCGACAGAGCCTACATCCCTTACAGATGCCTATGCGCTGATAAAGGTTCTTAATCAGGGTTGCCGTACAAAGCGTTTCATGGTTCTGGTCAATATGGCAAGGGATTCCAGCGAGGCCAGGGAGGTTTACCTGAGACTGAACAATGCTACTAATCATTTCCTTGGGTTGCCCATCGAGTATCTGGGGCATATCCCTCACGACCATAACGTATCGAAAGCGGTAAAGAAACAGCGGTTGATAGCGGAGCTGTTCTTCGATTCAAAGGTTACCAAGTGTATGAGTGAAATAGTGGAAAAAATTTGCCGTCGCCAACCGGAGTGTTACGAGAATGGAACAATTAAATTCTTTGATAGATCAATCATGGGAAAGAATGGTTGATTGTGAGATTGATCGGAAGATTGATCGTAAGGAACGAGACAGGCAGATTGTTAAATATGTTCCCCTGGTGAAGAATATCGTCGGTAGGATTGCGATGAAGCTCCCCAGTCACGTCGATAAAGAGGATCTCATAAATGCCGGTATAATAGGACTGATGTCGGCCCTGGAGAAGTTTGACGAAACGAGGAATGTCCTGTTCGAGACCTATGCCGGGTTCAGGATAAGGGGTGCGATACTTGATGAACTCAGATCCAGAGATATAATCTCCAGATCGGACAGAAGCAAAGGGACTCGGCTGGAGGAGGCATTCGATGAATTGCAGAAGGAACTGGGCCGTCATCCTACCGATGAAGAGACCTCCGACTATCTGGGTATATCTCTGGAAGAATATTATAAGATGCTAAATGAAGCGAAGGGTGTATCGATTCTCAGCAGTGATGATTTACCCCCTGATTATTGCGAGGCCCATACCAGATCTGACATATTGGAAAAGATTGATGAGAACAACCCCTTTGTCTTCATCTCTCGAGGAGAAATGCAGGATGTAATGAGGGGTGCCATAGATTCCCTTCCTGAAAAAGAGGGCCTTGTCCTATCTCTTTATTACTATGAGGAGCTGACATTGAAAGAGATAGGGCTTGTACTGGAGTTGTCGGAGTCCAGGATATCGCAGCTTCACTCCCAGGCGATTCTAAGGTTGAAGGGGTCTTTGAGAAAGTTGAGCTATGATTCCGTTGAATGATATTCTCCCAAAATATTGTTTTTGGAAAAAAATATTTGCGCTGTGCATCTTTGTTGCTGTATGTAACTCAAGTCTTGTGTACGGGGGGGACATTCTTGGTTCCGATGGATTATCTGATTTTCATGCAATCGTTAAAGATGCCGGGGCCAAAGAAGTATCAGAGAGACTTTTACCTGATGTGTTATCCAGAGAAGAAACCTTTCAGCAGTTTGAGGAATTTACAGTCCCTCTACAGGAGGGTCTTAAAAAAGGCCGTATCCTCGTCTGTACTCTGGTCATAGAACCGAATCAGGGGGTAATCTTTCCGGAAGATAAAGCTTCGATGAGAAAGATAATATACGGGATATTGAAGGGCCAGAAGGATATTTCTCAATCGAGACGCAGGCTGAAGGAGGATATAAAGGCGGGACTTAACGCCTTTATGGGTGGGCAAGGTGTAAAAGACATATATTTTACAAAATTCATCTTATTGTAGTACCTTTAAAATAATGCCAATTTCAAAAAGGGGGAATCTTTTCTTATGGCGTTAGGGCAACATGAAGGGGGAGATGAGAGGAATTCTTTTCAGACACTGGTAGCGGATTTTGAGTCAACCTTTGGCGACCTTATACCGGGAATAATTCATGATTTTGCAAGTCCCCTGAATGGAATACTGGGCCGTTCGGAGCTCCTGGGGCGCAGGATGGATAAGACCATTGAACGCATTGAGGGGCATAGGGATATAAAAGACAGCAACGTACTTGCCGATTACGAGAAGATAAGGTCTGACGCCGGGTTGCTTGCAAAGGAAGCCGATCACCTCTTCGAACTTTTCAACAGTGTTGCTGGGAAATTCCGCAGGTTGAAAGACGAAACGGTTCAACCCATCAATCTTTCGGAACTTCTGGAGTCCGAGGTGGTCTTTCTTCGCTTTTACCCTCAAATAAAGTACGCCATTGATATAAAATTGGCTCTGGACAGAGAGATCCCAGAGGTTACGGGGGTGAAGTCCGATTATTCAGTAGCACTGTCGGCTGTAATAAAACGGGCTGTCGATTCGATGAAAGATAGCGAATCCAAGCAGCTTTTCGTAAATACAGGATATAATGACTCAGAGGTCTATGTAAATATCAGAGATACAGGAATGCCCCTTACGGAGCTTCAAATAAAAACAATGCGTGAGCAGTGGAATTCATCTGCCAGTAATTTTGACGTCCTTAACGGACAGCGGGGATTTTTTCATGCCCTGTACATCCTTAAAAAGTATGGTGCTACCTTTCAGATAGCATACGAGTCCGGACTAAATTCTGTCTTAATACGGATACCATATTAGAATATCCATATAGTCTTCCAAGTGGAAAAAAGGCTATGTCAGCCTTCTTTCCAGTGGATGGGGCCTGTCTTTATTAAAGCTTTCCTTTCCCGGCGGTCGCCTTTTCAATTAAATTAAGGTTAAAGAGTTGTCCAGATTGTGACGATACGATGGCTAGGGACCGAAGTTGCGCACAAAGTGCTGATTATTTGTCCGAAAAGGGGCGCGAAGGGTATGGTAAGATCTCTCGATGTCCAGCAGCTGTTTCTGCAGTCCAATGCCGTTGAACGTGTCCAGCAGGTTCAACAAATGCAGGGTGACACGCAGCAGAGACATATTCAGGCACAGTTACTGCAAGAAAGAAAAGAGCTGAGGGAAAAGGTAAAGGAGGCCGAGGAAGCCCATTGCCTTGTGATCAGAGAAGACCAGGAACGTGAAAGGCGTGAAGGTTTTGAGGAAGACAGTGGTGCGAAGAAGGATGGGGAAGAGGGGGCCGACTTCGCTGAATCCGAGGGTAGGATAGACATAAGGGTGTGAAATAGCCGTGGAAATTATGGATGGCCTTCAGGTTTTTGTTGATTTGGCACTGCTGCTTTCGGTGTTGTCTCTGATCTATCTGTTCACTAGGGAGAGGGATATAAAAACTCACGGCATCGATGCGAAGACTTTTTCCGAATTCAAGACATTAATAGAGGATTCCCGGTCTTCATCAGATCGTCTTTACGAAACATTGAGTGAGTTAAAGGGGATTGCTGCCGTTCTTGATAAAAAGGAAAAAAGATTGATGGCCCTTGCCGGGCAGGGTGAAACTTCTTTAAACAGCACAGGGCCTGGAACTTCCAGCCGCGAGAAAAGATATATCGAGGTTGCCAGATTGGCTGGACAGGGCCTTGCCGAGAAGGATATTGCAGAGAAACTGAATCTTACCCAGGGAGAGATAGGTCTTATCCTGGCCCTCCATCAAGAAAAGAATGAATATTCTACCAACCGCACCAGTTTTACCTAAAACAGACAAGCTGCTTTACCTTCAAAGGAAGTCGGATGTCCTGCCGCCGCTGTCCGTTGGTGAGGTGGTGGAAGCCGAGATTATAGAGGGAACCCGTTCAGGCAAGGCAACAATTTTATTGAAAGGCGCTCAAATAACGGCTGATTCTGACCTTTCCCTCGCAAAGGGGGACAAGGTTTATGTACGGGTGGCGCATTTACAGCCCGGGGTTGTATTGAAGATTGTTCGAAGCGAAGCCCCAAGGCGGGCCGAGCTGATAGATTATTTGAGGTCACATCTTTCAAATCCCAAGGCCCTTTCCGAGGTTCTATTAAAGGGGGTAGAACTGTTTGGCGCCGGAAAGGAGCATATCGTTGCGGCTCAACTGGGCAGGGAAGAGATGGAGGTGATAGGGCAGCTTTTGAGGTCTCTGCCCTTCTCCGGGGAAAACCTCGACGACCCTCTTTTTCTCAGGAATTATGTTCACAGGATGGGCTATCTTCTGGAACGTGAACTGGGCGAATCTATCAGGAGAGAAGCCTCGGGAGGACGCCCTGTGAATGCAGATGAAAATCTCAAGGCCCTTTTGATCAGATTAGGCGACAGGCTCCGGGCATTGATGGATTCGAAGGGCCTTTCGGGAGCTAAAAAACTTTCAGATTTTGTGAGTTCATCGCTGAAGCTTATAGAATCTCACCAGGTTATAAATTATCTCCTCCAGGAGAATGAGGGAAAATACATGTTCCAGATTCCCCTTCTTTTTCCGGAGCAAAGAGGCATGGCGGAAATATTTGTTAAATTTGAAGACCGTAATAAAGAGGCTGGAGAGGGGCGCAGCGGGGGAAAGAATGTCCTTTTTCTGCTGGATATGGATGCCCTCGGAGAGGTTATTGCCGAGGCCTCGATTGATGGGAAAAAGATAGGATGCGTGCTGCGCTGCGACAATTCTACTGTATGCGATTTTATAAAGCCCTTCATGGGAAAATTAAGTGATTCCCTGGAGTCTCTGGGGTATGAGGTGGGATATATGCAGTGCCTGGTCTCTCAGAGAGAGACCGACAGTATCCCCGATATGTCATACCGTGAGTTTCAAAATCTCTGTGCCCTGGAAGGGGTCGACCTTCTTGTTTGAAGACCTGATGGAATACCTGTCATGGTTTTGCGAGGCTGAATCTTATGGCAATTAAGAAGAAAACAGACGAAAGGCCTGTTGCCGCCGCCATAGAATATGACATGGAGAGGGACTGTGCCCCAAGGGTTACGGCGCGGGGCAGGGGAGTCACGGCGGAAAAGATAATAGAAATTGCTAAACAACAGGGGATTCCGATCAAGGAAGACCCTGCCCTTGCACAGATCCTCAGCAAGCTTGATATAGACGAACAGATCCCCACCGATCTGTATAGAGCCATCGCCGAGATTCTGGTTTTTGTATATTCACTGAATGAACGATACCGAGATTCATCCCTCCCTTAGCTCATCAAATCTCCTCAGCCCAGCAAAATGTTTTTAATCCCCTGGGGAGGAATTTTTTTCCCTGCAACAGGTACGCTTCCGTTTGAATGGCTACATATTCTCCTCCCATATGGCTGGCGGTTATGACTGAAGGATTTTATAAGTGGTCCTGCGCAGGGCTTTCTAATTCCGTAACATGCTGCTATTACTTGGATATCTTTATTGGCGAGAGATTCGTTGCGGCTCTTTTGTTCTTCGGCTTTGTATTGCCTGGCACTCAAATTGCAATGATTTTCATGCGAATGGGAAAGGCGGTTAAAGATGATAAACGGCAGTGGTATAAATGTCATGGTCGATGCGTCAACGAGGCAGACCATGCGTCTTGAAAATTCGGTGCGTAATATCGCCAATGCAAACACCAACGGATTCAAGGCAGAGCAGATCTATTTCTCCGTGGCAGGGGCGCAAGAAGGGGCAGACGGCAAATCCCCTGAACAGCAGGTGGGGATGTCAGTCAATTATTCCCAGGGTGCCATGGAAAAGACCGGTAACGTCCTTGATCTGGCAATAGAGGGTGATGGATTTTTCTCTGTCGAGACGAAGGACGGTGTTGCCTATACGCGGGATGGAAGGGCCACTATCAATAGTGATGGAGAGCTGGTAACTCTTGCAGGGGAATGTATCCTAGGCCAGAACGGAAGGATAAAGCTGTCAGGAAACCCTGTGGAGATAGGTGAAAACGGAGCCTTGTTTGTTGATGGTGGTGAGGTTGATAGGCTGAAGCTGACAAGTTTTCAGAATCCTTCGTCGCTGCTGAAGGCCGGGGTTCGTCTCTATCAAAACCCGGATGATCGGGCCGGCGCGCAGGAGTCGGACGATTCGAAGGTAAGATCGGGATATCTGGAACTTTCCAATGTCCAGGCAATACAGGAGATGGTCAATATGATTAACATACAACGTACTTTCGAATCATATCAGAAAACAATTCAGACGATAAATGACCAGGATAATTCGTCTACGAACCGTGTTGGAAAGCTGCGATAGGAGGGGGAAAATTCTATGATACGCGCTTTATGGACAGCTGCGAATGGAATGGAGGCACAGCAGATAACCCAGGATGTTATAGCGAACAACCTGGCCAATATCAACACCGTTGGGTTCAAGAAGGCCCGCGCCGATTTCCAGGATTTGATGTACCAGGTTTCTACAAAATCCGGGGCGGAGACCTCAAGTGGCAGTCAGTTGCCGGTGGGCATAGAAATTGGCATGGGTGTCAAACTTGTGGCGGTTCAGAAGATGTTCAGCCAGGGAGACTATCAGCAGACTGACAGTCCCTACGATATGGCCATTGAAGGGGACGGCTTTTTCCAGCTCGATGATAACGGAAAGACAGTCTACACACGGGCGGGCAGCTTCAAGACCGATAAGGAAGGCGCGCTTTGCAATTCCGAGGGGCTGAAGCTGATACCCGAGGTAACCATACCTTCCGAGATGGTTAATTTTACTGTGGATAGCGGAGGAACATGGACGGCGACCGACGGTGACGGTAGTTCGCTGGCTACTGGGCGCATAGAGCTGGCAAGATTTGTGAATCCCGCCGGTCTTACCAGCCTGGGAAGAAATCTATATGACAAGACAGACGCATCGGGAGATGCCAATACGGGAAACCCCGGAGAGTCCGGATTCGGAACGGTATCGCAGAGTTTTGTTGAGGTGTCCAATGTTAATGTTGTTGACGAGATGGTGAAGATGATCGTCGGCCAGAGGGCCTACGAGATCAATTCAAAGGCGATCCAGACCGCGGATTCAATGATGCAGATGATTAACAATCTGAAGCGTTGATGGAGGGGTAGAAATAGGGATGTCAACCAGAGTATTCAAGGTTACATATATTTATGCTGGTCTGTTAAGTCTGCTCCTTTTTATTTGTTGCCCCCTTGTCACTTCGGCAGCGGTCATAAAAGGAGAGGAAATAACCGACGCCGTAAGGTCCCATATAGAAGATAATTTCCCCTGGGCTGATGGGGAGATGAGGGTGGAGTTTTCCGGAGGGGCCTCCGATGTAAACCTAGGGGGGGAAGAAGTTTCCTACCGGGTTCAGGCCAAGCGGAATGAGGATTATATAGGAAACACCTCCTTTACGGTCAGGTTTTATGAGGATGGGATTTTTCTTGGAGAGCAAACCGTCAGGGTAAGGCTGGAACTCCTGATGGATGTGGTCGTCAGTACTGGATATCTCAGAAGGAATGCGGAGGTCGGCCCTGGCGATGTTAAGGTGATAAAACAATGGCTTGACCGTGTTCCCCGCAATATTGTTTCAAGCGAAGAAGATGTGGTAGGCAAGAAACTCCGTTCCAGTGTAAAGCCTAACGCAGAAATAAAGGTAAATATGTTGACTGATATACCCATGGTACTCAAGGGGAAACCGGTCAAGATTGTTGCCGACAAGGGTCTGATGGGGATGACAACGGTTGGCGTATCGGAGCAGGACGGCCTGTGCGGAGAATTGGTAAAGGTCAGAAATATATCATCTGGGAAGATGATATATGCCAGGGTAATGGACAAAAATATGGTGATAGTGGAGTTTTAAACATGAAATTCAGATCATATGCGATCCTTGCCATGTTGAGTGTAATCTTTCTATCCTTTACTGCAGGATGCTACTCGAACCGGGATATCGTAAAGAAGGATGATTTCATTCCTCCCCCCAGGGAAGAGCAAATTTCCGTTCCGGTCGGGTCTATATGGCCAGGGGAGAACTCCAGGAATTCTCTCTTTACGGATAACAAGGCGCGCCATGTAGGCGACGTTCTCACAATCATCATAGCCGAGTCTTCATCGGGGACCAACTCGGCCAATACTACAACAGGAAGAGAAACGGAGACACTGGCGGGGGTCTCTTCACTGCTGGGTCTGGATAAAAAGGTAGCAAGGGCGAACAATGATCTGACCGACGGTGACAATATCCATACGGCAGGGGTTCTGCCTTCTATTAAGGTAGGTGGATCGTCATCTAACAGCCTGACCGGCAAGGGCACGACGACACGTGACAGCGAACTGGAGGCAATGATAACGGCCAGGGTTGTAGATGTGCTTCCAAACGGAAACCTGAGCATAGAGGGCAGGCACCAGCTTGGCGTAAATGCTGAGGACCAGTATATAATTATATCGGGCATTGTAAGGCCCGACGATATTACCTCGGACAATCTGGTATCGTCACAGTACATTGCCGATGCAAGGATTGTCTATACCGGGACTGGAGTTGTGAACGACAAGATGAGGCCGGGCTGGCTGACGCGTGCTGTGGATTGGGCCTGGCCTTTCTGACAGTTGCAGTTAAAGGGAACGTGCAAATGAATGTAAAAAAGGTAAAAGTGCTCATATCACTTGTGATTGCCTGTATGTTTCTATCCTCCATTGCATCTTACGGCGCACGTATCAAGGATATTGCAAGCATAGGAGGCATCCGGGAGAACCAGCTTATCGGCTACGGACTTGTTGTAGGTCTGGCTGGGACGGGGGACGATATCGAGAACGGATTCACAAAGGAGACTCTGGCAAACATGCTGAGCCGCCAGGGACTGGGAATGAAGGAAGATTCAAGAAATTCGCTGGAATCCGACAATGTAGCCTCGGTAATGATAAACGCCGAGCTTCCTCCATTCGCAAAGATAGGTACAAGGATAGATATAACAGTGTCTTCCATCGGCGATGCGAACAGTCTGCGCGGTGGAACGTTGCTTATGACCCCCCTTCGTGGGGCCGATGGCAGGGTCTATGCCGTTGCACAGGGAGCGGTATCTACCGGCGGATTTGCCGCCGGAGGAAGCGGTTCCAGCGTGGCGAAGAATCATCCCACCGTTGGCAGGATTGCAAATGGCGCCTTCGTTGAGAGGGAACTGGAATACGATTTTGAGAAGCGGCAATCGCTTACCATTAACCTCCATCAGCCCGATTTCACTACGGCAAGGGGGGTTACGGTCGCCATACCCTCAATTGTCGCCGGAGTGGAGGCGAAGATTCTGGATTCCTCGACCGTTAACGTTACAATAGGCAAAGGGTTCAAGGGGAATGCCATAGAGCTTCTTGCAATGATAGAAAACATCAACGTCGAGGTCGATACTCCCGCTGTTGTTGTCATAGATGAGAAGACCGGCACTATCGTTATGGGGGAAAACGTCAGGATATCAACCGTCGCTGTGGCACATGGGAATCTGTACATTCAGATCAAAGAGAAAAAAGAGGTATCACAACCGGCCCCCTTTTCCCCTGCGCCTCCCTCCGGCAGTTCGCCTGTTAATGCGGGCGGTGGCACTGTTATGGGTCCCGGTGGACAGACTGTGGTTACGACCGACACAACGGTAGGTATAGAGGAAGAAGAAAATCGCCTTATGGTAGTGCCGAGGGGCGTCACCATTCAGGAGGTGGTCAAGGCCCTCAATGCAATAGGTGTTACGCCCAGTGATCTGATTATCATACTTCAGACGATCAAGTCTGCCGGCGCATTGCAGGCTGACCTGAAGATTATATAGGGGTATGGGATGGAAGGAACCGTAGCGGGGATGGGGGGGATATCCGGTAGTGGCAATATAGAAAGCGCCGACAGGCCCAGGCAGAAGGCCGCCGATAAAAAGCTGGAAAAGGCCTGTGCGGACTTTGAGGCGATATTTATCAGCTACATGTTCAAGAATATGAGAAGTACGATTCCGGAAAGCGGGTTGAATAATTTTCCCGGTAAGGATCTCTACAACGCGATGATAGATCAGAAGGTGGCGGAGGACCTTGCCGAAAGGGGGGGGATTGGCATAAAGGACAGTCTTATCCGCCAGTTGAACGGCAACTTTAGCCATGATTCGGAATAGGTGCTGATGCAGGTGGCAAGCGATGTTTCTTATATGAGTTACGACAAATTTGAGCATTTAATGTATAGCAATATTGACCATATAGGCACTTTAGTTAAAGTTTTTTTGAAAATTTCCGATATCTAGCATGATAGGGGAAAAAAGAAAGAAGGAGATATCGTGATGAAAATTTACGAAACAAGGAATTCGATAGCCGAACTCGTTTCACAGTATAAAGTCAGCAATGGAAAGGAAGGTGTCGAGCCTGAAAAAGAATTTTCAGGTTTTGTCACTGAGGAAAAGGTAAGTCTCTCCTCCGGAGCCCGCGATTTTCAACAGGCGCAGCAGGCCCTGGAAGCTCTTCCCGATGTAAGGGAGGATAAGGTCCGGGAATTGAAAGATCAGATAGAGGGCCAGAGATACACTGTTAATGGCGATAAGGTTGCAGAAAAGATGGTAAGGGAATCACTGCTGGATATCATGGTCTAAGAGAATGAAAAAGAAACTGCCCAAACTTTATGAATCGCTGATTTGCCTTATGCAGGAGGAGATAGAGGCCTGCGTAAATCTATGCGACTGCCTAGAAAAGGAGAGGGATGTCCTCAAGGGTGCTCCTGTGGATGAAATCTACGAAAATAATGCCAGGAAGGAAAACTGCATTGTGCAGAGTGGAAAACTGGCGGACATTCGCACGCAGGTCATGAAGAATATGGGCGCAATCCTTGGTATACCCAGAAAAAAGCTGAATATTTCGGCATTGATGGACCATGCAGATGAAGGGGTGGCCAAGGATCTTGCCAGGTGCCAGTCTGTCCTGCGTTCTCTTGCATCTGACATAGACAGGCTGAATCAGAGAAACAGGATGCTTCTTGACGCAGCTCTGTTTCATGTAAGGAAATCAGTTGATTTCCTGGGTCAGCTTATATATCCCGGTTCTACATACATGAATACGGGCAGGATGAAGGGGAATAATCTGAATGGCAGGATCTTAAGCAGGGAAGGATAGGAAGATGTCGGGCATCGATGCGTTGAACATAGCCAAGGACAGTTTGCTGAGTCATCAGACGGCGATAAATCTTACGGGAACCAATATCGCCAACGCAAGCACCGAAGGATATTCGAGACAACGTGCTGAGTTCTGTACCATGGGGCAGAGTGTTCAGATCGCCGGCATCGACAGGATATACGATCAGTTTCTAGGGGTGCAGATAAACGATCAGACCAACGCTCTGGGTGACAGCGAGGCCAAAAACAACGCTTTGGGGGAGATAGAGATGATCTTCAACGAAAGCGATGGAGGGGGGATCAACGAACTGTTGAGTGAATTCTGGGGCGCCTGGGAAGGCCTTTCCGCCAATCCTTCGGGACAGGCCGAAAGACTGACGCTGGTTTCGGCCTCGGAGAGTCTCACCTCCATGTTCCGTTCGTACGGAGAGGATCTTCTCTCCGCTCAGAATGATGCAAACGCCAGAGTGTCCAGCCTGGTTGATGAAGTCAATGGTTATGTGTCCGATATTGCAGAAGTAAACGAAAAGATCATGCAGTGCGGAACAAATACTTCGGATGAGCCGACATTGAATACACTGAAAGATAGGCAGGGGAACCTCCTGGCCTCCCTGTCCGAGATTGTAGATTTCCACTACACCAGCAATAATGATGGTTCAGTCAGCGTCTTTATGTCTAATGGTCTTCCTCTGGTCGATGGTAGTCAGAGCTGGGAGCTTGGTGTGGTGGCTGATGACGATACGGCCTTCTATAATATTGTATTTACAAACGATCCAGCCACGGAGCTTAACAGCTCATTGACGCAGGGAAGTCTGTCGGCCTACCTGGAGGTCAGGGATAGTACAATCGCCGGTTATATGGACAGCCTGAACGCGCTGGCTTCTTCTATTGCTTCAGAGGTAAATACACAGCATGGCCTGGGATATGACCTGAATCAAGACGCCGGAGGAGATTTCTTTTATTTCGACATAGCATCGGGACCCCAGGAAGCGCGATATCTTAAAGTCAGTGAAGAGATCCTTTCTGACACGGACAAGATAGCTGCTTCGGCAACCGTAAACGGCGACGGAGAAAATGCCCTTTCCATAAGCGCAATCCAGAACGAGCTGACAATGACTGGGGGCACATCGACCTTTGGGGAATATTATTCAGCGCTGATAGGACAGATCGGTGAGGATAAGGCTTATGTGGAAGGCCGGTTCGAACACAATACAGATCTGATGACGCAGCTTACTAATAAAAGAGACGAGATATCGGGGGTATCCATTGACGAAGAGATGCTTACTTTGATCAAGTATCAGACAGGCTATAACGCCTCTGCCCGACTCTTTGTGGCGGCGGAGGAGTTGTCAGATACCCTGATGGGTTTAATCCAGTAGCAGAGCGTTCGGGAAGGTAGCCTTGTAATGAGAATATCTGAAAACATAAAGTACAGTACAATAGTAGATAATCTGTTCAAGGCCCAGGACGGTTATAATAAGCTCATGGAGAAAGTTTCCTCCCTTAAAGAGATCAACCGTCCTTCCGACGACCCTATCGGCATGACAAAGGTTCTCAACCTTCGAGAATCTCTGGCTTCTGTTGAACAATACAGTAGTAATATCGAAAGCTGCGAGTCATGGCTTACTATCACAGAATCCAAACTCTCTTCCGTGGGAGATCTTCTGGTAAGTGCCCGGGAGGTAGCCATCGGACAGGCTACGGCTACCGCCTCTGCGCAGACCAGGAGCACCGAGGCGGAGACGATACAGCAGCTTATAGACGAGATGCTGACCCTGGCCAATTCAAAATATCAGGGTCGCTACCTTTTTTCAGGTACAAAGCTGGATGCAGCCCCTTTTTCATCGGAGGGGAGGACCAGTGCTGAGACAGGGGATGTGGGCTTTTCCGGAGGTAATGCATTTGATGGTACCGTTGCATCAGGCGGAACCTATACCGGATCGGAAAACAAGACCTATGTGGTTAAGATTACCGGCTGGGATGAAGGCACCAGAACGGCTACATGCAATGTCTCCGACGACGGAGGTCAGAACTGGTCGTCAACAGGCCAGACATTTGTTCTTCCCGACGGGGGTTCGGTATCGACGGGCGATCTGGGGGAAGGTATCGAGCTTACCTTCGAAGACAGCGGCGGCGTTGAACTAGCCGCCGGTGATATCTTTTCTTTGGATGCCCTTGTCGCGGGATATTACAACGGAAATGGCGAAGAGCTGTCGGTTAGCATAGGCGAGGATTCACCTTTTGCCTTCTCAATATCGGGACAGGAGGCATTTACCGACGCAGGGAGCGGCGATGTAGACATATTCGGTGTCCTCAATACCTTGAGGGAGGCGCTTGAGAACAACGACCAGGATGGCATTGCAGCGCTTATAGACGATCTGGATGCGGCCTCGGACCAGATATCGGGAAGCATCTCAAAATGTGGTACAAGGGCAAACCGGCTTGAGATGGCAAGTGGCAACATGTCCGATATGCAGCTGGACCTTACAGAACTGATCTCCGGGACTGAGGATGCGGATATAGCGGAGGTAATAACAAAGCTTTCTACGAAAGAGATTGCCCTTCAGGCATGCTACAGCGTTGCCTCCAAGATAGGGAGTTTGACGATACTCAATTTTCTGGGGTAGATATGAACACTAGATGCGCTGAAGAAGCAGGGACGATTATTGGGTTCCCTATTTAAAAGACGGGCATCACTACAGATAAAGTATCATGCCGGATCGTTAAACCTGATCTTAGGCGTTGATGCTTCTTGCGAGACGAGAACATGCTGATCCTGACACGGAAGTTGGGCGAGACGATAAGAATCGGTAACGATATCAAGATTACCATTCTGGAGGCCAAGGGAAGGCAGATAAGAATAGGGATCGATGCCCCCCCGGATATAACCGTTCATCGTGAAGAGATATACGAAACTATCAGAGAGCAGAATATGCTGGCCGCCCAGGCGGGTCGTGACGATTCTATCGCCAGGAGCCTGTCCAGTTTATGGAATATGTTGAAAAACCCGAAGGAGGACGTTGATTGAAGTTATCTACCACTCGATTTGGCGATATTGATATTGATGAGGGAAGAATAATCCGTATGAAGGATGGAATGCTGGGCTTTGAGCAACTCAGAAGATATGTTCTTATCCCTCAGGACAGGGAGACGCCTTTCATGTGGTTTCAATCTGTTGATGACGGCTCCCTGGCTTTTGTAGTTATTCACTCATTTGCTGTTAAACCTGATTATGAGCCGGTTATCTCCGATGATGATGTAAGGATTCTCGAGATCGAATCCCTGGCGCAGGAGGATCTGGTCCTGTTGTCTGTTGTCACCATACGTCCCGATCCGTTCAAGGTTACTGTGAACCTCAGGGCCCCTATAGTTGTAAATTCAAAAAAAATGCTTGCGAAGCAGATTGTGCTTACCGAAGGGGATTATGAAGTACAGTATCCGCTGACCGATAATAAATCTCTTCTGGGCCAGGCGGTCTGTGAGAAAAGAAGCGTGAATGCCGCAATACTGGCGAGGTGATAATATTCCCTTACCATAAGGGGGAGATCCGATAATAGCAGCGTAATAGTAACTATTAAATCATATCTATAAGTAAGCTATCTCAACCATATCCTTAACAATTCAAGTAAAATGACATTAAAGATTTATCTTTGAATGATGGGGTTTTTTTGTGAGTGCCAATGGCACGCTTGATACTAAAAGGCCCTTAAGCCGGCCCGTTGCAGTAATCGCTTCTGAAAAATGGCATGGCTATTGCTTTACAAGCTTTCAAAGACTTTAATATGAAAGGATTTTTTTATGGATAATACTTATTGGTCGAAACATTCATCAGGTGCGTCTGGTGAAGGATTTCACCTCTTTAATCTCCTGCTGAAATTTGGCGAAGATATTATCAAAAAAAACAAGGAGTTGCTAGCTGAAAACCGTAGCTTGCAATTTGAGGTGGAGAAACTTAAGAAGGTTAATTTTATTGATGATACAACGGGTGTACACAACAAAAGATACCTGCAGCTGCGATTGAAAGAAGAATTTGCCCGGGCGAAGCGGCATTCTTTTCCTATCTCCTGTGTTTTCATAGATCTGGACGATTTTAAATCTGTCAATGATACCTACGGCCATATGGTTGGTGACAGACTGCTGAAAGAGTTTGCTCTTATCCTGACGAAATTTTGTCGCAGCGAGGACATAATGGTTCGTTTTGGGGGAGAGGAATTTGTTGTTATCATGTCCAATTCCGATGACCGTGAGGCTGTCACGCTGGCTGAACGAATAAGGGCGGAGGTTGCATCCCACCGGTTCTCCAATGAAAACAGCGAAATATCCCTATCTGTAAGCCTTGGTGTCAGCACCCTTCACAGCGATGACTTTGGATATATAAAAGATCCGGAGGAACTGGTTGCCATTGCCGACAGTGCCATGTACATGGTTAAGAAGAGCGGGAAAAACAATACCTGCTATCTGCCCTTTCGTACAGAAAGGGTTAGCAATATTCCCTTTGATATCTTTGAGCGCCAATATGAAGGAGTGTCTATTTAGGAGATAGACTTTTGTAACCCAATCACTGCTAAAGGCCGTTCTCTTAACGGGGCTATCTGGCAATCTCCTTGCCGCTGGATAGGACCTTTCCGTCTTTTTTCCTGTCTCGAAAATCATCTGTAAAGTTTCCACCCGTCCTGCCGATTAACACAACAGTTGCTTTTGATGAAGTTGTTGCGAGCCCAATCCTTTTTTGTTTTCATGGAAATCTTTGCTTGTAAGAGGTGGTTCGATGTCAAAAATGTTTTATTCCACTTCGGAGGTTGCCCTTATCTTCGGGATGAACAGGGTTACCATTTACAGGTGGGTTAAGGAAGGGAAGATTGAGGCATACAGGATGGGCAAAGTTCACAAGATCCCGGCCTTCGAGGTTATGAGGCTGCTTAAGAAGTTCGGTTTTTCCGAGTCCACCATATGTGATCTTTGTATTGAAGGCGATGAAAGCCAGCAGGATGGAATCGTTGATCAGGGGTAGATGCTGTAGGATTTGAGACCGCAGTTATATGTAAAGGATAAGAGCCTTGTCCATAAGGACGGAGGAATTTATTGAAAATCAAAGAATGGAGGTTGACTGAAATGTTCGGAAATTTGACGCTGGGAAAGAGAATAGGTTTCGGCTTTGCCATACTGTCTGTCCTGATTATCGCCGTGGGTATGACGGGCTATTGGGGGTTGAGCAATGTCCTGGGCGTAACGGACTTCTATAAAAAGACTAATGACGTCAAAAGTATGGTGGCTTCCATCAAGCAGGAGACGGATCAGTATCTTTTATATAACTACGATCAGGGCAGGGTAGAACAGGAAGAGGCCAGGGCGCGCACATTTGCCGAAATAGAAAAGGTGCAGGGGTTTATAGCGGAGTTCGCCGCCGACTCATCGATTGGTGAGGCTGAGAAAGAAAAAATCACCAATGCCGGAAGTGAGATAGGCCTGTACAGGGATGCTCTGGACAAATACGTTAAATCCGAATCTAGTAAAATATCCCTATCGCAGACCGCATCGAGGAT
The DNA here is from genome assembly GCA_963665835.2 of Syntrophales bacterium. Classification (GTDB taxonomy): domain Bacteria; phylum Desulfobacterota; class Syntrophia; order Syntrophales; family UBA2210; genus UBA6078. The sequence continues at coordinate 1,135,907 of CAXXWJ010000002.1, read as the reverse complement.
GATGAGGGAAATAGAGGATAATATAGTGAGAGGGGTTCTTTACACGGAAGATCTTTTTCTGGCCCATGGTCTCTTGAACTCCTCTATGACCATATATTTCAACAGGCCTGCGCAAATTCCCTGGCAGAAGATGAAAAACGATATCGTTGCACTGGATAGAGTCACAGACGGCTGGATGGGCCAGATGAAAGATCAGCCAGAAAAGGTTGACGTCGCCAATGAACTGAAAGGCCAGGCCAAAGCGCTGGAAGCCATATTGAATCAACATTACAACGAAGTGATCAATCAGGAAGAATATGGGGACCAGATGAATGGCTATAAGCAGAATGTCGAGGGTATTTGCATGATCCTTGCCAGCGCAAGCGAAGAAAGGCTCCATAGCCAGTCACGGTCTTCGGTGATCTGGATATTTGCTATTATTGCATCGGCTCTTGTAGTAGCCGTTATATATTCCTTTATAACCATAAGAACCATTGTAGGGAGAACCAAGAGGGTCGTGGATGGTGTGAACGAAGGTACTAATCAGATCATCTCAGCCTCTGATCAGGTTTCGGCATCGAGTCAGTCCCTTGCGGAGGGAGCGGCGGAACAGGCCTCGTCCCTGGAGGAGACGTCCTCTTCACTGGAAGAGATGGCATCAATGACGAAACAGAACGCCGAAAATGCCCATCAGTCTGATCTTTTGATGAAGGAGGCTGCGAAGACAGTTGCCGCTGCGAACGAATCGGTAGGGAAACTGACCCAGGCGATAGGTGCCATTTCGAAGGCAAGTGAAGAGACCTCAAAGATAATAAAGACGATAGATGAGATCGCCTTCCAGACAAATCTTCTTGCCCTGAATGCGGCTGTTGAGGCCGCTCGTGCCGGGGAGCATGGCGCGGGGTTTGCCGTAGTGGCAGATGAGGTCAGGGCCCTTGCGATGCGTTCTGCAGAGGCGGCCAAAAATACCAGTGGGCTTATCGAAGATACAATAAAGAAGGTGAAGGAAGGGGCGGAACTTGCTGGCGGCACGAATGCAGCCTTTTCAGAGGTATCGGTGAGCGCCTCAAAGGTAGGCGAACTGGTCAGTGAAATTGCAGCAGCCTGTCAGGAGCAGGCCCAGGGGATCGAGCAGGTGAACAAGGCCGTGGCAGAGATGGATAAGGTTACGCAGCAGAATGCAGCCAATGCGGAAGAGAGTGCTTCTGCTTCTGAAGAGATGAATGCCCAGGCGCGACAGACCAAGGATGTTATTGCAGACTTGATCGTACTGGTTGGAGGCGGAAATGGTAACGGTAACGGAAATGGTAACGGAAATGGTAACGGCAGGGGACATAGGGCGGCGGCGAGTGGCGTAAAGAAGATTACCGGAAGAGGCATACTTCCTGTCGCACGTAAGGCCCCTTCATATCCTGTCAGTAAAGGGGTTTCTGCCAATGGTGGTCGGGAAGTAAGGCCTGAGGATGTTATTCCCATGGATGACGGGGACTTCAGGGATTTTTAGGATTTTTTTTATACTCAGTACAGCAGTGATAATAGGAGGTTAAGCGCCATGGGTGTGGAAGCAATGGATATGATAAAAGAGGCAATGTCTTCGGCAAGCAGAGAGGGGAAGTATCTTACCTTCGAACTTTGCGGTGAGGAGTATGGACTTGAGATACTGAAGGTTAAAGAGATTATAGGTATCATGAAGATCACCTCTGTTCCAAGGACGCCGAAGTATGTGAAGGGAGTGATAAATCTTCGTGGAAAGGTAATTCCGGTAATAGATCTCAGACTGAAATTTGATATGGAGCCGATCGAGTACAGCGAACGTACCTGTATCATTGTTGTTGATATAGCCACCGGTTCACGTGGTGGATTGATGATGGGTATTGTGGTTGATTCTGTTTCGGAAGTTCTGAGCATTTCTTCTGAAGAGATAGAGGATACGCCGACCTTTGGCACAAAACTTGATACCGAATACATATTAGGCATGGCTAAGATCAAGGGGAGTGTCAAAATCCTGCTGGATATCGGAAAGGTTTTATCTGTTCAGGAACTGGAAGCCCTTTTCAAGGAAGAATGAGGTAGTTGCGGCCATGGTTGGTGTCTGACGTCAAAATGACAGCTGGTTTAAATTGAGGTTCGTTCTGAGGGGAAAGCGTTTAATATCTATGGAATATGAACTCAGAGACATCGATTTTGAGAAGATAAGCCGTCTTGTTCATGGCCACTGCGGCATCAATCTTCATGTGGGTAAGAAGGAACTGGTGAAGGCAAGGTTAAGCAAGCGCCTTAGGGAGGGGAATATTCATTCCTTCGCCGATTATTACCGGTATGTAACAGCAGACGGTGGGATGGAAGAACTGGTTGCAATGATCGATTCAATATCAACGAATCTTACCAGTTTTTTCCGGGAAGAAAATCATTTCCGCAAGCTCAGGGAGATCGTTCCCTCTATTATAGGAGGTAACGGTAATGGGCCTAAAAGCCTAAGACTTTGGAGTGCTGGATGCTCCACCGGAGAGGAACCATATTCTCTGGCGATTGCCCTGAAGGAGATCACCGGTGGTATCCCTGTTGATATGGGTATTCTGGCAACAGATATATCAACAAAGGTGCTTAAGACGGCCTCCGAAGGGGTATATCTGAAAGATCGGGTCAAAAAGATCCCTCCCCAGATCCTGAAAAAATATTTTCAGATGGGGCAGAATGGCTGGAACGGATACTACCGGGTTAAGCAGGAGATCCGAAAGATTGTAGAGTTCAGAAGGTTCAATCTTATGGAGACACTGTCTTCCAACCCCGTCTTTGACATAATTTTTTGCAGAAATGTCATGATCTATTTTGACAAAGAGACACAGGGAAGCCTTGTGGACAAGTTCTACAGTTGTCTAAAGAAGGGCGGCTATTTTTTTGTTGGACATTCTGAAAGTCTGACCGGTTTGGAACATAAGTTTCAGTATATTGAGCCGAGTGTCTATCGCAAGTAAACTATGGGTGTGATTTTATGGGCCGGATCGTTGTTGGGATTTCAGACATAAAGGTGAGCGGAAATGTGGAGGATGTCCTTATTACATATGCGCTTGGATCCTGCCTAGGTGTCGCCGTTTATGACCCTTGGGCAAGGGTGGGGGGGATGTTACATTTCATGCTTCCCGATTCTTCACTGGATCCTCAAAAGGCCAAAGACAATCCGGCGATGTTTGCCGATACTGGAATACCTGTTCTCTTTAAGGCCTGTTACCGATTGGGGGCGGAGAAGAAACGGATGGTTGTCAAGGTGGCCGGTGGAGCCAATATCTTGGACAGTGCAAACCGTTTCCAGATTGGACAGAAGAACATAACTGCATTGAGAAAGATATTCTGGAAAAACAATGTGTTGATAGATGGAGAAGATGTGGGCAGGGATAACCACCGTACGATTCAGCTGGCCGTTGCCAGCGGAAGGGTCAATGTCAAGAGCCAGGACGGAATTCTGAGGGAATTGTGAGGAGTTGCTTTTATGTCTTTCAATGTACTGATAGTAGATGATTCTAACTCGATGCGCGCCGTAGTGAAGAAGATTATATCTATATCGGGCTTCAAGATGGACCAGTGCATCGAGGCCGGCAACGGTAAAGAGGCGCTGGCGGCCCTGTCGGATAATTGGGTTGACGTCATCATGTCTGACATTAACATGCCTGAGATGAATGGCTTTGAACTTTTGGAAAAGCTGAAAGAGGACCAGTTTCTCAGTGACATCCCAGTTATAATTATAAGTACTGAGGGCACTGAACAGCATATGAATAAGGCCTTTAACCTCGGCGTAAAGGGTTTTATCAAAAAACCTTTTACGCCCGAAGAGGTCAGAAAAATTCTTTATGAAGTCATAGGGGTAAACAATAATGGAGAATATGAAGAGGATAGAGGAGATGATGAGACATTCGATTTCTGAGGTCTTTGAGAAGATGTTTTTTCTCTTCCTCGAACCCCAGGAAGGCGAATTGGCCTGTGGATATGACATGGAATCATCAATACGGTTTGATGGATCGATATGTGGAGAGGTAAGAATTTTGCTTTCGGAAGGTATGGCCAGGAGTATGGTTCAGAATATGCTGGGACTTGATGGAGGCGAAGTCGCCCTTCATAATCTGGAAGACTGCTCGAAGGAGGCCGCTAATATGATATGCGGTGATTTCCTTGGGAAATTCGAAAGTGACCAGATATTCGCTCTTTCGACCCCGGTCTTCAAGGGAAGGCCAGATGGGATTGAGGCTGGGGGGAGTGCCTGTAGGATAGGGTTCTGTTCTGACGAAGACAGGGTAGGCGTAATCGTCTCTGTTGATTAAAATGTGGATTATACGGTCCCATGTCAATGCTTGGAAAGTGATGCAGAGGACCCTTTGATGGTAGCTTTTTCATGAAAAAAGAAGAGGTCCAGTTATACGAGTATTATCTGAAGCCCGGATACATATTCCTGAACAGAGAACCTTCCGTAATATCAGCGGTTGCTGGTTCATGTGTTGTTGTTTCACTCTGGGATTGTGTTGAGGAATATGGAGGAGTTGCTCACTATCAGTATCCCGTTGCCGACAGCAATAAAGGGGCGACTCCCCGCTACGGGAATGTGGCAGTTACCTGCCTCATCCGGATGCTCACGGAGGAGGGGTCCAAAATAGAGAATATGAGGGCCCAGATATTCGGGGGGGCGGCGGCGCATGATTCTAAGGAATGCAGCAAAGTGGCGAGGGAAAACATAGATATCGCCAGGAGTATTTTTCGAAGATTCAAGGTAAGGATTGTTTCAGAGGATGTGAGCGGAGATGTCGGCAGAAAGGTTGTTTACAACACCTTCAGTAATGAAGCCATCGTTTTTAAGGCAAAAACGCTTCGCCGTGAAGACTGGTATCCATACACAAATGGCAGGGAATAAGGCTGTCCGATAAAAGGGTTTGATGACGGCTGGCTGTCTTTAGCCGGAATCCGCTATGGGAGAATAACCTTGGGAAAGATAAGAGTACTCGTTGTTGATGATTCCGCTATTGTGAGGAAGATATTTTGCGAGGAGCTTTCCAGGTTCCCCAATATCGAGATAGTAGGATCTGCCCCGGACCCTTTCGTGGCCAGGGATAAGATCGTGATGCTTAAGCCTGATGTCGTAACCCTGGACATAGAGATGCCCAGGATGGACGGGATAACCTTTTTGAGGAAGCTGATGAGGTATTTCCCACTGCCCGTCATAATAGTAAGTTCGCTGACGCCAAAGGGTGGGAATTTGACGCTGGAGGCTATGGAAATAGGGGCCGTAGAAGTTATAGGAAAACCGGGAGGCTCTTATACCGTAGGGGATATGATTCCCCAATTGGCAGCAAAAATTGTGGCTGCATCAAGGGTAAGGCTGGGGAAGAGGGATTTGAGCGAGCAAGCCCTTTCGGCACAGGCTGCCCCGATGAAAGCCCTTTCGCAGACCTCTCACAAGGTTATAGTCATCGGGGCTTCTACCGGTGGAACGGAGGCTTTGAAGGCCGTTCTGACAAGGATGCCCCCTAATTCGCCGGGAATACTGGTGGTGCAGCACATGCCGGCCAAGTTCACAACTGCCTTTGCAGACAGGTTGAACGGCATCTGTCAGATAACGGTGAGGGAAGCGCAGAACAACGACTCCGTTGTCCCGGGTACTGCGTTGATAGCCCCCGGTAATTACCACATGCTCCTCAGGAGAAGCGGAGCCAGATATTATGTCGAGGTCAAGGATGGCCCAATGGTTCATCACCAGCGCCCGGCAGTCGACATCCTTTTTAAAACAACCGCCCAGTATGCCGGAGCCAATTCAATAGGAGCCATATTGACAGGGATGGGTTCCGATGGAGCCGCGGGGCTCCTGGAAATGAAGCAGGCCGGGGCGAAAACGCTTGCCCAGGATGAGAAGTCCTGTGTTGTCTTTGGAATGCCGAAAGAGGCCATAAAAATAGGGGCCGTAGATTCTGTTGTACCTCTGAGTCTTATGGCTGACGAGATAATAAGGATGGTGTGACATATGGAAGATCTAGATTCTTTGACGGTTTTGGTAAACAGCATTGCCTCCGATTTTCTGTTCATAGACGGGAAGGAAATCGATGTTCCAACGGCAGGGAAACTCCTGAATACCCTTGATGGCATTATTCAAGATGCTGAGAAAAGAGCCATTCCTAATCTTAGGCATGCTGCCGAGTGCCTCAGCGCTCTGCTGGAAAAGGTGGTTCTTAACAGGATTGATGACAAAGAGGCGGCTTTTGATCTTTTTGGGAAGGGCATCGTGCTGATGCAGGAGATCGACGAGGTCTTTAAGAACGGTGGAGGGGATGGTGTATCAGTCGAGCCCTTTGTCGCGTCGATTGCCAAGATCACCGGTGACAAGGTTTTGGAGGTCGGCTTGGCGGATGCAGGCTCGGAAGCCCAGGATTTGCCGGAGAAAGGGAATCAGACAGCAGAGATGTTCAAGGTGGGGGACGAATCTCTGGTCAGAGATTTTATTGTTGAGGGCCTTGAATACATAGACGAGATCGAAGTTAATATATTGAACCTGGAACAGGAGCCTGAGAACAAGGATTATATCAATGTTATATTCAGGCCCTTTCACTCAATGAAGGGTGTGGCCAGTTTCCTGAACCTGGACCAGATACGTGAACTGGCCCACAGCCTGGAGACAGTTCTTGACAAGGCGAGAAACGGTGAACTGCAGGTTACACCACCCCTGATAGATGTGATTCTTGATGGGTCCGATGCGCTGAAAGAGATGATAATGCAACTTCGGGAATCTCTGGAAGGGAAGACCCCCAAAGCTTTGGATGTTGACCTGGATTCGCTGAAGTCGCGCATAACGGATGTTGAAGAGGGCAGGGGGGAGGAAAGGGAAAGGAAAAGAGTAGGAGAGATTCTTTTAGAGGAAGGATCCGTTACTGAGGATGTCCTGGAAGAAGGGCTCAAAATCGCCGGGCAGACTGTCCCGCCAAAGAAGATAGGAGAGACCCTTATTTCAGAGGGTAAGGTCACGCCCCGGCAGGTCTCGCAGGCATTGAGAAAGCAGGGGAATCAAAATATCGAGGCAGGTGCCATAAGGGTTGATATACGAAAGCTGGACGACCTAATTGATATGGTTGGTGAGCTTGTAATCGCGCAATCGATAATAAGGCAGAGTCACCTTGTCCAGGTGAACGGCGACAGCAAACTGGCCAAGAGCATAGTCCAGTTGTCCAGTATCACTTCAGAGATCCAGAAGGTATCAACCTGTCTCAGAATGATACCCATAAAACAGACCTTCCAGCGGATGTCCCGTCTTGTAAGAGACCTTTCCAAGAGTTCAGGTAAATCGATCGGCGTTGTAATGGAGGGCGAGGACACTGAGATAGATAGGAATATGGTGGACGAGATATACAATCCACTGGTTCACATGATACGCAACGCCGTCGATCACGGAATAGAAACTCCTGAGGAAAGGTTGGAGAAGGGCAAGCCCGAGAGAGGTACCATACAGCTCCGTGCATACCACAGAGGCGGCAATATAGTTATTGAGATATCCGATGACGGAAGAGGTCTCAATAAAGAGAAGATACTTAAGAAGGCAATAGAAAATCGAGTTGTTGAGGGGTCCCATGCCCTCTCGGAACAAGACATCTATCGCCTTATCTTTCACCCCGGCCTTTCAACTGCACAGAAGGTGACCGATGTATCGGGCAGGGGGGTGGGTATGGACGTGGTGAAGCAGTCCGTGGAAAAATTGAGGGGAAAGATAGAGATAGACAGTGCGCAGGGAAGGGGATCAACATTCATAACCCGTTTTCCCCTTACCATGGCCATAATAAACGGCATGATCGTTCGGGTCGGTAAAGAGAAGTATATTATTCCCACCGTTGCTATCAGGCAACTGCTGCGTCCTGATGAAGGATCGTGCAACACTATAGCCGGCAAGGGAGAAACTGTAAATGTGATGGGTAATCTGATGCCCCTGGTAAGGCTCTATGATCTCCTGGGGGTTACCCCTGAGCACAAGAAACCCTGGGAGGCCGTTGCCGTTGTTGTAGAAGGTGAGAACAGGGCAAAATGTGTCCTTGTGGATGAAATCATTGGCGAGGAGGAGGTTGTTATAAAGAGTCTTGGCGAGGGTTTGAAGGAGGTCCGGGGTGTTTCGGGCGGCGCCATAATGGGAGACGGCAGCGTGGGCTTGATCCTGGATCCCGAGGGTGTATTTGAATTGAGTGAGATATGAAATGTAAGGAAAAAGGGGAGTATATGTATGAGCACTGATAAGAATATTAGGATACTGGTAGTAGATGATTTCGCCACGATGAGAAAAGTAATAAAAAATCTGTTAAAACAAGCAGGTTACAATAATATCGTCGAGGCAGAAGATGGAGCGGAGGCGCTCAAGGCGGTCAAGGCCATGAAGGTTGATTTTATTATTTCTGACTGGAATATGCCTAACATGAATGGTTATGAATGTCTAAAGGCTGTAAGGGCCGACGCTGAAATATCGAAGCTGCCCTTTTTGATGGTTACGGCCGAGTCTCTTCAGGAGAATGTTGTACTTGCGGTGAAGGCGGGGGTAAGTGACTATATTGTCAAGCCATTTACTGCTGAAGTTCTCAGTGAGAAGATCGAGAAGATTTTACATAAAATCTAGGAGGCTAACATGGATGTCAGATTTATAAATCCCTTCCTGACGGGGACAGTGAACGTGCTAAAGACGATGGCTTCCGTAGACCCTAAGCCGGGCAGGCCATATCTGAAAAAGGGCAGCATGGCCAATGGCGATGTTTCGGGGATAATAGGCTTAACCGGCTCTGTGGCCGGTTCGATGGCATTGAGCTTTTCCGAGGCGGCTATACTGAAGATAGTTTCCAATATGCTGGGTGAGAAGATTACAGAGGTCAACGGAGATATCACGGATGCAGTGGGGGAGATCACCAACATGGTTTCAGGTGCCTCCAGAAAGGAACTGGAGTCGATCGGTTTCACTATCAATGCTGCAATCCCTACGGTAATTTCCGGGAAGGGGCATTCTATCAAGCATGTCCTTGGAGGGCCAAGTCTTATTATTCCCTTTGAAACGGATAATGGCCCCTTTGTTATTGACGTATGTATCGGGGACCCGAAGTAGCGCGAGGCGCAAGGATCAAACTGCGATTGCATAATCTGTAATAAAACTCTGATAATAGGAAAAGATATCAGTCTGTTGAAGCTAGATAACAGGAAAGACGGTTGGCCTTTGCACTATAGAAATTCAGAATCTGTTGATAAAAAAACCATCCTGCTCGTGGACGATGAGTTGCCCATTCTTGATATATTGTCAGATATGCTGGGCCAGTATGGTTACAAGACTCTGACGGCCAGAAGTGGTGAGGAGGCCTTGGAGATATACAGGAGAGATGCATCTGGCGTTGATCTTGTGATCCTTGACATTCGTATGCCCGGGATTGGCGGGTATCGATGTTTCGAGGAAATTTTAAGGCTTGATCCGGAGGCAAAGGTCATTATAAGCACCGGTTATTCCGAAGATGCACTGGTAAAAAAGATGCTCGAAAGCGGTGCCGGTGGTTTTGTAGGCAAGCCATACAAACTTGTCGATATGTTAAACAAGGTGAGGGAGGTTATAGTCGGCAGATAGGATTTTATGTCAGCTGATATCTCTTCAGTTTTTCTACAAGTGTCGTTCTGTTCAGCCTAAGCAGTTTCGCCGCCCTGTTCTTGACTCCGTCGGACTTCTTCAGGGCCTTCTTGAGTAGGTCTTTTTCAAACTCGCAAAGTGTTTCGTTTAAATCGATGCCACCATCAGGCACCTCTACGGTGCTGGCAGCTCCCCCTGTGGTTACCCCCTGGGATATTCGTACCTTATTTGGAAGATCACTTATTTCTACTGACCCGTATTCCTTCATGACAACCAGCATTTCTACCAGATTTTGAAGTTCCCTTACGTTGCCGGGCCAGCTGTACTTCATGAGGCAATCCATGGCTTCGGGCATGAATTTATCGACGTTTTTCTTCTTTGACCTGTTGAATTCCCTGAGGAAATGGTTTGTGAGTACCGGCAGGTCCACCTTTCTTTCCCTCAAGGGCGGAAGGTGGATTGGTATGACATTGATACGGTAAAAGAGATCTTCACGGAATTTTTCTTCCGCCACGGCCTTTTCAAGATCCTTGTTGGTTGCGGTCAAGATCCTTACATCTACATCGATGGTCTTTACGCCTCCGATCCTTTCGAACTGTTTCTCCTGGATCACTCTAAGCAACTTTACCTGCAGAGAGGGACTCATGTCGCCGATTTCGTCGAGAAAGATAGTTCCACCGTTGGCCAGCTCAAAACGTCCTGTCCTGCTCCTCACGGCTCCTGTGAATGCGCCCTTCTCATGTCCCAACAACTCGCTTTCAAGCAGCTCTTCCGGGATCGCACCACAGTTTACTGTTACCAGAGGGCCGTTTTTCCTGTCACTGTTGAAATGCAGCGCCTGCGCCACCAGCTCCTTGCCGGTCCCGCTTTCTCCATAGATTGCAACCGTACTGTCCGATGATGCAACCTTTTTGATCTTTTCGACGACGCTCTTCATGCTGTCGCTGTAGGATACTATCTTGCCAAGGTTGTATTTCTTGTCCAGCTGACTTCTGAGGGCAATATTTTCGTCCCTCAGTTTTACGTGTGACAGTGCTCTTTCCACCGTCAGGCTTACAAGATCACCTTTAAGAGGCTTTGTTATGTAGTCGAAGGCCCCCATTCGCATTGCATCCACGGCGCTGTCGATTGTGGCATGTCCGGTAATTACTATGACTATATTTTCGGGATGGATCTCCTTTACGAACTTCAGCAACTGAAGGCCATCAGCGTGGGGCATCTTTATGTCCGTTATGACAAGGTCGTACTTGTCACAGGGAAAGGTGTCCATTGCCTCCCTTCCATCCCGGACGGCCGTTATTTCATAACGGTCCTGGGAAAGGAACTCTACCAGATTTTCTCTGCTGAGATCATTGTCTTCCGCTATTAATATCTTGATCTTTTTCATAGTAGCCCAGTTTAATAATCAGATTGACCAGTCTTCTCCTTCACCGGGAACAGCGCCTGATAATTGAGAAACGGGAATTTATACCGGAGCCTCAAGGGGATCCCTGCAGGGCCAGGCCTTCCAACATGTCGCGGCCGATTCTAAGGGATGGAAAATATTATAGCAAGGATTTTCTCACTGTTGCCGTAAGGAGGCCATAATCTGTCCGGTACTTAATCTGAGCTGGCAGGCCTGTGGGTTGGGAGGGAATTAGATTTCATTCTTCGCGCCGGGCCGATAGGGACTGTCATTCCCGGAAAGGTTTCCGTGGTATCGGAATGCCGAATTTGTTTTTTGCCCTATTCACTGACGATAGTGCGATTGCGTCCCTGCTCTTTGGCCTTGTAGAGGGCCTCATCTGCGGTATGTAGAAGATCATAAGCCGAACTGCCCGCTTGGGGAACAGCCGTAGCCACACCCAAACTTAGTGTTACGTATTGATCAATTGAGGAATTTCCGTGGGGAAGAGCCCTGGCACGCACCGCGTTTCTTATGGTTTCAGCAACATGTCTGCCTCCGGAGGCGGAAGTGTCGGGGAGGATCACTGCAAACTCTTCCCCTCCGTAACGGGCGGCAAAGTCCACCGACCTTTCCAACTTTTCGCGGATTGTCCGGGCCACTGCCTGCAGGCAGATATCCCCCTGCTGATGGCCATGGAGATCATTGTAATTCTTGAAAAAATCAATGTCGCACATTATCAGGGTAAGAGGCTCCTTGCTGCGCATCGTTCTGCCCCATTCCCGTTCAAGATATTCATCGAATGATCGCCGGTTGGCGATGCCGGTCAGGGCGTCGGTGGTCGATAATCTTTTCAAATCCTCATTGGCTTCTTTGAGCATTGATTCTGTTTCCAAAAGTTTTTGATATTTGCGGGTATTGGCGATTGGAAGGGCGCAGGCATCTATGATGTTGATCGCCAGAGCGAGATAATGTTCACGCCGTCCAGGAAAGGCTATCTCATCAACAAAGATAACCCCCAGTGTCTCCGATCCATCGGAAATTTTTAAAATGAATCCATTTCCGGAGGGGGTATAGCTGCTTTTTTATTAAAACCTGCCAGAAAGTTTCTGAGTGTCTCGGTTTCGGAAGATTCTTTCTCCGGCGGGTCCAGCCATAGTTTATCCGGAAGGTTTTCACGAAGAGTTAGACAGGCAATTTTCCCGGGTGCGAATAGCATCCTGTAAAGATTGATCAGCTCCTCGATAGTTCTGTTCTCATCGGTAATTCGCGCCAGATTTCCAAGAAGATCAACCACCATGGCATAATTTGCAGACTGTTTATGGACTTCCCTTATGGTTTGAGCAGACAGCGCCTTTTCCATTTTGAGGCGATGCTCCATGACAAATCTGGTGATTAGCAGACGAATAAAAGAAATGCCCGTGTAAAAAGTCTCCCAGGGCCTGTCGACATTTTCGGAAAAAGCTCTTACATTCTCTGTACTTTTTTTATCTAAGCCGGTGTCGAGAAGAACGATTCTGGACGTTGTTTCGCCAAACATCACTCTGGCGGTTTTGCGATCTAATCCCATTTTTTTTAGATTTTCCCGCCAGTGTGACAACCAGCCCGGTGTTGTAAGATAGGCGCCACTGCTCAGAAATTTGTCGATCATATGATCATCTGCAACAAGATGGAAGCATTGCCGGAGATGATGTCTGCGCCACGACGTCAGTCCGTCCTGTCTGTCCTGTAGCGCGGCGATGCAGGCTGCTCCAAGGATTTCTATGCTTTGGGCATCGCTGTGCGGTTGAAGGATCGCTTCCAGCTCATCCTCTGTCAGCGGAGGACGGCCGCATCGCGCGGGAAAAGAGACGATCGCTGCATCTTCAAAGCCTTCGGCCAGAAGTGCCCTTTTAGCTTCGCGCACATAATGTTCGCATACCAGAATGACAATCTTATTTTTCATCTCTGGCAGCCATTTCCAAGCGGATAGATGCCCCAGCGGCGGGTTGCTTCGGCGATGGTCGTCAGTGTTTCTTCACCAACCTGCCAGGGGATTTCACCATGGTTATCCGAAAGTATAAACCCTCCCCCGGCCCCTCCCTGGGCTATAGTTTTACGAACTTTTTCCTCGGCCTCCGCCTTGCTCCACCGGCGCATTTCTATGCCGTTGAGATTTCCGATTACTGTCAGTTTCCCCCGACAGATTTTTTTGATCTCGGCGAGGTCTTCCAGGGAGCTTACGCCAACGCCTGCCGTTCCCGTCTGTGCGATATCATTAAGGATGGGGAGGGCGCGTCCTGAAGCCATGTGTGTCACAGTAGGCCCTTTAATCTTTGCCAAGGTGCGTCTGGCGACTACAAATCCTGTTTCAAGGTATGTATGGCGCGGGATGATTGTCGAGGAAGAGAGGGGGTCAAAATAGCAGATCGCAGTCGCACCGGCTGCAAGCTGCGCGTTTGCCCACTGCACACAGAAGGCCTCATTAATTTCCATCAGTTTCCAGAAAAGCTCCGGTCTTTCCAGCATTAGCTCAATGTAGGGGCCAAAACCCATCTGCATGACGGGGAGCGAAAAAGGAGACATGACGACCCCAATCACAGGACATTCTTCTTTGCCCGAGTTTTTTAAGCCCTCAATTATTCGCAGTGTCTTGACAAGGTGAGGGTTTTTCGCAGGGTCTGGAACCTTGAGGCCCGGTATTTTTTCGATATTATCAATAAAAGGAGCGCCGGAATTGGGCGGACCGTCGTCGGAAAATATCACTTCTCCTCCCCAGGCTTCAATCTCCAGAGGCCCATAGCAAAAGCCAAAGAGGCAGTCGTGACCAAATTTCGTGCGCAGGCGAAGTTGCCCTTCGATAACGTGTTCCGCCTTGGAGAAATAATCCAGGATTGAAAGATTCAATTCCCTGGCCCCCTGCAAAGCCATAAACAAAAAGAGGGGAACTCGATCCGGCTCTTTATGGCCCAGTGTGGTCAGGACTCTCTGCATGGAATTCATTGCCGACGCGCTCATGACATCCCCCTTTCCATTGCCCTGACAATTTCGATGGCTTCAGATGCCCTATGGCCCATAGCATCGGCGTGCACCTCTTTCCATAGATTGGTATCAAAAATGAAAGGTGCTCCTCCGACGACAACCTTTGTATGCAGACCGGCCTCTCTCATCTCGGCAACCAGATTACGGACATGAAGGGCGGAGTTGAGCATAAGGACTGAGATCAGGAGGATTTTGATGTTGTCGTCTTTCGTGCGCTGTATTGCCTGATCAACAGTCACGCGACCATAGTCGTGCAAATCGAAGCCGCCAGCCCTCAGTGCAGAATAGACAATGCGCTTGCCCAGCATGTGATAATCATCAAGTACGGCAATAGCCATCGCCGGCTGGTCTTTACGCTGCGGGTTGCCAGGCGGGAGAAGCGCTTCTACTATTTCCTCACAGATGCGGCCGCTCATGTAGACCTGGGAAAGGGCCACGTCACCTTTTTCCCATTCCCTGCCTATACTGTCGAGTGACCTGGCAACTACAGTTTCCACGAACTCAATGGGGGAAAGGGCTCCGGAGGATTCTTCTGCAATTCTTTTTGCTTCCAGCCGGTTAAGAGACAAAAGCGCCTGTTCGAAGGCTTCCTCTAGCTTCGCCATCTTTTCTCCCCCTTCAAGTTGATTGCAAAGACAGATCAGTAATGGATTGTTGTGGTGGATTATATAAGTATGGAATATTCTTGTCAAGGTGATGCTTTGGATATCTGTCGCGATTTTTGTTCGAGTTTAAGCGCAATCAATATGTCGAGGATTTTACTAGATCATTCTATCAATTGTTTCCAGCATTTCTTTCAGTCTCTTCGAAGATACGGGGCGGCTGGTCTTCATCTCCGGGGCGAAGACAGATATCTTGTATTCCTCTACCAGCCATCTGTACTCTTCTATCAACAGTTTTTTCTCCTCCGACGGCAGAGTCGCCTGATCCTGCAAGGCCTTCAGCTTATCGGTGAAGGGCTTGATATTTAGGGACTTTACAGCGTCTTTTTCAAGGTGCGCCATGCCCCGTTCGGCGCGGAGTACGATGGCCTTCATGTATCTTGGTATATCGCTCAATCGTTCACTGTCATAGATCTCCACAAAATTTTCCGGCATCAGTTGACTTATATCTGCCTTGAGCGCAGATATGAAATCCGTTACGGCCCTGTTGGATCTGCCTGCAATCTCCAGCCGGTGAAGTCTCTCCTCGGCTTCTCTGAAGGCCTTGATCACAGGCATAAAACTCTGCAACAGTCTTTCGGCCTCGGGAAGTAGTGAGCGAGCCGCAGTTTTTGCGTATTCCATGAAATCCGATTTCCTGCGTATGTCTTTTTCAAAAACATTGCCCAGGGTTTTTTGATACAGCGCCTGCTCTATGCCCTTACTTTCCAAAGATGAGTGTGGCACTTTCAGCAGTTCCTTTGGCAGAGAAAGCTGTTTTTTTAGAAATTTCATGTCCTTTCTGAAGTGCAGTTCATAGAGCGCTGCAATGCCCCCTTTGTGAAGGGACGAGGCTTTCTCCTTGTTTTCAAAGAGTCGAAGGCTGATGTTGCCCCCTTCCCCTTTCTCCAGCGCAGGATATGCCAAATCACCCTTGCCGTACTTAAGCGATATGCTTTCCGGAAGGTCGTCGAAATCCCAGGATACAATTCCCGTTCTTTCCCACTTTTTTTTCTCTGCCTTGAGTGCCGGGGATTCGCATGCTGCCGGTGTATCTACCAGCAGCTTTCCTATATCCCGGCTGGAACGCACCTCCCTGCCCGTTTCATCAACTATGGAAAAACGCATCTTCAGGTGATCCGGAAGGGCTTCCTTCGGCCATGCCAGGGCCGGTATGCTGACATTGAACCGCTCATTTATGAAGTGTCCGAGAGTGGTGATGAGGGGAGCCCCATCGTCTTTGATGCTTTTTAGTATTGTATCTACAGTTTGTGGTACCGGAACAAGCTTTCTGCGATACTCCTTGGGGAGCCCCTTTATAAGTAACGTTACCTTCTCTCTCAGGAGGGCTGGTATCTGCCAGTCCGCCGATTCAAGGGGGAGCTGCGAGGCGGTGCCTGAGGGGATTCGGATTGTAACGCCATCACATTCCTGGCCGGGGTCGAAACTGTACGAACAGGGTATAACCTTTGTGCCTAGCACGATCTTATCCGGATACAGGGATATGTCCTCCTCGGGATCGTATCCCATGATCTGCTCCTTGGTCATACGTAGAAAGGCGTCGCCGCCCCTGTCCTTGATGAGCTTTTTCAGGGTCTGGATATTGTAGGCGATGCCGATACGCTCCTGATAGAAAAGGACGAGCGCCTCCTCGCTGATCAGAATATCTCTCCTGCGTATTTTGTCCTCCATTCCGGTCACCTCTTCCATAAGGCTTAAGTTCTGTAGCAGGAAAGGCGGCGGATTTTTGACATCCCCCTCAACGAGGGCGCTTCGGATGAATATCTCCGTTGCAGTGGCCGGATCTATTCTGCCATATGAAACAGGACGGCCGGGGATAATAATCAGGCCGTGAAGTTTGACCTGCTCGGTGGCGACAACCTCGCCCCGGTTTTTTTCCCAGTGTGCATCAAGGTAAGAGCGACTGCACAGATCCCCCCCTATCTCCTCCAGCCATTCCGGCTGTATCAAGGCGTTCATCCTGGCGAACAGCCTCGACGTTTCCACCAGCTCCGTAGAGACTATCCAGTCCCCTCCACCGTTGAAGAGAGCCGAACCGGGAAATATCATGGCCTCTCTTCCCTTTGCCATAAGATAGATATTCTTTTCCTTCCTGATGCCGATGCTGGAGATATAGCCACCAAGGATAGCACGGTGTATTCCTGCATATAGGGCCTCACCGTTCAGCCTCGCCGTCTTTTTTTTGTGACCGGCCTCCTTTACGATATCCCATATCTGTTCGTAGACGTCCCGCCATTCCCTCATCCTCCGGTAGGATAGGAAATGGTCCTTGCAGAAACGACGCATCTGGTTTTGCGTTTTCAGCTCCTGCTGCACATCGTGGTAGCGGTTCCAGATATTCAGCAGGGTGATGAAATCCGATGCCGGATTTATGAAGGGCTTGTGCAGCCTGTCTGCTTCCTGTTCCTTTTCCAGAGGACGTTCCCGCGGGTCCTGTATGGAAAGGGCGGAGGCTATGACGACAACCTCCTCAAGACAGCCTTCTTTTTCGGCATCGAGGACCATGCGCGAGATCCGGGGATCTAGAGGGAACGTCGACATGGACTGCCCTTTTTCAGTAAGGATGGTCCGTTCCCCTTCTGAACTTATGGCTCCCAACTCGCGGAGAAGGGCAAACCCGTCTTTTACGGCGCCTGGTGAAGGCCGGTCGATAAATGGGAATGAGTTGATTTCGCCGATCTTGAGGGCGATCATGCGGAGAATTACCTCAGCCAGGTTAGAACGGAGGATTTCTGGCGCGGTGAAAAAAGGACGGCTTTCGTAATCATCTTCTGAGTATAGACGAACACATATGCCATCCTGAACCCGTCCACAGCGGCCTTTTCTCTGTATGGCGCTGCTTTTCGATATTCCCTTCACGGGGAGTCTTCCGGTTCGCGTACCAGGGTTGTATTCGGATATACGGGCAAGGCCGGTATCGATTACATAGCGGATTCCCGGTATCGTTATGGAGGTTTCGGCCACATTGGTGGCCACGACGATTTTTTTTGTGACGGTTCGGCCGAACACCCGTTGCTGCTCTACAGATGATAGGCGTCCGAAGAGGGGCAGAATGGTGGCGTTGCCGCCTTTCCTTCCGCTGAGGATGGTGCAGGTATCGACGATATCCCTCTGGGTAGGCATGAAAATCAGGATATCCCCGGGACTCTCAGTCTCGAGGGTCTGCACGGCATCGACCGCCGCATCTATGTAGGAAGCGTCATCATCCCCTTTCTTTGTATCAAGGGGACGCCAGCGGACCTCGACGGGATACATCCTGCCGGACACCTCTATGATGGGGGCGTTGTTGAATGCCTTCGAAAAGGTCTGTGGATCTATCGTTGCCGAAGTTATTATAACCTTTAGGTCCTTGCGCCTTGCCAGCAGATCCTTGAGGATGCCCAGAAGAAAGTCTATGTTCATGCTGCGTTCGTGGGCCTCGTCGATAATCAGGGTATCGTAGGAGTTCAGGAAGCGGTCCGACTGGGTTTCCATCAAAAGTATGCCGTCGGTCATCACCTTTATATGGATATTTCTGTTTGTTCTGTCCTGGAATCTTATCTTGTAGCCTACTGAAAGGCCAATATCTTCCTGCATTTCCTCTGCTATTCTCTGGGCCACCGTTATGGCGGCGATGCGCCGGGGCTGTGTGCAACCGATGAGTCCGTCAACGCCGCGACCGGCCTCCAGGCACATCTTAGGTATCTGAGTGGTTTTCCCGGAGCCGGTTTCCCCGGTGATGACTACAACTTGGTTGCTGCGTATGGCATTGACGATCTCATCCTTTTTTTCTGTAATCGGGAGTGAAGATGGGTAGGTGACTTTCGGCAGGTGGTTTCGGCGTTCCTCGCTTCTCTCTACGGAGAGTGCGGTCTTCTTTTCCAGTCGGCGAAGGCGCGTCAGTGCCTCCCCTCTGCCCTGTTCTTTCTGGAGGATTTTATCTATACGGCGCAACTCCCCGGCGATAATGCGCCTGTCTGAGGCCAGCACCCGTCTTAACTCGGAGCGAATCCGTTTTTGAATTAAGGGTATGTTGTTTTGCTCATTTTCCATGCCTTGGATGGTATACAGTATTATCCTGATTTGAAAAAGTACAAAGCGTTTCAATCTGTACTTTCGATTTGCAGCTCTTCAGCTTATCCCTATGTTTTTCTTTCTATCCTTATGATTGTATTTGATTGTGCAGGATATTCTGTGCTATGTAGCACAGGTCAGAAGTGGAAATTGTTCTATGAAAGTCTTGTTTTTGGAAAGCAGTCGGTCCTAATACAGGAGGGGAAACGCTATGGTAAAGGGGAAGAGCTTGGAAGAGTATACGGTGGCGGAACTAAAAGAGATTGCCCGGGAAATTGGGGATATCGAGGGGATCAGCGCCATGAAAAAGGCTGATTTGATAGATGCCATCAGGGCTGCGCAAGGTGATGCCAAGAACAAGGGGGATGAAATTTCCCCTGACCCAGCCAAAGATACACTTCAAGAGAAAGTTCCCAAGAAAGCCTCCAGAAAACCTTTAGAAGAGAAAAAAACATCAGTAGACACTGTTTCTTCATTGAAAGAAAAGATAACAATTATGAAGGACAGAAAAGCGGAGCTAAAGGAGGGGGGAGACAATAGTGCTGCTAAACGACTGCGGAGAGCTATAAAGCGTCTCAAGAAGAGAACTAGAAGGATGGCAAAGGCTGTTTCCCCTTAGGCTTTAACTGCTTGACCTAGCGGATGATTGCGGAAAAACTTATCTGATTGCTATATTCCCACGAACGAGCATAGTAAAGGTAAAGTAAAAGAGAATAAAACAGATCAGTTCCTGTCGTCGAGGGGAAAAGGCTTGCAGTTATTATCACCGACAGGGGAGTAAGAAAAAGTAAAAAACTCCGGCGACAACACTCTCTCCATGAACGAGCTTACCTATCTCCTGTCTCCTGTCGGAGATGCCGATAGAGAGTGTTGTGACCAGGACGATATTTACGGCAACAGCGGAAACAAATATAGAAGATGCTGCCAGATTGGTGAACGAGAGACATGTTACAGCCTTCCAGTGGTGGAAAAAATGATCTGCCAGGTCTGACCACAGGCGGCGATCTTCTGAAGGTGCTACCGGATTTAACGGGGGTACAGAGTGCTTCCGGCTGACCTATGGAAATCAAGCTGCCCTACCAGGGGAGATTCCTGAGAGGCAGGGGTAATCAACGGTATTAGTTTTAAGATTGTTTCCATCACATCCGCAATCGACAAAGGCAAAAGCTCTGTTCCAACTACGCTGGTGCGGATCGAAAACGGTAACTCTTTAGAGTTTTGTCCTGTGCTTAGAAATGACAGGTACACAGTTGCCGATTAGAGGGTGATGGAAAAATAGGGTAATGCGCGAGAGTTGATTTTAAAGAAAGATACAGAGAATGTCCGTGTCGCAAAGGCAGCGGGGGTTGTAGGACTTGCAACCCTCCTGAGCCGGGTATTTGGTTTCGCAAGGGACATGATAGTCGCAGGATTCTTCGGAGCCGGACTGGCTACCGATGCGTTTTTTGTTGCCTTCAGGATACCTAATCTTCTTCGGCGACTCTTTGCGGAGGGGTCTCTTACCATCGCCTTTGTTCCGGTTTTTATGGAGTATCTCCGGAAGCAATCCAGAGATGAAGCCCTTGAGCTTGCCAGTATCGCCTTTACCCTTCTTTCCATAATTCTTGCGGTTGTTTCCTTTGTTGGAATAGTCCTTTCCCCCTGGATAGTGATGGCTATGGCGCCGGGTTTTACCGATGCACCTGACAAATATGAGCTTACGGTGTTTTTGACCCGTCTCATGTTTCCCTATATATTCTTCATCTCTCTGGTGGCGCTTTGCATGGGGATCCTCAATTCACTGAGGCACTTTGCAGCACCGGCCCTGGCCCCGGTTTTGCTTAATATCTGCATGATTGCCGCCGTGTTTGGGCTGAAGGATTTTTTCGCGGAGCCGATCCTTTCCCTGGCTGTGGGGGTCATGGTTGGCGGGGTGCTGCAGCTTGCAATGCAATTCCCATTTCTCCTGTGGATGGGAGCAAGGTTGAAACCCTCTTTCAATTTCAACCATCCTGGAATCAGGAAGATAGGGGCATTGATGCTGCCCGCGGTTTTCGGTGCCGCTGTCTATCAGGCCAATGTCTTCATAGGAACCATCCTGGCCTCTCTTTTGCCCGTTGGCAGCGTATCTTATCTTTACTACGCCGACAGGGTGGTAGAGCTTCCGCTGGGGATTTTTGCGATTGCTGTGGGGACGGCCGCGCTCCCAAGCTTTTCCGAGCATGTCGCCGACAGTGATTACGAGAAACTGAAACGCACCATATCCTTTTCGATGAGGCTTATACTCTTTGTGACAATACCGGCCATGGTGGGTCTTATACTCCTCCGTGTCCCCATTATATCCGTTCTTTTTCAGCGGGGAGAGTTTGATATGTCCTCAACGCTTTCGACAGCCCAGGCGCTTTTGTATTACGCTGTGGGCCTCTGGGCGTTTTCTTGCATAAGGATAATAGTATCAGCATTTTACGCCATGCAGGATACAAAGACGCCGGTTCGGATTGCCGTGGTTGCCCTTATCGTGAATGTGGTAATGGGGCTTATGCTCATGTCTTACATGAAGCACAGTGGTCTTGCCCTGGCTACATCGATAGCTTCGGCAGTGAATATAGTTGTCCTGGCCATCATACTGGAACGGAGGATAGGCCGCTTTCTTCGTCGGGATTTCTGGACATCCCTTTTCAAGACGGCTATGGCATCGGTTTTTATGGCTGCGGCTATCGGCGTTGCCGGTTTCATCATGGGGTGGGAAGACCAGGGGGCTTTCGCAGAGAGGTTGGCATTTCTACTGGTGATGATAGCTGTTGGAATTTCGGTGTTTACGGCAAGTTCCTTCGCCATGGGCGGGCCGGAGGTCATGGCAGTCTTCAGGATTAAGAGGGGATAGGCAAGATGATTGTAAAGATACATGAAACCAGCCCACAGATAAGGTTGATACGAAAGGCTGTCGAAGTCCTCAGGGAGGGCGGTATAGTGGTCTATCCTACCGACACGGCCTATGGTATCGGGTGCGACCTCTTCAACAAGCGAGGAATAGAGAAGATCTACGAGATCAAGAGGAGAAACAAGGTCCAGCCCTTCAGCTTTATATGCTCCGACCTGAGTGACATAAACAACTATGCCGCAGTGACCAACTACTCTTACAAAATTATGAAAAGGCTTCTTCCGGGCCCCTATACCTTCATACTTGGTGCTTCCAGGCTTGTTCCGAAAATACTTCTTCCCAAGAGAAAAGAGGTTGGTATCCGCATACCGGACCATGAGGTCTGCCTGTCACTTGTCCGGGAGTTTGGTGGTCCTATAATCAGCACCACTGTTAAACTGCCCGATGGTGAGATCCTGACAGACCCTGAAATCATAAATGAAAAACTCGGCCATGCTGTAGATATGGTAATAGACAGCGGCATACTTCCCCCGGAGCTTTCGACTGTTGTGAGTCTTGTGGATGATGTTCCGGAGATCATACGTGAGGGGAAGGGCGATCCGGATGTGTTTTAAACGGTTTATACCGTCCATAAGAAGAAGACGAGCCCGTTTTTAGGCGGGTTAAAATAATACGTCAAAATAAAGAGGTTTGTAATGACCAAGAAAATGCTTATAAATACGATAGATGAGGAGGAGAGCCGGATGGCCGTTATAGAAGACGGCCATCTGCTCGACTATAACATCCGGATGTCTGTCCGGGAACCGACAACGGGCAACATATACAACGGCGTTGTCCAGAATGTCCAGCAGGGGCTGCGTGCGGCCTTTGTTGAATACGGCGTAGGCAAGAGCGGCTTTCTGCCGCTGCGAGATGTCGCGCAAGAGTACTTCAGCGAGAGCAAAAAACTTGTTGTGGGCAAGAAGGTACTGGTCCAGGTAATGAGGGAGGAAAAAGGATCGAAAGGCGCCATGCTTACTACCCATATATCCCTTCCCGGCCGCTATCTTGTCCTTATGCCCAACAGAGAAAGTACAGGCATATCCCGTAAGATAGACAATGAGGCGGATCGCAAGCGCTTGAAGTGGATAATGGGAGAGATAGTAGAAAAAGAGGAAACGGGGTTTATTGTCCGCACCGCCGGGCTCAACAGGACAAAACAGGAGCTGGTACGTGACTACCAGATGCTGATCCGGCTCTGGAAGGGGATAAAGGAAAGGTCTGAAAAGACCGCAAACATCGGGCTTATATACCAGGAAACCGAATTTGCCGTCCGTGCTTTCAGGGATTACTATACATCCGATATAGACGAGATTCTTGTCGATGACCCCGAAACGGCCCGTAAGATGAAATTATACTGCAAGACAGTCTCGCCCCGTAATGTAAGGATGGTGAAACTTTACAAGGATGAAACGCCCCTTTTCGATCATTACGGGATTGAAGACCAGATAAACGATATATACCAGCCCCGGGTCAAACTTAAATCCGGAGGGTCTATAGTAATAGAACCTACGGAGGCCGGAATAACGATCGATGTGAATTCAGGGCGTCTTAAAAGAAGGGATGTTGAGGATACAGCATACAAGACCAATCTGGAAGCTGCAGAGGAGATAGCTCGTCAGCTCCGGCTCCGTGACCTTGGCGGACTGATAGTGGTCGATTTTATCGACATGATGGATAAAGAGCACATTAACCAGGTGGAGAAGACCTTCCGGGATGCTATGAAGGCCGACCGTTCCAGGATACAGATGGCGAAGATTTCCAGGTTTGGAATGCTTGAACTTTCGAGACAGAAAAAGCAATCCACTATACAGGAGATAAGCTATTCGGTCTGTCCCTATTGTCTGGGGAGCGGCATGAGACCATCCGTAGAGTATCTGGCACTGAGAGCCCTTCGCAGGATAAAGGCCGAGGCGGTCAAGGAACGCTCTTCGGAGATAAATGTTACCCTTCCACCTGAGGTGACTGCCTATCTTCTCAACCAGAAGAGGACCCAGCTCAGCCGACTCGAGGCCCTCCATGATGTTTCCGTTACCATCTCGGGCGATTCTGTCCTGTTGTGGGGCGAATTCCAGTCCAATACGGTAAAAAGGGAAAGCCCTCTTCCAGAAGCCTTGGTACTTCCAGATGCTCCGGTACTTCCGGAGGTTCCCGATGAGGGTATTGTCGAGGAGGCCAAACCGGCTGCGAGAAAACCCTCCAGGAGGAGAAGAAGACCAAGGCAGTCAACCCCTGCAATCGCTGCCGAGGAACAGTCAATACAAGCGGCGGAGCAGGAAAACAAAGAACCGGAGCCCATAAAGAAGGAAGCTGCGCCTGTAGTTCCCGAACCTGTTGCTGAACCGCCGGTCGCAGCTTCCGAAGCTACGGAGGCGCCTGGTAAAAAGAAGAACATTATAAGCAAGGTCTATGATTTTTTCAGATAAGCAGATGATGAGCCTCGCCGGCAGTTAAGGTTCATGGGGAATCATGCTGTCTTTTCGTCGGCGCCGTTGTCCGAAGGGCGTTACAGTATGAAGAAGGTTTCAGGAAAAATTATTGATGTTATGAATTCCGAAATCTATCCGGGGACACTGGTGATTTCGGATGGAAAGATAACCGGTATCATTCGTGAAGATAGAGGTTACGATAGCTGTATCATGCCCGGTCTGGTAGATGCACACTTTCACATCGAAAGCTCCATGCTTTCGCCTGCGGAATTTTCCAGAATAGCCTCTATTCACGGAACCATAGCCGCGGTATCCGATCCTCATGAAATCGCCAATGTGCTGGGTATCGAGGGCGTCCGGTATATGATAGAGGACTCGCGGCGTTCACCACTGAAGTTTTGCTTCGGTGCTCCATCCTGCGTACCGGCGACCCCCTTCGAGACTGCCGGGGCTACGCTTGGGCCCCGGGAGGTGGCGGCCCTTCTGGAACTCGACGAAGTAGGGTATCTGGCGGAGGTCATGAACTTCCCCGGTGTCATAAATGAAGACCCGGAGGTCATGGAGAAAATCAGGATCGCAAGGGCCCTTTCAAAAGAGATAGACGGCCATGCCCCCGGTCTTCGAGGAGACGATCTGGCCCGTTACGCCAGTGCCGGTATATCGACAAATCATGAATGCCTTTCGGTGGAAGAGGCCCTTGAAGATGTGGAGAAAGGGATTAAGGTCCAGGTACGTAAAGGGTCCGCCGCCGACATATTCGAGCAATGCCTGCCGATCCTTGACCGCCACTATGAACGATGCATGTTCTGCACCGACGACAAACACCCCGATGACCTGTTGAAGGGACACATAAATGAGATGGTCCGGGGGGCCGTCGCTTACGGCGTAGACATCATGAAGGTGTTGAGGGTTGCCTCGGTCAACCCTGTCCTGCACTATAACCTGAAGGTGGGACTGCTTCGCCCGGGAGACCCCGCTGATTTCATCAGGGTAGACAATATTTCCGATTTCAATGTTCTGGAAACCTGCATAAACGGAAAGATCGTGGCGCGCGACGGCAAATCTCTCATACCCTTTAGTGCCCCGAAGATTGTAAATAATTTTCATGCCACCCCCAAGGGTAAGTCCCAGTTCACAGTACCCTTAAAGGGGGACAGGGTAAACGTCATCGTTGCCTCCGAAGGGAGCCTCATAACGGAAAAAATAGTTGCCCTTCCAGGGGTGGAAAAAGGAAATGCGGTATCCGATCCGAAGAGGGATATCCTGAAGGTAGCTGTTGTAAACCGTTATTGTGATACGCCCCCAGCCACAGGATTTATAAGGGGTTTCGGCCTGAAGAGTGGAGCAATCGCATCAAGCGTGGCCCACGATTCCCATAACATCGTGGCCGTCGGTGTATCCGATGCGGATATATGCCGGGCCGTAAATCTGGTCATCGCAAGGGGGGGTGGCTTGGCCGCTGTATCCGGGAGTGAAGAGATTCTGCTCCCCCTGCCCATTGCCGGTATCATGAGCGATATGGACTATGAACGTGTGGCCGAAGAATATACGAAACTAAACAGGATGGCCAAGGCCATGGGGTCGAAGATGCGGGCCCCCTTCATGACCCTTTCATTTATGGCGCTGCTTGTGATTCCAAGAATAAAGATGAGCGACAGAGGGCTCTTTGATGGGGAGAAATTCGATGCGATGTATCTTTTCTGCCATTGAGGACAGGCAGTTTTCCCTTGATTCTGAGTAGTATCTGGAATAGAGTCGTCACCATAGAAATTCAGGGGTATTCGGGATGATTCTATCCCTCTATGAGATTGAACCCTTTGAACCGGATCTGGGTAATGTCAGCGCAGAAATAAAGTTTTTTATTTCGTTTGATTTAGAGGCATATCCACTAAGGGGATATGCCTTTTTTTCTTCCTGAGGCGACTGCCGTATCTCTTGTAATCAAAGGGATGGGGCTCTGTTCCCGATGTCTGGATCCCCTGCAGCCGTTGTAATCCGGACCTATAAAATCAAGAAATGTATCTGTGAGAATGGCCCAGCACTTTTGAATCGCATATCATCAGAGGAGGCACTATGAATATCTACAAGGCACTGTGTGATATCGTTGGAGAAAAATTTGTTTCCAACCAGCCTGAAGAACTTTTTATCTATTCCCGAGATTCCGGCGCGCAGCCACCGCGGAAGGTTGATTATGTGGTCTTGCCGGGAACCACGGAAGAGGTAAGCAGGGTATTGATCCTTGCCGGCGAAGCAGGGATTCCTGTTACACCGCTTGGTGGCGGCTTTACCCTTTCTGCCCTGGTGGTTCCGAACAAAGGCGGAATCGTCATGGATATGAAGCGGATGGATCGAATAATAGAAGTAGACCCTGTCAACCGCTATGTACTGCTTGAACCGGGAGTCTCACAGGCGGCCCTTAGGGCATATTTGCGCAAACACCACCCCAATCTGCAGCATTCAACCCCGGAGGCGCCTCCCACAGTTACCGTTGTAGGAAACGCCTTGATTCAGGGCCATGGCCATATCTCTCCCCGTTACGGGCTCAATTCAGACATGGTAAACGGTATGGAAGTAGTGCTTCCCACAGGTGAAGTATGCAGGATAGGCTCCAATTCCGTTGGTCCCGCATGGTTTACCAGAGGTCCTCTTCCCGATCTTCCCGGCCTTTTTATCGGGTGGTACGGCACCACCGGGATCGTTACCAAACTGGCCCTCAGGCTCTATCCAAAACCACGCTATCGGGAGGTAGTAGTCTTTTCCTCTGATGACATAGATGCCATCCCGGAGGCCATAGTTGAAATTACCGACATCGATCTTTTGGAGGATTTTTTTCTCATAACCCAGGAAAAACCGGAATGGATGAATCATGTCTTTTTTGTACTTATCATTTCCGCGAATTTCGAAGAAGAGATGGAGCTCAAGAAGAAGATCTACAGGCAGGTCCTGACACAGTTCAAGGGAGGGAAGACCATGAGGGAGGTCGAAGATCTTCATCCTTCCCTTGAGAAGAGATTCCTAGATGTCCCACCCCAGGCCGCCCTTGCGGCGGACTTCCGAAAGGGCGGCGGCTTTGAATATACCGGTGCTATCCTCCCCATCGATAAAATTCCCCAGGCCTGGCGAGGCGGCATAGAGATATCTCACAGGTACGGAATGGTCTGCTCCTACGTCCATCAGGTCCTTGGTTGTCACAGTGTTATGTTCGGATTCAACTACTCCTTTAACCGTGCAGACGAAAGGGATATCGAAAATACCAGGAAGGCCCTTGACGATTCGAACAGATTGACCCTCGAGCTTGGAGGCATGATCTGGAAAGGTGAGGTTGGAGCGCAGCATCTGACCATGCAGAAGATGGACCCCAATACTGCCGAGCTTATAGAGAGAGTTAAAAAATTTCTTGACCCCAAGGGTATTATGAATCCCGGAAACTGGGAGGTTCACCATGAATAAAGAGTATGAAGATATTATTCACCGTTGTTTCAGATGCGGATTCTGTAAACTGACAGAAGATTACATGGCCTTCAACTGCCCGCCGCACCGCACATTCAGGTTTGAAAGTTATTCTCCGGGAGGGAGGATGTGGCTGATCCGGGCTATGATGAAGGGAGAGATTTCGAACACCGAGCGTTATAGGGAGATTCTCTTTTCATGCAGCATGTGTGGAAACTGTGCCGAGCACTGCATATTTCCGTTCAAAGAAGATCTGCTGAACATATTTGTTGCGGCCCGTGAGGATCTGGTCAATTCCGGCGTAATACCCCCCGGTGCGCGTGATTTTCTGAAGAATATCCAGATTTCGGGAAACCCCTACAAGTATCCCGCAGAAGAGAGGGACCAGTGGGCCGAAGGCCTCGGAATCCCGGAATATGCCGACCAGGAATACCTGCTCTATGTAGGCTGTGTAGGTTCCTATGACGAGCAGGGCAAAAAATCTGCCCTGGCCGTTGCCAGGGTCCTTCAGAAGGCGGGCGTCTCCTTCGGTATTCTGGGCCAGAAGGAAATGTGCGAAGGAAACGAGGCCCGTTATCTCGGCGACCAGGGTCTCTTTGAATACCTTGCAGAGCAGAACATAGAACAGTTCAAAGAGCTTGGAGTGAAGAAGATAATCACCATAGATCCCCATGCCTACAACGCGCTGAAAAGGGATTATCCCGCCCAGGGCGGACAGTTTGAAGTCTTCCACTATACGCAGATCCTGGCATCGATGATCGATTCCATCGGTTTTTCCGCCTCCGGCTATCCTATGTCTCTGACCTATCATGACCCCTGTTATCTGGGCAGACACAACGGAGAGTACGATGCACCTAGGCGGATTCTTGCGGCCATCCCCGGTGTGCAGTTGAAGGAGCTGGATGAATCGGGGGAAAATTCCCTCTGCTGCGGAGGGGGTGGAGGAAACTTTTTCACCGATATCCTTGGAAGCGGTGAGGCTGCACCGGCCAGGGTGCGGGTGCTCCAGGCGCGAGACGCAGGAGTGAAAGTCATAGCGGTGGCCTGTCCGACCTGTGCCAAGATGCTCGCCGATGCGGTAAAGACAGAGGAACTTACCGATGATATCCAGGTCTTGGATATCGCCGAGGTGCTGCTGAGAGCCCTGTAAAGGACGGGCAGCTTTTTACTTGATTCTGGATTGCAACTGGAATAGAGTGGCGTACATAGCATTCAGGGGTGCTCGGGATTTTGCGGTCCCGGGCTGAGATAATACCCTTTGAACCGGATCTGGGTAATGCCAGCGCAGGGAGAGAGATTGAACAATCTTTTGAGGGCATATCCACGTACCGGATATGCCCTTTTTGTTTATATATCGAGGCCTTGCAGATGAAAAAGGCAGTATTTGTCATATCCAACGGTGTCATAAAAGATCTTGCCTTTCTTGATAGCAGGATCAGAGAAGCCGGAGATCCCTTTATCATCTGCACCGACGGCGCTGCGGAAAAGATGAGAGGGGTTGGCAGGATTCCCGATCTTATCGTGGGCGACATGGACTCGGTAGATAAGGAGGTACTCATCTACTTCGAGTCGAAGGGGAGCCTTGTCGTAAGGCACAGCGTTGACAAGGACGAGAGCGACACGCAGCTCGCCCTGGAGAGGGCCTTCGAGATGGGGGCGAAAGATATACGGATCTTCGGCGCCCTCGGCGGCAGGATCGACCACGCCATGGCGAACATATCGCTCCTGGTCATGTGCGCCAAGAGGGGAGTCAATGCACGGATAGTGGATGAAGAATGCGAGCTGTTTGTGGTCGATCAGGAATGCGTCATCGAGGGAAAGGAAGGGGATACGGTTTCGCTCCTGCCCCTCTCATCGGATGTCAGGGGGATCACGCTGGAGGGCTTCCGTTACCCTCTTACCGATGGAAAGATGAAGATCGGCACCCCCTACGGTATCAGCAACCGGCTGACGGGAACGCGGGGGAAGGTCAAGGTGGGGGAGGGGTATCTGCTTGTTGTTAGGAGTAGACTCGAAAGCAGAAATTAATAAAGTAAATCTTATAGGGGAGGTTGGTAATGTTAAAAAATGATGATTTTCCAACTTTCCTGTACAGAGCTTTTACCGAAGAGCAACATGCTGTTGATTTTGTGGAGAGCGGAACGTTAAGATTAGGAAACATTTTGTACTATAGAAATATTGAAGATTTGTCTCGTCGAGATAAACGGGAAACTGAGTCAAGCTATTTCCAGATGTCGCAAGGGGTAAAATGTCATATAAGTGGCACGTTTCTTACTTTTAATAGACCGATATATTTGCTTTGCACTTCGGGACCGGATGTTGAATTTGATCGCTTGAGGCAAGAAAAAGACCGGTTTATTGTACGGATTAATGACCCTGCTAAGTTATTAGAAGATTTAACTAATGGTATTTCAAGGGAATCCTATTTTTCAGTTACCAATATTAATTTCCGACATGTTAGCTATTCAAGAGATGAGTTTCACGATTGTGATCCTTGGTCTCACCAATCAATTGAGCTAAATCTTATCCAGAAGTCTTTGGAGGAGTATTATTATGATGAATATCGATATCTTATTAGTGTGAGAATTCCATTCGGTCGCAATCCCAAAGAATTCCTTTTTTGCAAATTAGGTAAAGGCTTGATTATATTGAACTTATAGAGGGCATTTAGAAAACATGATAGCAAAAGTACTTACCATCGCCGGTTCCGATTCCGGCGGCGGGGCCGGGATACAGGCCGACATAAAGACCATAACTGCCCTGGGCGGTTTCGGGATGA
Source organism: Syntrophales bacterium (assembly GCA_963665835.2). GTDB lineage: Bacteria > Desulfobacterota > Syntrophia > Syntrophales > UBA2210 > UBA6078. The sequence continues at coordinate 1,105,644 of CAXXWJ010000002.1, read as the reverse complement.
GCGTTATCGCGGCCCTTACTGCCCAGAATACGCTGGGGGTTCAGGGGGTTCACGAGGTGCCGACCGATTTTATCGAGGCCCAGTTCGACTCTGTCGCAGGTGACATAGCCATTGATGCCGCCAAGACGGGGATGCTCTCCAGTGCCGGGATAATGAAGGCCGTAGCAGGGAAGCTGGAACAGTACGGCATAAAAAAACTCGTAGTCGATCCCGTCATGGTCGCCAAGGGGGGGGCGATGCTTGCCCGGGAGGACTCGAAAAAGACCCTCATAGAAAGGCTTCTCCCGCTGGCCTTTGTAGTTACACCCAATGTCCCGGAGGCCGAGGAACTGACCGGGATAAAAATCACGACCGTCGAGGACATGAAGAAGGCCGCCGTTGCCATAAAGGGGATGGGTGCTAAAAATATCTTTGTAAAGGGCGGGCATATGGCCGGAGATGCCCTGGATATCCTCTACGACGGCAGGGAATTTTACCAGTTCACCTCCGAGAGGATCGACACAAAAAATACCCACGGAACGGGGTGCACCACCTCGGCGGCCATCGCCACGGGGCTTGCCCAGGGTATGCCTGTTTACGAGGCGGTAGCCAGGGCGAAGGAGTACATAACCGAGGCCATAAGGTATTCCTTTCCAGTAGGCGGCGGGCACGGGCCAACGAATCACATGGCCTCCATATTCAGAGAATCCGAACGCTACCGCTGTATCATGGAGTTGAAGGCCGCAGTGCAGGGCTTGACGCGGGGGCGTTGCGGCAACATTATTCCAGAAATACAGTCCAATCTTGTCTACGCCCTGCCCTATGCACGCGGGGTTGATGATGTGGCGGCCCTTCCGGGGAGGATTATCCGTGTGGGGGAGGATGCCGAGACCCTTCATGATCCGGAGTTCGGGGCTTCCAGTCATGTCGCCCGGATTGTCCTGACGGTCATGCGCTATGACAGTGGGTTCCGTTCTGCCATGGACATCCGTTTTGCAGAGGATATGGTCGGTATATGCGAACAGCTCGGCTACGACGTCGACAGTTTCAGCCGTTACGATGAGCCAAAAGACATAAAGGAGAGGGAAGGTTCTTCACTGGAGTGGGGGACGAATTCAGTCCTGGCTAAGCGCACCACAATCCCCGATGCGATCTTTGATCGCGGAGATGTGAGAAAGGAGCCGGTTATACGCATTCTGGGCCGGACGCCCGCTGAGGTTGCCCAAAAGGTTGTCAATATATCGGAAAAAATAAGAACAAAATAAGGAGAGCAGTTATTTATGAATTTGAATGAGGTGGTAATAACAAAGGCAATTATAGAAACCTTTTCCAAGAAGTTCCTTGAATATACCGAGGTAGATACGGCTATTGTCGGCGCAGGCCCTGCCGGTCTGGTGGCGGCATATTTTCTGGCAAAGGCCGGTAAAAAGGTTGCACTCTTCGAGCGGAAGCTCAGCATTGGCGGCGGGATGTGGGGAGGTGGAATGATGTTCAATGAGATCGTGGTGCAGGAGGAGGGGAAGCAGATCCTCGATATCTTTGATATAGGAACCAGAGAGTACGAACCGGGTTACTATACCGCCGACGCCGTGGAGGCGGTTACTACGATCTGTTCTTATGCCACAAAGGCCGGTGCGAAGGTTTTTAATTGCATGAGCGTAGAGGATGTTATAATCCGCGAAGGGCGTGTGACAGGACTCGTTATTACATGGTCTCCCGTGGAGATGGCTGGCCTTCATGTGGACCCGCTTTCGATCGCCGCAAAAAACGTGATTGATTCAACGGGACATGCTACAGAGGTTCTTCATGTGGTTGAGCGAAAGGCCGATGTTGTAATTAATACGCCTACAGGAAAAATAATGGGCGAGCGCTCCATGTGGGCCGACAGGGCGGAACGGTTGACGATTGAGAATACAAAAGAGATCTGTCCCGGCGTTTTTGTTGCCGGGATGTCTGCCAATGCGGCTTTCGGCGGTCCAAGGATGGGGCCCGTATTCGGTGGTATGCTGCTTTCCGGAAAGAAAGCTGCGGAGATTATTATTGCTGCCGGGTGAGTAATCCCGGAGACAGGAGCTGTAGAATGACACAACTGGAAATGGCCCGCAAGGGTCAGATATCTGAAGAGATGGAGATATGCGCCCTTCAGGAGGGCGTTACGGCGGAGTTTATACGCAAGGGCGTTGAAGAAGGAACCATTGTTGTGGTTAGAAACAACCGGCATTCCTCCGTTAAGCCTGTGGCCATAGGTAAAGGTCTCAAGACAAAGATCAATGTAAATATTGGAACTTCCGGCGACCATGTCGATCTGGATGTTGAGCTTGAGAAGGTAGTGGTGGCTGAGAAAGCCGGTTCCGATGCGATAATGGATCTTTCCACGGGGGGCGATCTGGGAAGGATTCGCAGGGAGATAATGAACCGGACATCGCTGGTTGTGGGAACCGTTCCCATATACCAGGTCGCAACAAAGATGCTGGCAAACCGGAAGGCCATAGTGGAGATGACCGCAGACGATATGTTCGATGCCATAGAGGAAAACGGAAAGGACGGCGTAGATTTTATTACCGTCCATTGCGGAGTTACGCAGAGAAGCGTCGGCTGCATAAAGGAAGAGGGAAGAGTACTGGGCATTGTCAGCAGGGGCGGATCGATGCTGGAGAGATGGATGCGGTACAATGAAAAGGAAAATCCACTATATGAGCAGTATGACAGGCTCTGCGAGATAGCCGCCCGATACGAGATGGTTCTCAGCCTTGGTGACGGGCTTAGGCCGGGCTGCATTGCCGATGCCACGGACAGGGGGCAGGTTCAGGAACTTATACTTCTGGGGGAACTGACCAAGAGGGCTAGAGATATGGGTGTTCAGGTGATGATCGAAGGACCGGGCCACGTTCCCATAAAGGATATCGAGGCTAACATGAGGCTGCAGAAGAGCCTTTGCCATGGAGCGCCTTTTTATGTTCTCGGACCGCTCCCCACGGACATCGCCCCCGGTTACGACCACATAACGGCCGCTATCGGCGGAGCCATCGCCGGATCGGCGGGAGCAGACTTTCTCTGTTACGTTACACCAGCCGAACATCTCAGACTTCCAACGCTGGAAGATGTTAAAGAGGGGACCATAGCCTCGAAGATTGCAGCCCACATAGCCGATATCGCCAAAGGGGTTCCGGGCGCGATCGAACAGGATCTTCTCATGGCGAACTACAGGAAAAACTTCGACTGGGACGGGCAGGTCAGGATCTCTGTCGATCCCGAGAAGGCCGCTGCATTTCTCGAGCGTAGTGAAAGCGCAAAGGAAGAGGGCTGCACGATGTGCGGCGAGTTCTGCGCCATAAAGCTTGGCAAAAAAGAGGAAAAAGCGGATTGATTGTAGATATTTAGGGCCTGGTCCTTTTGTGCTTCCATGGGGTGGAAGGCCAGGTTTCCACAAAGGCCGGGGCCATATGCCTACAGAAAGACAGGAGTGATTTTTATGAAGGTTACGGCGGAGACTATATATGCCGACGTAGAAAAGATCAGGGAAAGGGCACCTTTGGTCCATAACATAACGAACTATGTGGTGATGAACACGACCGCCAACGCCCTTCTCGCGCTGGGAGCTTCTCCGGTCATGGCCCATGCCGAAGAAGAGGTAGAGTATATGACGGGGATTGCCGGTGCCCTTGTGATAAATATAGGGACCCTGAGCCGATCCTGGATTGCTGCCATGTTCCGCGCTGCCTCACAGGCCGTTGAACTTGGTGTTCCTCTGGTTTTCGATCCAGTGGGGGCCGGAGCAACGGCCTATCGCACAAAGACCTGCCTGGACCTTATCGATACCTATTCCCCTGCGGTTATCAGGGGGAACGCCTCGGAGATAATGGCCCTTGTTTCACAGGGGGTGAAGACCAGAGGGGTGGACAGCGCCGACCCCTCCGCTGCTGCCCTGGATGCGGCTAGAGTCCTGAACGGGAACACGGGAAGTACGGTCTGCATCAGTGGGGAGATCGATTACATAGTGGATAAGGAAGGCGTCATAATTATCGAAAACGGGCACCCGATGATGCCCCGTGTGACTGGCCTGGGCTGTACGGCATCGGCCCTGTGCGGAGCCTTTGCCGCCGTGAACCGATCCTTTGCGGCTTCGACAGCCGGTGCTATGGCGGTGATGGGCATCTGCGGTGAAATGGCCGCCGAGGTTTCAAAAGGTCCGGGAACCCTTCAAGTAAACTTTATTGATAGGCTCTTCGGACTTTCTGGCCAGGATATAAAAAACAGGATTAAAATCGGCAGGGGGGTATGAAGGGTTTATATCTTGTAACTGATCGCAATCTGTGCCTTGGCAGAAAACTCGAAGAGGTTATTCTTATGTCAGTCAGGGGCGGAGCCGCTTATGTCCAGATACGGGAAAAGGATATGACGACCGGGGATTTTATCGGGGAGGCTCTCAGGATAAAGACAATTCTGGCCCCCTTCAGTGTACCCCTTATCATCAACGACCGGGTCGATGTAGCCCTGGCGGTCAGGGCCGAAGGGGTGCATGTCGGGCAGGATGACATGCCTTACCAGATGGCGCGCTCGCTCATGGGACCGGACAAAATAGTCGGCCTTTCGGTGGAGACATGGGAGGATGTGGAAAAGGCCCAGGATATCGACTGTGATTACATTGGAGTCAGTCCTGTCTTTGCAACGCCCACGAAGACCGACACAAAGGGGGCATGGGGCCTCGAAGGTCTGGCCCGGATCAGCGCCTTTTCGAGGCACCGGCTTGTTGCCATAGGTGGAATTAACCTATCGAACGCCGCTCAGGTTATAGCCGCAGGGGCCGATTGTCTTGCCGTGGTCTCCGGTATATGTTCAGCCCCTGATCCCGAATCCACATCCAGGGAACTGGCCAACCTGATTAGGTAGACATCTGCCCCTTACAGGAATGCGATGGCTGATAAACTTGTTATATTCGACTGGTCGGGGACACTAAGCCCCGGTGCAGTGCTGTTTGCCGAGCAGGAAAATCTTACTGGAGAGCTGGAAAAATCCGGACTTGCAGCACTTGGGGTTTCTTCGCCGGAGCTCTTCTGGGACGAGATCGTCAACCCGACCTGGCAGGAGGGAAGCACTACGCAGGCAGGCTACGGGGCTTTGATCCTCCGCCGTATCAGAGATGTCTTCTCCCCGGCAGTTTCGGACCATGAGATAGGTATATGCGCTGCCCGCTTTGTAGAGAGCTATCTTCTGCACTCATCGGTTGACGGCCTGTGGGTTCCCCTGTTGAAAAGGCTCTGTCGGGACAGCTCTGTAATTACGGTGATAGCCACCGACCACTACGCAGAGGCAACCGCCTGCATCGTCCGCTCTCTCGGGCGGATTGGAATCAAAGCACTGCCCATTAAGGAGGCCTGCGGGGCTTTATCATTTGCCGTTGCCAACTCCGCCGATCTCGGTGCGAATAAGGCGAGTGATCTGTTCTGGGAGGCCATAAAGGGTTTTCTGAATTTGAATGCTATCCAAAAGGTCCTGATTGTAGACGACTTCGGCTTCAACGAAGAGGAGGGGGACAGCTATGGAGAACGTCGTAAGGTGGAGGCCAGAAAAGAGGCAACCCTCGACACCCTGGAAAGGACATTCGGACCGGTTATCTCTCTCTTACCCTTTATGTGGGAAAGAAGCGGCGATCCCGAAAGGGATGACAGATTCTTAGGCAGTATCGTTATGCAGACATCGGAACTGATAGAAAAGAACCTCTCCGTAAGGTAGCACTTCCTGCCGTCCCCCTTTGCCCTTCAAAACCACCGCACCTTGATCAGAAGTTTGTAAATCATCTTGAATATCATGCCGTATGGAGGATAGAGGATAGATGCGCTAAGGGGGCGGGATCCCTGTCTGAATACCGGGCGCAGCTTGGAGAATTCCAGAAAACCTTCGTAGCCGTGGTACTGCCCCATGCCGCTGTTGCTGATACCCCCAAATGGCATATCCTGCTGAACCACATGCATTGTGCAGTCGTTTATGAACACACCTCCCGACATGGTATTCATCAAAAGCCGTTTCTGAAGAGACCGGTCGTTGGTGAAAATATTAAGGGCCAGAGGGCGTTCATGTGCGTTGATGTATGAGGTGCATTCGTCGATTTCCCTGTATGTTTTTATGGGCAGTATGGGACCGAAGATCTCCCTTTTCATCAGTTCCATATCTTCCGTAATATCGAGAACCACCATGGGTTCTATCTTTCGGCGACTCTCATCCCGTTCGCTGTGGGAGATAAGATTTATCACCATGGCCCCTTTAGAACGGGCGTCTTTTACCATATCAATTATGTTTTTGTATCTTTCGAGATCTATGACAGAGGTATAATCCGGCGATCCAGTTTCTCCATATCGCCTTGAGATGATTCGCTGTGAGGCCTCAATAAAGGGGTCGATCATGTCCTCCGGCAGGAACAGGTAGTCCGGGGCGACGCAGGTCTGTCCGGCGTTGATTAGCTTTGCGTAGAGGATGCGCTCCGCAGCTTTTACGATATCGAAATCTCTGCAGACTATGGTTGGGGATTTTCCACCAAATTCCAGGGTCAGGGGGGTCAGATTTTCAGCGGCGGTCTTCATGACCCTTCGCCCTGACGCAGGTGATCCCGTAAAAATGAGGTGGTCAAAGGGGAGTGGCGTAAAATCGTCGTAGGATACACCGGGAAGGATTGCCACGAACTCTTCGCCAATGTTCTTGGAAAACAACTCATGTAGCAGGGTGCAGAGTCTCTGGGAATTAGCCGCCATATTGATCATGCAGCGGTTGCCAGCGGCAAGGATGCCTGTAAGGGGGCTGATTACCAGGAAAAGTGGATAATTCCAGGGCGCAATGATTCCGACTACCCCTTTGGGCTGGGGAATTACCCGGTTGCGAGCGCCAAGGAAGGTCACTGTAACATGCCTATGCTGCACCTTCATCCATTTTTTCAGGTTCCTACGGGTATGGCGCAGACCCGAGACGGAGGGGAAGATCTCGAGCATTCCGGTTTCGTGCCGCGAACGATTGCCGAAGTCTGCCGATATGGTATCGGCTATCTCTTCCTGGTTGTCGACAATCAGGAGCTCAATTCTTTGAAGCAGACCAAGCCTTTCTGTCAGGGAAAGGTAGGGCTTTTCCTAACAGGCCTTTCTCTGACGGTCGAAGATCTTCCCTGCTGCTCCGTATTTGGTCTCTGCTTCTTGATTCATCAAGCCCTCTTGTGTGCTGATTTTACCGGGAATGCTACCCCTGCTAGTTCATGGGCCTGACAAGCTGACGGATCTTTCCGCTCTCGACGGCGTCAATGAAGTCATCCCCCAGCCCTATGCTTGCATTTATGGAGCTTCTCCAGTAATCCATGCGTTCCTCATCGCGTCCCTTAAAAAGGATGAAATCGTTCCTGTCAGGTATCTTTCCGTGGGGAAGTTTTTTGATGAATTCATCGCTGGGGTGCACCATCAGGATATTCTCCATGTGGGATGGGTCGGGCTTTCGCCAGGGGATTTTTTTGTCCAGCCATCCAGGAATTATGCGGTTCGTGTAGTGCGGGAACAGGACGATTCCCTCGCTCTTCTCGGTAAAGGGCACATCCATGTGGTAGTCAATGATGCCTCCGTCTCGGTATGCACCCCTGGGGGCTCCCGGTATGTCCGTTACACGGGACATAACCACCGGTATGGAACCGGAGGCCAGCAGGGCGGGCCTGAAATTCTCAGCGGTGAGGGGAATTTTCTGGATGGGGAATTCGTTCATGTCGAAAAAGGGGGGTATGTGGCGACGGTCATAGAAAAGCGTACGCTGGAAGAAAAATCCCAGAGATTTTCTGCTGGCCATATTGAACAGGGCCGCTATCAGGAGTCCCGGAAGGAGCGCTGCCCTGTGATCGCTTGCCATCATTCCCCGGCATTTTACAGACATGAAACTCAATCTCAGAAAGGGATGGCCCAGTATCTCCGCCTCTGCATTTTCGCTCAGGAATGTATTAAGAAAGTCGATGCTGTCCTTGGTTATCTTTTCAGTCGAGGGCTTTCCAGGGTAGCGCTGGTGGATATATGTAGTCTGGAACCGCTCTATGGCATCCAGCGGCTTTCTATGCGATACGGAGGCGAATCGCCATGCCGCTGCGGAGGAGCCGAGCAGAAAGAGGGGACCTTTTCTGTCTGCCAGCCATTTCGAAAAGATTGCACCGTCGAGACGACCAAGTATCAGGCCCTTCGGCCCGCCTGCCGCCCCGGTGACAACCTTTACCTGATCGGGTCTGAGCCCGCCCTCTCTGATAATTGCCAAGGCCTTCTTTCCTGCGGAGAATGAAAGATACTTAGACATGAACTGCAGCTCCCCTCGCGTTTAGCTCAATATACTTTCCGTTAAGACGCGAAAGGAATAGTACTATTAGCCGGATATGGCAACCCATTTTTATGATTAAGTCAGGGATACAAGTTGCGCCTTACCTTTTTAACATAAGATCCCATTCATTGATCTTTTCCATTGCCATCGGTGAATCGCTGGGCCTGGGTTCGAGCATCATGTACTTTCTCATATAGAAGATGGCTGTATTCAACCGGCTCATCTCTGACGAAAGCAGGGCCAGGTCTAAGTAGGACTCCGGGCACGAAAGGGGATCAAGCTCAACGGCCTTCAGGTAAAGGTCAATCGCTCCAGCGTAGTTTTTCAAATGGGCCAGAACCCTGGCCTGAGCTGTCAGTTTTTTCTGTTCCTCCGACGGGGATGGTTTGACCTTAAGTTTGCGGTATTCGGCAGCCTTCGATTCGAAGAGCGACAGTTGATCGTCGCGCTCTTTTTTCATACGATGCTGAATGAATAACAGATAGTCGGCAATTTTCCTTGCATCGGACCGGTCCCTTTCATCAAAATGGAACAGAATGGAATTACCAAAGCTTATAAGGGGGTGCTGATCGTAATCCGAGCTTTTTTTTACGGTAAAGGGGGAATCGAGTAGATCGTCGTACCTGAAAAAGAGCAGAGAGTTTAGCGCCAGCCTGTCCACTAGGACAATAAGACTTTTAGTCTTTATATAGGAAAGCTCATAGGTCTGTGCAGTGAAGGAATAACTGTCCAGCCCCTTTATGTCCTCTATGATCTCCTGTAGTCCTTTTGGATTTGAATAACCGCTCAGGTTGTGCTTTTTGTAATATCCATTCGGGAATTCGATTCCAATAGGTCTGGTTCTGTTTGCAAGCAGGATGGTCAGGTCTGCCCCTATCTGTTCCAGAGTTTTGCTTTCCTCCGGAAGCTTCGGGTAATATAGCTTTTCAGGCGCAGCCTTTGCTGCCTCGGGAGGTTTTGTGACGGGATCCATGACCGGCTTTGGCTTTGTCGTGGCGCATCCGAATAATGAAGCAATGATGAAAATCAAAAAAAACGATGTTGATATTTTCCCTGTTCCTAACATAATGCCCTGTTTCCCACGCTCTTGCATTATTCTTAAAATTCTGCTTATTTACAGTGTAGTTATCGGCCACCCGGTCCGCCTCTGCAGGTCGGGCGCAATTGTAGCGCTTATATGACAATTCTAAAAGGGGAATCTTCTTTTGTCCTTAAACCATGCAATCAGACCCTTGACCGTGGCCGCCAAGGGCCCCAATATCCCTTGACCTGTAATATTAACAGAGTTAGCACCTTGGCTGGATTTTATGCGAGACTATATCTATGAGAATCTGGACCATACATCCACGCTATCTGGACAGGCAGGGCCTGCTGGCTCTTTGGAGAGAGGGGCTTTTGGCTCAGGCGGTCCTGATGGGAAGGACACTGGGATACACCGCTCATCCGCAGCTGATCCGCTTTAGCGACCGGGTATCGCCTGTCGAAAGCATCGCCACCTACCTGGAGGGCGTTTACGCTGAATCTGAAAGGCGGGGTTATCGTTTTGACCGGACCAGGATTGCTCCGCATCTCTCAACGGAACCTATTCAGGAAACCAGGGGGCAGCTAATGTACGAATGGGAGCATCTCAAGGCAAAACTTAGATTACGTTCTTACGACCATTTTATACTTATCAGAGACCTGAAAGAGCCGGAGCAGCATCCTCTCTTTGAAATAATACCCGGAGAGATCAGGGAATGGGAAAGACTTAAAAATGACCGGAAGAGGTAAACTCATCAAAAAAGCGAAGTGGCCTTAGTCATTACATTAAAGGACCTTTCACTTTTACCAATATCCTGCTTTCCCCATGTTGACATACCCGGAATTTATAGATATATAGAACACTTGGTTTCTTTTTATCTGTTTGGTATTACTCACGTACAGCCCTGTTCTAAATGTATCAGTCTCATTTCCCTAAAAAGAAAGCACCGACATTATCGTTTTTCAGGAGGATTGCGATGCGTTTAAAAAAAATAAATTTACTGATTATTCCCTTGATTCTGCTTTTTCTCATGCCGCTGGCAATACCTGCTTCTGCTGAAGATTATATCATAGAGGTAATAAAGGAGTACTACGACGACGGTGTAACTGTATCAGTGGAATATGAGGCGTATCGCACCCTGGGAGGCAGTTATATAAGGCATGGATACTACAAGACCTTCTATCAGGATGGCTCGGGTGAAACCGTCGGACGGTATTATGAAGACAAGAAGGATGGAAGCTGGACCCGCTACTTTTTAAATGGAATAAAATCCTTTGACGGTTCTTACAAAAATGGCCTCGAAGAGGGCACCCACACCTATTGGTGGTCCAACGGGACCAAGGCCTCTGAAGGCGCCTATTCGGCCGGTTTGGAAATGGGGACTCACACGGAATGGTTTTCCGATGGGCAAATGGAGCGGCAGATTGCCTACAGCAACGGAATTTACCACGGCACCTGGACAGACTGGAACGAATACGGTCAGATGACATCCCAGGGAGAATACCGGAACGGCAAGGAAGATGGAATCCACAGGTCTTGGTATTCTTCTTCAGGGTTGATGTCCCAGGAGATTTCCTATAAGGAAGGCGTGCTGCACGGACCTTGGCTTGGTTGGTACGACCGTTATAATCATCAGATGCAGTGGCAGGACTCCTATAGTAACGGGGTACGGTGCGGCATATACAGGTACTGGGGGGAAAACGGAGAACTTTGGGATGAGATTGACACAAAGGTATCCTGCACCGTCTACGAGGAAACGAAAGACCCCTATCCCGATCCGGAGGTGGTCCCCAAGGAGCTTCGCGGATATGTGCGCGACTGGCAGAGCGGCCTCCCCATCAAAGGGGCCTCTCTTACGGCGGGCTCTTATCAGACTGTCACCAATTCCGATGGGTTTTACCGTCTCGAACTGGGAGCGGCCGACGTCTATACCGTAACATTATCCAGCGAAGGCTATTACACTCGCACAGGAACCTTCGATCTTACCGGCTATGAATATAAAACGGTCAACTGCAAGCTGAAAGCCGTTGAGGATATCACAGCTCCCTTCATTACCGATGTCACCTCGAAATACGGCAACACCTTTCTCTCTGGCCTTACTGTGGCGAATGAATACACGGTCTCAGTTGACTGGAAGGGAGAGCCGGGCGTGGTGAAGTTCGAATTGAACGGCACCGTCTACCAGTCACAGGGTACGGCCACCGGCGCGACACGCACCTTCAACATGGGGACCGATTTTATCGCTGGTACAGGCGCCAAGACCAATATGCTGAAGATCACCGCCTTCAACGCCGCCGGGGGAGAATCGATACCGGCGGTCCTTAGGCCCCTTGTAGTTCCCATTCCTACCTGGGCCACAGACCTGGGAGTGTTCGGAAAAATCAAGCCCGACAAGGGTCTGCTTGTCTATACACTGGATGCTTCCTGGCCCTCGGAACCTATCAAGATCCAGATAGATGAGGAAACCCTGGGCTCCACCCTGTGGAAAGCCTGGAACCTGGTGCCTATCGTGGGGGGAAGAGTTTTCGGCATCCCGCCGACCCAGACAATTCTGGCGGTGGAAGCAAAAACGGATGGCTCCGGAAGCGTGCTGCTGGGAGGATCGACGGGTTTCAAAGCGGCAGGGCAGGAGATCACCGGAAAAATCGGCGGCAAGGGAAATCTGGAATACAAGATCGGAGAGGGCTTTGCATGGAAAGGCGCAAGCCTTATCATGGGAACTGAAGGAACGATAAAGAAGGAGGTCGGACCGGTCACCCTTATCCCCGCTCTGGAAAAGACAATTTCTCTTCCGGTAATAGGACGGCCTCTAAAATGGTTCAACGAGACGGCCAAAATAGAGGGAACAGTCAAGATAGGTGGTGAATTGGACCTCCAGGTAATCAGCGAAGCAGGAAAGCTGGGCTTTCATAAAACAGAGGGAACACTCACCGACGAAGTGGGGGTGGGACTTTCCTGCGGGATATCAAAGCTGAAAGCCGAGGTGTCCGGAGGGGGTACGGCAAAGGTAACCTGGCAGTTCCCCGCAGCCCCAGGCTATTTGAAGAAACTGGAGTCGGAGATCAAGGCGAAATTAAGTATCATTACCTGGCTTTTCACGAAAGATTTCGAAGCGTCTCATCCCTTCAGCTATCCGGAATCGTCTTCTCCATCGTCATTTTCGGTACCCGCCGAATCGGCAGTTTTCGATATCTCCGATTTTAAGCCCATTTCCCGGGACTTCCTGAACCGTAAGCCTTACAGCAGTTTCGGGACGGTAAGCGGAATAGTCCCCATGGACGCCGAAGTGCAGGCCATAACCGAGGAGGGTGTACTTGTTCAGAATGTTTACCCCTACTCTGAACCGGCCATCGCAGAATATAACGACAAACTGGGGATCGCCTATGTTTACTTCGATCCCGCCGATACAACGCTGCAGGCAACGGAGATCAGCTTTACCTACTACGACGGCCAGACCTACAGCGACCCCCAACCCATAGTGGATGACAGCAGGGCCGAATTTGCCCCGGCCATCGCATTTGATCAGAATGGCAAAATAGTGGCGGCATGGGAACGGGTAAAAAGTGAGAATTTCACCGGCACTACCATTTCGGAAATGGCACAGGAACTGGAGATTGTATACGCGGTCTTTGATCCCGTCACCGCTCAGTGGACGACGCCGGTTTCACTTACCGACAACAGCTACCTTGACCATAGCCCCATGCTCAAGAGAGGTGCCGATGGTAGCCTCCTTCTTATGTGGCAAAGCAACGAGGGGGCGGAACTGATAGGGACAAGCGAGTCTCCCACTCGTATACATTATACAAAGTGGGACGGCGCAAGTTTCAGCGCGCCGCAGATGATTTCCGAGTCATTTCAGGATTGTATCAGTTTCTCCGCCGCCTACCGTGGTCCCGGCGCCGTCCTGACCTACTCCAGGGATATGGACGGAGATCTCAGCACCGAGGAGGACCAGGAACTTTTCTATCTTTCCTTTGACGGTTCCCTCTGGAGTGCTTCCATCCGTCTCACGGAAGATCAGATCCCGGATGTAAACCCCAGGGTTTTATACCGAACGGACGGAATTGCCGAACTTATATGGCTGAAGGGGACCTCGATAACGCGGCTTACCGACTGGGCATCAAAGGCATTTGAGACCATTCGGGAGGGGAGCATCTCGGCAACCTTTACGGATTTTGCCATAACGGCAGATTCCCAGGATCGCCTTCTTATTTTGTGGCAGGACCGCGACGAAAACGGGACTGATCTCTTTTTCAGTCTCTATGATCCGACACATGGTCTGTGGAGCGGTGATCTTATGCTTACGGAAGACGATATTATAGAAAATGATTTTTCCGTCATTTTCTCATCCGATGGAAAGCTTCATGCCATTTACAACGGTGAAAACCTTGATACGGCAGCAACCGATCTCTATCACAGCATCTACGAACTGTCGCAGAATCTGAGATTGCAGGCAGCGGGGATGCTTGTGGAGCCCGCGGATCCGTCGCCTGGCGATTCCGTTACCATTTTCGCTGCTGTAGAAAACAGCGGTGATGTGACCCTGCCTGATGTTGAGGTTAAATTTTACCTTGGTGATCCCGATGCATCGGGGCAACTGATCGGTGCCGCCACCGTTACCCCGAATCCCCTTGCGGCGGGAAAGGCGGGGGAGGCCTCCCTTGACTGGGTGGTGCCATCCGATTTTGATGGTACGGAGGTGTACGCAGTGGTCGATCCCAGCGGGCTTATTGATGAAAAGGACGAGTCCGACAACCGTGCGTCCCTTTTAGTGATTAAGCCGGATCTTGTGGCAATTCAGTGCCGACTGGAGGAACAGGTGGACGGGTCGGTAAATGTGATCGCCGTTATCGATAATACCGGTAAAGTGGTCGCTGAAGATGTGGATGTGCTGTATCGGGCCAACGGCGTCGATATAGCCAAACGCAGTGGGCTGACCATATTGTCAGGTGCCAGGGTCGAGGTAATGTACACCCTTTTGCGCAATATAGATTTTTCTGGCCTGGAATCGTTGGTGGAGATAGTCGTAGATCCGGAAAATACGGTGACGGAGACAAGTGAAGATAATAATACTGCCTTTTCTTCTCTGATCCAGCTATCTCTTTCCTCTGTAAGCGAAGACTTTGGAGGTGTTACTGTAGGGATTTCCTCTGACAAACACAGCCTGTTTGTCACCAATACTGGAGTATCGGCAATAACGCTGGGGAACATATCTATAACAGGAGATGGTGCTTCGGCCTTTACTATTCTGAATGACTCCCTTTCGGGGATCACACTGGAACCGGGGGAAAGCGGCTATGTCGATATTACCTTTTCCTCCACATTGCCAGGTTCGCTAAGCGCCCTTCTTAGCATTCCCTATGACGACGGAACGGAAACCGGCGTTATTACGGCATCCCTTTTGGGTCAATCAATTTTAAAAGGTGACGCAAACGGTGACGGCGTCGTGGATCTTGCGGACATAATTAATGTACTTATGATTTTGAGCTCCGACGATCAGGTAACCGTCAATGATGCTGCTGATATAGACGGCGACGGCAGGATCTCACTGCCAGAGGCGACATTCATACTCCAAACCGTATCGGGGACGAGGTAGATCATAACTTCGGTGGCTATGCCCCGGGGAGTCTAAGAATTCTCCGGGGCTACCGTCAGAATCAATACAGTATCCCTATTATCGCCCCGGTCATTAGGGTGGTCAGCACCCCCGCCAGTATTGAACGCGGTCCCAGGGCGATTATTTCACTGGCCCGGTCAGGGGCTATGGTTGAAAACCCGCCGATCAGGATTCCCAGGCTGCCGATGTTTGCAAAACCGCATAGGGCATAGGTCATGATCAGTGAGCTTCGCTCTGAGAGGGCGCCTGCGGGAAGCGCGGCAAGGTCGAGGTAGGCAATCAGTTCATTGAGGACTATCTTTACCCCCATGAGGGTTCCTGCGGTTTGGGCCTCGCTCCAGGGAACCCCGGCCAGCCAGACCAGAGGGCTCATGATGTATCCAAGTAGGCCCTGCATGGTAATTGTTTCTCCTCCCACCTGTGGAAGCAGTCCCAGTATCTGATTTATCATGCTTACCATTGCCACGAGGACTATCAGCAGGGCCACGACGTTGATGAATATCTTCAACCCGGACCCGGTTCCCTGAATGAGGGCGTCCATGGAACTGCGTGTCTGTACAGGAGGTGTTATTGTGCCCAGCGTAAGCTCTCCTGTCTCAGGGATCATGACACCGGCGATCAGGATGGAAGCGGGCGCACTGATCAGGGAGGCGGAGAGGATGTGTCCCAGGGCGTTCGGCACAACAGGGCCGATAATGCTGGCATAGAGCACGAGAACAGTTCCGGCGATGGTAGCCATGCCACAGGTCATTATGGTGAATAGCTCACTGCGGGTCATGGATGAGATATAGGGCCGGATGAACAGGGGCGATTCGACCATGCCGGCGAAGATATTGGCCGTGCAGCCAACTCCCAGAGCCCCCCCCGATTTTCATGGTCCTCTGCAGGACCGCCGAAAAGGCCCTGACCAGAACAGGGATTATCTTCCAGTGATAGAGCAATGAGGTGAAGGCACCGGTCACTATGATGACCGGCAGAGCACGGAAGGCAAAGACATAGGCCGCGCCCGGATAGGGTTCCTTGAAGGGCAGGGGGGCGCCGCCGAGATAGCCGAACACGAAGGTTGTTCCGGCGCGGGTACCCTCCTCCAGGGCCTCCGCCGCCCTGTTGAGAAGGAGAAAGAAATCTTCGAAGAATGGAATCTTCAGTACGATCAGGGCCAGAACAAGTTGCAGTACAAGGCCGGTAATGATCAGGCGCAGACTTACGGCGCGTCGGTTTTCGGACAGGGCCCAGGCGATGAAAACAAAGGCAAAAAGACCCAGCAGGCTCTGCAGCATTGGAGGATACATAAGTGTTTCCTTTTTTTAACTTGAAATATGAAGTCCTGCTCTTACTGAAGATACGGGCTTGTTGCCGCATTATAACTCAAATCTTTGGCTTTCTGCCTCTAACTGAAAAAATACAACTTGATATGGCTGTTTATCTGATTTGATATATATCCCAAGAGCATGGTTTCCCTAACACATGGGGACGTTGTTTGGCAACTGGCAACCCGGCAATATTTGTTCCTCAGAGTATAGGTGTTTTTATGCAATTCTTTCTGTTAATTTTCGATTAATTGGAGTAGTATCGCTCGGGACTCGGAGAATACCAGCCAGGTAGAATGTTTTTATAGCTGAAATAAAGATGTCTTACAAAAGAAAGCCATGCATCCGAATCTTCCAGGTGAATCATTTAATTTTTTCATCATGCCCCCAAGCCAGTTTTCTTGCGTTAAATTCTATCGATATCGTCGGCTATTGCGATCCTGGCGAAATTTCTCCGTTAACCACTCGTAAAAATAACCTTTAATCCCATGTTTTTATTCAGGGCTTGATGGCTTATAGCGTTAAGGATAGGTGTGTTTGATGGATTGCTAAAACAAAAAGAGCATGAAACTATTAGTGTGAGGCCAATAATGGAATATCTATTCGATGGTGTAAAGGAGTTTAATAATAATGATTTTTTTGAATATAAAGAGCTGTTCGAAAAAATAAGCCGCAACCAAACCCCCCATACTCTTTTTATCGGATGTTCCGACTCAAGAGTTGTTCCCAATCTGATAACAAAGGCACTGCCCGGTGACCTTTTTGTTATAAGGAACATAGCAAATATTGTTCCCCCTTTCCGAGAAACCAATGAATTTCTGGCCACTACATCTGCAATTGAGTATGCAGTTAATGTTCTTGAAGTTGAAAACATTGTAATATGCGGACATACCAATTGTGGTGGATGTAACACCCTGTTTAAGGATCAAGACGAACTGGACAAGATACCCCATACAAGACGGTGGCTGGAATTGTCTCGCAGCGTAAAAGAAAAGATCTTGTCATACAACATAACCGATATGCTGGAGAGGGAATGGAAAACTGAACAGCTCAACATTGTTCAGCAAATGAATCATTTGCTTACATACCCCTACATAAAGGAAAGACTCAAAGCCGGTAAAATAAATATCCTCGGCTGGTATTATCTGCTTCAAACCGGTGAAGTTTTTAATTACGACAGACAGAGAAAAATATTCATGAAAATAGAATAGATTTTTCGAAGATAAAATAAAAAAACTGAAAAAGGTAAAAATATGAAAGCTCTTACTGCGTTGATGCTTTTCTTCGTCCTGCTGAATCCTGCATGGGCGTCAGCGCCCGCCGAAAGGCCTGCTGCCGCAGGCGCTGAAACAACGCTCAGCGCCGCTGCCCAGTATCTAGATTCAGTTTTTGTTAATACCCTGGCCTCTCTTGAGCTGATAGCGTCCACCCCGGAGGCTAAAAGTGGTGACTGGAAAGGTATCAAGCAGTATCTGAAGCAGCTTGCATCGGCCATTCCCGGAGTCTATTTTTTTGTTCTCCCCGATGGGAATTACTACAGCGTTGATAAGGATTTCACTAACCTTAATCTGAGCAATCGAGGATATTTCCCTTCTCTCTTTGCCGGTAATCCGGTTGAGGGTTTTCCTATCTACAGTCGTTCCTCAGGAAAAAAATCGGCCCTCATGGCCGCCCCCATCCTGGTCGACAATAAAGTCGTCGGAGCGCTGGGGGCCTCGGTTTTTCTGGACGATCTGCACGCCCGGTTGAATGGTGCCCTTGATCTGCCTCTGAACTATACCTGGTTTGTCCTTAACTCAGAGGGCGATACCATGCTGGATCGGGACAGTGATTTTATCTTCATGAATGCCATAACCCAGGGAAGCAAGTCCCTCAGTCAGGCCGTATCGGAGGCCCTCAAAGGTGAAAAAGGTGCCATGCAGTACGATCTGGATGGAATAATCCGCAGGGCGCACTACCAGAAAATGCCGACCCTGGACTGGTGGATGATTCTTGCGAGAATCGAAGGGGATGAAGTATACGTCCCGGCCCCGCTTAACCTTTCTCTGGAGTACTTTGTACCCGATCTGCAGGCTGGCCTGGATCGGGTTGATCAGTCGCTGGCAAGATTGATAGAGAAAAACAATGGCGATGTAAAAAAGGAAGATGATATCAGAAAACTTCTACAGGCAATAATCACCGAAAACCCTGCCGTGGTAGATGCCGCCTTTGTTGATTCCGCAGGGCTGATGCGCAATATAGAGCCCCATGAATACAAGAATTTCGAAAACGTAGATATAAGCAAGAGTGAACATGTGGCGGCCATGAGGAAAGACCCGAGGCCTATTCTCAGTGGTGCTTTTGTATCGGCCGAGGGTTTTCTTGCGATGAGCCTTGCCCGTCCCCTCTATGACAGGGAGAAGAACTTCGCAGGCTCGGTCAGTCTGCTGATTCGTCCGGAATTCCTTGTCAGGCCCCTTATCAAAACAAGCACCATCCCCGATGACTATGAACTCTGGATGATGCAGACCGATGGGATGATCATCTATGACCAGGACCCGGAAGAAATGGGAAAGATGCTCTTCAGCGACCCCATTTATGCCCAGCATGAAAGCCTGGTCAGCCTTGGCAGAAAAATCTCTTCCGAGCCAACCGGCAGAGGCAGTTATATGTTCCTTGCTCCTGGGCTTAAGGAAAAGGTTATAAAAAACGCCGCCTGGGAGACGGTAAAACTGCACGGGCGACAATGGCGGGTTATCCTGGCCTACAGACCCTATGAGTAGGAGTTTGCCGGGTGAACTATTCAGTGGTGGATGGATAAGAGAATCAGCATCCTCTTCCTGTGGCATTATCGGATATTGCTACTTTTTCTTATCCAATAGCTGCATGTAAAAATACTGCCCGATATCGATTAACATCGCTGGCGTTAGATCTACTGTTTTTCTAAGTTCTTCAGGTGAAATCCTTATCTCCATGGGAGGGCCGAAAGTGGCTGATCTCTATTCTTATCCGAAGAATATTAGCAGTGGCTGTAAACGTTAGGCTACAAAATTCTAGGCGCTGCTGCCGGAATTCAAAAAGCAGAAGGCAATGTTTATGGGTATTAGCGCGGGCCTTGAATGCTTCCAGAACCTTGGTGGATGGTCTCTGGATAATTTTCCCAAGGCTGCTATCAGTCGTTACCCCTGATAAAATCGGTCACTTCTTTGAACAAAGAAGTGTCTGCCTTTAACAACCAATCGTTATGGCCCGCGCCTTTGATTATCCACATACGTTTTTTGTCTTCCGGGAGGGCGTTATACAAATTTAGTGCGTGCTTAATGGGAATAACTTCATCGTTTTCCGCACTAATTACGGCGATTCTCTTTTTAAACGATTGAAGATTTTTTATGTTGTCATATTTGTCAGTTAAAATCAGTTTCACTGGAATAAACGGAAACGTAGACTTTGCAACTGAAGCCAGTGTGTCCCAAGGCGTAATTAATATTATCCCGCTGATGGGAACGGATGCCTGCCCGGCAACAGCGGCAGCAACACCACAGCCAAGTGATTCTCCCAATAAATAAAGCGGTGTTCCATATTGTTCGTAGGCAAGGTGCACCGTTTTAAGACCGTCTGCGACAAAGGGCGTTTCTCCTGCTTTTCCGGGGCGACCTCCGTATGCCGGATACTCGGCCAAAATTACGCGTAAGCCTAGTTCCATAAAAGGTTTTAAGTAAAACTTTCTTTCGAGGGCGGGTCCTCCATTGCCGTGAAAGATAACAATTGTGCCATTAGGTGCGGATCTTTCCTGGACGGAAATCAACCCCTGATAATCCAAAGCCTTTGCATGCCAGGGTTTCACGCCCTTATGATTGAGCATTAGAGGGGAAGACTCCTCCGCTTTGGGTAAATAAAGAAATCTGTTTTGCATATTACAACCGCTCAAAAACATTGCCATGATAATGAATAATGTCATTATTCTTAATGTATTCTTCATTTTCTCATCACTTCTAAATTCATTTTAATAACGACTAATGGTGACTTCAGTAAAGACGATTCTCTTAAAAAAAGAAATTACAGCATAGGATTGCCGCTGATTTATAGAGATTGTGAGTCTTATTTCTTGAAATGTCTATGGTTATATTTGTATTGGTTGTAAGAATAAAACTCTGTTGGAGGCTTGCTTCAACGGTGTTGTGCCTGTCGCCCACTTCGTACCTTATACCTCTTATAAAAAAATGCATCTTCCAGTGCTCGGTTAATGTTTTGGTGAAACCAGATGATGCCCCGATACCAGCAGCATACCGTTTTTCCAGACTATTCCCTAGATTCAGGTCCGTTTCCATCATGATATAACAGAGCCCAAGGTAGTCGTTCTTATATGTAAGCCCACCACCGGGATTAAGCTCATAAACCATATGGTCTGCTCCATCGGCACCGGTCTTTTGTAGCAGGCCGGTCTTCATTCTCCAGGAAATGGGATGGAAAAAATTACTTCTCGGAGTAAGCGAGACGATGTCTATTATATCCAGGTATTCCAGCTTGAGTTGTTCATCTGTATGGTAATATCGGAGAGCCGTGTCTGCAAAGATGATCTGTGAACCTTCCCTGAATCCGTTCCAGTTATCCAGCAGGCTATGATACGCCGGTCTGTATCTTACCTCCTGGAACATGTCACCATCCATCATTCCTACGCCGATACTCAAGCGGTTGGAATCGTGTCCTTCATCAGGTTGTGGCGGAGCGGGGATGTCGTATCTGTCTATATCGCCGCCCCCCAACAAGCTGCGGGCCTGTAATATTTTCAGGAAGCGATCTTGGTAGGTGTTTTTGCTCAGCTCTTTTTTTGCATAATCATATTGAAGATATTCTATTGCAAGATCACAAACACCTATTTTTTCATCATGCGACATCTTTTGGACTGAAAGTTGTTCCGGTTCCAAGCCCCCTTTTACCATGGAGATCGCGGCCTCTTGTCCCGTTTTCGATATGAGAGAGGCAAGCTGGTTTATCTTTGCAGTTTTGGACGGCCTGTAGAGGGCTTCCGTGATCAGGCCGTTACTTTTAACCGTTTTGATCGTATCCAGAGGGATTACCCACCAGTTGCACTGGTCCGTCAAATTAAGCGAAGGTCTTGCCGCATCTAATAAAAAAAGGAGATCATAGGAGCAATTTTCATCAAAAAAATAATAATCTGAATATATGGAATCCAGTTCGTAGACATGCATCAGCAGGCGTTTTACTTCTTCTTCGTTGAGATTGAGGGGATACTCCCATATATCGCGGTGATCGACATCGCTGTATTCTTGTAACTTCGCATAGTAGGGAAGGATGGAAAAATAACCCTTATAGCATCCAAGGAGACCCTTGATCGCGAACGTTGGTCCGAAGGTATCGGTTGTAACAGCGGAGTAATTGATCGCATGGGAAAGGAGTTTACTCTTGTCGGCTGTCTGTATTGTCAGAAGAGTGTGGCCGAACATGGACGCGGGACTATTCATATGAGATGTCGGAAATATTAATGTTGCCGATTCCGGTTTGATCTGACCCATGAGTTGTTTAAAAGGACCACATTCTGGAACCGGAAGCTTTGTCATGTCTATGCTCAAAGTTTCCTTTAACCAGGCAAAGCGGGCAATGAACTTACATGCCGGATGCCCGGTCTCATTATCGGATTCCTTAAATAATGCCCGTATTGTTGCCTCTAACTCCGCCTCTGGATTATGCTTCCCCCCTTCAGCAAGAAAAAAATTGGGGTCATCAATCAGGCTCCTGATACCTAATGGGGTTTTTTTATAGTGCAAGAGGGTTTGCCAGTATCTATTCTTGTATAATTCCTCGTGACGGGCTTTATCTAAGAGAAGGGTGAGATATGGAGAATCCTGTGCTGCTGACGCATAAATGGGAAATATTAAAGATAGAAGAAGGGGAAATAGAAGCCATCTTAGACATTCATATTTCCCCTTCTTAGTCTTCAACAAAAAAGTCCTTTTAGCTTGCTAAAACTACGGTTTTTATATTTTTAATGATGTCTTCGTGGGTTACATCCTTAGATGTGTAGATACGTGAAAAATTGGACTGGAGATTAGCGTAGAA
This sequence comes from Syntrophales bacterium, assembly GCA_963665835.2. GTDB lineage: Bacteria > Desulfobacterota > Syntrophia > Syntrophales > UBA2210 > UBA6078. The sequence continues at coordinate 1,083,335 of CAXXWJ010000002.1, read as the reverse complement.
ACCAGTCCTCTGATTTTCAGGTACTTCCATCAAGACTGCCAGTGTATTCAGATACTCTCCCTCTCCCTTGGCAATATCCGTCGCCAGGTTGTCCATATTCTCAGCAACATAGTTATTCAATTTTTTGCTTGACCATAGGTCGTTTGGTTTCTCGGCATTTGAAGTTCCTGAGGTAATAGCGAAGGTCTGATTCCCGAATGTGCCGTTGGTTGTTACCGCACAGACTTGAGACACCAAGCCGTCATGACCCTCAAAGACGATTGACCCGAGGCCGCAGCCTGTATTCTTCTGGTTAGCAGCAAAACCGGTTCCCACAGAATATAGGACCATAATTACTACGCCGATTAAAACCAAAAATTTTTTCATAATAAGTTTCTCCTTCCCGTTTTCAAATTTTTTTGAGAGATTTACACTCATAAAAGTCCAGTATTCCACCAAAAATCTCGTTCGTCAAGACAATAGAATGGATAGAGACAATAGAATATAGCGAGTGTGCAACGGTCTGGTTGACTTCGGGTATAAAAAACATTATCGTATTCACTGTGAACGCTATTAATTTGTCATAGGTAAAAGCCATATAAATGATTCCAATCAAATTATCCTGGGATCTTTTAAAAAAGCTTAGGGGCGGACTCTTTCTTGGGTTTTTTCCTAAGCCCCTGGGTATAAACGGACAGGAGAAAAAGATATATCATGCCTTTTTACGAATATCGGTGTAACGATTGTGCCAGGCAGTTCGAACAGCTTGTTTCGACATCTCAGGCCGACAAAAAACAGATTTGCCCTTTTTGCGGAGGAGAAAAAACGGAAAAACTGCTTTCCGTTTTTTCCTCCAAGTCTTCTTCGGATATCGGGGGGGTGAAGGGTGGAGGATTTACTTGAGGAACAGGCGGTTGCTAACCGCGGTCGCGGTTATTCATACCCAAGTTGGATAGTTCCATCAAGGCTTGTTTTGGTTGGTGCGGATATTTACCATTAACATGGGAGGAACTTTTTGTGCCATATAAGCTTCAATCGGGAGAACTGGCTTCCGCGTTTACATTGAAAAATTCACAATCGAAGCCGGTAAGTCTTGCCGATTTTGCCGGGCGGTGGGTGGTCCTCTATTTCTATCCCAGGGACAACACCAGCGGCTGCACCCGCGAGGCGAAGGAGTTTTCAAAACTCCTTGAACAATTCGAGAAACAGAAGGCCTTCGCCATAGGTATCAGCCCCGATTCGGAAGAGTCCCATAAAAAGTTCATCGAAAGGCAGGGGCTTACAGTTGAGCTGCTCAGCGATCCCGAAAAGGTGGTCTGCAATCTCTACGGTGTGTGGCAGAAAAAGAAGATGGCCGGTAGAGAGTACATGGGTGTGGTGCGCACCACCTTCCTGGTAGATCCCAGCGGGAAAATCGTTCGGGTCTGGGAAAAGGTCCGTGTCAATGGCCACGCGGAAGAGGTCCTTCAGGCCTGCTGCGAAGCCCAATGATTTCAGAGGAAGCAATCAGAAGCGCCCTTTCTCTGTGGGGCATTTCCCTGAAAACGATCCGGCCCGATCTGAACATACAGGGGAGCCCGGAACGTTCGCTGTTTCGCACTGCTTTTGAAGGCGAAGCGGGTGGGCTGTTTGTCCTTGAGCGGATCGCTCCGGAACGCCGCGAACGAAAACTACTAATCAGCCAAATCCTGGACGATCTTAATAACGGTGGCCTTTCTCAGATTGTTCCCTATTTCAAGACACCAGGGGGAACATCGCTGGCATTTTGTGACGGTTCATGGTGGCAGCTTTCAGCCTTTATGGAGGGTACGCCTCTGGATCGGCCCCTCTATGTCAGCGACGACGGAAAGGGTCGGGCCCTGGCGGATTTTCTCCGCGAACTTTCTCTACGCTCAAAAGGTCTTTCCCCTGTTCGAGGCATGCCTGTATTTTCCATTAAGGATTATATCCTCAATCTTGAAAAAGAGATCTCGCAGCACACAGGCGATGTAGCTCCAAAGTTCGCGCCGATCTTCTATTTTCTGCGGTGCTCCTTCATGGATTCCTACGACAGGCTGCCCCTGTCTTTTTGCCACGGGGACTATCATCCCCTGAACATTATCTGGCGGGGGGACGACATCGCGGCGGTGATCGACTGGGAGTTCTGCGGTTTCAAGCCCGAGATATACGATGCCGCAAATCTCATAGGCTGTATAGGCATGGAGCATCCCTCGGGCCTGACCGATAAGCTTGCTCTTTCCTTTATCCGTTTAATGCTAGAGTCTTCGTCCATCACCGCCCGGAGTTGGAGGCTCTTTCCGGAGTTTGTAATAGCCCTGCGATTTGCCTGGCTGGCCGAGTGGCTGCGAGGGAAAGACACGGAGATGATTGATCTGGAAGAAGAGTACATGAACCTTCTGGTTGAAAATGTGGACCGGCTGAAAGAGGCATGGGAGACCGATGTCTGATGAAGATCTGTCATCTGTTTTTCGCTGTTTTCTGATCATTGCAGAATAGCAGGGGAATTTGTAGAAAAGAATTAAGACCGGAAAATATTTATGAAAAAAAGAAGATTGCGGATATCTCTTGGGGCAATTGCCCTGATGCTCTGCCTTCTTCCGGTTCTTTGGGCCTGTTCACATACCCGGCAGGGCCTGTCGTCAATGGAGCCCAGGCAGGCCTATTCACATGCGATAAGGGACGCGGAGGTGGCAGAGTACAATGAAATATCCAGGAATCTTGTTGCGATCGTTCCGGGGAACGAGGTCTTGATCTGGAGCAGGGACATGCAAGTCCTTGTCGTCACCTGGACCTCGTGGGATGGATATGATGACAAGGTTGGAGGTTCAACGAAACTGTCAAAGGATCTGTGGGTCACGGTTGTCCCGGAGGTTAAGGCATTTTGCCGGGATCGGAATCTTGCGCCTGAACAGCTTACCTTGAGGATCGAGCAGCTGCTGGGGTTACCTACGGGGGATGGGAAAAACAGATTTGTGGAAATCTGGGTATCGCCGGACGACCTTTTCCGTCCAACCCCTGATCCTGAGATAAGCGACCACGAAGCGGGACTGGATTTCCCACTGTCTTGTCAGTTTGTCACGGTAAGGGAGCGGTACAAAAAGTGGTTCGATGATCTGAAGCAAAGTTCATACGGCGCGGAGGGATAACCCTGGGCAAGGCTGGGCTATACATACGACTGGGGAAACCCTGAAAGCGAGGTGGGTGTAAGTGAATTTGTGATTCGGGCTGGGGCGACTGTTAATATTCACTCCGTATCGAAGACTTCCGAATATTGTCACTAAGGTGAGTGTCTATGGCCTCAATATGGCGGTTGCGTCATTCGATTTTTTACTTTCAGGGAAGTTTTTCCAATAATAAACCTCCTACCCGAAACCGTGGCAAGGCTTACAGATAGGAGGTCTTCAATTTTTCAGGATCAGAAGCCCCGGCTGCACCCGGGCTTTGCCGGTAATAAGCCAGGGTTACCAATGAAAACCCTTTTTATTCGCTTTTTGTAAAAATAATCCGTTACTTTTTAGGCAAGGCTGAGTATCTTGCGGCCCTCTTCTACCGTGGCAGGCTCGCGCCCTACATCACGGACCATGCGGATCGCCTTTTCCACCATATGGGCATTGCTCCCCAGAACCCCTTCTTCCAGGTAAAGGTTGTCTTCAAGGCCGACTCGTACCGAATTGGCGCCCATCATGGCCCCCAGTGCAAGCATCTGCCACTCGACAAAGCCGGCAGCGCATACCCCCCAGGTAAAATCATTGCCGAACATCTCTTTTGCAGCATCCACTATCCTTATCAGATCTCTAGGCGTGGCCGGTGTGACCTGTCCCGGCATTCCCATTACAAACTGGAGCTGGAGGGGCTTCTTGAAGGCATGTTCGAGGATTTTTATGTTATTTAGCATGCCGCGGTCGTAGACTTCACATTCCGGCTTCACATTGTTTTCGCGCATGACATCGGCAGTCCACAACATGTCTGAAAAAAGCATCGGGACACACATGTCCATTACAAACTTTCCCTGGGTTTTGCTGTACATCCCGTATGAGATCGAACCTGAGGTATAGGAGGCCATCTCAGGTTTTACCACCCAGACCGGCTCTACCTTCTGCTTAATGGTCTGCGACGCGTGGCCCCCTGTGGTGAGATTTATGATTATCGGGCACTTTTCCTTGATCTTGTCATGGATTTCCTTGAAGGCCTGGGTGTTTTTTTCCACCTCGTCCGGGCCGTAGACCCCGCCGGTCTCGTGATTGCGGGTGTGAATATGGACAATAGTGGCCCCGGCGTCATAACAACGCTTGGCATCCTCTGCAATTTCATCGGGTGAAAGGGGGAGGTAAGGTGTCATCCCCCGGCCGTCCCCTCTTCTGGTAACGGTTCCGGTCACTGCTACACAAATATTTATCTTATCACTCATTTATACAACCTCCTGTTTTATTTAGAAAATAGGATAAAACCCTTTTGGGCTCTCAACTCTCTATTTGGAAATTGCACGATAAAGCTGCGGAACATCAATGTGATGTATGTCGTTGTTTCTTATCCAGAGAAAACATTTTTTCTACAGCCATAACAGGATCGGTTTTCGCTTTTGTATTGCGATATGCGTGTTACCGACGAAGGCGCGGGAATGATTTGCGGAACTCAACAGGATGTTTAGGTATTATAGCATCTTGCCAAGATATGTGTCGATTTGGCCAAAAAATCAGTTATATGAAATCCAAGCTCTGCTTACCCCAAAAGGATTTTATTTTATGTACTGTATATCCGGCATGCCGGTTAGTATTGAAGCAGATCAAAGGCCCTTCTTTTTTCAGATACGTGTTTGTGGTGATGAATTTAGGGGCCTATTATTTGGAGAAGCATTTTGTCCAATCCGTGCCCTCACAGCGAATAGCCTTCGTGAAATGTTTTTCTGCCGAAAAAATCACGTTTTCTTTGATACGCTATTGGAAACTGTACTGAGCTAAGTCAATCTTTCAAAGAACAGGAATGGGAACTAACCCCGAAAGTTGAGCATATAAGCAAGCATGTAGGTTCTGGTAGCTATGATTGAAAGTAGAATGTCGTCTGTTGCCTCTACCTCCGTCATACATATCCCAAGGAAGTCAGAAAATAAGGTGCTGCAATAGACATGGCCGGGAAGGTAGCAGATTTGCGGGGGCGAATCAAGATTGATTTGGTGCATATGGCGTTCATCCTTGCTTTGGCCTCTTTTGAATATCGACCTAATATTTTTCTACGGGCATGTGGTAGCGAAATCCGGATACTCAAATCTTTTCTGAAATCTTGTTGATTGCAGCTGTATGGTGGGCGCTGCAAGTTTTTTTCCTTGACATTCGACCCCTTTTTTGATTACTTCACCCAGCAAAATGACCTTTAGTCAGATTCTGACCTTGGGTTGATTGCCGGGCCTCGGAAGGCCCATGTTTTTGTCGGGTTTTAGAGTCGTTGGGTTCTTATAGACATTTTATAGAAAACCATAATAAATGGAGGTAGCAAAACAATGGCGGACGAGAAGGTAGAGTTGAAAGAAGTTTATCCTGTACCTGAATGGATAAAGGGAAAGGCCAATATAAATGGCAAAGAGGAGTACGAGAAACTGTACAAAAGATCTATCGAAGATCCGAATGGTTTCTGGGGAGAAATCGCTGAGAAGTATGTTACCTGGTTCAAGAAGTGGGACAAGGTCGAGGACTACAACTTTGATCACAGAAAAGGCGAAATATACGTAAAATACTTTGAAGGCGGCAAGCTGAACGTCTCCTATAACTGCCTTGACAGACACCTTGAGAAGAAGGGCAATCAGGTAGCTATTCAGTGGGAAGGCAATGAGCCCGGTGAAGAAAAGGGTTACACCTACAAGATGCTGCATGAGGAAGTATGCAAGTTCGCAAATGTTCTGAAAGCTCAGGGCCTCAAGAAGGGTGACAGGGCTGTAATCTATCTTCCAATGATTCCCGAGTTGGTTATCTCCATGCTGGCCTGTACCCGTATCGGCGTTGTTCACAGCATAGTCTTCGGCGGATTCTCAGCAGACGCTCTCAGGGACAGAATTCAGGATAGCGAAGCTAAACTGCTTGTTACCTGCGACGGTACCTTCCGTGGAGCCAAAGCTATTCCCCAGAAGACAAATTCTGACGCGGCAGTGGCTCAGTGTCCTTCTATTGAGAAGACTATTGTTGTTGCGCGTGTCGGAGACAAGATCAAGTGTGACTGGAAGGATGGTATGGATCTGTGGTGGCACGATGAGATGGCTAAAGTTGATGCCAACTGCGAGCCCGAGTGGATGGATGCGGAAGATCCCATGTTCGTTCTCTATACCTCCGGTTCAACCGGAAAGCCCAAGGGTGTGGTCCATACCACGGGTGGTTATCTGACCTATGTTGCATATACTCACAAGATGGTATTTGACTATCATGATGGTGATATCTACTGGTGCACAGCCGATATAGGTTGGGTTACCGGTCACAGCTACATAGTCTATGGTCCGCTCTGTAACGGTGCTACCTCAATCCAGTTCGAAGGCGTTCCGAACTATCCCGACATGAGCCGTTTCTGGAAGATCGTAGAAAAATACAAGGTCAACATATTCTATACCGCTCCGACAGCCATTCGTTCCATCGCCAAAGAGGGCGATACCTGGGTTAAGGCGGCGGATATCTCCTCCATCAGGATCCTCGGGACAGTGGGTGAGCCCATCAACCCCGAGGCATGGAACTGGTACTACAACCTGATCGGACGTGGCGAGTGTCCCATCGTTGATACCTGGTGGCAGTCAGAGACAGGCGGAATCCTGATCACGCCCCTTCCCGGCGCCACGGATATCAAGCCTGGCATGGCTACAACCCCCTTCATGGGCGTATGGCCGGTTCTTCTGGACGATGAAGGCAAGGAAATTACCGAGACTGTGGCATCGGGTGCGCTTTGCATGAAGAAGCCCTGGCCCGGGATCACAAGAGGCATATATGGTGATAAGTCAAGGTTCAAGGAAACCTACTTCGAGCAGTTCCCCGGTTACTATGTAGCAGGTGACGGAGCGAGAAGGGATAAGGACGGATTCTATCAGATCACCGGTCGTATCGATGACGTTATCAATGTCTCCGGTCACAGAATGGGAACGGCAGAAATCGAGTCCGCCCTGGTCAAGCATGACACGGTTGCGGAAGCTGCTGTTGTTGGTTATCCCCATGAGATGAAGGGTCAGTCTATCTACGCCTTTGTCACTCTGAATAACGGAGTTGAGAAGACTCCCGAACTTATGAAGGTCCTGATCGCTCATGTGCGTAAGGAGATCGGCCCGATTGCTACCCCTGAGAAGATTCAGTGGGCAGACGGCCTTCCCAAGACGAGAAGCGGAAAGATCATGCGCAGGATTCTGAAAAAGGTAGCAGCCGGAGAGATCAACGACCTCGGCGATACCTCAACCCTGGCAGATCCTTCTGTTGTGGATGACATAGTCAAAAATCGTCTGTAGTATTTTACTTCCACCCTCTCTCCCCAATTAGGAGGGGGGGTGGAATAATATAAGAAAAACAAGAAAAGGTGGGTGCGGGCGGCTTACCCTTTGTGCTCATCGTTGAAAGGAGGCAATTGTGAATATAGTTGCGTGTGTAAAACAGGTTCCTGATACCGAGGCATTGATCAAGGTAAAGGCCGACGGATCCGGTATCGAAGAGGGTGGAATAAAATGGGTAATGAATCCCTATGATGAATATGGTGTTGAGGAAGCCCTTAAACTGAAAGCGGCAAACGGCGGCGAGGTTACCGTTGTATCTATGGGGCCCGCACGGGCTATGGATACGATCCGCACAGCCCTTGCCATGGGAGCGGACAAGGGTGTGCATATCACCATCGGCGAGGCGGATGCATACAACACTGCGGCAGCTCTGGCGGCCGCGATTAAGGACATCAATCCTGATATTATATTCTGCGGGCAGAGGGCTATTGACGATGACTCAGGTCAGGTCGGCTCCGTAATTGCTGAAATCCTCGGGATCCCCCAGGTAACCCTTGTAACTAAGCTGGAAGTTGTCGGCGGTAAGGCAACGGCTACCAAACCTATAGAAGGCGCACAGCTTGTCATAGAAAGCGCCATGCCCTGTGTTATTACTGCTCAGAAGGGTCTTAATGAACCTCGGTACGCATCACTTCCAGGTATCATGAAGGCGAAGAAGAAGCCCGTTGAGGTTAAAGACGCAGGCGCTCTCGGCATATCATTTGAGCCGAAGGCTAAGGTTATCAAGATGACTCCTCCTCCGCAAAGAGCCGCAGGTAAGATTGTCGACGGCGCTGATGCGGCTGCGAAGGCTGCTGAGTTGGCCAAGTTGCTTAGGGAAGAGGCCAAGGTAATTTAATCGGAGGGAATAGGAGGATAGGACAATGGCAAAAGGTGTATGGATAGTTGCTGAGCAGAGAGGCGGCGCTCTTCGCAAGGTTTCTTTTGAAATCGCGAGCGCGGCTAGGAAGCTTGCTGATGAATTGGGTGAGGAAGTAGGTGCTGTTCTTGTAGGGTCCGGTGTTGAAGGCCTTGCTCCGGAACTGGCCAAATATGGTGTGGATAAGGTATACGTGGCGGATAACGCCGTATTTGCCGATTATACGACAGATGGATACAGTGCAGCAATTGCCAAGGTGGTGAAGGAAAATGATCCTTCTATCCTGCTTCTTGCAGCATCGGTAGAGGGGAAAGATCTCTCGGCAGCCCTGGTAGGGAAACTGGCGACGGGTCTGGCTTCGGATTGTACAGACATGAAGGTTGCTGATGGAAAGATGATAGCCATCAGGCCTATGTATGCTGGTAAGGTTTTTGCGGAAGTTGCAGTCGACAGCTACCCCCAGATGGCATCGCTGCGTCCCAATGTCTTCGCCGCGGTGGAGAATGCAAAGGCCGGTGAAGTAGTAAAATTCGATGCAGGAGTAAGCGCCGACGCCCTCAAAACGAAGGTTCTTGAGGTTCAGAAGGATGCAAGCGGCAAGATGGAGCTTACGGAAGCTAATGTTATTATCTCCGGTGGGCGTGGTATGAAGGGCTCCGATGAGTACAAGACTCTCGAAGAACTTGCCGGCCTTCTCGGTGCTGCTGTCGGTGCCTCAAGGGCCGCAGTTGACGCTGGATGGAGACCCCAGGCGGATCAGGTTGGTCAGACCGGAAAGGTTGTCTCTCCGAACCTCTATATCGCATGTGGTATCTCCGGTGCAATTCAGCATCTGGCAGGTATGAGTTCCTCTAAATATATTGTCGCCATCAATAAGGATCAAGAGGCGCCTATATTTACAAAGGCTGACTACGGCATCGTTGACGATCTTTTTAAGGTTGTTCCCGAACTGACTGCTGCAGTGAAAAAGATACTGTAAGTTAAAAAAAGGGGTGGATACAGAGTTATCCACCCCTTTTTTCTTAAAATATCTTGACCTTTTTCTTGGAGATATTTGATCCTGCTGGGCTCGTAAAGGGCTGACAGCGGTGGTTTTTTGCTTTTACGGAACCACCAGGATTAGATAAGCTTAACTTCTATATGGAGGCGCATATTATGGGACACGGCCAGGTGTACTCTGTAGGAAATGAGGGGAGAGAGGTGTTCTGGAATGCTCCTTTCCCGTCGGAACCAATACTTTTTCTATTTGCGGCAATTGCCATAGCTATATGTGTATATGGTTTCTATCTGCGGTTGCAGATGTGGAAAGCAATAGGTCGCGCGGAAAACAGGACAGATAATGCAGGAGAACGGATAAAGTCACTGCTTATGAATGGCCTGCTTCAGGTCCGAACTTTCAAGGATGCTTTCCCGGGCATTATGCATGCACTTATATTCTTTGGATTTTTTGTTCTTATATTTGGTGCAGCCTTTGATGCAACACATTTTCATCTTCCCTTTTTAGTCCCCTTCTTTAACGGCGGTTTCTACCTTGGATTCTCCCTTGTAATGGAGATATTCGGATTGGCAGTCATTGTCGGTGTTGTCTTGGCTCTCTGGAGGAAATACATCCAGAAACCGGACAGACTGGGGTATCGCGGCAAGGCGGATGCCGTTGCGGATGACGCTATAATACTGGTACTCATAGGCGGAATCATAATAACCGGTTTTTTCCTTGAGGGATTCCGACTCTATGTAAACGTAAACGTAGATGGCTATACCTGGGGCGGGTGGTCCTTTGCAGGATACCTATTCTCGAAGACCCTGACTGGTATCAGCTATGATACAGTCAGGATTCTCCACAAGTTCATGTGGTGGATACACGCATTTCTAGCCTTTGGCTTTATAGCCTATCTGCCCTTCTCCAAGCTCATGCATATAGTCCTTGCGCCAGCCAATCAGTACATGAGATCCCTCAAACCCAAGGGATATCTGGAACCGATTGCCGACTTTGAAAACGCCGAGGCCTTTGGTGTGGGGCAGCTTGAAGATTTGACCTGGAAACAGATATTTAACACCGATGCCTGTCTGAAGTGCGGGCGCTGCCAGGATGGTTGCCCGGCTTATCTATCGGGCAAACCGCTTTCACCGAAGAAGCTTCATCAGGATATAAAGGAATACTGGCTTGAGCGTGCGCCGGTAGTCATGGCAGCGAAAAAAGCCGCCAAACCTGGTGAGGATCCCGCGATCCCGGAGCCGGAAAAGGCGATGGTGGGGGAGGTCATAGACCTCCACGAACTTTGGGCATGTACAAACTGCATGTATTGTATGGAGGCCTGCCCGGTGTTCAATGAGCATATCCCGATGATCACCAGCATGAGGCAGTACAAGGTACTGATGGAGGCCGATTTCTCCCCCGAACTACAGTTGACCTACAGGAATATGGAGAACAACTCCAACCCCTGGGGAATAGGAACCCATCTGAGAGGCGACTGGGCAAAGGATCTTGATGTCAAGACGCTGGCCGAGGATCCCGATGTTGAGTACCTGTTCTATGTAGGCTGTTCGGGTTCCTTTGACGACAGAGGCAAGAAGGTGACCATAGCCTTTGCCAAACTGCTCAAAGCGGCGGGGGTGAGCTTCGGCATACTGGGAGAGGAAGAGTGCTGCTGCGGCGATTCCGCTATGAGGGGTGGCAATGAATATCTTTCTCAGACCCTGGCTCAGATGAACATCGAAATAATGAACGGCTATGGTGTAAAGAAGATCATTTGCACCTGTCCTCATGGATATAACATGATCAAGAAGGATTTCCCCCATTTCGGTGGTAACTTTGAGGTCTACCATCACACCGAGATCATTGACGATCTTATTTCAAAGGGTAAGATCAGCATGAAAAAATCTATGCAGGGGATGTTTACCTATCATGACTCCTGCTTCCTGGGCAGGTACAATGATATATATGATCAGCCCAGAAAGGTTCTGCAGGCTGTTCCCGGTCTCAGGCTGACTGAGATGGACAGGAACTACGCCAAGAGCTTCTGCTGCGGAGCCGGTGGCGGGAGAATGTGGATGGAAGAGGATATAGGAGAAAGAATTAACGATATGCGTACCGACCAGGCAATAGCGGTCAGCGCCGACACGATAGCGGTTGGTTGTCCGTTCTGCCTTACCATGATGTCCGATGGAATCAAGGATCGCGAGAAGGAAGAGAAGATGAAAGCCCTTGATATAGCAGAGATAGTGTGGGCTTCCATGGGAATTGAAGAAGCGGCGAATCCCGAGGCTTCAGCGGAGGGTGCTAGTTCCTAGGCCTAGCAGAAGTTCTTGTTATGGGTTTTTTTAAGGGTCCTCGATGATCAGATCGAGGACCCTTTTTTTTGCTTAGAACCAAATTTTAAAAAGTTCTGATGGATATCTGACGTCCATTGTAAACGCCTTTATCGCGGGATTTTCGTACTCCAGGGAACGTTCGCCAATCACTCATCTGTGACTTTTCGGTGCCTCCTTTTTCTGTGATTTCTCAAGATGAAAGTAACATTCCACAATTCCTATTTCCTGACTTTTCATTAAAGAAATTCCGGAATGAACCGATATTTCGACAAAGGACTTTCTTGGTCAGGCAGGCATGCTTTCTTTATAAAATAAAAAATACAAGGGCTGGAGAACTTATGAAATTGGAGCAAATACGATGGGGAAATGATGTATGGGATGTTGTAAGATCCGAGATAGATTCGCGTGATCAGGTTCAATTAGTATTGGTATTCGGCCATCCTGACAGCATGAAAGCGCCGGAACGGTTTGATGAGCTTAGAGGCCTTTATCCCAACGCCAATATCGTAGGAGCTTCAACCGCCGGTAACGTGCTCGATGCCGATGTAAGTGACGACGATATCGTTGCAACCGCTGTATTTTTTGAAAAAAGCAGAGTCAGGGTCATCTCCTCCGAAATAGAGGACGTTGCCCGTTTGAGAGAAAGGACCTCAGCGCTCATGCTCAGGATGAAAGCCCCTGATTTAAAACACATTCTGGTACTTTCAGAGGGAGTCTTGTTTAACGGAAGTGAGCTGGCAAAAGGCCTCAACGTAATCGATAACATAGCTGCTACAGGAGGCCTGGCCGGGGATCAGGGGAGATTTAAGGAAACTTATGTCATGGCTAACGGGCCAGCCAAGACCAACAATTTAGTCTTAATAGGATTTTATGGAGAAGCCCTTGAAGCAGGGTATGGATGTTTTGCAGGATGGGGGGAATTTGGAGTCGATCGAATAATAAGCAAATCGGAAGGAAACGTTGTTTACGAAATTGACGGAAAACCTGCGCTGGCACTGTACAAAAAATATCTGGGCAATTTTTCAGAACAGCTTCCCGCAAGCGGATTGCGCTTTCCTCTAAGTATAAGAAGGGAGGAAACTGATCATATGCTTATACGTACACTGCTTGGGGTAGATGAGGAAAAGCAGAGTCTTACATTCGCTGGTGATGTGCCGGAAGGATCTATTACCCTCCTCATGAAGGGTAATATTGACGATCTCATCAAGAGCGCCGGTGAAGCGGCAAAAGAAGCCAGACTTTCCAGTGGCAAGCGAGGTCTTGCAGTGGTGATAAGCTGTGTGGGCCGCAAAATACTCATGGATCAGATGACGGTCGAAGAGCTTGAAGTGGTGCAGGAACAATTAGGCGTAGATACCTGGATGACAGGTTTCTACTCTTACGGAGAATTGGCCCCTTATAATAAAACAATGAAACAATGTGACTTGCATAATCAGACGATGACATTAACTACAATTACCGAGGAATAAAAGTGAATCGGTTACTGACAAGGCAGATAAAAAAATACTTGGGAAAATCTTTCGAGAGCCACAGGTTTTACAAAAACGAAGATTTCCAGAAGTTTATAAATGCTATTGACCAGTCATATGATTTTAATGAAAAAGAGGTCCAACTGCTTGAGCGGACGCTGGACATGAGTTCTCAGGAATTGAACGAGGCAAATAAATTACTCAAAAAACAGAATCAGGTGATGGCAGAATTAGCGGTCACCGATGTTCTTACAGGGCTCCCGAACCGTCTGGGTTTTGTAAACAACGTCACCCATTATCTTAATATGGCCGAGCGTTACAATCTTGATTTTTCGATAATCTTTATTGATCTTGATCGTTTTAAGGTTATCAATGACTCTTTAGGGCACCATATAGGAGACCTGCTGCTTCAAAATGTAGCCACACATCTTAAGGCATGCCTCCGCAAGGCCGATGCAATTGCCAGGCTGGGTGGAGACGAGTTTACGGTTTTACTTCAAGGAGATGTGTCTCAGACCGCAGAAAAGATCCTTTATGAGTTATCAAAACCCTTCAGTCTCGATGGCCATGAAATAGTGATTACCGCCAGTATTGGAATTGCAAATTACCCTTCCGATGGTGAGACATTGGGGGAATTATTAAAGAATGCAGATACCGCCATGTACCAGGCTAAGAACTACGGCCGCAATAATTATAAGATGTTTAAGGCCGCAATGGGCGAGACTGCCACTAAGCATATGGAGCTTGAATCGAAACTGCGACGGGCACTGAAAAGAGGAGAATTTGAGCTTTACTACCAGCCTCAGATGGACATGAAGACAGGTTTTATCTGCTGCATGGAAGCATTGATACGCTGGAATTCTCCAGAGCTGGGTTTGCTTACTCCGAATCACTTCATCCCCCTCTGCGAGGAAACGGGGCTGATCATACCGATAGGCGAATGGGTTCTGGATACTGCATGCAGGCAATGCAAAGGGTGGCAGGATAAGGGGCTTGAAGATGTACGAGTAGCAGTAAATGTTTCCAGCAGACAGCTCCAGAGCACCGACTTTTTAATTTCTGTTACCTCCACCCTGAATAAATCAAGACTCGATCCGAGATTACTGGAGATTGAACTTACTGAAAGCACTGTCATGCATAATCCCCAATTTGCAATTAGTATCTTTAAGAATCTAAAAGAAATGGGAGTCCAGATTTCGATCGATGATTTCGGAACAGGATATTCTTCCCTTGCCAATTTAAAACAACTGACCATCGACAAGCTTAAAATTGACCGCAGCTTTGTAAGCGACATAGACGATAGCCCTGATGCAAAAGCAATAGTAGTCGCTATCATCGCCATGGGCCACATCCTGAATTTGCGTGTTGTTGCCGAAGGGGTTGAAACACCCAATCAAAGAGATCTGTTGAAAGAAAATGATTGTGACTACTTGCAGGGTTTCTTGCTCGGCAGGCCCAAGCCCATCAATGAAATTTTAACAGATTGCAGCATGGCGGAACAAAAACTTTACATCCCCGTTCATGTCACGGCCCTGTAAGTGTCAGACAGCTCCCGATTATTTTGTGTAAAGGGGTTTCCTTTTTTTGACAGGGGAAAGAGTGTGCCCCGATCTGATAATTACCACCTATTTTTTCAACAAGGTCGAGGGTTTTTTCTGTTCTGATTACTCCGAGCACCAGAATAACGACAAATTGCTTTACAATAATTGAATATTCAATTATTGCGTTCGAGGAGCAAGGCATTCAGGTGGGTTGCTGGTACTTTGTTTTTTGTGGTGTTCAGGTTTTTGACAAATATAAATTAACTTTTATTAAGACAGGACAATCGGAGGATAGACATGGGAGCAAGAGAAGAGATAATGCATCTTATTAATCAATATGCATTCACTGTCGATACCGGTGATCTGGATGGATTTGCCGGGCTCTTCGAGCATGGAGAGTGGGGCGTTGAGGGGACCAAGCCAATGGTGGGTAAAAAAGAGCTTCGTGATGCCCTGTCAAATTTAATAATCTACAAAGACGGTACGCCTAAGACAAGGCACGTTATCACCAACGTGGACCTTGAGATCAGCAAGGAAGAAGGTACTGCGAAGGGTGAGTGTTATATAACGGTTTTTCAGCAGACCGATGAACTGCCTTTGCAGACGATCTTTTCGGGACATTACTTCGATGATTTTGAATTTGTCGATGGATCTTGGAGATTCAGGAAGCGACTCATCTGTAATGTGTTGATTGGTAATATGAGCGCGCACCTTAAAAATGCGTCAAAAGTAGTCCCTGATGCATAGAACTGGTGCAAACTGTTCGTTTCGTTTTCACAGGGAGATCAGAATGGACGAGATAAGAAAGCAGAGTATAGATGAATATATCCAGCGTGATCCCTTTGCACGGTTCATGGGTGCCAAAGTTGAGATTCTAAAGCCCGGTCACAGCAGAGTAACCCTTGACGTGACAGCCGATATGCTCAACTTTCATGGCAATACCCACGGGGGTGTCATATTCGCCCTGGGCGACATGGCCTTTGCCGCTGCCAGCAATTCTCAGGGCCAGACGGCTGTGGCCCTAAACGTCGGGATTAATTTTCTGAAGGCAACAAATTCCGGTGACCGGCTGGTTGCCGAGGCTACTGAACAAAATGCAGCTGGCCCTATAGCCCTTTACGATATAGCTATCAGAGATGATCGTACGGGGGAGCTTGTAGCCAAAAGCCAGGATCTTGTCTACCGCAGGAAAGAATGGTTTGTCGCTTTAGACGGAAAAAACGATAGGGAATAGGACGTCCATCTCGAATGCCAGGCCTATTCTATCCAGCTAATCCTGTTGCTGTTTCCACTCTCAAGAGAGGTTCCAAGATGATGAGGCAGATTGGTTTCGGAGAAATCGAAGGTATAAGGGTAGGGCACGCTCAAAACCTTGAAGCTGCGACAGGTTGTTCCGTTATCATCAGCGATGCAGGTGCTACTGTTGGTGTCGATGTACGGGGAGGGGCCCCTGGCACCAGGGAGACAGACCTGCTCGATCCGGTTAATCTGGTCGAAAAAGCCCATGCCGTGCTTCTCACAGGCGGCAGCGCATTCGGACTTGATGCCGCAGCGGGTGTGATGCAGTATCTTGAAGATGCAGGTGTTGGTTTCGACGTTCAGGTAACGCGTGTACCCATTGTGTGCGGTGCCGCGCTTTTTGATCTGACTATAGGCGATCATCGTATAAGGCCAGACAAGGACATGGGGGGGCTCGCCTGTAGGGATGCACGCGTAGGGCAGGACAGGCAGGGTTGCATAGGTGCTGGGACGGGGGCTTCCGTGGGAAAGATCCTGGGAATGCAGCAGGCGATGAAAAGCGGTCTGGGCTGTTTTGCCCTGCAGATTGGGGACCTTCAGATTGGTGCGCTGGTTGCTGTCAATTGTCTCGGTGATGTCATAGATCCCGAAACCGGAAGAAAGATAGCCGGTCCCATCCGTGATGGTATTCTTGCCGATACGGAGGATATAATGATAGAGGCCTTTTCGAACACGTCGAATCTCTTCAGCGGAAACACCACCATCGGCGTAATAGCCACCAATGCAGCATTTACAAAATCACAGGCCACCAAACTTGCATCCATGGCACAGAACGGGTATGCGAGGACAATGAGGCCGGCCCACTCCATGTATGATGGCGACACCATATTTGCCATGTCCACCGGAGATATTAAGGCCGATCTCAGTACGGTAGGGTTGCTTGCCGCGAGGGTCATGGAGAGGGCCGTTATCGCCGCTGTTGAAAATGCCACATCCCTTTGCGGCCTTAAGTGTTATGCTGATCTGGAGCAAAAAACTATCTAAAGGTAAAATTGACCCTGTAAGGTTGTTATTACTTACCGATGGGATAGGCAAAGATCGCTTGTTTTGCAGATCGGTGGACTATCCGCCCCTGTGTTGTTTGATGTGTCTTCTTGCTTTTGCTTTTTGATCCATGGGACGATCTGATGAAAGAATCGATAAAACAGATAAATCTTCTTGAAGAGGTTGAGACCTCAGAGAGGTGCTCGATTATAGAAATTTCAAATACCCCGGATGATCCCGATTTGTCGATCGCCAGGGCTCGTGTTTCACCGGGGGTTACAACCAGATGGCATAAACTTGTTGGCATAGCGGAACGCTATGTAATTATTGAGGGCGCTGGTTCTGTAGAAATAGGCGATCATGAGCCCATGGATGTCAGTCCCGGTGATGTAGTATTGATACCTCCATTTTGCCGGCAGAGAATTACCAATATCGGTCAATGTGATCTGATATTTCTGGCCATATGCACGCCCCGTTTCATGCAGGATGCCTATGAAGATATGGGGTGACACTCTGTCGCACCTGTATGGCCTGAAGGTCTGTTTCATCTTTTTGCTTGGGACGACTATTCCGGTAAAGATAATTGGAATGAAAAATATGTTTAAGCTTTCGTCAACTTCAGCCCTGGTATTGCTCTGGGCACGCCAGGATTGTTACCGCAGCATAAGGGCAAAGGATTATCTGGGCCAGCTGGACCTGAAAGAAGGTAGCTCCCTTTATGAACAGTGCAGGGAGGTTTGCCCCTATTACGATGAAGTGATAAAAAACCGCAAATTCGCGATTTTAAAACTTGTTGAGAAATGTTGTAGTGAAGGGAATAAGCTAAAGCAGCTGGTAATCGCCGGGGCGGGGCTTGATGCGCTAGGTATTGAAGTTACCGATCTTTACCGTCAGGTAAAGGTATTTGAGATTGACAGGGAAAACATGGATCTGAAAAGGGGTCTTTTGTCGGGATCGAGAAATGAACCAGATTCAAGGATTGAATTTATTAAAGCGGACCTTCTGGCACCGTCTTCTCTATACAAAATTCTTCGGGATCATGGATGGGACCCCGACAAGCCTACCCTTTTGATACTGGAGGGTATCAGTTATTATATTCCGATGGAGACGATAAAAAGAATTTTCCAGGTTATTAATCCCTATTGGACAATTTTTGAATTCCTTAAAAAAGAACGTGACATAGCCCACGAGAGGTTAGAGATTCCAGAAAAGGTTTTCGGCCTTATTTCAAGCCACTGTGGTTTGCCTCGTATCTTGCGATACGGCCATGGGGACCTTGAGAGGCTCTTCGGCATGCCTGCCGCTGAAAAATACAGCATGAAGAGCCTTGAAAACATGAGAACCGGTTCCAATAGATTTTTTCTTACCGAAGACAGCGGTTGGATAGAGGTATGTCTTCTTTCCGATCAAGGCAAGGCCATTTCTGGCGGATGACCGAAATGCAGTGGGGCACAGCATTAATGGTTTAACTTCACGAAGTTTTTAAGGAAAATCTCTTTGTCTAAGAGGTTTAGCGTGTTGGACTGGACGGTGAAGCAGTTTTTTCTGAGCAGGCATATCCGTGGAATCATGTAAATTGCCCCAGGATAAGTGCCGACAGGGAGATGTCGAAGCCTGTTTCAGGCAATTATTCGATCTTCAATACCATCAAGTTCAAAAGTTTTTCCTCACAGTATTTTCTTTTCCTTTGACAGTCATGGTTTTTACTTATATCTGCTGAGACGCAGGCGCTTGGGATTACCATAATCCAGGCCCCGCTACCTAAAGAGACAGGAAGACTAATATAATGACGAATCGATCAAGACTATATCCCTTTGGAAGAATCAAACAACTGTTTTTTGCGATGGCTGTCATTTTTGTGCTGATTTTCATCTGCGCCCAGGGCTCTTTTGCGAGGGTGCAGCTTAAATCGGGGGCTTTTCACTCGTTAGCGCTGGCACAGGATGGTACGGTCTGGTCCTGGGGGTATAATGCTTTCGGACAACTAGGGGACGGAACGAACAATGATAAAAATCAGCCCCTGCAGGTGAGGGGGATTGCGGAAGCCACGGCCATCGCCGCCGGGGGGTCTCATACTATAGCGCTGGCGCAGGATGGTACGGTCTGGTCCTGGGGTCGTAACGGGGACGGACAGCTTGGTGACGGGACAAATGAGAATAAAAGCCAGCCCCTGCAGATTACAGGGCTTGCGGATGTGACCGCCTTAGCTGCAGGGGGATTTCACACAATTGCGTTGAAACGGGATGGTACGGTCTGGTCTTGGGGTCGTAATGGGGATGGCCAGCTTGGTGACGGGACGAATGAGAGTAAGAATAATCCCGTACAGGTTACAGGGCTTGCGGATGTGACGGCCATAGCCTCAGGGATATATCACACGGTCGCGTTGAAACGAGATGGTACGGTCTGGTCTTGGGGTAATAACGGGGATGGCCAGCTTGGTGACGGGACAAATGAGAGTACGAGCCATCCGGTACAGGTGAGCGGGCTTGCGGAAGTTACGGCCATCGCCGCCGGTGGACTTCACACGGTCGCGTTGAAACGAGATGGTACGGTCTGGTCCTGGGGTTGCAACGGGGATGGCCAGCTTGGTGACGGAACAACGGAGAGTAAAAACATACCGGTACAGGTGAGTGGGCTCACTGATGTATCGGTAATCGCCACGGGATACTGGCAAACCATTGCCCGGAACATGGATGGCAAGGTCTGGTCCTAGGGATATAACGATGATGGCGAGCTTGGTGACGGAACAACGGAGGGTAAAAACCAGCCCGTGGAGGTAAGTGGTCTTTTACTGCTGTCGCTAGTTGGGGACGTCAATGATGACGCTACCGTCGATGTGGCCGATGCCGTTCTCTCCCTGCGGATTTTGTCCGGTCTGCCTTCTTCCGGAATCCGCAGCGATTATGCTAGGTCCGGTGCCGATGTGGATCTCGACGGCCGGGTCGGTATGTCCGAGGCCATATACGCACTGGGCTCCACGACTGACCCCGTTGCGGTCAATTCACCTGCCAGAAACATATCAGGCCCCGATGGCTGCTTGCTGACTACGCCTGTTGGTGGCCTGAACGGTGGTGCCGTTATAATGTTGACGGAAGCCACCGATACGTCCGGGCTGGCAGGGGATAGCGAAACGCTTGTATCCAAGGCCCTGATTCTGACAACTTCCTCAGATGAAGCGCTCTTCGGCGACGGTGCCTTTTCATTTTCCATTCCGGTGGATCCGGCTAAGATAAAAGATGCCGACAAACTGCAGCTAAAGGTGGTCCTTAACAGCGGGGTTTCCTATTCGCTTTTAGGAACATACGATGCTGAAAGCGGTGTATTCCTAGTTGAACTTTCGGGTCTTATAAACGGATGGAAGATAGCGGTAGTGGAGGACCCCTCTATCAGCATCATAAGGGTATCAAGCAGCGGGAATGAAAGTGCCAGCTCTCTACGCTCAGTCACTGCATGGCTCACCGATCTGGACTGGAAGACCTTTGAATGGTCCGTGGTGAACCACACCGATATGTCCGAGGAGGATGTCAAAACAAAAATCCTGCCGGTATTGTGGGACAGCAGCGCCAAGCTGGCCTATGCCGGGTTCCGGTCTCCGAAGATCTATATCGACCCCAGGCTTTCACCGGCAGCCCGGGTGTGCCACCTTATAAGCGGCGACGGTCAGGGCGGCTTACATTTTCACGCCGGTGCGATAGACTATAACGACGGCAGCTGGATATATACAGAAGACCAGGCGAACTACAGTACCTTGCTCCGCACTGACGATGAACTGTCGGCTCTGGGCCAGATGTACGTCAATTATGCGCAATTTGTCGACCTTAACGCCCGGTACGGCGTTTCGCTGGGAAATATAGTTATTCACGAGTTGTTCCATGCCGTACAGTACGGATATGACGTACGGAAGAAGCAGAAATCCATGGCGGCCTATCTTGAGGGGACGGCAACTCCTCTGGGCCAGACCTATCAGAATTCGGCCGGTTCGATAACCGGTCCCTCGCTTTCGGTACGCATACTTCGCCCGAACGAGCAGGCACGGCTTTATCAGGCTGTTGACGATCCGACTTCTCCCCTACATTATACAAAGCAGGATTTTTTTACTTATCTATCTAAGCGCTATGGCGGAAACAGTTTTGCCTGGACTGATCAGCTCTTCGAGTATCTTTCCACGAGGACGGCGAACAAGTTCGGACTGACGGCCTCGAAGTATCGTACGCTGTACAGGAAAGCCACCGATGAAGTATGCAGCGATATGTTCAAAAAGGGCCTCTCAGTAATATTCAGGGAATACGCCCTTGACAGGGGTTACGAACACAGCCAGTATTCAGTTCTTCGGCCATCGGAGGAGACGGAGGAAAACGGTTTTGGCAGAAACCACCTGGCCAGAAGCCTTTTCCAGTGGAGCGACACCGATACGAGGGGATTCAAAACCTTCGATCCCGCAGCGGAGGCCTCAATCCAGTTTCCCAAAATAGAACCCCTTTCCTGTTACGCCTTTTCCATGGCCATTCCGGCCCAGGCCGATCCGGAGGCACCGGTGGGATTTCCGCTTCTTTTTAAATTGGAGGGAGGGGAAATACTGCCTGCAGGGGCAAGCGGAGTGAAGATTTTCGCCTTTCCGGAAGATGCTAAAGGGAACATGGTAGAAAAGGGCCGAATTGAAATAACCGATATTTCGAAGCCCGTAATGATTCCCTTTAATGCTGACGCTCTGTCTCTCACCGTGCTGATCATGAACTGCTACCTTGATGATAAAAATGTGAAGGCCACCGTATCGGTCGGTCCATACATCGAATCGTTTTCGCCAAATCCCCCCGCCATTCGAGGAGACACAGTAACACTGAAGGGCCTTTCTTTCGGCGCGACCCAGGATACGGGCAAGCTCTGGCTGGGGGATGGGGAGGTATCTGAAATAATCTCCTGGAGCGACAGGGAAATCCTTTTCACCCTTGCCGATGATGCGGAGTCGGGAAAGGTGAAGGTGGTTGCCGACGGGCTGGCGAGCAACGAGGCCCAGCTTGCAATAAAAGAGCCGGGACCGGGCAGCTTCAACTTCCTGCAGACCTGGTCAAAATCTTACTTCCCCAGTGGCTGGGGGGTAGCACCCGACACAATAGATTTCACGGCAACCGTCAGGGGAGAGTTTATCAACGCCATAAACCCTGCCATCGAACTTAAATATTTCTACAATAAAGACAACGCAAGGATTATAAAAGTCACGAACGTGAAGCGTACTGAGGTGGTGACTGTCGAAGGGGCTGTCAACGTGGCCCTTTCCACGCTCACAGTTTCCCCCACCACCAGTTCGATTCCGCAGCACCGCTACGTCTATACCTACTCCAATCCCAGATTGATCTTGGAAGAAGATGGTGTTTTCCGCCAGGAATTTCCTGATATGAACTTTTCATGGGTCTTCGATGCTGAAGAGCAGTACGAGAACGATATAGACCTCTATGTCCTGTATGATGTCAAAACAGAATACTACTACCGTGAAACGGAAGAGGACTCCCTTACCCTGCAGCCGGAAGCGACCACTACCGGTATAGATAGAGTATTTCATATTTACATCGATGTCGAAAAGGATCTGCTATCCTGGCAAACGCCTTAAAGGGGGATAGCAGCCGTTTCGGGCAGTGTCAGGGTTTCTCCAGGGAAGGCGGCAGTTATTTACCAGTGAAAAACAGCGAAGGGTTCATTTTCATAGAACTGGGTCAGCCGTCCATGGTAATCTGTTCATGTATTAGATCTTATTGGGCATTTAACATTTTTTCTGCTCGGAATTCTACCTATGTTAATAGGATCCTCTGCCTCGCGACAGAGGAATGACTTTCTGGAAGCTGAATTGCTTTGGTGGGCTTTTTCCTATCGTTTCCCCCCCCTGATATCTTTTCCAAAGATCTTTTCTATGTCGAGTTGGCTGGAATAGCCTTTTTTGTATGAGCATATTATAAAAAATAGTAGTAATTTCTTCTACGTCGAGGTATCATTACCGCTTGTCTCGTTTTTGGCAGCAGCTTTCTGCCATTTATTTTAGAAAATATCTTAAGGGATATTGATGACAAGTTACAAAGCCTTAACTTGCTTCTTTCGGGGATTATCAAAATAGAAAAGGGAATTAGATAGGGGGTATCTATGGACTCGGACAAGGTAAAGGGGGATAAAACCATGAAAGATCCTGTCTGCGGGATGGATGTGTCTGCAGATTCTCCGCACAGCTTTGTGAATAGCGGCGAGACTTTCTATTTTTGTTGTGATCATTGTCTGAAAAAGTTCAAGGATGATCCCGAGAAGTACCTGAAAAAGGACGCTGCCTTTCATGAAGAACTGATAGATGCCGACCTGTATACCTGCCCGATGCATCCGGAGATAATTCAGGACCACCCCGGAAGTTGCCCCAAGTGCGGAATGGCACTTGAGCCGCGCACACTGGTCCTGGACGATGAGAATCCTGAACTGGTAGATATGACAAAGCGCTTATGGATAAGCTCAATACTGGCCCTGCCGGTTTTTCTCCTGTCCATGACGGCAGACCTTATGCCTTCCCTCCTTCCGGCCTGGCTTTCGATGGGTGTAGTTCAGTGGATATCGTTTATCCTGGCTACTCCGGTGGTTCTCTGGGGTGGGTGGCCCTTCTTTGAACGAGGGTGGCAGTCGGTGAGGACCTGGAACCTTAACATGTTTACGCTCATCGGTCTCGGCGTTTCTGTGGCCTGGATATACAGTGTTATTGCCCTGCTTTTACCGCAGATCTTTCCTTCCAACATGGGGATGGAAGGTGGGCTTGTGCATGTATATTTCGAGTCTGCGGCAATGATAACCGTTCTGGTTCTTCTCGGACAGGTTCTGGAACTGAGGGCCCGTTCGCGCACGAACACTGCTATCCGTATGCTTCTCGCCCTTTCCCCTAATAGGGCACGCATCGTCCGCTTCGACGGGAGGGAAGAGGATATCCCCCTTGAACAGGTAGCGATTGGCGACATGCTACGAATACGTCCAGGGGAGAATGTTCCCGTTGATGGAACCGTGATCGAGGGGGCCAGCGCTGTGGATGAATCGATGGTAACCGGTGAGCCAATACCGGTTGAAAAGAATAAAGGGGATGCCCTGATCGGTGCGACTACAAACGGGACGGGCAGCCTGATAATGCGGGCAGAAAAGGTCGGGTCGGACACCCTCCTTGCCAGGATAGTGAGCATGGTCGCAGAGGCCCAGCGGTCAAGGGCTCCCATTCAGCGACTGGCTGATGTTGTATCGGGATACTTTGTCCCCGCCGTAGTATTTGTTTCATTTCTTACCTTTCTGCTGTGGAGGGCTTGGGGGCCTGAACCCAGTCTTGCCAACGCCATTGTAAACGCCGTAGCTGTTCTGATAATAGCCTGTCCCTGTGCGCTTGGTCTTGCAACACCGATCGCCATAATGGTGGGGACCGGTCGAGGTGCTACATTGGGCATTCTTATAAAGAATGCCGAGGCGCTTGAGATCATGGAGCGGGTAGATACTCTTGTAGTTGACAAGACAGGGACCCTGACTGAAGGCAGGCCCGATTTGGTCAGTGTCTACGCAGTCGAGACTGGCCAGGAGAACGAGGTTCTGCGTATTGCAGCCGGCCTGGAACGGGCCAGTGAGCATTCGTTGGCCGCCGCCATTGTAAAGGGTGCGAAGGACAGGGGTATTGAACCGGCCAGGTTAGATGATTTCAGATCCACTACAGGAAAGGGAGTAACCGGAAAGGTTGAAGGCCATGAGGTCCTATTGGGAAGTGCTGTAATGGTTGAGGACATGGATATAGATCTGGGGGATTTTCTTCCTCCGATAGCGGAAACACTTCGTTCCGATGGACAGACAATTATATTTCTGGCCGTCGATAAAAAGATTTTCGGCATGATGGGTGTAGCAGATCCTATAAAAAAATCTACTCCTGCGGCCATTCGTCGCCTCCACGCAGAAGGGGTGACTATCGTGATGCTTACCGGGGACAACAGGGTAACGGCTGAGAGCGTGGCCGAAAGGCTTGGCCTTAGGCATGTCCATGCCGAGGTGCTCCCGGAACAGAAATTAAAACTGGTCAAAAGGCTACAGGCTGAAGGAAAAGTGGTTGCCATGGCAGGTGACGGTATAAACGATGCACCTGCGCTTGCCCAGGCTCAGGTAGGTATTGCCATGGGAACCGGTACGGATATAGCCATGGAGAGTGCCGATATAACCCTGGTGAAGGGAGACCTTCGCGGTATTGCCCGCGCCAGGGTTCTTAGCCGTGCGACTATGCGCAATATACGGCAGAATCTCTTCTTTGCCTTCATTTACAACTCAATAGGTGTCCCGATAGCGGCCGGAATTCTCTATCCCTTCTTTGGCCTGCTACTGTCGCCTGTTATTGCGGCGGCGGCAATGAGTTTCAGCTCCGTCTCTGTTATTACAAATTCGCTGAGGCTGAGGCGCGTTAAATTATAGTTGACGGGAACGTAATTTCTCCATGTCGTTTGAGTTGCTTCTGAGATTGGCCAGCTATAGGGAATACCTGTGCAATATGGTTCGTAGGGGTATTCCAGGCCTGTTGTGCCGAGCCGATCTTTGTGGTAATAGGCTCGAAAAAGCGCTCAGCGTTATATTCATTCCGCCTGAGACAGGTACTTGTTTACCGGATATCTTATGGCACTGATTGCCGCTGGCATGACCATATAATAAATTTGCGCAGGGAAATATGGGATGGCGAAGACCCTCACACAGAAAATACTGGAGAAACATCTTGTTTCGGGTGCCTATGAACCGGGTACGGAGATAGGCCTTCATATGGATCAGACCCTTACGCAGGATGCCACCGGTACGATGGCATGTCTGCAGTTTGAGGCCATGGGGGTAGGCAGGGTAAGTACAGACCGTTCGGTCAGTTTTATCGATCATAATACCATTCAGATCGGCTTCGAGAACGCCGATGATCACCGCTACCTACAGAGCGTGGCCGCCCGATATGGTATCTATCTTTCCAAGGCAGGCAACGGCATATGTCACCAGGTCCACCTTGAGCGGTTCGGCAGGCCCGGTGGTACCCTGCTCGGTTCCGACAGCCATACCCCGACGGGAGGAGGTATCGGACAGATATCGATTGGAGCTGGGGGACTTGATGTGGCCCTGGCAATGGCAGGTGAACCGTTCTATCTTTCCTGCCCACAGGTTATCAGGATAGAGCTGACAGGCAGGTTAAGCCACTGGGTAAGCGCCAAGGACGTTATCCTCAAGGTCTTGGAGATATTCGGGACGAAGGGGAATGTGGGCTGTGTCTTTGAATACGGCGGACCTGGTGTCGAGACCCTGAGCGTACCTGAAAGGGCTACAATAGCAAATATGGGGGCCGAGTGCGGTGTCACGACATCCATATTTCCCAGCGATGAAGAAACGAAAAAATTCCTGAAGGCCCAGGGGAGGGAAGGGGACTGGGAGGCGTTGAAGGCCGATCTGGATGCCCAATATTCAAGAGTTGTGGCTATCGATCTGTGCGAACTGGTGCCATTGGCAGCTACACCTCACAGCCCCGGCAACATAGCCGCATTGAAGGATCTGGCCGGCAGGGCGGTACATCAGGTCTGTATAGGTTCCTGCACTAATTCGTCCTACAGTGACCTGATGATGGTTGCCGCTGTCCTCAAGGGAAAGAAGGTGCACCCCGAGGTAAGTTTTATACTGGCGCCGGGTTCCCGTCAGGTTTTGGATATGCTGGCGAGAAATGGGGCGCTGGCTGATCTTATAGAAACGGGCGTAAGGCTGGAGGAGAATGTCTGCGGGTTCTGTATAGGAAACAGTCAGTCACCACAGACAGGAGCGGTCTCTCTGAGAACAAGCAATCGTAACTTCCTCGGCAGGTCCGGAACGAAAAGCGCGGAGGTTTATCTGGTCAGTCCCGAGACAGCGGCCGCTGCTGTCATAACGGGGAAGATAACAGATCCGCGGGAGATCGGTATTCCATATCCTCGGATAACAATGCCGGAGGCCTTCATAATCGACGATTCCATGATCATACCGCCATCGGATAAACCAGAGGAGGTTGAAATTTGCCGGGGACCCAACATAGGTGAGCCGCCTGTCAGTGAGCCTCTTACCGCGACTTTATCAGGGGTAGTGACTATAAAGGTTGGGGATAATATTACCACTGACCACATCATCCCCGCCGGGGCTCGCATGAAGTACCGATCCAACATCCCTCTCTATTCGGAATTTCTCTTCGAGATTGTAGATCCGGCCTTCTACTCCAGGGCCAGGGATATAAAGCAGTCGGGCAGGGATAATGTCATTGTCGGAGGTTTGAGTTACGGACAGGGCTCCTCGCGCGAACATGCCGCAATCTGCCCCATGTACATGGGTGTAAAGGCTGTCATAGCCCGATCCTTCGAGAGGATACATACGGCAAACCTGATCAATTTCGGTATTGCCCCGCTGACCTTCATAGACGATGACGATTACGATGAAATCCAGCAGGGAGACTCTCTGGAGATCTCCGACATCCGCGGAAAGATCGAAAGGGGCGCTCCAATTGTTGTAAATAATCTTACCCGGCGGGGCACCTTTAAGGTGGCATGCAGCCTTTCACCCCGGGCAAAGGATATCCTTCTGGCCGGCGGGATGCTGTCGCTCATCAGAAACAGAAAGAGTATTGGAGAATCTTAGATGGTTGAGAAGATAAGAGTAAAAACACCTCTGGTGGAGCTGGACGGGGATGAGATGACCAGGGTTATGTGGCAGATAGTAAAGGAAAAACTGCTTTTCCCTTACCTTGATATGCAGATCGACTATTATGACCTGGGTCTTCAGATGCGCGACGAAACCGACGACAGGGTGACCATCGATGCCGCCCGTGCAATCATGAGATACCGTGTTGGTGTTAAGTGCGCTACAATTACCCCAAATGCGGACCGTGTAGATGAGTACGGTCTAAAAAGGCAATGGAACAGTCCCAATGGTACCATCAGGGGAATGCTCGACGGAACTGTCTTCAGGGTGCCAATCCTGGTAAATAACATCAGGCCGGCGGTTTCCGGATGGATTAATCCAATCCATATCGGGCGCCACGCATACGGAGATGTATACGCTAACAGTGAGATAAGGATTCCGGGAGCTGGTACCGCCGAGCTGATATTTACACCCAGTGACGGAGGAAAGCCCGTCAGGAAGGTTATTCATAAATTTGAAGGACCGGGGATTATCCAGGGTATCCACAACATGGATGCCTCTATTCGAAGCTTTGCTACCGCCTGCTTTACCTATGCGCTGGATCAGAAGATCGATCTGTGGTTCGGAACAAAGGATACAGTATCCAAGACCTACGATGCCAGGTTCCGCGAGATATTCGACGAGGAGTATGAGAAACACTGGCGGTCTGCTTTTGAGGATGCGGAGATCGAGTACTTTTTCACACTGATCGACGATGCCGTAGCCCGCATAATGAAATCCCGTGGCGGGATGTTATGGGCCTGCAAGAACTATGACGGTGATGTAATGTCGGATATGCTCGCCTCGGCCTACGGCAGCCTGGCGATGATGACCTCTGTTCTGGTTTCTCCCAAGGGATATTTCGAGTATGAGGCCTCCCACGGGACCGTTCAGAAGCATTATTACAAACATCTGGCCGGTGAGGAGACATCCACCAACTCCACAGCCCTTATCTTTGCCTGGACCGGTGGTCTTAGAAAGCGTGGGGAGATCGACGGGACGCCCGAGGTCGTTAGGTTCGCGAAGAAGGTCGAAGATGCTGTCATCGAAACTGTAGAAGGGGGGATAATGACCGGCGACCTCCTGAGCATCGCAGAGGCTGACCCGAAGAACAGGAAGGTCATGACGGAAGAATTCATAGATCACATCGGCCAGGTCCTGGGCAAGAAAATGTAGCGTGAAATCGGGCAGGCAAGGCTGCATTTTTTCTGTCTCGCCTGCCTATTTTTGATCATTGTCTGGATAGATGCTAACCTTTTTTCCCAAGTTCCTTTGATCTCTTTGTTGCTGCATCTACAGCCTGTGAAAGTGTTTCCCTTATCATTCCCTTATCCAGTGCCTTGATTCCCTCTATGGTTGTGCCTCCCGGCGAGGTAACCATGGCGGTGAGCTGGGCCGGTGTTCTGTCACCCTTCAGGCAAAGTTTGGCTGCACCCAGCATGGTCTGGGCCGCCAGTTTCAGTGCTATCTCCTGGGAGAGCCCCTGTTTTACACCGGCATCGGCCAGCGCCTCTATTATGATGAAACCGTAGGCTGGGCCGCTTCCACTCAGGCCCGTTACGGCGTCGATAAGTCCCTCTCCTACAACAACTGTTGTACCGACGGAATCGAATATAAGCCGTGCAGTTGCGATATCATTTTCCTCGGTCTTACTTCCTCTTGCCAGGGCTGTTGCACCTTCCCCTATCAGGGCCGGTGTATTGGGCATCACCCTGATTACATGCGTCCTTTCGCCAAGGATCTTCTCTATGAAGCCGGTGGTAATGCCTGCTGCTATGGATATTACGAGCTGGTTTGTAATATCTCCTGCAATGTCCCGCAGGACCTCTTCTATATTTTGCGGCTTCACCGCTACCATAATTATGTCCGATTCCCGGATAGACTTGTTAAGATCTTCAGAGATATTAACCTTATGTGTCGTTTTAAGCTGTTGCTGCTGTTCCTTTCTGATTTCATGAACAGTTATGTTCTCGGAGGATGCTACCCTGCCCGAGATTATCCCTCCAATAAGCGCCTCGCCCATATTGCCGGCCCCGACGAAGCATATTCTTTTTCCCTGCATCTGTAATATCCTTTCCGCACTACCCAGTGATTGTACTCTGTAAAAACATAAACCTTGACTTTTGAAGTGTCAGTTAATATTCATAACTTATTTAGATACAAAGGGGAAGAGATGTTTATAATAGGAAACTTGATAGAGGCTGTTGCGCGGATTATCGATGTAGCCCTTACCATATACATGTGGATTATAATAATACGAGCAATTATCTCCTGGGTTAACCCCGATCCCTACAATCCCATAGTTCGGTTTTTATATAATGTTACAGAGCCGTTACTCTATCAGGTAAGGAGACTTATCCCGATAAGGGGTATCGGTATAGATTTTTCTCCCATTATCATAATCCTGGTAATTGTTTTTTTGCAGAGTTTTCTTGTAAGGACAATGCTGCAGGTAGCTGTCAATTTCAGATAACGCTGTTTTTGTGAATTTCAACAGGTGGTTATGATCCCTATTGGTGAAATAACGGATGGCGTTGTCTTCAATATAAGAGTCATTCCAAGATCTTCAAGATGTGAACTTGTTGGCATTCAGGGTGACGCCCTGAAGATAAAGATAACTGCGCCGCCTGTGGAAGGTGCCGCCAACGAAGAGTGCATACGTTTCCTTTCAGATATCTTTTCTATAAGACGATCCCAGATAAGGATTGTGGCCGGCCACCAATCAAAGAACAAGAGGGTCGCCATATCGGGGATAAAAAAGGAAGCAGTAGAAGGGATATTGTAGATGTCTAATATCCGTTTTTATCTGCAAGAGGGGACAGGAACGTGTTTAGAGATATTTTAAAAGAAAACCTTCAAAAACGACTTTTACTTGGATTCCTTGTTGCAACCTGTCTCACCGGTGTGGTTGCTACCTTTGTAGGAATACAAATAATCAATAATAATACGATGGATGCCGCTCAGCGAAAGGTTCAGCAGGACATCAACACTGCCAAGCTTATCTACGGGTATAATGTGGAACGGCTGGTCTTTCAAATTCGAAGCTTCTCTCTTCGTTTCGGTCTTGGAGATGCGATCTCTTACGGGAATATGCTGCCTCTGGAAGAAATGAAGATGCTTGCAGGTAAAAGATCGGAGGAATCGGGTGTAGATGAGGTCGACAACTGGGTAGAGATAGACATGCTTTCGCTGGTTGATGAAAAAGGTAAAGTGATCTACCGGGCATACAATCCTGAAGTGACCGGAGACCATTTTTCCTGGGACCCTGTGGTCAAGCGATGCATTGAAAAGAAAACATCCGTTTCGTCAACCGAGTTGATTCCGGTGGAGCTGATACAAAGAGAAAACCCGAGCCTTTCACGGCGCCTTGGGCTAACGATTATAGATACGCCTCAGTCGGTAGCGGTGGGTGAAAAACAGTTGTCGGAGGGTATGGTACTCAGGGCCGCCTGTCCTGTATTTGATGCAAAGGGAACCTTCAAGGGTGCTCTTGTCGGAGGTGTTCTGCTAAACAAGAATTATTCAATGGTCGACAAGATAAAGGATACCGTCTTCCGCTATGAAAATTCAGAAAATCTGGATATGGGTTTTGCGACAATATTCCAGGGCGGGGTCCGAATATCGACTAACGTGGCAACTGGGAATTCGTCAACTAGAGCGATAGGTACACTTGTATCCAATGAGGTATACCAGAAGGTCTTCAAAGAAGGCCAAGACTGGTTCGGAAGGGCCTTTGTTGTCAACGACTGGTATCTGAGCTCATACGTTCCCATATATAACTTAGAGAATAGAATAATAGGCATGCTTTGCGTAGGGATACTGGAAGCAAAGTACAAGGCGATGAGGTTGTATACGATGTGGATATTCCTGGGTATAACAAGTCTGGGAATGATAGTCGCCTTCATTATTTCCTTTCGTATGGGGCACACCATCATAGACAGGATACGAATACTGAAGCAGGCTACGCAGACAATCGCCACCGGGGATCTTGACTATAGACTTCCGTGCAGCAAGTCATCCGATTTCGGCATGCTTGATGAGGCATTCAACGATATGGTTACATCTCTCAGGGATAGAGACGAGAGATTGAAGAAGGCCCTTAACCAACTTACGCAGACCGAGCGTCTGGTTTCTCTGGGAAAGATGGCGGCGGGAGTTGCCCATGAGATGAACAACCCCCTGGGAGGTATTCTGCTTTACAGTAATCTTGTGCTTGAGGACCTTCCCGAAGGCAGTTCTTCGCAAGATAATATGAGGAAGATCATATATCAGACCAACCGATGCAAGGAGATTGTGCAGAACCTGCTTGATTTTGCCAGAACCCCTTCAGGAGAGATGATTACCCTTGATATAAATGAGGTTCTTCGTACGTCTCTCAGCCTTGTGAAAGACCAGACCATGTTCCGGAGGATAGATATAGAGACGGATTATTCGGATGGTCTTCCAGAGGTACATGGAGACCGATCGCGATTGGAACAGGTCTTTTTAAATCTCTTTATTAACGCTTCCGATTCTATGCCTGAAGGTGGTCAACTTACTGTTACTACAAAACTTATAAGCAGATTTCCATCTACTATGGATGAAGGGACGGAGGTGGAGAGGATATGCCTCCTGGCCAGTCCTCATACCATAAAGATAACCATAGCGGACACGGGCAAGGGTATAGACAAGTCCTATCTGCCCCATATTTTTGAGCCTTTTTTTACCACAAAGGACCCGGGTCATGGAACCGGGCTGGGGCTGTCCATTGTCTACGGGATTGTTCGCAAACACGATGGTTTTGTTGATGTTGAGAGCGAACCCGGAAAGGGAACCACATTTTTCATATTTTTGCCTGCCAAAGGGAAAGAGGATGGCGCATAAACGTTTGAGGAGGATATCCGGGGTTGGCTGAGAAGGTTATAAAGGCGCTGATTATTGACGATGAAGATTCCATACGTGACGGATGCAGTCAGGTTCTTTCCGGCATGGGTTGCTCGGTAATAGATACAAATGATGCGGCCCGCGGCCTTGAAATAGCGCTTGGGGATACCTGCGATATTATCCTTCTTGACGTTCAGATGCCAAAGATAAGCGGCCTTGATATTCTGAAAAAAATCAAGGTTGAATCCCATGTCTCTGCCAGCGTCATTATTATCACCGGATATGGTACTATAGAGATGGCTGTTGATGCCATGAGACACGGTGCAGTCAATTTTCTAACAAAACCTTTCAGCACGGCAGAGCTGCGAAAGGCAGTCACAAGCGCCCTTAGGAACCCTAATGTGCAAAGGTCCGATGGTCCTATCCCCGATCTTATAGGCGATAGCAGCTGTATGCAGAAGCTGAAAAATACGATCAGGCGTGTGGCATATACAGACAGCACCGTTCTGGTAACCGGTGAGAGTGGTACCGGAAAAGAGCTTGTTGCTAGGGCCATTCGGGAACTAAGCACCAGAATGGACAGACCCTTTATTGCCGTTGACTGCTCCTCTCTGGTGGAAAATCTTATGGAGAGCGAGCTATTCGGCCATATCAAGGGGGCCTTCAGCGGAGCCACTCAGTCTCGTGAAGGAAGGTTTCAGATGGCCGATGGGGGGACCCTTTTTCTGGACGAGATATCTAATATCTCACTTAGGACACAGGCCAAGCTGCTAAGGGTTATTCAGGAACAGGAAGTTCCCAGGGTCGGAAGCTCCAAGGTGGACAAGGTGGATGTCAGGCTGATAGCCGCAACCAATAAAGACTTAAGGACGCAGGTGGCCGCAGGTCAATTCAGGGAAGACCTCTTCTATCGCCTTTCGGTGGTTCCCATAGAGATAAAACCATTGAGAGAGCATCCATCCGATATAATTCCAATAGCGAATCACTACCTGGATTTTTTTGCAAAAAGGCATAAGGGAAAGAATATGTTTTTTTCGCCGGAGGCCCAGCGGTCACTTATGTCATACCCCTGGCCTGGCAATGTCAGAGAATTAAGAAATACGATGGAACGGCTGTCCGTATTCTGTGACAGTGAAAAAATTGATCCTACCGATATCCCCTACTACGGACAGGATATCAATGCCAAAGGGATTGACGTTGGCAACGATAAATCTGTCAGCACCCTTCTGGAAGTTGAAAAGGAGCATATACAAAGTGTCCTTAAACAATTTGATTTCCAGGTTGGTAAAACGGCGGAGTTTTTGGGAATAGACAGAAAGACCCTAAGGACAAAGATAAAAAGCTACGGTATAGATACGAAAAAATAGAAAGCTTTCAAGGTGCAAATACTCTCTTTTGCTTCGTATAAAATGGCCCTTACGGGGGATCCTTAATGATGTCCCTGGGCATCCTTTCTTTTCCTGTACGTTTCCCTGATCAACACTCCATATTTTCATCTATCGAAATCTATTATCATTCAGCCACAAGCTATAGTCCTGCTACGGGAGTCGTCCCTCTATTTATTGTTATTACTTAGCAATAATAAAGATTATCAGGTGGTGCCTTCTGCCCCGTCGATGGGGAATCTTGCCCCGCGAAAATAAGGTTTTCTGGCCAGAGCTAATATGGTTTATGCTTTAATTACAAGTATTTGAGCTTATGGCATTGGTCTTGCAAAAGAACAGGCCAAGAGGAAATGGGAAAATAGATAAGGATCTCAGATTAATAGTATTCAAGGAGCCGGAAGATGAAGATAGTTATTCCAAAAGAGTCTGTAAGTGATGAAAAAAGAGTTTCTGTTATTCCATCGAATGTGGAGCAGCTTGTGAAGATGGGGGCCCAGATCGAAGTTGAAAAAGGATTGGGAGAGATTTCAGGCTATGTAGATGACGAGTATGTTTCGGCCGGGGCAACAATAAACGCCGATAGAAGGGCCCTTTTATCTTCTGCCGATGTGGTGCTGCGGCTGCACAAGCCACCAATAGAAGAAATAGAATTGTTGAGGTTCGGCAGCATTCACATAAGTCACTTTGATCCTTTCAATGATAAGGATGTTCTTAGCAAGTTTGTTTCCCATGGTATCAGCGCAATAAGTATGGAGATGATACCAAGGGTAACCAGGGCACAGAAGATGGATGCTCTGAGCTCTCAGGCAAATCTAGCGGGATACGCTGCGGTAATTATAGCGGCAGAGCGACTGAATAAAATATTCCCCATGATGATGACTCCGGCGGGTACTATTCCGCCTGCCCGTGTCTTTGTTATAGGCGCCGGCGTAGCCGGTCTTCAGGCAATCGCAACGGCTAAACGCCTTGGGGCCAGGGTGGAGGCATTTGATACAAGGCCCGTAGTTGAAGAACAGGTACAGTCCCTTGGGGCCAGGTTTATAAAGATAGATCTAGGTGAAACGGGTCAGACAAAGGATGGTTACGCGAAGGTTCTTACAGAAGATCAGCTGGAAAAACAAAGGCTTGAAATGGCAAAACACTGCGCCATGGCTGACGTGGTCATTACCACTGCCCAGATATTCGGCAAAAGGGCTCCTCTTATAATAACCAAGGATATGGTTGCCGCCATGAAACGGGGCAGTGTAATTGTCGATCTTGCCGCGGGAAGTGGCGGAAATGTTGAGGGCACTGTGCCTAAGGAAGAGGTCGTCGTGAACGGGATTACTATCATTGGTATCGAGAATATGCCCTCCCGCGTGTCGACCCACACGAGTCAGATGTACTCGAGTAACCTTACAAGCTTTATCTCCGAGTATTGGGACGGGGAAACTAAAAACTTCAGGCTCCGTCTGGATGACGAAATTATCGAAGGTTGTCTGGTTACGCACAATAATCAGATTTTCAGTAAAACTTTGAAAAATACTATGTAAGGAAAGAATATGGATACAATTGGTTCTGAAAGTATATATCTGATTTATATGGGTATGGTTCTCATGCTTGCCATTTTTCTGGGTTTTGAGGTCATATCAAAGGTTCCGTCGAAGCTTCATACGCCTCTCATGTCAGGCTCAAATGCTATCTCGGGGATTACCGTAGTAGGGGCTATTATCGCATCAGGTTCTGCGGATAACACCTTAAGTATTATACTTGGTACGTCAGCTGTCTTTTTTGCGACTATCAATGTGGTCGGCGGCTATGTGGTTACTGACAGGATGCTGGGCATGTTCAGGGAAAAGAGCGGTGGAGCGAAAAGATGAACACATATATTCTGACTAATTTCACATACATTGTTGCTGCGGCCCTGTTTATTTTCGGATTGAAGATGCTTACCTCTCCGGCAACTGCTAGAAAAGGGAATCTTATTTCGGCGATGGGTATGCTCCTAGCCGTGGTAGTTACGCTCCTGGATCAGGGTATTATAGACTATAAATGGATTGCCGTAGGCATTATAGCCGGCAGCATCATAGGTGTTTTTTCGGCCCGTCTTGTGGCAATGACGCAGATGCCTGAGATGGTAGCCGCCTTTAACGGCCTTGGAGGCATCACCAGTCTTCTGGTTGGCTGGGGAACCTATCATGTAATGGCCAAATTTGAGCCATTTACGGTCGTAACTGTTTTTCTGGCCGTACTAATCGGAGGGATTACCTTTTCGGGAAGCATGATCGCCTGGGGGAAGCTTTCTACTCATATAACAGGAAAGCCGGTTCTCTTCACGGGACATATGGTATTAAAGGGCGGATTATTTCTTGCGGCACTTGCCATGGGGATAGCTCTTACGGTCAATCAGTCATCAGGATATCCTCTCTTAATGGGAATAATCGCCCTTTCTCTGATACTGGGGATACTGCTGACCATATCCATAGGTGGAGCTGATATGCCTGTGGTGGTTTCCCTGCTGAACAGTTATTCCGGTATCGCGGGCTGCGCTGCAGGTTTTGCAATACAGAACAACATATTGATAGTTTCAGGCGCTCTAGTAGGGGCAAGCGGGATTATATTGACGAATGTTATGTGCAAAGCCATGAACCGGTCAATTACCAATGTTCTTTTCGGTGGTTTTGGCGCAGCTGTAAAAAAAGGCGATTCGGAAATTGGGGGGGAGGTCAAACCCATTACATCAGAAGATACATATCATCTGCTGGAGGCTGCCAGTTCTGTTGTCTTTGTCCCTGGCTATGGTATGGCGGTTGCACAGGCCCAGCATGCTCTTCGCGAACTGGGAGATCTACTGGAGGAGAATGGCAGTGAAGTCCGTTATGCCATTCATCCTGTCGCTGGCCGCATGCCCGGTCACATGAATGTTCTTCTCGCCGAAGCCAATGTCCCCTATGGCAAGCTTTTTGAGATGGATGATATTAATCGCACAATTGCAGATGTCGATGTCTGTGTCGTCATAGGGGCCAATGATGTTGTCAATCCATCGGCCAGAGAGATAGCCGGAAGCCCAATTTATGGCATGCCGATTATCAATGTGGATCAGGCCAGGACCGTAATAGTTTTGAAGCGTTCCATGGCATCAGGTTTTGCAGGTATAGACAATACCCTTTTCTACAAGGAAAACACCCGTATGCTCTTTAGTGACGCCAAGTCTGGCATTGAGACAATAGCGTCAGAATTCAAGAAGAATTAATTTCCCGGAGGGCATATTATCTTTACTTTCAAGAAACATTAAAATGAAGGTAGCTGTGGATGTATGCCCTCTTTCCTTATTATTAGAGTTGATCTTTTCTCTGATATAAAATATTAAGTAAACAGGTTGTTTTGGTCATCAATTTTCAGTAAGTTATAAAAAATATAACTTACTGATTTTGTTATGGTAGGTAGTGTTTTTGTCTTTGGCTTTGTGAGAGTATGTTTTCGCCCTGAACCTAATTAATCTTCAGGGTGTTTGTCAACTTGATAAATCTTTGTTATATTCAAATACAAGCCGTTCTAGAGAAAAGTATATGTAGTAAGCGCGTCGGGAATACCCGTTTAAGCGGGATTTTGATTATGCTGGGGCAGTTAAACGACCGGGATATGAGCCGATAAGGCCAATGGGACGGATTGAACCCTTGGAAAGTTAATTTTTTTTGTAATGCCGCTCAATTTTTTGAAGGGCTGTACAGATTAATTGTTGAGTGCCAAGACATCGATAACGGAAAAATGTGCCAGCACATAGCAAACAAAGTTCTCTGACAATCGAATAGCGATCACGTAATTCTGTGAACACCAAAATAGATACGGAGGTGTTCATGGAAAAGGAAAACAAGCAGCAACGGGTCTTGGCCGTGGAGCGATTTATAAACGGTGAAAGTCCCGAATCAATATGTGCGTCGCTGGGCAAGTCGAAGTTCTGGCTGTACAAGTGGTTCAAGCGGTATAGCGAGGGCGATGCCTCGTGGTGCGAGGATCGTTCTCGTCGCCCCCGTGTGATCCCAAACCGGACACCATTAGAGATCGAAGAAATCGTCAAGATGGTTCGCCTCAATCTCTATAATCAGGGTTTGTTCTGCGGTGCTCAAGCAATCCTATGGGAGATAGAAGATCTTGGCGCCAAACCGTTGCCGTCAATCAGGACAATCAACCGGATTCTCGCCAAGAACGAACTGACACATCGACGAACCGGCAAATATGAGTCCAAAGGGACGGCATATCCCGTTCTGCCGTCAACATTGCCGAACCAAACCCATCAGGCTGATCTTGTTGGCCCGTGCTATCTGAAGGGACCGATTCGTTTTTACAGCCTGAACATCGTTGATACGGCAACGGTCCGGTGTGGACTGCATCCTTCCATTGCCAAGTCAGGGCAAATGATCCTTGACGGGTTTTGGAGCGCATGGAAGCGGATGGGAATACCAGAGCGTGTCCAAGTTGATAATGCCATGTCTTTCTTCGGAAGCCCGACACATCCACGTGGAATGGGTCCCCTTATCCGACTCTGTCTGCAAAACGGTGTCGAGCCTTGGTTCATACCAATGGCCGAACCGTGGAGAAATGGAATGATTGAAAACTTCAACGACCGTTATCAACAGAGATTTCTCGGCAAAGTTATCATGGCGTCCATAGGGGATCTGCAATTGAACTCACTTGCGTTCGAACAGCGGCACAACAGCAGGTATCGCTACAGCAAACTCAAAGGTGATACACCGCTGAAAGCTCTTGCCGCCTCGAATGTCAAATTGAGGTTTCCAAAAGCAGAGGAGCCTCCCATGCATCGAATGAAAAAGCCGGAGATTGGCAAATATCACGTTGTGCGCCTCATTCGCAGCAACCTGAAATTGAATATCTTCGGAGAATGCTTCTCGGCTCCGCCAGAGACCATGCTTGAATACGTGGTGGCTACTATCGATGTCAAAGAGCAGAAACTAAAACTCTTCCTGGACAAAAAACAGGTAGAGGAATTCGATTACAAACTGCGATAGCTCAGTTGAGTGTCAGCGATGTCGTGGCACAAAAAATCGTTATCGATGTCTTGGCACTCGACAATTAATAATTAAGGTTTTAAAGCAAAGTCGATTCCAATTGGTTTGTTTTTTCTTTAAGGGGAGCAGGGGCGTTGATGTTAGATTCAAAAAGAATTGTAAAAATCAATGTTAGAGGAGGAAGACTATGGCCATAAAAAAGAAGATACTTCTGATAGACGATGACGCGGATTTTCTTGTGGCGACCAAACTTATACTTGAAAAGAGTGGTTATGAGATCTTGATGGCAGAGAGCGGTAAAGACGGTATCGAGATAATAAAATCAGGGGCTCCCGATCTGGCTATCGTTGATATGATGATGGAGACCTGGGGAGAAGGGTTTAATGTTATCTCAGAGGTTCGTTCAATGGAGAAAGGCAAGGATCTTCCCCTGATTATTCTGAGTGGAGTAGATCTGCAGGGGCCCTATCAGTCATTCGAACCTTCAAGCGAATTTCCCAGGATCGATATGATTTTGCATAAACCTATCAAGGCTGATGACCTGATAAAACACGTAAAAGATCTTTTAGGATAGATTCAAATGTCACAAACCGATGAAGGGCTTGTTCTAATTATAGATGATGAAGAAACCATCAGGGACGGATGCAGGCAGACTCTTGAAAAATCCGGCTATCTTGTAATTACTACTGAAGACGGGCAGGAAGGGATCAGGATTGCCAGGGAGAAACAGCCCGACCTTGTCTTTGTTGATCTGAATCTGCCCGTTATGTCCGGCCTGGAGGTCATCGATATCCTCCTGGAAGATATTCCAATATAGTACTGGTAGTTATTACCGGCTACGCGTCCATTGTCTCTGCCGTGGAGTCCATGAAGAGGGGCGCATATGATTATCTTCCCAAGCCTTTCACCCCCGATCAGCTGCGGGCGGTTACAAAGAGGGGACTGGAACACCACAAACTTACCATAGAGGCAAAAAGCCTGCGCGATGCGCGGGAGAAGATGACAAAGGATTTTATTACCTTTGTGAGCCACGAGATGCGTTCGCCACTTGCTACCATTCAGCAGTCGATGGAATCAATAAAGGTCGTTGCCGGGGACTGCCTTAACAATCAAGCCAGGGATATAATCGAAAGGTGTGAAAAAAGGATCCGAAATCTGGAAGATCTGGTTGAACACTGGCTGGACATACGTCACATAGAGGCTGGAACTCTGATACGGGAGAAGGGGATTCTTGATCTTTCAGCTGTTATTCTCAGAAGTATCGATGATATGTCCCCATTGTGTGAGAAGAGGGGTATTGTCGTAGAAAAAGATATCCCCGATGACCTCCCCATGATAACCGGAGACGGGGAAAGTCTGGTCCGTGTCTTTGTCAATATCATTGGAAACGCAACGAAGTATACGCCAGCAGGCGGCAAGATATCAGTCCGTGCCGGTTACGACGATCACTACGTAAACGTTACCGTATCCGATACCGGGAAAGGCATACCAAAGGATAAAATACCCTTTATATTTGAGCCCTTCTACCAAGTAAAGGAAAAGGGAAAGAAGCTGGAGGGGTCAGGACTGGGACTTAATTTCTGCAAGAGGATCATGGATGCCCACAATGGCCGGATATTCGTATCATCAGATGAGGGAAAGGGGACAGCCTTTACGTTGCGCTTTCCCAGATAGCTGATCTGCAGGGTGCCAATTCATTCAATGGACGGGTTATGAAGTGCTACGACGAAGGTTACTATGAACGTCACGAAAATGATACGCCTCAAAGGTGTTTCCTCTGCGGAGATGTGCCTGAGGCCTTATCCGTTGTTCGACATATAGAGAGTATGAAAATGGTCCACCTCTGTTCGAATTGCATGGCCGATCGAATGTCAGAATACCTTCTTGATAACACCAGGGCATGGAAGGGTAAGGTAGGTAAAGAGGAGGTGGAGGAGGTACTTAGAAAATTTGAAAAGAATAAGGGGAAGTGACACCTTATAGGAGAAGTCACTGCCCCATCCCCTTGAGTTTTTTTCTAAACAAATGCAGAGGTCGTAGCGATAAGCAGACCTGCGGCGAAAACCGCCATTCCCCAGTCCGCCCCTCCTGCGGTTACCAACATGGGCGTTATTCCAAGTAAAAGAAAACCAAAGGCGCACCTTGCTTCCCTTCCGTCCATTATGTTTTCCTCCTTATCTCTCTATCTTTTTTACGCTGACTGCCGATATTATAGGTCCCGGATTACCAATAGGATATTTCATTACAATCCCCACTGCCTCCACCCTGTCTCCGGTTTTTATCTTCCTTGACGGTTCAGTGAATATTATTACCCGTATCCGTCCCGTATTGTCTTCTATATGGAGGTGAGGCCTGTTGAGCCACCTGAAGCTTATTTTTTTTACCTCACCTGATACACGTATGACACTTCCAAGCATGGAAGGGGTTATTTTCCCTATCTTGCACGGAACCGCCTTTGCCCCAACCTGCTCATAGGACCTGTTAAAGCTCTTTCGACTCATCCATGCCAAGGATATTGGGATGAGCAGGAGCAGGGCCAAAGCTGGTATCGCATAAAAGAGGAATCGGGAATCGCCCGTTGAGGAGTAGTTTAGAGCAACTGCGGACGCACATATGATGAATGTTACCAAGGCCAGTGCAGACATATATCACCTCTATTCCGCGGGAATTTCCGTTTTGAACATCAGGAAGTATGTTACTCCGACGAACAGGAATCCCCCCAATATATTTCCAAATGTAGCTGGAATAAGGTTCCAGAGCCATATGTCGGACCAGGTAATACCTCCATTTACAAGAAGAAGGCCACCTTTTTTCGCTATTATTTCAGGATACCAGTCACAGAGAAATTTTCCTGCCGGGAGAAGATACATGTTGGCCACGCAGTGCTCGAAGCCCGAAGCGACAAAGGCCATTATAGGGAACCAGATAGCGAAGAACTTTCCTATAACATCGTCGGCCGTAATGGCCAGTAGAATTGCAATATTGACAAGAAAATTACAGGCGATAGCCTTTACGAAGCACGACCATAATCCTGCTGTTCCCACAACCTTGTATCCAAGCACCTTTCCTGACGCTATTCCAACAGCGGTCATGCCGAAGGCGTTTACGGCCATTGTGCCGTCGGCCTGTCCGCTTACGAAGGGTCCCACAACCATGATATATGCATAGGCAAGCGAACCTAACAGATTTCCTATGTATACCCACACCCAGGTCCTCATTACCACGCCCCATGTAACCTTCTTCATCATCGCCGCCATGGGTACCAGCATGCAGTCTCCTGTGAAGAGTTCCATTCCCGTAAGGACGATAGCGATAAGACCCACAGGGAATACTGCCCCGCCAACAAGCTTGGATATACCTGGAGTTACGACGCCTGTCATACACATGGTGCACAGCGCTGCTCCGATTGCAATATAGGCACCCGCCATAAAACCTCTGAGCAGCAGATTGAAGATTGAAAGTTTTTCCCTGCTGGCTCCTGCATTACCGACCAGTTCGACCATTTTTGCCGGTGGGTTGAAAGCCA
This sequence comes from Syntrophales bacterium, assembly GCA_963665835.2. Classification (GTDB taxonomy): domain Bacteria; phylum Desulfobacterota; class Syntrophia; order Syntrophales; family UBA2210; genus UBA6078. Next base: position 1,040,907 of record CAXXWJ010000002.1, on the reverse strand, counting down.
TAAATAAATACCTCCTGTGGTTCCCTAATGTTAATATATAAGAAGCCCGCGCCCTGCGTACCATTTCTGTTCTCGTCAGTATATGGTGCTAACGCAGACCAAGATCTCATAGAATATTTTAGTCTTCAAATTGCCAGAGAGGGTCGCAAACTGGGGATCTGGATTTCAGCTTGCGAAGACCTCTTATATGTCTTTCTTCCAGATACAAAGGAGCTTTCTTCCCTGAGGCTGGCAGTGGACCAGTTCCCAGCAGCTATCGCCCTCTTTGTTCAGAAGCGCCTCGAACTCCTCCTGCCTGCCCGGGATTTCTTCCAATATCTTCTGGCACAATGACAAGCTCCATGTCAGCTATAGTTGTCTTGTACTTCCATCTTGGCATGGTGATTCCTCCTTTTGCCTGTTGGCATATGCCTTTATGCTATACCGCTTCAATCCTAACCGCGCAGACCTTGTATTCGGGAATCTTCCCGACGGGATCCAACGCCGGGTTTGTAAGAAGATTAACGGCGGCTTCACTGAAATGGAAATTCATGAAAATTGTTCCCTCCGGCGGGGTATCTATCACGCTGGCCTTTACCTTGACAGTGCCCCTCCTGGATGTGACGGTTATGAAAGCTCCATCCCTTATGCCCAACTTTTCTGCATCCACCGGATTTATCTCCGCCAGGCTCTCAGGGTATCTTTCAACGAGGCCTTTGCTTCGGCGGGTCATTGTTGATGTGTGGAAGTGGTAGAGCACACGGCCTGTCGTAAGAAAGAAGGGATAGTCCTCGTCAGGCAGCTCATCCGAATGCTGGTACTCAATGGGGGAAAAAAGTCCAAGTCCCCTGGAAAACCTTTCTCTGTGGAGATATTTTGTCCCGGGGTGTTCAACATTGGGGCAAGGCCACTGCAGCCCTTCTCTGTCTAGTCTTTCGTAAGTTATTCCCGCATAGCTTGGGGTTACTGCGGCAATCTCTCTCATTATATCTTCGGCGCAGACATAACTCATATTATACCCCATGCGTGCCGAAAGCTCGGATAGGATTTGCCAGTCCGCCTTTGCCTCGGCCGGGGGATCGACGGCCCTGCGCACTCGCTGGACCCTTCTTTCCGTGTTGGTAAAGGTTCCATCCTTCTCGGCGAAGCAAGCAGAGGGGAGAACCACATCGGCGAGTCTCCCCGTTTCGTTCAGAAAGATATCTTGGACTATGAGAAGATCAAGATTTTTCAGTGCGGCCTCTACGTGTGAAAGATCGGGGTCAGAGAGCATAGGATTTTCACCCATTATGTACAGGGCCTTTACATCTCCTCTTTGAGCGGCGTCCATGATCTCAACTATGGTAAGCCCCGGATTGGCAGGAAGTGAGGATACCCCCCACGCATCTTCAAAGTTCTTTCTGGACTCATCGCTTACGACAGGCTGATATGCCGGGAATACATTCGGCAGCGCTCCCATGTCGCAGGCACCCTGTACGTTGTTCTGCCCCCTAAGGGGATTCACTCCCCCGCCTTCAACGCCCACGTTGCCGCAGAGCATAGCCAGGTTTGCGCAGCACTTGACGGCATCGGTTCCATGTGAATGCTGGGTAACCCCCATTGCGTAAAGTATTGAACCCGTCCCCGATTGAGCGTAGAGGCGGGCGGCCTTTCTTATATCATCAGCCGGAACTCCTGTTATCCCGGCCACATAGTCAGGGGTGTATTTTGCAACAATCTTTTCCATCGCCGGGAAGCCCTCGGTACGGTCGGCTATATATTGCCGGGCCTGGAGATTTTCATCAATGATAACATTCATGATCCCGTTGAGTAGGGCTACGTTTGTTCCGGGTCGTGGGCTTAGCCAGACATCTGCAAAGTCCACAAGTCCTATCTTTCTCGGATCGATAACTACCAGTTTGGAGCCGCGCAGTCGAACGGCCCTTTTTACCCCTGATCCTATCACCGGGTGGTTTTCTGTTGTGTTTGTACCGATTGCCAGAATCACCTTGGCAAGCTCTATATCCTCGATGGAATTTGTCATTGCCCCTGATCCGAAAGTGGCAGCCAGACCGGCTACCGTAACGGAGTGTCAGAGGCGTGCACAGTGATCTACATTGTTTGTACCGATCACGGCCCTCATGAATTTCTGGAAGATGTAATTTTCCTCGTTGGTGACCCGTGCAGATGACAGCCCGGCTATGCTGTCAGGTCCGATCTTTTTTTTGATTTTGCCCAGTTTTTTTGCAATGTGATCATATGCCTCCTCCCAGCTCGCTTCCTGTAGTTTTCCTTCTTTGCGTATCATCGGTGTTTTGAGGCGATCGGGGTTGTGGACAAAATCCATTCCAAAACGTCCTTTTGAACAGAGCATTCCCTGGTTGGGCCTGGCGCACTCCCTGTCTGTCGTGACTTTTATTATCTTCCCATTTTTTATGTTGAGGTCCATTTGACATCCAACGCCGCAATAGGGACATGTGGTTCGTACCTTTTCGATCTCCCAGGGGCGTCCCTTGAATCGGGCCTGTTTGAATGTAAGGGCGCCAACAGGGCAGGCGTCAACACAGGAACCACAGAAGACGCAGTTCGAGCCTATGTAATCCTGGCCGAATGCGGGGCCGACTTTTGCTTGTGAACCTCGCATCGAGAAGTCCAGAACCTCGTGGACCTGGATCTCGTTGCATACACGGACACATCTTCCGCAGAGTATGCATTTGTTAAGGTCACGGTGGATCATGGCGTTGTTGTCTTCAACCTTATGCTTCGGGCAATCGATATCAAAGCGGGGTTTCTCGATTCCCAGCTCGTATACTAGATCCTGAAGCTCACAATTTCCATTTTTTTCACATTGCAGGCAGTTATGATCCCCTGAGGACCAGAGGAGTTCGACTATAAGCTTTCTCGCCTTTATCACTTTTTCCGTTCCGGTCCTAACGATCATCCCACGGCTCACCGGCATGCAGCATGAGGCAACCAGCGACCGGGAATTTTCCACCTCTACAACGCAAACCCTGCAGGCCCCAATGTTTGTGGTTCCCTTTAAATAGCACAGCGTGGGTATGTGTATGCCGTTCTCCCTGGCCACCTCCAGTATGGTTTGCCCCGGAGATGCTTCAACAGCCTTTCCATCAATCTTCAAAGAAATCTTCTGATGCATTTAGAATCCCCTTTTCTCAAGGCAGCGAGAGGGTTTTTTGCCTGAATATGCTCGTATAATATCGATTGGGTTAAGCACTTCGTCTGTCTCTATGTTTTTCTTCGGTTTGCATAATTAATTAAATGTAAATTTTAAGATAAACGATCCTCGGAGCCGCTCTTTAATAAGGGTACTCAATTCCTGAATCGCGTAGGGAAAGATAAAGTATTTTACCTTTCTTTACAAGTAATATGGAGCTTTTTGGTATGTCTGTAAATGGCAGAAGAACTTATCTGAATAGTAACTCACTAATTGATGGCTCATATTAAGCGAAAATGAAAGCTCAATCTTTTTGAGATCCCCCCCCTCTAAAACGTGTATGGCGAAGGCAGGATCTTACGTCTTTTCGCCTAAGGGTTTAATAGCGCTTTCTGGGCATCCTGGGATGGATGCTTTGCTTCGGTTCTGGAAAAAAATAGCCAGATGTGTTACAAAAGCCCTGTAGTCCTTTTAGGCTATTGCTTTGAGCTGTCTTTTAAACAGAGCTTATAGTTTTCTGGTCAAAACAAATTTGTCAGTTACGACTCGTTAAATGGGGGCGAAAGGGGGACGTTATTGTTCGGAAATGATGGACATCTGTGTTTTGCTGCCTTTAACTCCTTCAATAAATAAAGCATTGAGAATAGATTTGCGTAAGCGATCAACGTTACGGTCGCATATAGAATGCCTTATCCTGACCTGGTTAGGGCGTGGTTGTCTTCCTGTAAATTAGAGGGTGTATATATGAGACAGATAATAGGGTTATCTAAAAGGGAATTGTTGAATCGGATATGGAAGGCGGAACCTGCGTTCAAGAGAATATTGTGTGATGCAAGACATCTTGAAGAGGCTCGTTACATCCTGTTCGATTATATGGATCGTTTTGGAAGGGATCTGTACAACATGAAATCCTCTACGCCTTTTGCAAGGCTTTCCCCGGTTGAGAAAAGAACAGCCCGGGAGTGCATTCGTGTTCTTTCCAATACTATGAGGACGGAAAATGAGCATCTGACGCAGGTCTCTCCGTTACGGCTCTTCTATGCCCTTGCAAGGGGTGAGGAAGGGGCGATGGACAAGGTGAGCGAAGGGTTTTTAATGGAATATCTTGCCCTGCTCAAAGGGCTTAGAGGTAAATACGGAAAGCATTCCCAATATCACGAATCTACGGAACCTCAGGAGGAAAGGCCGGCTTCGATAGAGCGTTCCACCCAATTGGATTCATACGCGGAGACTATGAGAAGGGCTTTCAAAAGGTACAAGACAGGTCTTGATCCCAGACTGGCTGGCAGGCGAAAAAGGCTGAAAAAGAAAATACTTAATTATTTCGGAGCTGAGAAGGAAGACTGGGATAATTATAAATGGCACATGAAACACATCATCAGGGACATTGATACCCTGTCCTCTCTCGTTAAGCTTAACGAAGAGGAACTGGCAGGGTTGAAGATGGTGAAGGAAAACCAGATTCCTTTTGAAATAACACCTCATTATCTATCCCTTTTTAATGAAGAAGGGCAATCCTTTAATGACCGGGCCGTACGTACCCAGGTGATCCAGAGTCCCAGGTATTGCGAAAACGTCCTTGCGAACCAGAGGTCAGGGGGAGAGGACTTCATGGGTGAGCGGTGGACAAGCCCCATGGATGGTGTAACACGCAGGTACCCACAGATTATTATTATAAAGCCATATTCCTCGTGTCCGCAGATATGTGTTTACTGCCAGAGAAACTGGGAGATAAAGGATATGGACGATAACCCCCTGATGCCCCGCGATAAGGTTCTTGACATGATAAAATGGGCCAGGGAGGACAAAAATCTCTCCGAGATTCTTATCACAGGAGGTGATCCCCTTACCCTTAACAACGAATATCTTGATTGGCTCATAGGGGAGCTAGCGACGATAGACCATGTGGACAGAATAAGGATAGGGACAAGGACGCTCGTTACGCTGCCTCAGCGAATAAATGATGGGTTTCTCAGGATACTTGAAAAATATCATGATCTGGGGAGGCGCGAGATGGCCATTGTCACCCATTTTGAGCATCCTACAGAATTGTGCAGCGAAACTCTGGAAGCAGTCAAAAAGATTAAAAGGCTGGGTATCAATATATACAATCAGCAGGTTTTTACCTATTACAACAGCAGAAAATTCGAAACAGCCTTTCTCAGGAAGTCTTTAAAGGTCTGCGGTATAGATCCCTACTATACCTTTAATTGCCAGGGCAAAGACGAGACAGTCGATTTCAGGGTTCCAATAGCGAGGATTTTACAGGAGAGGAAGGAAGAGGCAAGACTTCTGCCAGGCCTTGTAAGGACCGATGAACCGGTCTTTAATGTTCCGCGCTTGGGCAAGTCGCATCTAAGGGCCGGGCAGGACCATGATGTTATAATGATTTTGCCTGATGGTCGCAGGATATACGAGTTCTATTCCTGGGACACAAAACACGCAACGGCAAAAGACTATCGCTATACCGATGTATCACTCTACGATTATTTCAAGCGGCTGGAAAAAGATGGGGAAAATGTAGGCGATTATCTGGCGATGCTTTATTATTTCTAGGTGCTTTTTAAAAAGACCTTTTAGGCCTTCAGTTTAGAGGGATTGGGAAGATATTCGTCCTCGAGTCTGGCGTATAGGTTCTCCCCTATCTTAATCCCCATATCTATGAAGAATGGGCCATACTCCTTTCCGGTGGAAGACCTGAATGTATCTTTGATTTTACTCAAAGATTGCAGTCCTGATGGGAAGTGGGATAGAAGCTTTTCCATTGATATGTCGTGGATTTCCGCTATATCCCATACCATTTCCGTAAAGTTGTCCGGTCCCCATCGAAACTTGTCGGCATCGTACAGTGCGTCTGAAAGCAGCCGGGCATCAGGATCTTCAAGCTTTTTGAAGGGCTGGAATGCTTCATGATTTCTTATTGCATCGACGATATCCTTTCGCTCGTTAGGCCTAAGATCAAAACTTGCAAGTATGCCCCTTGCCATTTCGGCTCCATGCAGGGCGTGATCTACGCTAGATCTTTTTATGTCGTGCAGTATGCCGGCTATATGTGCCAGGGAAACCCGGCGCTCGATAAGTTCTCTATCCAAAGTCTCCCTTTCGATCAGCACTATTGCTCCAGCATCTATGGCAACCTTTTGGGCGTGTGACAGCCCGTGGCCCGAGTTATTTTCAACGGCAGCAAGAATTCCGATACATGTCTTAACTATACGATTATTTTCAATAAGACGGCGGGATATGCTGACGTGATATTCCTTTTCCAGATAAAAACGGGGAGTTCCGTATCTGGCGGCGATACCCTCGGATAACATCTTTGCCTCGGCCAGGTTTTTTCTGTCCATATCTCCTCTATTTTTCAGGAACTTTCAATATGCCTTTCTTTATTCTTTTCCCCTGTGAAAAGCAGAGGAAAGACGATATCGCTTACGCAGCAGGGTATAACGACGGAAACGAACAGAAAGATAAATATAACGAAGTAAGACATCCAGGTCACTGGCCCTCCCACGGCCATAATTATATGAAACAGGGAGGCCCATGTGCTGAGAAGGACATGGCCTGCGTGGGGGAATTTTGTTGACGGCCAAAAATATGCTATGGCTATTCCTAACAGCGCCAGAGGATTAATCAGCCACCAACGTTCAATAAAGCCGATATGAAGTTCCCTGTTAGGCATATCAAGCATGACTTCCCCAAGATAGGGTATGAGGGAATCGCTGATAGTGGCGATCCCCACAGAGCCTACAAAGCCGATTATTAAGAGGGCGGGCAGATTGTGCCTGCCCCTTTCTCTACGGTGCATCTTGTACATTGATGTTGTGACAAGGGCGCTCAGAACGACGTGTATCGGATGAAGTATGTAGAATGTGTTCAAAACTATCCGGTGCGGCATGTTTTCGAAGAGTATCATGATCACAACGCCGGTAAGGGCGCCAAAGAGGGTAAACGGCGCATGATTCTTCAGCTCTTTTGCTATTTGTAAGATCATTGTTTTGTCCGTAAAGGGGTTTTTAGAGGAAAAATACTATATCTATAACGGATAAATAACATATGCAAGTTCTTTATAGTAGATCTTTATAGTAGGCGGAGTACTAATCCGGCGTCCATTTATTTGCTGTTATCTTGACTCCAGACCATTCCTCAGAATGTAAACTTTTCCTATTGCTTTTCAAGCTTGGGCGTACCATGAGATTGTTTCATTAAGTCTCATTTTCAAAGCAACCTTTTTCGATAGCATATTTCAGCCTGCAATTTCCCATGCCATTTACCACCAATACTGACATATTATAACCTCATATTACAACTCTTAACCTTTAATGTTTTCTAGTGACATATATTGACATATTGTTTTAAATATGTAAGTGGTGTGCTGGAATTGATTCGGCAAGGGAGAAAAATAATGAAACGTCTTTTTGCAATCTTATTTTTTGTTTTTTTCGTTGTATGTGCATCGGCATGCCTCGCCGGCGATCTCATGATATTCAGTGGTGCCGGTCTTATTAAACCGATGGAAGAGATGAGTACCAATTTTGAAAAGAGGCAGGATATAACAGTTGATGTACACTATGGCAGCTCGGGAGAAATTTTCGCTGCCGTTGCTGCCGGACAACCCTGTGACGTGCTTATTCCGGGAGATGAAAAATATACGGAAGACGCATTGGAAAACGGATGGGTCATTGGTGACACGATTACAAAACTTGTGCGCCATGTCCCAGTCATTGCCGTTCCGAAAGGAAACCCTGCAGACATACAGGGATTTATGGATCTGAAGCGAGCCGGTGTCCGCGTTGCCATCGGTGATCCCAAGGCTCCCGCTATCGGTCGTGTGGCAAAAAAGATGCTGCAAAAAGCTGGCATATGGGAACCGGTTAAAGAAAATATCAAAGTTTATGCACCGACAGTCAATCAGCTCCTCATTTATGTGGCACTGAAACAGGTTGACGCAGCGATTATATGGGGTGATTTGGTTACCTGGGCTGAGGGAAAAGGGAAAATGGACGTTGTGCAGATTGAAGATAAATATAATATCATTATGACAATACCAACAGCAGTCTGCACAAAAACGACGAATAAAGACCTTGCATACAAATTCAACGAATATATTTCATCAGATGAGGGGATGCTAATATGGGAAAAATGGGGATTTGAACCTTGCAAAGAATAAGTATGTTCAAATTCTGTTTTACAGCGATTACATTTTTTATCACGTTACTGCTTGTACTTGCAATCGGTTCTCTCTTTGTTGTTCCAAGCCTGGAAGACATCCGGCAGAATATCTGGTCACCGGAGATGAAGTTTTCCCTCAAGCTGTCAATGTTCACAGGTCTCACTTCAACGGTTCTGGTAATGATTTTCGCCCTACCCATCGGGTATACGCTCTCCCGTTTCAAATTCTGGGGAAAAGGATTTGTCAAAACGATTATCGACATGCCCATAGCCTTTCCCGAACTAGTGCTTGGCCTCTGTCTCCTGCTTCTGTTCGGCAATACTATAGTGGGCAAACTGTTGAATGCGGCAGGACTCAATTTTGTATTCACAAAGAAGGGTATCGTGGCAGCGCAGTTTTTTACGGCACTTCCATACGCGATTCGCATTATGAAATCTACCTTTGATTATGTCAATCCGCGGATTGAGTTTGTGTCCCGATCCCTCGGCTATTCCATGTTTGAAACATTTAGAAATATTTCTCTGCCCCTGGCAAAAAATGGCATCCTTGCCTCTACCGTCATCTCATTCGCTCGATGTATCGGAACATTTGGTACGGTTCTGATACTGGCAGGCGGTTCCTATATGAGAACGGAAGTACTTCCAATAACTCTGTATCTCAACATTTCCTATGGCAACATGGGAATGGCACTTACCAGTGGGATAGTTCTGATGGTTGTCTCTTTCATTGCGATCTTTATATTTGAGAAGGCGGAGGTCAGCCTATGAGCTTTTTCAGGGTCGATAACCTCCATATTGATCTTGTCGAATTCCAACTTCAAGAGATATCCTTTAGTCTCGACCAGGGTGATTATATGATGATCATCGGTCCCACCGGTGCCGGGAAGACCATTCTTCTCGAAAGCATAGTTGGCTTCTGGAAACCGAAAAAAGGGGGAATATGGCTTGAGAGCACCGAAATAACCTCTATCCCTCCAGAAAAGCGGGGGATTGGCATCGTCTACCAGGACTATGCGCTTATCCCACACTTCACAGTGTTTGATAATATAGCTTACGGTCTTAAGAAAAAAACCAAAATTGGTATCGGCGAAGCAGTGAAAGAAATTGCCGCATCGCTCAATATAGACCACCTCTTTCACCGCAAACCCGATACCCTGTCAGGTGGTGAGCAACAGAGAGTTGCCTTGGCACGTTCACTCATCGTCGAGCCCAAGTTGCTGTTGATGGATGAACCCTTCTCGGCCCTTGACCCACAGACTCGGCGAGAGACACGCAGTCTTCTTCTAGACGTTCTTAAACGTCGAAAAACTACGACTATCCACATCTCCCATGATCTCAACGATGCTTGGGCACTTGCCAATAAATTGGCCATATTCAGGGATGGGTGTCTGCTCCAATTCGGAGCAATAGAGGAAGTCTTTTGCTGCCCGCAATCGCGGTTTATTGCCGATTTTGTCGGGGCATCTATACTCGACGGTATCGTTGTGGCAAACGGCGGCGGTCCCTGTACGATCGATGTTGGTGATTTCTGTATTACGTCAATCGACTGCGCCGATGAGGGGGCGACGGTTCAGGTAGCTCTTCGTCCTGAAGATATCATCGTGTCGAAAGAACAGCCCTTGGGCATTTCGGCGCAAAATGTTATTGAAACAAAACTCAGACGCATTATTCCCGAAGGCAGGGCTTCATTCCTTCACCTCACCGCTCACGGAACCGAGCTGAAGGTACTAGTTACGAACAATGCCGTGGCACAACTTGGTGTCTCACCCGGCGATACACTCTACGCAATCATCAAGAGCGCACACGCCCGGATCATACAGTGAATCATTCACGTAACAACAATCCGGAGATAATCACAGACGAAGCAAACAGGGTGTCAACACTTCATTTTATAAAGAGTTGCCCCCTTGTTTTTCATGGTAAGCCCACTAGGAAATTCCGGGGACATCCAGGATCGTGTGAAAGTCATATTTGAGGAAGTAGCGTTGAGTCATGGGTTTGAGATTGACACAATGGAGGTTGCTACGGATAATGTACATGTATTTCTGTCGTTTTCCACCGCGATATAGTATTTCCAAGGTAGTGGGGATACTGAAGAGTTTGAGTGCGAGCGTGATTTTTCACGAGCACCCCGAGGTTAAGAAGCATCTTTGGGGTGGTGAATTTTGGGAAGACGGATATTTTGCTCGTACCGTAGGCGACAAGGTAACGGTCGAAGTAATCAGAAAATATATTCAGTATCACCGTGATCAAGAAACGACTCCAAAACAGCTAGATTTGTTTTAAGGTTTTAGATGCCCCGCCCTGTGGGCGGGGTAGTTCACTTGTAAATTTGGGTTTATTTCCTGCCCAAGATCTCAATGCATAGTTATATGATGTGAAAATCCCGGTACCAGTATCCGTTCTATTCTCGCCGTAAGGTATGCCAATTACGTCCATAGTGAAGATAATTCAGGAAAGTAGATATGGGGTACAGGAATTTTGTCCGGATTTCAAGATTTTTATGGATGTTCCCAGATTTTGCCCGTGTGCTGAAACTTAAAAGCCCCCGGTTTTTAGGTCCGGGGGCTTTGTGGTCGAATAGCTTCTTGTCTTTTGCCTTTGTTAGTTTTCCATTTTGAGTCTAACTTCCTCGTATATTTTCCATATGCAAATTCCTGCAATTGCTACGATAGCGCCAAAGGTGAAACCGGATTCGGTATTGAACTTTGCATCTATCTGTTGGCCGGCATAGAGTAACATAAGAAAAATAAACGAGGAGACGACGGCAACAAAGGTCCATACAGCCATGGTCTGTATCTTGGCTAAAATCGGTTTCAGGTTTATCGGATTATATTCTCTGAGGTCTATAGAATCATTTGCTTCATGTGTTGCAATCATTGATCGTAATCTCCTTTCATAGTTTTCGTATAGGTTATTTTATTTTACCAATTAAGAATTCGTTTATTATATAAGCAATAATGGTGCCAGGGTTGTGCCGTGTCCAGAAAAGGCGTTGCTTATTTGTTGCATAATGAATTAAGGTACTTATAAGTAATAGGCGAAATATCATGATTTTGCTATCAGCTCAGGTGGCCATGAAATCATGGGTTTTCGAGGCCGTTCCCGATGCGTTACGTGCTATTTCAGCACGGAAAGTGGGGGCGGACAGGTATTTATTGCAATAAAAATGGGCTTAGTGTGCGGATATTGAACTATACGTTCGAACAATGCACTGTTTTGGTGGGGTGCTTCAATATTATCTGGCCCTGTATGTTTTTAACAATTTTTTTGGGATGACATATGGTCAAGTCTGTTATTTGCCAATGCCAATAAATGTAGGGGTTTTCTTTGCCTGGGATATCGACATATTAAAGGTTGCGGTTTTCTGGGTCCGTTGCCTTAAGGCAAGCGCCAGGTTATGTCGTAAATGTTTTCTCCTCCTGTCATGAAATATGTTTTATGTTGAAAATTGGCGGTAAGACTTGTAGTATCGCAAGGTGAAGAATGTTGAAACTCGAGGGTGTTTTATACGTTGATGGGACTGCTTTTTGCAGATTTCTATCTATTGGCGTGAATATTATAGCGGCTCTTGATCGCTTTCCTTTAGTTTGGTCCATGCGTTTTTGATTTTGGGAACAGATGTTGTTACGTGCGTGGTCTTTTGAAAACTGATTTTTATTATATCAAGGGGGGGGAGATGCAGGAGGTACTGACCGTTATAGCCTACCTGGTTGTCTGGTTTATATGTAAGGAGGTCTTAGGGATTCAGAGCGGACTTGTCACTCTCATAATTTCTCTTGGCTCAGCGGTATGCATATATATTCTTTCCGCCGACAGGTGGCGTGAAAACAAAAAGAAATATGACAGGTAGGTATGAGTAAAAAGGGCGATGACAGAGTCCTGATGTTTCTCAAGGACAGAGTAAAGATTCCCGTATGGCTTACAACGGCGGCTGTTATAGTCCTGATCTTACTGCTATCGCTTACAGTCAACCAGACCCGCGAAAAAGATATTGTCGAGCAGTTCAGCCGTCAACAGTTGTCTATCGTTATAGGGACAGCAACTGGAATAGAAGATTTTGTGTCCAGTGTTGAGAAAAGTCTGATACTGATTTCTCAGCTTCCCTTCGTGAGGGGAAATATTTCGGAGGTTACCAGTCAAAGCCTTAAGGTTATCTACGATGACCTGGAAGGCAAGATTGAATTTATAGCAGTTGAAGATAAAAATGGAGTCCTGACAGTAGGATATCCCATATCCGAACTGGGTAGAATGTTCGGTAAAGACTTTGAATCCCGGCCCTATTTTTCCGAAGTACGGAGAACAGGGAACCCGTATGTTGGGATTCTCCCTTTATCTGCGGTTGGCGGGGAATCCAAAGATAAGGGATACACGAATCAATCCGTAATAGTTGCAGTTCCCAAATATGATTCTAAAAATAAATTTTCGGGAACGGTGGTGGCTCAGCTTTCCATGTCCGTAATTGTTGACCGTTATATACTTCCCAGGAATGAGAGAGAGTTTTGTGCATGGATAATGGATAGTCATGGCACAATAATCGCGCATCCAGACCCCTTCTTTATCGGAAATAGTCTGAAGGTTTTTGATGAAGACACAAAGGGGGCATCTCTATGGGATGGGCTGCTGGGAGGGCAGGAAGGGTATGGTGAGTATCTGTTTCCGGTAGATGGCAAAAAAACGGAGAAGAGCATTATTGCCTATGCCCCGATTGATTTTAAAAACGACCGTTGGTTCATTGCTGTTGCAACTCCATACAATGAGATAATCCTTCTGGCAAGGAAGGGCTTTACAAATATAATGCTTGCGACGCTGGGGTTGATAATCGCAGTTATCATAGCCAGTATATCAATAACAATATCCAACACAAAACGTCTTCGCCTGAAAGAGGAACTAAAGCGTCTCAGGGAAAGAGAGGAGTGGCAGGAGAGGCTGCTGAAGGAGCACAGAAAGACGGAGGGTGTAATAGAAGGATCACCGATTCCCACTTTTGTGCTGGACGGTGAGCATCAGGTTACCCTATGGAACAAGGCATGCTCAGATATTACAGGCGTAAACGCATCGGATATAATAGGGACCAACAGGCACCCTGTAGCTTTTTACAATTTTGAACGACCCATGATTGCCGATATCATAATAGATAACGACATGGAGGGGTTGAGGAAATACTATTCAGACAAGGATGTTAAAGAGTCGTCTAATGTAAAAGGGGCCTATGAGGCAACGGATTTTTTTGACAATCTTGGAGGTAAAGAGCGGCACCTGTACTTTCTGGCAGCACCTATATACGATGAACGAGGGAAGATAATTGCCGCTATTGAGACAATTCAGGATGTTACCCAGCAAAAGACAATGGAGATCAGGCTGGAAGAATATGCCGAGACACTTCAGAATGAACTGAACGAAAACATAAAGCTTCGTGAAGAAATCGAGAAACTTTACAATTACCTGCAGTCCATAATTGCAAGTCTTCCAGACCGTATATTCGATCTTAGCAAGGATGGGATTATTAATTATGTGAGCCGTGATGTCAAAAAGGATGGTGGACTAATTTCTCCTGAATTCGAGGGGAAGCATTTTTCTGATTTTGTTGACGAGGAAAACAGGCAGTTTGTTCTCGAAAAATCAGAACAGACAAAGAATGGTATATTTACCCCATATGAAATGACCGTAACTGCGAAGGATGGGTCAAGGAGAAACCTCCTAATAACGCCAAGGCCAGTTGAGGGTACCGATCGATACATCCTTGTCCAGAGAGATATTACCGAGTTCAAGGATCTGGAAAGAAAATTCTATGAGAGTCAGAAGCTTGCGGCTATAGGTCAACTGTCGGCCGGTATAGCACACGAAGTTCGAAACCCTCTTTCCTCGATAAAGATGAGCCTTCAGATCCTTGAGAAACGTATGGAGCCTGACGGAAACAATTTGACAAGATTCAAGATAGCCCGGAGGGAGGTGGAACATCTCGAAAAGCTTGTTAATGATCTGCTCGTTTATGCAAAACCTTCTGACCCACAGAAAATGCCTTCAGTTATAGAAGATATCCTTCGAAACGCACTTGCAATGGCCGAGAAGGCTCTGTCGGACAAAAATATAGTATTGGCGTTAGCGGTTGAAAAAGACCTTCCCTTGCTAGACGCCGACCCGGCGATACTGGGGCAGGCCTTTTTGAACGTCTACCTGAATTCTATTGATGCTTTGGATGAGGGCGGGCGGCTTTCGATATCGGCGACGAAATCAGAGGGATTTGTGATGGTCGAGGTAAGGGACAACGGGTGTGGGATATCAAAGGAAGATATGCCCCATGTCTTCAACCCTTTTTTCACAAAGAAAAAATATGGTACAGGGCTTGGCCTTACACAGATCAAGAAGATCATGGATCTGCACCAGGGAACTATAGCAATATCGAGCGAAGAGGGTGTAGGGACCAGCGTATACCTGTCATTCCCAATAAGTACAGAGGTAAAGGTCTCGACCTTAAAAAATGATGTCGAGGTTGACGGCAATTATTATTAATGAGCAATTGATCTGGATTTCGAGCAGAGAGAAATAGGCATAACATGAGAAAGATTCTTGTTATCGATGATGACAGGTCTATATGTGAGAGTCTCGAGATGTATCTTACCGAGGAAAGGTATGCTGTTCACACTGCCTCCACCGGAACGGAAGGCCTGAACCAATTTGTGAGGATTTCTCCCGATGTTGTTATTCTGGATATTCGACTCCCCGATATAGACGGATTCACGGTGCTTGAGGATTTACGGGAAGAGGACGATAAGGTGAAGGTAATAATGATTACCGCTCATCATGACATGGAGACAACTATAAAAGCGATGAAGGGTGGGGCATTTGACTACATTCACAAGCCAATAAACGTTGACGAATTGGACATAGCGATAAGAAAGGCCGTTAATTCCATAGAGATGGAAAAAAAGATTAACGGTCTCCTGATGGAGCATCCCCGCGATTTCAAGGTTGGGGATATTATCGGGACGGGCAACAAGATGAAGGAGGTTTTTAAGACTATAGGTGTCGTCTCGCAAAACAGGACCACGGTGCTTATACAGGGTGAAAGTGGCACCGGTAAGGAGATGATAGCCAAGTGCATTCACTACAACACTTCAAGGGACGAGCCGTACATAGCCGTGAACTGTTCTGCCATAGTGGAAACGCTTTTGGAGTCGGAACTTTTTGGCCACGAAAAGGGGTCATTCACCGGTGCCATAGCCAGGAAACAGGGTAAATTTGAACTTGCACGCTATGGAACAGTCTTTCTTGACGAGATAAGCGAGATGTCAATTAATTTGCAGGCCAAACTGCTTCGTGTCCTGCAGGAGATGGAGTTTGAGAGGGTAGGAGGGAAGGACAGGGTAAGGGTCAACGCACGTATCATAGCGGCAACCAATAAAGATCTTAAAAAAATGGTCAAAAAAGGAACCTTCAGGGATGACCTTTTTTATCGCCTTAACATTGTATCGATAAACATACCTCCGCTTAGAGAGAGGCCCGAAGATCTGACTTCCTTGGTTGACTATCTTCTTAAAAAGGCAAACAGAGACCTTCACAAGCGGATCGCCGGAGTTTCCGATGAGATGATGGACATCTTTTTAAGGTACAGCTGGCCGGGCAATATAAGGGAGTTGGAGAATCTTTTGGTCAGGGCCGTGGTTGTTTCTAAGGGCCAAGTTCTCGGAAGGGAGGACTTTCCTGATTTGTTGGAGGGCACTAACGATAAAAGATTGGAAGATAATGCTGTGCCGGGATATGAAAAATCGGGACGGCTACAGACCCTCGACGAAATAGAAGAGATACATATAAGGAGGGTAATCCGGGAAACCGACAAAAACAAAGGAGAGGTATGTGAAGTCCTCGGAATATCACGTCCCACCTTTGAGCGGAAATTGGAAAAATACGGAATTTCTTTTGAGAGGGACTGATATTAAGGGTGTCAGTTGAAAAAGGGGTACAACAAAAGATGCAATGATAGTTGGCTGGTAGCTTTATTTGTAAGAGCTCATACAGAATTTGTTCGTTTGAGCCGTTGCCTGGCTGTCAGGCTTTTATCAAAGGGCCCTTGTTATATGCATAAGTCTAAAATTTAGGGATTTATCTCTAAAATCCTAGGTTGGCTTTCTTGGTCTGGTTCTGGGACCACAATCATAGCAATTCATAATTTTAAATACCTGCCTAGACCATTCTGACTCACTGGCTTCCCCTTAAGCACTATATATTGTGTTTTTATTTGCAGGAATACACTCTATAGTGTTTTCCCTTTACAAAGTTATATGACTCTGGTACGGTTTTCTGCACAAATGACAGTCTTGTAAAGTTAAAATCCGATCCTCTCTGCTGGGATGTATTTAGGGTGCAATTCTTGACCATGTGAGCGGTGAACGCGGGGTTTCGCCATATGAAGTTAAAAAAGCTGGAAATACTGGGATTTAAATCTTTCAGGGATAAAACCCCGATTGATCTCTCGCGTGATATCAATGCGATTGTAGGTCCGAACGGTTGTGGAAAGAGCAATATTGTTGACGCCATACGATGGGTTATGGGCGAACAGCGTGTATCAATGCTGCGCGGGAAAAAGATGGAAGACGTCATATTCAACGGAAGTGATGGCGCGCCTGCGGTGGGCATGGCGGAGGTGTCTATAACCCTCGAGAGTAATGGCCACAAGGTTCCTGAAAAATACGCCAGCTATCGGGAGATTACGGTATCGCGTAAGGTGTTCCGGGAAGGTGATAGCGAGTACTGCATAAACAAGGTTCCTTGCCGTCTTGTGGATGTAAAGGAATTTTTTATGGATGTCGGGGTGGGTGCCAGAACCTACTCTGTTGTGGAACAAGAAAGGATATCGGGTCTTGTAGAGGCAAAGCCGGAAGAGCGCAGGCAGTTCATAGAGGAAGCGGCGGGCATTATGAAATACAAGACACGGAGAGAATCCGCTTCCCGCAAAATGGAGGCTACAAAACAAAATATAGTTCGCCTGAATGATATCCTGAGGGAGGTGCGAACCCAGCTTAATTCCACGTCGCGTCAGGCGAAGAAGGCTGAAACCTACCGTGAGCTGAGAAAGGAAATCAGGGAAGGGCAGTTGATTCTTTCTCTCCAAGCCTACTCTGATCTTCTATCAAATATAAAGCAGTTCGATAATCTTATCATTCCCTTAAACGAAAAGGTTGTGTCTGCGCAGACCGAACTGAAGGGTCTCGAGTCTTCCATTGAGGAAATCAAGGCAAGGCTTGTAGAAGGGGAAGATGCCATAGGAAGCCTCCAGGATCGTTACTACCAGTTAAAGAACGATATCAACATAGGAGAACATAAAATAAAATTCGCCAAAGAGACCATTTTGCACTTTGACGACAAGAAAAAGGGGGATCTCGAAGAGGTAGATGCACTGAAGGCGCGTTGGATCTCATCAGAGGAGGAGCTGGCATTTCTGAAAGCACAGAATGAAGAGTCTGATGCTATCATATCTGATATTCTGGAAGCGATCGAAGTTGACCGGGAAGCTGCCGATGTTATGAGGGCAACAGCACTGGATTTGGACGAAGAACTCGAAGCCGAGAAATCAAAACATATAGATTCCGTAACCGAAAACGCCCGCTTACTTAACCTCCTTGTGTCCCTTAAAAAGAATCTTGAAGAACTTGGAAAAAAGGCTCAAATTGAAGAGAACGAGCTTGATGAAAACAAAAGGAAGCTAACCTCTGTAGATGAACAGCTTTCGGAAGTAAGAAATGCCCTTTCATCTTATATAAATACCATAGAAATCTTAAGGCAAAAGGAAATATCTGCCGGAGAAGACCTCGTTGCCGCAAAGGACTCGTTGCGTTCCCTTCAATCAGATATAGAAAAAATAAGAGGGGATATTGGTGTAAAGAGGTCGCGGCTTTTATCCCTTAAAGAGCTTGAAGAGGGGAACGAATGGTGTGATGAAGGAACGCGAGCTGTCCTTGAGGCATCTCAGAGAGGTGTCCTTAAAGAGGAAATCCGGGGCCTCCTGGTCCATTACATAAGGGTTCCCGAACAGTATGATGCAGCGGTCGAGGCAGCACTGGCTGATGTTCTTCAGTGCATAATTGTCGAAAGCCATGGAAACGGACTGAGGGCAATCGATTATCTTAAGGGTAAGGCTTTGGGAAGAGGGAGCTTTTTGCCGCTCGATACCTTCAATAAAGCCGATCATGGCAACGAGGATTGTCCCGATGGAACATGCAGGTTGTGTGACCTTGTTCAAGTAACCGATGAATCTTTAAGGGGTGTCCTAAATCAACTGCTTTATAATGTTTTGCTGGTTCCGGACCTGCCTGCTGCCTTTCGCATTGCCGATCTTTCTTGCAATCCTATGACCTATGTCACAATCCAGGGGGAGGTTCTGGGTTGCAATGGCGTAATAACGGGTGGAGTTAAAAAAGGGCGGGCATCGTCTCTGGCGAATATCAGGAAAATCTCGGAGCTTGAGGAACAGCTAAAAGTATTGAACCATCTTCTTGAGGAAGAAAATGCGAGGAAGCTCTCTTCTGAAAATAGTGTAATTTATATAGAAGAGATGGCTGCGCAGGTAAGATCAGAGAAGCACTCGCTGGAACTGGTTATTAACGGCATAAAAAAGGACATAGAGAGACTTGAAGGTGAAAAGAAATGGATAGCACAGAGGATCAGCGTTCTGACCTTCAACAGGGATAATTTTGAGTCCGAGAATGTTCTGACCTCGGAAAGGATAAAATCCGTCGAAGGGGATATCAACTCTCGCAAGGAAGACGCAAAAGAAGAAGAGATACGAATCATTTCCCTTCAGGAAAAATGGAAGGAGGTCAGGAGGGAGATGGAGGAAAGTGAGAGAACCCTCACCGAGAAAAAGATCATTCTCACCTCTGAAGAGGAGAAAAGGAAGTCCGGCCTTCAAACAATTTCAAGATTGGAAAGCACCATAGCCGAAATAGCACTCCGTTCAGAGTCAATATCCAAAGAGATCTTAAGCTGTGAGTCAAAGACCGCTGAAGCTATGAACAGCATAAGGGCTGAGGAGGAAAACCTTCATGTTCTATATGCCAAGCACACCAAGGCTGAAGAGGAACTTACTGTAAAGAGGGCCGAACAGGAAAGGGAAAATATAGTAAATAAACAGAAGGAGCAGGAACTTCGCAATGCGAGGAAGCTTTCCGATGACCTGTCTCGTCAGCTGAACGGCCTTGAGATGGAAAGGCGCGAAACCATCATACAGTCACATACCCTGAAAGGTGGTGCACGCGAAAAGCTGGACGTTGACCTGGATGAGTCTTTGTATGATTTTAACCCTATGGAAGAATCAAGGGTCCAGGAGTTGAAAAAGAAACTTGATAAAGACAAGCAGATGCTCGATGACTTTGGCGAGGTGAACCTGCTGGCGCTGACCGAGCATGAGGAGCTAAAGGAAAGGCACGACTTTTTGGCTGGTCAGGTAAAGGACCTTAATTCATCTCTTGAAACCTTACAGAAGACGATAACAAGGATTAATCAGATATCCAGGAAGAGATTCTCCGATACCTTCGACGCCGTGAACGGGCATTTCAGGGAGGTCTTCCCCAAGCTATTCCCAGGTGGCAAAGGCTTCCTGCGCCTTACCGATGAATCTGACATGCTGGAAACTGGCGTAGAAATAGATATCCAAATCCCAGGCAAGAAAAGACAGAATCTGACGCTCCTTTCCGGAGGAGAAAAGGCCCTTGCCGCGGTAGCCCTGATATTTTCAATACTGCTGCATCGCCCTTCCCCATTTTTGATTCTGGACGAGGCGGATGCTCCCCTTGACGATGCAAATGTTTCTCTCTTCAGAAAACTCATTACCGATATCTCTTTAAATTCACAGGTAATATTTGTGACCCACAATAAAACAACTATGGAAGCGGCTGAAAATCTCATAGGTGTTACGATGCAGAAAAATGGTATATCAACGACGGTGTCTGTAAATATGAATTAAACCGCAGTTCATTACCCGTTGCCTGCGCAGGTACGAATTGGATATTCCCGTCATACATAATCACTTGGTTGTTCTATGAATCATGTTGGGGTTCTTGTTTGAGATGTCGAGTTCGGTTATGTCTACAGCTTTTAGCTCAACTTTCTGCATTAACGAAGATGAGACATGGTATGGCTTAACATCCTTATATAATGGCAAGTAATGCTTGAAGAGCCGGTAGGTTGAGTCATGGTGAATTTGTAATAAAACATGATAATATCAAAGGGAAATGGCTCACTTGGACCGATACTTGGATCGGTCCCGCTCCAAGAAGGTGGAGTTGCTGAGGCGGGTCAAAGATCACGCAACATGCCGTTTTGTAACGTGATTTATAATGCTTAGGCTTTGCTGGTCCGATGCCGTCAGCTGCCTGCTCTTGGCGTTTGTCTTGCTTTCATCGACTGATGCACCAAGCGCTTCTGTGAAGCCACTACGGCCGTCTATAAACGCTGTTGCGCGTGCAGGCGACGCAGAGAGGCTGTGGTTAAGGGCACGAAACTTCTTTGATATGATAATGGAAGCAGCCATTGATTATGCCAAATTGTCAAAGAACAGTCTTATTATTAATGCTTTCGCTTATAAGCTCCGATGGAACATCAAAATATTTTTCGGCTGAGGCCGGATGACTTTGTCAACGATACTGGTGCCTGGATACATCAGCCGCCTGGCTCACAAAAATAAATAGGCAAGTTCGTAACCGGATATTGCTGAGTTGGAATAATTTTACTCTCTGAATTTATATTTTATGCCCCGTTGTAGCTGATTCTTGCAATAGGCAATGTGGCTGTGGACAGCTTTTCGTACGTAATCTAACTGCCTATTTTATCTATTAAATTGGCTTACGTGGTGAAGCTTTTTGAGGCCCCGAAGTTTTCGGGAGATTTTGCTTGACATGAAAGCGGCAGTGCGGTAGACCGAATCAACCGCATGCTCATGTGGTTAGGGGGGCGGTTCGTTAAGCGTCTGCGAGCGTAGCCTATTTTTTTCTTTGTTTTTTGTTTTTCTGTTTAATTATACAATTTATTGGATTTTAGGGGGTGTGACGTGGGAAAAGGAAACTTGGATGCCTTTCTGCTCAACGGTAAGGTTTGTCTTGTTACCGGCGCAGGCCGCGGAATTGGGGTTACCTGTGCCGAAGTCCTTGCGGATGCTGGTGCTAAGGTTGTTGTTACCGATGTTATGGAAGCAGAGGGAAAGGTCGTTGTCGAAGGTATCAAAAGGGCTGGTGGTGAAGCCATTTTTCAGCGCCTTGATGTAACTGATGAGGGTCAGTGGGAAGAGGTAATCAAAAAGACTGTTGAGGTTTTCGGCGGCCTTGATGTGATTGTGAATAATGCCGGTATTGAAGGCATTAACCTCGTGGAGAATATAACCCTGAAGCAGTGGAATCAGGTTTTGGCGATAAATGCAGGTGGTGTGTTCTTGGGGACAAAACATGGCATACTGGCGATGAAACCAGGAGGCATAGCGGGTAAGGGGGGGTCTATAATAAATATGTGTTCCATGTGCGGTCTGATTGGGATCGCCACGGCAGGGGCTTACACTGCTTCAAAAGGGGCGGTTAGGCTGCTTACCAAGGTTGCCGCTGTCGAGTGCTGCGAATTGAAGTATGGCATTCGTGTTAATTCTGTTCACCCCGGAATGATCCTTACCCCCCTGTTGGAGGAGGGCTTTAAGCAACAGGCGGCAGCGGGCGTGGCGGCTACCGCTGAGGAAGTGGCTGCGCAATTTGTAGCGCCCATAGGCAGGCTGGGTAGTACGAAGGATGTGGCTAATGCGGTCCTTTATCTGGCATCGGAGGCGAGTGCCTTTACGACTGGTTCGGAACTTGTTCTTGATGGTGGGTATACTGCTCAGTAATTGTCGTGATCGGGCTTCCTCTTTGATTGGGGTGGCCTCGATGGTATTTTATTCTTGGAATTTTATATTCCGGCCCGGTCGCTGGCTGGTCGGATTACGTAGAAAGGTTTTGGAGGAGATATGGAGAAGTTAATAATTACAGTTGCCATTACAGGTGGAATGCACGGAAAGGTCGCCAACCCTAATATTCCTGAACAGCCGGAAGAGCAGGCTCAACAGGTGGTAGATGCCTGGAATGCTGGTGCATCGGTTGCGCATATTCATGCGAGAAACAAGGATGGCGTTTCGGTACAGGACGTTGCGATCTATAAAGAGATCGGCGAGAGGATTCGAGCCAAGGGTTGTGATATTATAATACAGTACACTACCGGTGGTTCACCCCATATGACAATAGAGGAGAAGCTTCAGTCAATTGAGGCGAATCCCGAGATGGCTTCCCTTAATATGGGTCTTACAAATACGCCGTTGGGCAACGGCAAGTACTATGCATACATAATCGATCCACCTCAGATAATACATTATGTGGAGTCGATGAACGCTCGTAACATAAAGCCTGAGATGGAGGTGTATGCTCCGAATATGATTCGTCAGGTCAATATGCTGATTGAAAAGGGTCTGCTGAAAAAGCCCTACTATGTCAATTTTGTTATGGGTATGGTGGCACAGGGTACCGTGGCGGCGACAAGGCAGAATTTCTTTTTCATGGTGGATCAGCTTCCGCCTGATACGATTTACAATGTATGTGCCCTTGGCCCTGGACAGCTCCCCATGACCTCCTACTCGATTTTGTCAGGTGGTATGGCGAGGGTAGGTCTTGAGGACAATATATACTATGCCAAGGGAGAGTTGGCCAAGAGCAATGCTCAACTGGTTGAGAGGGCAGCGAGGATTGCCAATGAAGTCCAGAGGCCTATAGCTTCTCCGGAAGAGGCTAGGCGTATCTTGGGTTTGGAGCAGGTGAAGTTGTAGTCTTTGGGTAAACGTTTTTTGAGCAGCCTTTATGGCAGAAGGGAGGTTTAAGCGAGCTTTTCGGTGGTGTTGTTCCCTGCGGACTGCGTTTCTCAGGGTTCGGAGTTTAAAGACCGTAGTTTGTGGGGAATGGTAATGTTTGGTTGCGTTTTCCATCAATTCTTATGGTGTTTACTGAAGGAGGGAGGATTAAGATGACCAAGAAAGTTTTTCTATTATCTCTTCTGTGTGCGCTAATGGCGGTGTTTTCTCTTCAGACCGCTATGGCCTATAACCCGAACTGGAAGGCAGACCAGGACAAAATGTTTGAGCAGATCAAACTTAAGCCTGGCGATGTGATAGACACAAAGAACTGGCAGAAAGTTGAATCTCTTTTGCCTGCGTCAGTAGTCAACTATGTCAAGACTGGGGATTTTGTTCTCAAGATTGGCGAGATGAAGTATGACTACGGCATGGACGAAGCCTGGGAAAAGGCAAGCGAGGCCAACAGAGGCAAATATACGCTTGGAACCAGGAAAGAGATTGTCGACAAGGCAACCGGAAAGTTTCCCATGTACATATATGGTAAACCATTCCCTGATTTTGACATGAAGGACCCGGACCTCGGAGCCAAGGTCATGCACACCAAGACCGTTGAAGAGGCAAGGGCCGGCAAGATGTATCAGGACTGCGGTACCGTTTTTGTTGGCGAAGGCGGTATTGAGAGAAAACTGTACAACATGGTCTATTACGAGTGGTTCTGGTCCCGTCCCGACGGCGAGCAGGCTAACCCTAATGACTACAAGTTTACCGAGGTCATCAGACTGACCGAACCCTACGACCTGGCGGGTACGGTTGTTTTGACCCTTAGACCCCTTGACGGAAGTCCGGATCGTAGCGGTACATATGTCCCCGCTCTGAGGAGGGTGAGGAGGACATCCGGTACGAGCCGTTCCGACCCATTTTTCGGTTCCGATGTTGTCAATGACGATGCCGGCGGATGGGGTGGTCAGAACGAGACCATGAGCTGGAAGGTTGTGGGCGAGAAGATTGCCTTGATTCCCAAGGCTGAGTGGCAGGCTGAGTCTCCCGATAAACTTAGGAAACAGCCCAACGGAAGCTGGAAGGCAAGTGCGGCGCCTGGGTACCTTAACCTTGCATGCATGGTAAAGGATCCTCAACGTGGCAAGGTAAATTGGGCTCCTCAGTTTATAGTCTGGGTACCGAGGAAGATATATCTCATCGAGGCAACACCCCTTGACCCCTACTACAACTACGGCAAGTGTCTCTACTACGTAGACGCTCAGGCGTGTGTGCCCGTTATAAAGATAGTTCACAACAAGGCCGGCGAGTACTGGAAGACGATTTTTATAGACCAGTTTGCTCAGCAGTGGGGTGATGACAACAAGATGATCATCGACCAGCAGGGTTTCTATCTTGTTATGGACGACAAGACCCACCATGCAACCTTTTCTCCGGTGCGCGGTGTATTCCAGGATTGGGATTTTCCGTTGGTCATAATGGACCCCAATATGAAGCCTGAGATGTTCACCTTTGAGAAGATTGCTACGATGTCTAAGTAATGCAAGGCTAACCGGTTTCGATGATCCTCCCTTGCAGGGGAGGTCATCGCTTCCGCCTGATGGGTTTTCAGGCGGGCGTTATTGTCAACGTTATGAGGAGGATCAATAATGAATATAAAGAAGCTTGCGTTGTTAATTGTGCTTGCGGTGATGGCATTTTGCTGGACCTCGAGTCAGTCATACGCGCTCAACGCCGAGTTGGATTTTCACGGTAAGGCGGAGTCTACGGCTATCCTGAGAGATATCACGGGATTCCAGTATGGACTTCTGGATGACAACAGGTGGGTTGGCTGGAAGACCCAGTTGCAGTTCGACCTTGGCATCAGGCCCCAGTACGACCTGAAACCAGCCCTTCGTATAGAAAAGGTCTACTTTTCCTTCAGAGGCAACTACGATGCGATCTACGAACTGGATTCATCTCGCTATGCCGCAGTTCCCACCGATCGTTCATGGGGTAGTGGTTCCCGTTACGACATGACCAGGGACGACGTTATGTACGAGACGGACTTAAGAGAGCTCTTCATCGACATCACCCTCGACGCCGGTGCCGCAGGTACGACAACAGCCAATGCCCATGCCCGTCTGGGACGTCAGATCATCCAGTGGGGCGAGGCGGACGGCTTCAACCTGGTCAACATAGTCAATCCTCAGGATCTGAAAAGTATAGCGGCATTTGCCAATCCCGATGAGCTGGCCTGCCCGATCTGGATGGGACGATTCGACTTCAACACCGGCGCAGTGGGAGCCTTTGCCAACCTGAGCGCCCAGTTTCTTGCCATTCCTGACAACAGGCCCACCATATGGGGACCTCCGGGATCTGCCTACGGTCTTGGCCTTACGCAGAATGACCATGCAAGCGACCTGGGTAACATGCAGTACGGCGTAAGACTGGGAGCCCTCTACAAGGACCTCTCAACCTACCTGTACTACTTTGCCGGTTACGAGAACCATCAGGGAGCTGCAGGCGGTTTGAACTTTGCTACCCTGGCAGTGGATCATCCCAGGATCAACATGTACGGTATGTCCTTCACCGTTCCCTGGGATTACTGGTATGCCATGATCAGAGGTGAGGCATCCCTGACCACGGACTCGAGCTGGACGGACTACAGCAGCCCGACCTTCTACTCCGCACATCAGACCATGAAGGCCTACCTTGGAATAGACAAGCCCTTCCATCCGCCCCTGGGCACGGACTCGGCATTGAACGTTACAGTCCAGTTCTTCTATCAGAAGATCGATGACTGGGAGTTTGGTGCCCTCAGGCCTGGCATCAAGGACAACAGCTACCATATAATCGCCAACTTCGGTAACGATTACTATCATGGTCAGATCGCACCGGGCCTCTTCGTCTGGTACGACCTGGAGGGCAGCTATCTGCTCAGTCCATCCATAAAGTACTCGCCAGACGGAAGATGGGTATTCAAGGTATCTGCTACCATGTACCTTGGTGATCCCAACAGCGCGAGCAAGTTTGCGCCCTACATAGGCGGCAACGACGAACTCGCCTTCAACGTACTTTATCAGTGGTAAGATAGTTTCATCGGTATGAGGGAGCAGGCTCCCTCATACCGAGTTTTAAGTTTTTTTACTGTTTATTTCAGAAGAAACTCATGGTTTACCGTAGACTTCCAGATGAGAGAAATCTAAATTAGTAAGGAATAACAATGATAGTTGGTTTGGATATTTCGATTTAAGGGGGGTTATAATTATTTAGGAAATTCTGTTTTTTAAAAAATTTTGATTCAGAGATTTTACAATTCGTTGGTCCAATAATTACGTATTGAGTTCTCGATGTAGGAGAATGTGTGCATTGGTAAGGCAGCCTTTTTAGGGGGTTCTAGTAGACAAATATGCACATGACCTGTCACTGCAAAAGGTTTGTGCTTTTATAAATGGGATGATTCTTTTCAGCGAGCGAATAAGATCTTTAGGATAAAAAATAAACGGAAAAAGAGGGAGAGATGGCAGCAGAAGAGAAGGCAAATGGAGCGCAAGAAAAGACTATTTGGCTGAAACTAGTTGAGTTTCATATTAACCACCCATATATGATGCTCACGTTGATCATTTTGGGTACACTGTTTTTCGGGTATAAGCTGTCCGGAGTAAGGATCCACACGGATTTTTTTCAGCTTTATCCGCCTAAACATCCGTATATCCAACTTTACAAACAGTACCGCAGTATGTTTGGTACCGCCAACGTTATGAGCATGGTAGTGGAGGTCAAGGAGGGGGACATCTACACTACTAAGACACTTGAGAAGATTGATCGTATCAGTAGGGAGTTGTTGGCGACAAAGGGTGTCAATCCCTTGCAGTTTATCTCAATTACACACCCTAAGATGAAGGATATTCAGGTTAACAGCTACGGAATCAGTGTGCGACCTTTAATCCAAAAGATTCCCAAGACCCCTGAGGGGCTCTTTGACCTGAAAAAGAAGGTATACAAAAGCGATGACGTAAGAGGGGTCTACGTATCCTACGACAATAAGAGCACCCTGCTCCAGGCCGGTTTCTGGGAGGAAGGTGTAGATCTCGGCGCTCTCTGGAAGGTTATGAAAGCGCTTCAGGCGAGGGAAGAGGATGCGAATACCAAGATCTATATCACTGGGTACCCAATGCTGTATGCCTGGATTGCCCACTATACCCCGCAGCTTTACACTATCTTTGTAGTCACGGCGGTGGTCCTGACCCTTCTCTTGTGGATGTACTTCAGGACCTTCATGGGCGTATTCCTGCCCATAATCTCAGCCGTTGTCAGTGCTGTATGGGGGTTGGGATTTGCGGCGGCACTCAATATCAATATCGACCCGTTGATCCTGGTTATTCCGCTGCTCCTTTCCGCCCGTGCCCTCAGCCATTCTGTCCAGTCCATGGAGCGTTACCATGAGGAGTACGCCATATCCGAAGATAAGATGGCTTCAATTATCCGCTCATACGGATATCTTTATAAACCAGGGATACTTGGTCTTTTGACCGATGGTCTGGGGGTTCTAACCATAGCGGTGGCTACTATTCCGCTTATGCGCAACCTGGCCGTGTACGGTTCTTTCTGGGTGCTTACAATCTATGTGAGTTCCATAGTTCTGTCTCCAGTCCTGGCTTCTCTAATGCCACCTCCGCACGCATCTCATGTAGACAGAAAGAAGCTGGAGGCCCTTGGCGAAGACGCTACCCATGAGGAGATCAGAGAGATCACTGCACGGCCCGGCGACAAGGTTTATTTAAAGATAAGCCATGCACTTATTGCCCTTACCGAAGGTAACCGTAAGTGGCTTGTCTTGGCGGCTGTGGTAGTTATAATGGTTGTAGGTGGCTATATGACGAGAACTCACCTGAAGGTGGGCGATGTTAGCGCCGGTAAGGCCATTCTTTATACCGACCATGAATATAATGTAGCATACGACAAGGTAAATTCTGACTTTTTCGGGGCCAGCGCGATGGTGGTTATCGCGGAGGGGAAAAAGGAAGGCGCTATGGGTAGTGCCGAGCCGCTCCGATTGCTGGAGGAAATGCAGATAGGTTGCACAAGCATCCCCGGTGTTGGCGGGAGCTTATCGATTGTTGATCTGGTCAAGATGGTCATGAGAATGTGGCATGAAACCGATCCCAAATGGGCCGTGTTGCCTGAAAGCGCACGCGATATAGCGCAGATCCTTTTTCTCATAGGTGGAAACATGGGTCCCGGGGAGCTGGATCGTTTCATAAGCACCCCCGGTTACACCAATGCCACTGTGACTATATATTTTCGAGATTACAACAATAAGGTTATGAAGGATGCCGTAGCCTATCTAAAAGACTATATCAACAATAATCCGGCGGAAGATTTTCAATTCCGACTGGTTGGAGGAATCTTAGGTATCCTGGCGGCTGTAAATGAAGAGGTCGAGTGGTCCTACTGGGTAAACATGGCTCTTATCTTCAGCCTCACTTTCCTCTTCTGCTGGATCGCATACAGATCTTGGCTTGGAGCATTGGTCCTGTGGATACCACTTCTGCTTTGCCAGATAATGTGCGACATTCTCTTACTTATTCTAGGTATTGACATGAACATCAATTCACTGCCTGTGGCAGCCATAGGTGTTGGGGTTGGTGTGGATTACGGCATATACGTACTTAGCCGGTTGTCCGAGGAATATCAGTTCAGCAAAGGCGATTATGAAAAGGCACGTTATATGGCTATAACTTCTACCGGTAAGGCCGTTATCTTTACAGCCACTACCCTAATCCTTTCTATTATTTTCTTTGCCTTTGCCAGTTTCAAATTTCAGGCTGAGATGGCGCTTCTCCTGTCCTTCCTGTTATTTGCCAATATGGTCGCATCCCTGGCGGTGCTTCCATCGCTGGTTTCCATTATAGGGCCTGATAGAATATTGCCAAAATACAGAGTCTAAAGGAGATAATCGTGCAAAAGAAAATCATGCATATTCTAATAGGAGCAGTGCTTGCCTGCTTTTTGTTTGGTTTCGCTGATGTTAATAATGTTTTTGCTGCAAAGCAGCAGTTACAGACCAGGGAGTTTATCGGCCACCTTTATTCCACATGCTTCGTAAACGATACGGAAGGATGGGTCGCCGGAGCGCGGGGTGTTGTAAAACATACTACAGACGGCGGATTCACTTGGGAAAATCAGAACACCAATTCCATCAACCCCCTTTTTTCCATTTCCTTCCTAAATGACAAGGTGGGATGGGCAGTTGGTAAGAGAGGCACCATACTTCACACTACTGACGGTGGGAAGACATGGGAAGCGCAGACTGCGCCTAACAAAAAGGCTCTCTTTTGTGTGAAGGCCATTAACGAAAATGAGGTCTTTGCTGGTGGCGACTGGGGGGCCTTCTTTTATTCAGCCGATGGTGGCAAAACATGGGAAGATAAAACCTTTGAAATGGATTTTATCCTTTATTCGATAGAGTTTCAGGGAGAAGGGGAGGGGTGGATAGCCGGAGAATTCGGTACCGTTCTTCATACCATCGATGGTGGGAAGACATGGCAGCCGCAGGATACCGGTGTTTACACTACGCTGAACAGCATATCTTTTACTTCTCCCAAAGAAGGATTGGCTGTAGGGTTGGACGGTGTAATTATTCGTACAATTGATGGTGGAAATACGTGGCAAAATATAGTATACATGGACCCAGACAGGCGAACTTTGTATGAGGCCAAGTTGGAAGGCAATATGGCCGTTGCAGTAGGGGATTCCGGGTTCGTTATTTTCAGCAAGGACGGCGGCGTTACTTGGCAGCCCCTAAATCTCCCAGGGGAGATGAATCTTATGTGGTTCAGGGCGGTTGAAATGGCTAAAAGCCCTAAAGGTGTGAAGGCTCTGATTGTAGGGAAATTGTCATCGGCGATACTTTTGCTTAATGATAATATAGCTGGAGCCGGGGCTATCCCCAAGCTTGAGCCTTCTGTAGAGTGAATAAAAAAATAAGGGAGTTTTGCTAGATAATTATAAAGTTTATATAGAGAGATCTTTGGGGGGGGGTAGTTTAGCCTGTAGGAGAGAAGGCCTGCCCCCCCCAGGACAGCTTTTTTGCCCAACATTAAAGGTATCATTTTATAAAGTTTTGGAAAGTTTGATGTTTGCTTAATAGGAGAAAGACGGCGCTTTTCTTGTTTGTCCACCATAGATGGTCAATTTTAGTAAGCTTAAGCTGTTTTCAAGTCCTGAAGTCTAATATCTATCCCCAAAAAAGAAGATGATCCAGGTTGTGCTTTGGGAAGTTCCTGTGACTTTTTGTTTCTGTGCGCTTATATGAGCCCGGAAGCGCCTTAACGGGTGTTTTTGCTGCTGGGTTCTTGGATAAGATGCTGGAGCTTAGGTTCGCAAGATGCGCGTCCGTCTGCGTATAACAGCCGGTCTATCGGCTGTTTTTTATATATTGCAGAAATGATTTTGGAGCCCTTATATGCTTTTTGTTATTTAATGGTGGCAGAGGCTAGCCGAGATTATAGGGAGCATGGCCTGTCGATGGTTTAAAGGGATTCAAAACCAGATAGTTAAAATTAGCCTTTGCGGCAGAAGGGAGGAGTTTACAATAGTTTTTTGGGGTGGCGGTCTTAGTGCCGCAGGCCTGGTTATCTTAGGATTATCTTGAGGACCGTTGGTTTGCGGAAATATTAATGGTTGGTTGTTTTTAGATTAAACTTTTGTTTTGTTTTTTGAAGGAGGAGGTAGTTTTCAGATGACAAAGAAAGTGTTTATATTAGGTATGTTATGTGCGCTTATGGCGGTATTTTCTCTTCAGACCGCTATGGCCTATAACCCGAACTGGAAAGCAGACCAGGAGAAGATGTTTGAGCAGATCAAACTTAAACCTGGAGAAGTGATAGACAGGACGAACTGGCAGAAGGTAGAGGATGTATTGCCAGCATCAATCTTGAACTATGTTAAGAAGGGTGAGTTTGTACTTACAATCGGTGAGATGAAGTATGATTACGGTATGGACGAAGCCTGGGTAAAGGCCTCAGAAGCCAACAGAGGCAAATACGGCCTGGGGACCAAGAAGGAGATCGTGGAAAAATCCACGGGATCCTACCCGCGATACATGTATGGTCGCCCCTACCCCGATATGGACGCTAACGATCCTGATCTTGGTATAAAGCTGATGCATACAAAGGTTGTGGAGCAGTCCAGGGCCGGTAAGATGTATCAGAATTGCGGTACCGTCTTCATCGGAGAAGGTGGTATCGAGAGATCATTGTACAACCTGATCTGGTATGAGTGGTTCTGGGCACGTCCCGACGGAGAGCAGAAGAACCCCAATAATTACAAGTGGACTGAGCTTGTCAAGCTGACGGAACCTTATGACTTGGCCGGCACGGTTGCTCTTACCCTGAGAACCCTTGATGGCGGTATGGACCTTTGTGGTACATACGTTCCTGCACTCAGGCGGGTTAGAAGAAGTTCGGGTGCCAGCCGCTCCGATCCATTCTTTGGTTCCGATGTTGTCAATGACGATGCCGGCGGATGGGGTGGTCAGAATGAGACAATGATCTGGAAGGTTGTGGGCGAGAAGATTGCTCTGATCCCCAAGGCCAACTATCAGGCCGAATCTCCTGATGTAATGGTGAAGCAGCCCAACGGAAGCTGGGCGGCCCGTCCTGCCCCGGGAGCTCTTCTGCCCGGTTGTCTGGTTGATGGCTGGAAGGGTGTAGCTTGGGCTCCTACTCATGCGCTTTGGGTACCGAGGAAGGTATACCTTGTAGAGGCTACACCTCTTGATCCATACTACAACTATGGCAAGTGTCTATACTACGTAGACAAAGAGGCCATGGTTCCGGTAATCAAGATCGTCCACAACAAAGCCGGTGAGTACTGGAAGACCGTCTTGGTAGATCAGTTTGCGCAGGTATGGGGCGATGACAAGAAGATGACTATTGACCAGCAGGGTTATTATCTGGTCATTGATGATAAGACCCATCATTCCACCTTCTCTCCAGTCCGTGGAACATTCAAAAATTGGGACGCACCTCTGGTTATAATGGACCCCAATATGAAGCCGGAGATGTTCACCTTTGAGAAGGCTGCGACGATGTCTAAGTAAGACAACGGAAACCAGTTTCGATGAGCCTCCCTTGCCGGGGAGGCTCATCCTTTCCGCCTGATGGGTTTCAGGCGTTATTTATCGTCAACGTTATTAGGAGGAGCAACAGCAATGAATATAAAGAAGTTCGCGTTGGTATTTTTTCTTGCGGTGATGGCATTTTGCTGGACCTCGAGTCAGTCATACGCGCTCAACGCCGAGTTGGATTTTCACGGTAAGGCGGAGTCTACGGCTATCCTGAGAGATATCACGGGATTCCAGTATGGACTTCTGGATGACAACAGGTGGGTTGGCTGGAAGACCCAGTTGCAGTTCGACCTTGGCATCAGGCCCCAGTACGACCTGAAACCAGCCCTTCGTATAGAAAAGGTCTACTTTTCCTTCAGAGGCAACTACGATGCGATCTACGAACTGGATTCATCTCGCTATGCCGCAGTTCCCACCGATCGTTCATGGGGTAGTGGTTCCCGTTACGACATGACCAGGGACGACGTTATGTACGAGACGGACTTAAGAGAGCTCTTCATCGACATCACCCTCGACGCCGGTGCCTCAGGTACGACAACAGCCAATGCCCATGCCCGTCTGGGACGTCAGATCATCCAGTGGGGCGAGGCGGACGGCTTCAACCTGGTCAACATAGTCAATCCTCAGGATCTGAAAAGTATAGCGGCATTTGCCAATCCCGATGAGCTGGCCTGCCCGATCTGGATGGGACGATTCGACTTCAACACCGGCGCAGTAGGAGCCTTTGCCAACCTGAGCGCCCAGTTGCTTGCCATTCCCGACAACAGGCCCACCATATGGGGACCTCCGGGATCTGCCTACGGTCTTGGCCTTACGCAGAATGACCATGCAAGTGACCTGGGTAACATGCAGTACGGCGTAAGACTGGGAGCCCTCTACAAGGACCTTTCAACCTACCTGTACTACTTTGCCGGTTACGAGAACCATCAGGGAGCTGCAGGCGGTTTGAACTTTGCTACCCTGGCAGTGGATCATCCCAGGATCAACATGTACGGTATGTCCTTCACCGTTCCCTGGGACTACTGGTATGCCATGATCAGAGGTGAGGCATCCCTGACCACGGACTCGAGCTGGACGGACTACAGCAGCCCGACCTTCTACTCCGCACATCAGACCATGAAGGCCTACCTTGGAATAGACAAGCCCTTCCATCCGCCCCTGGGCACGGATTCGGCATTGAACGTTACAGTCCAGTTCTTCTATCAGAAGATCGATGACTGGGAGTTTGGTGCCCTCAGGCCCGGCATCAAGGACAACAGCTACCATATAATCGCCAACTTCGGTAACGATTACTATCATGGTCAGATCGCACCGGGCCTCTTCGTCTGGTACGACCTGGAGGGCAGCTATCTGCTCAGTCCATCCATAAAGTACTCGCCAGACGGAAGATGGGTATTCAAGGTATCTGCTACCATGTACCTTGGTGATCCCAACAGCGCGAGCAAGTTTGCGCCCTACATAGGCGGCAACGACGAACTCGCCTTCAACGTACTTTATCAGTGGTAAGATAGTTTCATCGGTATGAGGGAGCAGGCTCCCTCATACCGATCTTATGAGATTAAATAAAAAGCCCGGGACCTTTACAGGACCCCGGGCTTTTAATTTTGCATTGAAAACTATTTTACTAGAACTTAGCCCTTTTGGGGTGAGTTTCCTTGACCAGCATGAATAGAAGGGCCGCAATTATATAGCAGGCGCCCCATAAAACAATAGCTGTTACACCACCGAATCTTTCCGCTATCGTGTTGCCCACAACGGGAGAGAAAAACCCGCCCAGGAAACCCGATGCCATCAGTAATCCCATTATTGCTCCGGCCAGCGAAGGGCCAAGGGATGGATGTTCGAGGGGAACAACGAAGCAGAGAATAACTCCCCCTGTCACAAAACCCCAGATGACGAATGCCACAGCCAGAGCAGGACCTGTCAAGAATGCCGTGGACATCACGGCAAGACCATTAATCAATATTGAGATAAAGAATACTAATTTTCTTGTTCCAAGGCGATCCGAGATCATTGGGACAATAATGGCTCCTGCAACAAACATATATAACAATATTGATACGTATCCGTTTGCCACTGCCTGACTTAATCCCTTGCCAGCTAAAAACATCGGCAGGTATCCAATGGCGCCTATATATCCTGCCTGATAAGTAAACATAATCAATGCAAGCAGCCATACATCACGACTCTTTAGCCCTACTGATATGCTGTGGAATAGTCCGGGCTGGGCCTCTACCGCTTCCGGTGTATCTACTTTACGATCCTTGATTGTCGTCAGCCATAGAACACCGATTAGTACACTTGCGATGCCAAGCAGGAACAGGGTGTTTCTCCAACCACCCATTGCTGGTGACAGTAGTGAACCACCAAAGGTGATCGCAAGTCCAGCTCCAAGTCCATAGCTACCCAGCACGATACCATTTGCCATACCAAGTTCCTTTGAAGGGAACCAGGATCCCACTAATTTGGGGAGATTCGGTCCGATCGTTGAATAGCCGATTCCGAACAGAAACATCCATATCAGAAGAGATGTAAAGCCGCCCGACATTCCCCTAAAGGTTCCGGCAACTGCTGCTAAGACGATACCTAGCCCCACAACCCAGCGTACCCCATATCGGTCAGCCCCCATCCCCATGGGAATAGAAAAAAAGGCGCTGGCAAGGGGTAACATCCCCCAGATAGCACCAAGCTGTATAATGCTCAAACCAAGGCCGACCGGTTCTGGCTGGGCTATCTCGTAGAACAGAACGGGCATGATGGTCCAGGCCCCTCCTGTAACAATGGCTTGTACGAGAGCACCGACGAACAGTGCCCACCAACGATAACGAGGTACACCTGGTTCTTCAATTACCATCTTTTACCCTCCTTCTTTAATGAATTGTTTTAATTAATACAGCGAGATTGCATGTCAGCCGCTTTAAAAAAGATATTTTTAGCTCTCCACCGGATTGGGGGTCCCCCCCCAACTGTAAGGCACCCAATCCGGTGGATGTTTTATGACATCAGGCAATCATGACCAGGCCTATCAATGTGCCATATGGTATGTTTGCAGGGTTTGAATCCGCTCCTATAGGATAAACTTCCCATCCGGCCTCAGCGGCAGTGCGGAATGCGTCTATGCTGCTTCCTTCCATGGAAGGTCTGGCTATTAAGGGAAAACGGCAGGCTTCTCCCTCAAGTATTGAGCAGTCCTGAAAATTGCAGTAAGTTGTTTTGCATGCCCCTCCGGCAAATCCAACAGCGAGGTAGTGACCATCATAAAAGGCATCGGATTCGATCTCAGTGACTGAATCAGCTACCTTACGGTAACTTTTTAAAAGCTCTCTCAGTACTGCTGAGGGCACCAGTTTCCCGCCCTTGGTCTCCATCATGCCCGGGCCAGTTATCCCCGGCCCGGGGACCTCCAGCTTCATCAAAAGGGCATATTTGAAGGCAGAAACCAACTCTTTGATCGTTTCGTACCCTTCACTATGTGGTGGACAATGGGCACAAACATTATAGGAGGGACACTTTGGGATGATACATTTTATGCGTACCCGCGGATCTACATAGACCTTATCAGCGGCAATCATCTTGGCATCCGTCAACCCTAGCTGCTCTATCGCTTTCTGCCGATATCTTTCGATGTCCTGTTCGATTTCCTGATCTGTGAAAACTCGGACTTTCCTGGGTTTCTTCTCATGCATTTTCTAATCTCCTTTTTTAGATTTTATATATTTTCTATTCAACTGTGGCTATACTTATCATTCGTGGCCTTGACATTGATCTGGCCTTTTTATTGACAGTTCACCTATCTTTAAGCCTTTTAAAGCCTCGGTAAATCATCAATAACACCTTAATTGCAAAGAGTCCCCCTATGTCTTGTTTGTCTTTTCCAACTCCGAGATCCCATCCGCAGCCAGGGCTGGATGGCTAGAATTAGAGTAGCGCCCAAGTGTTATTGATAAGGAATCAAATCCAAGGGATAATGCCGCATATTGAAGGAGGTGTCAAATTGAAAATTATTGAAAATGGTAGTCTTTCCAGCATAGTTGCCTTGTAGATATTTTCTGTAATTCTGTTTCGAAGATCTGCTGTAAAAACATGCAAAGACAAGGGCAACTAAGATAAAGATGTCGATAGGTTATTAACCAGGCAATTAAACATGCCAATAAGACCTGAGCAAAACCCATACTTACTGCTTCCGGATATACTGCTTTGATATATTTTGCTGCCCCAGTAATAATGGTTTTTCTATTACGTAGGTTACCCCTTTTGTCATCCTCAAGCCGTTGCGCAAAAATGCAAAGGTTACGGAAATGGTAATCAGCTTGGCTTCCATCCTTTCAGCGCGTCAGCAAATGGGTTTTTTGATCTTCTTTCATTGGAATCACTTCGTGATGGTTTGATACTGGGCTTTTTACCATCTTTATCCTTTTTGTCTCTGGGCTCCAGGGGATTTGAGCGCATTGACAGAGCTATGCGGCGCCGTTTCAGGTTCACCTCCATAACCGTTAC
Organism: Syntrophales bacterium; assembly: GCA_963665835.2. GTDB lineage: Bacteria > Desulfobacterota > Syntrophia > Syntrophales > UBA2210 > UBA6078. Next base: position 1,004,145 of record CAXXWJ010000002.1, on the reverse strand, counting down.
GTTGACCTTCTGATTTACTGCCAGAAAGCTCTGGGGGTCACGGATAAAGCGGTCCGCCAGCTCGCTTATATGCACCAGGCCGTCCTGGTGTACGCCTATGTCAATGAAGGCTCCAAATGCAGTTACATTTGTTACGACCCCGGGAAGTTTCATCCCAACCTGCAGATCTCCCATTTCGCTGATGCCATCGGTGAAGGAGAAGAGTTCGAACTGCTCCCGTGGATCTCTTCCCGGCTTGGCCAGTTCGGACATGATATCAGTTAGTGTCGGCATGCCTCTGGTATCGCTGATGTATCTTTTCAGGGCGATCTTGTTGCGCAATTCGGCACTGCTTATCAGGTCTAGGACCGTGCAGTCCAGATCGGTCGCCATTGTCTCCACGACGGCATAGCTTTCAGGATGTACCGCCGATGAGTCAAGGGGATTTTCAGCCCCGCTTATCCTCAGAAAACCGGCTGCCTGTTCAAAGGTCTTAGCCCCCATTCCTGAGACAGACATAAGTGAAGAGCGCGATGCGAATGGACCGTTGCTATCGCGATGGGCCACTATATTCCCGGCAAGTCTTTCTGATAGACCGGATACATAGCTCAGCAGCTCTTTGCTTGAGGTGTTCACCTCCACTCCAACCATGTTGACACAACTGGAAACTACATCATCCAGCGATTTTTTTAGGGCCTTCTGGTCCACGTCATGCTGGTACTGTCCTACTCCTATGGCTTTTGGATCGATCTTTACCAGCTCCGACAGTGGGTCCATCAGGCGCCTTCCTATCGACATGGCGCCGCGTACCGTAATATCGTGATTAGGAAACTCCTCCCGTGCAACTTCTGAGGCGGAATAAACAGAGGCGCCGCTTTCGCTGACCACTACTACCGGGATTTTTCGACCCAGGTCGATCCCACGGCAGAAAGTCTCACTCTCGCGGCCACCTGTGCCGTTGCCGACTGCTATGGCTTCGATGTCGAAGCGCTCAACAAGTTTCTTTATTATTTCCTCCGATTCCCTGACTCGGTTACGGGGTTGCAGGGGGAAGATTGTATCATTGTGCAGCAGTTTCCCCTGTCTGTCCATACAGACAATTTTACATCCGGTGCGAAGTCCGGGATCTATGGCGAGAACCCGCTTCTGCCCCAGAGGCGGCGCCAGGAGCAGGTTTCTCACGTTCTGTGTAAAGACCTTTATCGCTTCTTCGTCGGCCCTGCGCTTGCTTTCCAGGCGGATCTCCGTTTCCATTGAAGACATTAGAAGCCTCTTGTAGCTGTCTCGGATGGCCAGGCCTACTTCATGAGAAGCCGGATTATCCCCTTTTACGAAGTGACGCTCCAGAATCTCAATTGTGCTATCTTCATCGGGAAGGACACGAAAGGTCAGGAATCCCTCGGAAGCTCCACGGCGGATGGCCAGGATACGGTGCGAAGGTGCCGTTGCAACTGGTTCAGCCCAATCAAAATAGTCCTTATACTTCTCCCCTTCCTCTTCCTTGTCCCTCATAACCTTTGCCTGTATAAGCGCCTTCTTTGCAAAGAGCTCACGGAGTGCCTCTCTGATTGATGCGTCCTCGTTTATCCACTCTGCTATTATATCTCGGGCTCCGGCCAGAGCTTCTTCTATATTTTCCACGCCCTTATCCTTGTCGATGAAGACAGCAGCCTCAGCCTGCAGATCAAAATCGCCCTGTTCAAATATAAGCGTGGCAAGAGGCTCGAGCCCCTTCTCCTTGGCCATCATGCCTCTGGTGCGTCTCTTGGGACGGTATGGCAGATATATGTCTTCCAGTACGGACAGGGTTTCGGCGGAAAGGATCTTTTCCTTCAGTTCGTCGGTAAGTTTCCCCTGGTCCTCCATGGATTTCAGGATGCTCTCCCTTCGTTTGTCCAGGGCATCGAGCTGTTCCAGGCGGTCACGAATTGCAATGATCGCTACCTCATCAAGTCCGTCCGTCACCTCCTTGCGGTATCGGGCTATGAATGGTACCGTTGCACTTTCTTCAAGCAGGACGGCAACGGCCTGGACCTGTTTGGCCCTGATGTTAAGTTCCTGTGCGATCAGGGATATATGTTTTTCCGTCATCTTTACTCCAATCCTCCCTATATGGTATGTGAGTTCTGGGATTTTTGTGGCATGTGGATTAATGGATATGGATCTGAGCGATGGTCCTTGCTATGTGGCTCTTATCCGAAAGGCATTATATATCGGTACATCATCCAGAAATGGGAAAAGGTCCCCATCATTACAAAGACATGAAATATTTCGTGAAAGCCCACTATCCTGGGCCAGGGGTTGGGTCTCTTCAAGGCGTAGATAAGGGCTCCAACGGTATAGGATAGCCCTCCTATAAGCATCCAGACCATGCCCCCAAGGTTGAAAGACTGTATGAGGGGCCATATGGCCACGATGGCCATCCATCCCGTAACTATATATATCAGGGTGTAGAGCCACCTGGGAGCCTTCATCCAGAAGATTTTCATAAGAATGCCGATTATGGTAAGTCCCCATATGACACCGAAAAGGCTCCATCCCCAGGCACCCTTCAGTGGAATCAGGCATACCGGTGTATAGGTAGCTGCTATCAATATGAAGATCATCATATGATCGATCTTGCGCAGCGATTGTGTGATTTTCTCCGAGACAGGGAGCCAGTGGTAAAGTGTGCTTGCCGTATACAGAAGGATAGAGCCAGAGCCGAATATGGAGAAGGCCACTATATGGAGAGGCTTTACCGGATGAACGGAACCCATTATAAGTAATACAAGTCCTACAACGGCAAGGGCAATGCCTATGAAATGTGTGAGACCGCTAATGGGATCCTTCAACTTGATCATGATAACTTCTCTACCCTGAATCTCGGTGTTAGGCCCCTTTGATTACCAGCTAAGGCCGAAGAGGGATACTAATAATTCCCTTGTATCTTGTCAATTAATAACTTTATGAGTTTGCTGGCATGGGCGATCAGCCCTATATGATGCCACCTGCCTGATCATCAAGATTTTGAGGCTTTTCGACTCGAAACTTGGGTCACCGTTTTTTTATAATCCGGGTTTTCGTGCCCTGCCTGGCGGTTCGCTCTTCGGAAGTCCATAAACCTGGAACTGGCAATTTCGGGACCGATCCCGCAGATTGCAGCCTGTCGCCTTCGTACAGGACTTGTTCGAGGAAAAGGCCGGAGGGGGGAGCGGTGAGGCGCGCAGGAATATCGGATGGATTGTGAAGCATTCCCTCCAAGTCTTGAGACGACAGATTTCCTCGCCCCACTTCTACCAGAACCCCCAAAATACGGCGTACCATTTTCCAGAGGAAATGAGAGCCGGCAATCCTGAAAACGATCAGGTTCTCTGCATCCAGAAACTCCACCATATCGATCTGTACCAGCGTTGATATGTCCTTGCCGCTTCTCTTATCCGCGAATGATGCAAAATCGTGAAAGCCTGAGACCAGTTGACTTGCCTCAGACATTGCCCCCACATTGAGGCGGTCTTTTATCCACCATACATAACGTTTCCCGAAGGCCGTACGGTGTTTTGAAATAATGTATACATAACTCCTGGAAAGGGCGTTATGACGGGCATGAAACCGGGGGGACGTCTTCTCAACGCGGGTTATGTTTATACTTGCCGGCAGCAGATCATTTATCCCCTCCATAATCCTTCGAGGCTCCATAGTTTTTTTTGTCTCAAGGTGGGCGACCTGTGCCAGTGCGTGAACGCCGGTATCCGTTCGCCCCGCTCCCTGAACATCCACATCTGTTCCGAAAAGCTGGGATGCGGCTTTCCTAAGGGTTTCCTGAATGCTGCTGGCATTTTTCTGTGCCTGCCAGCCGTGATATCCGGTTCCATCATACTCCAGGGTGATCCTGTATTTCTGCATTTGTTCTCCTGATGATTGCTATACTGAAATCGCAGTATCGTCTGATCGGTGGAAAAATAGCAAACAAATTATTCCAGCTAAGATTTCTGTTGAGATGTTTTTCTTGACATAATCCAAAAATATTTGTAGGCAACTGGGGAAAATTTGCTTGCCTTTTTTGATAAACGAGATTGCGTTGCGGACTTTTTTCGGGAGTTCTTGATTTCTTTTCCAGTTTTGATTTGTCATTGCCTTTTATTGAAAGAGAGTCAAAATATTCGAGGTCTCTTCCATGATGAATCCATCTCCAATATTTCAGAGTAGTAAACCTATAAAACTAAAACTAACATTTATGGCAAGGCCTATTTGCCCTGTACTTCCCAAGTCAGTTGCTAACTAAGGATATTTTTGCTTTTTCAAATATAGGGGTCCTTTTCGTTTACAACCACATCTTAATAGGGAGGTGTCCTACGTCGTCTGTAAAGGGATTCTATGGAAGGCTTCTGTTTTCAATCATCTTATGTTTCTTTCTGGCTCTGGCCTTAACGAAGGTCTCGGTGTTCGCCGCCGACTCCGAGTTCTCATCGGAGGAGATCGAAGCGGTTGCCGACGAATCCTCTAAAGGGAACAGCGAAAAGACGGACGATTCGGAATTGTCCTCCCAAGAGTCGCTGACCTCCATGAGCCTCGCTACCACATCGACCTCTTCCGGCGCTGGGGCCGGTGTCGGGCAGTCCACAGCTTCCATAAATGTCTCCCAGTTTGCCGGGGCGGCATCGGCCAGGATTCCCATCCTGGTCCCTCCCGGTAGAAACGGTATCTCCCCCAACCTCAATATGATCTACAACAGCACCGGCAAAAACGGTGTAATCGGAATAGGCTGGAGTCTGGAGGTAGGCACCATCCAGCGTCAGACAAAATTCGGCATAGACTACAGCGGAGAAGAGTTCATCTTTGCCAACTCGGAGGCATCATTCGATATAGTTCGCCGACATGACTGGGGCACATATTACTACGGCGCAAAGATCGAAGGGGGATTCCTCAAATTCTATCTGGACCCCAGCTCAGACGGCTGGGTCGTAACCGGAAAAGACGGACTTACCTACTACTACGGTTCGCGACCTCTGACTCCAGACAGGAAAACGCCCTGGGAATCTTCCAGTGGCGACTGGACCGGGTTGAAGACAGCAACGGCAACTACATGAGGATCATCTACTCCGAGGACCAGGGGCATCTGTACCTTTCGAAGATATACTATACAAACAACGTAAGCGACGGCCTTGCCTCGGACGCTATTCCCAACGGAAAAGTTGCTTTCCACTACGAGGACCGCAACGACATAGTCAAGTATTCCAACGGAGAAGACCTCGTATCCATAGAAAAGCGCCTCAAGACGATAGCCGTTATGAGCGTAGGTACTTATGAGGAAGTAAGGGCCTACGATCTTGACTATGACGACACGACGGGCTTCTCCATACTCGAGAGCGTCCAGCAGTACGGCAGCGATTTTACTCTTGATGCCAACGGGGCAGTTACCGACGGTTCGACCCTCCCCGCGATAGAATTGACCTCCAATAACACTTCACCAAGTTTCGCGCCCTGCACCAATACGTCCGATTCAAGCGACTACGAAGACTACGAGGCCCTGACGGCCGACTTCAACAAAGACAACATCCAGGACATCCTCTATTACGACAAGTCATCCAACCAGCTCTACATCTATTTCGGGAACTCCAACGGGACCTTCTCGGCCAGCGTTTCATGGTCGGACAGTATAGACTACACGGGATGGGAACTTACCACGGGCGACATAAACGGCGACGGCAAAACGGACCTGATGTACTACAGGAAGGCTACTTCAGGCGACCACTATGCCTATATGGGAAATGGCGACGGAACGTTCCAGACCAGGATTCGAGGGCCGGAGGGAAACGACTATACCAACTTCGATATGGAGCTTAGGGACTTCAATCACGACGGGTTTGACGACATACTCTACTATAACAAGAAACGTGTTTTTTATAGTTCATATTACCTTAAGATTTGTTACATACATTTTCAACCTATTGTAATGCTGGGCAACGGAGACGGCACCTTCCAATCGCGTGTAGTCGGGTCGATTAGAAATCTGCCAGAACCATATCCGGTTTATTACCCACATACTGTAGACGTGACAGATTTAAACAATGATGGAACGCCCGACTTTTTAATTACATGGGCGCCCTTGAATCAACATATAAGTTTTTTGGGTAACGAGGACGGAACCTTTTCCGCTGCCGTTGTTTGGACCGACTCCCTTAATCACTCTGCTGGTGGGCATATTGCCGGCGATTTCAATGGCGACGGCATCATGGATTCCATGTGGGTCTACCCGGAGAGTAATAACCACTATGTTTATTTCGGACACGGCGACGGGACTTTTGCCTCCATATTTGCCCAGGCGGGTTCTTCGAATTATACGGGATGGAAGCTTTCTGCCGGCGACTTCAACGGCGACGGCCTAACCGATATCATGTATTACCGTCCAAGTGACAACAGCAACCATGTATATCTAAGCAGGGGCGATGGAACGTCCCTGCCCGTCATAAACTACAGCAGTGTAACAAAGGACTACACGAATTATGAATTCACAGTAGGTGACTTCACCGGCGACGGAAAGACCGACTTCATGTACTACAAGCTGGGCGATCAGGAACATGACCTGTACGAAGCCATCCCCGATGAACCCCTCTACAAGCTAACCGGGATCGAAAACGGGATGGGGGCAACAACGACCCTGGAATACACACCCTCCTCGGCCTACGAGAACACTAATCTGCCCTTTATCGTCCATACAATATCGTCTATGACGGTAGACGACGGTCTGGGCACCACATCGACCAGCACCTACACATACTCCGGCGGGCTTTTCGACTTTCCCGAAAGGGAATTCAGGGGTTTCGAATATGTTAAATCCACAAGCCCCAATAATACAACAAGCGAGACCTGGTTTTACCAGAGCGACTACCTGAAGGGACGATCATACAGGACCGAATCCAGGGATCCTTCCGAGACATTACTGGGCAAGACCGAACAGACCTGGCAGACAACGCTCCTGAACACGGGTTATGAAAACTGCGCCTTCGTGAAGCAGAGCCAGGTACGAAACGAAAACTACGATTCGGCAGGCACCGTCTTCAGCCAGGAGGACGCCACCTATGATGACACGAACGGCAACCTCCTGACCAGGGTGGTCTCCGGTACGGGAGCGGAATCGATCACCACAGAATACGAATACACAAACATGGGGACATGGCTCTGGAGAGCCACAAAGGCGACGACCACCGGATCCACGAGCGGGAAGGTGCGAGAGACTACCTACGCATATCAAAGCGCTACGGGCAACCTCCTGTCCCAGACCTCCTGGAACAACAGCGGCGCCAGTCCGACAGTCTCAATGTCCTACGACAGCTTCGGAAACCTGGTATCCACCACCGATGCAAAGGGAAATCCTCCTACCACCACGACCATCGAGACAACCGCCAATACCTATCACGGAACAGTCACCTATCCTACGACGAGCGGTGTCACGCACGCCGTGGTCAACGAGTCATACGACTACCGCTTCGGTCAGGTGACCCAGGCCCGTGACGAGAACGGTAACCTGACCTGTTACAGCTATGACGAATTCGGGCGTCTGGAAGAGACCAACGCACTCGACGGCGGGCAGGTCACCATCCAGTACTACGATACGGCCTCCCCACGCTACTCCGTAGCCCATGTAAAGGAAAACGCGACCAGTACCATAGATGAATATGCCTACGTGGACGGCCTTGGCAGGACCAGGCAGACCCTTACCATCGGTGAGGGAAGCAACAAGATAGTAACCCGCGCCTACTACGACAACATGGGTCGCAACTACAGGACCGAGGGGCCCTATTTTTCGAGCACTATCCAGTATCCTGCATCACCGTCAGTGCAGGATTACCCCTGGCAGGTGACCACATTCGATTATCGCGGCAGGCCGACTGCCGTTGAAAGTCCTAATAGTGACTACGGTACAGTCACTGCGCAATTTGCTTACAATGGCCTCGTAACTACAGCTACCGATCCCGACGGTTCGCAGATAGAAACCCTCAAAGACTATCTGGGCCGGACAAAGCAGGTTACAGAATATATCAATTCAACCCCTCAAAACACCTATTATACCTACAACGCCGCCGGGGACCTCTTGACCGTAACGGATCATCTGGGGAACGCAAACTCCATTTCCTACAACAGTCTAGGGCAGAAGACTGCCATGACCGACCCCGACATGGGTTCCTACTCATACACCTACGATCCCAACGGCAATCTGCTTACGCAGACCGACGCCAAGAGCCAGATAATCACCTACACCTACGATGCCCTCAACAGGGTGCTTACAAAGAGCTACTCCACGTCCGATCCAACCGTTACCTACACATACGACAATCTGAGCATCACCAACGGCAGGGGCAGGCTCTACTCCGTCAACAACACGAACTCATGCACGACCGTTCTAGCCTACGACACCATGGGAAGGGTTACAAACTCACGCCGGACCATCACCGGCGATGCCACCAACTACGATACCCAGAATACCTACGACCTGGCAGGAAAGACCACGTAGATCACCTATCCCGACGGATACCAGGTATCCTACAGCTATTATGCCGGAACGGGGCTCCTGCAAACGGTCCAGGGTGTGTCTGACTCCAGGGTCTATGCCTATTACAGCAATTACAAACCTTCCGGTGCCGTTGGTCAGGTCAGCCACGTAAACGGAACCACCGACCACCGCTACTATGATCCCTTCACCATGAGGATCACTTCCATACGTACCACCTCAGTCCTGGGAGATCTGCAGTACTGGAGCTACGGCTATACACCCGCGGGAGACATAGAAGAGATACATAACATAATTACCGATGTAACCTACGACTACACCTACGATGAACTCCACCGCCTCCTCTCCGAGACCAGCGATGGTGCCTATCCCGCGATAAATTACACATACAACGCCATCGGCAACATAATGTCCAAGACATATGGTATCAACAGCTACGCCTATACATACGATACTACCCGCAAACATGCCGTAGCAAATATCAACTTCAATGGGAACAACTACGCATATACATACGACGGAAACGGCAACATGACCGCAGGGCCGGACTTCACCGATCCGACGCAGACAGCGACCCGTGCCATAAGCTACAATGCCGACAATCTACCAACCAATATCGCATGGACGAAGGCAGCGACCGTAACCTCCGCATTTACATACGACGGCAGCGGTACCAGGGTTAAGAAGACCATACAGGGCGGTTCCACCACCTGGTACATAGGTTCCCATTATGAGAAAAAGGACAGCACATACACAAAATACATCTTCGCCGGAGGTACTCGTATAGCCAAAGTTACAACCTCCGGTTACCATATTTTACATAGTGATCATCTGGGAAGCTCCACGATTATTACAGAGTCATCCGGTGGGGTCGTGGAATCCACCGAATACAATCCCTTCGGAACAACAAGAACCCATTCCGGCGCCACCCTGACCAACTACAAATACACCGATCAGGAGCTGGACCCCGAGACAGGCCTCTACAACTACGGCGCAAGATACTACGATCCCATGATCGGAAGATTCATCTCCCCCGACCCCATTGTCCAGGCACCGTTCAATCCGCAGAGCCTGAACAGATACAGCTACTGTATCAATAATCCCCTGAAGTATGTTGACCCGAGTGGGTACGGGTGGTTTAGTTGGGTGGGTGACCTGTTTAGTAGTATAGGTGATATATTTACGGATATATGGCAGAGTGACACTTTCAGGACATGTGCTATAATTGGCGCATCGGTCTTTGTAGGTTGGTATACAGGGGGGTTAACCAGTGCTTGGCTTGAAGGTATAGTGACTAAATCTGCGGCGGCATGGGGAGGTGCCGTTGCAGGTGGAGCGGCGGGAGGCGCCACGGCAGGAGGTATGTCTGCGGCCTTTAATGGAGGTAATATTGGACAAGGCATGTTGACCGGTGCCGCATATGGGGCGGCAACAGGAGCCGTAGCCCATTTTCTCCCAACTAATTTTACTCCCTTTGGTGATAGCAAGATTGCTAGCATTGGAAACAGGTTGTTCAACAGTGCTATATCGGGTGGAGCTTTTGGCGCTGGTTATGGTGTAATAAGTGGTAATAATATAGGTAAAAGCGCTTTAAACGGTGCTATGTTGTGGGCTGCTGGTGAAGCTGCAAATATGGCGATTGGATACGCTGTCGGGTTTGTAGGTTCAGGATTTAGGAAACCAACTTTTCAAGGTGGTGATTTTATATATGAGGGAAATACGATGGGTGCTATCACTTTCGGGAATGTAGTTTTTGGCCCGGAGGGTTTTCCATCATACGCAAATAGTTCGAACTTATGTGATGCCGCTTTTTATGCTCATGAGATGGCTCATGTTAGACAATATGCGGTTCTAGGGCCTGCCTTTTTACCCTGTTATGTTGCTCAATTCCCTGTTGCGCTGGCGCTTTGTCAAAATCCTTTTCAATTCAATGTCCTTGAAAACTTTTTTCTTGGAGGGGCACCAACAACTTATGATTTAGGAAGAATGTATCCATGACAATGAATAGATCAAAACTAATTATTGTAACTTCTTTAGCAGTGGTATTCCTAACTGGCTTTGTCCAAATGTATATTCGGACTGTTACTGCTACACTCACAGAATCTAACTATCGTGAAATATTTTCGATATTAGATAATGTAATTCAGGAGCAGGGGTATTCTTTATTAGGGATCCGGGAGCACGAGCATGGGTATTCGTTAGTTTCTGAATATATAGGCCATAATTCTTTAAAAAAGCGTGTGGCTATAGGCGTATACGTTAGCGAAAATAGCGATGAAATTGTGATAACTGTTCGATCAATGGGATGGGCTGAAGACACAAAAATGATTGTGAATGAACAGTTTGACAGGCTCCTTTCCAGTATAGAAAACCTATTAGGAGGAAAATTGAAAATAATTAAGAAATCCGAACCGTGGTAGAGTAAAAACTAGCAGGTGAAACTAGGGACACATCCCGTATTTTCGCTTGAAGAACGGGCTATTCCTGGGCTATTCCGGGGACAGTATACTTAATTCATTGACACCCTTATTGACTCATGCTCGTGATATTGGAAACGCTCTTGCTTAGTTCTTTGACATAGCGAAATAAAACCATCACCGGCGATGCCACCAACTACGATACCCAGAATACCTACGATCTGGCCGGAAAGACCACGCAGATCACCTATCCCGACGGATACCAGGTATCCTACAGCTATTATGCCGGAACGGGGCTCCTGCAAACGGTGGAAGGCGTATCCGACTCAAGGGTCTATGCCTATTACAGCAATTACAAACCTTCCGGTGCCGTTGGTCAGGTCAGCCACGTAAACGGAACCACCGACTACCGCTACTATGATCCCTTCACCATGAGGATCACTTCCATACGTACCACCTCAGTCCTGGGAGATCTGCAGTACTGGAGCTACGGCTATACACCCGCAGGCGACATCGAGGAGATCCACAACATAGTTACCGATGTAACCTACGACTACACCTACGATGAACTCCACCGCCTCCTCTCCGAGACCAGCGATGGTGCCTATCCCACGATAAACTACACATACAACGTCATCGGCAACATAATGTCCAAGACATACGGCGCCAACAGCTACGCCTATACATACGATACTACCCGCAAACATGCCGTAGCAAATATCAACTTCAATGGGAACAACTACGCATATACATACGACGGAAACGGCAACATGACCGCAGGGCCGGACTTCACCGATCCGACGCAGACAGCGACCCGTGCCATAACCTACAATGCCGACAATCTCCCCACCAATATCGCATGGACGAAGGCAGCGACCGTAACCTCCGCATTTACATACGACGGCAGCGGCACGAGGGTTAAGAAGACCATACAGGGAGGTTCCACCACCTGGTACATAGGTTCCCATTACGAGAAAAAGGACAGCACATACACAAAATACATCTTCGCCGGAGGTACTCGTATAGCCAAAGTTACAACCTCCGGTTACCATATTTTACATAGTGATCATCTTGGAAGCTCCACGATTATTACAGAGTCATCCGGTGGGGTCGTGGAATCCACCGAATACAATCCTTTCGGTACAACAAGAACCCATTCCGGCGCCACCCTGACCAACTACAAATATACCGATCAGGAACTCGACCCCGAGACAGGCCTCTACAACTACGGCGCCAGATACTACGATCCCATGATCGGAAGATTCATCTCCCCCGATCCCATTGTTCAGGCACCATTCAATCCCCAGTCACTTAACAGATACAGCTACTGTATCAACAGTCCTTTGATGTATGTGGATCCGTCGGGATACTTCAGTCTGGGAAGCTTTTTTAAATCTCTTTTTACAGGAATTATTGGAGGCGCAGTGTTTGTTTTATCCGGCGGAACTGCGGCGCCGGTATTTGCAGGAATAATGTCAGGCATGGCTGCAGGTGCTGCAGGTGTTGCTTTAAACGGGGGAAATCTAGGGCAGGTACTTCAAGGGGCAATAATAGGTGCTGCCTTAGGAGGACTAGGTGGAGGTTTATATTCGCTTAATCCTGGCTTTGTTTACGGTATGCTAGGGGCAGGTGCTGCCTTCGCAACTGCTACCGGTGGCTTGGATGGTCTGGCTTATTATGCTGCTGGAATAGGAGGTGGAATGATTGGATATGGAGGGGCGGGTTATGTTAAAAGCAAATGCAATACTTGGTTTGGAGATGAGGCGTTCAATGCTGGTTCCAATAGCCCCCAAAGCGGTCAAGACAATCTATGCGTGAACAAAGATCCCGTAGTTGCAGACTCTAATGTTCGTGCTGCAATGGATAAAGCCTGGAATGAATCAAATCCTGGCCAAGCAAACGCAAGGGAGCAGGGAGGATGGATAATTAACGATACTAATGGTTACAATTTAGATCGATGGCCAACTGGAAACCAGGGCAGTATAACCCCAACTACTCCAGTTCCTAGTGGTACAGTGGCTTCATTTCATACTCATCCCAACATCGGTCCTGTTCTGGGGAAACCTGGATTTAGGTGGGTACCAGAGGTTCCCTCTTCTGCTGATTTTGGTGTAGCTCAATATTTTAAGCTACCCGGTTATATTAAATGGCAAGGAGGTATTATAAGATATGATGGAAATGGGAATTGGTGTAATGTCCCTTAAAAAAATCAAATTAACCTTAATAATAAGTACAATATTTTTAATTTTCTTCAACATGAATTATTTAGATGCAAACGGAGATGGTACAATGAATTACCAAGAACTGATAGGTCATGCAAAAGAAAAACTTAGTAAAGGAGGAGTATTAGACATTGGGGCATATGATGCTTCCGTCTCAAGCGTTACGAGTTCAATAAACGATGCTAATTATGTTGTAAGATTTACTCCTAAAAGGAAACCTGATGAGCCACCAATTATGGGAGGCGGTTATTCAGTATATTTTAAATTTGAGAACAATGAATATAGTTTTATAGAAGTTATAATAGAACAATGAAGTAAGTTTTGGGGAGAAATCGTGGGGGGAAATCTGGGAATCGAGAATCGGGGGACACCATACCTATTCCCTTGAGTGGGAACTTGGGGACGCCCTTTAGATGTTTATATTTAGATAATTTGGAGCGCATGATAGAAGGATATTCATGCCAAGACAGGCCAGGATAGACGCGCCGGGTGCATTGCACCATGTTATCGCCAGGGGGATAGAGCGGAACGAGATATTTCGAGACGATGCGGATCGTGAACACGCTATTTCGGCACGCTATTCCGGGGACAGTATACTTAATTCATTGACACCCTTATTGACTCATGCTCGTGATATTGGAAACGCTCTTGCTTAGTTCTTTGACATAGCGAAATAAAACCATCACCGGCGATGCCACCAACTACGATACTCAGAATACCTACGATCTGGCCGGAAAGACCACGCAGATCACCTATCCCGACGGATACCAGGTATCCTACAGCTATTATGCCGGAACGGGGCTCCTGCAAACGGTCCAGGGTGTGTCTGACTCCAGGGTCTATGCCTATTACAGCGATTACAGGCCCTCCGGTGCCGTTGGTCAGGTCAGCCATCTAAATGGGGTTACCGACTACCGCTACTATGATCCTTTCACCATGAGGATAACTTCAATACGTACCACGTCAATCCTTGGCGATCTGCAGTATTGGAGCTACGGCTATACACCCGCGGGAGACATAGAAGAGATACATAACATAATTACCGATGTAACCTACGACTACACCTACGACGACCTCCACCGCCTGCTCTCCGAGACCAGCGGCGGTGACTATCCCACGATAAGTTACACATACAACGCCATCGGCAACATAATGTCCAAGACATACGGCGCCAACAGCTACGCCTATACATACGATACTACCCGCAAACATGCCGTAGCAAATATCAACTTCAATGGGAACAACTACGCATATACATACGACGGAAACGGCAACATGACCGCAGGGCCGGACTTCACCGATCCGACGCAGACAGCGACCCGTGCCATAACCTACAATGCCGACAATCTCCCCACCAATATCGCATGGACGAAGGCAGCGACCGTAACCTCCGCATTTACATACGACGGCAGCGGCACGAGGGTTAAGAAGACCATACAGGGAGGTTCCACCACCTGGTACATAGGTTCCCATTACGAGAAAAAGGACAGCACATACACAAAATACATCTTCGCCGGAGGTACTCGTATAGCCAAAGTTACAACCTCCGGTTACCATATTTTACATAGTGATCATCTTGGAAGCTCCACGATTATTACAGAGTCATCCGGTGGGGTCGTGGAATCCACCGAATACAATCCTTTCGGTACAACAAGAACCCATTCCGGCGCCACCCTGACCAACTACAAATATACCGATCAGGAACTCGACCCCGAGACAGGCCTCTACAACTACGGCGCCAGATACTACGATCCCATGATCGGAAGATTCATCTCCCCCGATCCCATCGTACAGGCACCATTCAATCCGCAGTCACTTAACAGATACAGCTACTGTATCAACAGTCCGCTGATATATGTTGATCCCAGCGGGTACGGTTGGATTTCAGATAGATTGCATGACGCATGTCATTTTGTCGGTGATGTATTCGAAATAGTATGGCAACCAGCAGTACAGATAGTGGCAGGGGCGGCAGGATTTGCGGTAGGTGGTCCGCTAGGGGCTGGATTTGCTGTAGGACTTACAAACTATGCGATAACTGGTGATGTAAACAGTGCCCTGGCCAGTGCCGTACAGGCATCTTTGTTCTTTGGTGCCGGTGAGATCGCTCCGGGTAACGCATTTGCCCATGCAATAGCTGGTGCAGCGGGTGGGGGTATTGGAGCGGCAATTACAGGCGGAGATATAGGTTGTGGCATAATTGTCGGGGGTGCTTCAGGCTTTGGTGGAACTTATTTGGGATCATTTCTACCAGACGACAGAATTTCCCAACTTGTCGGACGCGCAGTTATTGGCGGGATTATCGGTGGTGCTTCTTCCGCAGTTTATGGTAACGATTTTGGTGCAGGGTTTAAACAGGGTGCTTTAACGGCAGGGTTCACTGTGATGTTTAATGATTGGTCGCATTTCGTGGAAAGAGCCCGACATAATAGGCAAGTTACTAACGATTTTTTTGGCTCGCTAACTGGAAGAGGATTAAAGTTTCTTCTAGGACCAACAATGAAGCTAACTACAGGAACGACAATTGGACAAGCATTTGCGAATAAAGTAGGAACAGTATCTCTGGGACAGGGACTCGGGGCACTAACAAGAGGAGGGTTTTCTACTTTGGGAGGTGTTGGTGGAACTACATTATCTATGTCTCTTAACGTAGTTGGAACAGCATTTATAGGTAAGGTGGCATTTGATACAGGCCTTTTCTTTGGGGCACATATTGAGGCTTTGCCTGAGTTGTTAAGATAGGAGGGTATTCAGGTGTTAATTAACATACCATCAAATTCATGGTTAAAAAATACTGGTCAGTTGTGGAAAACCGTGCCTGCTGCAATATTGATACTATTGTCTTTCCCCTTAATGATATTAGATTTTTTTGGAGTGTCTGATTCTAGATTAGAACCTATAACGATAGCTCTCGGTGTTACTGGCTTTGCAATTTTAATCTTGTCAATTAAATGTCCACATTGCAATAAAAGACCAATATGCAGAATACTCAGGAAGACCAATGTTACTATGCTTACTCAAACAATACTTTCTTTTGATGTTTGTCCATATTGTGGTTATAACGGTGGTATGAATAATGAAGAAAAGATTAAGGAAGATATAAGAAAGAGGTGAAGTTCTGGGGGGAATCGGGGAATCGGGGGACATCATACCTATTTCCTTGACTTAACGCGACTTCATCGTAACAGTTCCCTTTACCACTCATGCTCTGAATAAAATGATGCTTCTCCAGAAGCTTTCTGAATTCATGACTGGCATACTGGCTTCCACGGTCTGAATGAAATATCAATCCTTTCTGCGGTCGCTTACGTTTAATCGCCATGGCGAGAGCTTCTATAACGATGTCTTTTGTTATCCTTTTTCTCATAGACCATCCTATGATCTGACGATTGAAAAGATCTAGCACGACAGCAAGATACATCCAGCCCTGCTTTGTCCAAATATACGTGATGTCTCCCGTCCACCTTTTGTTGGGAGCATCCACGGTAAATTCCTGGTCGAGAAGGTTCTCGGCTATCGGTAAATTGTGCTTTGAATCAGTGGTAATCTTAAATCTGCGCCTTGTCTTTGCCATTATCCCGTTCTCACGCATAAGACGGGCAACACGGTTCTTGCCGCATCTGATACCATTGGCACGTAACTGGGTGGTAATCCGGGGACTGCCATAGATCCTCAGGCTCTTTTCATGAACCAGCCTGATCTTATTGCTCCGGTGATTGAATAGATCCATTATGCTGCATATGCAACCGCCGGATGCTTGAAATATTTTTTTGCGTGTTGCGGTCGTTTCTGTAAGGTCTTCATAAAAGAACGTGTCTTACTGACGATATCTTTTTCGTTTCTTGCCGGTATGCCTGAAAGAATCTTGTTTTTCAGGTTGCCGTTGAGATACTCTTCCGGGTTGAGTTCTGGAGAATATGAGGGAAGGTAGAACACCTCTATTTTCTCCTTGTTTACTTCAAGCCACTCTTTGACTTTTTTTCCGTGATGTACACGGAGGTTGTCCAAAATCAAAAAGCTCTTACGGGGAGCATCCTTTATCAGTCGGGACATGAACTTGATGAGCACCTGCGAAGCCATCTTCTCCCGATACAGCATGAATCTCACCTTTCCTTGATTGGTGATGGCCGAGATCATGTTGATTCTGTTCTTTTTAGCAGTGACCCTGACGACGGGTGTCTTCCCCTTTGGAGAAAAACCCTTCGCAGTGTAGTCACCACTTTGAATGCCAGTCTCGTCACCCCAGTGAATCTCGGCTTTCTCTTTTTTTGCCTGAGCTGCAATCACTGGGTACGTGGTATCAAGCCACTGCTGTACCTGTCGCGGGCTCTGTTCGTAGGCCCGCTTGCTGGGCTTCTGGGGAGTAAAACCCCAGCGCTTGAGATAGTCGGTTATAGTCCGCAGAGGCAAATCGGTCCCGCATCGCTGTTTGATTGCCAAACGGACGGCATCACGGGTCCAAAGAGCAAATGGAAGTTTGAGCTGATCCGGTGTTTTGTCTACCAAAAGTTTCTTTACCTCAAGTTCCTGCTCACTTGTCAGTTTGCGACTACCGCCGTGGCGACGACCTCTTTGTCCGAGCTTGATAGCGAAGCTGCCTTCCCGCAAGTATTTCTGCCAAATCTTGCTGGTGTGGCGTTCCGTGGCACCGATAATCTGGGCGACCTCTTTATTGGACCGCCCTTGCCTGCGTAGCCGAACTATCTGCTTGCGCAGAGCATACTGTACGTCTTGGCTAAGTTTTCGTGCATCTGGTTTTTCCATGCACAAACCATAACACACAATGTCGCTAAATGGAAGTGTTTAATCGCCGAGTCAATAAAAACAAGGACCTCGTTTTCCTTGCCTCTCAGGCTATTCCGGGGACAGTATACTTTACTCAACTTTCGGGATTAGATTGCATTAATAATAACCCTGTTCTTTGACAGATTGACATAACTAAGTGCTGCTTGCAATAGGTTATCGAAGAAAGCCTGTGCCGTTTTTTCACAGAAAGCACCCATTTCACGAAGGCGATCTGCTGCCAGAGTAAGGACGCGATATAAGGCTTCAATGAACGATATGTCGCTCAGTTCATCACAACAGGCATAGAAAAGATCACCGAATGTTCGCTGGTCGATTTCCAGACGACACCGATAGGCCAGAAACATGTAGCGCATGAACACGATGGTGGTATGGGCGATCAGGGCATCGAAGTCACGACACTGAATCTCTTTTGCCAGCTTCAGATGTTGTTTAACCATTTTGAAGAACACTTCGATATCCCATCGTTTACCGTAGATCCGGACGATATCTTCGTCAGGAAGATGGATATCGGTAGACAGCAGCGCCAGCCAGTCTTTCTTACGGCGGTCGCGTACAAAGACCACCTTGGCCTTGTGTTCATCTTTGAGCGTTACGATCACGCTGGTCAGGATCTTTGCCCGACCTCGACGCTTTTTCAGGCAGTGGTAGGGGGTCACCAGATCACAACGTCGATCCCCATACCCGTAGAAGATCTTCGGTGTCTTTTTCACCATGCAGATAACCGGCAGATGCTGACTTACGCTCACAATGGTTGTTGGCATGGCAAACCAGCTGTCCATAAGAACATAACGGGCGTCGATACCCGCAGTGAGCGCCCTATGGACCATGCCCGTCAGGTGAGCCGTGCTCTTGATTGTGGCCTCCCTGCGCTGTTCGTAAGCACAACAACGTTTGTCCACGATTTTGTAGCCGTCACACAACCGCTTGGCGGCATCGGTTGATGAGAGCAGTACAAAATCAAGCGGCAGGCAGCTGACAGCGTCGGACCAGCAGAGAGTGAGCATGCGAACCCCCCTGACAAACCGGCCGGTGTTGTGATCTCTCACGCGGCTGAGCAACTCGACCATCTTGGATCGGGACCGATCGTAGGTGCTGTCATCAATGATCAGCACTGATTCTCGTTGATCGCCGGTAAGGCGATTGAAAACGCGGTAAAGCCGGACGCCGAGTCTCAGTAAAAAACGGCGCCAATTGGAACGGGGTCCCTTGAGCAGATCATAAGCCGCATCTTTACCGAAGGGTATTTCATCATTGATGACAATACCACGGAAAAAGTTCTTTCCGACGAAGGGTAAAGAAAACACAGGCTTTATCAAAGAACGAACACTATATCCGTGACGTTTCCTCACGCCACAACGGTGAAGCAGAGTCGCAACATGGAAGTGGTTGAAAAACTCGTCAATCTTATCAATAATATGAACATCAACTTGTGTTTGTGAGGCGATCTTGATATGGTCCATGTGAGCCCTTTCCTTTTGATATTATTGTGTTTTGTTGCAAATCCACTATAAATCAAAAGACTGGGCTCATCAAGTATTATTAGCCATTATATCAATGTGTTAAACCATGCCACGCCTCTTATTTATTAATCCCGAAAGTTGAGTTAAAGGATATATGCCAGTGGGTTGGACAGGTGAATGATGAAAAATACCAAAAAATATATTTTTGTTTTGGTTTTATTGATTATTGTTTTCTCTGCTCTCTTTATGTTTCAGAAAGATTTTTTGAACCATTTTCAAGGTATAAAAAACGCGGGATCAGACCAAGATCTTTTATGGAGAATTATGAGTATTGGTTTATGGCTTTTAAATATGATTGTTTTTGGGTTACTATGATTTAACAGGGCTAAGGATAAAAAAGTCAATATTATATTCTGGACAACTTTATGTACGTTATTTGGATTATGGGGGTACCTTTGTTTGATATGGGATACTAAGGCAAGAGAAGGGGACCGATTTATTTTTTTAGGGGAAAAGGGAAAAAACTGAAGATCACCATACCTATTTTCAGTTGTCAAGATTTCTGTTGACAACAATTCTGTTCTGTAATATCAGAGAAATTCATTTTGAGAGGATATAAATGTCGGCAAGAGCACTTATTACCATCATAATTAGTGGGCTCCTCATAATAGGAGGGGGCACATGTGTGACTTGATGATGGACTAGGTTTCTCAAAGAATAAAAGATAAAAAAATCCGTTGTCAGGTCTTCTGGCAACGGATTTTTTGTTTTCAGGGAGGACTTTTTATGGAGAATTTGAATGTCTTGATTTATGATACAACCTTGAGAGACGGCACGCAGGGGCAACAGATAAGCTTTTCCGCAGAAGATAAACTGCGGATAGCCACCCGTCTGGATGAAGCAGGTTTTCACTATATCGAAGGTGGATGGCCTGGATCAAACCCCAAGGATATGCGATTTTTCAAGATGGCCGGGCAGACAAAATTCAGGAATGCCCGCCTTACGGCTTTCGGCAGCACCAGGAGACCCGATCTAGAGGTAAGCCAATGTTCCAATATACAGGGACTTTTGGAGGCCAATACCCCTGTAGTGGCTATTTTTGGCAAAAGCTGGGATCTGCACGCAACCCAGATCCTTGGGGTTTCCCTTGATGAGAACATATCGCTTATCGATGATTCGATTCGATATCTTAAATCGAAGGGCAAAGAGGTTATTTACGATGCGGAACACTTTTTTGATGGGTACAAAAATAACCCCCGCTACGCCCTGAAGACGATAGAGGTGGCTCTGGCGGCCGGAGCAGACACGATAGCCCTCTGCGATACTAATGGTGGGACACTTACCTGGGAAGTTGCAGAGATCTTTAAAGATGTGGCGGCTGTTATTCCTGCGGAGCGTCTTGGAATCCACGCACACGATGATTGTGGCCTTGCAGTAGCAAATTCGCTGTCAGCCGTAATCCTGGGGGCCGCAATGGTTCAGGGAACGGTGAACGGATATGGTGAAAGGTGCGGTAATGCCGATCTTATGTCCGTCATAGGCAACCTGGAGCTCAAGATGGGGAGGAGATGCCTTCCGGAGGCTTCTGTCAGGTCTCTGACCTCTCTGTCCAGATATGTCAGCGATGTGGCTAATACTCCACCGGCGCGATCAAAGCCCTTTGTCGGCAGCAGCGCCTTTGCCCACAAGGGGGGCGTTCACGTAAGCGCCATTTTGAAGAATCCGGTAGCCTACGAGCATACAGATCCTGAACTTGTAGGTAACCGGCGGGCAGTTGTGGTTTCCGATCTGTCGGGAAAGGGGAATATTAAACACAAGGCGAAGGAATTAGGTATTGATCTTGGCGCTGATAAGGGTGTAGTTGAAAAGATCGTTCGTGACATCAAGAAGATGGAGGATGAGGGCTACCAGTTTGACACCGCCGACGGTTCCCTATCTCTGCTTATACGAAGAGCGATAGGGGCGTTCGAGGAACCTTTTCGTCTGGAATCTTTTCGGGTAATAGACGAGAAGACCAAGAACAATTCTTCTCATTCACAGTCGATGATCAAGATATCTGTGGGTGAGGAACATGAGATCACCGCCGCCGAGGGGAAGGGGCCTGTAAACGCTCTCGATAACGCCCTTCGCAAGGCATTGAGCAAGTTTTATCCCCGTATCAATGAGATGCACCTTGTTGACTTCAAGGTCAGGATTCTTGAGGGGGCCGACGGAACAGCGGCAAAAGTACGGGTCCTTCTTGAGTCGCGGGACGACAGTGATGTGTGGATCACGACAGGGGTCTCGGAGAATATAATAGAGGCAAGCTGGTATGCGCTTATAGACAGTATGCAGTACAAATTAAGCAAGGATAACGGAAGGAAAACTGTGTCAGTATAGGGAGGAAGATCGATGAAATCGGACAAAGACAGGGTATTCATATTTGATACAACACTGCGTGACGGAGAACAGGCCCCTGGATTCAGTATGAACCCAGGGGAAAAACTTCGTTTCGCTAAGCAGCTGGAACGGCTGGGTGTTGATATTATCGAAGCGGGATTCCCTATTGCCTCCGAAGGAGATTTTGAATCGGTTCGTCAGATAGCTGCCGAGATAAAGAGGTCTCAGGTTGCAGGTTTATGCCGGACCAATCTTGGGGATATCGACAGGGCCTGGGATGCGATAAAGGGGGCAGCCATGCCCCGGATACATACCTTTATATCGACGTCCGACATACACATAAACCACATGCTCAGGATGACGAAGGAAAAGGTCCTGAGTGAGGCGCGCAAGGGCGTGATGCATGCCCGAGGCCTCACGGGAAATGTTGAGTTTTCCGCCCAGGACGCCACTAGAACCGACAGGAAGTACCTGGCGGAGATCGTGGAGGCTGTAATAGAGGAGGGCGCGACGACCGTCAACATCCCTGACACTGTAGGGTATTCAATGCCGGAAGAGTATGGTGAGATGATAGCTTACCTCTTCGATACCGTGGGGAATATTCACAAGGCGGTTATATCGGTCCACAACCATAACGATCTGGGCGTAGCGGTTGCCACATCCCTGGCTGGTCTTAAGGCCGGGGCTCGTCAGGTGGAGTGTGCCGTTAACGGCATCGGAGAGAGGGCGGGGAATGCCTCGCTGGAAGAGGTCGTTATGGCACTGGAGACCAGGAAAGATATCCTGGGGCTTCACACCGCTATCAAGACAAAGCATCTATATCCGACGTCCAGACTGCTGGCCGAGATAACGGGGGTTGAGGTTCAGCCCAACAAGGCAATTGTTGGTGTCAATGCCTTTTCCCATGAGTCCGGGATTCACCAGGACGGAATGATAAAGGAAAAGACAACCTATGAGATAATGACCCCAGAGGCTGTAGGTGTCTCTGATACCAATCTTGTTCTGGGCAAACATTCCGGAAGGCATGCCATCCGGGATCGCCTGAAAAAGATGGGATTCGATCTTGCAAAGGAAGATATCGATACGGTATTTAAGCGTTTCAAGGAACTGGCGGACATCAAGAAGGAGATGTTCGATGAGGATATAGAGGCTATCATCGCCGAGGACATATTCAGAAGACCAGAAAGGTACAAACTTCTATATCTCAGTGTAGTAAGCGGAAACGTGGCAATTCCGACTGCTACCGTTCAGATGGAGATAGACGGTGAGGTAATAAGAGAAGCATATTTTGGCGTAGGGCCGGTGGATGCAACGTTTGCAACCATAAGAAAGATAACAGGCACGAATCACCGGCTGGTGAAATATCAGGTCCATGCCGTAACGGAAGGGACCGACGCACAGGGTGTGGTTACCGTGCAGCTTAGACATAAGAAGCGGATTGTATCGGGGCGAGGTTCGGACCCGGATGTACTCGTTGCGTCGGCCAGGGCGTACATCAATGCACTAAACAGGATAGAGTCGTTTCAGATGTTGAGCCATGGTTAAATAGGTGCTGACCGGACTGAAAAGTACTGCAGATAATCAAACAGGAGATGTAAAATATGTCGATGACGATAACTGAAAAGATCCTGGCGGCCCATGCCGGGAGGGATCGGGTTTCACCGGGAGACCTGATAGAGGCGAAGGTGGATATAGCCTTGGCAAATGATATAACCGCGCCCCTTGCCATCAAGGTTTTCAAAGAGATAGGCATGAGTAAGGTATTTGACACCGAAAAGGTGGTGCTGGTGGCCGACCATTTTGTTCCCAACAAGGATATAGCCTCGGCACAGCAGGTCAAACTTGTGCGCGAATTTGCCAGAGAGCAGGGGCTTAAAAACTATTTCGAGGGGGGCAATGTCGGCATAGAGCATGTGATACTCCCCGAGAGAGGGCTGGTGCGTCCTGGGCAGATCGTTATTGGTGCCGACAGTCACACCTGTACTTACGGCGCCATGGGTGCCTTCTCCACTGGGGTGGGAAGCACCGACCTGGGGGCTGTAATGGCCACAGGCGAGATATGGCTGAAGGTTCCACCGACCATCCTGATTCGCTACGAGGGCAAGCTGCAGCCTA
Source organism: Syntrophales bacterium (assembly GCA_963665835.2). GTDB lineage: Bacteria > Desulfobacterota > Syntrophia > Syntrophales > UBA2210 > UBA6078. The sequence continues at coordinate 980,276 of CAXXWJ010000002.1, read as the reverse complement.
ATGTAGGTGGAAAGGATCTTATACTCCACACCATAGGCATTCTCGGTGTCGAAGGCGCCTTGTACTGCGCCATGGAGTTCTCCGGATCCGCCATCAGAGAACTGCCGATGTATCAGAGATTCACCATGTCAAATATGGCCATAGAAGCGGGCGGCAAGAACGGCATCATTGAGCCGGACGATACCACCCTGGCCTATGTCGGCGGAAGAACAAAGGAGAGATTTGAGATTTTTAAAAGTGACAAGGATGCCCATTATGACCGGGTAATCGAAATAGATGTGAGCAAGATAGAACCGCAGGTTGCCTTCCCGCATCTCCCATCCAATGTGAGGGGTGTTTCAAAGGCCGGTGATGTTTCAATAGACCAGGTGGTTATAGGCTCATGTACAAACGGCTGGCTTGAAGACCTTCGCGATGCGGCTAAAGTGCTGAAGGGGAAAAAGGTCTCGGCTGGTGTCCGTCTCATTGTCATTCCCGGTTCTCCACTGATATACAAGATGGCCATGCAGGAAGGCATCCTGGAGACACTGCTGGATGCAGGGGCCGTTATCGGTCCGCCCTGCTGTGGCCCATGTCTTGGTGGTCACATGGGTATCCTCGCATCGGGCGAGCGAGCTGTTGCGACCACTAACCGTAATTTTATTGGAAGGATGGGGCATCCTGAGAGCGAAGTCTATCTGGCCAACCCATTCGTAGCCGCGGCCTCGGCGATCCTTGGCAGAGTCGCCGGACCCGATGAACTGTGATGGGGAGGATTTTTCTATGATGGGTAATATGAAGTTGGAAGGGAAAATATGGAAATTCGCTGATGACGTGGATACGGATGTAATCATCCCTGCCCGTTACCTGAATATCTCAGATGAAAAGGAACTGGCAAAGAGTTGTTTTGCCGACATAAGACCGGATTTTGCAACAGGTGTTACTGACGGGGACATCTTGGTTGCGGGGAAGAACTTCGGATGTGGATCTTCACGCGAACACGCGCCACTGGCGATCAAAGCGGCCGGAATCAAGGTGATTATAGCGGAGAGTTACGCTCGGATCTTCTACAGAAACGCCTTCAATATCGGCCTTCCTCTTTTGGAGTCGACAGAGGCCGCTTTGGCGCTCTTAGATGGTGATAATGCCTGTGTGGATCTTGCCAAGGGTGAAATAGAAGGAGTAGGAAAGATCTTTCATGCCAAAGCTATTCCCGACTTTATGGCACAGCTCATTGCCGCCGGGGGGTTGGTTCAGTATGTAAGGAAGGTTAAGGTAGGGAAATAAACGAATAAAAAAGAGGGGAGGTAAATTCTCCCCTCTTTTTGCAAAGATATTTTACGCAATACTTTTCTTTTTACCTGTCAGGGTTTTATCCTGCCCGCTATCTCAGTTCCCATCCGGGACGTTCCAATTACGGTGCTCTTGGCAGTAGCTATATCTGGGGTGTGTTTTCCAGAATTCAGGACATCTGAAACGGCAGATTCGATTGTGGCAGCCGCCTCTTCTTCGTGCAGCGTATACCTAAGCAGCATCGCGGCCGACAATATCTGTGCGATGGGGTTGGCTATCCCTTTCCCCGCGATGTCAGGGGCCGATCCACCCGCCGGTTCATAGAGCCCGAATCCTGTTTCATTTAAGCTCGCAGATGCAAGCAACCCCATCGATCCTGTCAGCATCGCACATTCGTCAGAGATGATATCGCCGAACATGTTGCCGCAGAGCATGACGTCAAACTGATGGGGGTCCCTCACGAGCTGCATAGTCGCGTTGTCGATGTACATATGATTCAGGGCGACATCGGGGTAGTCCTTTGCTATCCCGGTTACAACTTCACGCCACAGAACCATGGTTGTGAGGACATTGGCCTTGTCGATGGATGTAACTTTTTTTCTTCTTATCCGGGCAGCCTCAAAGGCCATGCGGGTTATTCTCTCGATCTCACCGCGTGAATATATCATCGTATCGAAGGCCGCCTCTTCTTTCCCTTCGCCTTTTCTTCCCTTCGGTTGTCCGAAATAGATACCACCGGTCAGCTCGCGCATGCATAGTATGTCAAAGCCTTCCTTTATAATATCGGGGCGCAGCGGGCTGGCAGCAGCAAGGGTAGGGAAGACATTGGCCGGTCTCATGTTACAGAAGAGGCCAAAATGTTTACGCAGAGGAAGCAGGGCTCCACGCTCGGGCTGCTGCTCGGGGGGTAGTTTTTCCCATTTTGGCCCACCGACCGAGCCGAAGAGTATGGCATCGCTTTCTTCACAAATTTTGAGTGTGGATGCAGGAAGCGCTGTACCATGGTTGTCGATTGCGCATCCTCCGACATCTGCAAAGTCGAAACTCAGTTCGAGCGAGAATTTTTTCTGCACGGCCCCGAGCACCTTGACCGCCTCTTCCATGATTTCCGGGCCTATTCCATCACCGGGGAGTATTGCAATCTTTTTCAAAATCTGCCAGTTCCTTTCACTCTGTGATATTTTAAGCTTTCATTAATCAGTAAACGGCGCATACCTTATTCATAATAAACGAATTATTGCAACAAGTTTTGATCTTTGTGCGGTATTTTCTATTGACTTACAGGGGGCAAAATGTTAGTCACGGACCCTCTTTAGAGGAATTTCACTGGAAGTGCCATTATGCTGGATATACGTTTCATACGTGACAATATCGATCTTGTAAGGACAAAGCTGGCAGATCGTGGTGGCTCTGTGGATCTTGATCAGTTTTTGCTGATGGATCGAAAGAGGAGGGACATTCTCCAGGAGGTCGAGGCCCTAAGAAGCGAAAGAAACAGTGTCTCGAAGGAGATCGGGGGGCGGAAAAAGAGCAGTCAGGATGCGTCCGATCTTATTGAGAAGATGGGTAGCGTTTCCTCACGGATCAAGGAGCTGGACGAATCGCTTAAGGAAACCGAAGAAACCCTTGATGCTCTAGTGATGACGATTCCCAATGTTCCCCATGAATCAGTGGTAAGCGGTATGGGGGAGGCGGATAATCCGGTTGCCAGGCAATGGGGAGAAAAACCGCAATTCGATTTCGAACCCAGGCCCCACTGGGATATCGGCGAAGACTTGAGGATACTGGATTTTGCTACGGGAGCCAAGATAACGGGCGCTCGTTTTACACTTTATAGAGGTGCAGGGGCTCTGCTGGAGAGAGCTTTGGTAAACTTCATGCTTGATCTGCACACGACCAAGCATGGTTATACTGAGGTCTTTACCCCCTTCATGGTGAACAGCGAAAGCATGACGGGGACGGGACAACTTCCCAAATTTGAGGAAGATCTCTTCAAAATACGCGGGACCGACTACTATCTCATTCCCACTGCAGAGGTTCCGGTTACTAACATACACCGTGGCGATATACTGGATGAGAAAGATCTTCCCCTGTCTTATGTTGCATATTCGGCATGTTTTCGCGCAGAGGCAGGTTCTTACGGTAAGGACACACGCGGTTTGATACGGCAGCACCAGTTCAACAAGGTAGAGATGGTCAAGTTTACCCGACCTGAAGAATCTTATGGTGAGCTTGAGAAACTGACATCCAATGCCGAAGAAATACTGAAAAAACTTGGGATTCATTTCCGTACAGTCTCTCTATGTACCGGCGACTTGGGCTTTTCATCCGCCAAGACCTATGACCTTGAAGCGTGGATGCCGGGACAGGGCGGCTATCGTGAAATATCGTCATGCAGCAACTTCGAATCTTTCCAGGCCCGAAGGGCAGGGATAAGGTTCCGACGGGAAGAAAATTCAAAGGTTGAATATGTTCATACCCTAAACGGATCGGGGCTTGCCGTTGGTAGAACCGTCGTGGCGATTCTGGAAAACTATCAGCAGAAGGATGGAAGCGTTATTGTTCCCGATGCTCTAAAACCCTATATGAATGGTATTGACAGGATAGTCCATAATAAGTAAAGTACCGTCTACCACAAGCGGAGGGATGGCCGAGTGGTCGAAGGCGGCGGTCTTGAAAACCGTTAACCGAAAGGTTCGCGGGTTCGAATCCTGCTCCCTCCGCCATATAATACAATGCTGTTCATTAAAGCTTTTGCGGTTCCTTCTAATTCAGGTCCGGAAAGCACCAGACAAATAAAAGAAGCGGAGAGATGGCTGAGTGGCCTAAAGCGATCGCCTGCTAAGCGATTGTACGCCCTTAAAGGTGTACCGGGGGTTCGAATCCCCCTCTCTCCGCCAGTATCACAACAGATCATGTGCGCCCATGGCTCAGCTGGATAGAGCGTCGGACTACGAATCCGAAGGTCCTAGGTTCGAATCCTAGTGGGCGTACCAGTAAAAACAAGGGGTTACGAGTCTAAGGTGTGGCTTGTGACCCCTGTTTTTTTGCGGGTGTGATAAATTCGTGATAACTGCCCCTTCGAATCTATCCATAATCTCTATGGATGCCCTGAGACTTTCCGAATTATGGTGAGCATATCTCATTACCATCGAAGTACTTTTTCACCGCCCCAACCTTTGAACTTCATAGATTCCAACGCCGGACTGAACAAGGCGAGTAGCAAAAGTATGCCGCAGATCATGGAAACGAAAATTGTCAACTTCCGCTCTTGCCGTTGCAATTTTGAAGGCCCGAAACAGGTTTCTGTTATTCATCCTGGTCTGGGTACTGCTAGGAAAGACATGCTCACATTCCGCTGAACGCTTCTGATGCCGTTCCCTCAAGAGCCTCATGGTTGTATCATTGAGTGGCAGGGTATCGATCCCTCGGTTTTTCTGTTCAAAGATCGTCATAGTTTGCCGTGTCATATCCACTTGTGACCACTTCAAGTCAAGTATCTCGCTCTGACGAAGTCCGGTATGGATGGCGAAGATGATAATCTCTCGGAGCCACTTTGCCGAGACATGAAGAAGCCTCTTCTCTTCCTCAGGAGTCAACCAGCGTTCAATGGTGTTATTCACCCGATCCTTCTTGACCTTCCTGACGGGATTGTCCTTGATCCACTCCCATTCCAGGATGTTGTGGTCAAGTAAAAACGGACAATTTGTTTTAAGCTGCTTTTCGGCATAGTTCTTTCTCATATTCGAACGGGGTTTTATAACCCAGCTTTGAATGCAGACGAATGGAATTATAGTAGGAGATATAATCAAGTATCTGCATCTTTGCCGACTGTCTTGTAACAAACCTGTAATCTGACAACCGTTCCGACTTCAGGCTGCGGAAATAACGTTCAGTCGGTGCATTATCCCAACAATTCCCCTTGCGGCTCATACTGGCTATCATCCCATACTGATTTAGCTTTTCCTGGTAATCATGGCATGCATACTGGCTTCCTCGATCTGAATGATGAAGCAGTCCTGATGGAGGCCTTCTGCGCCAGTATGCCATCGCCAGGGCATCCAGGGTAAGTTGCTTTTTCATTTCTTTGTCCATGGCCCAGCCAACGATCTGGCGAGAATAAAGATCAAGTACCACAGCCAGATACAACCAGCCTTCAAAGGTCCAGACATAGGTTATGTCCGTTGTCCAACATGTATTCGGTGTGGCGACATCGAATTCACGATCCAAAAGGTTGGCAGCTATTGGAAACGAATGCCGGCTCTCTGTCGTGGCCTTGTATCGCTTCGGGGCTTTGGTTTTAAGACCAAGTTTCCTCATTAAATTACGTACCCTGTACCGGCCAATCTGGTGACCTTCATTCTTTAACTGCTTGGTAATGCGACGGGAACCATATTTGCCGCGATGTTCTTTGAAAATGGCTCTAATCCCTGCCTTTAATGCAATCTCATCAGGATCATCAGATCTTGAGAGGCTATGGAGGTAATCGTAAAATCTGCTCCGGCTGACTTCCATCACCTTACACAAAACGGTGACAGGATAGGCCTTCTTCTCTTGCCGGATGAAGTCACACCTCAGTTCGACTCTTTCGCAAAGAAGGCCGCGGCTTTTTTTAATATTTCGCGCTCCATTTCAAGCCGCTTGTTTTCCTTTTTAAGTCGACAAATCTCGGCCTCCAGTTCCTTCCGGGGGATACCTCCTTCGCTAAGATCCTGCTGGTCTTGACGATATTGTCGCACCCAGCGGGAAACATTAGAAGCGGCAATACCAAGACGCCTGCCAACCTCAGGACAACTATATTGCTGTTCAACTACCAACTTTACAGCGTCTTGCTTGAACTCACTTGTGTAATTCGGGCGCTTCCCTTTCTCCTTCATTGAACACCTCACTTTCTCTATTATTGCTCTTAGCAGGGTGTCCGTTATTATTAAACCACATCAAAGTTCCCCTTTCAGTTTGTCAAAGATCCGTGTGGCCAGCTTCCTGTCTTCTGTCTCTGTTGAGCGCCTGAACTGCTGACCATTGTGAGAAAAACTCATCCACCAGACCGGTCCTCTTTTATATAGACCCATTGTGTATCTCCTTTTTGGGTCCCTCGATCCGGTCTGATTTCCCGTGATAAGGATTATAGACTTCATCTTTGCTTTGGTCAATTGTCTTCCTGATAAGTTGCTCAATAGGGATATTGGACGTTATCTTTCTTGACTTGTTGGTTCTTTTGATGCCGTTGATCTTTTTGTTCTCCATCCAGGAATCTATCTCCTGTTTTCTGAATCGAATAAGCTTGCCCACACGATAATGAGGAATGTCAGAGGCCATGGCGTAAAGGGTCTTTACCTTGACTTTTAGATAATAGGACAGATCGTTAATATCCCAAAAATCGTTCAGGAGTTCCTTTTCAGAATGGGAGGTCATCATACAAAACCTTTGCACAACTCCCAGCTGGAGTGTAATCATTGAAAACGTTAAATATTTACACTAACCAATTGATAATATTTGCTAATATGTCATTTATGTACTATATATCCGGTCAAGAATAACTACTAAGGGAGACCGGAATGTCATTTAAACAATACGATCGTAGACCAAGCTTTCTGGATATAGAATTGAGTAACGTCATAGTGAAGCTCCCCCGGAATGATGGACACACCGAAAAGTTAGAGATAAGGGAAGAAGGACTTGGAGGTGTGGAGTGTGAAACAAGAGAGAGCGAAGAAGTTTTGGCAAAGAATTTAAGAAAGAAGTGGCCTGTTTAGTTACAGAGGGGGGTCGACAGGTTTCAGAAGTAGCGCGGGATTTAGATGTCCACCCTAATGTAATACACCGATGGAAGCGGGAATATCTAGAAGACATTGAAAGTGCATTTCCTGGTAAAGGACGGATGAAGCCAGAAGAAGAGGAGCTGAGAAGTCTCAAGAAGAGGCTAACCGATGTAACAGAGGAGCGAGACATATTAAAAAAAGCGTTGGCCATTTTCTCAAAACACCCTCGATGAAATATCAGTTCATTGACAGATACCGCTCCGTATGTCGAGTGGAGAAGATGTGCCGGATATTGGATATAGGTCGGAGCAGTTACTATGCGTGCAAGTGGCATCAGATGCGGCAAGAACCGTGTTGCCCGTCTTATGCGTGAGAACGGGATAATGGCAAAGACAAGGCGCAGATTTAAGATTACCACTGATTCAAAGCACAATTTACCGATAGCCGAGAACCTTCTCGACCAGGAATTTACCGTGGATGCTCCCAACAAAAGGTGGACGGGAGACATCACGTATATTTGGACAAAGCAGGGCTGGATGTATCTTGCTGTCGTGCTAGATCTTTTCAATCGTCAGATCATAGGATGGTCTATGAGAAAAAGGATAACAAAAGACATCGTTATAGAAGCTCTCTCCATGGCCATACAGCGAAAGAGGCCGCAGAAAGGATTGATATTTCATTCAGACCGTGGAAGCCAGTATGCCAGTCATGAATTCAGAAAGCTTCTGGAGAAGCATCATTTTATTCAGAGCATGAGTGGTAAAGGGAACTGTTACGATAATGCTGTTACGGAAAGCTTTTTCCATACATTAAAGACAGAACTAGTGTACTTTGAAAAATACAGGACTCGGACAGACGCTCGTCAGAGTATCTTCGAATACATCGAGATATTCTACAATCGTGTTAGGAGACATTCATATTTGGGATATGTTTCTCCTGTTGACTTTGGCAAGCTGCCTATGGCAGCTTAACTGTGTGTTCACTTTTTCGGGGGAAGATCACTCCCCCCCCCCCCCAGTAGCAGACACCATATGATAGGGGAAAAATTTTCAGGAGAGCCAAGGCATTCCCTCTTTCACCGATAGATCACATGATTTGAGAGCTTTGAACAGCGAACCCTTTTTACCGAATTCGGTTTCACTGCCGATTTTTCAAGAATCCACATTCAAAATCCGGCCTATGAATGCAGAGCTTTGAAGAATGAGTCATTTTCAGTAAATTCGGTTTTGCCCCGATTTTTTAGAAATTCTAATTCAAGATCCGGCCGGTAAGTAAAGCCGGGGAAGATATTTTTGTTAAGATGAGTCCATTTCACCTCCATAACCAGCCAATTTCAGGGCAGAGTGTACCGCCCCATGAATGAGAGGGGGTATTCCCCCGTTTCTCATGTCGGCACCACCTTCGTTCCTCTCATGAGATTGAAGGCCATCTGCCGGAACATCGCATCTATGGCATTTTTGGCCAACTTGGGGAATCTGGCCCGAGAAGCGTTATTGTGAAGATGAGAAATGCGGAAATACTGTTCAACAATATAACGAACTTTCGAGATAGCCTTGTTTCGCTCTTTCTCATAGGTGGTCAGTTTTGCTGTAGTCGTGTTTTTTCTCATGATGCCGTCCGCGATCTTGTTCAGGGCAAGAAATGCCCTGTTCGGTTCACCGAAGTAGCCCTTGTCGGCAAACACCTTTTTGACAGGTTCTTTCGTATGACAACTGCCGGCAACACAGAACGGAAGGTAGGGGCTGTCATGGTGAGAGGCCGGAGTTATCTCCGTAGCAAGGACGAAACCATACCCGGTATCAACAGAGGCATGTTCTTTCAGACCAAAGTGGGGGACATCGTTTTTAACCGTCCAGTCGGATTCAATATCCCGGGAGTACTTAAGAGGTTTTCCATGTTTATCAAGTTTGCCCTCTGGAGCTTCTCGATTTTGTTTTTCTTTTTTGAGATTCTCCTTAGTTATGGGATGGCTGGCCGACTGAACCAGGCGTGCGTCAATGGCTATGCCTTCGTTGATTGTTAGGCCCTTGGAGGCGAATTGGTTAAGGAGTTCATTATTGATCAGACGCATGGTATCTTTGGAGACTCTGCTCCTGACCCGGGAAAAAGTAGAATGATCGGGCGAACGGTAATCAAAGGGAATCCCGAGGAACTTCTTGAAGGAGATACGATCATTGATCTGGGTTTCAAGTTCGGGATCGGAATCGATCTTGAACCACTGCTGAAGAAGAAGGCATTTCAGGAGTATGAGAGTAGAATAGGCGGCATTTCCTTCGGAGCTTTTCCCGACAGGATAGTTTCTCATAATCAGGCGTTCAATTTTAGACCAGTCTGTAATAGCATTGATGGCGTCCATTCTTTCAATAGCCCGGTTATGTTCCATGGAAGAAAAGAGAGAGATATCAGCGAAAGAGAGATTGTTTTCCAGTTTTTTGAAGCCCATAGTTCCTCCGAGAGAATGTTTTTTAGGAAAAATTATGGCGCAATAGCAGGTAATAGTCAAGTAATATTAGTGGCATAGCTTTGAATAACGTGTTTTTAAGAAGAGATTCTGACATTACAAAAGAATAAAATTTGGTGGGTTGTGCAAAGGTCTCGATTTATCTTTATGGGATTTGCCTCCCACCGTTCTTCCAATGAGAGCGGCATTCCTGACCTTGCCAAAGGCCCTTCTGTTTCACAAGGCAAGCACATAATTCCTTTTCTATGTATTCTCAGCCCTTCGGGTTTCCATACTTTCAGTAAATTGCAAAAAGAAACAGGGAAAGGCCCCTGTACTCTGTCTTAAAGCTCACTCTTCCCTCATCCACCCTTCCGGAACTTTTCCACTGTTCACCTGCTTAACTTCCTGGGTAAGAGAAGATATTTCACCGGAAACTCTTCTCATTTCATCCTTCGCCCTTTCTTTAGCCCTAGAGTCTCTATTTTTCGTTGCTTCTCTCAGTTCATCAAGTATCTTGGCAAGTTCTGTAGTAAGCTGCTCTTTTTTGTTTTTATAATATTCAATATCTCTATTTGCCTCTTTCTTACCGCCTTCCATATCTTGATTTTCAGAAAAGACCTCCCCCTTCTTTAGATCCCTCCGCGGTTTAACATACAACTCGTTTTCGTAAGCCACTTTTTCTATTCTTCTTATGGAAGTTTTATAAATACCTGCGACACCACCATCTGTGTAAAACTTTATCTGATCATTCTCTTTCCAGTATCCTGTGGTTTTAATTTCCCCTCCGTTTTTGAGCATGATATTGTACGAGGCCTGGGCCAGAAAGGGGAACAGGAGAAATGGAATAATAGAAATCACTAAAATTAGTCTTTTCATAACAATAACACCACCGTGAATAGATATATGGAAACAGTAGGGAAAGACCGCCGTCTTGTCAAATGTTTTTAGAAAAAGCATAGGCATAAAACCTAAAACGGCACACAGAAGCCCCAAAGTTTCTTGACTTTTAAGGCATCTATATATATAGGGCTATTGGTAGATTAAAAAATGAAAAAACGAAAGGAAAAAATTATGGGTACCGAAAAGAGATTTTGCTCAATCTGTGCCTGGAGGGGAACCTGTGCTAAGCGGTTTTCCCTTTCCAAGGATTCCAGCGGAAGAGTCCACTGCCCTGATTTTACAAGAGACCTTTCAATCAAGGATGAAGATATAGATAAAGTAGAAACTACCCATCAGAATGCCGGCTAACAGGTATAATATCAAAACGCTGTAAGAGCTTGGCTTATTGAAGGCAAACTATTGTGGGGCTTCGATAAGTTCTATTTTTATCTTGTCGCAGCTAGTTGCGTGAATTTAACTCCATTAAAGATTAAAAAGGTTGGCCTCCGGGTCAACTTTTTCCTTTTCTGCACCACGACGAAGAGCGAATATGAAAAATAAACTTGTAGAGCTACTGAAACAATCAATCGATAACTGTCTGAAAAATGGGGATTTGAAGGGAACAGAAATCCCATTAATAGAGGTAGAGCTCCCCAGAGAAGGTGCTCACGGGGACTACGCATCAAATATCGCCATGGTGCTTGCATCGAGCCAGAGGAATGCTCCCCGGAAGATAGCCGAGCGTATCGTTGGCAATATCAGTGACAACGAAAAACTTTTAGAAAAGATAGAGATAGCGGGTCCAGGTTTCATAAACTTCTTTATCAAAAACAACGCATGGTCAACCCTCCTCAAGGAGGTGGACAGGCTTGGTGACCGTTATGGAGAATCCAAGATCGGAAATGGCTTGAAAGTTCAGGTGGAATTTGTAAGCGCCAATCCAACAGGCCCCCTGCATATAGGCCATGCCAGAGGAGCCGTAATCGGAGATGTTATTGCTAACATTCTAAGTGCATCGGGGTTCCTGGTATCGAGGGAATACTACATAAACGATGCCGGCAATCAGATGAACATGCTGGGGGAATCCGTTTATTACAGATACCTGGAACTCATGGGGGAGAATATCTCCTTCCCTGACAACTGTTACCAGGGTGATTATATAAAGGACCTTGCATTTGAAGTTCGAGAAAATCACGGAGACAGGTTTCGCTCAGACAAGGACGGGGCTATCCCCGTAATGACCGAGTATGCAGCAGGCTCAATCCTGGAAGGAATCAAGGAAGACCTTGAAACCCTTGGGGTGGTTTTCAACCGCTACTTCAGCGAAAAGGAATTATATAAAAACAACAGCGTAGAGGATATCCTCAATAAGCTTCAAGAAGAAGGCTTTATATACAAGGAGGGGGCAACACGCTGGTTCAAGACAACCGCTTTTGGAGATGAGAAAGACCGTGTAGTTGTAAGGGAAAATGGAGCCCCCACCTACTTTGCAGCGGATATAGCTTACCATCTCAATAAGTACGAACGGGGTTTTGACAAGGTCATCAATGTATGGGGAGCCGATCATCACGGATACATACCAAGAATGCAGGCATGCATTCAGGCAATGGGAAGGAAAAAAGAAGATCTGGCGGTCGTTCTGGTTCAATTGGTCAATCTTCTCAGGGGAGGCTTACCGGTACCGATGTCCACGAGAGCTGGTGAATTTGTGACCATCCGCGAGGTAACCGAAGAGGTAGGGAAGGACGCAGCCAGGTATAATTTTCTGATGAGAAGGTCGAACAGCCATCTGGATTTTGACCTGGAGCTTGCAAAGGCACAGTCGAATGAGAACCCCGTATATTATGTGCAGTATGCTCATGCCAGAATCTGTAGTATTATGAGAAACGCTCTGGAGCAGGGATACCAGATCCCGGAATACAAAGACATCAGTTCCGAACTGCTTACCGCTGATGAAGAACGGGATCTTATAAAAATAATAAATTCATTCCCGGAGATAGTGGAGGGTAGTGCTCATGCGCTTGAACCACACCGTATCCCCTATTACATAAACGACCTTGCTTCCGTGTTTCACGGTTTCTACAACAAGAACAAGGTGGTATCAGATAATGCCGAGCTTACAAAGGCAAGGTTATTTTTGATAAAATCTGCGGCTACGGTAATAAGAAATGCGCTCAAATTGCTAGGCGTTTCGGCACCAGAGCGGATGTGATACTTGAGTTGAGAAATTCAAATCACAAACAAAGGCAACCTGATGGCTAAGAAAACCGGAGAGTTCGAGTTAAAGCTAGGCAGAGCAGGCCTGACGTTTTTCATCTTTGTTATTGCTGTGATACTGCTGCTTTCCTTCATATCAGGGGTGATAGTTGGCAAGAATATTGAGAGTTACCCTGAAAAGATTGCGAAGGGTATCCCGGATGCAATCAAAAAAAAGATCACCGAAAACATGGATGTCGACATGGATCAGCCAGGTAACAATGAGAATGGCGACAATGTGACTGGTGTAATCAATGATAAGGCTCAGAAAGAAAATAATGTAGAATTTACATTTTACGATACTCTCAAGGAAAGTGGTGATGCCCCCCCGTCCGATAGATTCACGGAAAGCAAGCCACCTTCAATCGAAAAAAGGCATAGCGCAAGCGAGCTTCCCGTAAAAGAGGCTATTGGCCCCTATATCATACAGGTCGCGTCCTTCAAGGACAAAGGCATGACAGAGACTTTGAGCGGGAAATTGCTTAGCATGGGGTACAAACCAACTGTGGACAACATTAATCTCGGATCAAAGGGAGAGTGGTTCCGAGTAAAGATTTACGGCCTCGCAACCTACAATGAGGCCCAAAAAGCTGTATCTATGCTTGAGAAAGAGATTGTCGGAGTAAAATGCCTTATTATAAAGAATAAGATAACGGAATAGCTGAATATGTTTGAAAACTTGACAAACAAACTGGACTTGGTCTTCAAAAAGTTGAGAGGCAGGGGCATCCTTGACGAGGAGAATGTCAGGGAGGCCATGAAAGATATAAGAATGGCTCTCCTTGAAGCTGATGTCAACTTTCGGGTGACCAAGGATTTCATAGAAGATGTAAGCAAATTAGCTATCGGACGGGAGGTTCTGGACAGCATAACTCCCGGGCAACAGATAGTCAAGATAGTACACGACAGACTTGTCGAGCTGATGGGAACGGACAGCAGTCGCCTGAACCTCTCCAATCGCTTTCCTGCCCCTATTATGCTGGCGGGGCTTCAGGGGTGCGGCAAGACAACCACGGCAGCAAAGCTTGCACGTTACCTGAAAGATAAGGGGCGCAGGGTTTCAATGGTATCGGTCGACATCTACCGCCCCGCCGCTATCGATCAGCTCAGGATATTGGGAGAAAAGGCGGGATGTAACGTATATGAATCGCAGGATCGAAGAGATCCAGTCAAGATCTGCGTCAGCGCTGTTGAAGATGCCAAGGCAAAGGGCTTTGACACCCTAATAATAGATACTGCGGGACGACTGCACATCGACAACGCATTGATGGAAGAGTTAAAAAGGATAAAAGATGCCGTAGATCCTTCGGAGATACTATTTATCGCCGACGCAATGACTGGACAAGATGCTGTATCCGTAGCCGAAGCATTTGACAAACTCCTGAGCATAGACGGCGTTATACTTACCAAAATGGACGGTGATGCCCGTGGCGGAGCAGCCCTGTCCCTGAAAAAAGTTACGGGGAAACCAATAAAGTTCGTAGGCATGGGGGAGAAGACCGATGCACTGGAGGTATTCCATCCGGAGCGTATGGCTTCCAGAATTCTAGGCATGGGGGATATACTGACCCTGGTCGAGAAGGCACAGACGGCAATAGACGAAAAAACAGCCAGAGAGTTTGAAAGGAAAATCCGGAAGGATTCTTTCACCTTGAACGATCTCAAGAAGCAACTGGGCCAGATAAAGAAAATGGGCTCCCTTCAGGATATACTGGGAATGATACCAGGGCTGGGAAAGATAAAGGCCCTCAAGAACGCAAAACCTGACGAAAGCGAGCTTGTAAGAATAACCGCTATTATCGATTCCATGACCGAAAAGGAACGTCTTAATTACAAAATCATAGACGGCCAGAGAAGAAAAAGGATCGCCAGGGGAAGCGGCACATCGGTACAGGATGTCAATAAGGTTCTCCGGCACTACGTAGAAATGAGAAAAATGATGAAAAAATTTACAAAGGGCGGCATGAAATCTTTGATGAGAGGAAATTTGCCCTTTTAATAAAATAAAACATGTGCTAGAAGAAACCATTAATTTAGATATATCAGGAGGTAAAGTCCCAAATAATGGCAGTTAAAATAAGACTAACGCGAATGGGCGCCAAAAAGAAACCTTTCTACAGGATAGTGGTCGCCGAGAATGATGCTCCCAGGGATGGGCGGTTCATTGAAATAGTCGGAAATTACAACCCCTTGAAGGATCCGGCAGAGATAACCTTCAAGGAAGACCGGGTTGAGGATTGGCTGTCTAAGGGGGCTGAACCGACACGAACGGTTTTGAGTCTTCTTAAAAAGAAAGGACTTGTACCAAAGACCGGTGAAACGCGGACTTAAGCGTTTGGGTTCTACTGAATCATCTTCATCTTACTTATTCCAACAACTACGGGGAGGGGTGCTGCGATGAAAGATTTGGTCAAGTATATGGCTCAGGCTTTGGTGGATTATCCAGATCAGGTTGAATGTACCGAGGTGGTTGGAGAACAAACTTCAGTCATTGAATTGAGAGTTGCAAAGGATGACCTAGGGAAGGTCATAGGCAAGCAGGGAAAGACCGCAAAGGCCATGAGAACCATCTTAAGCGCAGCATCATCCAAGGTACACAAGAGAGCCGTATTGGAAATAATTGAATAAGTGAATGATCTGCTTGAGATAGGAAAAATAGTTAAGCTCAGCGGACTTAAGGGTCGGCTAAAGGTTCTTTCATATTGTGAATCGACACAGGGGTTCAAGGCTCTGGAGAATGTTTTTGTTGGTAAAGACATAAAGCACCTGTCCATTTTCAAAGTCAGGCGTCTCCACATAAAGGGCAGGACTTTTTCTCTTGAGCTTGAAGGGGTTGATACTGTGGAGACTGCTGGTACTTTGATAGGGCAGTCTGTGTTTATGACCCAGGAACCTCTTCCAGACGGTGAATATTACTGGAAAGATATTGAGGGGCTTGAGGTGGTTACCGAAGATGGGGAACGGTTGGGGAGAGTTACGGCCATTCTTCCTACAGGTAGCAGCGATGTCTATGTCTGTAGCGGCGAAGAAGGCGAGATCCTTTTGCCGGCATTTGAAGATGTGGTCCGCGAAATTGACATTGAAAATGGTCGTATGGTAGTGAGGCTTCCCGAAGGGCTGTAGAATGATAGTTTTCGATATCCTGTCCGTCTTTCCGGAGATGTTTCAATCCCCTCTGGGAACCAGCCTCATAAAGAAATCCATAGATAAGGGAATCGTAGAAGTAAACCTCCATAATATCAGGGATTATACATCAGACAAACACAGGACAACCGATGACGCCCCTTACGGAGGGGGTGGCGGGATGGTTATGAAGATTGAGCCTGTCGCACGTGCTCTGAAGGAGATTATTCCCGTTGGAGAAAAAAAATGCGTCATCCTTCTCTCGCCTCAGGGAGAACCATTCAAACAGAAAATCGCTGAGGATCTAGCTCATTATTCAAGGGTTGTTCTGATATGCGGCCATTATGAGGGCATAGACGAAAGGATCAGGAACCACCTGGTTGACAGAGAAATATCCATCGGGGACTATGTCCTGACCGGCGGAGAACTCCCGGCGATGGTAATAGTTGACGCAGTCTCCCGCCTTATACCAGGTTTTGTAGGGAACAGCGAATCAGTACTTTTCGACTCATTTTCTACAGGACTCCTTGAAGGGCCGCATTATACTAGGCCCAGAGAGTACGATGGATGGGAGGTACCAGAAGTCCTGGTTTCGGGACACCAGAAAAAGATAGACCAGTGGCGGCGCAGGGAATCACTTAAAAGAACTCTGACCAGGAGGCCGGACATCCTGGCCCAGGCTGATCTCACGGATGAAGATAAGAAAGTGATTGAACAGCTCAAAATGGAAGATCTGGAATATAAGTGATGCCTACCGAAGACCTGTATATTGCTCTTTTGCATTACCCCGTCTATAACAAAAGAGGTGATATAGTTACGACGGCGGTAACAAACATGGATATACACGATATATCAAGGGCCGCAAAAACCTATGGGGTGAAACGTTTTTTTATTGTAACTCCCATAGAGCAGCAGAAAAAATTTGTGGAGCGCATCCTCTACCACTGGCAGGAAGGACATGGAACAACCTACAATCCTTCGAGAAAAGAGGCCTTCGACATCGTTAGCGTTACCGATACGCTTGACAATACAATTGCAGCCCTTTCTCGGGATACAGGAAAGAGCGTAAGGGTTGTGGTTACAAGTGCCTCATCCCGAGGGAATTCGATGACCTGCGAAAAGCTGGGGACGCTCATGTCGGAAAGTAGAGATGCCTTTCTGATACTGTTCGGAACAGGTTGGGGAATAGCAGCGGATGTCATCAATTGTGCCGACTTCCTTATAGAACCGATAAGGGGAAGTTCGGACTATAACCATCTGTCCGTCAGGTCGGCAGTGGCCGTGACTCTCGACAGATTATTTAGAAAAAACTGATTATGAATATGACAGAGGAGGGTTTTTGATTATGAATGTTCTCGACTCTATTGAGAAAGAGCAAATGCGAATGGATATACCTGGATTTAGAACCGGGGATACCATCAAGGTGCATGTAAAGATCGTAGAAGGTCAGAAGGAACGTATCCAGATATTCCAGGGGTCCGTCATACGCAGGAGAGCCGGTCAAAACCGCTCCACCTTTACTGTAAGAAAGATATCATCGGGCGTAGGCGTAGAGAGAACCTTCCCGCTTCATTCCCCTATCATTGACAAAATCGAGTTAGTGATGAAGGGAAAGGTGAGACGTTCGAGGTTGTATTACTTAAGAGACCTCAAAGGGAAAAAGGCAAGGATAAAGGAACTTGGCAGAAGGTGATATGTTTCAATTTGAACTGTGCGCCCGCCGGCGTGGGTTTGATCTCATCGCCGGCGTCGACGAGGCAGGCAGGGGTCCCCTCGCAGGCCCAGTTGTTGCGGCGGCAGTAATTTTCCCTTCGGATTACAAGAATGAAAAGATCAGAGACTCTAAAAAGCTCACAGCTCGCAATAGAGAATCTCTGTACGCGACGATACAAAATGACGCCATCTCCGTTGGCCTTGGTGTGCTTGATGCTCCTACCATAGACAGGATCAACATACTTCAGGCTACACTGTCGGCAATGAAGATGGCGGTTTCAAAGCTCTCCCCCCAGCCAGATTACATACTTATAGACGGAATAAACACCATTGATCTTCCAATAAACCAGGAGTCTATAGTCAAGGGTGATTCCCTGAGCATTTCCGTAGCCGCAGCCTCCATAATCGCCAAGGTATCAAGAGATGATATCATGGACAGGTATCATTTCCTCTACCCACAGTATAATTTTCTGAAAAACAAAGGATACGGAACTGAGGAGCATCGGGAGGCAATAAAGGAATATGGCCAATGCAAGATCCACAGGAGGTCCTTCAAGGTCAAATAGACAGAAGGGCCAAACGGGTGAGGATATGGCTGTAGTCTTCCTTAAAAATGAAGGATACAGCATATTAGAAAGAAATTACCGGTGTAGATACGGTGAGATCGACATTATCGCCATGGATAAAGGAAGCATAGTATTCGTAGAGGTAAAACAGAGAGGATCCGATCTCTTCGGTTCCCCCGAAGATGCCATTGGCAGAATCAAGCAGAAAAAGATATCAAGGGTAGCCCTCAATTACCTACAGGAGAAAAGCATGCCTGATCATAACTCAAGGTTTGATGTAGTGGGGATATATTTAGCACCTCGTACAAACCGTATCGAACTGATACGAAACGCCTTTGAACTAAGTATTTAATCCCTTACCGTCATGCAAAAAGGAACCCTGTATATAGTCGCCACACCAATCGGGAATCTCGAGGACATTACTCTAAGGGCCATACGCATCCTTAGAGAGGTGGACCTTATAGCGGCCGAAGATACCAGAAGAACCAGCATACTCCTGGATGCCCATGCTATAAATACCCCCCTCACAAGCCTGCACGACCACAATGAACTAAAAAAAAGCTTCCACCTGGTAAACAAACTTGGGGAAGGAACCAATATAGCCTATGTTTCCGATGCAGGGACACCGGGGATATCGGATCCGGGACACCTTCTGGTGAAGCATGCCATCGAACAGTCAATCAATGTAGTGCCCATACCTGGACCGGTAGCTGCTATAGCTGCATTGAACGTTTCAGGCCTCCCAATGGACAACTTTGCCTTCTTTGCATTTCTCCCCACACGCAGCGGAAAGAGAAAAACTTTTTTGGAATCCCTAAAGGGAGAGACAAAAACGATGGTTTTCTATGAATCACCAAATAGGCTTTTATCAACACTGAAGGATATAGAAAAAATATTCGGAAATCGACAGATCTCTGTTTCAAGAGAACTGACAAAGATATATGAAGAGACAATGAGAGGCACCGTCGAGGAAATAATCGAAAACCTGAACGGTAAAAAAATAAAGGGTGAGATCACGTTGGTCATAGCCGGAGCAACAGCGGAGCACGTTCCCCCCTCCCCGGAAGAAATAAGGGAAAGATTCCTTGAAGCGCGCATGGACACTGTAGCTTCAACCCGGGACATTATAGATATCATCTCTGAGGATATGGGCATACCAAGAAAAGAGGTATACCGCCAGGTTCTCGGCTTCATAAGCGAAGATCCTGACAGAGATCAATAAAAGACTGGAACCCGGGGTGTATCATGGAAAACAGGGACCTGCTTCTATCCATAGATAACGGGACACAAAGCCTCAAGGCCCTGCTCTTCGATCCTGAAGGACGACTGGTAGGACGAGAGCAGATCATCTTTGAACGCCCCTACTATTCGGAACACCCAGGGTGGGCCGAGCAAGATCCCGCAGTCTTCTGGCATGCACTCTGCCTCGCATGCCAGAACCTATTGAAACAGGCTGACTTCCGGCAACGTATAGCCGGCGTATCCATTACCACACAGAGAAGCACCATCATCAATGTGGACAAGAATGGTAAGCCTCTTCGCCCTGCCATTGTATGGCTGGACCAGCGTAAGACCTACGGCCTTCCCCCCATATGTGGAATATGGGGTCTGCTTTTCAAGATTACAGGCCTGGCTGATACCATTTCCTACCTGCAATCCGAGGCCGAGGCGAACTGGATCATAACCTATCAACCGGATATATGGGAAAAAACTCATAAATATCTTCTCTTATCGGGCTATCTGACCTATCTGCTTACGGGAGAGTTTTCCGATTCAATCGGCTGTCAGGCTGCGATGATACCTTTCGATTACAAAAATCTGCACTGGGCATCCTCCTGGAACTGGAAGTGGAAAGTCGCTGCTGTCAAGCCCGAGATGCTTCCAAGATTGATAGCGCCTGGACAGCCTCTGGGGAAGATAAGCCGAAAGGCTGCAGAAGAAACAGGAATCCCTGAGGGGCTGCCCCTTATCGCTGCGGCTACAGATAAGGCCTGCGAGGTGATTGGCTCCGGCAGCCTGGACTCCGCAACAGGTTGCCTAAGTTATGGAACAACGGCAACGATAAATGTGAACAGCAAAAAATATGTGGAACCTGTGCCACTCTTCCCCCCCTACCCTTCCGCAGTTCCCAACTATTACAACATAGAGGTCCAGATCTATCGGGGGTTCTGGATGGTAAACTGGTTCAAGGAGGAATTCGGATGGCAGGAACAACAGGAAGCATCCCTTCAGGGGGTGTCCACCGAGACCCTCTTCGATAAGATGATCGACAATATTCCTCCCGGCTCCATGGGACTGGTTCTGCAACCATACTGGAGCCCCGGCCTGAAGCTGCCCGGACCGGAGGCCAAAGGGGCCATAATCGGCTTCGGTGACGTGCATACCAGAGGGCATGTCTATAGAGCAATACTGGAAGGTCTGGGTTACGCACTCCGAGAAGGAAAGGAACGCATAGAAAGAAGAGCACACATCCCTATAACAAGTCTCGTCGTGTCAGGTGGAGGATCACAGAGCAACAAGGCAATGCAGGTTACAGCGGATATATTCGGGTTACCTACAGCCCGACCAAGCATATACGACACATCATCCCTCGGGGCGGCGATAGACGCAGCCGTCGGCCTCGGCATCTATTCCGATTTCAAGTCGGCGATCAAAAACATGACCCACATAGGAGATGTATTCGAACCTAATCGTGAAAATGGTGAACTCTATGACCAGCTATATCGCGATGTATATAAAAAGATGTACCGGCATCTGAGACCCATGTACCAGCGCATCAGAGGCATAACCGGATATCCCAGGTGACGGCCTGAATGGAAAAAGCGCAAGCAAGGGGCACTCCTTAGTTCAGACAACAGAAAACATGTTTTCGTTAATAGTTATAAGTTGTTGATTGGAATCAACTTTTATTAGAACAAAAATTGTGATACCCTGTACCTCGAAAATCAATAGATATTAATACGAATGGAGATTGCACTGGTAGATGAAGCCTAATCACCCGTTTCTTTATGATCAATCTTCCAGTTCGTAATAAGAACCAACCGGCAAGGGTAAAAAACAATTCATATGTATAAATCTTACTACGGATTAAGAAAAAAACCCTTCCCTACCACACCCGATCCTGATCATGTGTACATGAGCAGGGGCTATGCATACACTTATGCACATCTGGAATATGCCCTTAGAGAAGACAGGGGTTTTTTGATAATAACCGGAGAACCCGGGTCAGGTAAAACATCTCTTATAAACCTCCTGGTAAAGGAATTCGAAACAGTTTTCAGAATAGAGATCATGAGACCGGACGTCGGAAAACCTGGATCGTTCCTCGAGACATTCTGCCTCCAATTAGGAGTAGATTTAACCGGCATTGGAACAACTGAAATACTTGGGACTATAAAAAAGTTTCTGATTAGGCAACGTGGCGCTGGGAACAGGGTAATTTTTATCGTAGATGATGCACAAAACCTGCCTGATACGGCTCTGGAAGAGATACGCATACTTGCAAACCTGGAAATAAATAAGCGTTACCTTGTCCAGATCATATTGGTGGGACAGAAAGGACTGGGGGAAAAACTACTTAAAAACAAATTAAGACAATTCATCCGAAGGGTTACTGTCTGCTGCCGACTTCAAGGACTGGAGCACGATGAGATAAAACAATATATCTCATACAGGCTGAAAACAGTGGGAGAATCTGCATACCCTGAGATCTTCGATAAGGGAGCTATCGAAGCCATATATTATAACTCCAAAGGCATACCTAAAATTGTAAATATAATATCGGAAGCTGCCCTCCTGTATGGATATGCCGATGAGCTTAAGATAATCAACGAAGAGGTTATTGGAAGAGTATTGAAAGAAAGCCATACCAATAACCTTCCTGCATATAAGGAAGAAAAGCCGAAACAAAATGAAGGTGTAGATAATTTTCTGTAAATGGTTTGAGATAGGATAAGGAAACCATTTATACAGGAGGGTCTAGCCATGGCAATCAAGGATGAAGTTTTAGATGAGCTTTTAAAAGAATACAAGAATCCGGAAGATCTGATTGTTAAATATGGACTTCTCAGGGAGCTGACAAAGCGTTTGCTGGAGAAGGCCATGGAAAGTGAATTAACTCATCATTTGGGATATGCGAAGCATTCTCCTGTCGGCAAGAAATTGGGGCATGGCTCTAAATCAGTTCGCAATTCTCTACAGCTACAGGATGCCCAGTTAGGGTTGAGGAAAGTTCATTTACACAGATTATCTGACACTCTCGTATTTTTAAAAACGCCCACCGTGATCTAGCCGGTGGGCGTTTCTCATTGCTATCAATATTTCATACTCAGGGATGGGGGACTAAAATCAATCCTACTCTTCCTTCGCCTGTTTCTTTTCCTTCTTTTTCTCAAGCTTCTTTTCAAGCTTCTGTTGACGCTTGCTGGTCTCGGCAGCATCTTCCTCAGCCTTTGCCTTCTTCGTCCTTTCCTCCTTCGGAAGCGCCATCTTTTCTTCCCTGGCCTTGGCCTTCTCTTCGATCTTTTCCTCTTTCTTGTCTATAGCGGCAAGCCTGACCCCTATCTTCCGTATCTCGGCCCTGATCTTCTTTATAGCGGAGTCTTTAGCTATCATTTCCTTACCAAAACCACGCTCATTAAGCTCCACGATTCGCCTGCTCAACTCACCCGCCCAGTAAATCTTCTGGGAATCCCTTGCATCCTTGTCCTTAGAAGCCATAAATCTCCTCCCTGTTGTAATCCATACCTCTTGAATATGATAAGTGAAATAGTTCTACCAAAGAAAAAATGAAGACCCCCGCAACAAGTTACGGCAAATCTTCGATCATTAAGCGATATTAATTTTCTATTTAATCAAAGTCGAATGCAACGAGTTAATACTACATAACCCATTAATTAGAAACCTTATTTCCTGAAACTGACTGTAAAAAGCAAATCGCCAGTTCAACCCATCCTATATTTTGCCAAGGTCTCTACCATATTTTTATAACATCAGCAAGCCCAGTGTTAAATCCTGTGCTTATTTAGTTCCCTTTATTATCTGTCGTGCTTTTTCTGATTTTTTTATACATCAAAGTCCCCGCCTCTGATAACAAATCCTCCAGCGCAATAGGATTATTATCGCAGCAGCGGGCAATACCAACGCGCTGATCGAAAGTTGAGGAGCCCTGCCTGACCATAAACATAATGGCATCATATTGAGGACGGTCATAGATAAGATGTGCACAAATAAAGCAGTGCGGAATTTGAAACCGTAACCAAACAACAAGCTAACTTCCATTTTCTGCTAAAATAATTCGATAGTTTTTATTCCCACCTTGCTTCTGAGTAACTCATACACAACATATGCACAGGAGATATCCTGGATTGCCAGACCCGTGGCATCAAAGAGAGTTATCTCCTCGGCCGACGTTCTCCCCTTCTTCTTTCCGGCCACAATGTCTCCCAACTGCGCATGGACATCCCGCTTACTGATCTGCTTGTGAGTTATGGGTACGTTGATTTCACCACTGTGTGAGGCCTGCGCCCAGTCATCAATAACGACCTTTGCCTCTTTTAATATTTCGGGACTGATCTCCTGTTTGCCCTGAGCATCCGCACCGATAGCAGTTATGTGGGTTCCAGGAGAAACACTGATCACAAGAGGCATGCGGCTTGGAGTCGTAGTAATCACAATATCGGACCCCATTGTAACATCCTCCATGTTAGTTGAAATAAGGGCCTCCACCTGACATGACCGCTCTGCCCACTGCCGAAATTCTTCCGAACAGGCCTTGTCGGCCTCGAATTGCCATATCTTGATCTTTTTAATCTTTCGAAACTCAAGCAGGCATAACAACTGTGTCCTAGCCTGAACACCGCTCCCCACAAAACCCACAATCTCCGAATTTTCTCGGCTCAGATATTTTGCCGCCAGGGCACCTGCCGCACCAGTTCGGAGGCATGTAATATAGGTCCCGTCCATTATGGCTAGCGGAAATCCAGTTTGCGGATCGTTTAGAATGATAACTGCCATGATGGTCGGCAAACCTATCTCCTTGTTTTGAAGATGGACATTGACACACTTGACACCGGCAATGTCAAATCCTTCACCGTAAATATAAGCCGGCATAGATCGCAGATCTCCCATAGGAAAATACAAATAACTTTTGGGGGGCATCTCGGTTTGCCCCATGCCATAAGCCCGAAATGCCTTTTCTACCGTGTCGTTGGCAACAGCGGGCGTTAATACCGTTGCAACGTCCTTTTGTGTAAGAAGAAACGTTTTCATATATGATTATACCTTCCCCGTTTGTGCTTTTCGCTAATCGATCGGGTTTCCTCTGTGCTATATGTTTGATTAATGCTTATGAACTCCCGTCCTTGCGGGAGAAGTGTATGAAGAAAGATTGCCCGTGTCAAGAACATGATAGGTGCATATAAAGAGATCCAGATTAACAGCGGCAAGAAAAAAATGGATTTGCATGTATGCCCATCGAAAAAAATTGTTAAAAACATACAGGGCCAGATAATATTGAAGCACCCCACCAAAACAGTGCATTGTTCGAACGTATAGTTCAATATCCGCACACTAAGCCCATTTTTATTGCAATAAATACCTGTCCGCCCCCACTTTCCGTGCTGAAATAGCACGTAACGCATCGGGAACGGCCTCGAAAACCCATGATTTCATGGCCACCTGAGCTGATAGCAAAATCATGATATTTCGCCTATTACTTATAAGTACCTTAATTCATTATGCAACAAATAAGCAACGCCTTTTCTGGACACGGCACAACCCTGGCACCATTATTGCTTATATAATAAACGAATTCTTAATTGGTAAAATAAAATAACCTATACGAAAACTATGAAAGGAGATTACGATCAATGATTGCAACACATGAAGCAAATGATTCTATAGACCTCAGAGAATATAATCCGATAAACCTGAAACCGATTTTAGCCAAGATACAGACCATGGCTGTATGGACCTTTGTTGCCGTCGTCTCCTCGTTTATTTTTCTTATGTTACTCTATGCCGGCCAACAGATAGATGCAAAGTTCAATACCGAATCCGGTTTCACCTTTGGCGCTATCGTAGCAATTGCAGGAATTTGCATATGGAAAATATACGAGGAAGTTAGACTCAAAATGGAAAACTAACAAAGGCAAAAGACAAGAAGCTATTCGACCACAAAGCCCCCGGACCTAAAAACCGGGGGCTTTTAAGTTTCAGCACACAGCTAGGTTGCCTCCTTTGCAGACCGGCTTAAAACAAGAAAGACCTCCTAAAAAATTCAAAAACCCTCACCCCTAAAGATAAACGATTAGATGCGATCTGGGTGTTATATTCAGGCAAGTCGTTCGTCTGCCCTATTGCACTTACTTATCAATAATTTATCGTAGCTGGTTGTATCATAAATTAACAAAGGAAAGGCGTAACCATGCGGTCAGGATCATCCAGGGCTTCCACTGACCTTTTAAGTATTTTATGCTTTTCAGACTGACACTTTTCTCCAAACGCGCCCGGCCCTGACTGTCGCCTTCATTGGCTGGTTAGATGCTTATTCTTTTCTGATGATCAGCAGAGCTACATAGGGAACGGCGTTGAAAACCAGCCAGACGATTTTATACAAACCAAGGAACGAATAATAGACCACGTTTAAAGATTCACGAGGGATCTGGAATAATTTGCAGTGAACACTATATACCAAATCCAGGCCAACGATGCCTACTATGAAGGCGAGAACCAGTAAGCCCCCGTTTATTATGGTACACCACATAAAAAATGCCTTTAATTTTTGAATATTCATGATGGCCCTCACTTTTGGTGTTTATCCAACGATTAAGCTATGCAGATGGCAAGCTTGCCTGAGCGCAGCGAAGATTAGCAAGCGCCTGAAATACTGCATGAGCGACTTGTTATTTACTTCCTTTAAAAAATTTTCTTTTAGCTGTTAATTATTCTTTATTATAAAAAATTCATTTATTTACGCAAATAACAATTAATATACCAACTTGGCTTTTTCCGATTTTCTCAAGAAGTGTTGCTCTTTTTTAAAAAGAATGCAAAGAAAAACTTGCTGAAATATTTAGGAAAATGCACTTTTGACACTTGGTTTGGTATTTTGTGGAAATATGCCACTTTAGCCAAGTTGATATATCAAAGGATATTTGTCCAGTGTAAAGGATATCGGTATCTTATTTTAAACAGTGGATGCTCTGAGGAGTTATCAAATGCTTTCTTTCATGAAGAAACAAGTCCTTATATAAAACAACCTTAACGAATAGTCTTTGACTTTATTGAGAACGAAGGGGGAGGAGCGGGCCGGAGACTGGCGAACAATTGGGAAACTGATGGATGGCGAAACCAGTAAGCACATGGCTCCCCCCGACGAATCCGATACAACCACTCACGCCGCGACCCGGCTGAATTTGTGGTATCGATACAATGCCGCTGATTCGAGTGCTTTGGAACGTGCCGGGCATTGGGGCTCTACCACGAAACGGCGGGGACTGATTTGGTCGTTTATAGGAACAGTACGCCCACGTACAGGAGCTACACGATCGGGTTCCGCGCAGCCTTGTCAGAAGGTAATCCGTAATATGTAATCTGTGGGTCTGAAAATCTGTTAAAGCCGCATGATATCGCGGGCGGTTGGGGCGGTATGAAAAACCTGATCATATATCAGAAAATTCTGGAGCTGCTACAGTACGGAACGGCAAAGAACCTGCAATTCCTGCCGTTTCGCAAGTACGAAATAATGAAAATGAGATCGGTCGCCTGATTGGCCATTGCAAGCACGCTGATACGTACCGACTGAGGGAAAAGGTGTCTTAAACAGCCTTATTTTGTAGAAATCTGTAGAGACCCAACAAAAAGGCCTCCCTTCGGGAGGCCTTTAAAATGGTACGCCCAGAAGGATTCGAACCTTCGACCTTCGGATTCGTAGTCATAAAAAGACAATGAATACTTAACGTTAAACCCTTGATTTAAGGTCTGATTTTCCGTAACTCGTTAGAAACAAAGCACAAAGTGAATCCCATATATTTCTGTCTATTCTATCTGTTCCCCTTCTTTTCTGTGGAGTTTATCACGCAATTATCACATCGGAAAACGAAGTATTAATCCGTATGCCAATTTATTTATTGACTCGGCGATTAAACACTTCCATTTAGCGACATTGTGTGTTATGGTTTGTGCATGGAAAAACCAGATGCACGAAAACTTAGCCAAGACGTACAGTATGCTCTGCGCAAGCAGATAGTTCGGCTACGCAGGCAAGGGCGGTCCAATAAAGAGGTCGCCCAGATTATCGGTGCCACGGAACGCCACACCAGCAAGATTTGGCAGAAATACTTGCGGGAAGGCAGCTTCGCTATCAAGCTCGGACAAAGAGGTCGTCGCCACGGCGGTAGTCGCAAACTGACAAGTGAGCAGGAACTTGAGGTAAAGAAACTTTTGGTAGACAAAACACCGGATCAGCTCAAACATCCATTTGCTCTTTGGACCCGTGATGCCGTCCGTTTGGCAATCAAACAGCGATGCGGTACCGATTTGCCTCTACGGACTATAACCGACTATCTCAAGCGCTGGGGTTTTACTCCCCAGAAGCCCAGCAAGCGGGCCTACGAACAGAGCCCGCGACAGGTACAGCAGTGGCTTGATACCACGTACCCAGTGATTGCAGCTCAGGCAAAAAAAGAGAAAGCCGAGATTCACTGGGGTGACGAGACTGGCATTCAAAGTGGTGACTACACTGCGAAGGGTTTTTCTCCAAAGGGGAAGACACCCGTCGTCAGGGTCACTGCTAAAAAGAACAGAATCAACATGATCTCGGCCATCACCAATCAAGGAAAGGTGAGATTCATGCTGTATCGGGAGAAGATGGCTTCGCAGGTGCTCATCAAGTTCATGTCCCGACTGATAAAGGATGTTCCCCGTAAGAGCTTTTTGATTTTGGACAACCTCCGTGTACATCACGGAAAAAAAGTCAAAGAGTGGCTTGAAGTAAACAAGGAGAAAATAGAGGTGTTCTACCTTCCCTCATATTCTCCAGAACTCAACCCGGACGAGTATCTCAACGGCAACCTGAAAAACAAGATTCGTTCAGGCATACCGGCAAGAAACGAAAAAGATATCGTCAGTAAGACACGTTCTTTTATGAAGACCTTACAGAAACGACCGCAACACGCAAAAAAATATTTCAAGCATCCGGCGGTTGCATATGCAGCATAATGGATCTATTCAATCACCGGAGCAATACTTTTATTTTGCCACTCTATTTACCTCACTATATTCCACCTCTAGCTAGGTCTACCGTACCGAAATCACTTTTTGGGTAATATTTAATCACAGCAGGAGAACTGGAAGGGACAGAAAATACTTGACAAGTGATTCGGCATGCCTTATATGTTTCGGCAAGGCGAAACTTTATGAAGCGAGGATTGAAATATGACATTGACTGATACTTTAACAGCAAGCTTGGAAGACTATTTGGAAGCCATCTGCCACATCATTGCGGAGAAAGAGGCTGTGAGGCCCAAGGATATTGCTAAGAGATTAAAGGTCAGCAACTCGTCGGTGACAGGTGCGCTTCGGGCCTTGGCTGACAAGGCATTGATCAACTACGCCCCTTATGATGTAATTTCTCTCACTCCTACCGGGAAAACCGCTGCTAAGGATGTAATCCGTCGGCATGAGGTTCTCCGGGATTTTTTCGTCAATGTTCTCGCGGTAGACGAAGGGGAATCAGACAAGGCAGCCTGTGAGATGGAGCATTCAATTCCCAAAGTCATCTTGGAGCGATTTATTGAATTTGCCGAGTTCATTGAGGTTTGTCCACGAGGGGGTTCAAAGTGGATCGCGGGATTCGGTTATCACTGTGATCACAGCGGTGCACAAGAAAATTGCGAGCAATGTATATCATTGACCCTTGAAGAAGTAAAAAAACGCAGACGAGAAGGAGGTCAAAAAACAATGGAAAAGGCTAAGCTGAAGGATTTGAAGCCGGGCCAGAAAGGCAAAGTACTAAAAATTAATTTTAGAGGAGAAACGAGCAAAAGAATTGTCGAGATGGGAGTCACCTCCGGGGCTGTTGTTGAGGTGGAAAAGGTGGCCCCGTTAGGCGATCCTATTGATATCAAGGTTAAGGGGTATCACCTCTCTCTTCGGAAAGAAGATGCCGAGGGGATTGAGATTGAGAAACTCTAAACAAAAGGAAAATCCGGTTGAGGGGCTTTGAGAATGCCATTATCAATTGTTCAAGCGGGGAGGAAAGTCCGTCTCATCTCAGTGGATTCGGGCTGTGGACTCCAAAGCAGGTTGACTGCCATGGGACTGGTCCCCGGCGTGGAGATAGAAGTGCTTAAGCATTCCATGCATGGACCGTTTATTATCGAGGTAAAGGGCAGTCGCATAATGCTGGGCCGCGGAATGGCACAGAAGATTCTGGTCGAGTAAATTTTTTTGCGTTGTAGTTTTGGCATGCCTAAAAACATACGGAATGCCAAACATAAAAAGGAGGACAAGAGAAATTCATGAAACCGAAGATAGTAGTTGCCCTCGCGGGCAACCCAAACTCAGGGAAAACCACCATATTCAATGAGCTGACCGGTGCTCGTCAGCATGTTGGAAATTATCCCGGTGTAACGGTGGAGAGCAAGGAAGGCTTTTGCCGTCACGGCAATGTCGAACTACAGGTTGTCGATCTGCCCGGAACATACAGCCTGACGGCTTACTCCGCGGAAGAGTTGGTAGCCAGAAACTTTATCATCGAGGGGAAACCGGATGTCGTTGTAGATATCATCGACACCTCTAATCTTGAGAGAAATCTGTATCTCGCAGTACAACTCATGGAGCTCGGCGTTCCCCTTATCCTGGTCTTCAACATGAGCGATATGGCCAAGGCGCGTGGCTACGACTTGGACATCGAAAAACTTTCAGGGTTTTTCGGAGCCCATATTGTTCAAACTGTCGGGCACAAGGGCGTTGGAATGAAGGAGCTATTAGATACCATTATATTAACAGTAGCAGAGGATGAAAAAAAGGCTCCCGGTAATCGTAATTGCCCACCATCTGAAACTCTTTCTTCTCGGGCGAGTATTCGGGGAATTTCTCACATGGTAGCGGTAAACTACGGGCGGGAAATTGAAGAGGAAATAAGTAAGATCGAAACCTTGCTACGAGCGAACGGGGCAGGTTCTGAAAAATACGAGATGCGCTGGCTTGCCATGAAACTCCTTGAAAATGACAAGGAAATGCGGGCTAGGATCGTATCCCCCACAATCAATGAACAAATCGAAGCCAGTATTGCACACATTGAGAAGGTACTTGGTGAACCTGCCGATACCGTGATTGCCGGGGCCAGGTATGGATTTATCTCCGGCGCCTGCCAGGAGGCAGTCCGTTCAACCATAGAGATCCGCCACACGATCTCGGATAGGATAGACTCCATTATTACAAACCGCGTTCTCGGCATCCCGGTTTTTCTCGGGCTGATGTATCTCGTTTTTCACCTGACCTTTACCCTGGGAGATCCGCTCATGGGGTGGATAGAGAACCTGTTCGGTTGGCTGGGTGGTACGATTGAAGGATGGTGGCCAGCCGGATCGGAAAGCCTTCTGAAATCTTTGCTGATAGATGGCATCATCGGTGGTGTCGGCGGAGTAGTCGTGTTTCTACCCAATATCCTGCTTCTGTTTTTGGCCATTGCGGTACTTGAAGACTCTGGATACATGGCGAGGGCGGCATTCATCATGGACCGCGTGATGCACAAAATCGGGTTACACGGAAAGAGCTTTATTCCGATGCTGATCGGGTTTGGTTGTTCGGTCCCGGCGATCATGGCTACCCGTATGCTGGAAAACCGGCGCGACAGATTGGTGACAATGATGGTGACCCCGCTCATGAGTTGCGGAGCTAGGTTGCCAATCTATGCCCTCATCATCCCGGCCTTCTTTCCGCAGGCGTGGCATGCCCCCATGCTATGGATCATCTATCTCATTGGCATCCTCCTTGCCGTAGCAAGTGCAAAACTCCTTCGCATCACGATTCTGAAAGGGGAATCAGTGCCGTTCGTGATGGAGTTGCCGCCATACCGTATACCTACGATCAAGGGTGTCATGATCCACATGTGGGAACGCGGGTGGCTCTATCTGAAAAAGGCTGGAACCATTATTCTCGGCATCTCTATCCTGTTGTGGGCGATGACGACCTTTCCGGGGCTGCCTGATAACCAGGCCGCTCGTTTTGAAGGGGAACGACAGGCAATTCAAGCCGGGAGTATGGGAGAGGAGGAACGGGCCGAGGGACTTATTTCCATTGACAATGAAGAGGCGGAAGCTGCCTTGCTTAGCAGCATCGCAGGTCGCGTCGGCCATGCCATGGAGCCTGCCCTGAAGCCTATGGGGTTTGACTGGAAGATAGGTACCGCCCTGATCGGGGCATTTGCTGCCAAAGAGGTCTTTGTGGCCCAGCTTGGTATCGTCTACTCCGTCGGTGAGGCAGACGAAGAATCAGAAACGCTCAGAGATAAACTCAAGAGCACGTACACTCCTCTGGTAGGCTTTTGCATCATGCTCTTTTGCCTCATCAGTGCGCCGTGCATGGCGACCATCGCCGTAACGAAGCGCGAGAGCAACTCGTGGAATTGGGCCTTGTTCCAACTCGGAGGTCTTACGCTCCTAGCATATATTATCACGGTAGTCGTTTTTCAGGTTGGAACCCTGTTTAAAATCGGGATTGGTTAAGAGGAGAGGATTATATTATGGAAACTATCATCGTTATTGGAATTGTAGCGATTGTGGCTGCCATAGCCGGAAGGTCGTTCTATCGGACCATGACGGGCAAGAACGATGGCTGCGGATGTGTTGGTGCCTGTCGTGGGTGTGACTGCACAGATGTTACTCTAAAAAATATCAATAGAAACCGAGAAGGAGGATTGGGTTAGCATGAAAAGAATATTTATTACTGCAATGGCTCTCATTTTGGGATTACTGTTTCTCAATGCTTCTTCGGCATATGCCGGAGATGTTGAAAACCTCCATGAACGCATCAAACAACTGGAGGAAAAGGTTGAGAAGCAAGACGAAGGATCGAAGGATGCACTCGATAGATTGGGTGAAAATATAAAATTTAGTGGAGCTATTGAACTGGATTATTCCTATACAGATCCGAGGGACATTACGGACCAAAAGAGCGATTCCACATCTGACCTCGATATCGGTACCGTAGAGTTAGGAGCCGAAGTACAATTTCACGAATGGGTAACTGGTAATTTTATTCTCAAGGGTGAAAACCTCGACAACAATGACAGGATATTCTGGGACGAGGCAACAATCACTATACAGAAAGAGGGTTTACCCCTGTACTTTGTAGGGGGTAAAAGGGCCCAGCCCTTTGGCGTATTCAACAGCCATCTCATCAGCGACACCATTACACAGGACTGCTACGAAGTAGCAAAATCCGGAGCGACCATAGGATTTACGCCCAATCTTTGGGGACTTGATATGTCGGCTACAGTGTACAAAGGAGAAGCTCTTTCGGAAAAGGTATCGGAAACAGGGTATGGTTGGGAAAGATACCCTGACCCCAATCCTGATCCAACCGATGATGTCAGCTCCTACATTTTTAATATTTTTATGACGCCATTTGAGGGTTTAAATCTCAGTGCCTACTTTGATTCGGAACCGGGACAGGGAGACCGCAATGAAACGGCAGGCGGAACGATAGAATATCAGATAGGTCTCTTTACCTTCGACGCCGAATACATTGTAGCTCTCAACAGGGAAAAGAATGCAACGTCCAAGAAAGAATACAAGGAATCTGCATGGTTTGGTGCGATTGCATATCAAGTTGCCGATCCTCTGGAAATTGCGGCTCGTTATGAAGCATTTGAAGACGATATCGACGGTAACCAGGGCGGCCATCTAGAAAACAGATATTCTATAGGTGCCAACTATACACTGTTCGAGAAAGACAATTTTGCCGCTACGCTCATGCTTGAGTATCGCAGGAGCAATTACGAGAAAGCTGCTGGCAGTAGCGCTCAGGACGAAGCGGATGAGGTGTTCGCCAAGCTGGCATTCGGGTTCTAAAATTAGTCTTTGTTGCATTTTTCAGATTGACAGCAAAGGAAAACGGGCAAGGAGATGGTCGGTTTTTGATGACATTTTCATCAAAACATTACTGACGCTCTCTTGCCTGTTCCCTGCTGCCTATGTCGGCCAAGTATTCACACCTAAAAACGAGCATTTGCATGAATGTGATCTTCCCCCGCAAAAGTGAACACACAGTTAAGCTGCCATAGGCAGCCTGCCAAAGTCAACAGGAGAAACATATCCCAAATATGAATGTCTCCTAACACGATTGTATTGACTCGGCGATTAAACACTTCCATTTAGCGACATTGTGTGTTATGGTTTGTGCATGGAAAAACCAGATGCACGAAAACTTAGCCAAGACGTACAGTATGCTCTGCGCAAGCAGATAGTTCGGCTACGCAGGCAAGAGCGGTCCAATAAAGAGGTCGCCCAGATTATCGGTGCCACGGAACGCCACACCAGCAAGATTTGGCAGAAATACTTGCGGGAAGGCAGCTTCGCTATCAAGCTCGGACAAAGAGGTCGTCGCCACGGCGGTAGTCGCAAACTGACAAGTGAGCAGGAACTTGAGGTAAAGAAACTTTTGGTAGACAAAACACCGGATCAGCTCAAACTTCCATTTGCTCTTTGGACCCGTGATGCCGTCCGTTTGGCAATCAAACAGCGATGCGGAACCGATTTGCCTCTGCGGACTATAACCGACTATCTCAAGCGCTGGGGTTTTACTCCCCAGAAGCCCACCAAGCGGGCCTACGAACAGAGCCCGCGACAGGTACAGCAGTGGCTTGATACCACGTACCCAGTGATTGCAGCTCAGGCAAAAAAAGAGAAAGCCGAGATTCACTGGGGTGACGAGACTGGCATTCAAAGTGGTGACTACACTGCGAAGGGTTTTTCTCCAAAGGGGAAGACACCCGTCGTCAGGGTCACTGCTAAAAAGAACAGAATCAACATGATCTCGGCCATCACCAATCAAGGAAAGGTGAGATTCATGCTGTATCGGGAGAAGATGGCTTCGCAGGTGCTCATCAAGTTCATGTCCCGACTGATAAAGGATGTTCCCCGTAAGAGCTTTTTGATTTTGGACAACCTCCGTGTACATCACGGAAAAAAAGTCAAAGAGTGGCTTGAAGTAAACAAGGAGAAAATAGAGGTGTTCTACCTTCCCTCATATTCTCCAGAACTCAACCCGGACGAGTATCTCAACGGCAACCTGAAAAACAAGATTCGTTCAGGCATACCGGCAAGAAACGAAAAAGATATCGTCAGTAAGACACGTTCTTTTATGAAGACCTTACAGAAACGACCGCAACACGCAAAAAAATATTTCAAGCATCCGGCGGTTGCATATGCAGCATAATGGATCTATTCAATCACCGGAGCAATAGAATATCTCGATGTATTCGAAGATACTCTGACGAGCGTCTGTCCGAGTCCTGTATTTTTCAAAGTACACGAGTTCTGTCTTTAATGTATGGAAAAAGCTTTCCGTAACAGCATTATCGTAACAGTTCCCTTTACCACTCATGCTCTGAATGAAATGATGCTTTTCCAGAAACTTTATGAATTTGTGACTGGCGTACTGGCTCCCACGGTCTGAATGAAATATCAATCCTTTCTGCGGTCGCTTACGTTTAATCGCCATGGCGAGAGCTTCTATAACGATGTCTTTTGTTATCCTTTTTCTCATAGACCATCCTATGATCTGACGATTGAAAAGATCTAGCACGACAGCAAGATACATCCAGCCCTGCTTTGTCCAAATATACGTGATGTCTCCCGTCCACCTTTTGTTGGGAGCATCCACGGTAAATTCCTGGTCGAGAAGGTTCTCGGCTATCGGTAAATTGTGCTTTGAATCAGTGGTAATCTTAAATCTGCGCCTTGTCTTTGCCATTATCCCGTTCTCACGCATAAGACGGGCAACACGGTTCTTGCCGCATCTGATGCCACTTGCACGCATAGTAACTGCTCCGACCTATATCCAATATCCGGCACATCTTCTCCACTCGACATACGGAGCGGTATCTGTCAATGAACTGATATTTCATCGAGGGTGTTTTGAGAAAATGGCCAACGCTTTTTTTAATATGTCTCGCTCCTCTGTTACATCGGTTAGCCTCTTCTTGAGACTTCTCAGCTCCTCTTCTTCTGGCTTCATCCGTCCTTTACCAGGAAATGCACTTTCAATGTCTTCTAGATATTCCCGCTTCCATCGGTGTATTACATTAGGGTGGACATCTAAATCCCGCGCTACTTCTGAAACCTGTCGACCCCCCTCTGTAACTAAACAGGCCACTTCTTTCTTAAATTCTTTGCCAAAACTTCTTCGCTCTCTCTTGTTTCACACTCCACACCTCCAAGTCCTTCTTCCCTTATCTCTAACTTTTCGGTGTGTCCATCATTCCGGGGGAGCTTCAGAGATCCTCTCTCCAGCTCAGCTTTTTCAGTGGTGCGTTTTGTGTCTGATCTTCTACCGCAGAGCTACAGTAGATTATATTTGCGTTTCCGGCTATAGTCGTTTCAACCTCCGCATCTAGCGATGCGCCGGAAAGTATGGCCCCCGTGACATTCTTGTCTCCTCCGCCTGTAAATCTGATCGAGCCTGTAGCAACAACAATGCCGTACCATGTAAAACCACCGCTTATCTCAAGATCCCCTTCGACGAGCAGTATTCCGCATCCGCTGGTCCCTCCGCTGAGTTTTACATCGGTGCCGTTTGTATTGTAATAAACGATATTACTGGTGCTGCACGATGAGGGGTCCTGTTGTGTTGCTCCTGCGGTTAGTGTTCCCCAGCCGTCGCCGGGGCCCGGTACGGACTCTGCCGTGTGTGTGTCACCCTCAACATCATAGGAAAAATCATTGGAAGTCTTTACAGAATCAACCATGCTCTGTATGTCCAGGTTCGTGCCGCTGTATACGATGGGAGGGTCTCCGGCGATAATAGGGTTCCCGTTTGCTGTGATTGAATCAGCGGTGCCTGTCGTTACAATTCCCGGTTTGTCACCGCTTCCGCAGGCATCAGACCCTATAATATTGGTGCTTGTTCCGCTGATGGTAGTTGAGGCCTCAACATACAAGCCGGCCGTCACCGTTATTGGAGGTACACGTGTGACCTCTGCCACTATTGTTTTGACCGAGGCTCCTGAAGTGCCGTAGCTGGTTATAATATATATATTCTGGCCGGTGGTGGTGTTACGCTCGTTGGTCCCGTTGCTGTCGGAATCACCCCAGTAAAGAATCGAACCCGATGCATCGGTCTGATGTCTTATCACTACAACATAGTCCAGAGTGGACTGCAGACTGGCCAACTTTACGTGCATGCTATTGTCGCTGTCGTACCCCTTTCCCTGTGCCTTTACATCACTACCGATATAGGCCCGCCACTGAGTGGACGTAGGGTGCCCGTCACTAATGGGGCTTGTCGCATATTTGCGGAGACGTGCCCTTGCCTCTTCGATCCCAGCTTCAGCGGCGTAAAAGGAATTCTTTCCGGCTTTGTAGTTACTGGCGATCTTTAGGTCTGTGGAAGTCTGTATTACAGCTGTGGTACCCAGGATAGTCAATGCGGCTATAAGAAGCAGTACTGTAACCAGTGCCACCCCGCTCTCGTTTTCTGAGATTCTGCCGATATTCTCCATCGCGTCCCCTTTATAGTCCCAGGTTTCTCGGATCTATAACGGATGTTAGGGTGTAAGTCCTGTATCCGCCGTTCGCAGTGTGATCCGGATCGGGTTTTGAGGTTTTAGCAGTTATGGTAACCTGTATCCTTCTTATATTTGCTGCGGTTGTAGTTGCATTGCCACTTGCATCCCAGTACTGGAATGCAAGTGACTGTATGTGCTCGGCAACCGGTTGATTTGTGGCATCTGCGGTTGACTTCCTTCCCAGTTTCTGAACACCATCTGCAGTGTAAAGCGAGTAGGTGACATATTCGTTCGAATCGCCCGTATCTCCGTCGGGAACGCCCGTTCCGGCATCATTTGTTATGTCCAGGGTGAAGACGAGGGAAGTAGCTGTGGCCGTTACGATGCCCGAGCTGGAAGACCCCGTGGGGTCATATCCGGCCATTCGGATCTCTCGGCCCATGGATTCCATCGCAGCCCTTGTGTTCTGCTGCATTTCTGCAATCTGCTCCTGTACGCTGAATGTTTTACCGTGAAGGGTGAATACACCGTACATGGCACTAAGGATCATGAGCCCAACCGCCATGGCGATGAGTAGTTCGACAAGGGAAAAGCCGCTGCGGGGATTCCTTTGGTTGTAGACGCCCTCCTGGCAGTTTTTATTTAAAGTTTCCATACTATTTTGCCACTATCGTTGTTAGTGTAACGTTATGAGAGGTTCCCCTTAAAAAAAACTGTACCGTCACTTGGATTGTTTTCATGCCGGCGGCAGGAGAATCGGCAGTGGTGGTCCATGTTCTCGTATAGATGGATTGCTGTGTGTCTGAATTCGACCCCAGGCTATCGTAGTTTGTATCTTTCATCTCTTCCAGCTTGTCCTGCGCCAGTGTGGTAGCCATTGTGATCCCTTCACTCAACTTGTTGCCGTTGATTACAGCTGTTACAACGCCGGCGACACCCAGAAGACCCACGGTCAGGATCATCATGGCGATCATAACCTCTATCAGGGTAAACCCACTGGGGCTTGAGATTTTATTCATCTGTAACTCTCCTAGTCTATTTTGACACGTCCTGCCGTTGACACGCTTACGGTCCTGTATCCACTGGAATTGGTAATGGTAACGGTCGTTCCATATGCGGTTCCGTTCGGATAAAATATAGGGTCTGTAGTCGAGCTCAGGGTTACACCAGGATAATTGCTCTGAATATCTCTTGTAGAACTTGTCTCTCCGGAGTCCTCGGAGTTGTTATTGTTCGTGTCGTCAAGAGTCTTGTAGCTGTGGTTGTCATCCAGAAAGAATATCTTAAATCGGTTGTTCTCGGTTGCTGCCTTCATCCTTGCTTCCATTAATTCGGACATAATCTGACGGGCTGCTCCGTTGACCCGCCTTGATATTATGTAGGAATTAATGCTGGGTGCTGCGATAGCCGCAAGTATCCCAAAGACAGCGATCGCAATCATCAGCTCCACAAGTGTGAAGCCACCTCTGTTATTTTTTATTTCAAAAATACCCATTGCATAAGGGGCTCCCCCCAGAAAATATAGGCTGCTGCGGCTACAGAAAGAAAGGGGCCGAAAGGGATTGCATATTTGGTGTTTTGGCCCTTTGACAAAATGAGAAAAACGCCTGCGACCGCGCCAATAAATGATGCCGCCATTACAATAAACCATAGTGACTGCCATCCTAAAAAACCACCTAACATTGCAAGCAGTTTTATATCTCCTCCGCCCATTCCCTCTCTCTTCGTAACCAGTTGATAGGCTGAGGCGACAGCCAGAAGGAACCCGCCTCCAGCCAATATGCCAATCAGGGAGTCCTTGGCGGTAACGTCCATGAAAAATATGGCCGACAAAGCGAAAACCGGTATGCCCGGCAGAGAGATTATATCCGGTATGATCTGATGCTCAAGGTCGATAAAAGTTATGACTATCAGAGCGCATATGAATAAAAATGAAAAGATGTACTGGAAGGAAAGGTCATATTTCTCGAATAGCAGAACAGAGAAAATCGCAGTAAGGATCTCGACTGCAGGGTAGAGAGGGGATATCTTCTCGCTGCAACTTCTACATTTCCCCCCGAGGATAAGATAGCTGATGACAGGTATGTTATCATAGAAACGTATCGGGGTTCCACAGCTTGTGCAGTGGGATGCCGGGATAGCTATGGAGCTTCCGGAAGGTATCCTGTAGATGCATACATTGAGGAAGCTTCCGACTAAAGCACCCAGAATTGCGCAGAAGGTTCCGGAGATGTACCCAGCATAAGTGACCATTGTGTTCCCTTTTGTTAAATTTTATGTCAGTAAAAGCTACTTAATACTACTAGAGATTTGAGGTGAGTGCAATGAAGGGCTTCATATCTTTAGTGTGAAGTTTGTTACACATGGAAATCTATAGCCTGGCACGTTTTACGAGGCCTTTGGGGTCAAGGATCTTAAGGGCGTTTTCTTCCGTACTGATCAAGCCATGTTCGCGTAGCGCCTTCAATTCCTTGTTTATGCTTTCCCTTGTCGTTCCAACGATACTTGCAAGATCCTTCTGCGTCAGTCGTAGGTCTATCTCTATCGGCTCTTTTTCTGATTTTCTGTTGCCGTATTTATGGGAAAGTTCGATAAGCCGCCGGGCAAATCGCTCCGATATGTTCAGAAAATGAGCATCTTCAAGCAGTTCATCTGTTCTGCGAAGCTGCATCGAAAGATAGGAAAAGATAGTCTGTATTGCTCGTTCATTCCCCTTGAGAAAGGCCAGAAAATCTCTCTGATTGAGGGCAAGCAGTTCCGAAGCCTCCAACGCTACCACATCGGCGGACCGAGGCATTCCATCCAGAAGGGACAGCTCGCCAAAAAAATCCCCCCCTGACAGGATAGCCGCAGCTACCTCGTCTCCCATATCTGAGGGAAGAACTATCTTGACACTTCCCGATTTTACTATATAGAGTGAGGTTCCCTCGTCACCCTTACGAAATAGAACCTCCCCCCTTTTCAGGGCGCGGGG
The DNA here is from genome assembly GCA_963665835.2 of Syntrophales bacterium. GTDB lineage: Bacteria > Desulfobacterota > Syntrophia > Syntrophales > UBA2210 > UBA6078. The sequence continues at coordinate 940,552 of CAXXWJ010000002.1, read as the reverse complement.
TCTTAGCGCAGTGGCGAGACATTCGCGGTCGCTCTGGCTCAGGGATTGGAACAGGGATACACCCCTTAGGAAGACTTCAGCTTTCATGGCATTTCTTTCGGGAATCCTCAACCGTGTGTTCGGATCTAAGCAATCTCTTCATATTTCCTTGCATGCCTGGTCTCAGGGATAAGAAACGCGTAAAATATAGACAATAGGTTATAATAAGTCAAATTATTATAACCTGTAGTATATTTATGACGGAAAACCCTACTGAACCTTGCGGGGGGGGGTATATGGAGCAGTTCACAGTAAAGACACATTCACGTTCTGAGATGATGGACATTACGCGAGAGGTAACGTCACGCCTTAAAAAGGCCGGAATTATGGAAGGTGTATGCTACCTATTCGTTCCGCATACTACCGCTGCGGTTACAATAAACGAAAACGCGGACCCCGATGTCCCCCGGGATATCCTGATGGAGATGGATAAGATAGTCCCCCTAGTTGATGCCTACCGACATATCGAGGGAAATTCTGCAGCCCACATAAAGGCCTCTCTCTTTGGATCTTCGGAGACTGTCCTGATTGAAGGAGGTTCCCTTGTACTGGGAACTTGGCAGTCAGTCTTCTTCTGCGAGTTCGATGGTCCGAGGACGAGGAAGGTGATCGTAAAATTTATACACCATCGGTTGTAATATTTTTTAGGTCTTGTCCTAGCGGTGTGATGTTCAATAATTGTTAGTTGTAAGAAATCAAAATGCCTAAATGGGAGTAATAGAGGACGTTGCGATGCTCTATAAATTTGACGGGAAACAACCGTTAGTTGGAAAAGATTCTTATGTAAGCAATATTGCGCAAGTAATAGGAGACGTGATTATCGGTGACAACTGCTATATCGGCCATGGTGCAATACTGAGGGGTGATTACGGAAGGATTGAAATAGGGGATGGAACGGCTGTTGAGGAAGGGGTCATTGTTCATGCTCCGCCTGACGATTTAAGCCGGATCGGCAAAAGGGTCACTATTGGCCACGGTGTAATCGTTCACGGGAAGAACATAGGAGACGAGGCCGTTATAGGTATGGGCGCCATACTAAGTATCTATTCCGAAATAGGGGATTGGTCAATTGTGGGAGAAGGAAGTGTTGTCCGGATGAGGCAGGTAATTCCATCCGGAAGGGTAGTCGGTGGAAATCCAGCTAAAGTGGTCCGCGAAGTGAACGAAAAAGACAAGAAAAACTGGATTTGGGGCAAACAGCTTTACATAGATCTGGCAAAGAAATACCTGGATCTAGGGATGGAGCCTTTAGCGGTCAAGTAGCCATTTTTTCCTGGAGATATATATGAACATGCAGTCATCCTTCATACTGGCATCGGCTTCGCCCCGACGCAGAGAGCTGCTAGGTGCTCTGATTCCGGATTTCGAGATAATCCCCAGTGATATTGACGAAGAAGCCCTTGACGGGGAGCTTCCGGAAGAACACGTAATGAGACTGTCGAGAGAAAAGGCCGTAGCGGTATCACGGTCACACCCTGGCCATTGGGTCCTGGGGGCAGATACAGTTGTAATTATAGACGGCAGGGTTCTGGGAAAACCTGCCAATCCATCAGAGGCGAAGAAGATGCTCGGCATGCTTAGCGGTCGTGAGCACAGGGTCATAACCGGATTTGCCCTGGTGCGCAATGGTAATGACATCGTCTCAAATGACTACGTTTGGTCTGCTGTTATCTTCAAGGAACTCTCTGAGCGTGAAATGGATTGGTACACAAATACCGATGAACCTTACGACAAAGCCGGAGGTTACGCTGTCCAGGGTAAGGCGGCCTTTTTCATAAGAGAGATCCGGGGCTCATATACTAATGTTATCGGTCTTCCGCTGTGCGAGGTAATAACCGCCATGGAAAAAGCCGGAGCCCTGCGGCTGGCTTGATGTTTTGCTCATCACTGTGACCGTCCGCAGCAGTTATCAAGAAAACGTAATATTTTTACAGAGGCGATCGTGAGCAAATGAGCTAAGGACTTTTTGTAAAAGACATTTTTTCTTAAAATCCTTGACAATTGTTACAACAAGAGTAGTATCAAGATGTTACGATTTGTTAACCGATAACGAGTTTAGTTTTTTAACACCGAAGATATGTAGATATGAAATGACAAAAAAACCGCTTCGCCCAACGAGGCTTTTTTTTGATTTAATTACTGAGGGGAAGGAAAGATATTCCGTCCAGGTAAGAATTAGGAGTCAAGATGAATCAGAATAGAGTTTTATTTTTTTCCATATGTTTATTTTGTATTTTCCTGCTTTTTAGTGAAACTCTGGTCGCAACTACCGGATCAGGCGAAATAGAAAACAAGGAAGTAAAAGAAAAAATCGATAAAGTTTCCTGGGCAATAGCTAGGGGAGGTCTTTCACAGGAGAAGCTTGCCCTTGCCTATCAGTATAGAGGTGGTTTGTATAGCGATATATACTGGCTCGGTGAAGCAAAACACGATCTGGAGATATCGATCGATCTGTTGCCTGAAAATAGTCAAGCCTATGTTGATTTAGGTGCTGTTTACTCAAAAATGGGAAACTACGAAGATGAAATCAATGCTTATGAAAAGGCCATTTCGTTGGATGGTAAAAACGTTAATGCATACAGAAATAAAGGCTATTTTCTTTTCCATGCCGGGCGATACAAAGAAGCATCGGATATATTCGGTCTCTGTATAGAACTTGAGCCCGAGGATTACTACCATATGATATGGGAGTACCTGTCGAACGAAAGAAGCAATAATGACGGAAAGGCAATATTAGAAAAAAGATCTGCAAATGTTGACCTGGCTATATGGCCAGGAAACCTGTTGAAACTGTTTTTGGGAAAGATCAAGTCTGAAGATGTTTTCATTAACCAGGAATTTGAAGAAGCGATGAATGATGAGATGGTTAATTGCGAGGCTTTTTTCTATCTTGGCCATTATTTTTTACTGAAGGGCGACAAAGGACAGGCCGAACAGTATTTTCAAAAGACAATTGATACGCAAGTAAAAGAATTCTTGGAGTATGATTATGCAAAACAGGCAATGGAACACCTTTTAAAATGAAATTAACAAATCCATAAAGTCGATTGCCCCCCCTGCGGGCCGCTCCGTCTTAGCTTTCTGTCCATGGAGAATAGAAAAGTTGCGATACTTACTAATTATTTTAATTGTAGTATCTTTTGCAGGTGGCTTTGTGTCTCTATCCTTTTCAGAAAATCATCAACTTAGTTTTGGAATTTGGTTATTCCCCGTAATCGTTATTGTCAACGGGTTTTGCGCAGTTTATCTATACAATAAAGCCGTATCAAAGAAAATAGAATGGGGCCTTTGGGGATTCCTTGGGGGTGCTGCGTCTTTATTAATCTTTTGCTTTGTAATGGACGTTCGGGAAAGGTGGAGCAAAGGAGATCGCTATTTTAGCTAAGCTGACGGAAACCCCAGAGCCCTTATCTGGAAAAGATGGCACAGGCTTTTTTTGATGCACTCATGGAAATAGCGCTCAAGTATGTAAATTTCTCAAAGAACAAACTTATTAGCGAAGTCTAAATCAGAAAGTTGAATCAGTTGTCTCATACCAAAAGAAACAATTTTTTCAGATGGTTTCTTTTTTTTGAAATGGTGCTGTAAGAATGTCAAAAAGGGTCGACTGATTGTTGATAAATGCTTCGAAGCAACGCTTTATTTGTGTACGAAAGCGCGCCATTTGCACAATATTGTTTTAGTAAAACGGCCGTTAGTGCCAGTTTTTTTCAATAATAGAACTACTCTTCGCTCGGCTAATTTTCTGACAGGGGGGGACGGAAAAATGAAAGTGAAAACCAGAACCGCTAAGGAACAGGCCGAAAAACTAATCAACCAGCTTGAAGTTATGGAAAAGATGTATGCAGGCCATGAGGCTATTGTAAGGGCCCTTAGCGCATCGGTGATAGAGGAGCGAGTCGAGGAGGGTATACCTTTTTGTGAAGAGCAGGCGCAACTGGTGTCAAAGCTGGCAAGGATGAACTTGCTTGATTGGGAGGCATGACGCCGACCTGCATGCTGTTACTACAGGCAACATACATAACAATGTTCCCTGTACCTCAGAATATGTAGCGGTGGTTTTTATCTGATCCGCCTCGCATCCTTTGAATTTGCTTCATATGATGAAAATTGTACAATGAAGTTCCCCCGAAATGATGGACACACCGAGAAGTTAGAGATAAAGAAAGAGAGACTTGGAGGTGTGCAGTGGAGAATAAGAGAGAGCGAAGAAGTTTTGGCAAAGAATTTAAGAAAGAAGTGGCCTGTTTAGTTACAGAGGGGGGTCGACAGGTTTCAGAAGTAGCACGGGATTTAGATATCCACCCTAATGTGATACATCGCTGGAAGCGAGAATACTTGGAAGACATTGAAGATGCATTTCCAGGTAAAGGACACATGAAGCCCGAAGAAGAGGAGATGCGAAAGTTAAAGAAGACATTGGTCGATGTTACGGAGGAGCGAGACATATTAAAAAAAGCGTTGGCCATTTTCTCAAAACACCCTCGATGAAATATCAGTTTATTGACAGATACCGCTCCGTATATCGAGTGGAGAAGATGTGCCGGACATTGCAGCAGTTACTATGCTTGGAAGAGGCGTCATAAGAGCATGAGAGGCAAGGAAAACGAGGTCCTTGTTTTTAAGATCAGGCTGGTTCATGAAAAGAGCCGGAGGATCTATGGCAGTCCCCGGATTACCGCCCAGTTACGTGCCAATGGTATCAGATGCGGCAAGAACCGTATTGCCCGTCTTATGCGAGATAATGGGATACAGGCAAAGACAAAGCGCCGATTCAAGATCACCACGGATTCGAAGCACGATTTACCGATAGCCGAGAACCTTCTCGACCAGGAGTTTGCCGTGGATGCTCCCAACAAAACGTGGACGGGAGACATCACGTATATTTGTACAAAGCAGGGCTGGATGTACCTCGCTGTAGTATTAGATCTTTTCAATCGTGAGATCATAGGATGGTCTATGAGAAAAAGGATAACAAAGGACATCGTGATAGAAACTCTCGCCATGGCCATACAGCGAAAGAGGCCGCAGAAAGGATTGATATTTCATTCAGACCGTGGAAGCCAGTATGCCAGTCATGAATTCAGAAAGCTTCTGGAGAAGCATGATATTATCCAGAGCATGAGTGGTAAGGGAAACTGTTACGATAATGCTGTTACGGAAAGCCTCTTCCACACATTAAAGACAGAACTCGTGTACTTTGAAAAATACAGGACTCGGGCAGAAGCTCGTCAGAGTATCTTCGAATACATCGAGATATTCTACAATAGGGTCAGGAGACATTCATATTTGGGATATGTTTCTCCCGTTGACTTTGGCAGGCTGTCTATGGCAGCTTAACTGTGTGTCTGTTATTTCGGGGGAAGATCACAAGAACAATGTGTAAGGATAATTCTATGGTATTTGTACCGATTTTAGAAATTTATAATGCGGGCGATCTTGCCTTGGTAGTGTAAGATATCTTGTGTAAATTTTTAAAGGTGTAGAAAAAAGGCGCTTTTCCTTTAAAAAAGGGTTTATCCCGAAACCTAAATAAAAAGGAGAAAGCGCCATGAAACTGGAAGTGAGTGTACCTGAGCTTGTAGAAGTATTCAAGGAGATTCAGAAGCAGCCGGAACAGATCTTTGAAATGATTCGACTGGATGTCAGAGAAATTGTCGGAGACTATATGACGGCGATGATGAACGGGGAACTTACCCATTTTCTGGGAAGAGAACCCTATGCACGTAGTCAGGGAGATGTTAATCATCGCAATGGTTCCTATGATCGTGCCTTTACGTTAAAAAACATTGGAGAGGTCGAGGTCAAGATACCTCGAGATCGTAAGGGGGAATTTACCACCCAAGTAATCCCTCGTAGTAAGCAGTATGAAGCGGAGATCAGCCGTGACTTAAGCCTGATGTTCTTGGCAGGGATAAGCACACACAGTCTTTCCATGATATCCAAAAGACTGATAGGTCGGAAGATTTCCCATACGGAAATAAGCAGCGCCAATGCAGACCTGACAGAGGCAGTTGAAAAATGGCGCATGCGGGATCTTTCAAAAGAGACCATCAAGTACATCTTTGTTGATGGCGTTAATTTCCGTATGCGCATGCACGGCAGCATAGAGCTTGTTCCAGTACTTGTTGCCATTGGCGTGACCAAGCGAGGGCACAAACTGGTTCTGGGCATGCAGTCCGGAGACAAGGAATCCGCTTCCAGTTGGCGAGAGTTCTTCAAGGATCTGAAATCACGGGGACTGAACAGCCAGACAGTCACACTGGGAATCATGGATGGTCTGCCGGGGCTGGAGACAGTATTCAAAGAAGAGTTCTTACAGGCCAAAGTCCAGCGCTGCACGGTACATATTGACAGGAACGTCCTGGCCAAGGTTCCGAATAAACTGAAAAAAGATGTAGCTGATGATTTACGTTCTATTGACTCGGCGATTAAACACTTCCATTTAGCGACATTGTGTGTTATGGTTTGTGCATGGAAAAACCAGATGCACGAAAACTTAGCCAAGACGTACAGTATGCTCTGCGCAAGCAGATAGTTCGGCTACGCAGGCAAGGGCGGTCCAATAAAGAGGTCGCCCAGATTATCGGTGCCACGGAACGCCACACCAGCAAGATTTGGCAGAAATACTTGCGGGAAGGCAGCTTCGCTATCAAGCTCGGACAAAGAGGTCGTCGCCACGGCGGTAGTCGCAAACTGACAAGTGAGCAGGAACTTGAGGTAAAGAAACTTTTGGTAGACAAAACACCGGATCAGCTCAAACTTCCATTTGCTCTTTGGACCCGTGATGCCGTCCGTTTGGCAATCAAACAGCGATGCGGAACCGATTTGCCTCTGCGGACTATAACCGACTATCTCAAGCGCTGGGGTTTTACTCCCCAGAAGCCCACCAAGCGGGCCTACGAACAGAGCCCGCGACAGGTACAGCAGTGGCTTGATACCACATACCCAGTGATTGCAGCTCAGGCAAAAAAAGAGAAAGCCGAGATTCACTGGGGTGACGAGACTGGCATTCAAAGTGGTGACTACACTGCGAAGGGTTTTTCTCCAAAGGGGAAGACACCCGTCGTCAGGGTCACTGCTAAAAAGAACAGAATCAACATGATCTCGGCCATCACCAATCAAGGAAAGGTGAGATTCATGCTGTATCGGGAGAAGATGGCTTCGCAGGTGCTCATCAAGTTCATGTCCCGACTGATAAAGGATGTTCCCCGTAAGAGCTTTTTGATTTTGGACAACCTCCGTGTACATCACGGAAAAAAAGTCAAAGAGTGGCTTGAAGTAAACAAGGAGAAAATAGAGGTGTTCTACCTTCCCTCATATTCTCCAGAACTCAACCCGGACGAGTATCTCAACGGCAACCTGAAAAACAAGATTCGTTCAGGCATACCGGCAAGAAACGAAAAAGATATCGTCAGTAAGACACGTTCTTTTATGAAGACCTTACAGAAACGACCGCAACACGCAAAAAAATATTTCAAGCATCCGGCGGTTGCATATGCAGCATAATGGATCTATTCAATCACCGGAGCAATATCTTCTATGCTCCTTCAAGGGAAAAGGCTCTTGGACATTTTGATGTATTCAAAGAGAAATGGAGGAAAGATCTTCCTTCTGCTGTAAACTGTTTAGAGATATCCATAGATTCCTGTCTGACTTTCTTCGACTTCCCGGCGGATGAATGGATTTCACTTAGAACCACAAACATTATTGAACGACTGAACAAGGAATTTAAACGAAGGACAAAACCGATGGAGATAGTAGCTGGTGAGAATGCCTGCTACCGTCTCCTGGCCTTTATATCTTTAAAAATGGAATTACATTGGAGATCAAACCCTGTAGGAAAAGTGCATAACAACCTGCCATTCTTTAAAGAATTGGCCTATATGAAATTTACACATAAAAGTTGACAGTACCCTTGCCTTCATTAAATCATTATTGGACGGGGAAGAAATAACATATTTCGTACAGGGTGAGCATGTCGCGCATTTTTTATATAATTCTATTCCAATGAGGCTTTTGGTTGAAAGGAATCAGGCAGAGAAAACCAGGGAAATCTTAAGAGACGTAAAACTGTCCTTTTCTTACAACATCCCAAACCCTTTGGGAGATTTGTGCAACCAATGAAAAAAGGAAAATACTATGAAGTGCTCCGCTAAGATTGTATTGTTTTCACTGGTCACCTTACTTCTTGTGGGGTGCGCCAAGCCCGTACAGAAGGCCTATTGGGGTGCAAACACTTCCGTTGCCCTTGAAGAAGAGAAAAAAGGAAACTTTGAGCAGGCCGAAAGGGAGTTCAGGCTGGCACTGCAAAGAGCCAAAAATCACCTTGATAAAAAGGTGATATCGGACAGTTTGTACAATCTGGGCTCCTTCTATCGCACTCAGGATCATATTAGCTCTGCAATAGAGTATCTTAAGGAATCATTGTTGTTGGAGGAAAGTCTTTCCGGTCCATCAAGCCAGAGAACGGGGAGGCGAATGGCTGAACTGGCTGCAGCATATTTTATGGAAGGTAATTTTGTCGATGGTCTGCCCCTGGCCGAACGTCTGGGGGGGATGGCCAGCGTTTTCGAGGGGAAGGAGCGTCTTTTCGTAGACATATTGCTTGAAGAGTACAGAGGTGATCCGGTCGAATATGCTGCGGAGCTCTCCAGACTGACTCCTATGGCCGAAAAGGGCGATCCGGAAGCTCAGTATCAACTTGCAAATATGTACATGGACGGCAGGGGTGTTGAACAGGATTTTGTCAAAGCCATTCAACTTTACGAGTCTTCCTCAGAGCAGGGTTTTGTCGATGCTCAGCACTATTTAGGTGTCATCTATGACAAGGGAAGGGGCGCAAGTCAGGACGATACAAAGGCAAGAATGTGGTATGGCCGTGCCGCCGAAGGGGGAAGCCCGATATCTCAGTATAATTATGCCCTTTTCCTTATGCAGGGGCGTGGTGGCGAAGAAGACAGAACCTCTGCGATCGAATGGTTGGAGAGATCCGCCCGTCAAGGCTACGAGGGGGCTGAGAGGGTTCTTCTGGGCATAGCCAGATGAAGCGGCCAATTGGCTGTAATAAAAGGGAGCGCTTAAGAGAATCTTTGCTTTACGGTAATTAGGGGGGTGTTTTTACTTTAGTCTCCAAGTGTTTGAGCCGAGATCCAAGAAGCCTTCTTCAGGCTGAGCCATCCATTAAAATGAAAGTGCGGTGAAGAATGAACAGATTTGTTTTACCTGTATTTGTTATATCTACTATGTTGTTGCTATGCTCCTGTGCAGCTACTCTCGCCAGGGCGAAGGTGAAATAAGGGCCAATTTAATGAGCAATATATTTTCATTACTACCGGAAGGTATGGGCGGCGAGATAGTTGAGGATATATTCAAGGGCCCAAATGTGTGCATCGAGAGGATAATTTCGAGGGGGCATTGCTCTCCCGATGTCGGTTGGTATGACCAGAGTGAAAACGAATGGGTGATAGTCCTTTCCGGTGCCGGGAAGATACTTTTTGACGATGGAGCCGAAGTTTTACTGAAGAGCGGCGACTATCTCAATATACCAGCACATACAAGGCACAGGGTATCATGGACCGATCCTGAAGAGATCACTGTTTGGCTAGCCCTTTTCTATAATTGATTATCCAATTAAAAGCTGCCTGAGAGAGGGGGCGGGCTACATCGAGGCAGGGGGAATAAACAATGAGGGGAGTTCTTTTTGGCGTTGTACTGATTCTTTGCGGGTGTATGGGGATGCCCGAATCGGTTACACCGGTAAAAGGCTTTGATCTGGCCCGATATCTTGGCAGATGGTACGAAATTGCAAGATTGGATCATAGCTTTGAAAGGGGGCTGGATCAGGTAAGTGCCGACTATTCCTTGCGTGAAGATGGGACTGTTGTTGTCAGGAACCTTGGATTTTCCATGGAAAAGAACAGGTGGAAGGAGGCGGAAGGGAAGGCCTTTTTCGCCGGTAACCGGAATGAAGGTTACCTGAAAGTTTCTTTCTTCGGTCCTTTTTACGGTTCCTATGTGGTCTTCGAAGTGGACAAAGATTACCGGTATGCCTTTGTTTGCGGGCAGAACAGGTCTTATCTATGGCTATTGTCTAGAACACCGGTTGTGGGGGACGGTCTCATCGCACGATTTGTAAATAAGGCCGAATCACTGGGGTTCCAAACGGAAGGACTTATATACGTGAATCAGAAAAAGGGCATTGAAAGAACAAAATGACCTGTGCAGAGGCAAGGTGTTCTATGAAAGTTCAAATATAGGGTTAAAATCGGTCTGTTTATGGCAGATGATATTGGACCTGCCGTAGCATTTAGCAATGCGCCATCATCCGAATATCCGTTCCAGTGGTCCGTATGAGGCCCGAGGTATATCGGAAAAGTCCTCTATAATACCTATTGTTCCCGCTACCATGACGCCAGACAGCTCTTCGATTGTTCGCCTGTTTTCCTCTATCATCTCGGGCGATGTCCCCTTTCGGGTGTTTTCCATGAATACGACACCGTATGGCTCAATCGCTCTCGATCTCAGTGCCTCCAGCGTAAGCAGCGTATGGTTTATGGTTCCCAGGCCGGCTCGTGCTGCTATTATGGGTCTTGCGCCTGTTATGGATATAAGGTCCGCCATTGAGGTCTCTTTGTCCACCGGAACCATGAGACCTCCGGCCCCCTCTATCACCAGGTGGCTGCATGTGGCGGCCTTCTGTTCAGAGATTTTTTTTATCAGAACCAGGTCGATCTCTTTATCCTCGTCCCGGGCCGCCAGCAGTGGGGCCTTGGGGTTCCTGAAACAATAGATCATTGAATCGGCGGGATCTTTGTCTTTCAGGCTTTCCACATTTTCATAAATAAAACGGGCATCGCTGTCCCTGTCGTAGGGGCCTTCGCACCCTGTCTGGATGGGTTTCAGGTAAAATGGCCTTTCCCCCTGGGCTAAGAGGTAGCTCATTATCAGCAGTGAAAGGACGCTTTTGCCGACATTCGTGTCTGTGCCTGTGACAAAGATCATATCTTTTTTATCATTCAAGGCTTCCACATATCTCCTTTAAATTTTTGATAAACATCTTCACATCCCTCTCTTCGTGGAGGGCCGTCATGCCTATCCTCAGTATCGCACTCCCTCTGGGAACCGTAGGGTAGCGGGCGGGCAGTATGAATATGTTCTTTTCCAGAAGCCGGTGCGACAGGGCAGACGTCCTCTCCTCTTCGCCGATCTTAAGGGCGAGGATATGGGCATCACCGGCAACTCTGAAGCCTTCACCTATCAGAGATTCCTTCATAAATGCGCTGATGTCGCCAAGCCTTATCCTTTTTTCTTCTTCGGTCTCCACGACATTCAGGATTTCTAAGGCTGCAGCGGCGTGGGCCTCGGGGAGCGTCGTTGTATATATGAGGGGGGATGCGAAGTTGAAAAGATATTCCTTGAAACCGTCGGGAAGCAGGACGAAGGCCCCGAACAGGCCCAGTGCCTTTCCGAAGGTTCCTACGGCTATGTCGGCGACAGGTCTTGCTATCCCCCTGCCTTTTTCTCCCAGAGCCCCGAAGGAGTGAGCCTCGTCTACGATTGTCATGAAGCCGTAGCGATCCTTCAGTGTCTTCAATCCGGTAACATTAAGGAGGTCTCCGTCCATACTGAATAGAGACTCGGTGATAACCGCATTCTGCCTTCCGCCGGTGTCCTTAATCCGTTTTTCCAGATGAGACAGTGAACTGTGATTGTATCCGTAAAAGGAGGCCCCGCTCATCATCGTGCCCTTCACGCTGCTGGCGTGAATGTGTTTGTCGAACAGGGCGGTATCCCCCTTTTCCAGTAGGGTGGAGATCAGGGCAATGTTGGCCTGGTAGCCGCTGGGAAAGAACAGGGCATCATCGTATCCGAAGTAATCTGCGTAGGTCCTTTCCGCCTCCCTTATCAGCCTGTAGTTTCCCGAAACCAGCCGGGACGAGGAAGAGGATGCGCCATATCTGTAGAAACTGGAAGCGACTTTTTCGGCTATTTCCGGGGAGGAGCCAAGCCCCAGGTAGTCATTTGAAGAAAAGTTGAGTACTTCCCTGCCGCCGATGAGGATCACCTTTCCCGTTCTCCGATCTACTTCGGGCGGATCCCTGTACAGTCCGGCCTGACGCTGCAGGTTCAATCTTGATTTGTATCTATCAGCAAACATGAAAATGTCTTCTCATAATGGCCGCGCAGAATCTCTCTGCTGGTCTGGGTGCAGTAGTCGGAAGCGGCGTAAAAAAATTCCCCTTCCATAACGGTTTTGCCTGCCATCTCCCCCTTCAGTTCACATCTGAAAGCGGAATCACTGCGATTAAGCAGTCTGCCTGAAATTGCCATTTCCCCATTAAGTGGTTGAGTGGGTATTGAGCAGGATCCCACCTTGAGGAGAAAAATATGTCTCTCGAAGCCGGTAAGTTGACGTATATGGAAAGCCCCGGCCTGGGCGAGGGCCTCTATCCCTGTATATGCCGGTTCTTCGTTGAAGGACCGCAAGGCCCTGATATCCGCCTTGTCAACGAAGGTGATTCCGTCGAGCATTACGAAGCCCTCAAGGCCTGTTTTTATCTCAATCTCGGACATTTAAAAATTCCTCAAACTGTCATGGTGGAACTTTTGACTCAATGATGTCTTTTTAACGCAGGCGCTTTATCCCTCATCATATTTTTTTACAATTAGGGCACTGTTCTGCCCCCCGAATCCGAAATTCTCAAGCAGGACTGTACCAAATACTTTGTCTATACCTTTTCTTACGAAGCTGATTTCTGAATCGCATGGTTCATTGAGATTCCTGATTCCCGGGAGGTAACAGTATCTCATGCAGGCAAGGGTGACCGCCAGCTCAAGAGCGCCGCATGCCGAGGCGCCATGCCCGATCCATGATTTAAGAGCTATAACAAGAGGCCTTGCATGGCCAAATATGTTCGAGATGAGACCTGCTTCCATATCGTCATTAAGTACCGTTCCCGTTCCGTGTGATGACAGGGCCTCAATATCTTCCGCCTTTAGATTCGCCTCTTTCAGCGCCCCCCTGACGGCTGCCTTCGCTCCGGTGCCGCCGGTGTCTGGTGCAGTCATGTTATAGGCGTCCATGGAAGATCCGTAGCCGCAAATTTCACCATATATTATGGCTCCCCGTTTTATGGCATCCCCGAGTTCCTCCAGGATAAAAAATGCGCCTCCCTCTCCAGGAACAAATCCCGAGCGGCTAAGGTCGAAGGGTCTGCTTGCCATGTCGGGATCGCCGCTTTCGGCGTACAGCGCCGCCGCCTTCTTGTATGCCAGTATGCCCCCCCTGCTTAGACGCGAGTCCCCTCCACCGGCCATAGCCATGTCGAGGTACCCGTCTTTTATCTTCCGGTAAGCCTCTCCGATTGCCTGAAGTGACGATGAACAAGCCGTCGATATGGTCAGGTTCTCCCCGCGGATTCCCAGAAGTTTTGAAATTGCCGAGGTTGCAGTGTTGGGGAGGAACTTCAGTATCCACAGGGCCTGCAGATCCATGTGGTCAATATCTCCCCCTATGACCTCGGGGAATTCTCCTCCGATGTCGAGATTGGGTCCAGCGCCTACGAAAAGACCGGCCTCTGAGAGTCTGTCTCCCATATCTCCGGCACTGCGCGCCGCTTCTACCGCAGAGGCCAGGGAAAAGAGAGCACCTCTGTTAAGGTAGCGGCTGCCCTTGAATGGACCTGTGTACGATCTGGGTTTGAAGTCTCTGACCGGGGCCACCACAATCTCCGGATAGGAGGCCTGTTTCTCGAAACAGGTCCTTCCATCACGAAGACTCTTTATTATATCCTCCGGACAGCAGCCTATGGAGGAAACAACCCCTATGGATGTTATGGCTACCCTTCGTTTCATTCAGACTTCCTGGTATATTTCCTGAGCTTCCATGCGGGTGATAAAGGGGGGCTTTTCGTAGGGCCGGCCCGTTGTGACGAAACACCTGAGTGCTATCCCATCGAGAGCCATGATTTTTTCAGGTTCCTCTATAAAGATAAGAGGGGCCGTGAGGATGCAGGAGCCCAGTCCAAGTTCTTCTCCCTTGAGCAGATATGACATCAGCGCCAGGCCTACGGATATGTCCAGATCTCGGCGCCTGGCCGATGAGGCAACGGGACCGCGGAGGGATTCCCCAGGGCCCGGTGGCTGCATTGCCGTTCCAACGGCGAAGAGGGCAGGTGCCTCGAACATGAAATCTGAGAAACGATAATATGCGTTGACCCAGTTTCTTGATTTTTTCGAACCGCCCGACGCGCTGACCGCAGAAAGCAGCCTTTCATGCCCGATACGAGAAGCCTGGCGAAGTCTTTCCTTTGCCTCAGGCGACCTTACCCGAATGAAGCGGACCGGCTGACGATTGGAAGGAGAGGGGGATTTGGAAGCCGCACCTATCATTTCCAGTATCTGTTCTTCACTGGGAGGAGTTTCGGAATATCTTCTGATACTCCTTCGCGACCCTATAAGCCTGTCAAGCCCGGTCATTTGCACCCTCTTCTTGCTGATATTTAACATAGCTGATCAGGTCCGCCACCTTTAGCTGCGGGCCTTCCTTCAGCTTAGTCGCTATTTCCCTGATCCTCTCACCGGTAAGGAAGGGGTACTGCAGGGTCAAGCGGTGGATTGGGTCCTCACCCTTTTGTGTTGAGTCAAACATAAACTGTCTGAACCGGTTCAGGAAGATATCATCATCCACTACGGTTATATTGAAACGGCTGTTTATGGCGACGGCCAGTTCCAGAAGGTCTATGGATTCAGCGTTTAGGTCCTTTACCATATAGGTGCCGGGGGTTATCTCTACATCTTCAATATCAAGTAGATCTGTTATTATGCTCTTCAATTCCTCGAATATGTCCATCTTACATTTACCTTCGCTCTTTTTGTAGCAACTTCCACAGGGTTCCTATTTGCATGACATAAGGCCACCGTCGATGGTAACCACCGTGCCGTTGATGCTGCGCGCCTCTTCGGAGGTTAGAAAAAGTATGGTTCCCACTACCTCATTGCAGTCTATCATCCTTTTTGTAGGGATCTTTTCCAGCAACTGATCACCTTTTTCCGAGAGGTATTTGATTCCTCTGCCTGCATCAACATATCCGGGGCGGACAATGGCCGAGGTTATACCTCGTTTTGCCAGTTCCAGGCCGATGCTTCGGTAAAGTGCCTCGGAGGCCAGTTTACAGGCCCCGTAAAAGCCCTGGCCAGGGTTGGGCCTGTCGGCGGCGGTGGATGAGACATATATGAGCCTGCCCCTTCTTTTTTTCAGCATGGCGCGGGCGGCGCGCTTCAGTACCTGGGCCCGAAAGGACAGATTTTCATGGAAATATCTGTCCACCCTGTCATCATCGGCTGCGGCTACCAGACTTTCATAATCGTCGTTAGCAAAATCTACAAGAAAATCAAGATTATCCTCTATGTCTCTGAAAAGAATGTCCAGTGATTCTCTGTCACCTAATTTCAGGAACCTGCTCTCATAGCTGTCCGCAAAGGGAAGAAGGCGCTGGTCTATTCTGTCCTTTCCGGCGTTGTTTCTGTATGTCAGTATGGGGTAGAGCGAGGTCCTGATCATCGACTGCGCCAGTGTTAACGCCAGCTCGCAACTGCCCCCCAGTATAAGGGCGCGACGGCCTTTATTAGTTGCTGTCAAAGCTTTAAGACCCCCGTTGCCACCTTCCTGTCGCCCAGGTTTATGGTGCATGAAACCCTGTCTTCCCCGATCTCCATCATGAAAGGATAGGCTCCCGGTATTATGAATTCCCTGAATCTGAAGTTTTCCACAGAGGAAATTTTCCCTTTTATCTGCACCTTCGCAGCAGCCTTGAGAAAGGCGTGAATCACGAGACTACCGGGGACGACAGGGTATCCTGGGAAGTGGTCTCTGTATATGCCGTCGGAGGGATTGAAGTTGAAGACCCCTTTAATGACGGACTTTTCTTTTTGGTGTTTTTCGGGGAGGGCCATCTCAGTTTTCCTTCGTGGCGGTCCTTATGGACTCATATGTAGCGTTGCAGAGCTGATCTATTTCATCCATAGAGATCCCCAGAGGGGGCATGAGTACGATAACGTCGCTCAGCGGGCGGATTATGACCCCTCTTTTTCGTGCCTCCATGATTACCCTGTGGCCTATTCTCTTTGCCGGTTCAAAGCACTCCTTTGTTTCGCGGTTTGCCACAAGCTCTATCCCTACCATAAATCCCCTCTGGCGAACCTCTCCTACATTCTTAAGTGCCTTGAATGGCTCCAGCCTTTCTGTAAGATGGGCGATCTTTGGCTGAAGGTTTTTAAGCGTTTCTTCCTTCTCGAATACTTCCAGATTGGCGATGGCAACGGCGCAGGCCAGGGCGTTTCCCGTATAGGTATGACCGTGGAAGAAGGTCTTGAACTCGTCGTGCTCTCCGAGAAATCCCTCGTAGACCTTCTCGCTTGCGAGGGTTGCCGCAAGGGGCAGGTACCCCCCTGTTATCCCTTTTGCCACGGCCATTATATCGGGAGAGACACCCTCCTGTTCACAGGCGAACATCTTTCCAGTCCTTCCAAATCCCACAGCGACCTCGTCGGTTATCAAGAGAATACCGAACCGGTCGCACAGCTCCCTTACTCTTTTCAGATACCCCCTGGGATGTACCAGGATTCCTCCTGCCCCCTGAACGATGGGTTCCATCATCAGGGCAGCGGTTTCGCGATGATGCCGGTCTATGGTTTCCTCTATCTGGCTCAGACATTCCATGGCGCAGCCAGGGTATGAACTTCCAAAGGGACAGCGGTAGCAGTAGGGGGAGTCTACGGTGATTGTCTGAAAAAGCAGATCCCTGTAGGTGGCGTGAAAGAGGTCAATTCCCCCTACGCTTACAGAACCGATAGTGTCGCCGTGATAACCATTTGAGAGCTTTATGAACTTTTTCTTTTTCGGGTCGCCATCGGCGGCCTGCTGCTGGTACTGAAAGGCTATCTTGACGGCTATCTCTGCCGCTGTTGAGCCGTTGTCCGAATAAAAGACCCTTGAAAGTCTGTCTGGGGCTATCCCGATCAGCTTCTTTGCCAGCCTGATCGCCGGGGTTCCGGAGAGCCCCAGAAGCGTGGAGTGGGCTATTTTCCCTATCTGCTCGGTCAGGGCCAGATCGAGTTCGGCCTTTCTGTGGCCATGTACGTTTGTCCAAAGAGAGGATACGCCGTCGATATATCTGTTCCCCTCTGTGTCTATCAGGAAAGAGCCTTCTCCCCCTTCGATTATGACAGGTTTTTCGCTTGCGTACCCTCGCATCTGTGTGAATGGGTGCCAGATGTACTTGAGGTCGGCTTCCGCCATTTCTTCATATCTGCTTGTCATGAAACCTTTCCTTTACCTGTTGACTATGGAAACGTCGCCGGAGATTATCCTTTTTACCCCACCATAACTGTCCCGCATGACCAGAAATCCGTCTTCGTTTATGCCCTTGAAGGTGCCACTGTAGGTATTGCCGATTGCATCGACTCTTATCGTTGCTCCCATCATCTCTGTCAGCTCTTCCCATCTTTTCATGATCGGTAGAAAGCCCTTTTCCTTGAAGGTCTCGTAATATCTTTCCAGAGATTCCAGGCACTTTCTTAATATTTCCGCCCTGGAAAATATCTTCCCCGTTTCGGAGAATAGAGACGTCGCTATCTCCCTTATTTCATACGGAAAATTTTCAGAGGGATTGTTTATGTTTATCCCCATGCCGATGATAACATAGTGTATCCTGTCCATGTCGGTACTCATCTCTGTAAGTATGCCGGCGACCTTTCTTCCTCCTATCATAATATCATTGGGCCACTTGATGGAGGCCTCCACCGGTGCGCAGGTCCTGATGGCCTCGGCGACAGCAACAGAGGCCATCAGAGTCAGTTTGGGCGCATCATTAGGCGGTATTGATGGTCGCAGAATAACAGAGACATATATGCCTTCGCCGCCGGGAGAAAACCATGTCCTTCCCAGTCGGCCCCTTCCTTTTGTCTGATGTTCTGCCACAACCACTGTGCCTTCCGCTGCGCCTTGATTTGCCAGAGTTTCAGCGGTCATGTTTGTGGACTCTGCCTGAATAAAATGCAGGATATTCTTTTTGCCAAAGACGCAAGTTCCCAGCCCCTCCCTGATCTCGCTTTCAAAGAGACAGTCCGGCACTCCGTTCAGCATATGTCCCTTTTTTCTCGATGATTCTATTAGGTAGCCTTCTTTTTTGAGCGCGCTTATCTGTTTCCAGATGGCCGTTCTGGAAATGCTTAGTCTATGCCCCAGAGCTTCTCCCGAGAGCCAGGTTCCCTTTCCCTCTTTAAGGCACTCAAGTAATTCATCTTTTGTTGACATGAAGGGCTAATATCAGTTGATATGGCATATGTCAACCATAAACAATATTGGGGTTGACATATGCCCGTCATCTCTGTTATTGCCTCGGCAATGGCAACTTCTGAACTATAGCAGGCAATGGGGGAAAATATATTATGAACGATAAACTAGCTGAAATTACGGAAAATATCCTGAATGGAAATGGCGTGGGCATCTCTTTTGAGCAGGCAGTTTTTCTGGCGCATCTTTCCGAAGATCAGAGCTTGGATCTTCTGTACTGTGCAAACAGCATAAGAAAACGGTTCAGAGACAGGCCTGTCATCTGTGCCATAATCAACGCCAAATCAGGGCTGTGTTCCGAGGATTGTGCGTTTTGTTCTCAGTCTGCCCACCACTCCACAGAGATAGATATCTATTCTTTGATGGACAAGGAAAAAATCTTAGGTCGGGCCCGTGAAATGAAAGCGGCGGGGGCTAACCGGTTTTCAATGGTTACAAGCGGGGTTGCCCTTACGGACAGGGATCTGGAGACTGTAAGAGCCGCTGCCCGTGAGATAGTCGGAGGTGTTGATATCACCGTCTGCGGTTCTCTTGGGATGCTTGATCAGTCCAGGGCGGCAAGCCTCAGGGAAAGTGGCCTTTCAGTATACCATCACAATCTTGAAACTGCCCGAAGCAACTTCGACAACATATGCACCACCCACTCCTATGACGAGGATATCGATACGGTTAAAACTGCGAAGGCAAAGGGTATGAGGGTATGTTCCGGAGGAATACTGGGGCTGGGAGAAAGCTGGGAACAGCGCGTGGAGCTTGCCATGACACTGCGGGATCTTGATGTTGACGGGATACCCTTGAATTTCCTTAATCCTGTTGCCGGAACGCGCATGGAGAAGATGCCGCTACTTTCGCCAATGGAGGCACTAAAGTCGATCTCCATCTTCAGATTTGTCAATCCTTCAAAGGACATCCTTATATGCGGAGGCAGGGAGGTGACCCTGGGAGATTATCAGTCCTGGATCTTTTTTGCCGGTGCCAACGGATTTATGATCGGCAACTATCTGACAACGCAGGGACGGGATATAAGTATGGATATGGAGATGATAAAAGACTTCCCCCTTTAAATCCTTCAGAATTCAGTGATCGATCGTCACCCTTTCTCATAGGGAAGGGTGCGGTGATTTTTCCATATGGCGCAGATAACTAACGATAGGCCATTTATATGAGTAATTCCGGAAGCCCAAGCTTTCCAAGGGTTATAATGCGTGACGGGTCTGAAGGTAAATGGCTGGAATTCAGTTCTCCCTGCGAGGTCATTACTACATGCCATATGGAGGAGGTTGTTCCCCTTGTCCGCCTTATAGAGGAGAGAGTTGGAGATGCAAACTTCTATGCTGCCGGGTTTATCTCATATGAGGCGGCACCGGCCTTCGATTCCTCTCTTCCAGCCAAAGCTGACGGGGATTTTCCCCTTATCTGGTTTTGCCTATTCAAAGAGGCCGTTCATATAGAACTTCCTGAGGATATTGAAGCCCCTGTCGGCACGATAAAATGGAAAAGTTCTGTCATCCCAGAAGAACACCGCCGCCGTCTGCTTGAGGTCAAAGAAGCAATAGGCTTGGGCGATACGTATCAGGTCAACCTTACGCACCGACTCCGTACCAGTGACGTTATTGATACCTGGAAACTTTTTTTGCAGATGGCAGGTGAAGGCCAGTACCCCTTTGCCGCATTTATAGATAGTGGTGACTGGGCGATATCCAGCGCTTCACCGGAGCTGTTCCTGCGTGTTGATGGTGACCTGATCGAGTCGCGTCCGATGAAGGGCACGGCCCCCAGGGGGTTGTGGTATGAAGATGATCTGAAAAAAAGGGAGGATCTGATTTTTTCAGAAAAGGACAGGGCCGAAAACGTCATGATTGTAGATATGGTGCGTAACGATCTGGGACGGGTGGCCCTGCATGGAAGTGTCGAGACGACGGTACTTTTTGAGGCAGAGAGATATCCTACGCTTTGGCAGATGACCTCCACTGTGAAGGCCAGAACGAGTGAATCACTGGCATCGATTCTTTCTGCCACATTTCCCCCGGCATCTATTACCGGTGCGCCGAAGCGCCGCACGATGGAGATAATTTCCCGCCTCGAAGAATCTCCAAGGAAAATCTACACAGGAACAATAGGTTTTTGGGCCCCCCGTCGAAAAGCCCAGTTCAATGTTGCCATTCGTACTGTACTTGTAGATAAAAGGAGCGGCAGCGCCGAATACGGTGTAGGGGGAGGCATAGTATGGGACTCCGAGCCTGAAAAGGAATATGAGGAGTGTCTGGTAAAGACGAAAGTGCTTTCTCATCCTTCCGGTGCTTTTGACCTTCTTGAAACGTTGATCTGGTCTTTAGAAGAGGGATATCCTCTTCTAAAATATCACTTGAAGCGACTGGCGGCTTCGGCTGAATATTTCGGCTTTAGGCTCGACATGGCCAGGGTCAGGGAAGAGCTGGCCCGTCTGGCTGTGGCACTTGTTTCGGGTATGCACAGGGTGCGTCTGTTTGTCTCCCGCCATGGCGCCATAGGCTCCGAGTCGGTGCCTATCCTTTCTGACCCGGGTGGCTTCGGCAGGGTGGGCATGTCCAAAAGCCCAGTAGATAAAAGGGATATCTTTCTGTACCATAAAACGACCCGCAGGGATCTTTATGCGAATGCCCTAAAGATGTGTCCCGGAAGTGATGATGTGCTTTTATTCAACGAAGAGGGGCAGATTACGGAATCCTCCATCGCTAATGTGGCGATTGAAGTTGGTGGAATTCTCTACACACCGCCCCTGCAGTGCGGACTGCTCCCGGGGACGCAGCGAGCAAGGCTGCTGGATATGGGCCATCTGAGGGAGAGAGTTGTAGCTGTGGATGAGGTGCTGAGCAGCCCTCAAATCTACCTTTTGAATGCTGTAAGGGGAATCAGAAAAGTCTGTCTATCGCTATCGTCACAAGAACCCCCCAATTTATTTTGAGCTATCTTAATCAGGCTTGAAACCCTGATTAGCTCAGCATGTAATAACGGTTCCCCCCTTTTGAGGCTGGCATTTCGTAAGAGAAAGGGTTATACATCGAGCCTTGTCAGTTAGGAAACTGGAAGTTTATTCCTTGGAGATTGGCCTGTTGAAGAGGATATCGGGCCGCTGGTGGATTTAATAAATATAAGGGAAGTTTGGGATGTCTGAAGTAGAAAATAATGTAAGAAGGATAAGGGAAGAGATCGGGGCGGCCGCTATCAGATCGGGGAGGGATCCCTCCGCTGTGAGGCTTATGGCCGTTACCAAAACTGTTGATGATGAACGGATAATTGAAGCGATCGAGGCAGGCGTCGATCTCATGGGTGAAAACTACATTCAGGAGGCGAAGCGAAAGATCGAGACCATGGACGTCGATGTCAAGTGGCACATGATAGGACATCTTCAGTCCAACAAGTCTAAATACGCGGTAAAGCTTTTTGATATGGTACATTCCGTCGACAGAATTGGACTGGCGGAAGAGCTCGATAAGAGATCGGCTGCCATAGGACGGGTCATGGATATTCTTGTCGAGGTAAACGTGAGCGGAGAGGAAAGCAAGAGCGGTATTCAGGAGGATAACGCCCTTGATCTGGTAAGGCGTATCGCTCGCCTTGATAATCTTTCGATCCGTGGTCTGATGACAATGCCCCCCTGGTGTGATGATCCCGAGGATGCCCGTCCATACTTTATAGCCCTGCGTGAACTCGGCGAAAGGATAGCCGCTGAGAATGTCCCTCGCGTTGAGATGCGGGAACTCTCAATGGGAATGTCCGGGGACTACCAGGTTGCGGTGGAGGAGGGCTCTACCATAGTCAGAATAGGGACCGCCATTTTCGGTGCCAGGAGCTACTGAACCCTCTCACTCATTGCTTTCCGGGCTTTCATTTTCATCTACCGGTCCCCTGTATATAAACCTCTCCAGGAGCCTGTGGTAGGGGGTCCATCTGGTTTCATTCCCAGGGACTTTGATAAACTCCCCGAATGCGTTCGTCTTTGCGTCCAGGTCGTCGATGAAGTTTACAATCAGGGCCTCAATGGTCTTCGGTCGTTTGGGGGAGCCGAATTCCAGAGTGCCGTGATGGCTTAGCAGTATGTGACGGAGCTCGAGGGCCAGCTGTTTTGGAAAATTTTCGATATCGGCTATTTTTTCATCTACTAATTCAACGGCCATTACGATGTGTCCCACCAAACGTCCCTCATCGGTATAATCCATCGTTCCGTCAAATGACAGCTCCCGTATCTTCCCGATATCGTGCAGTATACCTCCGGCAATCACGAGATCTCTCTTTATATGACTGTAATGCCCTGTAACAAGTTCGAGAAGCTGCGTTACTGAGAGCGTGTGCTCCAGAAGACCTCCTATATAGGCGTGATGAAAGCCTTTTGCTGCGGGGGCCCTTTTAAATGCATCGGCTGTTTTTTCTTCGTTGAATATCAAATTCAGGAGGTCTTTAAGGTGCCTGTTCTGTATGGTAGCTATAATATCCATCAGCTTCTGAAACATGGATTCGATGTCCGAGGCCGATGAGGGCATGTAGTCGGAAGGGATGGTGGAGGAATCATCAATGACGGCTATCTTGGCGATAGAGAGCTGGATCATGTTTCTGAAGCTGATCGCCTGTGATTGAATGCTGACGATGTCACCCACTGCAAACATATCGTTTATCTCTGCCGCCCTGTCCCATACCCGGCCGTCTATTTCCCCTGTGCTGTCTCTCAGTTTCAGGTTCAGATAGGGATTCCCCTTCTGCGATATTGCCATATTCTTTTCAGTGACGAGAAACAGATCATTTATCCGGTCCCCGGCATGTATATCTTTTACATGGATGTTTTTTGTGCTCAAACCTGCACCCTCCTTTCGTGGGTGTATACCTTGAATGTCTTTCCCCTTACGTTCCCTATGAGTGTAATCCCCGCTTTGTTCAGTATGTTGATTGCCTCAGAGGTTGGGACCGAATGTGAAATCATAATGGGAATTCCCAGGGTCCAGACCTTTTCCGCTATCTCCGAGGAAACCCTTCCAGTCTTTACGATTATCTTGTCGGAGCAGTCGATACCACCTAACAGTGCGTATCCTGCCAGCATGTCTATGGTGTTGTGCCGTCCGATGTCATCCCTCATGACGATCATGTGATCTCTGTCGGCCAGAGCCGAGCAGTGTGTGCCGTGGGTCATGCTGTGCAACTGGGAGGATGACAGCAATTCTTCCATGAACGCTATGGCCCTGTTTGCAGATATGCAAGTGTCTGATTTTATGGCTTGTCTTTTCTTTTTACAGCCCCTTCCTCTTGCTCCGCTGGAAAGTACAAAATGTTCGGGAGAATGTGAATCGGGAGATATGCTATAGCTGGTCAGGACATTGACACGCGAATCTTCGGCGGATAGCGTTATGTTCTTTACCTCTTCCAATGTCCTTATCTGACCGGAATACAGCAGGAATCCCAGGGCCAGCTCCTCCAGATGTATCCCCGTGCAGGCTATGGTTGCAACCTTTAGGTCGTTAAAGAATATCTCTACCGGTGCCTCCGTTACAACCGGTTCAAGGACGCGGGACAGGGTTCCCTTATCGTAAAGGCTTGCTTCAAACTTTTCTGTCGGGCCTTTCACGTTATTCTCTCTCTCAGCATGCGATGGTTTTCCACGCGGATGGTAAATTTTGCCTTATCGAAATATTCCATTAGCGCGATTATGAACTTGCGCGACAGGCCCGTCATGTCTTTGAATGAAGCTGGGGAAGCCTTGCCGTCTTTTATTAGCAAAGCGCGGTAATCATTTTTAAGCTGGTCAATGGCTTCTCTGTAGAAGTACAGGTCTTCATTGACTTTGACCAGGATGTTTTCGCTCAGCATTATGTTCAGGATGTCGTTAGCCATCTTTTTGTCAGCCGAGAATCTGTCTATTATTTCTTTGGTAGAGGGGGGAGCAAGGGCGGCGGATTGATATATGCCGGTGATCTCTTTTCTCAGCTTTGCCTCGTCCTCTTTAAGGTTTACGGAATGGTTCTCTATACGTACATTGTCTTTCTCGGCAACTATACTTCCTTCGGCAACAAGATCCTTCAATGCCCTGCCAAATAGTTTTGTGTCGATGAATCCTCCCAGGGTTGTTCTGAGCTCCTCTCTGGAGATACCCTCTTTTAGCGGATATCTGCTGTGGTAGGCCGATACCTCGGAAAGCAGACGGGCCTGAAAATCAATATATACCCTTGATGAGACGACTCGGCGCTCCTCCCGGTCGATTAACAGAGCCTTTCTCTCGGAAAGCATCTTTTCTAAGATCTTTTCCTGTTCGCCCGGTAAAAGTCCCGTCCGTATCGCCAGCGTAAGGATTGAGATTCCATCTATTCCTGCACGGTCCATGATTATCGCCGACTTTTCTTCCGAAGTTCCCCTGTGAAGCTTTTCGGCCTCGCCCGGTAATGGGTTTTTGCGATGTTTCCTTGCCAGAGGGTCTGTTATCTGTCCCCCTCCTATCGTGGTAACCGGGGAATAGCTCCGGATTACGAAATGATCCCCCGACATAGCTACCAGCGGAGTTTCGGGGAGAATCTGTGCGTAGGCCGATTCTCCGGGGGCCAGCTCATCGCGCCCTGGCATTATTACCCTTGAGATAGTTTCACTTGTACCTGTATGAAATCTTACGAGTGCACGATTTTTAAGTTTTTTCGATACCCCTGGTAGATAATTGAAATAGACGTCCAGGCGGCTCGATGCCTGAAATGTGGAGGGGCGAGTCAGCACATAACCTCTCTCTATGGTGGTTTTATCTACCCCCTGGAGGTTTATGGCGGTTCTCTGGCCCGCCTGTGCGATATCTGATATCTCGTTGTGTACCTGAATTCCCCTTATCTTGGCCTGCGCACCTGAGGGCATTATCTCTACGCTGTCGCCGAGACGGATTTTTCCGGAGGCAAGCGTCCCTGTCAGGACTGTGCCGAAGCCTTTCATGGTAAAGACCCGGTCTACGGGCAGCCTGAAAAAACCCGAGTCCGACCTGTCATCAACCCGGGAAATAATTTCATAAAGGGCACGAAGCAGTTCAGGAAGACCTTGGCCGGTTACCGATGAAACAGGAATGATAGGTGCTTTCTCCAGAAAGGTTCCTTCAAGAAAGTGCCTTATATCTTCCTGAACCATTGCGAGCCATTCTTTATCCACCATGTCTGTTTTTGTAAGTGCCACGACCCCTTCTTTTATTCCCAAGAGATCGCAGATGTCGAGATGCTCACGAGTCTGCGGCATAACTCCCTCATCGGCGGCAATAACCATTGCAACCAGATCTATCCCCCCGGCACCGGCAACCATATTCTTGACGAACCTTTCATGGCCAGGGACATCGACTATGCCGAGTTTCTGGCCATCGGGAAGGATAAGGGGGGCGAAGCCCAGTTCTATGGTAATCCCTCGCTCTTTTTCTTCCTTGAGGCGGTCCGTATCAACATTGGTAAGGGCCTTTATCAGTGACGTCTTCCCGTGGTCTACGTGTCCCGCCGTTCCCAAGATGATGTGCCTTGTACCGTCCATAATACCTCGTCAGAATCGACTTATTTTGGAGAGATAACAAAAACGCAAGGCTTTCACAAGCTGATTGTCTGTTAAGCCGATCCTTTTGTCGGGCAATCCCCTTTTGTAATATCTGCTGTAGTGTGTTATGAGTTTTTACCAATTATGAGAATATTAGGCCTTGATTACGGAGACAAGAGGATAGGGGTGGCTGTCAGTGACGAGATGGGCATTACCGCCAGGGGTGTTGCGACAGTTGTCAGAAAATACTGGAAACGTGACATAGCTCAGATTATGGCCTTAGCAGGAGAATATGACGCCGATCTCATAGTTATAGGATACCCCGTAAAGCTTGATGGCACCAGGGGTATTCAGTGCGAGAAGGTCGACGGTTTTGTGGAGGCCCTTGAAGAAGAGGCTGTTGTTCCCGTTGTAAGGTGGAATGAGGCCCTTTCAACCAAGGAGGCTGAGGGGTTTATGAGGGAGGCGGCCATTAACCCAAAAAAGATGCGGGGGATTGTAGACAAAGTAGCTGCTTCCATTATTCTTCAAAGTTACCTTGATCAGAATCCACGAGGATCAGCGTCGGAGGATCAGGAAACTCAAGGCATAAAATCCCAAAGAGAAAAGTAGATATGAGGGGCCTTTGCTTAAAAACTTTGATGGCCATTTCAGCGGCCTTTTTGCTGGGGTCGGCTTTTTTCTCCCTAGTATTTTTCAATTATACCCAAAGTCCCATAGACTTTCAGTATCGGGAGGTTACGGTTGAAATACCCAGGGGAAGTTCGCTGAAGGAGACGGTGGATATCCTGGATAAGGCCGGACTGATAAGGCACAGGAGAGGATTTTATCTGCTGGCCTTTCTAACCGGGGCATCGGAGCATATAAAGGCGGGCGAGTATGATCTGCGCAGTTCCATGACACCCATGGCTGCTCTTGAGAGGATGGTGAAGGGGAAGGTCAAGGAGTACGCGGTCTTCATCCCCGAAGGGTTTACATTGCGTCAGATAGCTGCCCGTCTGGAAGAACAGGGCCTTGCAGATGGGAAGACCTTCATCAGCCTTGCATACGATAAAGTACTGCTTTCATCGCTGGGAATAGAGGGAGAGAGTGCGGAAGGGTATCTCTTTCCAGACACACACAGGCTCAACAGGTCCATGGGTGAAGAGGGTATTATAAGATTTATGGTGAAGCAGTTTGGTAATATAATGTCACCGGAAATCCTGGAGAGGGCAGAGGCTGTTAAGCTGACAGCGAAAGAGCTGATTACCCTTGCATCAATAATTGAGAAGGAAGGGGGGGCAACCGAGGAAAAAAGGCTGGTCTCCGCCGTTTTTCACAATCGTTTGAAGAAAGGGATGAGATTGCAGAGCGATCCTACCGTCATATACGGGATAGGGGATTTTAACGGAAACCTGACCAGGGCGGATCTTGCAGAAAAGACGCCCTACAACACTTATCGCATAAATGGTCTTCCCCCCGGCCCGATCTGTAACCCCGGCAGGGATTCCATCGAAGCAGCCGTCTCGCCGGCACCGGTGGATTATCTATATTTTGTGTCTAAAAATAACGATTCCCACCACTTTTCATCCACCCTGATCGAGCACAACCGTGCAGTCCTAAAATATCAAATTAAAAGAAAAAAGTAGCCATTTTTTTTCCTTGACAAAGCCGCCCCGCACTCTTATAGTCCAACCTAGTGTAACGAAGTGGGTAATTGTGGGAGGTATTGCCTGTGTCTGTGTTCCGGGGGAGATATTATCACAGCATTGATGAGAAGGGGAGGGTCGTTTTCCCTGCCAAGCTGTGTCAGGTCTTCACTGAAAAATATGACGAGCGTATGGTGATCACGAACTGGGATGGCTGCCTTCTGGTATTCCCCTACAGTGAATGGACTGCAATAGAGGAAAAGGTTTTTGCCCAGTCCATAATAAGAAAAGAGGTTCGAGCATTTCAGCGCCTTTTTATGTCCGGTGCTGTTGACTGCTCTTTTAATGAACAGAGGCGTGTGTTGATACCTCCTTCGCTCAGGGAATATGCAAAACTTGAGAAGGAGATCGTTATCGCTGGAATGGGTCGCAGTATCGAGATATGGGACAGGGAGCGCTTCGAGCAAGTGCTTGATAAGTCCAGTGAGAACATTGAAGATTTCAGCGAATATATGGCTGACTTGGGGATATGAAACGTGCCTTCTTCCATGAACCGGTTCTGCTCAAAGAGGCTGTTGATTCGCTGGATTGCAGGCCCGGGGGGGTATATCTTGACGGTACGCTGGGGGGTGGAGGCCACGCCCATGAGATCCTGTCCAGGACTTCGCCGGACGGAATCCTTATCGGCATAGACCGTGATGAAGAGGCCCTTTCCGCATCGTCCCGCAGACTCGATATCTTCGGGGATCGAGCGAGACTTGTAAGGGGAAATTTTGCAGATATTTCCGAGATAGCATCGGAATTGGGTTTTGATAGGTTCCATGGGATTCTGCTGGATCTGGGCGTTTCGTCGCATCAGTTGAACGTGCCCGACAGGGGTTTTAGTTTTTCTCTTGATGCGCCGCTCGACATGAGAATGGATCAGGGGAGCGGTCTCAGTGCCTTTGATGTAGTCAATGATTTTTCAGAAGATAAGCTGAAGGCTATCATAAAAGATTATGGTGAAGAGATGATGCCCGGAAGGATTGTGCGTGCAATTTCGGAAAGGCGGAAGCTGTCTCCCATAAGAACAACGGGTGAGCTGGCCGAGATAGTTGCCCGTGCGCTCCCGGCCAGTTTGAAAAAAAAGAAGATACATCCTGCCACAAAGACCTTTCAGGCGCTCCGAATAGCAGTCAATGACGAGCTGTCAAGCCTCCGAAAAGCCCTAGAAGATGGAATCGACATGCTGGAAAAAGGGGGCAGGTTTTCTGTTATATCATTTCATTCCCTTGAGGACAGAATGGTTAAGGAGGTGTTCAGATCCTGGGAGAGGGGGTGTATCTGTCCCAGGGACTTTCCTCTATGCCGATGTGGCAGGGAAAGCAAACTTAAACTCCTGAACAGGCGATCTGTTGCCCCGGGGGATTTTGAAGTTGCGGGTAATCCTAGGGCTAGGAGTGCCCGGTTGAGAACTGCTGTAAGGATCTGAGGATGGGGCTTGCAGTCAAGAGAAGGGGGGGGTGGAGGCTCACCCACCTGATAGCCGTTGCACTTTTTTTCATGGTCATGGCCCTTGTTTATGTGTGGTTTCGTATCAGCATTACAAACATTGATTATGGAATAGCTGGGGAGATGCATCGAAGGGATGTTCTTCTGGAAGAGAACAAGAGGTTGAAGGTTGAGATAGCTACGCTCAAATCCCCACAGAGGATAGAATCGATCGCCCGGACCAAGATAGGGATGGTCTATCCGGAAAGGGACCAGGTAATTTTTTTGCGATGACTGGGAAATCAAAAAAATGGCTTAGATTCAGAGTGGCTTCGGTGCTGGTTTTATTTCTTCTCCTCTATGTAGGACTTATGTCCAGGGCCTTTCAGCTTCAGGTTGTTTCGGGTGATACGCTGGGCAGACTTGCCGACCGTCAGCACAAAAAAACCCTTACCCTTAACCCTGAGAGAAGGTTTATATTCGACAGGGACGGTCAGAAGCTGGCAGCGACAATAATGGCCGATTCCGTTTATATCGACCCATCGAGCATAAAGGATCGACGCAGTACGGCTTCAAGGCTCGCATCTGTATTGGATGTTAAGGAACGGAAGGTTGCCAAGGCCCTTTCAGCAAAGGGAAGCTTTCGATGGGTTGCCAGGCAGATTTCTCCGGCGGAGGCTGAAAGGGTTCGCTCACTTAATATCGATGGCGTACACTTGGTCAGGGAGCCAAAAAGGTTTTACCCCCACAGGGAGATGGCCTGCCACCTTCTCGGATTTTCCGGTCTGGACTCGAATGGTCTGGAGGGGCTTGAGTTGCAATACGATGGATATCTCAAAGGGGTCCCCGATGAGGTATTGTGGGGTAGAGATGCCCGCGGGCAAAAAATATATCTGAGTGGTGACTCCAGAAAGGCAGTAGCCGACAGTAGCTGTAGCCTCTTTTTGACCATCGACAGTAAGATCCAGTATATCGTTGAGTCTCAGTTGCGAAGCGCCGTTGAGAGGACCGGAGCAAAGGGGGGAAGCGTTGTTGTCATGGATCCCTGGACGGGGGAGATACTGGCAATGTCCAATGAGCCCCGGTTTAACCCCAATGCCTTCTCCGCATATAGTCAGGAATCAAGGAGAAACCGGGCTGTTACGGACTGCTTTGATCCCGGCTCGGTTTTCAAGCCCTTTGTCCTGGCCGCTGCTTTTGAGGAAGGTATTATCAAGGAAACGGATACCTTTGACTGTGAAAATGGATCCTATGTTGTAGGAGGCAAGGTTATCCATGAGGCGCTGAATGAAAAATTTGAGAAACTTACACCTGCCGAAATTCTTAAGTTCTCCAGCAATATAGGCACGGTTAAAATTGCTGCAATATTGGGTAAAGAGAAGCTTCATCAGTATGTTACATCCTTTGGTTTTGGTTCAAAGACAGGGGTTGATCTGCCGGGAGAGTCGCCGGGCATACTGAGGAGGCCCAGTGAATGGCGGGATGTTGACTTTGCAACAATTGCATTCGGCCAGGGGGTATCGGTTACGGCTATTCAGATGGCGAGCGCCATGTGTGCCATAGCCAACGGGGGTTTGCTTATGAAGCCCCATGTGGTTCGGTGTATGGTGGATACAAATGGTTCGGTGGTAAAGGAGTTTGAACCTGTTACGCTCAGGAGGGTTATTTCGAAAGAGACGTCAAAGAGGATAACGTCCATGCTTACGGGAGTTGTGGAGGGTGAGGGTGGGACCGGAGGGAATGCCCGGATGGCCAATCTGTCGGTGGCCGGAAAGACGGGAACCGCCCAAAAGTATGATTTTTCATCCGGAGGCTACTCCCCCAAGAGTGTTGAGGCATCTTTCATAGGTTTTTTGCCTGCCGAGAATCCCCAGTTGTTAATCCTTGTAATATTGGACGAACCGAAAATAGATCGGTGGGGTGGTGCGGCTGCTGCGCCAGTTTTCAGGAAGGTTTCCGAACAGATACTGAGATGCTCTGGTAATGGTATGGATGCCCGGGAATCGATCGCTTTTTCGGAGAGTGAAAATACGGCGATAATTCCTGTGTCTGCTGTAGCGGATTTGGCTTATGCGGAAGAGGGCGGCGCAGGAAATGAAGTGGAGGGCGCAGTCCCCAATTTTGGAGGTATGTCCCTCAGAGAGGTAATTCGAATATCGCAGAGAAGAGGGATAAAGCTAAAGACTGCCGGAAGCGGATGGGCCATAAGCCAGAATCCGGCTCCCGGTGTTATTATTCAGGAAGATCAACCCTGTTATGTGCTCTTCGGCAGGGGGGGATGACGGAGACGGTTGACACAATGAAACTTTCGGACCTTCTGGTTGGAGTGGATGTTCTGGATATCTTTGGGGATATCTCTGAAGATGTCTCCAATATCTGCTATGATTCAAGAAAATGCGAGAAAGGGTCTGCCTTTATTGCTATTTCTGGAATTGAGGCGGATGGGCACAACTTTATAGATGATGCCCTCAGGAGGGGGGCGGCCTGTGTAGTATATGATAAAGATAACGAATCCGTCGTTGACGCAGCTGTCTCCTGTATAAAGGTAGCCGATAGCCGTCTGGCGATGGCCAGAATGGGGAAGAACTTTTATGGTAATCCATCCAGCGGGATCTGTCTCATAGGCGTCACCGGAACGAATGGTAAAACTACTATTACCTATCTCCTCGAATCTGTATTGCGATCGGCAGGGTTTTCCGTGGGGGTTATCGGAACGGTAAACTACCGTTATGGGGCGAAGGTTTTCCCATCGAGACATACTACTCCCGAGTCTGTAGATCTCCAGAGGATTCTCAGGGAGATGGTTGATTCGGGGGTTACGCATGTTGTTATGGAGGTTTCCTCTCATGCCATCGATCTTAAAAGGGTATATGGCTGTGAATATGATCTTGGTATATTCACAAACCTCTCCCCTGAGCATCTTGATTATCATGGGACAATGGAAGAATATTTTTTGGTGAAGAAGAGATTTTTTGATGACCTGCTGGAAAGACATACCGTGGTTGTAAATGTGGATGACCCCTGGGGTACCAGGCTTTATAAAGAGATTCAGCCCCCGACTTTCACATTCGGCCTGCACAAACCTTGCGATCTTCTGCCCGCCGATGTTGTTCTTTCGATATATGGAATCAAGGCAAGGATGCGATGGAGCGGCGGTGATTTTCCAATATTTTCCCATCTGGCAGGTAGATTCAATCTGTCGAATATACTTGCAGCTGTTGCGGCAGCATTGTCGATAGGGGTGCCTCAGGGAAAAATTATCTCGGGGCTGGAGCTTCTAAATTTAGTTCCCGGTCGCCTCGAGAGGGTGAGCAGCAAAGCAGGTGAGCCTGCAGTTTTTGTGGATTATGCCCATACCCCGGATGCCCTGGAAAAGGTTCTCGATACGCTTCTGGAGGTAAGGAAAAAAAGGCTGATAACCGTTTTCGGATGTGGGGGGAACAGGGATCGTTTGAAGAGACCCCTTATGGGAAAGATAGCTGTAGAGATGAGTGATCTTGCTATAATTACATCAGATAACCCGAGAACGGAAGATCCTGCCGAGATCATGAAGGAAATAGAGTCGGGAATTGAGGGAAGTGTAAAGAGATACAGCCCTGAAGATATAACCCGTGACTTTACCGAAAAGGGCTACTTGATCGTTGCTGACCGCAAGGAAGCCATAGACATGGCCCTCTGTGTTGCTGACGATTCAGATATCGTCCTTGTTGCCGGGAAAGGGCACGAAGATTACCAGATATTGGGTACAACAAAAGTTCCTTTCGATGACAGACTGGTTGTAAGGGAGGCACTTTTGAAACGGACAGTAGGGGGTGCCAGTTGAAAGGCTCTAAATATCCCTTGCTTCAGGTTATGGACGTATTGAAGGCCACCGGAGGGGTTCTTTGCGGGGGCACCGTGGATGGTGTCTTTGAGGGGATATCTTCAGATTCGAGAGATCTGATAGAGGGCAATCTATTTATTCCGCTCATCGGTGATAAGTTCAATGGCCACGATTTTATCTCCGATGCACTTAATGCAGGTATATCAGGTTTGCTCCTCCAAAAAGGGGCCTGTGATATTCCGGAGAGTGTTCCAGCCGGTGTTACGGTTATTCTTGTAGAAGATACCCTTCGCGCACTGGGCGACATAGCCAATATGTGGAGGAAAAGATTTGATATTCCTGTTGTGGCCGTAACAGGAAGCTGTGGGAAGACAACGACTAAAGAGATGATCTCCAAGGTTTTGGAGCTATCGGGAAATGTTTTGAAAAGCAGGGGAAATTACAATAACCTTATTGGTCTTCCACTCAGTCTTCTTGAAATTAATGCCCTACATGAAATGGCGGTAGTCGAGATGGGCACCAACAGCAGGGGCGAGATAGCAAGGCTTGCCGCCATAGCAGAGCCTAATGTTGGTGTTATAACCAATATTGGCCCGGCCCATCTGGAGGGTTTCGGATCTCTGGAGGCTGTTGCCGAGGAAAAGGGGAGCCTTTTCTTTAATATGAGGGATAATGGGGTCGCCGTAATAAACAGGGACGATTCTTTTTTGAGGACCCTTTCCGATAAATGGTTGGGAAGAAACATAAGCTTCGGTATTGATGAAAATGCCTTTGTAAGGGCCGACAGTATATTTATGAGGGGTGAGAGGGGAATAAGCTTTACCATGAATATAGGGGGGATGAGTAAGGGAATAGATATGTCCGTAGTCGGACGTCACAACATATACAATGCCCTGGCCTGTGCTTCAGCCTGCTGGGCCATGGAGATACCATACGATCTGATCTGTGAAGGGCTTTCTTCGTTCAGGCAGGTAAAAGGGCGGATGGATATATACCGGCTCAAGAACGGCTCTATCGTAATTGATGATACTTACAATGCAAACCCCGCATCGGTAAAAGAGGCTTTAATAACTATGGGCGATCTGAAAGGGAAGAATGAGAGTATAGTTTTTTTGGGTGATATGCTCGAGTTGGGGGAGGACACCATAAGATTGCACGAAGAGGTAGGCAGGGCCATTGCTGATACCGGTGTGGGGACCCTTTTTCTCAAGGGAGAGTTTTCGGAATCAGTAGCCAAAGGGGCTATCGACAACGGTTTCAGGAGAGAAAATATCTATTTCTCCGATGAACCTGAATTCGTAATGGAGGTACTCCACAAGATCCTGCGCGATGGGGACTGGATATTGATCAAGGGATCGAGAAGAATGAAGATGGAAGAATTCCTTCATGCAATAGTGGGAACATTCGGATAGTGCCGTTTTGCTGGAGGAAAGCGGAAAGGCTGTGTGGACCCATATGTAGTGGTAAATTAATAGTTAGCCACTATATTAAAAATGGCTGTTTTCCACATTTCTAAAGGAATGCGGTCGGGAGAATCTGAATTATGATATACCATCTTCTATATCCTCTGAGTGAGACATATTCGTGGCTCAATATATTCCGTTATATAACATTCAGGACTATATATGCCGCGATAACCGCTCTGACCATATGTTTTGTTTTCGGCCCATGGGCGATTGAAAAACTACAATCCCTTAGTATCAGACAGCATATTCGTAGTGACGGGCCCGGCACTCACCATTCAAAGAAAGGTACGCCTACAATGGGCGGAATCCTAATCATCTTTTCCGTAGTGGTGTCCACCCTTTTATGGTCGAGGCTGACGGTAGACTATGTCTGGATCATGCTGCTGGTCACTGTTGGGTTCGGCCTTATAGGTTTTATGGATGATTACAGGAAATTATCCAACAGAGGAAAGGGAATTCCAGGAAAAGTAAGGCTTTCCCTGGAGATCGCGATAGCTCTTTTTATCAGTGTGCTGCTGTATTTGAAGCCTGGGTTCAACTCAAATCTTACAGTTCCCTTTTTCAAGACTATTCTGCCTGATCTTGGGTGGGGGTATGTTCTGCTTTCTACATTTATCATAGTTGGGGCTGCCAACGCGGTAAACCTTACCGATGGTCTTGATGGTCTTGCTATTAGTCCGGCGACCATATGTTTTGCGACCTATCTACTCTTCGCCTATTTTGCAGGTAACATAAAGCTCTCAGGGTACCTACAGATACCATATGTTGCAGGTGTAGGAGAGCTGTCCGTTTTCTGCGGGGCTATGGTGGGGGCAGGGATAGGTTTCCTCTGGTATAACACATACCCTGCTCAGATATTCATGGGGGATGTGGGGTCACTTTCGCTTGGCGGCGCCCTGGGGACCATAGCAATTCTTACAAAGCAGGAGATTTTGCTTGCTATCGTGGGGGGCATATTTGTGGTCGAGACATTTTCTGTTATCTTCCAGGTGGGATGGTTCAAGATGTCCAATGGCGAGCGTATCTTCAGAATGGCTCCTATACATCATCATTTTGAGCTCAAGGGTTGGGCGGAGCCAAAAGTCATTGTACGCTTCTGGATAATTTCCATTATCCTTGCCCTTGTTGCGATAAGTACCTTGAAGCTTCGTTAGAGACTACGTGGGGTTTGGAATAGTTATGAATCTGGATGGCAAAAGAGTTCTGGTAATCGGTATGGGCAAGACGGGGATCGCTACGACCGGTTTTCTGGTCAGGAAGGGTGCCCGCGTACTGGTTGCGGATGATAAACCTGTCTCCGAGCTTGGTGACGGAATCAAACCCTTCCAGGGTACGGAATGTGTTGAACTGGGTATCAGCATGGACAATCTGGACATACTTTCAGGTACGGACCTTATAGTTCCTTCTCCAGGTATAGCCCCATTCAATCCACTCCTTACTGAAGGATTGCGAAGGGGCATACCGATTGTAAGCGAACTGGAACTGGCCTTTGAGTACGTTAAAAAACCGATCATTTCCATTACGGGAACAAACGGCAAGACCACAACAACCGCCCTGATAGGTGAGATACTTAGCCATTGTGGAAAAACGGTTTTTGTAGGCGGTAACATAGGGACTCCGCTCATATCTTATGTCGATGGAGGGCAGAAAGAAGATTACATAATACTTGAGGTTAGCAGCTTTCAGCTTCAGTGGGTAAGAGACTTTCGTGCCCATGTCGCCATGCTTTTGAACGTGACATGTGACCATATTGATTACCACGGATCTCTTGAAGCGTATCGCTTTGTAAAGGAAAGAATATTTGCTGGGCAGGGTCTGGGCGACGTGGCTATCATTAATTCGGAGGATCCGGGATCTTACGACTTGGTGAAAAATCTGTCGGCCGAACATATCATATCTTTCAGCTCGTCGAGACCTCTGGAGAAGGGAATTTTTGTAGAAGGGGAATATTTGGTTTGGAGGAGAATGGGGAAGGATGAATCCTATCCCATCAGTGGTTTGAAACTCAGGGGTTTGCATAACCTTGAAAATGTAATGGCTGCGGTGGTTGCTTCCAGGATGTGCGGATGTGATCATTCTGGAATTATGGAAGTATTGAATAGCTTTACTGGTATAGGTCACAGGATAGAATTTTCGGGAAATGTCGATGGAGTTGAATATTTCGACGACTCCAAGGGGACAAACGTGGATGCCGTATACCGAGCCCTTCAGTCCTTCCCCGGGCCTGTAATTCTTTTGGTGGGAGGAAGGTACAAGGGCGGTGATTTCGGTGTTTTGTCGGCGCTGTTGCGTGAAAGATGCAGGGCGGTTGTAATCTTTGGCGAAGCTGCTCAGAGGATAGAGAATATGATTGGCGGAGTGGTAAAGACAGGGTGTGCCCGAAATCTTCAGGAGGCCCTGTCGATGGCTCGTAAGGATGCATTGCCGGGGGACACGGTTTTGTTATCTCCGGGCTGTTCCAGCTTCGATGAATTCAGGAACTATGAAGAGAGGGGTACTTTTTTTAAGAATATTGTTGACTCGATGGTTCAAAGGGGAAGTTAAGCGGTATGGAAAAACATCCTTCCATAAATTCCGGCAGGCCGGATATCATGCTTTTCATCGTTACGATCATACTGGTCGTTATCGGTACGGTAATGATCTACAGTTCGAGCTCCATTATTGCGATGGAGAAGTTCGGCGACGGCTACCATTACATAAAGAAACAGATCATATTTGTCGTTATAGGTCTTGTCGTAATGCTCTGCGCCTCCAGGGTGCCATACCGGTTTCTTAGAAAGGCTGCATACCCGGCTGTTGTAATATCCATAATTCTTCTTTCAGTGCTTCTAATTCCCGGAGTTGGAACCAAGGTAGGTGGGGCGACAAGATGGATTCGCGCAGGGGGTGTTTCATTCCAGGTATCGGAACTGGTGAAGATTATTCTGGTCATATTCCTCGCTCACTACCTTACAAAGAAAATCATTCATATAAAGGAATTTTACCGCGTTTTTGTGATTCCAATAATCATATTGATGATTATTCTGGGACTCGTGATGTGTCAGCCTGATTTTGGAACTTCGGTGATCATGGTTGCCGTATTTATGCTGATGTTTTATCTGGCGGGGGGGAGAATTACATATCTGGCAGGTTTTGCCGCTGCGGCGCTTCCCATAGGGGTTATCATGATAATGAGGGAAACTTACCGAATGAGTAGACTGCTTTCCTTCATGAATCCCTGGGATGATCCCACCAGGACCGGATTTCAGATAATACAATCCTTTATATCGTTCGGTTCGGGGGGGACCTTCGGTGTCGGGCTTGGAAACAGTATGCAGAAACTCTTTTACCTTCCAGAGCCTCATACAGACTTTATCCTCTCTGTCATAGCCGAAGAGGGCGGATTCGTCGGGGTCCTGATCGTTATTGCCCTGTTCTTTGTACTTGTAATAAGGGGGTTTGTTATCTCTTTTCGTTGTTCCGATCTGTTCGGCATGCTTCTGGCTGCAGGTTTGACGACGGTAATAGCCCTTGAGGCCTTTATCAACATGGCGGCTGTCATGGGCCTTCTTCCTACCAAAGGACTGGTGCTTCCATTTCTCAGTTACGGAGGAACCTCACTTGTAATATGCATGATGGTAGTTGGTATATTGCTGAATATATCCTCCTATCAGGTAAGAGAAAAAGGTAGTTCATAGTGCGACTGAACAGCAATCTAGGGGCCAGAGATTCATCGTATAAATTCTGAATATGCATGAAATTGGGGTTTTTATGGAAGAGAAAGGTATCAGGATGATCATTGCCGGTGGCGGAACAGGAGGCCATCTCTTCCCTGCTATAGCAATCGCCGAGGAGTTTCTTGGGCGATCGCCGATGAATGAAGTTTTGTTTATGGGGACCGACAAGGGTTTGGAGGCAAGATTGCTTCAGGGACTGGGATTTGCGCTCCGAACCATAAAGGTGGCGGGGATAAAAGGCAGAGGCTTAAAGGGAATGGCAGTGGGGGTGATGAAAATTCCACGGGCTGTCGCACAGTCCATCTCCATACTGCGCAATTTCCATCCCGATATTGCCCTGGGTGTCGGTGGATACGCCTCCGGGCCTGCTCTGATCGCCGCCATTTGTATGGGTATCAGGACAGCCGTTGCCGAACAGAACTCTGTGCCTGGTTTCACCAACAGGGTGCTGGGCCGTTTCGTGAATCGGGTATTTCT
This sequence comes from Syntrophales bacterium, assembly GCA_963665835.2. GTDB lineage: Bacteria > Desulfobacterota > Syntrophia > Syntrophales > UBA2210 > UBA6078. The sequence goes on along the minus strand of CAXXWJ010000002.1, from coordinate 902,066 downwards.
GACCTTTCCCGACGGGGAAGGCCGCTTTGCCGCTGCTAAGACGATAGTTGCGGGAAACCCCGTAAGGAAAAGCTTCATGGCGGATCTTTCCTGTGCCGGTAAAAAAGAGGACATCTTCTCCATTCTTGTTTTCGGTGGAAGTCAGGGAGCCAGATCCATAAACAGGGCCGTGGTTGAGGCCATTCCATATATGGAAGATATACGGAATCGACTTTTCATTACCCATCAGACGGGAGAAGGCGATCTGGAAGAGGTTAAGAGGGCTTATCGAGACCTTGGCATAGCCGCCGATGTTCAACCTTTCATTGCCGATATGGCTTCAGCCTATGCATCGGCGGATCTTTTGATATGCAGGGCCGGTGCTACTTCCATAGCGGAAATCACCGCAGTTGGCAGGGCCGCAATACTGATTCCATACCCATTCGCGGCAGGTGGGCACCAGGAATTGAATGCAAAGGTCCTGGCCGATGCCGGAGCTGCAGAGATGATAATCGAAAAGGATCTCAGTGGTGAAGCACTTGCCGGGGAAATCAGAAGACTTTTTGACAGACCTGATTCCATAGGGATTATGGAAAAAAGATCTAAGAGTCTGGGTAATATTAATGCGGCGGAAAAGATTGTTGATGAATGTATAAAGCTGTTGAAACTTAAGCCTTGAGGAAACAACTGGGGGAACTGATGCACAGAAGGGTAAAAAACATACATTTTGTCGGGATTGGCGGTATAGGAATGAGCGGCATTGCCGAAGTTCTGCTCAATCTCGGATATAACATAAGCGGGTCCGACCTGGAGAGCACCGATATAACATCCAGGCTGGAATCGCTGGGAGCCAGGATATTTCAGGGCCATAGGTCATCGAATCTGACTCATGCAGATGTGGTTGTAAAATCTACAGCGGTCGGAGAGGACAATCCCGAAGTTATGGAGGCTCACAGCAGGAATGTCCCGGTTATACCCAGGGCCGAGATGCTGGCCGAGCTTTTGAAACTTAAATATTCCATAGCCGTATCCGGGTGTCACGGAAAGACGACCACCACCTCCATGGTATCTACAGTGCTTGCCCATGGCGGTCTGGATCCGACGATGGTTATAGGCGGACGGCTCGACAGTATAGGGAGCAATGCACGGCTGGGGGAGGGCGATTTTATAGTTGCCGAGGCAGATGAGAGCGACGGTTCTTTTCTCCGACTGAATCCATATATGGCCGTTATTACAAATATTGATCGTGAGCATCTTGATTACTATCCCGGGATAGGTGAGATCAAAGACGCATTTCTGCAGTTTGCCAATTCAGTTCCATTTTACGGATCCGTTATCCTCTGCGGTGATTGTGATAACGTGCGCGATATACTTCCCAGGGTCAAGAGGAGGGCCATAACCTATGGGATATACAACGATTCAGATTTCCGGGCCGCCGACATCTCTTTCGAAGGGTTTACCTCCAGATTTTCTATCTATCACAAAGACGTTCTAATGGGTGAAGTAGAGATAAAGGTTCCGGGGCTTTTCAATGTTTACAATGCAGTAGCTGCCATAGCCGTTGGCATGGAACTTGGAATGGACTTCTCCACAATACGGGAGGGGATAAGGACCTATCAGGGTGTTCATCGTCGTCTTGAGATAATAGGGGAGGCCGAAGGTATTACTGTGGTTGACGATTACGGCCACCACCCTACCGAGATTAAGGCCGTACTGGCCGCGGCAAAGAACGCGTGGAAGAGAAGGCTGATCGTTGTTTTTCAGCCCCATCGCTATACCCGTACCAAGGCTCTCTTTGACGAATTTTTATCCTCCTTTGATGACGCGGACCTGTTGATCCTGACAGATATATATGCCGCCAGCGAGAAGGAGATACAGGGTATTAACTCGATGAGTCTGAGTAAGGGCATACAGGACCAGGGCCATTCCAACGTGATGTATCTCTCAGGATTTGGAGAGATTGCCGACCATTTGTGTTCCCTAATACGACCTGGAGATGTAGTTATGACACTTGGGGCCGGGAGCGTTTGGAGGCTGGGGAAGGATCTGCTCAAAAGGCTGAAGGAAAAATAATGGTAACAGCGGGGATGACTGTGAACAGGGCGGTCAGAGGCATTATAAATACTATAGTTGTCGGCGGGGCACTCTTTGATGAGCCGATGTCCCTTCACACATCCATGGGTGTTGGGGGTAAGACGGATGCCCTAGTCTTTCCTGATAACGTTGAGAAGCTCAGGGGGCTGGTAGCGATTCTTCTGGAGGAGAAAGTTCCCTTTATTCCGGTTGGAAAGGGAACAAACCTTATCGTAAGGGACGGTGGATACCGCGGTGTTCTTATATCCCTTGATAAACTCCGTAAAATCGAGGCAACCGATTTAGATGATAAAACAGGCGTCGCCGTTTATGCCGAGGCAGGGGTTTCATGTTCCGCCCTGGTTGATTTTTCAGTTAAAGAGTCCCTGACGGGTCTGGAGTTTTGTGCCGGTATTCCCGGGAGTGTTGGTGGCGGAGTTAAGATGAATGCCGGGGCCTGGGGAAGGGAACTCAAGGATGTTGTCTCATCGGTCTGTATCCTTGAAGGCAATGGCGATCCCAGAAAGATAGACAAGAAAAGCCTGCGTTTTTCATATCGCAATCTTGAACTTTCTCAGGGGGCCATCATTTTCGGAGTCTCTTTTGACCTCATCAGGGGGGAAGGGGATGCGATCAGCGAAAAGATAAAAGGTTTTGTTGCATCGCGCAAGGATCGACATCCTCTGAATTACCGAAGCGCAGGCTCGGTTTTCAAGAATCCGCCGGGATATCCTGCAGGCCGGATCATAGATGAGATGGGTCTTAAGGGTATGCAAAAAGGCGGTGCACAGATATCTGAGAAGCATGGAAATTTTATAATAAACATGGGCGGTGCAAATGCATCTGATATCATTGCCCTTGTGGATAGTATAAGAAAAAGGGTTTTGGATGAAAAGGGCATCATGCTTGAACCGGAGATAAAGATCATCGGGGACGATATATGAAAAAAACCCTCAATAATGCCATTTCACCCAGGAGGAACAGATCAAAACGAAGATCGGGAATGGTTCGCGGAGATATCTTTAAAACACTTGTAATTGTGGGCCTTGCAGGATCACTGGGCTTGCTTATGGTGTATGCATATAATTTTGTTCTCTGCGCCGATTACTTTCTGTTGAAACAAGCCGCTGTACGAGGATGTAAGAGGATCAGCGAGAGGGAGATAAAAGATATCATTGGCATATCAGCTCCTCTCAATATTCTGACCGTTAATCTGGGAAAGATGAAGCAGGATATAGAGAAAAATCCCTGGATTAGGAGTGCTTCGGTAGGGAGAGAATTCCCGGACAGGCTTGTTATAGAAGTTTCTGAGAGAAATGCCGCGGCTCTCCTAAAAAAGGAGAATGAACTTTATGTATTGGACATGGATGGGGTGGTCTTCAAAAAATTCGAGTCAGACGATATCGTGGATGTTCCTGTCCTGACAGGATTTTACCGGGGCGACACCCTTCAAATCGATCTATTGGAGAGGACTTTTGCGTTTTTGGGGTACCTTTCGGAAAGGGATAGTTTTCCCAGGAAGTGGAACATATCGGAGGTATATACTGATGATGCCTATGGATTTTCTGTGTTTACCGATGATCATCTATTCCTCAATCTTGGTTTCGATGATTATGATAAGAAGTTTATGCGTCTAAATCGAGTTATGGATAATCTGACTCGCAGGGGCCTGGATAAGAACTTTCTCAGTATCGATCTTGTAGATCCCAGCAGGGTTGTAGTGCAGCAGGGTCCCCCCCCTGTTTCTGGCAGGAAGCACGGGGAAAGTCGCAAGACAAAGATATAACGGTAAAGATGCATTCTGAGAAATATTGCGAACAGTGATGACAAGAAGGGTAGATAGATGGCAAAAAAAGAAAATATCATCGTAGGCTTGGATGTAGGTACGACGAAAACCTGTGTCATCGTTGGTGAAATTACAAGTGAAGGTATCGATATAATCGGGATAGGAACGCACCCGTCCAGCGGGCTTCAGAAAGGTGTTGTTGTAAACATTGACAACACGGTCGAGTCTATAAAAAGGGCAGTGGAAGAAGCCGAATTGATGTCCGAATGCGATATCCGTTCGGTATTTACCGGTATTGCCGGGAGCCATATCAAGGGGTTGAACAGCTATGGCATCGTAGCCGTCAAAGGGGGAGAGGTTGACGAGTATGACGTAAAGAGGGCCCTGGAGGCGGCCAAGGCCATAGCTATTCCATTGGACAGAAAGGTTATTCATATACTGCCCCAGTACTACATAGTCGACGATCAGGGTGGAGTAAGGAATCCTATAGGAATGTCCGGCGTAAGGCTTGAGGCAAAGGTCCATATCGTTACGGGTTCTGTAACATTGGTACAGAACATCATAAAGTCCGTAAACAGGGTAGGACTCAATGTTAACGATATCATATTGGAGCCGCTTGCCTCCAGTGATGCAGTCCTAAGTCAGGACGAGAAGGATCTGGGAGTTGCCCTTATTGATATCGGTGGAGGGACAACCGATATCGCGGTCTTTGCAGAGGGGAGCATTCAGCATACTGCGGTACTTCCTCTGGGTGGCAATTATATCACCAACGATATATCCGTAGGTTTGCGGACCCCTGTTATGGAGGCCGAAAAGATAAAGATCAAGTACGGTTGTGCTTACACCCCCTTGATCCCGCAGAATGAGGTTATAGAGGTTCCCAGTGTGGGTGGCCGAAATCCAAGGAGTGTTTCACGGCAGGTTCTCGGGGAAATTATAGAACCCAGGGTGGAGGAGATTCTCGGACTTGCCCACAGAGAGATAGTAAAGTCAGGTTATGAGGATCTGCTGGCCGCTGGCGTTGTTCTGACTGGGGGAACGGCGATTATTGATGGAATAGCAGAGCTCGCACAGCAGGTGTTTAATGTCCCTGTAAGAAAGGGATATCCGGTGGGAGTCGGAGGTATTACGGATGTAATCAACAGTCCAATGTATACCACCGGCGTGGGGCTGGTTGTATACGGAAGTAAGAATCGCGCTGATTATGCGGTCAAAAAGAGTGAAAAGGGTATTGTTAACAGGCTTACGAAGAAAGTCGAGAGATGGTTCAACGATTTTTTCTGAAAAGGGGAGGGCATGGATATGTTTGAACTTGTAAAAGGCGGTGCCAAAAGTAATGTGGCCAAGATCAAGGTAATTGGTGTCGGAGGTGGCGGTGGAAATGCCGTTAACATGATGATAGATTATAACCTGAGCGGTATAGATTTTATCGTGGCCAACACGGATTCCCAGGCTATGGTGTCGTCAAAGGCCCAGATAAGGGTGCAGCTCGGTTCGGATTCCACAAAGGGTCTTGGCGCGGGTTCTGATCCTGAAGTGGGGAAGAGGGCCGCCATTGAGTCTCAGGAAAGGCTTAGGGAGGTCCTGGATGGGGCGGATATGGTCTTTGTGACTGCCGGACTGGGCGGTGGTACGGGTACTGGTGGTGCCCCTGTTGTTTCACAGATTGCCAAAGAGATGGGTGCCCTTACGGTGGCAGTTGTCACGAAGCCCTTTCAATTTGAAGGGAAAAAGAGGTGGAGGCAGGCCGAAGAGGGACTGGCGGAATTGAAAAAAGTTGTAGATACCCTCATAGTTGTTCCGAACCAGAGGCTTCTTAGCATAAGCGGCAGAAATATGGCATTGACCGATGCCTTCAAAAAGGCCGACGATATCCTATACAACGGTGTAAAAGGAATCTCAGATCTTATCATGGTCCCTGGACTTATCAACCTGGATTTTGCCGATGTTAAAAATGTCATGTCCGAAATGGGGCTGGCAATGATGGGAACAGGTGCGGCCAGTGGAGATAACAGGGCTATCGAGGCTGCCCAGAAGGCCATATCTTCGCCGCTGTTAGAAGACAACTCTATCCAAGGTGCCCGTGGTGTCCTTCTCAACATAACCGGCGGACCGGAAATGACTCTTTTCGAGGTGAACGAAGCATCTTCACTTGTTCAGTCTGAGGCACATGAAGATGCCAATATAATTTTTGGAACAGTAGTTGATGAGACGATGGGCGATGAGATCCGTATTACCGTTATTGCTACAGGGTTTGACCAGCAGGAAAAAAATTGCGAAAGGCCTCCAGAGCTTTCAAATGTAGTAGCTGTCGGAAGAAAGAGAGAAAATTTTGAGAAGCCGACATTTTTGAGAAACAGGACGGATAAGACGGGCGAAACCCCTGTTGTCATAAGGATGGGCATGATAAATGATGATGAACTTCTGGATTTCGAAACGCCCACATTCCTTAGAAAACAGGCTGATTAGCCTTGTCGGAAAAGGGTATGGCAATGTGGCAGGGGTTTTATCCTACCCCCAAATGGGTGGCAGGGTTGTTTCGCGCCACTCAGGAATAAAAAAGGGCACGGGAGTTTGATGATTTTCGGCTCTTGACAAGATATTGGTATCGATGGCCCATAAAGAATTTGAGGGGCCCCCGTTCTTTACTCTTTCATGATAAGCCTCCTCCCCTTTTCGAGGTGATGCAGATATTGAAGATTTGGGACCCTTTTATCGCTGGTTAAACCGGTTTATTGAAAACAGGTGCTTAGGTATGAGATGCAAGGATAAAGAATCTAAGGATTGTCTATGCCGAACAATGTCTGAAGAGGAAGATATCCGCCAAAGAGTAGATGAAGCCGGTATTAGTTGGGTAAAGGTTTATTCCGGTAGTGGCGCCCATTTCAGGAACTGGCTGGATCAGGTAATAGAATTGAAGGGTGAAGAGAATGTTAAGGTCGAGGAGGCAGAGCCGGAAGGTCTCCAGTGTTATAAAGAGAGCGGAGAGAAAATGTACCGTATATGGGTAAAGGAAACCGCCACTGAATAAGGATCATCAAAAGTAGTACGCAGTTAATTGTCTCATCTGGTTAGGTTTTGCAACCTTGAACGTAATAGTCAGGCCAAGTTGGTCCCAGCCAGGATGTTTAAAGCATCCTGGCTTTTTATGATGTCTTTAATCCGCAAACCCTTCTTGAAATATATGAGTTTGATTCCTCTTAGGTCTCTCCGAAGGGAGCCCCCATATTTTTATTTTCTAAAGAATTTTTTAAAAATCCCGATATTCCAAGCTAAAGCCCTATGGTTTCCTGAGTGGAATAAAAGCGCAGCACCATAAAAAAGAACGTTCCTCTGCTTTGGAAGAAGGCAGAAGCATGGTGGATTTCACAGGCAATAGAATGTTTTGAAGGGAGGGTATGTGGTGATGGATAATTCTGTAAGGGCGGAGAAACAGGTTTCCTGCGAACCCTACGCGATGCCTATTGGGGAGGATTTTTTCGAAGAATTTCATAGGATGAAATTAGAATTACAGGATTTGCAGTGTCGGCAGGATCAAAGCCGTCAGGAGGTTGAGGCAGCAATCGAACGGGCGAACAGGATGACGGTTGAGGCGGAGGTTGCCAATATCGAGCTCAAGTAGATATTAAATACGGCTCTTGATGGAATGGTCTTAATAAATGAGGATTTTGAGGTACAGCTCATTAACAGGGCTCTCCTGTCCTTTATAAAGAAAACAGAAGCCGAGACTGTTGGAAAAAAATGCTATGATATTATTGGAGATTTGCGTTGCAGGGGGAAAGACTGTCCTTTGGTCAGAATTTTAAAGGGCGAGGATCATATAGAATGTGACATTGAGCAGGGTTGGGGAGGAGGAGCGGCTGTACCCTTTATTTTTACCGCTACACCATTCAGGGGCCTGGACGGTATGCTTGCAGGTATGGTAGCCAGTTTCAAGGATATTAGGGAGAGAAAAGAGGCCGAGGAAGTTCTTAAAAAGGCTAACGCCCAGTTGGAGCGTCTTTCAACAATCGACGGCTTAACTCAGGTTGCTAACCGTCGATGTTTAGATCAGGCGATGGATAGAGAATGGGGACGTATGCAGCGGGAGAAAAATTTTCTCTCACTTATTTTATGTGATGTGGACTTTTTTAAATTATACAATGATATGTATGGTCATCTGGCTGGAGATGAATGTCTAAAATCCGTTGCCGGGGCTTTGACTCAAGTGGTAAAGCGCAGCAGTGATCTTGTTGCGAGATACGGGGGGGAGGAGTTTGCTGTTATTCTGCCCGGAACGGATAAGCATGGGGCTCTTAGTGTTGCAAAATTGCTGCGCATGGGGGTTGAGGATCTTAAGATTGATCACCTCGACTCATGCGTAAGCCCTTATGTAACAATAAGTCTGGGCGTTGTCAGTGCCATTCCTTCTCGAAAAATGAGCCCTAAGGAACTGATCGCTGGTGCGGACCAGGCCCTTTACGATGCTAAAAGATCCGGTAGGAACCATGTATCTTTTAGAACCCTGGAGATATGAAGGTCTGATTATAATGAAGGGTTATTTATTCGTTTTTCCTGAATAAGCGGGTAGAATGAACCCAGGCTTTTTTAAGGATCAGACGTGAGTAGCGTATCCCTTCGGGGCCAGCTAGTAATATACCCAGCCCCAGCATCCCCCAGCTCAGCGCATACAATGCGAATCCAAGGTAGGTGAAAAAGATATTTTGCTTATCTATGGCTATGGCATTGCATATCAACACACCTCCCCAGCCCAGTGGCTGGTTCGTTGTCAGGAGGATTATTCCTATGTAAAACCTCAAGGTGAACCTGGCAGCGCCTTTGTCTTTTATATCATGCATCATGAGAAGCTCTTTCTCGGCGGACGAATGTAATACCAGTGGTACAAAAGAGACAGAAAGCTTTTCTATAAATCAAAAAAGTCGCCCTCTTTAGGTGCGTTGCATCTCGTGGAGGATCCAAGATTTTTCAATATTTTACGTGCTGTGGAATTTTTTTTATCTATATCTTTGTCCGTATGATCTATATCATGGTGGAAAAGGTAGAGGTTTTTAACGCCTGCCCGGTCAGCCAGTTCAATCACCTGGCTTAGCGATGAGTGCCCCCACCCTGTTTTTGCCTCATACTCGTCGTCCATATAGGTGCAGTCCGTTATCAATGCATCGGCATCGCATATAAATGACTGGAGTTTGCTCGAGTACTCTTCATCATAATTTACACTGGACCTGGGATAAATTTCATTGTCGGTTATATAGCAGAACGACTGACCTTTATGACTCAACCTATATCCCAGACACCTGCCGGGATGGTTGAGGAAAATGGTCTGTATCTTGATCGAATTGATATTGATCTGCTCCTCTAAAATATCGAAGAATGAGACCTTTGCGCCGAATTTTTTTATGTTTATCGGAAAATACACGCCATTCATCTGACCCGCAATCAACTCCCGCAGTGAGATATTGCCGTTTGGTGGTCCGTATATATCTATTATGTTTCCCTCCTGGTATAGGGGCGCAAAAAAGGGGAGACCTTGTATATGGTCCCAGTGGGGGTGGGATATTAATATATTAGCCTTTATTGGAGGTTTATTTTCTCTGCGCAGATCGTTGGAAAGTTCTTTGATACCGCTTCCCGCATCAAATATGAATAGATTCTCCCCGGGAACACGAAGGCTCACGCATGGCGTATTTCCTCCGTATCTTGCTGTTTTTAAGCCCGGAACTGTCAGTGTACCGTGTACGCCCCAGAAGGTAAAGCGGACTGGTTCATCCATAATATTTTTAAGATCACCAAGAATATTCTCCATTGTCGAAGCTTTGGAAATCACCCCTTCTACTCCAGAAACAATATTGCTCTTGGCGTCTTTTTTGTTTGGATTCTTTGATAGAACTACTACTTTTGTCTTTGTGCTGATCGTATCACAGAGCCTTCCAAGTTCCTTAAGAAATGCTGTGATATGCGTTTCGGGCAGGACGATGCAGTCCGGTCTATCGGCGTCGATTGCCGAGAGGTTGTCGATGATATCCAACGTGCCGGAATATACGGTCTGTCCGTCCGATTTCAGGGCCTGGGTCAGTGCCTTTTTAAAGGAAGGGTCGTCATCAATAATGAAAAACGATTTTTTCTTATTCATGGCATTTAACGGACAATATCTTGTTATGGTTGAACAAACGATTTGTCTAGCATGACAAGTGTTCACTACTCTCATTATTCGTCAGCTTTGTCAAAATGTTTAAATAAAAATTCAGAAAATATTGCTAATCGAATTGTGAGTGCTCCGAATATCGAAAGGAATGAAGATTAACTCCCAGTTCAAGGTCGGTTTTCAGTTGCACCAGGGATTGTGAAAGGCGTGCTTCATCGGCATGCCGGTAGAGCATTTCGCCTGTTTTTCCTTTTATGGTATGGGCCACCGAAAGTACTGTTTCCAGGGTATCAAGATCTCTCAAGAGCCTGGAGGCTGTCTTTATTCCTATGTTCGGTACTCCCGGTATGTTGTTGGTGGCGTATCCGGCCATGGCGAAGAGGTCTACTGCCTGATCCGGTCGCACATGGAGATTTTGCATGAGGTAGGCTATGTCCATATCAAGCCGCTGAAAGTGATCACGTACTAAGACCAGATCTGAAACAAGCTGTAACAGTAGGCGATCGGTAGAAAGGATTACTACATTGTTTCCACGGGCCGCAACCTTGCTGGCCAATGTAGAAATGATATCATCCGCTTCAAATGCAGGGAAGGAGAGGGATTTAACTCCTCCCATCTGGAAAAAGGTTTCCCTGAATCTTTCCATGCTGTGGTCCAGCACCTGCGGCATTGGCGGGCGGCCAGCCTTGTAATGGGGGTACAGTTTGTGCCGCCAGCTTGGTTCGTGCCCCTCAAATACGCATATTGCGTGACTGGGGCGGCATTCGCGCAGGGCTCGCTGAAGAGAGCTTAAGCTTGTCTTGATGGTGGCATCTACGCGAACAGGGCTATCTTCTCCAGGTTGCGCAGCGTAGACCCTTCGTATTAGGTTGAGGGCATCTATCAACAGTAGTTTTATCTTCATGCTTTCCAAGTGTATATGGCATTGGTTTCATCTTTATGGGGTTTCCAGGCGTTCCGCTAAATGGAGATAGCGCTGGGATTCGCGATCGTTTCCCGCAGCCTTGTATATTATCCCTAATCTCCTGAAGTATTCTGCTTTAGCGTCCGGGTTATCGTTGATCAGTGATAGGTATATATCCATTATTTTTTTTGAATAGTCTCCCATATCCATGCAAATATCTGCGTATTTTTCCTTCACGAGGGGGTTGATGAGGGTTCCGTTATTCCTGCATCGCTGGATTACCTGACTGTAAAGATTGAGAGCTTCCCTCTTTTTGTCTAAAGCTTCGCAGGTTGCTGCCAGTAATGTTACTGTTTGATCATTCCATCCGTAGGACAGTATAATCTCATTGTAGAGATTATACGCCTCATTGTGCCTCCCAGAGCGATTCAGCGATTCCGCCCTTAGTTGCATTATGGGGAGGGTATTTATAATATCTTCCGGGCAGGAGAGGATGCTCTTCAAGGCATCATTGAACCTTTCGCGTGCCCAAAAGGTTTCGCACAATATACGGTATCCACGGATGGAAGTAGGGTGATTGCATAAAAAAGCATCCAGAATAGCGAGGGCTTCTTCGTACCGTTCGAGGTTCAGATATGCCGTGGCCAGCTCAGGGGCGATAAGGTTATCCGGGGGATTTTCTTTCAGAGCCTGCGAAAGCATCCCGGCCGCCAGTTCGTAGTTGCCAGTGTTAAGTGCAACATATCCAGCTTTGAAGGCGTCGCCATAACGGTGATATGCGTCTTGAGTTTCCTCCGTAAGCGTGCCGCAGAGGGCTGTAAAGTATTCCTCTTCATCCATTTCGCGACTATCCTCTTGGCACTGACTTTCGGTGGGGGCAATAAAGAAATCGTCTGCTGTGGTTCTCCCCTTGCGGGCCAGCAACTCCTTGATCCCTTTTGTGGTCGCTGGATCACTTGTCAGTTCAAGGGCAAGGTTAAGGAAATCTGACGCGCTTTCGTAGTCTCCAGCTTCTTGTAGCTCCTGGGCATGCCCTTTGTGCTGAATGGCAAGGGCATCCTTGCTTTTCAGGAGCTTATTTCTCAAGCGGTTTTCTAAAGCGGTATCTCTCGACCCCTTCCCTGCTTTTTTCAGCGCGGCCTCATACTCTATCTTCGCTGCCCCGTACTGACCTATTTTAAAAAAATGGTCGCCCTTCTGCTCGTATGCTTCCGGTCCCTTGCCCTTAAATAATTTTAAAAACCCCATTTTTTACCTTCTTTCTAAACGGCTGTCATTCCCGCTGCGCCGCTGTTGGTGTTTATGGCTATATAGCTTAGGACTATCTTTTTCCCGAAGGGCTTTTATTTATAAGCTTCTGGTAGGCATGCCCCCCCCGGTTACTTCTATTATTCTGGAAGTTCCTCAGGGGTGGCGCCCCGCCGGGCGAACTGTCATCTCTAAAGAAGAAGCTGAGACAATGTTTTGATCCTTTATCCCTGTCTGATTTTCATTGTTATTATGTACAGAGTGAAAGTAAACCCAATGGCATTTCCTACTATGATCGGCATGGAAGATATCATGAAACCGTAAACCAGCCAGAGGAAAAGCCCTGTTCCCAATACTGAAAAGGCGCCCAGAGACAGGTCGTGGGTTTTCTTTGTTTTATATATTTTGATGACCTGCGGTGACATGGCAAGCGAAGATATAACTGCGGCAACGAAGCCTACAATATCGGCTGTGTTCATAGATATTCCTTTAAACCGTTCTCTTCAAGCTGTTCAACGATCTTCTTTACGTCCTGAGATGACTCTCTTCTGCATATTAGAAGTGAATCCTTTGTTTCGACAACTATCAGATCCTTTACTCCAACGAGGGCCACCATCTTATCGGGGCTATGAATCAGACAGTTAGATGTGTTGGAGAGAATTATCTCACCTCTCGTGACGTTGCCCTTTCCATCCTTTTCAAGGATCTCCCAGAGTGCGTCCCAACTTCCGATGTCGTTCCATCCAAAATCTCCCTCAAGCATTACCACATCGGACGCCTTTTCCATCACTCCATAGTCTATGGAAACAGACTGTATCTGTTGATATGTATTGTAAAGAACATCATATTCGTGCTTTGTTCCAATGGAAGCTTCTATCTTTAATAGCCCCTCATATAGGTCAGGGAGAAGCTCCTTTATCGCCTTAAGCAGGGTAGACACTTTCCATATAAACATGCCACTGTTCCAGAAGAAACCGCCGTTTTTAAGAAAAGTTTCGGCTGTAGAAGCATCCGGTTTTTCGCGAAATGAGCGAACCCGATATACTTTTGCTTCGCCGATAGATTCGCTCGAAGTGCCCCGCTCCATGTAGCCATACCCGGTTTCTGCCCATCTGGGTTTTATACCTATTGTTACAAGGCAATCCCTTTTTGTCGCCATCTCGCGAGCTGCTGCAAGGGCAGCAAGAAACGCTTGATTATCGCCTATCAGGTGATCTGATGGTAAGATGCACATCACTGCATCGGCATTTCGTTTTTTGATGTGCATCGCAGCCAGTCCTATGCAGGGAGCGGTATTCCTGCCCATGGGTTCTACCAGGATATTTTTGTCAGGAATGTCCGGAAGCTGCCGGGATATCTGATCGGCATGACTGGCGCCGGTAACGATCATAATATTTTTTTTCTCAACAAGGGAATCTATTCGATCTACAGTGTACTGGATTATGCTGTTTTCCCCCGTTATATTGAGCAGGTGTTTGGGCCGCTTCTCGCGGCTCAGGGGCCAGAATCTTGTTCCTTTTCCCCCTGCCATTATCACCGCATACATAATAGGTTTTCCTTCCTTATAATCACCCGAACGACAAACTATCGTTGCAGGATTTGATGTTTTTTATGTGGTATCTAAGATAGTTTTCTCGAAGGGCAATCCCGAAACATACTATCGTGATTGGTGGTAGAGTCAAGATTTATTTCCGGGATTCATAATGATAAAAAAAGGACTTAGTCCGAATCTGATGGCTGAAAGACGATCTTATATTATGGATGATTAATTCAAAGTTAATGTCCTGTAATGGGGGATATGTGAAATAAAAAAGGGTGGAGGAAGCATTGAAGAACTTTCTCCACCCTATATATAAACAGAGTGACGATCTTAAGCCCCGTCTCTCCGATTGACAACCTAGGGGGGGGGTCGGTGAGCGGAAAGGAGGGAAATAAAACCACTCACCGACATATAAAAATTTTTATATATAAAAGAAGTCGCAAACATGTTGGACTTCCATTGCATCTAAAGATCTGAAACGAAAAACTTCCTGCTTAAGTCGTCGTTCTCTGCTTCACTTTTTCCCAGTTCTTCATCGGGCCTGCCGACTGATGAAGCAAAGACTTCCAAAAGTTTAGAGCTCTTATCATACGCCATAGATGAGGGCTCCAGGTTTTCCCCTTCAGAGTCTTGCGCTGACTCTTTTTTGTGTGTGTTATCCATTGCAACTTGCTCAAAGTGATTTAAAGAACTTGTCTATTGGTAGAAGCAACAATGGTGCCAGAAGCGCATTCGGATCGGGAGGTGTGCTGATAATTTATTGTTCAATAAATTAAGCGCGTTATGGTTATTTGTCTCGCTTCCATCTTTTTGTTATCTTATGAAAGGGCGATGGATGCATCGCTTTTAGGGGCCATCATCGATGCCGTACGTTCTTTTATCGCACATAAATGGAGGTCTATCAGGGGTGGAAAGCGAGCAAAAACAGACATAGCGTGCGGATATGGAACTATATGTTCATTTACCGCACTATTGGTGTTTTGTTCGATCAGGATTTGGATGATTTCAATTTTTTTAATTCGCGTATTAGCGAATATCGTGAAATGCCAAGCTGCCTTGCCGCCGCTGCCTTGTTACCGTTGTTGATCTCGAGCGCTTTTCCCAGGATTTCATTTTTGATTTTGCTGGTCAATTCATCTACGGCGCTTTTATAATCTGAAGGGAAGGGGCCGTTCAGGAAAGAAAGTTCGCTTGGGCGCATTGCCAATCCATGGGATTGGGATGCTTTTAGCTCTGCAGGAATGTTATCAGGAGTGATTAACTTGCTCACACTTTGAAGGATCATTATCCTTTCAATAATATTTTTTAATTCCCTGACATTTCCGGGCCATTGGTATTTCTTGAATAGCTTTTCTGCTTCTGCCGTAACTCCCTTTACGCTTTTGTTCAGTTTTGTATTGAACTCTCCTATATAGTGATAGACCAAAGGCATTATGTCTTCTATTCTATCCCTGAGGGGAGGAATTACGATTGGCACTACGCTTATCCTGTAGAAGAGGTCTTCGCGAAAGGACCCTTCGCTGACCATATGGCTGAGATCTCTGTTGGTAGAAAATATGAAACGTACATCAATGGGGATGTTGTCTATACCTCCAAGACGTCTAATATGGTTTTCTTCAAGCATTCTCAGAAATTTTGCCTGCATGGAAAGGTTCATCTCGCCTATTTCATCCAGGAGGAAGGTCCCTCCACTGGCGTGTTCAAGCAGCCCGATCTTCCGTTTTCTTGCATCGGTGAAAGCGCCGGCCTCGTAGCCGAAGAGCTCACTCTCGAGCAGAGTCCCCGGTATTGCGGCGCAATTTACCTCTACAAAGGGTTTTGATTTTCTCATGCTGTGACGGTGAACAGATCTGGCTATTAACTCTTTTCCGGTACCACTTTCTCCCTTTATTAAGACGCTGGTATCGTGCCGGGCTACATCCTTTATCATGTTGAATATATCCAGCATTTTTCCAGAATTTCCAATGATGTTCTGGAAGCCCAGAAGCTGATTTTCCCTTTCCTTTAACTTTTCCACCTCTGTCTTCAGTGATTTGGCTTCCAGGGAGAGCTTGTAATGCATGATGGCGTTATCGTATGAGGCGGCCGTGTTTATTATAAGAATATCGAGGAGACTTTTCTGGTCCCGTGAATAATCCCCTTGTTTCTTGCCAAGATATAGTATGCCCTTGAATTTGTGTTTTATTCTCAGTGGAATAGCGATTTCTGAAGGGAAGTCCTCAAATATAGGCTTTGTGTTTGTGTTTTCCCGGTTTGGACCTTGAACGATTATTGTTTCCTGCTCCAGAGCCTTCTGTATGATACTATGCTTTATTTTCGGAGCATAGATATTGTTCCTGTCTAAAAACACATTATCACCGGTACTTATAAGGCAGGTGTTTTTTTCCATGTCCAGGAAGTAGAGAAGCGCCTTGTCCGCACCACCTATGGCGATGGCATTGGTTGTTACGATTTCGTGTATCTTATCAAGGTCATAACTAGAGTTTAACTGAGAAACTGCTTCCTGCAGCGCCAGCAAGCGCTGTATCTTCTGCCTGTTGTCTCCGAAAAGCCAAAGGTTTTGAATTACAACACTTATATAATTGGCGAAGGTCATGAGGGTGCTGATTACTTCCGGGGGGAATGTGATTTTTCTCTGATACCAGACAGCTATGATACCTATTACGCTATCCTTTATCATGAGAGGCCCGCAGAATGCCGAATAGAAACTGGAGCGTTCCTCTTCCCGATAGAGGTTTTTCAGTTTACGGTCTGTAGGTGTAATAATGGGGTCTGTGCCAGAATCTTCAAGTACTATATAATTGCCGGTTCGTGCTACCCGTGTTACCAGGCAATCATGCTTCATCAGATTCAGTTTTCTTGAAAAAGCTATCTTTGCCTCTTCAGGGTTGTAATTTTTGACTACCTTGGTGATAAGATTTTTTCTATCTTCGTCCAGAAGGCATATTATGCCTTGGTGAAAGCCCATGGTTTCAACAGCTTCGTCAAGGATTTTCTGAAGAGTTTCGTCTACGGTGGATGGCGTGGCTAAAAGGGCACCTATCCTGAAAAAGCATCCCAAAACGCGTTCGGTGGAATAAAAGAAGTCCGGGCTCATAGTTTTTTACCTCGGTGGTATTTTCTATGCCCTATCATATCTTAAGAATTGCATAGAGAAGGTCCCTCTTCCCTGAGTAACCGAGCGTAGGTCTGTTGAATACCCAAACATACGTTTAAGGGGAACGTGTGCCTTTATTTCTATAACAGGGTCTTTGGGGTTTATCTGTTCGACTTCCCCTTTTCTGGCATTGATGTTTCCTATAACCTCTCCCATGAATTCGCCAGGAGTGATGATGTCCACTTCGACGATGGGTTCCAGTAGTATGGGTTGTGCCTGCAGACATCCGTTCGCAAAAGCAGTCGAAGACGCTATTCGATATCCCAGTTCCGTGGATTCTCCCTCCCTGAAGGAGCCTCCGATAACTCGTACTTTCACATCTACAACAGGGTAGCCGGCTATTGGGCCGCTTAGTGCCGCATCCCTTATACTTTCTTCTATAATTGCCTGAAACTCGGTTGGTATGATGTCACTTCCGACCTCGTTGAATATTATCAGGCCCTTGCTACGTTCGCCCGGTTCCAGTTTAAGGACAATATGCCCGAAGTGTTTCTTTTCTCCAAGTTTACGGTCGAATATTTCTTCTCGCTCTGTTTCTTTCTCTATCGTTTCCCTGTGTACTACCTTGGGCTTTCCTACGTTTACATTGGTGTTAAACTCACGGATAAGCCTGTCTATAATTATTTCGAGGTGAAGTTCTCCCATACCGGAGATGATCATCTGGGCCGTTTCATCATCATATTTGATTCTAAGTGTGGGATCCTCGCTTGTCAACTTTTCAAGGGCGATCAATAGTCGCTCCTGATCGCCCGGGGTTTTCGCCTCAATAGCCTGGCTTATAACCGGTTCGTAGGAATCTATCCGCTCAAGTATGATGGGGTGGGTTTCATCGCATATGGTATCGCCTGTGGATGTATCCTTCAGGCCGATTACGGCGATGATGTCTCCTGCCTTGGCATCGTTTAGACGTTCCCGCTTGTTGGAGTGCATCTTGAGAAGTCTTGAAACCTTTTCTTTTTTTTCTTTGCTTGCGTTATAGATATCCTCTCCGGACTTGATCCTGCCGGAGTATATCCTCATATAGGTGATCTTCCTGCCCTCATCCAGCATTACCTTGAATGCAAGCGCTGCAAGGGGTTCTTTTACGCTGCTGTGACGTTTTTCTATTTCTTTTGTAATGGGATTAATTCCTTCTATTGGAGGCACATCTTCCGGAGAAGGGAGGAAATGAGTTATGGAGTCAAGAACTGGTTGGATTCCCTTGTTGCGCAGTGCCGTACCGCATAAAACAGGAACTATCTTAAGTGAAATAGTGGCACGCCTGATAGACTCCATGAGCTCTTTATCTTCTATCTGTACGCCTTCCAGGTATTTCTCAGCGATAGCATCATCAATCTCCGCAAGTGCTTCGATGAGTTTATCACGATGTTCCGCCGTTTCTGGAAGCATGTCGTCAGGTATTTCGCATGTATCGTAGGATGATCCTAGTGTTTCTTCGTTCCACAGGATCAAACGCTTTCCGATAAGATCAATGGCTCCCTTAAAGGCTCCATTCTCTGTATATGGTATCTGGATTGGGAGTGGAACTGATCTAAAGCGTTCTTTCATCATATTGATAGTTCCCCAGTAGGTTGCTCCAACCCTGTCCATTTTATTGATAAATGCTATCTTGGGAACTTTATACTTATCTGCCTGGCGCCATACAGTTTCAGACTGTGGCTCTACGCCACCAACAGCACAGAATACGGCAACAACACCATCCAAGACCCTTAGAGACCTCTCCACTTCTATTGTGAAGTCAACATGTCCAGGGGTATCAATTATGTGGATCTCATGGTCGTTCCAGGTACAGGTGGTAACAGCGGAGGTTATGGTTATCCCCCGTTCCTGTTCCTGGGCCATCCAGTCCATTACCGCTTCACCATCATGGACTTCACCGATCTTATGGGTTATACCGGTATAATAGAGAATCCTCTCCGTTACGGTAGTCTTGCCGGCATCTATATGGGCAATGATCCCTATATTTCTTATTTTTGAAAGTTTTATTGAAGCCATGATATCTATGGTGTGTCTTAATTGTTATCTACGAATATTTCCTTGTTTAAGGGAAACGGCTTGCTTGTGTCTATATGGCCTTTTATGGTCTCAACGCTTTTGCCATCTATCAATATTTTTACCTTTTTGACAGAGGGTATATTTGTGATAACGGTATTGGTCAAAGAGTAAATGGTCATCATTTCACTTGCGCTTCCACCGGGGTGAAGTTCAATAAGGTTTCTTCCGAAATCTATGTAGGCTACGCCCTCTTTTATTTTGACATTCCTCAGTACAGTCTCTTTGGGGAAAGTCTCAATCAGATCACCGTTGGGTCCATCAATCAGAGCCTTTACCAGTGCCTTTACTGTACCCTCTGGAGAATCACTTTTCGTGATATATCTATCCTCTTGGATCAGGAACCTCTCATTTGGGTCGGAGAAATAGAGCTTTGCCTTTTGTTTTTCTCCTGTTACCGTTGGTTCACCGATTTTGCCTTTTGGGGGGGATATGTAATCAAAAAGCGATAGAAAAAAGAACATCAGAAATCCAACCCCAACCAACAGGATGATGGAAAGAAAAACCATCTTGGTATTTTTCTTTCGCTGTTTAGCCTTTTTTTGTTTAGTCTTTGTTTGTTTCTTCGATCCCATAATGCGCTTATTCCCTTGTTAAAAAGTGTGCCAAATCTAAGGTAAAAT
Organism: Syntrophales bacterium; assembly: GCA_963665835.2. Classification (GTDB taxonomy): domain Bacteria; phylum Desulfobacterota; class Syntrophia; order Syntrophales; family UBA2210; genus UBA6078. The sequence continues at coordinate 882,562 of CAXXWJ010000002.1, read as the reverse complement.
TCATTCTCTGTCAAGACAAGAAAAAAGGAAGATTTTGGCGGCTGCAATTATAAATCTCGCAATTACCTGTGATGGTTGTTGTTACAGTTCATCTTTTAGGGATAAAAGGTTTTTGTGTAAATGGCTCATAATGCACTATTCTTGCAAGATAGAAGAGAGTTTTTTTCTTGCCTTAATCGCAAATTCTGATTCAGGGGAGGTTTTAGCGGCAAGGCGTAACTGTCCGATAGCCTTTTCTTTATTTCCTCTTTCAAGATGGCTTATGCCTAGCCAGTAGTGTGATTCGGTTATCTCTGGGGCACTGGCTATTGATTTATCAAGATAATATATGGCCTCGTCTATGTTATGAAGTTCCAGGTATGTGATACCCATGTTTTTTTGTATGATTGGAAGTATAGGTGTGTTTGGCTCTCTCTTGATTGCGGTCTCATATTTTATAAGGGCTGTGGTATAATCGCCTTTTTTGAAATAGGCCCAGCCGATATTGTTCAGCGCTATGGAAGGTGTCTCGTAAAGCATGTTGGAAAGAGCTTTTTCAAAGGATTTTATGGCATTTTCGTAGAGACCTTCCTCCAAGTATATGGTTCCCAGGTAGTTGTATGCTTCCGAATAATCGGACTTTATGGAGACCGCCCTTTCGAATTGTCCTCGGGCCTCTTTTTTAAGGCCGCTCCCGTAATATGCAAGTCCGGCATGGTAGCATATTTCAGGATCTCGGGGAGAAAGGTTTTGTGCTGTAAGGAACTCTCTCAGAGCCGGAGAAAATTGTCCAGCCTTGAGATATGCTGTCCCAATAGTGATGTGAGAGTCCGCCATTTCTCTGTCCTGACCTGTAGCACATCCAAAAACAAAAACAGCCAAGGCAATAAAGATTAGAAAGATTTGTTTCTCTTTTATATTATTCATGGTACGAGTTTTCCCTGTTGTTTCCGGCGTGTACCCACCAGTCACTCTTGTCCTTGAACCACCACTCTGATGAATCTGTGTTGACTATGGTTTCAGCAAGTTTTTTTGCCGTATCCGTGCAAAGCCTTTTTACAGCAAAAAGTATCCACTCTTTACTGTATTTGTTTCCCAAGTCACCGTATTCTTTAAGCTGAAGGATTAGTGCAAGCTGATCGGCATCGTGTGCTATAAGGGACTCCCTGGTTTTCTTTTCATTGAATTCGGCTATAGCCTTCTGTATGTCTTCTCCAAAAAAGAGTGGGGCAATAAGCTCTTCCACAGCTTTATTTTCGTCTACTGTTACGTACTTTTTGTTTACATAGTTCATGTCACCGGTACGCGCCTCAGGAAGGTCATGAACCATGCACAGTTTCAAAACACGTGCTTCATCAACTTCCTGATCAATCTTGCAAAGGGCATATCCGATAAATATTGTTCGCAGAATATGTTCAGCTACTGACTCGCAACCGGAGCCTAAAAACTGAAAGCCGGACCTTGGAGTTTTCTGCAACATTCCTGCCTCGAACAAAAAATTTACTATGCTCTTCATGTCAACCTTTCTTTAATGTCTTTATTCTGTTTTCCATCATGTCATATACCTTTTTTATCTCCAACTGGAGAGATGCTATACCGTCGGGTTTCATTGATACCATCCTGACCATTCGCTCCCTCCAGTACTGCAAAACCGATATCTCGTTTTCCCTTAACTTGTTTTCAACCTTTTTCTGGAAATCTTTCAAAAAATCCTGATCAGCCATTTCGGGTCTCTCCTGTTCACAAGGAATTCTTGGTAAGCACTTTTAAGCATATATTACTTGAGCACTAGTTGCAATACCGGGACCGTTGATACTCACTGTTCGATCCGAGAGTTGTTAAGCCCCACTTGTCCATCAGAGTATCAGGTTTTTCATTAATGGCAAGCCTGATTCCCCGAATAGGGGAAGTGGCGATCTTGTCGGTGTTGTTTAGATAATTTTGAAAATATTCAAGGTCGGCAATTTTGACGTAAGAACTGGAAAGTGACGAATAAGCTATTGGGCCAATGCATTGTTCAATGCCTTGGCTTCTTAGGCTTGCTATTTTATTTTCGGTATGTTATGCAGTCACACTTAATTTAATTCCAGAATAACGTCAGGGGGTATTTTATCAATGGTCAACGAAGGTAACTTAACAACCGAACCAGAAAAAAAAGAAGTTGAAAACTCAGAGGAGGTAGATCTACAGAAGGATGATGCCGGAATGAGTTTTGTGGAGCTCTATGAACAGAGCCTACAGGATGTCGCTATCGGAAAGGTCGTGATAGGCAAGATCGTCCAGATAAATGAAGATGTGGCTATGGTCGATGTCGGTTACAAAACGGAAGGACGGCTCTATCTAAGGGAGGTCACCGACAGCGAAGGTAACCTGACCATTGCGGTCGGCGATGATGTTGAAGTCCTGGTGGATGGGAAAAAAGATGCCGAATTGATTCTTTCCAAAGAAAAGGCATCCAGGATGAAAGTATGGGATTATGTGGTAAAGGCTTACGAGCAAAATGGCACTATACGTGGAACGGTGGTGCAGAAGGTTAAGGGCGGCCTTTCGGTTGATATAGGCTTTCCGGCATTTCTTCCCGGATCACAGGTAAGTACTCATCCTGTGAAGGACCTTGAAAGATATGTCGGGCAGGCTATGGATTTCCAGATCCTGAAATATGATAGAAAAAGAAATAACGTTGTCCTCTCTAGAAAATCAATATTGGAAGTAGAGAGGGATGGGCTTAAGAAAAAGACCCTTGAGACTCTGGAAGAAGGTAAAATTGTAGAGGGTACGGTAAAAAATATAACCGATTATGGTATTTTCATAGATCTTGGCGGGATAGACGGATTACTGCACATTACCGATATGTCCTGGGGGAGGATACGTCATCCTTCTGAGAATTTTTCAAGAGACGACAGGATAAATGTTAAGGTATTAAGCTTTGACAGGGAGAAGGAGAGGGTATCGCTTGGGATCAAGCAGATGACCGAAAACCCCTGGGAATCGATTAATGAGAAGTATCCAGTCGAGTCGATTGTTGAGGGCAAAGTGGTAAGCCTTATGGATTACGGCGCTTTTATTGAGCTTGAGCCCGGGGTCGAAGGGCTTGTGCACGTATCGGAACTTTTCTGGACCAAGAAGATAAGGCATCCCTCCAAGGTGTTGTCTATAGGTGATACCGTAAAAGCAATGATATTGGAGGTAAATCCTGAGAACCGTAGGATATCTCTAGGAATCAAACAGACGATGCCAAATCCCTGGGTGGAACTTAAGGAAAAATATCCTGAAGGGACAGTCATAAAAGGTGAAATACGTAATATTACCGATTTTGGCATCTTCATAGGGATTGAAGACGACATCGACGGTCTTCTGCATGTATCTGATATATCCTGGAAAAAACGCATAAAGCACCCTGCCGATTTATATAAGAAAGGCCAGGAGATTGAGGCGGTGGTCCTGGGTATTAATATCGAGACTGAGAAGTTTTCTCTTGGAATAAAGCAGCTTGAGGAAAATCCATGGGAGACCCTTGCGTCTCAGTATCCTCCGGGTTCGGTTATCACTGGTAAGATCACAAATATTACCGATTTTGGAATATTTGTTGAAATAGAAGAGGGAATAGAGGGGCTTGTTCATATATCGGAGATAAGCCATGACAGGGTAAACTCTGCAAAGGATCTTTATTCCGTAGGGGATATTGTATCGGCCGCTGTAAAAAATGTTGATGTTATTGAACATAAAATAGGGCTTAGCATCAAAGATTCCGAGAAAGTTTCCAGCAGCAAGACATCTCAGAAACAGTACCTTAATAACAAGGAAAAGGTAGTTTCTAACCTTGGAGATATGCTTGCGGGCATAAAGATCTAAGGATATATGTAAAGAGAGCGGTTGATTTTGATAGAGGGTCAATGAAAAAACATCCCGTTATTGTTGGATTTATTCTGCTTGCGATTGTAGGGTTATTATTTTTTTTGACCCTGCGGATGTTTGTTTCCCCCGGAGGAGGATCCCGAGATTTTTCTTTCAAGGACAGAGTCGGAGTCGTTCTTATAGAAGGTGTGCTGACCGATTCCGAGGACGCTGTTCGGCAACTGGACGAATATGACAGGGATAGCGGTATCAAGGCTGTTGTTCTGCGTATAGATTCTCCAGGTGGGGCAGTAGTTCCTTCTCAGGAAATATACGACAAGGTTCTAGAAGTAAAAAAAACAAAAAGAATTGTTGTTTCAATGGGATCGGTCGCGGCATCAGGCGGATATTACATAGCCTGTGCCGCTGATCGTATTGTTGCCAATCCTGGAACGATAACGGGAAGCATAGGAGTTATCATTCAATTTTCCCAGATAGAAGATCTTCTTAAAAAGCTCGGTCTTAAGTCCACTGTTTTGAAGGCTGGGAAATATAAGGATGTTGGCTCTCCGGTTCGCGAGATGACACCTGCAGAAATATCCCTTATTCAGGGAGTCGTTGACGATATCCATGCCCAGTTTATCGAAGTAGTCGTTTTAAACAGAAAAATCCCCAGAGAAGAGATAGAGAAAGTTGCAGATGCGCGAATATTTACCGGCAGGCAGGCACTTGAAGCGGGTCTTGTAGATGATATCGGAAATATGGAATATGCTATCGATACTGCCGCCGATCTTGCTGGTATAGAGGGCAAGCCTGAGGTGGTATACCCCGATAAGAAAAGTGAAGGCCTGCTTCGGTATATAGTAAGTGAAACCCTTTCTTCATTCTTAGCGGAACTCAGGCAGGGCCGATTCGGGATCGATTATTTGTATGGAACAGGGTACGGAATGTGAAAAATATTTCAGATAGTTTGTTTTCTGTGGCGTATTTATTATGAAATATAACACGTTATTGGTAGAAATCGAGAACGGTTGCTCGCTGATTACTCTTAATCGGCCCAGTGAGATGAATGCTCTTTCCGTGGAGATGAGAAAAGAGCTTCTGCACTGCTTCACCCAGCTGGAAGAAGATCCATCTGTAAGGGCAGTAGTGCTGACCGGGGGAGACAAGGTCTTTTCTGCGGGTATTGATCTTCAAGAAGTAGCAACGCTGGAAAGCAGCAAGTTTGCAAGTTATTCCAGAATTATGGTTGAAAGTCTCCGAAAGATATACACATTCAGGAAGCCAGTTATCGCTGCAGTTAGTGGCATAGCGCTTGGAGGAGGGTTCAATCTGGCCACCGTATGTGATATTATTGTTGCCTCTGAGACTGCTATCTTTGGGCACCCCGAACTTAAGTTCGGTTTGAATCCTCTCTTCGATCCTCTGAGGCGTATGGTTGGAACTGCCAAGGCAAAAGAGATTGCCATGCTAGGGGAGCCTATAGGCGCTCAGGAAGCCCTTCGTATAGGTCTTGTTAACAAGTTGTCTTCACCCTCCACGTTCATGCAGGATGCCTGGTCTATTGCCGTTGAAATCTCTGCCAGGCCTGCACGTACTGTTGAAGCGATAAAAAGGATATCAGACATCGTTCCCCGCCTTGATAAGGATGCTGCTCTGGAGTACGAGTTTGAAGTATCCGCCCTCCTTTTTTCAAGGGCGGATATACGGAATCACATGAGAAACTTTCTTCATAATCTTAAGTTGAAAAAAAAGATTTAGCTTGCTACTCAAGACCCTTCATAGCAGCAAAGTCAATTAGCTGATCCTTCCTTTTCTTATGTTGAAGCTTCTTAAGGGCCTTGGCCTCTATCTGCCTTATTCTTTCTCTGGTAACACCCATCATTTCCCCAACCTCCTCAAGGGTAAAGGGGCCGTAATTACAGGCCACCCAGGTGCAGTTGCAAAAAGTTTCGTTCTTTAACCACCATTCGCATACGGTGCTGTGGCAAGGCTCCGTGATGAATTCACCTGTGTTCTTACATACATATAGTGATGACATTTAACTTCCTCTCGAGATTAGAAAAGTAAAGAATTTAGAAGGCACGGGATATCTGCTTACTAAATAACAACTTTCTTAATTTTCACATTATAGCTTCTTTATGATAATCTCTTATACCATTTTGTCAATAGTGCTTCAGATAAATCATTCTAAATGCATCGAATCAACGAGAAGCTTCAATCTCTGATAAAAAATGAATGGTCTATTATTGTATAGAAAGATTTGTGTATATATTTCTGTTGTCAACAAATGGAAATCTCCGGTTTTGCAGCAAATGAGTTGTCCGCTTTGTATTGCTCAGGAAAGGCGGCACAATTTGTAGATTGGAGGAGAACTCCTGAGCAAGTCGCAAGCGGCGGACTTACGCTGCCTTTGCTTTCTCTTTTATTTTGTTTTCCACTGTGCATTGTAATTCGCCATTTTCCTTCAAACTGCGTAAGCTGCACCTTGATTATTCTTCTACCAGTCTCAGGCGTATGCCAGTAATGACCCCCGTGATCGGTGCAGAGTGAACTGAACAGACCTCTTTGAAGGATCGTGCCCCGCACTCCATGAAAGCTGCTGAAGGTTCCTTCTTCATGAACAAAGAACATCCTGTAGTCTTCGTTTGTCCTGTCATCCATTGTCACTATCGGGTCCCACTTCTTCGCTGTGGCCCATTCATGGTTGCTGCCTTCCTGATGTATCATCATAGTCGGCAGCGGTGAAAGGATCAGGGCGTCTCCGGTGTGTACCTTTCCTGGCAGCCCTGGTAACTAATCCACCCGGCTCTTAATCCAGCTGTAGCCCCTCTGTCCTCAGCAGTCGCGTTGTTACCATGAATGACAATGCTTCATGTTCCGGCCCCGATACCGACCTTCATCCTGACCGGATATATTATTTGTTCCTGACATTTGTGAATATATTTCTTGACAGGGGGGCAGTGCTCTGGTAGAGGCAGGTCGTCCGCTTGGATCCATCTATTATGGACTGGGACGGAAGAGAGCCGTGGTAGTAAGACTTCCAGGATTTAAAGGCCTCCCGTTTCAAAGCGGTGAGGCTTTTTTTGTTAGGGAGGTGCTGCACCTATGAAAATTATCGAAACAGTGCGCGGAATGCAGGAAGTTTCAGAATCTATCAGGCTCCAGGGTAAAAAGATAGCCTTCGTTCCTACGATGGGTTACCTTCACGATGGGCATCTGAAGCTCATGGAAGAAGGGAAAGGGCGAGGCGATTTTCTTGTAACCAGCATATATGTGAATCCTACCCAGTTTGCTCCCGGAGAGGATCTTGACAAATATCCCCGTGACTTCGAAAGGGACGAACGTCTTTCCAGAGATGTTGGCGTGGATGTTATTTTTTATCCTTCTAACTCTCAGATGTATCCAGATAAATACCATACATATGTAACGGTCGAAGACATAACGACCAATCTATGTGGAATGACCCGGCCCACCCATTTCAGAGGAGTTGCAACCGTCTGTGCGAAGCTGTTCAATATTGTAAAACCCCACGTAACCATATTCGGACGGAAGGATTTCCAGCAGCTTGCGGTGATAAAAAGAATGGTCTCCGACCTTAATATGGATATTGAGGTTTTGGGCATACCTACGGTAAGGGAGCCTGACGGCCTTGCCATGAGTTCCCGTAATGCATACCTTAAGGCAGGGGAGAGGGAAAGTGCTTTAAGCCTAAGTCGTTCTATAAAATATGCCGCAGAACTTTATGGGCGTGGAGAAAGGGACGCTGCTGTAATAATCAGGGAAGTAACTGCTTTTATTGAGAATCACGTGGGTGCAAGAATAGATTATGTAAAGATATGTGATGTCGATACCATGGAAGATGTTCAATCCGTCGAGATAGAGAAATCCGTACTGGCCTTGGCTGTCTGGGTAGGGACTCCCCGGCTTATAGATAATTATGTGTTCGGAGAAAATTTTTAGGCAGGTGAAAAGATGCAAAGAAGGATGCTTAAATCAAAACTTCACAGGGCAGTCGTTACCGATGCCGATCTGCACTATGAGGGCAGTATAACAATTGATACAGACCTTATGGATGCTGCCGATCTGCTCACGTACGAGCAGGTTGACATATATAATGTGTCGAATGGAGAACGATTTTCCACCTATGTTATAAATGGTCCCAGAGGTTCTGGGGTTATATGTCTTAACGGCGCTGCAGCAAGAAAGGTTTCCAGAAACGACCTTATAATTATAGCAAGCTATGTGCAGGTCGATGAGGATTCGGTAAAGGGTTGGAAGCCGAAATGTGTATTGCTCGGTGATAAAAACAAGATAAAAAAAGAATCTTAATTATCGTAGTCAGTTAAATGCGGTTTGTCCGACTTGTCCTTTAATGGATTTTGTGTTTGAATAACCCCCGGAATTGCGGCAGATAAGAATTTCTGGTATACACCCTTCTGTTCTTCAAAGGTTGGCTGTGTCAATATGATAAAGAAGATCAGAAAAAGTATAGAGGGTGTTTTGCTAACGGGTATAGCCGCTATTATTCCCGTAGGGGTGACTTTTTATATCCTATATCTGATCATAGGTATGATGAATAACCTGGTAACCATTATACCTGCCAGGTTCCACCCTGATCATCTGCTGCCCTTCCATCTGCCGGGGCTGGGTGTGATAATCACGCTTATACTTATCTTCACCATAGGCTTGGTTACAAAGAGTTATCTTGGGAAGAAACTGGTTTCTCTAGGTGAGAAAATAGTAAGAAGGATACCTCTTGTGAGGGGTATATATAATGCGCTCAAGCAGGTTGTAGACGCTGTTTTCAGTGATAAGGGGCAGAGCTTCAAGAAGGCTGTCCTGATCGAATATCCCCGTAAGGGGCTGTATTCCATAGCCTTTGTTACAGGGGTTAGTCGTGGCGAGATTCAGCTAAAAACATTGCAGAAGTGTGTAAATGTCTTTGTTCCCACGACGCCAAATCCCACGTCGGGATTTTTCATAATGGTGCCTGAGTCTGACATAGTAAATCTTGAAATGACTGTTGAGGAAGCATTCACGCTTATTATATCCGGAGGCATTGTATCTCCGGAGGAGGTTAAAGAAAAATTATCTTCTAAGGGGGAAATAGATGCAGATAACGTCTGAAGGTGTAAAGGTAGGGCATCCAGATATCGTTGCCGATACAATTGCGGCGGACATAATAGCCCGCATACTGGACGAAGAAAAAAAGTTCGGGATGGACATAAACACCATGCCCCACTGCGGGCTTGAGGTCTTCCTCGGGAAAGGCTTTTGTATCGTAGGCGGAGAGGTTGCCACCAGGATATATATAGATATAGAGAAGAGTCTCCGCCAGAGCGTTTTATCTATTGGGTACAATGATGCCGCTGTGGGGTTGAATGGTCACTCAATGGGAGTTTTCAACGCTATTATCCCACAATCGCCTAACATAAATATAGGCAGTCGTGCAGACCTTGGAAAGTATAAGGAGATCGGGGCTGGGGATCAGGGCATTATGTACGGATATGCCTGTGATGAAACGCCGGAGCTGCTTCCCCTTACCTATGTATTGGTCAATCGCATGATGCGCGCATTCGAGGAATGCGGGAATCCGATATTTGCTCCCGATGGAAAAGGGCAGGTAACGGTGAACTATGATAAAAATGGCAAACCGACACATGTAGCGAAGGTACTGATGTCCAATGCGATAGACTATCGCCATGTGGCCGAAAATGAGGAGATTGAAGCAACGGCCAGGACTATAGCCTTTGGGTGTCTTGGAAAATGGGTAAATGGTGAGACCGAGTTTCTCTTCAATCCCACAGGGGAGTGGCAGGCCGTTCACTCATGCAGCTCTGCCGACTCGGGAATCACAGGTCGTAAACTGGTCTGTCAGCTCTATGGTGGATACCCTGGAGCACAGCTGGGTGGTGGCGCCGTTGTCAATAAGTCGCCTGAGAAGGTTGACTGTTCGGCTGTATTTGGTGCCCGCTATGTGGCGAAGAATATCGTTGCCTCCGGCCTGGCCGCTCGTTGCTCTGTCCAGCTTGCCTACGCGATAGGAGTAGCCAGACCCATGTCCATATATGTCAATACCTTTGGTACGGGTCGTATTTCTGATGAGCTTTTATCAGGTTTGGTGGAAAAAAACTTCGATCTTACGCCGAAGGGGATGATAGAGCGTTTCGACCTGCTGAATGGTGACACCTATCGGAAGATATCAAAGACCCTTTTCATGGATGATTATCCCTGGGAGAAGGCGGATGTCGTGGAGAAACTTAAGAAGGCGGCAGGGGATAAAAAGTAGGGACCAAACGAAGAGTATATCAATCTCGAGCAATTACGCATAAAAGAACATTCAGGAGGGGCAGTGGATTACGATATCAGAGACATAAAACTTGCGGATGAGGGAAAATCAAGCGTTGACTGGGCAAACAAGAGCATGCCGGTCTTGAACAGTATCAAGGAGAGGTTTGCAAAAGAAAAACCACTTCAGGGGATAAAGTTGGGTGCATGTCTCCATGTTACAACCGAAACGGCCAGTCTTATGGAAACGTTGAAGGCGGGAGGAGCCGAGCTTTCCCTATGTGCATCCAATCCTCTTAGTACTCAGGATTATGTTGCGGCATATCTGGTAAAGTATCAGGGTATTGCTGTTCATGCCATAAATGCCGAAGATACTGAGACCTATTATCGCCATATCAATGCGGTCCTAGATACAAAGCCGGCAATAACCATGGATGACGGAGCGGATCTCGTATCTACGATACATGCAAATCGCTCGGATCTTATAGAAGGAATCATTGGCGGGACCGAGGAGACCACCACCGGTGTAATACGTCTTAAATCCATGGCCAGTGAGGGAGTTCTGAGGTTTCCCCTGATAGCGGTTAATGACGCTGACACAAAGCATCTTTTTGACAACCGGTACGGTACGGGACAGAGTACGCTGGATGGTATTATAAGAGCGACAAACCGGCTTATCGCCGGATCTACCTTTGTGGTTTGTGGCTATGGATGGTGTTCCAGAGGGCTCGCAATGAGGGCAGCCGGTATGGGGGCCAATGTGATCGTCACGGAGGTCAATCCCCTCCGTGCGCTTGAAGCCGTAATGGACGGCTATCGCGTTATGCCTATTTCAGATGCCTCCGAACTGGGGGATTTTTTCTGCACCCTTACTGGGGACATAAATGTTATACGTCCGGAACATTTTGTAAAGATGAAAGACGGGGCAATTGTTTCCAATTCAGGACACTTCAATGTTGAGCTGGATATAGAAGGCCTTAAAAAAATATCCACATATACCGGAAGAATACGAAAGTTTATCGACGAATATACGCTGGAGGATGGAAGGCGCATATACATACTGGGGGAGGGGAGGTTGATTAACCTTGCCGCTGCCGAAGGGCATCCTTCAAGTGTCATGGACATGAGCTTTGCAAATCAGGCCCTTGCTGCCGAGTATCTCGTGCGACATGCCAGCGAGTTGAAAAACCTGGTTTACAGTGTTCCCGAAGATATCGACAAAGAGATTGCCAGGTTGAAGCTGGAATCTCTTAATGTAAAAATAGATACGCTGACTCCCGAGCAGGAGAAATATCTCAACTCTTGGGAAATGGGTACATAGAAACGGCGATAGCCTGATGGTTTTCAGTAAAAGGCGGGGATGATTGAGGAATTAAAATCAGCCCTGCCTTTTTCATTTTTCATGATCAGGTTCTTACGCGCATAAACATTATTGTTGCCAGGACACCCAAAATGATGTTTGCCGCCCATGCGGCTATCAGGGGGGGCAGGGTTCCTGCCCTGCCAAGTGATACTGCGAAGGCAAATACTATCCAATAGGAAAACCCTATTATAATCCCAAGGCCGATACTCTGAGCGATCCCTCCGCTCCTTTCCAACTTCAGCGAGAAAGATACGCCCACTATAGCAAGAATTACACTTACCAGAGGAAATGCAATTTTCCCGTGCATGTCCGTTCGGTATTGCACAGTATCATAACCTTCAGAACCTATCTTTTTGATAAACCTGCGAAGTTCGATAAGGCCCATCTCTTCGGTATCTCTTTGGACAGCTGTAAAATCTGATGGGGTTTCGGAGAGATCAATGATGGTTGATTTTATTTTTTCTATTGAGGGAATCCCCTCTTTGCTAAAGTTTGTTACCAGTAGATCTTTGAACAGCCATTTACCATCTTTCCATACCGCCTCTTTTGCGTCGATTCTACGCAAAAGTTTCATCTCCTTGTCCAGTAAGTGAATTCTTATCCCCTTTAGCGTATTTGTCTCGGGGTCGAACATCGAGAAATTGTAGATTCCACCAGTTCCTCTGTACCAGATCTCATTCTGTTTAAAACTTCCGATTTTTTCCCGCTTCTGCACCTCTACGAATTTTACGTATTTGGCCATCTGGTTTGTCTGCGGGGTTATGAACTCACTCAGGAAAAAGGTCGCTAAACATATAACAAAGGAAGTAACAAGAATTGGAAGCGATATGCGATAGAGGCTAATCCCGTTTGCCTTCATGGCTGTTATTTCCGAGTTTTTGGAAAGGATTCCGAAAGATAGAAGGGCGCTGAGAAGAACGGTAATCGGCATCATCTGGGATACTATCATAGGGAGGGTAAGAAAAAAATATGACGCCATTTGGCCCAAGCTTGCGTGGTTGCTCAGGAACATACGTATTCGCTCAAAGAAATCTACAATCAGATACAAGCCTGAAAGGGATATGAGGATAAGGACAAAGATCTTTGTGAATTCTTTAAATATATACTTGTCTAGTTTTGTCATCTATCTGTCCAGATGTTACTTATGAAATCAGGAACAAGGGTTTTTTCCTTTGCAGCAGAAAGAAAAAGGCATATACCTATAATCCCCAACAGTATGTTTGATATCCATGTTCCTATTGCCGGTGAAAAGACGCCGGTTTCACCCAATGACTCGCCACCTATCTGTAGTACGTAGTATATGATTATAACGATGATTCCTATGACAAAACCTCTTGATTTTCCGCTTCTATGCTTTGATATCCCGAGAGGCACTCCAATGATGCCAAAGACTATGCAGGCGAAGGGCAGAGTAAACTTTTTATGGATTTCTATCAGTAAATCTTTTGCAACCCCCTTTCCCAGGTCAGAGTTATTAGCGCTCTTTATCAACTCGGGAAGCGACATCTCCTTGCTATTCTTTGTTATTTTATTGTCGTTCACGGCCGTAGAGGCTGACAGATCGAGATTTATGTCGTAGGACTGGAACTCTATTTTCTTATATATTCCCTTATCAGTATCGGCCGTGTGAATGCTCCCATCCTGCAATCTAAGCGATACCCTCATTGATTGGGGGTCGGAGATCAGATATCCGCGGCGGGCTATTATGGTAGTTGGTTCCTTTAATGTGCGGTTGTCCGAGATGAAGACACCATTCATGTAATCTTCATGTGGGGGTATTTCATCTGCGTAAAGAACCAGGCCCGAGAAGTCGTCGTTGAATACCCGCTCCTTTATGCCGATACTGGCCTTTTTCCTTGCTATGTCTAACAGTAGATTCTTGGTGGCGACGTTTCCGTATGGAACCAGAAAAAAACCTGCCATTGCAGTTACGATAAATGCTAGGACTGAGACCAGCGCAATAGCGGGCATAAGCTGATAGAGGCTGAGACCTGAAGATTTGAATACTGTTATTTCGTTGTCACGTGATAACCGTCCCAGACCAATAAGTATAGAAATCAGAAGCGAGACAGGGATGGTTATTGTCAGAAATGACGGCATAAGGTAGATAATAAGCTTCGCTATGTCGATAAACCGTATCCCCTTATTTATCATAAGATCCATCAGTTGAAGTATTCTGCCCATAAGCAGTACAAAGGTCAGAATGAAGAGAATCATAAAAAAGGGTACGACAATCTCTCTTAAGATATATCGGTTTATTATAGTGCTCATTTTTTCTTTCATTACGACAGGTATATTTTGGGGACATATAACAGTAAATTGCTTTTGCTTCAATGTTTCTTGGATTGACCTTGATTTTCAAATCTGTTAAACGGGTTCGATATTGATGTATTATGATTATTCTTAAGACATCGAGCTAATAACTTACGAAAGGGTTGCCCATGATCGATCTGCACACGCATTCCATTTTCAGCGATGGTGAGCTGATTCCCTCAGAGCTAGCAAGACGGGCCGTTGCAAAGGGATACCGGGCCATCGCGATAACCGATCATGCCGACCACTCAAATCTGAATTTTATCATTCCCCGAATGGTGGAGGTCTGCGAAAAGATATCCGAAGTTTCCCCCATCAGGGCCATTCCCGGCATAGAGCTTACTCATGTGCACCCGCAGCATATACCTTCCCTTGCACGCGAGGCCAGGGTTCTGGGGGCAAGGATAATAATTGTACATGGCGAGACCATTGTTGAGCCAGTTATTCCTGGGACTAATCGTGCAGCCATTGAAGCGCCTATTGACATACTTGCACACCCCGGGTTGATTACCGAGGAAGAGGCGAAGATAGCCGCTGAACATTCTATTTTTCTCGAGATATCGGCCCGTAAGGGGCACAGTCTGACCAATGGCCGTGTTGCTGCTATGGCACGAAGGTTTGGAGCAAAATTGGTTCTAAATACCGACAGTCATTCACCGAGCGACCTGGTAGACAAGGAAATGGCGGCGATAATTGCCAAAGGCGCCGGTATGGATCAAAAAGAGATAGACGCGATGTTTGAGAACTCCCAGTTCCTTGTTGAAAAGGCAACGGGTCGATAGGCCGGATTATGAAAGCCGTTTTTATCGCCGATGCCCATCTCGATGGCAGCAAATCTGACGGATACCGACACCTGCTTAGTTTTCTAGATTCCATAAAGGGCAATGTAGACGAACTTTTCATCCTTGGCGACTTCTTCGACTTCTGGGTAGCCAGTAATAACAGCGTATATCGTGCTTTTTCCGATATTGTTGAGAAATTGCTTGAGATGCGACGGGGGGGGATGAACGTATCGTTTTTCGAAGGCAATCACGATTATTTTATGAGTGATTATTTTGAGCCGCGCGGTATCAGGGTCTTCTCAGATGATGCCACTATTACAATGGATGGTAAGAAGCTCTTTCTGTCCCATGGCGATACGGTGAATACTCCAACCAAGTCGTACCTAGCCCTGAGACGGCTTCTCAAGAGCAACCTGATTTACAGGGCACAGAAGAGGGTCCCCCACCGGCTTCTGTGGGCTATTTCCCGCGTCATCTCAGGAACTAGCAGGAATTATGGCTGCGAGGCACCTTCATCTAATGAACTACCCGAAGAGGTCAGTATCTTTGCCATGGAGAAATTTGAACAGGGAGTAGACGCGGTTATCCTAGGCCATTTTCATACCCCTCTTTTTAAGCAGACCGTAATTGATGGCAGTTTAAAGACTTTTGCCATTCTGGGGGACTGGATAAACAATTATACCTATCTGTTGTATGAAAACGGTGAATTTACTATGAAGAGCGGTGGCCCTTCGGATTGAATTGAACCATTTAGTATTCAGATCTACAATATGGAGAGACTATGAACTTTGGTGGAATTGATGCGGACAATACCTGTCTTGAAGATGCAAAATTTGTGGTTATTCCCGTCCCCTATGACCTTACCTCAACCTACCAGGCTGGCTCAAGGAAGGGTCCCGAGGCCATCCTGAACGCGTCGGCTAATATGGAGCTCTATGACGAGGAGCTGGGGGTGGAGACATATCTTTCTGGTATTTACACGGTTCCCCCACTTGAGGTGGACGCTCGTGGCCCGGAGGCAATGGCAGAGGTTGTGTGCGAGGAGGTAGGGCAGGTCCTTTCGATTGGTAAAGTTCCGGTTGTCTTGGGTGGTGAACACAGCGTTACCATAGGCGCCGTTAAAGCTGCCCAAAAAGCCTATCCTTCCCTTTCAGTGCTTCACCTTGATGCACACGCTGATATGCGGGATTCTTATCAGAATTCACCGTTCAGCCACGCATCAGTGGCCAGAAGAATATTTGAAACCTGCCCTATCGTGCAGGTAGGGATCAGAAGCATGAGCGTGGAAGAGTCTGTTTTTATTAAAGATAATGGTATTATCCTATTTCCACCGGACGCTATAATAAATAATCCTGACCCGGCAAAAAAGATTTGCCAGAATCTTTCTAAGGATATATATATAACCCTTGATATTGATGTTCTGGATCCGTCGGTTATGCCTGCCACGGGGACCCCGGAACCTGGTGGTATACTCTGGAATGATCTGATCCGTCTTGTCAGAGGGGTTTCGGTAAACTGCACAATTCGTGGTTTTGATATTGTTGAGTTGTGTCCAATTCCGGGAATGATTGCTCCTGACTTCACTGCGGCTAAGCTTGCATACCGAATAATGGGATATATCAATCAGATGGGGTAATCTTAGAACACCGCACATTTTTTATATAAGGAGACAAGTTCATTGAGCAATCAGGTACCCAAGAAAATTTTCTTTACCAAGGGAGTCGGTTCCCATAAATCAGAACTTCATTCATTTGAGTTGGCCCTCAGGGACGCCGGTATAGAGAAATGCAACCTTGTAATGGTTTCGAGTATTTTCCCGCCCAACTGCAAGTTGATCTCTCGGGAAAAAGGGTTAAAAGAATTGAGCCCGGGAGACATAACCTATTGTGTTATGAGCCGCAACTGCAGCAGTGAGCCCAGGAGGCTGATAGCCGCCTCTGTGGGATGTGCAATCCCGGCCGACAAAAACGCTTACGGGTATATAAGCGAACATCATGCCTTTGGACAGACATCTCTGGAAGCCGGTGACTACGCAGAAGACCTAGCGGCGGCCATGCTGGCATCAACACTCGGTATAGACTTTGATGTGGATGCAAGCTGGGATGAGAAGGAAGAGATTTTCAAGATCAGTGGAAAGATAGTTCGAACGAGAAACACCACTCAATCTACAATAGTCAAAAACGTTGGCTATACCTCAGTTGTAGCAGCTGCAGTATTTGTATTTTAGGCAACATCGTATAACTCCGCAGGGGCAGAGAAGAGAACTGGACAGGGGATACAGGGAAATAGCGGCTTTCAGAATTGGCGTCGGAATGTGATAGACACCCTTTGATTGGTGTTTAACGGAGTCCGATCCACCTGATTTAATATAGGTGGGTGGTTGCCGATCATCCTAAGATGAGGGTCGCTATTGTGTCTTCCTATATCCTTTGGGGTGCCTATTCCTATCTTCTCCTGCCCATGGCAGGGTTCTTTATTTTTTCTTTCCTGGCTCTTTTTTCCATTTCCAGGGCCAGGAAGAACTCAGCCAACATGTACTTTGCCTACATGTGTCTTCTGGGTTGTCTCATTGATCTCGATATCACACTTGTATCTCTCCTGCCGGATGAATCGCTTGCCCTCAGAATCGACCGCTTGACCTACCTCTTCTTTGTTTTTGTCATCCCCGTTTATATACGGTTTGTACATTCATTTCTTGGTATAAAAAATAGAAGATGGATCGAAATAGGGGCCTACATCTTCAGCATAGCCCTACTCCCATTCACACAGACTGATTTTTTTATAACGGGGTTGCGCCAGTTTTCCTTCGGCAAGATGGCAGCGGCGGGTCCTTTCTATTACCTTTTCTCAGTGATTGGTGGAATAGCCTCCATATATTGCATATCGACCCTTTTCATCGGGCTGAAAGGTGCCCGAAGTAACAGCGATAAAAACAGGATAAAATATGTGCTGATCGGTTTTGGTCTCACCGGCTTTTTGATAATGCTGAACACCCTTCCCATCAGTGGATATGATGTATATCCTATGGGGAATTTAAATTTTATCCCAGCGATAATCCTGGCATTCGCAGTCCTTAGATACGATCTTCTCGACATAGGAATACTCATACGGAAGGGGAGCATCTATTTTATCCTGACAGGCATACTTACCTTCATCTATGCCCTTGCCATCTATCTTTCCAACATTCTTTTTATAGGATATGGGAAGGCACACCCCGTTATCCTCCCTCTGGCTTCTGCCATAATTGTGGTTGTGCTCTTCAACCCGGCACACGCCAAGATTCAGAAATTTGTAGACCGGACATTTTTCCGGGGGAGGTATGACTACCAGGATACCCTGAGGCAAATGAGCGGAGCCATGGCATCCCTTCTGAAAGTCGAGGAAATCGTCAATTTTCTCCTCCAATCAATACCTTCGGCTATGAAAACAGTAGGTATCGGTGTTGCAATATATGAAGAGGGAATAGGTGCTCTTGAGCTCTATTCTTCTACGGAAGGAAAGATAAAAAGGCAAAAAATCCAAGCCGCTAACAGCTTGGCAGTTGCAGCCTTCTTCGAGAGGTATCGGGAAACCCTGGTCAGATCTACAGCAGGAAAGAACATTGCGGCAGCTGATCAGGATGGAAAAATAGCAAGTCTGTTTGAGGAGAGCGGGGCCGCTATACTTATACCTATGATCTACAGGGGAAGGCTTAAGGGAATCATGGCATTGGGAGAGAAGCGATCAGGCGAGCTCTTTGTTCATGAAGACATGGAGCTTCTTTCTACTATAGCCAGCCAGGGCGCTATTGCCATAGAAAATGCCAACAGTTATGAAAAAGTAGAAGAGATGAATATAAGACTGGAGGAAAAAGTAAAAAAGAGGACAGAAGATCTGGCTGCGGCGCTTGAAGAAAAGGAACGGACGCAACAGCAACTTGTAAGGTCCGAGAGCCTTGCATCCATAGGGCAACTGGTAGCAGGAACAGCGCACGAACTCAATAATCCCCTCGCCAGTTCATCAAGCCTCATCCAGATATGCTCTGAGATTATAGGAAATTGGAAGATTTTAGATGACGCCGAGCGTGACGAGGTTATAGGGGATCTGAACTTTTCTCTTAAGGAACTCGACAGGGCCTCCGCTATAGTTAAAAGTCTTTTGGATCTTTCAAGGCAGACCCAGACCTACGTAGAACCGGTGGATATCAATATTGTGATTGATGATGCCCTCAGAGTCTTGCGCAACAGATACAAGAATACCGAGATAGCAATAAACAAGGATATGAAAGAAAACATTCCGCAGGTTGAAGGCAACTTTGCCAACCTGGGACAGGTCTTCATCAACATCATAAGCAACGCGATTCAGGCACATCAGGAGAGTAGGGGATTGATAAACCTGGTTACAGTCTATGATGAAGACAAGGACGCTGTCGTTGTCGAATGTCGTGACAGAGGGAAAGGCATGTCACCGGAGGAAATCAGGGATGCCTTCAAACCCTTCTTTACCACAAAGAAGCCGGGCGAAGGGACAGGGCTGGGTTTGTATATCGCACATGAGATTATCAGGAAACATGATGGATACATATCAATAGACAGCGAAAAAGGTAAAGGTACGACTGTATCTGTGGAACTTCCATGCCGGAGGGTAGAAAAATGAAACTTTTAGTCGTGGACGATGAAGAAGGGGTACGCAGATCACTGAAAAAGGTGCTTGAAAAAGACGGCTACGAGGTTATTCTGGCCGAGGACGGCAACCAGGCCATCGCTATTGTCGCGAATAATCCCCATTCGATAGAGGTCGTGATCTCGGATTACAAGATGCCCGGTATTGACGGCCTTAAAACCCTTGTTGAGATCGGGAAGATTAATCCTGAGATGACTAAGATAATCTTGACAGGATACGCCACGATGGAGAGCGCCATTGAATCTGTGAATGCCGGTATAGACGGTTTTATCACAAAGCCTTTCTCCAATATAGAGTTAAAGGCGAAAATCAGGGAGTGTTCAATCAGGAAGAGGCTAAGGCAGTTTGTTTCTGAACAGGTCCTTTCAGAGATGGCAAAGGAGGGGGAATGTATGGGCCTTAGGAAGCAGAAAGCCACCATCCTTTTCAGTGACATAAGAGGTTTTACTACCTTATCCGAAAAGATGAGTGTAGAGGACCTTTGCGATTTGCTCAATATGCAATATTTTGCACCGCTGGATTCTATCATATTCGACCATAATGGCACCCTGGACAAGCATGTTGGAGACAGCATAATGGGAGTCTTCGGGGCTCCAGTCCCATTCGAAGATGACGCAACAAGGGCTGTTATCTGTGCAGCCAGGATGATGGATGAGACCCGTAGGATAAATGGGAATCTGCCTCAATCGAGTAGAAAGATAACGATAGGCATCGGCATCAGCACAGGGGAAGTGATGTCAGGAATATTCGGATCTTCCAGAAAAAAAGAATATACCGTAATGGGTAGCACCGTAAATGTTGCGGCAAGGCTGGAGGCGCTGGCCGAAGGAGGACAGATCCTTGTATGCGGCGATACATACGGAGAAGCAAAAGATCACATACGGGCCCAGAATATGGGGCCTATAATTCTTAAGGGAGTTGAGCGGAGAGTAGACGTGTACAAGATTCAAGGATTAAAATAGAATACTCCTTGACATTTTGTTCATATTGTCTTAGATACTGCACCACGTCTGACATGAGCTGTGGGCGTGGTGTTCTGAAAGTGACGCGGGGTGGAGCAGTCTGGTAGCTCGTTGGGCTCATAACCCAAAGGTCGTCGGTTCGAATCCGGCCCCCGCTACCAAATAAATCAAGGGGTTAGCTATTATTAGCTAGCCTCTTTTTTTGTGGAAAAGGGGCGACTGTAACTGTTTTGTAACTACTCTGTGTCTCTAAGTACCGTGCTTGCTGCTCTGCGGCCATTTTCAGGTCTTGACTGTTTACGATATTGTACCGCTCGAACACTGATCTTGTCTTGTGTCCTGATACCATCATCGCCACTCGTTCCGGTATCCCGGCCCGCACCATGTTCCTTACTGCTGTTCGCCTGAAGTCATGGAACAATCTTTTCCCAATCCCGGCATTTTTGCAGGCAGTCTGCCAGACTTTGCGAATATCAACGATTTTGCCTATACCTTTGCAGTTTGGAAAAACATAGGGCAATAGCACACCGTTTTTTTCTATCTGTTTCCGCCTCTTCTGCTGTTCAAACAAGACTTGCTTTAGCTCAGCGTCAAGATACAGCGTACGCGCTTCGTCATTCTTTGTTTCACCTGTCTCAAGACGTGCAATACCCTCATTGAGATCAACTTGTCGCCATGTAAGATTGGTAATCTCTGAGAGTCTCCAGCCGCTACGATAGGCGAAGGTCACAAACCCCTGGAGATATTCCGGCAGATTGTCGCGCAATGCTAGAAAGTCCCCGTGTTCAAAGAAGCCCTTCCTAGCGTTGTTTAATTTCAGCATCGGGATATAAGGCACCCTGTTAACTTTCGGAGGTGTTTGCTTTGCTCCAAGATTAAGCATGCGTTTCAGAGCTCCCAATTCATTGTTAATAGTTGCGTGTGCTGCCTTTTCATTAAGTCTCTGCTCTGTATAAGCCTGAATCTTTGGCGTTGTGATTTGAGGCACCGGATACCCTTCAAAATGCCCTTTAAGGTGTCTCACACTGATTTCTGCTCTTGTAAGCGACTTATTTCCATTAACCCGATAGTCAGTTAGATAATCCGCTGCCAGTTCATCAAATGTAACCTTCTCGAAGCAGATACTCGGAAGCTTGCCCTCTGCAATCTCCCCTTCACGTTTTTGCAATAACCGTTTAGCAACCTCCTTCTTGTCGCTATGAGTAGATTCGGCATAGGGTTTGCCGTTCCTGTAATACTTAATCCAATAATTCTTTCCTCGTCTGTATAAACATCCCATTCTCATTCATCTCCTTTCCGGGAAATGTTGTATGCTGTTTCCCTTGTGAGAATGTTTGTCAGACGATTTTCCACCTGTCTCCTTCTATAAGCCATGATCCGCTTATATGTCCATTGGTTTTTAGTTATAAACTGCCTTGTTTCTGTCTATGTAGTTATCAAGGTCTATGATATCGACATATATCTTTCTTGCATTGTTTCCCTTAACGGCAGGGATTTCACCAGACCACACAAGCTCACGCATGCCATAAAGACCCCGGCCAAGGTATGCTGCGGCCTCCTTGAGGGTATAGAGACGTTTTGAGACAGCTTTGTTTATTCCGTAGGTCTTTTTGTTCATGTGAGTTTTTTCTTCCATGTAAAAATATGTCCCTTATACAAGCACAGGTGTGGTGATTCTTTCATAATATCCATTTGTCGGGGGGGGGGGCTGTTAGTCGTTCGCCCCCCACGGGTGTATAGATAGCTTTTTTCACCTTTGCGGGGTGCCTGATAGTCATGTCGCACCCAACCATATTTACGGTCTTCATCTTTGCAACTTTTCTCCTGTATACTAACAAGGATAGAAGGGGGGTACCCATGTGCAGACTGCCTACCACTGCCTACCACTCCCAAATGGTATTGATATTCCTTGTCTTTTTTAGGTAGGGAGTTGGTAGGCTTTGATGACTCTCTACCAGTATATCCAAGCAGTATAATCTTGGAATGTATAACAAGTGGGGTTGAGGCATGGCGTGTTACAGATAACGCCATGCCGGTTCTCCTACCATTAGAAGGAGAGTAATCTGTTATTGATGGACAGATAGAATCGCATATTGAACCGTTTCCCGACTCTCCCTCACTCGCGCTCTCTCTGCGGAGGCGCTCCTCGGTATATAATCTCGAATGAGTATGTTGTCTGTCTGCCATAAAAAAAGCTCCCCAATGTTTCACCGGAGAGCCTTTTGACACACGATATGGAAATATATAACGGGTTAAAGGTTTATAAAATCTTTCGGGTGTTCCGAAAGGCCCTCACAATATGAAACGCTTATTACCAACTCTTTTGTTCTAGGCCAGGATACACCCAAAATCATATTTGTCAACCCTCTGTGGTCACTTTTGACTGTCAAATCAATCATTTGTGACATTCATTTCCCCTTACGCCTTAACAGCATGAGCACGAGCTACCTTTCTGTCAAGGGTTCCCTTCGGCTCACTTCGTTCGGCCTTGACATCAAGGTCTTTACTCGTGCTCATAAAGGAATCAGGCGACGGGGAGAGGGTAGGCGATCTTTTAGGCTCTTGGAAAAGGGATATTAAGGTTCGTGCTTGATTGAGAGTCTGTGCAGGTTTGGTCGGTTCCTAGCTTACACCTACTAACAAATGATGTTGATCAACGTGGAGTAGTTAGGATTACCGTTGGAAGTGTCGTATAACACTGGGAATGAGATGCGGGAAATGCGGCAGCATTTTCCCGTCGATTCTCCAGCGACTTGTTATACACTGTTACTATTTTATACTATCAGTCAGCTTTTTGAGATCAGGGAGAACTCTTTCCAGTAAGTCCATTTGCTCTTGGCTAATATCTTCCCCTTCACCTATTCTTTGGTCTAAGAGTCTACCAGTAATGTTTGCCAATGCTTCCTGATGAGATTCCCCCATGTGTCTAAATAGCTCTACACAGGATTTCAACTTGTTCATCCTATCAAAAATATCCCGTGAATATGTTTCTATCTTTCCTCTATAAACAGCTTCATCATACAACGCTTCATCAAAGATCAATATTCCCTCATCTTCCAACCGAAAGCCTTCAGCAACATGGCCTTTTTCTTCAATATTTTTCTTATAATCTTTTAAATATTCAATAATCACTGCTTTTATTTGACTATTATCCTCGCTGATAGAATTGTAAATATCGGATAAAAGTCGTACAGGAATTGAGATACTCGGACCGCCTTTGACATAATGATCTATTAAGCTCATATATTATCCTCATTCGCGTATAACGACGAAATCAGCGGGGAGCGTAGCTAGGGAGACATTCGCATTTTTCCGTACGTCACAGCGGCCTACTAAAGTGTTTAGACTACTGGTCGGTTTTGCTCGATTTGCCAGTCGTAGATTGCCAGTGCCTCTATAACCTGGATCCTATCGCCCGGTTTTAGCTCTCGACCTATTTGGTTCTCGATCTCTCGTCTTAGCGGCGGATTATCGTTGCATGAGTCTAGCAGTTCCTTCCCTGTAGACACTCTGATATTGGTTATCTTGAGGAGAGTCTTCTTCCCGTCCTTGTCTTCTGTCTTCTCAACACCGATGACGTCAGTAGGCTTTAAGTACGCATAATTCTTGTCTAAGTCGTAGATCGTAATTCCATCTATGTTGTGTTTGAGAGTGGTGCGCATTCTATCATCAAGTTCAATGAGTTTTTCTTTGTGCACTGTCCCAAAACTAGGTTTTGGAAAAATCTCGGGAAAGATTGTGATACGGTTTAACCCATTAATGTACTCTCTATGGTGTTCATTTATCTCAAGGTGATGGAACATGCCGGAGAATGGTCCACGTTCCTTATGGAAGTCGACAAACAAATGCGGGCACTTGTATTTGGTATCACCTTTGTCATCAATGAAAGCAATTGAGTCGAATCTAATGAGTCCATCTCGTATATATGTAGTTTTCTTGGCATGGGGAATTTGCTCCCAGAATCCTTTAGCCGCGTTTTTCAATTCCTCTTCGTCATCATTGCGTCGTCTTTGTTGAACATGGACATTGATGCTGTTATTTACGGCTTTCGTAAAATCCCACTCGCTCTTGGTTTTGTCGAAATATGCGTAATACCTTCCAATGGAAACGATAAGCCCAAGAGGATAGAACTCAACAACTGAGTATTCCTTCCACCGTGGCTGTTTTTCGAAGTCTTTGTATTCGTCCTCATAAGGATAGTTGGTATCCTTCAGATCGCGCACCAGTATGGATTGATGACGTGGTTTTTCACCTAAAATCCTTAGAAGCTTGTTTTTTGCGTTGACCGTGGCTCGAATTTGGGTGGTTTTTGATCGCCGGCGGCTAGTAAGCGAAATACCGAAAAAGGCAAATAAAATATGGTCATTCTTTGGCTGGTAAAGCATGTCTTCAAGCTCACCAGCGCCCCACAGATAGAACTCCATTACGCCACAGCTTCTAAGTACTTCTCTAAACTTGTCGTGCGCGGTTTTTGAGAAATTTGCCGGTGCTGCCAAGATGTAGCCATAAGGAGGTGTATCGGGAGTCACTCCATCTTTGATAATGTCTTCGATTCTCTTCGGCCCGAGCTTCCTTTCACGTTTGCACTGAATCATCCATAGATTTCCATCCATAGGATGAGGTGCATCTTCCTGGTTATCTTCAGCTTCTATCGTAGGTTCCGCAACCGGCAGTACTTCGTATGCGCGAATATCAAAACCGTCGTCTGCACCACCTCGCCCCGTTGACTCAATTGATTGCCATTGCCTGAAGTCATAGGCAAGTTGACGGATGAGGTCCTCGAACCTGTGAGGATCAAGGTCCTCAAAATGTATCGGGCCTAAGGTGCGAGTTACGTTTGGCTTAGTCATGGGTGTCGGGCACTGAATGAATGCCTCCTAACAATTAATATACCGAGTAAGTATTTCCCGAACTTTTGTGCGATTCTACTTTAATTCATAAAAAATGAAAAGAGGAAGTTTCTCCGCGAAATTAAGCACGACTAGACTTCGACCAATGGTTATTTTGTGGTAATAAGGATCAAAAGCCGAGTGGGGGAAGTGGCAACCGCTAATAATGAATGCCATCTGTAGTAATGCATCTCCTTCAAAAATGCCAAATGCTCGAGTTCAGGAAGAAAGGCATAACTCGGATCATAAAATTGTAACTAAATTGTAACCGTCAGGCCCTAAAATAACCTAACAAAACTTTAATTAATCAAATTTTACTTTTGTAACCACTTGATATGTAAGCCATTAAAAATTGGTGGAAAATCGTCTGCCTAATATCTCCGACTCATAACCCAAAGGTCGTCGGTTCGAATCCGGCCCCCGCTACCAAACAATTACAAGGGGTTAGATGAAAATCTAACCCCTTTTTCTTTATCCTGAAAAGTGATTTCCAACCCTATTTCCAACCCTATTTCCAACCCACCCATAACCAGTATCGCCCAGTGAAATGCAGTGAGAGCGTAATGTAGCGCGTCTTGGTTCCCTGCTGTGGTCTGTGGCAGGCATGTCGGCGATTATGCGGGAAGTCCCATCAAATTAACGGTCAATACCATCCAGAAAGAGGTGTGTCGGGAATAGAGAAGGCAGCGCCATTCAAGTTGGTCGTGAATGGATTCACCTACTTTTCAATAACTTTGATCACGTTGATCGGTTATCGCTAATTTATTGAAGTCGAGAATTTGGGAAAATTCTCTTGTGTAGCAGCTTTCAACCCGTACTGCTCAGAAGTGATGGGAGAAAAATGAAATATGCCCATTATTGCTGCTACCTACGAGTCCTCAAAATCGTTTCAGTGGAAAATCGATAATTACCGCTTGAAAGGCTCACTGTAATATTTCTTGACAGGGTACCATAATGGAGTTACTGCTTTAGTCCATTGTATTGATCTTGAACGCTTCATATGTGCTTTTGAACAGCTGTACCCTGGGGGGATTATGGTCTGATCATCTAAAGCCCTTTTTCTCAAAATGAGAGATAGGGTTTCTGTTTTTTGTGATCAACTTAATATTTACCATCACCAAGACCAAAGATTGTTGCATAATTTTAGTCAATAGATTTACAAACTATTTACAGTAATTCAGAGAAGACAGAAAAACCGGCAGATCATGGAAGTAAAAGAGAACCAAATGGTTATTGCCTAGTTTGCTAAGGCTTCCGGATCAAAGTGGAGATATACAGAAACTTTAAAATAACTTGTTAGCTTTTTCATAATTAATAGAAAATGATTAATGATTCCCAAAGTCGCTTCTTTAAATAATTTTAAATCTTCAACTGGCGAGAATCATTCTATTCTCTCTAATGTCCCCTGGAATGCGGTGAACAAGCGCGTGGCCAAGGAACAAAAGAACAGGGAGGTATACAGACCGACAATCTCCACATTTAGGTGGTGGGCACGAAGGCCACACTATCTTATAGGCTCAATATTGGACGCTGCCGAGGCTGCGATGGAACGCGTTCCATGTATATCAGATCCTTTTAGTGGTGGTGGAACTGTAGCGCTTGAAGCAGCACAAAGAGGGATTCCTGCCTATGCCCAAGACCTTTATCCTTGGCCGACCTTTTGTCTTTCAACAACCCTCCTTCCCGTTTCGATCGCTGAATTTGATGATGCAAGTAATCAAGTCTTATCAGCGATATCTCACCTCGAAAAAGAATATCATTATGCTGACGGTAAAAATCTGACGCACATCATTCGCGTCCGTGTAGGTGTTTGTCCTTCCTGCCAAGAAACGGTTTATCTCTTCCCTTCCCCTTTGGTAAGCCTGACATCACGCGGTAAAAACGAGGATGATGCTTTTTGGGGGTGTTGCGCTTGCGGGAATGTTGAGAAAGGTCCCAAGCGGAAAAAAGAATTCGTTTGTTCGTCCTGCAACATTAAAAGCTATCCTCATTCTATTCAAAAAGGTTTCTCCCTTTGCCCTCACTGCAATGAAAAGAATTTTACTAATGCCTTTTTAAGCGAGAATTTCACCTGGGCCCCTGTTCTCGTACAGGAGGCCGTTTCCATTAAAGGGAAGAATCGAGCACTGGTCAGGCTGGTGGATGAAAATGATCCAGTAGAATATTCCTTGGCATCCGAGGTCTATAATGAATTGAGAATCCCAATTGACGATGGTTTAGAAACTCGCCGTTTATTAACTATGGGGTTCCGTTCTTGGGGAGATATCTACACAGCTAAACAGGGCACAGTTATCTTACAAACCTTGAGAGTCATTCAGCAGCTTGATGTATCTAACGCGTGTAAAGATCGCATAGCTCTTGCTGTAATCGGAACTTGTGAGATGGCAGCATTCTTGTGCCGCTGGGACCGTTTCCATCTTAAAGTTTATGAAAGTGTTGCCAATCATCGTTATGCACATACAACACTTACCGTAGAAACAAATCTTCTAGGTCCACTAGGGAGGGGAACTCTTCATCGTCGATTGCGAGCTGCACGAATGGCTTTGGAATGGACGATGAAAAACGTTCAACTTTCGGGTAAAGAGATAAAATTTATAAGCAATGCCCAAAAAAGACATAAGGTGGATGGCGTTAAAATTGCCACTGGTGACAGTTCATCCCAGGGGCTGCGTAGTGGTTCCGTAGACTTGGTGCTTACAGATCCTCCCTATTATGATGATGTACAGTATGGCGAACTGGCTCGTTTATTTCATTTCTGGCTTTCACAATACAAGGAATTGCCAGAGCCCAATGAAAGTCTGGAGGCGGTTCCGAACCGCATTCGAAGAAGAGACGATAATTTTTACGAGCGTAAGATCACGGAATGTCTTTCTGAGTGTTACAGAACCCTTTCTGAAAAAGGGAAGCTGGTTCTTACGTTTCATAATCAGGAAATGTCTGCCTGGGAGATTCTTTGCAAAGCTCTTATCGGAAGTGGTTTCTACGTTTCATCTTTAGCTGTGGCAAGGACTGAAAACAGTGCAGACCTTACCAAGCGGAATGGCAAAGCACTTCTTCATGATATCGTTTTGGAATGTCAAAAAAAAGCTCCCCAAGCTAAGAATATCCAGATTTTCAACGGCAAGAGCGCAGCCGAAAAAGTGATGGTGGCTTTGGGAAAAGCCATGACTGAATCTATTAACAATAGAAGTGTTGAAAACCTCAGGGATCTGTTCCAGAAAAATCTAACTTTGCATAAGATTGCTGGAGGCAAAAATCATGTGGGGGCAGGCTTTTCAAAACTGCTTGAGTCCT
This sequence comes from Syntrophales bacterium, assembly GCA_963665835.2. Classification (GTDB taxonomy): domain Bacteria; phylum Desulfobacterota; class Syntrophia; order Syntrophales; family UBA2210; genus UBA6078. Next base: position 854,193 of record CAXXWJ010000002.1, on the reverse strand, counting down.
GAAAAGCAATTCGAATATGGTTTGCTGAAAAGAAAGGTCTTCCCGAGAGAACTCTCGCCTTTCGCACGTGCTACCGCTGTAATGTCCTCCCAGGTAGCACTAAAATCTCTATCAGAACCAAAGCTTTTCATATTCATGATTCCGCATCCTGAGGATGAACTTTCCTATGTCATTCCTTCAGCACTTTTAATTATGGATCTTGTACGGAAACGGACATCGCAAACCCTTTTAAAGGGTGATTTGTTGTTGGTAACAAATACATCTGGGTCAGCACTGGCTGAACTACAAAGAATTAAATTAGGAGACACTTTCCTTCAGGAAATTTGGCGGGTAGATAGCTACTCTCGTTATAAACCATCACTTGGAAGCAAGCCAGCTGTATTTGTTGCCAACGTAGGTTGGGTAAAGGAAGGAATTCCCAAAAGAACTATTGGTGCTGTTATCATTAACGGCATGCACCCGAGAACACTCGGCAAGGTGCCAGGTGTTCTATCCACTATGAAGGACGTCCCTCTGTGCTTCGTGATCTGTCCTCCTCTTTTAGAACATGAATTGAAAGACTTGGGATACCCAGAAATGGCCGAGACGTGGTTATGGGATCCTTCAGCACAACGCAGGGTCTCAGAAATATTAAATGTTCCATCGTGTGTTGACTTGTCGGTCAAGGAACGTGATATCTGGATTTGCCATGATCCTGAAATAGATGGTCCCCTATCAGAAGTTCATGCCCTCTTGGGAGCTGCCCAGAGAGAATCCGGTAAGGCATTCCCACCTCTTTGGGGGGCTTGGGGAATCTATCATCAGCTACGCAACCTTTCCGTGTCAATATCCCAATTTGAGGACGCTGCATTCGACACTTGGGGGGCAAGCACCATCAGGAAGCGGTTGGGCTTCTTAGTAAATGAATGGCCTGAGGAACCTGTGTTAGAGGCAAGATGGCGGCCAATAATCCAAAGCCTGGAAAAAACGTATGAAGTGCTGCTTAAACGCCAGGAACCAGCCAAATTTTGGGCTATAGCGCAACGTGTTGAACATTATTTAAAACAGGACGAGGAGGCTGTGCGGATTGTGGTTCCTAGTGAGAGGGAGGTAGCTCTTTTGAGTATTGCCCTCAGTTATGTTATCGATGATTGGGGAGATGCCCAGGAAGAAGGAAAAATTGAGGTAATTTCCGCAAAAGCTGAAGCGCGAATGGTCTCGGGTGGTAACTTTAGAAAAACAATATTGACAGGGTACCGGGCAGGTCAGCATAGACACTTGGATCTATATCCCGGGTATAAAATTGAAATTATAGCTTACCCATATGAAGCTTCGATTGATCAATCCTTACAAAGTCGAATTTATAACTTTACAGAAAAATTTCAGCATCTGGATGCTCGAAAGAGAGCTTTAGATTACATCGGGATGGAATGTCCTGGTAGTGGTGAATCACTAACTTCACCTAGGCCAGCGATTACTTTGATGGGTGAAATCGAACACAAAATTGAAACAGTAATCGAACCATTACAAGATCCATCGGCCTTCGATATAGAAAGGCTTGCCGAAAGTGGATTTTCCCAAGACTGGACCGATGAACCAATTAGTAAATTTGTAGAATACGAAGGAGATCAGAAAGAAATAACTGAAGTTGTTCAAGTTATTTTCGCGGATGGGCAGAGGCTCAACTATCTTCCCTGTCAGGGTGTTGATGTATATTCGCCTGGAACAGAGAAAATCAATAGATACGAAGCTTATAGAATAAAATCTGGAATGAGAGTCATTACCATGGTGGATGGAGTTTATGACAACCTCCACGGGCGTCTCGTCGAAGCACTGAACTCAAGGCTGAACGCGTATTGTCAAATGCTAATGTTATTATGGGAGGAAGCAAAATTAAAAGCCTTGCTAAAGCATAATGGGAATAAGCAAGATTTGCACCAAACATTAGCGCAGAAAGGTTTAAGCACAGAATATGCTGCCATTGTATCCCTTTATAGAAATGGTGGTTTTGAGACTATTGCTCCCCAGCAGTTTGAAGATATGAAAATAATAGCCGAGTATAGTGGTGTTTATCCAAAACGAGAGTTGGTGAGCCGGACATTCAAGGTTATCCAAAAAGAAAGAGGCCAAAGGATAAAAGCGGGTAGAGCTCTTCATGGATTATTAAGAGCGATTGCATCGGGCGACGGTTACAGCCAAGCGCTTTCTATGGCTAAAGAGATAGGCGCCGGGATTGGCGAGGTTTTGGAGGCGGTTGAAATTAAAGAAGTTGAGAGCGTTACAGTCCTTCGAAAAAAAGATTCTTGAGTTGTTAAAGGGAACTTATCATGGCTAACGAATCGTTAAGTGTGACTAGGACAACAGCATACAAAGCCGAGAAGCAGATTATGGACTATTTTGTCCAGCAATTAGAACACCACTTAGCCGGACGTCATATTGAACGGATCGTCCATAGACAACCTATCGACGTTTGTCGTTTAGGGGTGATTTCACCGTGGCGGAAAGAAGCAGCTGATGAAAATTCTTCTCTTGATGAGACGGAATCGGATGATAGCCTCACAGGCACTGACAGTGAAGAAACAACAGCCACCGGTGAAGGGCAAAAAAAACAAGCATCGGCAAGCAGTTATGAGGGGAAAAAACACAATGACGACGATGCTGAAGATGGAAGGGAGTCCGTTGAAGGAAACGAAGATAAAGTTTACACACGCCGACCTCCTTCTTCCCTCGGCTTAGAGGCTCTAGTTGCCCCTGAGAACGGAAAAATTGAGGTCGAACTGGACATTCGTTTCGCGATTTATACACGTCACTTCCCCTCCTATCGGGAACAACTCCAGTCTCTGGATCCTGACGCTAAAGCCCCCCCCCCGGAAATGTACTTGGCCGATATATGTAAACTCCGGGTTATCTCTGTAGCAGGCTTAAAATTCAGTTTCAAAGAGCAAGCCTCTCAAGTGTTGACAGACAGCGGTATCATCCAAAAAGAACTGGACCGAGTTATAGATTTAGCCAAGGGTGAACCCGACATTCTCCGAAACTTCCCAGGGCACACGCCCAAAGTAAAATCGGAAAACATGATTTCTGAGAGTCACTACGAAAAATGGCTTGAAACTGCAACATCAGGACTTGAGAAAGTGGTGACGCCTTTCAAAGCAAAAATTGAATTGCGAGCACATCCCTACGCGGATGGTAACCAGCGTATAAGTGCATATTTAATAAATAACACACCAAGTGGAACGTTTACCGAGGATAATTTTAATATTTTTGGTGATGCTCAGGCAAGCGTAAAAATTATCAAAGGCACTCTTGTCCCAATCGAAATTCTTCCCGTCCCTAAGGATTATCAATACAACAGAGAAGTATGGGCTGTTGGTCATAATACCAGTGTCGATGTAAGTGCTGATAGAACAATTCTTAAAACTCAATCTTTGGCCCGATATGAACAGCCGCGGCTTACCACTCAAAGTGTACCGCCGGCTAAATTTGAAGACCTTGCTAATGATCCTTTTAGGGTCCTTGGAGAAATCTATGATGCAATGAAGGAATTTGCCAGTCATTGGCAGGATTCCGTAGCTAAAAACTCGATGGGTCTTAACCAAGCCGAACTAGCCGAGTGCGAGAAAGATCTTTGTGCCTACCAGCGGGAAGTTGACCGTTTTGCCCAAGGGGTAGCTTCGTTTTCTCAAGATGAAAGACTTCTCGAGTCATTCAAGGGGATGAACCGAGTGATGTATCGAATAGCCAAAGGCTATGACCAGTGGAGACTGTTCCAGATAGTATTCATAATTACACAGTTACCAACCCTAATCTTACGGGAAGGAGTATCCGAGGGGGAATGGCCAGAAGGTATTCGACATAACTGGGATGATGATCTTAACTGGGCTGACGTACTCTGGTTCCCAACAGGTGGCGGTAAAACTGAGGCCTATTTGGGACTTATTTCTTGTGCAATTCTTTATGACCGTTTAAGAGGCAAGGATCTGGGGATCACTGCCTGGCTTCGCTTCCCATTGAGAATGCTCAGTGTTCAGCAATTACAGCGAGCCATGGGGATGATCTGGGAAACTGAGCGTGAAAGGAAAAACCTACTTGGTGAGAAAGCAAAACAATCCGACCCAGTACTGCTCGGATATTTCGTTGGCAGCACAACAACTCCTAATGATTTAAACGATTTTTTCTTTCAGAAACATCCTGATGCTGCTTCTTGTGAAAATTACCGTGTTGTACCTGATTGTCCGAACTGCAAAGGCAAAAATACAGTAATAGCAACGCCCGATAAACAAAACTTTCGACTGCGCCATATATGTTCAAGCTGTGGTACTGAGCTTCCATTGGTAGTGACAGACAGTGAAGTCTACCGGTTCCTGCCATCATTGCTGATCGGAACAGTTGACAAGATGGCAACCATTGGTCTGCAAAAATCGTTCGGCATCTTATGGGCGGGCCCTAAATGGTGTTGCCCAAAGCACGGTTATTCTTTTGGTGAATATTGCGGTGTTTTCGGATGTGAAATTAGAAAGAAAAAAGACAGGAAAAATATAACTCCATATGACCCATCCCCGACTTTCCATATCCAGGACGAATTACACCTATTGCAAGAAGAGCTTGGCACCTTTGCTGGTCATTATGAAACACTAACGCGTTTTTGTGAGAAGGAGGCAGGGGGACATCCTGCAAAGATTATAGCAGCGACAGCTACCATCGAAGGATTTGAGCACCAGGCAAAACATCTTTACGGAGTGAGCGGGTCAAGGCGCTTCCCTAGTCGAGGTTATATCAGGCATGAGTCCTTCTATGCAACGTTAGAGCCGGATCCAGAAAATCCCGAGGAACCAAAAACAGCACGCGTTTATGTGGCTTTCAGGCCTCCAGGTGGGAACCCATCAGATGCCGCTGCAGAGTGTGCAAAGATCATTCATGAAACAATTGTCTCGATGATCAAAAACCCCTTTGGGGTTTTGGCAGCATTGTCCTTTGTTAAAGACGAGAAGGAATTGCGAGAATTGCTTTACTATTACTCGGCGACCCTCACCTATGTTGGAAGTCTCCAAGGAGGGACGAGAATTAAAGACCTTCTCCACAGCAATAGCGATACGGTCCACAGAGGATTGCGAGATATGAATATTGAATATCTTTCCGGTAGGTCGAGCTCCGGGGAAGTTTCTGAAGTAATCCATCGGGTGGACCAGCCCCCGAAATGGGAGGATCCAACCCATCTGGACTCCATAGTGGCTACGAACATGATCAGCCATGGTGTTGACCTAGAGCGGTTCAATCTTATGGTAATGGATCGCTTCCCAGCAGAGACATCTGAATATATCCAAGCATCTAGTCGTAGCGGAAGGAAAAAAGTCGGGCTGGTAGCAGTCGTTTTACCTAATTACAACTTGAGAGCAGCCAGCATTTACAATCGTTTTAAAGAATACCATGAGCATTTGGACCGGATGGTGTCTCCCGTACCTTTGAATCGGTTTGCTAAATTTGCAGTTTATAGAACACTACCTGGAGCAATAAGCGGACTCATGTTCGGTTTTATCGGTCCCACTGAGAACAGTACCAAACTGAATAAGCTAAGGAGTGCATTAGAGAGAATTAATGCTGATGTATCTGCGATGGAAACACTTTTAAGGCACGCCTATTATCTTGACCAGGGTGTCTACGATAAAGACCTTGAGGATACCTTGAAAGAATCTCTGGGCGAACACTTTCGTGAAATGTTGTTACTCCTTAGGGCTAGCCAGGAAGAACGTTTGACCGACGCTATGAAGCCAAAACCCATGACCAGTCTAAGAGACGTGGACCGTGTCATCCCCTTTAAACCTGAAAGTGGTGATCCTCTTCACCTCCAATGGTTCAGAAAGAATATGGATTAAAAGTTATGGCTAAGAAAAGATTTACAAGAGGTCAGACCCAAATCCTTTACAGGTACCTTCCCGGAGCTATTTTTTCACATGATGATTATGGTCTATGCAAGGTGAACGAGGTCATCATTGAAGACGCCGAGAAGATCAACCAGTCCGCCTTGTTTGATACCCTTATAGAAACTCTTTCGCAATGGCAACGGCCGGAATTTCGAGATCAATTTCCGGACCCGAGAGAGCTAAAGAACAGACGTTTGTATAAATATGGGCAGCCCAGGGAGGTCCTGTTTGATCCTTATCCAACTATCCTTCAATGCAAAAAGTGTAAAACAGTCACCGAATACAGCAGAATAAATAAGAAGGGGATACAGCCTGGTGTATGTACCCAAAAGGATTGTAACGGGCATTTTGTTCAGCTGGGTTATGTCGAGGCACACAATTGTGGAAGGATGAAAGAGCTTCACATTTGGAGATGTAGCAAACACGGAAATGCGTCTATAAAATTTAATGATACAGGCAGAGCCCAAACTTCAACTTGGTATTGTGGGATATGTGGTGAAAATCAAAAACTCAGGATGACTCCCTGTGCCTGTGCTTATAGTAACGTTGTCGACGAGCTAAGAAGATCCAAATATGACAAATACCTCCACGTGTACTCGGTAACTGATCCAGGTCTTTACAGCCCCCATGTTGTAGCCTTTATCAACTTCCCTGAAGAAGAAGAAAAAAAACTTTCCCAAGGTCTTGATATCACCTATTTGCTATTAGCACGTGTGTGGGAGATACTTGACGGAAGTGTTCTGGACCTTCTCAGCAAAAGAAAACAGTTCTCGCTGGAAGGTTCCGAAGGTTGGTCCGAACTGGAAGAGATTGTAAAAGCACTGGAGGAAATAAATCCAGAACACCCCAAAGTTTTGGAATATAGGAAAAGGATGGAAAAGCCTCCCGGTCAGAACGAAATTAACACAGTAAAAGACCTGCTTGGCAAAGGGGCAACAAATGCAGACGCTCCCAGTCGGAAGTTGGTAGAGCATGTTGCTTTAAGAGACAAGATGAATTTAACCAGTATCGATACTGTCTGCGAAAGGCTCGTGTTAAGAGGCAGGGCGCATGAAAGCGAAGACTATAGGCGGAAAGCCCAAAATATTTTCGATGATTTAGGAATTCAAAAGGCATTCATTATAAACGATTTTCCTATCGCTCTGACTGCACTTGGTTATACGCGAGTCACAAAAGATACGAAGCGGAGTTTGTTCAATCCTTTTACAGTGGGCGAGGACGGTAAAATACCTCTTTATGTTATCCCCACCGAGACCGAAGGTCTTTGGTTTCATCTAGATCCAATACGAGTTTTGTCCTGGCTTATTGACAACGGGCTATCAACAGGGGGTGTGCCTTCTAATAAGGCAGAAGCCTGGGCAAGGCTGCACCAAGAAGCACTGAGGCATATTTTAAACCAGGCTACGGAGTTGCCATCGGCGGCATACGCGGTGCATCTCCTTATCCATACAATAAGCCACCTGTTTTTACGCTGTGTCGAATGGAGTGGCTTCGGTTCTTCAAGTGTTGGTGAGTATCTTATGCCGGGAACTCTGTCATTCGTAGTTTATGCTAACCGGTTTACGGAATCTAAAATCGGCGGGTTAACCACTTTATTCGAACAGAGACTTCCGCTTTGGTTAATGGATGTTTATCAGTCTGGAAGGTCCTGCATCTATGATCCTCTATGTGAAGAGGATGGTGGAGCCTGTGTAGGGTGTTTGCATCGTGAGTTTAACTGTCCTTACTTTAATAATGATTTATCCAGATCGTGTCTTTACGGGGGGCTTTTACCCGACACTAATGGCATGGGCATGACATTGATACATCAAGGTTTTTGGGAATAGCGGGGCTTTGGCTTTGAAGGCTTTGGAGATCAAAGAAGAAGATTTTAACCGATTTGGCGCTGCCCTCCTTTTTCTTGTCGGCAATGTGGTCTGTTTAGCAGATTTTGGGTGGGCACTTTCAATGTTTGGGTCCAACGGAGACCGGCTACTGCTGGATGAGCTACGAAATGCCAGTGCTATAGATGAAAACGGAAGCCTCCTTCCAAGGAAAACAATCATGTGGCTTTTTAGTAAAATTTCCCCTGAACATAGCCCCAACAATGATTCTGCAAAACTTTTATGGACTCTTCCACTAAAGCATCCGGAGAGTGGGGAGATCGGCTCTAGTTATAAAGATAAGATTGTAGAGTTAGTCGAAGATACCGAGAAAGAACTTGTACTAGTTTCACCATTTCTGGCTGAACGCGGCATGGCCGCTATTAATGAATCCCTTATAAATGCTCTACATAGGGGCGTGGCTGTAACTATAATTACGCACAGTGCTGAAGATCTATCTTCCGCACAAAGCCGTGCCATCGAGGACATTCGGCGTGGGGCTATCAGAATGGAGGCTGATCTGACCATATACACGTCACCTTCAGAGTACCATCATCTTCTTCACGCCAAATTTTGTATTTCAGATAAAAAGAGTCTTGTGTTGGGGTCAGCAAACATAACAGGTCAGGGATTTAACGAACATTTTGAAGCAGGAGCAATCCTTGGTCACGACCAGGCAGAAGAAGCTATTAAAGTAGTTGAGGGTTTAATCAACTCCGGGCTGGCAAAAAAAGTGATTGCTTTATCCTACTGAACAAGAGGAAAATCTTCTTACACAACAAAGGCTATTTTTTTCTTTAAATATATAACCTAACAACGGGCTTCACAAGGATGCGTAAAAAAAGCGCCCACGCACCTATCAGTCCCAGCGTTACCGATTATATAAAAAGTCTGCTACTATTTCTTCACTCTTGATTTTATCGACTACAGGAAGCACCTCTCAGCCTGAAGTTCCCCCGAAAATACCACCTTTCGACCGGTTATCAATAAATTGAGCAGAAAAGTCAATCCCCAGCTTTGTATTTGAAGGCGTAGAATATAGATGAGGAGATTAGGCGTCTAAATTTCGGTTCGGTTTTAACCGGGGCTACTGACAACACATCATATACTATCATAAAAAAGGACAGAGGACAGAGGACAGACTATGCCGCAACGAACTCGATTTTAACCCGCATCCCGGTTGCTTCAGCTATTTTTTCCAAGGTCTTAAGCGTGAAGCCCTCATACTCGCCGCTCTCTATCCTCGAAATCGCCTGCTGGCTGGTTCCCATAAGCTTTGCGAGTTCCTGTTGCGATAAGCCCTTCTGATTACGGAGTTCCGCAATCTTCATCGCCAGCTTGAGAGCTTGCCTCTCTTCCTGGTAATGCGTTTTGAACTCGGGATCTTTGATATCTTCCCGCAACCTGCTTTGAAATGTCCGAACTTTGCCTTTTTTCATATTTCACCTCCCGTGGGAAACCTCCGCATCCAGTATTCCATGCGTTTTTCCGCTAAGTCAATATCCTTTTTTTCAGTTGCTGTGTTTTTTTGGAAAATGCATGTACCAACACAATCTGATCAAGTATCTGGAAGAAATAGAGAATACGATACTGGTTCGAGCTATAATGTATTCTCAATTCTCTTATTTTACCCCTGACAATATCAGCATAGGGCCGCTTGAGATTCGGCCCGTGCTCTTCCAAGAGCGACAGGTATGCAGCCACCTTAGCCCGTGACTTTTTGTCTAACCCGTCAAGAAAATCATCAAGCGGTGAATCGCCCCGTTCAGCCGTGTAGAAGATTAGATTGTACAAGTACACCTCCACGCCACAGCTGTTGAATACATCATGTTTGATGTATTGTCAAGTGGTCTTTTGGCATAGCAGTTATTGTTTGGTCTCATGATCGTCAACTGGATTCTGTGATTATGAGTAAAACATCCGACTTTCGTGAACCCCAAAGACCTCTTTACTTCTGATTGCAAAGCTTGGCCAATCCTATTTTCCATGCAGGATGTCCATCCATCGGATTGCCTCGGAATCGTTGATCTTGCCGAGATAGACCTGGGTGGTCTTCAAATCCTGGTGCCTCAAGATCACTTTCGATACGACTTCCAGAGGCACACCGTTTCTGCTGGCATAGGTGGCCGAGTATCTCCGGAGATCATGTGGCGAAATACGGACATTCACTTTCTCGCCCAGCCGCTTTACAAGAGTCCTTGCCGTTGAATAGCATATCGGAAATGGACGATCATCAGATTGAAGGGCTTTATCCTTGATGTATTCCGTCAGTCTTTTTGACACATTCTCCGGCATATAGGCAAGCTCTGATTCTTTACCGGATTTTGGTTCCCGCAGGGTAATGGTCCTATCGGAGACATCCGACACCTTTATCTTCAGCAATTCACCGATACGCAATCCACATCTTGCCTGAAGTTCCAGGATCAAGCGATCTCTCACTCTTTTCGTATTGTAGATCATTTCATCCACCGTTTCCCGTTCGAGCATCTTGCGTAAGACCTGCTTGGGCATTTTATAGGATTTCTTAAGCAGTGATGTATTACAAGGATTTTTCATGTTCAGCGAACAACGGTCGATGATAAAATTGTAAAAGGCTTTTAACTGGGCATATCGTAGCCTTCGAGTTGATTTTGCAAGATTCTGTGTTAGGGTCTCCAGAAAAGTGTAGATTTCATCGGGACCAATGGAATTCAAGGCTCTTTCAGCGTAAATACTTTCGAACCTGATAAGCAGATGATCGTAACTGTCGATGGTCCGCTGTTTATGGTTCGACTGAAGATAATTAGTGAACATCGTGATCGCCTCTTTTGTTGTCATGGTCCACCTCCGTATTATTTATTTTGTGAGGTCTTTGGGGTACCCGGGGATTATATGCCTCAGGTGGACCAGATACATGGAGAATGTTGATATGATGCAAATGGAAGTTCACATAGATTTCGTCGCAGCAGAAAATCTGTAGGCCAACCTGCACCTTTCACCCCGTATTCAATGAGTTGATCAGGAAATCCGACCTGTACATTTGTAGGTAGCAGCAATAATGGGCATATTTCATTTTTCTCCCATCACTTCTGAGCAGTACGGGTTGAAAGCTGCTACACAAGAGAATTTTCCCAAATTCTCGACTTCAATAAAAAGTTAACCTCTCACCTGACAGTCAGTTTCGCTATGCTCTAGTATATATGCAAAAAAATCTTCTCGGACATGCTAGGTCAAGGCGAAATGTGGGACAGTCTGCATGGGAAACATTTTTCAGGAATTTGTATTTCAAGGCATCACATGATTTATGGGGAAGTAAGGGGGGGAGAAATTTAAAACGCGGGACTATGGCGGGACAAAATGGCGATATAAAAAAGGGGTTACAGAACATAATCTGTAACCCCTTGATTTTCTGGAGCCGATGAGCGGATTTGAACCGCTGACCTACTGATTACGAATCAGTTGCTCTACCGACTGAGCTACATCGGCCTTTCTGTCGGATCTTTCGGAAGGTGCCTTTCTATCGTAACCCTCCGGTGTTGTCAAGATATTAGCTCACCTTCAATTGTACTTCATTTAATTTTTGAATCCCTGTGCAGATGATTTACCCCTTTCAATATGGGCTTGATATCCTTTACCTTGACTTTCACCCTTCTTTTGGTAGTATCTTCGCGGTTTAAGGGTGAAATGGGAGTTTCAATTCAAGCTATGCGGGGTTGCTTTTGATATGCCATTTAAGGGGCAGAGATACAGAAGTTGGGTGGAGATCGATCTGGACAGTTTCAGGCGGAACTGGGCCGAGATAAATCGTCTGGTGGGGCCTGGGATAAGGATTCTCCAGGTTGTGAAGGCCGATGCATATGGCCACGGAGCGATCGAGATATCACGTGCTGCTGTGAAAAACGGCGTATACGCCCTGGGCGTGGCAAATGCCGACGAAGGGGTTCAGCTTAGGGTAGGCGGAATAGAGGCACCCATAATCATCCTGAGCCCTTCCACCTCTGCCGAGATTGACGAAATAATCAAATACCATCTTATACCGTCCATTTCGGATATCCATTTTGCTCAGAGTCTGAACGAAAAACTCGGTTCGATGGGTGCCAAATTACCTGTTCACATAGAGGTGGATACGGGCATGGGCAGGGGCGGAGCCGCATATGCCGAGGCTATCTCCATGATAAAGAAAGTATCGGCTCTGCCAAATATAGAAGTGGAGGGGGTATTTTCGCACCTTGCCCTGAGCGAGTCCGATCTCGACGAATATAACGAACTCCAGAGGAAACTATTCGGACAGATACTTGTCGCTTTGGAGAAGGAAGGGATATCGATACCCCTTCGGCATATGTCCAACAGCGGCGCCGTTATGAATTTCTCCGAATTCAATCTCGATATGGTACGTCCGGGGATCATGACCTACGGTGTATATCCCGGTGCCGGCATGACAGAAAAGGCCAGTCTTGCGCCGGTTATGACCTTCAAAACGACCGTTGTAACAGTCAAGGATTTTCCCGAAGGTTCCAGCATCGGTTACGGAAGGACCTACGTGACTGCGCGCCCCGCCAGGATAGCCACCATACCGGTGGGGTACGGGGACGGTTATGGTGTTGTCATGTCCAACCGGGGCGAGGCCCTGATCCGTGGACGCAGGGTGCCGGTAGTGGGGCGCATATCGATGGACATGTGTACGGTTGATGTCACCGATATACCGGACTGTGAGATCGGCGACGAGGTTGTCCTGATGGGAAGACAGGGGAGCGATTACATCTCGGCCGAAGAGATTGCCCAAAAGGCCGGTACTATCAGCTACGAGATACTCTGCGCCCTGGGCAAGAGGGCTCCAAGGATATTCGTTGACAAGGGCAGACAGGACGCGGTGGAACCGAAGCTGCGTAGAATCTTTATCCCCGGAGAGGAAAAGTCGATCTCCAGGATCGACAACATGATCCGGGGCTGCCTGCAGGCAAGGACAACTGACCGGGAATTTGCCGATGCCATATATTACGAGATGTTCGAGACCCTTTTCGGCAGAGAAAACCGCCAGCTGGAATTGAGGATGGGCTTCAGATATGATATCAGGGTCGATGCATTGCCTCCTGGGGATGAAGGCGCGCCTGAGACAGGCGGAGATTATTTCAGGATCAGGACGCACATAGAATATGTCAAGACCCTCAGGGATACCTTCTTTATCATAGGCTGTGCCAGGAACGACGAACAGCTCTCGGCCCTCTTCGAGGAGGAACGCTGTGAGTATCGTTGGCTCTTGAACGGAACGGACAGCCCCCTGATGGAAGGGGATTTTAAGGTGACCCGCGTAGCCGTCGATGGCGAAGCTGTTCCTGTAATAAGTGCGCAAAACACGGAAAGGGGCTATGAGGTCCTCTGCGGTGGCGAAGAGCTTGCGGGATATGTTAACCGGCAGGTAAAGGTCGAGATAGAGATAGAGACGAAAAAGCACAGGGGGAACAAGATGTTCCCCGTATATCTTGCCTATCCGACGAGGGGCCTGGATATATCCTTCCGCTATGACGGCGCGGGGATCAGGAATGTCAGGGAGGTTAGTTTTTTTGCCGGGAGGCGGCTCTTCCCGGAGGTGACGGTGGATCCTGAAAGGTCCATAGCGCTTAAGATAGATAATGATGAGTGGGTTTTCCCGAACAGCGGGGTTACCTTTGTTTGGGACCTGTAGGCTGAATCTAAAAGGTACAGAGGATTGATGGAAATAATACGTGTTGGAATTATTATGGGCGGAATGTCTTCCGAAAGGGAGGTTTCCCTGAACAGCGGTCGGAATGTCTACGACAACTTGGACAGGGAAAGGTATGAGGCGGTACCGATCTTCATGGACGGCGAAGGTGCCCTGTGGATTATTCCCTGGCAGCTGGTGTCGCAGAACACCACCACCGATATCGCCGATCACCTAGGGGAGGCCCGCAGGATATCATACGAAGCCCTTAAGGAGGAGATCGACTTTGCCTTTATCTCTCTGCACGGCAAGTATGGAGACGACGGATGTATCCAGGGTCTCCTTGAACTTTTGAATATACCCTATACAGGTCCCGGCGTCCTGGCCTCTGCCCTGGGGATGGACAAGGAGGCGCAGCAGAAGATATTGAAGGCAGCCGGGCTTGATGTCCCCCGCAGCATGGCGGTAAGAGAAGGGCTGTGGCTTTCCGAAAGGGAGGCTTTGAGTCGCAGGATATTCGATGAATTTCAGCTTCCCTTCGTAGTCAAGCCGATAAGGGAAGGTTCCAGCATGGGCGTTACCATTGTGAGGGAGCCGGGGCTGCTGGAAGATGCGATGAAAGCGGCCTTCCGTTGGGATCGTTCGGTGCTGGTGGAGGAATACCTGGACGGTACGGAGTTTTCCTGCATTGTCCTTGAAAGAGAGGAAGGTCCTTATGTCCTGGGGGTTACGGAGATACATCCGCAGAGCGACTTCTACTCCTACGATGACAAATACATGCCGGGCCGGTGCAGCAAGTTTACGCCTCCACGCAATATCCCCGCCGACGTGGTGGACATTATCAGGGATGGTGTGATTGATGCCTTCAGGACCCTGGGTTTCAGATCCTACGGCCGTATCGACGGATTTGTCCTGGCCGACGGCAGGGTTCTTATAACAGATCCCAATTCCTCTTCAGGGATGGCGCCCTCTTCCTTTTTCTTCGAGCAGGCAGCCGAATCTGGGATGCTTCCATCGATGATACTTTCGGAGCTGATAGACATTTCCATCGGGATTCATGGCGGGAAGAAGGGACCTTTGCAGTAGATTCTAGGTTTTGCATACTATTCATATGGAGTGATAACTGTTTTGGAAAAAACAAAGTCCGAAAAGATAAAGGTTGGGGTTGTAATGGGAGGGATCTCTTCCGAAAAGGAGGTGTCCCTCGAAAGTGGGAGAAATATATTCAGCAAGATGGATCGCAAAAAGTATGATCCCTGCCCTATTTTCATGGACAGCAGGGGGGCGTTGTGGGAGATCACCATAAAGCTTTTGATGCGCAACTCCACCAGGGATATCGAAGCGGACCTGGAAGCTGAGGCAAGGCGCCTTTTTTATGAAAATCTTAAATCGAGAGTCGATTTTGTCTATATAGGACTCCACGGAAAATACGGCGAGGACGGATGTCTGCAGGGGTTGCTTGAACTGCTGCGGATACCCTACAGCGGTTCCGGTGTCCTGGCATCGGCGCTGGGTTCCGACAAGCATGCCTCACGGAAGGTACTGGCCATGAGCGGGATTGATGTTCCCCGCACAAGAGCTGTATCAGTCAAAGAGTGGGGGCAGGGCAGCAGAGAGGTTCTCTCGGCTATCGAGAAGGAGATAGGATTTCCCTGCGTGGTAAAGCCTACCCGGGAAGGGTGCAGCACAGAGGTGAGGAAGGTTGTAGCACCGGAGGGGATAGCGGCAGCTCTTCTGGGGGCCTTCAACTGGGACAGTGTTGCACTGGTTGAGGAGTTCATAACTGGCACCGAGGTTACATGCGGGGTTATCGGAAACGAAGATCCCGTTGCCCTCATACCCTCGGAGACGATTCCCACGGAAGGGATACTTTCACTGGAGGACAAATTTCTCTATGGCCAGGGGGAGAACAAGACACCTGCGCGCTTGCCGGATGATGTAATAAAACGTATACAGGCCGTAGCCGTCAGGACCTTTATAGTGCTTGGTCTCAAGGTATACTCCAGGATTGATATGTTTGTTGACGACGACGGCCGTGTGGTGGTACTTGAACCTAACAGCCTGCCGGGGATGACCCCGTCCACAGTCCTTTTTCACCAGGCGGCGGCCGAGGGGATTACTCAGACGGAGCTGATAAGCAGAATAATAAACCTGTCGATGGATGCACATGCAGGAAAGAGGGGGCCGTTGTAGAACGGGTGTCTTATGAATAGGTTGACCGCTGCAGTTGACAGATTTGGAAGGGCAATACTGGGCAATATAGAAGAGATGGGGAAAATCCTCATCCTCTTCCTTTCCGTACTGATGTGGATGGTGCGGCCGCCCCTGAAGATGCGACTTATCTTCAAACAGCTTGAATTTGTAGGCGTAAAGTCTATCTTTGTTGTTGTCCTGACGGGAACCTTTACCGGTATGGTCATGGCCCTCCAGGGTTACTACGGATTCAGGATGTTCAACGCCGAGAGCCTGGTTGGTTCGACGGTTGCTCTGGGAATGACCAGAGAGCTGGGTCCGGTTCTGACCGCTCTTATGGTAACGGCAAGGGCCGGGTCGGCCATGGCGGCGGAGCTCGGAACCATGCGTGTTACTGAACAGATAGACGCCTTGTCTGTAATGGCCGCCAACCCCGTTAAACATCTGATTGTTCCCAGGATCGTGGCTGGCGTGATAATGCTCCCTATACTAACCATAGTATCGGATTTCATGGGGATACTGGGTGGTTATTTTGTTGGCGTGCCCATACTGAATATAAATGAGGGCGCTTTCGTAAAGAACATAACAAAGATGGTGGATCTCGGCGATATATATAACGGCCTTATCAAGGCGGCATTCTTCGGACTCATCCTGTCTCTTGTAGGATGCTACAAGGGTTTCAATACTACCGGCGGGGCCGAGGGTGTTGGAAAGGCCACTACGGAGGCTGTCGTTCTTGCTTCCGTATCAATCCTAATAAGTGATTACTTCCTGACGGCGATTATGTTCTGAGGAACATCTCTCCGCGGGGGCAGGCGATATGATAAATCTGGTAGATGTACATAAATCGTTCGGGCGGCAGAAGGTTCTCGACGGTATCAACCTTGAAATAGAGCGGGGCAAGACCACCGTCATAATAGGCGGAAGCGGCGGTGGCAAGTCTGTTCTTCTCAAGCATATCATCGGACTGCTCAGGCCCGACAGCGGCCAGGTGCTTGTTGACGGTGTTGATATAACCGCTCTGAATGACAGGGACCTGAATGAGATACGCAAAAAATTCGGCATGCTTTTTCAGGAGGCGGCCCTCTTTGATTCCATGAACGTAATGGAGAATGTCGCCTTTCCGATAAGGGAGCACACCAAAAAGAGTGAAGAAGAGATAAGGCAGATAGTTTCACAGCGGCTTAAGGCTGTTGGTCTTCCCGGCGTTGAGGGCAAGATGCCTTCGGAACTCAGCGGCGGCATGAGGAAAAGGGTGGGGCTGGCAAGGGCTATTGCCATGCATCCCCAGATCGTTCTCTTTGATGAGCCTACCACTGGTCTCGATCCGGTTATGACAGAGGCGGTCAACCAGCTCATAATTGATACGCAAAAGAACTTCGATCTTACCTGTGTGGTAATAAGTCATGATGTGCAGTCTATTTTTACGGTAGGGCACAGAATAGCCATGCTCTATAAGGGCAGGATTGTGGAATATGGAACTTCCGAGGACATACGGGGGTCATCCAACCCCGTGTTGAAGCAGTTTCTCTCCGGAAGTCTTGAAGGTCCGATCAGTGTAGTTTAAATTAGAGAGGCCTTTGGGTTGATGTTACCAAAGAGCCCCGATGATTAAGAATGGAGAAGATGATGTCTTCGATCAGCACGGAAGCAAAGGTTGGTCTGTTCGTTTTGGTGGCCCTGATCATATTGGGATACATGTCGTTCAGGGTCGGTGAACAGGGATTTGGCATAAAGAATGGCTACCCTGTCAAGGTGGTATTCGATAACGCAACGGGCCTTGAAAAGGATGCGTCTGTACAGATAGCCGGTGTCGAGGTCGGAAGGGTCGAGGGCATTTCCCTGAAAGACGGCAAGGCCGTGGTCACGTTGCGCATAATCCCCGATGTAAAGCTTGAGAAGGATGTTCAGGCCAAGATAAAGGCTTACGGAATCCTGGGCGACAAGTATGTCGATATCATACCGGGCAAACCGGAGGAGGGCTACATCTCATCCGGTGGAGACATCGTAAGGACGGAAAAGCAGGCCGACATAGACAAACTACTGAGCGAACTTGGAACCATTGCCGGCGATGTAATGGAGGTAACGGCCTCCCTGAAGAACACCCTGGGAGGAACTCAGGGTGAGGAAAATATCAGGGCTATTATCGAAAACACCAGGGCCATAACGGAGGATCTGAGTCGTATAGTCAGGCAGAACGACAACAAGATAAATATGATGGTGGACAATCTGAGCGAGGCATCGGCTGAGATGCGCACCACCTTTGCCACCCTGAACAGTATTGTAGGCAAGATAGACAGAGGGGAAGGTACCATAGGCCAGCTTGTGGATAACCAGGAGGCCTTCGACAATCTTAACGATACCCTTGCATCCCTCAGAGAGATAACGGGGAAGATCAATAAAGGCGAAGGGTCCATAGGGAAACTTATCAATGATGAAGAGACCGTAGATAACCTCAATTCAAGCCTCAAGAGCCTGGGCAAGAGCATGGAGGGTATAGACCGCTATGTCTCCAAGACCGAGCAGTTCAAAACCTATCTCAGTTACCGCGGGGAGTACCTTTTCGACGAGGGTGATGGAAAGGGATACTTTGACCTGAAGATACAACCCAAGGAAGACACCTTCTATGTCCTTGGTGTTGTTGCCAACCCTAGGGGGGAACTGACTGAAACCGACAGTACTACGTCGGGAGTAACAACGCACACAGAGACCTGGGAGAGGAGTAAACTTCTCTTTACCGCTCAGATTGGAAAGAGATTCAAGGACGTGGCCCTCAGGGGCGGTATCTTCGAGTCGACGGGAGGTGTGGGGGTAGATTATTTCGCCTTTGACGATGCGCTGCAGGTTACCTTCGAGGCCTTCGACTTTGACAGCGACCGTAATGCGCATCTGAAGACCTATGCAGATTACCGCCTGTTCAAGCATATATTCCTTTCGGCCGGTTGGGATGATTTTATAAGCAATCAGGGAAAGTCCTCGCCCTTTGTGGGATTTTCAATCAAATTTGAGGATGAGGATCTTAAGTACCTGATGGGAAGTGTGCCTATTCCCAAATAAAGGGCTTGATACCCCAGGTCAGAGAAAATATGATCATCCACCGTTTTCTTGACATTTGCTTTTTTGTCTATATATTACGGCCGCGCCTGTTGAGAAGGGGGATGTATTTGGAAGATGTATTTTAATCCATCAGAGATATCCCTTGTGGGGAGGATGTTCAGGCATGCAGGAGAACTGGCAGAGGACTATTTCTGCCTGGGCAGGGACGGTCTGAAAAAACACAGGTATGAGGTAAAGACCCTGGCTCATCTCAACAAAAGCGAGATGGACATAGCGAATTCGGCCTTTGCTCAGCTCTGCCGTTATATGTATCAAAAGAATGGCCGGGACGATCATCCCGATAATTTCTATTTCTTTAAGATATGTCTCCAGGATGGCCGTATCCTTGATGCCGTCAAGAGAAGCGAACCGTTTGTGAAACTCGAACCGCTTATGCTCTACATAGCAGTCCATGAACTTGTTCACATCATAAGGTTCAACAACGGTGAGATAGACTTTGACGCGCCTTTGAAGGATAAGGTTGAAGAGGAAGAAAAGGTACACGCTATCACCAGAAATATACTCAGACCCCTGGCTGGTTCTGATATTAATCTTGTACTTGATTGCTTCAGCAACCGTTACAGGATAGGTGATATATTTAACGATAAACCATCCACTGTCAGCATTGCAGGTAGTGGAAACTGATATAAATTGTTTTTTGGAGGTTTTTCATATGCCTATCTATGAGTATCAATGTAGGAAATGTGGAAAGAAATTTGAGGTTTTTCAGGGTGTAACAGACGGAGAGGTCAAAGACTGCAGATTCTGCGAAGGTTCCGTTGACAAGCTGGTGTCCCTTTCATCCTTTCATCTTAAGGGCGGGGGATGGTATGTGACAGATTACGGCGGAAAGAAACCGTCTTCACCTGATACATCCAGCTCGGAAGGGTCCTCATCAGAATCATCGGCCAGCTCTTCGTCAGACGATTAGTATATCCAGCCTGAAAAGGGCTGGCAGGGACTGATTTTTTTCTGAAACATGGCCGGGAATTCATACCTCCCGGCCTATCTATGTGTAGATAACGCCCGGTGTTCGTCCCTCAGCAGGTCTTCTACTGTCTTTACCGGACTAAACGTTGAAGAAGGAACTTCAATAAATACGGTGTTCCAACCGGACATTGACCCGTTCCAGAGCCCTGGCCGCTCAATAATCTTGATCGGTTTTTCCTCGTGGGACTTGCGGGATATAGTCCAGGCCTTTTCATTGACGTACCGTTCGAGATCGAATTTTTCGTCCCTGTAATCCCTTATTGCGCAGACAAGGTCCACGGGATTGAAGTATGTTGATGACTCCCATATGGCGCTCTGCCTTTTATATTCCATGTTTATCTGCATCTTCTCGATGATCTGAAGAGATCGTGATCCATCCGGCTCCTCCACCCAGAATGGTCCTCCTCCCGGTTCCCCCTCATTTTTAACCATACCGCAGACACGGAGCGGGCGATTCAGGATATCGAAAAGAATGGTCTTTTTTCGGGTATCGGTAAAGTTGTGAAAATCCATAGGAAGGGCGCGAAAGAGACTTTCACGGCAGAAGTCGGCCATTTTTAAAAGTTCATTTTCATCCGGCTCCCCATTCTTTATCCGCTTAATGCAGTCAAAGACCTCTTCCTGAAGCCTGATCAGGTATCCGCCGATGACCTTTTTATATGTTACCGCTTCTGGTTTTAATCTGTCCGGGGCCACATTGTCGATGTTCTTTACGAAGATGATATCGCCCTCAACTGAGCCTAGATTTTTCAGAAGAGACCCGTGTCCCCCCGGTCTTAATAGTATCTCTCCTGTTTCATCCCGAAATGGCCTGCCGTCGCTGCCCAGTGCTATTGTGTTTGTTGATGGATGCTGGACAGAAATGTCGATATTGAAAACCGTATCGTAGTTCTTTTCATAATGCCCCCGTACCTTTTTCAGATATGTCTCTACATCACACCGGTGTTCTTCGGAGACGGTGAAATGCATCCTGCATATATGACTTTCGTCCCGCACATACTGGATGGCTTCTACAAGATGTTCTTCAATGGCGGTGCGACTTCGATCCTGGTAGGTGTGAAACTTCAGGAGAGCCTTAGGAATATTCGCATAGTTCAGCCCCTTGGGTGTCAGTATGTATTCGAGGATTTTTTGTGGATTGTCGCGCAAGGTTGCGCATACGTTGAGCCCCTGTAGAGAAACCGATCGAGACAGGTCGTCGTAAAAGGCATACCCGGGGAACTGCTTTTCGAAGACTGCGGCATCTGCAGTTGCGTTGAAATCCTTTGTCTCATACCATTTAAACCATCCCTGGAACATCCGGCTGGCGGCGCCGGAAGCAGGCACGAACTTTGTCATCCTTCCCTGTCCGGCTGCCTGGTTATGGCGTGATATGAGCCCGCATATCTCTGTTTTATTTATCTTTATTATGCCGTCGCCTACCGAACAGGCCCTTGCAAGTCTCATAGGGATTGTTTCCCCCCTTAGCATCTCAAGCTGAGATAATAGATCATTTGGTGTCAGCCCATATTCCCTGATTTTTTCCATGTCTCTTTCGGTAAAGATTTTTTCCGGCATCTGCAGCTCCCAGGCAATCCCTTTTTGTCTAACCGCCTGATTATATATCATGATAGAGCTAAAAACAAACTAAGCAATGCACTTGATATTGATCAAAAACCATTTTCAGTGATTTTTAAAGTTGGCTGTGGTCATCTTATCTGTATGACGCGAAATCCTGCCGATGAAAAAGGTGGTATTTGAATTTATGGATCGATGGAAAAATAACCAAGTAAAATTTTGGAGTTATGATAGTGAAAGTGAGACGGCAGCCCTTCTTATTTCTTGACAACTATCGCCACTATTCTATATCTTAGACCACAAATAACGAAATTGTAATCTTGCAGGGGGGCGGTCGATTATGGCGAGGATAGACGCTTTTTTTAAGTTGATGAACGAACAGGGCGCATCGGACTTGCACCTTGTTTCGGGGCAGCAGCCTGCCCTTAGGATCAGGGGTGAGATAGAGCGGGTAAAATATCCTCCGCTGGAGAGCGATTCCCTTAAAACCATGCTCTACGAAATAACTCCCGAACACAAGATAAAGCAGTTTGAAGAGACCGGCGATGTCGATTTCGCATATGAGATCCCTAACCTTGCCCGTTACCGTGCAAACTTTTTCCAGCAGCGGGTAGGGGTAGCGGCAGTTTTCAGGGAGATACCAAGCAAGATTCTTACTACAAACCAGCTGGGTCTGCCTCCCGTTACGGCCAAGCTTGCCTCACTTCCACGGGGGCTTGTCCTTGTTACGGGACCAACGGGAAGCGGCAAATCTACTACGCTGGCCGCCATCATTGATGCGGCAAACCGCACCCGCAAGGACCATATCATTACCATCGAAGACCCCATCGAGTTTGTCCATGATAGCAGGGAGTGCATTGTAAATCAGAGGGAGGTGGGGCTCCATACCGGCTCCTTTGCCTCAGCGCTTCGCGGGGCGCTCAGGGAGGACCCCGACATAATACTTGTTGGAGAGCTGAGAGACCTTGAGACGATCTCTCTTGCAGTTGAAGCGGCATCGACAGGGCACCTTGTATTCGGGACCGTCCATACCTCAAGCGCGCCCAAGACAATAGATCGAATAATAGAGGTATTCCCCGCCAGTGAGCAGATGCAGATAAGATCGACCCTGGCCGACGGAATACGGGCTGTCCTCGCCCAGGTCCTCTTCAAGAGAGTGGACAAGCCTGGTCGATGCGCCGCTCTTGAAATAATGGTCGCTACCCCTGCAGTGCGAAACCTGATACGGGAATCCAAGACCTACCAGATTCCATCCATGATACAGACAGGTAAGAAATACGGCATGCAGCTCCTGGACGATTCGATTATGGAACTTCTTCAGAAGGGCTGGATCAGCGGTGAGGAAGCCTATATAAAGGCGAACGACAAGATGAAATTCCGATCTTTCCTTAAGGTCCCGCCACCCGATTTCACAGAGGTATAGGGCCGGTAAAAGACACTGTGGTCCTGAGGGCCAGGTTTTAGAGAGTGAGGACTTGAAACATGAGAAAACAGGAAATAGACTACATACTGTCATCCATGCTTGATTCCCACAGGGACATCTCGGATCTGAACATAACGGTTGGGAGGCCCTTACAGGTTGAAAGCTCCGGCGAGCTGAAGCCTGTCCTCGGGGAATCTTTTCCTGCCGAGCTATCACCCTTTCAGGCGGAGGTGATAGCCCTTAAGCTGATAAACAGAAATCGCGCACTTATGCGAACCCTTGTCGAAGACGGTTCCTGTGACAGCTCTTACGAGCTGCCCGGTAAGGCCAGATTCAGGGTCAACGTATTCTCACGGGGAGATACCTATTCAACGGTTCTCAGAAGACTGGCGGATCGTGTTCCTACCTTTCGGGAATTGGAACTGCCGGAAGTCCTTTCACAGATATCAAACGAAAAAAATGGTTTCGTAATCTTTGCCGGAGCCACCGGTACTGGAAAGACCACATCGCTAGCGGCGGTCTTAAACGAGATAAACGAAAATCAGGCAGTTCATGTGATAACCCTTGAAGATCCTGTGGAATACAAACATCCCCACAGGAAGGCGACCTTCAATCAGCGCGAACTGGGTGTCGATTTCTCAAGCTTTTCCAGCGGGCTTCGCGCCGCTCTGAGGCAGGCCCCTAAGGTTATACTCGTGGGGGAGATGCGCGACAGGGATACTATGGAGATCGGCCTTGGCGCCGCAGAGACCGGGCACCTCGTTTTCAGTTCCCTTCATACTATGAATGCCGGGCAGACTATCAACCGCATAATCGGAATGTTTTCTCAGGAGGAAGAGCTGCAGATCAGGGCGCGCCTGGCCGATACGGTACGCTGGATAGTATGTCAGAAGCTCCTACCAAAGATAGGGGGAGGAAGGGTAGCCGCCTTTGAAATCCTTAAGGCCAACATGAGGGTCAAGGATACCATCGTTCAGGGCGAAAAGGAGGGTAAAACCTTCCATGAGATTATGGAGGCAGGCCGGGCCTTTGGTATGATCACCTTTGACGAATATATAATCGGGCTCTACAGGGAGGGTCTGATTGCCGAGGATACGGCCCTTTCCTATGCGACAACGAAAGGGGTGGTCGGTCGCGGTATCGACTCTATCAAGAGTTCGAAGGGCGAGGTTACTACGGAGATAGAGAAGCTGGAGATTGACTGGTAGGAGGCAGGAGATGGGCGAAAAAGGTTTTTCTGATAAGGCAACTTTTCTTGCCGGTGATTACTCCGGCAGGCCATTCGATTTTATAGGGGAAGGGAAAAAGACGGCCCTTGTCTGTGAGGACGATCCATCGTTAATTGCTGATATGAGTGCAGCTCTGGAGGAAATCGGGTACATTGTCACCAGGTCATCTGCGGTATCTGAAACCTTGAAGAATATGATGCTCCACGCCTACGATCTGATCCTGGTCCGTGAGGAGCTTGATGGAAAGAACCCTGGCGATGAGGGAATCCTTGAGCATATCAGCAGACTGCCCATGAGCATAAGGAGAAATGTCTTTGTTGTCCTGCTAAGTACCTCCCTTTGCACCATGGATAACATGGCCGCATTCACAAGAAGCGTTAATCTGGTTATCAATCTGGAAAATATAGGGGATGCCGCTGCGATCATAAGGCAGGGTATTTCCGACAACGAGACCTTTTACGCCACCTTCAAAGAGGCAATGAAGAATGCCGGTAGGATGTAGGCTGGACGGCAGCTATAGTGCCGCGAAATTTACCTTTCATTGATCAGATGTACTCAAAATACACTTTCCAATTTCAAGCTGTTTCATTGACGTTCTCTTCTTGACCGAAGTCTAAACTGAAAGAGGGATTACAGCTCCTCATTCCCGGTGATCTATGGGAAGCTGAAGTGCTTTTCCTCCTATATTCTTGTAAGTCAACCTGTCAGTGCTAGCATTTTTAGGAAAAATCAAAGAAAGGTTCTTGACAAATAAGAGGCAAGGGCATAAAGGTCCGCCCTTGTCCTAAAATGTCAGACTAGGGGTGGACATGGGCAGTTCTGTTGCCCGAAGCGGGCGGCTTTGCGACATGATATCTACTCCCCTTGCAGGACTTTAAAGAGGTAGGTATGAAACTCAGAGTAAAAGATGCTGCACAGCTGCTCCACGTTTCTGAAAAGACTATTTATCGCTGGATAGCTCAGGAGACGCTGCCTATGCATAAGGTCAGCGGGCAGTACAGGTTTAACCGCGCCGAACTTTTGGAATGGGCTACTTCCAAAAGCATACCTATTTCCCCAAAAATGATGGAAGAACCGGAGGATGCCTTCATCCCGTCACTGGAGGAAGCACTCAGGTCGGGAGGGGTATACTATCGTGTCGAGGGCTCTGACAAGGTTTCTGTCCTTAGGAGTGTCGTAAATATACTGGCGTTGCCGGAAGAGGTTGACCGGGAGTTTCTATTCCAGGTCCTTCTTGCCCGCGAGTTACTTGGTTCAACGGCGGTAGGGGAGGGGATAGCCATTCCACATGTCCGAAACCCGATTACCCTCCATGTCAGCAAACCCCTCATGGCGCTCTGCTTTCTTGAAACACCCATAGATTTTCAGGCCATGGATGGTAAACCAGTGCATACGCTTTTCACCATTGTGAGCCCGACGATAAAGGCTCATCTCAATCTACTGTCCAAACTGTCTTTTGGTCTGCGATCGCAGGCCTTTGCCGGGGTTGTAGCCCAGACCGGTTCCAGAGAAGATATCTTTGCCGAAGCGGGGCGGCTGGATGCCCAGTTGACCGTTAAGCCAACGGTAAAAGAGGGCTGAGAAGCATGTTGATGGCGCTGATTTTGACATCCCTTGCAGTTCTACTTTCCGGCGGTGGAGTTTGTCTGTTCGTGGACGGTTCGTGGAGGAGCGTCTCCAGAATTGGTGCTGCCGCAGCCGTAACGGGCGCTTTTCTGGCAATTTTTGCGGCTGGAACAACACTATGGACTGGGGGGGAATCGTCGCTCCGCCTGCCCTGGCAGGTACCTTTCGGGTCCTTCTATATCGCGATGGATCCCCTGTCAGCCTTTTTCATTATTACTATCTCCATTGTCTGTGCTCTTGCAGCCATCTACGGAACGGCCTATCTGGATCACTACCGCGGCAGAAAGAATATCGGCGCTGTCTGGTGTTTTTTCAACCTACTTTTTGCTTCAATGCTGCTGGTTGCCCTGTCCAGGAACGGAATACTCTTTCTGATAGCCTGGGAGACCATGTCCCTTTCCTCTTTTTTCCTGGTTATGTTCGAACATGAGAAGGTGGAGGTTCGCGAGGCGGGATGGGTCTACCTTGTGGCAGCTCACGCGGGGCAGGCATGTTTGATGTTTATGTTTATTCTTCTCGCGGGACAGGGGGCAGATCTTGATTTTGATACCTTTGTAATGCCAGCCGGGGCTGCGGCGGCAGGTACCATTTTCCTGCTTGCAACAGTGGGGTTCGGTGCAAAGGCAGGTTTCCTGCCAATGCATGTCTGGCTGCCTGACGCACACCCTGCTGCACCCTCCCATGTCTCTGCCGTTATGAGCGGTGTAATGATCAAGACGGGAATATACGGTATTCTAAGGATCGTCTCCCTTATTGGTCCACCGGCTCAGTGGTGGGGATGGACCCTCCTTATTACAGGTGCGGTATCAGGAGTAATGGGAATCCTCTTTGCCCTGGCTCAGAATGACATCAAGCGTCTTCTGGCCTACTGCAGTGTTGAAAACATAGGGATCATCTGTTTGGGTCTTGGCCTATGGCTCCTCGGCGTATCAATAAATAATCCTGTTCTTGCCGCCCTTGGCCTGATGGGAGGACTTCTTCATGTTCTTAATCATGCCCTGTTCAAGAGTCTTCTGTTTTTCGGGGCAGGGAGCGTATTGCATGCCGCAGGTACAGGGAATATGAATCTTCTGGGAGGTCTTCAGAAGGTCATGCCCCGGACAGCCATGGCCTTTGCTGTCGGCGCTGCCGCCATATCCGGGCTGCCTCCCTTTAACGGCTTTGTAAGCGAGTTTCTTATATACATCGGGGCCTTCGGAATAGTTGCAGAGGCCGGTGCCCTGGGCGGGACTGCTGCGATAGGCTTGATAGCCCTTGCCGCCCTTGGCATGATAGGGGGACTTGCCGCCGTCTGCTTTACGAAGGCTTTCGGCATAGTGTTTCTTGGAGAACCGAGAAGCGAAGGTGCATCCGGAGCTCATGAAGCTCCGCGCCCCATGCTTTTTGCCATGACAGCTCTGGCAGTAATGTGCGTTCTGCTGGGCCTTGCCGCTCCTCTTGCCCTAAAGGTGGTAACTCCCGTTGCGGGACAGTTGCTGGGCAGTGCGCAGGTGTCGAAGGTATCTGCCATGGCATGCAGCCTTCTCTGGAAGATCAGTCTTGTCGGCGGGGGGATGGTAATTCTTTCGGCTGCCCTATGGGTGCTTCGAAGGATGCTGCTTGCCGGACGGGTTAACCGCAAGGGACCCACATGGGATTGCGGTTACCTGGCCCCCGACAGCTCTATGCAATACACTTCGTCATCCTTCGCATGGCCGGTCATGGGCATGTTCGGCTGGCTGCTGCGCCCTAGGCTGCATGTTGTTAACGCCATGGGGTTTTTCCCAAGAAGAGCCGAATTTTCATATCAGATCGACGATATCTTCCGGCGGTTTTTTTTCGACCCCATATTCAGATGGGTAAGTAAACTGGCGCAGCGTATCCACGGTCTGCAGGAGGGTAGAAACCAGCTTTATGTCCTATATATAGCCGTAACTGTTCTGGTCCTGCTGCTGGTAAAGGTGAGGTAGTCCCTTATATGACCACTGTAGAATCCATATTTCATTTCTCCCTGGCCCTGGTCTTTTCGCCACTGCTCCTGGGAATCATTAACAGGACGAAGGCGTTGTTCGCCGGACGAAGAGGTCAGCCCCTGCTACAGCCCTATTATGATCTTTTGAAGCTGATGCGGAAAGGTTCTGTCTACAGCACCACCTCTACCTGGGTGTTTCGTCTGGGTCCCGTTGCAGGTCTCGCCGCTGTGGTTATCACCGTTATGATCGTTCCCTCGGGAGGTATCGCAGGCATGATTACCTTTCCTGGAGATTTTGTATTCATGGCATATCTCCTGGGCCTGTCCCGTTTTGTCACAGTGCTTGCGGCCATGGACACCGGATCAGCTTTTGAGGGAATGGGTGCAAGCCGGGAAGTGCAGTTCGCGATTATCGCTGAGGTTGTACTGCTAATTGGACTGGCTGTCCTTGCCATAGTTACTCAGGAGACCAGCCTTGCCGGGATATATGCCGGGCTATGGCCCAACTCTATCTTTTCCATGGATCCGGTGGCCTTACTGGTAGCCTTTTCATTTTTTATTGTTTTGCTTACGGAAAATTCCAGGGTGCCCGTTGACGATCCTAATACTCACCTGGAGCTTACAATGATTCACGAGGTAATGGTCCTGGATCACGGCGGTGTGGACCTGGCCTTCATACAATACGGTGCTTCCCTGAAGCTTTGGCTCTTCTCGACCCTGCTGGCCGGAATTGCCGTTCCTCTCAGGACGGCACAGCCCCTTGTCGACATGGCTGTAAATATATTCAGCGTACTGGTTATTGCTGTTTTTGTGGGGATAGTGGAGTCGGTCATGGCCAGGCTGAAGCTTCTTCACGTTCCGCAGATGCTTGTAGTGTCCCTTTCCGTAACTGTTGCGGCGCTTTTATGGATACTGAGGTAAGTTATGACCCTTTGGACTGATGTCTTTATCCTTTGTCTCGTATTGACAGATTTTTACCTTCTTGCCAGCAGCCGCCTGGGAGCGGTTATCCAGGCGACGGTCTTTCAGGCTCTTGCTCTGAGCGCCTTTATGCTGACAATGGCCGACAGGCCCTGGCCACTCCTGCTCATATCCCTGGTTCTTGTAACTCTTGCTGTAAAGGGTTTTCTTCTGCCCTGGCTCCTGCGCAGGGCAATGAGGGGAAGCGGTGTCGAGAGGGAGATATCTCCGATTATCGGTTACAGTGCATCTGTACTGATAGGCACTGTTCTTCTTGGTCTTAGCTTCATCATATTCATCCCGTTGAAGTCTGTGGCATCCATCGAATCGGCCTTTCTGCTCCCGGGGGCGCTTTTTACAACCCTGACAGGTTTGCTGATGATCATATCCCGCAAAAACGCCCTGACACAGGTGGTCGGTTATCTGGTCATGGAAAACGGCGTCTACGCATTTGGTGCAGCCTTAGCAGTGGAAGAACCATTACTGGTGGAAATGGGGGTATTGCTGGATGTCTTTGTGGCCGTTTTTGTCATGGGAATTACGGTCTATCAGATTTCCAGAGAGTTCGATCATATAGATACCGACCGCCTGTCGGAACTGAAGGATTAACGGTATGCTTATAAGTATTGTATTGATTCCTCTCGCTCTGGGGCTTCTGGCCCTTGTGGTCCCATGGAAGGGGGGGCTGCGGGCGCTTCTGATAGCAGGCGCTGTAAGCCACTCGATTATTACTGCTATCCTGGGTTTTTCCCGGCAAGTGGCTTGCACGCCAGGGGCCTGGATAGGGCTGGACAGTGCAGGAATGCTCTTCCTTTCCATCACCAGCATTATTTTTCTTGCTGTTTCCCTTTACACAATCGGTTATCTCCGAAGGGACTCGAATCGCAGGGTGAGAGACTCTGTTGAGGGATTTTCATTCCGTAACCAACATGAAGCCATTTTCATATCCTGTCTGTTGATCTTCCTGGCCTCCATGGGCCTTGTCTGCATAAGCCGCGACATGGGGCTTTTGTGGGTTTCAGTAGAGGCGACCACCCTTGTCAGTGCGCCCCTTATAAGCTTTCACCGCCATCACAGGAGCCTGGAGGCGACCTGGAAGTACCTCCTGATCTGTTCCGTCGGCATAGCGGTAGCTCTTCTGGGCAGTTATTTCCTGGCCTTTGCCGGCCACGGCACGCATATGCATCTGAACCTGGACAAGCTTATCGCAGGCGCCGCCGATCTTGACCCGGCATGGCTCAAGGCGGCATTTCTCATGCTG
This sequence comes from Syntrophales bacterium, assembly GCA_963665835.2. Taxonomy (GTDB): domain Bacteria; phylum Desulfobacterota; class Syntrophia; order Syntrophales; family UBA2210; genus UBA6078. The sequence continues at coordinate 824,486 of CAXXWJ010000002.1, read as the reverse complement.
CTCGTGGGGTATGGCACAAAAATGGGTCTTGTTCCCATGCATACATGGCTGCCCGACGCGCACAGCGAGGCACCATCGATGGTCTCTGCCCTCCTTTCAGGCGCTCTCCTCAACTGCGCCTTTTTGGGAATTCTGAGGGGTCATTCTGTCCTTTCCTCTGCTGGGCTTGCAGGGTTTAGCGGAGAACTGCTGGTCTTCTTCGGCCTGCTTTCCATGGCGGTGGCTGCGGCATTTATCATAGGCCAGACCGATTATAAAAGGATGCTTGCCTATTCAAGCATAGAGCACATGGGAATTCTGGCCTTGGGAATGGGACTTGGCGGACTTGCAGGAACGGGGGCCATGCTCCATGCCGTCAATCACTCTATAACCAAGGGGATGCTGTTCCTGGTTTCTGGGCACATCCTTTTCATCTATGGAACGAAAAAGACGGCCGAAGTTCGGCATCTTTTACACACATCCCCCATGACAGGCATCCTGTGGCTGGTGGGATTTCTAGCCATAACGGGTGCGCCGCCCTTCGGTACCTTTCTCAGCGAGATGACGATATTGAAGGGTATGATCGAGGGTGGTCGCTGGCTTATCGCTGCCGGTTATCTTATTATTTTGGGCATTATATTTATCGCCATGGCGAGGATCATTATTCCCATGGCCTTCGGGCTTCCTGAAGAAAGTAAAGAGTCTTTCCCTGCCGGATCTGTCCCTTTGAAGGAACCGCTTTGGTTCACAGCGCCGGCATTGACCCTGGCCTCTATTATCGTGGTTCTGGGCCTTTATCTCCCGGCATTTATCTGGAAGTTTCTGGGTCAGGCCGCCATGGCCGGAGGTTTTTAAGATGTCCGCTGGTAATTTTCTTATAATCGCCAATGGCGAGGCTGTCGATTACGATGCCCTGCCCTTAAATTCCTCTGAAGATTTTCGCAGGGATGTAATCACTTCCGTAGCAGACGATTGCAGGCTTTCGGCCCTGCCTGTCTGGCGCCCTGACAGTAGTGGTCCTTTGCGTATGATCGCTGTCCTGTCCAGACCCTCATCGGGCGAACTTCTGCTTTCCTCATGCGAGATGTCTGACCCCTGGCCTTCGTTGACCCCGGACTGCCCTTCAGCCCACCTGTTTGAAAGAGAGATCGCCGAGACATATCATGTCAATATTGAAGGCCATCCCTGGCTCAAGCCCCTGCGCTTTATCCATCCAAAGGATAACCCTGCGGGCATAACGCAGTTCTTCGGGATGTCCGGGGAACAGGCCCATGAAGTAGCTGTCGGGCCTGTTCATGCCGGTGTCATTGAGCCTGGTCATTTCCGCTTTCTCTGTCATGGCGAGACAGTGTATCATCTTGAAATATCGCTTGGTTATCAGCACCGCGGAATTGAGAGGGCCATGTCAGGAGGGCCCACGCCAAGAAGCATCCATTATATGGAGTCCCTTGCGGGGGATACGACAATAGGCCATGGCACGGCCTATTGCAAGGCCTTGGAGGCATTGTCGGGAGTGACTGCCTCTCCACGCTCCGAGGCTATAAGGGCGATTGCCGCAGAGCTGGAGAGGGTTGCCAATCATATAGGAGACCTGGGGGCCCTTGCCGGTGATGTCGGCTATCTGCCGACAATGAGTTACTGCGGAAGAATAAGGGGGGATGTCCTGAATCTCACGGCTCTGCTCTGCGGAAACCGTTTCGGCCGTGGTCTGGTACGTCCCTCCGGGGTCTCATACGATCTGGACAGGGCAATAATCGAGAAGCTGCTCCGGGGTTTGGATTCTGTGACAAAAGATGCGACAGGGGCGGTGGAGCTTATGTTCGATACACCTTCTGTTCTTGCCAGGCTTGAGGGAACCGGAACGATATCACCGGATACCGCTTTTGAGATCGGCCTGGTGGGAGTGGCTGCCAGGGCATGCGGCCTGGAATGTGATGTGCGAAGGGAATTTCCCTATGGAATTTACCGTTTCGCCCAGGCTATTACCTGCACCTGGATGACAGGGGACTGCTTTGCCCGCGCTTACGTACGATGGCTGGAAGTAATGGCTTCCCTGGAATTCATCGGCGAGCAACTGACCCAGCTGCCTGAAGGGAAAATAGTAAGGGATCTTTCCCCGGCGAGAGGAAAGATGCTTGTTGTCAGCATGGTCGAGGGATGGCGGGGGGAGATATGTCATGTTGCTGTGACGGACCCAAAGGGGGCGTTTGCATTCTATAAGGTGGTGGATCCCTCTTTTCACAACTGGTTCGGTCTTGCCATGGCCCTGCGCAGGCAGCAGATCTCGGATTTTCCACTATGTAACAAGAGTTTTAATCTCTCCTACTGTGGACATGATCTGTGAAAAGGCAAGGAGTTAAAGCCATCTGTTTTGGAGAATCAATAGCCCTGCAAGGGCCAAAATGATTAAAGAGAAAAGTTATGTTTAGAAGCATCAAGACACGGATTAAACAGAAATATCGAACCATGGCATATCCCGTTGGCTCTCCCCCTGAAATGCCGCCCCGCTTTGCCGGACGCCCTGTGGTGAACCATTTGACCTGCAAGGAGGACTGTGCCCGCTGCCTGGCTGCCTGCCCTGTCGATGCTGTAAGACTGCCTCCCGAAGCTGAAAGAGTGACCATTGATACGGGGCGCTGCATTTTCTGCCGCGCCTGTGAGGAACAGTGCCCTTCCGGTGTCATAACATTCAGCCACGAATATCGTCTGGCATCGTCGTCCCGCGCAGGGCTCCTTGTGCCGGCAGGTTATCCCGATTATCCATCAGCAAGACAGGAGCTGGCGGCAAAAGTATTTGGCAGGTCTCTGAAGCTGCGTCAGGTCTCTGCCGGAGGATGCAATGCCTGCGAGGCTGATACCAATGTTCTCAGTACCCTTGCCTGGGACATGGGCCGTTTCGGGATACAGTTTGTTGCATCGCCCAGGCATGCAGACGGTCTTTTGATAACAGGCCCTGTTACTGAAAATATGCGTCTGGCTCTGGAAAAGACCTATGCAGCTGTCCCTGACCCGAAGATAGTCATTGCCGTAGGTTCATGCGCCATCTCCGGCGGACCATTCATTGACCACATGGAGCAGCACAATGGGGCCATGAACATTGTTCCGGTGGATCTCTTTATCCCTGGCTGCCCACCTCATCCCCTTACTATTCTTGATGGACTTTTGAGGCTTATCGGTAGGATCGATTAGAATCAGGTTCTTCGATGGTCAAGGATCTTGCCCCATACCTCTTCTACCGCCTTTTCCGTTTCTTTCAGGGTTCCTTCGTTGTTTATAACGAAATCGGCGAAGGGTATCTTGTCGGACAGGGGCATCTGAGAGTTGAGCCGATCCAGGGCCTCCTGCCGTGAATAGCCGTTTCTCTTCATTACACGTTCTATCTGGACCTCAGTCCCCACATAGACAAGTATAACCAAATCCATCCTTTTGTAGATGCCAGCCTCTATAAGGAGGGGAATATCGGATATTATGATGGCGTGCCCGTCTCTTTGAAGGACATCATTTATTCTGCGCTTCCACTCGGTATTTACGGCGGGATGAACAATAAGGTTCAACTCTTCGAGTTTTGCTCTGTTCTTGAAAACGATTTCTCCGAGAATTTCCCTGTTGACCTTTCCCTCCGGGGTCAGAACCTCTTTTCCGAAGTGCGCCACGATTCCCTTCCATGCATCGCCGCCCGGTTCCTCGACATGGTGAGCTATCAGATCGAGGTCCATTATGTGCGCACCTCTCTTCTGGAAGAGCTTTGCCACCGTCGACTTTCCGCTTCCTATACCGCCTGTCAATCCTATGTTAGTCATGGCTGGTTCCTAGCACATGAATTATATTCCATCAAATAGAAACTGGAAGCTTGACAATGGAGAACTGAATAATTAATGATACGGAAAGAGGAGGATAATATAACCTTGAAAAATCTTTTTAAACATGCCGAATGTTTCGAAGTCGATACTTATAAGCCCGTGGACTTCAGAGAAAAACATGTATCATTCATGGGCGCCCCGGAGAAACACCCCTATGCCGTGGACAAGATAATCCTTATCCATGACCCCTTCAGTACAAGCATATCTTATTATGAGTTTGATGCCGCCGATGTTGTGGGCGTCGAAGAACTGCCCAGTCTGGTCGATGCTGAAGGGAGATCTGTCAAGATGTGCCGTATCTGGGTTCGAAAGGGGAGCATCGGAGTGCGCTCCACACCTTTTATTGTCGAAGACACCAGAAACCCAGGTCAGTAAGGGGAAGCCTTTTGCCCTTATTCACCATACTGCTCGGATATCCAGGATTGGTATTCGTTATTTCTGACACGCCTTACCCAGGCTTCGTTTTCCAGATACCAGTAGATGGTCTTTCTTATCCCTGATTCAAAAGACTCGGACGGGGTCCACCCCAGTTCTTCCCTGAGCTTTGTGAAATCTATGGCATATCTGCGGTCGTGGCCGGGTCTGTCCTTTACGAAGTTTATAAGATTCCTTCTGGAAGTCCCTCCGTTATCTTCCCATTCGTCCATTATATCGCAGATCATCTCTACGATAGCTATGTTCTCCATCTCCATGTTGCCGCCGATGTTGTATGTCTCGCCCCTCCTGCCGGATTTCATGATCGTCCAGATGGCATCGCAGTGATCTTCAACATAGAGCCAGTCTCTGACATTTCTTCCATCGCCGTAGACGGGGAGCGTCTTTCCCTCCTTTGCGTTAAGGATAATCAGGGGTATAAGCTTCTCTGGAAACTGATATGGACCATAGTTATTGGAGCAGTTGGAGATGGTTACCGGCATTCCGTATGTCTTACCGTAGGCCCTGACCAGGTGGTCGGAAGAAGCCTTGGCTGCCGAGTATGGACTGTTTGGACGATAGGGCATGGTCTCCGTAAAAAGACCTTCTGCGCCGAGGCTCCCGTATACCTCATCGGTGCTGATGTGATGAAAGAGCTTGAATCCTTCAGAATTGGCGCGGGCAGCCTCCAGGAGGTTGAAGGTCCCTACTATATTTGTGTAGATAAAGGCTCCGGGGTCTTTTATCGACCGGTCCACGTGTGATTCGGCGGCGAAGTGGCATAGGGCATCCACCCCATAGCCGGAAAATATCTCTTCCATGAGACCCAGGTCACATATGTCAGCCCTTTCAAATATGTATCTGTCAGGGAAGTCTGTTTCTATACCCTTCAGATTGTCAGGGTTTCCTGCGTAGGTGAGCTTGTCCACGTTGATTACACGGCCCGCGAAATCAACCCGCCCCAGCAGGTAGCGTATGAAATTGCTTCCTATAAACCCGCATCCGCCCGTGATCACCAGATTCTGTATGTCCATTTGTTTCACCACATGATGACTTATTTTCCGGTATGACTAACTCAAAGGGAGGTTTGCTGTCAATCAAAAGACCAGGAATTCTTGACCGGTAGCACATCGCTCCAAGTATTTTGTTTTGCTGTGTATGATAACAAATCGGGTGGTTGTAGCGCTTTCCATGCCCCCCGATTTTTCTGATTTTTTAATTTTAAAACGGATTTATCTACCCGAATGTGAAATCCTTTTCACGAAAGAGCCTGAGACAGGCATCTACAATTTTAGCGTCATAGAGGATTCCCCTGTTATTTTCAATCTCAGCCAGGGCCATATCTGCCGTAGCCGTTCCGCGTCCATATGGACGCAGAATATCAATCTGTGTCCGTATAAGTGGGAATCCAAAGCAAGAACCCAGCAGCTCTGTTTTCGGTAAACAAAAGAGTGCTTCTGTTGCAGGATTGACAAAGCTGATTATACCCTCCTCATCTACAACAATCATAGCGTTAACATTTTTTATGAAAATCAAAATTTGAATACCCCGTTTTTAAACGGGGATGAAAAGTTTTCCTGCCGAAGGCAGGTGTTGATATGATATAAATACTGCATGGCACTGAAAAGAGCAAGTCATGCTGTATATGACACGAAATATCATTTTGTATGGGCGCCGAAGTATCGGGGTGGATTTTGCGAGGAGACATACAGGAGCGAGTAAAGAGTATATTACATGAGATTGCGATAGCCAATGAGTTCGAGATTGACACGATGGAAGTAGCTGCTGATCATATACATATATTTTTGTCTTTTTCACCAAGGTACAGCATTTCGAGGGTAGTAGCGATGTTGAAGAGTATCAGTGCCAGCGTGATATTCATGGAATATCCTGGAGTTAAGAAGCAGCTTTGGGGTGGTGAGTTTTGGGAAGACGGGTATTTTGCTCGTACCGTGGGCGATAAAGTGATAGCTGAAGTGATCAGGAAGTATATTGAGTATCATCGTCATGAGGAGAAAACACCCAAACAGTTAGAATTGTTTTAGATGCCCCGCCTTTAGGCGGGGTAATTCACTCTTAGGATAGGTGCCGGTAGTTTCCGTGGCAGCGTTATGGGAATTTGAGTCTTTCTATTATTCTTAAGCAGGCGATGTTTCTACTTAATTAGATTACAGTTGTGACCTGCCCGGGCGGCTGCTTGCCAGGCTGTTCGGAAATGATTTATAAAGTAAACCTAGGTATGGTATAAAAATCGATAATAGCTTTAAGTCTTGCAAGGACGGGGACATGTCAGGTGTGGGGGTCCATCAGATTGCGGAGCTGATTTTGTTTTTATTTCCAAAACCCATCGTGCAAGTCTAGGATATATCGGGACATGACCACTCCTGTTGTAATATCGGTGTGTGGTTTTCTCCCGGCGGGGTTGATTATGTAAGGAGGGGTAACGCATGATACGTCGAACGATGATTTTTTCAGGCTTTCTTTGCCTACTTGTTTTTATTGCATCCTGCAGCACGGTTCCTGTAACGGGTAGAACCCAGTTCAACATTGTGCCGCCTTCCAGCATGCTTTCCATGAGTCTCAAAGAGTACGATGCATTTATGAAATCTAGCAAGGTAAGCGGTGACAAGGCATCTGCAGCCATGGTCAAAGCTGCCGGAATCCGTATCCAGAAGGCTGTGGAGAATTATTTTATTGAGCAAGGGATGAGAGATGAATTGAAAAACTATGCCTGGGAATTCAACCTTATAGAAAGCGAGGAGGTGAATGCCTGGTGCATGCCCGGAGGGAAGGTTGCCGTATATGAGGGGATACTTCCGGTTACGAAGGATGAAAACGGCCTTGCGGTTGTTATGGGGCACGAAATAGCACATGCCGTTGCAGGCCATGGCGGGGAACGTATGAGCCATCTTCTTGCCGTACAACTCGGGGGTGCTGCACTGGCAGCGGCCATGGCAGAGCAACCCGAGAAATCACGTCAACTGTGGTTTGCCGCTTTTGGGCTGGGGGCTCAGGTGGGATTCATTCTTCCCTACAGCCGCCTTCAGGAGTATGAGGCTGACCGCCTGGGACTTATCTTCATGGCAATGGCCGGCTACATGCCCGGTTATGCGGTAGGCTTCTGGGAGAGGATGTCTGCGCAGAAGGAAGGAAAGTCCGCTCCGCCGGCTTTCCTCAGCACCCACCCGACAGATGCGGAGCGAATCGAGGCTATCAGGAATGTCCTGCCCGAGGCTATGCGATACTACAGAAAGCCCTAGTCATCAAATCAGGAGATGGTTTTTTGCTGTAGTGCGATAATGTTTTAAGGGGGGACTTATGACTGCGAACAAGAAGATTGTGGGCGGGTACCTGATTATAATATTTATGATTTTGATTGCAGGATTAGTTTCAATCTTCACGGTGGTCCGGATGACGGATACCTCTGACCGTATTTATACCCATCCCTTTGCGGTCAGCAATGCCGCCCGAGATATAAAAATCAACCTTTTGTCTATACAATCGGATATGAAGGATCTCTTTTTATCGGAAGATCCGGGGCATATCGAATCACTGAAAAAAAATATAAACAGCTGCGATAAGGTTATAGACAGGGATTTACAGCTACTTTTTGAGAGGTTTCTGGGTGATAAGAGAGATGTACAAAGGTTATATGACATCTTTAACGAATCTAGGATAATACGTGGAAAAATAATCAGTCTTGCCGAGGCTGGAAAGGCAGAGGAAGCAGCCAGTTTAGCGAAAAGGGAGGGCAACAAGTATGCTGATGCCCTTAACGGATCCTCACAGGTCCTGATAAGCTTCGCCACCGGGAAGGCGGAGGAGTTCCGTATAGATATACGTAAGGGGCGGATGTTTTTCCTTTACATGACCATTTTTTCAATATCTTTTATGATAGCAATTTCTCTTTTCGTTACGAGTTACGCAGTAAGAAATCTTCGTAAAAGTCAGTACCAGCTTGCCCGCCACCTCTACCTTGTTGATCAGAATGTGCTGGTCTGCTCCATGGACAGCGAAGGTTACGTACAGGATATAAGCAGCGCCCTTTGCCGACTTCTCGGGTTTACCAAAGAGGAGATCATTAACAGCAAGAGCAACTTTTTTGTGGGTGAGACAAATCAGGATCTGCTTGAGGACATAATGCGAACTATACATACAGGGAAGGAATGGGAGGGGATAATCGAGCGGCTGGATGGTGAAGGCAGCAAACTATGGATTCATTCAAAGATATATCCTGTCCTTGATCAGACCTATTCCGTTTCAGGTTACAGCAATATTATCGAGAACATAACCGATAAAAAGTCCATAGAGGAATTGTCTTTAAGAGACAGGCTTACAGGGTTGCATAATCGCAGGTATTACGAAGAGAATATAGAGATGGTTATAAAAGCTGCGCGGAGAGAGGATAAATATCTTACCCTTTCCATCATGGATATCGATTTCTTTAAAAATTATAATGACAACTATGGCCACCCGGCTGGGGATCTGGTCCTTTCGCAGGTTGCAGGTGTTTTCAGAAGAATGCTCAACAGGCCTACCGATCATAGCATAAGGATAGGCGGCGAGGAGTTCTGCATAATTTTCACAGGTTCGGACCGGGAAAAATCTATTGAATTTTTGGAAGAGATCAGAAATTCCATAGAGGGATTAAAAATACAGCACCAGTTCAGCGAGGTAAGCAGGTATGTCACGGTTTCGGCGGGGGCCATTGTAGGTCTCGGAAGGGATATCTCCGATAAGGAACAGCTCTACAGGCAGGCCGATGAAGCGCTGTACAAGGCTAAGCGTGAGAGGAATAAACTGGTGATATCATGAGCTCTGTTAGGTGGTTATCTGAAAACAAATAAGGGTGGCAATTGAGATAACTGCCACCCTCATCAATTCTAGTAAAAGACAGCTAAAGGTTTCTACTTCGAGGATTCTATATACTCCACAACCTTTTTAGCTATTATGTGTATGGTTTCTTCAAACTTCGCCTCGTTCTTTTCCAGCAGTGTCAATCTGAAACCTGGTAGGGAGGTGAAGAATGACGTTAAGGGAACCACACATATGCCTGTAGACCCGAGAAGGTAGTATACAAACCGCTTGTCGTTTTCTATATTGGCATTTGTTATATTTTCAACATAACCCTTGATGCCTTCATTGTTGATCTGAAGTTTCTGCCGCTCGTTCAGTACCGCCTCATTGAACACTATCGTCATGTAAAAGGCCCCGTTTGTCCTGTTGACAACGATATAGGGTACATCTTTCAGGATATTGTAGGCGATGTTCGAAAGTCTTTCGTAATGTTTTATCCTGGTATCCAGGTATTTCTGATATTCAGGGTGTGACATCAGCTTCGGTATGGAAAGCTGTGGGAGTGTGGTAGAGCACACTTCGGACATCTTCTGCGTTAATATGGCGGCTATATACCTTGCGAAGGACTCATCCTTGTCGGCGTTGTAAACCTCTATCCATCCGCACCTGGCACCGGGCCAGGGGAACTCTTTGGATATACCCTTCATGCTCAGGCCGGGCACATCGCCGATTATGTCGGAAAGCTGGAGTGTTTTATGGCCATTGTAGAGGATGTTCCTGTATGTCTCATCGAAGAGGAGAAAGAGATCGTATTTTTTGGCGATCTCAACAATCTTTTTGAGACTTTCTTCGGGATATACAAACCCTGTGGGGTTGTCGGGATTAATGACAAGGATGCCTACTATGCTGTCATGGCTCTTAACCTTTCGTTCCAGTTCTGCTATATCGGGATGCCAGTTATGGTAGGGGTTCATTCGGTAGGTGTTCGGTGGAAATGACGCATGGTGTATCTCCGCCAGCAGATGAGTTGAATAGGTCGGTTCAGGCATAATGACACGGGCGTCTATTCTTATGGAGCTGTATGAACGGGCAATCGCATCGCCGAGACCGTTGAAGAAGATGATGTCATCTTTACGGAGCTGGTACCCGCCCCGCTTGTTTACTTCCTCCGCGATGAATTCCCTGGTAGATTCTACGCCTCTGGTCGGAGAGTAGGCATATGAGATATCCTCATTGATTAGCTCCGTCAGGGTCTCCTTCATCCAGTCCGGTATTTTTTCACCTTTGACTACCGGATCTCCAATGTTCTCCCAGATAATTTCGATACCCTGTTCTTTCAACTTTTCAGCTACGTTGACAATATTTCGTATCTCGTAAGTTTTTCCAGTTCCGCTTTTTGCTATATCAAATCGCATTGTTTTTTTTGTCCTCTGAAAGTTTTGTATGTGGAGCTGTTGCTTTTTATTCTATTAAATTCAATGACTTAAATAGTCACAGGATTTTTATCAACACAAACTGCAAACTCAAAGCGCCTCTAAATAGGCCCGGCTTCTTGCGAGAGATGAAGTCTTTGCAATATAATTCACTTTGGCTATGGATATAACCCACGCAAGATAACTGGGAAAGCTTCTATCATATGTGAGTTTGCGTTACAAGATTTTACAATTGGTAGTTAGGCCAAAATAGCTATAAAAATTGTTAATTATGGAGCCGTACCCGTAACAACGATCGGGGCCGGAGAGAAATAGCTTGATTTATAGGCAAGGATGGTATAGTAAAGGCGGGTTTTTTCAAGCAGTATCCGTTATGGTGGTTTGTTTCTAAATCAGTGGATACTGTAAATAAAGAAGGACTCCTTGTCCGGACACGATGGTCCGGGCTATAGAGCCGAGAGGAGGATTTATGTTGAGAAGGTACGAAACAATATTTGTTACACGGGCCGATCTGCCAGCTGATGACACAGCGGGTATGGTTGAGCGCTATGTCGGGATTATTGAGGGCATGGAAGGAACCATTGTAGAGCTGGATAAATGGGGGAAACGCAGGCTGGCCTACCCTATCGAGAAGAAAAGGGACGGCTATTATGTAAGGGTTGATTTTGTTGCCGAGCACAAGGCTGTTACCGAAGTTGAGCGTAACTTTAAGATTGATGAGAACATCTTAAGGTTTCAGACAGTAAAGCTGAGCGATAAGGTCGACATGGCGGCGATCGAACAAGAGATGGCCGAAGCGCGCAAAAAAGAAGAGCAGAAGAAGGAAGAGGCTCTGAAAAGGGAAGAGGCACGCAGGATAGAAGAAGAGAAGAAAGCAAAGGATAGCGCTGAGCCCGCCGTTGAAGTTCCAGAGGACCAGAGTTCCAAGGCCGATTCTGAGGAAGGCGCGGAAGAGGTTTTACCTGTTGCGGCAGATGATGAAAGGGCAAAGGAGGAATAAGAAATGGCTTACACACCGGATGATAATGCGAGGCGCCCGCGCCCCAAAGGTAAATTCTTCCACAAGAGGAAGGTCTGCAGATTCTGTGCCGAGTCCAATGTGAAAATTGATTATAAAAACCCGGTCGTCCTGAGAGGATTCCTTACCGAGAGAGGCAAGATCATGCCCAGAAGGATAACGGGGACCTGCGCCAGGCATCAGAGAGAACTGGCCGTGGCAATAAAGAGGGCTAGGGCCTTGGCTCTTTTGCCCTATGTAACGTCTGACAATTAAGAAAGCCTTTTATAGAAGTTGATCTTTACTGGATTCTCAGATGCCTGCCTTTCCGGCAGGCATCTTCCACTCTTTTAGGCTAACAGGTGAAACATGTTCCGTCTGCCTGGGGAGTGTGTCCCCTATGGAAATTATTCCCTTGCCGTTGCAGTTACCTCCATTGTTTTTGTGGCCGTAGCTATTATATCGGTGTTTGGCTTGTTCGGGGCGATATTTGCTCCTGTACCGGTTTTATACTACTACTCCAAAATGGGGAGGGTCCGCGGTGTTATCATATTTGTTCTATCCATGACCCTCGCCCTTATCGTTTTGAAACCGCTTAACATTCAAAGGGGCATTTTATATTTTTCCATGTTGGGCTTTGTTGGCATTGCCCTTTCGGAGTTGTTGCGCAAGAATTTTTCTATAGAGAAGACGATTATATATTGTAGCGGGGCCCTACTTTCATTTGGCCTCGCTGTCATCATCTATGTCAGTCTGACCTCTGGAGAGACTCCCTGGAGTGTAATCTTTAATCACATTTCCGAGGTGGTTAAAGATAGTATAAAAATGTACTCTCAATCCGGGGTTTCAGCTGAGAACGCGGCGTTCTTAACGGAAAATACGGACCTGATAATCCGCATAGTTTCGGGACTGCTTCCGTCAATCGTCATAGTGGGCATGATTTTTCTTATATGGGTAAATATACTTGAGGGGAGACTGCTCTTTAAGAGAATGGGTATGTGGTACCCTTCTTTCGGCAATCTCTGTCTCTGGAGGACGCTTGATAAAACAATATGGCTTGTCGTAGCTGCTGGCGTTCTTATTATAATTCCCATGGAGACTGCCCGTATTGTCGGAATGAATGCCCTGATCGTTACCCTCTTCATATATATGCTACAGGGGCTGGCCATAATGAGCTTTTTCTTCCAGGAGAAAAACGTCCCGTTGTTTCTTAGGGCTTTTGGATATTTCCTTGTATTTGCCCAGCAGTTTCTGCTTTTGATTGTCGCCGGAGTTGGCATGATAGACACCTGGGTTGACTTTAGAAAGATTGACAGGAAACCTGATATATCTGTTGAATAAATAAAGTCTGGTTCAAGATGTTTCCAATATTGTATTGAATCTGCCTTGGTTGGATGGTACCCTCCGGCTGGTATTCGGTTACTGCCCACGCCGCAGGCGTCGGGGAATGATCTCACTCTTCAATTCAAACTAAATTAGACTAGCTTCTTACGAGGAGGGCCTATGAAGGTAATACTGTTAAAGGATGTTAAATCTGTCGGGAAATCTGGAGACCTTGTCAATGTCTCCGATGGATATGCAAGGAATTTTCTGATACCCAGAGGTCTGGGGGCAGAGGCGAGCAGTGGTAACGTTAATGCCCTGGAGAGGGAAAAGGCAACGGAGAAGAACAGGGCCAATAAAGAGAGAGAGGCGGCGGAGAAGAGGGCCGCAATGCTTGAAGAGGTTACCTGTAATATATCAATGAAGGTTGGTCAGCAGGACAAACTTTTCGGCTCCGTGACCTCAAAAGACATAGGAAGCGCTTTGCAGTTGCAGGGAATAGAGATCGACCGCAAGGATATTGTACTTGAAGATCCTATAAAAAATCTGGGCAATTTTTCGGTCAGAGTCAAGATTGCCTCCGGGATCTTTGCCAATGTAAAGGTTGTTATAACCGCTGAGGAGTAGATCTGTATGAAGGATGTCGATTATTCCCCCCACAAGGTACCCCCGCAGAATCTTGAAGCGGAACAATCCATACTGGGGGGAATACTTCTTGATAATGATGCCATTAACAATGTTCTGGAGATAATAGGAAGCGGAGATTTTTACAGTGAGGCCCACCGCAAGATATTTTCTGCGATCCTTGAGCTTTACGAAAGAAATGAGCCTAGCGACCTCATCACTCTCAGCAATATACTCCGTGACAAGGGCCACCTTGAACGGTTAGGCGGGGAGGTATACCTGGCATCCCTTGTAGACGGGGTTCCATCGGCGGCCAACATCGCCTACTACGCCAAGATAGTTAAAGAAAAGTCTATCCTTCGCGGGTTGATCGGTGCTGCAACGGAGATATTGAACAGGAGCTATGACGCAACTTCGGATATTGACAGCGTTCTGGATGAGGCCGAGCATGCGGTATTTGAGATATCTGAAAACAAGATAAAGCCTGCCTTCTCCCCTATGAAGGAGATTGTCAAGACCACCTTCGAGAATATAGAGAAGCTTTACGCAAAGAAGACCCTTATTACCGGTATATCCACTGGATTCCAAAAGGTTGACGAGATTACGTCGGGGCTCCAGAAATCCGATTTGATTATTATCGCAGGACGTCCCAGTATGGGGAAAACGGCCTTTGCTCTTAATATTGCGCAGCACGCCGCGATAGAGGACAAGTCCCCTGTGGCCATGTTTTCCCTCGAAATGTCTAAGGAACAGTTGGCTCTGCGTATGCTTTCCTCCGATGGAAAGGTTGATTCACAGAGGATTCGCAGGGGTTTCGTGGGAGAGATGGACTGGCCTAAGCTGGTCGCTGCCGCTGGCAGACTTTCGGAGGCCCCCATCTTCATTGACGACACTCCGGCAATCTCGGCCCTGGAGATAAAGGCCAAAGCCAGGAGGCTCAAGGCTGACACCGGGCTTGATCTGATTATTGTAGATTACCTGCAGCTTATGCGGGGACGTGACGCCTCAGCTCCCAGAGAGCAGGAGATATCTGACATAAGCCGTTCGTTGAAGGCGCTGGCAAAGGAACTGGATGTCCCCGTTGTTGCTCTGTCGCAGCTTAACAGGCAGGTTGAATCAAGGACGGACAAAAGGCCCCAGCTCGCCGATCTGAGAGAGTCTGGAGCTATTGAGCAGGATGCCGATGTTATTATGTTTATATACCGTGACGAGGTTTACAATAAATCGGAAGATAATCCCGAGAAAGGTAAGGCGGAAGTAATAATAGGCAAGCAGAGAAACGGTCCCGTCGGCGTGGCCAGTGTTGCCTTCCTGAGGGAATATACCTGTTTCGAAAATCTGGCCTATGAACATTCGGAGTTCTAGGCGGTAAGGAGTTTCGGCTCGTCTGCAAGCTGGGGGATTGCCAGTCGCAGCTTCTTCAATGCCTCCTTTTCTATCTGCCGGGCCCGTTCACGTGTTATGTTGAACCTCTCCCCGATTTCCTGAAGTGTCTCCGGTTCATCGGACATTATCCGATTGCGTACGATATAGTTTTCTCTATCGTTTAATATCTGGAGGGCGCCGGCTATGTTTCTCTTTACAAGGGCCATCTCGTCTTTTTTTATCAGGGCATCTTCCTGGCTTGTCCCCTCATATACGAGACTGTCCAGATAGGTAGCTTCCCCTTCGTCGCCTATTGTTGCATCCAGCGAGACGTCCCTATTACTAAGACGAAGATCCATCTCCTCCGCTTCTTTTCCAGTCACATTCAGCATTTCTGCTATTTCTTCGAACTCCGGGCTTTTTTGAGATATGTCCTCCAGTTTTTTCTTTGTCTGTTTCAGTTTGAAGAAAAGCTTCCGCTGGGCCTGTGTCGTTCCTATCTTGACCAGGCTCCATGATTTTATTACGAAATTCTGCATGTAGGCCCTTATCCACCAGACGGCGTAAGAGATAAGGCGATATCCCTTGTAGGGGTCGAATTTCTTTACGGCGTGCATCAGGCCGATGTTTCCCTCCTGGATCAGATCTATGAACTTCACCCTGTAATTCTTGTATTCATGGGCGATCTTGACTACGAAACGCAGGTTTGAAGTTACAAGCTTCTCAGCGGCCTTCATGTCATTATCCTTAACAAAATTCACCGCCAGCTTGAACTCTTCATCGGGAGTCAGTATGGGGAACCGGCTTATCTCGGATACATAAAGATCAACCGCATCGGTTACTGCAGGTAGAGTCATTTTCATTCCTTATAAAGTTTACTGGATATGATGGCAAGATACGTATATTATCATCCAGAGTCAAGGCCTTTGGTTATTTTGTAGTGATTTTCCCCGCCTTGACATCGCAGGACGTTGTGCATATCTTACCGACAAAACAGTTAAAGGAGATGTTAATGGGTTCTCAAAATGAATCGATTATGGAATTTGCTTGCAGGTTCGCGGAAGAGATAGAGGCTAAGTCGATTCTCTTGTACGGTGAGGTAGCCCAGGATATAATCAGCAGCAAAGATGATAACGCATACTTCAATACTATCCTTATAACCAGGGACAAGGATAATATCCAATATAACAAGAAGCTTTTTTCAAGTGTTATTAATATACCCAATGTCAACGTTACTCGTCTCAGCCAGATAAAGGTTGTTATAACTAAAGGCCTTGCGGCAGGACTTTTCAAAAAAGGGGACAAGCTGGTCTGTCTGACCGGTGTGCCAAAATTCGGTTATATAGACAGTATTTTTGTGATCGATGTAGGAAAGGAATTTGATATCCTTGTATCGGAAGATGTGACTAATATATTTGAGGATATCAGGCCAGAGGTATTCGAGACCGTCCTGAATATCGCCTTGGAGCTTGCATCACAGGGGAGGGAAGGGCGCCAGGTGGGTACGATTTTTGTTATGGGCGATCATGAAAAGGTGATGGAGCTGTCCCGGCAGATGATCATCAATCCCTTTGTGGGATACAAAGAAGAGGAGCGAAATATTCTAGACCGCAATCTGAGGGATACCATCAAGGAGTTTTCAGCCATAGACGGCGCTTTTGTCGTACGGGGGGACGGTGTGCTTGTTGCGGCGGGAAGACATCTGAGCGCCGCCCTTGAGACTAAGGAATTTCCGCAGGGTCTGGGCAGCAGGCATATAGCAGCTGCGGGGATCACCAGTGTTACCGGCGCTATTTCGATTGTAATTTCACAGTCCACGGGCACGGTTCGTATCTTCAAGAATGGGAGGCTGTTCGTTGATATTGAGAAAGGGACAGAGTGAACATTATGAGATTTGATAAATTTACATTGAAACTCCAGGAAGCCATTCAGGATGCAGAGGGATTTGCGGGGGGGCAGGGACATCAGGGTATTGATGTTGAACATCTCCTTGTTGCACTTGTTAGGCAGCCGGAAGGAATAGTGTCTGCGGTATTGAAAAAGGTTGGTGTTGAGCCGCGGCAGCTTGCCGTCGAAATCGAAGGGGGCCTGCAGAGCCTTCCGAAGGTTTCCGGAGGTGGGCAGAGCTATATTACTCCAAGGCTCAACGATATACTGAATAAGTCTATGACTGAAGCGGCCAGATTAGGGGACGAATATGTCAGCGTAGAACATGTTCTTGTATCCATTTCTGATGAAAAGTCCGGACCGGCAGGCAAGGCTTTGCAGGGACGAGGTGTGACCAGGGATGTAATTCTTAAGGCCCTGGTGGATATAAGGGGAAATCAGCGCATAACAGATCCGAACCCTGAGGATAAGTATCAGGCACTGAAACGTTTTGCCCGCGATTTTAATGAGCTGGCGCTTAGCGGAAAGTTCGATCCGGTTATAGGAAGGGATGACGAGATAAGGAGGATCATGCAGGTTCTTTCGCGTCGGACCAAGAATAACCCTGTTCTTATAGGAGAACCAGGTGTAGGTAAGACGGCGATTGCCGAGGGACTGGCCCAGAGGATTATAAACGGGGATGTTCCGGATAATCTGAAGAATAAGAGGGTTGTAGGTCTGGATCTGGGTTCTCTGGTGGCGGGAGCCAAATACAGAGGGGAGTTTGAGGACCGTCTAAAGGCCGTTTTGAAAGAAGTGACGCAGGCCAACGGAGAGATCATACTTTTCATAGATGAGTTGCATACCATGGTGGGGGCCGGCGCAGCAGAAGGTTCAATGGATGCCTCGAACATGCTGAAACCTGCCCTGGCAAGGGGTGAGCTGCACTGTATAGGGGCTACAACCCTCAATGAATACAGAAAATATATCGAGAAGGACGCCGCTCTTGAAAGGCGTTTTCAGCCGATCATTGTTGGTGAGCCTACGGTGGAAGATACTATAGCCATACTGAGGGGGCTGAAGGAACGCTATGAGGTTCACCACGGTGTGAGGATCAAGGACTCCGCAATTATAGCTGCGGCTACGCTTTCGAACCGCTACATAAGCGACCGTTTCCTCCCCGACAAGGCTGTAGATCTGATAGATGAGGCCGCTTCCCGCCTAAGGATAGAGCTCGATAGTCTTCCCTCCGAGATAGATGTACTGCAGCGGCGGATCATGCAGCTTGAGATTGAACGGGAATCGCTGAAGAAGGAGGAAGACAAGACCTCGAAGAAACGCCTTGAGAGTATAGAAAAAGAACTGGATTCTCTGGGGAAGTCCAGGGATGAGATGAAGCGGCACTGGTCTGCCGAGAAGGATGCTATCCGGGAGATCCAGTTGATCAAGGAGAAGATAGAGGAATACAAGGCGGCCGAGCAGAGTGCGCAGAGGGAGGGAGATTTGGCAAAGGCGGCGGAGATTCGATACGACACCTTGGCTCGTCTGAACCGGGAGCTTTCGGAGAAGACCTCCAGCCTTGAAGATCTTCAGAAAGAGAAAAAGACTCTGAAAGAGGAAGTGGACGAAGAGGACGTAGCGGAAGTCGTTGCGACCTGGACCGGGATCCCAGTTGCCAGGATGATGGAGAGCGATATAGAAAAACTCATACATATGGAGGAACGTCTTGAGAGGCGGGTTGTTGGCCAGGACGAAGCAATCCATACGATATCCAATGCCCTGAGGAGGGCAAGGTCTGGACTGCAGGACCCAAACCGCCCGATCGGTTCTTTCATTTTTATGGGGCCTACCGGGGTTGGTAAGACCGAACTGACCAAGGCCCTGGCGGAATTCATGTTCGATAATGAACAAGCAATGGTAAGGATAGACATGTCGGAATTTATGGAACGACATTCCGTTGCCAGGCTTATCGGCGCTCCTCCCGGCTATGTCGGGTATGACGAGGGGGGGTACCTTACTGAATCGGTAAGGAGGAAGCCCTATGCTGTGATCCTTTTTGACGAGATAGAGAAGGCTCATCAGGATGTATTTAATATCCTCCTTCAGATACTGGACGACGGCAGGCTTACCGACGGACATGGCCGGACGGTAGATTTCAAGAATACGATTATCATCATGACCTCCAATATAGGCAGCCAGTGGTCGCAGGATGTGTCGCTGGGAGAGGAGGAAAAGGGAAAAAGGATGATGGATGTATTGCGGGCCACCTTCAGGCCCGAGTTCCTTAACAGGATCGACGATATCATCACCTTCAGGGTCCTCACCATTGAGGATATCCGTGGTATCATAGGTATACAGATAGGGCTGGTACAAAAACGCCTTCAGGACAGAAAGATCAATCTTGAGCTGACCGACCGGATCAGGGAATATATATCGGAGGAAGGTTACAGTCCGGTATATGGGGCAAGACCGCTTAAGAGGGCGCTTCAGAGGATAATAGAGAATACGCTCGCGACCAGGATATTACAGGGAGAGATCTTGGAGGGCGATAATATTCTGGCCGATATTGATTCCAACGGTGACATTTTTTTTAAGAAGACGGATGCTTCTTGAAACCAGTAAGACAGGAAATGGATGATCCGTTACAGGAGGGAAGAGATGAATAATGTAAAAACGGTTGTGCTGCTGGGGGCCCTGACGGGTCTCTTGATACTCATAGGCGGGTATTTTGGCGGAAGAAGCGGTATCGTGATAGCCTTTTTCTTTGCAATGGCGCTTAACTTCGGCAGTTACTGGTTTTCGGACAAGATCGTACTTAAGATGTACCGGGCCAGGGAGGTTTCAGCGGCTGACGCCCCGGAGCTTTATTCTATGGTGAGGGACCTTTCTTTGAAGGCGGCCCTTCCCATGCCCCGGGTATATGTTGTTCCCGGGAGTATGCCCAATGCCTTTGCAACCGGCAGGGACGAGCGCCACTCTGCCGTTGCTGTTACAGAGGGTATTCTGGGGCTTTTAAACAAGGATGAGCTTGAGGGAGTGATATCACACGAACTGACCCATATAAAAAATAGAGACATATTGATAAGTTCCATAGCAGCGACCGTTGCAGGAGCCATAATGATGCTTGCAGGCATGGCTAAGTGGTCGGCTATATTCGGTATCGGCCGGAACGATGATGAAGAAAGCGGGGGCATTTTTGGCCTTATAGCCATGGCTATCATAGCACCGATAGCTGCTACCATTATACAGATGGCCATATCACGTTCACGTGAGTACCTTGCCGATGAGGGTGGTGCGCGCATATGTGGTAAGCCATACGGACTGGCAAACGCCCTTGAGAAACTGTCGCAGGCATCAAAGGCTGTTCCCGTTGATGTCAATCCTTCGACGGCACACCTCTTTATCGTCCAGCCATTTACGGGCCGGTCCATGGCGAACCTCTTCAGTACCCATCCGCCTCTTGAAAAGAGAGTGGAGAGGTTGAGGAGTATGCAGATGTTATGAGGAGGGTTCCGCTTCCCCGGTCTGTCCTATCTTTTTTTGACGAAGATTCACCCCGTGACATTTTTCCTTCTCTGTGTTAGATGTCGTCCTCAATGAGATTAAAAGTATCATTGTGGAGGAGAAAATGGCTGAAGATAACAGTGAAAAGGGTTTTGTCATCAAAGACAGGCGAAGATTCGATGAAGAGGGGAAGAAGCGAGAAGAGGAAGCCGAAGATACAAAGGTAACTTCTCCACCCGAAGAGAAGGTAAAGAATGCTGCTAAAGAATCGCCGAAGCAGGAAAAGGAAGAATATAAAGTTCCTGAAGTGAACTTTCATAATTTTCTTATTTCCCTTTATACCTCTGTCATCTTTAATCTGGGTGAGATCGCTGACCCTGTATCGGGCAAAAAGGAAAAGAACATGGCTGTAGCGCAACAGACCATAGATATCCTTGCCTTATTGAAGGAAAAGACAGCGGGGAATCTTGACAGCAGCGAGAAGGATCTGCTGGAAGGAATTTTATCGGAAGCGCGCATGAGGTATGTAAGAGAGTCGGAGAAGCGATGATTGTAAGGTACTCTCCGGCCAAAGTGAATCTTTTCCTCCGGGTTTTGAGGAAGAGAGCTGACGGATATCATGATATTCTCAGTCTTATGCAGAGGATAAGCCTTTGCGATGAGATGAGTTTTTCTCTCAGGGAAGAGGATGGAATTGTACTGAAATGTACAGACCGGTCACTTCCCGAGGACCGGAATAATATAGTATATCGTGCAGCCGAAGCCATTCTTTCCGGTGAGGCTGAGCATCGGGGCGTTGAGATTACATTAAACAAAAAGATCCCGCTGGCGGCAGGGTTAGGTGGTGGAAGCTCAAATGCGGCAACCACCCTTTTGGCCCTGAATGAAATGCTGACAGCGGGTCATAGCAAAGAGGATCTTATGAAAATAGGGGCACGGCTCGGAGCCGATGTCCCTTTTTTTGTTTTTGAAGGGGCAGCCCTGGCTTCCGGCATAGGAGATCATCTCGAAGCGGTGAAGAATCTTCCACCCATGTGGTTCGTACTGGTCAACCCCTGCTTTGAGATCTCCACCCGCTATGTATATGAAAGCTTGAGATTGGGATTGACAAAAGACCCAATAAAATATAGGATGCCCCGATTTGAAACGGTGTCCCATGTTGCAGAAGAACTGTACAACGATTTGGAGAAGGTGTCTCTACAAAGGTACCCTGTCTTGTCTGAAATCAAGGAACGTTTGATGGCAAATGGGGCCTTGGGTTCTTTGATGTCGGGAAGCGGTCCGACCGTCTTCGGTGTTTTTGACAATGAAGAGGATTCGAAGCGGGCCAGCGGCGAGTTAGAGAAAGAACAAATCGGGTTGGTGTTTACGGTACATTCAATATAATGGGGCGTCGTCAAGCGGTAAGACACAGGATTTTGATTCCTGCATCCGGAGGTTCGAATCCTCCCGCCCCAACCATTTTGGAAGAAAGAAGGTTATAGATGTTAGAGAGGATGAGGATATTTTCCGGCAATTCCAGTCGTGTCCTTGCGGAGAATATCTGCGGGAACCTCGGGGTATCTTTGGCAAAAGCCTCCGTTTCCACTTTCAGTGACGGTGAAACCAGAGTTGAGATAGATGAAAATGTAAGAGGTATGGATGTATTCGTCGTGCAGTCCACATCAACGCCGGTGAATAAGAATCTGATGGAGCTCCTGATAATGACAGATGCCTTGAAGAGGGCCTCTGCGGACAGGATAACGGCCGTAATACCCTATTACGGGTATGCCAGACAGGACAGAAAAGCATCGCCAAGGGCTCCCATAACTGCTAAGCTGGTAGCAGATCTCCTTACCACAGCTGGTGCCAACCGCGTTATAGCGGTGGATCTCCATGCCGGTCAGATCCAGGGTTTTTTCAATATCCCCGTTGATAATCTCTATGCAACCCCCATAATTGTCGAATATGTAAAGCGCAACTATTCAGGGAAACTGACAATAGTTTCACCTGACACGGGCGGTGTTGTCAGGGCTCGGGCATTTGCGAAAATACTGGGTGCGACGCTTGCGATCGTAGATAAAAGAAGGGATAACCCTAACGAATCGCAGGTTATGAATGTTATCGGCGATGTGAGGGACAAAAATGCCATTATCCTCGATGATATGATCGACACGGCCGGTACGGTTGTACAGGCTGCGGAAGCCTTGAAGGATGAAGGCGCAACGGATGTTTCGGTATGTTGTACCCATCCAGTGCTCTCTGGCCCTGCCATAGACCGGCTGGACTCTTCTGATATTAGAGAGGTTATAGTAACGGATACCATTCCTTTGCATGAGAAGGCTCAGTGCTGCGAAAAGATAAAGGTACTTTCAATGGCGGGAGTGCTGAGTGAATCGATAAAGAGGATATACTATAATGAATCTATAAGTTCCCTTTTTATCTAGTACCCTTATCCGGGGTTAAACGTCATTAAGATGGTTTGAATAATCGGTGATCGGCTGAACAAAATAAAGAGCTTGAAGTTTTAGATAGGAGTTATAGATGAAAACAGTTGCATTGAGTGCTCAAATCCGTGATGAAAGCGGAAAGGGTCCGTCACGAAGATTGAGGGCGGGTGGTTTTGTCCCCGCAATATTCTACGGGTATAGGGCCGAACCGATGATGATCAAGGTATCGATTCCAGATTTGGTAAGAAACTTGATCAAGGGGAGGGGGGAGACCTCTTTTGTTAAGCTGGTGATAGAGTCCGGTGAAAACAAGAAGGTTGAGAAACTTTCGGTTTTGAAAGACCTGCAGATCGATACGGCAGCTAAAATACCGGTACATGTTGATTTTTATGAGATCAGGATGGACAGAGTGCTTACTGTGGATGTTCACCTTGCTTTGTCCGGTTCCCCGGTAGGCCTAGAAAAAGGTGGTGAGCTGCAGCAACTCAAGAGGGATATAAAAGTCTCCGGTCTGCCAGTTGAATTGCCAGAATCTATTGAGATAGATATAACTGACCTTAAGGTGGGTGATTCTATCAAGGTGGGAGACCTTTCCATTAAAGGTGATGTCCAGGTTCTCGATGACGATGAATCGGTTATAGTTGCTGTGGTTCCAACCAGGAATAGTTTGCTCCTGGATGAGTCCGGCGAAGAGGGAGGGGCTGCGGCTTCTTCCGGATCGGAAGGAGAATAAGCATCTGAAGGTTAGCGGTTCTCCGACAGGGGGACAGGTGAAGCTTATAGTTGGACTGGGCAATCCCGGTGTAAAATATGCCGAGACGAGACATAATATAGGCTTTATGGTTGTAGACGTCCTGGCCCGTAAAGAAGGTTTTGATGTAAACCGACAGCGCTTTGATTCCTTTTGGGGGAAGGGTGAGATTTCCAGGGTTCCGGTTATCTTGGCAAAACCACAGACCTTCATGAATCTAAGCGGTGTTGCGGTAGCAAGCCTGGCTCGTTATTTTAAGGTCGAGGCAGGAGATGTAATCGTAATCCATGATGATATGGATTTTCCTCTTGGTGATGTTCGGCTCAAGGCAGGTGGCGGCACCGGAGGGCATAAGGGACTGGCTTCGATAGCCAGCAACCTGGGAGCAGCGGGTTTTATAAGGGTAAGGCTGGGTATCGGAAGGCCTGCGGTGGGTGTGATGAGTGAGAGGTTCGTGCTTGACCGATTCGATGGAGATGAATCAAAGAAGGCTTCTGGTGCAGTTGACCGTGCATCCGACGCTGTAGTTGATATTGTTTCCTTTGGCGTTCAGGCGGCGATGAATAGATTTAATATGAAAGTTACACAAAACTTAAGCGAGGAGGTATGAGCGGGGTTATGGAATTTATAGTAAATTACGCGTGGTTATGGGGCCTCATCGGATTGGTGTTGGCGTTCATAATTTACAAATACGTTATGACCTTTTCTCCGGGTAACAACGTTATGGTTGAAATTATGGACAGGATACATGACGGTGCCATGGTCTTTCTGAAGAGAGAGTACAAGATAATAGCCATATTTGTTGCTGTGGTTTTCGTTATTCTCTTTTTCGCCCTGGATAACAAGATGTCGTCCGTGGCATTTCTGGCGGGTGCTGTAGGATCCCTGATGGCCGGTGTCTTCGGTATGCAGGCTGCTACCCTTTCCAATGCCAGGACTGCCGAGGCGGCCAGAGCATTTGGCCAGGGTAAGGCTCTTACAGTTGCTTTCTTCGGCGGCTCGGTCATGGGTCTTTCGGTTGCGTCTCTTGGACTTCTCGGACTTGGCATATTCTTCTACTATTTCGCCAGGACTGATTATGTCGTAATCAACGGTTTCGCCATGGGTGCTTCTTCGATCGCACTCTTTGCCCGTGTTGGTGGTGGTATCTTCACAAAGACCGCTGACGTGGGATCCGACCTGGTTGGTAAGGTCGAGGCGGGAATACCCGAGGACGACCCGAGAAACCCCGGTGTCACAGCAGATAACGTTGGTGACAATGTTGGTGATATCGCAGGTATGGGCGCGGACCTTTATGAGTCTTACTGTGGTTCCGTTATCGCCGCCATAGCCATAGGCGCCACCATGGGTCTTGCCGGTGTGGATGATCTGGCGATCAAGTGGATGATGCTCCCCATGCTGTTCATCATCGTTGGTCTTCTCGCGTCGGTTATCGGAATTGGACTCTTCAATTTCCTCAAGAATATGAAACCCCAGTCAGCCCTGAGTAACTCTCTCTATATCGCTGGAGTTCTCTTCATCATCGGTTCCTATTTCGTAGTCAAGAACACTACGGCAGGAATGACAGAAGAGTATCTTGCTGGGTTGGGAATTATTAGTGCCCTGGGTCCCTTCTGGGCTGTTCTTCTTGGTATCGTTGCCGGTATGCTTATCGGTGGTATCACTGAATACTATACCGCTCGCGGACCCATTGAAAGGATAGCTGCGGCATCTCAGACAGGCCCGGCAACGACAATCATCAGCGGTTTTGCAATTGGTCTGGAGAGCGTTGTGGCCCCGGTATTCTGCATAGCCATCGCAATCTGGGTTTCTTACATAACCTGCGGGCTTTATGGTATCGCAATTGCCGGTGTCGGTATGCTGGGGACAGTCGGTATGACCATGTCCGTAGACAGCTACGGTCCTATTGCTGATAACGCCGGTGGTATTGCTGAGCAGGCTCATATGCCTCCCCATGTCAGAGAGATTACCGATGGTCTTGATGCTGTTGGTAACACGACAGCCGCTATCGGTAAGGGATTTGCTATCGGTTCAGCGGCTCTTACAGCCCTGGCCATGTTCGCTGCCTATACTGCAACGGTAAAGACCTTCCCAGGTTTTGAGAACTTTGCTCTCGACCTTACCGAAGCCCATGTTATTACAGGCGTGTTCCTTGGCGGGTTGATCCCCTGTCTGCTGGCGGCTCTTACCATGACAGCTGTTGGTGAGGCGGCCTTTGATATGATCAACGAAATCAGAAGGCAGTTCAGGGAAATTCCGGGCATCATGGAAGGTACGACACCTCCCGACACCAACAAATGTGTTGACATCGCCACAACAGCGGCACTGAAGAGAATGATTCTCCCCGGTGTATCGGCTGTATTGGCACCGATACTTGTCGGTGTATTGATTGGTCCCCAGGCTCTCGGAGGATTCCTTGCGGGAGCGACGCTGACCGGTGTTATCCTGGGTCTCCTTATGGCCAATGCCGGTGGTGCTTGGGACAATGCCAAGAAGTATATCGAGCAGGGTCACTTCGGTGGTAAAGGGTCAGAGGCTCACAAGGCTGGTGTTATCGGCGATACCGTCGGCGATCCCTTCAAGGATACCTCCGGTCCGGCCATGAACATCCTGATAAAGCTGATGTCGGTAGTTTCTCTCGTTACCGCTCCGGCTATTATCACTCTCTATCAGATGATCTACTAAGATCGAGAAAGACATTATGTGAAGATAAGGGGGGTGGATATATTCCCCCCCCTTTTTTTTGAAATCCATTTTTAAATAATTCAGCCGGGGCATTGTATCGCTACCGCTGAATATAATCTTTTCTGATGCAGTTTTTAAATAGATAACCCTAATGGGTCTTGACCAGCCCTTCTCACACCGGCTTATAAAAGTTTTTTTGCCCTGTAACTTGCATATTTTACGGTGCCCTTTTACCCTTATGAAGTGATCTTTGTGGATGAGGTGCCCCACTATGGGGATCTCTTTGTTCGGGCTTTTTCCGTAAAAAGAGCCATGCATTGTTGGAGCGGATCAGGGTGGAAGAGTCGCAATTCTTTTCAGAATTGAAGTGAGCATATAGCCCATTGTCTGCTGGACAGTCTTGCAGAGAGCTGGGGGGATCGCATGATCTTCGACATTGGGGACAGATATCCTTGACATGCATAGTCTTTGCCCATATACTTACCGTCCAAAAATAAATAATGCCCTTCTAAATAGGGTAATTTTTTTAGGCATATAAGAGTAGAAAAATTAGAATACAAAATTTTTTTTGGAGGGAAATATGAAAGCTTATCAGCTGGTAGAATGTCAGAAAGCGCCTGAACTGCGCGACGTGGAAGTTCCAGAACCCGGTCCTGGTCAGGTTCTAATCAAGATCGGCGGAGCCGGAGCCTGTCACTCGGACCTGCATGTAATGGGGTGGTCTAAAGAAGCGATGCCCTATAAGCTTCCCTTTACCTTGGGTCACGAGAACGCCGGCTGGGTTGAAAAACTGGGCGCGGGAGTGGAAGGTTTTTCCGTCGGCGATGCTGTTGCCGTATACGGTCCATGGGGCTGTGGTTACTGCTACAACTGCCGCCAGGGCATGGAAAACTACTGCCAGAACAGCGAGAAGGTGAATGCTACGGCGGCCGGTGGCGGTCTGGGTTTTGATGGTGGTATGGCCGAGTACATGCTAGTCAGATCGCCTAGATTTCTGGTTCCCCTAACTTCTTTGCATCCTAAGGAAGCGGCGCCTATTACCGATGCGGGCCTTACCCCCTACCACGCCATAAAGAGATCACTGTCCCTGCTGACACCAAACGCCACAGCGGTTGTACTGGGAGTTGGAGGTCTGGGACACATGGCAGTGCAAATACTTAGAGCCCTTACCAGTTCGCAGATAATAGCGGTTGATATCGCCCAGGATAAGCTGAAGATGGCCGCCGAGATCGGCGCCGATGCAACGATTCTGTCCAATTCAGAGGCCCCGGCCAAGGTGAAAGAGCTGACCCGCGGTCTGGGTGCGGAAGTCGTGCTTGACATGGTGGGTTCCGATTCAACCATGAACATGGCCAAGCAGATGACCTGCAGACTCTCTCACCTGACCATCGTAGGCGCGGCGCTGGGAACGATACCCTTCAGCTTCTTCGAGATTCCCAATGAATGCTCCATCGCCACCACCTATTGGGGAACAATCCCGGAACTTATAGAGCTTATCGCTCTTTCCGAAAGCAATCGTATCAAATGTCACAACACCTACTACCCACTATCCAGGGCCCACGAAGCCTACGACGCAATGCGCGCAGGAACGCTGCAGGGCAGGGCCGTTATCGTCAACGATTAAAAGATAGGTTAGAAGTCTTGCCTATGCAAATGCCCTGCGGAGATAAATCCTCAGGGCATTTTTTTATATGGTACGGCTTTTTTTGTATAATTCCTGGAGGATTGTTGTACGGTTCTTTCCCCCTTTTCTTTCTGAGCAGCCCATTAGTCCAAGGAGACTTATGAATAAATCAATTTTTCAAATACTCAAACTCTTTTGGGTGTTATTATTGGTTGGCTGTGCATCGAAAACAGCGACGACTTCCCTTATTGACGCAACTTCTCAGAACGATGTTACAAATATTGAGGAATTAGTAAAGAGTGGAGCAGATCTTAATGAAGAGGGAGGGAGGCATGGTGAAACAGCTCTGATGGTGGCATCAAGGAAAGGTAATTTTGCCCTGGTAAAATTATTAATTTCTAAGGGTGCAGATATCAATGCACGCGGCACATATGGAGATACTGCCTTAATAGCTGCCGCATGGACCTGCCAACTTGAAGTTGCACAATATTTAATTGAAAAAGGAGCAGAGGTTAATGCTAAAAATGATGTCTATGGTTCAACAGCTTTAAATATTGCAGCTGGAAAGTGTCATGACATCCGACTAGTTCGACTTTTGTTAGATAATGGAGCGGATCTGCATATTAGAAACAAAGGTGGTGACTCACCTTTTTTTTCTGCTGCCAAAGATGGAGATCCCAGCATAGTGAACATGCTGTTGAAGGCGGGCGCGAACATTAACGAAATAAACAGAGGGTATACTGCTTTAATGTTTGCCGTTATGAGGGGTAATGAAGATGTTGTCTCTTTACTTATTGATAAAAAGATTGATATAAACGCTAGAAACAACTCTGGTAAAACCGCATTGGATATAGCAAAGGATAATAGAAAATCAGGTATCGTGGAATTACTTAAAAAGGCCGGGGCGACAGAAACACCAAAGAAATGGTTTGATTTAAAGCCTGGTGGTTACATGCCTCTCCCAAGATAAATATATGGCCGAACCAGGCGCTTGAGTGGGTGCGAAAAACCTAGGCGGCGCTTGCGACAAGTTTGTTGGCGCACCACTAAGCTTAGCGTTATATTTATGAGCAATCAATTCAACGATAAAGAGAAGGCATTTTTTAAAAAACATCAGGGAGATCGGTTCTATTTATATGGTCCGTTGCTCGGGATTTTTCTCATAATTTTTATTGGTTTTCTTATGGAAACCTTCAATGGCTTTGCATTATTAAAACAGGCAAAATCGATATTCCATTGGATTTTGGGATTATTTCTTTTCGGATTACTTTATGGTACTGCCGAGCTTGGAACAGAATTCATAAACAAGAAAGATTCTGTTTCAGATCCATTGTATAAAAGAATTTACCATTTGATTTTTATGCTCGGATTTTGTGTTGTTTTCAGCTTTGTAGGTTGGCTGTGCTATAAATACATTTGGTTGAAAATATAATCGGGTAAGGGTCAGTTTTTTTCTCCCCCTCCCCACACCACCTGTTATACGTGAGTGAAACGAGGAAAAGAGGAAAAGGGGACAATCTGATCCCCTTTCCTTTTTTCTTATGGTAAGACAAATTCACCTCCCGTGAGCACCATGAGAATCCTCATGGCATCACCCAGGCCGAGGTCGTTATCGTTTTCATGGGCGGTGACATTTCCAAGTTTCTTTTGCAGATCCGACAATTGAACCATGCCCGCTGTGTAGCGAAGAAGCAGAACAGCGTCACCTGTATCGACATTACCGTCAAGACTGACATCGCCATAGGAGTATTCAAAGGCGGCAGTTGCGGCAATGTTCTCTGTCACGTTTCTGTCAGTACGGGGATTTTCTACCGAGCCGTCACTCCAACCAGCAAAGCGAAATCCAAGGTCGGGAACAGCTTCGACCTCGGTGCCGCTTTTCCCATGATCCACCTGCTGGGTATTTATGCCGTTGATCCTGCCCTTTTCTTCAGCCCTATAGATCAGAGTGTAAAACTTCACAAAGTTTGCCACCAGGTGTCTATCGCTCTGGGCCTGGAAGCTGTACTGGCTGTTGGTGGAAACCTCCGCACCGTCCTCCGTCCAGTTTACAAGACGGTAACCATCGTTTACCGTTGCAGTAAGGACAACTTGCTCTCCCTCTTCGAAGATGCCGCCGCCTTCCAGCTTGCCACCTTTTTCTGGATTGGCCTCGGTGATGATGGCCCAATCTGGAACCTCCCCTGTTGAAAAGAGCCATTTCTCCCCTGCGGAAGATCCTGATTCGTTTTTAGCCACCACCTGCCATCGGTAGGAGGTAAGGGCAAGAAGGTCACCGACAACCTGATAATATGTATTGGCAAGCCCTCCAACCATGGGTTCATTAGGCTGTTGTTCTCCGTCTTTCCAAATGTATAGATCGTAGGATGTGGCCCCTGTAACTGCGTCCCAGGCCAGCAGAGGTCTTGTCGTGACATCTTCCGCTCCGTAAGCGATTGAGGGATTCTGGGGCGTGCCTTCGGGCATAGCTCCCAGCACCTGGATGGTTCGGCTGTTATTCATGTAAGAAGACTCTTCAATGGCATGCTCCAAATTAACCGATGCAACTGCAACGTGATAGCCCTCGCTGATGTCTTCGCCCCTCATATCCCATTCAAAAACCAGATCCGCCGACTCTCCTGGGGAAAGGGCTTGTAGATTTTCCTCGAAAAGGGTTGATCCCGAAAGATCGGACTTCCGAAGCACCACGGGAATGTTACCGGCTGCCACGGCGCCGCCGTTTACGATGCTTACCGTAACCGCTCTCTTCACCGGTCCCAGGGCCTGCCAGCCCAGGTATGCTATTTCGAGATCAGCTTTGAAGATGAACCGGTGAGCTGAATTGTTGGTCCGGTTATTATCCTCAACGGTCATACCGGCATCGACCAGCACGTATATGGCCTTTTCTGGGTCCACCGCATCGGGAATGGTCCATTCCACAGAGGCAGTACTTGTATCACCGGCTGCCAGCGGCCCTGCAATGGTTTGTCCAGAACCGATCAGAACTCCATCGCCAGCGGGATCGCCATAATAAAAATCTACAGAGATGTTTTGAGCCGCCTTAAGACCATTGTTGGTGACGGTTGCGCCGATTGTCATTATTTCCCCAGGAACCAGGGTCTCCGGCGCAAAGGTCATGTCCTCCCCATCTACCGATATGTCTCCCTCGACGGGTACAGTGGCCATGCACAAATCCACAGTCCCGGAAAGGGGAACTTCAATCTCTACAGTTTCATCCCCCAGGGCAAGCTGACGAGTTTCTGTCACCATTGCTACCCTGTTGAATAGTAAGGCCAGTGACCCGTCGGCCGCCTGAACCCCTGCAAGACTGCGTTCCATAAAATCAGTATCGGTGATCTGGCTTTCGAGCCCCCATATATCAAGCGTGGGGTCATAGCCTGTCAGATACAAATCCTGCCCCCTTGAAGAGGCATCGGGCCATATCAAAAAAAGCTGGCCATTTTCGCCGGAGATAAGCCTGAAATCAGCGGCCCCCGAAGAGGACTTTCGAGTCATAACGGTCTGGCAGTTCACCATGTCAAAGTTGCGGGCCATCATGAAGGCACCCGCCCTGTACCAGAGCAGTAACAAGTCCTGATTAGAATCTCTGGCCAGTTGGGGGTTGGCGTCCTGTAGCTCATCCTGGGTGATAGCTTCAATGGCCGACCATTCTGTCCCATCGAAGGTTGTTTTATATAGCTCCTGGTCTTTATCAGTAGATATGTCGCCGTCTTTATCACCAGAAAACAGGTACAGTGCGGTTTCACCATCATAGACAAGGACTGATTTTAAAACAGCGCCGGCGAAGGTTCCCACCATATCGGGTGAAGTCCAGTTTTCACCGTCGAAGAATGACGCCATCAGGGTGTTCGGGCTGCTGGAGGAACCCAGCATGTTGTTTTCTTCGCTGGCCACCCAGACTACAATGGCCTTGTCATCGGCGCCTGCAATTTCCGGGGCACGATCGAGAAAATCGTTTGATGTCAGGTTCAGGGCCGTTCCCCAGGAACCACTGGCGTTATCATAACGACATAGGGCGATTTCCTGCTGGGCCGCAACCTGGCTTATATCGGCATCTTCGCCCATCACGGCGCCGGTGTTCTGCCAGGCGGCCAAGGCTCCTCCGGTTATGGACGCCAGGGCGGGATAGAAATCCGCCGTTTTGTCTTCGGCCACCTTGGATGGCGTGGACCAGCTGGTTCCGTCGTAAAGGGCGTACAACAGGGAGGTGCGGTTGTTGTCGCTTTTCGTAAGATCATCTGTGATCCAGAGGGCCATCAATTTGTCGCCGTTGCGGATAAGGGCCGGGGTGGATTGGGGATATATGTCAGTTTGTCCGGGCAGTGTCACAATCGATGCATGCAGCCCCTGCTCTTCCTCGGCCGGAAGGGCCAGGGGAGACTTCAGGCCGGGCCCGCCCCCGGAATATGTCCTTGCTATGGGATGCCAATCAAGCGATTGCAGGTCCCGAAGATCTGCTGTTTCCAATGGGGCCACAAGATCCTGCGGGTTTTTTTTCTCGGGCCAGACCCAGGAATATTCCCATAGCGGTCTTTCATAGGTATAGAAAAGTGTGACAACTGAGATTGAGCCTGAAAGGCCGATGCCGGCCTCTCTAAAGGTAGGTTCCTTCGGCCACCCCAGTTGAAAGGATCCCCGGGCGCCCAGGGCCCCTTCAACGGCCAGTACCTTGGCGCCGCCAATGCCTGAAATGGCTTTTCCCCCCAATGAAGGTTTTGCCGTTCCGTCAAACTGCCAGCCTTTGCCGTCGGTAAAGCCCGTAACACCCACATCCAGGTCAGCCTCGGCACTGATTTCGCCGCTGAGGTAGATCGGCGCGGTTATCGGTCCCACAGGAACCAGCGTATAGGTAGGGCCCAGTTCCTT
The DNA here is from genome assembly GCA_963665835.2 of Syntrophales bacterium. Classification (GTDB taxonomy): domain Bacteria; phylum Desulfobacterota; class Syntrophia; order Syntrophales; family UBA2210; genus UBA6078. The sequence goes on along the minus strand of CAXXWJ010000002.1, from coordinate 791,969 downwards.
CTTTATGGATACTCCGGCAGTAAGTGAACCACCGTCCAGTTGCCATATGTTGTTTGATTTGTCATATCGTGATAGGACGCGTCCGCCATAGGACCATCCCTTTTCGAAAGAAATACCTCCCAGCTCAATCTTGCTTCCATCGGGCCTTGAAAAATTATAGCTTGTGCTGCCGTCGCTGCCGACGATCACCGAAGCCTTTGCCGCAGCATTAAATACCAGGGGGAAGCCTTCAAAGAATGGCACATCACTGGGTAACGGCTTTTCTCCTAAAACGGGCAATCCTATGCTAAGTTCACCTCCGTAGGAAAATCTATCTTTCTTGTACGTAGGTGTCAGGGGCGCGCCGGGCAACCCTATTGGGATGGGCATGACGGTGATGTTGGCGTCGAAGGCTTCGGACTCTGCGCCCTCCTCGCTGACTGCTACCACCTGGAGTCTGCCCCCGGCACCGAAGTCGCTGCCCATATTGAACAGGTGGGACACCCGGTTGCCCGTAGCGGTTTCGGTAAAGGTTCCCTTGGGAGTGATAAAACGGACTTCCTTCGGAGCCCCGCCATTCCAATTCACCGAGGCCGTAAACATGGTTGAATCTATGGATACACCGTCCAGAAAATATGCTTCCCTGTTACGGTTGGAAACCGTCGATGTCACGTCGAGCACCTTGGGGATATTCTTCTCCTCCGATGTGGCCGGTGTCAGCCCGGAGCTGAATCTTGCCGTCCCTGGCTGAGTCAGGTCTATATCTTCCCTGTAACCGGCAAAATCGGTTTTGGATATTTCAATTCTATAGAAGCCTGTGGGCAGATCGGAAAAAGAGAAGGATCCCTTTTCGCTGGTGATCCCGCTCTGTTCTCCAACGGTGACGCTTGCACCGGCAAGAGGATTTCCGGTTTCTGAAGAGTAAACCGACACAGTCAGTTGCACAGAACCTTCAACGGCCTTTACATAGCTCTTTGTCACCGAAATATGGGAGCCCTCACTGATTTTGACATCTATATCGGCAGGAGTGATCCAGCCGTAAATCGGTTTGAACTCGATGGTGTAGGAACCGTTGGGGACCGGTTCCTGATATTGGCTATTTAGCCATTTCTCCGTGCCTTTCCTTCGCCACAGGGCTCCGTAGTCAATCGCATCCTGTGGATTAATCGTAATGGCTAAAGAACCAAATGACCCGGACTGTTGTGCTGTTCGAACGGCTCGCACGTAGGAAACAGCACTGGTCTTGCCCAGTGCATAGATAGATCCTTCAATGAACCTTACATGCCATGCGCAGTTTGTATCTCTGGTAGATGTAGTTGACGACCAGTAGTTGCTCTTATCGGGATCTGAAAGAATGGGATTAATGGCTAAGTTCCTACGGGAATAATCCACAAGCGATAGCAGCTCATTGCGGTTTGGCAGGCGCCAGTCTGTGTGACCGGCCAGTGTCATGTTTTCGGTGTAGGACAGGGCCTGGTTCCAGTAATATCTGGTTGTAGGAGGGCTTTTCTGCCACATCAACCCTGTATTGGGGTCCGTTACCGTTCCATCGCCATTGTCGATCAAGGAAGCGAAGCTGGCCGCCTTGCCCCCACGGACGGCTCTCACGTAATAACTGTTGGTCTTGTAGAAGGAGCTGCTGGTGCGGCCGATGTTAAAGTTGATAGTCCAGCCGTACTTGGTCGTGTCGGCGGCGTCGGACGTAGAGGTCCAATATTCGGACATAAAACCAGAGAGGTTGACCGAAAAGCCTGTCTTGGGAAACCGGTCCTTATCAAGGGCCGGTTCATAGGTGCTGGCGTCAACCAGGGATATTAGCTCCTTGACAGTGGGAACCCTCCAGTCGTTAAAGCCTCCGAAGTTGCTGTTGTTCAACGCGGCAGCAAAAACGTTCTGGGCATCCGACCAGGTATATTTATCGTTCCTGTTGGCGCTTGTTTTTAACTCCCAGACAAGTCCCGTTACATTGTCCCGGGTCATTATCCATGGTCCGCCTTCGTCGATATGGAGGGCATCATCGGGAAGTTCCGCCCCGCCAAGCCCCAGTTTTGTGTATGACCGGGTCAGCCCCTGGTACTGGGCATCCTGGCCATAAAAAGATTCCCCCAAAGAGGGGCAGGATATTTCTACTGAGCCGTCGTAGCATTTGGTCTGTCCCGTATCAGGCCATGGTCCGTTCCACTCCGCTGCCCCTGACTGCATGGTGCAAAACAGGAGTACAATAGACATTGCGAGAATAGTCAATTTCCTTTTCATCATTTCCCCCTATGCTGATGGCTTCATCTTCAGAAGCTTGCACTACTCTGTCCGTTGCAAAACCCTGTAAAGGAATTCGTCCTTATCAAGGAGATGTGTCTGGAATAAGGTACTGCCGATCACGGACCTTGCCCTGGAATCTTTCTCTGAAACAACCGAAGAAAGGCTCATGGCGCTCTCTCCCCTGGTGGACTGATTGTTGAGCAACTCGGCGTTATTATATCGTAACTGGCGCAAAAGCCGAAACAAAAAAAACAGGGATGAAGAACTTGTATCGAATTTATCCTAAAGCTACCCAGGTAACTTATTCCTTCACTCTTCAGGACAGCCTTCATCGGGGGCATGCAAGCCTACCTGGCCAGGTCATTGAATGGGGTTTGAAATATCCGCGCCTTCGCAAATTTAATAGGAAACCCCTGTAATGTTTGCTTGATAACTTTTATTCCTTGTGCAAGAGTACTCACGTTTATTCCTGATTATGTGTCGATTGAAGCCCGTCCTGCGGAACATTATAAAGACTGCCGCAAGGAAAAAGAACTCTGTTTTCTATCTCCTTCTTATTGCTAGTGGGTAAATAATTATGCCTAATCAAAACCCGGAACAGATAGCACGCGACAATATAGACAGGCAATTGCTGGAATGCGGCTGGATCATTCAGAATAAGAAGCAAATCGATTTGACTGCCGGGCCTGGTGTCATTGTCACAGAATATCAAACCGAAATCGGCCCTGCGGATTATGTCTTGTTTGTCGATGGCAAACCCGTTGGCGTGATTGAAGCAAAGAAAGAAGAAGAGGGCGTTCACTTAACGGTTCATGAGAACCAGGCTAAAGATTATGCCGAAAGCAAACTCAAGTACCTTAACAACGATCCCCTGCCCTTTGTCTATGAAGGCACCGGCACATTAACCCGGTTTACCGATTATCGCGACCCCAAGCCTCGCTCCCGTCCTGTTTTTACCTTTCATCGCCCTGAAACATTCCGGGAATGGTTGAAACAGAGCAACACCTTGCGAGGGCGTGTTTTGGATATTCCGGGCCTGCTAACCACAGGGCTCAGGGATTGCCAGATCAGCGCCATTAACAATCTGGAAGATTCCTTCCGCACAAATCACCCTAAGGCCCTCATTCAAATGGCCACAGGCTCGGGAAAAACCTTCACCGCCATCACGTCTATTTATCGCCTGCTTACTTACGCCAAAGCCAAACGGGTTTTGTTTCTGGTAGATACGAAAAATCTGGGCGAGCAGGCAGAGCAGGAATTCATGGCCTATCTGCCCAATGACGACAACCGCAAGTTTTCCGAACTCTATGGCGTGCATCGCCTGAAATCCAGCTTTGTGCCGACCGATAATCAGGTCTATATCAGCACCATTCAGCGCCTCTATGCGATCCTCAAAGAAAAAGAACTGGACGAAAAAGAAGAAGAAACAAATCCCGGTGAGATAAAATGGGAAGGACGCCAGCCGGTTCCGGTGGGATACAACGCCAAATTGCCGATCGAGTTTTTTGACTATGTGGTGATCGACGAATGCCACCGCAGCATTTACAACCTATGGAAACAGGTGCTGGACTATTTTGATGCCTTTTTAATCGGCCTTACCGCCACGCCAGACAACCGCACCTTTGGTTTCTTCAACCAGAACATCGTCAGTGAATATACCCACGAGGAAGCCGTTACCGACGGCGTCAATGTGGGGAGCGACGTGTATCTGATCGAAACGGAAATAACCAGAAAAGGGGGCTCGATCTGGAAAGGCCAGTATGTGGATCACCGCGATAAGCTCACCCGCAAAAAACGCTGGGCGCAGTTGGATGAGGATGTCGTTTATTCCCAAACGCAGCTCGACGACAAGGTCGTCAACCCCAATCAGATTCGGACCGTTATTCGCACCTTTAAAGAGCATCTGCCGGAAATGTTCCCTGAACGCATAAACGAGAAGGGCGAATTTGAAGTTCCCAAAACACTTGTTTTTGCCAAAACCGACAGCCACGCCGACGACATTATTCAAATCGTGCGGGAAGAATTCGGCGAAGAAAACCAGTTCTGCAAAAAGATAACTTACAACAGTGATAATCCCAAAAGCACGCTGGCGCAGTTCCGCAATGACTATCATCCCCGTATTGCCGTTACCGTGGATATGATCGCCACAGGGACGGACGTGAAACCGCTGGAATGCCTGCTATTCATGCGGGATGTGAAAAGCCGCAACTACTTTGAACAGATGAAAGGCCGCGGCACGCGCACCATCAATCTGGACGACCTGAAGAAAGTAACGCCGACTGCCAGATACACCAAAGACCATTATGTGATCGTCGATGCCGTGGGCGTCACCAAAAGTCTGAAAACCGACGGCCGCCCTCTGGAGAAGAAGCCCGGTGTCCCGCTCAAAGCTCTGCTGGCGGCCATTACAGTGGGCGCGAGAGACGAAGGCCTTTTCACGACGCTGGCCAATCGTCTTGCCCGTCTGGAGAAGCAGCTTACCGATAAAGAAAAGATGACTTTTGCCGAAAAGGCCAAAACCAAAACCATTCCACAAGTGGTCAAGGAACTGCTGAACGCCTACAACCCCGACACACTGGAAGACATCCGCCTCAAAGTTGAGGAGGAGAATCCCCATGCGGCGCCTGTGGAAAAAGAAGAAAAAATAAAGACGCTTACAGCCGCCCTGCAAAACCAAGCGGCAAGCACCTTCAACGGCGAACTCAATGACTACATAGAAAACATGCGTAAGGCTCACGAACAAATCATCGACCTCCTCAACCCGGACAAGTTGACCGCCGCAGGATGGGACAAAGACAACAAGGGCAAAGCACAGGAATTGATAAAAACCTTTGCCGACTGGATAGCCCGGCATAAAGATGAAATCACCGCCCTGCAAATCTTTTACGGCCAGCCATACCGGAGGCGCGAACTGACCTATAAAATGATTAAGGATCTGGTAGATACAATCGTTGCCGATAAACCCGCACTTGCCCCCTTGAGTGTGTGGCGCGCCTACGAAGTTTTGGAGAGCGTCAGCGGCCAGCCAAAAAATGAACTTGTGGCGCTCGTTTCCCTTATCCGCAAAGTGGCGGGCATTGACACGACGCTCACCTCTTATGACAAAACGGTGGACAGGAATTTTCAGAACTGGGTCTTTAAAAAACAGGCGGGAACGCTGAAATTCACCGAAGAACAGATGCAGTGGCTGCGGATGCTCAAAGACGTGATTGCCAACTCGGTTCACCTTGATGTCGATGATCTGGACTTAACGCCCTTTGACGCCCAGGGCGGCAAAGGCAAGATGTGGCAGCTCTTCGGCAACGAGACGGAAAAAATCATCAGCGAACTGAACGAAGCATTGGCGGCGTAACCACTTTGTCATTCCCGCGCAGGAATCCAAGTCAGAGTCGTTACGTCGACAAGATGTTTCAATCGTCATTCCCGCGAAGGCGGGAATCCAGAGATTAGGACAACAATTGAATTGTTCAAAATGAGGTAGTGGCTGCGTAGGATGAATAAGAACAGGGGAATACCGTCAGTATGGGAATGGGTCAATCTTGGTGATGTTTGTGATACTACAAGTGGCGGAACTCCAAGCAGAAAAGAAACTAAGTGTTGAGTGCCAAGACATCGATAACGGAAAAATGTGCCAGCACATAGCAAACAAAGTTCTCTGACAATCGAATAGCGATCACGTAATTCTGTGAACACCAAAATAGATACGGAGGTGTTTGTTGTGGTCAAGTAAAAACGGACAATTTGTTTTAAGCTGCTTTTCGGCATAGTTCTTTCTCATATTCGAACGGGGTTTTATAACCCAGCTTTGAATGCAGACGAATGGAATTATAGTAGGAGATATAATCAAGTATCTGCATCTTTGCCGACTGTCTTGTAACAAACCTGTAATCTGACAACCGTTCCGACTTCAGACTGCGGAAATAACGTTCAGTCGGTGCATTATCCCAACAATTCCCCTTGCGGCTCATACTGGCTATCATCCCATACTGATTTAGCTTTTCCTGGTAATCATGGCATGCATACTGGCTTCCTCGATCTGAATGATGAAGCAGTCCTGATGGAGGCCTTCTGCGCCAGTATGCCATCGCCAGGGCATCCAGGGTAAGTTGCTTTTTCATTTCTTTGTCCATGGCCCAGCCAACGATCTGGCGAGAATAAAGATCAAGTACCACAGCCAGATACAACCAGCCTTCAAAGGTCCAGACATAGGTTATGTCCGTTGTCCAACATGTATTCGGTGTGGCGACATCGAATTCACGATCCAAAAGGTTGGCAGCTATTGGAAACGAATGCCGGCTCTCTGTCGTGGCCTTGTATCGCTTCGGGGCTTTGGTTTTAAGACCAAGTTTCCTCATTAAATTACGTACCCTGTACCGGCCAATCTGGTGACCTTCATTCTTTAACTGCTTGGTAATGCGACGGGAACCATATTTGCCGCGATGTTCTTTGAAAATGGCTCTAATCCCTGCCTTTAATGCAATCTCATCAGGATCATCAGATCTTGAGAGGCTATGGAGGTAATCGTAAAATCTGCTCCGGCTGACTTCCATCACCTTACACAAAACGGTGACAGGATAGGCCTTCTTCTCTTGCCGGATGAAGTCGCACCTCAGTTCGACTCTTTCGCAAAGAAGGCCGCGGCTTTTTTTAATATTTCGCGCTCCATTTCAAGCCGCTTGTTTTCCTTTTTAAGTCGACAAATCTCGGCCTCCAGTTCCTTCCGGGGGATACCTCCTTCGCTAAGATCCTGCTGGTCTTGACGATATTGTCGCACCCAGCGGGAAACATTAGAAGCGGCAATACCAAGACGCCTGCCAACCTCAGGACAACTATATTGCTGTTCAACTACCAACTTTACAGCGTCTTGCTTGAACTCACTTGTGTAATTCGGGCGCTTCCCTTTCTCCTTCATTGAACACCTCACTTTCTCTATTATTGCTCTTAGCAGGGTGTCCGTTATTATTAAACCACATCAGTTCATGGAAAAGGAAAACAAGCAGCAACGGGTCTTGGCCGTGGAGCGATTTATAAACGGTGAAAGTCCCGAATCAATATGTGCGTCGCTGGGCAAGTCGAAGTTCTGGCTGTACAAGTGGTTCAAGCGGTATAGCGAGGGCGATGCCTCGTGGTGCGAGGATCGTTCTCGTCGCCCCCGTGTGATCCCAAACCGGACACCATTAGAGATCGAAGAAATCGTCAAGATGGTTCGCCTCAATCTCTATAATCAGGGTTTGTTCTGCGGTGCTCAAGCAATCCTATGGGAGATAGAAGATCTTGGCGCCAAACCGTTGCCGTCAATCAGGACAATCAACCGGATTCTCGCCAAGAACGAACTGACACATCGACGAACCGGCAAATATGAGTCCAAAGGGACGGCATATCCCGTTCTGCCGTCAACATTGCCGAACCAAACCCATCAGGCTGATCTTGTTGGCCCGTGCTATCTGAAGGGACCGATTCGTTTTTACAGCCTGAACATCGTTGATACGGCAACGGTCCGGTGTGGACTGCATCCTTCCATTGCCAAGTCAGGGCAAATGATCCTTGACGGGTTTTGGAGCGCATGGAAGCGGATGGGAATACCAGAGCGTGTCCAAGTTGATAATGCCATGTCTTTCTTCGGAAGCCCGACACATCCACGTGGAATGGGTCCCCTTATCCGACTCTGTCTGCAAAACGGTGTCGAGCCTTGGTTCATACCAATGGCCGAACCGTGGAGAAATGGAATGATTGAAAACTTCAACGACCGTTATCAACAGAGATTTCTCGGCAAAGTTATCATGGCGTCCATAGGGGATCTGCAATTGAACTCACTTGCGTTCGAACAGCGGCACAACAGCAGGTATCGCTACAGCAAACTCAAAGGTGATACACCGCTGAAAGCTCTTGCCGCCTCGAATGTCAAATTGAGGTTTCCAAAAGCAGAGGAGCCTCCCATGCATCGAATGAAAAAGCCGGAGATTGGCAAATATCACGTTGTGCGCCTCATTCGCAGCAACCTGAAATTGAATATCTTCGGAGAATGCTTCTCGGCTCCGCCAGAGACCATGCTTGAATACGTGGTGGCTACTATCGATATCAAAGAGCAGAAACTAAAACTCTTCCTGGACAAAAAATAGGTAGAGGAATTCGATTACAAACTGCGATAGCTCAGTTGAGTGTCAGCGATGTCGTGGCACAAAAAATCGTTATCGATGTCTTGGCACTCGACATCTAAGTATTATGGTGGCAATATTCCGTGGGTTAAATCAGGAGAATTAAAACACAACATTATTATAGATACAGAAGAAAAGATTACAGAAGAAGCAATTAAAAATTCAAGTACTAAAATATTTCCCAAAGGAACTTTGCTTATCGCATTGTACGGTGCAACAATTGGGAAGTTAGCATTTCTTGGCGTAGCTGCCGCAACTAATCAAGCTGTCTGCGGTATTTATGAAAATGAAAATATCAATTCCAAATTCTTGTTCAATTATTTGTTCTTTAAAAGACAGTGTTTGGTTCAGGAAAGTATTGGTGGTGCACAACCGAATATAAGTCAGTCTATTTTAAAAAATTTACAAATTCCCCTTCCGCCACTAACCGAGCAGCACCGCATTGTCGCCAAGATAGAAGAGCTGCTCAGCAGTTTGGATAAAGGCATCGAAAGCCTCAAAACCGCACAACAACAGCTCAAAGTCTATCGGCAAGCAGTCCTCAAATGGGCCTTTGAAGGCAAACTGACGAAAAGCACCCTTCGACAAGCTCAGGGTACGGTAATGCCGGTGGCTGCGGCCACTGAGCCTGTCGAAGCGATCGAAGCTACAGACAAAAAAGACGAATTGCCTGATGGGTGGAAACGAGTAATCTTGAAAGAGCTTGTTGATAAAATTTCTGACGGGCCTTTTGGATCAAATTTAAAAACATCGGATTATGTTGGCAATGGAGTAAGAGTAATCCGTTTAGAAAATATTGGATATATGGAATTTAGAAATGAATTCCAATCATTTGTCACAAAAGACAAATATGAAACAATCAAAAAACATACTGTCTCGAAAGGGGATATCATATTCTCATCATTTGTTTCCGAGAACATAAGGGCCGCAATTTTACCAGACCATATAGATAAGGCTATCAATAAAGCAGATTGCTTTCTTGTGAGACCTTCTGAAGATAAAATAAGTAAGAAATATTTATTGTATTATTTTTCTACAAGAGAAATGTATCATCAGTTGGTTGGGGGGATACATGGTGCAACAAGGCCAAGAATCAATACAACGCAATTGAAATCTTGCCAGATACCACTGGCCCCCCTTCCTGAACAACAGCGCATTGTCGCCGAAATCGAATCCCGTCTTTCTGTCTGCGACAAAATTGAAGAGAGCATTGAGCAAAGCCTCAAGCAGTCCGAAGCCCTGCGGCAGAGCATTTTGAAAAAAGCCTTCGAAGGTAAACTCGTCCCCCAGGACTCCAACGACGAACCGGCGTCAAAATTGCTGGAACGTATCAGGGCGGAAAGGCAAAGGGACAAAACGGAGAATCCTCCACGGCGTCAGCCGGGACGGACAAAAACGAAAAGAGCATAATGACGAGGAGCGAAAAAGAGAGATGACGGACCGCAAAGAAGAATTTTGTAGAGCAATCGGCAACTACCGAGGATTCCTAGGTAGTTCAAAAAATAAGATCGGTCGGCTATAAGATGGATTCTGCATTACAACGATGCAACACGTTGCTTGGGTTTCTTCAGAAGACTAAGTGGGTGCGGGCAAGCTAAAGATGAAGACTGTCGGCAGAGGTAAGGTGCTGTAAAATAGGATAATTATATCGATCTCATGATTTATCGGTTAAAAAATATGAGCACATTAAACAGGAGCAAAATATCTTGACCAGCGAAACCAACAACACATCCGGCATCATCAGCAAGGTTTGGAGTTTTTGTAATATCTTAAAAGATGATGGCGTGAGTTACGGCGATTATCTGGAGCAGATTACCTACCTGCTATTTTTGAAGATGGCCGACGAGTTCAGCAAACCGCCGCACAACAGGGAATTGCCCATTCCCAGGGAATACAACTGGGAAAGCCTAACCACAAAAAGCGGCGCGGAATTAGAATCGCATTACACGGCATTGCTGCGCGAGCTATCTCATTCCAAAGCTATTCTGGGGCAGATATTCATTAAAAGCCAAAATAAGATTCAAGATCCGGCCAAGCTCTTCAAACTGATTGACATGATCGACAAAGAGCAGTGGACCGTGATGGGAACGGACGTCAAAGGCAAGATTTATGAAGGCCTGCTGGAGAAAAACGCCGAGGATACCAAAAGCGGCGCGGGACAGTACTTTACGCCCCGTCCGTTGATCAGGGCTATGGTTGCCTGCGTCCAGCCGCAGCCGATGAAATCTATTGCCGACCCCGCCTGTGGAACGGGCGGTTTCTTTCTAGCGGCTTACGACTACATTTCCGATCCTAAGAACTTCACGCTGACCAAAGAGCAAAAAGAGTTTTTGAAAAATAAATCATTTTACGGCAACGAGATTGTAGCAGGCGCGCGCAGGCTGGCGCTCATGAATATGTTCCTGCACAACATCGGCGATATTGATTCGGATACATTTGTTCTGCCCACCGATTCGCTCGTGGCTTCCCCGAGTTTAACGATGGATTATGTGCTCACCAATCCACCCTTCGGGAAGAAGAGCAGCATGACCTTTACCAATGAAGAAGGCGAACAGGAGAAAGAAGACCTTACTTACAACCGGCAGGATTTCTGGGCGACGACAAGCAATAAGCAGCTCAACTTTGTCCAGCACATCCGCACGCTGCTAAAGACGAGCGGCAAAGCGGCGGTTGTCTTGCCCGACAATGTGTTGTTTGAAGGCGGGGCGGGCGAGACGGTCCGAAAAAAATTGCTGGAGACAACCGATCTGCACACGATATTGCGACTGCCGACCGGCATATTCTACGCACAGGGCGTCAAGGCCAATGTTTTATTCTTTGATAATAAACCAGCCAGTAAAGACCCGTGGACGAGCGAGGTATGGATATATGATTATCGTACCAACATTCATCATACCCTGAAAAAATCACCTCTGAAGTTTGAAGACCTTCAGGAATTTATTGTGTGCTACAACCCGTCCAACAGACATAAACGAGAAGAAACCTGGCACCCCGAGAAAAATACCGAAGGGCGCTGGCGTAAATTTACGTATGATGAAATTGTCGGTCGAGACAAGACCAGTCTGGATATCACCTGGCTTAAAGATAAAAGCCTTGCCGATCTCGACAATCTGCCCGACCCGGATGTATTGGCTAACGACATTATCGAAAATCTCGAATCGGCGGTTGAAAGCTTCAAAGAGATCATGGACACCATCAATGGGAAATAAGTAGTTCTGCGGGACCTCCACTTTTTAAATTACCTCTATTATTACAATGGCTTCAGCTAGGATTTTGGCCTTGGTCTCTGGGAAAGAGGGGTCCGCCCTTATCAAGGCATCCAATGTAATGATCGGTGAGGAGTGAATTAAATCGATAAAATTCTCAAGGCTAATGGATTATGGCGGAGACTATACTGTTCGGCATTGGAGCGACATCAACATATTTGATATATGCTGCCGTCGCAAAGAAAATAAATAGGGGTTACGATTTCTCGTAACCCCTTGATTTCATGGTGGGCCCTGTCGGGTTCGAACCGACGACCTACTGATTAAGAGTCAGTTGCTGCTACCAGCTGAGCTAAGGGCCCCTTTATTATGGTCGAATGTATGGTACGCCCGGAAGGATTCGAACCTTCGACCAACAGATTCGAAGTCTGCGACTCTATCCAGCTGAGCTACGGGCGCATTTTCCTTCTCAATAAAGCCATTCCCGGGGACTTGCATAAACGTAAAGACCGCCCCATGAAAATTGGCTTCCCTATCTATTATTTTGATGCCCATTCGTCAAGGATTATTTCTATTTTTTTTATATTCCTTGTAAGCCATTAGCTTTTAAGGTGACATGCCACATAATGCCCTGTTGTTCTCGGGTCAAATGTGGGCGCTACTTTGTCACATATATCCATACGGTACATACAACGGGGGTGAAAGGAGCAGCCCTGAGGGGGATCTGTAGGGCTGGGGATATCGCCTCCCAGGAGTATCCTCTTTTTCTTGTGCGCCGGGTCGGGAACCGGAACGGCGGAGAGCAGGGCCTGCGTGTATGGGTGCATGGGGTTGTCGTAGAGTGATTTCTTTTCGGCCAGTTCCACTATCTTTCCCAGGTACATGACTGCAACACGGTCGCTTATATGTTCCACAACGCTCAGGTCATGGCTGATGAACAGATAGGTGAGATCAAACTCTTTTTGCAGGTCTTTCAGAAGATTGAGAATCTGTGCCTGGATTGAGACGTCCAGTGCCGAAACGGGCTCGTCTGCGATTATAAGATCCGGGTTGAGGGCTAGGGCCCTGGCTATGCCTATACGCTGTCTCTGGCCGCCGCTGAACTCGTGGGGGTAGCGCCCCATCTGTTCACGGCTAAGCCCCACCACCTCCATAAGCTGGGCAACCCTCTCCGTGTTTTTCTGTCCCTTCAGTATATTGTGTATGGTGAGCGGTTCTCCTACTATAGACCCGGCGCTCATCCTGGGATTGAGGGATGCATAGGGGTCTTGAAATATCAGCTGTATCTTTCTGCGAAGACTTTTTATTTCTTTCTGTGACAATGCGAGGATGTCATTTCCATTGAAGGTAATCTTTCCGGCGGTCGGTTCTTCCAGTCTTGCAATGAGGCGTCCGAGCGTCGTTTTTCCGCAGCCCGATTCGCCCACCAGCCCAAGGGTCTCTCCCTTGAAGATCTCCAGGTTGACACCATCGACGGCCTTTGCCGCCTTGTGTTGCCCCGACAGGAAACCTCCCCTGACGGTAAAGTACTTTTTCAGCCCTTCTGCGTTCAGTAGTGTGGGGGTCATAGTTGAAGCTCTTTCATCTTATTAGTACTTCCAGCATCTTACCTGGTGTCCAGCAGGTCTTTCCACCAGTGGTGGTTCCTCTTTCCCGCATATCTCCATTGCATCGGGGCAGCGGTTTCGAAAACTACAGCCCGAGGGAAGTTCATAGAGGTTCGGGACGGTACCGGGGATTGCTCTGAGATAGCCATTTTTCTTCAGTGCGCTCTTTGGTGTGGATTCCATGAGACCTCTGGTGTAGGGATGGAGAGGTGCCGAGAAAAGATCGGATACGTTGGCGTATTCGACGACTTTTCCCGTGTACATGACGGCGACATGCTGAGCCATCTCGGCGACGATGCCAAGGTCATGGGTTATGAGGATTACCGATGTTCCCACGTCCTCTTTCAGCTTGTTTATTAGGTCGGTAATCTGTGCCTGGATGGTTACGTCGAGGGCGGTGGTGGGTTCGTCTGCGATCATCAGTTCAGGATTGCAGGCGAGGGCCATGGCGATCATGATGCGCTGGCGCATTCCCCCGCTCATCTGGTGGGGGTAGCTTTTCAATGTGGAGCGATTTGGCAGGAGACCTACCAGCTTCAGCATTTCCAGTGCCCTGTCGGTTGCCTCTCCTTCTGAAATACCGGTGTGCAGTTTTATGACTTCGGTTATCTGGTCCCCCACTCTGAGAACCGGGTTTAGCGAATTCATCGGTTCCTGGAATATCATTGATATTTCGTTTCCCCGTAGTTTTCGCATACTCGCTTCGTCGAGTGATAAAAGATCTTTCCCCTTGAAATCGATCCGACCGGCGACGATTAGACCCGGAGGGGAGGGGATTAGCTTCATTATGGAGAGGGCAAGGACTGTCTTTCCGCATCCCGATTCTCCCACGATACCCAGTGTGTCGCCAATGCGGACAGCCATATCTACCCCGTCCACGGCCTTGACCGTTCCGTTTCGTGTTGAGAATTGTGTCTTCAGACCTTGTATGTCAAGGATTCGGGACATGCTAACCTCTGCTGCGGTCCATCAGGAATTGTGTCAGAAGCCTTACGCCGATACCGGACGCACCTTTTGGAATATAGGGCCTGTCCTTCGATAGCAGGGCAGGGCCGGCTATGTCAAGGTGGACCCAGGGGCAGTCTCCAACGAATCTCTTAAGAAAAAGGCCCGCTGTTATGGTCCCTCCCGATCGTGTTCCCGTTGAGTTTTTGATGTCGGCCACATCGCTTTTTATCAGTTCATCGTATTCATGCCACAGGGGAAGTTCCCATACAATCTCACCGGTGACAGTTGATGCGGCGGATATCTGTTCCTTCAGCGCCTTGTCGGTTCCCATCATGCCGGCAAGGTAGTCTCCCAGTGCCACCACGCAGGCCCCTGTCAGCGTAGCTATATCGATGATGACTTCAGGGTTGTATCTTTTTGCGAAGGTGAGCGCATCGGCAAGGATCAATCGCCCCTCCGCATCGGTGTTCTTTATTTCTACTGTAATTCCCGACATGGTTTTTAGTATGTCACCAGGCTTCAAGGCCTTTCCGCCGGGGAGGTTTTCCGTTGCGGGCACAATAGCTATAACGTTCAGGGGTAGATTCAGATCGGCAGCGGCTCTGATCGTGGCGATCACCGCCGCACCGCCGGCCATGTCCGATTTCATCTCATCCATCTTGTCCGCCGGTTTGAGGGAGATCCCTCCGCTGTCAAAGGTGATGCCCTTGCCCACAAGTACCACCGGGGGGGCCTTTTCTCGTCCACCTTTGTATTCCACGACTATAAGACGGGCCTCTTCGGCGCTGCCCCGGGCCACTCCCAGTAGTGCGTTCATGCCCATCTTGGTCATCGCCTTTTCATCGAATGAGTGAAATGTCAGGTTGGCTTCTATGGCGGTTGCCCGAGCCCTTTCTGAGAGGATGGACGGGGTCATATCATTTGACGGTGTCGATACGAGATCCCGTGCAAGATATACGGCGTGCCCTATTGTCTGGGCCGTATTTACTGCGGCTTTTGTTGCTTCAACAGCCTCTTTCCTCTCTTCGACGATGATGCATTCCTTTATTTCACTCTTTTTGTCATCTTCGAGTGTCTTGTAGGAGGTAAAGTTATAGAGACCAAGAATCATGCCTTCCGCTGCAGCGCGTGCCATTTCAGCGGCGGACAGCTCTGTCCCTCCGAAATCGAGGGAGGTGGCCATCTGCTCTATTCCCATGTCGCGTATCTTCTGCGCAGCCTTTGAGAATAGGCCACGCAGTTTTTCTAGATCGAAGGATTCTCTTCTGCCCAGTCCCGCTATCAATATCCTTTTCCCCGGAATCGTATTCCCGGTATATAATACCGATGAGCTATACAGCTTCCCTTTAAAATCCCCTCTTTCGATCAGGTCGCTTATAATCCCATCGCATCCTTCGTCGAGGGTGCGGGCTGTTCCTTGCAGCTTTGCCTCTCCTTCGAAATGCCCCACGAGAAGGATTTCACATTCTATATCCTTAAGTAACCCAGCCTGTACGCTGATATTCATCCATGCCCCCTTGATGTTTTTTCATCTGTGCCGGGAAGATAGCACATGGGGGGGAAATGTCAATGTATCACATGGGTGAGAGATGCTTGCCACCGCGCTTATTCAGGAAAATTCATCTTTAGGCTGTTCTCGCTGACGATCGGGAAACCCCGGGGGGCCTCTTCTATCCGGTGGGGCTTTTTCTATGGCATCGATTTCTTCCTTGATCTTTAAGGTAGTTTCATCTCCCTCAGGGAAGAAGGGCTGTGCCGCCTTAAAATGGAATAGGGCGCTCTTGTTTTTATGCTCCTTTTTGAAAAATATTCCGAAATGGTAATGGGACTCACCCTGCATTTCGAGCTTTCCGTATAGCATTGCCAGATTGTGGTAGGATTGCACGTCATCAGGGTTTTTGTCTTTGAGCTTTTTATATAGCTCGAGGGCTGCACTGTAATTTCCAGTAATAGTATAAGATCTTGCCAGATATTGTATCGTTTCGGGATTATTATTGTCGGCGAGGTAGGCCCTTCTCAGGTTATCAACCGCGTCAGAGATCTTTCCCAAATTGAAATAGGCAATACCGAGGTCTCGAAGAATTTCGGGATCGTCCGGTGACAGGGACAGCGCTTTCTGAAAATTTGAGAAAGACTCCGATGTTCTGCCAAGTCTTCCCTGGATTACAGCCAGGCCGTAGAGGGCATTCGGATTTTCAGGGTCTTTTTTGAGCAGGTCCTGAAAATATGCAATACCGGAGTCGCTGTCCTTCCGGCTGATTACCAGTGCGGTTTTTATTTTTTCCAGCTTTCCTACGATACTCTTGGCACCCCTGTTCTTGTATCTTGTATGAAGAAGACCGTCAAGATACTGGATCCTTTCCCCCGTTCCCGGATGCGTTAGGAAGTAGGATGGAATCGAATTGGAATAAAACTCCTGCTGTCTCATTATTTTGAGGAAGTCTAGCATTCCCTCACCATCGTATCCGGCCTGGGTCAGGTAAAGCATCCCCATGCGGTCTGCCTCCTCTTCGTGCTCTCGGCTGTATTTGAGACTTAGCGTTGCTGCTGTGGCTGAGGAAAAAGCTATGGCAGCAGACCCGGCATCCCCTCCCAGAAAAGCTCCCGCCAAAACTGCCGCTAGAGTCGCCAGACCTAACTTCTGTGAGCTCTCTATCATCTTGGCGATGTGTCTGGCTTTTATGTGTGCTATTTCATGCGCCATAACGCCGGCCAGCTGACCTTCATCCTCTGCGAGTTCTATTAACCCCTTGTATACATATACATAGCCTCCTGGGGTCGCAAAGGCATTGATGCCTTGGCTGTCAATGATGGAGAATGTAAAATCAAAGTAAAAATTTTCACTGTGTGAAAGAAGCAGTTTCCCTATGCCCTCGACATAGCTCTTTACCTCGGAATTTTCTAATAAGGAGCCTTTTTCTTTCAATTTATCGTAAAATTCTTTTCCGAGTTTTTTTTCATCCTGCATGGTAAAGGAAGCACAGGATAAGCCTCCTGATATGTGAAGGTAAAAGAATACCAGAAAGATGCTGACAAGCTTTGTAAGTTTGCTGTGCCTTCCTGTCTTCATTTTGTACATTACCATGACCTTTTTAAGATTTTTGGCGCCACCTGTACTCCCTGTAATGATACGTAATCAATAATATCGGATAGATGATGAATGATATGTGAATACCCTACATAAGTCAACGAAGCACATAAAAAAGTTACACCTCCACAGGTATAAATTTGTTGGTGGCGATAGTATCTATTGCCTATTGGTTTGTAATAAAAATGTATATGAAAAATTTGAAAATATTTTGAATTAAAATTGTACTGGTTAAAAAATCAGTGCGTGCCTTGAAAATAGCATTTTTGTTAAAAAATCTTTGAGATAAATATAAAATCAATTCGGCTACAAATATCTAAAGTTTTATTTCAATTATGTCGAAAGTGGTTGTAGCTTTCTTCGGAACCTGCTCACTGATGTTATATTTAGTTAAGGTAGTTTTTGGGATGCCGAAAGTCAATATATGAAAGATCGCACTAAAAATGTGGAAAGGTATAGGGCCATACCTCCTTCCGCTTTGATTCCAGGCACCATGCCGGACTTTCAGATATATATACTTTCTTCGGAGGGGAGATATATCCTATGGGCACTGGAAGGGAATAAAGTAAGCCCGGAGCGACTAGCAAGGCTCTATGAGGGAGGGCACGACGAAGTTTTCATAAATATCGATGATGAGTTCAAGTACGAACAGCATCTTGAAGCGAATCTGGGGACTATCCTTGATAGTGACTATGCTTCTGATAGTGATAAGGCCTCTATATTCACTATGGTTTCAACGAACATTGTGAAAAGTGCCGTTGAAACATCTCTGGGTTTGGGGAAGATGAACCGAGATATGGTGCTCCGTACACAGAACATGGTTGAGAGCGCCATGGCATTCATGACGGAATCAAGGTCTCTTAAGCCTCTAGTTAAGATGATAGGGCACGATTATCAGACCTACGAGCATGCCACAAAGGTTCTATGGTTCACTGTGGCTTTCCTTAGGCTCAATCCCGATATCCTTGAACAGGTCGAGTCCAGTATTGTCGATGACATCAATGTCCTGAAGCAATGCGGTGTAGGAGCCCTACTGCACGATATAGGAAAGACTCTTGTATCTCAGGATATTCTTAATAAGGAGGGGGGGCTTTCTCCGGTAGAATGGGAAATCGTAAAACGCCATCCACTTAACAGTCTGGCAATGCTTGTTGACGCAGACATTCCCATATTTGTCAAAAAGGGCATACTGCACCATCATGAAGACTTTAGTGGCGGTGGGTATCCTATGGGGCTTGCAAGCTTTAATATCCCGATCCTGGCTCGAATATTTAGAATTATAGATGTTTTCGATGCAATGACATCCCGTCGTCCTTATAAAGATCCGATCCCGCCCATGAAGGCCTTGCAGATTATGATTAAAAAAAATGAAACCCGCAAAGATTCAGAGGGCTCAAATCTTTCTGATCGTGACAGTGGAATGATGACTTGCTTTGATGAAGCTCTGCTTAAGCGGTTTATCTCCTTTCTGGGCAGTGTAAATTTTTAAGGCAACCCAGATTGTCTTGTTACCAGTTTAATGACATGACACCGACCCTGGTCGGTAGCTATCCCTGCCATGTGTGCACCCAACTTATACCCCTAATTTTCTGCGATGATTTCAATGTCCTGTGCTGAGCATCCCCTTATTACGCCTAGGTTATATGCTATTTGGCCTGGTAATATTTTCTTGACAAGGAATAAACGACCTGATATCGAATCACGTGGTCAGCGCATTTCGCTTCCATTCAAGGTTCACCTTTTTGAGGTTTTTCAGGGAGAACGGAAGTCTGTATGAATTTTTATATCCTTGTGGGTTTATTGTCTGGGGCGGCTGGTTGTTTTAGGTTCTTTAACAACGTTTTTTATATATAGGCTTTACGGTTATTGAACCGGGACTGGTGATCTTTAAGGTGGGGGAAAGGGTTGATGGAGGAATAGCCATGGGATCTCATAAGCCTTCTTTTTATGATTAAAGATTGATTACCATTTAGTGTTTTCTACAGGCAAAGGCTTAGTTGTTTTTATTGAAATATTATGTTTTTGTGTCCTAAGTCGACCGACTCATTGCAAATAATAAAATATGTGGATCTTCGGCGCTGTTCGGTGCAACCCTTCCGTCGGTGGTGTTTCGTGGTGTGTCCTGTTCTTATGGGGTCGGTAGAGGCATCCTAAAAAACGGTCTTTTCTTCTTTGCGATTAGTAGGTTGATCTAATCCTTATAACCTTTGGGTTCGTTTTTCCCCGATACATTTTGCTGCTAGAGGTAGTGCGCCATAAATTTTCATTTGGTGTAGGGTATCGGAGGTGTCCGTCATTTTTCTGACCCTTCCCGGGGCTGGCCTTTGATTTTTCTGATGTTCTTCGGATATTTGCTGGTGTTGATTGGCAAGTATTTTTTAATAAAAACTTATAAAGACAATTAGAAACGGGGGTTTTAGAAGCTATGTCTTATGAAGCGATTATCCTTGAGAGAAGTGGTGTTGTGGGCAAGTTGATCTTTAATAGGCCTGATGTACTTAACGCATATAACGAAGCTCTTTCCAGAGACATAATAAGCGGTTTTAAGGAGTTGGCGGCAGATGAATCCGTGAAGGTTATCGTGTTGACCGGGGCCGGAAGGGCCTTTATGGCTGGCGCTGATATTAACATGGTTAATGGCTGGTCTGCGCTGAAGGATCCGAAACGTATAAGGACGTCTCTCGAAAACATGCTGGATCCGATTATTTTTGAAGATTGTCCCAAGCCTGTTATCGCCGCTATTAACGGTCTTGCCTTTGGCATGGGATGCGAAATCTCCATGGCATGCGATTTCCGTATCGCTGTAGAGAACGCGAAATTCGGTCAGCCAGAGATCAAGATAGGCGTTATTCCAGGTGCCGGTGGAACTCAGAGGCTGACGCGTCTGATCGGTATGGCCAAATCGCTTGAGATGGTAATGGTAGGTGAGCCTATCGATGCACAAGAGGCATTGCGCCTTGGCCTGCTTAACAAGGTTGTTCCCAAGGATAAGCTCTGGGAAACGGTTGATGCCTTTGCTGCAAGCCTTGCTTCCATGGGCGCTGTTGCTCTGGATATGTGCAAGAAATCGGTTCACACCGGTTGTGAAATGCCTCTCAGGCAGGGTCTTGACTATGAGCGTGAGTGCTTCTGCAATGTCCTTCTTACCGAGGATGCGCAGGAAGGAACGAAGGCTTTTATTGAGAAGAGAAAGCCCAATTTTGTGGGTAAGTAGTCTCGGTAATTTGTTATGCGTCTCAAGATTCGAGGCGTTCTATAAGCATCATCAAGAAATGACTATGAGGTTATTATTATGGCAGATCTGTTAATAGATAAGCGAGATGTCGAGTTTGTACTCTTCGATTTGCTTAAGGTTCAGGATATTTGTGCGGCGGAAAAATATTCCGCCTTTTCCGATGATATTTTTGAGATGATCCTCTCTGAGGCACTCAAGTTCGCTGAGACCGAGCTCTTTCCCCTAAATCTGGAGGGTGATAAGAAGGGCGCTCACTTTGAAAAGGGCAATGTAAGCTCTACTCCTGGCACAAAAGAAGCGTATCAGGCATTTGTTGAATCTGGCTGGCTTACGCCTTCCGAAAGCGAAGAGCTTGGTGGCCAGGGAATGCCTCATTCTATAATGACGGCGGTCCACGAGATGTTTTTCGCCGCCAACTTCCCTTTCATGTGCTACGTAAATCTTACTCACGATGCAGCCAAGCTGATTGAGCTCTTCGGTTCGGATGAACAGAAGCGCCTTTACATGGAGCCCATGTATGCCGGTCAGTGGACCGGAACAATGGCACTTACAGAGCCCAACGCCGGAACAGACGTTGGTGCCATAAAGACAAAGGCTATCCGTCGCGATGATGGTAATTACTCCATACAGGGTACCAAGATTTTCATTACAAACGGAGAGCACGATATCTCAGACAACATTGTACACCTGGTCCTGGCAAGAATAGAGGGAGATCCCGAAGGAACGAAAGGGCTCTCCCTTTTTGTTGTTCCCAAGTACAGGGTGAACGAGAGCGATGGTTCCATCGCTGAGGCCAATGATGTCAAATGCTTCGGTATAGAAGAAAAGATGGGACTCCATGCTTCGCCGACGACCAGTATGAGCTTCGGAGAAGACGGAAATTGTGTTGGCTATCTCCTTGGACAGGAACGTCAGGGGATCATGATCATGTTCCACATGATGAACTCTTCCCGCCTCGAGGTGGGTATCTGGGGACAGGGAACCGCTTCTGCCTCCTATCTGCATGCCCTTCAGTACTCCAAAGAGCGTGAGCAGGGTCAGAGTATCAGCGATCCTGATCCCAGCAAGAAAGTTCCCATTATTCAACATCCCGATATCCGTCGCGTATTGCTGATGATGAAGTCCCATGTAGAGGGTATGCGTGCGATGACCTATTATTGCAGCTATCTGATGGATCAGGTGGCTGTTGCCGAGGATGCCGATGAGAAGAAGCGGCTTGGGCGTATCATTGACCTTATGATCCCTGTCTGTAAGGGTTATCCTACCGAAAAGGGCGTTGATATTGCAGGTCTTGCCATTCAGACCCACGGTGGATATGGGTTCTCCAGCGAATATGCGGTACAGCAGTTTTTCCGCGACGCCAAGGTTGGTTGTATCTTTGAAGGAACCACAGCAGTTCAGGCAATGGATCTGGCCTTCAGGAAACTGGCTATGGGGAAAGGGCAGGTCTTCGCCGATTTCCTGGCCGGTATGGATGACATAATAGCTGAGGCAAAGGGGCAGGCGGACTGGAAGGCCTACGCTGAACAGCTTGAAAAGGCCAAGGTGGCGTTGGCAGATATTCCTGCAGTATTTTCAGCGCATATGGCTGACGGCCGTAAGCACTTCCCCTACCTTAAGGCAAACCTTTTCCTGGAGACCTTTGGCGATGTGATTGTGGCATGGTTCCTCCTAAGGAGCGCCTTTGTTGCCCGCGAGAAGCTGAATGCCATCTTTGCGGAAAGTGGTGTTACTGAAGCGGATGCTCAAAACAAGTTTATAGCAGAAAACGAAAAGGCTGCCTTCTATGCCGGTAAGCTTCATAGTGCGAAGTTCTTTATAGGCAACGTGATACCCATTACGATGGGTAAGATAGAATCCTGTAAATGGGAGGATTCTTCGGCTTGGGAGATAGCGGAAGGGTCATTTTAAATGGATCTTGTTGAAGAAACTCTGGCTGGCAAGGTCTCGGCAGTTGCAAAAATGATCTCCAAGGTGGAAAGGCGAGATCCCGAAGCTTTTGTTGCAATGGAAAGGCTTTACGGTCACTGCGGCCGCGCTCATATTATCGGCATTACCGGTCCTCCGGGTGCCGGTAAAAGCTGTCTCATAGCGGCCCTCGTTCAGCAGTTCCGTGACAGGGGTCTTTCTGTAGGCGTCTTGGCGGTGGATCCGTCGAGTCCCTTTACGGGCGGTGCTATCCTTGGGGACAGGGCCCGGATGGAACAATTTTCCAGGGATCCCGGTGTATTCATAAGATCGCTTGCCACTCGTGGAACGGTAGGGGGGCTTGCCGAAGCGGTCAATGGTGCAGTCGATATATTCGACGCTTCCGGAAAAGAGATAATCATTATAGAGACCGTTGGGGTAGGCCAGAATGAGATTGATATAATCAAGCTGGCTCATACGGTTATTCTGGCATTGGTGCCTGGCTATGGTGACAGCCTTCAGGCTATGAAGGCAGGTATCATGGAGGTGGGCGATATCCTTGTCGTGAATAAATCCGATCAGCCGGGAGCTGATGGAGTTGTTTCAGAACTGAGGATGCTTCCCGGAAAGATCGACGCGAAGGATATTTTTGAGGATCCTGGCATTGTTAACAATGAATGGCAGGTTCCTGTAACTCGTACTGTGGCGGTTAAGAATGAAGGTATCTCCGATCTGGCCGATTTGGTAGTTTTGCATAACAAGTATTTGAGGACTGGAGACCGGCTGGCGGCTAAGAACAGAAACCGCAGGGTGAATCAGTTTCTCGATGTGCTTTTGAAGAGGATCAGGATGGAATTTATGAATCAATACCAGAATGATCCGGCGTTTAAAGGGTGGATCGAGAAGATTGAGACCCTGAAGATGGATCCCTATCAGGCCTCTGAACAGGTAATAGACCTTATAGTAGAGGCCAGGGGGAAGAAGGTAAGGGAAGTTAGGAAACAGTAAAAAATAACTATAATATAACACTTTACAGGAGGTATTACCGTGAGTAGCCTGACGGCAAATGAAAATTTTCAAAAGGCAAAGGCTGCCTGGGAAAAGGGACGGGAGAAGTATGTAAGTAAGCTTAAACCTAGGCAGAATCTTTCGGGGATAGAGGTTAAGACGGTTTACACACCCGAGGACGTCGAGGGGATGGAGCAGAATCTGGCAACTATGCCTGGTGTATATCCCTACACGAGGGGGTTGTATCCGGACGGATACGCACTTACTCCCTGGATGCAGCAGATGGTTTACGGCTATGGCACCTGCGAGGAGAGCCGTGCCAAGATGGAATCGATGGTCAAGGAAGGTATGGAGGGTTATTTCGGGCACAAGGTCTTCAACATGGTCCTTGATATACCTTCAATGTACGGGATAGATTCGGATGATCCCGAGGCAAGAGGAAATGTGGGGCAGTGCGGATGCGTCCTGTGCTCCGTTGACGATTACATGGAGATCATGAGAGACTGGGGTTTCACCACCACTAACTTCTCATATATAACCGGTGATAACTGTCTGCCAGCCCTTGCGCTTGCCTGTGCGGCTTCGGAAAAACTTGGAAGTCCGATAAGCGATCTGCATGGCAATTCGATGAACTGGTATCCCAGGATTGCCGTTCAGGATATCCCATCTTGGGAGCCCAAGTGGGGATACGGATTGATGGGCGATCTGATAAAATTCGCTACGAATAATATCCCTAACTGGAATACCACGAATATATTCATGTACGGACTTTCGGAAGCAGGAGCTACTCCGCTTCAGGAACTTGCCTACGGCCTTTCATGGGGCAAGTCCGTAATTGACGCTGGTGTAAATGCAGGATTAGCGCCGGACAGCTTTGTGGGAAGACTCGGGTTCCAGATCGGTATACAGAACGACTTCTTCGAAGAGGTGGCCAAACTTCGCGCTCACAGAAGAATGTGGGCCAAGATCACCAAAGACGCCGGTTGTACGAAAGCCCAGTGCATGCATGCCCGTGTTCACGTACACACAAGTGGAAACGTTCTTACGGCGCAGCAGCCCCTGAATAATACGGCAAGAATCACCATGCAGGTCATGGCGGCCATCATGGGCGGTGTTCAGTCTATCCATTCCTGTTCATTTGACGAAGCAATTAGTATTCCTACAGAGATTTCACATAGAACGGCAATCAGGACCCAGCAGATCATGATGTGGGAAAGTGGTCTGAGAAATGTGGCTGACCCGCTTGCCGGTTCATATTATATCGAATGGCTGACGGACAAGATGGAAAAGGAAGCCTGGGAGATATACAACGACCTGGAATCAAAGGGCGGTTATATGAAGGGCCTTGAGGAAGGATGGATCAAGAAGGCCATTGATGATAAGTCATATGAGCGCAAGCAGGCCGTCAAGTCCGGTAAGTGGCCTGTCGTTGGTATGAATATGTACCAGGTCGAAGAGGAAGAGCAGTACAAGCAGTTCAAGGTAGATCTTTCCATTGAGGAGAAGGCCCTGAAGAGGTTGAGGGATTTCAGGTCCAGAAGGGATCAGAAACTGGTCGATGAGGGTATTGCACAGCTGAGGAAAGCCTGCTTTGATTTCAAGGATGGCAAGGCCGATGTTATGCCGGCCCTGGTGGAAGCAGCCCGCAAGGGAGCTACAAACGGAGAGTTGACGGTCCCGATGCGTGAGGCATTCGGTTGGTATGTATGCGAGTAAGACGGCAGTAAATTATTAAATTTCGGTTATTTGTTAATTACAAATACCTATTCAAATATGGAGAGAAAATCATGTCAGAACAGAATATTAAGGTTCTCTTGGCCAAAAAGAAGATAGACGTCCATGGTAGAGGATCAAAACTGCTGGCGCGGGAGCTGCGTGATGCCGGTATGGAGGTTACGTATTTCCGGTTCGGGACTGCAGAGGACATCTTAAACGCAGCGGTTCAGGAAGATGTTGATGTAATCGGGTTGAGCAT
Source organism: Syntrophales bacterium (assembly GCA_963665835.2). GTDB lineage: Bacteria > Desulfobacterota > Syntrophia > Syntrophales > UBA2210 > UBA6078. The sequence continues at coordinate 766,601 of CAXXWJ010000002.1, read as the reverse complement.
AATGACGAGCGGACATCTGCTCCTGGCCCAGGATCTCATTCCCATGCTGAAAGAGGCCGGTAAGACGGATGTCCTCCTGATCATGGGTGGTGTAATTCCCCAGGCTGATTTTGATGAGCTCAGAAAGCTGGGCGTTCACGAAGTTTTCGCTCCGGGCCTGCCTGGTGAGACCGTTGCAAATTATATACGTGAGAACGTTGGGAAGAAGAGTCTCTAAAAAGATTCCCAATACCAAATGAGAAATAAGGGGAGATAATAATATGCAGTTTGAGACTATTATTCTCGATAAAAAAGATGGCGTCGCCACAATTACCTTCAATCGGCCAAAGCTTTTCAATGCCTACAGTCAGCAGATGAGCCACGAACTGGTCGAAGCGGTGGGCGATGTCGATAAAGATAAGTCCCTCAGGGTGCTTGTCATGAGAGGGGCAGGAGATAATTTCCTGGCCGGTGCCGACATAACCATGCTAAATTACTGGTCCAAGCTCGGACCTGAAGAGGGCTGGGAGAAGGTTAAGGATATCCTGGATAAGCATTTTGCTCCTACTCTGCTTGAGAAGCTGGATATTCCGGTCATTGCCGCTGTTGATGGCAGGGCCTGGGGTATGGGTGGTGAGATTGCTCTCGGTTGTGATATGAGAATATGCACAAGCAGGGCATCCTTTGCACAGCCTGAGATCACCCTCGGAATTATAACCGGTGGTGGAGCGAGCCAGAGATTGCCCAGGATTGTCGGAAAACCCAAGGCGATGGAAATGGTTTTGACAGGAGCGCCCATAAGTGCCGAAGATGCCTATAGGTGGGGTCTGGTAAATATGGTTGTTGAGCCAGAGGAGCTGGATGCTGCTGTGGCAAAACTTATCAAATCAATTATGGTAAAGAGTGCGGCTATGGTGAAGTCCCTGAAGCATTGTGTGAATCTCATAGCCGATCACGATCTTTACTCCGGTCTTGCAATAGAGCTCGAGTCTTTCTGTAGAGCCTTTGCCGATCCGGACGCTAAGGAAGGGACGACAGCATTTCTCGAGAAGAGAAGACCTGTTTTTAATCAAAAATAACCAAGTAAAAGAGGAGTATAGAGATGAGCAGTAACCTTTTTAATTTGGAGGGAAAAGTGGCTGTCGTAACGGGCGGTAGCAAGGGCTTCGGTAAGGCAATAGCCCTTGGTCTTGCCGATGCCGGCGCCGACATTGTAGTTGCAAGTCGTACCCAGTCAGCTTTGGACGAAGTTGCCGATGAAATCAGGGCCAAAGGACGCAAGGCCCTGGCCGTCGCGACCGATACCTCTGATATCGCGGCAGTTAGGAATCTTGGAGAGAAGACGATAGAGGCATTTGGGAAAATAGATATCCTGATAAACAATGCGGGCCAGGGAACTACCACACCTTTTCTCAACATTACAGAAGAGGACTGGGACCGCATAATGAACATAAACCTTAAGGGTTATATGTTCTGCAGCCAGGTGATAGGCAAGTACATGTTCAAGGCCAAATACGGAAGGATTATAAATATCTCTTCTGCAATGGGTAGTTATCCACTGCCCTATATGGCCCATTATGCCGCGTCAAAGGGCGCCATAAATGCCTTCACCAAGTCGCTTGCTCAGGAATGGGCGACCCGGGGCGTAACAGTTAATGCAATTGCACCATCTTATTTTGCCACTGATATTAATGAAACGGCGATGGAAGATGAAGCCACTACTAAATTAATCATGTCCAAGACCCCCTTGAACAGGTGGGGCAAGGTTGAAGAATTGGTGGGTCTAGTTGTTTATCTATCATCGGATGCTTCAAGTTTCATGACCGGAACGGTTGTCCCCCTTGATGGTGGATGGTCTGCTGGTTGATGGAAAAAGAGCTTACGGGTCAGCAGCTAAATAAGAAGATAAGGAGTATCTAATGGCAATTGGATTGACATCGAAAGTGGGGAAGTTGTCCGATATCGGACAGATTATTAAACCTGGTTCTTTTATAGCTATCGGTGGTGGCTGGAGCTGCAACAAGCCGATGGCAGTTGTACGTGAAATAATTCGTCAGAAGATAGGTGGTCTGAAGGCCATGTCTATAGTCGGAGGCTGGGAAATGGAATGGCTCCTGGGTGCCGGCTTGATAGACCATCTGGTTTTCAGCTTCCTGAGTCTGGAGAATTTTGGTCTTCCGGCCAATTTCCGACGTGTTGCTGAGCGGAACCTGATAAAGCTTACGGAGATCGAAGGTTGCAGCATGATAAAGGCCCTAGAAGCCGCAGGCTACGGTCTTCCCTTCTCGGCCTTTGATGGTCCCAAGGGATCTGATATTATTAAGGAAGCGCCGGAGCTTTATAAGACCGTTACCTGTCCCTTTACGGGCAAGGAGATGACGGCTATTCAGGCCATAATTCCCGATGTGGCGATCATTCATGCACAGAGGGCCGATGCCTACGGCAATGTCCAGATATTCGGGACCTCGGCTTCTGATATGAATATGGCCATGGCGGCAAAGAAGGTTATAGTGACGGTCGAAGAGATTATCTCCGATGACCAGATTAGAGAAGACAAGGCAGCCACTAAGCTGTTCAGAAACGAGGTTGATCTTGTTATTCACGCTCCTTACGGTGCCAGCCCTTGCAGCAGTGCCCCCTATTATTCTTCATACCTGCTTCAGATGATGAAAGATGTTCAGGGTCTGGATCCCAAGGGTGCCAAGGATTATATCGCCAGCATGGTCGGTAAGGACGAGGATGAGTACTGGGCAAAGATCGGTGGAGATGCAGCAAAGAAAAAGCTGTCAGCACTGGCTCAGAAAACGGCAAGAATTGAATTCCCGGAAGCGCTTGATGAGACTCCGGCGGTCGAGTATGATGCTGCGGATGAGATGGTTGTAAGTCTCGCCAGAACCATCGATGACAATGATACTATTGTTCTGGGTTCCTTCACGCCTCTGGCCTATGCAGCATACAACCTGGCCAAGCTGACACATGCTCCGAACGCCTTTATTGTTGGCTACAGCGCCGTTGATCCCCTTCCTTTCGAAATGGGATTTCATAGCTCTGAGGCGGCAGCGGAGAAGAATGCCGCCGGTCTTTGGTCAATGACGGAATGTATCGAAGCGCTGCATCTGCGTGGTTACGGAGATGTCGAGGCAGTTTCCAGCGCCCAGATGGATGCCAATGGTGACATCAACATTTCGTGGTTGCCCATGCCTGTTCGTGATAAGGAAGGAAACCCGACTGGAGAGATGAATGCCAGGGCCCTGAGGTTGCCTGGTGGTGCCGGTGCACCCGTTGTTTTTGGTCTTCATAAGAAGGGTGTTGCTTATTTTGCCGGCCACTCAAAGATGACCTTTGTTCCTAAAGTTAACTATATAACTGGGACCAGGGTTTTCTTTACCGACGAGGAGAGGAAGAAGCAGGGCCTGAAGCCTGGACCAATGCTGGTTGTGACGAACCTTTGTGTCATGGAAATGATAGCGCGCGGAAGATGGAAGGTCCATTCGCTTCACAAAGGCGTAACCGCCGAAGACGTTATCAAAAATACCGGTTTCCCCGTTGAAATTGCTCCCGATTGTCCTGTTACGAAGGCACCTACGAAACAGCAGACCGAGTTAATCCGTAAGCTGGATCCTAGGGGAATCAGGCTGCTCGATTTCATGAGTGGCAAGGAGCGTGCAGGAAAGACACCCGCCATAATCCAGGCGGAATGGGATTCCGTATAAGATACATACCTGTGAAAGGAGAAATAAGAAGTGAATTACGAGACAGTTAAAGTAGAAAAAAAAGACGGTTACGCTATTCTTACAATCAACCGTCCGGATAAGTTTAATGCTGCAAATGCACAGCTCTTTTCAGATCTTACTGCAGCAGTTAAAGCTATGGATGCCGACAAAGAGGTTGGTTGCATGATCCTTACGGGGCAGACTTACACCCACCCGAAGAAAGGTACTCCATTCCATGTATTTTCAGCCGGCGCCGATGTAGAGCAGTTTGCAGGGATCGGTCAGGTTGAGGACGGATTCAATTTTATAAAAGTATGTTTCGAGCCCTTCAAGGCTATAGAACTCTCGGAAACACCTCTGATTGCAGCGGTGAACGGTGCCGCATTCGGATTTGGTTTTGAAATTTCCGGATGTTGCGACATGGTTTTTGCCTCTAAAAATGCGATGTTTGCCCTGAAAGAGATCAACCATGGCGCCCTTCCGGCCTGGACGGTTACAAGAGGGTTGGAAAAATACGGTAAAAACGTTGTTGCATATCTCTGTATGTCAGGGATTGAAATTTCTCCGGAAGAGGCCAAGAAGCTAGGCATCGTTTTGGATGTGTATGAAAATGATGAGCTTCTTCCCAAGTGCGAGGAGCTTGCAAAGAGGATAGCCTCTAAGAGCACCATTACAAAAACATTCACAAAGACCTTGTTGAACCGCAAGGCCATTGAGGATTATCAGGATGCAGAGCGCTTTATGCCTACGATCTTTGCCAGCCAGGTTATGCGCGGTGCCTTTTCGGCATTCCTTAAGGGGACTTCAAAGAATTTGAAGTAAGTACAAGGTGTAGAGCCTTTTAATCTCTATTTTGTTAGACTTTGAACCGGCGGACGGCTGCCTTGATGGAGGCTGCTGGCCGCCGGTTTTGTTTGTTTGGCATAACGGGGATAGTCAATCCACGATTGCACAACGAAAAGGTGTTCCAGGCCGCATCTGAAATGGGGAACGCGATAGAAATTTGCGATAATCGATTTTCTTGACAGTAAACCATCAGGAGCTTATACAGTACGTTATGGGTGAGTGGTGTTCGAAACCCAGATCACCATATTTTCATTATATATCATGAAACCATTTAGTAAAATGAAACGGCAAGGCTGTAGCTAACTCTTGAACTCCCACTTATCAATATCAGAGACTAAAAACTATCCAACGACGAGCATTAAAATTAATCGGCCCAACCATTTTACTGTGTTGAACTAGCTAGTATTAATAGTTGTTATTTTTAATGCTGATGTTCCGTCCGCTCTTCGGTTTTATTAAGAAACAAGTTTAGAGATTTTAACCTGGTCAATGTATTTATGGCCGGCTAATTGCAGTAATATCAGTCTGGATGTCCGGGACTTTGCAAACCAATATCTGTAGCGACCTGGTTGGTTGATTTTGTAACTCTTTGCGAGGGGTCATGCACGGGATGCTATATCGCTCAGGGATAATATAATTGACAGGTAATATCGTTTTGGCTAGAGTGAATGCCATGGGGTGAATAGATGGTAGTCTTCTAATTATAGAATGTTATGGTAAAGGAGGGCAATTTATGGCGATAGATAAGGGGTGTTAGTTGGGTTCTTTTGATTCAAATAATGCCCGGTTCCCGATCATGAGGGGGAGGTTAGAGAATCTTCCATAGGAGTGTCGATTTATGGGGAGGTTGTCCCTGCCTTAAATCTGGAGAAGAGTACGAAAGATATTTGCAGGTTGGTATTAACCTATGAATGGAGGTTACAATGGTAAATTCAAGAGATATGAAGGATCTTGCCGCTGAGCAGGCGATGAAGCTTAGCGAGGAAGAGATCAAGAAGCAATTGGCGCTGCTGGTAAAGGAAAGGGAGGCAGTACGCCTGAAACTCAGCCGTAAATATTACTTGGAGGAGGTTATTCCTGCTAAGGAGAACGGCAAGAAGGTGGTTTATTTCCCGGGGTCAGGACTTTCAGAGCTTGCCTACGCCTTTGATGACGTTGTTCCTGTTGCCCCTACAGACAATTATTCCTGTTTTACCTGTGCCCGTCGTCAGCAGCGTAGATATATAGAACTGGCGGAGTCGAAGGGTCTCAATCCGGATCTATGCTCTTACGACCGGGTTCATGCAGGCCTGATGTTTGCTAATGAAGGGGCCTTTGGTCCCGTACCTCCCCCGGACGTGATAATTGGTCAGGGAAACATCTGCGAGACCCATTCCAAATATTGGGAGATAATAGCCGATCATTACAATGATACTCCCTATTTTATTTTCGATCAGCCGACTCACCTGCAATACGACAGATTTGAAAATTACCATTTCGAGTATGGTGCCAGTCAGGTACGGAGGGCCCTAAATTTCATAGCGGAGCACACGGGTAAGAAGGTCGATATGGACCGTTTCAAAGAGGTTATGAAATGCAGTATTGATGCCTTTTCCTTCTACTACGACAACGTGGTGGAGCCCCGTGCGGCCCGTCCCAGTCCATGGAGTACCATACAGAGCCAGAACGATGCCTTCGTTTTGTCTGCCTATATGGGTAAACCTGAGGCCATGGAGTATTTCGAGACGATAGCAAGGGAGATCAAGTTTAGGGTAGAGCATAAGCAAGGCGTGAACCCTAATGAAAAATTCCGTCTCTTTTACACGGATATTCCGCCGTGGTTTTATATGAACTTGATGAAGATCTTCCACGACAAGGGCGGTACCCTGGCCTTTGAGGCCTATCCCAGTATTTACTGGCTGCGGGTACTCTGGGACAAGTACAACAACATAGAACCCATTTATGAGTTGAATCCCGAGAAGCCCGACGAGGCATTGGCACTGCGGTTGTATACCATGGGTTCGCAGAGACATCATAAACATTTTGTCGAAGGATACGTAAAGGCAACGGAGAAGTACAGTATTGATGGTGCTATCTTCTTTACTAACCGTACCTGTTCACAATGTACCAGGGCGGTGCCCCTGAAGGAGCGTCAGTACAGGGAACTTACCGGTAAACCTACGATGTCCTACCAGGGTGAGCATTGCGATGATCGTTCATTCTCCGAGTCTCAGACCATGGCAAAGATCGACGCCTTTTTCGAGAGTATGGAGAAGCAGAAGAGCAACAGGAGCGAAGTTTAACTCAAGTAAAGATAAGGAGGCCTATTTTGACTCAGATAGCTGATTTTGAAAAGATATATGAGAATCGTCATTCTCTTGCCCGCGGATGGAAGAAGGAGGGCAAGAAGGTATACGGTTATGTTTATTCCCTTGCTCCGGAAGAGATGCTGCATGCCGCTGGTATAATCCCGGTTCAGCTTACGGAGAACGAAGACGGGGAATCATTGCGGAAGGGCAAGGTTGATATCCCGGAGTTTTTCTGTAGTTACAGCCTGTCCTGCGCCGGCCAGGGAATGGAGGAGGTCTATGGATACCTGGACGGAGTTGTCTTTACGGACGCCTGTCCGCAGCTCCGAACGGTGTTTGAGATCTGGGACATGAAGTGTAATCTCGATTTTATCCGTTACTTTATTGTTCCCAACGAAAATAACGAAGACTCCCGTAAGTTTTACATTGCCCAGATGAAGGATTTCAAGGGCAGGATAGAGAAGGCTGCGGGAGTTCAGATCACAGACGAGGCATTGAAGAAATCCATCGCCGTGTACAACGAACACCGCCGTCTCGTAAGAGAACTTTACGCGACGAGGAAGGCGGAGAATCCTCCCTTCTCTGGCAGTGAGATAGTAGAGGTCATGAAGGCCGCTATTGTTATGCCCAGAGAGGAGCACAGCGAGATGCTCAAGTCCCTTCTGGCGAGCATTCCCTCTCTGGAGCCCAGGAAGGTATCGGACAGGCCTAGGCTGATGGTCTGGACACACATCTTCGAGGAAACCTGCGGTCAGATGTATCCTAACTTCACTAAAATGATAGAGGAGATGGGAGGAGAGGTCGTGGCCGATGAGCTCCACCGTGGTTCCCGTTACAGTGATGTTATGGTTGGCGACAATCCCGACCCCTGGGAGGCGCTGGCCGAGAGATACATCGCTCATGTCCCCCATTCCTGGAAGATGTCCGACAAAGACAGAATAAAGAACATCCTGGAGTCGGTGGAGGAGTATCGTGTTGACGGCATAGTATTCTTTATTCCCAAATACTGTCAGACCGACTGGTTCCAGCAGTATCTGATAGAGAAGACATGCAAGGAAAGGAACATCCCCTGTATGTCGATAGAGACGCTGGCGGCTATGCCCCAGGCCCCGGTAAGGACACGTATCGAGGCCTTCCTGGAAATGATCGAAGGATAGATAAACTGATTTGAAAAGGAGAATTATATGCGTAACCCCGAAGGGTTGAGATACACAAATGATCATGTTTGGTTGGAGTCCCGTGGGGAGGAGTTTGTTCTTGGTGTTACCCACTTCGCCCAGGAAAGTATGGGGGAGGTATCCTATGTTGATTTTCCTCTCATGGAAAGCGGAATTGAAAAAGGGGATCTTCTCCTCTCAATAGGTTCCTCGAAGGCTTTTATAGATCTCACTTCTCCGATATCGGGTAAGGTTGTGGCTGTCAACGAAGAGATTGATCTTGATCCGACCTTGATAAACGAGGATCCCTACGGCAGAGGTTGGCTGATTAAAATGTTACCTTCTATCGAGCCAGCTTTGGAAGAACTTATGGATAGTGCTGCCTATGGTGAGTTTATTATAAAAGAGACTACCTGATATGATCTCTTTGTTGCTTAATTGCCACGTATCTGATCTATATTTGAGATTTCTGTGGTTATTATAGCTTGGTTTGAGTAGTATTATAGTGTTGCTGTCTCTACCCTTGGGAAGTTTGGTAGTTTTAGAGATACCCTGCTGCTTGCAGCGGGGTATCTCATCTTTTTTCTAATCATCCGATCTATGATTTTATTGGGATTAAATCGTCAGTGATTCTTTATAAGTCATTATCACAAAGGGGGATCTGTCATGATCGTGACCAGAAAGTCGTTTTGTCGTTTCTGCCACCTTTATTGCGGGGTGGATGCCGATGTGGATGTTGAGAAAAACCGGATCGTTGATATAAGGGGAGATAAAAAACACCCAGTAACAAAGGGTTATAGATGCGTAAAGGGTAAGGCGGAGTTAGAACGTATATATCACCCGGAACGGCTTCTGTCTTCTAAGAAACGCACCAGCAGCAATCAGCTGACGGATATTCCGCCTCAACAGGCCCTCGATGAAATCGCAGACAGGCTGCAGAAGATTATCGATAAATATGGACCTGATGCCGTGGCCGTTTACGCAGGGCTTGAAAGTATTATCCTTTCAACATCAGGACCATGGCTACTTCGAAAGTGGATGGATGCTATTGGATCCCGAAGCTATTACACATCCTACACAATCGATTGTCCCAATCTAACGGTTGCCCCCTACCTATTCTGGGGTGGGCCTGTACCGCTCGGTTCCTTCGATATGCCAAATGCCGACGTGGCTATGCTGATTGGAACCAACCCATCTGTATCACATTTGCCTTTTACCCCTCAGCCAAACTCCAAAAAACAGATAAAGGATGCCAGGGATCGCGGTATGAAGCTAATAGTCGTAGATCCGAGGCGTTGCGAAATCGCAAGGATCGCTGATATGCACCTTCAGGTGAAACCCGGGGAGGATGCAACGCTCCTCTCCGCTATGATCAAGGTGATTATCGAGGAGGATCTTTATGATAAGAGTTACGTTGCTGATTATGCCAGCGGTTTGAACGAGTTGCATGAGGCTGTGCGTCCCTTCGATCTGGCCTATGCGTCACGCCGAACCCAGGTACCGGCTGAGATGATAAGAGATGCGGCTGTTATGTTTGCCACTTCTGCAAGAGGTGCCGCCGCACATGGCACCGGAATCCACATGTCACGCCACCCCAACCTTGCAACCGTTCTTATAATGACCTTGAATGGTCTTTGCGGCCGTTGGGATCGAAAAGGGGGGCTTGTATACAAACCGCTACTACTTGCCCCTAAGCTACCTGAAAATCCGGCACCTATCAACGTGCCTCTTTTTACCGGTCTGATATCCCGTACCCGTGATATAAAAGCTATCAATAACTGGCTAGGAGTAGAGGAGATTCCTGCAAGTTGCCTTACCGATGATATCCTCACGCCAGGGGAGGGCAAGATCCGGGCCCTGATCGTGCTTGCAGGAAATCCGGCCTTATCTTTCCCGGATGAGAGCAGTACTATAAAGGCGTTAAAGGACCTTGATCTTTTGGTGGTAAACGATCTTTTCGTAAATGCAACAGCACGATACGCTGATTATGTAATTGGTCTCAAACATCCTTTCGAACAGGCAGATGTGACGAGGACCATGGATTTTTACTACACAATTCCCTTTATGCAATATGCAGAACCTGTGGTGAATGCACCCTCCGGTGTCCTTGAGGGTTACGAGGTTTTCTGGGAACTGGCGAAGCGGCTTGGAGTGGACCTTGGCATGCCTGGTATTTCCATGGAGCACAAACCTACCGCTGAAGACATGATGAAGGCCCTTATCCCCGATCCGCAGGTCCCTCTGGATGAGATACGCAAACATCCCGGCGGGTATATACAGGGAACTTGGGAGCCAGAGACCGGTGTAATTCTTCCGGCTATGATAGGACACCCGGACAAGCGTATGGCCCTTGCCCATCCCGATGTGATAGGGGAACTACGTGAAGTGTCCAGCGAACCCCTTATCGAAGATGGCGGATATGACATAGGCGAGGATTGTTTCTTCCGGCTCGTCAACTATCGGATGCAGGAGGTATACTGCACCGCGGGCCATAACATTCCTTCTCTCCAACGTCTTGCCCCCTACAATCCGGTGATGATGAACAGGGGAGATATGGATGTGTTGGGGCTTACTGATGGTGATATTGTCCTCTTGAAAAACAATTTCGGTAGCGTGGAAGGGATTGTTAAGGGAACGGAAGATTTAAGGACAGGAATGGTAGGAATGACATACGGCTGGGGTGACCCTGGCGATGCTCGTGGTATCCACCAGAAAGGATCGAACGTACAAAGACTGATTCCGGACGACTACCGTTTCGACCCTGTAACAGGAATTGCGCTCATGACCGCCATACCTGTTAATGTTACACTTTCAAGGAGGATGGAGTCTTAGCCCCACTTCGATCTTCGATGGTGGCTTATGACATGTAATAGGGTAGAAAACAGAAAGGCCTTGATATAATGATGAAAGAGACTTTCTAATTTTAATATTAATCCTCTTGTGGTATGCAGCTTCCCGTTACATTAACCCCCATTTAAGGGGAATATTAAAAATAAGGTGTATTTGACATGTATTATGCAGGTATTGATATTGGTTCAACGATGACAAAGGTTGTTGTCATTGATGATGATGAGAATATTGTCAGTAGCGTGTTGGGCCCTACAGGTGCTGAACACCGGAGACTGGCAAATAATGTTATGCGACAGGCCCTTGATAAGGCTGATCTTTCCATAGATAAACTTTTATACATTGTCGCTACCGGTTATGGAAGGGTAAACGTTCCCTTTGCGGATCGACAGCTTACCGAAATAACTTGTCATGCGAGAGGGATCGTAAAATTGTTTCCTGAAGCAAGGACGATAATCGATATAGGGGGACAGGACTCCAAGGGTATACGTATTGAAAACGGGAAGGTCGCCAACTTTTTAATGAATGATAAATGCGCCGCCGGAACCGGTAGATTTCTGGAAATCATAGCCGAGATTCTTGGTGTTAAGATAGAAGAACTGGCGAACCTTTCCCTCAGAGCAAAGGAGAAGGTCAGTATAACAAACATCTGCACGGCCTATGCTTCCCAGGAGGTAATGGCCTATTTGGGAAAGGGCATCCCTGCGGAGAGTATCGCTGCAGGGTTGCATAGTTCCCTTGCTAGTCGTGTATGCGGCATGGTCAACCGTATAGGTATCATAAGGGAAGTAGTAGTTACCGGCGGAGGCGCCAAGAATCTGGCCTTGGTAAAAGAGATAGAATCTCACTTGGGTATACCGGTATTGACTCCATCGGAGCCTCTTCTTTCCGGAGCCCTGGGGGCCGCTCTGATTGGTAGAGAGAGGGCGAAAAAGGCGCTTAGCTCCGGAAAGCTGGAGCTTAAAGAACGCCAACTTGAGGAGGCACGTTTTTTTGAATAAGAACAAATTTTTTGCAGGAATAGATATGGGGTCCGGTTTTGTGAAGTTTGTCATAATGTCCGGAGTCGAAATTGTGTCATCACGTATTATCCCAACACGCGGAACGTATGAGACTATTGTTAATGAGGGGATTAATGCTACGCTTGCGGAAGTCGGCATTGCCTTTGACGACTTGGGTGGCGTTGTTATAACTGGTTATAGTAAATATACCCCTCAATTCGAGCACCGCAGAGTCAGCCCACTGTGGGCGGGTGCCGTGGGCGCTCTTTTCTTTTGTCCAACTGCCCGGACCGTTCTAGATGTGGGCCTTCAGCAAAGTTCCGTAGTAAGGCTTGATGAAGAGGGGAATATAGCTGACAGCATAGTTAGTGAAAAATGCGCCTCAGGCAGCGGCTGGTTGTTAAATGTAGTTGCCCGTGTCATGGGTTTAAAGTCTGAAGATCTTGGGCCCTTCTCCCTTAGAGCCAAAAAGCCGGTAAATATAACTACCGATTGTGCAGTTTTTGCTGAGACAGAGGTTATCTCCCGTGTTGCGGAAGGCAACTCCAGAGAAGATATAATTGCCGGTGCTCACAGGGCGCTTGCCTTCAAGGTCAAGAGCCTTATAGAACGAATAGGCTTGGAGCCGGACGTAGTTCTTCTTGGTGGTACCGGTAAAGACGAGGGGTTCATTAAAAATCTGGATGATATACTAGGACTGGGAGTAAAAGTACCTAAGGATGCTCGTTTGGCCGCAGCTATAGGGGCCATTCTATTCCATTTTGGTCAATAAGTGCTGGGTTTGTTCCTTGACCGGTGACTTCGACGTCGTTATTCTCTTGTTGAAACAAAATCCGGTGCGGAAAATTTGAATGAACAAAACCGTTAGCATGTCAGGCTCTTTCCGTGGTAGCAGTTTATAAATACTATGCTTGACATGCCTCGATCCCTATACTTAATATAGTCGGCCACAACATATAGATAATTACAATCTAGCGTGGTTTTCGATATTGCGTTTTTTATGTAATCTCGCACTATGCCGGCTTGTAGCATATAATCGTATGCTGAAAGATGACTTACCTTGAAGAGGGAGGGGTGATACAATGGCGGAACAATTTGATGTGGTAGTTATAGGCAGCGGCCCCGGTGGCTATTATGCCGCTATCCGTTGCGCTCAAAAAAACAAGAAAGTGGCTATTGTTGAAAAAGATTTGATCGGTGGGACATGTCTCAATTCAGGTTGCATACCCTCCAGGTCTTTGCTCGGAAGTGCACATTTCATGACGATGGAGCGCCATGCTAGGGCTATGGGTGTTGATATGGGTAAGGCTACACCTAATTGGCCCAGGATAATAGCTCGTAAAAATACAGTGATAAAGGGGTTGCGAACCGGCCTTTCCAGATTGATTGAGGAGAATCGGATCAAGATTTTTAATGGATTGGGACAGGTAATTTCCAAAGGTACGGTGAAAATTACAGGTGATAGGGGAGAGTCGGAACTGAGGGCTGACAATATAATCATTGCTACCGGCTCCGAAGCCACTGGAATACCTTCGATACCGTATGATGGAAATTTTGTGATCTCTAACAAAGAGATCTTTGATCTCGATGACATACCCGAATCTATGATCATAATAGGAGGAGGGGTTATCGGTTGTGAGGTTGCCTGTCTCTATGCCGCTATGGGCACAAAAGTAACCATTTTGACTCTGCCTGGACGTCATGTCCTGTCAAGGCAGGATGAATGGATAAGGCAGATAATGCTCAAGGAATTCAAAAGGCAGGGAATCAAGTGTATTGAAGGAGAAGGTATTGAGTCAATAGACAGGTCCTCTTCTGCTATGGGAGTTTTGATCGGATCCGGAGAGAGAATTCAGGCTTCTAAGATTTTTGTCTCAATAGGTCGCAGTCCCGTTTACGACCGGGATACTGTTGAAACCTTGAATCTTGAAATGAATCGCGGTTTATTAAAGGTCAACAGAAAAATGCAGACCAGTTCACTAGGGGTATATGCCGTTGGTGACGTTATAGGTACTACCTACCTCGCGCATGGGGCCTTTGCCGAAGCGGAGATTGCGGCGGAGAATATTGCCGGTAACAATCTGGAAATGGGAGACTATAATCTTATCCCCCATGCCATTTATACCTTTCCTGAGGTCGGATCAATTGGTAAGACCGAGAAACAGTGCGAGGACGAAGGTTTGGATTATTCGGTTGGTAAATCAATGTTCCGATCTAATGGGGCGAGTCTTGCTTACAATAATATGTTAGGCGAGATACGGACAATACGTGACAACAGTACAGACCGAATAGTCGGCATCAGCATGGTAGGAAATGCTGTTACGGAGTTACTGGCGGCTGCCAGAGCACTTATAGGCACATCTGAAAAGATCAGCGATATAAGTTTTGCTCATCCCACCGCTTCGGAAGTATTGAAGGAGGCCTGGGAGGATGCCTTCGGTATTAGTCTTCACAACATGCCTAAGTGACAGAGGTAAATGAGGTGACAGAGGAGAAGGGACAAGATAAAGGCCCGCCGGTAATCGTAGATCTGGGTGTTCGAAAATACTCCGAAGTGCTGGAAATTCAGCAGCAGCTCTGCCAGCAGCGTAAAGAGGGAAAGGTTCCGGACACCATAATATTGGTTGAGCATACGCCAGTTGTTACACTCGGAGCCCGCCTGCCGTTGAACAGGTTACTGGAGGACGAGGATACTATAAGGGCCCGTGGAATAGACATTGTACCCATAAGGCGGGGAGGTGGCGCGACGGCCCACAACGCTGGACAGCTGGTTATCTACCCTATTGTCAGACTTACGGGCCTTGGTCTTGGCGTGAGCGAGTATATAAACTGGCTGGAGGAAATCGGTATAGAGCTGCTGGGCGAGATGGGTGTCGAGGCTGGACGCAATGAGGGATTTCCAGGTCTTTGGGTTATGCCCCGCAAGATTGCCTCCATAGGTGTTGGCGTTTCCAGGGGGGTTACCTATCATGGGATGGCTATAAACATTTGTAACGATCTTTCAATATTCAATACTATGGTACCTTGCGGACTCGATGGCGTCCAGATGACAAGCGTCTTTGCCGAGTCCGGTAAAAGATGGGAAATGGATGAAGTAAGGCAAAAAGCCAGAGAAATAATCACCCGTCGCTTTTTGGAGATTGGGAAAAAATGAAATTCATATAATTTTGCAGACATTGCTGATCCTGAGAGGAGGAGTACTATGGGGAGCTCGTTTGAAGGGAAGATTGCTTTGGTTACAGGGGGGTCCAGCGGTCTTGGAAAAGCAACGGCTATAAGGTTTGCCAACGCCGGTATAAGGGTAGTGATATGTGGCAGATCCGCTGCGGGATTGGCAGACACTATATCCCAGATAAGGTCTGCAGGGGGGACTGTCGATTCCATTGAGATAGACCTGGCACAGGCAGGTGCCGGTCGGGAAGTTGTGAAAAAAGCCATATCACTTGCGGGGAGATTGGATATATTGGTCAACAATGCGGGTATTATGGATCCGGCTCCCGTTCTAAAAGGCAAAAGGGAAATGTGGGAGACCATGTTCAATGTAAATGTCTTTGCCCTGCTTGAGGCCTCGCAGGAAGCCATCGCTCATATGCAGGAGTTGGGGCATGAAGGTCATATTGTCAACATCAGCTCGCTTGCTTCCAGGATGGAAAACGGCAGTGTCTACGGGGCATCTAAGGCGGCGGTGGACATGATAAGCAGATCCTTGCGCGGTGAACTCGAAAAAGATAACATTCGCGTTGTAAACATTCTTCCCGGAGGCTTTGTTACCAACCTTGGACGGGATTTTCCTCCCGAGGCAACAGGTGCTATGCTTAAGAGTATGAAAATTGATGAGAAGAGCACAAAGGAAGAGATAGATGCATATATGAGAGATCCCGATGATATCGCCCGTGCAGTTTTGTTCGCCGTCAGTCAGCCTATAGAACTGAACATTTTTGAAATGATTGTTCGCCCTGCTCGTAATGCGGACATGCCTTTGTACTGACCGTGCAATTAAGTTTAAATCTGTAACGAATCATGAGTGAAACCAGGCATACCGGTACTGATGGTAGACTTTTCAGGACTTGTGATGGTTCAGCCCCACGGGCATTGCCATGCACCTGTAAATAGAGGGTCTTTTTATTAAACCTAAAACTGTCTTGACAGTGCGGGATTTATTAGCTATAGAGCGCCGGGTATGTTTAGAGATCTTGGTTTCTTAGAAGGTTAAAGGGATCAGGGTAATAAAGAACCTGTAGCTTTTTGGTGATAGACGAAAATTTTAAGGAGGCGATCGCATGCGGGTAAGAACTATTAGGGGGCGTCACAACATATTGATAGTGGCGTTGATTCTTGCAATACTTCCCAGCTTTGTTTTTGCACAGCAGCAAGGGGCAAAGAGCCCTGGAAGGAGCATCGCTGTTTTTACGGAATACTCGGGTATCACTGTAGTAAAGGGTGATTCCCTGAATATGGATTTGCTGATAACCAACAAGGGTTTGTCCCCTGAGACAATAGGGGTAAAAATAGTATCCATTCCCAAGGCATGGAAGGCCACCATCAAGGGAGGGGCGTACAGTGTTTCCAGTGTATATGTAGACGGAGGCCAAACCAAAAAACTTGCCCTCAATCTGGAACCTCAAGAGGGTGTCAAAGCCGGTGATGTCGTTTTCTCATTAAAAGCAGTGACAAAAGACGGTTCCATAACAGCACCGTATGACCTGACAGTAAAGGTCGTAGAGCCCTCCCTGGTAGGGGAAGAGGTTAAGGCAACCTCCTCCTATCCGGTGTTGCGGGGACAAGCGGACTCTGACTTCGAGTTTTCAATGGATCTTTTCAATGGAGGACAGAGCGAAAAAGCGGTTAATCTTTCGGCTGTAGGTCCTGAAAACTGGTTCGTGACTTTTCAGCCCGTTGGTGAAACGAAGAAGGTTTCAGGATTTCTTCTGAAAGGCGGACAGTCAGAATCGGTGAGGGTTCAGGTCACACCGGCAAAGGGTGCTACCGAAGGAGAATATCCGGTTCTTGTAACGGTCGAATATGGAGGTAGAACAGCGGAAGTAGCGTTGAAGGTTGTTCTTACCGGTGTCTATCGGGTTGACGCAGGAACAACTAGTGGACTTCTGTCTATTGATGCCATGCCGGATAAGGTCTCCACATTCTCCCTTTTTGTCAAGAATACCGGTTCAGCTGTTACCCAGGATATCACCTTTGATGTTCTTAAGCCTGAGAACTGGGCTGTGAGCTTCAATCCGCAGGAGATCAGAGGCCTGGAGGCAGGGGAAGCTAAGCAGGTGGAAGTGATGGTTAAACCTGACCCCCGAGCCCTTGTTGGAGATTATGCGATAGATATCAGGACAGTTGGAAAGTATGCGGTCAAAAACGTGGAAATGAGGGTCATTGTGAGAGCGCCTACCACGTGGGGATGGATCGGTATAGGATTGATCATTTTCGTTATTGCAGGGCTTTCTTTTCTTTTCCTGAAGCTTGGGAGACGTTAGCATGGAAAATGCTCCGGTTATCGTAGCTGAAGGTTTGACAAAGCGATACGGTCAACAGATCGCGGTTGATAACTTGAATCTCACGGTCAACGGGGGGGAGGTTTTCGGATTTCTGGGACCAAATGGTGCCGGAAAGACCACTTCGCTGCTAATGTTCCTTGGCCTTACTGATCCTACGATGGGAAAGGTAAGAGTATGTGGGTTTGATCC
The DNA here is from genome assembly GCA_963665835.2 of Syntrophales bacterium. Lineage (GTDB taxonomy): Bacteria > Desulfobacterota > Syntrophia > Syntrophales > UBA2210 > UBA6078. The sequence goes on along the minus strand of CAXXWJ010000002.1, from coordinate 749,077 downwards.
TCAGAAGGAATCCTTGCGAGTCAAAGAGAGTGTTGGTTATCTGCCTGAGAATGTGGGATTCTACGACGATATGACTGCCAGGGAGAATCTGCAGTTTGTGGCAAGACTGAATCGTATCCCCGATAAGATATCTGCCAAGAAGATTGAACGGTTGCTTGAGAGTGTAGGTCTGGCCAACGAGGCCAAAAAACAGGTTGGAGCTTTTTCCAAAGGAATGAGGCAGCGTCTTGGAATCGCGGAAGTTTTGCTAAAGGAACCCAAACTTGCGTTTCTTGATGAGCCTACGGTGGGTCTTGATCCTGAGGGTACCAGCCAGATGCTTGATCTTATTCATTCCTTGGCGAAAGATAAGAATATTACGGTTTTCCTTTCTTCCCATCTTCTTGATCAGGTCCAGCGCATATGTGACAGCGTTGGTATTATGATTAAGGGTAAATTGGTGGCATCAGGCTCGATTGCTGGACTGGCGCGTGAGAAGCTTGGTATTGAAAAGGATGTATACACACTTGAAGAAGTGTATATGAAGTTTTTCAAGGAGGCCTGATTTTGAGCGGAGTCTATGTCGTATTCAGGAAAGAGATGGAAGATCACTTCTCGAGTTCGAGATTTGTTCTAATGGCAGCTCTGATTATTATGGTTGGCATAATAATCACTTCTGTTGTTGGCATGGGCATAAGGGATGAGGTAGAAGGCCAGCAAAGATCCAGCCTCTTATTTCTATACCTGTTTACCTCTACGGGGAAGATGTTCTCCTTTAGTCAGTTTATAGCTTTTTTTGGCCCTCTTCTGGGCATTATTGTAGGCTTTGATGCAATAAGCAAAGAGAAGGGTTGGAGAACGCTGAATAAACTTGTTTCTCAACCTATTTATCGTGATTCCATTATCAATGGGAAATTTCTCGCGGGACTTGTGACACTGGCTATCGTTCTGGGATCTATAATGTTAATTATTGCCGGTCTAGGCATTAAGTTACTGGGTGTTGTTCCCGGAATGGATGAGATATACAGGCTTATCATATATTATATCATTGCCTTGCTTTACATCTCCTTCTGGCTGGGAATTGCAATCCTGTTCTCGACTGTTTTTAAAAGCACGTCGACCTCCGCACTGGCCGGAGTGGCAGCCTGGATACTTTCATCTTTTCTCGTAGGGCTTGCTGCAAGTGTTATAGCAGGGGTAATAGCGCCGGTCTATCAGACACCTTACGGTGTTGACCCCGTTTCTTATAACAAGCACGAGCGCATAATGCGCTCCATTTCCTATGCATCTCCTTCAAGCCTTTATGGATATGCATCGGCTACTATCCTTGATCCTATGAGGAAAACGTCGAACTCTGCGGTCCTTATGGGTCCTATGGAGAGGCGATCCTTGAGCCGTTACGAGAATCCCCTGCCGGTACAGCAGAGCTTTTTGATTGTATTACCTTATGTTGTTTTCTTAATAGCCATAACAGTTATCTGTTTTGCTATGTCCTATATTGCTTTCATGAGGCAGGAGATGAGATCTGTATAGGCTTTAAGCCTGTACCTGTGCCTTTGCGCCTTAAATTTGGAGCATATTTTTCCTGATTTGACTATGACGGAGCTTTGGCTTGCCCCCTTTTTTTTATGGAAAAGGTGGTCCCCCAAGCTTAGTCTGGACCTTTTTTAGTCTGATATTAAGCCGTTGTGTTGGCGTTTGTTCTAACCCCCTTCTCTGCCTTTTCAGAAATAATGATTATCAATATATCATCAGATCTCACTTGTTTGGTTTAAGTGAGATCGTTTTTTTGTAGATCAAAAGCTTCAAAAAAAATATCACAAATATAGATTGCGATCGCATATATTACTGACTGATATTTCAAGTCATATCATACATCTACAATTATCTTGACAGTTAAGACCCTTATTCATATACTCCGACAGAAAAGAAAAGGTATTGATCAATTGCTGGCAGGATAAGTGATCGTTTCTGAAGATTTCTTTGAATATAAGACAAAGTCAAAGATATGTTGTTTTCGCATATTGTGATCTTTCCAGGAAGCTTCCCCTCTGTTAGCAAATCCGGTTTGGCCCATGGCAGCCGCAGCAAGTCGGCTGTATTGTTGTAGGTGTGTCGCCTCTTTGAATGATGCGGGACATCTGGATCGTGTACCTTTTACGGTACCTTTTAAATTGAGTTGTTAGCGCTGTTCCCCAGCGCTTCAGGTAGGTTAAGAGATCGGACAAATATTTTTCTTAACAATGGAAAATCCTCGAAAACCTGTTACGGGGAGCTTCCATTAAGATCTTTGCCACGGTAACATAACCCTTCTAACGAGAAAGATGGGAGGTTTTGAAAATTGTACTATGCGGGTATTGATATCGGCTCGTCTGGTGTAAAGGCGGTTTTGCTTGACGACAAAGATGTTGTGACTATGTACAGGCAGGAAGCCCTCGCGCCAGGTTCGGAAATGGCGGAGGAAGCCCTGGATGTCATGCTCAGAGGAAGGGTAAGCAGGCGTGAGGACCTACTTATAACGGTAACCGGTATATCCACAGACCGCATAAGGTTTGACTGCACAAAGAAGTCCATTCTTACATCACTAGTCCGAGGGACCAGATACCATTACAGTAAAGCGCGCACAATCCTGGACATAGGAGCGGAGACAACCACGGCTATAAACATGAGTGCTGCGGGAAAGGTACTTGAGTACGTTCGTAACAATAAATGTGCTGCAGGCACCTCCATGCTGTTAACCGTCATCAGCGACATACTACAGATACCCATTTCAGATATGGATAATGAGAAGTACCATTCGGAGCGCAGTATCAAGCTAAGTAACGTATGTTCCGTATTTGCCGAGAGCGAGGCGGTTTCATATCTCAGTCGCGGTGTCTCTCCCGAAGAGATTCTTTCTGGAGCACACGAAGCGGTTGTGGACCAGCTGGTGGCCTTGCTTTCAAGGATAGATACCCTGGAAGATATTGTACTGACAGGCGGTGCCGCTAGAAACAGGGTGATTGTGAAAAGTTTCTCTGAAAGGATAGGGCTCCCTGCCTATGTACCACAGGAGCCTGAGATGGTTGCTGCCCTGGGTGCTTCTCTCTTTAGCCGGGATGCCAGTAAGGAGAAGTTATGATTTGTGCCGGTATTGATATAGGATCAAGGACCAGTAAGGCGGTAATACTGACCGAAGAAGGGATAAAAGGATATTCCCTGATAAGGACAGTGCCGGATACGGAGAAGGTAGCTAAAGAAGTTCTGAAGATGGCATTGGAGGATTCCGGACTGGAGGAAGACACTGTTCTGGAAAAAATCGTTGCAACCGGCTATGGAAGGGTGATGATACCTTTTGCTGACAGGCAGATGAGTGAAATTTCATGTCATGCAAGGGGGGCCATCTTTCTTTTCCCTACAACAAGGACAATTATTGACATGGGCGGTCAGGACTGCAAGGCCATAAATTGTGACGAACAGGGGCATGTTACCCATTTTGTAATGAACGACAAGTGTGCTGCAGGAACGGGAAGGTTCATAGAAGTAATAGCGGAGTCCTTTGATATACCGATCGATCAGGTGGGGTCGCTGTCTTTGGAGGTTGAGGAGGGTGTGGGGATAAGCTCTGTCTGTAGTGTTTTTGCAAGATCAGAGGCGCTTGTAATGGCAAGGGAAGGGGTTCCCAAGAACAAGATAGTTGCGGGAATTCATGATGCCTTGACAAGTCGGGTAGTTGGTTTGGTCAGAAGGACGGAGGTTAAGCCGGATCTCGTAATAACGGGAGGTATTGCAAAGAATACAGGCTTCATTTCTAGGATAGAATCCAGATTGGGTATGAAGCCGCTTATACCGGAAGAACCTCAGATAACGGGTGCTTTAGGGGCTGCTGTTTTGGCAATGGAGGGGATTGGATAAGGGACGTTGCCGATGAATGGCGTTTACACAGGAAACTGTGTTTTATAACAGGGCTCAAAAAAGAGGTGGCATTATGATGACTGGAAAAGAGTTGGTAGTCTGGAGGAATTCGCTTGTGTCCGGCTATTACGAAGGGGTAGCTAAGGCCCGTGGCGAAGGTAAGTTGATTGTTCATGTAACAGGGCATATGCCGACGGAACTTTTTTATGCTATGGATCTGGTTCCTGTCGGTCCAGAGCACTATGCTCCGCAGATCTGTGCCCAGGGATACGCTCAGGAATTCTGTCAAACCGTTGAGGAGAGGGGTTTTTCTCCAGAAGTCTGTGGTTACTCCAAGGCATCTCTGGGAGCGATGTATTCTGGTAAGGGGCCATTCGGGGGGTTGCCGGAGCCGCATGTGGTTATCTCCTGTCCTAACATGTGCTCTATTCATCCTCAGTGGTGGGATGTGGAGGGTCAGTATTACGGGGTTCCGCATTTCCTGTTGGATGCGCCCCACGCCAATTCCGATCCCCAGGAGCATCACATCAATTACTTTGTGAGTCAGTTGAAGGAGATGGTGTCATTCCTGGAGGAGAAACTCAAACTTACCTTTTCCGAAGAAAAACTCAGAGAAGTGGTGGCTCTTTCGGATGAGGCTAACAAATACTATATAGATATTTTGGAGATGATGAAGGAAAAGCCCTGTCCTCTGAGCTTCAGGGATCTCTGTGGCCATGTTTTCCCGGTAAGTGTTCTTTCTGGAACGCAGACCGCAGTTGACTTTTATGCGGAACTGAGAGAATTCGTGGCTGATCGTGTTAAAAAGGGTATAGGGGCTGTAGAGAACGAGAAATACCGTTTGGCCTGGGACAACATTGCTATCTGGCATGATATGCAGCTTCTCAGTCACATCGAAGGGCATGGCGCGTCAATTGTATATTCTACCTATCCTTCAGGGACCTGGGGGCAGCGGCTGGATGTGGATCACCCCTTTGAAAGCCTTGCGAGAAAATATCTGATTGGATGGGTCAATCGTCTGGTTAAAAGCCAGATCGATGTGTACCGTAAGAAGATACGGGAATACAGCGTGGATGGGGTTATATTCTTTGTAAATCGCGGCTGTAGGCCATATACGGCGGGGCAGTATGATCTTGCCAAAACTATTAAAGAGAGATTGGCGTGCCCAGCCTTATGCTGGAAGGAAACATGGCTGACCCACGGGGATATTCCAAATCGGAGACTAGGAGGATAATCGATGAATTTTTTGAACTCTTGGATTGATCAGTTTCAAAAACTTTACATAGACAGGGCGGACATTATAAATGAGTGGAAAGAAAAGGGGGGGCATTGCTTGGGGTACATTTATGCTCATGTCCCTGAAGAACTTATGCATGCCGCAGGAATACTGCCGGTTCAGATGCTTGAGGCGGGTGGACCGGTGGTCAAGGCCTACCGGTGCCTGCCACAATTTTTCTGCTACCAGGGCCTGGGCAATCTCGAACTCGCCATGAGGGGGGATTACGATTACATGGACGGGGTCGTCATTTCCCATTCCTGCGATCCAATCCGTAAGGTCTACGGGGTTTGGGAAAATAATATCCCCATGAAATTTTCCCACTTTTTACCCCTGCCCCTGAAGTCTGAGCCGAGGGCCCTACAGTACTATGAAGAGGAACTCAATATATTCAAGAAAGCTCTTGAAAAATTTGTAGGAGCCGAGATTACCGAAGAAAAAATCCTGAGCTCAATTTCAATCTACAACAAGAACAGGGAACTGGTAAGGAAGCTCTATGAACTGAGAAAGGAAGATTCACCGATTATATCTGGGAGCGATTTGGTAGATGTCTTGAAATCATCTGTAGTTGTGCCCAGAGAGGTGCACAATGATATCCTGGAAGGTATGCTTCACGATATATCATTGGCTCAACCTGCAGAGAAGAAGGAGGGTAAGGGCAAGAGAATTTTTGTTTCCCTCATCTCTATGAACGACAGGCCTCTGATGGAAATGATCGAAGATCTGGGCGCACAGGTTGTACTGGATGACATGGCCATGGGCGCCAGATATCATTGGGCACCAGTGGAGTTTGCGAAAGGGGAAGGGTCTCTGGCTGCCCTTAGCAGGAGATATGTCAATGCGGTACCCTTTGCCGGAAGGTATCCACGTGAAAAACGTGCCGATATGCTGATAGAGATGTGCAAGGCTTACGGTATAGATGGCGCGATCTTCAAGATAGAGAGATACTGCGATCCCTATCTTTTTGAAAATCCCTATGCCGAGCAGAGGTTCAGGGATGCTGGCATAACAGTTCTTTCTCTGGATTACGGTAACATAAAGGCCGAAGGTGGTCGCGTTAGGACAAGGATCCAGGCATTCCTGGAGACCCTGAAATAGTAGGTAAGGAATGAACTTTTCACCCATACCCTTCTGCAGGGTGCAGAGGGGTATGGAACTGAAAAGCTCACGGGTCTTTACATATTTCCTTATGTCCTTATATCCTTATGTGTCTTTTTACCAAAACCACCCCTTTTGTCCTTGCCTCTGTGAATGCTTCCTTGGTTATACGTTGTACCGTCAGGACTGTCTGTTCCTGACCGCATTCTTTCCTGTAAATTATCATAAGTGATTGATAATAGGCTATAAAGGTGCTAGGTACTCCTTTGGCTTTCCTTTGCTGTCATATTTGCCTTGGAATAGTCAGAGATAAATAATATAAGGAAATCTTATAAGTAAATAGAAGGTCCTCAAAGAGGCTTTAGGTTCGCCCCTTACTTATACTTTACGGTTAGGACTATTGAGATGCAACTTCAGATATTCCCATCCATAAATATGGACTTGCCTCTGGATTCAATATACCGGCGTCTGGGCTATAGAGATGGGGTGACAAAGATGGCCGATCGGGAGAGGGAAGGTATCAAACGCTCTATAGACCATGCCGCTTCCCTGGTCTCGCTTAGGGGCGCTGGTCTGAGACTCCCCATTATCGGCATTGAGAAATCCTCTATTGTCATTGGTTACGGTGCCGAGATAAGAAGCGGCAAACTGGCCAATTTTCTCAGAGGATGCGGTGAGGTTTTGCTTATGGGTGCCACCGCTGGAGATAGGGTCATGGATGCCATCCGTATGGATACCGAAGGGGAAGACATTACCCGTGGCGTTATTGTAGACGCAGTGGCAAGCGAGATGACAGACGCGGCCCTTGACTGGATCAGCATATACTTTAATCGCATACTTGTCAGGGAAAACGCCCGACTCACCAAGGGGCGTTTCTCGGCGGGATATGGTGATTTCCTTCTGGAAAACCAGAGGAAAATGTTCGATTTACTGGAACTTCACCGTATAGGGGTCGATATAAAAGAAAATAATATTTTAATACCGGAAAAATCCGTTACGGCAGTGGCGGGGATTATGAGGTAAGGGAGATACTGAAAGGATGTCACTGAAAGAAACACTTAAGGAAAGTATAATCATACTGGATGGGGCTACGGGGACGGAGCTGCAGAAAAAAGGAATGCCGGCAGGTGTATGCCCGGAATTTTGGTGTCTCGATAACCCTGATGTGATTGGGTCTGTTCATGCCTCCTATGTCGATGCTGGGGCGGATATAATTACTTCTGCCACCTTCGGAGCCAACAGCATAAAGTTGAATCAGTACGGAGCTAGGGACGTTTTTTCTGTAAACCGTGAGCTGGCCCTTCTTGCACGAAAATCATGCGGTGCAGGGGTACTTATAGGCGGGGATATCGGCCCAACCGGTCGCTTTGTCAGTCCCTTTGGAGACCTGGAATTCGAGGATGTTCTGGAGATCTACAAGGAGCAGGTGAGAGGACTCATCGAAGGGGGAGTTGATCTTTTCATAATAGAGACCATGATCGACATCCAGGAGACTAGGGCGGCATTGATAGCTGTAAGGGAACTGACCGATGCCTTTACAATTGTCACCATGACTTACGAGGAGAACGGAAGGACGTTGAACGGTACGGATCCGGTAGCAGCCCTTATTACCCTTCAGAGTCTTGGCGCAGATGCCGTTGGCTGTAACTGTTCCACCGGTCCTGCTGAGATGCTTAAAATCATCGAACTGATGAAGCCCTGGGCCATTGTTCCTCTGGTTGCCAAGCCTAACGCCGGGATGCCAGAACTTATCGATGGTGATACCTGTTTTACCATGGGTTCGGAGAGGTTCTCCTCCTTTGCGCCACAGTTTGTTGAAAAAGGTGCCAATCTCATAGGAGGGTGCTGCGGTACCACTCCTGAGTATATAAATAAACTGAAAAGAGAGATTAAGGGTGCCGCTCCCGTTTTACCTGTAAGAAGTTCTGTAAGCGCTGTCAGTTCCGCCCGATCTCCCCTTATCCTTGAGGGAAAACGGCCAGTTTCTATTGTCGGCGAAAGGATCAATCCTACGGGGAAAAAGAATCTTCAGGCTGAGCTGCTGGAAGGTAATATGTCTCTTGTCAGGTCCATGGCCGGGGAACAGGGCCGCATGGGTGCATCGCTTCTGGATGTGAATGTCGGGATGGCCGGAATCGATCAGAAAAAGACCATGTTGGAAGCTATCGGAGCCCTGTCTGTGGCGTCCGATCTGCCCCTTGTAATAGATTCTTCTGACTGTGATGTCATAGATGCGGCGCTGAGGATCTATCCGGGACGGGCCCTTATAAACTCCATCTCTGGAGAAATCGAAAAAATGGACAGGCTCCTTCCTGTAGCCGCCAAGTATGGAGCCATGTTTATACTGCTTCCTCTAAAGGGAGGTGATCTTCCCGAGACCGCAGAGAAAAGGAAGAAAATTGTAGAGGAGGTCTTTGATAGGGCTTCTGCAGAAGGATTCACTAAGGCTGATATAGTGATTGACGGGCTTGTAATGGCGGCTTCATCCGATCTGAATGCCCCTATGGAGACATTGAGGACGGTTGAGTGGTGCAGCAATGTATTTCGTGCCAACACTATTTTAGGTCTTTCCAATGTATCATTCGGAATGCCGGAGCGTGCCTGGATGAACGCTTCCTTCCTCTCAATGGCGGTATCTAAAGGGCTCACCATGGCTATAGCCAACCCCGCTGTGGAAGAGGTGATGAACAGCGTTTTTGCGGCGGATCTTCTTGCCGGGAGGGACAAAGATGCCGCAGCATACATCAGGCATTTTTCGAGGGAAAAGGATGCGTTAAGGGAGAGGCCTGAGCCTTCGCAAAATGTCTCTGTGGATGTTGTCTTTCAAGCAGTGCTGGATGGAAACAGGGATGGCATTGAAGCCTTGCTTTCCCGAATGCTGGAGTCCGGGGAGGAGGCAAGGAGGATTGTAGATGAGAGTATGATCCCTGCAATAACCAGGGTTGGCACCCTCTTTGACCGCAGAGAATATTTTCTCCCCCAGTTGATAGCGAGCGCCGAGACGATGAAGAAGGGGATCGCCTGTCTAGAGCCTTTCCTGGGGGATTCAGTTAAATCCAGGAAGCAGAAGGGGGTCATTCTTATTGCCACGGTAAGGGGTGATGTGCATGATATCGGTAAGAACATAGTGGCTCTCATGCTCAGGAACCAGGGGTTTGAGGTGATAGACTTGGGAAAGGACGTAGCTGCAGAGACGATAGTGGAGGAAGCTTCAAGGATTACTCCATCGATTATTGGTCTTTCGGCACTTATGACTACCACTATGGTAAATATGGAAGATGTGATAGCTTTGGCACGAAAGCGGTCCATAAAGTGCCCTTTCATGGTGGGAGGGGCTGTCGTTACAAAGACCTATGCTCAGTCCATCGGTGCCGAATACGCCAGAGATGGGGTGGAAGCGGTCAGGGTGGCCGAAAGGCTGATAAGTGTTTGATCAACTATTATGGCACAACAGGACTTTTAAAATCCAATCGGGGATCTATCATAGCAGTGGTCTTGCATGGCAAAGGCAATGATAGGGTTAGGAATATTTAAGGAATGATAGACATTGTTAAGAGATTTTTCGTAAAGAGTACAGAGCGTGATTCTGTAGAGAAGGGAGGGTCGTTACACGATATTACTGTGGCAACATGTGCCCTTCTGCTTGAAATGTCCAGGATAGACGGTGAGTTCAGCGATGTTGAAAGAGAAGTTATCCTTTCGATAATCAAGAGTGACTATTGCCTTGATGACCAGTGCGCCGCCGCAATAGTTGAGGCCGCCGATAAAGATCTTGATGGCAGCCAGGATCTCTGGCAGTTTGCCAGCCTTATAAACCGAAACTACAGCAATGAAGAGAAGATCAAGATAATAGAAATGGTATGGCATATCGCCTATAGGGACGGCAGGCTCGATCAACATGAGGATTTTCTTGTGCATAAACTTGCCAACCTGCTTCGCCTTACTCACCGGCAGCTCATTGATGCCAAGGTAAGGGTACGTGCCGTTATGGGAATTCCCAATGGATACCGTTGAGTTCAACTCGTTTGCAACGCGGCAACTCCCAAGGTTATTCTTGCCAGTTAACTTTTATACTAGGGGTATGTGTCTGCTAAAGAGGTCTGCAAAGCAATCGGCTCCTACGGGTTTGCTGAAGTAGTAACCCTGCATCTCGTCACAGGCATGTTTCCTTAGAAAATCCAGTTGTTCCTGGGTCTCCACCCCTTCTGCCACGACGGTGGTACTGAGAGTCTTCCCCATGGAAATGATAGCCGCCGTCATAGCTCTGTCCTCCGAGTCATCAGGGATGTTACGTATAAATGAACGGTCAACCTTTAGTGTATTAATCGGAATATCTCTGAGTTGGGCAAGAGAAGAATATCCTGTTCCGAAATGGTCAATTGCCAGTCGAACACCCATCTTTTTGATATCGTAGAGAGTCTTAATGATACGCTCCGGGTTGAAAAGTACCATGCTTTCGGTAAACTCAAGTTCAAGAAGCTCCGGAGCCATGCCGGACTCATCCAGCGCCTCTCTTATGTTCCCCAGTAGTCCTTCGTCAGTGAGCTGGCGAAGGGACAGGTTCACAGCCATGCATAAAGGCTGAAGGCCCTGACGCTGCCATGCAACGTTTTGGGCGCATGCAGTTTTTAAGACCCACCTGCCTATGGGCACGATAAGCCCCGTTTCCTCCGCTACGGGAATGAACCGAACGGGGGGTATAGACCCCAGTTGGGGGTTATCCCATCTTAAAAGGGCCTCTGCTCCGGTAATAGCCCCTGTCTTGAAGTCCAGCTTTGCCTGATAATGAAGAGATAGTTCCTTACGATTCAGAACTTCGCGCAGATTTTCCTCGACAATAAGGCGTTCAATTGACGGAGATTTTATATCTTTGGAATAGAACTGATAGTTGTTCTTGCCTTCCTCCTTGGCAAAATACATAGCTATATCGGAATTTTTCAGCAAGGATTGTTCATCCCCTCCATCCTTAGGGTAGATGCTTATACCTATGCTTGCTGTTACACGGCATTCCTGCTCCATGATCCTAACGGGTTTCATGACGGCATTAAGTATGTTGTTGGCCACGGCAGTGATCTGGCCCAGCTCTTTGACTTCCTCTATTAGTACGACAAATTCATCGCCTCCCAGTCGGGCTATGACATCTACGGCGCGCAACGCCTCTCTCAACCGTGTTGCGATCTCTTTAAGGAAATGGTCACCTCCACCGTGCCCAAGTGTGTCGTTTATGACCTTGAAACGGTCAAGATCAAGGAACAGGACAGCCAGCTGCTTCTCATAGCGTTTTGCAGAGTCGATTGCATGGCTTAGCATATGGTTAAACATGAGGCGGTTTGGAAGACCTGTAAGCAAGTCATGTGTTGCAAGAAACTGGATTTTTTCTTCGGTGCGTTTGCTTTTTGTAATGTCACGCCATACACAGTGGAAAACCCTGTCCCCTCCTATCTCGGAATACTGCGCTGTTACCTTGATATTTCTGATCTCTCCCGTTTTTGTTCGATATTTTGTCTCAAAATCGGTCCGTCCGCTACAGGGCACTTTTCCCATATGAGATTTGGTTTCTTCATGGTTTTCAGAAACCTCAAGATCAGAGACGGTCAATCGTGCAAATTCCTTTCGGGAATAACCCAACTGCCTGTGGGCGGTTTCGTTAAACTCCAGTATGCGCGATGATTCTGGGTCAAGTATTACAATGCCGTCCGGAGAATTTTCGAAGAGAAGCCTGTAGCGTCTTTCGGCGTTACTAAGCGATTCCTCGGCATTTTTACGTTCTGTTATATCACGGGTAATTCCACGGAATCCAATAGGTTCGTTTCTAGAATTTGCCATCAAAGAAATAGATGCCTCAAGGTATCTCTTCTTTCCGCTCCTTGTTGTTATACCCCATGTTATTCCTTTGGCCGGTTTTCCTGTTGTGAATACCTCCTTCCATACTTTATTCATCTTTTCCACGCCCTCTTTGTCCGAATAGTCCTCTCGGGAAAGGATGGACATTTCATATCTGGAATATCCATGTATTCGGCATAGCGCGTCGTTGAAAAAGAGAATGTTACCTTTAAGGTCGATCTCCCAGTAGCCATCCTCAACGCTTGCTAGAATTTCGCGATATTTCTTCTCGCTATCAAGGAGCTTTTCCTCCATTTGTATTCGTTCGGTTATGTCACGGGTAATTCCACTGAAACCTACAGGTTGGCCCTCCGAATCCCTCATAAGGGAGATATAGGCCTCGACAAATTTTCGCTTGCCCTCTTTTGTCTTCACCATCCAGGTGGTTCCCTTGGATGTTTCTCCTTTAGTATATACCCGCTCCCGTAAACTGGACAGGATTTGAAGATCGTCACTGGACATATACTGGCTGTAAGAAAAACCTAGGAGTTCATCGCCGGAACACCCATATATCTGACAAAGAGCGTCATTATAGAAGAGTAGCTTTCCATCAAGGTCAATCTCCCAGTAACCATCTTCAATGCTTTCCAGGATCTTGCGATATCTTGCTTCGCTCTCATGCAGTGCCTCTTCCATCCCCCTTTGTTCCGTAACATCCATGAAAAGCCCGAGGGTGGCACGACGACCCCTGTGCGTGATAGAGGCAACCGTCTCCATCACAGAGATTGCCTCGCCATTCTTCTGTATGAAGCGGTATTCATATGGCTTTTGGCTTTCCCCCTTAAGGACACGTACAGCCTTTTCTCTAACCTTCGTCCTGTCCTCTGGGGCCAAGTAATCAGATGGTCTGTTGCCTGTCAGATCGGTGTCAGAATAGCCTGTGATTTTTTTATAGAAGGGGCTGCTATAAACAAACAGGCCATCCTGGACAATGTATATGCCAACGCCGACATCGGAGAGAATTGTCTCCGTCAGATTGGAAAGCAAATCCTTGCCAGTGTCAATGGTTTTGTCTTTTTTGTTAAATTTCTGGGACTTTCCCATCATCGACCCTCTGCTCCGTTAAATAATAAAACCTAGAAGCTCAGAACTTGACCTTGGGTGTTTCCTGGGCGGATTCAGGGACATCGAAAAACTCCGCCTTGGTGAAGCCGAACATTCCTGCCATCAGGTTTGCAGGGAAGGTCCGGACCTTTATGTTATAGACTTTTACGGTCTCATTATAGCGCCTTCTCTCGACGGCTATACGATTTTCCGTTCCGGCCAGTTCGTCTTGGAGCCTCATGAAATTCTGGTTTGATTTTATATCGGGGTAACGTTCTACCGTTACCAGAAGTCTGCCGAGGGCTCCTGTAAGCTGGTTGTTTGCTTCTATCTTGTCGCCTACGCTCTTTGCCCCGCCTACCTTGGCCCTCGCCTCGGTTACTCCTATGAAGACCTCTTTTTCCTGTGCTGCAAAACCCTTCACCGTTTCTACAAGGTTCGGGATAAGGTCATATCGTCTCTGCAACTGATTCTCAACCTGAGCCCAGGATGCCTTTACGCCCTCATCAAGGGTTACGAAACTGTTATATGTACCCTTGATACCCGAATAGAAGATCAATAGGATCAAGGCTATGGCCCCTACCGCGATTAAAATATTCCTCTTGCCCTTTGTCATCTGTTGCTGTCCTCCCTAGTAATTTGATTGTTGCAAATGCTCTTTTAATTGGCCTTAACATTTTGGCCTGTTAACTTTTACTGCATTGTGTCTACGGTCCCCCACAATTTTCTGACTGCTACCAGATAGGACATAAGGATATCCTTTATTTCGGCGGAAGAGAAATTTTTCTTTAACTCCTTTACATCCATACAACGCAAAAAGGTATCTCCGGAGATTGATATTTCACCTTCCAGTACCTCTACGATTTCACGTTTGGAAGAGGGTATTTCTATTCTCCTTAAGTACAAAAGTCCTCTGAAGATTGAAATGAAGGCTGTTATCGACTCCTCTATCAGCGACCGCATTCTTGCGGTCCTGCCCTCGGTCTCCAGAAATCGTTCCCGGAGCAGAAGAAGTTTACCTTTGATCTCCCGCTCGCATTGAAGCCGAAGTTTTTCCTGTTCGAATGAAATGCCGCCAAGGACATCCTCTCCGTAGACCAGGATGTGTCCTGTCTGCATGTTCAGAAATTCCAGAGGATAGGAATCGAGAGAGGATGTGATATAAGATTTTGTCATGAAGAGCGGAGTAGCCACGCCTTTTTTGCGCCATTTTGAAACTGTTTCCAAGGCCCTGTCCAAGTGATCTATTGATTCTTCCGACAGTACTACCAGAAAATTCAGGTCCGATTTTCCAGGTCGATAGTCCATCCCGGCTGCGCTTCCGTAAAGTATTATAGATACAAGATTCTTGCCATAAATTCGGCTGTAGTCCCCTGTAATATCGGGGAAGATCTCTTCCGGTTTGTTTATCTTTGTCATCTTTATTTAATACCTCCACTGCCCTGGAATGGGGCTAGAATCCACGTCCTGCACCACCGCCACCGCTCATTCCTCCACCGAATCCGCCAAAGCCTCCGCCGAATCCGCCGAATCCGCCGCCACCTCTTCCCCCTCCGCCTGCCATGAGCATAAGTAATATGAAGGGCAGCATTCTTCTACCCTGGCGTGTGCCAAGTAGCAGGGAAATAACAACGAAAAACATAATAAGAGAGAATATGCTGTTCCCCTTGCCTTGGGGTGATGCCTGACGGTTACCTGTCTGGGGGGCGTCTGTGAGCGAGACATTCGCATCCTTTGCAATGACCGATGATACAGCAATCATGGCATTTGAGAGACCTTTATCGTAATCGTCCTTCTTGAGGTAGGGGACGACGTATCGGTCAAGGATGTCGCCAACGAGTCCATCGGGAAGTATCCCTTCTGTGCCGTATCCTGTTTCGATCCTGACCCGTCTCTCTTTTACGGCAAGGAAGATGAGAACCCCCTTGTCCTCCCCTTTTTTGCCTATTCCCCATGCCTCATACAGTCGGTTTGCATAATCGGCGGGATTCTCCTCTCCTATCTCCTTAACAGTCACAACTATGACGGGAGTTCCCGTTTTTTCGAGGATCTCTCCTGCAAGGGATTTCATGGGTCCCTCGTACTGTGGGGAGATTACCCCTGCAAAATCGTTTACAGCACCTGTCGGCTGCGGAAATTCGTTGAATCCGTAAACGCAGGTGGCGGAAAGGAAAAGGACTGTCACCGCTATAATCAGGGTTGTAATTTTTGTCTTCAAGTATAATTCTTCCCCCATTGAGGTTGCAAGCGTTCCCTTTTTGCCACAGTAAGGGAGAACAAAGCAAACTTTTTCCACATCCATTGATCTGTTGGTTTTTGGACTTGACAGGAAAGGTAAAGTACTATAGTGAGTTCCTTCAAAACTTTACCAAGGAGGAAACGTTTTTGGCAAATCATAAGTCAGCGGAAAAGAGGGCCCGACAGAGCGAGAAGAGAAGAATGATAAACACTTCCGCAAGGTCCCGAGTGAAGACGGCCGTGAAGGCTACTCTGGAGTCTTTGGAGGGTAAGGACGTGGAAAAATCCCGAGAGGTCCTTCTCAGCACAACCAAGACCATAGCAAAGGCAGCAGCAAAGGGAATATTCCATAAGAAAACCGCCGCCCGCAAAATATCAAGATTGACAAAAAAGGTAAACGCCTTAGGGTAGTCTTAAAATCCTGACATGATATTTCTATAGGCCTTATCGGCCATGTCGATTGAAAGTTTCTGGATGGCTTCATTCTTGTTTTTAGCTGTGGTTGAGGTGTTTTGGTCAACTCCATAGGCTTCTTTCTCTGAGAAGCCTGAACTCATCCATATAATATCTCCGTTATCGGTCCTCTTAAACTCTAGATCCAGGGTCATGAGGACCCGGTCTTCTTTAGCTACGTCGCTGCTGCTATATGCTAGATGAGAAGTGCTGATGTTCGTAATCTTTCCGCTCAGGACCGCATCGGCATCTTCAATGTTTGCGACAGGCTTGAAACGATTGCTTTTTCTGATTCGGTTGAAAAGTGCGTTTCGGATATAATTTTCAACATTCGCTTCACCGGTTCTGTTGGAAATCTGACCTACAAAGACCTTGTTGATACGGCTGTCGATATGCTCGCCCCCGGGAGAGAAGCTATACCCGCAGCCCATACAGAAAATAGTCAGTATCACAGCTATCGTAAATTTTCGACTCATTGGCACCCTCTTCTTTGCTCACTGGGGATCAGCCCCTTTTTTTCATTACTTAATAACTATATTGACCAGTCTTTTAGGAACATATATCTCCTTGATTATCTGCCTGTCCCCTATAAACTGTCTGACCCTCTCATCCTGAAGGGCAATCTCTTTTATCTTTTCATCAGATTCCGACGCGGATATCTCCATCCGGCTTCGAACCTTTCCGTTAACCTGTATGACGATGGTAATCTCCTCCTCTGCCGCAACCGCTTCTTCAAAAGAGGGCCAGGGTGTATTGCATATCTGCTGTTTGCCGCCGATCATCTCCCATAGCTCTTCGGTTATGTGCGGTACAATAGGGGAAAGCAGGAGTATGATATCCTCTACTGTTTCACGGACTACTGAAAATGCCTTTGTGTCGTTCTTATCGGGTTTTGGGGTCTGGTAGAGCGTGTTGACCAGTTCCATAACGGCGCTTATCGCCGTGTTGAAGTGAAACCTGTCTTCTATGTCGGTCGTAACCCTCTTTACGGTCTGATGAGTCTTTTTTCTCAGTGTCTTCAGCTCGCCTTCAATTTCTCCTTCACCGTCAAAGGGGGATATATTCCTTATGTCATCAAGATAGTCCATGACTACACGCCATACCCTGCCAAGAAATCTGAATGAGCCATCAACTCCCTGGTCGCTCCACTCCAGATCCCTTTCAGGGGGGGCCGCAAAGAGGCAGAAAATACGTGCCGTGTCCGCCCCGTATTCGTCGATTATATAATTGGGGTCAACGACGTTTTTGAGGGATTTTGACATCTTTTCTGTTTTTCCGACTGTAATTTCACGGTCGCAACGCAGACACTTTCCATCCCTGGCCTCCTCCGGAAGGAGGTAGCCATGTTCGGGGCACCTGGTTGTTTCCTTGCAGACCATCCCCTGTGTCAGCAGATTGGCAAAAGGTTCATCTACGCCCAGAACGCCGAAATCCCGAAGCATCTTTGTATAGAAACGGGCATAGAGAAGGTGGAGGATGGCATGTTCTATCCCGCCGATATACTGATCCACAGGGAGCCAGTAATCCACCTTTGATCGTTCGAGTCCTGGCCGCTTGTCATTATTTGCAGAGCAGTATCGGGCGAAGTACCAAGAGGATTCGACGAAGGTGTCCATGGTATCCGTCTCACGCTTGGCTGGCCCCCCGCATTTAGGGCAGTCTACATTCACGAAGGAGTCGACCTTTCCGAGGGGAGATTCCCCCTCACCGGTCAATTCAATATCCTTGGGCAGAACAACGGGAAGGTCCGCTTCCGGAACGGGTACGGTGCCGCATTTTTCACAGTTTATGATGGGTATAGGCGCACCCCAGTAACGCTGGCGGGATATCCCCCAGTCTCTCAGGCGGTATTCTATGGTCTTGCGCCCCCTGCCTATGCACTCAAGATGTTCCGCTATGTCCTCCAGGGCCTGCAGGTTTCTCATGCCGTCGAACTTCCCTGAGTTAACGAGGATTCCCTCGTCCACATATGCCTCGGTCATGGTCTCTGCATTCAAAGGTGCATCCGGATTGTCGATAACAACTATCTTCTCGAGTCCGTATTTTTCTGCGAACTCGAAGTCGCGCTGATCGTGCGTGGGGACGGCCATGACGCATCCGGTTCCGTAGTCTGCCAGGACAAAGTTAGCTGCATAGATAGGCATCTTCCTGTCCGTTACAGGGTTCTTGCAGTATGCACCGAGAAACGCACCCTCCTTCTCGTAGTAATCGGAGGTACGCATCATCTTGTCCTGTTTCTTGACTTTTTCTACAAAGGCCCGGACATCATTCTCTTCTGGTTTTCCCTGCACCAGTTTCATCACAAGCGGGTGCTCCGCACCTACCAGCATGAATGTGGCTCCAAATATTGTATCCTGACGTGTTGTAAATACCTTGATAACATCATCTGAATCGGCCATCGGGAAAACGGCTTCACAGCCGTGACTCTTGCCGATCCAGTTTCTCTGCATTGTGAGAACCCTCTCAGGCCAGCCGGGAAGTTTGTCGCAGTACTCAAGAAGTTCCTCCACATAAGCTGTAATCCGGAAAAACCACTGGTCAAAGTACTGTTCCGTAACCTCGCTGCTGCAACGCCAGCAAAGACCGGACTCCACCTGCTCGTTTGCAAGTACGGTCTTGCAGGTCGGGCACCAGTTGACGGATCCCTCTTTCTTGTAGGCCAGCCCCTTTTCGTACATCCAGAGGAAGAACAGCTGCTCCCATCTGTAATATTCCGGCTCACAGGTAGATATCTCACGGTTCCAGTCGTAGCTGAATCCCATCTTCTTGAGCTGCTTCCTCATGGAATCGATATTCTCGTTTGTCCACTTGGAAGGGGCTATGCCGTGGTCTATGGCTGCATTTTCGGCAGGCATTCCGAAGGAATCCCAGCCTATGGGATGAAGCACGTTATATCCCTGCATTTTTTTGTAACGTGCAACAACATCTCCTATAGTATAGTTCCTCACATGTCCCATATGGATTCTTCCCGAGGGGTAGGGGAACATCTCAAGCAGATAATATTTTTTCTCAGAGGCTTCTTCGCTGACCCTGAAGGTCTGCTCAGTCTCCCAGATTTTTTGCCATTTCTCTTCTATCTTCGAGGGGTTGTACTTATCCTTCATGCCGAACTCCCTATAATCAATGTGGAAAGAACCTCTAGCACGTATGGGGTATTCTTTCAATCCAATTTTTCCAATTATTCACGTCCCTTCCTTGACAGATAAGGGGGCGATCCATATATTACGGTGCAAGACGGAACCGGTGGGGGAAATTTGGAAGATATAGAAGACATAATAATACGATCATTCCGGGAAAGCAGTCGTGTAAAAGAGATTTTTGTAAATGAGAATCTCTCCAGGATTGTGAAGGCCGTGGATGTAATAACACAGGTCTTGAATAGTGGAAACAAGCTACTGCTCTTCGGGAACGGAGGGAGTGCCGCAGATGCGCAGCATATCGCAGCGGAGTTCATAAACCGCTTTCTGATAGAGAGACCGCCTCTTCCGGCTATTGCTCTCAGCACCGATACATCGGTGATAACCAGCATCGCAAATGATTATGATTTTTCGGAGATCTTCTCCAAACAGATACGCGCCATCGGACGCGAAGGGGATGTGGCTTGGGGTATAAGTACAAGCGGTTCTTCACCAAACGTACTAAAGGCCTTTCAGGTTGCATCAAAGATGGGGATTACCACCATAGCTTTTACGGGGAAGGACGGAGGAAAGATGGCAGGGATAGTAAATCTATGCCTCAATGTTTCCTCAAACAGCACCCCCCGCATCCAGGAAGCACACATTACGGCGGGGCATGTCATCTGTGAGATGGTGGACTACAGACTTTTCAAGAAACCAGCAACCAACTCCTGAAGAAGGACTAATGGAATATCATGGCAGAAGATTTTAGAGAAGAAAACAAAGATGTGGAAGATGGAAAAGAGGGGGCGGAAAAGTTCAATGCAGGCCACTCGAAATCCGGCTCCAAGAAGGAACTGATGTCTCGGCTGGAGGAATCAGAAAAGAAGACATCCGAGAACTATGACAAATATCTGCGGGCCATTGCAGATTTTGAAAACTACAAAAAACGGGCTGCGAGAGAACACCAGGATTTCATGAAATACGCCAATGAGACCCTGATAAAAGATATCCTTCCTACGCTGGACGGCATGGAAAGGGCACTGGGGCAGGCCAGCGAATCAGGAGATTTTAAGGCCTTTGTAGATGGTCTTATGATGATACGCGATACATTTATATCCGTACTAGGCAAGCATGGAACAACAAAGATAGAAGCTTTGGGAAAGGACTTCGACCCCAACTTCCACGAGGCGCTTATGCAGGTGGATGGGGAAAAGGAACAGCACAACAAGGTTGCTCAGGAATTTGAAACGGGATACCTGTTGAACGGGAGACTTCTCCGACCGTCGAAGGTGTCTATCTCAAGGCATGTAGATAAATAGAAACTATAATTAGGAGGTCTCACTACAATGGGTAAGATTATAGGAATCGATCTGGGGACTACGAACTCGTGTGTCGCGGTCATGGAGGGGAACGACCCGGTCGTCATAGCAAATCAGGAGGGAAACAGGACCACACCGTCGGTAATCGCCTTCACGGAAAGCGGTGAGCGCCTTGTAGGTCAGGCCGCAAAACGTCAGGCTATTACCAATCCTGAAAATACTGTTTATGCAGTCAAGCGACTGATAGGAAGGAAATATTCCTCAAGGGAAGTGCAGTACGATATAACCATAAGCCCCTTCAAGATCACGGAGGCAAAGAACGGTGACGCCCAGGTGACTACCAGGGGTAAAGACTACAGCACTCCAGAGGTATCATCTATGGTGCTGGCAAAGATGAAACAGACCGCCGAAGATTATCTTGGAGAAAAGGTGACCGACGCGGTTATAACAGTCCCGGCATATTTCAATGATTCACAGAGACAGGCCACCAAGGACGCAGGAAAGATAGCGGGTCTCAATGTGCTGCGTATAATAAACGAGCCTACTGCTGCAGCCCTTGCATACGGACTCGACAAAAAGGCTGACGAGAAGATTGCGGTCTTCGATCTGGGCGGAGGGACCTTTGATATCTCCATACTTGAGCTGGGTGGTGGCGTATTCGAGGTTAAATCGACCAACGGGGATACTCACCTTGGCGGTGAGGATTTCGACCAGAAGCTGATCGATTACATAGCCAATGAATTCAAGAAAGACCAGGGGATAGATCTCAGAACCGACAAGATGGCCCTGCAGCGCATAAAAGAGGCGGCGGAGAAGGCCAAGATGGAGCTCTCAACAGCTATGGAAACGGACATCAACCTGCCCTTCGTGACAGCCGATGCATCCGGTCCCAAGCACCTGAATATGAAACTGACAAGGGCCAAACTTGAGATGCTGGTAGCTGATCTTATTGATAAACTCGATGCACCCTGCAATACCGCTCTGAAGGATTCAGGTCTCAGGCAGTCTGATATCGGCGAGGTTATTCTTGTTGGGGGTATGACCCGTATGCCTCGTGTTCAGCAGAAGGTCAAAGAGATCTTCGGTAAGGAACCCCACAGAGGAGTGAATCCCGATGAGGTAGTTGCCATTGGCGCCGCTATCCAGGGAGGTGTTCTGGCTGGTGATGTAAAGGATGTTCTTCTTCTTGACGTGACCCCCTTGTCCCTAGGTATAGAGACTCTGGGAGGTGTCATGACCAAGCTGATAGAGAAGAATGCCACCATACCTACGAAGAAGAGCCAGACGTTCTCAACCGCTGCCGACAACCAGCCGGCGGTCAGCATCCACGTTCTCCAGGGAGAGCGTTCGATGGCTGCCGATAACAGGACGCTGGGCAGGTTTGAGCTGACCGGTATACCCCCGGCCCCCAGAGGACTGCCCCAGATTGATGTCACATTCGACATAGACGCCAACGGAATTGTTCACGTGTCGGCCAAGGATCTCGGAACCGGCAAGGAGCAGAGCATAAAAATCACGGCATCAAGTGGTCTGTCCGATGCAGAGATCGACAAGCTTGTAAAGGACGCTGAGGCGCATGGGGAAGAGGACAAGAAGAAGAAGGAACTGATCGAAGTGAAGAATCAGGCCGATTCCATGATGTACAGTGTAGAAAAGAACCTGAAAGAGATGGGCGATCAGATAGATGCAGATCAGAAGGCAAAGATAGAAGCTTCCCTGGCAAAGCTCAAGAAGGCTATCGAGGGAGATGATGTCGATGCAATAAAGGCTGCTCAGGAGGAGGCAAACCAGGCCTCCCACAAGTTGGCGGAGGCCATGTATGCAAAGGCGACCGCCAAAGAACAGGCAGCCGGCGGAGGTGATTCGGATGCCGGTTCTCAGTCTCAGTCGGCAAGACCCGATGACGATGTTGTGGATGCGGACTTTGAAGAGGTTGACAAAAAATAATATTTTTTTAAACTCCTTTGTATAATGCAGAATGCCCGGCAAATTTATTTTCCGGGCATTCTTTTTTTATCAGTTTGTGAGATGTTTTTCTTGACATAATCCAAAAATATTTGTAGGCAACTGAGGAAAATTTGGTTGCCTTTTTTGATAAACGAGATTGCGTTGCGGACTTTTTTCGGGAGTTCTTGATTTCTTTTCCAGTTTTGATTTGTCATTGCCTTTTATTGAAAGAGAGTCAAAATATTCGAGGTCTCTTCCATGATGAATCCATCTCCAATATTTCAGAGTAGTAAACCTATAAAACTAAAACTAACATTTATGGCAAGGCCTATTTGCCCTGTACTTCCCAAGTCAGTTGCTAACTAAGGATATTTTTGCTTTTTCAAATATAGGGGTCCTTTTCGTTTACAACCACATCTTAATAGGGAGGTGTCCTATGTCGTCTGGTAAGGGATTCTATGGAAGGCTTTTTGTTTCGCTTGTTCTATGTTTCTTTCTGGCTCTGGCCTTAACGAAGGTCTCGGTGTTCGCCGCCGACTCCGAGTTCTCATCGGAGGAGATCGAAGCGGTTGCCGACGAATCCTCTAAAGGGAACAGCGAAAAGACGGACGATTCGGAATTGTCCTCCCAAGAGTCGCTGACCTCCATGAGCCTCGCTACGACATCGACCTCTTCTGGCGCTGGGGCCGGTGTCGGGCAGTCCACAGCTTCCATAAATGTCTCCCAGTTTGCCGGAGCGGCATCGGCCAGGATTCCCATCCTGGTCCCTCCCGGTAGAAACGGTATATCTCCCAATCTTAATATGATCTACAACAGCACCGGCAAGAACGGTGTTATCGGAATAGGCTGGAGTCTGGAGGTAGGCACCATCCAGCGTCAGACAAAATTCGGCATAGACTACAGCGGAGAAGAGTTCATCTTTGCCAACTCGGAGGCATCATTCGATATAGTTCGCCGACATGACTGGGGCACATATTACTACGGCGCAAAGATCGAAGGGGGATTCCTCAAATTCTATCTGGACCCCAGCTCAGACGGCTGGGTCGTAACCGGAAAAGACGGACTTACCTACTACTACGGTTCGCGACCTCTGACTCCAGACAGGAAAACGCCCTGGGAATCTTCCAGTGGCGACTGGACCGGGTTGAAGACAGCAACGGCAACTACATGAGGATCATCTACTCCGAGGACCAGGGGCATCTGTACCTTTCGAAGATATACTATACAAACAACGTAAGCGACGGCCTTGCCTCGGACGCTATTCCCAACGGAAAAGTTGCTTTCCACTACGAGGACCGCAACGACATAGTCAAGTATTCCAACGGAGAAGACCTCGTATCCATAGAAAAGCGCCTCAAGACGATAGCCGTTATGAGCGTAGGTACTTATGAGGAAGTAAGGGCCTACGATCTTGACTATGACGACACGACGGGCTTCTCCATACTCGAGAGCGTCCAGCAGTACGGCAGCGATTTTACTCTTGATGCCAACGGGGCAGTTACCGACGGTTCGACCCTCCCCGCGATAGAATTGACCTCCAATAACACTTCACCAAGTTTCGCGCCCTGCACCAATACGTCCGATTCAAGCGACTACGAAGACTACGAGGCCCTGACGGCCGACTTCAACAAAGACAACATCCAGGACATCCTCTATTACGACAAGTCATCCAACCAGCTCTACATCTATTTCGGGAACGCTAACGGGACCTTCTCGGCAGTTTATGGATCTCCGGACAGCATAGACTACACGGGATGGGAACTTACCACGGGCGACATAAACGGCGACGGCAAAACGGACCTGATGTACTACAGGAAAGCTACTTCAGGCGACCACTACGCCTATATGGGAAATGGCGATGGAACGTTCCAGACCAGGATTCGAGGGCCGGAGGGAAACGACTACACCAACTTTGATATGGAGCTCAGGGACTTCAACCACGACGGCAAGGCCGATATACTTTATTACAATAAGACATGGCAATATTTTGATCAGTTTTATCTGAAGTATTGGTATATTGATTTTCAGCCAATTGTCATGATCGGTAACGGGAATGGGACCTTCGGGGCCAGGGTTGTTGGAGCAATTAAAAAAATTGTCGCGATGCCGGAGTATATAAAATATTATTACAAAATAGAGGTATCAGATCTTAACAATGATGGCACGCCTGATATTTTGATTACATACTCAGCTTCGAATTCCCATACAAGTATCTTTGGTAAAACGGACGGAACCTTTTCCGCTGCCGTTGTTTGGACCGACTCCCTTAATCACTCTGCTGGTGGGCATATTGCCGGCGATTTCAATGGCGACGGCATCATGGATTCCATGTGGGTCTACCCGGAGAGTAATAACCACTATGTTTATTTCGGACACGGCGACGGGACTTTTGCCTCCATATTTGCCCAGGCGGGTTCTTCGAATTATACGGGATGGAAGCTTTCTGCCGGCGACTTCAACGGCGACGGCCTAACCGATATCATGTATTACCGTCCAAGTGACAACAGCAACCATGTATATCTAAGCAGGGGCGATGGAACGTCCCTGCCCGTCATAAACTACAGCAGTGTAACAAAGGACTACACGAATTATGAATTCACAGTAGGTGACTTCACCGGCGACGGAAAGACCGACTTCATGTACTACAAGCTGGGCGATCAGGAACATGACCTGTACGAAGCCATCCCCGATGAACCCCTCTACAAGCTAACCGGGATCGAAAACGGGATGGGGGCAACAACGACCCTGGAATACACACCCTCCTCGGCCTACGAGAACACTAATCTGCCCTTTATCGTCCATACAATATCGTCTATGACGGTAGACGACGGTCTGGGCACCACATCGACCAGCACCTACACATACTCCGGCGGGCTTTTCGACTTTCCCGAAAGGGAATTCAGGGGTTTCGAATATGTTAAATCCACAAGCCCCAATAATACAACAAGCGAGACCTGGTTTTACCAGAGCGACT
The DNA here is from genome assembly GCA_963665835.2 of Syntrophales bacterium. Lineage (GTDB taxonomy): Bacteria > Desulfobacterota > Syntrophia > Syntrophales > UBA2210 > UBA6078. The sequence continues at coordinate 723,853 of CAXXWJ010000002.1, read as the reverse complement.
ACCTGAAGGGACGATCATACAGGACCGAATCCAGGGATCCTTCCGAGACATTACTGGGCAAGACCGAACAGACCTGGCAGACAACGCTCCTGAACACGGGTTATGAAAACTGCGCCTTCGTGAAGCAGAGCCAGGTACGAAACGAAAACTACGATTCGGCAGGCACCGTCTTCAGCCAGGAGGACGCCACCTATGATGACACGAACGGCAACCTCCTGACCAGGGTGGTCTCCGGTACGGGAGCGGAATCGATCACCACAGAATACGAATACACAAACATGGGGACATGGCTCTGGAGAGCCACAAAGGCGACGACCACCGGATCCACGAGCGGGAAGGTGCGAGAGACTACCTACGCATATCAAAGCGCTACGGGCAACCTCCTGTCCCAGACCTCCTGGAACAACAGCGGCGCCAGTCCGACAGTCTCAATGTCCTACGACAGCTTCGGAAACCTGGTATCCACCACCGATGCAAAGGGAAATCCTCCTACCACCACGACCATCGAGACAACCGCCAATACCTATCACGGAACAGTCACCTATCCTACGACGAGCGGTGTCACGCACGCCGTGGTCAACGAGTCATACGACTACCGCTTCGGTCAGGTGACCCAGGCCCGTGACGAGAACGGTAACCTGACCTGTTACAGCTATGACGAATTCGGGCGTCTGGAAGAGACCAACGCACTCGACGGCGGGCAGGTCACCATCCAGTACTACGATACGGCCTCCCCACGCTACTCCGTAGCCCATGTAAAGGAAAACGCGACCAGTACCATAGATGAATATGCCTACGTGGACGGCCTTGGCAGGACCAGGCAGACCCTTACCATCGGTGAGGGAAGCAACAAGATAGTAACCCGCGCCTACTACGACAACATGGGTCGCAACTACAGGACCGAGGGCCCCTATTTTTCGACCGCCATACAGTATGGCGCTTCGCCGTCAGAGGCGGATTACCCCTGGCAGGAGACCACATTCGATTATCGTGGCAGGCCGACCGTCGTTGAAAGTCCTAATAGTGACTACGGTACAGTCACTGCGCAATTTGCTTACAATGGCCTCGTAACTACAGCTACCGATCCCGACGGTTCGCAGATAGAAACCCTCAAAGACTATCTGGGCCGGACAAAGCAGGTAACGGAATACATTAATTCAACCCCTCAAAACACCTATTATACCTACAACGCCGCCGGGGACCTCTTGACCGTAACGGATCATCTGGGGAACGCAAACTCCATTTCCTACAACAGCCTGGGGCAGAAGACTGCCATGACCGACCCCGACATGGGCTCATACTCATACACCTACGATCTAAACGGAAATCTGCTCACGCAGACCGACGCAAAGAGCCAGATAATCACCTACACCTACGATGCCCTCAACAGGGTGCTTACAAAGAGCTACTCCACGTCCGATCCCACCGTTACCTACACATACGACAATCTGAGCATCACCAACGGCAGGGGCAGGCTCTACTCCGTCAACAATACGAACTCATGCACGACCGTTCTAGCCTACGACACCATGGGAAGGGTTACAAACTCACGCCGGACCATTAACGGCGATGCCACCAATTATGATACCCAGAATACCTACGACCTGGCAGGAAAGACGACGCAGATCACCTATCCCGACGGATACCAGGTATCCTACAGCTATTATGCCGGAACGGGGCTTCTGCAAACGGTACAGGGCGTTTCAGACTCCAGGGTCTATGCCCATTACAGCAATTACAGACCTTCCGGTGCCGTTGGTCAGGTCAGCCACGTAAACGGAACCACCGACCACCGCTACTATGATCCTTTCACCATGAGGATCACTTCCATACGTACCACCTCAATCCTGGGAGATCTACAGTACTGGAGCTACGGCTATACACCCGCAGGCGACATCGAGGAGATACATAACATAATTACCGATGTAACCTACGACTACACCTACGATGAACTCCACCGGCTGCTCTCCGAGACCAGCGATGGTGCCTATCCCACGATAAACTACACATACAACGCCATCGGCAACATCATGTCCAAGACATATGGTATCAACAGCTACGCCTATACATACGATACTACCCGCAAACATGCCGTAGCAAATATCAACTTCAATGGGAACAACTACGCATATACATACGACGGAAACGGCAACATGACCTCTGGTCCTGACTTCACCGATCCGACGCAGACAGCGACCCGTGCCATAAGCTACAATGCCGACAATCTCCCCACCAATATCGCATGGACGAAGGCAGCGACCGTAACCTCCGCATTTACATACGACGGCAGCGGCACGAGGGTTAAGAAGGCCATACAGGGAGGTTCCACCACCTGGTACATAGGTTCCCATTACGAGAAAAAGGACAGCACATACACAAAATACATCTTCGCCGGAGGTACTCGTATAGCCAAAGTTACAACCTCCGGTTACCATATTTTACATAGTGATCATCTGGGAAGCTCCACGATTATTACAGAGTCATCCGGTGGTGTCGTGGAATCCACCGAATACAATCCTTTCGGTACAACAAGAACCCATTCCGGCGCCACCCTGACCAACTACAAATATACCGATCAGGAACTCGACCCCGAGACAGGCCTCTACAACTACGGCGCAAGATACTACGACCCCATGATCGGAAGATTCATCTCCCCCGATCCCATCGTACAGGCACCATTCAATCCGCAGTCACTAAACAGGTACAGCTACTGTATCAACAGTCCTTTGATGTATGTGGATCCGAGCGGAAATTTCTGGGGATTCTTTATAGGTGCTTTTATTGGAGCATTTATTTCAGGAATCGAGAGTGATTGGAGCTTTGGCGCTATGCTTGCGGGGGGTATAATAGGAGGATTGTCGGGAGCTATAGGCTTTGAGACAGGGGCTTGGGCATTTGAAGCTGCCGGTCGTGGACCTGCAGGAATAGTTGCCGCTGGTGCTGCCGGGGGAGGTGCAGCAGGTGCTACAAGTGGAGGACTTTTTGCAGCGGTTTATGGAGGAAATATTCTTGAAGGTACAATTAAAGGGGCAGCATTGGGAGCAATTGGTGGTACCGTGACGGGCGGATTGATCGCTTGTGGTTTTCCGAGTAATTCTATTGCCGCAGGCCTCGGAGGTTTTACCTCTGGATATATTGGTGGTGGAGAAGACTGTGCTTTCAAAGGTGCTCTTTACGCTCTTGCCGCTGACGTGGCTTTGATGGCATTACGGTTTAATGGTGCCGAGACATTGACTAGAGAGACGGCAGCGAAAATTCGAGCGGAGAACCCCAACGCAAGGTTACTATTGCAAGGCAATAGTTTGAAGCAGAAGTTGATGCAATGGCTGGGATTTGGTAATCACACAGCTGCGATTACCGATTTTGATCTCCCATATGGTTCAAAATATTTGGTAATTGAATACAACGGATCGCCTGTGGATCCAAAGGCTCCCTATTACCCAGAGCACAAAGTTGGCATGCCTACAGGAAGGGAAGGTATTAATTTTAGCAATTCCTATAATTTTTTATATCGCAATTGTTCCAGTAGATTCGGCTACTTGTCTCCCATGAATTATTATTCGAATTTTCATTATGCGGGGACTCTTGGCTACTGGTGGTGGGGAAGTGAGCGATAAGGTAAAGTGAGAGGGGAAATATGCATGCAAAACCTGTTGAGAAATTTTATTTGTATCTTAATGATCCTGTTGCTAAGTAACATCTTGGTCTCATGTGCATCAGATACGATTAGATACGAAGATAGGGCTGAGGCAAATCAATCGGTGAGTCATAGCGAACGAATAATCTTCGAAAATGACTGGACAATATTTTCTGTAAATCCTGATGGCAGTGATAATAGGGTAGTAGATAATGGCCCTGCCGATTTCCGCGTATCCCCTGACGGGAGGTGGATGCTAATTATAACACTCGATCTGACGGTTAATAATCAAGTAGAAGAAAAGGGTGAGTTACGGTTATACGATTTTAAGGACGCTTCATTCATTCGGATAAACATGCCGGAAGGGAATTGGATGAGGCAGGAGTGTTGGTGGTCGGATAATAGTGATAGCTTCCATATGTTCAGTTTCGTGAAGGATGAGCAACTACGATATGAACCACTGCGATCAAATAAACTCAAAATCGATAAGATTCTTACCTATGACTTGTCCACGCGAGAGTTTATAATTCGGAGATACAAGAAAAGATCCGGGGTGGTTGATTTTTTTGTTCAAAGAGGGCCTATTGCAAGGACGAGGTGTGATTTCGTATCGCCTGACGGAAGGCATGTGTTGAAGTGGGATGTACCGGATGATATCGAAACATATGGTCAGCAGTGTGGTAGAGAGTGTTATGAGGGGGACTGTCTGGCAATAACGTTAGGAGCATACTATGACATAATTTTGCTATCAAAGAACAATCTGACCAGGAAGCTGGTCTTTAAAAACAATAAGGGTGACAAGTTTGGAAGTTCCGTTTATCCGATCACGGAATTCCCATGGTCGCCCGACAGCAGTCAGTTTGTGCTCGAGAAGTTCCTAGGTGGAATTTGGAGAATAATGTTTACAGCTGATTCAAGTAAAAGATCCGCAATCTATGTAATAGACAGAGAAACACTCAAATGGAACTTTATTGCCTACGGTAGTACACCCTACTGGTTCCCAAAATTGCCTTTAAGCTTTACTGAGCAACCGAGTTTGCCGGTAAAGACAAAAATAATTGATGTGGATAAAACCCCCAAGGGGTCAAGTCTGCTCTTGACTCATGCTCGTGATATTGGAAACGCTCTTCCTTAGTTCTTTGACATAGTGGAATAAGACCATCACCGGCGATGCCACCAACTACGATACCCAGAATACCTACGACCTGGCAGGAAAGACGACGCAGATCACCTATCCCGACGGATACCAGGTATCCTACAGCTATTATGCCGGAACGGGACTCCTGCAAACGGTGGAAGGCGTATCCGACTCAAGGGTCTATGCCTATTACAGCAATTACAAACCTTCCGGTGCCGTTGGTCAGGTCAGCCACGTAAACGGAACCACCGACTACCGCTACTATGATCCCTTCACCATGAGGATCACTTCCATACGTACCACCTCAATCCTGGGAGATCTACAGTACTGGAGCTACGGCTATACACCCGCAGGCGACATCGAGGAGATACATAACATAGTTACCGATGTAACCTACGACTACACCTACGATGAACTCCACCGGCTGCTCTCCGAGACCAGCGATGGTGCCTATCCCGCGATAAACTACACATACAACGCCATCGGCAACATAATGTCCAAGACATACGGCGCCAACAGCTACGCCTATACATACGACACTACCCGCAAACATGCCGTAGCAAATATCAACTTCAACGGGAACGATTACGCATATACATACGACGGAAACGGCAACATGACAGCAGGGCCGGACTTCACCGATCCGACGCAGACAGCGACCCGTGCCATAAGCTACAATGCCGACAACCTACCAACCAATATCGTATGGACGAAGGCAGCGACCGTAACCTCCGCATTTACATACGACGGCAGCGGCACGAGGGTTAAGAAGGCCATACAGGGAGGTTCCACCACCTGGTACATAGGTTCCCATTACGAGAAAAAGGACAGCACATACACAAAATACATCTTCGCCGGAGGTACTCGTATAGCCAAAGTTACAACCTCCGGTTACCATATTTTGCATGGTGATCATCTTGGAAGCTCCACGGTTATTTCCGATTCATCCGGAGCAATCGCGGAATCCACCGAATACAATCCCTTCGGAACAACAAGAAGCCATTCCGGCGCCACCCTCACCAACTACAAATACACCGATCAGGAGCTGGACCCCGAGACAGGCCTCTACAACTACGGCGCCAGATACTACGACCCCATGATCGGGAGATTCATCTCCCCCGATCCCATTGTTCAGGCACCATTCAATCCCCAGTCACTTAACAGATACAGTTACTGTATCAACAGTCCTTTGATGTATGTCGATCCGAGCGGAAATTTTTTTCTTATTGATGACATTATAGTTGGGGCACTGATAGGCGGCTTCATAGGGGCTATTACATCAGCAGTTACAGGTGGCAATATATTAACTGGTATGTTAACGGGAGCTATAAGTGGAGGGCTTTTTGGCGCTGCTGGAGGGATTATAGGAGAATATGGCCTGCCTAGTGTCGTAGCTGCTGGCATGCATGCCGGGGCTGGTGTAATTTCAGGTGCAATCAATTCCGGGATTACCGGTGGTGATTTAGGAGTTGGCATGCTAGTTGGTGGTATATCTGGTGGCTTTGGTGCTTGGACTGGCCAATATATGAAGGGTTTGAATTATGCTGTAAGGTGTGCTGGTAGATCGCTAATTGGTGGTGTCTTCGGTGGTATAACCGGTCAGATTTATCAAAACGACTTTTGGGGAGGATTTCGACAAGGTGCAATAACAGCATGTATTGGCAGTATTGCTAATGACTGGGCTCATGAACGATTGCTCCCTTGGATTCATAATAAGGCTTTACCATCTGTTCGTAATTTTTTTGCGGGATCAGAAAAAGGCGCCGGTGAGGTCGGTCGTCAATAGTGGACACCAAACCTTTCATGCTGCCAGCCGTTTTTGATAGAACCATCGTTCAAAAGCGGCAGGTGACAAGAACCCGAGTTTGGCCTGCCTTCTTTGCCGGTTATAGAAGATCTCGATGTACTCCGTGATGTCCAGTATCGCCTCTTGTCTGGTTGCATACCGGCAATGGTGGACATGTTCGTTCTTGAGCATGCCCCAGAAGCTTTCCATAGGGGCGTTGTCATAGCAGTTTCCTTTCCGGCTCATAGAGGCCCTCATCCCGCATCTGTCAAGCAAGAAGGCGTATTCCAGAGCGCAATACTGGCTCCCCCGGTCCGAATGGTGAATCAACCCCGCTCCGGGTCGTTTGGCGGCTATGGCCCGAAAAAGGGACTCGCTGACCAGGTTCTTCGTCATACGCTCTGCCATGGCATAACCCACGACTTCTCCGGTAAAAAGATCCTTATGGCCGGCAAGATACAGCCAACCTTCTCCGGTGGGGATGTAAGTGATATCGCTCAGCCAGATCTGGTTAGGCGCGGATGCTTCAAACTTCTGATTCAGCAGATTCTCCGCCACGGGCAGAGAATGCCGCGAGTCCGTCGTAACCTTAAACTTCCGTTTTTGCCGGCAACGCAGGCCGAGCTTCCGGCGAATCCGCTTGATCCGGTGGACGCCCACGACGATTCCGTTATCGGCCAAATCCCGCTGCAAGCGCTCCGGACCGTACGTCTGGCGCGTCCGTTTATGAGCGGCGCGGATCTCCAGTTCCAGTCTCTCCTCCTCTCGCTGCCTGATAGTAAGCGGACGCTTGATCCAAGCATAGTATCCGCTTGTCGTCACCTCCAACACACGGCATAGCAGCGAAACACAATAGGCCAGTCGCAACACTCTGATCACCGCGTACCTTCCAGCGACTCCTTGGCAAAGTACGCGGCCGCTTTTTTTAAGATGTCCCTCTCCATCTTCGCCAGGGACAACTCTCGCTTCACTTTCGCCAACTCCCTCTCAATCTCTGTCAGGGGACGCTGGCCCTTGCCAATCTCACCAAGGGTCCCCGTCTTGGAAACCCTTATCCAGTGCTCTAACGTTGATTTTGGCAATGATAATCGCTTTGATGTCTCCAACGCGGACATGCCGCCATCCGTCACCATCTTTACCGCTTCCTCTCGAAACTCTTTCGTGTAGCGCCCGTTCGGTATCCTTTCCATTTTCACACCTCCGTCTTGGTTTCTTACCTAAACATTGGTGTCCATATTTTTCAACCTATCTCACGGAGTTGGGCTTGGCTTAAAACTTAGAATGTTAGGTTTAGCTTTTGAGGGGGAATTTACAGATATGAATATAGACAGATTAACAGGAAGTGGAGTCGAATATCTTAGTGAAGAAAGGATTTGTTTCCAAGTTAAGGCTGGCGGGTTTAGATTAGGTTATGAACGAATAAACGGGTTAACCTCACCTGCTTTGGATTACAAAGGTTTTTCTTCCTCTGAATTTGGGCAAGTAGAATTTGGATTAACTGTTTGTTGGCCTAGTTCTTTCCAAGCAATACATGGGAAAGTGCAAATGAATTTTCTAGGAGATTAGTGATGCGGTATATATTATGTGAAGGTATAGGATAGCATATGATAACAAGGGTTATATTTAGAAGAAAGTTTGTTTATTCAGTATTCGTCAGTGTAACGGTCTTTGTGTTATATTTTCTCTTTATCTTAAGCTCTCAAGACCCTAGGATTATGGATAATTCCCTTGGTTGGAATGAAGCCTACTGGTGGGAAATATTCTTGATTTTACAATGCCTTATAATGATTTTTGGATTATTTTTCTTTGCCATATATCATGCATATTTCATATTAGGGCAAAAGAAGTGGATAATTTTTATTTTTCTATTTTGGCCGATGGCGTTTGTATATGCTTGGAAGTTCTTCCCAAACTTAGAGTGAAAACTATTCAAATCGAGAACTGGAGAACTTGGGGACGCCCTTTAGATGTTTATATTTAGATAACTCAACTTTCGCAGTCCTATTCCGGGGACAGTATACTTAATTCATTGACACCCTTATTGACTCATGCTCGTGATATTGGAAACGCTCTTCCTTAGTTCTTTGACATAGTGAAATAAAACCATCACCGGCGATGCCACCAACTACGATACTCAGAATACCTACGATCTGGCCGGAAAGACCACGCAGATCACCTATCCCGACGGATACCAGGTATCCTACAGCTACTATCCCGGCACGGGACTCCTGCAAACGGTGGAAGGCGTATCCGACTCAAGGGTCTATGCCTATTACAGCAATTACAAACCTTCCGGTGCCGTTGGTCAGGTCAGCCACGTAAACGGAACCACCGACTACCGCTACTATGATCCTTTCACCATGAGGATCACTTCCATACGTACCACCTCAATCCTGGGAGATCTACAGTACTGGAGCTACGGCTATACACCCGCAGGCGACATCGAGGAGATCCACAACATAGTTACCGATGTAACCTACGACTACACCTACGACGAACTCCACCGGCTGCTCTCCGAGACCAGCGATGGTGCCTATCCCACGATAAACTACACATACAACGCCATCGGCAACATAATGTCCAAGACATACGGCGCCAACAGCTACGCCTATACATACGATACTACCCGCAAACATGCCGTAGCAAATATCAACTTCAATGGGAACAACGAGCGCTATTAGTAGCAGATTTCCCACCTAAAGGCGTGTTCAAATTTCCAGGGCCACTTCTCTTTCTTTATCTCTAACTTTTCGGTGTGTCCATCATTTCGGGGGAACTTCAATTCTTTCTTTTGCGATGAGTTTTACGGAGGGACAGAAGAAGTTATGGAAGAGCCTCCATTCCTTGGTATAGAGGTTGTTGAGGGATGACACGACGTTGGGATTATCCAGGCGGTCATATCCGATCCACTGCCTTATGTGTGTCCATTTTTTCTGTTCGATATGGGCGTTGTCATCTTTGTGGTAGGCTCTGCTTCTCGTGAACTGGACGGGATGTTTTCTTTCGGTAAAGTGCCTAAGGAGGTGATAATTGAGGAACTCGCCTCCATTATCGCAATCGAAGCCGAGGATTGGGAATGGGAGGGTTTTTTCAATGTTTTTGATCTGTTCCAGGACTCCGGATTCTCCTTTTCCCCAGACTGCGCGTTGTTCAGTCCACCCGGTAGCGATATCGACGAAATCTATGGTGTTGACGTACATCCCGGCGGTGGAATCGCCGCAATGAGCGACCGTATCGGCTTCGAGAAACCCCGGTCTGGATTCGTTCCACTGGTTGGTTTTGATGGGGGACCTATTCCGGGGACAGTATACTTAATTCATTGACACCCTTATTGACTCATGCTCGTGATATTGGAAACGCTCTTCCTTAGTTCTTTGACATAGTGGAATAAGACCATCTCCCGACGGATACCAGGTATCCTACAGTTATTATGCCGGAACGGGGCTCCTGCAAACGGTGGAAGGCGTATCCGACTCAAGGGTCTATGCCTATTACAGCAATTACAAACCTTCCGGTGCCGTTGGTCAGGTCAGCCACGTAAACGGAACCACCGACTACCGCTACTATGATCCCTTCACCATGAGGATCACTTCCATACGTACCACCTCAATCCTGGGAGATCTACAGTACTGGAGCTACGGCTATACACCCGCAGGCGACATCGAGGAGATCCACAACATAGTTACCGATGTAACCTACGACTACACCTACGATGAACTCCACCGGCTGCTCTCCGAGACCAGCGATGGTGCCTATCCCACGGTAAACTACACATACAACGCCATCGGCAACATCATGTCCAAGACATACGGCGCCAACAGCTACGCCTATACATACGATACTACCCGCAAACATGCCGTAGCAAATATCAACTTCAATGGGAACAACTACGCATATACATACGACGGCAGCGGTACCAGGGTTAAGAAGGCCATACAGGGAGGTTCCACCACCTGGTACATAGGTTCCCATTATGAGAAAAAGGACAGCACATACACAAAATACATCTTCGCCGGAGGTACTCGTATAGCCAAGGTGACAACCTCCGGTTACCATATTTTACATAGTGATCATCTTGGAAGCTCCACGGTTATTTCCGATTCATCCGGAGCAATCGCGGAATCCACCGAATACAATCCCTTCGGAACAACAAGAACCCATTCAGGCGCCACCCTGACCAACTACAAATACACCGATCAGGAGCGGGACCCCGAGACAGGACTCTACAACTACGGCGCAAGATACTACGATCCCATGATCGGAAGATTCATCTCCCCCGATTCCATCGTACAGGCACCATTCAATCCCCAGTCACTTAACAGATACAGTTACTGTATCAATAATCCGCTGATGTATGTCGATCCGAGCGGAAATTTCTGGGGTTTCTTTATAGGTGCTTTCATTGGAGCATTTATTTCAGGAATCGAGAGTGATTGGAGCTTTGGCGCTATGCTTGCGGGGGGTATAATAGGAGGATTGTCGGGAGCTATAGGCTTTGAGACAGGGGCTTGGGCATTTGAAGCTGCCGGTCGTGGACCTGCAGGAATAGTTGCCGCTGGTGCTGCCGGGGGAGGTGCAGCAGGTGCTACAAGTGGAGGACTTTTTGCAGCGGTTTATGGAGGAAATATTCTTGAAGGTACAATTAAAGGGGCAGCATTGGGAGCAATTGGTGGTACCGTGACGGGCGGATTGATCGCTTGTGGTTTTCCGAGTAATTCTATTGCCGCAGGCCTCGGAGGTTTTACCTCTGGATATATTGGTGGTGGAGAAGACTGTGCTTTCAAAGGTGCTCTTTACGCTTTTGCCGCTGACGTGGCTTTGATGGCATTACGGTTTAATGGTGCCGAGACATTGATTAGAGAGACGGCAGCGAAAATTCGAGCGGAGAACCCCAACGCAAGGTTACTATTGCAAGGCAATAGTTTGAAGCAGAAGTTGATGCAGTGGCTGGGATTTGGTAATCACACAGCTGCGATTACCGATGTTGATCTCCCATATGGTTCAAAATACTTGGTCATTGAAAATAACGGATCGTATTTTGATCCTAAGGATCCCTATTATTCAAAACATGAAAAGGAATACGGATTTAATTATGACTATAGCGTTTTTTCTTTCAATCCCCACTATTGCTCCACCAGATTTGGATATTCATCGCCAATGAATTATTATTCAAATTTTCATTATGCGGGCACTCTTGGCTACTGGTGGTGGGGCAGTGAGTGATAAGGTAAAGTGAGAGGGGAAATATGCCATGCAAAACCTGTTGAGAAATTTTATTTGTATCTTAATGATCCTGTCGCTAAGTAACATCTTGGTCTCATGTGCATCAGATACGATTAAATACGAAGATAGGGCTAAGTCAAATCAATCGATGGATCAGAGCGAACGAATACTGTTCGAAAATAGAGGGACTATATTTTCTGTTAACCCGGATGGAAGTGACGAACGGGTAGTGGCTGATGGCCCTGCTGCCTTCCGAATATCCCCCGATGGGAGATGGATGTTTGTTATACCATTTGATCTATTTCTATTTCATGCTCAAGGAAACGATAAGCGTGAAGTAAGATTATATGATCTTCAGGAAGCTTCATTCCGTCGGATAGTTGTACCGGCGGGTAATTGGGTGTGGCTAGGTTGCTGGTGGTCAAAGGACAGTAAAAAGATTCATATGTATAGTGGAATTACTGAAAGTGGAGCCGCTTTTGATTATCCCATGAATTACAATATTGCCAAAGAAACAGGGATAGACCAGATATTAACGTATTATTTAATTGGTGATTTCACTGTTCAGAATTATAATAATTCGTCCAAACTACTGGATTTTCTTGTTCAAAGAGGTCCTATTGCAAGGACGAGGTGTGCTTTCGTATCGCCTGACGGAAGGCATGTGTTGAAGTGGGATGTGCCGGATAATGTGGATACATATGGTGGTGAGCCGTGCGGAAAAGAGTGTTATGAGGGAGACTGTCTGGCAACAACGTTAGGAGCATACTATGACATCATTTTGCTATCAAAGAACAATCTGACTAGGAAGCTGGTCTTTAAAAACAATAAGGGTGACAAGTTTGGAAGTTCCGTTTATCCGATCACGGAATTCCCATGGTCGCCCGACAGCAGTCAGTTTGTGCTCGAGAAGTTCCTAGGTGGAATTTGGAGAATAATGTTTACAGCTGATTCAAGTAAAAGATCCGCAATCTATGTAATAGACAGAGAAACACTCAAATGGAACTTTATTGCCTACGGTAGTACACCCTACTGGTTCCCAAAATTGCCTTTAAGCTTTACTGAGCAACCGAGTTTGCCGGTAAAGACAAAAATAATTGATGTGGATAAAACCCAAGGGGTCAAGTCTGCTCTTGACTCATGCTCGTGATATTGGAAACGCTCTTCCTTAGTTCTTTGACATAGTGGAATAAGACCATCACCGGCGATGCCACCAACTACGATACCCAGAATACCTACGACCTGGCAAGAAAGACCACGCAGATCACCTATCCCGACGGATACCAGGTATCCTACAGCTATTATGCCGGAACGGGGCTCCTGCAAACGGTGGAAGGCGTATCCGACTCAAGGATCTATGCCTATTACAGCAATTACAAACCTTCCGGTGCCGTTGGTCAGGTCAGCCACGTAAACGGAACCACCGACCACCGCTACTATGATCCCTTCACCATGAGGATCACTTCCATACGTACCACCTCAATCCTGGGAGATCTACAGTACTGGAGCTACGGCTATACACCCGCGGGAGACATAGAAGAGATACATAACATAATTACCGATGTAACCTACGACTACACCTACGATGAACTCCACCGCCTCCTCTCCGAGACCAGCGATGGTGCCTATCCCGCGATAAATTACACATACAACGCCATCGGCAACATAATGTCCAAGACATATGGTATCAACAGCTACGCCTATACATACGATACTACCCGCAAACATGCCGTAGCAAATATCAACTTCAATGGGAACAACTACGCATATACATACGACGGAAACGGCACAAGGGTGAAGAAGGCCATACAGGGAGGTTCCACCACCTGGTACATAGGTTCCCATTACGAGAAAAAGGACAGCACATACACAAAATACATCTTCGCCGGAGGTACTCGTATAGCCAAAGTTACAACCTCCGGTTACCATATTTTACATAGTGATCATCTGGGAAGCTCCACGGTTCTTTCCGATTCGACCGGAGCAATCGCGGAATCCACGGAATACAATCCCTTCGGAACAACGAGGACCCATTCAGGCGCCACCCTGACCAACTACAAATACACCGATCAGGAGCTGGACCCCGAGACAGGCCTCTACAACTACGGCGCAAGATACTACGACCCCATGATCGGGAGATTCATCTCCCCCGATCCCATCGTACAGGCACCATTCAATCCGCAGTCACTAAACAGGTACAGATACTGTATCAACAGTCCGCTGGTGTATACCGATCCGTCGGGATATTGGTCATGGAATCCTTTAGATTGGGCTGAAGAAATAGGTGATTTCTTTGGTGATGTATTTACAGAGATATGGCAAAATGACATCTTTAGAATGTGCGCTCAAGCGGCAGCATTCTACTACGGAGGTCCTCTTGGCGCTGCTGGCAGCAACTTCTTGTTTACGGGAGATCTCGAAAGCGCCGTAAAAGCGGGGGTTACGTCGGCTATTACCGCAGCTGCTTTTTATGGGGCCGGGGAATATATACAGTACCTGTCGAGTGCCAAGACATCGATAACGATTTTTTGTGCCACGACATCGCTGACACTCAACTGAGCTATCGCAGTTTGTAATCGAATTCCTCTACCTGTTTTTTGTCCAGGAAGAGTTTTAGTTTCTGCTCTTTGACATCGATAGTAGCCACCACGTATTCAAGCATGGTCTCTGGCGGAGCCGAGAAGCATTCTCCGAAGATATTCAATTTCAGGTTGCTGCGAATGAGGCGCACAACGTGATATTTGCCAATCTCCGGCTTTTTCATTCGATGCATGGGAGGCTCCTCTGCTTTTGGAAACCTCAATTTGACATTCGAGGCGGCAAGAGCTTTCAGCGGTGTATCACCTTTGAGTTTGCTGTAGCGATACCTGCTGTTGTGCCGCTGTTCGAACGCAAGTGAGTTCAATTGCAGATCCCCTATGGACGCCATGATAACTTTGCCGAGAAATCTCTGTTGATAACGGTCGTTGAAGTTTTCAATCATTCCATTTCTCCACGGTTCGGCCATTGGTATGAACCAAGGCTCGACACCGTTTTGCAGACAGAGTCGGATAAGGGGACCCATTCCACGTGGATGTGTCGGGCTTCCGAAGAAAGACATGGCATTATCAACTTGGACACGCTCTGGTATTCCCATCCGCTTCCATGCGCTCCAAAACCCGTCAAGGATCATTTGCCCTGACTTGGCAATGGAAGGATGCAGTCCACACCGGACCGTTGCCGTATCAACGATGTTCAGGCTGTAAAAACGAATCGGTCCCTTCAGATAGCACGGGCCAACAAGATCAGCCTGATGGGTTTGGTTCGGCAATGTTGACGGCAGAACGGGATATGCCGTCCCTTTGGACTCATATTTGCCGGTTCGTCGATGTGTCAGTTCGTTCTTGGCGAGAATCCGGTTGATTGTCCTGATTGACGGCAACGGTTTGGCGCCAAGATCTTCTATCTCCCATAGGATTGCTTGAGCACCGCAGAACAAACCCTGATTATAGAGATTGAGGCGAACCATCTTGACGATTTCTTCGATCTCTAATGGTGTCCGGTTTGGGATCACACGGGGGCGACGAGAACGATCCTCGCACCACGAGGCATCGCCCTCGCTATACCGCTTGAACCACTTGTACAGCCAGAACTTCGACTTGCCCAGCGACGCACATATTGATTCGGGACTTTCACCGTTTATAAATCGCTCCACGGCCAAGACCCGTTGCTGCTTGTTTTCCTTTTCCATGAACACCTCCGTATCTATTTTGGTGTTCACAGAATTACGTGATCGCTATTCGATTGTCAGAGAACTTTGTTTGCTATGTGCTGGCACATTTTTCCGTTATCGATGTCTTGGCACTCAACAAGTACCTTCAGGATGTCGGACAGTTGGCAGACGCATCTTACACTGTTTCCCTAGGCACTCAGGTGGCCATTCATACAACTGCCGGAGGTATCAACGCCGCCATTACCGGAGGGGACGTTGGCCTTGGTATTGCGACCGGTGGGATATCGGCAGGTATGGGGAGCTATTTCAGGGATTTTGCTCCCTATGGATCAGAAGTTGCCGGTCATGCGATAATTGGAGGCATCACAGGGGGGACTGTTCATGCAATATACGGCGGTAGCTTTTCAACAGGATTTGGACAAGGTGCCGTTACTTCCGTATTCGAACTCTGGTACAATGAAAGACTGCATCCGGGTGACTCTTTTGCAAGGGATATGGGTTTTACTTCTACAATAACCGGCTATATTGTTATAGATTCTCTGGTTACAGGTTTTGAAAATGCAATAATGGCTTATGGCGCTGCCCGCTATTTGCCGTCTTTAGCGGGCAGTGCCAATACTGGGATTAATGCCTATAATAATTTCGCATATAAACTTGAGAAAAAGGCTTTAACCATAGACAAAAACATCAAAAAAATAGAAGGGTTCTGGTACCCGGAGGATTGATACCATTATGGATAATTATATCGTAATAATATCAATAACTGTAATGATATTAATTTTTGTTCTGGATTTAATATTGGTGGGAATAATAAAAAGCAGAAAGATAGACTTTAAAAACGATTATCTGAACTTCCATAAACAGTATGGGTTCGTAACTCTAACGCTTATTAAAACGATACTTGCCCTTTCGGTAATAGCAGGGGTGACTGGTTCATCCATAGCAACAGGAGCTTATTTAGTAATTATAATGATATATGCTAGGTTTGTTCTGGGATTGGCTGTGGGCCTTGTGAAATATCGTGGGGAATTCCCGAAATAGGTATACTGTCTCCGAGAAAACTAGGAACACTGGGTCTGTTGAGAAACCCTCTTCTCCGTTACGCTGTGCTGTACCACTCATCCTGTATTCCGGGGACAGTATTGTATTCCGGTGTATTCCGGCGTGTATTCCGGGGACAGTATACTTAATTCATTGACACCCTTATTGACTCATGCTCGTGATATTGGAAACGCTCTTCCTTAGTTCTTTGACATAGTGGAATAAGACCATCACCGGCGATGCCACCAACTACGATACCCAGAATACCTACGACCTGGCAAGAAAGACCACGCAGATTACCTATCCCGACGGATACCAGGTATCCTACAGCTATTATGCCGGCACGGGGCTCCTGCAAACGGTACAGGGGGTATCAGACTCAAGGGTCTATGCCTATTACAGCAATTACAAACCTTCCGGTGCCGTTGGTCAGGTCAGCCACGTAAACGGAACCACCGACCACCGCTACTATGATCCCTTCACCATGAGGATCACTTCCATACGTACCACCTCAATCCTGGGAGATCTACAGTACTGGAGCTACGGCTATACACCCGCGGGAGACATAGAAGAGATACATAACATAGTTACCGATGTAACCTACGACTACACCTACGACGAACTCCACCGCCTCCTCTCCGAGACCAGCGATGGTGCCTATCCCGCGATAAACTACACATACAACGCCATCGGCAACATAATGTCCAAGACATATGGTATCAACAGCTACGCCTATACATACGATACTACCCGCAAACATGCCGTAGCAAATATCAACTTCAATGGGAACAACTACGCATATACATACGACGGAAACGGTACAAGGGTGAAGAAGGCCATACAGGGAGGTTCCACCACCTGGTACATAGGTTCCCATTACGAGAAAAAGGACAGCACATACACAAAATACATCTTCGCCGGAGGGCGGGCTATTCCGGGGACAGTATACTTAATTCATTGACACTCTTATTGACTCATGCTCGTGATATTGGAAACGCTCTTCCTTAGTTCTTTGACATAGTGGAATAAGACCATCACCGGCGATGCCACCAACTACGATACCCAGAATACCTACGACCTGGCAGGAAAGACGACGCAGATCACCTATCCCGACGGATACCCGGTATCATACAGCTATTATGCCGGCACGTGGCTCCTGCAAACGGTACAGGGGGTATCAGACTCAAGGGGCTATGCCTATCACAGCAATTACAAACCTTCCGGTGCCGTTGGTCAGGTCAGCCACGTAAACGGAACCACCGACCACCGCTACTATGATCCCTTCACCATGAGGATCACTTCCATACGTACCACCTCAGTCCTGGGAGATCTGCAGTACTGGAGCTACGGCTATACACCCGCAGGCGACATCGAGGAGATCCACAACATAGTTACCGATGTAACCTACGACTACACCTACGACGAACTCCACCGGCTGCTCTCCGAGACCAGCGATGGTGCCTATCCCGCGATAAACTACACATACAACGTCATCGGCAACATAATGTCCAAGACATACGGCGCCAACAGCTACGCCTATACATACGATACTACCCGCAAACATGCCGTAGCAAATATCAACTTCAACGGGAACAACTACGCATATACCTACGACGGAAATGGCAACATGACCGCAGGGCCGGACTTCACCGATCCTACGCAGACAGCGACCCGTGCCATAAGCTACAATGCCGACAATCTACCAACCAATATCGCATGGACGAAGGCAGCGACCGTAACCTCCGCATTTACATACGACGGCAACGGTACCAGGGTTAAGAAGACCATACAGGGCGGTTCCACCACCTGGTACATAGGTTCCCATTACGAGAAAAAGGACAGCACATACACAAAATACATCTTCGCCGGAGGTACTCGTATAGCCAAAGTTACAACCTCCGGTTACCATATTTTACATAGTGATCATCTGGGAAGCTCCACGATTATTACAGAGTCATCCGGTGGTGTCGTGGAATCCACCGAATACAATCCCTTCGGAACAACAAGAACCCATTCCGGCGCCACCCTCACCAACTACAAATACACCGATCAGGAACTCGACCCCGAGACAGGCCTCTACAACTACGGCGCAAGATACTACGATCCCATGATCGGAAGATTCATCTCCCCCGATCCCATTGTTCAGGCACCATTCAATCCCCAGTCACTTAACAGATACAGCTACTGTATCAACAGTCCTTTGATGTATGTGGATCCGTCGGGATACTTCAGTCTGGGAAGCTTTTTTAAATCTCTTTTTACAGGAATTATTGGAGGCGCAGTGTTTGTTTTATCCGGCGGAACTGCGGCGCCGGTATTTGCAGGAATAATGTCAGGCATGGCTGCAGGTGCTGCAGGTGTTGCTTTAAACGGGGGAAATCTAGGGCAGGTACTTCAAGGGGCAATAATAGGTGGTGCCTTAGGAGGACTAGGTGGAGGTTTATATTCGCTTAATTCTGGCTTTGCTTACGGTATGCTAGGGGCAGGTGCTGCCTTCGCAACTGCTACCGGTGGCTTGGATGGTCTGGCTTATTATGCTGCTGGAATAGGAGGTGGAATGATTGGATATGGAGGGGCGGGTTATGTTAAAAGCAAATGGAATACATGGTTTGGAGAACCCGCCATTGGTGAAATGGGCGATTGTACCCGATGCATGTCTGAAAATATCTCACCTCAAGGCAAGGTATCCGAATTAGATTATCATCAGTTATTCGAAGGTGATGAAAGAATAACAAGTCCATATGGATGGAGAACCCATCCTGTAACAGGCAAGACCTCATTCCATGGTGGTATAGATGTAGCTCCTAATCCGAATAAAGGATTTGGAACTCCATTGCTGGCTCCCGCTCATGGTCAAATATCTGGATTAACGCCTGGGGGTATTTATTTTAGGCCAAATGGTTTTTCTGATAATAATTCTCTTTTTTTCTATCATGTTTCATTAGCCACGAATTTAGCTAATTCACCATTGCCTATACAGGTTCAATCTGGAACACCGATTGGAGTTTTATCGAATATTGGGAAACTAACTGGTGCGCATGTTCATATTCAGCTACAATCCGGTGAAAGCTTGTGCAATCCAAGTTACGTATTTCCATAATTCAAAAGGTAGGGAAATGGAATGAAAAAAATCAATTATTTTTTACTGTTAAGTCTTATCCTTGTTCTTATTGCTAACGATACATTCGCTGGCGCTGGGAATCAATCATATGAAAAGATTATCATTGAGGACAATTCAATTCCCACAGAAATTAGACCTGGAGATAAGCCTATTACCTTAAATAAGGATATCTTGGCGAAAATTATCCCGGAATTGTTAAATCCTAGAATTATGTCCCTAGAAGATTTAAAAACATATGATGAAGAAGCTCTTTTTTTAGAAGGGGGCTACACATTTGTATTAAGAGGAGATTTTAACAGAGATGGTTTTGCAGATATTATTTTTGTTGGCAAATACGATGGTGAAACAGATACAAAAGGAAATAGTTTTATTGCAATTTTGAGTATTCAAAAAAACAAGATAGTGAGGGAATTTCTTTCAAAAATTCTTAGGGATCGTATTTCTATTATAAGAGTAATAAATCACAAAAACGATATTGATGCTATTGGTATGTCCTATAATCTTGAAAGCGATGACTGCGGGTATCTATACTGGTCAGATGGAAAATGGGTATACGAATTGTGTAGATCTGTATTCTAAAACCCAAGGGGTCAAGTCTGCTCTTGACTCATGCTCGTGATATTGGAAACGCTCTTCCTTAGTTCTTTGACATAGTGGAATAAGACCATCACCGGCGATGCCACCAACTACGATACCCAGAATACCTATGACCTGGCCGGAAAGACCACGCAGATCACCTATCCCGACGGATACCAGGTATCATACAGCTATTATGCCGGAACGGGGCTCCTGCAAACGGTGGAAGGCGTATCCGACTCAAGGGTCTATGCCTATTACAGCAATTACAAACCTTCCGGTGCCGTTGGTCAGGTCAGCCACGTAAACGGAACCACCGACTACCGCTACTATGATCCCTTCACCATGAGGATCACTTCCATACGTACCACCTCAATCCTGGGAGATCTACAGTACTGGAGCTACGGCTATACACCCGCAGGCGACATCGAGGAGATACATAACATAATTACCGATGTAACCTACGACTACACCTACGATGAACTCCACCGGCTGCTCTCCGAGACCAGCGATGGTGCCTATCCCACGATAAACTACACATACAACGCCATCGGCAACATCATGTCCAAGACATATGGTATCAACAGCTACGCCTATACATACGATACTACCCGCAAACATGCCGTAGCAAATATCAACTTCAATGGGAACAACTACGCATATACATACGACGGAAACGGCAACATGACCGCAGGGCCGGACTTCACCGATCCGACGCAGACAGCGACCCGTGCCATAACCTACAATGCCGACAATCTACCAACCAGTATCGTATGGACGAAGACAGCGACCGTAACCTCCGCATTTACATACGACGGCAGCGGCACGAGGGTTAAGAAGGCCATACAGGGAGGTTCCACCACCTGGTACATAGGTTCCCATTACGAGAAAAAGGACAGCACATACACAAAATACATCTTCGCCGGAGGTACTCGTATAGCCAAAGTTACAACCTCCGGTTACCATATTTTACATAGTGATCATCTGGGAAGCTCCACGATTATTACAGAGTCATCCGGTGGTGTCGTGGAATCCACCGAATACAATCCCTTCGGTACAACAAGAACCCATTCCGGCGCCACCCTGACCAACTACAAATACACCGATCAGGAACTCGACCCCGAGACAGGCCTCTACAACTACGGCGCAAGATACTACGACCCCATGATCGGAAGATTCATCTCACCCGATCCCATTGTACAGGCACCATTCAATCCGCAGTCGCTTAATAGATACAGCTACTGTATCAACAGTCCTTTGATGTATGTGGATCCGAGCGGATTAATATCCTTAGATCCCAGAGATTGGTTTAGTAACGGGTTTGATTTCCTTGGTGATGTGTTTACTGATATATGGCAGTCAGAACTTTTCAGAATGTGCGCTCGGGCAGTGGCGTTTTACTACGGAGGTCCCCTCGGCACTGTTGGTTGTAATTTATTGTTTGGGGAAAACCTTGAAAACTCTGTAAAGGCGGGAGTTACAGCAACTATTACGGCGGCTGCTTTTTACGGGGCTGGAGAATATATACAACATTTACAGGATGTTGGCCAGTTGGCTGATGCTGCTTATGTTGTTTCCAGAGGTACTCAGGTGGCTATTCATATTGCTGCAGGAGCAACTGCCGGAGGTATCAACGCCGCCATTACCGGAGGAGATGTTGGCCTTGGTATCGCGACCGGTGGGATATCGGCCGGTATGGGAAGCTACTTCAGGGACTTTACTCCCTTCGGATCGGAAGTTGCCGGTCATGCGATAATCGGAGGCATTACGGGGGGAACTATTCATGCAATGTACGGTGGTAGCTTTTCAACAGGATTTGGACAAGGCGCCGTGACTTCCGTATTTGAACTCTGGTATAATAGTGATCAGCATCCGGGGATAACAAAAATGACAAAAGGTAGATCTAACGCTTTGATAAGAACCGCAGGAGGTCTTGGATCACTTACCGCTGGAATTTTAACAGCTAATCCGCTTGTTATCTCAGTTTCGATAGTTATAACGATTGAGGGTGGAGGTTTACTGCTGATAGAATACGGGCTAGGTGGTGATACTGGAAACATTCCTAATCCGTGGGTTATTATGAAAGATATTGCGGTAGGAATCGTTGAATCTCAAACTAGTGATACTGGAAGGTGATATGAGAACAACAACAGACATTTTGACAGCTTTATTTTTCTTTGGAACTGCAATTTATTGTTTACTGTTTTATATGGGACGTCTTAACTACGGGGAAACCAAAGAAGCCTTTAGAAAAAAAAGAGTCCAAAAATATGGATGGTTAATACTCATATGTTCAATATTTCTATTTATTTGTGGAGCAATGTTATTTTTAAATATTCTTTGTTTTTAGCTAGAGTGGGCATAATTCGGGGGACACCACATAATTCGACAGGTAACTTGTAACTTGGGGACGCCCTTTAGATGTTTATATTTAGATAATTTGGAGCGCATGATAGAAGGATATTCATGCCAAGACAGGCCAGGATAGACGCACCGGGTGCATTGCACCATGTTATCGCCAGGGGGATAGAGCGGAACGAGATATTTCGAGACAATGCGGATCGTGAAGATTTTTTACAAAGACTCGGCAAGCTGGTAGAGCAAACTGGAACTAAGTGCTATGCTTGGGCGCTGATACCTAATCACTTGCATCTGTTGCTGAAGACTGGCAATACTCCGATTGCCGCAGTAATGCTTAGGTGTTGAGTGCCAAGACATCGATAACGGAAAAATGTGCCAGCACATAGCAAACAAAGTTCTCTGACAATCGAATAGCGATCACGTAATTCTGTGAACACCAAAATAGATACGGAGGTGTTCATGGAAAAGGAAAACAAGCAGCAACGGGTCTTGGCCGTGGAGCGATTTATAAACGGTGAAAGTCCCGAATCAATATGTGCGTCGCTGGGCAAGTCGAAGTTCTGGCTGTACAAGTGGTTCAAGCGGTATAGCGAGGGCGATGCCTCGTGGTGCGAGGATCGTTCTCGTCGCCCCCGTGTGATCCCAAACCGGACACCATTAGAGATCGAAGAAATCGTCAAGATGGTTCGCCTCAATCTCTATAATCAGGGTTTGTTCTGCGGTGCTCAAGCAATCCTATGGGAGATAGAAGATCTTGGCGCCAAACCGTTGCCGTCAATCAGGACAATCAACCGGATTCTCGCCAAGAACGAACTGACACATCGACGAACCGGCAAATATGAGTCCAAAGGGACGGCATATCCCGTTCTGCCGTCAACATTGCCGAACCAAACCCATCAGGCTGATCTTGTTGGCCCGTGCTATCTGAAGGGACCGATTCGTTTTTACAGCCTGAACATCGTTGATACGGCAACGGTCCGGTGTGGACTGCATCCTTCCATTGCCAAGTCAGGGCAAATGATCCTTGACGGGTTTTGGAGCGCATGGAAGCGGATGGGAATACCAGAGCGTGTCCAAGTTGATAATGCCATGTCTTTCTTCGGAAGCCCGACACATCCACGTGGAATGGGTCCCCTTATCCGACTCTGTCTGCAAAACGGTGTCGTGATGTGGTTTAATAATAACGGACACCCTGCTAAGAGCAATAATAGAGAAAGTGAGGTGTTCAATGAAGGAGAAAGGGAAGCGCCCGAATTACACAAGTGAGTTCAAGCAAGACGCTGTAAAGTTGGTAGTTGAACAGCAATATAGTTGTCCTGAGGTTGGCAGGCGTCTTGGTATTGCCGCTTCTAATGTTTCCCGCTGGGTGCGACAATATCGTCAAGACCAGCAGGATCTTAGCGAAGGAGGTATCCCCCGGAAGGAACTGGAGGCCGAGATTTGTCGACTTAAAAAGGAAAACAAGCGGCTTGAAATGGAGCGCGAAATATTAAAAAAAGCCGCGGCCTTCTTTGCGAAAGAGTCGAACTGAGGTGTGACTTCATCCGGCAAGAGAAGAAGGCCTATCCTGTCACCGTTTTGTGTAAGGTGATGGAAGTCAGCCGGAGCAGATTTTACGATTACCTCCATAGCCTCTCAAGATCTGATGATCCTGATGAGATTGCATTAAAGGCAGGGATTAGAGCCATTTTCAAAGAACATCGCGGCAAATATGGTTCCCGTCGCATTACCAAGCAGTTAAAGAATGAAGGTCACCAGATTGGCCGGTACAGGGTACGTAATTTAATGAGGAAACTTGGTCTTAAAACCAAAGCCCCGAAGCGATACAAGGCCACGACAGAGAGCCGGCATTCGTTTCCAATAGCTGCCAACCTTTTGGATCGTGAATTCGATGTCGCCACACCGAATACATGTTGGACAACGGACATAACCTATGTCTGGACCTTTGAAGGCTGGTTGTATCTGGCTGTGGTACTTGATCTTTATTCTCGCCAGATCGTTGGCTGGGCCATGGACAAAGAAATGAAAAAGCAACTTACCCTGGATGCCCTGGCGATGGCATACTGGCGCAGAAGGCCTCCATCAGGACTGCTTCATCATTCAGATCGAGGAAGCCAGTATGCATGCCATGATTACCAGGAAAAGCTAAATCAGTATGGGATGATAGCCAGTATGAGCCGCAAGGGGAATTGTTGGGATAATGCACCGACTGAACGTTATTTCCGCAGTCTGAAGTCGGAACGGTTGTCAGATTACAGGTTTGTTACAAGACAGTCGGCAAAGATGCAGATACTTGATTATATCTCCTACTATAATTCCATTCGTCTGCATTCAAAGCTGGGTTATAAAACCCCGTTCGAATATGAGAAAGAACTATGCCGAAAAGCAGCTTAAAACAAATTGTCCGTTTTTACTTGACCACAACATCGAGCCTTGGTTCATACCAATGGCCGAACCGTGGAGAAATGGAATGATTGAAAACTTCAACGACCGTTATCAACAGAGATTTCTCGGCAAAGTTATCATGGCGTCCATAGGGGATCTGCAATTGAACTCACTTGCGTTCGAACAGCGGCACAACAGCAGGTATCGCTACAGCAAACTCAAAGGTGATACACCGCTGAAAGCTCTTGCCGCCTCGAATGTCAAATTGAGGTTTCCAAAAGCAGAGGAGCCTCCCATGCATCGAATGAAAAAGCCGGAGATTGGCAAATATCACGTTGTGCGCCTCATTCGCAGCAACCTGAAATTGAATATCTTCGGAGAATGCTTCTCGGCTCCGCCAGAGACCATGCTTGAATACGTGGTGGCTACTATCGATGTCAAAGAGCAGAAACTAAAACTCTTCCTGGACAAAAAACAGGTAGAGGAATTCGATTACAAACTGCGATAGCTCAGTTGAGTGTCAGCGATGTCGTGGCACAAAAAATCGTTATCGATGTCTTGGCACTCGACACTTAGGCTATTGACCGGCTATGCCGTGGGGTATAACCGTCGTCATCGGCGAAGCGGCCATCTTTTCCAGAACCGTTATAAATCCATTTTATGCCAGGAAGACGCTTATCTGAAAGAATTGGTGCGTTATATTCATCTCAATCCATTGCGAGCTGGCCTTTTTGATGATCTCAGTGCCCTGGATAAATATCCGTATGCAGGGCACAGTGTCATAATGGGGTTGCATAAAAAGGAGTGGCAATCGACAGAGGCTGTCTTAGCATTCTTCGGCAAAGATGTCCTTCAAGCGAAACGCGTTTATCGTGACTATATCTCTACAGGGGCTAATCAAGGCAGACGACCCGAATTGATTGGGGGCGGGCTGATTCGCAGTACCGGAGGCTGGGTCGGTGTAAAGATGCTTCGTGAAACAGGCGGTTTTCAAAAAAGCGACGAACGAATCTTGGGGAACGGCGATTTTATCGAGAGCGTATTGGCAGACGCAGACGAAAAAATGACCCGGAGATATGTATTGAAGTCTAAAGGGGTAGGCTTGGATCGTCTGCAACGAGTTGTGGCAAGCATTTTAACACTAAGTCCGGAACAACTCGTTGGCCCTGCAAAGGCCCGCAAAGTAACGAAGGCGCGTATCCTGTTTTGTTACTGGGCTGTTCGAGAACTGGGGTTTTCGATGACAGAGGTATCGAAGCGATTAGAGATATCCTTGTCGACAGTGAGCGTTGCCGTACAAAAAGGAGAGAAGGCCGTACTTGAGGAGAGATAGGTGCTTAATGATTATTTAAATATCACTGCTGTCCCAAGGTTGATTTTTGAACATGCCTTAACTTACTAAAATATAATTATTTATAGCCCAAAATGTCATTTTTCGATTTGAAAATTATTTCCCAGATGTGCAAGTCTCCTTTATCAATAAAAAAGGGGACAGCGCATGAATTCCGGGAAAACCGTCTTTGCCCAGTTGATGGACTTTGTCACCACATACGAGTTCCAAAAATGCGTCGATCGATACAACGGAAACCGCAATGTGATCAGCTTTTCCTGCTGGGATCAGTATCTTTGCATGACCTTCGCTCAGCTCACCTACAAAGCGGTCGTCTGTGGCAGAACAGGTTTTTCTCGACAATTGTGGATACCAACGACCTATCTGTGGGCAGTGGCGCGGTATATTGAAACGAATCCCGTGAAGGCGGGTTCATAAAAAATATGGGAAGTGTCCCCCTATTACCCCTATTAAACGTACAATGCCCGGTGAATTTTCTTACGGGCATTCTTTTTTATCATTCTTGACAATAACCCCCCATTTTTGCAATAATTTAGCCACGTCTTATTCACTGCTCGAAAGTGAGCTATGTGGTCCTTTCTATTGATTCTTACTTAAAGTTCTAATCCAGGGTTAGCAGATTGTTTAAGTTAGCTAAATGAAGGCTTTTTGCGGTTTAAGGCTGGATATGAAGGAAAAAAGCCTGGGAGATCTTGTCAAAATTGCTGTTGCCGGAGAGATGGCGGTCTGTGACTTATATCCTATCCAGGATCTACATCACACAGGCTTTCTGGAGGAGTGGCACGACGGGCTTTACAAATCATATTATTGACTCGGCGATTAAACACTTCCATTTAGCGACATTGTGTGTTATGGTTTGTGCATGGAAAAACCAGATGCACGAAAACTTAGCCAAGACGTACAGTATGCTCTGCGCAAGCAGATAGTTCGGCTACGCAGGCAAGGGCGGTCCAATAAAGAGGTCGCCCAGATTATCGGTGCCACGGAACGCCACACCAGCAAGATTTGGCAGAAATACTTGCGGGAAGGCAGCTTCGCTATCAAGCTCGGACAAAGAGGTCGTCGCCACGGCGGTAGTCGCAAACTGACAAGTGAGCAGGAACTTGAGGTAAAGAAACTTTTGGTAGACAAAACACCGGATCAGCTCAAACATCCATTTGCTCTTTGGACCCGTGATGCCGTCCGTTTGGCAATCAAACAGCGATGCGGTACCGATTTGCCTCTACGGACTATAACCGACTATCTCAAGCGCTGGGGTTTTACTCCCCAGAAGCCCAGCAAGCGGGCCTACGAACAGAGCCCGCGACAGGTACAGCAGTGGCTTGATACCACGTACCCAGTGATTGCAGCTCAGGCAAAAAAAGAGAAAGCCGAGATTCACTGGGGTGACGAGACTGGCATTCAAAGTGGTGACTACACTGCGAAGGGTTTTTCTCCAAAGGGGAAGACACCCGTCGTCAGGGTCACTGCTAAAAAGAACAGAATCAACATGATCTCGGCCATCACCAATCAAGGAAAGGTGAGATTCATGCTGTATCGGGAGAAGATGGCTTCGCAGGTGCTCATCAAGTTCATGTCCCGACTGATAAAGGATGTTCCCCGTAAGAGCTTTTTGATTTTGGACAACCTCCGTGTACATCACGGAAAAAAAGTCAAAGAGTGGCTTGAAGTAAACAAGGAGAAAATAGAGGTGTTCTACCTTCCCTCATATTCTCCAGAACTCAACCCGGACGAGTATCTCAACGGCAACCTGAAAAACAAGATTCGTTCAGGCATACCGGCAAGAAACGAAAAAGATATCGTCAGTAAGACACGTTCTTTTATGAAGACCTTACAGAAACGACCGCAACACGCAAAAAAATATTTCAAGCATCCGGCGGTTGCATATGCAGCATAATGGATCTATTCAATCACCGGAGCAATAATTGCGTAAGGTCGATGCCTTAATTTACAAAATGTTCTAATGTGTGAAAGAGCCCCATCTTGTCAAGGATATGGAACGTTTTCAATCGTATCTGACTGTGGCATATCGGGCAAGCCTTGTAAGTTATACTTTGCTTTTGCAGGCCTCTGTAGGTACGGTAAGACTGGGGAGCTTGTCCTGACGATAGTTGATGAAGAGATGAAACATAAAGATAAGGTGGAATACCTTTACAGTAATACGGCCTTCACATAAACATCTGGAGGTTGATGAAATAAGGAGACGTTCATGCACCTTAAGTTAAGCTGTCTTCTTGCCTGCATCTTCTCAACACTTCTGGCCTTTTTTCTGTTGCCTGCTGCCGGACAGGCTCATGGCCCGGAAGGAGTTTCTCTGGCCTACAGTTCTGATTCCGGAATTTTGACTGTAACCATCTTACACGCCGTATCAAATCCTGATAAACACTATATAAAGGAAGTAGTGCTTAGAAAAAACGGAGAGGTCCTTGCAATTTATCGCTACACCGGACAGTCGGCTTCATCTCCTTTTTCATATGAATACCCTGTGGAGGCGAAGGTCGGAGATAGAATAGAGGCCACTGCCGAATGTAATTATTACGGATCGGGGGAGGGTGGTCTGAATATATCAGAGCAACCTCTAGCCGATTGACTATCAGAGGGTTTTTATGATCTTCATTCACTCAGGTATAATGCTTGTCGGAATGCTCCTGTTGGCTTTGGGTATTGCAGTAGCAATTTTCTTTAGGGAAAAGACTTGGTGGCTTCGAAGACATCGAACGTCAGTATCTTGGGGAGTTGCGGCTCTTTTGCCTGGATTTGTGGCCGCTATTTATATGGTGTCTCGACAGACTGGGGTGCATCTTGCGGTACCTCATGCCTGGCTTGGTATGGTAACCATAGCCTTTGCCCTATCTACATACCTTATGGGGATGATAATGATTAAGAAGGTGAATGCTGCCATAGGACCTTTTCATAGATGGTCTGGCCGGGCAACGATAGTGATGATATTACTTAATATCATATCTGGTCTGTACCTTACGGGTGTTCTTTAGCCGAGATGTTTCACAACAGGAGGTTATCCCATGAACGCTTTGATATTGTATTATTCAATGTATGGTCATGTTCATCGCTTGGCCAATGAGGTGGCCGAAGGCGTGAAGGAGGTTGAAGGGGCCGAGGCAGTTTTGCGGAGGGTCCCGGAGACCCTGTCCGAGGATGTGCTCGCCAGGATGGGGGCCAGGGAGATTCAGAAGACCTTCGCCCCTGTTCCTCTGTGCCGGATCGAAGAACTTGCTGAGGCCGACGCAATAATATTTGGGACACCGACTAGATTCGGAAACATGTGCGGACAGATGCGGCAGTTTCTCGATGCGACCGGAGGTCTATGGGCCAAGCGAGCCCTTGTAGGAAAAGTAGGGAGTGTTTTTACAAGCACAGGGACACAGCATGGAGGTCAGGAATCCACCATACTGACATTCCATGTTACCCTTCTGCATCACGGCATGATCGTTGTAGGGTTGCCTTACAGTTTTGACGGTCAGTCGAGATCTGATGAATTGACAGGTTGTTCTCCTTACGGTGCTTCGACAATAGCCGGCGGTGGTGGAGAAAGGATGCCAACGGAAAACGAGTTGGCCGGTGCACGCTTTCAGGGACGTCATGTTGCCACCATAGCTGCAAAACTTACGCGTTAAAAGAGGGGAAGGTTGAACGGGGGGATTTTTCCATGAATAGTTATATTTTTTGTCTGGGAATAAGCATGTTTTTTGCCACCTGCGCCTGGGCAGACAGGGAGTGTTTGTACGGGTGGGGACCTATGGGGCCAGGATTGGGGGGAGTTTTTATGCTTATACTGCTTTTGATCGCGGTTGCATTAGTCGTTTATTTTCTCGTACGGGCCTCAAAAGAGAGGGGCCTGGGCTCGTCATATGATTCCCCCATGGAGCTTCTTAAAAGGAGATACGCCAGGGGCGAGATCAGCAAGGAAAAATTTGAGGAGATGAAAAAGGACTTGAAGGATTGACGGAGCTTCAAAGTCTTATTTCCCGTGCTGTGCAGCGTGGTCGGTTGTTTGCGGTTTTATCTTGAATCATAAACAGTCGGGGAGGTTTACATTATGGCTGATATAAGAGTGGACGTCAGGGGTGAAACCTGTCCTGTACCGCTTGTTGAGGCTCGAAAGGCCCTGCGGAAGGCGGCACAGGGAGATACACTGGAGATTATAGGGACGCACCCTGCCTCAAAGAAGGAGATCCCAATGGCCTTCAAGGCCTTGGGGCTACAGGGCGTAGAGGTAGCGGGAGATGACGATCAGTGGACCATCAAGGTAACTATCTGAAGGAAAAGGGGTGCCATAATGGCTGACAAGTCAACTATCGTTGTTCACAGCGGGGATATGGACAAACTCTACAGTGCGCTTATCGTATCAAATGGCGCTCTTGCCATGGGAATGGAGGCGTCGCTGTATTTCACATTCTGGGGACTTGAGCGCCTAATCAAGGGCAAGCTGGAACGTGGATCCCTTTCAAAAATGCATATGCTTGGCCTTGGAAAGTGGATGGTGAGGCGGCGGATGAAGGCTGCAAACGTGGCTTCGCTGGAAAGGCTGCTTAAGGATTTCAAGGAACTGGGGGGTAAGATTATAGCCTGCGAAATGACAATGCAGATAATGGGGATCAGAAAGGAAGACCTTCGTCAGGATCTTATCGATGATTACGGTGCAGTTGGCACCTACATACAAGAGGCCCGGGAATCGAAAATAACCCTGTTCATATAGAAAGAAGGCGTAAATGAATCCAAAGACCATCTATCTTGACAATGCTGCTGCAACCCGTATGGACGAGAGGGTTCTTGAGTCTATGAGACCCTACTTTTTTGAGATTTACCCTGTTGCTACATCTGAATTTGGTTATTCCCTCGGCATAGAGGCCCGTGAGGCCCTGGAGCAATCGCGGAGGAAGATTGCAGACCATATGGGGACGTCCATCAGCGAAGAGATTATCTTCACCTCGGGAAACGCTGAGTCGAGCAATCTGGCGCTGAAGGGGGTTGCCATGGCCCTTGGTGACAAGAAGGGTCGCCACATAATTATCTCCGCGATTGAGGACTTTTCTGTTCTGCACAGTGCCAGGACGCTTGAAAAACAGGGTTTTTCCGTTACCTACCTGGGGGTTGACTCCGAAGGGCTTGTTGATCCCGAAAGCGTGAGAGATGCAATAACCGACAAGACCATACTGGTGTCGATCCAGAGTGCAAACCAGGAGATTGGCACCATGCAGGATATAGCGGCCATAGGCAGTATATGTCGCGAGAAGGATACCCTTTTCCATTCCGATGCCACCCATGCGTTCACAAGGGTTCCTCTTGACGTCTCGAAGGTTAACGTGGACCTGGTTACCATATCTCCCCACACCATTCATGGTCCGAAGGGGATTGGTGGCTTATATGTTCGTGCCGGAACGCCTGTTGCCAAGTGGATGGACGGAGGGTTTCAGGAGTTTGATCTTAGGGGTGGTCTGGAGAATATCCCGGGTGCAGTTGGTTTTTCCAAGGCCGTTGAACTGGTTACGACCGAAGAAAATCAACGTATCCTGGGGATGCGAGACCACCTTATGGAAAGGATCATGACCGAGGTACCCGATACAACCCTCAATGGCCACCGCTTTAAAAGGGTCCCTCAGAACGCTAACATAACCTTTCATTTCGTTGAGGGAGAGTCCATAACCCTGCATCTGGATATGCGAGGCTTTGCCGTCAGCACAGGCTCTGCCTGTTTCAGCCGTTCTCTGGAGGCAAGCCATGTCATTATGGGTATCGGGGGAGATCATGAACGGGCTCACGGATCTATACGTTTTACATTTGGCCGTTACAACACCATGGAAGAGGTAGATGCTCTGGTGGCTACGGTATCTGAGGTGGTAGGAGAACTGAGAAAGATCAGTCCATTGGTCGCAAAATAAGGAGGGACACAACTATGACATTCCCATACACTGACAAGGTCCTGGAACACTTTCGGCACCCCCGTAATGTTGGAAAACTCGAAAACCCGGACGGTAACGCCATGGAGGGTAGCCCCGCTTGCGGAGATATGGTATCGGTCCAGATTAATGTTGATCCCGATACTAAACGTATAGCGGACATCAAATTCGAATCCTACGGCTGTGCGTCGAACATAGCCACCGGGTCCATCATTACCGAACTTGCCAAGGGTAAAACCATCGAAGAAGCCAAGCAGATAAGCTGGAAGGAGGCGTCGGATGCCCTTGGAGGTCTTCCACCGGTAAAGTCGCACTGCTCTGTATTGGCTGTAGAGGGACTGCGCTCGGCCATAAAGAATTACGAGGAACGTAACGGTATTATCACAGATCGGGAGCCTACCACGGTGGAGGTTATTCGTAAGCGTCTGAAGAAGGTTATGAATCCTCTTTCAGGTCTCGATCTGGTGCGTACCGAATTGGTAAAGGAGATCAAGCTGGATAAGGGTGTCGTTGAAATAACGGTAGATCTTCCTGCTGGCCACCAGTTTGCGACCAATATAAGAGACGAGATAAATGAAAAAATACATACATTATGGGATGTGGAGCGTGTGAATATAAATTTTATGGAATAGAACCGGGCGATGTTTTTTGTGAGGCCTTACGCCTCTCCACAATAGATATATCCACTAAACTACAAGCAGGCAGGAGTTTTCTTGTATTATGGGAATAAATCCTGCCTGAAATCCTGCTCTTCAATAGTCATCCCCCCCCCCCCCCCTTTTTATCCCCCGATAAAAATCCAAAGATGATTTTCATTTAAAGCATTCAAGTTTTGCAAGACCATTGCCGAATATATTATAGAAAAGAATATCCTTAACGCCAAGGTGGTCATGGAAAACCTCAGCCCTGCAAACAATTATAGGGGAAGATCTCTACAGAAGATAGCTGTTCTGTTTACCGACATTATCGGGTCTACACAGTTTTTCCAATCCCACGGCAATTTGTCCGGGCGCGCCATGTTGCAGCAGCACGAAAGGATTGTCTCTAATATAGTCAAACCTTTCGGTGGAATGGTTGTAAAAAATATAGGGGACTCAATCCTGGCCTATTTTGCCGATTGCCAGGAGGCCATAAAATCGGCAGTACAGATACAGGAGACTTTAAGGCGCTATAACAGGCGTAGCGGGGCGGATCGTAATATCTTAGTAAGAATTGGCATTCATTTCGATGAAGGTGTTGTCGAAGATAACGATATATTCGGCGATGCTGTAAACATAGCGTCAAAGATTACAAACCTTGCGGACGGAAACCAGATATTCATATCCCAAAATGTCCTTGACCGGGTTAACTCTAATCCCTCCCTGAGATTTGAGGCTGTCGAGGACTTGAGGACTCCGGCAAACCTGATTTTATACAAGGTGCTGTGGGAGCGGAGTGTCGGCTTTGCACCAGATGCGGTTCCTGTCCTCTACATGAGACCGTTCATTAAGGAAGAACGGGAAAGTTTCAATCTACTTTGGGAACATATAATAAACACCAAGTCTATATTCTGGGAAAATATTGTTGATGCTGAAGCCGTAATGGATGATAAAACCATTATCCTTTCAGCGAAAAGACTTTCCTCTCTAATGGAGGTGGCCGTTGATGTATTCAGGTTTATAAGGGTGCGCATGGGAGCCCTTTCCGCCGTTACTGTGCAAATGATTGTTGACGCAGGACCTCATCAGAGCATCGATCAACTTGCCGGGAAAGGTTTTAAAGGCGAATGGAAGGGATTCCGGCAGGGAACGATATTCCTTTCTCCAAAAGCCTACGATCTGATAGAGGAAGAAGGTCTTTCTGTTACAAAGGTAAGCCTGCCAGGTATAGAGCTGCCACAACCCTTCTATGAAATAGCGCCTGATGACTACAAGGACAAGGAAGATGAAATCCTTTTTACTTTTCAGGATGAACTTTCCCGTGGGGAGCACCCCCAATGTTTCTATTGTGGCAGCAGAAAGCATAATATTTGCGAATGTCCTTCTAAAAATCTGACCACTGTCACTGCCGTCTTAAACAGCCTGGGGTATCTCCCAATCAATCAGATCAATGAAATGTTTCGTCTCTATCTGGCCAATCCCGAGTGTGATAAGGGAGCGGATGGCATGGGACATAAAGAGGGCGATAGTCTGCATGATATATCTGCTAACTCCAGTTTCTATGAACTAAAGCAGATCTTTCAGCTTCGTTTCTTTAGAGAAATCTGGGATACCAACAGCGGTGGAAATGTTCAAATTGAAGAAGAAATGGAA
This sequence comes from Syntrophales bacterium, assembly GCA_963665835.2. GTDB lineage: Bacteria > Desulfobacterota > Syntrophia > Syntrophales > UBA2210 > UBA6078. The sequence goes on along the minus strand of CAXXWJ010000002.1, from coordinate 689,313 downwards.
CCTGCCGATGGTACAGGACGGCTAATCTGGCTGGCTCAGGATTGTATACGTGTTTCAAATCACGCCAGAGCAGAATCTATTTTGCAAAGTTGTCTGGAAAAATATCCCGATGATTACAGAACATACTGTACCCTTGGTCTTCTGAACATGGAACAGGACAATTATTCCCGTATTGAACAATATCTGGACAAGGCCCTTTACCAGGCAAATACAAATTACCAGAAAACATTCATATTGTTTCTTCTTTTCCGCTTCTACGATCTTGCTGAATTCCAGGATAAGGCCTTGAAAAGAATACGGGAAATCAAGCTGATAAGCCCCTATCATTCGGAGGCTATCTACCAGGAGTCTTTAATGATCTTTAAGCAGGGGGCCACGGATGTAGCGCTGAAGAAGCTTGTCAGCCTTGTCTTGATGAACCGTGAATACTATATAAAAGCCTTGATCGATCCAGCGCTGGCGCCTTTCAGCAGTCTGGTTCATCCTGCCCTGAAAAAGATTTTTACAGGAACAAGGCAGGAGGCGCAGGTAAAGGTCCATGATGCAACTTTGGAATTTTTATCTATGGAGCAGTTTTTTGCGGAAGAAGATGAGGAAATGGAAAGTGCAAGATCCATATTGTCAAAAATACACAACCTCACCTCCCAAAACAGTTATTACGGGTATCTTGATATAGTGGATTTAAGCAATTCTCTCATTAGCGCTTGCCGCAACGCAAAGTCCCGTCAAAAGAGACATCTTCTTGAAAGAGTTAAAAATGTAGAAAAGAAAATAGCATCAATCCTGTTATTTTTTGAAAAGAACCGACGGCAACTTGCCTCAAGCTATGTTTATCAGAGGCTTAAAACCATCCAGTCGGAGTTCATGGAAATTGCGGAATCTGCAACATTCAATAATTTTAAAAAATTCAAAGATATGTCCATGGGTCTACAAAAAATCAGCAAAGAGCTGCGTCGAATAGAGCTGGAAATGCAGAGGGTAAAAAGAGCGCTTGATATAAAGACTTTTTCGCTTATGTTTGTTAAGCAGTCCTTTTTTACCCTTTGCGTAATCCTGGTTGTCGGGACTATTATTCTCCCCACAATTTTTTATTATATTAACACTTTTTTGCCGGAAGTAAGTGTAATTGCCGGAAGGAATATCCGTCTCTATCATCAATATCTGATAATATTCGGAGTCGTCGCGGGATTGGCCTTTTCTTTTTTTAAATCTTTCAAGACCTTTTTAAGAGGCAAGTCCTAGCCTTGTCGTAAAAAACCGATTGTGAGCAACACAGGTATCCTGGCGAAGGCTGGTTCACATTACTAGCCTCCGTTTTTGTCATAGGAACCCCGGGCAAAATGAAGAAAGGTTCATGCAAATGGATGGAAAAATATTGTACTGCTGGCCATGACAAAAGCACGACTCTTCTTCATCGGTGCCGGGAGCGGTGAAGGTAGATGCAGCCCTTGCTCTACTTGAAAAGGCTGCACCACCCTTCGATCTGTCAGCCAATCGCTTCAGGTCCGCTCTCTTCGGAGCTGATCCTTATGCAATCTTCGAGGTTAACTACAAATATCTTGCCATCTCCTATTCCTCCTGTCTGAGCCCCCTTTATTAGGGCTTTTAGTGTAGGCTCAAGAAAATTATCATTTACGGCAATTTCCAATCTCATTTTTTTCAGCAGGTTGATCTCGGAGACAAGCCCTCTGTAGGATTCCATATAACCCTTCTGTCTTCCGCATCCCAAAGAATTAGTGACGGACATGCGGCATACATTGGCATCGTAAAGCGCCTGTTTCACGTCATCCAGTTTTTCCGGTTTTATATATGCAATTATTAATTTCATAGTCTCTCCTTTCATCACTGGTTACTGAATATCTGGAATCCGTGGTAGGCTTCTGTGCCGTGCTCGTCTATATCAAGCCCGCGTAGTTCCTCTTCCCTGCTTACCCGAAGTCCGATTACCAGTTTAATGAGATAGAACATGATAAACCCTGTCACCATGCACCAGGCGAATATGGACAAAACCCCTATGGACTGAGCTTCCAGCAGTTTAAGCCCTCCGCCGAAAAGCAGGCCATCTCCGGTGGTTCCCGGTGCAAAGATATCCTGTGCGAACAAACCCAGCGCTATGGTCCCCCAGGCTCCGCATACGCCGTGTACCGATACGGCACCTACCGGGTCGTCAATATGGAGTACCTTGTCGAGAAATATTATCGACAGGACTACGAGAACTCCGGCTACAAGACCTATGATGGCAGCACTGCCGATTGATACGAATGCACAAGGTGCCGTAACGGCCACCAAACCTGCTACTGCGCCGTTGAAGGTCATACTTGGATCAGGTTTTTTGAACAGGATCCAGGAGGTAAACATTGCTGCTATTGCTCCTATCGCGGCGGCGATGTTGGTTGTCGATACGATGTGTCCGATATCTGTTACTGCTGCCATTGTGCTTCCGGCATTAAATCCGAACCAGCCGAACCACAAGATAAACACTCCCAGGGCTCCCAGCGGGATGTTGTGTCCGGGAATTGCCTTAGCAACTCCGTTGGCGGAATATTTACCAATCCGTGGTCCAAGCATGATCGCGCCGGCCAATGCCAGCCAGCCACCTACGGAGTGAACTACTGTAGAACCTGCAAAATCCCACATTCCAAGTCCTGCCAGCCAGCCGCCGCCCCAGATCCAGTGCCCTGATATGGGATAGATCAGGGCGCAGGTTATAATGCTATAGGCGATATATGCCGTGAACTTGGTGCGTTCCGCCATGGCTCCCGATACAATGGTCGCCGCCGTTGCGCAGAAAACCAGCTGGAAAAAATATTTTGCTTCCAGTGGTACTGTGGTCCATGAAAGCGAATCGAATGTTGTTCCGCTGTCGTTAAGGAAGAACCCCGAAGTACCGAAAAAACCGTTTCCTGCGCCGAACATAAGGCCGAACCCCATTATCCAGAAAAAGAAAGAGCCGAAGGAGAAATCCATGAGGTTCTTCATCAATATGTTACATGCATTCTTTGCACGGCTGAAGCCAGACTCCAGCAATGCAAATCCGGGCTGCATGAACATTACCAGCACTCCCGCCAGTATTACCCATACTGTGTCCAGGGCGATCTTGTTTGAAGCTACGCTGTCTTCAGCGAATGCCGTGCCTCCGGTCAGGCACAACATAAGCGCTAATAGTACCGCTGTTGTTAATCTTTGTTTCATATTTGGCCTCCTTCATAAATATAATGGAAGAAATTGTGATATCCGGAAAGGAGCTTCAGCCATCCAGGATACCAAGTCTATACGTCATTGTAGGTTCGCATATTTGGTGCCAGAATAGATCTTTTTGCAAAATAAGGTATTAACTATTTGATAATTAAGCCAATATCTTATTGGTCATGGGTAATTCTAATCTATCTTTGGATAGGTAAAATTCAACATGGAGGAGGAGTTAGTGCCTATATCCTACGGTTAGGTTGGATATTCCTAAGGGTGAGGTGGATGGGTTGTTGTGTTCGAGAGGGCACACATACTTTTAGGTCTTGATATTTGGGTCAGTTTCTATGATAAAATACCTCGCATAGTTTGGTATAGGGTTGCTTGCCAGAACCTGGCCCGTGCCCTGGCGGAGCTGGTTTCCGGCGGAGTATGTGGGTCTGTTATAGGGCCTGCAATAAAAACATCAGGGGAAAAAGGAGAGAGACAAATGGCTATTGAACTGCCCGAACTTCCGTATCAAAAGGACGCCCTCGAACCGTATATAAGCTCGAAGACCCTTGAGTTTCATTACGGAAAACACCACAATGCTTACGTAACCAACCTTAACAATCTGATTGGAGGAACGGATCTGGCCGGTGAGACGCTGGAGAGTATCATAATTAAGACAGCCGGTGACCCAGGCAAGGCAGGAATCTTCAACAACGCAGCCCAGGTATGGAACCACACATTTTACTGGCAGTCGATTAAACCCGGTGGTGGGGGGTTGCCAAAGGATGCGATAGGAGAAAAACTGGAGCAAGCATTCGGGGCCTATACAGATTTCGTAAAGGAATTAAAAAACGCCGGGCTGACACAATTTGGAAGCGGTTGGGCATGGCTCGTACTGAAGGACGGAAAGGTTGAGATCATGAAGACCGGGAATGCCGACACTCCAATAGCACAGGGGATTAAACCGCTGCTGACAGTGGACGTATGGGAGCATGCCTACTATCTTGACTACCAGAATGCACGTGGTGATTATCTAGACGCCTTTATTGGACACCTGATCAACTGGGATTTTGTCAACTCACAGCTTGCATAAAAAAATGACAACAGAAAGAGGGGCAGGATGAACCAGATCCTGTTCCTTTTTCTATATCCTGTAAGGTTTTTTTATGATCGAGAGTAGTGGCAGTTGCGGAGTTGTTTGAAAAAGGATTTGGTTAATATCTCTTATATTTTCAGTTATCCCTGATAAAGTTCATAGCGGTTCCGGCCCGTCTGCTTGGCCTTATACATGGCGATGTCTGCCCTCTTAACCAGTGTATCCACATCTTCACCGTCTTTTGGGTATATAGATATACCCAGACTGGTTGTTACTTTAAGTTCATGGGCATTGCATAGAAAAGGTGTCTGGAATGTCTCTATGATCTTGCTGGCGATCAGGATTACATCTTCGTCACGTTTTATGGTGGGAAATATCAGCAGGAACTCATCACCACCCATACGAGCCACGGTATCTCCTTTTCGAATAAGATGACTCATTCTCTCAGATACGGATTTCAAAAGAAGATCTCCAACGTTATGACCTAGTGTATCATTTACATCTTTGAATTTATCGAGATCGAAAATCATGATTGCCAAAGGCTTTTCTTCTCTGAGGGCCTGGGATATGGACAAGTCGGCACGGTCATTGAAAAGCGCCCTGTTCGGCAATCCCGTCAATGAGTCGTGGTATGCTAGCCAGTGTATGGCTTCTTCACTTCTTTTTCTTTCAGTTATATCGTTGACCACTCCCTGATAACCAATTATGTTCCCTGTTGGCCCACGCCTTATAACGCTTGTCACCAGAGCGTGAACAATATTTCCATCCTTTCCTATGATGTCAATAGGATAGTCATGCACGTAACCGCTTTCCATAAGTAAAGCCTCAAGACGGCCACGATCTTCGATGTTTTTATAAAAGTTGTTTATATTAACGGCCTTTAGCTCTTCCTCACTGTTATATCCCAGAAGATTCACCATTGCTGGGTTAAACTCTATCCATCGACCGTCAACTCCGGTCATAAAAGTTCCATCCCTTGAAGTTTCAAAAAAGGCCCGGTACCGCTGCTCACTCTCCCAGAGGTCAAGTTCCATCTGTTTTTTTTCTGTTATGTCATTTCCGGAGGCTAATACACCCGTTATCTGTCCTTTGTCATCGTGCAAAAGGGAATTGCGCCAGGCTATCAATCTTTCCCTTCCCTTGCTATCCAATACCTTGTTTTCAAGCTCGGTATTACTCAGTACCTCTCCTGCCATTAGACGTCTGTACAGTGCCCTGGCATCTGTAAGGAAACCTGGAGGCAAGCATTTGTCGAACCAGTCTTCCCCTACTATTTCATCTTCCCGGTAGCCCAGTATTTCACAGCCTTTGCGGTTTATCAGCTTTATCTTTGCGTCCCTGCCAATGACAATGAGCATGGTGGCCGCCACATCGAGATAATTCTGGGCCCAGTCTCTTTCCCTTCGCAGGTTTTCTTCACTTTTTATCAAAGCCTCTTCTGCATTTTTCCGGTCTGTTATGTCCCTGTTGTTGGCTCGCCTGCCCATGAACTTTCCGTCATTGCCGAAGACCGGTTGACATAGGTGGGAGATCCATCGATCTTCTCCATACTTATTCAATATCCTAAATTCAAACTCGCCCACAGTATTGATGCATTTATCATGATAATCTGTCATATGACGCCGGAATTGATCCCTATCCCCGGGGTGAACTATTTTTGACATCAGGCTGGGATCGGCGAAGAATTTCTCGGGGTTGTGGCCGCATATTCTTTGGCATGATGGAGATACATATATAAGATTCTGCTTGGGATCGGTCCAGTAGGCCCAATCGTAGGTGAAGTCTGCCACAGTCTGGAAACTTTCGCGTTCCTTAATTAGTTTGTATTTTGTTCTACTATTCATTAAGGAAATTGTGACAATAATCGAGGCTATAATAAGGAAGAACCCCACTCTTATAGCAGCTCCCCCTATCACAGTCGTATAATCCGTGAATATAACCACCAATGAAAAATAGACAAGCACTAAAAATATAGAAAAGGCATATCCACGTTTACCGTAATAAAAGCAGGCAAGTATAAGAGGAATATAGAAAATGTTCTGGAATATTATAAAGCATCCATTGATAAAAAAAAAGACACTGGCAGCTATAGATAGAAACGATGTCACAACTATTGAGAGGAAGATCCATCGGCTGCTAAGATTTTTGTAATCAAACTTCATGGTTCCGGCTTATATCCATGGTCAGAATCGTTGTCAAGAACAAAGAAAATACAATGACCTTGAAGAATATTTCAGAAAATTAAAGGGAGAGCAGGAAGGTAAAAAACAAAAGAGGCACTGTTAGCAAGGCGGGTTTCGGCAGCTGCGGAAAACAACAGAACCCTTTCAATCCCACTGCTTTTCGCCAGCTTGTTTTTGGCTATTTGGCGTAAACTATTTGCCCTTCGTCCAATTACGCCAGATTTACAGTTATGATCGCAAATTAGATATCGGAATTCGCTCCGTCTTATCGAAGCCTGCAATTATATATTCCCTTGCCTTAACCGATATCAGTGCGCTGCCTGGATTGTTAACAAACCCTTCCAGGTGGGGATGTCTTTTGATGAAGATTGGCCGAAGGATTCCACCGCTATCAGGTTCTTCATCTGCGGTCCCAATTAATGTTATTGCGAAAGCATTGGTTATGTCAGAGGGTTGGTTTGTCCTGTTGTCGATAAGCAGGGTGACATTTTCATTTTCCTTGATGTTCCTGTACTTGCGCGTATCCCTGGAGGTAAAAAAAACAAGTGACTTCCAATCTTCCGTTATGGCGAAAGAAACGAGATTGCTGTAGGGAACAAGGGATTTTCCTACAGAGTTGAGCACAGCGAAGTACTGCCTGCTGATAACTTCCTTTAATACCTGTTCTTTATTATCCATTTTTAAAATTAATGGGTCAAATCTGTTTCGTATTGCAATTTAAACTTAATGTCCTGCTGATGTAGATGCGCAAACTTGAACTGCCCGTCCGATGCGCTACCAAGATAATCGCATATTTTAAATCATAAAAAGCATGTATCATGGCAGACCCTGTCCTTGCCATGTTTTTTACTGTAATACATGTACTGATCAGCACGTTTGACAAATGATTTCATGTCTTCCTGCTGCTTGTACTGAGCCAGGCCGATACTTACAGTTACATGAACCTTCCGACCGGGAAGGGGCGAGAAGGGCTGTCGCTTTATTTCCGATTTGATCCTTTCCGCTATAATTACTCCCTCTGATCTGCTTGTCATTGGGAGTATGGCAGTGAACTCTTCTCCTCCATAACGGTAGGCGAAATCTGTTGAGCGCAGACAGCTTTTGATAACCCGACCTATTCTTTTTAATACCCTGTCTCCCTCTATGTGACCGTAAGTATCATTGAATGTTTTGAAATCATCAAGGTCAAGAAATACAAGTGTTAATGGCTGGTTATAACGGGATGATCGATCTATCTCGATTTTAATCTGGCTATAAAACTGTCCCAGATTGTAAAGCTTGGTGAGATTGTCGAGCATGCTCAGTTTCTGATATTTTTTTGTACTGTCCCTCAACCAGTCCTCTCTGCGCTTTCTTTCGGTGATATCTCTCGATACGCCGTGAAAGCCGACTATCTTTCCATCTTTATCGCGAATCGCGTGTACCCTGTTTTCAAACCAGAGAGTATGGCCATCCTTGTGATAGTATTCCATCTCTATGACAACAAACCTGTTGGGATCTGCAGTGCCCTCCTGCTCTTTTTTCATCTCCTGGGCAAGGAGCTCCATAAGCTTGGAATATGTATCCGCTGTCACCATCTCCGACAGATGCTGCCCCATTCGTTCTTCCGGCGTGAATCCCAGGTTTTTTATGCTTGATTGGCCGACATAGGTGGGTTTCATGTTCATGTCGAGGGTCCATACGGTATCCGTCATCTGTTCCACAAGAAAACGGTATTTCGCCGCACTCTCCTGCAATTCGTCTCTAGTATCTTTTAGCTCTGCTAACAATTGTTCGAGATCCTGAATTTTCTGTTTCAGGGTTGATATATCTTTCATCGATTCGGGGCTATCGGTGCTCATTGGAAAATCTCTCACTTTATATCCGAGGCTGTCTCTTATACAGGTTCTAAAAAAAAATTTTCAAGAAAATAAAATAACCTTGGGTGCCGGTTTTGCGGTTAAGATATAAGTGCATTTTAACAGGCTGGTTTTCTGATAAATCAGCACAGCATCTTTTTCCAATTCAGCGGTCGGCAAATCCCTGCCAGATATTAAAAATTAAAGATTAAAGATAAATACAATAAACTGTTTTCTGCGAGATTATATAGTCAGCCTCCTATTTCGGAAATTTATACCCCTTTTCCCGAAACAAATCCAAGCAGGCAATTACGACCTGCGGATCGTATAATTCTCCGCTCTTTTCCGATATCTCTTTCAGTGCAAAGTCGATTCCCAAGGCAGGGCGATATGGACGGTGCGAGGCAATGGCTTCGACGACATCGGCAACGGCCATTATCCTGGCATCCATGATGATCTCATCCCCCTTCAGCCCCCTGGGATAACCGGAGCCATCCATCCTCTCATGGTGCTGGTATACGATTTCCGCCAGAGGCCATTCGGTTTCCACATCCTTCAGTATCTCATATCCGTGACGTGGATGTTCTTTGATGAGGGAGAACTCTATATCTGTCAGTTTTGCCGGTTTTGAGAGTATCTCCGCTGGGACTGACAGCTTGCCTATGTCATGGATAGATCCAGCAAGCCTTATGCCGTCAATATTTCCCTCTGGCAGTCCCATTTCCATAGCAATGGCGCGGGCAAGGTCCGCTGTCCTGTTCTGGTGACCGGCCGTATAGGGGTCTCTGATCTCTACCGCTGAGACCATTACCTGAACCGTTGTAGCAATTGCTTTCCGAAGCCTTTCAAGGGAGTTATTGAGTTTTTCCTCCGTCTTCTTTTGTGAGGTGATGTCACGCCATACGCAGTGATAAAAGTCTTTCCCCAGGATGTTCGTACTTTGAGCCGTTACGTGGATATCCCTGGTGTCGCCCTTCTTTGTGAGATGCTTAGTTTCAAAATCGTTTCTTCCATTGTTAATCACCTTTTCAATGTGCGCTCTTGTTTCCTCGGGCCTTTCGGACAACTCCAAATCAGAAAGGTTTAATCTCGCAAATTCATCGTGCGAATAGCCCAATTGCCGACAGGCTATTTCATTAAACTCTATGAACTGCGATGTCTTAGGGTCAATAACTACGATGCCGTCCGGCGAATTCTCGAAAAGAATCCGGTATCGTTCCTCCGCCTCCAGAAGCGCTGTCTCGGCCTTTTTCCGGTCCGTGATGTCATGAATAACAGAGTGGAGGTACTCTTTTCCTTTGACCTCGATTTTGCTGCTGAATACCTCTACGGCCCTGATTGTCCCATCCTTTTTCCGGTGAGAAAATTCGAAATGTACCCGTTTTTCTCTCCGGACCTTCTGCATCTCCTTTTCAACTTCTTCCGGGGAGAGCGTGTTGATGTCCTGTATCTTCATGGTTCTTAGAACTTCTCGGGACCATCCATAGAAAGCAGATGCCGCTTTATTGGCATCTATTATTTTTCCCGTATCAGGATCTATTATCAGTTTAGCGGCAGCGTGTTCCTCGAACAGTTTTCTGAAAAGTTCTTCACTCTCTCTAAGGGCCTCTTCCGCTCGTTTTTTCTCGTTGATGTCCACTATTGTTGTTATAAGGTAGAGAGGTTTGCCGCTGTCGTCTCTCCGGATAATTACGCTGGCATCTGCCCACAGGTGGGCGCCCCCTTTATGGAGATATCTCTTTTCAAATCGAACTGATTCTTTTTCTCCGCTAAGAAGAGTATTAATTTTATTCTGAGTGGCTTCTATATCTTCCTCAGGAGTAATCTCCTTCCAGGTCTTGTTGTTAAGTTCTTCCTTACTGTAGCCCAGAAAATCAGCCAGGGTGTTGTTGGCATTCATCTGTCCGGTGAGCAGTGTGATAGATTTTCCTACATTCGCCGATTCGAAGACATACTGAAATTTGTCGATGCTTTCGCTCAGTTCCCTTGTCTTGGCGCTTACCTTTCTGCGTAATGACCAGGACCATAGAAAGATCGCTACAAGGATCAGGATTAGGGGAAATAACACCATTGAAAAATAGCGCAGTACATTGACAATATCCAATGGTTTTGGGTACCGCCCCATCCATTTCTCATAGATACGGCGGTATTCTCCGCTTTCTTCAAGGATGCTAAGCCCCTCGCTGAACTGTGTAAGGATAGCCTTTTGGCCCTTCAGAACGGCATAGCAGTACTCTGGTGAAAGAAGAGCCCTCTGGCCTAAAGCGAGATTGGTCCATCCATGCTTTTTAATCCAGTACAGGGCCGTAATACGCGGTACCAGTGCGCAATCATATTTTCCAAGGGCCAGTTCCCGGAGGGCCTCCTCTTCGGACTCCAGGGCTGTGACCTCTTTCCCCAGACCTTTTTCCAGCAGAAGGTCGTGAATGATGTCGCCACGCTGTACCAAAATGCGCTTATTGGCCAGTTCGTCTATTTTAGCAGGTGCGGCACCTTCACCGTTGCGAACTACGCCCACGTAATGGTTAAGTGTATGGGTCTGCGTGAAGTCAAATTTTCGGTCCCGTTCCGTGGAGTAGGACATCCGCTGAATGACGTCGATTTCGCCCCGTGACAATTCTTCGCGGATTTTTTCCCAGGGTCCCAGGCGTATCTCTATGTCCATACCCATTGCCCTGGCTATCGCTCTCGTTATATCCACGTTATAGCCGACGGGCCTTCCATTTTCATCCAGGTATTCGTAGGGTGGGTAGTTACTGTCTCCACCTACTATGATGTCTCTTTTAGCGGGGAGCTGCAGGGCTGCAAACCACTTTGCGTGCAGATGTCGATAGGTGCCGTCTGCCATTACAAGGGCCAGGCCTTCGTTAAGGAGGGCCAACATTTCCCTGTCTCCTTCCTTTACGGCAAAGCAGAAATCCTGCTGAAACCCTTCGATTGGTTTTTCAAGAACATGCAGGTTAGTGATCCGGTTTTTCGCGATGAGGCGAATAGCTACAAGGCGCTGTATCACCACGGCATCGTAATGCCCTTGGGACAAATCTAAAAGGGCCTCTTCGAAGGTGGACGTTGTTTTAATATCAATCCTGCGATCCTTCCTTCGCAGGAATTCTTCGGCGTTGTCGCCCTTCATGACGGCGACCTGCTTGCCTTTGAGGTCTTCCAGGTCCGCGATGGCGTTTTGACCCTGCCTCACAACGATGGCACCGTGGATAGACATGTATGGAAATGTAAAATCGAAGAGAGGCTCGCGCTCCGGTGTGCGTCCCACCAGGGGAAGGGCCTGAACTTCACCCCTCTCCAGCCAGCCCCTCACATCAGGCCAGGTTCCGGTCTGAAAAGTGACTTTTCGGTTCATGGCGGTCAGAGCCGCAGACATGAGCTCAACAGAAAATCCGCCTGCATTGCCTTTATTATCAACGATGCAGAATGGGGGATAATCGACTTCCGAAGCGGATAGGATCTCTGGTTCCGGAGAGTTTTCCTTCCCTTCGATAGTTCCGGGTAAAAAAAAGACAGCCGTTACGAAGAAGATGGCAAAGATGGCGCTGAATCGTTTAGACGGGAGTTGAAAGTAGGTCTTTATATCCCTGGCCATTTACCCCTCACTTTAATCTATAGACTGTTGATTTTGGCAACCGCTCTTGATTATAACCCGATTATAAAATTACCTTATAAAAACATCCGCAGAGAATATCATGTTACTGGGGTGAACATCAATAAAACTGTCGGCGCATATTTTACAAGGATACAAGGCCTTATTGTCTGATTTGTGGATGTAAGGTGAATTGCACAGAAGGGTTTTTGCTGTTTTTAAGAAAAACTCCGGATATTAATAGCAGCCCAGTCCAGATCCCATATTCTAAAAAAGGTCTGCACTTGCATCGGAAGGCATCGCGTATCAGCCCTTGCGTTCAACATTTGTGTGAAGGAAGGTGTACCTGTGGTCCTTGAATATAAAGAGGTCGCCTGCTACCATGTATTCCCAATGTTCAAGGTGAGCGAGTCCAGGGACAGCTGAAAGGATAGCTTCATTGGTGCTTGGATCTATTTCAGTCTGTCTTTGCTTTAAAACATAACGTCAAAATTATTTATTTCCAACATTACCAGAGCTTCTTCTCCCTTCGATGCCTCCGTAGTAACAACTTCCTATTTTTCCGGGGAACTCTTTTTCAGCATGCCTCTCGAAAAGGCGGAATCGTTTACTTCAATACTGCGTACTGCACGGAAATGCCCCCTTAAGGCAAACAAACAGGTTAAAATGCAAGGCGGGGAAGTATAAGGTCCCCCCCCCATGCCAAGGCATATATTTATTTCTGCTCGGAATCCTTGCAAGGTTTGCAAGGAAGTTCTTGATTAAGTATCATTTCAATAATTTCTTTTTTACTCTTTCCTGTCTGATTAGACAGTATTTTGAGTTGTTTGTCCATTTCGTCCGTTAGTTGTATATTATAGTTGCACTTTTGGCTGTTCTCCAGTTCCAGCATAGCTGCTTTTGCCTTAGATGCGTTATTCCAGAATTTCTCAAGCAACTCGTAGCATATTGCCAGATATCTGGTTTCGGAGTTCCAGTAAGCGGTAGGCATGCCCCGTTTATAGATGCCAACTGTAAAAGCTTCCGGAAGTTCGATGAGCTGGCTTACCTTCTCGACTAAATCCTCTAGGATATGACTTTGGTTCAGCCAGTCATAAACCTTCTTTTCAAAATCGTTAGAAGGTTTTTCTATTTCGATTTTTATCTTCACCGAAGAGGGCGGATCATTTTCCTTGCGGCCCCAGCGTCTGAAAAGCAGCTCCGTACTTTTTAGAAAACTTTCGTAATCCCTCTTACAGGTAATTGCCCTTTGCGAAGGGAGCAACTGTTCTTTGCGCAGTCGTTCCAGAGAATCGGGATTACTCCCATAGCTTATACATCCTATCTCGTAAAAACGCTGTATTTCCAGGGGGTGAGGATCCGAATAGTCACGATTGTCCATATTGGCCGATTCTTGCCACTCAACCAACCATTCGCCTGATATCGCAGCCAGTTTTGGTAGAAAGTTAGCTTCAGGGTATTTCCCCTTTGGATAAAGCATCATGAATATAGCCATATGATCGGCGGCAATTTCCTCATTTCCCAGGATCGGAATTTCCAGAATATCGAAAAGGGCGTGGGAGATTTCGTGATATAGGGAAAACTCGAAATTGGCCTTCATGAAAAAATCCGGATCTAGACTCTCATCTATCATTGGTTCTTCAGTCTTCCGCTCCGGAAAAGGGCTATCCTGCGCGAGGCAGGCGGTGGTCATTGAAGGTATAAAATTATTTACGAAAGCCCCAGTAAACAGCATTAATAAAGAGGCTAATAATATTCTTGTCTGTTTCAAAAAATTCTCCTTCAGGTCATGAATTCGCTCAATGCTGTGGAACCTGTTATATGGAAAGCATGGGTGAGTGGTAATTGATAAGCAAAATATAGGCCACAGCCTCCGCATCTGTAACTCCCTTTTGTGGCTATGTCAATGGATATTGACTGGGACGGAAACCAAAGGGGCAAAGCTGCTATTGACTCATTCTAAGAAAAAGTTGAGAACCTATTCTGCCTGCAACAGGCCTTTTCAGCGTATCTCTTCGCTGGGCTTTTTTTTGAGGCGCTTGTCTTCGTACATGCGCTGATCAGCGATCTTCATAAGTTCGGCAATATTGTATTTTTTTTCACCAAAGGCGGTTCCCAGGGCCATTACGCAGGGAGTTTTATTATTCTCTTTGTTGATCTCTTCAAGTGCGCTTTCCCAGCGTTTCTTTAATGCGGTGATGTCCTCTTTCTTGCAGTTGCAGGCGATCATTAGAAATTCGTCGCCACCCATGCGATAACTGTGTATATTTTCTGAGGTGACTTCTCGAATGCTGTTCGCTGCTTTAACCAGCAGCTGGTCGCCTGCTTCATGTCCGTAAATATCGTTGGTTTGTTTCAAATAATTTACATCAAAATTCAAGATGCCAACAGAATCTAGACAACCGTATTCTTCCAGCCGGGCAAGATATTTTCCTTTGTTGTAAAGGCCTGTAAGTTTGTCGTGTTCGCTCTCGTAGACAATCTCCTCTCTCATGAGACTGTTTTCAAGACAGAGGGTCATGATGGTGTTACAGATATTGACGTCAAGCATTTTTCTGTCGGTATTGTTATCCATTTCCAGATAGATGATGTAGCGTTTATCCGATATTGTGCCGGGGGGAAGGCTTGTATATCGATTTAGGGCGTCTCCACCATTTGCGAGTACGATTTTTCGGAAACCTTCATCAAGATCATCTTCGGTAAGCTCCGTAAAGGGAGTAAGGGAAAATATATTACTGAGATTTAGATCGTTCGCCATTCTGTACGTCGAAAACGTATCGGTAAAAAGATCGTAGGTGGTAATTTCGATAGAATCGCCTCTGGCCATAAGGAAATACAGCCTTGGTATTCTGAAATTGCTGGTTATGATTGGGAAGAGTGAGAAGCAGTTGGACGAAATATGTTTCAACATTGCGGACTGAAAGTTCGACAGTTTTTCAAAAAATGATGAATATTCAATCACATCACGACTTAAAAGCATATATCCTGTTGTGTCGGTCATATGTCCGATCTTGTAAGTCACACCATCCTTGTCGAACAGAGAATATTTGAAACTCCAGTGAGTCTTGAGTTCCTTGTCAATATACTCCCAGTCATATGCCTTTCCGTGAGAAAGCTTCAAATGGGCAATCCTTGGCTCCCATGGCAGCACATCGAGCGCATTTTTGCCAAGAAGTTCTTGTCCGCAAATATTCACTAAAAAGGAATCTGCGAACACTATCTCATGGGATAACTCCTTTGTAATATAAGTTCCGCCGATCGTCTCTGTAATGAAATGTTTGATGTCTTGAGTAAAATCCATTGCATTCCTTCCGTTGATGCCTATATGAAATGGAGCGTCCATGCCGTTAGATATTTTTTAAGTTTAGGTTATTCCTGAACCTCCATTTCATAATCAAATTCATCCCCTGGAAAGGGGGTGCTTATGGTCTGAACAACTGCCGGGTTAGTATATGAAGAGAAAAGCAGTGTGTCAAACTGATTCATCCCTCTGTTCTTATGTCTTTCAATGCATCATAAAATAGCTGCTAGGATTTCTGGCTATAGAAATGATTAAATTTGATTTTTGAGAGAAAACCACGGATTGATGTGGTTTTACATGCCAGTCAGTAATAGCAATGGCAGTATTAAATGTAATCCAGTATTATTGAGGCAAGGCCTGAAAGGCAAGCAGGAGTGCCAAGGAAAAAGGCACAGAAACGCCGCCGGGCTTTATAGCTGGCATTTCACTTGTAAATCTAGGTGGAAAATAAACGGCTGGTCTCATGACAGAATATTGAGGTGGCTCTTGTAAACAGCCGAGAGCAGATGCCACTGACAGTGATAACGATAGTCTATTTACCCCCAGGAAGCTTTAACTTAATTCATTGCGCAGGTAAAATGGACTGTTGGTATCTTCGGTCATATTTATTTAGTAGAGTGTCATAGGAGGAATAACCCATGAAAAAGGCTCTTAAGGTCACAATCATTATTCTTGCCGTTCTGCTCGTTGTAATTGTTGCCGCTTCTATGCTCGTAAAGGCATATATGACGCAAGAAAGGACACAAGCGTTTGTTTCGGGCGCAGTGGAAAAAGCTCTGGACCGCAAGGTTGTCGTAGGGCCAGTTGATATCAGTCTTTTCAGGGGAATCGTTGTAAAAGACCTTGAGATACGCGAAAAGGACGGCGAGAAGGTTTTTCTCAAGACCAAGGAATTTGTTCTTGCCTATCAGTTTCTTCCTCTGTTAGCCAAAAGGCTGGTGATTGATAAGCTTGGTATTGTGGATGCTGAAATTTACCTCAATGCAAACCCCGATGGCACCTATAATTTTTCTGACTTGGCAAAGTTGGATAAGGCGGAGGATCAGCAAGCGGGGAAGAAAAAACCCGTGGGAATTCCTATAGCAATGAACGTAAAAGACATAACGATAAGGAATGCAAAAGTCGGGTATACCAGCACCGTGGGTGGCTTGAAAAAGGCAGATGTGATCATTAATGCTGAATTGGGAATTACCGGACTTTCAAAAAATCTCATGTCGTCGGAAGGTTCTTTCCAGTTTCTCCTGGCGGAAGCGTTGCTGAAGAGCGGAAATAGAAGCTTTAAAGATATCAAAGCGACTGCCCGGTACAAAATTGACGTCGACATGGCGTCAAAACAGATCACCCTCCATTCAATTGATCTTGATTTAATGAAAACTCCCTGCAAGATTATGGGTGTCTTCGACTATTCTTCCGGAATGGCCTATTCTATTGCTGTCAAAGCGTCGAACTTCGATACTGCCCGGATAAGCCAGGATATGGGAGGGGCATTTATTCCGAATGGGATATCTCTTGGCGGCAATGTCGCCATGTTTTTCGATATCGAAAAGAAGGCTGACAAGGGAGGCTCTCCCTATTTTGATGGCAATATAAAGATGACAGGGGCCTCTTTGACTTATAAAGACAGGACCGTCGCTCTGGACGGATCTCTGAAGCTGACCCCTGAAGTCATAACGTTCAAAGACTTAAAACTCACTGCCGGCCAGGATAAAGCCGACATATCGGGATCGGTGAGGAATTACAGGGAGTACCCCGACCTGAGAGTCAGCATCAAAAGCCCATTCATTGCGCTTGACGAACTTTTTGTCCCCGTTCCTGTCGCTGCCTCTGATGAACCGCAGGAAACAGCCAGGATTGACGACGCCAAAAAAGAGCGGGAACGGATGAGCCTGAAGCTTAAAGCCGATGTTTCTCTGGACATTGATAAAACCAGATATAAAACCATTTCCATAACCAATTTCAGCTCTCGCTATGAACTGAAAGATAATGTCTTAAGCATACCCTATCTGAAGGGCAATATATTGAACGGAGCTTTTGCGATCAAGGGTTCCGTGAATCTTGCGGAAAAGGGGACTTCCTACAACATGGCTTCGGATCTGAGCGGTGTCAGGATAGAGGCACTGATAGATGCCTTTGCACCCAAGGCCAGGGGCAAGCTTTTCGGAGTCCTGTCCGGCAAGGCCTCGCTGACAGGATCAGGCACAATCCCCTTGAACGTAAAGCGCAACCTGAAAGGAAAGGGTGAGTTTACCATACAGGAGGGGTCCTTAAAAAATGCCGAGCTGAGCGACGATCTTCTTGCGATTCTCGGACTGCAGGATCTGAAAGAAATTCCGATAGAAGAGGCGAATGGTAATTTCACTATCTCAACCGGTACGGTGGCTCTTACAACATTGATCGGCAGCAAGGACATGACGATCAACGAGACGGGAACGGTCGGAATTGACGGAAAGCTTGACCTTTCTATTCTGGTAAAGGTTTCAGAAAGGCTTGCCCCCAAACTTGTAAGTCAGTCGTCAATCGCCAGCTTTCTCTCTGGTGAAAAGGGATGGACCGGCATACCGATGAAAGTCGGGGGAACTGTTTCAAAGCCCTCCTATACTGTCGATACGGGAGCCGTCGGCAAAAAAATCAAGGAAAACCTGGGAAAAAAGATCGGGGAAGAACTCCAGAAAATGCTTTTGAAGGATCAAGGTGAAGCGCCGGTAACGGAGCAGAAAAAAAGTATAACCCCCGAAGGTCTAATTCGGGGTATACTAGGCAACTGAATCAAATTTACTAAATCAGGGACAGCTTCCCTGCTAAAAACTATTAAAAAGGAGTTTTAATCATGTCAAGATCTCGTATGCTGTTGTCCTTTATTGCAAGTCTGATGCTGTTGGCCTTTTTTATGGGTTGTGCATCTACCTCCAAGTCATCAAGCACGGGAGAGTATATAGACGACACGGTCGTGACGGCCAAGGTTAAGGCACTTATGATAAGGGATACAGCGCTTAAGTCATTTCAGATCAGTGTTGAGACTTACAAAGGGGTTGTACAGTTAAGCGGTTTTGTTGACTCTACGGAAACCAAGGAAAAGGCCGATTTCATAGCCAGGACGGTTAAGGGTGTCCAATCCGTAACGAATAACCTGATTATAAAGTGACCCCCAGCCCGAATTGGGGGTTAATAGACTTCCATTAAGGCGGCGGGTTAATAAGTTGTATTTCCCTTTTTTTCTTTCATCTTGGCAAGACGCCAATAGGTGCTCTGCGGAAGGATTCAAACGTGAAAAAAACTGCTCAGGAAAGAAATTTCATCTATCTATGTTCACCAGCCAATGCACTGGTTGAGGGAATATACGAGGAACGGATCCCCTTTACAGAGATCAAGAAGCATGGCGATTTTGGTATAGGCACCTTTGATCATCTGGACGGAGAGATGATTATGCTCGATGGGATAATATACCAGATAACCGGCGACGGCCATGTGAAGGAGGTAGATGAGAAGATGAAGACCCCCTTCGCCTGCGTGACTTTTTACAGACCCCTGAGCCATGATGAGTTAGTAGATGAATTGGATTACAATGCCTTTCTGGAGTGGCTGGGTACCCTTATGCCCTCTACCAATATCTTTTACGCCATTCGCTTTGATGGGATTTTCAGGAATGTGAAGGTTCGCTCGGTACCTAAGCAGGAGAATTACCGTCCTCTGGTCGAGGTTGCCGCAGACCAGCCAGTTTTCAGTTTTGACGATGTGGAGGGTTCACTGGCGGGATTTTATACGCCCTCCTTTATGTCTTCGCTGAATGTTCCTGGTTTGCACCTCCACTTTCTTTCCGCAGATCGCCTACATGGTGGGCATCTATTGGAATGCTCTCCAAAAACGGGACAGGCGGGCATACAGTTTATAAGTTCCCTTGAGCTTTCCCTCCCCATGAGCCTGGATTATCTTACCCTGGATTTTCAGCGCGATGTTGACGAGGATATTGAAAAGGCCGAAAAATAAATGGATGGCTGATGTTTTTAAGGATTTTTTTGAAAAAGAGGTACGACAAAACTTAGAAATTAGCCGTAATTTTTTGTTGACAGCTGCCCCTGATGGATATAGCAATTCTTTAGCCCTGACAGGAAAGACAGGAGAATGTCAAGCTTTTGGAGAATGCGTAAATGGTAAACGGATCAAAGATAGACGCTATCAAAGGCTGGGTTCAGCTGTCTCGCCCGCCTTTTCATCTGGTGGGGCTGCTGCCTTTTGTCCTTGGGGCGCTGCTGGCCTGGAAGGCCTATGGTACCTTCAACTGGCCTGTTCTTGCATGGAGCACTCTGGCGGTGGTTCTGATTATGCTGTCCACCTATTACAGCGGGGAGTTCTATGACTATGAGGTAGATGCCCTGTCGGCCCGTATGGAAAGAAACGCCTTTTCCGGTGGGACCCAGGTCATATTGAAGAATCTTCTGCCCAGGGGGCATGCGAAGATAGCCGCCTTTGTAACAATAATCCTGGCCGGATTTATAGGTCTTGTTTTGCATTTTTATTACAGGACAGGTCCCTGGACCATACCGCTTGGAATTGTAGGGATCATCGCAGGTTTTTTCTACTCGACCCCTCCTGTTCGCTGGGTCAAGAGGGGCCTGGGAGAACTGATTATTGCATACTGCTACGGCTGGCTTCCTGTAGCAACGGCCTTTTATCTACAGACTGGAACCATAGATGCTGTGGTGCATCTTGTATCCATCCCCATAGCGGCCACCATCTTTAATGTAATCCTTATAAACGAATTTCCTGATTATCCGGCAGATATTATAGAGGATAAACGTAATCTGGTGGTGAGGCTGGGAAAACCCTTCTCGGCTTTTCTCTATGTGGCGGCTACGATAATTGCCCTGATAACCTTTCCAGTGGCTCTTATGCAGGGCGTTCCCTTTGCTGCTATATATTTTTATATCCCTGTTTTTTTGATAAGTCTGCTCCTGATCTTTTTGATGCTTAAAAAATCCTATGTGGACAGAAAGAGGCTCGAATTGATTTGTGGTCTCACTATTGTTGTTAATATGGGCACCTCGCTCGCCTATACGCTGGCCCTTTTACTGAAAAACACCATATAAAAATGCCTAAAAATATATTTGATCTGCCACTTCGATCCATATTTCTGCCGCCGACCATGGTCGCGAAACAGTTGACAAGCGTTCTGTATTTCGGTCACCTGGTGGGGTGGAAAAAGATGCCTCAATGGTTTGTGAGGCACGGGCTAAAATCCCTTCCCGTTGCTGCCGGAGCGATAGGGATGGGATGCATAGGTTTCCCTGCCCATCCGGCATGGGAGGTGACAAATGCCTGTAACCTTCGGTGCATTCATTGCCATGCTTCGAGCAGCAAGCCGGCAAAGGATGAGATGACAACGGATGAGGCAAAGAGATTCATAGACAGCCTTGCCGTGATAGAAGAATTTCGTATGCTTGTTTATACCGGCGGCGAACCACTCATGCGTCCGGACCTGATAGAGCTTCTCCACCACTCCAGAAAGGCAGGACTTACCAATGTCATAGCGACCAACGGAACCCTCATAACCGAAGATGTTGCCTTCAAACTCAGAGATGCCGGAGTTGTTGG
Organism: Syntrophales bacterium; assembly: GCA_963665835.2. Classification (GTDB taxonomy): domain Bacteria; phylum Desulfobacterota; class Syntrophia; order Syntrophales; family UBA2210; genus UBA6078. Next base: position 668,534 of record CAXXWJ010000002.1, on the reverse strand, counting down.
CGCAGCAGTCAGTCTCGATTCTTCGCAGAAGACTATTCACAATTATATCCGGGGAGACGATAACGCCTTCGATTTGGCTATGCGGGGGATGAAGGCCCTTAAAAGGGCTGGAATCCTTCTTCAGATAAATGTTACAGCAATGGATTACAACTTTTCCACCCTAGATGAGCTTATAGAGCTGGCGGACGGACAGGGATCGGGTATTATGTTGATGTATCAGCTTGTCCCTGTTGGACGGGGAAGCGCTATCGAAGATGCCTCCCTTGACGTAAATGAAAACGAAAGATTGCTGAAGGCTTTGTGCACCAAGCAGAAAAACGTATCTACGATAATCGAACCCGTAGCGGGTCCGCAATACTGGCCTTATCTTATGGAACGCAATGGCAAGTCGGGCGGAATCTGGCTTAAGCTCGCTGAAAAGGTGTTCCACGGCTGCTCGGCGGGACGTGGCTTCGTTTACATCAAACCCAACGGCGATGTATGGCCCTGCCCATTTGTAGAGATAAGCGCCGGAAATGTAAGGGCGCTTCCATTTGCTAAAATATGGCGTGACAGTGAGATCTTTCTCAACTTGCGGAACCGGGAAAAGACCCTGAAAGGGGAGTGCGGAGAATGTAACTACAAAACTATATGCGGGGGATGCCGGGGGCGGGCCCTGAGTTATCATGGTGATTACCTGGCCCAGGACCCCTCTTGTTTTTTGCACCGCAAATGAAGGGTTTGTTTTTTCATAAGACAGCAAAATATTTTTTAAGATAAGGATATGACAGAAATAAATAACATTCTGCTAAAGGATCTGAAGGACTGGTTTTCAAGTTATGTCCAGAAGTTCAAGCTGGATCAGGATGGGCGGCACAATATAGAGCTTAAAGAAGAGCATACCAGAAGGGTATGCTCCGAGATTCTGGGCATAGGATACCATCTGGGATTAAGTGATAATGAACTGCGTTTGGCTGAAATCATGGCTCTTTTTCACGACATAGGCCGTTTCGAGCAGTATGCCCGTTACAAAACCTTCATGGATCGAAGGTCCGAGAACCACGCAGAGCTTGGCGTAAAGATATTAAAAAGATACAATGTTCTCGGTGATTGTGACCGGTCAATAGAGGATCTTATTCTAAGAACAGTTCAGTATCATAACCTTGCCGTTCTTCCCCATGAAGAGACGGAAGAGTGTCTGTTCTTTACAAAGCTGCTGCGCGATGCCGATAAAATAGATATACTGAATGTTCTTACCGGTTATTACCTTGATAAAGATGGGCGGCGTAATGTAGCGCTGGAACTGGATCTTCCCGATGAAACCGGATTTTCCCAAGAAGTTTATCTGGATTTGCTAAACCGGAAGATAGTCGATATTAATCATGTCAGGAGTTTGAATGATTTCAAGCTGCTACAGGTGGGCTGGGTTTTCGACGTCAATTTTGAACCGGCATTACGCACCTTTCATTCGAGGGGTTACCTGGAGACTATTCGCAGTGTCCTGCCTAGGTCTGAGAAGATAGATTCCCTATTCTCAGATGCTTACGCATATCTCGGCGAAAGGCTTGGGTTGGAGAATAAGTAACTACAATAAAAAAGGGTCTTGACCGGAGCAGATCTCTTAAGATAAGTCAGCCAAGACCCTGAAACCAAAAAGTATTTGATCTATTCTCAGGAAAGCAATTTCCCGGCGCCCGGCCCCGGCGTAACCTGGAAGATCTCATCAATTTTCAGGATTACGGCACCCTTGGATTTCAAGGGAAAACCTATTGCGTTTCCAAGCTCTTCAACCCATTTGTATGTCTCTTCGAAGCGTGCTCCGCTGGTCTCAACAACAGCCGTACCTTTGAGCTGGTATCCCTCGTTACCTTCCCAGAAGGTAACCGATACTTTTGGATTGGAATTCATGTTTGCCAGGGTTTTGTTCAAGAACTGATCTGACAAGAGGATTGTTTCATCATCGAGGATCTTTTTCGCTCCAACCGGTATCGCGTTTGGCGTGCCGTCCTGGGTTGAGGTTGCAAGCACCACTGAAGGAACTTTTCCAAACAATTTCTTCATACGATCTGTCATCTTTGCCATAGTTTAAACTCCTTATAAGCAGGTTTATAAAAATAAATCTGAAGCGGAAACCTTTCCGATTCCTTTATTCATTGCAGAATTCACTAAAAATGATTCTTTCCTGAAATCACACCTGGAAAAATAACTTCTGAGATGAGGATAGTCAAGGGGTTTTAGAGGATCGTCAAAAAACTTTATTTTTTTTATCTGTGCAAGCTGCCGCTGCCGGTTGGATTTTGATTTGAGTTATGAATCTGCATCGGGATTTATAAATATGGAATTTCTCCCCTTGACAGCGGGGGCGGGGTGATATATTCAACCGGGGGGTTTAACTAAACGGTTAGTTTAAAAATGTTGTTCAGGTCTTGTGGCTATATAATGGAGATAAAACAGTCCACTGAAAAAAGCGGGGAAACGATAGACCGCATTCTTGATGCTGCAATGGCTGTATTTTCCGACTTGGGCTTCGGCAGCACAAGAGTCGACGAGATTGCCAGGAGGGCCGGTGTAAACAAGGCCACCATTTACTATCACATAGGGAACAAGGAAACTCTATATGCAAGGGTTATCCAGAGGACGATAAAAGGCATTGCCAATGCCATCAAAGCAGGTGTGCAGCAGGCCTATTCTCCTGAAGAAAAGATTAGGATATATGTCCGCACTGTTGTCCGTGAAATTGGAAACAATCCCCAGATGCCCCAGATCATGATGAGGGAGCTCGCCTCTGGCGGCCAAAACCTTCCCTACGTCATCCTTGAAGACTTTGTAAGTATTATAGGGACTGTTACATCCATTATTGACGAAGGTGTCAGCAATGGCCTTTTCGTGCCCACAACCCCCTTCATACTCCACATGATGGTAATCGGTTCTGTTATGTTTTTTCAGGCCAGCACGCCGATCAGGGAGCGGGCGGGCAGATCTGCCGAGGAAATCAGCAGCATTAACGAGATAAGGGCCGAGGATTTTGCCCTGGAGATCGAGGATATTGTTTTGAGGGCCCTTAAAAAATAGAGCAATTAAGGTGAAATGGTAAAACTATGAAAGTCAAGATCCCATTACTCACGATTTTTATCTTCCTGCTGAGTTTTTTTTCGATGCCGTCGCCGGTATCGGCGGAGCAGGCCGAATCTGTTCTCACACTGCAGGATAGTATAGACATAGCTTTGAAACAAAGTGTAATAATTCATTCGGCAAGGGAAGGTGTTGCCGTTGCCGAGGCTTCAAAGAGTGAGGCCATCTCCGGATTTCTGCCCAGGTTGAGCACCTCCTACAACTATGTCAGGTATAATGAGGCGCCGTCTTCTACCATCTCCGGTTTTCCAACCCCAGCCTCAAAGACCGTCGTTACTACAGGTACGGAGAATAATTATGCCTGGTCGATCGAGGCCCGGCAGACGATCTTTGCCGGCGGGGGAATTCTTGCGAATTACGAGGCCAGCAAGTTAGGTGTAAGTGCTGCACAGATGGAAGAGATGGGAACGGTACTGGATATTGTAAGGGAAGTGAAGATAGCCTATTTCAACTTGATAAAGGCAGAAAAGCTTCTGCAGGTGGCCCGGCAGTCTGTTAAGCAGCTCGAAGCTCACCGTGAGGCCGCTCAGGGTTTTTTCGATGTGGGTATAATCCCGCGGAACGATCTTCTACAGGCAGAGGTACAGCTTGCCAATGGTCGTCAATTTCTTATTCGATCCGAGAACGGCCTTGAAATGGCACGTGCCAAACTGAATACTGTTTTGAGAAGGGAGATAGATGCGCCGGTGAGGGTGGACGATGTCTTCGACTATGAGACTTTCGGAAAGTCTCCCGAGGATTGTCAAAAGGCGGCTCTTGAGAAGCGTCCCGAGATCAGGGCCTGTTCTGTGAAGGTTGAACAGGCCAGAGAGTTTGTCAAACTGGCAGAGAGCGGATTTTTCCCCAACGTAAGCCTTGTAGGCAACTATTTCCGTTTCGGCGATACTCCGGCTGTGGCAGGAAGCGAGTTCAGGGACAAGGAAAACTGGCAGGTCATGGCCGTTGCAAACTGGACTTTCTGGGAATGGGGCAAGACGAAGAGCCGGGTGGATCAGACAAAGGGACTTGAAAATCAGGTGGCTGACGCCTTTGAAAATGTGAAAGACATGATCGCCCTTGAGGTCAAGCATGCCTATCTGCTTCTCAATGAGTCGCAGAGGCAGATCGCGGTGTCTCAAAGGGCTATCGAGCAGGCGGAGGAGAACTTTCGCATAACCAATGAAAGGTATATGGAACAGGTGGCGAGATCAACGGATGTCCTGGATGCTCAGAACCTGCTCACCAGGGCGAAAAGCGATTACACAAATGCTGTAGGCGATTATCATATAGGTCTGGCAAATCTTGAAAGGGCTATGGGAGTAGGGTGGGAGCCCGGTAATCTGTAAAATTGACCATCTGAAGGGTGGAGGGGTTGTTTTGAAAAAGAGAAGAATCATCATTGTTGTTTTTTTCGTCCTGCTTACAGGGGTTGGCAGTTTTGTTTATTATGGACAGCGAAAGGCGCAGGACCGGGACATGTACTTCTCCGGGACGATTGAGGCCGTCCAGTCCAATCTCGCCTTTCAGACCTCGGGACGTGTTCTCGATGTATCGGTAGACGAAGGGCAGAAGGTCGAAAGGGATCAGGTGCTGGCCGAACTGGACAGATCGGAATTTCAGGCTCGCTACGGCCAGGCAAAGGCTACGCTGGACAGATCGCTCAGAGGCCAGGAACAGCTTTCGACGATGCTTGAGATCTACCAGAAAACATTGCCCGCCGAGGTCGCCAGGGCCGAGGCTGCCGTTGCAAGCTTACGATATGTAACTGACGATGCAAAAAAGAATTATGACAGGTATGAGCGCCTATTCAAACGCGGTGTCTCCTCTGAGAAAGAGCGCGATGTGGTGAAACTTGCCTATGAAACCGCTGCTTCACGACTTACGGAAGCGGAGGCTGTTCTCAGGCAGGCCCGAAGCAATCTTAAAAAGATCGAAGCCGGCGGGCAGGATGTGGAGGCGGCTAAGGCCCAGGTAGAGGTTTCCCGCTCTGTCCTCGGTCAGGCGGGCATTCAGATGGGGTACACTCAGCTCAAGGCCCCTTTTTCGGGAACTATCACCAGTCGAAACATAGAGCCAGGCGAAGTGGTGACGGTCGGACGCGAGGTCCTGACCCTTTCCGATCTGTCGAGGGTGGATCTCAAGATATTCGTCGGTGAAACCCAGATCGGCAGGGTAAAGCCAGGGCAGGAGGTCGATGTCAAGGTGGACACCTTCCCTGAAAAAACCTACAAGGGACGTATAGCCTTTGTCTCCCCCGAGAGTGAGTTTACCCCCAAGATCATTCAAACCCAGAAAGAGCGTGTAAAGCTCGTCTATCTGGTCAAGATATCCTTATCCAATCCGGATCTGGAGCTGAAATCGGGGATGCCTGCCGATGCATGGTTACGATGATTCATTCCTTAAGGTTGACCGGGTATCGATGACGTTCGGTCAGATCGAGGCAGTTCGCGAAGTGTCCTTTGATGTAAGGAAGGGGACAATTTTCGGCCTTGTGGGTTCCGACGGGGCCGGAAAATCGACCCTTCTCCGCATGATGTCTACAATGATCAGGCCCTCTTCGGGGAGTATCCTTATCGAAGGGGTAGACGTTTTTACCGAGAGGAAGCAGATAAAATTCATCATGGGCTATATGCCTCAGCGGTTTGGCCTATATCAGGATCTTACGGTAGCGGAGAATATGGATTTTTTCATGAATGTATTCAATATCTCAGGCCCGGAGAGAAGGAGGAGACGCGAGCGGTATCTGGGATTTTCCAATCTTATCCCCTTTGTTGACAGGCAGGCCGGTGATCTGTCTGGCGGCATGAAGCAAAAGCTTGGACTGGCCTGCGTCCTTGTTCACGAGCCCAGGATACTTATACTGGACGAGCCGACTAACGGGGTAGACCCCGTTTCTCGTCAGGAATTCTGGGATATACTGATGCAGATGAGACAGGACGGTATGACCATTGTAGTTTCCACAGCATATCTGGACGAGGGGGAGAAATGTGACTCCCTGGGGCTGATGCACCGGGCGCAACTGTTGGATGTGGCGACTCCCGAGGAGATACGAGGCTCTCATCCCACTCTTGAATCCGCAATGATTTCCAGAATACGCGAGGTTGATCAGGAGCTTGCCCATGATTCCTTCAAACGGTGATGCCATTGCTGTAAAGGATCTGGAAAGGCATTTCGGCACCTTTACCGCAGTGGACAGGATATCCTTTTCAGTCAGAAAGGGCGAAATATTTGGCTTCCTGGGGCCCAACGGTTCTGGCAAATCAACTACGATTCGTATGCTCTGCGGAATCCTGAAGCCTTCATCCGGTTCGGGGCAGGTTGCTGGGCATGACATATTTAAAGATTCCGAGGAGATAAAAAAATCCATTGGATATATGTCACAGAAGTTCTCCCTCTATGAAAACCTTACCCCTTTCGAAAATATCCGATTTTATCTGGGTATATACAATGTTCCCCAGAATCAGTGGAAGGACAGGATTGAATGGATTCTGGATATGACGAGGCTTCAGGAAGTACAGGATCGCCTTACAAAGGACCTTCCTTCAGGGTGGCGACAGCGGCTCGCTCTGGGATGCGCCCTGCTGCATCGGCCGGACATACTTTTTCTTGATGAACCTACCTCCGGTGTCGATCCCATCACCCGTCAGCACTTCTGGGATTTTATCGCCCAGCTTTCAGGTGAAGGCATTACTGTCTTTGTGACCACCCACTACATGGACGAGGCGCGCAACTGCCAGCGTATTGTTATGATAAACGAAGGCAGGATTGTTGCCTCCGGCAGTCCTACAGAGATCATCACCGCTGCATGCCCCGGTCGACCGAACGCGAATCTTAATGACGCCTTTATAAATCTTATGGACCGTGGGGGTGGCAACCGTTGAAGATCAGAAACATATGGGCCATAACCCGCAAGGAGTTTTACCACCTGACCAGAGACTTTCGCAGTCTTTATCTGGCCTTCGCCATACCCCTGCTTCTGATCCTGCTTTTCGGGTATGCTCTGAGTCTCGACGTTGACAACATAAGAACTGTGGTAGTCGATTACGACAGAACAGATCTTTCCCGGGCATTAATATTGAAGATTGATGCTTCGCCATATTTTCATATCCGGGGGCATCTTGATGATACAAAAGAGATAACTGAGTATCTGGATCGCGGCTTGGCATCCATAGCCCTGGTCATACCCCCCGACTGGACTGAAAAAATCAGATCCGACAGAGATGCTCCGCTGCAGATTATCCTCGACGGAAGCGACCCAAATTTTGCCAGTATCACCAGAGGATATGTGAATGCCTTTGTCGAACAGTACAATCAGAAAATGCTCGAAGGGTTTCTGAACCGCAAGGGTATGGAGAAGATAAAGGCGCCAATCGAAGGAAGGGTACGGGTGTGGTTCAACGAGGATCTTGAAAGCCGGAATTTCATCGTTCCCGGAATAATTGCGGTCATTATCATGATCGTGGGGGCCATGCTGACCTCGCTGGTGATAGCACGGGAGTATGAGAACGGGACAATGGAGACGATCAAGTCCCTTCCTATCAGTGCCGGAGAGTTTCTGGTAGGCAAGGCCGTCCCCTATTTTTTTGTCGGCATCGTCGATGTCCTTATCTCCATTCTGATGGGGCAGCTCCTGTTCGGGATAGTCATGAAGGGCAGCTTCTGGCTTATGATAATGGCCTCTTCCCTTTATCTTTCAGTGGCGCTTGCCCTGGGGCTTTTGATTTCCTCCGTTACAAAATCCCAGTTGATGGCTAATCAGGGTGCAATCCTTCTGACTTATCTTCCGTCACTGCTGCTTTCAAATTTTGTCTTTCCCATAATCAATATGCCGAAGCCTCTCCAGGTACTTACTTATATAGTTCCGGCCACATATTATATCGAGATCCTCAACGGTCTATACCTGCGTAACCTGGGGCTGTTGCACCTGTGGCCCAGTTTTGCCGTCTTGATGGTCATGTTTTTGGTCCTGGCTGTGCTCAACTGCCTGCTGCTAAGAAAGGAGGGTCTGTAGAGTGAACTGGCTTCGCATACGGGAACTTGTGCGCAAGGAATTCATACTCCTCCTCAGGGACTCGCAAAACCGTCGCGTTCTCTTCATCGCACCTATTATCATGTTGATGATATTCGGCTATGTCGTGAATTACGATATAAAGGATATCCGTATCGCCATTCTGGACAAGGCCCGGACGCGGGAAAGCCGCATGATAGTAGAGTCCTTCAGGGCCAACAAGATATTTCGGGTCACCCATGTAGCCCAGGATGAAAGGGATATAGAACAGCATCTGATGCGCCGTGACATAGACCTGGGCATAGAAATCGGTCCCGATGTCAGCAGTCAGATCAAAAAAGGTGAATCTGCCAAGATACAGATACTGGCCGATGGCAGTATGAGTAACATGGCCTCCATCCGTATCGCCTATTCCATGATAGTCCTCAATCAGCTTAATAGAAGGCTTATGAAGGAACTCTATCCCATGCATATGGATTACGGCAAGATCGATGCCAGGATAAGGACCTGGTACAATCCAAACCTCGACAGCCAGTTCTTCTTTGTGCCGGGGATTGTGGCATTTGTTGTGATGCTGATCGCCCTTCTCCTCACCTCGATTGCCGTTATCAAGGAAAAGGAGGCTGGAACAATGGAGCAGCTAATCGTTACCCCTCTGAGGCCCATAGAAATGATCATAGGTAAGACAATACCCTACATCATAATATCGGTATGTCAGATGGTAGTAGTTACCATGATCGCTGTATTCTGGTTCAAGATCCCCCTTTCCGGGAGCGTCCTTCTTCTGCTCCTTGCCACACTGGTTTTCCTGCTGAGCACGCTGGGCGTTGGTCTGCTTATCTCCACCGTATCTTCCACGCAGCAGCAGGCCATGATGACCACATTTTTTTTCATGCTGCCCTTCTTTATGCTGAGCGGTTTCATCTTTCCCATAGCCAATATGCCGGTCTTTGTGCAATGGCTGACCTACCTGAACCCACTGCGGTATTTCCTCACTATTATAAGGGGAATATTCCTGAAGGGGGTAGGTATGGAAGTCCTCTGGCCCGAGTATCTGGCACTGGCCATTCTTGGTCTTGTCGTCTTTGCCGGTGCGATCAGCCGCTTCAAAAAACGGCTTGATTAAAAATCGGGAAAGTGCCTGATATCTGTTGACATATAAACGCAGTAGGGTTAGTTGATTGTCTGAAATGTTTGTGAAATTTTAATTCCCGGATATTTTCTGTTCTGTGCGAGATCAAGACCTGCGGGGGTTTGAATGAAAGAGGCATACGAAAAGATAAACAATATCTGCCTTCTTATCCTGGCGGCCGCCGCCGTAACGGTGGCCTTGATATATACCCGGTCCATCCTGATTCCCTTCGTAATAGCATTTTTCATCTATGCAATACTTTCCCCCATAATAGAGGGACTTATGATAAAACTGAAGTGTCCGCGGGCAGTCGTTGTCATTGTGGTTACGGCAGTATTCATAATCATTGTAACGCTTATAGGTTTTTTTCTTGCCAACTCTCTTGACGGATTTTTCAAAGATGCCGATCAATACAAAGAGAGGATTGTCGAGTTCATAGTATGGGGTAGGACCACAGCGGAGGGGTTCGGCTATCAGGTGCAGGACTTCTCCATGGAAAGTTACATCAGGAAGCTGCCTTTCTTTTCCGTAGCGGGAAACATTACCAAAGCGGCAGGTTCTTTCCTGGGCAATATGCTTTTGATCATAGTGTTTGTTTTTTTCTTTTTGCTTGGCGAAACAGCATCGAAGAGCGACGACTACAGCCTTATCAATCAGATGAAGCATAACATCTCCCGTTATGTGGCCACCAAGTTTCTTACATCCATTGTCACGGGAATACTTGTCTTTGTTCTACTGGTCTCTTTTGGTGTCGATCTGGCCTTTCTCTTTGGTGTTATTACAGTACTGTTCAACTTCATTCCAACCATAGGTTCCATAGCCGCAACCATTATACCGGTGCCGGTCATCCTTCTGCAGTTTGGTTTCGGCTGGCAGCTGTGGGTTGTGCTGATAATATCTTTGCTAATACAGTTCACGATAGGAAGCATTATCGAACCGAAACTGATGGGAGAGCGCATGGACCTGCATCCAATCACTGTTCTCCTCTTTCTGATGTTCTGGGGTCTGGTATGGGGGATACCTGGAATGTTCCTTGCTGTTCCCATAACCGCCGTGCTCAAGATAGTTCTCAGCCGTATGGAGTCAACACAGGCCCTGGCGGAACTGATGGCCGGCAGGGCAGGCGGAGGGTGATGGGGAATTAGAATTGGGGCGTTATAAAATCGACACTGATGAGTTTTGGGGCTATTGGGGGAGGATCTTCTACAGACTAAACAGGCCCACGGGAGTTTTTCAGAAAGGGTCCTTTCAAAATTCTGAGCGAGAAGCTTAGATGATACAAAATTCGTCAGATGTAATCAAAAACATTGCACCTTAGGATTGCATATTTGCTACCCATATGCCTTATGGTAGAATCATATATGCGACCGACATATTATATTAATGGTGTATTGCTGCAATTTTACTTTATCCTTTGACCAGTTTTTTCAATAATTCAAGCGATATGTCTTTTTACAATATTTCAATATTTTTTTGGCATGCATCTTGAGATAGCCCCTGTAATACTTTGACTTTCTGATGTTTCGACAATAATTGTTTCCGTTATAGAAGCGGTTAAATTTACGTCTATCAATATAAAACTGGGAGGAGATAGTCATGTTAAGAACAAAAGAGCAATATCACAAAAGTTTGTTCTCTATGAAAAAAATATTTACGTTGGTGGAGAACAACTGGGTAGAGATGATCATCGTTTACGTCCAGGATTGAATGTTTTGGATGTTACCTTCGATTTGGCTCAGGACCCGCAATGGAAGGGGGTTGCTACGGCTGTATCCTCAATTAGTGGTGAAGAAATTAATCGATGGAATCATCTTCCTCAGAGCCCTTATGACCTTTTGCAGAAGCAGAAACTGATCCGTTTGGCCGCGCGGAGGGTTGGGGGTTGTATACAAAGGTGCATGGGACACGATGCAATCAACGCTTTGGCCATCTGTACCAAAGAGATGGATGATGCCAACGGTACTGAATATCATAAGCGGTTTATGGCCTACCTCAAGGAATACCAGTCTCAGGATATGGACGGTACCTGTTCGCAGACCGATGCCAAGGGTGACCGCTTGAAACGTCCGGCTCAACAGGAAAACCCGGATTCCTATGTACACGTTGTGGAAAAGAACGATAAGGGAATCGTAGTGCGCGGGATGAAGATGTCAATCACCCAGGCGGCCTATGCCGATGTGCTTTTCGTGTTACCTACAAGGGCATTGATGGAGGATGACAAGGACTATGCGGTAGCATTTGTAGTACCTGCCGATGAAGAAGGGATAAAGATGATTACCCGTCCAGTGTGGTTGAGAGAAAAGGATGAGGAAAAGCCTTGCCCCTTCTCTACGTATGGTGTTTCTGACTCTGTCATTATTTTTGACAATGTTTTCATTCCCTGGGACAATGTTTTCATGTGTGGCGAGTGGCAATATGGCAGAAGAATGGCACTTCTTTTTGCAGACTCTCATCGTCACAGTTACAGTGGTTGCAAACCAGGTGTTTCCGATATTCTCTGTGGTGCCACAGCACTGGCAGCTGAAGCGAACAACATAAACAAGATGTCTCATGTCAGGGAAAAACTTTCTGAGTATGCCGGTGCAGCGGAATTGGCCTATGCGGCGGGTATTGCTGCGGCTGTATATGGTGAAAAGACCTCAAGTGGTGTTTTCTTTCCCAATGAAATATATGCCAATGTTGGGCGCAGAATGACCGGAGAAACAATCTATCATGAGTACAATATCCTTACGGAAATTGCCGGTGGAATCTCTGTAACACTTCCTTTTGCCGAGGACTTTGATGCTTCGGAGACCAAGGAAGATTTGGAAAAGTTTATCATCAGAAATCCGAATGTATCTGCCCAGGATTCCTTGAAGATCTGGAAATTTGTGGAAAGTGTAGGTGCTTCCCCAATGACCGCCTGGTATCTCATCGCCGGTGTTCATGGTGGTGGATCACCTGTCATGGAAACCATTGCTCTTAATATCGGCTACGATTATGATGAAAAAAAGCGGTTGGCCCGATATCTGGCTGGCATAGATCCCGATTTTGATGACTCGAAATTGCGATCTCTGGAGCCGAGTTTTGGCGACGGGTTGATGGAAGAAAGAAATATCGAAGTAGCGAAATCTAGTAAGAAATTATAAAAGGCTTTTCACTGTAACGGGGGTTAGTTATGAAGGGCCATCGCCATCAGTAAGAGCTAGGGGAAAATCAGCCTGTTGGGGTTTTGGTCCGGGTCCCTACATAGGTCATCCTGAAAAAGTATCAGCATAAAAGGGTGCCGCAGCGCCCATCACCTGAGGGAGCTTGAAAGAGCGGTGGAGCAGGAGAAGCAAAAATGGGCAGAGCGGATAGTTGTGTTTATGAAATAGATCAATAATGCAGCCCATGAAGCAGGAAGATGTCCTGAGTCTACACTTCTATGATAAAACTAGAAAAACTCCTGTGCCTTTAAATGTATTGTATGCTTTGATAGGAACACTATGTTTCGTAAGGTCTATGTAGTTATTGCAGTATTTGCTCTTTTATTGCTGAGTGGGTGTGCGGTAAGCCGCGGGCCCGAGTTAATGAACGCGATCTCTATAGACCTTTCTAACGATCAACTCGGTACAATCGGAGTAACTACAGCTAGATATTTGCCTCAGGTGGAAGTTCAGATGCCTCCAAGGGGTGCTAAAGAAGTAGCAATTTATGGAGCCAAATACGGAGCGGCAGTAACGATTTATACGTCCATTGAAATGATTCAGGTATGTGCCGATCCCGGTTGTGTTATCCTTCTTCCTTTATTGGGGGTTTCGCTGGCACCTTTTGGTGCAGCTGCAGGTGCAGCTGCAGGTGCGTTGGTGGGCGCCATAAGGGCTGATCCGGTGGACAAAGTTGAATGGTGCCTTGTCAACGTCACTGAGGCTATAGAGAAACTCCATATGCAGGAAGAAATGTACAATCATTTTTTGTCCTCTTTGTCCGATTTGGGGATGTTTACTGTTACTGAGCTACCACGGGAATCAGGACCCGAATCAGATAAAGATGTATCAGACTACAGCAGGATGAGAGACCTTGGAGTTGACACAGTAATCGAGATCAGTGTCCGCAAGCTTACCCTTATTTGTTATGGTTACATAAAGCCTTATCTTGCATTAAACTTGGAGATACAGCTACGGGTTATTTCACCACTTAATAACGGCGAACTTTATTGCAAGAGCTATGAACACCTGAGTGAAATGGAAAAATTAGAGGTCTGGGCGGCACAGGATTCGCAGAAATTGCGCGACGAGATAGAAAAGGCATACGTGACAGTTGCAGAAAAAGCGGTGGACGAATTATATGTTAAAGATTACTATCACAGGGATCCTGCTGAAAAATGCTGCGGAGACGAATAATTTTCTCTAGGGCTTTTCTATGATGAAGAAAGATGCCAGAGGCAACAAAAAAATCATTTTCTTTATATCCGGTTCTTTGTTTGTGCTTTCGCTTATTGGTATTGAACTGCTGCAAAGCTCGCCGCTATTGTTTTATATCAATGAAGGATTTGTAAGTGCCTTCAGATCCAGATTCCTTGATGCGGTGGTTTTATATGGCGAAGGTTTGCAGGTATCAGGGATGACCTAAATGACATATTTGCCTCCTGAAGAAAATATATATCTCAAAGCTGATCTTGCTCTTTCATACTTTTCCCGAGAAGCAAACCTTAAGCTGTGCCGCTCAAAACTCCTTCAAGGTTGTTTGTGGACGACAAATATTTACCCTATGTCTTTGTAATCCAGCCGGGCCTTTACTTCTTGACCGATTTTGACGTAAAGGTAGCACGTTCGGTCACGGACGTTGCCCATATTAAAGGAGCAAAGGAAACCCTGATAAAAGAAGGAAACCCTATTGGCGGTTCTTTCAAGATTGATCCCGGAGAAATCGTTTACATAGGGAATTTTGGCCTGGACTGCGGGGCTGAGCCTTTCCTGTGGCGGTTTTACATAGACGGGCGGAGCGAGTTTGAAGGATACGTTGAGGGCTGTCAGAAAATTGTACACATTTCTCAAAAAGGTTCCGGTTGAATACAGGCTCTTATACACTCAGTTATTCGGCTATCCCTTTGCCCTTCAAAACCCCACCGTTGAGTGAAAGAATCAGGAGATATGGCAACTAAATACAGGCTAAGCAGGATAGAAAGGCCAAGGATTCTGCCGTAAATGTGGTCATTGAAAAATAAGACTGAAAAGGTATCCGATTCTCATCGGGATCAGAATAAGCACATATGGTGATATAGATCAGGGTTTTGTTATGACAAGGAATAGGACGCGGTTTATAAGTTTGGATTTGCTACGCTGTGTCGGGATTGTTTTATTGTTATTGGCTCATATTGGCCAGACGATAAACAGCCCTATAGGTGGATTTTTCGGTTGGCCCGGCTTTTATTACGTGTCTCTTGGAGGCCTTGCTGTGACAATATTTTTGATTTTATCGGGCTTCGTTCTTCAGTTGCAGTATGGTGAGAGAAAAATTAATTATTTCAGTTTTATAGCCAAACGTATTCTAAGAATTTATCCTGTGTACTGGTTGAGCTTATTGTTCGGGATAGTGCTTTATTCCGTTCACTCCTATTATTACACCGACAATATCTTTTCAAATTTTTCAAAACTTGAAGCGGTCGATATTGTATTAAGTATAACAGGAGCTTATGCTTTTGCAGGGGAGTGGGGAGGACCCTTTTTGAAAACCAGCTGGTTCATTGCACTTATAATGGCCATGTATATTTTTTTTCCGGTTTTATCTTACGGGATTAAACGGCGGCCGTTTTTTTCAATCATTCTGATATTGTTAATCAGTGCCCTGTCAAGGCTGATACTTGGTAAATATGGCTTTCTTCAGGAACGGCCCCTGGACTGGTTCCCACTTTGCAGAATATTTGAGTTTTCTTTAGGTATATACCTTGCGGTCATTTTGCCTAAAAAAGCTTATACTTTTTTAGATGCGCCGAGTCATTTAGGCACTGTCATTAATTTCATGGGCGAACTTTCCTTTCCCCTCTTCCTTGTCCACTATCCTAATCTTTTTATTATCGAATACCTGCCCCGACTTGGTTTAAATCAGTCCATGGCGATTTGCTGTTATGTTTTTGTATCATTACTCGTAAGCTGGATCATTCTGGAGACAGATAAGAAAATTCCCCAAATCCACAGGGCCTGAGAAGGCTCAGCATATATTTTACTAGGCAGTCCCGACAATAGGAAAAGTTCATTAGCGGCCGCAGCAATGATATGAAAGGAGGGGGAGCAGTGAAGGTAATAGCCATAAATGGGAGTCCTCGAAAGAATGGTAATACGTCAATACTGATTGAAACCGTGCTGGAGGAATTGAAGAAGGAGGGCATTGATATAGAGCAGATTCAGCTTGGTGGCAAGGAAATTCATGGTTGCCGGGGATGTTTGAAATGCTTTGAACATCAAAACAAACGCTGCTACTTTGACGATGATATGCTCAATGATCTTGTACGAAAAATTGCCGGAGCCGATGGAATAATAATTGGTTCTCCTACATATTTTGCCAACGTTAATGCTGAAACCAAAGCTTTTATAGACAGGGCCGGGCTCGTTGCTATAGCCAACGAGCACATGTTTAAAAGGAAGGTCGGTGCTGCTGTAGTCGCCGTACGCAGGGCCGGCGGAACTGATGCCTTCGATGCGATCAACAAGTTCTTTTTAATCAACCAAGTCGTTGTTCCAGGGGCCAATTACTGGAACATGGGTTTCGGATTTTCCGAAAAGGAGGTTAGGGCTGACGAAGAGGGTATTGATAACATGAAGGTTCTTGGTGCTAACATGGCCTGGTTAATGAAAAAAATAGGGTCCTGACAGCGGTCGCATATGGGTTCTTATTGTAGAGTGGATGAAGGAATGGATGTTGACTATTCGATTTTTTCAGATTTTGAAGGATGGATAGAACTGGCCAGGGAAGTGGAACCGCTTTTCGGGCCGATGGCCGATGAAGCTGATTTTCAGGAGGCTTTGAGCCATGCCATATGCCAAAAGAGGGCGCTCTGCATTAGAACAGCTTCTAATAGAGGTGGGCGGACCTTGAGGGGGGGTGTTGTTATTTCCAAAGAGTCAAATGAAATAGCGTGGCTTGCCGTTTCTGAACAATACAGGGGGCAGGGATGTGGCAGACAGTTGCTTAAATTTGCCATCAGAGAGCTAGACCCTCAAAAATATATAATTTTACAGACATTCGATGAATCTGTTTTCGAAGGCCACGCCGCGAGAAAACTTTATTTTGACCTTGGCTTTTTCGATCATGAAGCGGCCGGGTTGAATCCTGCCGGTGTTCCTACGGTGATAATGCGGTTAATGAAGGTCAAACAATGATAAAAATAGCACCGGCTTATAAATAAAGACTTTTTAGGCAATATAAAAATGGGATACCGAAATTTCAGCGAAATGATAAAAGCTGTAAAGGCGAAGAATAAACGGAAGCGCTGCGCTGTGGTATGCGCAGATAGCAGGCATACCTTGGAGGCAGTTTTCTCTGCCTTCCGGGACGGAATCATAGAGCCGTTACTGATAGGTGATGAATACGGCATAAGGGGCTGCATCGAGGAAATAGGAGAGGGTGCAGGTGAGGTAAAAATAATACCCGCCGAAAGTTCCGAAGAGGCGGTTCAAAAAATGATTAGTCTCGTAAGAAACGGTCAAGCTGATATGGTCATGAAAGGGCGTGTTGAGACATCGGTTCTTATGAAGGCCGTGCTCAATAAGAGAAACGATCTGAGGACCGGGAAAACGGTATCGGTTTTTACGAGTATTGAAATCCCTACCTATCATAAAATTCTGACGGCCACCGACGGTGGTTTGATAATCTATCCCGATTTGGACCAGAAGAAACATATAATTGAAAATGCTGTTGGGGCATTGAGAATGATGGGGACGCCCTGTCCGAAGGTGGCTGTGTTGGCCGCATCAGAGTTTTTGGACCCTAAAGTGGTCGAAAGTGTTGATGCCCGCGCCCTTAAGGAAATGAATCTGCGGGGGGAAATCAGGGATTGCATAATAGAGGGTCCAATCTCCTATGACCTGGCTATCAATAAAAGGTCCGCCGAATTGAAAGGGTTTGACAGTCTCGTTGCGGGCGATGCCGATTTACTTGTGTGGCCGAATATGGTCTGTGGCAACATTACCGGGAAGGCGCTGGCTTTGTCTGAAAGAGGTAAGGAAGCCAGCATTGTTCTCGGTGCGAAAATCCCGATTATTCTTCCTTCCCGAGGACTGGATGCCGATGAGAAATACAGGGCAATAGCGCTTGCTTCGGCAGTAGATTGAAGCTAGAACAATCACGGTTTAGGTAAATCCGGCACTTTTGATGATTATTGAGAAGGCGAGGCTTATGGAAGCTGTTCTGAAGGTTCTAAATAAGATAGAAAACCCTTTGATATTCCTGTCGAGGGATTCCTATAAGAATCTTCCCATAGTGAAAGACCTGGAACGGACAATGTCGGGTTTTCTCGCCGAACTCACGGAAGTCTTTGCCGAGAAACCCATTTCAGATTCCCCCAAAACCATAACCGAATTCCGGAAGGTCTTTCAGGACTTTGACGCACTTTCCCTTTCAGACCGCAAAAGGCGTATAGAAGCGGCGCTTATCTATATCAGAGAGCTGAAACACCTCTGCGACGAACCCGTTTTGCCTCTGCCCGCCATCTCCCTGCCCGTTCAAGAACAGGAAGACCAGACCGCTTGCTTGAAGAAGCTTTCTCTCGATGTTCAGTACATAAAGGGGGTAGGCCCCAAGGTATCATCTCTTCTCGGCAGGAAGGGACTCAAGAATGTTGAGGATATGCTCTATTTCCTCCCCAGGCGCTACGAGGATCGCAGGCGGATACGGCCGATCTCCTCCGTGGCTGTGGGCTCCCGCGAGACGGTGACTGGAAAGGTAACGGATATCAGTATTCGAAGGTACCGCAGCAGAGGAGTTTTAGAGGTTACGATTGGCGACAGTACGGGACTCCTTAGGGCAAAGTGGTTTCAGGGGAACTTCTCCTACCTGGCGAAGAAGTTCAAGGCGGGAGACAGGGTTATCTTTACCGGTGAGGTCAAGGTCTTTCTCTACGGAAAGGAGATGCTGCACCCAGACTACGAGATACTGGACGAGGCCGATGACGAGATGATCCACTTCAAACGGATTGTCCCCATCTATTCCGAGACGGAGGGGTTGCACCAGAAGTATATAAGACGAGTCATGATGAGGGTTGTTCAGGATTATGCGCACTGCCTGTCCAGCCCGATTCCGGAGGAGATATGCCGACGCAACCGCCTTGTAGACATAGGGTACGCAATAAGAAATGTCCATTTTCCGGACCACGATCAGGATATAGAGGCTCTCAATGAACTAAGGTCGGATTCCAGGCACAGGCTGGTCTTCGATGAGTTGTTTTTCTTCGAGCTGGGCATGGCGCTCAAGCGAAAAGGGCAGGTATTCGAGAAGGGCCTCACATTTCCCACTGGCGGACCACTTGTCAAGAAGTTCCATAAACTCCTGTCTTTTGATATGACCGGGGCGCAGAAGAGGGTAGTTGCTGAGATCGAGGCCGATATGTCAAGACCCCACCCTATGCACCGTCTCCTCCAGGGGGATGTGGGAAGCGGGAAGACCGTCGTCTCCATGGCTGCCATGGTTACAGCCTGTGAGGCCGGATATCAGGCGGCTATAATGGCTCCGACGGAGATACTGGCGGCTCAGCATTTCAATAACATCAGCAGGTGGAGTCAGGAACTGGGCATTGAGGCGGCACTTCTTACCGGGAACATGAAGGCGGTGGAACGGAAAATTGTTCTCAAGGCAATAGAATCCGGCGAGATAGGTATTGTAGTGGGAACTCATGCGATCATTCAGGAAGGGGTAGACTTCAAAAATCTCGGATTTGTAGTGATAGATGAACAGCACCGATTCGGAGTAATACAAAGAGCCGCCCTTCGTGAAAAGGGAATCAACCCCGATGTTCTCGTAATGACGGCGACGCCGATCCCAAGGACACTTGCAATGACGGTTTACGGCGACCTGGATCTTTCGGTAATAGACGAGTTGCCACCGGGGAAGAAGCCGATCAAGACCAAAGTCTTCTACGAAAAGGGCCGTGACAGGGTATACGATATAATCCGCAGGGAGGTGGAGAAGGGGAATCAGGCATTCATAGTCTACCCTCTGGTGGAGGAATCGGAGGCCCTGGATCTGAAGGACGCTACGAGCATGGCCGCACATCTACAGAAGGATATATTCCCCGATCTTCGCATTGGGCTTGTTCACGGAAGAATGAAGGGAGCGGAGAAGGATGCTATCATGGAGGATTTCAAGGGGCGCTCCCTGGACATACTGGTTTCCACAACTGTTATTGAAGTAGGTATAGACATACCGACTGCCTCGCTTATGGTGGTGGAACACGCTGAGCGATTCGGTCTTTCTCAGCTGCATCAACTGAGGGGAAGGGTAGGGCGCAGCGACATTGATTCCTACTGCGTTCTTGTCGCACAGCACCAGAGAAGCGCCGATGCAAGGAAGCGGCTGAAGGTAATGGAGGAGACAAACGACGGATTCCTTATAGCCGAAGAGGATCTGCTGATTCGAGGCCCCGGAGAATTCATGGGAACAAGGCAGTCCGGTCTTCCGGACTTCAGGGTGGCCAGTATATTGCGGGACGCGGCAACTCTCCATGATGCTCGCAGGGAGGCCTTTCTGCTGGTTGAAAAGGACCCCGGTCTCGAAGGGCACCGGGAACTCAAAGATGTGCTTATGAGGCGCTGGGAGAGCCGCCTTGAGATAGCCAAGACGGGGTAGCCCTTTAAGCCCCCCCTCTACCTGGAAGGGTTTTTCACAATAGTATCAATCGCCCTTTTCAGTGCGATATTAAACTCTTTAGGTTGAGTCATCATAAGAAAATGATCCGCCCCTTTAATAATAATGGCATCAAAAGAGGGCATATGTCTTCTGTTAGCTTCATGGTTTACGGGCCACATGTCGCCATTGA
Organism: Syntrophales bacterium; assembly: GCA_963665835.2. GTDB lineage: Bacteria > Desulfobacterota > Syntrophia > Syntrophales > UBA2210 > UBA6078. Next base: position 648,314 of record CAXXWJ010000002.1, on the reverse strand, counting down.
CGGTCATAACCGGTATTCTTATATCATCGAAAAGCCTGGCAGGTTCGCCTTTAGTGTAAAGCAAAAGCATTTCTCTCATCGCGCTTAGAGCAACGGCAGGGGTGGCGGATGACATGTCTGCAAGTACCCATTCGCGAAGAGAAGGATCGGTGTTCGGTGAAAACATCTGCCCCACCAAGTTCTTGGTACCACTACGAAAGTCCTTTTCCAGGGGAGACACCATCTGCTCCATTTCTTTTGCTGTCATCACGTACTCTATGTTTTCGATTGTGTCGATACCGATAAGCCCGACGGTGCGCTCGGGCATCAGCCTGGCAGCTTCCGCTATGACAATCCCGGCCATGGAATGCCCTATAAGAATGAAATTTTTGCCCCCGCAGGCATCTGCAACAGCCTTTATATCTTCTCCGAAGGACCTCATTGTATATTTCGAACGGCCGGAACCCGAGTGGCCATGACCGGCAAGGTCAAGGACAACGATACGATTTTTCTGCGAAAAGAATTGAATCTGTTCGCGCCAATATCGAGAATCGCAGTTCCATCCGTGCACGAACACAAGGGTCGGTTCTCCGGTTCCGTACATTTCATAGGAGATAGGTGTACCGTCTTTGGATTCTACTATTTGCGGCCATTGTGCTTTTGCAGATATCACCCCAAGACTTAAAAAGAATATTGACAAAAGGCTTGCCAGAATTACTTTTCTAAAGTTGAACAATTTGAAGCGGGTTTTATGCCTTTTATCAAAGGCCGTCATTGAAGTTTGCATTATGAAGTTCCCTTTTTGATCGATAAGATAAAATGATACTTCTGACATCATACATCAAGGCCGTCATTTAATATCCTTATACTTCCAGGTTCTTGCAAAAAACCTGGATTAGAAATTCGGAATCTTCAACGGGGAAACCTGCAGGATATTTTTTCTGGAAGGTGGGATTGAAGGCGGCATCATCCTTTAAATGTCCCAGAACAAAGTCAAGTATAAGCAGGCCGGAGGTTGGGCCAAATGCGCTGTGGATTGACTCGATAAGGGGGCATAGAAGAAGAACATTATCGGCGGCGCCTTACGGTATGACATTGGCATTGGTATCACCTGTGAAGAGAGAGTTTAAGATGTCCCAGGGGACCATATCATTCTCCCTAATTAGTAATAATGAACATAAACGTCTGCGGCCCCCCCCTCTTTGACATTTAGGGGAAAACAAAGAAAACCTCCAGTCCGTTAACCTGTTAAAGTCAGCGGAAAAGGAGGATTTCAATTGCAAAAACGAAGTCTAAGTCTTGATTTGTTGAAATGCAAATATTATTTATGAAAAATTTCTATGCCACAGATGCTGATGCTTCGCTTATGTCCGTTTTACGTCTGGAGGGGCTCTTTCTTTCCTTCAACGCCGATTTTATAGCACCGATAATCTGTTCCGTATCCAGAAATCCCGTATTTATGATCAGATCGTAGTAGGAGGGGTCTTCTATATCAATTTTGAAGTTCTTTTTTACTGAATCTCTCCTCTCCGCGTCTTTGAGCAGGATCCGCTGTTTTGCACCCTCTTCGGTTAGTTTAAACTCTTGAACCATATTGCTAACCTTTACCTTCATGGGAGCAATAAATCTTATCCGGAGGGTTTCTTCTGGTGGTAGTATAAGGTTTGAGCCTCTGCCAATAATAATTGCTCCCCCTTGTTCACCGATTGCAGCAACAACCTTCACCAGATGCCGAACATACTGGTCTGGTCGGAGAAAACGGGTTGTCTTGAGATATAGTATCCAGTTATCGAGTATGCTGCGAGTCTTTTCATCCAGATAGGAGACTACCTTCTCACTCATCCTGACACTTTTTGCAACTTCATTTATAATCTTGCTGTCAATGATATCAAGGCCCAATTCCTGTGAGATTTGGTGGACCTGCGCGTTTAGTATGCTGCCGGTTTCTCGTGAGATAGTTATTACAGGCTTGGGTATTAAACCTTTTTCCTTCCTTCTTTCGTTCGAGATCTCCCATTTCTTAACCTGTTCTTTGATAAATTTTTCAAATTCCGGGCTCATGGTTCACCTCCTATATCGTTAGTTTAAATAATAAACACCCCCTTAATATCACTGTTGTACAAATATATTACAATACATCGAGTACTGTCAAACGCTTTTAGCGGTTCGAATTGCCTCATATTAAATGTTACCGAAGGGGGTGAATAAAAAGGATCGTTGACTCATAATTTGATGTTACCGAACATGGACCTTTGAAAGGGGGGATAACCATGAGTCCACGATCCAAGCAAGAGTATCGTGAGGCAGTCTGTTTGCGGTATAAAAATGCTACTCGTCATGAAAAAACCGCTATCCTGGATGAATTCTGTGCCACCTGTAAATACCACCGTAAACATGCCATAAGAATCCTCAAAAGGTTTAAACGTTTTACGAAACCTAAACCAAAGAAGCGAGGACCAAAACCCATCTACCGGAAAGATGAGATCATCACACCGCTAAAGCGGATCTGGCTTGTGGCAAATCTACCATGCTCAAAGCGTCTCAAGGTCATCCTGCCTATCTGGCTGCCCGGATATACCGAACTCTTCGGAGAACTCTCTATTGAGGCTACAAATGCCCTACTGAACATCTCTCCTACAACCATAGACAGAATCCTTTCTCATATCCGAGTCCATTACACACAACGGCGGCGGTCCACCACAAAACCGGGAACACTGCTACGAAAGCATATCCCCATCAAAACCAACCAGTGGAACGAATCCAGACCGGGGTTTCTCGAAGCCGATACGGTCGCTCATTGCGGCGATTCCACCGCCGGGATGTACGTCAACACCATAGATTTCGTCGATATCGCTACCGGGTGGACTGAACAACGCGCAGTCTGGGGAAAAGGAGAATCCGGAGTCCTGGAACAGATCAAAAACATTGAAAAAACCCTCCCATTCCCAATCCTCGGCTTCGATTGCGATAATGGAGGCGAGTTCCTCAATTATCACCTCCTTAGGCACTTTACCGAAAGAAAACACCCTGTCCAGTTCACGAGAAGCAGAGCCTACCACAAAGATGACAACGCCCATATCGAACAGAAAAACTGGACACACATAAGGCAGTGGATCGGATATGACCGCCTGGATAATCCCAACGTCGTGTCATCCCTCAACAACCTCTATACCAGGGAATGGAGGCTCTTCCATAACTTCTTCTGTCCCTCCGTAAAACTCATCGCAAAAGAAAGAATCGGTTCTAAAACAATCAAACACCACGACTCTCCTAAAACCCCTTATCAGAGAATCATGGAATCCCCTCATATCCATGAATACGTCAAAAAATCCCTGTCCAAACAACTTGAAAATCTGAACCCCTTTCTGCTAAGAAAAATCATGGATAAAAAAATGAAAAAAATCTTCTCCATAAATAACAAACATGGGTAACATCTTTTATGAGGCAACGTTACCTCCTGTCCCTTCTCCTTGGGTAACATTTTATTGTGAGGCAACTGGGGTTTGCCTCTCTCCGGTTGCCCCGGAAAGGTTTTTCAAGCTGGATCTGATCTGTGCCTTTAAAATATGCTGTTACGGATATGTTAAGGCTTCTCAATTTAATAGATCAACGGCCTTGCATTTTTAAGATCGTCATTGGCAGCGCGGGCAATTACTTTCCCGGGGGAATATCCCATATCTGTCCTGAAGAAGGGGTTTCGAAATAAAACTTGACTTTTTAACCTTATTTGTCTAGAACCCGCGGTCTAAAGGCGATTCCGATTCTACTGGGGGATCGTCTAGCGGTAGGACTCAGGTCTCTGGAATCTGCTACCCAGGTTCGAATCCTGGTCCCCCAGCCATATGGTCCCATCGTCTAGCGGTTAGGACGCTGGCCTCTCACGCCGGAAACCGGGGTTCAATTCCCCGTGGGACTACCATTAATATCAGGGGGTTACCAATTTAGGTAATCCCCATTTTTGTTTGGGTGTCCCTTGGGGTGTCCCTTGTTTCCAGAAGCCTCAGACCAACCGCTAAATCATCGTCAATCTTTTTGAGATATATTTCGGTTGTTGTTTGTGTCTGGTGCCTCAACAATCTTTGAAGCTTCTTGATGCTTACTCGGTGAATGTCGTTCAAAACCGAAGGGCCATATTTACGAAACGCCTTGATCCCGAACGGCTTAACACCAGCTCTCTTGCAGAGACCTTTCATAAACCGGTTACGATGGGTAAATTTCTCCCCGGTCTCTGGATTCGTGAACACATAGGGGGATTTTTTGTTACGGTGCTCCCACTGCCATTTGAGAGCCTGATATAACTCCGAATCTTCTGGAAGAGGAAAGTAATCGGCTTGCTTATCACTATGCAATCTCTTTTTTGTCCATAAGCAATACCAATTCTTCTCAAAGTTGATATCTTCCCACGTCCAGTTCAAAATCTCCCCCCGGCGGGCAAAGGTAAAATAATAGCATTTCAGCATCACCCGGTCTTGTCCTTCACAGGCCATCATTACTCGGTCAATGTCTTCCGCTGACGGAATATACTCCGCTTTTCTCTCTTCCGGCAACCGGTCAACATTTACAACCGGATTATGCGTGACCCCATGAATCTTACGAAGCCAATTAAACATGGCAAGCAAGTTTTTCCGGTCTCTGTTCCACGCATTGTCGGATACCTTTTGCGCTCTAGTTTTCAGATGTTCCATAACCATAACGGGCGTAATCTCATTGACATCAATATTCCCCCATTCCGAGAGAATACCCTTGCAAAGCTTTTTCTTTTCGCCATAGGTCGTTTTTGAAAACCTCAGCTTGCAAAAATCAAGGTACCCGTTGGAAAGGGTCAACAAGTCCGTGACGGTTTCTATCTTCTCCGGTTTCGGACTTTCCAACTCTTTCCACTTTTCTACTTCCCAGATTTTCGCCTCTGTTTTCGTCTGAAACGCATGCGTAAACCTTTGGGTTCCTTTTTTCACGACTCCTTTCCATTTTTTTTTCTTCCTGTCGAAATAAGGCATCGATTACCTCCTTCCTGAACCGCAGGGCTCTGCCTATTTTTAGCCCCCCTAGTTTCTCCCAACGAGAGTAAACCGTATGCGGCGAAATCTGGAGATATCTAGCCACCTGTTTGGGAGTCATTATGGCACTTTCAGATTCTGGGTCAATATTAAAATCGCCCATGGCAGGAACCCTGGTAAAAAGTATTTTTCCATGAACACGCTTCAGAATGGGGGGGCATCATACTTCCTCCACTCTTCCAGGGCTTCATGCGCCATAAGCTCTATTTCATCGTCTGATCTTTCCCCTTCTTCCCGTAAGGTTTGTAAGGTCTCATCATAAAACTCCCTTTCTTCAGGAGAGTTAAAGGAGGGGTGGTCATGTCCACACTCTCTACCACTCTCTACCACTCTCAAATGGTCTTGATATTCTTCATTTTTTTCAGGTAGAGAGTTGGTAGAGTTTGACAACTCTCTACCAACATATCCATATTGTCGCAGGATAATGGCGTATTCTTCGGATGTGATCTTGATTTCTGAATAGCCGTGAACAAGTCTGCTGTTGATGCTCATGCTCTTGAGACGCTTGCCGATCCATTGCGGGGATACATGGCGTTCTACAGGTCTGTCCTGGTTGAACCTTGTGCGGATTTCATTTGTCTTGATGGTCCATTCTAGGAAGCGGTCAAGGCCGTTCTCGTCGGTAATCTCCTTGATAACGGCAACCAGACGGCCTTCGAGAGATTCTTTTCTGGACGCATCCTTTTCACCGGCAATGGCAAGGATTGAATCTTCCAATATCTGATGCTCGACAGGAAGGAGGCTGTTCATAAAGAACATCGGCTTTGTTATGTCCCACAGCCTGCCGGATATCCCCTCGATTGGCTTCATGTCGGCAAAGGTGGTAAAAAGATGTTTCGCCCTCCATGCGGTCAGCCTTTCTTTTAGTTCCAGGCCAAATTCAGGGCGAGGGTTTTCGTAATTGCCTGGGCGGTTCGGCATGCTTATGGGAAGACACCTGGTTTCCAGTATCTTGTGCGGCTGTTCATTGCTGGATATGATAGTAGGGCCGTAGATGTCATAATAGACCGTATCATTGAAAGGTCCCTGATCAGGATACTGCACACGGGAGCACTTTGCCCCCCTTTCATAGCGAAGGAGAAGGATATCTTCACAACCGCCCCTTTCCGCCTTCTTGGATATATCCAGCAGATCAAAAAACAGTGTGCCGTGCAGATTCTGGCTGTATCTGAAAATGGTAGGTTCCCGCAGTTCAATGAGGTGTATCCCACGAAAGGCAACATAAACAATAGACTTGCCCGTCCTGCTCTTTCCCCTTTCCGGGACGGCATTGAAGAGTATATAGGGGCAGTAGTCTATCCCTGGGTGATCATGAAGATAGGTCAGAAAAACGTAATGAGCGACAACAGACCACTGTTCATCATCCAGGGCCGAAAATCGTTTCAGATATGAGAGCAAATCATCATAGAGAGAAACATCTTCTTGATTGAAGTAACGTGCGACTTCCACAGCACGGGGGATAGTAAACTGAAAGTGTTTCTTCTCAGGAATGGAGAAGGTTTCTGTCTCCGTAATGTACTCCTGGGTGAATATAAGTTTCCCATCCTTAATGATCGCATAGACCAGTTCACCGTCATCATTGACGCATATATCCACCAATCCAGGGAAGTAGGCTGAAAGGGCCGAGTCGTTGAAGGTCTCCATTACTGGTTACCTCCATCCGAAAGTGTCCCCTTTTGAATGGCTTTCTTGATGCAGACCTCTTCAAAGTCTGTGGCGTTGTTTCTTCTGTTCAAACGGTTTTGTAGTTCAAGCAGGGCATCATCACGGTTTGTGATCCCTAGGCGTGCGGCAAAGGAGGAGAGACATCCATCTATATGGGAAAGGTGCCATTCTGGGGATACTTCCCCTGCTGATTTGAGCACAGGTTGTAGCTCGTTTACAGGAGCACCCTGATCGAAACATTCCTGGACAGCACACCAGAAGGGATGAATCGTTTTCCTCTCGACCTTTTCATTATCCGGTAGGCGAAGGGAGAACCAATTTGATGTGAAATGCCGCCACAATCCCGTTTGTTTTTGTTTCAGGTCATCAAGCGAGTTGATCCCGAACCGTTTGAGTTCCGGGCGGCGAACTTGAAGCTCTATACGCCAGACATCTTCCGTTGATTCTCGTTTCCACAAATCGAGGAACCAGAACTTTGCTCCTCCCTGTCTGACCTCCAAGCCTTTGTTATAGATACGAAGCTGGACAGGAGACTTTACATCTCCCACATAATAGGTTTCCAACTTGTCCTTACCCAAGTAAAGATTACCTTTATCGGTGCGGGTGGCTTTGTGTGAAAGCAGGAACTCATGAGACAGGCCGCCGGGAATCCAGAAATCGGCGCACAGATCGACACGGCTGACCTGGACAAAGAGAATCTTCCCCTTGCCTATTGCCTTCAGGTCTTCGGTGATCCAGGACAAAGCCTTTTCGATACCATCCAGCCAGAGTGTCTTGGCACTGATGGAAAGATAGACATTAGGGGATTTTTCCGGCTTCGCAGCTTTGGCGATAAAGAGGTTGTAGGCTTCAAATTGGAGATGGAAGCGGTAGTTCTGACCTTTCCCCCCCGGTTTGAAGATACAGGTTCTTCCCGAAGGAAGCCCTATGAGAAGGCCCCCTTTCTTCCCGGCCTCCTTTTTCTTTTTGTCGAGGGAACTCAAACGCCGTTTCCAGTCTGATCCCCATACGACATACAAGCCTAAATCAAGTGAATCAATGCCGCAGAGTAGAAACTTAAACTCTTCTACAAATGGGGTTGAAGCATGGCGTGTTACAGATAACGCCATGCCTGATTCTTCAAGACGATCACCCTGAAGTAAATCATCGGGTTCCTGGTTGTAAGCCGAGACACATTCTTCCTTGGTTACGGGTTTTCGGTCGGGTTCGGGGTAGCTCGCTCTCTCTCTGCGATTCGCTCCTCCCCCTTCATGATCCCCAAAGCCAGAGGCTATGTGTTGAGTCGGTTTTCGATTGGTATCTTTTGTCATTTTGTTTTCCTCCTTCATATGAAGGGGTCTTAACAAAATGACAAACAGGACAACCGGACAGAAAACTGATTATTTTTTGTCCGCCTTTGGGAGGGGTATTTTCCAGAAGTCTCTTGCCCGTTGAAGACGCTTTTCGAAGGTTTCAGGTGTTTCTATAAGGTCAGGGTCAACTTCCTCACCAGTTGTATCACGGGCGATTGCGTCAAAGAGATCATGAATCTCCACAGCCTTCAGCTTTTGCCCCATTGCTATTGATATCAGGGACAGCAAGCCGCCATAGAGGTATTTTATTCTCCTAATATCAATCTTATTTTTTGGAACACTTTGAATTGCTTTTGTCATAAGCGACATTTTCCCCCGTGCCTTTGCCACGGCCGCCTGGTGGAAGATTTCGCTGATCTGCAGGTCATCCAGGGTACTCTTATCAAGCCTCAGAAGCTTTTCAATAGCTTTTTCATCACCCTGTCTTGCTTTTCTAAGAATAAAGGCAGGATAGTCCCCATAAAAAAGAAAACAGGGAAGCCATACCCTTATAAAGAAGATGACTTCCGGTTTCTGAAAGAGCTTTCTTATTCGTTTTTCTTCTTCTTTATCGGGTGACTCTTCGGGTTCTTCTTCATCGTCCAGGTGGTCTTCCATAATGAGCTCAAAAATCTTTTTGGATTGTTCTTTGACCTGTTCAAAAAATTCTCTGTTCTCTTCAAAAGTGAGTTTTTCCACCGCTTCTTGAAGCTCTGATGAGGTCATATGGCGCATGGAATTTAAAGAGGCCATTAACAGTTCATAAAAATCGATAATCTCCGATAACTTGTCATTGAGTTGTCTTAGTGAGTTTGTGAATCCATGATAGACTTTTCGATGGTTTCTGTAGAGGGTTAGCCATTCCTTGATAGTGGGAAGAGGAACATAGCCTTCAATCCGCTCACCGGCTTTCATTTGTTCCAGTACTTCAAGAAAATCGTTAGGACAGAGGGCAAATTCCAGGGCGGCGGTTTTGATGAGAGGGCTCTTGTCCTTGGCCCATTCCTGAAAATTTACCATTTTTTCGATGTCTGCCATATTTCTCCCTTATGTTGGAAACTATGCCGGAATATTAATTTACATGTCAAGGGTTCAGTTAACGGGGAAACATTCTTTTTATAAGAAAAACATCTTACATAATTCTTGACAGAATGTCCCAACAAGATTAGAAATTTAGAAGTCTTAAGTAAAGTTATTACAGATGTACCCTCATAAGGGGTTATAGTCTGATTGTAAAAAGCCCCTTTTCTCAAAATGAGAGATAGGGCTTTTGTTTTTAGCGGTTTTTTTTAAAGGAAACCGTAGCCATTACCCTATATAACTATTTGATATTGCAATAGATAAAGCAAGTCTCTCCTATAAGAACAGTATTATGATAAATTGATAACCTATTCAGAACAACCGACACACATTTACAGTAAACAGGACCGTGTGAAAATGCTTATTTCAGAATTATCAGTCAAAAACGTTGCGTCTTTTCATGATTTTTCAACTGAGGATATCTTGAAGAAAAGATGCCTTTTTTTTGGCACAAATGGTTCCGGAAAATCTACGATAGCTCAATTGCTCCAAGCTATTGATCGCTACAAAACTACCGGAAAAGATGAGGACTTGCTATTATTAAAAGAGTTCTTCCGTGAAAGATTTTCCAAGGAATCTTTTTCAGATGATGCGCAAATCTCTTTAAGCTTTGGTACCGAAGAGATAACAATATCCTACAACAAAAAAATGAATAACATTCGCTTTTCTAGTGACTTGTGGTATCCGATCAAGGTATTCAATGAATATTATACCGAAAGAACTATTGGCAAAAAGATTGATATATCAATTCCCGAAAGTGGCATTACAATCGGAGAGCCAAACAGACAAATACTAGGTTTACAAACAAAAGCAGCAAATCTTGCAGAAAAAAAATCGAATACGAAGAAAAGGTTAATGAGCTAGTTAGTAAGACTATTACTGAATATAAACGGAAGGCTAATAGCACAGCCGATGTCTCAACAGTCATATCCAGAGCGAATCTACTTAAACCAACATGTGACTATAAAGAAGATTCAAATTGTATCCAGGAAAGAGAAAATCTTGGTTATAGCAATCCAATCGATACACTTCAAAAACTGCAACTCGAAAACCTGAATAACCATTTCCAAATTGATGTTATAGAAGAAACTTTTCAGGAAAGAATACAAAAACCACAAATTGATAAAGAAAGGGAGGCCTTTCTGCTAGAGTTTACAGATTTCTATCGAAACGGTATTCGAGCCTATGAAAAATTCGAAGAATCAATGTGTCCTTTTTGTTTTAGAGAATGGACTGATGGCCAGGCAATTATAGCTTCTTATAAAGCATTTATAGAGTCCATATTTAATAAAAAGCGGGAAAAAATTCAAAACTACAAAGGCCTGGTTTCATCTTTTGAGACAACTTTAAAAAGATTAAACGATTTTATTAACAACACTTCTGCCAGCGTACACGGGGAAGGGACAAAATATCAAGTTTCAACAATTGAATACAAACCAGTGCCAATCATCAGTAGCTTAAGAAATGAGGTAGAAGAGTTATTCGATAAGAAGTATGCATCCATGGATCAGACATTGACAATCAAGATGGCTCTTAACTCCTATGTCCAGCATTATTTCAACGCATTTTCCGCTGTAGACTCGATTATAAAAGAAATCAAGACTGCTATTGAACAAATCAGAAGCCGTCGTATAGCAGCAAACAAACGAATATCAGAGCATTTAATGTATGACCTATGGGAATCCAATGTTGCTTTACGATCAGATTATGATTCAATATCAAAGGATTACAATGCTATACAAAAACAAATAGAGGAGCTTGAACAAGGATTATCCAATCAAAATACCGTAAATACTGTTTTCAACAGCCTTATTCATTTCATTGGCTTGCCCGAATATTCCATTAATAATGAAAACAAATTAGTGTTGGTCTTAAATAAAGAATACGATATTTCAAATGAAGGAAAACGAATTAGCGCAGCACAGAGAAAAATGTTATCGCTTTGCTATTATTTTGCTGAGATCATTGGCGAGTTGAAAAGCGAAAAAGAGTTGAAGAATTTTATATTGTGTTTCGATGATCCAGTTGATAGTGCTGACTACATATATTTTCATAGTATCGCAGCCCTGATTGAGCATGTGGAGTCGATACTTAAAAGAATTTTGGGGAAAAATAGCTTAAAAGTAGGTCAGCTAATTGTATTTACGCACAATTCCTTGCTCCATGACAGGCTTTCACATAATTTTGAATATCGAAGAATCATCCTAAAGGAAGATAATGTATCGATTCTTACAAGTAGTCCAAAAACCATTAACAACTATAGGCTCTATATAGAATACATTGCTAGGTTCATAAAAAATCCACGCTCTACCCGCAAAGAAAAAATCTTCATTGGAAACATGATTCGTAGATGCCTAGAGATAATCACCAACTTTAACGACTTGGATAGCAATTCCTTTGAAGCTCAACTCGTAGACAGTGGAAAGCCAAAGCTTGCTCTACTTGCTAATCATCTTTCTCATGACTCTTTTTCAAAAGTACTTAACCCACTGAATAGTGAGCAGGAATTGGTTACAGCCTGCAAGGAACTTTTAGAAGTTATAAAAGAATATCACCCCAAACAATATGACTATATTGAAAAAAGTATCTTTAAGGGGTGCATTTTGTAGTAGCATTCTCGACCTTTGTTATTTCTAAATATTGAGATAGGTTGAAAAATATGGACACCAATGTTTAGGTAAGAAACCAAGACGGAGGTGTGAAAATGGAAAGGATACCGAACGGGCGCTACACGAAAGAGTTTCGAGAGGAAGCGGTAAAGATGGTGACGGATGGCGGCATGTCCGCGTTGGAGACATCAAAGCGATTATCATTGCCAAAATCAACGTTAGAGCACTGGATAAGGGTTTCCAAGACGGGGACCCTTGGTGAGATTGGCAAGGGCCAGCGTCCCCTGACAGAGATTGAGAGGGAGTTGGCGAAAGTGAAGCGAGAGTTGTCCCTGGCGAAGATGGAGAGGGACATCTTAAAAAAAGCGGCCGCGTACTTTGCCAAGGAGTCGCTGGAAGGTACGCGGTGATCAGAGTGTTGCGACTGGCCTATTGTGTTTCGCTGCTATGCCGTGTGTTGGAGGTGACGACAAGCGGATACTATGCTTGGATCAAGCGTCCGCTTACTATCAGGCAGCGAGAGGAGGAGAGACTGGAACTGGAGATCCGCGCCGCTCATAAACGGACGCGCCAGACGTACGGTCCGGAGCGCTTGCAGCGGGATTTGGCCGATAACGGAATCGTCGTGGGCGTCCACCGGATCAAGCGGATTCGCCGGAAGCTCGGCCTGCGTTGCCGGCAAAAACGGAAGTTTAAGGTTACGACGGACTCGCGGCATTCTCTGCCCGTGGCGGAGAATCTGCTGAATCAGAAGTTTGAAGCATCCGCGCCTAACCAGATCTGGCTGAGCGATATCACTTACATCCCCACCGGAGAAGGTTGGCTGTATCTTGCCGGCCATAAGGATCTTTTTACCGGAGAAGTCGTGGGTTATGCCATGGCAGAGCGTATGACGAAGAACCTGGTCAGCGAGTCCCTTTTTCGGGCCATAGCCGCCAAACGACCCGGAGCGGGGTTGATTCACCATTCGGACCGGGGGAGCCAGTATTGCGCTCTGGAATACGCCTTCTTGCTTGACAGATGCGGGATGAGGGCCTCTATGAGCCGGAAAGGAAACTGCTATGACAACGCCCCTATGGAAAGCTTCTGGGGCATGCTCAAGAACGAACATGTCCACCATTGCCGGTATGCAACCAGACAAGAGGCGATACTGGACATCACGGAGTACATCGAGATCTTCTATAACCGGCAAAGAAGGCAGGCCAAACTCGGGTTCTTGTCACCTGCCGCTTTTGAACGATGGTTCTATCAAAAACGGCTGGCAGCATGAAAGGTTTGGTGTCCACTATTGACGACCGACCTCACCTTCTGAGGGCATAAAGAAAATGGAGACGATTTATTTTTGCAGAATCGCAGCCATAACAGGCAGGCCGTATTAGGAAATCTGGTGAAGATCCACATGTCCCTATTAATCCAAGTTTCTCACTTATCTTTATATAATTCCGGATACAGCTCTTTAGCACAATCTGGACAGATTCCGTGGCTGAATATGGCGTCGGTGTGTTCGCTGACATATTTTTCCACCTGTTCCCAGAATCCGCTGTCGTTTCTTATCTTCTTGCATTTGGAGCAGATAGGCAAGATACCCTGTAACGTCCTGACTTCGCGGATAGCCTTTTCGAGATGGCCCCGTTCCTCTTCAAGGGCCTCTTCTACTTTTTTACGCTCGGTTATGTCGCTGAATATGCCTTCAATTCCGATTATTTTGCCCGAGTTGTCACTGTAAAGTTGAGCGGTCGCAAGTACAACGACCCTTTCACCGTTATCCCGGCGTTTAAGCGTCGCCTCGTAATGGGCAAGTTCGCCTTTCTCGAGGATAATATCAAGTTGTCTTTCCGCTTCTTCCGCAGCGTAGTAAAACTCATTTTTACAGGATATGCCCATCAATTCTTCCACCGATGAACATCCCAAGATCCTTGCGGCGGAAGGGGTTATGAAGGTTAAATTATTGACTCGGCGATTAAACACTTCCATTTAGCGACATTGTGTGTTATGGTTTGTGCATGGAAAAACCAGATGCACGAAAACTTAGCCAAGACGTACAGTATGCTCTGCGCAAGCAGATAGTTCGGCTACGCAGGCAAGGGCGGTCCAATAAAGAGGTCGCCCAGATTATCGGTGCCACGGAACGCCACACCAGCAAGATTTGGCAGAAATACTTGCGGGAAGGCAGCTTCGCTATCAAGCTCGGACAAAGAGGTCGTCGCCACGGCGGTAGTCGCAAACTGACAAGTGAGCAGGAACTTGAGGTAAAGAAACTTTTGGTAGACAAAACACCGGATCAGCTCAAACTTCCATTTGCTCTTTGGACCCGTGATGCCGTCCGTTTGGCAATCAAACAGCGATGCGGAACCGATTTGCCTCTGCGGACTATAACCGACTATCTCAAGCGCTGGGGTTTTACTCCCCAGAAGCCCACCAAGCGGGCCTACGAACAGAGCCCGCGACAGGTACAGCAGTGGCTTGATACCACATACCCAGTGATTGCAGCTCAGGCAAAAAAAGAGAAAGCCGAGATTCACTGGGGTGACGAGACTGGCATTCAAAGTGGTGACTACACTGCGAAGGGTTTTTCTCCAAAGGGGAAGACACCCGTCGTCAGGGTCACTGCTAAAAAGAACAGAATCAACATGATCTCGGCCATCACCAATCAAGGAAAGGTGAGATTCATGCTGTATCGGGAGAAGATGGCTTCGCAGGTGCTCATCAAGTTCATGTCCCGACTGATAAAGGATGTTCCCCGTAAGAGCTTTTTGATTTTGGACAACCTCCGTGTACATCACGGAAAAAAAGTCAAAGAGTGGCTTGAAGTAAACAAGGAGAAAATAGAGGTGTTCTACCTTCCCTCATATTCTCCAGAACTCAACCCGGACGAGTATCTCAACGGCAACCTGAAAAACAAGATTCGTTCAGGCATACCGGCAAGAAACGAAAAAGATATCGTCAGTAAGACACGTTCTTTTATGAAGACCTTACAGAAACGACCGCAACACGCAAAAAAATATTTCAAGCATCCGGCGGTTGCATATGCAGCATAATGGATCTATTCAATCACCGGAGCAATACCTTCCAGGTCGCAGCGGAACATCACATCCTGCATGTTATTGACGAGTGTGCGGTACTTCTCCTCACTCTCCATGAGGGCTTCTTCCATTCTCTTGCGGTCCGATATGTCACGGCCAAAGGCACAGATAAGGGAGCTATCGTTATAGGTGAAATGATTGGAGCTGACCTCTACAGGGAAGATGCGCCCGTCTTTTGTCCTATGGCGGGACTCAAAGACAATTTTGCCCAATCTTTGAAAATCCTCCTTGAGTTGTTGCAATCTCTCACGGGAAAGGTCAGGGTCTATGTCAAAGATCTCCATCTCAAGCAGCTCATCTCGGGAATAGCCCAGGGTCTCACAGGATGAATCGCTTACGTAAACGATATGCCCGTCGGTAGCAATCCACATGACACTGTCAGGCGCCCGGTCCATGGCGAACTTGGCTTTTTGCAGCTCTTCCTGTCTCTTTTTGCGCTCGGTAATGTCTCTATAAAAGACGCAGGTGAGGAACTTGCCATCATCCATAAAGTAATTGGTGCTGATCTCGACCGGATATATAAGTCCGTTTTTTGTCCTGTGCCTGGATTCTAATAGCATTTTGCCTGCCCGGCGCAGGTCTTCTTTGTGCTGCTCCCAGATCTCTGGAGGAAAGTCCGGATCGATATCGAAGATTTTCATCTTAAGCAGTTCACCTCGGGAATAACCCAGTTTTTTGCAGGATGAATCACTTACGTAAACGAGGTACCCATCATGGTCGATCCAGATTATGTTATCCGGCGCGTGGTCCATGGCGAACTTTGTCTTTAGCAGATTTTGATTCTCCTCTTTGCGCCTGGTTATATCCTGAAAGAAGCCTTCATAGGCATAGACATTTCCGTTTTTATCCCTCAGGGTTCTTGCACTGTAGGACCCCCAGAATATGGAACCGTCTTTGCGCCTGAAACGGCTATCGTAATCAAGTATTTCTTCTTTACCCTCCAGTATGTGCTTGATGTTTTCCCTGTCTTCGGGATTGTGGTAAAGCTGTTGAGCTATACCTTTTACCGAACTTACTAAATCTTCAGGTGTTTCATAACCGAAGATCCTGGCCATGGCGGGGTTTGCGTATTTAAGTCTGCCCTCGGGGGTTGAGGAAAAAAAACCTATTGGGGCATTCATCAACATCTCTTCGCTATTTTCAGGGGCGGTGATGGTGGTCTGTTTCTTCATTTTGAAAAGCCCTCGTTAAAATTTTCAGTGCCGGTACGATTAATTGGCCCTCTGGGGGAAAAACACCTCTAGGATATTATACTTAAATAATATCGTTGATATCTTTTAATTCTCCCTACGATGTTAAGACCTATTGAGAGTATTGAGAGGGTGCAGGCCCGTAGATCTATCTGGAAAATATACAGAATGGAAATAATGTGAACGGTGAGCCTCATACTATAGGCTAAAAGAATTTTCAACGAAAAAGGTCTATCAGCGGAAGATATTATTAGTTTTTTGACTGTAACAATGGCCTGTCCTTTCAAATACCGGGCTCTGAAGTGTCTTTTTTACCAACTATTCCTTTAAGTCTATTCACCGCCTCAATTGATATCAAATTTCTATTGTATTTATAGACAGCTAGGATTAAAAGGGCTCGTTAGTGTCAGCAGGGATCGGATAAGGGGGAACTAGCGGGTCATGAAACTCATTCTTGTTGCAACGAACGACAGGAACACTATTAAAGCCATTAGAGAGTCTTTCCAATCGGAATATCGGGTTGATTCAGCGGCAAACGCAGCCGAGAGCCTTGAAATGTTCGGTAAGAAGCGATGCGAGTATCTCTTCATCGACATCGAATTTCTGGAACATCTTCAACCGGCTCAGGATGAGGACCGGTATTTCAAGACAGCACTTATGAAATTCTGGAAGACATTTCCAACGGCGCAGATCATAGTTGTTACACCGGCAGAGCAGATTCGAAAGGCTGTCATGGCCGTAAAGGGCGGGGCTAGCAACTATATTATCCGCCCCATCGACCGGGATGAGCTTAAATATATTACGGAAAGCGTATACCGGACGCTTCTCATGAAATCGGAACTGCACTATCTGCGGGGCAGATTGATGCAGGAGAACATGGACATTATCCATACGCAAAGTCCGACGATGAAAAATGCCATCGATAAGCTTATGGCTGTTGCCCCAATGAAAACGACGGTACTTCTGACAGGTGAAACCGGTACTGGTAAAAGCGTTCTTGCCCGCATAATGCACCGATACAGCAATAGGTCAGCGGAGCAGTTCATACAGGTTCACTGCGGTGCGATTCAGGACACCCTGCTGGAAAGTGAATTGTTCGGCCATGAAAAGGGTGCTTTCACCGGGGCGGACCGCCGAAAGCTGGGGAGGTTCGAGATTTCCGATAAGGGCACCATTTTCCTGGACGAGGTGGGAACCCTTACACCATCAGCACAGGTGAAACTTCTCAAGGTTCTTCAGGAGCAAACCATTCAGCGTGTCGGAAGCGAAGTGGACATCCCCGTTGATATCCGCGTAGTTGCAGCTACAAATACGAACCTGGAAGATATGATAAAGGAGGGCGAATTCCGGAACGATCTTTTCTACCGCCTCAGTGTATTTCCTATTGAGATTCCACCGCTGCGCGAACGAATAGAAGATATTCCACTGCTGGTCGATGGCTTTCTTCGAGAACTCAACCGAGTTAACAGCAAGGTAATCAATAATATCGATCCCCGTGTGATAGAAATATTCCAGCACTATTCCTGGCCGGGGAATATCAGGGAGTTGAAGAATATAATAGAGAGGGCATTTATTATTGAAAAATCGGAAGTCTTAAGCGCCGCAAGCATTCCAAAGGAGCTATCCCTTGAATATAATAACGGCTACCACTCATTGCCGCGAGCTGCCGGTTCCTTGGCGGAAATGAAGGATGCCGCAGTTAAGGGGTACCTTAGAACTGTACTTGCGGAATTGAGAGGTAATATACAGGAAACAGCGGAGCGTACAGGTGTTTCTACCCGACAGGTTCACAAACTCATGAAAAAATATGACCTCCAAAAGGAAGATTTCAAGAGGTAAATCCTATACCAGATCAAATAGGAACTTTAGTTCACCGATAGAGAAGTCGGATATAAAGTTCCTAAACCCCACTTTCATCATTAATCTAGCAATGTTATCTTAGCTAAACCTTAAAGACCAGATATATAAAAAGCGGAACTAATGTTCCTGCCTTTCCGGGCGTAAATCCTTATAATTAATGATATAAGCATGTTACGAATTTGGCACGTTGGGTGCATTGTGCTAGACAATATGAACCATACCATGCATTCATAGGGATGGGAATCGGAATACAGGCCAAGCAGCTCCCCGCTTGGAGAGAAGGGAACCCGTTGAAAATGCCTGCTGTTCCGGGGGAAGCAACGTAACGGTATAAATGCAAATGGTAATCGCATCTGCACATTGTAATGCTAATGAATACGATAATGCGAGACAACATAGAACTTACATGTGTGCGAGGGATTGTTGTACCTTGGTCATGGGATGAAGATGGTGCAGTTGTCGAGATTGTCATCGATGCACAGGAGGAGCAGAGGTATTTTCCAGTTCCGATGGAAAAGAATCGGGAGCTTGCCGCGCATTTCAGATGCTCCGTGGAAGTTTTTGGAATCATTGAATCCAGGCATGATGAAAAACTATACCTTGAGGTCAGGGAATACAGGATTATAAAAAATCCGGGACATGATGTAACCGGTAAAAAGAGAGTGTAGTGATTATAATTTATTTTAAAATGGAGGAAGTGTGATGAAAAGGTATTTGAGTGTATTGTTGGTAGTGTTTTGTATGGTTGCAGTTTCGATGTTTGTTACGACAACAACGGCAACGAATGTCTGCGCATCCGATGAGATAGTGCTCACGGGCGTTGTCAATGGTACCGGCCAGTTGGTTGCCGAAGACGGTAGTTCCTACTTTATCGATCAAAATGAGGCAGGTGAAAAGCTGGCGTCAATGGCCGGTGAAAAGGTCAAGGTAACGGGAACTGTTCAGTCCGAAGGTGATGCTAAAACCCTTACTGTATCAAGCTTTGAAGAGGTTAAGTAAGGTTTTTGTTAAATTAAGGTCCGGGGAAGTGGACGCATGCTCTTTCCCGGTATCTGTAAAGAACCAAGCGGTTTAAATCAGAATTCAGGGGTATGAACGTGAAAAAATCTTTTTTGCTGATCGCGCTTTTCTTTCTTTTGTCGGCATTGCTGATTTTATCGGGGTGCGCGAAAAAACAAGTGTTGGTGACAAGTAACCCCACATCATCAGTCGCTACGGCCGAGAAAGCGGAACCAACAGCGGAGAGTGCGAAGGCTGCCGTCCTGTCGGAAATAGATCTATTCGAATCGGAGCAGATATTCTTCGCATTCGACAGTTATGATTTGAAATCGGAGTCCCGGGAAATATTGGCCAGGAAGGCTGAATGGCTCAAGGCTAATCCCGAAATCTCCATAAAAATAGAGGGGCATTGTGACGAGCGGGGAACTGCGGAGTACAATCTAGCCTTGGGACAGAGGCGTGCCGAGGCAGCCATGTCCTATCTCACCACCCTGGGAATTTCGAATGCCAGGATTGCAACAGTAAGCTACGGAGAGATGAATCCTTCCTATGCGGGCCATGACGAGATGTCCTGGGCTAAAAACCGCAGGAGTGAATTCAAGGTTGTAAGATAATGGATTGAAGTAGAGATGATAAAAAGGGTGGACGGCATTACTCTCTGTCTCCAGAGGAGATTCATTTCTAGGGAGTAATGGCCGCCCTTTGTTTTTTATCACGATTTATCTACGATAAAGTTACCTGAAATTTTCTGAATCAACGTATTCGAAAATATTTTCAGTTCATAACCCGTCAGAAAACAAATGTTTTGTTTTTTTAAAAACAGGAGTATAACACCCCCATGTATTAAAAATACAGGGGGACATATTTTAAAGGGAGGAATTTTTATGAAAAGTATTGTAATGGTTTTGTGTCTGATATTCATTTTGTCTTTTTCCATGACAGGCTGCGATAGTGGCACAAAAGAAGCCGCTGAAAACCAGAGTGCCGTTGAATCGGTTACAGATATGGCATCTGGCGTAGCGCAGGATGTTACAGAGAAGGCGGCGGAAGTTGTCGGGGAAGCTAAGGAAGCTACTGGTGATGCCGTTGAGGCCGTAGAGGGCATGGCAGCCGATGCAGCGCAGGATGTTACAGAAAAGGCAACGGAAGTTGTCGAGGAAGCTAAAGAAGTGACTGGTGATGCCGTTGAGGCCGTAAAGGGGATGTCATCAGATACCGCAAAGTAATAAGGTAATGAAATTTCCGTTAGGGATGTTAGATAAAAATATGGTCCATATATGTCTATGAGTCCAGGCGGATTGCTGTAAGGAAGATTGAGGAGCTGTGGTTTATGCCGCAGCTCCTCTTTTTTTTAGTTTTAACTGCCAACAGTAATGCAAACATAAACAGAAATTTCAGACCAGCAGACGAGGTTTTTCCGAGTTGCGGAAAATCATTTTTTGAAAACGTCTGTTGTCAGCAAAGAGAACTGTCCAGTCCTGCTGCTCACAGAGGATGTCGTCAAGATTTGGCCCAACCCATGGTACAAAGGCGAAGCCCTCCTCAGAGGCAGGTTGCATGAACTCGGCGTTGAATGCCGGTAGATATACCTCTGCCAGATAACGGTTGGCAGCGTCCATTGTAGTGATTTCTTGCAGGGCTAGTTCTTTGGGAAGTCTACCTTGATGCGTACTGAAGGGTCGTTCACTCCGTCCCCGTGCTTGAGGAGAGTAGGCAGCTATCATCTCGATCCCTAAATGCTTCATGGAACGACCAAACTGCGTGAGTTGCCCCTTGCTTAATCTTCCGCCGGTCTCCGCTGTGTACCTTTCCTGGCAGCCTTGTTGACCAATCCTAACCGGACAGATTACGTGTTCCAACTCCGAACATATTACTTGCTCCTGACACACACCTAAAAATCCTCTTGACAGCCTGGAGTTTCGGCGTACAATTCCAACCGTTTTAATATCAGGGCGGCAAAGCCGCTTTTGTGCAGATCAGTAAAATTTGACCATTCACATATTACAATTACATGACAATCTTAACAGTATTCGCTTATCATTCCCATGAAATCACCATTTAGCGCGACTCAACTTTGCGGTAACCCCTGCCTTGACTGCGGGGCATGCTGCGCCGTCTTCAGGGTTTCTTTTTACTGGCGTGAAACCGATGCGGCAAGTGGAGGTCCTGTTCCCCCGGAATTAACGGATCACCTTGCAGGACTCAGGGTTTGCATGAAGGGAACAAATCAGAAGAGTCCTTGTTGCGTAGCTCTTGAAGGCCAGGTTGGCGATTCTGTGCATTGTACGATCTACGACAGGAGGCCGACCCCATGTCAGAACTTCGGGATTGTTTTCCGTAACGGGGTCTGGTATGCTGAACCGGAAGAGCTTATAAGATGCAACCAGGCTCGCGCAGTCTGGGGTCTGTTGCCTCTCTTCCCGAAACCGGACGATCAGCGGGGACATCAGATCTGTGCCTGATCTGAGGCCCGCATGGGATCGCTACAGCCATTTTCTGCGTTTGAAGAAGATGAGCAGTCCTACGGCTACTGCGATCATCGCGCACCATAGCGCGGGATAGGCCCATTTGACCTTGAGCTCGGGCATGAATTCGAAGTTCATCCCATATATGCCTGCCATAAATGTCAGCGGGATAAAGATTGAGGCAAAGATGGTGAGCACCTTCATCACCTCGTTCATCTTGTTGCTAACGCTCGACAGGTATAGGTCGATCATTCCTGAAAGTATATCCTGGTATGTCTCCACGGAGTCTATAACCTGTATAGTGTGATCGTAAAGGTCGCGCAGATAGATGGATATGTTATCATTGATAAGTGCTGACTCAGTCCTTTCCAGGCCGCTTATAACCTCTCTGAGCGGCCAGACCGATTTTCTGAGGAAAATTATTTCCTGTTTCAGATCATGGATTGACTGTAGTGTTTGGGGCTTGGGGTTTATTGCCAGTTCCTCTTCAAGGATCTCAATTGTTTCTCCGCACTTCTCCAGCAGGATGAAATAGTGATCGACAACGGAGTCAATAAGGGCATATGCCAGGTAGTCCGCCCCCATTCTTCTGATGCGGCCCTTTGCGTTTCTTATCCTGTCACGAAGGGAATCGAATATGTCACCCTTCATCTCCTGAAATGAAATAACGAAGTTCTTGCCCAGAATAATACTTATCTGTTCATTTCTTACCGTACCTAACTCATTATCGTAATTGAGCATTTTGAGGATAACCAGTATGTATTCGTCAAAATCCTCCATCTTGGGACGCTGTCCCGTATGAAGTATATCTTCCTGAATCAGGGGGTGAACCCCGAAGTGCTGCCCAAGCTTGTCGATGACTTCAACCTCATGCAGGCCGTCCACGTTTATCCATGTTACGGTCGGGGTTTCTTTAAAGGGGAAGCATTCCTCAACTGTATCGACCATTTTTTCGTTGAAGGTGTTTTGATCATAGTCGATTATAGCTATTCCGACTGTTTCCGCCTTTTTCTCACCGATGTGGACAAGAGACCCAGGAGGGAGCCCTGTCTTCGAAGAAACCTTCTTAAATGATTTCGGTATGATCACTTTATCCCCCTCTTTTATAAGGCATTTTCGATGCGGGCTTGTTTGTCACCCTTTGTTTTTCTGCTCCATATACCCCTGATCTCCGGCCTTTGTAAGGGTTATGTTCAGTGGTCTCTTGTTATCCTGAGCCAGATAGGTGGTGGTAGTCGGGAATGCGAACTCTATCCCTTCGACCTCGAAGGCTCGCATTATCTTTAGATTAACCTCTTCGCTGAAACGCATGGCTTCCCAGTAGTCAGGCGGATGAAACCAGTAGAACATGGCTATGTTAAGTGATGTGTCGTTGAATTCGTTGAAAAAAACCTGGGGCGGATATTCAGGATCCATACCCTCGTGATCCTTCAGGATTTCCTTTATGATCGATACTGCCCGTTCAACCTTCTCAACCGGCGTGTCATAGGTAATTGTGATATTCGAGTATCGCCTTATACTGGGCCGCATTCCGATGTTTTCTATGCTGGTGCTTGCCATCTTTTCATTGGGTATAGAGATAAGGTGCCCAGGAAGGGTTCGAAGGCGGGTGCTTCTAAATCCTATCTCTTCCACATTTCCATCCATTCCCTCGGCTACGATCCGGTCTCCTATCTTGAAGGGCTTGTCCACCATTATCATGAAACTGCCGAAGAGATTTTTAAGCGTGTCCTGAGCCGCAAGGGCAACAGCCAGACCTCCTATCCCCAACCCGGCCAGGAGTGTCGTCATGGGCTTGCCTGTTGCAGCCTTGAGAAGATAGATAGATCCGAATAGGACGACCAGTACCTTGGCGACGATGCGAACCATCTGGACGAGGTTCATGTCGAATTCGTTGTCATCCCTTTTTACAAACCTGGTCAGCTCATATTCTATGACGTCCAGCATCTGGTATAGAAATATTATAACAACCAGCGTGCCGAATATATTGGTTATTATCTCTATTATCCGGTCAGCAGAGGCGGGGAATTGCAGTATTTCCTGAGTGGCATAGATCGCTATGGCGAGCAGGAGCAGACGAATGGGCCAAAGTGCGGCATTGAGTAGTAGGCGAAGTCTCCCCTTCTCTTCATCATCTCTCAGGGCAATCGTCAATGTTCCCAGGAAGGTCGTAAGGAATTTACCTCCTACATATAGAATTGTGTACACCATCAAGATAAAGACGTAGAGCCACCAGGAAGAGGACCATAGCCATGTCGGGAAGAGTTCTTTTTGTGTATAGGCGAAGACAATCGCAGCCGTTATAATTGCAGCTATCCTGAGTACCCCCCTGAAGCGTTTCATGAAGGGTTCGGTACTGCCACTTACGCGGGTATCCTTTGGTATAAGGTCAAAAAATCTTACAAGCTGAAAGATGAATAGTATACAGGCAATGGCGAAAAGGAATGCCTCAAGGGCATGAAGGAGCACCAGAAGCTTATGTGGTATAGTAAGGGGAATCTCCGTAGCCCTTAGGAGCACTGATGCCACTGCAAGGCGAAGAGATGGCAAAAAGCCCGAGAGGTAGGGGATCCAAGCCCGGAATCTCTTTTCCTCCAGTATCTCCTGTACCCTTTTGTTGAACTTTCGCCATATTACTTCAAGGAAAAAAAACCCTAATATAAATATTGCCAGCGATGCAAAAAACTGCCACGCCTCATTCCCGCTTTTTACCTTTTCCAGCAAAGTGACTATCTTAGCGAAAAGATCACTTAAAACCTGCATAACCGTCCTCCTCGGTGGGGCTCTATAAGCGGGACACACCAAAATTAATGAGTCTATTAACGATGTCTGTATCCATAGTATGAAAGTGCCTATTATGTAAGCGTTCGCAAGGAAGTATAGGAAATTGCCATTGGAGTGTCAATGTAAATTCCGGCAAAAGAAATGTGTAACATTTTAATTATTATTGAAGAATTAGCCAAATAAATTTTGCGGTCACGGGAAAGTTATCTTGGGAGTTTTTTCTCTTTTAGGGGAAGACTGGCAATCTCGTACGAGATTGCTCCGAATTTACAGGATTCATTCAGACATTTCAGGCAGCGGATACAGTCTGTCTGGTTTGCGCCCTCATAGAATTTTACCCCCATGGGACAGTTGTTGTAACATTCCTTGCACAGAACGCATTTATCACGATTGTGCACCATCCTGAAGACGCTTATCCTGTTGAAGAGTGAGTAGATGGCGCCAAGAGGGCAGATCATTCGGCAGAAAGGTCGCTTTATAAGGACCATCAATATCAGTAAAACAATAAGGATGGCTATCTTGTTTACATATAACCATCCTGCCAGCTCGCGAAGCTGTGGTTGAAGAATAAGCATCGGAATCCCTGCTTCAAGCGTCCCTGCAGGACATATGTACTTGCAGAACCATGTAGTCCCGTATCCAAGCTCGTCAACGACTATAAGCGGAAGCAGAATGACGAAAGCGAACAGAATAAAATACTTGATATATCTCATCCAACGCGGGATATCGATCTTGTCCGAAGGGATCTTGTTGACCATTTCCTGCAGCAGGCCGAAGGGACACAGCCACGCACAGGGCATGCGTCCAGCCAGGCTGCCAGTGATTCCAAGCATACCCAAGACGTAGAGGCCTATATGACCGTTCCCAGACTTGAAGCTTGGCCTTACGTTTGCGAAGATGGTCTGGAGTGAGCCTACGGGACAGGCTCCTGTAGCCGCAGGGCATGAGTAGCAGTTCAGACCGGGGACACAGATTGACTTCAGTTTCCCCTGATATATGTTTTTCGTAAAGGGGAAGAGGACATAGGCGTTACTTAGCAGTGTCGCAGCAAACTGTATCCACCGTCGCAGTACCCACATCATCCGATACCTATGCAGCTAAGGCAGATATTTACCGCTTTTTCCCAGACAGGCTCTACCTCTCCGATGTTAATGCCCATAACAAAAAAGAACAAAAAAAGGAGAAGCAGAAGAAAACCACTTTTCTTTCTATCGCCCATACCGTTGGCTCCTTTATGTTCTATGGAGAGAAAGGACTACTCTCCGGGTTTTTCGCAGGCCTCAATCAGGGATAAAATCTTTTTTTCGATAAAGGATTCATCACGTTGTCCGAGAATCTTCTCCACCACCTCTCCGTTCTTTATTAAGTAGGTGAGGGGTATGCCTGAAATCCGGTATTCCATTGTGACCTTTTCGCCTCCCCAGTAAACGGGGAAATCCAGTCCCATCTGGTCCACCAGGGGCTGCATTGCGGAGGGACCTCCGACATCAAGGCTGATGCCGATAATCCTTAGGCCCCGGTCTTTATACCTTTCGTGCATTTTCTGGAGGGTTGGCAGTTCCTCCCGGCAGGGAGCACACCAGGAGGCCATTGCAACCAGCATCACAGGGCATCCCCTTAGCTTCATCAGCTCTTCTATTCCGGCTACATCAATGGGGACTACGAGATTTTTTTTTGCATCCCCAGTGGGTGCGGCTTCGTCATTAGACCCACCGGAACAACCGAAGAGCATTGTAATAGATATCAGTACAATCAGAATACAGCTCGCTAAAGTTCTATGCATCTTCGCTGCTCCTTTTTTTAAATGTGGTATCGTTTAAGGTGCTCCTGCCGGTTCCGAAAGGCTGACCACATGACAAGCTCCCCGGATAGTGCCCAATAATTGCGTGACAGGGCATGAGTGTACCATCATAATCCGATAAATCAAGGATTTTCCCGGTGAATACTCAGTTGGAATGTCAGAGCAAACTCCGATATAGTATCGGGCAGCTTTCCCTGGCACTACCAGGACGCATATTCATCTTTCTTGGTTCGGCCCTTCAGGTTTTGAGGAGTCTCTCCCATCTTGGCCTTATTTTTACGGCATTCAGGACATCGTCTTGGATTGCTGAAGCCCCGGTTTTTGTAAGAGCGTTGTTCTCGAGCAGAGAAAATAAATTCATGACCGCACTGGATGCAAACTATTCTTAGATCTTCTACGATTCCTTTCCTTATCAGTGTTTTTGAATATTTTTACGCACACTACCTTTGTTTAGAATTGTCTATATTTTTCATGAATATTATTTTGCTGTCCCCCTCCCTATAGAAATCATCGAGGATGGAAACAATCCGATAGCCCTGTTTTTCATAAAAGCCCCGTGCGGGGGCATAGGGCGGGGTGCTTGATGTCTCCAAGTATATCTTTCCGCCCCCCATCCCGGCGATCTGCTTTTCCATGAAATCGACGAGCTTTAAAGCTATCCCTTTACCCCTTGCCTGATTATCGACGGCTATCCAGTAGAAGTCGTAGCGGTTATCGGTCATCGGTATCGGACCGAAGCAGATATAACCCCTGAAGTGGTTTTCGTCATCATAATAGGAAAAGGTTTTATAGTCACCGTTATCCTTTTTCGCCAGTACGAGATCGACGATTTCCATAGCCACGACGATCTCCTGTTCGTTGAATACTTTGACCTCTTCTACGAGTTTCAGTATCTTTTCTCTGTCTTTATTCTTTATCGGTTCGATCATATCATTGCGGGCGGAGCGCCATGAATTCTAAAAAATGCCGCACCATCTGAGTATAGGTGATACCGGCCTGTTCCAGTGAGGCTACAAAACCCGCATCGGGGCTGAGGCAGGGATTGGCGTTTATCTCAAGTACATACGGTCTGTTCAGGTGATCTGTTCTTATATCGACCCTCGCGTAATCCCTTAGCATAAAAATGTAAAGACATTGTCTGGCTATCTTATCAAGGGATTTTCTCAGAGGGGAATTCAGATCGCCGGGGAATCTTCTCACTGCATTATGGTATTCGGGAGACGATATGTCCCACTTCGCCCGGTATCCAACTATGCGGTGGAGATCACCGGAGAAGGCAGAAAAGTCTATTTCAGCGATGGGCATGACATCCGCTGCTGGATATCCGAAGAGAGAGACGTTAAACTCCCTGCCGTCGATGTACTCTTCGATAAGGAGGGAGCCGTATTGCTCATAGAAAGACAGGATCTTTTCCTTTAACGCCTCTTCACTGGAAAAGACCGACTCCTGGTCGATCCCTATACTGGCGTCTTCGAAGCGTGGTTTCACAATTACAGGAAAAACGAGACATCCTGGGTTGAAGTGGGCAGCGCCCTCGTATATCAGGTATTCCGGGGTTGGTATCCCACAGGCCTTCAACACCCGTTTCGCCATAACCTTGTCCATAGTCCAGGTGATAGCCGATGAGGGCGAGCCGGTAAAGGGAATGCCCAAGAGCTCAAGTACGGCTGCAGCGTGTCCGGAGAAAAGGGGGTCTTCATCAACGGTTTCACAGAGGTTGAAGACCATATCTGGCTTATCTTTCCGAAGGGATGCAATAAATTTATCCAGATCCTTTGAAAAAGGGAGACGCCGGTAGGAGTATCCTAGTTTTTCCAGGGCGCCTTCAATTGCTTCCACCTGGGTAATGACATCCGAGGAGGCCTCCGAGAATGTGTAAGGTCCTGATGGGGGAACATTATGCACAAGACCTATGAGTTTTTTCTTCATGGGAAGTTAACGTTTACCCTCCGCATCACTGAGTCGGGTCATGGCTGATTTCATTATTTCCCCGATCAGTTCGGTGTAGGTTATCCCAGTCTTTGTTGCGATGATGCACAGATCGGAATTTTCCGGGTGCAGCCCGGCTATGGGATTTACCTCCATAAAATTGGAAATGCCCTGTGCATCGGCGCGCAGATCCACGCGGCCAGAGTCTCTTCCGCCCAGTCCCTGCCATGACTCAATGGCGGTTTTTTCTGCCTGTTTTGCGGCTTCGTCATCGACAAGACGGTATTCAACCCTCTCCTTGAAGCGTTCCTTATTTTCGTAGGAGTAAACCTCCGGTTCGGCTTTTGCGTTCAATATTACTTCCATTACGCCTATGGAACGGGCCTCTTTACCTGTTCCAATTATCCCCACCGTGAATTCCCTGCCGGGCAGGAATGTTTCAACCAGTACGGCCTGCCGGTGATCATGCAAGAGTTTCTTGCATACAAGGCCAAGGGATTGTCTGTCCATGATCTTCGATGTCGCATCAATTCCTTTGCCGGTCCCCTCCGCTACAGGTTTTGCGAAGAGAGGGAAGGGGAGGCTGATGCCGGGTATATCACCCTCCGATTCAATTACAGCAAAATCCGGTGTGGGTATCCCCAAATCGCGTATAACCCGTTTCACCATCCCTTTGTGCAGTGTCAGCGAAAGGACCAGGGGGTCGGAAAAGGTGTATGGAATATCATAGGCTTCGAGAATAGCCGGAACCTGAGCCTCTCTCCCATAGCCTCGCAGCCCCTCGGCGATGTTGAATACGATATCCCATCGCTCCCCTGCGCTCAGCCTGCCTACCAGTGCCTTAATATTGCCGATACGTATCGGTTCATATCCCAGCTTACTGAGGCTCGTTTCTATAGCCGCTATCGTGTCCTCACGATCAAACTCGGCGGTTTCCTCCGCGCCGTAACCGGCACGGAGGTAATCGTCTCGCAGATCATAGGTCATGCCAACTTTCATTTTTTCTTGAACCACCTTGTTAATGCCGAAACTAGTGAATTTGAGGAGCTTCTCCATCAAAATAACGATACAGGCCACCGGCATAATTTTTGAGCACGATATCCTCGCCATCGCGTCCCATTACATAGTCGGGCATCAGGGGAACCTTTCCACCGCCGCCGGGACAGTCGATGGCATAAACCGGAATCGCAAATCCGCTTGTATAGCCACGCAGACCCCTGATGATATCCAGGCCCTTTTCAACGGGAGTTCTGAAATGACTTGATCCTACAATAGGGTCGCACTGGTATAGATAATAGGGCCTTACACGCATCATAACCAGGCCGTGGAACAGGCGGCGCATCGTATCTACGTCATCGTTTATTCCGGAGAGCAGTACTGTCTGACTCTGGAGCACTATCCCAGCATTCGCGAGGTTTTCGCAGGCCTTCTTGACCTCAGGTGTAAGTTCCTCTGGATGGGTAAAATGTACGCTCATCCAGATTGGGTGGAACTTGGCAATCATCTTGGTCAGTGCCGGGGTAATCCTCTGGGGAAGGACAACCGGCGCCTTGGTCCCGATTCTGATAACTTCTACATGGGGAATCCTTCGTAGCCGCGATAGTATCCACTCCAGCCTGTCATCGGGAAGGGTCAGTGGATCGCCCCCCGACAAAAGTACGTCACGAATCGAATCATTGGCCTCTATATACTCAAGAGCCTTATTCCATCTTTCCGTAGGCAGGCATTTTTCCTGCGGACCTCCTACGATCCTCGACCTTGTGCAGTATCTGCAATAGGTTGAACAGTAATCGGTCAGGAGAAAAAGCACCCTGTCGGGATAGCGGTGAACCAGCCCTGGAACCTTTGTGTCCTTCTCTTCTCCCAGGGGATCCTCATTTTCTCCGCGTGACCAAACCTTCTCTGCGGCGGTTGGTATAACCGTTCGCCTCAGTGCATGCGTGGAAAGATGGGGGTCAAGAAGACTTGCGTAGTAAGGTGTTATGGCCAGGGGAAATGCGGAGCCTTGCCCAATCAGGGCGCTACGCTCCTCATCACTGAGGGTGAACATCCTTTCCAGTTCGTCCAGGGTGGTTATCCTGTTACGAAGCTGCCAGTGCCAGTCGTTCCATTCTGCTGAACTGACATCCTTAAAAAAATTTCTTCGGAACTGCAAAGTTCTGGTGCTTGGCGAAAATCCCGGAAAAGTTGCAATTTTCGGGATGGTTACCCGGTCTGTCTCTTCCTTTTTAACCTTTTGATGATCTATTCTTAAGGTATTAAGGGCCACAGACACGGGCCTACCGTCAGGAGGCTCACTATCATCAATACATATTTCTTGGTTTTTCATCGTTATTTTCCCCAATTCAAGAGTTATTATCTGTTTTTTTGCTGCTATTCCTTTTCGGAAGCTTCACTGTCCTGTTCTTCGTCTTCCAGGATCTCGAAGGACAAAACCTTTATGGTTCGGTCTTCCCCCTCCATTATAATCTCTCCCGTTACGGTAACCCTTTCTCCGGAGTGGCCTATCAGCTCTTCCCCCTTTTCATCAGTCATTATCTCGAAGATCTGATCATCGTCCGTTACGAGCTGAAAGTCGTAATTTACCTCGCCTACAACCGATATTGTGCCTGTTGCAAAAGCTGGAGATGAAAACAAAAATACCACCAGCAGAAGAGCCAGACCCAAGCCGCTAAGACGACATACCGTTTGAAACATCATACCATCCTCCATATTTTATAATAACCCCCTCTTAAGCAAACAATGTGCCTTAATGGAAAGGTGATGATATTATTGATTAAATTAACAAAGGGCATCAGCGGAACAGGAAGCCTCAGTTCCTGTTCCGCTGATAATGGTAAGAATATGGGGAGCTTTGTTGTTATAACTTTCTGATATTATATGTATATATTAATATTGGAACTGGCTGTTCCCATTGTTTGCATATCGGAACTTTTAGTTCCTATAGAGAGTGAAGTCTCTGCTGCAGGCCAGGCTTGCGGAGCAATTTCATATCATCTTTTTCGGTTACCTTTTGGAGCCTTGAAATCTTCCTTGCGCAGGCTGTACTTATTCATAAGCTTGGATAGCTGGCGTGGTGTGATCCCCGCTCTTCCTGCTGCCCCGTTTATGCTGCCCCGCTCCTCGCTAAGTATCTCCTTAAGGTAAAGCCGTTCCATCTGTTCGACACCTGTCTGTCTTAGTTCCTTGATGGTCAGCGAAGAATCAATACGTATCCCCCCGGGGCTGCCTTCATTCTCAAAGAGCTCTCCCGGAAAACTTTCTGGTGTAAGAACCGACGACTGCTCTATGATATGAGCTCTTTCTATGAGGTTCTGCAATTCACGGATATTCCCAGGCCAGGGATATCTCATGAATGCGTTAAGAACGTCGGGATGAATATCACGGATCTCCTTGCTTGAAAATTGATTCAGCTTTTTCAGGAAAATTTCAACAAAGAGTTTTATATCCTCCCTGCGTTCGCTCAGCGTAGGAATCTCAATGGGGAAGACATTGAGGCGATAAAAGAGATCCCTTCTGAATTCACCGGTATCGGTCATCTTTTTCAGATCAGTATTGGTGGCGGCAATTACCCTTAC
This sequence comes from Syntrophales bacterium, assembly GCA_963665835.2. Classification (GTDB taxonomy): domain Bacteria; phylum Desulfobacterota; class Syntrophia; order Syntrophales; family UBA2210; genus UBA6078. The sequence continues at coordinate 616,904 of CAXXWJ010000002.1, read as the reverse complement.
ATCGGCGTTTATTATTTCCTCGCCGCCAACACGCTGGAATATTCCTTCCTGCAGGATCTGTAGCAGCCGGATCTGGGCCGACGGGGTAATTGTACCTATTTCGTCGAGGAAAAGAGTTCCCCCCTTAGCGATCTCGAACTTGCCCAGCTGCCTGCGTACCGCTCCAGTAAAGGCTCCCTTCTCATGGCCGAAAAGCTCGCTTTCCAGAAGTGTCTCAGGTATGGCACCGCAGTGCAGGCTTATAAAGGCGCCATCTTTGCGGTTGCTGTGCCGGTGTATAAGCTTTGCCAGGACGCTCTTGCCTGTCCCCGTATCTCCGCTTATCAGAACAGTGCTGTTTGTTGAGGCGACAAGGCGGGCCTTTTCAAAGACCTGCTTCATGGCGGGACTTCTTGTCTGAACCAGCTCCAGGGAGTCCCCCTCCCAGAATTTGTCACGCAGGTATTCAAACTCTGACTGCATGACTATAGATTCATATATGCTCTCGGCGACATACTTTACCTCATCGGGATCGAGGGGGTAGGTGAGATAGTTGCTTGCCCCTGCTTTCACGGCCATGACTGCCTCCCGGATTGCTTCCGGGGGTGACATTACAATTATATCCACGTCCGGTGCTGCAAGCCAGAGCGGTTGAAGGGCTGTCTTGTAACCATTTCCGCCTGTTCGGCTTTTGAGTGTGTGCAGATCGATAAAAAGAAAATCGTAGTGCCTGGCACGTAACAGATCAAGGGCCATGTCGATACTCTGTACCTCATCGACGGCCCGTTTGTTGCGGAAGCTGTTCAGTACAGTATCAAAGACTGATCGATCCTGTGATATCACAAGGGCTGTCCTCGTGCTGGCAGATCGATTCCGGGGTGATGCCACTTCTTGTATCCTCCATTATAACAAAGGGTTTACGACGGGAGGACAAGCCCCACAAGCCTGCCGAAACCCTTCTTTTTTTTTACCCCTTTATTCTTGTTTGGGGAAACATTCAAGCTTTTTCGGATTTGCTGCTTTGGAAAAAAGGAGAACGCGGAAACTGAGTTTTTCTTGACATTTTATTGCAAACAGAGGCCATAAATGCCACGTTATTCCGCTATCTATTTGAAAACAAAACTATTTAATGTAGCGGACTTTTAACTTCTTTTACGGCCGAATTTCTTGAAGTAAAAAATAGCTTGGCCTTTAGTCCTTCTTTCTCTATCATCAAATCAAGTAATGGAGAAATCTTGAATGGTCAGGCGCTTCCGACTAAAACGAAAATTGGCTCTGGAAAGTCTCTGGCTTTATCCTCCCGCAGGGGGGCGATTTAAATTGAAGAAGAGGAAAGATTATAAAAACCTATTAATATTTCTGGTGCAGTAAGCCAGATAAGCCAAAGGGCAATTACGGGTGCTCCTGGTTTTTTCATATGAGCCAGGAGCAGGCTTGACCGCTTGCCTTGCCGATCTTGCCGACGGAATTTTAATCGAAAATTGACTTCTATGACCACCTGATATATAAGCCATCGAAAAGATGAAAGATATTAACGATTAATATGGGAAAAGATCATGAGTGAAAAAACAGAAATTGACGATTTTTATGATCTCGCGGATCAGCACATGCGTGAGGGGCGTTATGCAGAGGCAATAGAACTGTACCTGAAACTTTCTCAGGCAAATCCAGAAGAGGAATCCATAGTTATGTCACTTGCCTGGGCCTACCGTGATAGCGGAAGGGTGCCAGAAGCCATCAGTTGCCTGGAGGCTCTTCTTGAGAAGGAACTTGGAAGGCGGATCTTTACCGGGTTTGCCTTTGATGAGCTTGTAAGAATATACCGGGAGAGTGGTGATTATGGGCGCATGGTTGCCATCTGCGAGAAAGTAGTGGCTATGCAGCCCGATGATGTAGCACTTCTTACCACGCTGGGAGATGCCTATCTGAATTCCGGGCAACCGGACAAGGCGGTTGAGGTATTCTCAAGGCTGACAGAGATGGAGCCGGAAGCCCCGGTTCTCTTCTGCCGTCTTGGCGATGCCTGTGCCGCATCTGGAAATTTTGACGGGGCGGAAAATGCTTACGGCAGGGCAGTTTATATAGATCCATCGGATGCTCAAAGGTTTTACAATAACCTGGGTAATGTATTTTTCAAGGCCGGTCAGTCCGAACGGGCCGAGAAGTCGTTGGGCCGGTCTTTAGCCCTCTGTCCCGATCAGCCCCTTGTCCGCTGTAGTCTGGGGGAGATTCTGATAGGGCAGGGTAGAGTGGATGAAGCTGCCCGAGAATACGAAGAGGCAGCGCGAATCGACCGGGCTTCATCTGGAGGATATTACAACCGCATGGGGAACATTCTTGCAGGTAAACACTATAATGTGCAGGCTGTAGATGCCTTTGAAAAGGCAGTAGAATCTGATCCCCGCAACCCTTTTTACTGTCTGAATCTTGTAAAGGCATGTGAGGCAGCAGGCTTCTATGATAAAGCAAAGGCTGCATATGAAAAAGCAAGATCGCTGGGGGTTTTTTCTTAGGTTTTATCCCTAACAAGTTCTTGACACATTATCTTGATGTGGGATATGAAGCAGCGGAAGTTGCTTTAGGTTGATCCAGTGGGGATGTAGCTCAGCTGGGAGAGCGCGGCGTTCGCAATGCCGAGGCCAGGGGTTCGATCCCCCTCATCTCCACCATTTCTTTTTCCTGCTTTTTATTCCTTTCCCCTTTTATTATTTTATCAACCAACCTCACCGGTGACAATGAGGTGCAGCGTTATATTTCTACCTTGTATTCCCTGAAACAATCCAGCAGTTGCCGGAATGAAGCTGGTTTGTATTTTTCAAAACTTTCTTCGTCCACGTAGACGCAGTCTTATTTTACATCAGTCTCAAACCGGTTGTGGCCCTCTCGTCATTGCGCGAGCCGCGCCATCATTCAGCGGCACGTCCAAGATCTTCCTGCCCCGTGGTTTCGGCTCTTAAAAAGCACATATGATACAGTCAAGGGCGTTCGTGGGCAGGAGTATGCGGTAAGCAAATACAAGCTACCCCTATAAACCTTCTTTGTGAGATTCCGATGCCATTCTGTGCGTCCCCTTAAGGTAAAATAGTCGAAGAGCAAAGAGAATGGGATCTCACAAAACCGCTGTGTTTTTTCTTGACTCCCCAGGCAGATATTATTACTGTTCGCCAACAACAGGTCTGCATCCAGGCCCTCTGGTTGGTTGTGTTTTTTCTGGTCTGAATTTTGATATATGGTGCACTTGGGTGGGGCACCTTGGAAAATAGAAAGCTCGAAAGTATAAGGAGCAGGGATGATAGTCCCGTTGTTCGGTCCCCTCATCCTTTTCGCCCCTTGTTCTTCGGTTTTCCGTCTTTTATTTAGCTTTCCCTTTCCGGCATTTGATAAAAAAGGTTTCCTCAATGTCTTCATATGGAGTTATCACTGACGAGGTTATCAGCAAGATCAAAGAAGCTGTAGGCCCAGCGGCTGTTATCCAAAACCCTGAGAAAATCACAGAATTCGGAAAGGATGCCTCTAAAGATTTCTGCCCTCCTGAACTTGTCGTAGAAGCTGCGACCACCTTGCAGATACAGGCTCTCCTTAGACTGGCGAACATATATTCCTTTCCTGTAACGCCCAGGGGACTGGGCACTGGCCTGGCTGGAGGATCGGTTCCCCTCTTCGGAGGGGTTGTGCTGTCCCTTGCCAGGATGGACAGGATTATTGCAATAGATCCCGAGAACCTTATTGCCGTGGTTGAGCCCGGTGTGGTGACCCTTGATCTTCAGAATGCCGTGAAGCGCCATGGTCTTTTCTATCCACCAGATCCCGCCAGTCTCGACACATGTTCTATTGGTGGTAATGCAGCAACAAATGCCGGGGGATCTGCCTGTGTCAAGTACGGAACCACCAGGGATTATATCCTGGAGATTGAAGCTGTGCTTCCATCGGGTGAAATCATCAAGGCGGGGGTGCGGACACGTAAAGGCGTTGTAGGCTACGATCTTCGTCATCTTTTGCTTGGATCAGAGGGTACCCTTGCTGTGATCACCCAACTGACCGTAAAGCTGATACCCCTCCCACAGGCGATAACCACCATGGTTTCCTTCTTCACAGGTCTGACGGCTGCGATGGAAGCAGTCTCAAGGATGATGAAAAGCGGGCATACCCCATCGGCGGTAGAATTTCTAGATGAACGATGCCTGGATATGACAAGGGACATAATTCCCTTTGAAGAGGCGAAGACGGCGAAGGCCATGCTGATTGTAGAGATGGACGGCATACAGGAGGTTATCGAAGGCCAGATTGAGTCTATGGGCCAAATCTGTATGGGCTGTGGGGCAACTGAGGTGATAATGGCTCCAGATTCCATAAAGAGAGCCCGTATGTGGGAAATAAGGAGAGAGGTCTCGTTAAGGGTGGATGAACGTTATCCCCTCTGCATACACGAAGATGTGGTAGTACCTATTGGAAAGATAGCTGAACTGGTAGGGGGCCTCCGGGATCTTGAAGAGGCTTACGGTATAAAGATATATTCCTTCGGGCATGCCGGGGACGGGAACATCCATGTCAATATAGCCGCTGAAGAACCTTACAGCAGAGAGAAAATAGATGCGGGTATTGAAGAGCTTCTTTTAAGGGTTATTGCCATGGGAGGAACAATCTCTGGTGAGCACGGAATAGGCATGGCAAAAAAGGCTTTCCTTTCCTTGGAACTTTCCGCCGAAAGCGTCCGTATACAGAAGGCTATAAAGGACATTTTCGACCCCCGTCACATACTCAACCCTGGAAAAATATTTCAGTAGACGGAAATGATCAAAATCTTGCTTTTTAAGGAAATGTGCATAGACTGTAGCGGCTGAGCATTTTCAAATAAAATATGGAAAGGAAAAAAAATGAGCAAAACAGACCAGAATCTTCAAGAGGCATTCGCGGGAGAATCTCAGGCAAATAGAAAATATCTGGCCTTTGCAAAACAGGCGGACCAGGAGGGATATCCCCAGGCTGCAAAACTTTTCAGGGCAGCAGCCGAGGCAGAGACGGTACATGCCCACGCACATCTTAAGGCGCTGGGAGGCATCAACAGTACCATTGAAAACTTGAAAGAGGCTGTAGCCGGTGAAACGCATGAGTTCAAGTCTATGTATCCCGGGATGATAGAAGACGCTAGAGAGGACGGTAACAAGGCAGCAGAGAGAAGTTTCAAATATGCAAATGCGGTTGAGGAAATTCACGCCGGGCTTTATCAGAAGGTGCTTGATGGTCTTGATAAAACCTCCAGTGTTGATTGTTATTATGTTTGCTCCATATGCGGATATACCCATGAAAACGAGGCGCCCGATACCTGCCCAGTTTGCGGGGCAAAACAGAAGGCGTTTTCAAGAGTTGACTGAGTAGTCACTTTTTATATTTTAAAAAGTAAATAAAGTTGTCTGATTTAAACTTGTTTTTAAAAGGCAGGTGATTGTTCACCTGCCTTTTCATTTTTTCAAGAACGACGAAATAGGTTTATCTCTTCCCTCAGCCATTCTATCCAATCCTGGATACCTTCCCCTGTCTTGGAGGACACCTCCAGTATCTTTATTTTGGGATTCAGGGCTAGGACATAGCTGCGGAGTGCATCCATATCGAAGTCGCTCATGGCTAGGTAGTCGATTTTGTTAACCAGCAGCAGGTCACATACGGAGAACATAAGTGGGTACTTTAGAGGTTTGTCGTGTCCCTCGGGGACGCTGAGTATCATAACGTTCCTGTGCGCCCCGGTGTCGAACTCGGCGGGGCATACCAGGTTTCCTATGTTTTCAATTATGATAAGGTCAAGCTTTTCCAACGCCATGGTATCAAGACCCTGGGTAACCATTGTAGCGTCGAGGTGGCAGAATCCTCCCGTCCGCAGCTGTATTGCCGAAACACCTGTTGTGGCCACCTTTTCAGCATCAACAGTGGAATCAATATCCGCTTCTATAACTCCAATCTGTAACGATTTTTTAAGGCCTTCTACCGTTCGAAGTATTACGCTTGTTTTTCCAGATCCAGGTGATGACATAAGATTTAACAGCATTGTGTTCGTATCTTTGAGTCTCTGACGGACCTCTTCGGCCTTTTTTGTGTTGTCCGAAAGAATTTCCTCTTTTACCTCAATTACCCTTATAGGATCTCTCATTAGATCGCCTCCATCTCCTTTATAAAATATTCCCCACCCGAAAGTAACGTGCCGCCAATCTCTCCACAGGTCGGGCAGACAAGATCTTCTTTCTTTAAGGTGTTCTTTTCGTAGTGGTTGTTGCAGGCGTTACACTTTATCTTGGCGGGCAGCTTTTCAATCTTAAGTAAAGCCCCCTCCGCTATAGTTCCCTTGCTTAGATAATCAAAATAGCGCTGAAGCCACTCACTTTGGATATCGCTGAGTATTCCTATCTGCATGTGTATGCTTACTATCTTTCGTACTTTCTGGGTCTCAGCGTGTTCCAGCGCGATCCTCAGGATGCTTTCTGTTATGGGAAGCTCATGCATTTGCTGATCTTTCTTTGGAATTTTGATGATGGAAAACCCTGCTGGGTCTTTGAATGACTTGAATCTTTGATGATACTATAACATTTAAATTATATTTCAAGACTTTATTGCCTCTTTATGACACTAAGAATTCTTCTTGACAATAAAGTTTGCTAAAGATAAACGGTTTCGTACCTATCAGAGATGTGCAGAGCATATATCTTCATTTTTATTAAAAAATCATGTCAGAAAATCCGCAGGCAAGCTTGCTTGTGGTGTGAATAGTGTCCCCCTGAGAGTCGTTGTTTCTAGGAAAGGCGTGTCCTATATTAGGTTTTACCGTTAAATCCGATTGTGGGTTGCAATACCTTCGGGAGTATTTGATAGTGATGCTTCTATTTAGCCGGATCCTGTTACCATCTATCTATACCAGAGATTCTTTCTACGCAGTTTATGCGGGTTTTAAAGAGCACTGTTTTTAGGCAGGTGTTTTAAGGCTTTTCTCGATATCAACATATTTTGCAAGGTGTTGCATCATTGTGGAAAGGGTCTAATCCGCAATGGTTTTCGGTACAAGCACAAGATGCAAAATGATCGTGGCTTGTTTGGTTAAATAAGTATCGAGGTTGTTCCATCGGTAGTAACCCTTTGCAGTTAGTGGATGCTTCTGGGCTGTTTAATGTCAGAATTGAAGTTTCATATACAGGGGTAGCCATTGGCTGTAACGGGGGCTTCCTGAATTTTATCTGTATAGTGTTGCCGTGTTTTTTTTAATTGAAGAATTAAGAAACCGTTTTTTGGCCAATCTCTATAATGACAGTAGGGGATGAGAACAATGGTAAAAAGTAAAAAGAAAGTAGAGTTTTACGATACCACACTTCGCGATGGCCCTCAGAGTCTTTGGGCAATGAAACTTACATACGGTGGACATTGTGCAATAGTGGAGGAACTGGACAAGGTTGGCTACAGTTATATCGAGGTGGGAGCAACCGCTATGGTTGCTAAATACCAGGTCCGGTTTTTAAAAGAGAATCACTGGGACTTTATCCATTTGTGGGGCAGAAAGATAAAAAATACAAAGATAAACCAGGTGATGATGGAGTGTCTTGATCTGCTTGACTATGGTGAACCTCGATCGATTGTAAGATTGTATTATAATCTAGCTTTCAAAGGTACAGGCGGATCGAGGTTTTTCTATTTGATAAACACGAGGAATGAGCTGGATCGTCACTGTAACTGGGTTGTGCCCATGGGCAGGGATATGGGTTTGGATTTCGAGCCATGTGTCTGTTACTATCCTTCTCCACGCCTTACGGACGAATATTATGCCGCCGTAGTAAAGAGGCTTGTTGATGAATATCATGCCGATGCTTTTTGGCTGAAAGATGCCGGAGGCCTTATGACGGTGGAACGCATAAAGACTCTTCTTCCGGCAATGCAGAGGGAGGCGAAAGGTCGGCCCATAGAGCTTCATACCCACGGCATGAGCACCAATCAGGGCCGGGTTATAGTCGAAGCTATGAAGCTTGGAATTGATGGAATTCATACCTGTGTTCCACCTCTGGCCTCGGGATCCTCCCATGTATCCATATACAACGCGATTCACAACGCCAAAATTTTGGGGATAGAACACAACATCAAGGATGTGGATGCCATAAGAGAGGTCGAGAGACGCCTCAGAATAATAGGTAAGATCGAAGGCCTTCCGGAAGGTGTTCCATTGGAATACGATCACGGCGTTTATGCACATCAGGTCCCAGGTGGCGTTATATCAAACCTGGAGGAGCAGTTAAGGCAGTTAGGGATACCCGAAAAACTGGATGAGGTATTGGACGAGGTTGTGCAGATTATACATGACCTGGGTGATCCAATAATGATAACACCGGCTTCACAGTTTGTCGTATCACAGGCAGCTGTTAATGTAGCAATTGGAGAACGATATAAGGAGGTCCTTGACTGCATGATCGAGACGGCTCTTGGCGTCTGGGGCTGGGAGGATGCTGGCGTCCCTTGGATGGATCCCAACGTGAGAGATAAGTTTCTTAGCCATCCCAATGCAAAGGTTCTCAGGGAAAGGTATGAAAGAAAGCAAGAAATAGGATCGGAAGAGGGAGACCTCAAAAAAATAAGGGCAAGTGAGGGCATGACCCATGCTTCTGACGAGGATTTCATGCTCTATCACATCATGAAAGGCGATCAAGAGATCAAGCAAATCAAGAAGCCTTACAATTCCTATTATACCGGTAGAGAGCCCCTTACTCTGCTGCTCAAGGAGTTGAGCAAGGATCATGACATAAGCCGCTTGAGTCTGCAGAAGGGTAACAGTGTATTCGAATTCGGTCAGAAATAGATTATTTTCACAATAAGAGCAAAACGAACAGGAGGCATATTTGCTATGAGTTTCAGCATGGAAGATGTAATGGAAGTTATACAGATAGTGAAGGCATGCAAGGACACGGAGCTTCATATAGATACGGGCGAGATCAAGTTGTCAATCTTCAAGGGAGATGTCGGCAATAGCGCAGGCAGGGCTATGGCCTTTGCCGCTCCGGCTGCCCAGAACGCACAGCCCGCAGCGGTAGCTCCGGCTCCTGCTTCGGCCCCTGCTTCGGCCCCTGCTGCCGCCCCGGTCTGCCACGCCGAGCCCGCTGAAGGATGGGACGGCCATGGGATTATGCCTGATTCACAGACAGTATGCGAGGTCACAGCTGCCTCGGCACCCAAGGCGGAGGAGATCAGCGAAGAGGGACTGGTCCCGGTTAAGGCCAGCGTGACCAGCGTATTCTACCGCAAGCCCAGTCCTGAAGAGCCTGCCTTTGTAGAGGTAGGCGATGTGGTACAGGAAGATACGGTACTTTGTCTTCTTGAAGTAATGAAGTGCTATCGTCAGGTCATGGCCGAGACGAAGGGTACGATTGCTAAGATATGCGTAGATAGCAACTCACTGGTTGAGAGAGGCAGCACGCTGTTTTTGATCAAACCCTAATGATGTAAGGGTCGAAGAACTGAATAATAAAATTGCCGAAGGTTGGTGATGTAACCAGCCTTCGGCAAATCTGTTCTGTTTTTTCGACTGTTCATATATAGAAACAACTTGGTTTAAACATATTTCGCTGCTTAAGCTTATGAAAGGAAACGGAATAAAAATACATTTTTCATTACAATTAAGAGCATTTGAATATGTTTCGTATAATGTGGCCCAAGGTCACCCAGTCTCAAAATCCCAACTAAAACCAACCTACTAAAAGAGTACATAAAATAAGAAGAAAAATCGCTTCAAGTTTTTGACTGTGACGGAACGTTCCAAAGTTATGTTTTGGGCAAAACTATCCTTAAAAAGGCATACATATGTATTAAAAGTTAAAAAAAAGTTGCCCACTATGGTGGTATCGTGGTATGACCGGCAGTCAGATAAGAGATAAATAAAAATGCACATAGGTGCGAATTAAATTTCGGAGGATGTCAATGGAAATCAAAAAAGTTGCTGTAATCGGTGCCGGTACAATGGGGCACGGGATAGTCCAGTTGGTTGCTACGGCAGGCCTTTATGCTTCTCTTAACGATATTTCGGGAGAGATCTTGGCAAAGGCAAAGGTTAATATCGAAAAATCCCTTGATAGAGTTGTAAAAAAAGGGGTCATAGACGAAAAGGGTAAAGCGGATATTTGCAGTAGGATTAATTATACTACAAATCTTGAAGAGGCCGTAAAGGATGCGGATCTCGTGGTGGAAGCAGTAATCGAGAACATCGATCTGAAAAAGAAGATATTCACTGATCTCGATCGCCTTACAAAGCCGGACACAATCTTGGGCTCGAACACCTCCCAGAACAGCATTACAGAGATTGCATCGGCCGTTAAGGATCCTTCAAGGGTCATAGGCATGCACTTCTTTAATCCTCCAGTGATGATGAAGTTGATAGAAGTCGTAAAAGGTCTGGAGACCTCTGATGCCGTGGTTGAGAAGATCAGGGAATTTTCAAAGAACATAGGCAAAGAGATTGTTGTATGTAAGGATTCCCAGGGCTTCATAAGCACCAGAGTACTGGTGGCCCTCCGTCTGGAGTGTTACAGGCTGCTGGAAGAAGGCATTGCTTCCAAGGAAGATATCGACAAGACCCTGCGTTTGGCCTTTGGTCATCCAATGGGCCAGTTTGAACTTGCAGATTTTTCGGGTCTGGACATAGAAGTCCCGATCTGTGAGGGTTTGGCCAAGGTTTTCGGCGAGAGATTCAGACCCCCGCAATCCCTGGTACATCTTGTAAAGGCCGGAAGAATCGGTCGCAAGAGCGGAAAAGGCTGGTACGATTACACCGATAAGTAATAATTGAATATTCTTAGAATTTACATAAACAAAAGGGGTAACATTAAATGGCTAATAAAGACGATCTGGTTATAGTAAGTGCTGTAAGAACACCGTTCAGCAGGTTTGGTGGTACATTGCGTTTGATGCACAGCAATGAATTGGGAGTAATTGTTATAAAAGAGGCCATTCGCCGCGTCAACATGGACGGAACGGAGTTGGATGAGCTTTACTATGGTATGTGCATCCAGTCGGAAGCGGCCCTGCTTTATAACGTCAATGCACGGCAGGCCCTTTTGCACGCAGGACTTCCGCCAACACTGGTATCGCTGACCATAGACAGCGCATGCTGCTCTTCGCTGACGGCCCTTCAGTTGGGGCGTAAGTCGATCCTTCTTGGCGATGCCAAGATAACCATGGCGGTAGGTGCGGAGAACATGAGTAATACCCCTGTAGTCCTCAACGGACATCGATGGGGTACCAGGCTGGGCAAACCGGTAATGGTTGATCACCTCAATCCCATCATGTACGTAGGTTTCAGTGCCATTGCGAAAGATGCTGGGGATGTTTCCGCTGAGTACGGTATCGGACGAGAGATGCAGGATGAGTGGGCCTATGGCTCTCAGATGAAGTACCAGGCAGCCAAAGCGGCAGGAAAATTCAAGATCGGTGAGGAACTCACCCCCGTTGAGGTGCCCAAGGGTAAAGGTGGCCCGGTGGTTTTTGAAGAAGATGAGTTCCCGAAACCCAACACGACGGTGGAGGGTCTTTCGAAGCTCGGTACCGTATACGAAAGTTTATCATGTACTGCTGGGAATTCACCCGGTCTGGATGCAGGGGCTTCCGCGCTTATAATCATGAAACGTGGTACCGCCGAGGAGATGGGATTGAAACCTCTGGGTATCATAATGTCCGTTGCCAGGGTAGCCGCTGCTCCGAGCAGAATGGCTGAGGTACCTGGCTTTGGGATAAAGTTGGCCATGGAGCGCGCCAACATGACCATAGATGACATAGACATAGTTGAAATCAATGAGGCATTCGCAGCCGTTCCTCTGGTCTCCACTCATATACTGGCCGGTGGCGACGAGGCTAAATGGAAGAAAGTGAGAGACATCACAAATGTCAACGGCGATGCCATCGCAATAGGTCATCCCGTTGGAGCGAGCGGTGCCCGCGTTGTAATGACCACGATGTACGAACTGCGCAGAAGAGGCGGCGGTATAGGAGCCGTTGGTATCTGCGGTGGTCTGGCTCAGGGTGATGCTGCTATTATCAAGGTAGACGAGACCTGCTTCTAGCCGGTTCTAAATTCCCCTTAGTGGGGGCAATAATAAAATATCAGCGGCGTTCTCTTGCTGGCCGCGATAGCAATAAGATACTTAAACCGGAATCTACACATCCCTCAGGGGGTGTGTAGATTCTTATTAATTGGAAGGATCTCAGGAGAAATGGCAAATAAACTAATTGATATAGATGATCTCAATTTTGTATTGTATGACCAGTTACAGATAGAAACACTGTGTCAGGCAGAGAAGTTTGCAGACCATTCTAAAGAAACCTTCGATATGATAATCGATGCCGCCGAGAAGATGGCGGTCAATGATTTCGCCCCGGTTAACTCCGAAGCAGACAGTATAGGCTGTAGCTGGAAGGACGGTATTGTCAGTGTACCACAGCCTATGCATGGTCCCTTCAAGATGTACTGCGAGGGTGGCTGGATAAGCATGCCAGAAGATTACGAGGTTGGCGGCCAGAAGGTCCCCTATGTAGTCAACTTTGCATGCCAGGAGATGTTCTTTGCCGCCTGTCATTCGCTGGCCGGCTATATGGGTATTACGCACAGTGCGGCCAAGTGCATCGAGCGCTACGGAACGGAAGAGCAGAAGAACAAATATATGTACGCCCTTTACGAGGGACGTTACGCAGGTGGAATGAACCTGACCGAGGCTCAGGCCGGTAGCGATGTCGGTGCCGTTCGCTCAAAGGCGGTCAAAAGACCCGATGGCAAATACTCCATAACGGGTACTAAGATATTCATCACCGGTGGGGATCAGAACCTGACCGATAATATTATACACATCATACTGGCAAGGATAGAGGGACATCCGGAAGGGACGAAGGGTCTGTCCTGTTTTGTTGTTCCCAAGGTCAGGATCAACGATGACGGAACTCTCGGGGCCTCAAATGATGTCAAATGTGCCGGCATAGAGCATAAAATGGGTATGAGGGGTTCGGCAACCTGCGTCCTCAACTATGGCGATGAAGGTGAGTGTATAGGTGAGCTTCTTGGACCGGAGAAACAGGGCATAGTAGTTATGTTTACCATGATGAACGAGCAACGCGCCCTTGTCGGTCTGGAGGGACTTGCTCAGGGAAGCACCGCATACATGCATGCTATTGATTATGCCGCTGAGCGTCTTCAGGGAACAAAATTAGGTAGCCGGGAGTTCAAGCAGATCCCCATTATAGAGCACCCTGATATCAAGCGTCATATGGCGACGATGAAGGCCTCCACTGAAGGAATGCGCTCCATGGTCCTTTATCTGACCTACTGTATGGATATAGCCGAGTCAACAACGGACGAGGCCCTTAAAGAGAAGATGGAAGATATAATCGAGGTTCTCACCCCCATATGCAAGGCATACTGCACGGACAAGGGTTTCGAGGTCTGCACGCGCTCCATGCAGGTCCATGGTGGTTACGGGTACTGTACCGAATACAAGGTGGAACAGTTTCTGAGAGATTCCAAGATTACCTCCATATATGAAGGTGCCAACGGTATCCAGGCCAACGATCTTTTCGGAAGAAAGATAAAGATGAAGGGCGGAGCGGCGTTCAATAATATGGTTGCAACAATGGAAGAAACCGTAGCAAAGGCGTCTATAAATCCTGATATGGTCTCCTATGCCGAGGATCTGAAGGCCGCCCTTGAGGATCTCAAGGATCTTACAGCTACGCTGATCAAAGAATCGGCCTCCGAGAACGCATATCTTGCGTACTCATGGGCAACGCCTTATCTCGAGCTGTTCGGTGATATTGTCTTGGCATGGCTGCTGCTGTGGCAGGCGAATGTGGCTACGGGATGCAAGGCCGAAAAGAGCGATAAGAAGGAATTTTACGAAGGCAAGATCAATACGGCAAAATTCTATATAGGCTCTTTCCTGCCCGTTGTTTCCGGAAAGATTAGTGCCATAAGAAAGAACGAAGCTTCAATCCTTGCTATGTAACGGAATTTGGATTTAATTCTTTCTTGAATTTAAAAAAATTAGGGCGGACCGGTTAACGGTCCGCCCTAATAGTTTGATCATCCCTTATCGGTATTGACTAGACTACTTCTTGGAGTAATCATGCCAGCCCCGTCCGGTCTTTCTTCCGTAATGACCGGCGTCAACTTTCTTTATAAGGCTCAGATTCGGACGGCATCTATCGCCATATGCCTCATGAAGGGTCTTACCGACCTTGAGGTTCAGATCGTTGCTCGTAAGATCCATTAGAGCAAAGGGACCTACCGGATGGCCCAGACCTAGCTGTACCGCTTTGTCGATATCTTCTACAGAGGCGATACCTTCCTCGTAGAGTTTCATTGCTTCGCAGTCGATTGCGTAAAGAATTCTGTTCACAACAAAGCCAGGGCAGTCCACTACCTTTACAGGTGCTTTTGCTATGCTGGTGCAAAATGCAAATGCCGCATCCATGGCTTCCGTAGCTGTCTCTTCGCCCCTAATTACTTCAACAAGTTTCATAATCGAAGCCGGAGAGAAGAAATGGAGGCCCAGGAAGTTTGCCTTCCTTTCTGAGGTTGTGAAGCTGGCTGCCGCCAGTTTTGTTATTGATATAGCAGAGGTGTTGGATGCCATTATACAAGAGGGCTTGCATATTTTATCCAGTGCCTTGAAGTTATCTGCCTTTACATTGATATCTTCGAAGATTGCCTCGATGATTATGTCTACATCTTCAAATCCCTCGAAAGAATCAACTGCCTTTACCGATGCGGCGGCCTTTTGGGCTCCTTCATCGTCAATCTTGATTTTTCCCTTGGATCTCCACATATCTAGGCTGGATTTGATCCTTTTCTGACCTGCAAGGGCCAGTTCCATATTTACCTCTTTCATGAGGACTTCATATCCGGCAACTGCACAGGCCAGAGCTATGTCGGCCCCCATCATTCCAGCTCCTAATACACCTACTTTTTTCATACGTAAACCTCCTCAATAATCTTAAATTATTTATATATACGGGACAGAACACTATCCCTATAAAAATTAGGGGTCAGCACAATATTAGAACTTAAGTTTTGTTCACATTCAAGCAAGAACCCTGACCCCTCTATGAAGGTTCTTGGAAAGGAGAACAACCCTAACCTATACTATCTCACGACTGTTCTCTAGGGATAATCGTAAGTTTCTTGATCAATCCTTTTTCTTCTTCAACAATGCCTGTGCAGGGTACTACGTACTTCCCAATCATCACATTATATTTCATCTCGTTACCATCTATGGATAGCATTTCGCTTTTTGCCTTTACCTTTGCAAAGACGCCTGCGAAGGTCTTTCTTACAGCCTCTCTCCCCTCGGCATTTATATCGGGAAACCCAAGTGGTCGTGAACCACTGTCATTAAAAGCACAGTCTTCAGCAAACAATAATGCCAACTTATCCGCATCTCCGGCGTTCATAGCTTCAATATATTTTTCCAGAATGTGCATGGTCATACGTACCTCCTCTGTTGAAAAATTGGTCTTGCCTTACACCTGACGTCCGGCCTTTGCTCCACCATGAAAAGCATCCAAAAGCTTGTGCGGTTCGTAACAATCACCAATCACGTAAACTTCAGGCGCGGCATCCTTCAGGAGCTTGAACAGCTTGTCGTCCGGCTCCTGACCAACAGCAGGGATCACGGTAGTAACTGCTACGATCTCCTGATTACCATTCCGGTCTTTTATGGTCAAGCCCGCTTTGGTGATTTTGTCATAACTTTTTACACCGGTAACTGTGGCAACGCCCTTTTCTTTCAGTCTTCTCAAAAGTCTGTATCTCAGGGTGGATATCATGTCCATGGCGAGATTCTTTTCCTTTGACACGATTGTTACCTTTATGCCCTTATCCGTCAATAGTTCTGCGAGCTGACAGGCGGCCATGTCGTTGCCGATAATTGCTGTTTTCTTGCCAAATACGATGGGGATACCAATAGTCGAAAGTTTTTTACGCAATGACAGGGACATCGGTTTGTTCAGGATCACACCACCTGTCTTTATCAACATGCCTCTCAAGCCGGAGCGGATCTTTGTCTGTTTCTTATCTACATTGCCGGACATGAGATCTTTTACGGCGTTGCTGTCAATGACATTCTCGCTGTCTATACCTTCAATCTCGGGTTTTATTCCATGTGCTCCCGTAGCGAAAATAATGGCGTCAGGTTTAATTGCAGCAATAGATTCTGGGCTAACCTCTTTGTGGAGTTCAACTTTTACTCCTGCCTGCGAAACCTTTGCGGTCATATATTTTGTCAGGTCTTCAACAACTTCCTTATAGGGAACAACGGCCTGCAGCAACATGGCGCCTCCAAGCTGTTTACCTTTTTCCTGCAGGGTAACATCGTGACCTCTTTCAGCCGCCACTCGTGCCGCTTCCATTCCTGCGGGACCTCCTCCTACGACGAGAACACGTTTTTTCTTTTCTGCTTTTATAAGCCGACTCTCACGTTCGCGTCCTGCGCTGTAATTAACCGTACAATCCATTCCATTGACAGCGGTGCTTCTATGGTAACATTCGTGACAGTCAATGCAGGGTACAATTTCGTCAAGCCTGCCCTCCTTTGCCTTATTGGGCCATTGCGGATCTGCAAAGAGCTGCCTTCCTACGGCAACCATATCAGCCTTGCCCTGGCTCAGTATGGACTCTGCAAGCTTTGGATCCTTTATCCTGCCTACGGCAACCACCGGTACACTTACCTTTTTCTTTACCATTTCTGCCAGCCGGACATGCGTCCCTTCGGGGTCGTCACTGGCGGGCACGTATCCTCCGCTGAAAAGTGGTGTACCTATAGAAACGTCCATAAGATCAGCGCCTGCTTTGACCATTTCTGCGGCGAAGTCAACCCCTTCGGAGAGGCTGAAGCCACCCTCGGGCATATCCCATATGCCCTGTCTTACGGAGAGCGGAAAATCCTCACCAACGGCACTGCGCATGGCCCGCATTGTTTCAAGTCCGAAAGTCATCCTTTTTTCGAGACTGCCACCGTACTTATCTGTGCGCTGGTTTGTGGTTGGTGAGAAGAACTGGCAGTGCATTAGCCCGTGACCGTTGTGGAGCTCGACAAAATTGAATCCTGCCTCTTTAGCTCCCGCCGCAGCAAGGGCAAATGTGTTGATAAGCGAATCAATCTCCTCAGTCGTGAAGGCACGCAATCTTTCTCCAGGCTGAACGAAGGCATGGGGTGGAGGATCGGGTTCAACCCTGGCAGAAGGTCCTACCAGCTCACCTCCCTTTGGATCTAGTGCAAGGGGAAAGCGGTTCCATGATACGAACTGCATACCGATTCGAGCACCTGCCTCATTTACTTCACGAGTCAGGACCTGCATGCGTTTGATGAAAGATTCAACGCCGCCTGCCTTCCCCCATATCTCATCGTGTGCAAAGAGGTTAGGGATGCCTGCGCCTATAATAATGGCACCAACACCACCCTCTGCACGTTCTACGTAAAAATCGCGTACCCGCTGGTTTGTATACCCATGTCCCACACCCATAGATGCCATGACAATCCTGTTTTTGATTGTCATGTTACGAATAGTTATTGGTTCAAAAAGTTTCATGTTTTCTCCTAGTTTTTTTATAAGAGACTGAAAACTCCCTTATTTATTTGGACTTGAAGCCAGGGCCGCTGCAAGCTCCTTGCGTGTTGTAACAGGCTCTTCGTAATCTTGCCGTTCGACCAGGGTAATTGCTTCCCCTGGACAGGGAGCCACGCAAAGGCCGCAGCCCATACATTTATCTTGATCTACTGATTCCCTGAGCTGTTTGTCGCATCTGAGGCATCTCTTCGCCTCACCTATTGCGTTTTCCCTGCTATATCCCTGAACAACCTCATCAAAGGAGCAAACCCTTATCGATTTATCTAGACGCTCCATAGGATACCTGTCGCCGAGATAGGGAAGAACCGTGAGGTCCGGATCAGGTATTTCAATATCCATCCCGGTGTTGAGAACTCCCTGTCCACCCAGATAGGTGTCAATAGACCTGGCGGCGTTCTTTCCATCCGCAATAGCAGCAATGGCTACATTAGGTCCCCTTACAAGGTCTCCTCCCGCAAAGACACCTTTTGCCGAGGTCATCATGGCATCGTCAGTGATAAATGTACCCAGCGCAGAGACTTGTACCTCTTCTTTTTTGATAAAGGGGAGGTCGGAGTACTGACTTACGGCAGGAATGACCATGTCAGCCTCCATAGTAAACTCAGACCCTTCAATCGGTTGGGGTTTGCGCCTTCCAAACCCGTCCACACCAACAAGCTCCATACGGACACACTTAATGGTCTCGACTTTGTCTATGCCTAAAAACCTAATAGGCGCTGACAATCTTATTATCTTTATTCCTTCAGCTCGTGCGTCTTCAACCTCCTGGGCTTCGGCAGGCATATCATCAATGTCGCGGCGATAGACTATAGCGACTTCCTGAGCCCCAAGCCGTATGGCAACCCTGGCGGCATCTATAGCGGTGCTGCCGCCTCCAATAACCACGACCTTTTTGCCGACTTGTGGTTTCTTGTCCAGATTAACATCCCGAAGAAAATCTAGGCCATGGTACACTCCGGGAAGATGCTCCCCGGGTATACCTATTTTCTTGGAAAACTGAGCTCCTGTCGCAACATACACGGCAGCATGTTTTTGTTTTAGTTGATCAAAGGTAATGTCTTTGCCAATTTCTGTGTTGAGATGAATTTTCACCCCTGTTTTTTCGATCATGCTAATTTCTTTTGCCAATCCTGCCTTAGGAGCCCTATATTCCGGTATCCCATAGGCAAGCACTCCTCCGGCAACGGGCTGGGATTCATAGACATCGACGTCATAGCCCAGAAGGGACAAAAAGTATCCACATGACAGACCCGATGGACCTGCCCCGATAATTCCCACAGTCTTTCCATTCTTCGGCAGAGCCTTAACTGTTTCAGGCATGTAATTCTCGAAGACAGTGTCTGTTATGTAGCGTTTTAGATGGCGAATAGAAACAGACTTATCCACTTTGTTTCTGGTACATTGCAGTTCACATGGATGGGTACAGACGCGTCCGCATACGGCAGGGAAGGGGTTGTTCTTTAGAATTAGATTATATGCATCTATTTCTCTTCCGGCTCCAATCAATGCCACGTAGCCCGGTACGTTTATGCCTGCCGGGCAGGCTTCTTGGCATGGAGCGATATGCTTCTCCCCATCTGCATCTTTCTTCGATTCACTCAGGCTGAATGCAGAGGGCATGCAGCGCTGTTCGCATCTTCTACAGGCAATGCATTTATCTACATCCACCTCAGCCACGAAGCGTGACTTGTCCACCACCCGCTCTATGCCAAAGGCTTTCTTGGCTCTATACTGGGTACAGCAGCAGGTGCAGCAGCTGCACATAGATACGCCCATTGTCTTGGCATTTGCCACGGAGTGGATCAGTCCTGCCTTCTCAGTCATATCTAAAATTTCCAAGGCTTCCTTTTGTGTTATCTCTCTGCCGTATCCCTTTTCCACGAAGAACCTTGCCAGCTTTCCGAAATGGAAGCATGTCTCTGTGGGCTTGCCACAGCCCTCGCCAGCCAGTGATGCCGACATCCGGCAGGCGCAGTGTAAAACACAAATGTAGTCCCAATCCTTAATCAGCTCTGAAGCCTTCTCGTAGGAGTAGACCTCTTTTTCAGGGGCAACGGATGATGCTACCGGAATGACGCGAAGGAAAGGGATTCCCTGCGAAACCATCTCCAGGCCCCAACCATCAAGATAGTACTGGCGCCAGTGGCGGGCCAACTTTTCTTGAGTAGGATTTCTTTCTCCTTTGGCAAAGGAGGTTTCCCATAAACCTACAGCCGTGGGAAACAAACGGTACGTTACCTCGGAAACGCCGTCCTTGGTCCTGATCAGTTTGTAAACCAAAACCCTGTCAGACATTTGTTCCAGGATTTTTTCAAGATACTCCCTGTCCCAGCCGGAGGATTCGACGATCTCAGCTAGTCTTTTAGGAGCGGGACCAAGGAGGAGGGCAACTTCTGCTTCCTCGGGGGTGAACCTTATTTTGAGAATTTCCAGGATTGAATCTGATTCGGGAGCCCCTGGTTTGAAGGTGTCCAAGTGTTTCTGAAGCCTAGAATAAACGTCATCATTCATAATTCCAAATTCTCCTGCCTCGTTTTAGCATGCGCGAACAAAAGTTGTAGCAAACAGATTTTTCAAGAATGACAAGCGGATCGCTAATTATAAAGGTTTTAGATCTAGGTACTTATTCCCCAGGCCAGCAGCTCCTTTAAAAACTAGAGAACGCCCGTGCCAAAATAAAAATCCATCATGGCATCGAGCGTTCCCGTTTTTCCTATATATTGTATAATATCATTCTAATTATACTCATACTACATGGCTGTCCAGCCGCCATCGATGTCAAAGGTAGAACCTGTCATGAAGCTGGATGCCTTGGCTGACAAGAATACACATACATCGCCTACTTCTCTGGGCTCACCGGCTCTTCTCATGGGAATCTTCTTCAGGTTCATATCCAGAATCTGAGGAGTCTTCTCGATATCTCTCTTAGCCATTTCTGTCAGGATGTAAGAGGGCGCTATGCAGTGTACCCTGATACCTTTTCTGGCAAATTCGATGGCAAGTGCCTTGGTGAAGCCTACTATAGCGTGCTTGCTGGAGATATAGGGGGAGAGGTTCGGGAAACCTCTGCGACCGAATACCGATGCGTTGTTGATGATAACACCGGACTCCCTCTTGAGCATCTCGCGGGCAGCTGCCTGGGCACAGAGGTAGTATGCCTTCAAGTTAGTGTCCATTACTCTGTCCCAATCGGCCTCGGTTATGGTAACAAAGGGTTTAACAACATTTACGCCAGCGTTATTGATGAGTATATCGATCTTGCCGAATTCGGAGACACAGAGATCTACCATGGCCTGACAATCGGCAGCATTCAAAACGTCGCCCTTGAAGGTTACAGCCTTTACACCATTCGCTTCAACTTCCTTTTTAACCTTTGCGAGACCTTCTTCATCACGCCCTGTCAGCAATATATTGGCACCTGCCTCTGCCAAAGAAATGGCAATCGCCTCACCCAAACCCTTGCTGCCTCCGGTCACGAGGGCTGCCTGACCCTTTAAACTGAATACGTCTGATGACATAGTAACTTCCTCCTATTTAGTATTTTATGTTTTTTCGAGCCCTATCAGGACCCATATTATTTCAAGCCTTCGTTCACTACATTCCTTTAAATACCGGTTTACGTCTTTCCTTAAATGCCATTCTTCCTTCCTTTACGTCTTCCATCATAAGAAGCCCGGGGCTCAACAGATCTTCCCAGCGATAGTCGTCATCGTTCCCGCGGTGCAGCATTCTCCTGATGACTTCTACAGAGATCTGTGGGAAGCTAGCGATACGGTTGGCTATCTTCTCGGCCTCTGCCATGAGCTGGTCGGGTGGGTATATGTCGGTAACAATCCCGTATTCCTTAGCCTGATTGACATCCAGCGTTTTACCTGAAAGAAGCATCGTCGCCAGTTTCTTTCTCCCTAGGATATCTATGGCGCGTCCCAACATTATAACATGGACAGCCCCAAAGGTAGCGCCCGGCAGGGAAAACTTGGCATTTTCGGATGCGATGGTTATGTCGCTTACAATGGCTGCCTTGCAACCGTAGCCGATGGCGGCTCCGTTAACCGCAGCGATTATAGGCTGACGAATGTTCTCCAGATAACGGAAAGCCTTCGCATCGATTGCGATATAATCCCTGGCTTCCTTCAGGTTGGCGAAATTCAATTCCTCCAGATCGGCACCGGCACTAAATGCCTTCTGCCCCGATCCGGTAAGAATTACGGCACGGATTTCATCGTCCTGATCGATTTTTTCCATTACATAGGACAGGTCTTTGTACATGTGAGTATTACATGCATTCAACTTGTCAGGCCGGTTCATTGTTATAATGGCTATCTTGTCTTTTTTCTCATACAAAACTGTCTCTAAAGTCTCAACCATAATACCATCTCCTTCTTTTTACGTTTTGTTTAAGAGATCATTTTTACATTTAACCTTTCATCAGATTGTACGGAACTCTTAGGGCTCCATCCAGTCTGATGCACTCACCGTTCAACATAGGATTTTCAATAATATGTCCGGTCAACATAGCAAACTCAGAGGGCTTGCCAAATCTTGGCGGAAAGGGTGTGAAGCGTACGAAACAGGCCTCCGCCTTGTCTGGCATCTTGTCCTGCATTGGTGTACGGATAGGTCCTGGCGCAACAGTCATGATCCTTATCCCATGGGGGGCACATTCTTTGGCCATTGGGAGCATCATGCCTATAAGTCCTGCCTTTGAGGCCGCATAGGCAATCTGGCCCTCCGGTCCTTCAAAGGCACCTATGGAGGCTGTGTTTATAATAATACCCCGTTCACCTTCCTGGTTTGGTACATTTTTAGCCATTTGCTCTACGACAAGACGAATGACATTAAAATTTCCAACCAGGTTTATATCTATTACACGGGAGAAAAAGTGTAGTGGCATGGGGCCCTTTTTGTCAAGCAGCATCTTCGGGTTTCCTATGCCTGAACAGTTGATAAGAACATTGATTCTCCCAAAGTGTTTAATTGCCTTATCAATAGATTCTCCTACCTGATCCTCCTTCGTAACATCTGCCTGTGTAAAAATGACTTTCTTCTCTCCATACTTATCGAGCAGATCTTTGTTTTCCTGTATGTCAAGAATAACTGCTCTGGCTCCCTGTTGTACCAGGTAT
The DNA here is from genome assembly GCA_963665835.2 of Syntrophales bacterium. Taxonomy (GTDB): domain Bacteria; phylum Desulfobacterota; class Syntrophia; order Syntrophales; family UBA2210; genus UBA6078. The sequence goes on along the minus strand of CAXXWJ010000002.1, from coordinate 594,177 downwards.
TCAAGGGCCGCAGCGCCCAGGCCTGAAGAACCTCCGGTAATCAGTGCCACACAATCCTTGATTTCCATCTAGAAAATCTCCTGTTAAGCTTATGCAGACGTTGCCTAATCCCAGTTGCAAATCCAATTTTACAGCTAAAAAAGGCTGTTTTAGGTGCGAGCATGAATCTTTTAAATTCATGCTCGCACCTACTGTCTTATAAAGGACTTTCTTCAGTTTCCCCTTCGGGGATGGCTAAGCCCTTCGCTTTTATACGAAAAGATGTTTCGCCTAATTCCGAAGGGATAATCGTTTATAATTGTTCAGTTTTAGACCCCTAAAGCAGAATTAATGAGGCTGAACTATAATCCCATTACCTGAGCCCACAATTCACGATGGAAGTCGCCATCACCGAAGTCCAGTTCGGCGACCTTTCCACGCTCACAATAAAGATGAAAATCATGTTCTTCACAGAAACCTGTTCCTCCAAGGACCTGCGCAGCAAGCTTAAGCAGACGACGATAGGCATCGCTGCCGTATCCCTTGCAGATGGCAGCCTCTCTCTTATAATCCAGACCTTCGCTGATTCGCCATGCTGCCTGATACATCAACAGATTCAATGTGTCTGATTCCGTCCATATATTCGCACAGTGATGTGCAACGGCCTGGAAGGCACCGATTGGTTTTCCGAACTGCACTCGCTCCTTTGCGTAATTCGCAGAAAACTGTAGTACCTTTTCAGCTCCACCACTCATCTCGGCAGCCCTTAGGACGGCGCACTTAAGCATAATGTCGCTGAAGGCTGGCCATGCCTGATCCGGGTTACCCATCAGATTGGCCTCCGGTACGCGAACATTGTCGAAAACCACTTCATTAAACTTAAGTCCCGAAGTAGCGTGAAGAGGGTTTATGGTCAACCCCGCTACCTTTGCATCTACCAGCAGGATATTGATGCCGTTTTCTCCAACAGATCCAGGTTTTCTTGCAACAACGATTATTGTATCGGCGACATTTGCATCCTGTGCGAATATCTTAGTTCCGTTCAGCAAGTATTCCCCGCCTTCTTTAATGGCGGTAAGGTGTATTCCTCTGGCGTCGTTAATTCCCTCTTCTTCGACAAAGGCCAGCGCAAGCTTATGGTTTCCCCATGCCACCTTGGGCAGAAGTTCTTTTTTCTGTGCCTCGGTACCGAGTTCTTTGAGTATGATTGTTCCTACAACTGCCGTTGAAAAGAAGGGTCCAGGAAGGCAACTATACCCGAGTTCGCGTACAAGGACTGTCATATCGAGAAAGGAACCGCCAAGACCTTCATACTCTTCGGGGATGAGGATGGACATCCACCCCAGTTCTGCCATTTTACCCCACATTTCCTCTGTATATCCCTTGGGGTCCGCCTTCATCTCCTTAATAAAATCACCATTACAGCTATCGGCAAGGAATTTCCGGGCCGAATCCTTCAACATCTCTTGTTCTTCATTCAGGTCGTAATTCATTTTCTTGTCCTCCTATCCGCGGGGAAGCCCCAGGCCCCTGGTTGCCATAATATTTCTCTGAACTTCAGAAGTACCGCCTACGAGCGTTTCAACATTGCTCCACTGGTAAAAGAAAGAGGCCAGGCCTCTCAGTTCGGCATACTTCGAATCTTCCTCAAGAGGACCAAAATGCCCAAGGATCTGCATCGCCAGCTCAGCTACTTTCTGTTCGGCGTTCTCTGTCGTGTAAACCTTCTGCATTGAAGCCTCGTTTGCGGGAATGCTCTCCTTGTCTAGCATATGACTGATCCTGTAATAGAGCATCTTTGCCGCTTCAAGGTAACCGGCCATGGTTGCCAGTTTCTGACGGATCAAGGGATTTTTGCTAAGGGGCTTGCCGTCGACAATCTTCTCCTTGGTATATTTCACTACTTCATCGAAGAGACGTCTATATCCTCCGAAGGGCCACATCCTTTCAAAGTCAAGGGCCTGCATTATATAGTAGGCACCTTTGCCACGCTCTCCGACGACATTGTCTTTAGAAATTTTGACGTCTTCGTAACTGACCTCGTTTGTCCGGGTACCGAGGCGAGTGTAGAGCGGTTTTACAGTGATTCCGGGGGTGTTCATGTCAACAAGCATAAGCGTTATGGCCTTTGCGCCTTTCTGATCCGGTTCTGTCTTGCAGGCCAGCCAGTGGTACTCAGAAACATGACATGATGTGTTGAAAATCTTCTGTCCATTGACCAGGAAATAATCACCCATGTCCTCGCCTTTGGTCTTAAGCGACATAAGGTCCGAACCTGCCTCCGGTTCGGTGTATCCCAATGCCATTTCGATCTCGCCACGGGCGCTGGCCAGCAGGTATTTTTTCTTCATTTCCTCGCTTCCAACCCTCATAAGGGCCGGGCCTGCCATTTTGGCCGCTGTGAAATGCACGGGAAGCAAGTTGTAATAAAGTTCGTCCATGATCATGTAGCTAAGGCACTCACGGGCACCGATTCCACCATATTCCACGGGCCACTCCGGTGCCAGCCAACCCTTCGCACCAAGCTTCTGTATGAATTTACGCCCTTCCGGAGCACCATAAATAAACTCTGCATGAATGCTCTCCTTAACTAACTCGGGAGTAATCTCATCCTTGATGAATTGACGGACTTCATCAAATATTTCCTGCTCTTCTTTTGTTAATTCAAAATCCATATCTCCAACTCCTCCCTGACTCCAGGTCTTTAATATCTTTTCACAACAAGCTTTACACCAAACCAAGAAAAATGGCTTGTGTAAAATCCAACAGCAATTTGCCCAACATCCCATAACACATAAGTGGATATATGTTAAGCATCTTGTATACTCTATCAGCAATAGATCCTTTGTTAGGATTTACCGCACACATCCTTGGCAGCTCTGTATGCAAATACGCATCCCTGCCCTAATGTGGCTCCTGCTCCCGGATAGTAATTGCCGAAGAAGGAGGCCGCAGCATTTCCGGCAGCATAAAGACCGGAAACTTTTTTCCCGTCTTCCCTTTCAACCCGGCCTAAGTGATCCGTTACAGGCCCCATTTTTGTACCGAGATTCCCTCCATGCAGACGAACGGCCTGGAATGGGGCCTCGACTGCTGCAATATTGGGATGACCTTCTCTGAACTGATCTCCCATGAACTGGTCATAAAGGCTTTCTCCGCGATGGAAATCAAGGTCTTTCTCATTTGCAGCCATACTGTTCCAGCGTGCAAGGGTTTCACGGAGGTTTCCCTTTGGCAAGCCAGTTTTTTCCGCAAGTTCTTCAATTGACTTTGCCTTTACCATGTAATTTTTTGCCGGCTGGAGTGGGGACGTGATGCCTCGAATATAATTTTTTACATAGAAATCTCCCCAGATCAACCAGACATGATCCAGCGCCGGATCTTTGCCTTGGGCAACTATTCCGCCTACTGTATTGTAACATGCCGCTTCATTGGTAAAACGATTACCGTTACCGTTCACCATGATGCCGCCTGGCCAGCAGCGATCCTGTAATGTTGTATGGTGTGCCCACAGGTCCGGTCCAGGCTTTGTTTCGTCTTCTTTGTAGAGTTTCATGATGGGAACCCACCAGCAGTAAGGATTTCCAACCTTAAGCCCGGCTTTCAATCCCAGCCTGAGACCTCCACCACCGCTGTCACAATCTTCGGGGGCTGAATTCAAGACAGGCCGCATGGCATCAATGTGTTTCATCATTTCAGGATCAGATGAAAAACCTCCGCAGGCCAGCATGCCTACAGGTGCGGAGATCTTTTGCCCGTTTACGATGGCACCGGCAAACTCTCCATTCTGAATGATGATTTCATCTACGCTGGAATTCAAGGAAACATCTACACCGGCCTTGAAACAGGCATCAAGAAGAAAGGCAATAAGAGCCCTGCCCATTGTAAGATGCCCCAGCAGCTTTCGCTTTGCCAGAAGTGTCTTATTCCACTTCATGATTCTGTGAAGACCCCAGGACATTAACTCGACAATGGTTGCGGGTACGAAAAATATTGGTGTTTTACGAACTATGGAGCGGACGGATTTTGAACCGGTATAGATAAGCGGAAATACTGAGCGACCTGTTGTTGCCCCTTCAATCTCCTGATAGTAATCAGGATAGGTCGACATCGTTTCAAACTTTACATTTTTTGAGAGAAAGAAATCAAAGAGGCGTGGAGCATCATCAATAAAACCATCCAGGCTGGGCTCATCAATCTCAGGGTAGATTCTTTTTACATAATCCCTGGCGATGTCTGAATCCTTCGTACGATTCTCCATAAGACTGTGCCCAGGCAGCCAGATGCCACCGGCACTGTAGGTAGTGCATCCACCTGTAGTGTCAGTTCTCTCTACAACATAGACCTTTAAATTGGGATTCATTTCCTTGACTGCAAGCGCAAAAGTTAACCCAGCGGCACCGGACCCTATCACGAGAACATCACATTTCGTTTGTATCTTTTTAACTAGCATCAGTAGTATTCTTCCTCCTTTTCAAGTAGTCAATATGGCCATTTATAGAAAGTAACAAAGTACTGTCTATCATATCCCCATCGTTAAACTGTTTTTTAAAAAAGTCGGACTCAGAACAAATGAAATCTCTCAATTCCTCCATAACGTTATCAGGGTTTTTTTCGATTGCTTCAAGAACGGTATCATACCAGATGCGCCTTCTCTCCTTTGCGCGTTGCATGCTTTCCTTAGCATTTGTTTCAACTCCCCAATGGGGGAAGTATAGAATATCAGGTTTTAAAGATATAAGTTTTTCAATGGAAGTAAAGGCGGAATCCAAATCGGTGGGTCTTGTTGTTATGGGCATTATGTCATTGCCAATTTTAAGCCCCAGAGTTTCACCTACAAAGATCCCATTATTTCTCTCTTCACCTATGGACAAATGATAGGACGCATGACCCGGAGTATAGATAAAAGTTATCTGCTGCTCAGGACCAAGAGATATTGACTCTCCGTCTTTTACATCCTTTATTCTTGAAGACTCAACAGGAAGGGTCAGATCGTAACGCAACGCCTCGTTAGGTGTGCCTTTCTGTACCTCCAGGGAACTGTTTACAAGTCGGGTTGGATCTATGAGGTGTTTGGTGCATCCGGGATGGGTAAGCACCTTTGCCTGGGGCATATCCTTCATCAGGATGCCTGCCCCTCCGGAATGATCGAGATGGACATGGGTGAGTATAATGTAATCTATCTCTCGGGGATCTACGCCAATCTTCTTTAAACCGTTTAACAGGGTAACTGCGGCGGATGGCGAACCAACATCTACCAAGGCCTTCTTTTCCTCATTAATCAGGTAAGAAGAAAAAAGCCCCGGCAAAAAAGCACACTCGGAATCGATTAGATAAATATTCCGGGCTACTTCCCTAACGTCCGGTATAGTATTAGCCATCAGCCCCATCCCCAGCTCAAGTCAGGTTACGTGAGCTATCTTTCCCCTGCAACCTTATTAACCAGGAACGGGGAGTGAAGACCACGCTTACCTTAAGGGTTTGCGAAATGGCGGGCAGGATTGTTGTGCAAGACTCTAAAATCCTTTATCATATTTACCTTACATGTCATCCGTCTAGAAGGATTTTAGAAACCTCTATGCTTTAATCGTATTGCTTCAGGGTTTGACCTGAAAGGAGGTCAAACCCTGATCCCAATATGAATTTTCTCAACATTCGTATCTGTTGAAGAAATTGATAATTCCTGTATCCACACCAACTCGTAGAAAACAAATATGCAAAGGACAAATTCCTGTCACAGAGACTGACCAGGAAGCGCTAACATTTAAGCGCCTTTATTAAGTCGGATATTTTCAAAAACATGTCACACTAATTTTTCGCCTGTCATGAATCCCGATGTTACTGCCTCCATAACCAGGCCCGGTTCCGCAGCATCTCCAAGAACATGAACTGTTTTGGCCAAGCCTTCCAATTGCTTGGTAAGCTCCGTATTACTTACCATCTTAACATTTACTACTGTATCGGCTTCAACCAGTTCCTTGGCTTTGCCCGTATCCACTTTGACCCCTTCTTTGACGATTTCTATCACCTTGGTGTTTGTCATCATTTTGACTCCCTCCTTTTGGAGTTTAGCCAAGAAGGACCAGCGATGAACGGTACCAATATTGTAACCCATTCTCTTTGACTCTTCGATGATGGAAACCTTTTTGCCACGGTCTGTTAAAAGCTCACCAAGCTCAACCCCTGCGTAACTTCCGCCTATTATGGCAACCCTTTTCTTGAAGGGGAAGTTGAATTGCATGAACCACCTGGTGAAGGAAGGGTTATAATAATAACGGCTGAAAATAGCACCGCATAATGAAACTGTTCTCTGTATGAATCCACCCTTCTTCATCGGCTGGCCTCTGAAGAACGCCTGCAGATCACTGCGAGCCAATACGATGTCGCTGTCCACTCCCGGAACGTTAAAGGGAGCGCCTGCACCACCGGCGGCAATAATAAGCACATCGGGCTTCATCTTTTTGACAAACGCTGGGGTTACTTCCGTATTTAGCTTTACATCTATAGGCAGGTTTTCAATCTCCCTTACCTTGAATTTCATAAAGGGCTCCATCCGAATATTCGCGACGGATGCCAGGAGAAGGGCTCCTCCCAGACGCCTGTTTTGTTCGCAAAGTGTTACATCATGTCCCTTCAGATGGGCTACTCGGGCAGCTTCCATCCCACCGGGACCGCCACCGACTACCAGTACACGCTTCTTTTTCTCTGCAGCTTTGATGACGGGATATTCCGCTTCCCTGCCCATTCTGGGGTTTACACTACAGTAGACCGGCGGCTTGTCGGACGCTTCGATACAACGGCAGCAGTTGATGCAGGGCCTGATATCCTGCAGTCTACCTTCACGGGCCTTGTTTGGCAGTTCCGGATCTGCGATAAGGGCCCTCGCCATGTATATCATGTCGGCTTTGCCTTCCTGCAGGACTCTCTCGGCTGTCAGGACATCCTGTATCTGAGTACCAGCCGCTACTGGAATCTTTACCACACTTTTAACGGCCTCAGCAAAATATGCCCAATTACCCTGGGGAACAGTGGTCTGCAGTATGGGAACACTCGAATAATGCCACCCAGACATAAGATCTATCTGCTTCACTCCGACTTCTTCGAGCATGCTTCCCATCCTCTTCGCATCCTCTACCCCGTATCCACTGGGCTCGAGCAAATCGGCGCCACTGATTCTTGCAGTTACAGGAAAATCTCTGCCTACTTTATTGCCTATCTCATCCACTATTTCCCTGGTGAAACGGAATCTGTTTTCAATGCTCCCGCCATACTGATCTTTTCTTTTGTTAAGCAGGGTTGACATGAACTGCGCCCCGACATAGCTGACCGCCGGTATGATTTCAAAGGCGTCGAATCCTGCTTCCTTGGCCCTTCGAGCTGCCTCCGCATATCCCTTTTCTATTATGTGAATTTCCTCGACGGTGAGTTCTCTCGGCATAGTGGGTTCCCACGGACCACCCATGCGAAAGGGAGTGCCTGGTTTGCCCGTTAAAGACATGCCTGAGGGGCTTATGAGCTCTACGGGACCGTCATCACCAAAGGCCCAGCTGTAACCCACACCCACCTGTGCGTAGCACAACGCTCCATTTTTGTGAATGGTATCAACTACCTTTTTCAAGCCGGGGATAAACTTGTCGTCATATAGACCGAGCATCGGATCGTCAATCAGCCTGCTCCCCGTACAGCTTATCCCTATCATGGCGACTCCGCCACGGGCACGTTCAGCGTAAAAAGCAAGGTACTGGTCTGATATCTCCTCATTAACATTCATCGATACAGCCATGGCAGGTTGTTTAAACCTGTTTTTAAGTGTCAGATTTCCAACCTGTATGGGTTCGCAAAGCTTAAGCTTTCCCGTTGTCATAACCTACAACCCTCCTATTCTCATATAGCCAACAGGCCATCTACGCCGCGATCTCTGCGCAGCATTTATATTAATTAGTTGTTAACCTTCCACAGGCATACTAAAACCTGCGCCACTTACTGCTTGCAACTATATACTGATCGGCACGGCGGTTATCTACATGCAGACCAAGTCCACGATTTAAATCACCTTGGGGTGCTTGACCTTTCGAAAAATAAGATAGACCGGCAGGTTTCCCCTGCTCATCCTATCGTCGCTAAGAACCGGGATTATCCACCAAGTGATTTTCGAGAAGGTACTCACCTGCCCGGAGTTTTGAAAACAACGCCAGACAGCCTCCAGGATATTTGTAAAAAAATCCTTCAGATGATTTTAATGCTGCGACTTCTATCTATATTCATCTGGCTGAGCAACAACTCAACCCCAAGTACTGGTACCTTACTGTCCCATTTCATGTCAAGGAAAATCTTAAAAAAACATTGGGAATATACAGGCCTTTTAATGGTTCTGACTTATAGTATTATTCAACTCTTGCGGCTTATCTTGAAAAGCAAATATGAAAATGGATGAAGTTGTATCCAAACTTACCCACCCCATCTGATGTGCCCGATAAAACCTGGAGTTTTAGGATGATTGTTGAGGCACTTAATCGGAAAGTTTGGGGCTCTTAATGTTGTGCTATAGAAGGGGTTCACCTGTTTGCTTTAAAGCGAGGAAGGGCAGGGTAGACAAAAAAAAATTTTACTGCCGCAAAGGCGATTTGATTGGCTATTTACTCCTAAGTCCTGCGATGTGAATGATCATCTGGCGGAAGCTTTCCACAAAAGTATCATGAGGCACTATATTGCCTATGTTTTCATCTTTGAACTGGGCGGCAAGTTTTCTGGAAGCCCTGTCCAAGTCACCCGTTTCCGTATAAGTTTCATGCATGAGCTTACGACGATGAGTTGCTACCTCTATCGCTTCTGCGATATAACTGCCAGCTTCTTTACCGGTGACGTATCCGCAGTGATCCGCACCCAGGTACTCCACATCAAAAGATTTCAACTTGTTCAGGCTGTCTTCAAATACGGTGTAGTCAGATATTCCATAGGCATTTACGCCTTCCTCAAAGGGGACACCGCCAGCGTCTGACGGAAAAAGGGCCTTTAGTTGAGGACAGTATGCCGATATGGAACAGGGTGAATGGCCAGGTGTTTCAAAGATCCGCACTTCCATCTCTCCCAGATCTATGCAGTCACCTTCTTGCAATGGCGATATCTGCATGCCTACCTGCCATTCCGGGTCATACTCATCGATGATACCCTGAAGGTCCCTCTTATCTATTATATAACGACTTGCCGAATTTATGGCGTTGATGGCCTTCGTTTTGTTCAGAACCTCTCCGCTTCGTCTGGATGCGTAGACTTTAATGTCCGGATGAATACGTTTAAAAAAAGGTACGATGCCAACGTGGTCGAAGTGAGAATGAAGAATCAAAAAAGCCTTTATCTTTGATTCATCGATTCTGAATTTTCTTAGCTGCTCTATTACTTCGGGAAGGATTACGCTAGTGCCCCCGTTTATTAATATCGATTCACTTTTACCTTCCAGCAGATAGACGCATGACTCCTCATTGCCAAGAAACCAGAAGTTTTCCAAAATCTGACCGGGGGTTCTTACTCGCATTTAAAACCTCCAATTGTCTATGCAGTAATTTGAAACTGTTTTTTCGATATATCCAAGGGCTGCCGGATTAGTTAATACAACGTGCCCTGAGATAGCAAAATACTTGCCGGGTGTCAAAATATTCTTTGGTGCTGACTATTGCTTAAAGACCCAAACACTTTATGCTGCCTATTACATACTGTTTATTTACAGATTTCTGCCGACACCCTAAAAACTGCTGAAGCCGAAAGTTACCAGTCAAAGACTTCAGCAAACCGTTCCCTTATCCCTGGTCGTAGTCCCTGGCCTTTTCCTCGCCCCTTAAGACACGAAGGACACCAAAGGCGAGATGCTCGACTTCTTTTTCTCCGGGGATGACATCGACAGGAGCAATGAACCCTATTCGTTGGCAAACCCACCCTGTAAACATCTCCGAACGGGCAAGTCCTCCTGTTAAAATTATCCTGTCTACCACTCCATCGACAACGGTTGCCAGTGAACCGATTGACTTTGCTGTCTGGTAGGCCATTGCATAATAGATGAGTCTGCCTTTTTCGTCACCATTTTTTATCCTTTCCTGAATTTTGAGGGCATCTGTCGTACCCAGATGTGCCAATAGCCCCCCCTTGCCCCGGATCATCTTTAATAGTTCATGCTGATCGTATTTCCCCGAAAAACATAGTCTTATCAGATCCAGGCTGGGCAGTATGCCGGCCCTTTCCGGTGAGAATGTTCCTCCGTCATCACTTATGATGTCCACCATCCGGCCTTTTTTATGAACACTCATGGTAATTCCACCGCCAAGATGGGCTACGATAAGATTGAGCTCTTCGTATGGTCTGCCCATTTCTCTCGCTGTTTCCATTGCTACAGCACGCATGTTTTCCATGTGTCCCTGACTTTTTCTCTTAATCTCAGGCAGCCCGGAAATTCTGGCCACATCGTCCATCTGATCCATCATTCCTGAATCGTAAATATAGACTGGGATTCCAAAAGGTTTAGCCAGTTCGTAGCCAATGATCGCGCAGAGATTGGCCGCATGGTCACCAACAGGGTTGTGAGTAAGCCGGTTAACCATAGCTTCGTTAACCCGGTAGGCACCGGGTTCGAGTTGTGGCGTAGCCCCACCCCGGGCGGCAATGGCCGAAAGATCTTCAATCTTTATCTTCCGCTCGTCCATGAAAGATAAAATGGTTTCCATGCGCATTTTTTTCTGATCAATAGCCAATCTGCATCGGTCGATATCTTCTCTGGAGTGTTCAATGCTTGCCCTGCAACTTTCCAGATAGTCTTCATATAATCCTATCTTTGATGAAGTTGAACCAAAGTTTATAGCCATAATTCGAAATGATTTTTGGGACATTAAAGACACCTCCGGGTTCTATTCAAGAGCCCTATCTGTTTGCGTTTTTAGTCAGTTTTTCCCGGCAAATTTCTGGAAACCTTAAAATATTTTTTATATCCCTATTATTCTTCCAATGAAGCTACGCCAAAGACTATGGACAAAAATCTTTCTTCAGAATCGGAGGCTCTTGAAACCATTATTATTGGAACTTTAGCTCCAGCAATATAAAAACCGGTTTTTGCCCCGCAGGATCGGACCAGAACCTTGGCTGTAATATTGCCGGCGGTTATGTTGGGCCATATCAGTAGATCCGCATCTCCAGCAACGGGGCTTTCGAACCTCTTGGTATGGGCGGCTTTTTTGCTGATAGCGAGGTCGTAGGAAATTGGTCCTTCCACTATGCAATCCCTGATTTCGCCTCTCTCGTTCATTTTTTTAAGTTCATAGGCATCGACCGTTTCGGGCATCCTGTTGCTCACGATTTCTGCAGCGGCCAGAACAGCGACCTTGGGATTGATAACGCCAAATTTCTTCAGCTCAGCTACGGCGTTCTCAATTATCATCTTCTTTTGTACCAGGTTAGGGTAAAGGGTTATTCCTCCGTCTGTCGAGGCCAGCAGCTTATGATAGGACGGGACCTCCAACATTGCAAAAGCCGACATGAGCCTCCCGGTTCTGAGGCCTGAACTCTCACTGAGTATCGAGCGCATAAGGGTCCAGGTTTCGATTTGTCCCTTCATCATGCAGTCCGCTTCCCCTGATCGAATCATTTCGATGGCCTTCTTTGCTGATTCCTCGGGGCTATCGGAATCAACTATAGAGAATTCAGAAGAGCTGTTACCCATTTCTGATAAAATATCTTGTATTGCCCGCTTATTGCCTACGAGAATCGGTTCTATAATCCCTTGACGATATGCTGAAACAGTTGCTTCCAGGGTACATCGGTTCTCTGCTGCAGCAACGGCGCACCTCTTCATATATTTTTTTGCCTTTACCGCCTGAATCATCTGATCAAAATTTCTGTAAATCATGAGTTTGTTCCCTTCCAATCCCCTGCGGCGGCAAAGACAATCGACAAGTACTTCTCTTCCGGTGGCGATGATCTGGATGACATGACGATGGGGACCTTTGTTCCTGCTGTGAAGAAACCTCCTGTTGCACCACCTGAAAAGAGCAGCGCCTTCATGCCTATGTTGGCGGAGGTTATATCCGGTAAGAGAAGCAGATCTGTATCTCCCGCAACGGGGCTTTCAAATCCCTTGGCCTGGGCAGCGGCCTTGCTGACTGCAATGTCATAGGTTATGGGGCCCTCAACTATACATCCTTTGATCTCGCCCCGTTCATTCATTTTCTTTAGTTCATATGCATCTATAGTTTCTGGCATCTTGGGGTTTACTATCTCTACTGCAGTTAGTGCTGCCACCTTGGGCTCATACATTCCGTACTTATTAAAGACCTTTACTGCGTTTTCTAGTATCAATTTCTTCTGCGCGAGATTGGGATAGAGAGTGATGGCTCCATCGGTGTAAGCCAGAATCTTATGATAGGTCGGAAATTCTATCATGGAAAAGGCGGAGACGATTGCTCCGGTCCGAAGGCCGCTCTGTTTGCTCAATACCGTTCTCATCAGTGTCCATGTCTCTATTCCACCCTTCATAATCAAATCCGCACTTCCTGAATGCGCCATGGCGGCGGCCTTCAGCGTGGCATCCTCCGGTCCCTTGGCGGGTATAATCTCAAACTTTTCGCTTCCTCCGTCGGTTATTTCTCCTAATAAATCTCTTATAGCTCTTTCGTTTCCTATAAGAATGGGTTCTGCAATTCCGTTATGATAAGCCGATAAAACTGCCTCCATGGTATGCCTGTTTTCTGCCATTACAACAGCACACCGTTTTTTGTCCTTCTTGGACTTTACCGTTTTAATAAGTTCTTCCAGGCTAGTATAGCTCATGAATTTGTCTCCAACCACCATTTGACAGTGGTAGATAAAATAGAAAGCAAAATTTCTTATAGTGGCCGATGTTCTATGTAATTTCTATGTGACCCTTTGGGATGGGGTGTCACCTAACCTCTGGCTGACCACCTTAAAACTCCGGGGCCGTTTAAGATTGATATTGATTAATATCGACAGAACTTCATTCTAAAATTGTTTATTGCATTTTCAGAGGTTACCTTTTCGGTGGGCGAAGTATACGAAGAAAGGATTTTGTTAGTCAAGGGGAGTTTGGTAAAAATGTGATAGGAAAAATGAAGGTTTGGTAGATATTGCTCTTGTCGTTATGCCTGGAATCTGAGAGGCAACCGATACATAAAAGCCAGGAGTTAGATCTGTTGAATCGTTGTAATAGACATTTTTTCGGGGACTTACAACTATTAACTCCGAGTTTCATATTAAACTGAAAAATAAAAATAAGTTTTTGTTATCTCAATGCTTGTCTATATTTTTCACGGCATTTCTTCCCTCTTTAATGAGGCGAGCTATTTCGACCATTCTCTTGCCCAAGGCTATGGCTGCTGCCAATCCGTGAGAGTCTTTAAGGACTCCTATCCTGTCCGTGGGATCGAATTTACCCGTTCCTTCTATGCTTGACACTCCAAAGGCGCCATAAAAACTAAAACCCGCAGGGCTAATTGGTATCATGCCCAGACCGGTTAATGCGCTGAAAAGGCTTATAAGTGTGGTTTCCGCCCCGCCGTCGCGAAGCCAACCGACAGCCAAGGCTCCGCCTATCTTATCTTTTAATGCCAGGTTATAGTGTTTTCCATGTGCGAGACATCTTAATCTGTCAAGAGCTGTCGCCATATAGCCAGAAAGTCGTCCCATGTAGACAGGACTGGCGATTAAGATAGCATCTGCCTCTATAATTTTCGGATATAGTTCCATCATGTCATCCTCTATTGCGCAGAAACTCCCAGCTTCCTGTTTGGCGACGCACCAGTTGCAGTGACGACAGCCTCCTATTTTTCTGTCGGCGATATGGATAAGCTCCGTCTCTACATTTGGAGCTGCTGCTCCCTCCAACGCCTTCTTTAGAAAGGCTACAGTATTACCTTCTTTTATGGGACTTCCGCAAATGCCAAGAAGCTTTATGTTCATGTCTACAATACCTCGCTGTAATGTCTTATCAATTTTTGGGATTAATACATATGCGGTGCTGGGTGGGTCTATTTTGATGCACAATTCAAAAAGTCCAGATTTGATAAGTAGGCAAGATCAATTCCTTCGATAGTTATAAATTCATTGCGACCAGTTATGGTGAATAGCCGATTCTCAAGAAATATTATTTTTCTATCCACTTACTGCTCAATTCAGGGATTTGAACTGATTTGCCGGGGGGCGACGATATCCGTCAACCCCCGGCAATTTTATTATTCAGTTCTTCGACCCTTACATCATTAGGGTTTGATCAAAAACAGCGTGCTGCCTCTCTCAACCAGTGAGTTGCTCTCTACGCATATTTTAGCAATTGTACCCTTCGTCTCGGCCATGACCTGACGATAGCACTTCATTACTTCAAGAAGACAAAGTACCGTATCTTCCTGTACCTCATCGCCTACCTCTACAAAGGCAGGCTCTTCAGGACTGGGCTTGCGGTAGAATACGCTGGTCACGCTGGCCTTAACCGGGACCAGTCCCTCTTCGCTGATCTCCTCCGCCTTGGGTGCCGAGGCAGCTGTGACCTCGCATACTGTCTGTGAATCAGGCATAATCCCATGGCCGTCCCATCCTTCAGCGGGCTCGGCGTGGCAGACCGGGGCGGCAGCAGGGGCCGAAGCAGGAGCCGGAGCTACCGCTGCGGGCTGTGCGTTCTGGGCAGCCGGAGCGGCAAAGGCCATAGCCCTGCCTGCGCTATTGCCGACATCTCCCTTGAAGATTGACAACTTGATCTCGCCCGTATCTATGTGAAGTTCCGTGTCCTTGCATGCCTTCACTATCTGTATAACTTCCATTACATCTTCCATGCTGAAACTCATAGCAAATATGCCTCCTGTTCGTTTTGCTCTTATTGTGAAAATAATCTATTTCTGACCGAATTCGAATACACTGTTACCCTTCTGTAGACTCAAGCGGCTTATGTCATGATCCTTGCTCAGTTCCTTGAGCAGAAGAGTAAGGGGCTCTTTACCGGTATAGTAAGATTTATATGGTTTCTTGATCTGTTTGATCTCTTGATCGCCCTTCATGATGTAATAGAGCATGAAGTCCTCGTCGGAGGCATTTGTCATGCCGTAGCTTGCACGGAGTTTCTTGAGATCTCCCTCTTCCGATTCTATCTCTTTTTTCCTTTCGTACCTTGCACCAAGGACTTTTGCATTAGGATGGGAGAGGAACTTGTCCCTTACATTGGGGTCCATCCAGGGCACGCCGGCATCTTCCCAGCCCCATACGCCCAAGGCCGTCTCTATCATGCAGTCAAGTACCTCCTTGTAGCGCTCTCCCATTGACACGTTAACCGCCGCCTGTGACACGATGAACTGTGACGCCGGTGTAACCATAATGGGATCACCCAGGTCGTGAATAATCTGGACGACTTCGTCAAGGACCTCATCAAGCTTGTCCGGTATACCCAACTGGGTCAACTGTGACACCAGATTCGATATAACTCCACCTGGTACCTGATGGGCATACACGCCATGGTCATATTCCAGGGGGACTCCTTCAGGGAGTCCTTCTTCTTTTCCTATTATTCTGAGGCGGCGCTCAACTTCCCTGATTGCGTCCACATCTTTGATATTGTGTTCTATTCCCAGAATCTTTGCATTGTGCATGGCGTTGTAGATAGATACATGGGAGGAGCCTGAAGCCAGTGGCGGGATACAGGTATGAATGCCATCGATGCCGAGTTTCATAGCCTCTACGACGACCCGGCCCTGATTGGTGCTCATGCCATGGGTGTGCAGCTCTATCGGTATCCCCTTGGCTTCCTTTTGAATGGCCGGAAGCAGAGTTTTTATTCGTTCCACCGTCATCAATCCGCCGGCATCCTTGAGCCAGAAAGAATCGGGTTGATATTCATCGACCAGTCTTTTAACTAATCCGGCGTAGTACTCGTCGGTAAGCCTGGGGGAAGGGTAGTAACAAACACAAGGTTGGAAACCCAGACCCATTTCCCTGCCCATGGGCACAACCCACGGACAATAACGATCCAGTTCATTACGGGTATTTATCATGTAAAAGAAGCGTGATCCACCTGCACCCTTGAAGGTAAGGTTGTAATAAAGCCTTACTATCGATCTCGTTTCACCGGAATCGAGGAGATCCAGGCACTCCATCAAAACCATATTTTTCTTTGTTTTTTTAATCTTCCGTCCCCAGAGGTGTACATAGTCCCAGTGGTTTTCTTTCAAAAAGCGGACCTGGGGTTTTGCATTCATGGCGGTTCCTGGCAGCTCGATATAGCTATAACCGACCTTGTCCAGTTCATCCAGGACGGCATCATAGGCTCCGTAATTAAACCTCATTGCCCAAAGACTCTGAGCCCCATCTCTAGTTGTTGTGTCGTAAAACTCCACTTTCTTTTTACCGTTGCTCATTGTTACCTTTCCTTTCCTTAATTTATGGATATTGGCATTGGCCAGCAGAACGATGTTTTATCTTTGAAGCTTTTGAACAACAATTTACAGATTACGGTTACTTAACAAAACGCTCATTTATTTAAAGTAAGACCAAAGGTTGATTGGCGGTGCCGCATAATTTCACAAGTCTTTTCCTCCAAAATGGACAGCCGAGGAGCACAATAATGCTTTTTAAATCACAAGTCAACCAAACCTTAGCAACATAGTGGTTGAAAAACTCGTCAATATTGTCAAAAATACTAACTGTGACAGTGTATGCTTTATTCTATCTAAGACAACAGCCGTTCAGCCTTTATGAGCAATCCTCCAATATTTTTTAAATGATTTTTGGTATTTAATATTTTTAACAGCTAAGGGTTTGATTGAATATTATATCTATATTCATTTTCCGATTTTTCCCGGTATATTTTAGAATGGAATGAAAAGCCATTTATGCATTGTTGCCAAGGAAGGTTTCTGAAGTTTTCAAAAACTGATAATACAAATGCAGGGGTATTCCTGAGCATCATCAATATCTTTAATCTGAAGGGAACTTATTTTCTATTTAAGACTTGGTGGATTTTTTCTTCTTATCTAGCGTTGTTATTGCTCCGGTGATTGAATAGATCCATTATGCTGCATATGCAACCGCCGGATGCTTGAAATATTTTTTTGCGTGTTGCGGTCGTTTCTGTAAGGTCTTCATAAAAGAACGTGTCTTACTGACGATATCTTTTTCGTTTCTTGCCGGTATGCCTGAACGAATCTTGTTTTTCAGGTTGCCGTTGAGATACTCGTCCGGGTTGAGTTCTGGAGAATATGAGGGAAGGTAGAACACCTCTATTTTCTCCTTGTTTACTTCAAGCCACTCTTTGACTTTTTTTCCGTGATGTACACGGAGGTTGTCCAAAATCAAAAAGCTCTTACGGGGAACATCCTTTATCAGTCGGGACATGAACTTGATGAGCACCTGCGAAGCCATCTTCTCCCGATACAGCATGAATCTCACCTTTCCTTGATTGGTGATGGCCGAGATCATGTTGATTCTGTTCTTTTTAGCAGTGACCCTGACGACGGGTGTCTTCCCCTTTGGAGAAAAACCCTTCGCAGTGTAGTCACCACTTTGAATGCCAGTCTCGTCACCCCAGTGAATCTCGGCTTTCTCTTTTTTTGCCTGAGCTGCAATCACTGGGTACGTGGTATCAAGCCACTGCTGTACCTGTCGCGGGCTCTGTTCGTAGGCCCGCTTGCTGGGCTTCTGGGGAGTAAAACCCCAGCGCTTGAGATAGTCGGTTATAGTCCGCAGAGGCAAATCGGTTCCGCATCGCTGTTTGATTGCCAAACGGACGGTATCACGGGTCCAAAGAGCAAATGGAAGTTTGAGCTGATCCGGTGTTTTGTCTACCAAAAGTTTCTTTACCTCAAGTTCCTGCTCACTTGTCAGTTTGCGACTACCGCCGTGGCGACGACCTCTTTGTCCGAGCTTGATAGCGAAGCTGCCTTCCCGCAAGTATTTCTGCCAAATCTTGCTGGTGTGGCGTTCCGTGGCACCGATAATCTGGGCGACCTCTTTATTGGACCGCCCTTGCCTGCGTAGCCGAACTATCTGCTTGCGCAGAGCATACTGTACGTCTTGGCTAAGTTTTCGTGCATCTGGTTTTTCCATGCACAAACCATAACACACAATGTCGCTAAATGGAAGTGTTTAATCGCCTAGTCAATAACCAGATAAATTAGTTCCGTGAGCGCTCAATTTTTAGTTGTATACTTTGAATCTGGAAATAATTTTTAGGAACAGATAGTGGAATAAAAATGCAACCGGGAAGACGGTGCCAATGGGAACGGGCTATCCCCAGTTGTCGAGTGGAAAATCCGGTTTTATTTTGCCGGGGGGCGACGATATCCGTCAACCCCCGGCAATTTTATTATTCAGTTCTTCGACCCTTACATCATTAGGGTTTGATCAAAAACAGCGTGCTGCCTCTCTCAACCAGTGAGTTGCTCTCTACGCATATTTTAGCAATCGTACCCTTCGTCTCGGCCATGACCTGACGATAGCACTTCATTACTTCAAGAAGACAAAGTACCGTATCTTCCTGTACCTCATCGCCTACCTCTACAAAGGCAGGCTCTTCAGGACTGGGCTTGCGGTAGAATACGCTGGTCACGCTGGCCTTAACCGGGACCAGTCCCTCTTCGCTGATCTCCTCCGCCTTGGGTGCCGAGGCAGCTGTGACCTCGCATACTGTCTGTGAATCAGGCATAATCCCATGGCCGTCCCATCCTTCAGCGGGCTCGGCGTGGCAGACCGGGGCGGCAGCAGGGGCCGAAGCAGGAGCCGGAGCTACCGCTGCGGGCTGTGCGTTCTGGGCAGCCGGAGCGGCAAAAGCCATAGCCCTGCCTGCGCTATTGCCGACATCTCCCTTGAAGATTGACAACTTGATCTCGCCCGTATCTATGTGAAGTTCCGTGTCCTTGCATGCCTTCACTATCTGTATAACTTCCATTACATCTTCCATGCTGAAACTCATAGCAAATATGCCTCCTGTTCGTTTTGCTCTTGTTGTGAAAATAATCTATTTCTGACCGAATTCGAATACACTGTTACCCTTCTGCAGACTCAAGCGGCTTATGTCATGATCCTTGCTCAGTTCCTTGAGCAGAAGAGTAAGGGGCTCTTTACCGGTATAGTAAGATTTATATGGTTTCTTGATCTGTTTGATCTCTTGATCGCCCTTCATGATGTGATAGAGCATGAAATCCTCGTCGGAGGCGGAGCTCATGCCTTCATTAGCCCGAATTTTTTTGATATCTCCCTCTTCCGATTCTATGGCCTTCTTCTTTTCGTATCTTGCACCAAGGACTTTTGCATTAGGATGGGAGAGGAATTTATCCTTTACATTGGGGTCCATCCAGGGCACGCCGGCATCTTCCCAGCCCCATACGCCCAAGGCCGTCTCTATCATGCTGTCAAGTATCTCCTTGTAGCGCTCTCCAACGGCCACGTTAACGGCAGCCTGGGATACGATGAACTGTGACGCCGGTGTAATCATAATGGGATCACCCAGGTCGTGAATAATCTGGACGACTTCGTCAAGGACCTCATCAAGCTTGTCCCCTATACCCAACTGGGTCAACTGTGACACCAGATTCGATATAACTCCACCGGGGACCTGATGAGAATAGACCCCATGATCATATTCCAGGGGAACTCCTTCAGGGAGTCCTTCTACCTTTCCTATTATTCTGAGGCTGCGCTCAACCTCTTTTATGGCGTCCACATTTTTGATGTTGTGTTCTATTCCGAGAATCTTTGCATTGTGCATGGCGTTGTAGATAGATACATGGGAGGAGCCTGAAGCCAGTGGCGGGATACAGGTATGAATGCCATCGATGCCGAGTTTCATAGCCTCTACGACGACCCGGCCCTGATTGGTGCTCATGCCATGGGTGTGCAGCTCTATCGGTATCCCCTTGGCTTCCTTTTGAATGGCCGGAAGCAGAGTTTTTATTCGTTCCACCGTCATCAATCCGCCGGCATCCTTGAGCCAGAAAGAATCGGGTTGATATTCATCGACCAGTCTTTTAACTAATCCGGCGTAGTACTCGTCGGTAAGCCTGGGGGAAGGGTAGTAACAAACACAAGGTTGGAAACCCAGACCCATTTCCCTGCCCATGGGTACAACCCAGGGACAATGGCGATCCAGCTCATTACGGGTATTTATCATGTAAAAGAAGCGTTGCGCACCATGAGCGCGGAACATTAAATTATAATAAAGTCTTATTATCGCTCGGGGTTCCCCATAATCAAGTAGATCCAGGCACTCCATCATAACACAATTTTTTTTTGTATTTCTGATCTTCCGGCCCCAAAGGTGTACATAGTCCCAGTGGTTTTCTTTTAAAAAGCGAACCTGGTATTTTCCGTTCATTGCGTTCGCTGGCAGCTCTATATAGCTATAGCCGACCTTGTCCAGTTGGTCCAGGACGGCATCATATGCTCCGTAGGAAAAATTCATAGCCCAAAGACTCTGCACCCCATCTCTAGTTGTTGTGTCATAAAACTCCACTTTCTTTTTACCTTTGCTCATTGTTACCTTTCCTTTCCTTTTTCATGGGTATTGGCCAGAACAGCGGTTGATTTTGAAGCTCTTTAACAACAGTGTGTACAACTTTTTTGTAAAATCCAATTCTAATAAACATTAATAAATACGAAGAATTAGTTACGAAACATCAGTGGGTTTGCCTTAAGGAATAACCTATGCTGACCTGACCACAATAATGTTTTTTGAATTTCAATTAAATCAAACCTGAATGATTTCTGCAAGTGTTCCCAAATGATTATGATTACTTGTACTTTTATCTTATTTATATTGTCAGAAATCCTCCATCTACAAACAGGACATGACCATTTACGTTCCTTGCTTCATCAGATGAGAGAAAAAGTACTGCATTGGACAGGTCATCGGTGGTAATCTCTTTTCCCAGGATGTGGTATGTCTTGCAGCAATAGTCGTACACTTCTTCCGCCGGCATCCCAAAGTAAGTAGATGCATCTTTGCATGCGCCATAAACCATAGGCGTTTTGACACAGCCGGGAGAGACACAATTGACATTGATATTATACTCACCGAGATCCTTGGCCATGGCAAGTGTCAGAGTCTGAATACCGGCCTTGACTGCGGAGTAGGGCACATTATGTTTCTGAGCCCTTGAACCTATGGAACCGATGTTAATAATCTTGCCGCATTTCCTTTCAATCATGTGTGGTGTCACGTATTTCGAGCAGAGAAAGGTTCCCTTGAGCATTACATCCACCGTCATGTCCCAGTTCTTTTCCGAAATTTCCCAAAATGGAATCGAATGAAAGACAATGCCTGCGTTGTTGATCAGGATATCTATCTTGCCGAACTCTTTTATTGTCCTGTCAACCATATTTTCAACTTCAGCGGATTTGGTTACATCGCATTTTACACCGATGCACTTTCTTCCCATTTCGCGGATTTGCTTTACCACGCTGTCGACCTCTTGTTCGGAACCCATGGCATATGTAGCGTTTTCAACATTCTGTGAAATGTCTGAAACAACCACATCGGCGCCTTCCCTGGCAAAAGCCAGAGCGTAAGCTGCACCGAGTCCGTGAGCCGCTCCTGTCACTATCGCAACCTTATTTTTGAATCTTGACGACATATGAAAAATCTCCTTTTGGGGTTTAGTAAAACCGCTCAATAGTCTTTGAATTGCTGCATAGGGTGGCGGGCAGCACCTTCCTGTTTGAAAGGTGCTGCCCCGGTTGGCCATGCCCTATACCTTGTTGTGGTCAAGTAAAAACGGACAATTTGTTTTAAGCTGCTTTTCGGCATAGTTCTTTCTCATATTCGAACGGGGTTTTATAACCCAGCTTTGAATGCAGACGAATGGAATTATAGTAGGAGATATAATCAAGTATCTGCATCTTTGCCGACTGTCTTGTAACAAACCTGTAATCTGACAACCGTTCCGACTTCAGGCTGCGGAAATAACGTTCAGTCGGTGCATTATCCCAACAATTCCCCTTGCGGCTCATACTGGCTATCATCCCATACTGATTTAGCTTTTCCTGGTAATCATGGCATGCATACTGGCTTCCTCGATCTGAATGATGAAGCAGTCCTGATGGAGGCCTTCTGCGCCAGTATGCCATCGCCAGGGCATCCAGGGTAAGTTGCTTTTTCATTTCTTTGTCCATGGCCCAGCCAACGATCTGGCGAGAATAAAGATCAAGTACCACAGCCAGATACAACCAGCCTTCAAAGGTCCAGACATAGGTTATGTCCGTTGTCCAACATGTATTCGGTGTGGCGACATCGAATTCACGATCCAAAAGGTTGGCAGCTATTGGAAACGAATGCCGGCTCTCTGTCGTGGCCTTGTATCGCTTCGGGGCTTTGGTTTTAAGACCAAGTTTCCTCATTAAATTACGTACCCTGTACCGGCCAATCTGGTGACCTTCATTCTTTAACTGCTTGGTAATGCGACGGGAACCATATTTGCCGCGATGTTCTTTGAAAATGGCTCTAATCCCTGCCTTTAATGCAATCTCATCAGGATCATCAGATCTTGAGAGGCTATGGAGGTAATCGTAAAATCTGCTCCGGCTGACTTCCATCACCTTACACAAAACGGTGACAGGATAGGCCTTCTTCTCTTGCCGGATGAAGTCGCACCTCAGTTCGACTCTTTCGCAAAGAAGGCCGCGGCTTTTTTTAATATTTCGCGCTCCATTTCAAGCCGCTTGTTTTCCTTTTTAAGTCGACAAATCTCGGCCTCCAGTTCCTTCCGGGGGATACCTCCTTCGCTAAGATCCTGCTGGTCTTGACGATATTGTCGCACCCAGCGGGAAACATTAGAAGCGGCAATACCAAGACGCCTGCCAACCTCAGGACAACTATATTGCTGTTCAACTACCAACTTTACAGCGTCTTGCTTGAACTCACTTGTGTAATTCGGGCGCTTCCCTTTCTCCTTCATTGAACACCTCACTTTCTCTATTATTGCTCTTAGCAGGGTGTCCGTTATTATTAAACCACATCACCTTTGCGATTTTGCTATCTCATCAACCTTCTCTTCATCGGATAAGAAAAAGCTGATGGGATATGAAGGAGGGCGCTTAGGTATTGAGCATCGCACCTAACTTTTAAAAATCTATGTATTATGTATAAGGCCATAACGACAACATTTTCTCCGGGACCTGATAATGTTAAGAGTCCCTGAACTTCATTGAAAAGATCTGAAAGATCGGTATGAGGGAGCCTGCTCCCTCATACCGATGAAACTATCTTACCACTGATAAAGTACGTTGAAGGCGAGTTCGTCGTTGCCGCCTATGTAGGGCGCAAACTTGCTCGCGCTGTTGGGATCACCAAGGTACATGGTAGCAGATACCTTGAATACCCATCTTCCGTCTGGCGAGTACTTTATGGATGGACTGAGCAGATAGCTGCCCTCCAGGTCGTACCAGACGAAGAGGCCCGGTGCGATCTGACCATGATAGTAATCGTTACCGAAGTTGGCGATTATATGGTAGCTGTTGTCCTTGATGCCAGACCTGAGGGCACCAAACTCCCAGTCATCGATCTTCTGATAGAAGAACTGGACTGTAACGTTCAATGCCGAGTCCGTGCCCAGGGGCGGATGGAAGGGCTTGTCTATTCCAAGGTAGGCCTTCATGGTCTGATGTGCGGAGTAGAAGGTCGGGCTGCTGTAGTCCGTCCAGCTCGAGTCCGTGGTCAGGGATGCCTCACCTCTGATCATGGCATACCAGTAGTCCCAGGGAACGGTGAAGGACATACCGTACATGTTGATCCTGGGATGATCCACTGCCAGGGTAGCAAAGTTCAAACCGCCTGCAGCTCCCTGATGGTTCTCGTAACCGGCAAAGTAGTACAGGTAGGTTGAAAGGTCCTTGTAGAGGGCTCCCAGTCTTACGCCGTACTGCATGTTACCCAGGTCACTTGCATGGTCATTCTGCGTAAGGCCAAGACCGTAGGCAGATCCCGGAGGTCCCCATATGGTGGGCCTGTTGTCGGGAATGGCAAGCAACTGGGCGCTCAGGTTGGCAAAGGCTCCTACTGCGCCGGTGTTGAAGTCGAATCGTCCCATCCAGATCGGGCAGGCCAGCTCATCGGGATTGGCAAATGCCGCTATACTTTTCAGATCCTGAGGATTGACTATGTTGACCAGGTTGAAGCCGTCCGCCTCGCCCCACTGGATGATCTGACGTCCCAGACGGGCATGGGCATTGGCTGTTGTCGTACCTGAGGCACCGGCGTCGAGGGTGATGTCGATGAAGAGCTCTCTTAAGTCCGTCTCGTACATAACGTCGTCCCTGGTCATGTCGTAACGGGAACCACTACCCCATGAACGATCGGTGGGAACTGCGGCATAACGAGATGAATCCAGCTCGTAGATCGCATCGTAGTTGCCTCTGAAGGAAAAGTAGACCTTTTCGATACGAAGGGCTGGTTTCAGGTCGTACTGGGGCCTGATGCCAAGGTCGAACTGCAACTGGGTCTTCCAGCCAACCCACCTGTTGTCATCCAGAAGTCCATACTGGAATCCCGTGATATCTCTCAGGATAGCCGTAGACTCCGCCTTACCGTGAAAATCCAACTCAGCGTTGAGCGCGTATGACTGACTCGAGGTCCAGCAAAATGCCATCACCGCAAGCACAATTAACAACGCAAGCTTCTTTATATTCATTGCTGCTCCTCCTCATTGACTGACAAGGTTTGGTTAGGGTTACTTCGACATGGTCGCAATCTTTTCAAAGGTGAACATCTCCTGGTTTACATTGGTGTCCATTACGACTAGAGGGAAATCCCAATTGTTAAAGGTTCCTCGGACAGGAGAAAATGTAGCGTGGTGGGTCTTGTCGTCTATT
Organism: Syntrophales bacterium; assembly: GCA_963665835.2. Taxonomy (GTDB): domain Bacteria; phylum Desulfobacterota; class Syntrophia; order Syntrophales; family UBA2210; genus UBA6078. The sequence continues at coordinate 569,364 of CAXXWJ010000002.1, read as the reverse complement.
GTAAGGTACCAACCCTGCTGGTCAATGATCATCTTTTTGTCTTCGCCGAATACCTGAGCAAACTGGTCTATCATAAGTGTTTTCCAGTGTTCTCCGGCCTTATTGCTGACTATCTTATAGACAGGCATGACAGATTCTTTGTCTATATAGTAAAGCTGCTTGCCATAATTGTAATAGGGATCAAGAGGCGTAGACTCTATCAGGTAGACCTTTCTCGGAACCCAAAGGGCATGAAGAGGCGCCCAGGTGGCCCCTTTCCAGTTTTTATCTTGGCAGCCAATTATTTGCGCTCCCGGTGTGGGACGGCCCTTCCAGCTGCCGTTCTGCTGCTTAACCAACTTATCAGGAGACTCTGTCTGCCAACTTGCCTTGGGGATAAGAGCTATCTTTTCACCTATAACCTTCCAGGTCATGGTCTCGTTCTGGCCCCCCCATCCTCCGCTGTCATCTACAACGATATCGGAACCGAAAAATGGATCGGAACGACTGGTTCCGGAGGTTCTTCTCACTCTTCTGAGGGCCGGAACGTAAGTACCGCTACGGTCAGGACTTCCGTCAAGGGGTCTAAGGGTTAGAACGACAGTACCTGTCAGATCGTAGGGCTCTGTCAGTTTTATGATCTCGTTGTACTTGTAATCGTTAGGGTTTGTTTGTTCTCCATTAGGATGAGCCCAATAGAAGAAATAGTAAACGAGGTTATAAAGCATTCTATCTATACCGTTCTCACCTACGAAAACGGTACTGCAATCCTGGTACATGGTGCCGGCTCTGCCCCTGTCCACCGACTTGTTATGCATGAGTTTGATGCCGAGATCTGGGTCATTTTTGTCGAGATCGGGAAAAGGACGGCCGTAGATGTATTTAGGAAACTTTCCCGTGGCATTGTCGATGATTTCTTTCTTGGTACCCAGGCTGTACTTACCACTGTTAGTTTTTCCTGTCTCTTCCCAGGCCTTATCGTGTCCGTAATCGTATTGCATCTCGCCGATTGTGAGAACAAATTCCCCCTTTTTTACATAGCCTACAACCGATTCTGGTACAAGATCTTGTATTCTTTGCCAGTTTTTTGTATCGATTACATCTCCAGGTTTCAGTTTGATCTGTTCAAACATCTTTGCCTGGTCCGCTTTCCAGTTCGGGTTATAGGCCATAGCGGACTGGAATGAAAATACCGCTATAATCAAAAATAGAAGAGACAAAAAAAGTACTTTCTTGGTCATCTTAATACTCCCTCCTTGTTAAAAGTTATGGAATTAATAAGAGACAACTCATCGCTATTTCCCGAAATTTACAACCACAGACCTCAAAGTCAGCATATCCGATATGCTTAAGACGATGAAAGGGTCTACGATCACCTCCTTTCCGCCGTTAGGCTGTTTAGAATAGAAAAGCTTGTTCCAGCTAAGTTATTTAAAAACGACCGTAGTACCCCTAGTTATATACAAAACACTTTTATAGTTTTCCGCTTAACAAAGGGGAAACCGGAGTTTTTCGACAACTCCGGTTTCCATAGCTATCAGGGGGAGCATTATTATCATTTTAGACAGGGGCTTTTCTATTGGCTAACTGGTCGCCGGGAGAGATAAAGCCCACACCCGCAATATGCAGGTTCAAGGATCCAAATATCTGGTTCACTGTAGGCAGTATGGATTTTCAACCGACCATTGTCATAGAAAGTCTCAACCCCTATAATGGGAAAACCGACCACACCCTGCCAAAAACCGAGAGCAAGTATTGTACCCGGCAAGGCAGATGGTGATGATGTGTGCTTAACCTGCTTATAGTATTTGTTTTTTAGGATTAAGGGAGATAGATGTAAAAAGATTTTTGAATAATAGTTTGCACTAATTTTAGTCCCCGTGAACTAAAAATAGATCAACCTTCAAGGCTTGTATTTGAAAGAGGGTAAGCGACTATTTCAGAAGGTTCGGGCTTTTTTATATTGAGTTTATTTAGCTGATACCTCAAGGTGCTTGGTGTAAATCCAAGAAGCCGTGCGGCCCCATTTTTGCCCCTAATGACCCAATCACTTTCCTCAAGTGCTTTGAGAATTGCTTCCCGTTCAACATTATTAACAAGTTGTTTCAGGTTATGGGTTTTTCTAGGTAACTTTTCATAATTTTTAGGTGTTTCTACCCTTAAATTGCCGTCTGGACTTGTGATTATAGCCCTCTCAATGATGTTGCTGAGTTCCCTTACGTTGCCGGGCCAGGAATAGTTCTGAAGAGACTTGATTGTTTCAACAGGAATGCTTTCGAAGCTTTTTCTTACACTCTTAGCGTATTTTTTAACAAAATATTTGACAAAGAGGGGAATGTCATCCAGTCGTTCTCGTAAAGGTGGAACAAATATTGGGAAGATGTTCAGCCGATACCACAGGTCGCTGCGAAATCTCCCCTCCGCCACCTCTTTCTCCAAATCCCTGCTTGTCGCGGCTATTAGACGGATATCAGTATGTATGGTCTCATTTCCTCCCATCCTTTCGAATTCACCCTCTTCAAGTACGCGAAGAAGCTTTGGTTGAAGCTCAAAGGGCAAGTCTCCTATCTCGTCCAAGAAAAGTGTGGTACCCTTTGCCGCCTCAAAGCGGCCTAATCGTCTTGTAACAGCTCCCGTGAAGGCGCCTTTTTCATGACCGAAGAGTTCGCTCTCTATTATGCTCGGAGCAAGTGCCGCGCAGTTCACCTGCATGAGGGGTCTGTTCCCACAAGCGCTTAAATCATGTATGGCGCTTGCAATTATACCTTTTCCCGTTCCGGTTTCACCCAATATAAGAACTGTAGCATTCGTGGGCGCCACCTGTTTTATCTTGAGAAGAATCTTCTTTAATGCCTCGCTCTTCCCGACAATGCCTTCAAAATCATCTTCACCCCTGATCTCTTCTTTCAGGTACAGATAATCTGCCTCAAAGCGCTCCTTCAATTCCTTTATTTCCAAAAGGGCCCTCTTCAGCTTTTCCTCCGATTGTTTCCTCATCAAAGCATTAATGAAGACTTCACCAAAAATCCTGATTCGGGAAGTCATGTCTTCCGGCCAGGTTCGATGAGAAGGAACGGTGGCAACGGTGATAATCCCAGATATAGAGCCGGCAAATGAAAGGGGAATAGATAAACAGGATTTAAAGCGGAGTTCTTTAGAGAGTATTTCTTCTTCTTTCGCCTCTCTGGGGCAGTTGTCGAAGCCAACCCAAGCCACGGATTTTCCTTGATACCACTTTTTAAAACTGTAACTAAATTTCCTTGAATCAAGAATAGGGTTCTTCTTTAACCAAGTTAGCATCGGTCTATTAGATTTTTGTTTTTCATCGATAAACCAGACGAGTGGAGCCATCTTGCTAAAAGTTCCAAGGGGTTCATCGGACATGTAAAGGATGCAGGCATCAAAACCTAATGCCTGGGTGAGGCGGCGGAAATCATCCCGCATAACATTTTCAAGTTCCTCAATAGATATATTGATATAGGTTGCGGATATTTCTGATAAGAGACGTTCAAAATCGGAGAGGTTGCCTGTTTGTTGGCCTTTATTTTTGTCCTTTAAACAACGGGTATAGTTCTGCCCTTCTATGCAGTTTCCAGTTAGAAAAGCGGATCCCTTACCTTCCAGCAGCCATTTCATGTCCACAGCAAACTCGTATTGGAACATCTTGGCCAGAAGAGGACTTATTTTTGTCTTTCGTCCGGATTCCAGCTCCGTGGCATAAGCTGCTGATATGGCAAGCCTTCGTGCAAACTCTGTTTTTGATATTCTCGCCTGTTCTCTGACGAATTTTATCCGGGAACTTAGCTCAGCTAAATCCACGTTGGGGGCTTCTGTTATGACCAAATCTGTAACCTCCGTGAAGGATCACAAATCTTTCGCTCAGCTAACGTGATGAGGCGTAACAAGCTTTAACCACTTTTTCCGGCAATGCAATCCTAAGGCAATATCTTTTATCCTGACAGGCTTTACCCCCGGCTTTTGTTAGTCATCTAGGGATTTTTTATTTGGAGGAAAATGATTGTAAAACACATTATTCGGGACGAAGTATATAAAGGCAGTTTTTGTTAGTCAAGGTGAATCTATTTTTTGTGGGCTCGGGACAGATTTTATCCTTTTAGCGTTAAGCAATATACATATTTGAAAAATCGCTGTGTTGTTTTATTTTTAGGTCAATACCTGCAATCGCTGAATGGGGACTTCAAAGGGGACCATCTTATATGGCCCCCTTTGAAATTCGATATCATGGACCGCTTAATCAGTCGGCGATATCGGCGACTAGGCGACCAACAACACCGCCGGATTTCAATTTTGAAAGGCCTTCGGGAATATCGTTAAAGCCGATCATAGCGAATGTAGGTTCAAGCTGACCCTTGAGAAAAAGATCGTAAACCCCTGTTATGTCATCGTTGTTTCCCCCATTTGAACCGATCAGGGCACACTGGTTTCGTATTAGAGAAGTTGCTGACAGGGTTAGCTCGAGCTTTCCCATACCCACCAGGACAACCCGTCCGCCCAGTTTTATGATATCAACGGCCTTAGCCGTTGTGGTGCCAAAACCGGCAAAATCAACTATACAGTCCAGTCCCAGTCCGGCAAATTCCGATACGTCTTTAACCACTTTCGTTGCGCCTGATTCAAGGGCTTTGTTCCATACGGCTTCATTGATTTCAGCTACATATACCTCGGCTCCGAGCAGCACAGAAATGCGCGTTCCAAACTGGCCCAGGCCTCCAAAACCAATGATTCCTACCTTTTCGCCTGCCTTAATTTTTCCTGCTGTCTTGACGGCGTGATAAGATGTCATACCTGCATCGGTTCCTATGGCTGCATGTGCGAAAGAAACTCCTTCGGGAATAGAAACAAGATCTTCCTGTCGCGCCGTTGTCTTGTATGAGTATCCACCATCGCGATTGTACCCTGGTGCCGTTTCGCTCATCGGACATATGCTGACTCGATCTCCGATTTTCCAACCGGTGACCCCTTTACCGACCTGGGAAATTACACCTGCAACCTCGTGCCCCATTACTATGGGTTGCTTTGTAATAAGACTGAGCCAACCTGGGTCCTCCAGCATTCCTACATCGGAGTGACACAGGCCGGAGGCCTTGATGTCGATCACTACCTCTCCCGGTGCTGCTGTTGGTTCATCGATGTCTACCAGGGCGAGCGGCTCTCCAGTATTTGTAAATTGCCAAGCTTTCATTTCGAGCTCCTTTCTCTCATATCGTTTGAATAGTATTACAAAAACAGCATGTTAGCAAATATTATTTGATTCTAGTTTAAGTGTTGTTTATCTACCCGGAGCGAGTATACAAACAGGGATTTTTTATGTAAAGGTGATTTTATACAAAAAGCTTTCTCGTTTTTTCTTGGCCTTGGGGGTTTGTATCAATGGGCGCTTCCTTCCTTCAGTATTTTGTTCTGAGTCAAAAAATCTAAAATATATTGAGACGCTTCTTCCTCTGTCCCTTCAAGAATCGCACCCCCTGTTTTTTGAGTTCCCCCTCCTGACTTCATCATGTCTAATCTTTCAGATGCAGATAAATTAATGTCCGGGATAAATACCTTTTTTGTTTTTAATCTGGGAGGAGCAAGCTTTTTTATCGGCGTCAGGGTTTCAGTTTCCGTCAGGTCAATACCAAGGCATTGAGGATCTATAATGTCTATTGTCGCTCTCTCGGCGAGAAATCTGTCAGGTGCCGTAGGATATCTGGGATCATTGAGCCCTCTTGCTGTAGAGAAGAGGGCCGGTAATGGGCATTCCACTTCTTCTCTGTCTCCTCTACCAAGGTATCTTTCTACAACAGTTTTTCTTTCATGGTTGTGGATTTCAAGATTTACAATGCCGGATATCTGTGGGATATCTAGAAATTCCGAAACAAAGCCCCCAACTTCACTGGAATTATTGTCAATTATTTTACTTCCGCAGAGGATTATATCGAAACCAATTTTCTCGATAGCCTTGGCAAGTAAAAGGGAGGCTGTCCAGGGATCGAAATGATCGTAGCCTATGCGAATCATCTTGTCGATCTTAGGACCACCCATGGCAAAGGCGTACCTCAGGGTTCGATTGGTTTCCTCATCTCCCAGCGCCATAAGAACAATCTCGCAACGTTCTACCTTTTCTTTTATTCTGAGTGCCTCTTCGACTGCTATTTCATCATCAGGGTTCAGCATGAAGACGGTTTTCTCCTGATCTATTTGACCCGACAATGCCACAGCTCCGGGCTTGTATACGTAGAGGACTCGGTTAATGAGTACTATGATTTTCATCTTTTCTGTCCCTTTGAGGTTCAGGTTTGACATTCTGGATGGTTACACGATCTAACAGCTCCATGATGTCAGATACGCGAAAGGAATATTCCATTCCAAGCTGTTTTGCCGCGCTATAGAACATTATCTCGCAATATGGACATGAGGTTGCTATTCCGTTTGCACCTGTCTTTACAGCTTCTTCAACTCTTGCCTCTTCTATACGGCCTCCGATAGAAACTCCGCGCCAAATATTTCCTCCCCCGGCTCCGCAGCAGAAGCTTTCCTCCTTTGAACGTTTCATCTCTTTGAGCCTATGGGCCAGGATAGTTCCCAAAATGCTTCTTGGGCTTTTGTAGATGGAATTGTGGCGTCCCATATAACAAGGGTCATGGTAGACAAAGGAATCATCTATCTTGGATGTGATCTTCAGCAATCCTTCGCTTACCAATTTTTCGGTAAGGTCAACCATAGTTAAAACTTCAACATCAGAGCCGAATTGCGGGTATTCGTTTTTAAGAGAATTGAAGCAGTGGGGGCAATTGGTTACTATTTTCTTTATTTTATATTTATTAAACAACTCTATATTTTTTTTGACCAGTTGCTGAAAAAGGTATTCGTTGCCTGTTCTCCTGGCTATGTCTCCACAGCATACTTCCTCTTTTCCCAATATCCCGAAACTTAAATTCGCCTTTTGCAGAACTCTTCCCGTTGCAGCAAGGGTGTTTCTGCTTCTTTCGTCATAAAGAGGACCCATGCATCCCGTCCAGAAAACCAGGTCTATTCCATCATCCTGATAGACCCGTTTGATTTTAAGGTTGGGATCCCAGTCTTCTCTAAGTGCCTTTCCCTTGCCCATACTGTCCCCGAAAATTTCCAGGTTTTTGTAGATCTGTTTGTATTCCTGAGGGAACCTGCTTTCCATCAGGACAGGGTAACGGCGAATATTGATAATCTTGCCGATATGCTCAATAGAGGCGGGACAAATTTCCTGACAGGCTCCGCAGGTTGTACAGGACCAAAGCGCATCCTCCCTTACTTCCTGAAAGAGAATTGCGGTGGGATTAGAGAAGGCAAGATCTCCTATCTGTTGAATCATCTTCATGGGAGAGAGGGGTTTCCCCGTAAGGTAAGCCGGGCAGCGGTCCTGACATCGATTACAGGAGGTGCAGGCATCTGAATCGTAGATGTCTTTCCATGTCAGATTCTTTATGTTGCGTGCACCGAAGGGCCCGCTCTCTTCAGCTTCGAGGTTCAGCGCGGTTAAGAGCATTTGGGGGCGAAGATCCGAGAAGAGATAGTTTAGCCCTGTGGTTAAGATGTGGCGCAACTTGGTGAAGGGGATGGCAACGATAAAAGACAGTGCCAGAAAGAAATGAATCCACCATAAAAGCCTGTGGGCCATGGATATTGTGTGACCCTTCATTTCAATGAAAAGTTGTCCTATAAGAAGGCCGACTGGCGAAAAATAGGCCAGGCTTTGGTTGATTCCTATTTCCGTGGAAGCGATGCGGAGACTTTCCACGATGAAGCCGGATATTATGGTCAATAGGAGCAGACAGTGAATTATGTAGTCCTCTATAATGATAATGAGTCCTTCCGGTCTAAGGATGAATCTGCGCACAAGCAAGACAAAGATCATTATAAGTGCGGATAGACCGGAGATGTCCATTGCAAGGGAGAACAGTTTGTAGACAGGGCCTTTAAGGAAGGTAACTCCCCAGGCAGGGGAGGTAAGATCTGCCTGGACCATAATAATAAGAGTTCCCGCGAACAGGACAGCAAAACTCCAGAAAAAAACGGCGTGGAATGCACCGGGTTGGCCTATACGAATAACCTTACTCTGGGTTAGTACGGTTTTTACCATATTCACTATACGTTTGAACAGGTGATCCCACCTAACAATGCCGCATCCCTGACGGTAGATGGAAAGACGTTTCCAGAATCCTGAAGCAAATATAATCAAAGCAGTTAGCACAAACAGATACATCGGCAAAACCACACCGTGGCCGACATTCCAAAATATTTCCCTTGTTGATTCCATTTCTTGTCCTTTAATGTAAATCTATTTAAGGGCCTGTTATGGTTTGCTGTTTTCTTTATTTTTCAAAGCCTTTATTAGGGAGGGGACCACCGCATGAAGATCACCCCTGATAGGCAGGTCAGAGTAATCAAAGATCCTGGCCTTGGGATCCTTATTCACCGCTATTACGAATCTGCTGGTTTCCATTCCCGTGGTAAATTCTCTTGCACCTGAAATGCCACAGGCAATGAGGCAGTTTGGGGAAACGGTGCTGCCGCTTATTCCAATCTGCCTTTCATATGGTATGATGCCTTCATCCACGGCCGCTCTAGAACCTCCTATGGATGCACCTATAATATCGGCCAGCTCCTGAAGCAGTGGAAGACCTTCACCCCCTGCACCCCTGCCCACGGCAACAATTATGTCTGCTTCATCTATTCCTATGGTCCTGGGGTCACCTTTTTTGAAAGTCCTGTATTTTGTGCGCACCATATCTGCTGTCAGTGTCACCTCTTTTCGAACGATCTCCGGTTCCACCCTTTCATCATCTATTACAACATCAGATTCTCCCGGAGGAATTGTAATGATCATAGTTCTCTCCGAAAGGGGCGTTATCGTTGCGTGTGCTTGATTGTTATAGAGGGCCTTGGTTATCTGAAGATTCCCCCTTGAGCCGGTTATCTTCTGAACTCCGGTGATGCAGGGAAGTCTTAATCGCGCCGCTATCCTGGGCGCAATCTCTGAGCCTTTGGGGGTGGCCCCCATAATCAAGATTGACGGGCTGTGTTCTTTGATCAGATCGCCTAAAACTTGGCTGTATGGGTCTATGTTGTAATGGGATAGCAATGAATGCTCGGCGAGGTATATCTTTTCGGCACCGTGCTGGGAAAGCACGGGAATAAGTCCTTCCACCTCCACCCCCAAAAGACAGACACATAGAGGCTCGTCAAGACGACGGGCCAGCCGTTTTCCCTCACTGAGCAGTTCCAGGGTGATTTTTTTTGTTCCATTTCCGTCATGCTCCGCGAATATCCATATCTCTTTGCCCATGTCACCCCTCAGTAATGAAGTGGAAATAAATTCAAAAGCTAGCTTGCCATCGCAACTGCCTGCGGGCAGATTCCCCAAATAGACCTTTAAATGCCCCCTGTTAAAAGGCACGGAACGACTGCAAGTCTAATAGATTAAAGATATAAGCAGTAAATCCTCCTCATAATCAGGCCTAGAGGGAGAAAGATAAGATTAAAGTTCTCTTCCCAAGATTTCACCCTCACGGATAGCGTCACCGCACAGGCGTGGAGCAAGGCAGTCACCGATTCGATGGAGCTCCTTAACTTTATTTTTCAAGGCAAAATATAGATCCTCATCAGCCTTGTTGTAGTAGGCCAGAACCACAGTGTCTATATCTTCAACAGTCCATTCCTTTCTACTGTAGATGTTGTACAGGGAAACCCTCTTTTCCTTGATTTCCCTGATCCGGCTGTGAGGTGTTATGGTCAGTCCCTTTTTCAGAATCCTCTCAAGGGCGGGTTTTCTGGCAATGAGTTGCAGATAGAAACCCATATGATCTTCAGGTGTGACGAACTCTACCGTTGCCCCTCTGTCGAGCAGCGTCTCGGCCACGGTTATGCTTTTCCAGAAACCATCGCCATCCTCTGCCACGATTACCCTTTGCCCTACAGGCAGTTCTTTTTCCAGAATGTCGAAGGTAGTCAAAACGTGGGTTTGATCACAGCCCACGGGTTCCGGAACTGCCGGGTCAAACCAGGGAATTCCGCATTTGCTTATACGGGTGGGGCTAGACCCCGTAGCGACAACTACGGCGTCGGGGTCTGCATTAAAAACCATTTCCCGTGTTACCTCTGTGCTCAGATGAGTTACTACACCCAGCTTTTGAACCTGAAGGGCAAGATAACGGGTAGCGCCTGCAAATTCATCCCTTCCCGAGGCCTTTGCAGCTATGTTCACCTGTCCCCCCAGCTGATCCCTCTTCTCATATAGCGTTACCTTATGTCCTCTTCGTGCTGCAACTTCCGCAACCTTCAATCCTGCAGGTCCTCCGCCCACAATCATAACATTCTTCTTCAAGAGGGCAGGCTCTAGTGTGCCTATGCCCAGTTTTCTTTCATGATAGGCGGCGGGATTCTGCATACAGGTAAACCCGCCATATATCTTCATGGCGCAGCCCTCATTGCAGGCGATGCACATCCTGATATCATCGACACGACCTTCACGAGCCTTATTAGCCAGTTCGGGGTCACAAATCTGCGCCCGGGTCATCCCCACCATATCGGCTTGACCGTTGGCTAGGATCTTTTCCGCCTGGGCAGGGTCGTTTATCCTTGCATTGGCAAAAACGAGGGCATTTTCTACTTCCTGTCTTATAGCAGCTGCATTATTAACATAGATACCCAAGGGAAACTGCCAGTCGGGGATGTTGAGCTCCGGTGTCCAGTAGGTGCCGCCCTTTACTATGATATAATCAATTTTCCCCGTCTCATCGATCCGACGGGCAATTTCTCTCCATGTGGCGGGGTCGAGTCCACCGGGGGTATAGTCGTCTCCATTGATCTGCATGCCCACCACAAAATCGTCTCCCACATGTCTTCTGAAGGAATCTATTACTTCGAAGACGATACGCAGTCGATTTTCAAGACTTCCTCCATATTCGTCCGTTCTATCGTTACTGAAAGTGGAAATGAAACCTGTCAGCATATAATCCATGTATGATGAGTGAATTGTCACACCATCAAAGCCGCCTTCCCTTGAAATAGCAGCGCCTCTTCCATATGCTTCAACAAGCCATTTGATGTCTTCGATTTCCATCCGTTTCGGTGCAACGTGCGAAAAGTCCCAGGTTCTGCATGGTGTGCTCGTCGCTGCCATGGAATATCGAATCCCCGGCATTGCAAAACGGCCTAAATGGCCTACCTGCTGAAAAATTTTGGCCCCGTACTCGTGGACTGAATCGGTCAATTTCTGGTACCCCGGTATAAATTTCTTGTCCCATAGAGGAAGCAAGGGGCCACAGCGCCGGTCGATGGTCGAACATTCAACCTCTATTAAGCCACAACCCCCTTTGGATCTTTCGGTAAAGTAAGCCCGGAGATCTTCGTCGTCGGGATTGCCGCCATGCATAAAGGTGCCATGCCCTGTGGAAAGTATTCTGTTTCTGATGATAACGTCTTTAATCTGTAAAGGTGTAAAAAGGTTTGGAAACTGTCCGCTGCTCATCTTTAATCTCCTTTACCTGGTCTGTTATTGTGGATAGCTTATCTGTCTCCTGCGGGAACCCCGCCTGAGTCCGTAAAAAATCAAGGAGTGAATCCCTTGATCTGTAGCTGACGAAAAATGTCTTTCATAGAATCTGTTGAAAGATATGAAGCCTTGACAAAACAAACAGCAAATCTAATGCCAAAAAGGCAAAAAAACTTTAAGGATAAAATTATTTGAAATTATTGACAATTTTAAACTGGATTTTGCTGTCGGCATGAAATTTCGTCATAGCCAGCCATTAATTTTAGTGGGACCGGGTAAGAATTAGTGGTTAGCTTAATGGCTCTCCCGGAGTGGAATGTAAAACAAAATCTGACGATGTTCTATAAGATTCCGGCCTTTTGATGCGCAGTTTTTTTGCCTGATATCTTAATGTACTGGGAGTTAGGTTCAGGAGGCTGGCAGCGCCGTTTTTCCCTTCTATAACCCAATTGCTCTCTTCAAGGGCCTTTATAATTTTTTCTCGCTCAATGCTCTCAATAAGCTGTCTGAGGTTGTGGCCTTTTCGATTCGATTTCAGATGACTTTGAGGTATTTCAATGCAAAGGGTTCCATCGGTACTTGTGATAAGGGCCCTTTCAATAACATTACTGAGCTCTCTTACGTTTCCCGGCCAGGAATAACTCATAAGCGAGTTGACTGTTTCGTCAGGAACTCTTTTGATGCCTTGGCCCATCCATTTCCTGTATTTTTCCAGGAAGTGCTCGAGCAAGAGGGGAATATCGTCCAACCGTTCTCTTAGAGGGGGTACAAAGATGGGAAATATATTCAGGCGGTACCACAGATCGCTACGGAACCTTCCCGCCGAAACTTCTTTTTCAAGCTCTCGGCTCGTGGCCGCTATAAGGCGTATATCAGTATGGATAGTAGTGTTTCCTCCGACACGCTCGAATTCGCCCTCCTCAAGTACGCGAAGGAGCTTCGGTTGAAGCTCCATAGGAAGATCGCCTATTTCATCGAGGAAAAGGGTAGTTCCCTTTGCTGCCTCAAAGCGCCCAAGTCGCCTTGCTGCTGCTCCTGTGAACGCTCCCTTTTCATGGCCGAAAAGTTCACTTTCAATTATGCTTGGTGCCAGGGCCGCGCAGTTGACCTGCATCAGGGGCCTTTCCCTGCGGGTACTGTGGTCATGAATAGCTCTTGCAATAAGTCCCTTTCCGGTTCCTGTCTCACCAAGGATAAGGACTGTCGCATTTGTAGGAGCAACCTGTTTTACCTTGAGCAATATGTTTTCCAGGGCATTGCTCCTGCCCACCACAGCTTGATGCCCTCCCTTTATCTCCTCTCTCAGATAGAGGTAGTCTGCTTCAAAGCGTTCCTTGAGCTGCTTTATCTCGGAAAGGGCCTTCTGGAGTTTTTCCTCGGATTTTTTTCTCATAAGGGCGTTAATGAAGACCTCGCCGAGAAGGCGAAGTCGCGATACGAGATCGTCCGGCCAAGTCCTGCGTACAGGAAAGGTGGCAACGGCAATTACACCGGATATATGGCCTGCAAATGACAGCGGAATGGAAAGGCAGGATTTAAGCCCCAGTTCCTTTGAGGACAGTTTTTCTTGAGAAGCTTCCGCCGGGCAGTTGTCAAAACCAACCCAGGCCACAGATTCTCCACGATACCATCTTTCAAAGCTATAACAAAAATTACCCGAATCAACAGTGGGATTCTGTTTTAACCATTGAACCATGAGCAGGTTGGAATCCTTGTTTTCATCGACAAACCATACAAGGGGAGTGATCTTGGTAAATGTACCCTGGGGTTCGTCTGACATATAAAGAATGCATGTATCGAATCCAAGAGCTTGTGTAAGGCGTCTGAAATCATCTCTCAGTACGTTTTCCAGGCCTTCAATAGTTATATTTATGTATGTAGCTGATATTTCTGATAATAGGCGTTCGAATTCGGAGAGATCTCCCCCGTGTGGTTCCCTGGTGTAATTGATCGCTTCAGTACTAATCGGAGGCAAGTTCACCTTGCTTTCGTTGAAAAAAGATTCTACCTCTTTCTCGAAAAGCCAGTCTCTGTTTATACCGAACTTTTCCTCGATAAGGCTGGAGAGCCGGTAGCTTATTACATTTTTACTTCCGGTTTCCAAGGCAATTATGTGAGGTACTGATATCTCAAGCCTGCGAGCAAGTTCTGATTGAGAAATGCCGTACCGATCTCTTAGCGATTTTATCCGGTCACTTAGCTTGGTTAAGTCAGTCCCTGGCATTGGGAACCATACCTCTTAGTAAGGATCCAAAACTTTAAAATCCTTTGATCTTTCCCGAGTCAGAATGTCCATTTAATCTTGTCTACAGTTAGGCGGCTATAATAAATGAAACTTTTTAAAATTCCTTTGTCCTCTATTTGCCTGGTAAGAGTTTTTCATAGTACCGGTTCATCCATGAAATCTATAAGAATACCGGGTTTCTTTTCAGGTATTGTGAGATCATTTCCGTATAGTGCAGATTCGGACAATACCGTATCGAAGAACTCATAGAAACGATATATTTTGCCCTTCCGTATCTTGAAGATGTGGGCATATGCCTGGTTGTACTGGCGACCCAACTTTGTTTTTCCTCCGCCATATGAGAGGGCTACAGCGCCATCCCCATCAGCGCACACGATCCGGTATACATCACCCCAGCAAAACTGTCCTTGTTCCATTAATTCAAAAAGCCCCTTTGCTACTTCTCCTATTCCTTCGTGGCCTCGCCAAGTTCCGGAAAGAGGGATGTTGCCATTCATACGAAACTCAATGTCAGGGTCAAGTAGGCCAAAATAGGCATCAAAGTCCAGGTTTTTGAGCGATGCATAAAAACGTTTTACCACCTCAATGTTCTCTTCACGACTCATCTTCGCCTCCTCAGCAAGAAAAACTCATATTTATACATTTACCACAAGGCTGCCAGTGCCATTGAAAGGTATTTTTCGTCGAAACTTGAAGACCGGGAAGAAATCAGGACAGGCACCTTTGCTCCAAGTACTACGGCTGCAAGCCTTGCCTTTGCCGAATGTATCAATGCTTTGCCTGCTATATTTCCTGCGTTTACATCTGGCCACAGAAGAAGGTCTGTGTCACCGGCAACGGGGCTATTGAAACCTTTGGCGATAGCGGCCTCTTTGTTTACAGCGAGATCGTATGAGATAGGGCCTTCGACTATGCAATCCCTGATCTCTCCCTTCTCATTCATATCTCTTAAAGCACGAGCTTCAACCGTTGCGGGTATCTTGGCAGTTACTGTCTCAATGGCCGCTAATACTGCTACCTTGGGGCAATCCACTCCCAACCGTCTCAGCAGTCCCACGCCATTCTCTATCAGAAGCTTTTTTTCTTCCAGATTGGGGAAAAGTGTTATGCCTCCGTCAGTGTAAGCAATAAGTTTGTGATAGGTTGGTATATTCAGAATCGTTACTCCCGATACAATGCCTCCTGTCCGCATTTTATTGCTTCTTCGTAATACCACGCTCATGAGCTTCGATGTCTCCATGTTCCCTCTCATGATGCAATCAGCTTTTCCTTCATTGACGAGGTCAACTGCTTTTTGGGCCCCTGCTTCGGGGGTATCGGCGGGTAGGATTGTCAACTCTGACGGTTTTCCCCCAAGTTCTTCAAGTCTTTCAATGATGAGAGAGGGATCTCCTATTAGGAGAGGCTCCAGGAAGCCGTCATTATATGCCGAAAGGACGGATTCCAGGGTGCGCTCACTCTCTGCCGCTACAACGGCATATCGTTTTCTTATTCCCCTTGATTTAACAATTTTGACCATATCTTCGAAATTATCAAACGTCATTATCGGCTTGTCCTTTCTATTCTGACACAAGATTGGAATCAGGTTCTGGTATGGATTCTGAGTACGCTGGATTTTAAAAAATAAATTTCGCCATAGTAAAAGTGATGCTTTAAAAACTTAAGCTATATTTATGTTTTAGATTTTATAATTGCCATTACGGGGCAAAAAACACTTTTTTAGCAAAGACTGACAACGTATTGGAGAAGAATTTTGGGGAAGTATACGAAGAAGGGTTTTGCGAGTCAATGGTATTTTATTGTAAAGGGTGAGATTCAATGCTTGGCAATGAAAGGGGGGACTCGTCCCCCCTTTCATGAAGGGAAAGCCTTTTCAAAAGCGCTTTGATAAGCAGACAACAATGTTGAACAGCCCATTGTTACGGGTTGACCTTGAATCTTTATATTAAACCCCTGTTATCTATAAAAAAACCTGTTAACTAAAGCTCTGTCAGAAGTTTAGTGTCCGCATAATGGGTTGTAAGTGATAATAATTTTCCCTCTTCAAAGCGAAAAACTTCAGCAAGACTCATTTTTATCATACGGCCGGTCTTTTTCCCCTTTATGGTAGCTTCATTTATCGCAACAACCCTGGTCGGTCCTTCGGCAAACTCCAAAACCTCCACTTCAAAACTATCGTAGGTCTCAAAAAAGACCTTTCTGAAGAGGCGCTGAAATCCGTCCAGACCACGATATACATCGAAATAGGGGTGTGCTGCCGCAACAATAGCCTGAAAGTCCCGATGCAGATACCCCTCAACCGCGTCCCACTTATCAGCCGCAGTTAACTCGAACAACTTCTGAACGATAGCTGTCTTATCAGTTGACATATAGTAGTTCCTCCTGTCGGATAAATTGAAAATTAACAGTTAGATAAAGCAAAGCATGCATTAAATTATATTGTAAGGAATCCTCCATCTACAAAGAGGACATGTCCGTTTATATTTCTCGCTTCCTCGGATGAAAGGAAGAGAACCGCATTTGAAAGATCCTCCGTTGTTATCTCTTTACCCAAGATATGATATGTCTTGCAGCAATAGTCATATACTTCTTCCGCTGGCATACCGTAATCTTTAGCGGCATCCCTACAGGCACCATCCATCATTGGTGTTTTAACAGAACCTGGGGAAACACAATTGACGTTGATGTTGTATTCTCCAAGATCCTTTGCCATGGCAAGTGTCATAGTCTGAATTCCCGCTTTTACTGAGGAGTAGGGGACGTTATGCCGTTGAGCCCTTGAACCGATAGACCCGATGTTTATAATCTTCCCATATTTTCTTTCAATCATATAGGGTGCAACATATTTCGAGCAGAGAAAGGTTCCCTTGAGCATTACATCTACCGTCATATCCCAGTTTTTTTCCGAAATTTCCCAAAAGGGAGTGGCAACAAATGCTATCCCCGCATTGTTGATCAGAATATCGATCTTCCCGAATTCTTTTATTGTTTTTTCAACCATATTGTCAACTTCATCTGATTTGGTCACATCGCATTTTATGCCGATACACTTTCTTCCCATGTCACGTATCCGTTTTACAACGCTGTCGACCTCTTTTTCCGAACCCATGGAGTAGGTCGCGTTTTCAACGTTATGTGAAATATCCGAAACAATCACATCGGCGCCCTCCCTGGCAAATGCCAGGGCATATGTGGCACCGAGTCCATGAGCTGCACCAGTAATTACTGCGACCTTACCTTCGAATCTTGATGACATTCAATATCCCTCCTTTGATTTGAATTATAACAACCGTGCGGAATGAAACCCTTCATGAACCGCGCTTTTGACCTTTCGTGGAGTTACTGCGTCGCCTATTACCACCACCTGCTCGATAAGATTTTCCAATTTATTCGCCATGAGCTTTTCTGCTCTGTAACCTAAAGCGAGTACAATGGTATCGCATTGCACTCGCTCTTCTTTTCCTTGAATTTTCAGTACAACACCATCCGCTTCAGCGCCGATCAATGTGGTATCTAGCATTACCTGAACAGGCGATTTTTCCACCATGGATCTTATTTTCATATCATTATTCAAGCATGTAACTTCATTTTTCATCAGCTGATCCAGCGTCTCAACTAATAGGACTACTTTACCCCGTTGATGTAAGAATAAGGCCGTTTCACATCCTACGGTTCCACCCCCGATCACGATTACCTTCCGCCCTGTTGATTTGCCCGTAAGGGCATCTCCCGCAGTTATTACTCTGGAACTATCTATGCCTGGAATAGGAGGGATTATCGGTTTTGCTCCAGAAGCCAGAACCACGACATTGGGATGAAATCTCATGATCTCTTCCACTGTTGGATCTCTCATAAATCTGACGTCCACCTGGTTTTTGCACACTTGCTTGAGCATATAATCCAGATACCGTGCAATGTTCCCTTTGAAAGCTGGAGTGCTACCAGGGATAAGATTACCTCCCAGCCTGTCCAGTTTCTCCCATAGCTGGACGTTATGACCTCTTTTAGCTGCGGTAATCGCACACTCCATTCCCCCTGGACCACCTCCGATAACAAGAACCTTTTTTTGTTTTTCTGCGGGTGTTAGCCTGTATTCCTTTTCATATCCACAGGCGGGATTAACTGCACAGGTAATGTTATGTCCCTGGAATTCTCCCAGAAGACATTCATTGCAGTATATGCAGGGCCTGATATCATCAATTTTTCCGCTCTTCACCTTATTGGCCCATTCGGGGTCGGCCAGAAGGGCGTGCCCCAAAGCCACAAAATCAGTCTTACCTTCTCTTATTACTGAATTAGCTACAGTGGGATTGTCGAGTTTTCCCTGGGATATAATGGGAATTTTTACAGCCTGTTTTACTGCTTCGGCCACATGGATCTGTACGGCATCGGGTTCATATACTGTGGGATTCGTATTATACCAGCATTCATAACACCCCATATCCACGTTAAGAGCCGCTACCCCTGCGGCCTCCAGCATCTTCGCGATCTCTACGCCTTCCTCAATTGTTCTGCCGCCTTCCGTATAATGGGTAACTGCGAACTTGACTATAACAGGAAATTCCTTGCCACATGTTTTCTGGACCTCGGCAATTAATCCAAGGATAAAGCGCATTCTACCCTCAAGACTTCCGCCGTATATGTCCGTACGCCTGTTCCACAAAGTGGACATGAACTGGTCCGCCAGATAACCGCTGTGGGCATGGACCTCTATAGCATCGGCACCTGCCTGTTGCGCCAGAGTTGCTGAGTATCCATACCTGTCGACAAGAAACTTGATATCTTCAATAGAATAAGGGCTGCAAATAAGGGCTGGAAACCAGAAAGCGGGAGTAGTGCTGGCTGCGTATGGTGGTGTAGATGGATCAGTAAACGACATACGCCCCAGGCCAGGTGTCAGTTGAACACATAATTTGGCTCCGTAATGATGTACCTCTTCAGCCAGATGGTTCAACCTGTCTACCTGATGAAAACTGTCTAACAGGTTACACTGGCGAGGTTCAAATTTTGTGCTAACGGAGTTTGCTCCCGTAATAATGAGACCAACTCCGCCTTTTGCACGGGCAACATAGTAGTCTTTCATTTGCCTTGAAATACCACCGTCAGGCTCAGCCTTTGTCCCCATTGCTGCCATTACCACCCTGTTTTTCAAGGTGATATTCCCTATTTTTGCCTTTTCAAACAATCCAGGCATGATTAAGTCCCCCTCGTGTTCAAAATAACCTGAGCAAGCAACTGGAGGTGTACTCGTTTTTCAGTTCAAAGTTCGGGGTCCAAAATAACCTTACACTGATTGGACGGCTTTTTTAGATTTTCAAAAACCTCGGGCAGGTCTTTGAAAGAGACCACCTGAGTGATCATCTCTTTCGCATTAACACGACCGGCTGCAAGCATCTCAACAGCAAATTGCAAGTCAGCCTTGGAAAAAGCTATGGAAAACTTAAGCGTAACTTCCTTTACTACTGCGTAGGCGGGGATAAGGGTATCAGGTGCCGAGCAGAAACCGAGCACTATTATCTCGGCACCATATGGTGCCCTATCGATGCACTGTGCAATCATCCCAGGAACTCCAACGCATTCAAAAATAAGTTCAGGTGAACCACCGGTCATATGGAGAAAGCGTGCATCGATATCATCTTTTGGATTTATTGTTCCTGTGGCACCGAATTTGACTGCCATTTCTCCTCTACTCTTGTCAAAGTCGCTGATAATTATATGCCGGGCACCCATAAATTTGCACCACAGCACAACCGCAAGGCCAATGGGACCCGCACCGACTACCAGAACATTCTTGCCTTCCACGCTTGAGGCCAGTCGCACCCCGTGTAACCCGACCGAAAGCGGTTCCACTAAGGCACCTTCCTGCCAAGCGACGGATTCTGGAAGTTTTACAGCGTCATTGACATGTATCCTGGCGATTTCCGCATAGCCGCCAGGCACTTCACCCAAGCCAACAATTTTTTTTGACTGGCACTGCCAAGGAACACCGTTAAGGCATGCTATGCATTTTCCACACCCCCAGAAAGACATAGTGCAAATCCGATCGCCTTTTGCCCATCCTTCAGGGACAGACGGACCCACTTTTATTATTTCACCTACAAACTCATGACCTAGTACGGTTCCATTAGGAACCAGCATTCCTTCCTCGGAAGTTGCGTGCAGATCGCTACCGCAAATACCGCAAGCCTTTACCTTGATGATAACCTCTCCCTGTTCCGGTTCGGGATCTGCAATTGTTTCGATGACCAGTGGTTTACCTATTTGATGGAACACAGCAGCCTTCATAATACCCCCTAAGCTTAGCAAAATAATGCCCTGTCTTGTGACCTGTGAATGTTATTTATAAAACATGAACAGCCTTGTATCTTATAACAGACGTCAGCCCTATTTTTCCCTCATATATGGCCAAGCCATTATGCCCCCTTCAATAATTTTGACATTTTTCCAGCCGTTGGCCTCAAGGACAATGGCTGCTTCATAGCCCCTCAGGGATATCCTGCAGAAACAGATAATCTCCTGATTCTTGTCTATTGGCAGTTCCTGTAATCTTTCTCGTAATGTACCAAGGGGGATGAGGGATTCTCCAATGCCAAGGCGCATCTCTTCATATTCATCCGAATCTCTTACATCCAGGAAGAAGGGCCGTTCATGGTTGTCAAGTTTCTTTTTGACTTGGGCAGCCGATATGCCTTTCATTCGCCCCTTCATCTTGTTCTGCATGATGTGGGCAGTTGCAATGAAGTGATCAATCGCCAGTGAAAAGGGTGGAGCGTATGGCAGATCGGAGTTTACTATATCCTCTATGCAAAGTTTTCCCTGGATAGCCATCGCCCACTGGGCAACCTGTTTGCTTACATTTCCTGGCCCTATGCACTGTGCCCCCAGTATCCTGCCGGTTATGCGATCGGCAACAAGCTTGGTGATCAGGAGCTTTCCCTCCATAAAACCTGGCTTGTCGGGGCTTGCATTGATGACGGTTATAGTGTCCTTATAGCCAAACTT
The DNA here is from genome assembly GCA_963665835.2 of Syntrophales bacterium. Lineage (GTDB taxonomy): Bacteria > Desulfobacterota > Syntrophia > Syntrophales > UBA2210 > UBA6078. Next base: position 548,605 of record CAXXWJ010000002.1, on the reverse strand, counting down.
CTTTGCCATTCTTTCCGAAAGTCCTGTTGCCCCCGCCGAAAAATCGAAGACCTTGCATATCCCGGTCTGTATGGTGCCGGGGAAGGTAACGCTGTTCTCTGAGGCCGCATTTTCACCGGCAACTCGTCCCTGTAGATTTGCCAGGTCTCCATAGGGGGCAAGGACCTTTTTGCCAGTTATCCTGTTTAAAGATTCTACGCAATCTCCCACTGCGTAGATGTCCTCATCGGAGGTCTGCATGTACTCATTAACCTCGACTCCACCTGTCTCGCCAATTTTCAGGCCAGCCCCTTTAGCGAGGCCTACATTGGGGATAACTCCAATAGCAACCACGGCAAGCTGGCACTCAAGCTCCGCACCGTTCTGAAGTTTCACCCCTGTAAGATTTCCGTTTTTGCCCAGGAATTCAACGATACCATTATCGGTGATAACATTCGCTGAATTGCTTCTCACATGATTTTCGACCAGCTTGGCAAGCTCACAATCAAGAAAGGTAAGCAACTGCGGCAGAAGTTCTATTACCGTTATATCGATCCCTGCCAGCTGAAGGGCCTCACAGGTCTCGATCCCTATAAGTCCGCCTCCGATGACAACGGCTTTTTTTATCTTGCCTTCGTCGCGGATCCTTCGAAGATAATCGGCATCCTTCATAGACTGAAGAGTGGTAATGCCCTCAAGATGTGTCCCGGGAACCGGAGGCATCCTGGGAAGGGAACCGGTAGCTATTATCAGCTTGTCATAGGCCAAGCTCTCTCTGTTACCCGTCAGAAGGTCAGTGCAAAATACCCTTTTGGAAGCTCGGTCAATCTCTGTAACCTCGCAATTGGTTCTCGCATCTATACCCTTTGCGGTTAGATAATACCGGGGATCACGTGCCATTCCTTCCCCCGGACCCAAGAGCATGCTTCTGTCATCAAAACATCCACCGATATAGTATGGGTATCCGCAAGATGCCATTGACAGATCAGGGTCTTTTTGGAGAATAATAATATTCGCATTATAATCAATCCTGCGCGCCTTTGCAGCAGCCTTGGGGCCCGCAGCGGAACCGCCCACCACAATTATTCTTTTTCTATATGACATTGATTGCTCGCTCATGAATTTGAATTTGTTAAACAGTCCATGAAAATCAACTTGGTCTGAAATTTTGTAAATATGGCCTGAGGGCAATAGCTTCTAACTGAAATTTCCCATTTTTCCCCTTGAGGCACTGAAAGCCTTGACGCAATTTATTTGTCCTCTTTGCATGGGGGCCTCAATGGGTTCTTCTTAATCGTAGATCAGCCCGCTCAAGGATTACATGCGGGCTAATCTACAGCGTTACTTTTCCTATCGGCCGGACAAATCTTTCAACCGACTTCATTTATGATATCTATGACTTTTCCAACGGTTTTCGATACAACTTCCGAACATTGATGAGTCAGTTCCGGGGTAATGCCTTCTTCCGCTTCCTTAGGGTTTTCAATAGTCCACTGCAACTCCTCTTCGGTGATCTCAGTTTCTGAGATCTTACTGCAAAGTACGCTTCCAAACTCGTCTTTAAACCACTGGGCTAATTTATAGACCGGCATTGAACCATTCACCAGGCCGACGAATCCTTCCTCAATATTGGCACGTCCGTATTTCATACCTAAAGCCATGGCTCCCGCTGTTAGGGCTCCACATGTATTGCCGGTATAGGCCATTCCACCGCAGAGGTAGGCAGCAGACCTGAAGGCCAGTTCGTTTTCCATTCCAAGAAATTCCTGAAGTGCCAGAAAGGTGCACTGGCTGCAACCATGGTATTTTGTCTCGTAGTTGTAAGCTTTTTTAACGGCCTCTTCTTTGGAAATTTTTGGGGCCTTTGCTGTTTTATCTTGTGACATTTGAGGGTGCCTCCTTGAGTGTTTTCTGTGGGTATCTAGTCTTTTACTTTGGTTACAATCTTATTAGGATTACAAGGGGACAGGGTCAATGGTTGCACCCTGTCCGGATAATACAGGCTTCGTGTTAGAAATTATTCAAATCTTGCCAACAATAATCTTTATTTTCATCTTATGCCGTGGAGCCCAGACATTTTCTCGAGTCGTTAAAATAGGTTATAGACAGGCTATCTCAGCATTCCTGGCTCTCGCAAATGCGTCTGGATCAGCTCGATATAAAATCCGATAATCGGTTCCGTATCCAGATAGGCCCATTTTCCACTGGGATCATCTATGGTTGCTTTAACTTCCACTCCCCTTTTCTTGAACCACTCCATTTCGTAATCGCGATCAGCCACCCGACACCCGATATGGTTAACGCCAGGGCCGTGTTTTTTTATCCATTCGGCATAGGGCCCGCCATGGGCTTCAAGGAGTTCCAATCTTACAGGTCCCGTACGATAAAAGGCCATTTTCATTTTGCTGGGTGGGTCTTCTTTACCATCCATTATAACGCCAGCCATGGCGTCGATTTCTAATGTGTAGTAAGGATCAATCCCTAAGCGATCTTTAAACTCCTTGATAGCCTTGTCACGGTCCCATACACTTACAGAAATTTCAATAACATCGAAATGACTCTTGTCCATACCTTCCATCTCTTATCCTCCTGGTTTTAGGTTGGTTTCTAACAACGATGCCTGGCATTTATAAAAAACGGCTCATTTTATCAGCGCTACCCTGCTTCTGGTGGATATACCGATTCAGGAACAGCAGTAGGGGCCCACTTCTCCGGTATGTCGTATATCTCTGTTATGCATGACATTGGCCCCATGGTATTCAGGTAGGCAAATCCGAAGCCGTCTTTGCCCCTGCCTTCCTGGATGACCTCAACACCATTCTTTTTGAAATATGAAATTGTCTGATTATAGTCGTCCACCTCCATGGCCAGGTGGTGAAGCCCTTCGCCATGTTCCTTCAGGAATTTGGAATAAATACTCTTTTCATCTAAAGGTTCTATAAGCTCCCATTGAATTTCGCCACTCATGGCAAAGCCGACACGCATGGCAAAGTCCTTTCTTTCACCATGTACCTTGAGGTTCATGAGGTTAGATCCGTCATAGGAATAGACATTCCAAGGGCCAATACCGGAAACCTCCCAATATTTTTTCATGCTGGCATCCAGATCTTTAACAACAATGCCAACTTGCAATAACTTTTTGAAAACGGGTTTTTTGATCATTACCTTCTCCGTTTCTGCATTTTGTAAAATCTCGTCAATATCCCCGAATTACAGAGGGTGGCGGGCAGCACCTTCCTGTTTGAAAGGTGCTGCCCCGGTTGGCCATGCCCTATACCTTTGCGATTTTGCTATCTCATCAACCTTCTCTTCATCGGATAAGAAAAAGCTGATGGGATATGAAGGAGGGCGCTTAGGTATTGAGCATCGCACCTAACTTTTAAAAATCTATGTATTATGTATAAGGCCATAACGACAACATTTTCTCCGGGACCTGATAATGTTAAGAGTCCCTGAACTTCATTGAAAAGATCTGAAAGATCGGTATGAGGGAGCCTGCTCCCTCATACCGATGAAACTATCTTACCACTGATAAAGTACGTTGAAGGCGAGTTCGTCGTTGCCGCCTATGTAGGGCGCAAACTTGCTCGCGCTGTTGGGATCACCAAGGTACATGGTAGCAGATACCTTGAATACCCATCTTCCGTCTGGCGAGTACTTTATGGATGGACTGAGCAGATAGCTGCCCTCCAGGTCGTACCAGACGAAGAGGCCCGGTGCGATCTGACCATGATAGTAATCGTTACCGAAGTTGGCGATTATATGGTAGCTGTTGTCCTTGATGCCAGGCCTGAGGGCACCAAACTCCCAGTCATCGATCTTCTGATAGAAGAACTGGACTGTAACGTTCAATGCCGAGTCCGTGCCCAGGGGCGGATGGAAGGGCTTGTCTATTCCAAGGTAGGCCTTCATGGTCTGATGTGCGGAGTAGAAGGTCGGGCTGCTGTAGTCCGTCCAGCTCGAGTCCGTGGTCAGGGATGCCTCACCTCTGATCATGGCATACCAGTAGTCCCAGGGAACGGTGAAGGACATACCGTACATGTTGATCCTGGGATGATCCACTGCCAGGGTAGCAAAGTTCAAACCGCCTGCAGCTCCCTGATGGTTCTCGTAACCGGCAAAGTAGTACAGGTAGGTTGAAAGGTCCTTGTAGAGGGCTCCCAGTCTTACGCCGTACTGCATGTTACCCAGGTCACTTGCATGGTCATTCTGCGTAAGGCCAAGACCGTAGGCAGATCCCGGAGGTCCCCATATGGTGGGCCTGTTGTCGGGAATGGCAAGCAACTGGGCGCTCAGGTTGGCAAAGGCTCCTACTGCGCCGGTGTTGAAGTCGAATCGTCCCATCCAGATCGGGCAGGCCAGCTCATCGGGATTGGCAAATGCCGCTATACTTTTCAGATCCTGAGGATTGACTATGTTGACCAGGTTGAAGCCGTCCGCCTCGCCCCACTGGATGATCTGACGTCCCAGACGGGCATGGGCATTGGCTGTTGTCGTACCTGAGGCACCGGCGTCGAGGGTGATGTCGATGAAGAGCTCTCTTAAGTCCGTCTCGTACATAACGTCGTCCCTGGTCATGTCGTAACGGGAACCACTACCCCATGAACGATCGGTGGGAACTGCGGCATAACGAGATGAATCCAGCTCGTAGATCGCATCGTAGTTGCCTCTGAAGGAAAAGTAGACCTTTTCGATACGAAGGGCTGGTTTCAGGTCGTACTGGGGCCTGATGCCAAGGTCGAACTGCAACTGGGTCTTCCAGCCAACCCACCTGTTGTCATCCAGAAGTCCATACTGGAATCCCGTGATATCTCTCAGGATAGCCGTAGACTCCGCCTTACCGTGAAAATCCAACTCAGCGTTGAGCGCGTATGACTGACTCGAGGTCCAGCAAAATGCCATCACCGCAAGCACAATTAACAACGCAAGCTTCTTTATATTCATTGCTGTTGATCCTCCTAATTAACTGATAAGGGTTGGGTTAGGATTACTTTGTCCTTGTAGCAATAGCATCAAAGGAAAAATCCCTGGCGCTTACATTGGGGTCCATTATGACTGTCCCCAGGTCCCAATCTCCCCATTGCCCTCTACCGGGTGAACCAGTTGCGTGGTGGCTTCTATCGTCAACCATCGTGTACCATCCCCATCCTCCGGTGGTCTTGTGGTCGCCCTCGCCCCACATCTCCATAAACATATCTACCAACAGCACTTTCCAATGCTCTCCGGCTTTGTTGGTAATGACCTTAATGCTTGGCATCAGAGTTTCTTGGTCAATATAGTAGTAACTCTTGCCGTAATTATAGTATGGATCAAGGGGGGTGCCTTCGATAAGATATACCTTTCTGGGTATCCACAGGGCATGCAGAGGGGTCCAGGTTGCTCCCTTCCAGTTTTTGTCTTCGCAGCCAAAAATGTGCCTTCCTGATCCACTGGGAGCTTTCCAGGATCCATTACTCTGTTTAGTCATCTTGTCCAGGCGTTCAGCCTGCCAATTTGCCTTGGGAACCAGAATAATCTTTTCTTCCAAGACCTTCCAGACCATCGTTTCGTTCTGGCCACCCCATCCTGCGGTATCGTCGACTGTAATGTCACAACCAAAGAAGGGGTCAGAGCGGTTAGTCCCCGATGTTCTCCTGACCCGTCTCAGGGCGGGCACATAGGTGCCGCAACGGTCCGGAGTCCCATCGAGAGGTCTCAGTGTCAAGACCACCGTGCCGGTAAGGTCGTAGGGCAACTTGAGCTTGCAAACATCCATATATTTGTAATCATTTGGATTAGGCTGTTCTCCATCGGGACGACTCCAATTGTAATAGTACCAGACATCGGTATTCAATATCCTGCCGATACCCTTTTGCTGATCCGTGAAAAGTGTGAGGGTTTCTTGATATAGATTGCCTGGTCTTCCCTTTTCTGCCTCCCTGTTATGCATTATTTTGATCCCGCGATCAGGATCGTTTTTGTCGATATTGGGGAATGGACGACCATATAAGTATTTGGGGAATTTCCCTGTGCTGTTATCGATAACTTCTTTTCTCGTTCCCAGGCTGTATTTTCCCCTGTTGGATTCTGTTGCCTTGTCCCAGGCTTCTTCGGCACTGTAGTCGTACTGGAACTCACCAATTTTGAGTACGAACTCTCCGGTTTTTACGTAGTTCAATACAGAATCAGGTAGAAGGTCCGCTACTTTCTGCCAGTTCTTAGCGTCTATCACATCGCCTGGTTTAAGCTTGATCTGCTCAAACATCTTTGCCTGATCTGCTTTCCAGTTAGGGTTATAGGCCATAGCGGTTTGAATGGAAAAAATCGCCATAAGCCAAAATAGAAAAGACAATAGAAAAACTTTCTTTCTCATCTTAATCCTCCCTCCTCAAAAAAGTCCGGTAATTAATAAAAGGCAGGCCACCACTATTTCCCCAAAGTCTGTAATCTCAAACTATGGCCCTGCATAACGAAGGTGCAACCATAATTCTTTGTTACTAACGAAGTTTAACCAATACCCTCCTTTCCGCCACAGGGCTGACTTAAGTTTCTATAAAGCAAGGCAATGCTTACTTTTACATGCAGCATTCGAGTGTTGCCAGTGAACGCCACTCCTATCATAGCGCTTAATATCAGTAGGCCACTTCGCCCAAAATTTATAATGAAGATAAAGATGGCAATCACGGCAAAAGTATCGGGATTGCTTTTTGTGATTTTACTCAATAAGTAGTTCAAGGTAATTTAGCAAATTAAGTGCCAAGTGCCTTGGAAAGAGCTCAAAAAAATGTTTCCGACTTCAATAGGCCATAATAATTGATTTTTTGGAATTTAACTGAGGTGGGAGGAGGGCGGGTGTTTTTAACACTAATGCACTAACTTTGGCTTCCAAAGCTAAAATTAGTGCCCAATGGCATGGTTTTAAAATTAAATACTATTCAGCATATGATTCTGTACGAGGAAATTTTGGTCGCTTAATATTAAGTTTTTTTGTCCGATACCTGAGGGTGCTAGGTGTAAAACCAAGGCGATTTGCAGCGCCATTCTTACCTCCGATAACCCAATCACTCTCCTCAAGGGCCTTGATTATTTTTACACGTTCAATATTTTCAATGTCTTGCCTGAAATTATTGCCATTTGCGGTAGAGTTTTTATGAGGTGCTGGAATTTCAAATCGAAGGTTGCCATCATGGCTGGTTATGACCGCTCTCTCAATAACATTGCTAAGCTCTCTGATGTTGCCGGGCCAGGAATAGCTCTGAAGTGCACTGATTGCTTCGCTAGGTATGGTTCTAAATTTTTTTCCCGTCCATTTCTGATATTTACGGATAAAATGTTCAACGAGGAGAGGAATGTCTTCCAGTCGCTCTCTCAGGGGAGGGACAAATATGGGGAATATGTTTAACCGGTACCACAGATCACTACGGAATCTGCTGGCTGCCACCTCTTTTTCGAGGTCCTTACTTGTGGCTGCTATGAGGCGGATATCGGTATGTATAGTATTATTTCCTCCCACTCTTTCAAATTCACCCTCTTCAAGTACGCGAAGCAGCTTTGGTTGAAGCTCCAGGGGGAGTTCTCCTATCTCATCAAGGAAAAGGGTAGTCCCTTTCGCCGCTTCAAACCGGCCCAATCTAGTTGCCGCGGCTCCTGTGAAGGCGCCTTTTTCATGACCGAATAGTTCGCTTTCTATGATGCTCGGGGCTAATGCCGCACAGTTTACCTGCATTAGGGGCCTTCGCATGTGGATACTGGAATCATGTATGGATCTTGCGATCAGACCTTTACCTGTGCCTGTCTCGCCAAGGATAAGTACTGTAGCATTGGTATGTGCTACCTGCCTTACCTTGGTAAATATGTTTTTCAAGGCGTTACTCTTTCCTACGACACCTTCATGATCCCCCTTTATCTCTTCCCTCAGATAGAGATAGTCTGATTCAAACTGCTCCTTGAGCTGCTGTATCTCAGAAATGCAACCGCAAAGCTGTTCCTCTGTCTTTTTTCTCATTATGGCATTGATAAATACCTCTCCCAGAAGACGTATTCGAGATATGAGAGTATCCGGCCAGGTCCGGCGTACAGGTGATGTGGCAACAGAAATTATTCCCCATATATGACCGGCAAATGAAAGAGGAATGCCGAGGACAGATTTAAGGCCAAGCTGTTTTGCGTATAATTCTTCCTGTGCTGCTTCCTTGGGACAATGGTCGAAGTCTACCCATACTATGGATTCCCCCCGATTCCATACTTCAAAGGTATATCTGAGATCCTTTGAATCAATGGTGGGGATGTTTTTACTTTTATACCAGTTGAGTATTAACCTATTAGATTCCAGGCTTTCATCAATGTACCAGACATAGGGTCTTATCTTAGTGAATTTACCTGGCGGGTCATCAGAGATATAGATTATACAGGCATCAAATCCAAGGGCTTGAGTCAGGCGTCTAAAATCATCTCGGAGGACCTTTTCCAGTTGATTTATGGGCAGGTTGATATAGGTGGCAGAGATTTCCGAAAGCAGGCGCTCAAAGGTAGAGAGATCTTCCCCCTGTTCCTCCTCATGGTCATCGGCATTATCGGGGATAATGGTTTTTTTGTTTCTTTCAGGAAGAAGGGTATCTCCCCGTCCTTCCAGCAGCCATTCCATATTTACGCCGAACTCATGTTGGATTAGCTTGGCCAGTGGGGCACTTATTTTTGTTTTTTCTCCAGACTCCAGTGCTGTTACGTAAGCTGGCGATATAAAGAGCCTTCTTGCCAGTTCTGATTTTGAGATATTTTTGCACTCTCTAACAAACTTTATGCGAGTACTCAACTCAGTTAAAACCGTATTTGACATTTACCTTACACCTCCGTGAAGGATTGCAATCGGTTCACTTAGTTAAAACGGTGGGGGAAACACGAGAACTACCACTCTCTTTGTCGCAATACTATCAAATTATACGCTCTGTCAAGGACCCGCTGTTTATTAATAACAGCTATCCCTGTGGGGCGGCAGTATACAAAACAGATATTTTCTTAGTCAAGTTTATTTGGGATTTTGTGTCAAATCGGATTGTCTAGAAGGGCAGGGTTCCCCTTCAGTGTGGATGGAGATGTCGAATTTACATGCTTCATGTATACATGCACATCTGTTTGTCATATCTGAAAGATCGGTATGAGGGAGCCTGCTCCCTCATACCGATGAAACTATCTTACCACTGATAAAGTACGTTGAAGGCGAGTTCGTCGTTGCCGCCTATGTAGGGCGCAAACTTGCTCGCGCTGTTGGGATCACCAAGGTACATGGTAGCAGATACCTTGAATACCCATCTTCCGTCTGGCGAGTACTTTATGGATGGACTGAGCAGATAGCTGCCCTCCAGGTCGTACCAGACGAAGAGGCCCGGTGCGATCTGACCATGATAGTAATCGTTACCGAAGTTGGCGATTATATGGTAGCTGTTGTCCTTGATGCCAGGCCTGAGGGCACCAAACTCCCAGTCATCGATCTTCTGATAGAAGAACTGGACTGTAACGTTCAATGCCGAGTCCGTGCCCAGGGGCGGATGGAAGGGCTTGTCTATTCCAAGGTAGGCCTTCATGGTCTGATGTGCGGAGTAGAAGGTCGGGCTGCTGTAGTCCGTCCAGCTCGAGTCCGTGGTCAGGGATGCCTCACCTCTGATCATGGCATACCAGTAGTCCCAGGGAACGGTGAAGGACATGCCGTACATGTTGATCCTGGGATGATCCACTGCCAGGGTAGCAAAGTTCAAACCGCCTGCAGCTCCCTGATGGTTCTCGTAACCGGCAAAGTAGTACAGGTAGGTTGAAAGGTCCTTGTAGAGGGCTCCCAGTCTTACGCCGTACTGCATGTTACCCAGGTCACTTGCATGGTCATTCTGCGTAAGGCCAAGACCGTAGGCAGATCCCGGAGGTCCCCATATGGTGGGCCTGTTGTCGGGAATGGCAAGCAACTGGGCGCTCAGGTTGGCAAAGGCTCCTACTGCGCCGGTGTTGAAGTCGAATCGTCCCATCCAGATCGGGCAGGCCAGCTCATCGGGATTGGCAAATGCCGCTATACTTTTCAGATCCTGAGGATTGACTATGTTGACCAGGTTGAAGCCGTCCGCCTCGCCCCACTGGATGATCTGACGTCCCAGACGGGCATGGGCATTGGCTGTTGTCGTACCTGAGGCACCGGCGTCGAGGGTGATGTCGATGAAGAGCTCTCTTAAGTCCGTCTCGTACATAACGTCGTCCCTGGTCATGTCGTAACGGGAACCACTACCCCATGAACGATCGGTGGGAACTGCGGCATAACGAGATGAATCCAGCTCGTAGATCGCATCGTAGTTGCCTCTGAAGGAAAAGTAGACCTTTTCGATACGAAGGGCTGGTTTCAGGTCGTACTGGGGCCTGATGCCAAGGTCGAACTGCAACTGGGTCTTCCAGCCAACCCACCTGTTGTCATCCAGAAGTCCATACTGGAATCCCGTGATATCTCTCAGGATAGCCGTAGACTCCGCCTTACCGTGAAAATCCAACTCGGCGTTGAGCGCGTATGACTGACTCGAGGTCCAGCAAAATGCCATCACCGCAAGCACAATTAACAACGCAAGCTTCTTTATATTCATTGCTGCTCCTCCTCATTGACTGACAAGGTTTGGTTAGGGTTACTTCGACATGGTCGCCATTTTCTCGAAGGTAAACATCTCCGGCTTTATATTGGGATCCATTACTGTTGTATCCAAATCCCATTTTCCCCATATACTTCTACCCGGTGCAGCCGTTGAATGGTGTGTCCTGTCGTCAATCACTAGATACCAGCCCCAACCCCCGTCCGTCATTTTGCTATCGTCACCCCACTTCTGCATAAAGGTGTCTACTAAAACAGTCTTCCAGTGTTCACCTGCCCTGTTCGTTACAATCTTGATGCATGGTATCGGCACCTCCTGATCTACGTAGTAAATACACTTGCCATAGTTATAGTAGGGATCTAGGGGAGTAGCTTCAATGAGATAAACCTTCCTTGGTACCCATAGCGCGTGCAGGGGAGCCCAGGTAGCGCCCTTCCAGTCTTTATCTTCGCAGCCGTATTTTTGTATTCCTGAACCCTTGGATCCCTTCCAGCTCCCGTTGGATTGTTTTATGTATGTATCCGGGGTCTCTGTCTGCCAGCGCGCTTTGGGTATCAATGCGATCTTTTCGCCGATAACCTTCCAGCTCATGGTTTCATTTTGGCCGCCCCATCCGTAGGTATCGTCTACAACTATATCAGAACCGAAGAAAGGGTCGGAGCGGTTTGATCCAGATGTCCTTCTGACTCTCCTGAGGGCTGGTACGTATGTTCCACCAAGGTCGGGGCTTCCATTAAGTGGTCTTAGGGTAAGGACTATTGTGTTAGCAAGGTCGTAGGGTTCGTAAATCTTGAACAGGTCGAGATATTTGTAGCTGTTAGGGTTGGGTTGTTCTCCTTTGGGGTGAGCCCAGTAGCAGTAAAACCAGATCTCATTGAAAAGTACTCTCTCAAGGCCACCTTCTCCCAAGAATAGGGTAGGGGAAAAATTGTTAAGGTTTCCCGTTCTTCCCGTATCTACTGTTTTGTTATGCATGATCTTGGCTCCGAGATCCGGATCGTTCTTGTCAAGATCGGGGAAAGGACGTCCATATAAATATTTGGGGAAACTGCCGGTAGCGCTCTCTATAATCTCCTTTCTTCCTCCAAGGCTGTATTTCCCTCTGTTGGTTTCTGTCGCCTTCTCCCAAGCCTCTTCCATGCTGTAATCGTACTTGAATTCACCAATATTGAGGACAAATTCACCCTTCTTGATATAACCCACTATCGACTCAGGCAGAAGGTTCTGGACCTGCTGCCAGTTAGTGCTATCGATAACGTCGCCAGGTTTCAGCTTGATCTGCTCAAACATTTTTGCCTGATCTGCTTTCCAGTTAGGGTTGTAGGCCAAAGCGGTTTGAAGAGAAAACACCGCCATGAGCAGAGACACAAGAGATAATAGAAACAATTTCTTTGCCATCTTAATTCTCCCTCCTTTTTTAGAAATACGGAATCAATAAGAGACAACTCACTGTTTTCCTGAAACTTATAACCTTATGCTTAGCACACTGCACAGCAAAAAAAATAAAAAGCTTCTTAATTCCTCCTTTCCCCATGGTGTAATTTACCGGGAATTCAACGATGGTGATTTACGTATTAGCTTAGGGATTTGAGCGCCCACCTGAGAGCAAGTATGCTTCCCTTTAAATATTAAACCCTGGTATTATTAGGGTTTTGCAATTAAGCACAATCTTATTTCTAATAGATGTTTTACATTAGAATGATCCCAATTCAAGGCTTCGGCTTATCCAACAGATAAACTCCACATGTCCAGGCCCCATCTACGGCAAGTTCCGCTCCAGACACATATGAGGCATCGTCGCTGGCCAGGAACAGGCTGGCCCGTGCTATTTCTTTGGGATCTGCTACTCGGCTCAGTGCAACTCCTGGATATCTGGTGCCGAGAGATTCGATAGGCTCATCTTCCGGATTCAGCATGGGTGTGTTAACCGCTCCTGGATGAAGCGAATTGACCCTTATGCCGAAGGGCCCTACCTCCATGGCGATACACTTGGTAAGTCCCCGTACCCCCCATTTGCTTGTGTTATAGGCACTCATTCCGCAGGACCCGCGAAAACCATCAGTGGATGACACATTTATTATGGAACCTTTCCTCTGTTTTTTCATAAAGGGTATTACGGTCTTCATGCCCAGATATGGGCCTATGACATTGACATCCAGAATACGACGGAAGTCATCGCTCTTGGTATCTTCTATAATTGCGTATAAGTATATGGCTGCATTGTTTACCAGAACATCTATGTGGCCATATTTGCCTATCAAGTTTTCTGTTAATTGAATCCATGCCTCTTCGCTGGATATGTCTAAATGATAATATGACGTAGCATCTCCGAGAGACTTTGCCAGGGCCTTGCCCTCTTGGTCCAGAATGTCTGCAATGACCACCTTGGCGCCTTCTTCTATAAAGAGCTCTGCAGTTGCCTTGCCCATTCCACGTGATCCACCGGTAATGATGGCTACTTTGTCGTCAAGCTTTCCCATAGGCCCTCCAATTCCTTACAGGTGTCGAATAATATTATTTGATTTGACGTGATTCCCCTTAGCCGAAGCTCACTTTTTTACGGCCTCAACGATTTTTGATACAAGGTCCTCTGCCACGTCGAAGAGCCATGCTTTTACTATACGATTTATTAGAGGGCCGAATATCCCGCCGGCCTCAATCCCTATTTCCGATGATATTATGGTGCCCTTTTTTGTTCCATCAGGGTTCAGGTTAACCCAGCCGTAGCCGTCCACCGGATCGTTCATTCCCTTGAGGTTGAAGGCGACTCGCTTCCCTTCGTCCCATTCCGTGATAGTGTTGTGGAACTTGGTTGTACGAGAAAAGGTGCCGAACTTGCCTTTGATGATCCAGATGGATTCTTTGTCGTTTATCATTTCGTGGGATTGATACCCCTTGAGCATGGGACCCCAGTTGCTGAAATCTTTTACGAAGTTCCACAGGGTGTCCTTTGGAATCTCTACAGTTGTGGTATATTCTACTTTTGGCATTTCTGATTCCTCCAATGGCTTAAGCGGGTGTAATGGATTCCTTCCGGTAAGGCACAGGGAGACGCGGAGGGAGTTTTATGGTCGCCCTATGCCTTACCGTTGGGACATTATCTCTGTGATTTAGCTTCATTTGCAGCATGAATGCCGGCAAGGTAGCCAAATGTCATGCCTATCCCTATGGGGGTTCCCCCTCCATAGTAGCCAGGACCTGATACGGGGGCGGCGGCATTGCCGGCGGCGTAAAGACCGGGGATAATCTTATCCATGACATCGATAACCTGACCATCTTTGTTGGTCCTTGGGCCACCCTTGGTCCCCAGGGTACCCGGGAACATCTGCGTTGCATAAAAGGGAGCGTTCTCAATCCTGCCCAGATTGGGAAGGGGGCGGGTGATGTCGCCGACATAGCGGTCGTATTTGCTGTCACCACGTTTGAAATCCAGGTCTCTGCCGTCGCGAACAAAGCCGTTGAATCTTTCTACTGTAGCTTTCAGACCTTCAGGATCAACTCCTATTTTATGAGCCAGGCCTTCGAGGGTGTCATCTTTCATCAGCCATTCCGGGTCTAGCTCTCCCGGGGGGAGGGACTGCAAGCTGTAACGCTCTCTATACTGGCTGTCTACGATAGCCCAGGCTGGAAGATTTCGGAAGCCAACGCCATTTTCATCGAGATGGAAGAAGGCCTTGGACATGTCGTTATAGTTTGCCGATTCGTTGACAAAGCGCTTTCCTTCACGGTTTACGAGTATGCTGTGGGGACAGGAACGCTCCGACACGCAGAGCTGGTTGTATGGATATCCCTCGTACTCTTCGCCTGGTACAACTACGGAGGTCATTCCCCAGACCTCCCACATGTTGGTGAGATCGGCCCCGAGCTGGGCAGCCATCTTGATGCCGTCTCCTTCATTGAAGGGGGGGGTGTTTGGATGGGTTATGATGCCGGGGAGATACTTAGCCTTCAGCTCCTCGTTCCATTCAAATCCACCACAGGCGAGAACTACACCGCCGTTAGCCTTTACAAAGTAATCTTTGCCATCTTTCTGAGCTCTAAGCCCCATAACTCTTCCACCTTCGCGGATAAGTTCAAGAGCCCTGGTTTCCAGGAGAATATCGATATTGCGTTCCAAACTGGCCTGCAGGAGGGCACCGATGAGTGAGTTTCCTCCGAAGCAGACGCCGTCATCGAGTCGCTTCATTATAAGATCAACGGGCAGGTTACCGGGATTTATGTTTAGCTTATATTCTCCCCAAAGCTCTTCGCAGGTTACAACCATGAAGAAGGGCAGGGCATTGGGACGCACCTTGTCTTCCCATTCACCCAGTACATTCCTCTGAAATATTTTAGGTTCAATCGAGCGACCGCCCCATTTGCCGCCCTGTTCTTCCGGATGATAATCGGCCATGGTCATCGCCGAAAAGGCAACAGGGGTGTTTTTTTCAAAATAATCTACTACTATGTGTCCCTTGTCTACAAAGGTCTGGATGAGAGTATCATCGGCACGACCGTCGCTGATCTTTCTGCAATAGGCCAGCGCCTCTTCTCTGGAATCCTTGGCGCCCACCTCCTCCATATGCGAGTTCATAGGTATCCAGAGGGCACCCCCTGAAACGGCGGTGGTACCTCCAACCTTATCCGATCTTTCAAGAATCGCCGTTCTTGCACCATTATCATGGGCTGTTATGGCTGCTGCAAAAGCGGCTCCACCGGAGCCTACCACCGCGACATCGACTTCCAAATCCCAATGCATAAATCTGCCTCCTTTTGTGATTATGAACGTTAATTTCCAAGGCCATTGAACTGCAGTTATGGGAAAGTAAGCAGCAAGCTTCGGACCAAAGGGAAGGGTGTGACACTATTTAAGGTAAGTTTATAATATTAGTGGCATTTATGGAGGGATCTGTGGGCTTAAGGGCACGAGCAATGACAGAATGGGGGTGATATTTAATTTAAGAATGATATTTTATTCTTTTCTCTGTTCGGTCTATATGAAACCTAATCGTTACTAGGTGATGAGAGCGCACTCCTGGATCTTTTTATGTTGAGTTTTTTTATACGAGCCCTAAGGGTCTCCGGGTGGATATCCAGAAATTGCGCAGCACCTCCAAGACCCTTGATCCTCCAGTTTGTCTTTTCAAGGACCTTGATGATGTATTCCCGCTCATGCTCTTTAAGTGTTTTCATATGTTCAACCGGTTGGTCTTGAAAGGTGGGTATTTGAACCTGAAGATTACCTTCAGGGCTTGTGATCACGGCTCTTTCTATTACATTTTTAAGTTCTCTTATATTGCCCGGCCAGGAATAGTCTTGAAGGGTCTTAATCGTATCAAGAGGAATGGTATCAAACTTTTTCCCCGACCACTTTGATGATTTTTCCACAAAAAATGCTACAAAAAGGGGGATGTCCTCAAGGCGTTCCCTTAGAGGAGAGATGATAATAGGAAAGATGTTTAAACGGTACCATAGATCACGGCGAAACCTTCCTTCCCCGACTTCCTTGAGGAGATCCCTGCTGGTGGCTGCGATGAGCCGGATGTCGGTATGGATGGTGGTCGTTCCCCCCACCCTTTCGAATTCCCCCTCCTCAAGAACGCGAAGCAGCTTGGGCTGTAGTTCCAGGGGCAGGTCTCCTATTTCATCCAAGAAGAGGGTTGTCCCTTTTGCCGCCTCAAAACGACCTATCCGTCTGATAAGCTGACCGCGAGCTCCGCTCCCGGTCAGCTTATCGGGTGGCGGATGCTTCGCCATTGCCTTGACCGGCTCCGCTTGTTGTGGTCAAGTAAAAACGGACAATTTGTTTTAAGCTGCTTTTCGGCATAGTTCTTTCTCATATTCGAACGGGGTTTTATAACCCAGCTTTGAATGCAGACGAATGGAATTATAGTAGGAGATATAATCAAGTATCTGCATCTTTGCCGACTGTCTTGTAACAAACCTGTAATCTGACAACCGTTCCGACTTCAGACTGCGGAAATAACGTTCAGTCGGTGCATTATCCCAACAATTCCCCTTGCGGCTCATACTGGCTATCATCCCATACTGATTTAGCTTTTCCTGGTAATCATGGCATGCATACTGGCTTCCTCGATCTGAATGATGAAGCAGTCCTGATGGAGGCCTTCTGCGCCAGTATGCCATCGCCAGGGCATCCAGGGTAAGTTGCTTTTTCATTTCTTTGTCCATGGCCCAGCCAACGATCTGGCGAGAATAAAGATCAAGTACCACAGCCAGATACAACCAGCCTTCAAAGGTCCAGACATAGGTTATGTCCGTTGTCCAACATGTATTCGGTGTGGCGACATCGAATTCACGATCCAAAAGGTTGGCAGCTATTGGAAACGAATGCCGGCTCTCTGTCGTGGCCTTGTATCGCTTCGGGGCTTTGGTTTTAAGACCAAGTTTCCTCATTAAATTACGTACCCTGTACCGGCCAATCTGGTGACCTTCATTCTTTAACTGCTTGGTAATGCGACGGGAACCATATTTGCCGCGATGTTCTTTGAAAATGGCTCTAATCCCTGCCTTTAATGCAATCTCATCAGGATCATCAGATCTTGAGAGGCTATGGAGGTAATCGTAAAATCTGCTCCGGCTGACTTCCATCACCTTACACAAAACGGTGACAGGATAGGCCTTCTTCTCTTGCCGGATGAAGTCGCACCTCAGTTCGACTCTTTCGCAAAGAAGGCCGCGGCTTTTTTTAATATTTCGCGCTCCATTTCAAGCCGCTTGTTTTCCTTTTTAAGTCGACAAATCTCGGCCTCCAGTTCCTTCCGGGGGATACCTCCTTCGCTAAGATCCTGCTGGTCTTGACGATATTGTCGCACCCAGCGGGAAACATTAGAAGCGGCAATACCAAGACGCCTGCCAACCTCAGGACAACTATATTGCTGTTCAACTACCAACTTTACAGCGTCTTGCTTGAACTCACTTGTGTAATTCGGGCGCTTCCCTTTCTCCTTCATTGAACACCTCACTTTCTCTATTATTGCTCTTAGCAGGGTGTCCGTTATTATTAAACCACATCAGCTCACGCTCCGCCTATCAAGGCAATAGAGCCGCCGCTCCTCAGACTGAGTGAACGCTTCCCGTCCCCTCAGCCCTGCGGGGCTTACGGCTCATCCGCCACCCGTTAGCAGCACCGGTGAAAGCGCCTTTTTCATGACCGAATAGCTCGCTTTCGATAAGGGTAGGGGCTAGAGCGGCACAATTGATCTGCATCAGCGGTCTGTCCTTATTTTGGCTTGCATCATGGATAGCCCGTGCAATAAGACCCTTTCCTGTACCTGTCTCGCCAAGTATGAGTACCGTAGCATTGGTAGGGGCCACCTGTTTTACCTTTATCAGGATCTTATTCAATGAACCGCTTTTCCCTACTACGCCGCTAAAATCGTGCCCAACGTCTATCTCTTCCCTGAGATACAAATAGTCTGCCTCAAATCTTTCCTTTAGCTGCTGTATTTCAGAGAGGGCTTCCTGGAGCTTTTCATCAGACTGCTTACGCATAAGGGCATTTATGAAAACTTCTCCAAAAATACGAATCCGTGGAATCAACTCCTCAGGCCAGGCTCTATAAGCACCAGTGGTGAAGATATTCAGTATGCCGCTCGTAGATCCTGCAAATGATATGGGAACAGCCAGGGTCGATTTTACTCCCATATCCAGCAAGGCCTGTTTCGCTCCCTCTGCGTCGCTGGGTATTTGATTCACATTTTCCCAGCTTATGGGTTCTCCCCTGTTCAACCTATAGAAACCGTATCTAAAATTTTCGACATCAAGGCAGGGATGTTTGTTTAACCATCCAATAACGGCTTTATTTCTTTCCTTGCTTTCGTCTATAAACCAGCAAAAGGGGTTTACCGCGTGGAAGACCCCCTGGTCCTCTCCGCCCATATAAAGGATGCAGCCGTCACCCCCCAGGGCCTGGCTTAGCCGTCCAAAATCATCTCTTAGGACCTTTTTTAATTCTACGGCGGGCAGATTAATATATGTTGCTGATATTTCTGATAAAAGGCGTTCAAATACGGAGATATCCCTGATCTGTGTTTCCACATAGGGACCATTTTCTTCCGGGGCCATCGGTTTGGGATTGATTCCTGTAAGATGCGATGGATTCCCCTTTCCTTTCAAAACCCATCCCATGCTTACACCAAACTCATCTTGGATCAACTTGGACAGTCGGTTGCTAATAATTGTTTTTTCCCCAGATTCCAGTGCTGTGACATAAGCTGTAGATATATTAAGCCTGCTTGCAAATTCTGATTTGGAAAAATTATTTTTTTCTCTAACAAATTTTATGAGAGTGCTCAACTCAGTTAAAACCGTATTTAACATTTACCTTACACCTCCGTGAAGGATTGCAATCGGTTCACTTAGTTAAAATGGTGGGGGAGGCACAAAAACTGCCAATCTTTCTATCGCAATACTATCAAATTATAGGCTCTGTCAAGAGCCCACTGTTTATTAACAGCAGCTATCTCTGCGGGGCAGCAGTGCACAAAACAGATATTTTCTTGTTCAAGTTTATTAGGTTTCTATTATTTTGACGAATCCTATTTTGGCACTAGGCTGGCAAAAGGGAAAAGCGGTCGTGGTGCTGGGAGGAAAACTCCAGTATGCGGCATCTTGCAGCGAAAGGTCAGTATATCGTTTCCGATTGAGCAAGTAAGACCCTGCATGCCATTATAGGAGGCAAGGCAGATCCGAATAGCGCCACACATTTAGATAGCTGGAGGGGTTATAACGGCCTGGTTGACTTGGGATATAAAAAGCATTATCGTGCTGCATCATGGAAATAATGAAATTCCACCTCAATCAACCTATTACCTCCATCTCAAGCAATGTGAATTCCTGTTCAATAACCGTAGTTATAGTCAAGATCCATAACGTGGGAAGATAGGAGAATATTATGACAGATAAGCCCCTTTTTAAAAAAATATTGCAGGTTGGTCTTGTGGTCAGGGATCTTGACGATAGTATGAAAAAGTACTTGGAAATTTCTGGCATTGGACCCTGGGATGTTTACACCTTTGATGGGACAAATATCGAAAACATAACCGTTCGCGGTGAACGAAAAGATTTTGCCATCCGCGTCGGTTTGGCCAATATCGGTGGTGTTCAGTGGGAGCTTATAGAGCCGCTGGATGACGATAGCATATACGCAGAATTTCTAAAAGAACACGGCGAGGGCCTACACCATCTGGCTTTGGAAGTTGACAACTATAAAAAAACTATTTCCCATTTAAGTAACCACGGCGTTGAAGTTCTTCAAGAGGGTAGGGCTAAAGGGGGTTTTGGCTTTGCCTATCTTGACACCACAGAGACATTGTCATGCATTACAGAAATATACGATATCAAATTAAAACGGACCAGGGTTGTTCCAGAGGCTGTCTATCCTGAAAAAGTAGAATAGGGCGAGATCACTATCAATTAGCGTAGTGATTTATATAATAGCAACCTACCTTTAATGTAAGGAGAAACAATAATGGCTAAATTGTTTGAAAAGGCTAAAATAGGAAATATGACCTTGAAAAACAGGGTGGTGATGGCAGCGATGGGGACCAAGGCCGATCCTGACGGTGGTATCTCAAAGCAGATGAGGGACTACTACGTTGCACGTGCGAAAGGTGGCACGGGCCTTATAATTACAGGAGCCAACTCTGTTACCACGAGATTTGAGCCTCCGCCATGCAACCTGCTGGTTAATTTTCATCAGGTAGACCGCCTGAATTACCTGGTTGAGCAGGTGCATCATTATGGAGCCAAGCTCTGTGTACAGCTTACCCCGGGATTGGGAAGGATGTCTTTCACTGGTTCTTCAAAGCCGTCTCACGCACCTAGCGCCATACCATCTTTCTGGCATCCTTCCCTTGTCTGTAAGCCCTATTCCGTGGATGATATCAAGTTCCTTGTTGAAAAATACGGTTTTGCTGCCACCTTGGCAAAACAGGCAGGGGCTGATGCCATTCAACTCCATGCTCATGGTGGTTATTTGGCTGACCAGTTCATGTCTTCTCTATGGAACAAACGGACGGACGAATATGGCGGCGACTTGCAGGGCAGGATGCGTTTTATCCTTGAGTTGATTGCCGAGGTCCAGAAGACATGCGGCAAGAATTTCCCCATTATCGTAAAATTCGCTGTGGCCCACTATATAGAAGGTGGCAGAACAATTGACGAGGGGGTGCAGATTGCCAAGGCACTGGAAGCTGCCGGGGTTTCAGCCCTTAACGTTGACCAGGGTTGCTATGAATGCTGGTACAATACAAATACCACGATCTATGAACCGGACGCCGTCCAGATCAGGGTAGCCGAACCGGTGAAAAAAGCTGTAAAAATACCTGTTATTTCACAGGGTAAACTTGATCACCCCGCAGTGGCTCATGCCGTAATAGGAGAAGAAAAAACGGATTTTGTGGCTTTGGGGCATGCACTTCTGGCCGACCCAGAATGGGCCAATAAGATGAAGAGCGGAAAAACTGACGATATCAGGCCCTGCATATACTGTAATGAATGTCTCCTGGGGGATTTTCAGGGTCACAACCTTACCTGCGCTGTCAATCCCGCTTGTGGGTACGAGAAAGAATATATCCTGACACCCACCGAAGAGCGGAAGACTGTTCTGGTTATAGGAGGCGGTCCTGGCGGGATGGAATATGCCATTACTGCCGCTAAAAGAGGCCACAATGTCCAGATATGGGAGAAACAGGACAGGCTCGGCGGCAATCTTATCTCCGGTGGTGCTCCTGTTTTCAAGCAGAACATCACAAGGTATATGGAATATATGATCAGGCAGGTATACAAAAATCAAGTGGATGTCAGATTCATGAAAGATTCAACTGTAGCGGAAATTATAAGGTTTAATCCTGATGTCGTGGTTATGGCCTCTGGAGCAAGAACGGTCATACCTCCCGTTACCGGTATTGATAGCCCTATGGTCATTACCTCCGGAGATGCATTGACAGGCAAGGCAACGGGACGGAAGGTTGTCGTTATAGGAGGTGGAACCGTAGGGTGCGAGACGGCGTTATCCCTGCAGCAGCAAGGTAAGGAAGTCGTTCTGGTTGAGATGCTGGATCGGTTGATGAAAAACGAATTGGTATGCCTGAATAATGACATCAGGATAAGGTCCATGGTCGATGAATCACTGGTTCGCGTCTTGCTTAAGACCAAACTGGTCCGTGTTGAAGATGATGCTGTAGTAGTCGAAACAGAATCGAAAGAAGAAAAAGTGACCTGTGATACGGTTGTTCTTGCTGCGGGCTACAGGGCGGACAACGGTCTGGCTGAGGCGCTGGAAGATCAAATTGACCAGGTCGTGGTTATCGGAGATGCCATAGCCCCCAGGAAGGTGAAAACTGCTGTCCACGAAGGGTTTCATGCCGCAAGGCTTTTGTAGATATTTGTGCTGGCATATCACTTAAAGATTGGAGGCACTTGTTCGTTCCCGATAGGTGCCTCCAATCCCCGCCGGAGCTATTGCTCCGGTGATTGAATAGATCCATTATGCTGCATATGCAACCGCCGGATGCTTGAAATATTTTTTTGCGTGTTGCGGTCGTTTCTGTAAGGTCTTCATAAAAGAACGTGTCTTACTGACGATATCTTTTTCGTTTCTTGCCGGTATGCCTGAACGAATCTTGTTTTTCAGGTTGCCGTTGAGATACTCGTCCGGGTTGAGTTCTGGAGAATATGAGGGAAGGTAGAACACCTCTATTTTCTCCTTGTTTACTTCAAGCCACTCTTTGACTTTTTTTCCGTGATGTACACGGAGGTTGTCCAAAATCAAAAAGCTCTTACGGGGAACATCCTTTATCAGTCGGGACATGAACTTGATGAGCACCTGCGAAGCCATCTTCTCCCGATACAGCATGAATCTCACCTTTCCTTGATTGGTGATGGCCGAGATCATGTTGATTCTGTTCTTTTTAGCAGTGACCCTGACGACGGGTGTCTTCCCCTTTGGAGAAAAACCCTTCGCAGTGTAGTCACCACTTTGAATGCCAGTCTCGTCACCCCAGTGAATCTCGGCTTTCTCTTTTTTTGCCTGAGCTGCAATCACTGGGTATGTGGTATCAAGCCACTGCTGTACCTGTCGCGGGCTCTGTTCGTAGGCCCGCTTGGTGGGCTTCTGGGGAGTAAAACCCCAGCGCTTGAGATAGTCGGTTATAGTCCGCAGAGGCAAATCGGTTCCGCATCGCTGTTTGATTGCCAAACGGACGGCATCACGGGTCCAAAGAGCAAATGGAAGTTTGAGCTGATCCGGTGTTTTGTCTACCAAAAGTTTCTTTACCTCAAGTTCCTGCTCACTTGTCAGTTTGCGACTACCGCCGTGGCGACGACCTCTTTGTCCGAGCTTGATAGCGAAGCTGCCTTCCCGCAAGTATTTCTGCCAAATCTTGCTGGTGTGGCGTTCCGTGGCACCGATAATCTGGGCGACCTCTTTATTGGACCGCCCTTGCCTACGTAGCCGAACTATCTGCTTGCGCAGAGCATACTGTACGTCTTGGCTAAGTTTTCGTGCATCTGGTTTTTCCATGCACAAACCATAACACACAATGTCGCTAAATGGAAGTGTTTAATCGCCGAGTCAATATTTACCTTTTTATTGCTCAACATGTTCTGCATGCACTCTATATTTTTAATGTTTTTTGAGCCCCATGTCCTTTTTATTGTACGATATCGAATGTTAGCTATTGCATCTATCCTGAACAACAGGGTACACAAAAAGGAGTGAATGGAAAAAATAAACTGGATCTGTTATAAGAAGAAATCTATTTCATTTATTTGGGGTGCAGAATATGGGCGAAACAGCCAAACTGACAGTCGGAGGAAAAACTTACGAATTTCCCATTTTGACAGGTTCCGAAGGGGAAAAGGCAATTGATATATCGAGCCTTCGCAAGGATACGGGGTATATCACCCTCGATCCCGGTTATGTGAATACGGGGATCTGTACAAGCGATATTTGTTTCATGGACGGCTCGAAGGGTATTTTGAGATACCGGGGTATCCCCATTGAGCAGTTGGCAAAAAAAGCAACCTTTGTTGAAACAGCCTATCTGCTTATTAACGGAGAGCTTCCTACCGCAACCCATTTGAAAGGGTTTTCCAGCATGTTGAACCGTCATTCTCTGGTCCACGAAGACATGCGATCCTTTTTCGAACACTATCCCAGAGGGGCCCACCCGATGGGGATACTTTCATCCATGGTAAACGCTCTAAGGGCATTTTATCCTGCACTGCCTGAAAGAACGGAAGAGGAAGAGATCAACATAACCGTAGCAAGGCTTATCTCAAAGCTGAGAACTCTGGCCGCGATGTCTCACCAGATCTCTCAGGGACACCGGGTTATATACCCCTCTCATCATTTTGGATACTGCGCTAATTTTCTGAATATGATGTTCGATTCGCCCGTTCGTCCCTATGTCATAGATCCCGATGTTGTCAGAGCCCTTGACGTTTTTCTTATCCTTCATGCCGATCACGAACAGAACTGTTCTACCTCTGCCGTTCGTCACGTAGGAAGCGCCATGGTTAATTTATATGCCTCAATTTCGGCAGGTATCTGCGCCCTGTGGGGACCTCTTCACGGTGGAGCAAACCAGGCAGTTATCGAAATGCTCCAGGAAATATACGACAACGGTGGAGACGCCGCTCCTTTCATAGCCAGGGCTAAGGATAAGAAAGATCCATTCCGCCTTATGGGATTTGGACACCGTATCTACACAACCTACGATCCCCGAGCGCCTATACTGAAAGATATGATCGACAAGCTCTTTGCCAAGTTTGGAAATACAGATCCACTTCTCGATATCGCCTTGAACCTCGAGGAAGTAGCAACTCATGATTCCTATTTTATTGATCATAATCTCTACCCCAATGTGGATTTCTATAGCGGTATTCTGCTCAGATCGATAGGTATCCCGCTCAATATGTTTCCCGTTATGTTCGCCATAGGTCGTCTCCCTGGATGGATCAGCCAGTGGAGGGAGAGCATAAGCGATCCTAAATCTAAGCTTTACAGGCCCCGACAGATATACACCGGGCTTAGGGAGCGCGATTATATCCCTATGGAAGAAAGGGGCTAGGAAAAATAAATTATAAGAAATCAGAATATACTTCTGTTGATTTTGCCTTTTCAAATGCTTCCAGATATATCTGCGAGAATATGGCAGACAGGCAGGGAGGTTAGAGTTAAAGCTATGTAACCCCCGTTTTTTGAGAAAAGGCGGGGGTTATTATTGGGCTGCCATCTTTCTGGATTTGGGGTTCTTGTTTTCAACCATCTCGGAGGGAAAACATGGAATACGTGAAGGTAATATTTGTCAGGAAACGCAAAGTATATGTAGATGGAGTTCAGAATGGTTCAACAAATATCATTATACCTATAGGACCGGGGACGCATTCATTTGATCTGGGAGAACCTGCAGACTATGATCCCTCTGAGGTGATTCAGAGGATTAAAGGCACCAATGTACTGGACCCTTTCATCATTGACTTTGATGAGGTTCCGTTATGAACAGAAAAACCTTACGAACTGTTCTAATATTTCTATCCTTTTTATTTTTGTCTTCATGTGCTTCCTTCCCCCCTAATCCCAGCCTGTCAAAATATGAAGCAGGCGAGGGATACCGCTTTGACAACATCGTGCCCAGTGACCAAAACACCGACAGCCTTTTCCTTATACTTGCCTTTTCCGGGGGAGGAACCCGTGCCGCCTCTTTGTCATACGGTGTTCTCGAAGCCTTAAAGGATACTGAAATAGAGTGGAAGGGACAGAGGAAGAGGCTGCTTGATGAGGTGGATATTATATCTTCCGTATCCGGCGGCAGCTTCACAGCAGCCTACTACGGACTTTACCGGGAAAAGATATTTGATGGCACATTCGAAGGGGACTTTTTGAAAAAAGACATAGAGAAGGCCCTGATCTCCCAATTGTTCTTTCCCTTTAACTGGTTCAAGCTGGCGGGTTTCAGTTATGGCCGCAGCGACCTGGCCGCTGAATACTACAATAAAAAGCTCTTCGGGGAGTTCTCTTTCAAAAAATTGATTGAAGACGGGATGCGCCCCTTTCTCATGATAAATGCTACAGACATGACAACTGGTGCACCCTTTCCATTTATTCAGGACCAGCTTGACCTTATATGCTCCGATCTGGCAGATCTGCCGGTTGCCCGTGCTGTAGCGGCATCATCAGCCTTTCCGGGCCTTCTTACGCCCCTTACCTTTCAAAATTATGCCGGAAGCTGTGATTATAAGGAGCCCAGATGGGTACAGTTCGGTGTAGATGACCGAGATATCGCACCGGAGCGCGCAAACCGTTCCGAGGACAGGAGAAGTTACTACAGCAGACAAAAATGGGACGTTCAACGCAGATTCATACATTTGATTGACGGAGGTGTTTCGGATAATCTCGGACTGAGGAACATTCTTTTTGCACTGGAGACCTCTGACCCTGCGTACAGCATTCAGAGAAAAATCAATCAGCGGTCTATAGAAAAGCTGGTTATAATTGTAGTCAACGCCGCAACAGATCCCCAGTCCGAAATGGATACAGTCCCTTCAGTACCATCACTGGTGAAGGTGTTCACCAACGCAGCAACCATACCATTGGATAACTATTCTTTTGATACGGTGGGTCGTGTCGAAGTCGCTGTCAGCGAGTATGAACAGTCAGTGCAGATCAGGGAGAGGTGCATTGAGATTCTTAAGGAAAATCTCCTCTCCGGGTCAGAATTCTCTGATCTGTACGCCTTTGACCTCTATCTTTCCCATGTCGCCTTCGATTATATCGAAGATCCGAAGACTCGCTTTGATTTTAAGAATCTTCCAACCACCTTTTCCCTTCCTGAAGAAACGGTGGATGCCTTAAGGGCGATTGGGAAAAAACTGCTCAGGGACAATAGTGAATTCAAACGCTTACTTGCCGAACTTAATTGAAAATTTTGGAAATGACCCATTTCAGGAATAGGTGAACAAAACGCTTCGTTTGAAGGGTTTTAAAACCAGCACCTTTGTTCCTATTTTTACAGAAGGTCCAAACGGTAATTTCTGAGCTCCCTGCGGAGTGTATGCACATCTTCGACGTATTTAGCAAGTTCGGACCAGAATTTACCGCTGTGGTTCTTGATGCCTGTATGGACCAGTTCGTGCAGGATGACGAAATCCAGTAACTGGCCGGGAAGTCTCGCAATCTTAGCGTTTATGCTTATATTATTATCAAAAGAGCAACTTCCCCACCTTGTCTTCTGGTTTTTGACGGATACTTTATTAAAGGAAAAACCATTTTTACCGGCAAGATGATAGACTCGTTCCAGTATAAGAGTTTTGGCTTCCTTCTCTGAAGATATGGTTCTGCAGGCTTTCGCGATTTCCTGATGCCTTTGGCTAAGTATATCCGCCTTGTGACGCTGGAGCAAAACCCAGTCCGTCTTTTCGAAGAGAAAATCCTCTGCCTGACTTATGGTGCCTCCTAAGGGAATGGTCACACGTACCTCTCCCGAAGTCTTCACAGAGATGGATATTCTTCTTGCGCGCTTACTTCTGTGCAGCACGGCGATTCCGGCCCCGGGAATGTTTATAGTCTTTTCTCTTTGCATGCGATTACATAAAGTTTATTATTTTCTACGATACTACCGGCAGCGGTATATCATCGGTGGTTTTATGGTTTCAAGACGCTTTTTACTATTTCTTTCATTCTTTTGTGCCTTACAAATAAAATGATGGCTTTTTCAAGAACCAATGAGGGCCAATTTTACTTGAAATTACGTGACAATTGTGCCAGTGAGGGGATCATGTTAACGTTTTGGACATCAAATCATGTTCTTTCCTCTTTCTACCGAGGAGAAGGATTTGTGGATGAGTTATTACAAGACCCCGTCTCTTAAAAAGAAACGGGGTCTTATGCTTTTCACTATGGATGATTTTTTTTGGAAATTTTTTATTAAAAGGATCTGAATGAGGGAATGACCAACAGGGTTGCATGAAAATACTATACCGTTATTTTCTGATATTTATAGCCTGCACATCGATTTTATTTGGCATACAGATTCCAAGTTTTGTGGATCAGTATGAAAAAAGGATTGATGCGCATTTTCTGGAGGTATGGAAAAATATTAAGGGATATCAGGAAATTGCGGATAGATATCATGCTGGATCTTTATCTGCTCTTATAGAAAAACACGAAAAAAGCGAAGATAGAGGGTTCAGAGAAGAAGCGGGGCCAATTAAAGATATATACCTGAGATATGCTCGGCTTAAGGATGAAAAAAGGCTTCTGGAAACATGCCTTTCAGGAAAGATGCTATTTATTTTGCTGGATGGAGACAGAGAAATATTGGCAGAGACATATAGAAACTATTCTTTCAATGTCCCTTTGAATCGTGATGCTCTTTTATCTGGTGCTATATCCTCAGCATTAGTGCTGGTTTTGACTGAATTGCTTACATCTTTCCTCTCTTGGATTTTTAAGATATCCAGGAGACGCAGGCTGCTTGTCTTATGATAAATTGATTGATGGGCCTCGACTCTGGGGAACTTTTCCCTGAATCGGGCATAATACGATGACAGTTTCGGGATGATGAAAGGGGGGGAAGTACCATGAAAAAAAACATGGGATACATCGACCGTGGTGTCAGGACAATCCTGGCAATAATTGTGGCCCTGTTGTACTTCAACGGAAGCATTTCTGGAATAGCAGCAGTTATATTAGTAATAATAGCCATAATCTTTTTCCTGACAAGCTTGATCGGTTTTTGTCCCCTTTACACCTTGTTTGGAATAAAGACATTGAAGCAGGGGAAGTAAAAAGGATTAGAAAAAATTTCTAAAAATGGCAAATAAGATAAGGATATTATTTCTTTGTGAAGGTAATTCATGCCGAAGTCAGATGGCTGAAGGATTTGCCCGTTCTATCTCGGGCAGTTTTATTGAGGCCCATTCAGCGGGATACGAGGCCCGGGGTCTGGACCCCAGGGCAGTTGCTGTTATGCGGGAAGGAGGTATAGATATATCAAAGCAAAGCAGCAAGACACTGGAGGTCTTGGGGCATATAAAGTTCGATTATGTCGTAACGGTTTGTGGCGAGGCCGATGAGAGTTGTCCGGTATTCCCAGGACAGGCTAAGGTGATCCATCGAGGTTTTGATGATCCTTCTAAGCTTGCCATGAATGCCTGTAATGAGAAAGATATAATGGATTGCTATCGTCGTGTCAGGGATGAAATAATGATATACATATCAGAATTGTCTGAATCTCTCAGGTTGGAGAGCTTTTAGAAACGTATTTTTGAAAACTTATTTTATGACTAGGGAGGTCGTCGATATGATTACAGTACTTGTGTCTGTAAAGGTGAAAGAAGGGAAAATCCCTGATTTTATCAAAACTTTTAAGTCGAACGCCGAAAAGGTAAAGAAGGAAAAGGGTTGCGTTGAATATTTTCCGACCCTGGATATCGACGCGGTAATAGCTGGACAGGTGTCCGATCCCAATGTTGTTACAGTTGTAGAAAGATGGGAGGATATGGAGTCTCTCCAAAATCATATGTCGGCGCCCCATATGGCTACCTACCAGAAAATGGTGGAGGACATGATGGAGGGGGTTACCTTCAGATTGCTTCGGGATGCCTGACAAGGGTTCCCCTTATATTTCTAATTAACAGAGAAGATTGTCTTAAAAACTTTGGATAGATGTAATTATGTATCAACAACCGGTAGAAATGTTGCAGCGGCTAGTGAGATTCAATACAACCAATCCACCAGGCAACGAGGTACATTGTATCTCTTTCATAAAGGATTTACTCAATGATGCCGGTATTGAGTCTGATATATTCGCCCGCAATCCTGAGCGTCCGAACCTCGTCGCACGTCTGAGAGGGCAGGGAAGTGCCCCCCCGCTGTTGCTCTATGGCCATGTAGATGTAGTGACAACAGAGAATCAGGATTGGAAATACCCTCCCTTCGAAGGCACAATTGCCGAAGGCTTCCTCTGGGGCAGAGGAACTCTCGACATGAAGGGTGGCGTAGTCATGATGCTTGCCGCCTTTTTACGCGCCAAGGCGGAAGGATTGCAGCTTCCAGGTGACGTTATACTTGCCGTTGTCAGTGATGAGGAGAGATCCGGAGACTTCGGTGCACGATTTCTTGTGGACAATCATGCCGACCTGTTTGAAGGGGTCCGTTACGCCATAGGGGAGTGTGGTGGTTTTACTTTCCATATAGGGAAACAGAGATTCTATCCCATAATGGTTGCCGAGAAACAGCGTTGTTCAGTCAGGGCAACCGTACATGGCCAAGGTGGACATGGCTCGATGCCCGTCCGTGGAGGTGCCATGGCGAGACTCTCTGACCTGCTGAAGTCTCTGGACAGAAACCGTCTTCCTGTACATGTAACTCCACCGGCGCGCGCCATGATTGAGACCATTTCCAGAGCCATTGGGGGTGTTAAGGGCGTTGTTATGGGGAAGTTGAAAAATCCGGTTCTTACGGATGGGATTCTCAATCTTCTGGGTGAAAAAGGACAGGTCTTTGACCCGATGCTCCACAATACCCTGAGTCCCACTATCTTGCATGGGAGCAACTCAATCAACGTAATCCCCGGTTCTGTGTCTGTTGATATTGATGCAAGAATTCTCCCCGGTTTTTCTCCCGATGACCTGATCGTTGAGATACGGACCATAGTTGGTGAAGATGTAGATCTTGAGGTGATAGCGCACGATCCCGGACCGGACGAATCCGATATGGGGCTGTTCGACAAACTCGCCGGTATTCTTCATGATGCCGATCCGGATGGTGTGCCCATTCCATTCCTGCTGTCTGCTACAACAGACGGTCGGCATTTTTCCCGCCTTGGGATACAAACATATGGTTTCCTTCCGATGCAGCTCCCGGAGGATTTTGTATTCATGCGAACCATACATGCTGCGGATGAACGCATTCCTGTAAAAGCGCTTGGCTTTGGGACAGATGCTATATATAAATTGCTCAGATCTTTTATTTGAAAAGGCCTTCGTGCCTATGATGGAGAAGGCCATTGAATATATTAATTTTTGTTAAAATTAGAGGTGAAGAAAATGGACGCGGCGATTTTTTATTATACGGGAACCGGTAACTCGCTCTGGGTGGCGCGGACCATTGCTGATGAGTTGGGAGGAGCACAGCTTTTCCCGATCTCGGGGCATCATGAGAGGGAGGTGGTCAATTCAAGGATCATAGGGCTGGTTTTTCCGGTTCATATATGGGGAGTCCCTGCGCCAGTTGTCCGCTTTGTAGATACCCTGGCTGGATTGCGGTCGAGTTACATCTTTGCCATTGCTGTACATGCCGGTCAACTTTCAAATACACTGATACAGCTTAAAAAAGCTATGAGAGATAACGATTTAAAACTATCTGCGGGATTGGGGATACAGATGCCTTCAAACTATATCCCCTGGGGAGGTCCCGGACCTGAGGAAAAGCAGCGCCAACTCTTTGCACTTGCAAAGGAAAAGATATCCCGTATAGCTGTAGATCTTAAGAATCAGGTACCAGCAGCGATTGAGAAGGGGCCGCTATGGCAGAGAATCCTTTTCACGCCCATATACAACTTTAGCCTTTATCATGTTCCGGCAATGGACAGGAGATTCTGGGCCGACAATAAGTGCAATAAATGTGAGATATGTGTAAAGGTTTGTCCTGCCGGAAATATCACCCTTCGCGATGGGAAACCTCACTGGCACCACTGGTGTGAGCAGTGTTTTGCCTGCCTGCAATGGTGCCCAATGGGATCCATACAGTACGGAAAGAGAACTTCCAAGTACAAAAGGTATCACCATCCAGAGGTTAAGCTGGCTGATATGTTAAAGGGAAATGAGAGGCTGCATATATAACGTTCCAGTCCGTGTAGAACCATAGAATCAGGTCTTTTGGTGTGCCTGTGCGGATCTTCGTTTCCATCATGATATTAAACCGTTTGACCTGAGGCGGCGCAGGATAGGCGGTACCATCATCGAACCCAGGACACCAAAGAGGATGTTCATGCCGGAAGTTATGGCGGCGTGTTGCAAAATCAGCATACTGTCCATACCTGACAGCAGTTCCACAATAACGAGCGTAAGGGCCTTGCTTGTTGATGCAACGGCTGCTACTATAGCACACCCGGTATAACTTTC
Source organism: Syntrophales bacterium (assembly GCA_963665835.2). Taxonomy (GTDB): domain Bacteria; phylum Desulfobacterota; class Syntrophia; order Syntrophales; family UBA2210; genus UBA6078. The sequence goes on along the minus strand of CAXXWJ010000002.1, from coordinate 516,896 downwards.
CAGGGCCTTAGGATAGATAAAACAGGCCGCATCTACAACAAACCCTGCAATAAGGTACTTTAAAATCACGAGGGGACCGTCTTTCCCCATCCCCAAAAGCAGGGCCAGGATGCCAGCTATCAGTCCTATGAGTGTGGCGGCCATCTTATTCTTGACAGTTCCTTTTCCCAGAAGAAAAAAGAAGATCGTAAAAAACATGGCATGGCCTGTCAGGTGAAGGTGAAGGCGGAAGATGGCCTTGGTCACTATCATGAAGGTTGCACAAAAGCCGAGCCACAGGCCATCGGCCAGAGTGAATGCCTTCTTCATTTTATCATTAGAGTTTCCCATCATTTCCCCTTCTTGGCTTTCTTTTCGTGAGGTGCTCGCCAGTGACTGTTTACCGGGATAACCTCCAGGGTTACAAGACCATCTTGTATTGTAGGCCTGATCCAATTCTGTGTGTCAACGATTTCTTTTTCGGCCAGATCTTTGCCATCAAGGGTTACTATGCGATCAATGCCCGTTAGTTTAAGGATCTCTCCCGCCGATAGCATGCCACCTATGTCTCTTATGCCTTCCAGTTCTATATAACGGCCATCATTTCCATTGCTTCGGAGTCCTATTGCCGACATCGCGCCTATGCACCCCTGGCCGGTCTCGCCGTTCCACCAGGTGAATATGTCAAGACTCCTGGCAAGTTTTTTTGCCTCATCCAGGGGTATTACCTCGTTTTGGGCACGTAACCCGAAGGGTTTCAGTACTGCAGGAACAGAATCCTGATAGGCAATGCACAGGCCAGGATTGGCCCCTTCATGGAAGTTTTCGTTAAGAAAAGCTGTGGCGCAGGAGGCAATTTCATCGATAGAGCAATCACCAATGACAGTGTCGATGCAGGCGCTGCTGTTGTGTGATGTGTAGGGGATATCGGGATGGACCAGAAGCTGATGCCTGGTGACCCGACTTTTACCTATCATCTTCTTTGATGCGAGCTTTTCCGCCAGCATTCTGGATAATCTACCTGTACCGATGCTTTCCTTGTTGTCGGTGTCATCGATTGCTATAAACAGATTCATGGTATTTTTGTCCTCGTTTTATCATGGTCTGGAATGTTCAATTCATTATCATCTGTAGCCCCGAATCCCCTTGCCTCCGCGGAGAGAGCAGCTTCCTTGGCCGTCTTGAATGCCTTCACTATCAAAGGAATCATAATGCAGTGAAAGGTGCCTGCCCAGTTCCAGGGTTTAACCAGGTCGCCAGGTTCAACGCGGGCTCCGCGGAGTCTCTGGGCGGCCGCTATTTCTCTGATTTCCCGTGCGAAAAAGGGGAGGAATCGGAAGCTGGTAAAGGTGAAGAAGGCCATTTCCTTTGGCATTATCTTCTGCAGGCTTGACATCATCTGTGAGGCCTGAGTTGTTCGAATAAATACAATGCTGGGTAGAAAAAAAAGGAGTATCTGCAGCCCTGTACTTAGACCAGGCCAGAATCCATCATGAATTCCATTCTTTATGATATACAGGATCAGAACAATGCTCATCTGAAGCAGGAAAAAACGGATGTCACGCCAGAGGTCTTTAAGGCTCAATCCTGCAAGAAAGTAATATCCAATATTTATGAAAAAAAGCATAGCTAGCAATGGGGGATTCCGGGCTGTGAATGCAGCGATGCTCAGAAAAACAATAAGCAGCATCTTGTATCCGGCGGAAAGACGGTGGACGGGAGAAGAGCCTGCTCTGAATTTCCCCATATGGTTGATTTCTCTAAAATTTTTCAATGGTTCCCTCCTTTAGTATGAATGAGGAATCTGGCCATTTTGAATCCGGGAGCGATCTGTGGGAGGCTATCAGTACAGTAGTTTTTCTTTTATAGCTGAGTCTTGTTAAAGATCCGATAATTCGTTTTCTCTGTTCAAAATCAAGTCCTGAGAAAGGTTCATCAAGGAGCAGAACCTGGGGGGTCGTGACAAGCACGGAAGCCAGAGCAACCCTGTGTTGTTCACCAAAACTGAGAGTCAAGGGGGAACGTTTTTCCAGATTGCCAATCTCGAGTAGCTCCAAAATATCCTCTACGGCAACCCTGATTTGGGATGGAGTCATTCCCATCATTTTAAGAGAGAAGGCTACCTCATCATATACGGTGTCTTCAAAAAGCTGTCGGCAGGGATTCTGAAAAAGCATTCCAACCTTTCCAGGAAGTTTTCCAGGCTTCGGTGATTCTATGCCGGCAATCTTTATTGACCCTGACTGAGGACGCAAAAGACCTACCAGGCAACTGAGAAAGGTTGTTTTGCCGGACCCGTTTTGGCCGTAAAGATAGATTTTTTCACCCTCATATACATTGAAAGAAATGTTGCGGAAGACCGTTGAACCATCGGGACCTGAAAGGCACAAATTCTCTACCTCTATAGCTTTCCGATGACAATCGGATATTGTCCTCTCCGGTGAAGGGGTTACAGCAGCAGAATCTATATGCCCTTTATCGGCTTCTATCCTGCCGTCTTGTAACGTTATGTACCTGTCAACAAGATTGCCGTAAAGGTCCAGATCGTGATCGGTTATGATAATCGTATGTCTTTTTTCCTTGAGCCGTGCCAGGATAGTAAAGAGGCGGTTTTTGCTGGCATCGTCCAGTTGTGAAGATGGTTCATCAAGAAGCAGAATGCCGGGGTTCATCGAAAGTACGGAAGCGATGGTCAGGCGGTGTTTTTCTCCTGCTGAAAGCTCTTCTACGTTTCTCGTTCTGAAATTGGACAATCCAACACTTTCGAGCGCCTGGGTAACTGCATTGGCTGTATCAACGGGCGTAAGTCCCATATTGGAGGGCCCGAAACATACCTCGTCTTCAACGGTGGCGCAGAGTATCTGCGAATCGGCATTTTGAAAGACCATTGCCGTCTTATGTTGTTTAACTATCTTGCCCGTGTTCACCCTATCCCCATTATGGCCATTCAGGAGTCCCTGAATGGCCATAAGAAGGGTCGTCTTTCCACTGCCAGAAGGCCCGGTTATGCAAATACACTCACCGGCCGAGACTTGCATACATATATTGTCAAGCACGGGATAACCCGACCCAGGATAAGTGTAGGAAAAACCGGATATATCCATAACGGGCATGTTGTTTTTCCTCAATGGTTTCCCTTGTTAAAAGCTTAGCTCAAATCCACCATAGGCATAACGTCCCTGTTGGGGGAAACCATAGCTTTCTTCGTAGTCTTCGTCGAACAAATTTTCCGCTCCTACGTAGAGGCTCAGACTGTCTTTGATCACAGCCTGGGTGAGCCTTAGGCAAACAACCGTATAGTCGTTAAACTCTGTCTTAAGTGTAGGTGCGTTTCTCGTGTAAGTGGACTGACCGCTGAGGTGCATGACATTGATGTAAGCTGAAAGGCCAAAATCAAAGTTGTAACAGCCTTCAAAGGTTATCTTATGTTTCGGTCTATACTGAAGGTCTGTTACTTCTGTCTGGTCTGATTTGTCTTCCGTGTCCATAAAGGTGTATCCGAGTCTTAGCATAAGGTTGTCGATAAAACCTGTCTCCGCAGTCACTTCGATTCCCCGGAAAAGATAGTTATCGTTGTTCTGGCTTATTCCACTGGCGTCTTTCTCTATATAATCTTTTACGTCGAGATAAAAGGCGGCCAGATCGAGGGTTGTTTTCCAGGGAAGCGCCTGCGTCAGGCCTACTTCATAATTGCTCGATTTCTCCGTTTCCAGGCTGTCATTTCCGGATGTCTGGTCGTAGAGCTGACTGATTGAAGGAAAACGAATCTTTCTTGCGTAAGATCCTCTGACCCTGGTTTCCTCTGTGATGTCATAGTAGAGGCCGGCAAGATAGCTGGGTTCATTATCATCATCCCCAGAATCCTTTTTAAGCCAGTTGTGACTGTATCCCAGAACCACAGCCAGGTCCTTTACCGGAGAAACCGTGTATTCCAGCGCAGCCATATATACATCATTCTTCTTTTCGTAATCAAAATCCCGGAAGGCATAGGTCTTCTTTGCTATTTGCACGTCTCTGATTCTTCCATCGGACTTCCACTGATCCTGACGTGCGCTAAGTCCCATTGTAAAAGACCCCGATGAATTGAGATCGTATGTTCCCTGAAGGTTTATTCCATGTATACGCGTCTCGTTGTTTTCTTCGTAGGTCTGAACTGAAGCATCGTTCATTGAGTCATATCTTGCATTGTCATAGCGTTTTTTATCTTCTTCGAGCTGATTCATAAAGAACCATGATCTTATGCTGAAGCAATCCGATACTGAATAATTGGCAGAAAGCTGACCGGAATATCCCTGCAGATCCTCCATCCTTTCATATTTGAGTGAGCTGGCAAAGTTGTCTGTCTGACCATTTATGGCGCTGGGAGGGATTCCATATTCCCCATTCACCCCGTTTACAACCAGACCGATCTGTAGATCTTCACTGGGTGCATACCCCAGATTCGCAAAAAGATTGGTCCTTTCCTTGTCGCTGTTTTCGCGCAGACCACCATCTTCATCCGCTGTAGGGTCGTAATCGCTGGAGAGGGCGAACCCGTCTGCCTTTGAGGTGCTGCCACTGACAAGGAAGTCTAGTTTATCATTACCGCCGGATATGGCGGCTTTCCCAAGATAGATTTGTCTGTCCCCCATCTCTCCGGAGACCTTGCCCTGGACTTTGTTTTTTCCCTTCTTGGTAATTATGTTGATTATTCCACCAAGACCACCGTCGCCATACAGGACCGAATGGTTGCCATAGGAGATCTTTATTTTTGCAATGCTTTCTACCCCTATTATGGATGGATCGAACTGGCCATCATAGGTAGAGTTGAAAGGAATGCCGTCCAGCAGAAGTACCACGTGTCTTCCTCTTAGCCCCCTCATGTCCACCCTGGGGACACCCTGTGCGCCGATCCTGATATTGACCCCCGGCAGCAGGGCTAGAGCCTCCGACAGGGTGCGTGCGCCCCTTGCAGCGATATCATTTTCCTTTATTTCCCGTGAAGTGGCAATTGATTCGACACCATCTTCTTCGGCCGTAACGACAACTTCTCCCAATCTATAAACCCCCGATTGATCTCCGGTAGGCTGCGAAAATGCCCTGCCGGGAACGATCAGTAATAAAATTGCAACTGAAATCAAATATAACCGCTTGTCCATCAAATTTAGACTCCTTTCTGAATGGTGAATTCTTCTCTATGGTTAAGAGAAACAAGAAAGGCGTAATAGCATTCCAGGAAAACTTATGCAAACCATATATTACGATTAATGATGATTAATGATAGTTTATTACAAATTGTAATGTGCAATTTTGTCCGGTTTCAGCCTTTGAAAGGCTTGCATGATTAAAATCTTTGATGGAAATGAATTAATGACTGGTATTTATAAAGGGTGAGTGATCCCCAAAATGGGAGGCCTGGAAAACTATAAAGGGGCCAGGGCTGTAATGGCTATGGAATATAATTCGGGAATTCGGTTACTAATAGGAATTAATGGATAAAGAGGGTTTAGGGCTAGCTTGAAAAAAGTATTGTTCCTGTATCTCGAAGGTTATATCCCGGTAAATTCCTGGATACCTTTTTTACAAGATCATGATCAAGATACTCGATAAATCGCTTGATAGCTCTGGTTGGCCAGAGTTCCTTAAGTACAACTAGGTCAAAACGCTCATCCCTGATTGGTATGAAATCAAGACCCATAGGGTTTGCCACGTATTCAATGGCAAGTCCCGTGTCGGCTTCACCGAAAAAGACCTTTGAAGCAACCTCCATGTGTGAATCAACGATTCCAGTCTGTATTATTCCGCTGCTGTCGTCGAGACCCTTTTCGCTCAAAAGATAATCGAAGAGGAATCTGGTTCCCGAACCTTTATTTCTGTTAACAAACCTGACTTTTCCCCCTATAATATCATCCATCCCTTTGATACCCAGGGGGTTACCCTTTTTTACTATCAGTCCCTGAGTTCTACGGCACAGATTGACAACCAGATATTTTTGATTGCCCAAAGTACGGGCCAGAAATGGGAGATTGTATTCCCCTGTTTCAAAATCCAGGATATGGGAGCAGCATATCTGGCACTTGCCGCTGGAAAGAGCCAGTACTCCGGCTGCGCTTCCAATCGATGCGTAATATGCCACCGATTCCGGCTTATTGTCGCGCGAATATAGGGATAAGAGTCTCGAAAAGAGGATATCATCACTGCCGGCGATCATGATGTCCTTTTCATGTTGTACGTTTTCATCTATCCACCGCAGGATGTGATTCTTGGGGAAGAGCCACTTCCCTGCAATCCTTACGTGGGGAAGGGTGCTTTCCCGGATCAGTTCATAGATCTTTTTCTCGTTTAATCTCAGGAGCTGTGAAAGCTCTTTTGTGGTCAGCAATTCATCCATGGCACTGAACTTCTATCACGGAAATCCATATCCGTCAACTTACTGTTTCACTTGTTGTTTTTTCAATGTGCTTTTTATGTAAGTCAATCTGATGGAGCGTCACATTATTCCATGGCGTTTAATGTGAAATTTACAAATTTATCTGTACCTGCTTGGGGCATATTGTTTAATCTTTCCGCTAAAGGGTGGGGGTGCTTTTTTCTGATTTTAATATTCCTAAATGTACAGCATGTTGCAAATATTTTGGTTCAGGAACGATATCACTTTCGGGGTCAATATAGCTTTGCATATTTGAAGACGCCCGGTTATCATGAAAATGAATAAGCTCTTTTAGGAATATTTGAGAGGCAAAACAATCATTATGGACAATCCTTATCGTATAAACCGCGGCCTTGATCTGGGATGCTACCATCTGCGTGATGTTTTTCCCGATATTCTAAGCTATAAGATTTTAACAACCATTTTTACCGACAGAGGTGAACCGGATCGTGTCATAAAGAAAACAAAGGTATGTATAGCCGATATTCCCCATGAGATGTCCGTCGACAACAACGATGGCTCTATTACCGTGGGACAGAACCATTTGCGTTGTTCCTCGGACGAGTTTCTTTATCTGGACATCATACACGAGCTTTGCCATGTCAAACAGCATATGGATGGACGAGACCTCTACGACGATAGCAAGTCATATGTAGACCGCCAGACCGAGATAGAGGCCTACGAGATCACTGTCCGGGAGGCCAGACGTATCGGTCTGGACGATAAGGCCATTTTGGATTACCTCCGTGTTTTCTGGATTACCCCCGAAGAACACGAACGTCTTGCCCGAAGGCTGGGGGTGAAGGTTGGCACTGATCAGGTCAATGCCTAATGATATCCCTTCACCGGTAGTCGAATCGGAATTTAGTATTAAGAGTTGCCAGGATTTTATTGACCCGTAATAATAATCAGATTATGGTGTTATATATCCTCCGTCTACGCGCAACGAAGTTCCTGTGATGAAACGCGCCGAGTCTGAGGCGAGAAAAAGTACCGCCTCTGCCACGTCGGCGGGTTCGCCGAAAAATCCCAGGGGATGGAGAGATAAAAAATAATTCCGTGCCTCTCCATCTAGCATGTCACCGCCCAATGGTGCCTCTATTGTTCCTGGAGCAACGGAGTTTACGCGGATGCCGTCGGCTGCGTAATCTAGGGCGGCCAGTTTTGTGTATCCCTCTACGGCGTGTTTGCTGGCCGGGTAATGTCCCGATTGAGATATGGCTATATGTCCCTGTATGGAACCACAGTTGACAATGGCTCCTCCCTGTCCCTGCTTGAGCATCTGCTGGATCTCGTACTTCATTGATAGCCAGAGACCTCTGACATTGGTATTGAAAACGATGTCACAGGTCTTCTCACTTATATCAGCCAGGCGTCCCTCGATAAAGCCGATCCCCGCATTATTGAACGCGACATCCAATCTTCCAAAGTGATCGACAGCTGTTTTTACCAGAGCTTCCGCCTGGTCGGCCATGCATATGTCGGCCTTTACAAAGATTGCATCTCCTCCCCGATCTCTTATCATCCTAAGGGTTTCCTCTCCCTCGGCGGTTCGCCTGCCGCAGGCAACCACCTTGGCTCCGCAATTTGCGAAGGCAATGGCCGTTTCCCGGCCAATGCCGCTGGTAGCCCCCGTTACAATAGCAACTTTTTCGCCGAAATCATGTTTCATGATGTTCATCCTCCGATAGATTCGTTGATTAAACTGTAGACTGCTTTGTGCCGTAAAACCTTGAAGATTGTAAGAGGTGAAGGGTCTATCTGGCCCGATTCCAAAAAGGCGAAACCCCTTCGGTGCGGCGAGTATATTGATAAGGTTCCTATGTGTCAAGAAGGCTTTGAAAGAGAAAAATCTTTATTTGGTAGAGGCTGTGAAGATGTGGATGCAACAGTTAGCGACTGGAGTTCATCCCTTGACACCTGGCCTATTTGTTTCTATCCTGGCCAAAAACATTATTGTGATATGAAAGGTAGTTATTGATGGAACAGAATGGAAAAGTTGAAAGAGCTTCATGTGCAGGATGTCCTGTATCTAAGACCCGGAGGATCTGTGTTGCTGAAAAGGGTAAACCGGGCCCGGGCTGTCCCACTTTGCTGAAGGGGAAGATCCTAGAAGAGGTCATAGGGGAGTATAAAAAAGAGGATGTACGTGAATTTGCTATTCAGGCCTCTGTACAGGAGGCCGCCTGTTATGCCAACCGGGGCAAGCAGCCTTATATCCTTCAGCCGACAAAGACACGCATGATCGAGATCTGTGAGTTTGCCGATCGTATGGGGTACAGAAGGCTCGGTCTAGCCTTCTGCTCCGGACTGTCAAAGGAGGCGGTCATAGTGGAAGATATACTCAACAAACGTGGTTTTGAGGTGGCATCGGTAGTCTGCAAGGCAGGGAGATTGCCCAAGGGGGTACTAGGCCTTACAGAGGAGGATACCGTACGTTACAGCAGAGAAGAGGCCATGTGTAACCCCATCTTTCAGGCCAGGGTGCTCAATCATGAAGCGGTTGACCTCAATATTATTCTGGGGCTTTGCGTAGGCCACGATTCGCTCTTTTTCAAATATGCCGAGGCGCCGACTACGGTTCTAGCGGTCAAGGACAGGGTAACCGGACACAATCCGCTCGCTGCAATATATCTGTCCGATTCCTATTACGGGAAGATCAAAGAGCCGGGAAATTTGTGACACCGGTGTCCTTCCTATATGCTGAAAATAGAGACTTTATGTTCCCTTCAGCGATGTAAGATCTACCAGCAGTCGATATTGGGGCGTTTCTTGCCGCTGCGCGGTTCGGGCTTTGGCATTGATTTCAGGGCGCACATTATCCAGTCGCGTGTTTTCGCCGGATCGATAACGTCGTCGATCTCCAGAGTTGCTGCCATATTGATAGCTTTTCCGTGCTGGTAGTGCATTTCCACCAATTTGTTGTATCTTGCCTTGCGTTTTTCTGGATCCGCTATGGCCTCCAGTTCTTTTTTGAAACCGAGTTTGACCGCCCCTTCAAGTCCCATGCCTCCGAACTCTCCCGTCGGCCAGGATACTATGAGATCGGGGCTGTGAAAGCAGCCTCCTGCCATGGCCATTGCCCCCAGACCGTAACCCTTCCGCAGGACAACGCCGAATAAGGGTACGGTAGCATTTACGGCATTCGTGAATATGCGGCAGAAGTGCCGGACCTGGGCGGTTTTTTCCGCATCAGGACCTACCATGAAGCCGGGAGTGTCGATAAGGACGACCATAGGAATGTCAAAGGCATCACACAGCTGGGTAAAACGGGCTATCTTGTCGGCCCCGTCGGCGTCTATTGCTCCGCCAAGGTGAAGCACGTTGTTCGCTATCAGGCCGAATGACCTGCCTTCGATCCTTATCAGTGAGGTAATTATTCCCACACCGAACTCATGGCGCAGTTCCAGCATTGAATCCTTATCGGCAAGTACATCGATTATCTTTCTGACGTCATAGGCTCGCTGGCGTCTTTCGGGAATGGAATTGCGTAGCGCAGACTGGTCTGTGCATTCCCATTTAGTGAGATCGCCCTGAAAATATGACAGGTACTGTTTTGCAACACTAACAGCTTCGGCATCGTTTTCGACTAGGATATCCACTACGCCATTGGGATACTGTACTTCCATGGGGCCGATCTGGTCGGGCCTGAATATGCCAAGGCCACCGCCTTCGATCATCGCAGGGCCTGCCATGCCTACATTTGAGTCCTTTGTTGCTATTATGACATCGCTACAGCCCAGCAGGGCGGCATTTCCTGCGAAACAGTATCCACTCAAGATACCCACAAGAGGTACAAGGCCGCTCAGCCTTGCATAGCTGGCGAAAGACTTGAACTCCAGTCCGGCCACGACCATCATCAGCATGTCCACATCGCCGGGCCGTCCCCCTCCGCCTTCGGCGAAAAGTATCGTCGGCAGCCTCCATTTGTAGGCCAGCTCCAGCATCCGGTCCTTTTTTTTGTGGTTGTACCACCCCTGTGTTCCAGCCATTACGGTGTAGTCGTAGCCAAGCACCATGCACCGGGTCTTTTCCCTTTCGAAAAGGTGACTGTTTACAGAGCCTATCTTGGCGATCATCCCGTCGGCAGGACTCTTTTTTATCAGTTCATCCGTGGAGAGTCTCCCACGCTGTGCCGCCAGGGCGAGAGATCCGTATTCTATGGCCTCCCCGGGGTCGAGCAGATCGGCAATATTCTCGCGTATAGTTCGCTGTCCCTTTTTTCTCCGTCTATCAAAGGCCTCTGATCTTTCCTCATCCTGCAGTACTTTGTGGCGCTCAATTGTTTCGGCCAGCTCGGGCCTTATTTTATCCGGATCTAAGCTTTCTTTGTTACTCACCCAACTATCCCTTTTCAATATATTATATGCCAACTGAAACGAAAGTTTCTCTTGATTATCATACGTCAAATATCGCTTTTCCAAGCGATCTAATAGAACTGAAAAGAATCGAATGTCAAGTGCAGATACGTAAAAAAGGGTTTAAAAACATTAAAATATATAGTAGAGAAACCAACTTGGCCGGTTCAATTCTATTTTCATTTGATTTTTATGAGAGGTTAGATAGTGGAAAAGATTTTTTATCCTGAGTCAGTTGTTATTATAGGTCTTTCTTCAAAAACCAGCAACGTACCCCGCATTACACTGGAAAATATGCTGAGGTGGGGATACCGGGGGAGAATATTTGGTGTCAATCCCTCCGGTCAAGACGCGCACGTTGATGGAATACGGATGTACAAAAGTATCGAAGATCTTCCGGAGGTACCCGATCTTGCCTTCTGTATGGTTCCAGCGAGGTATGTGCCTGAAATGGTCGAGAACTGCGGAAAGGTTGGTATAAAGAGGATGGCCATTCCCACTGCAGGATTCGGGGAATTCAATGAAGAGGGGAAAAGGCTTGCAAACCTGACTCGCGAGAATGCGATTAAGTACGGTGTCAAAGTGGTAGGACCCAACGCGGTTACCGTGGCTAATACGGCTAACGGCATGTGTCTTCCCTTTGTTCCTCTGCACCGGGCGCGCAGTGGTGGGATGTCTATCATAGCGCAGAGCGGTGGTGTATCACTGATGATGCTGAGCCTGCTCTTTGATGAGAATGTGGGACTGGCAAAATTTGCCAGTATCGGAAATAAACTTGTTCTCGATGAAGTTGATTTTCTCGAATATTTTGGATCAGATCCCGATACTAAGATTATCTGCCTCTATCTGGAAAGTATCGCAAGGGGCAAGGCCTTTGTGGAGGCAGCCAAAAAGATCGACAAACCTATCGTTGTCTACAAGTCTAACACTACCAATGCCGGGAAAAATGCGGCTATGAGTCATACCGCCGCTGTCAGCAACGATGAGGACATTATTGATTCTGCCCTTGAGGGGGCTGGGGTGATAAGGATCAGTAATTTCAGAGATTTTATATCGCTGGCAAAGGCATTTCAGCTGCCTCCCATGAAGGGGAAAAGGGTTATGGTAATGAGTCCAGCCGGAGGTTTTGCCGTCATGACAGCCGATCTCTGTGAAAAGGCTGGTTTTGATTTCGCTAATATGGGTGATGATTTTTACTCCAGTCTGCAGGCATTCAGTAATGCCGGTGTTATCAAATTTTCGAATCCCTTGGATATGGGAGATATTTATGACCCTAAGTTTTCGGCGCATGTTGTTTACTCGGTCATGCATTCTCCTCAGGTCGACGGTGCCGTTTTTGTGGGGCAGCGTCCGCAAACGCCCAGGGGTGAGAATGTCCTGAGCAAGTTGTTCTCGTCCGATCTGTCCAAGGAGACATGGGGAACAATACTGTCTTCCGGGAAACCCTTGGCTGTATGTCTGTTCGGCCCTATGAAAAAGATTCAGGAGACAAAGCGATCCGTGGAGTTTCCGGTTTTCGATAGTCCGGAAGAGATGGTAACCGCAATGGCGTTTCAGATGAAATTTAATTGCAAGAAAATTTCATCTTCCGAAAACAATCTGGAAGGCATAGATCTGGATGCCGCCCGAGGGTGGATGAGTGGCAAATCGGGAGATTTTGGTGAAGAATCCATGGAACTTCTCAATCACTTCGGAATAATAACCCCCGAATCCGTGGTGGCAAGCAATTCTGCTGAGGCGGTGAAGTGTGCATCCCGTATCTCATTCCCTGTGGTTATGAAGGTGGTTTCTCCGGACGCGCTTCACAAGTCAGATGTGGGTGGAGTTGTGGTTGGTGTCAAAGACGCAGACGAAGTGAAGGCCAAATTCTCCGCTATCAGAGATAATCTTCTTAATCTTAAAAAGGATGCTAGGTTCGAGGGTATCCGCATACAGCAAATGGCCGGGGATGGATACGATATGTTTGTCGGTGGAAAGTACGACGAATCATTCGGTCCCGTAGTTTTTTTCGGCATGGGAGGGATCTACATAGAGCTTTTCAGGGATGTGGCAAATGCCCTCTGCCCCGCAGGCAGCGGGGATGTTAGGGTGCGTCTTGAGCGGCTGAAGGCATTCTCTATCCTGAATGGACTAAGGGGTAAGAAACGCGGGGATATTGATTCTTTCATCAATCTCGTTGTGAGGGTGTCTCAACTGCTGTCTGCCTTCCCAGAGATAAAGGAGCTTGATATAAATCCCGTGAGGGTATTCGCTGAAGGGTGCGGAGTAATGGCTCTTGATGCGCGTATGCGCGTAGAGAAACCGTGATGAATGGCGATCTTTTTCGGCAATGTGGTTGATTCCCAAAGCCAGATATTCCTTGACATGACAGGGTATAATTGGTAGTCAACCAGGCCGGTTGGCAGCTTTTGGTGGCTTTGGCTCATTCCTTTTCCGGGAACCGTTTCTGTGGTCTTAACATTCTATGATTCATTATCAATCTGTATATTAGACCAAGCGATGCCGGTGCCGTAGTTTTTGCTCGTGGATGTTTTTGGAGTAAGGGTTGGGAGGGCAGGAGGTCCGATTATGTGGATTGGGTAATCTGACTGCCCGAACAGGTTTTCCCCATGACAGAGAGGTTTTTGAAGATAAATAAGGGCGGCAGGAGAAGAGTAGCTCTGAAGTATTGCGGGGGTTGCGATCCGGTCTTCGACCGTGTGGCGTATTTCAGGAAGATTGAATCGTTGTCGGCGAATGATATCGAGTGGGTCACTCTGGATGATCCGGATTATGAAGCTGTCCTTTTAATAGAGGGCTGCGATATGGCGTGCGCGGAAAAGAGTATCGGTTCAGTCATTTGTGATCGAATTATATCTGTTAGACGCGATGATTCTGAGCCGGGTGATATCTTAAATAAATTGTTGTCACGTGAGGAGAAAAATGAAGATTAAAACCAAAGAGGATTATGTAAAAAGTCTGAAAGAACAAAAAGTTAATATTTACTACAACGGCAAAAAAGTTGAAGACCGTTCCACTTTCCCGGCCTTTGTTCCCCACATAAACTCTGCGTCAAAGACCTATGAACTTGCCCTTCGGCCGGAAACCGAAGATCTTTTAACCGCCACCAGCCATATCACTGGTAAAAAAATAAGCAGGTTCACGCATATCCACCAGTCCGTCGACGATCTTATAAAGAAGGTTCAGATGCTCAGGGTTATTTCTCACGAAACGGCAAGTTGTTACCAGCGTTGCGTGGGTTTCGATGCCCTAAATGCCCTTTATATGACGACCTACGAGATCGACGAGAAATATGGGACAACCTATTTCAAGAGGTTCACAGAGTATCTGAAAAAGATCCAGGAAGAGAACTTCATGCTCGTTGGCGGAATGACCGATCCCAAGGGGGACCGTTCGAAGAGACCAAGCCAGCAGGCAGATCCTGACCTGTTTACCCACATCGTGGAGAAACGTGAAGACGGTGTTGTTATTAGCGGCGCCAAGGCCCATATGACAGGTGCCGTCAACAGCCATGAGATTATGATCCTCCCCACTCAGGCTATGGTAGAAGGTGATGAGGTTTATACCATCGCTGCTGCTATTCCCCTTGATACCAAGGGTATTACCATGATCTTCGGACGCCAGACCAACGAGGAAAGGAAATTCGAAAGTGGCATTGACGCCGGCAATTGTGACTTTGGCATGGTTGGTGGTGAGGCACTAATTATTTTCGAGAATGTATTTGTTCCCTGGGAAAGGGTGTTCATGTGCGGTGAGATCGATTTTGCAGGGCTTCTTGTTGAGAGATTTGCCACCCTTCACCGTCAGAATTACGGAGGATGCAAAGGTGGTCTTTCCGACGTTATCATCGGAGCAAGCGCCCTGGCAGCTCAATATCAGGGTACCTTAAATGCCTCGCACATAAAGGACAAGCTGGTTGAGATGATGCATCTTGCCGAGACGGTTTATTCCGGTTCGGTGGCCTGTTCAGCCATGGGTTCCAAGACAAAGAGCGGATCCTATTATCCCGATCCCCTCCTGGCTAATTGTACAAAACAGAACATCAGCCGCAATATTTATGAAATATCTAGACTGGCTCATGATATCGCTGGCGGCATCGTGGCAACGCTGCCCTTCGACGGTGATTTGAGAAGCGCCGAAGTCGGGAAGTTCGTAGAGAAATATATGAAAGGCGTTGATGGCGTCTCCGCTGAAACCAGGATGAAGATTCTGAGGCTAGTGGAGAATATGACCGGTGGAACGGCGCTCGTGGAAAGCATGCATGGAGCGGGTTCGCCGCAGAGCCAGCGTGTCATGTATCAAAGACTTGGCAAATTGAATCAGAAGATGGCTATGGCCAAGAAGATAGCCAGGATTACTGAATAGAAGCTGAACATATTGGAAATCCTGGGTTTGTTTTTATTGTTGCCCAAGGGCTTTCATTGATAAAATTAAGTTCCCAACCGTTCACCCCTTCGATGATTCTTGTTGGCGTGAATGGTTGGGATACGCAATCTGACTAAGCCGCAAAGCCCCCGAAATTTCTGGGTGGGAGTATCGAGTCTTTCTGCTAACACAGCCAAATTTTACAATTTGATTATATCCTTCTTATTCACCATGTTATGGAATGGATAGTCCCAATTAGGTAAAATCCATATAGAAGGCATATTTTTTGTTGCTGAGGTTGAGAGGAAAGATTTTTTAGATGAACAGATGGCCTTAGATGCGGGGTTTTTTTATTGGCTTGGTTATTTTGAGGCTGTTGTAGTATATTGGAAGATATTTCAGCATACCTGACATATTGAGTTACCTGTGCCAAAAGATCATTATCAGTATGATAAAAAGAATAAAAATTTCTATTAAAACCGGAAAGGAAATATGAGATGCAGATAATACGACAGAGGTGGCTTTATTTTTCTATCTTGATTGTAGCCTTGATGCTTTTCTCCTTACAGGGATGCAAGAAAGATAAAGAGGAGGTTTCTGAAGGTGCAATAGCCGTTGTCAACGGAACGATAGTCACGGATGATGATCTCGAAGCGGAGTTGTCGATAGTCAAAAAACAGATTCCCAATGTGGATAAGATGGAGGAGGCCCAGCTTGCGTCGATCAGGAAAGAGGTCCTTGAAAATTTTATTTCCAGAGAGGTTCTTTATCAGGAAAGTCAGGCAAAAGGGATAGATGTAGCTGATGGGTCTGTCGAGGAAAAACTGGATATGGTTAAGAAGCAATTTCCTGATGAAGAAGGTTTCCGTAGCATGCTTGAGGAAATGCAGCTCACAGAAACTACTATAAAGCCTCTGTTGCGCAAAGGTCTTGCAATCCAGAAGTTGATAGACGAGGAAGTGACTGATCGTGTCGAAATATCCGACAAGGAGGCCAAGGAGTATTACGATAAAAATCCTGACCTCTTCAAACAGCCGGAGAAGTTACATGCGAGTCATATCCTGATTAAAGTCGAGCCTGAGGGTGATGAGGGAAAGAAGGTAGAAGGACGTAAAGAGATCGAGAGGATACAAAAGGAACTGAAAGATGGGGGGGATTTTGCAGAGCTTGCCAAAAAATATTCCCAGTGCCCCAGCGGTCCTGAAGGCGGAGACCTAGGCTTCTTTTCTCGTGGGCAGATGGTGGAAGCTTTCGAGAAGGCGGCGTTTTCTCTTAATCCTGGCGAGGTAAGTGATATAGTAGAAACCAACTTTGGCTACCATCTTATAAAGGCAGGGGAAAGACAGCCTGAAACGAAAACCGACTATAGTGAAGTTAAGGATAAGCTTTCCGATTACCTGAAGCGCATGAAGGTTGGCGAAGAGACGAATGGATATGTTGAAAAATTGAAGAAGAAGGCGAAGATCGAAAGGTTTATTTAAACTGTTTGTTTCTGCATATTTCAACCTAACCTTCTGTCCCATGCTTGCACTGATGTAATGGGATGAATCAGTTGACCGGTTTCAATTAAATAACGGAGGAACGTTATTCTCCGCCATATTGAGCAGATACCCCCCGCTATTTGGCAGGGGGTATCTGCATTTGTAAGGGTTAATCCGGAAGTTTTTTCTGTCGTGAATAAATATATCTGCACCAGGAACAGAGGAAAGATGCAAGACAAAGGGATATCTGAGGAGAGGGGAGATAACGTTCCAAATACAGGGTCTGGTACTGGAATGAGCATGTTGCCTGTTGTCTTTCTGACAGCGGTATTTTTCCTGAATTTTATCTCCCGTGTCATCCTTTCCCCCCTTATGCCTTCGGTCGAGGCTGATCTGGGTCTTGGACACGGAATGGCCGGGTCTTTCTTCCTTCTTATTACCGCGGGATATTTTGTATCTCTCGTTGGTTCCGGTTTTATCTCTTCCCGGATAACTCATCGCACCACCATAGTTCTTTCAATGTTTTCAGTTGCCGTTGTAATGCTGCTTGTTTCTTTAGCAGACTCCTCACCGACCATTGCTCTGGGCATGTTTATGATAGGTCTTGCCACAGGGTTCTATCTACCCTCCGGAATCGCCGCTATTACCGATATTGTACACCCCAGTCGATGGGGAAAGGCCCTTGCTATCCATGAGTTTGCTCCTAATATGTCTTTCTTGCTGGCCCCTCTCATAGCCGAAGCACTTTTGCTTTTCCTGCCATGGCGAGGCGTAATTGCTACCATAGGGATCGTTGCTCTTTTCTTCGGAATTATCTTTTATCGCACTTACCAGGCCGGAAATTTCTATGGCCAGAGGCCGGCTCTTCGCTCATCGATTGCGCTTTTCAGAAATCCTTCGTTTCTGATTATTATCGCTCTCTTTTCTCTTGGAATAGGAAGCACTATTGGAATCTACTCACTTCTTCCTCTTTATCTTGTTACCGAACACGGCATTGAACGATTAGAGGCGAATACCCTTGTTGCATTTTCAAGACTATTAACACTCTTTACCATCTTTCTAGGTGGATGGGCTGCTGACCATTTTGGTAAAGTCAGGACCATTAGGTTTGTCTTTTTTGTTACAGGAATCATAACTTTTTTTCTGGGATTTGCAACAGTACCATGGATAAAGGCGGTGGTACTCCTTCAGCCCCTCCTGTCGGTATGTTTTTTCCCCTCGGGCTTTGCTGTCCTCTCTGCAATTGTCCCTCCCGAAAGCAGAAATATAGCTGTTTCACTTTCTATTCCAATAGCCTTTGTAGTCGGAGGAGGCCTATTCCCGATGATGATCGGCATTATGGGCGATTCAGGGCTGTTCGATTACGGATTTATAGCGGCAGGGGTTCTCATCTTTACTGGTAGCATAATTGCCTCATTCCTCAGAATCAAGGAGGGGCAGGCTATATCATAAGGATCAGAGGTTAAGATAGCGAGACAGGTGACCGCAGGTCCTTGATGCGTCTTGATAGCCCTGATCGTAGGCTGCGTAGAGTCTATTTTTGTTCCTCTCGATTCGACGGGCAGGAAGATCAGATGCAGGTCGTATTACGAATATATTTCCCCTGCTTTCCATATCATCGATAAGATCCATGGTTTCATTATATTGTACATGTCTGGTGGCGTGGGCCTTCCAGAGTCCCGGGAGATCGGGGTGGCGCATCTTCACCAGTATGCTGGTCCAGGAAGGTTTTTTTCTGTAGCCTTTCGGACGCGTGAGGATGAGGACGTGTTTTGAGTTCCCGTCTTTTATACTCTTTTTGATAGGGACCGAATCGGAGAGGCCACCATCCATCAGAACCAGACCATTTACGCGGACCGGTTTCGCTATAAGAGGCAGACAGGAAGATGCTCGAAGGACCGGAAGATAACGATCTCCCAGTTCATCCTTCTCGAAATATAGGGGTTCGCCTGTTGCGCAGTTTGTAACAACGGTAACACAGTTGATTTTGCTCTCTCTGAAGGTGTCATAGTCGAAAGGTACAAGTGAATTGGGAACAGTGTCGAATATGAAATCCATCCCGAACAGTTCCCCTCCCTTGAGAAGGCGACGATAGCTCAGATAACGCCGGTCCTTTACATATTCTATGGTTACGATACGGTTGCGCTCTGGCTGACGCGAGACATAGTTGGCGGCATTGCAGGCACCCATTGATACGCCAATGACATAGGGGAAGAATATACCCTTGTCCATAAAGAGACGAAGTACACCTGATGTGTAGACCCCGCGGAGACCCCCGCCCTCAAGAACCAATGCACTGCCCTTTAGATCCATTGAAAGAATCCCCGTTTAAGCTGCTGTTAACCTGACACAAAGGAAATTGAACAAAACTGGCAATATATATCCGGCGAAGGCCCTTTTGTCAATGTGTTAGGAGATAACAGATTGACCTTTTACATAAAGTAATATATGAGTGCGCATTTGTGCCGGAGCTTCCAGGGTCCGGTTTTTTTATTAATGCGAGTTGTGTGAGGTCGAAATAGATTGGACAGAAGACAACACAGGAGAGAGGTTGATCGGCGTCGTAATTTCGGGATTATCAGTCACCCCGATGCCGGAAAGACAACCCTGACTGAAAAACTCCTTCTCTTTGGAGGTGCGATTCAGCAGGCAGGAGCGGTCAGGGCTCGTAAGGCCACGCGCCACGCCACAAGCGACTGGATGAATATTGAAAAGGAGAGGGGAATCTCAGTTACAACATCTGTTATGAAATTCAACTACAGTAATTATGAGATAAACCTTCTCGACACTCCGGGTCATCAGGATTTTTCCGAAGATACCTACAGGGTTCTTACCGCTGTTGACAGCGCTCTTATGGTTATTGACTCTGCCAAAGGGGTTGAACCACAGACGGAAAAACTGATGGAGGTATGCCGGATGCGAAATACCCCCATCATAACATTTATCAATAAGCTGGATCGTGATGGTCTTTTCCCCCTGGATCTACTTTCGGACATAGAGGATAAACTACAGATAGAATGTGTCCCCCTCTCCTGGCCAATTGGTATGGGCAAGGCCTTCCGGGGTGTCTACAATATCTATCGCAATGAACTTCACCTCTTTACCCCGGGAGGTAGCAAGCAGCCTAGGGATGGCATAACGATAAAAGATTTATCGGACTCCCGTCTCGACGAAATATTGGGCAGTCAGGCGGCAGAACTTCGCGATGATCTGGAGTTGCTGCATGGGGCTTCAGCCTCCTTTGAAATTGCTCAGTATCTTAAGGGAAATCAAACCCCTGTATTTTTCGGAAGCGCTGTAAATAACTTCGGTGTAAAGGAACTTCTCGATGCCTTCGTAGAAATGGCACCAGCACCGGCGGTACGTCCAACATTCACAAGGGATGTTTCTCCTTATGAGGAGGACTTTTCCGGGTTTGTTTTCAAGATACAGGCCAACATGGACCCAGCCCATCGTGACAGAATCGCCTTTCTGCGAGTCTGCTCCGGGACGTTTCGCCGTGGAATGAAGGTGGTACACCATCGGATCGGCAAGGAGATTGTCATAGCAAATGCTACCATTTTCATGTCGCAGGACAGGACCAATGTCGAGGAGGCCTATCCTGGGGATGTGATCGGTATTCACAATCATGGCACAATAAAGATAGGTGACACCTTCACAGAAGGTGAAGCTCTTAAATTCACCGGTATCCCCAACTTTGCTCCTGAACACTTCAGGCGCGTAAGGCTTGAAAATCCCATGAAGAGCAAACAGCTCCAGAAAGGGCTTTTACAGCTATCTGAGGAGGGGGCTGTTCAGGTCTTCCGGCCGCTGGGAGGGAGTGATTATATACTAGGTGCTGTCGGGGTACTTCAGTTCGATGTTACATCGGAACGGCTGCGGGTCGAGTACGGTGCCGAGACTCGATACGAAGAGGTATCGTTCGGTGTGGCCCGCTGGGTTTTTTCTGACGATCCCAAGCTTCTCAAGGAGTTTGAGGAGGAGAATCGCTTATCTCTGGCCCGCGATGCCGAGGGACATCTTGCGTTACTTACCTCTAGCGACTGGAGACTGGAACGCATAATCGAAAAATGGCCCGCAATAGAATTTCACAAGACCTGTGAACGTGCATAGCCCCAAGTTACAATTAATTCAAACTTTTTAGACCTTTTCATGAGGCGGGTAAGCTTTGTTATTGCTCCGGTGATTGAATAGATCCATTATGCTGCATATGCAACCGCCGGATGCTTGAAATATTTTTTTGCGTGTTGCGGTCGTTTCTGTAAGGTCTTCATAAAAGAACGTGTCTTACTGACGATATCTTTTTCGTTTCTTGCCGGTATACCTGAACGAATCTTGTTTTTCAGGTTGCCGTTGAGATACTCGTCCGGGTTGAGTTCTGGAGAATATGAGGGAAGGTAGAACACCTCTATTTTCTCCTTGTTTACTTCAAGCCACTCTTTGACTTTTTTTCCGTGATGTACACGGAGGTTGTCCAAAATCAAAAAGTTCTTACGGGGAGCATCCTTTATCAGTCGGGACATGAACTTGATGAGCACCTGCGAAGCCATCTTCTCCCGATACAGCATGAATCTCACCTTTCCTTGATTGGTGATGGCCGAGATCATGTTGATTCTGTTCTTTTTAGCAGTGACCCTGACGACGGGTGTCTTCCCCTTTGGAGAAAAACCCTTCGCAGTGTAGTCACCACTTTGAATGCCAGTCTCGTCACCCCAGTGAATCTCGGCTTTCTCTTTTTTTGCCTGAGCTGCAATCACTGGGTATGTGGTATCAAGCCACTGCTGTACCTGTCGCGGGCTCTGTTCGTAGGCCCGCTTGCTGGGCTTCTGGGGAGTAAAACCCCAGCGCTTGAGATAGTCGGTTATAGTCCGCAGAGGCAAATCGGTCCCGCATTGATGTTTGATTGCCAAACGGACGGCATCACGGGTCCAAAGAGCAAATGGAAGTTTGAGCTGATCCGGTGTTTTGTCTACCAAAAGTTTCTTTACCTCAAGTTCCTGCTCACTTGTCAGTTTGCGACTACCGCCGTGGCGACGACCTCTTTGTCCGAGCTTGATAGCGAAGCTGCCTTCCCGCAAGTATTTCTGCCAAATCTTGCTGGTGTGGCGTTCCGTGGCACCGATAATCTGGGCGACCTCTTTATTGGACCGCCCTTGCCTGCGTAGCCGAACTATCTGCTTGCGCAGAGCATACTGTACGTCTTGGCTAAGTTTTCGTGCATCTGGTTTTTCCATGCACAAACCATAACACACAATGTCGCTAAATGGAAGTGTTTAATCGCCAAGTCAATAACAAGTTGTTAAAATATTTTTCTATACCCTTGAAACCAGGAACCACAAGTCTTAAGTTCAAATCTTTTCCCCTGTTTTAAAAACCCTCAGTCTATATCGGGGATTGGAAGGTAGACTTTAGGGTATTTGGATTCTTTCTGCTTTCACCGTCGTGATGCGTCCCGATAAATATTCCGGCCCTGAATAGGTATCGGCCCTGTCCAACCATGGTGCCGCCTTTGCTCTAAATATCTTCTGTCAGAAAATCCCCAAAACGTGAACAACACGATTTTGACTCACAAATAACCATTTCCCTCACAACAGAAGCTTCTCCTCTGTACACTTCGGGACCTTATATCTGACATTAGAGGCTTTTTACGGGACCAGGATTTAAATCTTTTGATGCCTAGCTTTGATTCTATAAAAGTTTATACCTTTTTCTAAAGAATATGATCTAAATGACGATATCCCATTTTAAGATTGCTATTGGAATAGTCTCAGTTACCCTTAGGGCGTTCGCGTTGTCTTCCTTTGAGCCCTGAAGTTTCGCTTGTTTTATATTCTATTTGGAATGTTTTATCTGTTCTGCCAGTTCTCTAAACATAGAGAGTAAGCTACTAAATTAATAGAGGAAAGGGGCAAGCAACGAGCATAACATTATTCCTGGCCACTATATATGTACGATCATTTTACGTAATAGCACGCAAGGAGGATTCAAATGCTGCCAGGCAATGATTATTCAGGATCTAGAAAGCTCTTTATTTGTTTGACCCTGGTTTCTTTGTCGGTTTTATTGCTGGCTGGGATATCATTTGGCATTAATGAACTATTCTATGCCAGAAAGACCCTTGCCATCAGCCTAGTTTCGACGGCAGATTTGCTTGCTGTGAGCAGTTCTGACGCAATTTCGGATAATGATAAGCAAAGTGCCCGTGAAAACCTGGCTTCACCATTTGTTAACCCAGGGATTGTAGCTGCTGTGCTATACGACAGGTATGGTCAGATCTACGACAGATATATCCGTGATGGCAGCGATGAAAGAGATTTTATAACAGGGCTGAAACCTGCCTATCCAGATATATCGTCGATTCTTGGTGAAATAAGAGTAAATGGATCTTTTCAGGCGATTTCAGATGGATATATGCATGTGATAAGCCCCGTTTTTGTTCAGGATGAACTTTTCGGATTCATACATCTGGTTGATGATATGAGGCAGGTACGGGGCCGGATGAGTAGGTACTTGATGTTTATGGTATCTATTATGTTTGTCATTCTCTCTATGATGGTTCTTTTTTTTAAAAGTTTGAATAAGCGTTTTTTTCTCCTCTATCTGAATTAGCGAGCTCCACAGGCAGTGAGGCAAAGAAAAAAAATATCAGGATCTGATAGAGATACCAAATGGAAATGCTTTGGGCACCCTGATTGATTTTATAAATGAAATGATAGGCGATATCCGAATAAGAGATGAAAAAATCCGGGAGTACACCTCCGCTTTCGAGGGGATGCTGTCTTCACGCACAAGAGATTTTTGCCAGGTTAAAGACGAGTTAAATGTGGCAGTTCTTAATCTGGGAAAGGTCCAGGACGCGGCCCAGAGGTCCAACCAGGTGAAGTCACACTTTCTGGCAAAGGTTACCCACGAAATCCGTACACCAATGAACGGAATCCTGGGGTTGGCCGAACTGCTCCTGGAAACTGATCTTACTGGGGAGCAGATCCGCTTTGCAGAAGGTATTCAGCATTCGGGTCAGTCTCTTATGGCCATAATCAATAACATCCTTGATTTTTCGAAGTTGGAGGCAGGAAAGGTGGAGCTGGAGAGCAGCCCTTTCAACCTGAGACTTTTGATTGGAGATCTATTGCAGCTGGTTGCACCTATGGGGCGCTCCAAATGTGTGGAACTTAAATTGGATATTGCAGATGGAACGGAAATCTTCCTAAAGGGGGACCAGACCCGCCTAAGGCAGGTTCTTGTAAATCTTCTTAGTAATGCTGTTAAATTTACGGAAGATGGCAAGGTAGTCGTAAGGGCTTCAACTATAGAAGATGGTGATAGAACGGTTATTTTAAAAATATCAGTCGTTGATACAGGAATTGGCATCTGTCATGAAGATCGTCATAAAATTTTTGAACCCTTTTCTCAGGCCAATGGTTCCATAATGAAATATGGCGGAACCGGTCTCGGTCTTACAATATCCAGAGAGCTTGTTTCCCTTATGGGGGGCACTTTGGATTATGAGAGTGAGCCAGGGAAGGGGTCCAACTTTTTCTTCTCCGTCAAACTGGAAAGAGGGCAGGAAATGGAATTTGAAACAGAACATCTGGTGAAGGATAGAGGCCTATCCGATGATCGGTATCCCCATACGGAAGAAGTTGCTCCGGAGGGCAGGGGGGAGGATATCCATGTTCTTGTGGTTGACGATGATGCGCTGAACCGCGAGATTATAGAGGCCATGCTGAAGGCCTTGGGATGCAGTGTCTCTCTTGCAACCAACGGCAGGGAAGCCCTGGAAGCCTTCTCTATGTCGGGGGAAAAGGAGTATGATCTGATCTTCATGGATTGCAGAATGCCAGTTATGGACGGATATCAGAGCGCTTCAGAAATCAGGGAACTGGAAACTTCGAGAGGCTTCGCTGACAGGACGCCCATAATTGCTTTAACAGGCAACGCGATGGAAGAGGACCGCGAGAGGTGTCTGAAGTCAGGTATGGATGATTATCTGGCCAAACCGGTTATGCTGAATCATGTATTGGGCGCTGTCGAACGATGGTTTGGAAAAATGGTAAAGGAAGATGTAGGATCAAGTGTCGAATTCTATGAAGCGGATAGCAGTAATATGATGGACGATATTGCGCTAAATGATGCCGATTGTCTATGTACGATAGACAGAAATGTTCTCCAGGCCCTGCAGGATTTCCAAGTTGAAGGAGAACCAAGCTTTCTAAAAAAGGTTATAGATTCATACCTCAGTGATTCAGAAATTCGAATTTCAAGATTGCGAGAAGCGCTTTCTGTCGAGGATACGGAGGGTTTGCTGAGGTGCGCACACAATTTAAAGTCCAGCAGTGCGAATGTCGGAGCATTCTCCCTATCGGAGATCAGCAGAAGGCTGGAGATAAATTGTAGAAATAAATCTCTGGAAGATGCGAATTTTTTGGTCGAGGCTATCGAGGCTGAGTTTTCCAAGGTAGAGGGTGCGTTAAGGAAAGAGGCTGCATTTTTATGATAGACTTGGCATATGCCCAAAAAAGTCCATTGGCGCTGATTGTTGATGATGACATGTCTCAACGTATGACCATGGGAGCGGCCCTTATGAAGGCCGGGTTTGAGGTTATCGGGGCTGATAACGGCTTCCGGGGGATATCTATGTTCCGATCCCAGAAACCTGATCTTGTCCTCTTGGATGTTGTAATGTCGGAGATGGACGGATTTGAGGCATGCTCCGCAATCCGTGAATTGCCTGAAGGCCTGTACGCGCAGATCCTTATGGTTACAGGTCTTGGGGATACGGACTCCATACGGCGGGCCTTTGAGGTAGGGGCAGACGGGTTTGTTGTAAAACCGGTTAATCTTGTGATGCTTGGTTATCAGGGGAGATACATGCTAAGGGCCGGCCAGGCCTTCAAGGAGTTGTATCGGAGCAGAACTGAGCTGGCCAAGACACAGGAGCTTGCCAAGCTTGGCAACTGGCAGGTCGACCTTGTTACAAGAAAATTTCACTGTTCTCATGAAGCAGGGAGGCTCCTCGGGTTAAATGGCAAAGGCAGCCATATTACATGTGATGAATTTATGGAAACGATCATTGAGCCGGATCGTGAGAAAGTCAAGGAAGAGATGGCGAAGGCCGTAAAACTTAAAAAAACTCTAAATCTTGATTATCCTGTCCTTCTTCCCGATGGAAGTCAAAAACATATATTGAACCAGGGAGAAATTTTATTCAACGAAAATGGAGACCCCGAACTGCTTTTAGGTGTTATCCAGGATGTGAGCCGGCTAAAAAGTGCTGAAGAGGAGATTCGTTTGCTTGCATTCTATGATGGACTGACCGGTCTTGCAAATCGAATGCTTTTTATGGATCGTCTAAAACATTCTATTGCCCGTGCCAGACGAAACAATCAGATCTTTGCTCTGCTCTATCTGGATCTTGATCGTTTCAAGCGTGTCAATGACACCCTGGGACACCATATCGGAGATGTTTTATTAAAAAATATTGCTGAGATTCTTAAGAAAAACATACGCACAGGTGATACTGCGTCACGTCCCTGTTCGGACAAATTCGATTCAATAATTGCCAGGCTCGGGGGGGATGAGTTTACTATTCTGCTTACCGATATCAGAGATACGGAAAGCGCCTCAGCTGTTGCGCGCCGTCTTATAGAGGAAATACCGGATGTTCATAACTGCGAAGGCCACAGGGTATCGGTTACAACCAGCATAGGTATAAGCCTCTTCCCGGCGGACGGCGAAACCGCTGATGTCCTTCTTAAAAAAGCCGATTCCGCAATGTACCAGGCCAAGGACTCCGGAAGAAACACTTACCAGTTTTACGATGAGTCTTTGAACCGGGTTGCTGTTGAAAAATTTTCTCTTGAAAAAGATATCCGGGAGGCCCTCGATAAGGGCGGTTTCGTTCTGCACTATCAGCCGCAGGTACGTATGGCAACGAAGGAAATTGTCGGAGCAGAGGCATTAATCAGATGGGTGCACCCGACAAAAGGCATGATTATGCCCGATAATTTTATTAGGATTGCCGAAGAATCCGACCTGATTATAGACATAAATAGATGGGTTTTGAAGAGGGCCTGTAGTCAGTGCAAGGAATGGGCAAAGGACGGGTTATCTGCGCAAAAGATAGCTGTAAATCTGTCAGGAAATAAGCTTACTCGCCAGAACCTTTTCAGCAACATCCAGAAGGTTCTAAGTGCTGAAGGTATGGATGGTAACAGTCTTGAGATAGAGATAACAGAGCATGCTCTTATGCAGGATAGTGATAACGCGGTTGCTATCCTCAACCAGATAAAAAAGCTTGGAGTCCAAATAACCTTGGACGATTTTGGAACCGGCTATTCATCGCTCAGTTACCTGACCTCGTTCCCCTTTGATGCCATAAAGATCGACCGTTCTTTTGCCATGGAATGTACCCAAAACCATGATAAGCTTGTAATCATAAAGACCATCATAGCGATGGGGCACAGTCTGGGGAAAAAGGTTGTGGTTGAGGGAATCGAGACGGAGGAACAGTTTGATCTGTTAATGCAGTGTGGCTGTGACGAGGCTCAGGGTTATTATTTCAGTCAACCCGTAATTCCTGAGGAATTTGCCGGGTTGCTTTCCAGAGGGAGATTTTAAGGCCTTCAAGGGAAGTGGCTTTTATGGGCGGTAAAGGTTGTCGTTTATAGATATTCCCTAAGAGAATGTTTTATGGGGAGTCTTGTTTTCTTAACCCTTGGGAATGTCTGATGTTGTAGGAACGCCTCGCTGTTGGAAAGGCTGATCCAATCCCCATGTCGCTTTTTAGGAGGCACGAGATCCCATGCCCCCTAAAAAATACCCGTAAAGGTATTTACTTCGTCAAAAGGAATTTTCCTTTCCTGGAAAATTTCCACTCTTTACTTCGTCGATGTACTGGCCTATGGCTGTTTTCATTGCCTTGTTCAATTCGGCATACTTTTTTACAAATTTTGGGGTAAATTTTTCAAACATACCAAGCATGTCATTGACGACCAGTACCTGCCCGTCGCACTCCGGGCCTCCCCCGATCCCTATTGTAGGGATTGTGAGAGACCGGCTTATCTCGCCGGCGAGCTTTGCCGGAACGCACTCAAGGACAATGGAAAATGCCCCGGCCTCTTCCAGTATCCTGGCGTTATCCATCAGTCTGGCAGCGGCCTTTTCATCTTTGCCCTGTACTTTATAGCCTCCAAGCTGGTGGACAGACTGGGGTGTGAGGCCGAGATGTCCGATCAGAGGGATTCCAGAGGAGGTGATTTTTCTGACCGCCTCCGCCACCTCTTGTCCCCCTTCCAGCTTGACGCCGTGGGCGCCCCCCTCCTTCATGAGACGACCGGCGTTACGAACCGCTTCCTCCGTAGATGTCTGATATGACATAAAAGGCATATCGGCTATTACCATAGCCCGCTTTGCGGCACGGGAAACCGCCTTTGTATGATGAATCATATCCTCCATGGTCACGGGCAGTGTACTGTCATAGCCTAGGACTACCATGCCGAGTGAATCTCCTATAAGTATGATATCTATGCCGGCCTCATCCATTATTACCGCAGTGGGATAGTCGTAGGCGGTCAGCATTGAGATCTTTTCTTTATTCCTCTTCATGTCGATAATGTTGGGAATTGTTATCTTGTTTAACTTTCCCTGCTTACTCATTTGAAACTCCTTTTAACAGCGATTTAATCTCTCTGGCCCTGTCTTCAGACAGGGTTTTATTTCTGACACCTATATCTAGAGCGAACAGTCCTGTCTCTGAGTATAAAGGCAGAAGCTCAGGCATTGTCTCTTCAAGAACCTTCAGGTGTTTTCTTATAGTTCCTACGTCTCCCCGCGATATCGGGCCGGTAAGTGATTGTTCAGTTCCCCGGTCTTCTATATTTTTTATAGTTCCCTTCACCAGGGGCCAGAATGCGCTGATCGGATTGTCACCTCCCACAGCGAGATGCCGGTATATCCCTTCAACAATATTCATGAGTGTTACTAAATAGTTAGATGCCATGCAGGCCGCAGCATGGTAAAGGGGTTTATCCTTATCGGATACGAAGAAGTGAGTTCCTCCCAGGTCTTTTACGATACGCACAGCCCAGTCCCTCATGTCATCTCCGGCTGTGATGCTGAATGTGCTTCCCGGTATGCTTTCCATTACGGCAGCTACATCTGCGAAGGACTGGAGAGGGTGGATGGTTGCCACATGGGCCCCTGAGTTATATGCTGATTCCAGGAGATCAAGGCCACCGGCGCCGCTCATATGCACGACACGCTTTTGGGACCCGAATCCTCCCCGGGAGGCAATTTCCCTGCATACCTGTTCAATTGAATCATCCGGTGTTGTTATGAATATTGAAGTGGCCAGGAGGGCTGCCTTTAATGGGTCATCCATTATAAGGCCGCCGGTGTATATAGAACCCATATGAAGGGCACTTTGTGATCGGTCAGCTACTGCGACAATATTATGACCGGCCCTGCCCAAGAGATGTCCTACGGCAGTGCCTACTTTCCCTAGTCCTATTATTGCTATCGATTCTTTTGTCATCTAACTAAAAAAGGGCCGCTCCGGATGATGTGGAAGGGCCCTTTAGGATATACTGTCTCTGACCGTTCCGTCTCAGTCCGGCGCTCCCGGATCCAAGCGGTTTTGATTAGCACCTATCACAGGTGTAATCGGCTTGTCAACAGCTTATTTGCTAAAAAATCCGGCTTTTATAGCTTGTAATTCTCCGGGGAGTTATTATACTAGACCGGCGTTGCGAACGTAGAAGATATTTCTCAATGCCGTGAAAAACAGAAAATATGATTTCTTTGCAGGAGAAAAATGAAGAAGATTGGTCTTATGGTTTTCGACTTTGACGGGACTCTAGTGAGTTCCGGAGACGACATTGCGACTTCGGTCAATCACACACTTCTTACAATGGGTCTGCCACTGCGTAGCAGGGAAGAGATCATAGCCTTCATAGGGGATGGGGTTCGAACCCTCCTGGGCAGGTCCCTTGGGGATAATCAGGTAGGGAGGATTGATGAGGCATTAGGGGTATTCAGGGAACACTACGCTGCGCACCTTCTGGATACAACCCTATTATACCCGGGGACTCTGGATGTGTTGAATCATTTCGGCGATACAAAAAAAGTTGTAATTACAAACAAACGATATGAATATACGATTAAAATTGCCGAAAGTCTTGGCATAGACGGGTATTTTAAGGAAATCATAGGAATGGACAGTTCTTCCTTCAGAAAACCCGATGAAAGGCTTTTGGTTCCTCTCCTGGGAAAATACGGTGTGAGGAATACTGAAACAGTGGTTGTCGGTGACGGTATCAACGATATTCTTCTGGCTAAGAATGGGGGTGCATTGAGCTATGCACTGCTCAACGGATTGGGGAACAGGGTCGATCTTATGGCCCTTGATCCTGATTATTGCTGTGAGGACATCGATCAGATGAAAGAGCTTTTTATATGACGCAATGCATGATGGTAAATGCTTCCATAACCATCCGTAAGGCACTTTCTACGATTGAGAGGAATTACATGCTTGTCCCGGGAGACAGGGTAGGCGTTGCTGTTTCGGGCGGTGCCGATTCTGTAGCCCTGTTGCATATTCTTCGCATTGCAACAGAAAAGATGAACCTTGAACTTTTTGCGCTTCACCTGAACCATGGCATCAGAGGGGAAGAGTCCGACAGGGATCAATTTTTTGTCAAAGATCTATCGGAGTCCATGGGCATACCCTTCGAATCGGAAATGATATCTATCCCGGATATGTTGAGAGAAAGAGGGGGCTCGCTCGAAGATGTATGCAGGGACGAGCGTTACGCCTTCTTTGAAAGGATAAGAAGAAAACGCGGGCTTAATAAAATAGCTTTGGGGCACACATTGAATGATCAGGCGGAAACTATCATTATGCGTTTTCTCCGGGGAAGCGGACTGGAGGGGCTTAAAGGTTTTCTTCCGGTCCGGGAAGGCCTTTATATCAGGCCCCTTATGGATTTATCGCGTGGTGAAATAATCTCCTTCCTGGAAGATAAAAAATCAGACTTCATAACGGACTCTTCAAATAATGATGTTACATACCTGCGGAACAGGATAAGAAAAAGGCTGATTCCAGACTTGAGGAAATCATACAACTCAAGACTGGAAGAGAATATAGGCCATACGGCCGAGATACTTAGGCTCGAAGATGATTTTATCGGACAGTCGGTTGCGGGGATAATATCTGAGTGGAGAATAAATAAAGACAATGCTAGGATAGACTTGGATAGGCTAAAAAGCCTTCACCCGGCCCTGCTCTGGAGGCTTGTAAAGGTTATTCTTGAGGGCCATTCCCGAATGAAGAACGGAATAGGTTACCTCCATGTAAAGGCTGTGGTTGATCTGATATATGCAAGGGGTCCTAGCCTGTCGGTGAATCTTCCCTTCAACCTTACAGCGCGCAGGGAATATGATGCCCTGATTATAGGGTCTGATATTTGCTCCAACGATTGCCCTGACTTTTCATATAAAGTCAGTATCCCTGGATCTGTTGATATCGCCGAGACTGGGAAGATAATGAAACTTGACTGGGCGGGGTTGGCGGAGGCTGAACCCTGTTCGGATAATACCGTTTTCATGGATTATAATTCCATCATCTGCCCATTGATGGTAAGAAACCTGCGGCCCGGTGACCGTATCCAGCCCCTGGGAATGGAAGGGACAAAGAAGGTCGCCAGGCTCATGATAGATGAAAAGGTACCGAAGATGAAAAGAAGACTTCTCCCTATGCTGGCTGACAATTCATCGGTGCTTTGGGTGCCGGGGCTGAGGCTAAGCGATAGGGTAAAGGTAACTAATGTTACGGAAAAGGTGGTAAAAGCCCAGGTTTTTTGATAGTGAGAAAAACTCAAAAATTTTGACAGGGAGTTAAACGTGAATCAATCGCAGAAGAATATCGCGCTCTGGATAGTGATAAGCTTGGTCTTTGTCTTCCTCTTCCAGATGTTCAATCAGCCACAGGGTCAGAAGGAAAAGATCGTATATAGTGACTTCGTTGGATATCTTGACAGGGGACAGGTCTCGGATGTCACCATTCAGGGTGAAACCATCGAAGGGACTCTTGCCGATGGCAAGGCGTTTAAGCTTTATGCTCCTTATGACCCCAATCTGGTATCCACGTTGAAGTCAAAGGGAGTAAGAATCGCAGCCAAACCCGCAGAGGGGTCTTCCTGGTACATGACTATCCTTATATCATGGCTGCCCATTTTGCTCCTGGTCGGTGTATGGATATTTTTTATGCGGCAGATGCAGTCCGGCGGCGGAAAGGCCATGTCCTTCGGAAAGAGCAGGGCAAGGCTGATGCCCGAAAAGTCTCAGAAGACCACCTTTGCCGATGTGGCAGGCGTGGATGAGGCCAAGGAAGAGCTGGAAGAAGTGGTTGAATTTCTGAGAGATCCAAAAAAATTCACCAAGCTGGGTGGTAGGATTCCAAAGGGAGTTCTGCTGGTAGGTCAACCAGGTACGGGTAAGACCCTTCTTGCAAGGGCCATAGCCGGCGAGGCGGGAGTCCCCTTCCTAAGTATAAGCGGTTCGGATTTTGTCGAGATGTTTGTAGGTGTTGGTGCCTCGCGTGTTAGGGATCTCTTTAATCAGGGCAAAAAAAATGCACCATGCATTATCTTTATAGATGAGCTTGACGCTGTTGGAAGGCAGCGTGGGGCTGGACTTGGGGGCGGTCATGACGAGAGGGAACAGACCCTTAATCAGATGCTGGTTGAGATGGATGGTTTCGAATCCAATGAGGGCGTTATTATAATGTCTGCAACCAACCGGCCTGATGTTCTGGATCCGGCGCTGCTGAGGCCCGGAAGATTTGACCGTCAGGTTGTTGTCCCGCTGCCGGATGTCAGGGGCAGGGAGAAAATTTTTGAGGTACACGTTAAAAAGGTTCCGCTGGAACCCGGCATAAGTCTTTCTGTCATTGCCCGGGGAACCCCGGGTTTTTCCGGTGCCGATATCGAGAATCTGGTTAATGAAGCTGCTCTTTATGCGGCGCGGCAGAACAAGGAGACTGTTTCCCTTTCAGATCTGGAATTTGCGAAGGACAAGGTCATGATGGGGGCCGAACGTAGGAGCATGGTGATCAGTGATGAGGAAAAGCGTAATACTGCGTACCACGAGGGAGGCCATGCCCTTGTGGCCAGGCTGATTCCGGGATCAGATCCAATACACAAGGTCACCATAATCCCAAGGGGGAGAGCCTTGGGACTGACTCAGCAGCTTCCTACGGATGAAAAACATGCCTATCCAAGCTCTTACCTTCTCAACAATATAGCAATTCTTCTTGGCGGCAGAGCTGCTGAGGAATTGATACTGAAAGACTTTACCACGGGGGCAGGTAATGATATAGAGCGCGCCACCGAGATCGCCCGCAAGATGGTATGCAACTGGGGAATGAGTGCGGAAATGGGCCCGCTGACCTTCGGCAAGAACGAAGAGCAGGTATTCTTGGGCAGGGAGATAGCTACCCACAAAAATTACAGTGAAGAGACTGCGGAGAGAATAGACAACGAAATATCGAGAATTGTAACCGAAAATTATGAGCGGGCCAAGAAGCTCCTTTCGGACAATATCGAAACGCTGAACAGACTCTCCCAAATGCTGCTTGAAAAAGAGGTGCTTAACGCCGAAGAACTGGACGAGATAATAGGGGCGAAGAACGAAGAAGGAGTTTAGTTTGGGTGAGATACCTTAATATTGCCTCTACAGTCAGAGCGGAGGAAGCGCTCAAAAAGATCGGTGTCGATTGGACAGGCCTACAGTCCATGCTTCCCAAGATGAAGACCTTTAATATTCTTCTTGAGGAAATTGAATGTAAAGTTGCGAATATACTAAAGCAGGAGATGCTGTCCATCGGGGGTGATGTGGCTGTGGCGCGTGAATCGGTAGCCTGCAGTATAGATCACACCGATGCAATTCTGATTGGTACTGAAAAACAGATGGGGAGGCTGGCAGAAAAACTTTCACAGCAGCCCTTTGGTCTGAGGCAAATAGCAAAGGATATAAAAAGAGTTCTTTCCAACCTCTCTAGAGATGCTTTTTTGCTTCGTACACCGAAGAGGGAGATTTCAATTGCTCCTGGGAAGACCCTTATTATGGGGATCTTGAATATAACACCCGATTCCTTTTCCGATGGCGGCATATTTTCCACTGTTGAAGATGCTGTGGAACATGCCTTGAGGATGGAAGAAGCGGGGGTAGATATTATCGATATTGGTGGGGAATCATCCAGGCCTGGCTCGGAGCCGGTGTCTGTTGACCGGGAACTGAAAAGGGTGCTTCCTGTTATAGAAAGGCTTAGCGGATTAATCTCGGTACCCATATCGATAGACACTACAAAGGCCGCTGTTGCACATAGATCTATAGAGGCCGGCGCAGAGATTGTGAATGACATCAGTGCCATGCGCTTTGACGAAGGCATGCCTGAAGTAATTGCATCCCACGGTGTACCGGTGGTGCTGATGCACATGAGGGGGACCCCGGGAACTATGCAGGCGGGGGACCTTTCCTATCGTTCGCTTATGGGCGAGATTATAGGCTTCCTGGAGGATAGAATGGACTCAGCGCAGGCAGCGGGTATCGACATTGAGAATATAATCGTAGATCCCGGGATAGGTTTCGGAAAATCCACTACCGATAACATTGCCATTATTAATAGTTTAAAGGAAATTAGAACCCTTGGAAGACCCATACTTGTGGGGGCCTCTCGCAAACGTTTTATAGGAGATATAACTGGAAAAATCCGGCCTGAAGAACGTCTTGAAGGGACATCGGCCGCTGTGACGGCCTCTATATTGAACGGTGCGAATATAGTAAGAGTTCATGATGTTGAATTTATAAAGAAAGTGGCAACGGTTGCCGATGAGATAAAATAATGATCTATGGCGTGGGCACAGACCTTGTCGATGTGGCGAGGGTTGAAAAAATTTTGGAAAGATGGAAAGCGCAATTTATTAAGAGGGTATATTCAGAGGGAGAGATAACCTACTGCAATGCAATGGGGTTCCCCGCCCAGCATTTTGCCGTTCGCTTTGCCGCGAAAGAGGCTTTTTTAAAAGGAATAGGACTAGGAATGTCGGGGGGGATCAGTTTTAGAGACGTGGAGGTTATAAAGGGGGATGAAGGAAATCCCAGGTTGGGCTTTCATGGGAAGGCTGTAGAATTAATGAATAAGGCTGGCATAAAACGCAGCCATTTAAGCCTTTCACACACCGGCAATCATGCCATAGCATTTGTAGTTCTTGAGAATTAGGTAATGGAATATTTTGATCTGATATCCAAGGGTCCAGAAGATACGATGGATATCGGTAGAATTATAGGTAAAAATCTGGTCGGAGGAGATGTAGTTGCCCTTGTGGGTGAACTTGGTGCGGGCAAGACATGCCTTACGCAAGGGATAGCCAAGGGGTTGGGAATATCGGACAATTACTACATAACCAGCCCGACTTTTACGCTGATTAACGAGTATCCGGGGAAGATACCGTTGTACCATATGGATGTCTATCGTCTTTCCGGGTCTATTGAATTGGAAGATATGGGTTGCAAGGAGTATTTTTACGGCACTGGTGTAGTCGTTATAGAATGGGCCGAGAAGGTCCTTGATCTTCTTCCGGAAGAGACTTTTATTATCAGTCTGGATCACGTCGATAGCAGCGAGAGGAAGATCAATGTTTCATGCAAATCGGGTTTAAGTCGTGTCATAGGAATGTTAAAAGAGGGAGGATTTTAATAAGTGGCTGTTATTGTACAGAAGTATGGCGGCACCTCTGTGGCGAACCTCGAAAAGATTCAGGCCATAGCACGGAGGGTGGCGAGAACCAGGGAAGATGGAAACGATATGGTCGTCGTATTGTCAGCCATGGCAGGGGAAACGGATAGACTCGTTGATCTGGCCCGCAAGGCTGCCGGT
Source organism: Syntrophales bacterium (assembly GCA_963665835.2). Taxonomy (GTDB): domain Bacteria; phylum Desulfobacterota; class Syntrophia; order Syntrophales; family UBA2210; genus UBA6078. The sequence continues at coordinate 481,367 of CAXXWJ010000002.1, read as the reverse complement.
GGAGATCCGGACTGGCGGGAATACGATGTGATTGTTTCTTCGGGCGAGCAGGTAACTGTTTCCCTCCTTGCTATAATGCTCAACAAGATGGGGCACAGGGCAGTATCCCTTTTGGGGGATCAGGTCAGGATAATGACCGACGATGCCTACAGCACCGCTAAGATTCTTGATGTAGAAACGGAGCGTATATCGGATGAGCTGAATAAGGGACGGATTGTCGTTGTGGCAGGCTTCCAGGGTATCGATAAAAAGGGAAACATAACTACTTTGGGGAGAGGTGGTTCCGATACTACCGCAGTGGCTATAGCGGCAGCCATAAAGGCTGATTTCTGCGAGATATTTACTGACGTCGACGGGGTATACACCACCGATCCGAATCTTTACAACAAAGCGCGAAAGCTTAAGAAGATATCCTACGATGAGATGCTGAGTCTGGCCGGAGCCGGGGCAAAGGTGCTGCACCACCGTTCGGTGGAGGTGGCGAAAAACTACGAGGTTCCGGTTTATGTACGGTCTTCTTTCAGCGAGGATAGTGGAACATTGGTTACCAAGGAGGATGAAGAGATGGAAAGAGGAGTGATCTCCGGCGTGGCATATGACAGGGACCAGGCCAAGGTTACGGTTGTGCATGTGCCAGACAAGCCGGGTATTGCGGCCCGATTGTTTGCGCCCCTATCAGATCACAATATAGTGGTCGATATGATTATACAAAATGCAAGCAGCGAAGGATATACTGATATGACCTTCACTGTTTCTCAGAAGAAGATTTCAGAGGCACGTTCTCTTCTTGATTCGGTCGCCAAGGAGCTGGGGGCCTCGAAGGTAGAGTACGATGAAAATATCTCTAAAATATCGATAGTCGGCGTCGGCATGAAGAGCCAATCCGGCGTTGCATCGAAGATGTTTTCCGCCCTTGCAGATGAGGGTATAAACATCCTTATGATAAGTACATCGGAGATAAAGATATCATGTGTTACAGAGGCCAAATACACGGAACTGGCTGTCAGGGTTCTTCACGATGCATTTGGGCTTGAACAGGAACCGTGAGCTAATATGAAAAGTTATCTTGCCGGAAGACAGATCTTCGGAGCTATAGGAATTGCTGCTTTGGCGGTTTCCCTCTATGCCTCCAAAGATATTCTCCGGTATGTAGATTTTCATGAAGGAGCAATTGTCTCTTTTGAATCGGAGAGATCCTCTATTGCGGTTGAACTTGTAGGGGATCAAAGTAATGGCGGGATATATTTAATTCAGTCAGGAGCAAGTGTCCGGGATCTCTTTGAGAAGGCTGGTCTATGCTTTGCTGACCGATTTGAAGAGGCCTGCCTTACCACAGGGCTCAGCCCGGGGGATAGGGTAACAGTTGACAAGACATGCGGCGTAATAAATGTTGGAAAGATGTCTTCATCAAAAAGGCTTGCTCTGGGGATGCCCATCGATCTTAACAATGCCACGCGGGAGGATTTGCTTCTTGTGCCGGGGATTGGCCCCAAGACGGCATCAAAGGTGCTAGGGTTACGGGCAAAGACTGGTTGTTTCCAGAATATCGATGTACTTAAAAACATCGATGGACTTGGGGGCGAAAGTTTTTTCAGGATAAAAGAGTATCTTTTTGTAGATAGGGCTTCTTGTTCTTGACAGAGAAAAACGATAGTGATATCTCAGCACAAAAGTCGGGGCGTAGCGCAGTCTGGTAGCGTATCTGAATGGGGTTCAGAGGGTCGGAGGTTCAAATCCTCTCGCCCCGACCATTTTTAGCTGTATCATAAAAACCGCCGTTACCGGCGGTTTTTATTTATGGTGTGTACAAATGCAGTATCTCAAAAGTAACACTATTCACAGTTGACAATCGGTCTTGCGATAACTAATATAGCAATACTCTTGTGAATTGCGAGAGTGGCGGAACTGGAAGACGCACTGGACTTAGGATCCAGCCCGCGAAAGCGGATAGGGGTTCAACTCCCCTCTCTCGCACCATAAAAATAAATCACGAATTTTGATTATATTCCCATCAGCTGTGCCTCAAAATGTGCAAAGGAGTGAGTGAATAATATGGCCACAGAAGTTAAAATAGAGGATATCAGTTCAGTTGAAAAAAAATTGTCCTTTGAGGTCCTTTGGGATGAAGTGAAAAGTGAGCTGGATTCTATATACAAAAAGGTTGGCAAGGGCGCCAAAGTAAAGGGGTTTAGGCAGGGGAAAGCACCCAGAAATGTTTTGGAACTTCATTACGGCGATAAGGTCGAAGAGGACGTTATATCCAATCTGGTGACCAAGAACTATACCGAGGCCGTAGAAAAGAATGGTATAGCCGTTGCAGCCCAGCCTGTTGTAGACCAGAAAGGGATTAAAAAAGGGGAAAGTTTCATCTTTAGCGTAACGGTAGAAACTCAGCCCGAGATTGATCCCAAGGGATATGAGGGGCTTGAGCTTGAGAAAGAAGAGCTGGATGTTACTCCCTCTGACGTTGATGAAAGAATTGAGCAGATACGTCAGATGTATGCAACGCTTGAAGATGTCAGTGAGGATAGAGCCCTTGCAGAAGGTGATTTCGCACTCATAGACTTTGTTGGAAAGCTCAACGGAGAGGTACGTCCTGGCATGGAATCCAGTGACTACACTCTACAGATAGGTTCAAAGAGTTTTATCCCGGGATTCGAAGAGCAGATCGTAGGTATGAAAAAGGGGGATTCCAAAGATATCTCGTTGACATTCCCCGAGGAGTATGGCGCAAAGGATCTCGCCGGAAAGGAAGTTGTCTTTTCCGTAGCCCTCAAGAATATTCGTGCAAAGGTTCTGCCCGCGCTTGACGAAGAATTTATAAAAAACTTTGAAAAGTATGAGAACCTTAACGATTTGACAGAAGATGTGAGAAAATCTCTGGAGGAAGAGGGTGAGGCACGCATAAAAGCCGAGCTTAGAAGTGCTATCGCTGATAAGCTTCTCGAAAGGAACGACCTTGAAGTCCCCTCATCTTGGGTAGAGCGGCAGATATATAACATGATGATGGATGCCCGGCAGCGTATGGTACAAAACGGTATGCCGGACAATAAAGCTGCCGAACTGACCTACAGCCTTCATGATAAGTTCAAGGAACAGGCAACCACTATGGTTAAGGCGTCCTTCCTCTTGAATGAGATTGCCAAGAAAGAGTCTATTGAGGTAAGCGATGAAGAGGTCGATGCCAAGATCAGGGAGCTTGCCGACAGATATAAACAGGATTACGAGACTGTAAATAATGCCTACGAAAGCAATGGCGTAAAAGAGAATTTCAAGGTTGAACTCCTCGAAAATAAGACGATGGATTTTATTGAAGGAAAGGCAACTATAACCCCGGTTAAGAAGGACAAGGCAAAGGCAGAAAGAGGAGAAGAATAATAATGCCTCTTATTCCCATGGTAATTGAGCAGGATGGACGGGGTGAACGATCCTTTGATATATATTCGAGGCTTCTTCGGGATCGCATCATCTTTCTGGGGTCGGCCATCGATGATGATGTTGCGAACCTAGTGGTAGCGCAGATGCTCTATTTGGAATCTGAAGATCCTGACAGGGAGATATATTTTTATATTAATAGTCCCGGAGGTGTTGTCAGCGCCGGTCTTGCCATATATGATACGATGCAGTATGTCCGTCCTGCAATTCACACGATTTGCATGGGGCAGGCGGCTAGCATGGGCGCTCTTCTCCTTGCGGCCGGTGAAAATGGGAAACGAAGCGCATTGCCTAACTCCAGGATTCTCATACATCAACCCCTTGGCGGTTCTCAGGGGCAGGCTACTGATATAGGAATACAGGCAAAAGAGATATTGAGATTAAAACAGGACCTGAATGGCATACTTGCGAATCACACCGGTCAGTCTGTAGAAAAGATCGAAACCGACACAGACCGGGATTACTACATGACGAGCATTCAGGCTAAAGAATATGGCATAATTGACGAAATTATCATAAAGAGGACGAAGTGAGAGGGAGTCTTTGATGAAAAGGGATCCTGATAATGGTGAACAGAAACTGCTCTTCTGCTCTTTTTGCGGGAAGACGCAGGACGAAGTAAAAAAACTCGTAGCGGGCCCCACCGCATATATATGTGACGAATGCGTGGAGCTGTGCAGATGCATTGTCGAAGAGGACGGAAGTCGGGATTCTAAAAATGTGAGGGAAGACATACCGGAGCCTAAGGATATTAAAAAGTTTCTTGATCAGTATGTAGTTGGACAGGAACGTTCGAAGAAGATCCTTGCTGTTGCAGTTTACAATCATTACAAGAGACTGTTTTCTGGTGTCGAACTTAACGATGTTGAACTACAGAAAAGCAATATCCTACTTATTGGTCCCACAGGATCGGGCAAGACTCTCCTGGCGCGTACGCTGGCAAGGATGCTTGATGTACCCTTTGCCATAGCGGACGCAACCACCCTGACCGAGGCTGGTTACGTAGGCGAGGATGTGGAGAACATAATACTGAGTCTGCTGCAGAACGCCAACTATGATGTACAAAAGGCATCTCATGGCATTGTCTATATAGATGAGATTGATAAAATATCAAAAAAATCCGGTAACCCTTCCATAACCCGTGATGTATCCGGTGAAGGTGTTCAACAGGCGCTCCTGAAGATAATAGAAGGTACGCTGGCAAATGTTCCTCCCAAAGGGGGTAGAAAACACCCTCAGCAGGAGTTCATTCAGGTAGATACAACCAATATCCTCTTTATATGCGGGGGAGCCTTTAACGGGCTCGAAGAGATTATTGAGAAGAGACTTAATGTGAACTCGGTGGGTTTCGGGGCCGAAATAAAAAGTCGCAAAGAACATAATATTGGTGAGACACTATCGGGTGTGAGACCGGAAGATCTTCTTAAATATGGTCTTATTCCGGAATTTGTTGGTAGACTTCCAGTCATCGGAACGCTGTACGACCTAGTGGAAGATGATCTGGTCAGGATACTGGTCGAGCCAAGGAATTCCATAGTCAAGCAATACAAAAAGATGTTTGAGATAGAGGGGGTCAATCTAACCTTTACAGATGGTGCCCTCAAAGCGATAGCCACTCTGTCCGCAGACAGGAAATCCGGTGCCAGAGGGCTTCAGGCCATTATGGAGGAAACCATGCTGGACATCATGTATGATATTCCGTCACGCAACGATGTCCGTGAATGTCTTATCAATGAGGAAGTAGTTCTGAAAAAGGGAAAGCCGATCATGGTTTTTGAAACCGTTTTAGAAACCCCGGAAGAGAGCGGACAGGAAAAAACAGGATAGTAGAGAACTATGTTTGATTTTAACAAAAAAGAAGAAGAGCAGAACCATAATGCATTGATGATGCCCTTGCTCCCCCTGAGGGATGTAGTGGTCTTTCCCTATATGATAGTTCCACTTTTTGTGGGGCGAGAAAAGTCGATCAATGCCCTTGAACATGCCATGCAGGAAAACAAGGAAATATTCCTTGTCGCGCAGAGGAGCGCTGAAATTGATGAGCCTACTGAAGACGATATCTACACCTTCGGTACAATAGGAAACATCATACAGCTTCTGCGACTTCCCGACGGAACGGTTAAGGCCCTGGTTGAGGGTCGGCGAAGAGGAAGCATAAAGTCATACGTTCCAAACGAAGACTTCTTTATGGTAGAGATTGAAGAGCTTGACGACATGCAGGTTCCCCATTCGGATACGAAGCTTGAAGCTCTTTTGCGCAGTATAGTAGATGCCTTTGCGAAGTACGCCAAGATCAGCCGTAAGGTGCCCTCTGAACTTATGGGGTCCATGTCGGCCACCGATAATCCTTCAAAGCTTGCCGATACAGTTGCGGCACATCTTTACGTTAAGCTCGATGAGAGGCAAAAGGTACTCGAAACGACCGACGTTATTGAGAGGCTCGAGAAGCTCTATTCCCTGATGATGGCGGAGATAGAGATCCTTGAAGTCGAGGGGCGTATAAGAAAAAGGGTCAAGTCTCAGATGGAGAAGACCCAGAAGGACTATTATCTGAATGAGCAAATGAGAGCTATTCAGAAAGAGATGGGGGAGGATGACAGCTTCAAGGCCGAGATACGGGAGCTGGAAAAGAAGCTGAAGGAAAAGAGACTGACTGAAGAGGCCTACGAGAAGGTCAAGCAGGAGATAAAGAAGCTTAAAATGATGGCCCCCATGTCTGCCGAAGCTACAGTGGTCAGAAACTACGTAGACTGGATAATGGCGCTTCCTTGGTATGAAAAGACCGAAGATAGAAAAGGGCTTAAAGAATCCGAGGCAATATTGGAGGAGGATCATTATGGTCTTAAGGAAGTTAAGGAGAGGATACTTGAGTACCTTGCCGTCCAGACACTATCCAAGGAGAAGAAAGGGTCAATCCTCTGTCTTGTAGGCCCTCCCGGAGTTGGTAAGACATCTATCGCAAAATCTATTGCCCGTGCCACCAACAGGAAGTTTGTAAGGCTGTCCCTTGGTGGTCTGAGAGATGAGGCTGAGATAAGGGGCCACAGGAGGACCTACATAGGTGCCATGCCGGGGAAGATTATACAGCTGCTGAAGAAGGCTGGATCCAGTAATCCGGTGTTCTGTCTTGACGAGATAGACAAACTCAGTTCTGACTTCAGGGGAGACCCGGCATCGGCGCTTCTTGAAGTGCTTGATCCCGAACAGAATGTCGCCTTTAACGATAACTATCTCGAAGTCGATTACGATCTGTCAGATATAATGTTCATAACGACGGCCAATGTTCTTCAGACCATACCAGCGGCCCTTCAGGATCGAACGGAGGTCATACGCATCGCTGGTTATACGGAACCTGAAAAGCTTAATATTGCTAGGAAATATCTTGTTTCAAAGGAGATCGAAACAAACGGGCTTACCGAGCAAAATATTGCCTTCTCGGATGGGGCATTGCTGGCTATTATAAGAAATTATACGCGTGAGGCCGGAGTTCGTAATCTTGAAAGAGAGATAGCGTCCATATGCAGGAAGGTTGCCAGAAAGATCGTAACCGATGGAAAAACCAAGAAAATAAAGGTTATGACAAAATCTGTTGAGAAGTACCTTGGTATCCCGAAATACAGATTCGGCGAGATAGAGGGAAAAGACAGCGTCGGGTTGACAGTTGGTCTGGCCTGGACCGAAGTGGGTGGCGAGCTTCTGACAATAGAGTCTTCCGTCATGCAGGGTACGGGCAAGCTTACCCTTACAGGAAAACTGGGAGACGTTATGCAGGAATCTGCTCAGGCAGCCCTTACCTATGTCAGATCGCGGGCTGAACTCTTGGGACTGGAGGAAAAGTTCTATAAGGAATTGGATATCCATGTGCACGTTCCTGAGGGAGCTATACCAAAGGATGGTCCCTCAGCAGGGATCGCCATGGCGACCTCAATAGCATCAGCGCTTCTCAAGAAAAAGGTGAGAAGCGATCTCGCCATGACGGGAGAAATTACTCTTAGAGGGAGGGTTCTTCCCATTGGTGGTCTGAAGGAAAAGTTGCTGGCTGCCCATCGTGGCCGTATAAAGACGGCAATAATTCCTACAGAGAACGAAAAGGATCTTGCAAACATCCCTGCCAATGTCTTGAGAGATCTGGAAGTTATCTTGGTAGAGAATATGGACGATGTCCTTAAAAGGGCATTTGTTTCTGATGAAAATGAAGAAAAATATGAGCATGAAAAAAAATCTTCCAATAAGAGTGGAGAAGTTCACATAAATGCGTAAATATTGCTTGACAGTTTGCCCTTTTTTGTTTAGTTTGCCACCTTCGGTTGCAGAGGATTGAACATCTGTGGGCGGATAGCTCAGCTGGGAGAGCGCCACGCTTACACCGTGGATGTCACAGGTTCAAGTCCTGTTCCGCCTACCATATTTTTGCGGGGTCGTAGTTAAGTCGGTTATAACGCCGGCCTGTCACGCCGGAGGCCGTGGGTTCGAGTCCCATCGACCCCGCCAGTAAATTCAAGGAGTTAGTCACAGTTGTTGACTAACTCCTTCTTTTTTGGTGTCCCCTCCAGGTGTACTTTTGTTTTCGTTTCTAGCAATTCCATGGTTGATTCAAGATCGCTATTAAGGGTCACGTCAAGTAATGTTCGCAATTTCGAGTAATGAGGCCATCGATATCTCCGGTTTATGCTGCCTGTTGTAATACTAATCGTTGCTCTTCAATGAGTGACTGTTTAATGTAACATTTCCCCGTGGACCAGTCCTCCCCATACTCGATGAGATATGAGGTAATAAGCCTCAGATAGGAATCCATACTGGGGAAGATCCCCACGACCCGTGACCGTCTTCGAATCTCTCTGTTCAGACGCTCAAGTATATTGGTAGAACTGATCTTCCGATGATCAAAGCAGGGATAAAACAGATATTGCAGTGTATCCTCCAGACCCTCTTCCAGGGTAGCAACGGCCTGAGGGAACCGATCTGCATACTCACTAGCCAGCAGTCGGGCTGAATGAATGACGGCCTCCTTTGTTGGCTGTAGCCAGATGGTTTTTAGCTTATCGGCAAAAGGACCTTTTTCTTTGTGCGACACATAGGCCAGGATGTTCCGCATGAAATGAACCTTGCACCTCTGCCAACCACAACCCAAGAAGGCCTTCTGAAGGGCTTTTCTCAGGCCTGCATGAGCATCGGAAACACAGAGCCAGACCTTCTCCAAACCGCGTTCCTTAAGATTATTGAAGAGGCTTCGATAGGTCTCTTCCGATTCGCTCATCATAGGCTCACAGGCTAGTATCTCACGATGTCCCTCTACGGTGATTCCGGCAACGACCATAGCCGCCATGCTGATAACACGACCATCAAACCGGATCTTCTCATACAATGCATCAACCCAGATGGCGGGATATTCTCTCTCCAGGGGCCGGGATCGAAACTGCGTAACCTGTTCATCAAGTTCCTTCGTCATCGTTGATACCTGACCCGCTGAAATACCCTCAATACCCAAGGATTGTGCCAAGCGTTCCACCTTCCGTGTTGATACGCCATTGATAAACGCTTCTTGCACTACTTGGATAAGGGCCTGCTCTGATCGCTTCTTCTCAGTTACAAAGAAGGGCACATAGCCGCCCTGGCGGAGCTTCGGAACCAAAAGATACAAGGTCCCCAACCGTGTATCGAATCGCCGAACTCGGGTCCCTGAAAAATGGGTTGTTCGATCTGATGTGTGCTTTCCCTTTGCTGCTCCCACTTTCAGCTCTGACTCCACTTCCATCATCCTCTCCGTTAACCATTGGAGCATAGAATACAAAGGATCCGCTTCTCCCATAAAATGCAGTAGTAATTTCTTGTACGTCGAGGTATCATGCTTCCGGGCCATCGCTCTTTCTCCTTTCATCAGTGTTATCGCTAACACCCTTTTAGGAGATTTCGATGGCCTAACACAATACCTCAAATTGCGAACTTTCTTTTACACTACCCTATTAAGGTTGTAGATGTATCTTTCCGTGGTGCCAAGTTTGGAGTGATCCAGTATTTCACCTATGACCTTAAGGGATACGTTTTGAGAGGCAAGGACGGAAGCTACATGCCTTCGTATGGCGTGGAATCCAAACTCCCTCACCCCGGCCCTCCCGCACAGGTCTTTCAGGAATCCTCTGCGCTCTGTCCATGGCCCACCGCGCCTAGAGGTAAACACCCAATGGTTATCTGTCCGGTGCTTCCAGAGCCATTGGAGTGAGCTATGGAGCGTTTCTGTCATGGGCAGCCACTTGTATTTCATTGACCCGTCCCTGGACTTGCGGCTCCCGATCCTGACCTGTTTCCTTTCCAGGTCCACATCTTCGCTCCATGTCCACCTGAGAATAGACGATCTCCTTGCCCCGGTATGAAGGTAGGAGTAGAGGAAAACCCTCTCTTCCGGTGTAGCCACCGCGATTATCTTCATTATATCAACTTGGGGCGGGACGTATTGAGGCCCCCTGTCATGGGGTAGCTGCCTGATCTTGGCGACGGGGTTTTTCTTTATATCCAGGATCTGCTGTCCCCAATTCCACATTGCCAAGAGGTTCTTGCGCTCTTTATTAAACCGGTCGTTGGATATTTTACGTGAATTTAGATAATCGAGGCACATTCTCGGGGTAATGGTTTCAACGTCTCTGTCTGGTCCCCATTTCGAGATGACTCTTTTACATATATTTGATTTTTCGGAGTAGGTTTTTTTGATGTGGGTGGACTGAGCATGGTCTAGGTACTCATTGCACAAGGTTAATAAGTCCGTGACGTGCTTTCGATTCGCCTCTTTCTTTTGCGCTGCTCGTTCGTCTATTTCCCACTGTATGGCTTCCTTGCGAGTAGGTAACAGGCTGGTCGTCCTTATCCCGTTCAGCTTGACCACTCCCCGCCATTTCTTTCCCTGCTTGTATGGCATCCCTAAGTCCCTCCTCAGTGAAGAATAGCGAACCTCTTATCTTAAAACCACCAAGGATATCTGCGTTTTTGTAGACCCACTCCCGCGATGCAGAAAAAATATCCTGAACATCTTTCGCCCTCAATAGGGGCGCTATACTATTTCGTGCGGTTACGGTCAAGGGGTGGTCCCCTCCTTGCATTTTCGATGCTGACGCCCGAACACCTTTTTAACTGTTTTCAACATTCCGGCATCATCCGTCTCAATGTGCGACTTTCTCCCACACACTGGGCAGGTCAGTCTGAAACGATGTATCTCGATTTCCTCAACAATTATCTCAGCCATTTATAAAGTCCTATAAGGACCACTATACCTAATAAACATACTGCAATGGTCCAGTTGCGCTTATCTTTGTCGCCGGGGATCATAGGGCGACTGCCCTAAAACGGACCAGGGTCATAAAGCTGTTCTTTGATGATAGGCATTTCACATTTTACGGTTTCTAGGGCTTCAAGGACAAAAAACCTCTGGCCCATATTTGCCATAGCAAGCCTTTCAGCCTCCAGCCCTGCTGATTTTAGGGAGTCATGTTTATGCCGTGGCATTCCACCATTATCATTCCATACCATCCAAAACTTATCCATTACCGCCCCCTGCCAGAGACAATGGCCTGTTCCTTAACCGCTACGCCCGGAACGGCCTTCTTCATCATGTTCACAAATCTCTTTAGCTGGCCCATATTGACATCAAGTACCGATTCGGCTACCATTCCGTTCGCCACGGCCTTAATGAGTGCCATCTTGTTTACGACTTGCGGAACCAGTTCAAAGCGGGACGATGCGCCTTTGACTTTGGTATTCGCGGGAACCAGGCGAGGGGTAGGGGGGACGAACACCGGCTCGGCAGCTTGTGCGTGAATCTCCTCGACCCTCTCCTGGTTGTTCTCTTTTATGGCATAGCTGATTTCCAGTTGTGCTTCGAGCTTCTGACGCTCAGCCTCGGTCAGACCGTCCCGCTTCAACTCCATGTTGATGAGCTCGATTGTTTCATCCACATCCTGTGTCTTGGCAAGGATGTCATCAATCATCTTCTGGGCTTCGGCCTGTTGCGCCTCGAACGCCTTCCGGGCCTCTTCCCGCAGCCGGGCTTCTTCTGCTTCTGCAAGCCGTTTCTGTTCAAGGTCAAAGGTCCCGATCTTCTCCCTGATGGTTGTCTTGGCTGCTTCAAGAGGGTCGAGATGCCCTTTCTCCTGGGTTACGATGGCTTTCCAGGTTTCATGAGCTTTTTTCTTCGGGTCTTCGAAGTCGGCTTTGACCTTCTTAATAAGCTCATTGACAAGGTTCATCTCGATAACGGCAAATTCCTTTTCTTTTACGGTGGTTACGATCAGAGCCATGGCCCTTTCGACAACAGGGTTGATCTCCTGTGTCAATTCCTTTTCGATTACTGCCAAGTTGTTCATGGTTTTACCTCCATTAAAGTGCTTCGTATTCTGACGTTAGATCGGCCAGGGCTTTTTCGATGTGTGAGATTACGATTGTTGCTATAATTCTACTAATCTCTTCGGTAAGCGGAAGCTTACGACTTGTCCCGTTGCCATAGACCCCACGTACCTCAACCCTTCTCGCAATATCGAGGTTGCTCTTTGCCTCATCAATTTTCTTTTTTAATTCATTTCCTTGGATTCTCTTTTCATCCGTCATGGTATCATCTACCTTTCAAATAGTTGTTTTGATACAGGCGGGCCTCGAAAAATTTCCAATCTTCCCGGCTTGTTTGTGGGACCCACTTGAACGGGCTCCCGTCCTTTGGCAGATGGAGAACGGCACGCTTTAAGGGTGTACGGCTCCCCGATAGCTCCTGATACAGCTTTTCATACGCTGCCAGTTGCGGCCCGGCTGTGCTGTACCCGCCCGATTTCCAGTCAACAATCCAATGGTCACGCCCTATGGTGCAGACGCAATCCATGGTACCAGCAAACCCGTACCGCTCTGAATAAAGCATGGTTTCAGCCAGTTCTATCTTTGGGCTGAAAACCTTTTCCCATTCCTTGAATCTCATTAAGACAGCAATCAGGGCAGGGGAAAGGGTGCCTTCATCAAGATCATTATCAAGGTAATAGTGGATCATCTTGTGAATGGCTGTACCCATGGCACCCGCCGCCTCGAAGGTGGCAGCGTCTATTATCTGCCCCGTGAAGGTTGAGACGTACCAGCCGGAGCCGATATCTACCCGAACAAATTCGGAAAGTATCTGGGTGACACTGGGAATCTGCCGATCTCCAACGGTGTAGATGTGTGCTATAGAGTCAAACTTAAGTTCCGGCATTATGGGCAAACTCCCCTCATCTACCAATGCAACAAATCCTGGGTTAGTTTAATTTCTTTCATAGTCAACTCTCATTGCTTAGCATCCAAAAATGTACCTCCCGGAGCGCCTGATCTGAATAGTCCTCAAGGGCTTTCTTTGGTGGCTCCTGCAGGATGGTTCCCATCTTCGGAAGTATCTGATCCTCGGTATATCCGGCACAAACAAAGAGATTGTGAATATCATCCGGGGTGATAATGTCGGGATCGGTAGCGGAAGGCTTTGAAGTTTTCCCCGCTGCCAGCTTTCGGAGATTACCGAGCGCGGAGCCCACCCATTTGTCGTTTTTGCCCTCAGATGGGATGGCCCTCATAAAAACCTCTTCTCCCTTATCGTTCAGGAAGAGGGATACCTCTTTTAGGGTTTCCGCCCGGAGCGCCTTGTTGCCTCCACAGTAAGCCTCCAGCTCGTCATTAAGGGATTGATGGGGTGTCTTCCCGCTTCCATGGCCTTCGGTCTTTGTGGCGCTTTTGCGGGTGACGGGGGGAGTTTCTTTCTTCTCTCCTCCCCCGACTATTGCCTCCCGAACCTCCGGCGAGAGGTCTTCGATATCCTGATCAAAGATATCCGAGGCCGCGGTGACGGTCAGAGTCACATCAATCTGTGCCCTCTTCTTTGCCATCTTCAACACAGTGTTTGCGAGGTCAGCCGGGTTTGTCCTGATCTGCTTCATCTGGTTCCCGTTCCGGTAAAACTTTAACCGTCTTTGGTCTTCGGGGATCGATTCCCATTCCGCTTCACACACGATCCCGCGCCATTTATACTTTTCTTCATCGGTTGAGCATTCCCCGATACCGGCCCCAAGGAAGCCGCCCCTTGAATCGTATGCTTTACAGGTGACACGATACCGGATAAAATCGCCACCAAAAGACAGGTCTTCCACTTCCGGCTGTATGGATATCCTGAATGTTGACAGGAGCTTTTCAGATCCCGGCTTATAAAGTGTCGGTTTCTGGGTTCCTGGGATTGTCCCGTAATGGAGGTCTTTCTTCATAACGGCCCCCATGACCTCCTGAATCAGATTGACTTGCGCCCGTACTTCTACCGCTGTCAATGGTGCCCTATATTCCTGCAATTCTAATCCTTCCATCTCCTCACCCCTCCTTTTGGTTGTTTTCCACAAACTGTCGGATCTCATCGTAATGCTCCAAAAGCCCCTCCGCCTTCTTCACGCCGAAGGATATCAACGTCTTTTCCTCGTCATCCCTCATGTAGCAGATACTCAATGTGGGATATCCCTTGTATTCACCTTCTTTGGTATATGTCATGCCGCTTCTCCCTTCGGGTTTTTGTGGACGTGGTAGCCGGGGAAGTTGTAGGCAATGAAACGTCTTATCCTTAATTCCTGTTTCATTGGACTATATGCTTCCCTTAGGGCAGCGATATAATCAGCTTCGGCCCTTTCGATGCTTTTTGATTTTTTCCAATACCTCAACCGCTTTGCCCATCGTCTCCAGAAAGGGGCCTTAGAACTGTTCATGTCGCTTCCTCCCTTAAACTTGCCAGCCTTTTCAGACTCCTGGAAAGGTCTTTAGCTATTGAGGCCAACCTGTCCGCCTGTTCGACTATGATCCTGTCTCTTTCGGCCAGCTGTTCGTTTAGGTCGCCGTTAATTTCCAGCATCTTGTTTACTGCCCTTCGCTCTTCGTTTGTCATGGCTTCACCTCTATTTAATGTTGGGGGAGGCGGTTTCCCCCGTGCAATATATTGTGTGGCCCTCGTAGGCCAGGTTAATAAATCCGCCACTCTTGCCTCTATCCGTCTTTTTTTGGGTTCTTTCCTGCCTTCCTCCTTTCATAGGTGGGTTTGCTAAATAACTATTTGTAAATGCCCTCACCCTGTGCTAGGGAATTTATACCCCACAAAAAATCCAAAGCAGAGGAGGTGAGAGCTAGTACAAAAAGTTAAAAGAGCTTGAGCGTGAAAGTTAAATTTCAATCCTAACCACAGACCTGAGAATCTCCCCGGTAATCGCGTTTGTATGTTGCTCGTCTTTGCCGGGGAATTCTTCTTTCAGAACCCCGATAACATCCCTGAGCGTGTGGCCCTTAGGCTTGTTCGCATATTTGGTGTCTTCCGAAAGAACACTCTCTATAGCCTTAATCTTTTCCTGATCCGTCATTGCCCTCCTCCTTTCTTGATGTTTGGACGGGACGATAAACTGTCCTCGGACTTTAACCGTACACAGCCACCACTCACAACCGCATTATTCCCTGTCCATTCTGTTGGGCGAGGCCGGGAATCGAACCCACGTCTCACCTTTCGGGGCCTTCTCCTCTATTGGCTTACTAACCACCCTGCTTTCCTGGCTGAACGGGTTCTGCCCCGATTGCTTTTTACTGCCCGCACGTATTCCACCTTGCGTTGGCTACCCATAACTGCCGGATCATCCTACTGGCCCCCTACAAGGTCGCTCGCTTTGTCCTTCCCTGATCCCGTTTCGGTTTTGGCTGTGTCATTTAAGACGCCTAAGATCGCCTATGGCGCATAGGATCTTTTCGCTACTTGCCTACTCCCGCCAGGTTGCGCGTCGGGTTTTCATCCGCTTCCGCCAGACCAGATTACCCGGAATGACTTATCTTCGTTTCCCCGTTCAGCTTTAAAGAACTGCTTTGCCTCTCCTACTCCCTGTCCACGGCTTCCCTCTAGCGATTCTCGGGATAATCCCGGCGCCCTCTGGCTTTCGCTTTGTCGGTCTGCCTACGTCTCGGCCCACAGGAGCCTGTCACGCGGACCCTCCATTTTCTGTGATCCCGATGGAAATGGGCTGTTCCGTTCTGGTGGGTGGAATAATACACAATAGTTTGTATTATGTCAAGGCGTATTTACAATAAAGTCTGTATTTGTCCTTGCACCTCTCAGGTGGGTGGGGTAGGGTTAAACGAAATTTAAGCGGGGAGGGTTTGTATGAAGGAGATTCTACGGAAGACGCTGATTGGTGCTGCAATCTGGGACGTATCACGGAGGCTTTGGGGCTGTGCCGCCCGAAGAAATAGAAAAGGGATTAAGATCGATTATGATAATCCTAATTTCATAGATTTAACAAACACCAGGTCTAAAATAAACCCCAACGATCCTTCTCACTACGACAAGTTAACTGGTAGAGTTTTTATAAATTTTAGGGATGGGATCAAACCAACGTCAAGCTCTGTAATATCATTAATGGGTGTTGACGTCCCTGTTAATGAAATATTTGAAGGCCGTATTTTTGATATCGAGCAAGCAGAAATAGGGTATGGGTTCTTTAATTGGCAGGAGCATATCAGGTACGGCTTGCTTGCCAAAGGCTATGTGATAAATTGATGAACTGGAATGTGAAGTATCGTACTTCAAGAAAGGGCCACACTGCTTATGAGATAAACTCTTTTATTTAAAAATCTGGAGAACCATGGATAACAAAAAACGATACATTGTTTATAAATTTCCATCACATCATGGTACAGGATGGGGAACAGGGAGTATTGTTCTTGCATTTATCTTTGTATTATGCAGGCGTATTATACCACCTACCGGTGAAATAATTTTGAAAGATACTGTCAGAGATGAATTCCTTTTCCGTACGTAATTAGGATTTGATTTTTAGATATGGCTTGAATTTTTGTTTCGCTGGTATAAGTTGATCTGCCAGCCACGTCAATTCAGTGTGCATACCATCGCAAACTTTTTTATGATCATACCCCTCGGGGGTAGGCTGTGTATAATCTCGGTACTCTGAGTTCCAGCGTTGGAGTTGAATGCCGTGCCGATATATTTCATCAATATACTTTGTAATTTCGGGATCAAAAAGAAAGTCTGCTTCGGATGCAGCACTATAAAACTTAAGAAGGTCGTCATAACTGGCTTTTGCATCGCGTATTATTATGCTGAGAATTTTACGAACTTCTTCATAAATCCTTAACCGTCGATCATAAAGATCAAGATTTAGTTTTTGTTCATTTATTTTTTTCTGTTGCCAAGCAATATAAACGGCAATTACGGCAATCACGGGGGTAAGCATTGTTTTGGAAAAATCAGCAAGTTCAGTAAGGTACATTGGCTTATCTCTTTTTAGGTTTAACCTTGTTCGACTATAGGGTTTTACGGGTACTACTCTTTCCCCTTCTTCGGCTTTAGCCGCTGAAAATCACTTCCTTACTGACGTAAAAACCGCCCTGTCCGTTGCGGTATCCATCGAAAATCCCTAAACATACTGTAGAATCAGTGTTTCTGATAGGAAATTTGATTAACTAAGTCAAGAAGAAACATAGGAACATGCGGCTCGGGATTGGATTTCAGGCATAAAAAAGCCCTTGGATGGGGGCGGGGTGTGTTATCGTGCCTTCAAAAGCAGCTTTTGATAATCTGTCAGATCATCGGAACTACTCCTAATGAGACAGTTGGAAATTTCATTGATCAGCTGAGAGGGGAAGGTTGAACAATGTTTCATAACTTTTTCAAGTCCAGACTTTATTATATAGGCTCCAGAAAATTCATATATTTCGTGAAGCTGTATCCAAGTATTCTGCTTAAAGAAAAACTTTTCTGCTGGTAGGAAGAAAACTTTTCGTAGGAAGTGACAGCCGTAACTGTTAGGCTTTTTGTTTCCGTTTGACGTTGTTTTGATGAAAATAAAAGGTTCTCCGGGGTTTGGGTTATTCAAGAGAATTATGAACTTTTCCCCGATCTCCCCGTCGTGGAAAACAAAGCGACTATGAAAATAGATTCCTCCACGCACACTTTACTCCGGCATAGTTCCAAAAATATCATACATTTCGGAACGTTCTTCCATAAACTCAATAACATCATCAATATCAAGAGAACCCGAGCTACCATCAACTGCGAGAAGGTAATCAATTTTTTGAAACTCACCTTTTTCTTTTAGGGTTCTATCCCATGGATGCTTTTTTAGGTGTGTAACTTCGACCATTTGCTCTGCTTTTGCGTCTAAAAATATCTCTGAAAGCTCTTTCAGTATACGCTCCTGTCTTGGAGTGAAAGGTTTTTTGTCAAATTTCTTTAGAGCGCTTATTCCTGAGAATGACCCGGATGGCTTTATAGAAATGGCTTTAGCCATGTCCGGTTTCATGGAATCGATTTCTTCATAAAGATCTTTCGGTACGGGACCCATTTTCCAAGCATAATAGTCCAACCCAGTAACTGATTTTCCTGTTTCCCGAAAGTGTATGAAATCTAGGAAATAAAGGAGTTTCATCAACTTGGTCTTGCCGCAATATTTTGTATTTCGGCTGAAATAGATTATAGAGTTGATTAGTCTTTCGCGATTATGCGTGACAATCATTTTTTACCACCATTCTTCCGTTGCTTCCGAGGATTATACCACACCTGTCAAGCCCCCTTTCTTCCCCACTCCCACGGCGGGGGAATGGTTTGGTAGGGCTTTATCGCGCGGTTATGTGATGATTTCTTCGTTTGGGATTGGATCTTGGGCATAAAAAAGCCCCGAGAACGGGGCAGGGTAGGGGTGAAACAGATGCCTTCCGGAAGTTGGTAATTGACGGATTTTGAAAAGTATGCAAGATTACAATCAATAATAACCGAATTGCTGTGAAGCCACACTGCGAACGGCAGCAAAAGGAGAGCTATAATGGGAGACAAGGGCGGCAAGAAGGATAAGGAAAAGGATCGGAAGCAGAACAGCGAAAAGCAGAAACAAAAATCAAAAAACAAGATTGATAAGCAGCCAAAAAGAAAGCCTTGATAAAAATCACGGTAGGGGGTCTCACAACAGCTATCACTTTGATAAGCTCAAGTGATAGCTGAGGTAAATTTTGTTTGTAACTTTCTTAAAGATGGATTTTCCTAGATTGGCTGCCCATTGAAGGTAAGCGAGCCACACGCGGAGGTTTTATGGATATTACCGAACGCAAGTCAATGGAGGAGAGAATGCGCCATTCCGAAGAGAAATATCGCAGCATCATAGAGCAAATGGTGGACAGCTACCATGAGACGGACCTTTCAGGCCGTTTGACCTTCGTTAACGATGCGGAATGCAGAAATCTCGGGTATTCCCGGGAGGAATTGATAGGCATGGATATCAGACAGTTTATAGCTAAAAAGGATTTCAAAAAGATATCTCGTGTCATCGCCGAAGTTCTCAATACAGGTATGCCCGTCTATGCCCATGTTTTAGAAATTACCAGGAAAGACGGAACGAAAGCATTCAACGAAACATCCATATCCCTTATAAAAGATTTGGAGGGAAACCCGATCGGATTACGAGGTATTGCTAGGGACATCACCGAACGTAAGGCAATGGAAGAGAAAATACGGGAGTCCGAAGAGCGATACCGCACCATTCTTGAAGAGATGGAGGAGTCGTTTTTTGAGACTGACAAGGCCGGTAATATCCTTTTCTGTAACGATATATTCGCCAAAGTGCTGGGATTTTCCAAGGAGGATCTGATAGGGGGAAATCTTCGTGACTCTGGAATACCTGAAAACGCAGACATTATTTACAAGGCGTTCCATCAAGTTCACGAAACAGGCGAGCCAATCAGAAATATCTTTCATGAGTTCATCCGCTCCGATGGCAGCGGTACAGCATCTGTCGAATTTTCTATTTTCCCAAGACAAGACCGCAAGGGAAAGGTTTTGGGATTTCGTGGGGTTGGCCACGACATTACAGAACGCAAACGCGCCGAAGATAGAATTGAGTATCTCGCCACGCACGATGTCTTGACGGACCTTCCCAACCGGTTGATGTTCAACCAGTTACTGAACCACGCAATCCAGGCAGCGCAACGCTATAAGCGGCAGCTCGCCGTTTTCTTTATCGATCTGGATCGCTTCAAGATTATCAACGACACGCTGGGGCACGAAGCGGGTGACAAACTTTTGCAGGAAATGGCAACTCGATTGAGGCAAGCTCTCCGGGCGGTCGATGTCATCGCCCGTCTGGGAGGGGACGAGTTCGTCATACTAATCGAGGAGATCAAGGGTTTGGAACAGGTCGCTACTGTGGCCCGCAATGTCCTTTCTACGGTCATAAAGCCTATGACAATCATGGGTCAGGAATGCCGTGTAACGGCAAGTATCGGCATCAGCATCTATCCCAAAGATGGTATGGACGAACAGACCTTAATGAAAACAGCCGACATAGCCATGTATTTTGCCAAGGAAGAGGGCAAGAACAACTACCAGTTTTATTCCAAGGATATCAAAACGCAATCCATCGAACGCATGTCGATTGAGACCAACCTGCGCCAGGCGTTGCAGCGAAACGAACTCTCCCTGCACTATCAGGCAAAGCTGGACTTCAAAACCGGGGCGATCACCGGTGTGGAGGCCCTGCTGCGCTGGCAGAACCCAGCCCTTGGTTCGGTGACTCCTATGCAACTCATCCCGGTAGCCGAAGAGACAGGGCTGATCGTGCCCATCGGCAGATGGGTTATGAAAACCGCCTGCGTCCAGAATGTCGCCTGGCAAAACCAAGGCCTTCCCCCTGTCTCTATGGCCGTAAACTTATCACTTCGTCAACTCACGGATGGAGGCCTGCTCGAAGATATCAGAACAGCGCTGGAGGATTCCGGTATGGCTCCGAATCTGCTGGAGCTCGAAATCACCGAGAGCATGGTGATGCAGAACCCCAAGCGCATGATCGAGGTGCTTTCCAAAATCAAGGACATGGGGGTGCGGCTCGCCATCGACGATTTCGGTACCGGTTACTCTTCTCTCTCCCAGCTCAAGCACTTCCCAGTCGATACACTCAAGGTGGATCGATCTTTTATCCGTAACATCCCTGACAATCCTGGGGACAACGCGATTGCCGAGGCGATCATTGCCATGGGCAAGACTCTCAGGCTTACCGTTGTGGCCGAAGGTGTGGAAACGCAGGAGCAAATGGACTTTTTGCAGGAGCACTCCTGTGATGAGATGCAAGGGTTCTACTTCAGTAAACCCGTTGTGCCCGAACAGTTTGCCGATCTGCTGCGGAAACATCTTTCCATAGAACAAAAGTAAACCGGGAATGTTCTGCTCCCCTTCCTGCCATCAAAAGAAGTTAGATTTCAGGAGACAGGATATTGCTCAAGTGGCTATCAATAGTATTTTATTGATATTTCTTCCTGTTAGGTCCATAAATAACACGGTCGAGCAGGACATTAGGGAGAGCTTGTTGCAGGTTTTAAAGAGAAATCTGGGTTTTCCCTTCAAGAGGTGATCCCATGAAAGATGATAATAAGACAAATAGTCAACTCGTACAGGAACTAAAGAAATTGCGTTCTCAAGATGCCGAGCTGAAAAAATCAATCACCAGGAGTATATCGGCTGAGCTTGCAGCCAAAGAATCCACACGTAAGCGGACGGATAAAGCGATGCGCGAGAGCGAAATGAGATACCGGGCTATGGCTCAATCGGCCAACGACGCCATTGTGACGATCTGTGGCGATGGGACAATTACGGGATGGAACATGAGTGCTGAGAAAATGTTTGGCTATTCCCAAAACGAAGCCCTTGGACAGATGCTAGATATGATCGTACCCCAACAATTTCACAAAAGACATCGCTACGCACTAAAGCGGCTGCAAGCGGGCGGCAAAAGCCGCGTGATTGGGAAAACGCTAGAACTGACCGGACTGGGCAAGGACGGAAACGAGTTTCCATTAGAACTGTCTCTGTCCCATTGGGAGATCTCCGGCGACCATTTTTACACCGCTATCATCCGCGATATTACCCAGCGCAAGAAAGCAGAAGAAGACTTGAGGAAAACCCTCGAAAGTCTCAGAAGAGCGCTTGGAGCCACTATTCGAGTCATGGTATCGGCTGTGGAAACCAGAGATCCCTATACCGCTGGTCACCAGCTCCGGGTTGCCGATCTTGCCCGTGCCATTGCAACCGAGATGGGATTGTCAAAGGACAGGGTCGAGTGTATACGCATGGCCGCTTCCATCCATGACATCGGGAAATTGTCAATCCCCGGGGAGATATTGTCCAAGCCCGGAAAACTATCTGAACTCGAGTTTTCCATGATTAAAGAACACGCTAGGAAGGGATACGAATTTGTGAAGGATATAGAATCCCCCTGGTCTTTGGCAGAGATTATTTACCAGCACCATGAGCGGATGAATGGTTCGGGCTATCCAAGAAATCTTGAGGGGGAAGGTATTCTCATAGAAGCCCGCATTCTTGCTGTAGCCGACGTGGTAGAAGCAATGGCCTCTCACAGGCCCTATCGTGCCGCTTTGGGTATTGATGCGGCCCTGAAAGAGATTGAGGACAACAAGGGAACACTTTACGACGCAAATGCGGCAGATGCTTGCCTTAAATTATTTCGAGAAAAAGGTTATCAAATCATTGAGAGGACTAGATTTTAAAAGATAATCATCACGGCAATGACGATCCGGTAGCATTACAAAGAGTAAAATATGGGTTTGTACATTGTCCTTCCTGAACTAATGGATGGTGGGAAGTGGAGCACAATAAGGTGCCTAGAAATTAAAGTCTGAGGTTTGTACAATAATTAGAGGGGAGACTTAACAAAATCACATATTACGCAGCAAAGATCAAAATTCACACCTTGCCACCCCCTATATCGGCAGTAAGTTCAACGCGCTGAAGTTATAAGCCTATATTCTGATAAGCAAATCCGATACCCGTACAAGTGTTAGTGCAACCCCTTTCTTCTCCACTCCCACGGTGGGGTGGGAGGTCTTCCTGCCAATAGAGGAGAATCAACATTAACATATCGAAAACACTTTAAAATACTACTTTGGTGGTATTTACAGTATCCCGATGATCTGAAAAGATGGTCCTCAAGGAATACAAGGAGGACCGTAAAGATGAAAAAGACATTATACGTGATTTGGCTACTGCTTTTTCTGCTCTCACCATTGGGAACGGCGAACGCTACGACCTACAACTGGGATCTGAGCGATATTTACTCGCTTGATAAAAACTATTATTATACGTGGGGTCTGAATGATTTTGTTATGTCAGAGGGTGAGGTTATAACGTCCGCATCGGTAATTTTCTACGATATAGCTTCGTACTCAAAATCTGGACCACTCTATCTGAGTCTGCTGGATGCGGCTCACGAAGGGCTCGATTACGGGAGCGATTTGTTTATCAAAGATAATTATTTTGAGAGTATGTTCTACTCCGGTGAACAAACCACACTCGCGTCCTGGGACAAGATTTCCAGAGAGCCGCAGACCATAACCTACTATTTCGATGAGTCGGAAATCGCCACGTTGGTCGAATATCTCTCGAATGACTCGGTGGCGGGACTGGGCATAGATCCGGACCAGTATTTTTACGACAAGGGAATATCCTTCAACATTGAGACGTCCAACAGCGCTCCGCCTGTTCCTGAACCGGCCACCATGCTGCTTCTGGGGTTCGGTCTAGCCGGAATGGCCCTTGTGAGAAGGAAAAAGAGAACATAGGGTGTATGACTCGGATTCGATGAAAGGGTGCCAGAAGGGGGGGGATTTTCTTTTTTGGTCTTGATTTTATATTAGATTTTTCTGTTTTCATTTTTTGTGGAATAAAGTAGGTTTACGCGAAAGTTTAGGAAGTACCTATTAGGGATACCAATTGTTGGGTACTATAAAAGCATTGACAATTAAGCAACTATTTATTAGTTGCAAAATCTACTTTTCCCATGGTAGGATTTGATGTCTAAAAAAGAAAAACTCTTGGCAAAACTTTGTTCCAGCCCGGCACCAAAAGATTTTTCCTGGAACGAACTTGTTGTGCTAATGGGTTGCTTTGGCTTTAAAAACTCATGTAGCGGTGGATCGCACTATATGTTTGAGCATACGAGTGGTTTTCGTTTTGGAATGTCCAAAACCCATCCCTCAGGAATATTGAAAGATTATCAGGTTCGCGACGCAAAAAAAGCCCTTAAGTATATAGAGGTGATTCCATGAACAAACTTAGCTATAAAGGGTATACTGGTACAATTGAAGCTAGCATAGAAGATGCTTGCTTGCATGGTCAAATCCTTTTCATCCATGACATTATTACTTACGAAGGCAACACTGTCGATGATATCAAAACCTCTTTTGAGGAAGCAGTTGACCATTATTTAGCATATTGCGAGAAAACAGGAAAACCGGCCAACAAACCGTACAGCGGAACTTTCAATGTAAGGGTCGGGTCGGATCTTCACAGAAGAGCTGCTGAGGCTGCTTGTCATCGAGGCAGTAACCTTAACGAGTTTGTTTATCAATCGATTCTTGCAGCAGTAGAGGAGAATAGGGTTCTGAGGGTCGAACATACACACAAGCATAACGTTACTTTAATTGATGGCCAAAAATCAGCAACAGTTGTTGCTACTATGGAACAACCGCTTGCTTGGGAGACGATCCATGCAATCAACTGAGAAAAATCCGACGCTAATAGCTGATTTTTCACTTGTCGAAATGACAGAAATACTTATCAAAAAGCAAGGTCTTCACGAAGGCCTTTATAATTTATCAGTTCAATTTCAAATAGCAGTTGGTGCAGTGGGTCCTTCCCCTGAGTTGATATGTCCCGGAGCAATGATGGGAGTATCACGTATTGGGCTTTCAAAGACAGAGGAGGAGAAAAAAAATATTCACACAGTCAATGCAGCAGAAGTAAATCCAGCACCTAAAAAGGGGGCTAAAAAAACAAAAAAATGAAATGAAAACAGGCCCGACAAGGTGCTGCACATTTACCGTAAGTGGCGCGGTCTTGATTGTCTGTTGCAAAATATTGTGTTTTCAGCGGTTGCAGCGATAGCGGCAAGCGAGCTTGACCATTCTACTACACTTCCAACGGTAATCCTCATTTTACTTCCAAACGGAAAATAATTGATAAGTGAAATATTAATTATTCCTACAAAGAAAAGAGAATATCCGATTATGTTTATTTTATTACCTGATTTCATCTTTTCATCCCCGGAGAATTAGAGTACGATCACACCGGAAAGCGTAAGGTGGAAAAGGAGGGATACGTATATGAACAAGTTGACTACTTTAATTGTTTTTATCATGTTGTTTGCGTTACCGGTTTTTTCGGCAGGAGAGAAAATCGAGTTGTCTTCTGGTCAAACAGTTTATGTGGCTATTTATTCGCATGTATTTACTGGTCCCAAAGAACTCCCATTCAATCTTTCGGCAATGCTTAGCATTAGAAACATAGACTTACATAACCCAATTACAATCTTTTCGGCAGAATATTTTGACAACGATGGCAACTCATTAAAGGAATATGCGCCAAAACCAATAAACCTCGGACCTCTCGCATCTCACCACTTTTCAATAAAAGAAACCGACAAAACTGGTGGTTTCGGAGCAAATTTTATCGTCAAGTGGGAAGCATCCAAAGAAGTCAATTCACCGATCATCGAAAGTGTAATGATCGGGGCACGATCAGGACAGGGAATATCATTTGTTTGTCAAGGTAGGGTAATAGCCGAGAACGTAAAATAATCCTGAAAATATGAAGGTTTATCTTATTCCATCCATTCTCTCCCGACTGAATGCCCACTCTTGGGGTATTTTATGATCATATCTTGAATTGGGATGATCGCGCTTGTAGTCCTCCTGCAAAGCACCATTACCCCTTCCATCGAATTGAGTCTTGAGGTGGGCCGCTATTGCGCTTGGTTTTGCTATATATACCCTTGGTGATGTGCCTACTGGTACATGCATGAACTGAACAAACATGAAGATAACATAGTCCCGTTGTGCGGCAAACCAGGCATCTATGGCTTTGTGATAATCTAAACCCCCTCTTATATAGCGCACGGCAAGCATCCAGCCACCGTCCTGACTGCCTTTTACCGATATTGGCAAAAACCTTCTTTCTTTATTGGCTAAAAGATCGAAATGGGGCTGGTTGGCACCATACTGGACAAAAACGTCATAACCTGATTGAGCAAGAAGACACGCCGCATATGATTCTGCTGCAATTTCGCATTGTCTTGATGTCATCATTCTTTATTTTACCTATATAGCAACTATAAGGCATTGAATTCCGTGCAGGGCCTGGTCAATCCATAAAAGTTTTGTCATTCCAAGTTCCTTGTTTTTAGGGTGTCTGGCCTTCCATCGGTCAATCGCAAAATGACCGACAAACAGGAATACCATTTTCCATATGGCGAACAATCCAATCCAGGATAAAGCAATACAGATGCAGCCTGTCCAGATGAAGCAATGACAGAAAAGCAGGTAGTCGTAGTTGCCTTTCTGCGTGCCCAGGAAGGTTCCCTGTAGGGGGAAATCAGCTATGTAGTGGACCAGCAAAAGGACTAAGATGTTTGTCATCATATGTTTTCCGTGGACGTATCGGGATCAAGTATATACCAAAAATGACATAACTTCAGTCAAAAAAAACCGGGTGCAATCCATATCACCCGGCCCTCGTCTTTTATCCTATACTCCCGGCCTTTGTAGTAGAGGAGGCTTGCCCCTTACTTGTAATCTTCTCAGCGTGCCTCACTTTTTTCTTAAGTTCAAGGTTTTGTTTTTTTAACAATTTATTATGCGTATCTTTCACGGCAGCCCTAAGTGTGGCTTTTGCCTCATCATCTGCCGACTCAAATATTGAGTTTATATCATCGCAAAGGTCAAGGGCTTCAGGGTGGATGTGGTGGACTTGTGCCTCTTCGCCCAAAAGCCAGTCCAAACTGCAACCAAATTCTTCGGTGATTTTTAATAGCACATCAAGGCTTGGCCTTGCGCCGCCTTTCCATCTTGAGACGGAATCACGACCGATTTTATCATTAAAGGTGTTTTGAACGCCTTCGCATTTGTCCTTGACGAGTTCAAGGATTTTTTTCACAAAGATATCTTGATCCCACTCCATACAATAATCCTTGTACTAAGTATTGACACGATACAAACTATCGTGTATTATTTCACCCATGCAAACAGAACAACTTCGCAAAGACGTTAAAAAGTTAATGATAGATACCGGGCATGACCGAAAGGGAGAGCTTCAATCGCTATCAGGTTTGCTCGGTATTAATTTCAATTCCCTAAGTATGGCGCTTACCGGATACCGAAAAGGCAAGGCCTCTGAAAAATACCTTTTAAAATTACGAGAGCATTTAAGCAGCTACTCTACCCAAAGGAGGAGCAGTGATGATTAACTTTTGCATGATGGGCAGGTGCCTGAACACCCGCCCATCAAACTTTAACGTAACAGAGAAATGATTACTTCAACTGCCTCTAGGGCAGCTGTAACAAAAATCAAGTACTCTGTTACCGTTTTGAGCTTTTTCATTAGTCTACTCCTAATGATTAAGCCCAAGCCGGCCTGGGCTGTTAACCCCAGAAGTGTATTTTTTTCGCGCCCTGGCTGGCGCTATCCTCGCGATGCTGGCCAACATCGCGGGGAGGCGGACGGAGTGAAATGAAAGGTAATCCCAGGTGTTACGGTTTTGTACTGGAGGGCCGGTCCAATTTGGATTTGACCCTCCAATTAGGTAACAATTAGGGCCTTTCAACCGCTCTGCCCTTTAGCCGGAGTTGGCATCTCCGACATAGGGCGTGCCAACGCCCTACTGGTAAGCACCCTTGGTACCTACCAGATCCATATGACTCTTTAAAAGAGCTTTCGTAGCGAGATATTAACAATCTCGGAAAACCAAAGTAGCTGCTCTGACCCTAGGGAGTAAACATGATTTTATTTTCAACAACATATTTTCGACCAGAGGGGGTGATTTCATACATACCTTCTCCGGAATCACTTCCTGCCCTGGTCTGCATAATCAAACCAGCTTCAAAGAGGAGATCGAAATGATAGTCAACAGTACCAATATCGATAGTGAGCGCGGAGGCAACGTCACCGGCAGTAAGTTCTCTACCGGTTGTAAAAAAGTACTGAACAAGCTGTTCCGTTTCAGCGTCAAGCTTTTTCTGGGGCCTTTTTATACGGGCTATCTCTGCCTTAAGATCGGAGTTCGCTATCTTCAAATCTGCGTTCTCCGTCTCCAAAATCGCCACCTTCGCTTTAAGCTCGGCGTTCTCCGTCCTGAGGCTGGCGATCTCCTTATCGAGCATGACAATCTGCTCTCTGAGAACGACACTAAGGGGAACTTCTTTCAAAAGATCAGTGACTATACCCATACCGTTCTCCTTGGCCGAGGGAACAACGTGACACCAGTTGTGACTATTGAGCAAAATCTTGTAAATCGGGAGCTTTAGAATGATCAATAATTTCAGCTTTACAACGGTGACAGATGTAATGAATACCTTCAATAGATGCAGAACCCCATTGAAGCGTAGACTCCCTTTCATCAGTATAGCAATTATCACACAACCAGTGCTCTACCTCGGAGCCTTTCTCAGATGGCTTCAACGCACGAACGAAAACACCAGTAGCGATTTCCTTGCGTTCATAACGTGCAAGATTCATCAAGTTCTTTTCCCTGTCTTGCGCTTTCTTTTTCCATTCGTCTCTTTCATTTTGGATAGCCGTATATTTTTCTTGAAGCGCAAGTGTATCGAACTTGAGGGAAAGGACTGAATCAACAATGATATTTAACTCTTTTTTAGCTTCGCTTTCAATCTTTCGTCTAAATAAAGATTGTGCGACGTCAACAATTTTAGAGCTTATAGCAATTATTGTTTGTGTTTCAGCGATCATATCCGGCTCCGTGATTTTTAACGCAGAGTTGGGCAGCTGGGGTTCTATCCGGTCTGCTCAAATGAGAGGTTAAAAATCATATTAAGAATCAGCAAAATCACCTAAATCAAGGGCTTTAGAATGATCAATAATTTCAGATTTACAGCAAAAACAAAGATAATGAACTCCACCGAAGTCCTTTTCGGTTCGTTGGAGGATCGACTTTTTTCCCTCTGTGTAACACCTGGTACAAAGATAATGGGCTGGCTCGGTAGAGTGTTCAGTCTTCTTCATGTAAGCATACACTCCAGAAGCAATTTCCTTAAGTTCGTAGCGCGACGCCTCAGTCCGCCAGTCTTTAATCTTGCTCAGTTCCTCTTCAAGGTCCTCTTTTTCTTTGGTGAGCGCAGAATTCACCGCTTGCAAGGACATTATCTGAAATTGAAGCGGGATTATGGCGTTCAGGAGTTCCTGAACCTTTTCCCTGACAGCGTTGTCCTTAATTTTATCAATAGAACTTTTAACAAAATCGGTCGCAAGTCCGATGCTACTGAGGGTTGCTGAAAATGTGCCAATCTCCATTTAAAAGAACCTCGTACGGAAAGAACCTGTTTTGTTCAGGTGATTAATAAATAGGGGAGGGGGAATTTCCAGACAAAAAGGGTGCAGGTCACCCTCTGGTAATTCTCTCTCTCCATCCCACGAAATGGGTAACACATGAGATTTTTTAAATCAATATCAAATTCAGTTGCCAGGGACGCGGTTTTTTAACCTTTTAACGCTAAGGGGAGGCTGTGCATGTACGATGACATCGGGTTTGAGACTGACAAGTTGATGGAAACCTATTCCATTCGTATTCCTGAGATCACGAAATTTCAGATCGACAGGTTAACCCGGGGCCAGAAAGAACGGATGAACCGTAAGATCCTGTTAGTCATCGCGCACACTCTCCATGAATCTAAATTTGAACCCAGTCTATATTTGAAGGGTGAATAATTCAATGTTTACATTGTTCGACATTGTAAACATGAACACAAAAACAAAGGGGGCAGGTTATGGAGATAGGAAGAAAGACATTAAGGGAAGCGGTGAACCAGATTGATGGTTTATTGAGTGACTACAGTAATGACATAAATCGGGCGTTTCTAAAAGCCGATGATGCTCTTCCCGTATCGCTGAAGGTGATCTTTGCCCCTGGCGGTACAGGGACTTGTGTTGAAAGCGAGATCTCTTTCACCATGGAGAAAGTCAAGGGCAAATCCTACAAAAGAACAGTCGATGAAGCACAGTACGAGATAGATTTTGAGAACCTCGATGATTTCACCCTTACCCGTCAGCATGTCATGTGGATGATACATGGGGATTGGTATAACGACACATTCAAGGCTTTCCTGAAGAGGGGAAGATATCGATGAAGATCCTCGCACTCGACACAGCAACCAAAACCGGGTGGGCGATTTGTAGGGATGGAAAAATCTTTGAATCTGGCGTTCAGGATTTTTCAAAAAAGAGAGGCGAATCAAACGGGATTATGTTTTTGCGCTTCCGGAACTGGCTTGGGGCCATGATGGATCTAAAGCCTGATGTTGTAGCCTATGAGCGGCCACATCACCGAGGGGGACCAGCAACGGAGATCGCCGTCAACCTCGCGGGGAGAGTTCAGGAAGTAGCCTCGGAGAAGGGTATCGAGTACGGGATCGTTCAGACTACGACGTTGAAGAAATGGGCAACAGGAATGGGAAACGCCAGCAAGGAGGAGATGATGGTTGAAGCAGGGAAGCACCTTGGGCGTACACCGATCGACGACAACGAGGCCGATGCGGTTTTGATCGCGCTGTGGGCGTGGGAGGAGTACGGGGCTTGATACCATGAAAATCTGTCCCCTCTGTGAACGTGAAATGGTGAAACGCAAGAGCCGGTATGGCGAGTTTTGGGGCTGTATGGGGTATCCCAACTGCGTACACACCGAGAAAATCGAAACCACGTTAAGCCGGAGAGAGGCAGAATCGAAGCGCCTGGAAGACGATGCAACAAGGTTTCTGGCAAGGCACGGCATAGGGAGGAACGGGGTATGAAGCTTACACAATCCTGCACATATATTATGCGGGAAGAACTACGTCCTCGCGTTAATGTCAACATACGACATAGATTATTCCCACGTATCTTCATGCGAAAGAGCCGTATTCCTATCGAAGGTTATAATCCGATTGTCAGCAAAAGCGGCAAGAGCGACATCTTCCCGCAGGTCAATCGCTTCCCGGATCAGATCGGAACCGGGCGGCAGAGGTTTGCCAAGATCGTGATATGCGAGGATCATTTCATGGGTAGCATCCTTCAACATAACCCGGCATTCCTCAAGGGTTTTCCCTTCTGTGAGCACTTCCGGCCATTCCACCAGTTGCCCCATGTGTCCGGTCGTAATTTTGGTGTAGCGTGCCATGTATCTTGCCTCCTGTTTGAAATTGTAACACGGAGGGGTGGAATTGCAATGAAAAATCTTGACAACCGAAAAAGACGGTGGCATGGTGAAGGCTCTCATCATAGGGGCTTCCCGGCCTTGTGTCCAGTGATGGCGCGAAAGGGGGTTTTTAGTTTGTGGACGATTTTTGTCCGAGATGCCAGGATACCGCGAGGTCCTGGGCGCTCCTATGGCGTGAGAACATCTCGGGCTTTTTTGTGCCCGAAAAACTCAAATATAGGAGGTTCCACCATGAAACATCTTCAAGTTGTTCCAGTTTTATCCGTAGTAAACAATCAGGTAATCACTTCATCAAAGGACGTTGCGAAATTCTTTGAAAAGCGTCACGACCACGTAATCAGGGATATTGATGACATTATTGAGAAAGTCCCTGAAAGTTTTGCTGCCCCCAATTTTGGGGCTAATAAAATCAATGTGTTAAATAACCCTTCCGGTGAAGAAATTTCCCATTACACCCTTACCCGTGACGGCTTTACAATCCTTGCAATGGGTTTCACGGGAAAG
Organism: Syntrophales bacterium; assembly: GCA_963665835.2. Lineage (GTDB taxonomy): Bacteria > Desulfobacterota > Syntrophia > Syntrophales > UBA2210 > UBA6078. Next base: position 450,153 of record CAXXWJ010000002.1, on the reverse strand, counting down.
CGCGCCATGCAGTTCAAGGTGGCCTATATCGAGGCCTTCAACAGGATGGAAGCGGAGCTGATGCATCGGGACCCAACGCTTAATGTTCCCGCCCTTAACCACCTCACCGATGAGCTATTCTCCATATGCAAGGCCTATGAGAAGGCGCACGGCTGGTCAAGCCTCTGTGAGCGTATTAAACGGCTGGCTGAAGAGTGCCAGACCTCACAATTACCAGCTACGACCCTTACTCCCGACCAGCAGCGCAAGGTACAGCAGTTAATAGGGGAGAAGGTCTACGGCACTGGGAACAAGGCTATGTACCCCACTTACTTTAAGCACGTTTATCGCGCGATCAAAGACAGGTTTAACGTGGGAAAGTACGATCAGGTTCCGGCAACTCAATTCCATGAGCTTACAGGCTACATTCAGAAAATCGAGATAGGGGAACCGGTTCGCAGAATGCCGGTTGGTGAAAATGCTTTATTGCACGCAGAGGACATATTTTTCATGGCTGGCTGCATCAATGAGAAATTAAGGGCATCAACCGAGTCATTGTTTTTGGTTCAACAGTATATGGGTAGAATTATACAGGACGCCTGCATGGTAAGCCCGGAGGTGTTTGACGAAACCAAGAGGCGCTTCAGACTGACGGAAAAAGAGTTATAGGCTGTGACTTTGGGAGGGCGGGCAAAAACCGCCTTCCCATTGTAAAAAATTAGAAGGATTGAAGGGGTAGGGGAGTGAGAGCAAGGAATATAAAGCCGGGATTTTTCAAGAATGATGATCTTGCTGAATGTTCGGCAATGGCAAGGTTGTTGTTTATAGGCCTATGGTGCATGGCTGACCGTGATGGAAGAATGGAATTAAGGCCGAAACGAATCAAAGCTGAAATCTTCCCTTATGATAACTGTAAGATCGAAGCACTACTTGAAGAGTTGCGTAAATATGGTTTTATTGTAGCTTATAAATTTGAAGGACAAAACTATTTAGAAATACCAACATTTACCACGCACCAGAATTGCCACATAAAAGAAGCGGCAAGCACCATACCAGCACCATGCGAGTCTGATACTTGCACAGTTGTAGTCGGGCCTCTTACTGAATCCCTCTTACTGAATCCTGAATCCCCATTACTGAATCCTGAATCCCCATTACTGAATCCTGAATCCCCATTACTGAAACCCCCTTACGCGCAATCCGGTGCGAAGAGGTCGAAGAATGGAAATTTTGAACTCTTCTGGAAGGCATACCCAAAAAAGAAATCTAAAGGCCAAGCAGAAAAGGCTTTTGATAAGATCAATCCTGACGAGCAGCTCTTAGCGTCTATGATTGCCATGATAGAGCGGGCCAAGAAATCAGAAGATTGGTTGAAGGCAGGAGGGCAGTATATTCCACACCCGGCAACATGGCTCAACGCTAAAGGCTGGGAGGATGAGGAGGTTGAGCGAGATGAATTGTCCGGCAAGGTATCAGACACTACACGCCGGAACATTGCAGCGTTGCAGGATTGGAGGCCGCCCGCATGAAGGATTCTGGAAAGTTTCAAAACTTTATGATAGCGATAGGGGAGCTTTTTGATAGGCAAATCAGCACTTTGTTGCAAGATGTGTACTGGAAAGCCATTGAGCCGTTTAGTGATGAGCAATGTGAGAAAGCATTTAACTCCCTGGTTCTGTCAGCAAGATTTTTTCCCAAGCGGTTGACATCATCGAAGCTATCCGTGGAACCCAGGAAAACAGTGCGACTAGAGCATGGATTGAAACGCTTAATGCTATCAGGCGGGTCGGAACATACCAGAGCGTTAAATTCAGCGATCCTGTTATCCACGCGGTCATTGATGTCATGGGCGGATGGCCCGAAATGGGGAATATGCTGGTTGATGATGAGAAGTGGAAGCAAAAAGAGTTCGAAAAGCTCTATCCCATCATGGAGGCAAGGGGTAATTATCCTGAGTATTTACCAGGAAGACATGAGATATCCAACAACTCAAGCGGGCATTTAGAGCATATAGAGCCTCCCGTGATGATCGGGCTTGAAGAGGTCAAGCAGATTGAGGCGGTAGCATGAATGAATTTTATAGCTTCGACAAAATGAACTGGTTGACAGAAACACCTTCTTCCGCCGATCTTATGGCTAATTCTCTATGTTTTTCTGCGGGAACCCGTAAAGTCAAATGCCCCCGAAACTTCTTCAACCCGAATGGCTCAGGAATGTGTTCACCTTCTTCACCAAGCCAGGCAATGGTTTCACCAACTACGAACTCAATTTCCCGCAGGGCCCCTTCAACGGTATTTCCATGCGCCGACAGTGAAGGGAACTCAAGGCAGCGTGCCACATGGCAGCCATCTTCTTCCGACCATTCGATGCGGTATGTGTATTTTTCGATATTATTTTCCATGTTGCGCCTCCAGCTTTTCTATGGCCTTTCTTACGTCTCTCACCTGATATGGTTTGGCCATCTTGCCGTCCTTCTGAATATTTATCCTCGGATCACCTCTCCAGGGTGTCTTGAAGATAAAGTGGCTTCCTCTAATGCGTGGTTCTCCAAAATAGCTACGACAAAGCTCAACCAAATCATCAAACAAAACGTTTTTCGTATTGGCCAGCAAATGCTTTTTCATGATTTATTGATAGTGCATATGCTATCAAATGTCAAGGGGGAAGGTTCAGACGGAAAGGGATCACTATGAGCGATATCCTGGAACGTTCCTTCGGAGTAGAGCCCGGGGGATGGTTCAGCAAATTAGAGGCACGAAAAAAGGGGCTATGCGAAAGATGCAACGCATGGAGCAAGAAGAAACGGTGTTGTATGTCCATGGGGGAAGGGGATAAGTGTCCAAGGGGCGAGAATGTTCGAAGTAGATGACCGGATTATAGGGCGACGCGATATAATCAGTCGTGTGATGATTCCGATGTATAATATCGGATCATGGCAGGGTGCCCGCGAGTTTATCCAGAAAAACCATCTCCCCCTTCGCAGGACTCCATCAGGTCGGCCAATGTTCCTTGTCCATGAGTTGATAAAATTCAATCAGAGGTTCCAGGACTATTTATTTCCGTAAAAGGGTGAGATCCATCACCTTGGATTTGATTTTCTTACCATATCTTACCTTATCTTACGCTATCTTACCTACCCCCAAAAGCATATCTGTGTAACCATATCATCAAACCTATACCGATAGAGGGGATCGGTCCTCTTCAATAGCCGGTCCCCTCGCCCCCAGGTTGGAGGAGGAGAGATGAAAGATTACTTTAAGGAAGCATTTCTTGAGACCCTGGGTCACGAGGGCGGGTATGTGAACGACCCCGCAGATCCGGGGGGAGAAACAAACTGGGGCATTTCCAAACGGTCTTTTCCTGATCTGGATATCAAATCTCTAACCATCGACGAAGCAAAAGAGATTTACCGGCGCAAGTATTGGGATCGCCTGATGCTCAGTGATCTGGATAGTGGTCATATTGCCGGAGAGCTGTTTGATACGGCTGTAAATGCGGGACGGGGAACGGCGACAAGGATCGCACAGAGGGCACTCAACTATCTGGGTGAAAATCTTCTTGAGGATGGGGCCATGGGACCAGTGACGATTGGGGCCCTGAATGGGTGGATCGCAAAAGATGAAAGGGCGCTCTACAAATGCCTCAACGGTTTTCAGTTCATTCACTACGTGGGCATCACAGAGAATAACGAGGACCTTTCGCGCTTTGCACGTGGATGGATGAAGCGAATACAGGATTACAGGAGGGGTTGATTGTGGGTTGGAGTTTAGTAGCGGATAAGATCAAAGAAGCGGCACCATTTCTAAGTGATCTGGTAAAGAATCCCATCGGCACGATTGCAAGCAGTGCCATTGACGTGATCTCAAACGCTCTTGGGGTTGATTCTACGGCGGAGGCTGTGGAGGCAGCCCTTGCATCCGACCCTGAAGCTCTCTCAAAACTCAAGATTGCAGAGAGCAACAACAGAGTAAGGCTGGAAGAAGTAAAGCTCGAAGAGACAAGGGCCTATCTCGAAGATAGGCAGTCGGCCAGAAATCGCCAAACCGAACACGAGAAAGCTACGGGTAAATCGGATATCAATTTGTATTTGCTAGCCTGGCTTGTAGTTGCCGGTTTCTTCGGTCTTATATGCCTGTTGTGTTTCAAGGCCCTTCCTGAAAATTCCGACGGCGTAGTATTTATGCTTTTCGGATCATTATCAACTGGATTTGGGCAGGTGCTCGGGTATTTCTTCGGCAGTTCCAAAAGCAGCGCCGAGAAAACGGCATTGTTTACATTGAAGAAAGGGGCCTGAAAATGAGCACTGACGCGAAATGGATATTGTGGATTCTGGGAGCCTTAATGTTGGTTGTATCCTCTCTCTCAGGGTACTCCGTTGCGCGTGTCGATTCGGTGCAGCAGGATCTCTCTGAGAAATATGTCCAGAAGATTGATTACAGGGCAGACCTAGGGCGTATCGAGACCAGTCTGAAATGTCTCAACGACAAGATGGATAGGGTACTGGCAGTGCAGGGGCAGTCATGGCAGCGACAATAGCAGACAAGGACAAGGTGACAAAAGAGATCCGGGATGAGGTGATGGATGAGACCCGGAAGCTGGTAGAGCGCAAGTGTGGAGTCGGCGGTAAAAAGGTTGTCAGTATCGCGCATGATGTCTTGATGGTCAATATGGCCGATTACGTCGATGTTGATGATTATGGTGTTGTAACCCCGAAATCATTCAGGGATCTCAGCCGCAAAAAGACCAAGCTCATAAAAAAGATCAGGGAAAGACGGGTAATTAAATCAACGCCGGAAGGCGATCAGATAATGGAAAGCACGCTTGATTTTGAGCTGTATAATTTCATGGAAGCTGCAAAATTTCTGAGTGATTTAGCGGGGTGGAAGGCGGCAGAGAAGCACGAGGTAACGCATAGGCACGAAGAGGCCCTTGAGGAGCTAGATGATTAATATGTTTCTTACACCGAAGGAAAAAGCGGTTCGGAAGAGACTGCGGGATGACTTCCCGTGGTACGCCGAAAAGTGCCTGGTGATCCGCACCAAGACTCAGGGGGTACAGTCGTTTGTCCTCACCAGGACACAGCAATATATTCATGGGCGCCTGGAGGAGCAGCTTGAAAGCACCGGAAGGGTAAGGGCTATTGTTCTCAAGGGTCGGCAGACCAAATGCTCAACGCTCGTTCAGGGCCGTTATTATCACAGGGTAACACACAGAAAGGGTGTTCGAGCCTTCATCCTGACCCATGAAGACGCTGCGACCGCGAACATCTTCGAGATGGTTGACCGGTTTCACCAGAACATCCGCTCTGATCTGAAACCTTCTACCGGAAAGGCCAACGAGAAAGAGCTGGTTTTCGACATCCTGGATTCTGGTTACAAGGTTGCAACGGCCAGGACCAAAGGGGCTGGCAGGTCGGGCACAGTTCAGTATTTCCATGGTTCAGAGGTCGCCTTCTGGGCCAATGCCTATTCTCACGCTGCGGGAGTAATGCAGTCCATCCCTGACGCTCCGGGAACCGAGATAATCCTTGAGTCCACGGCCAACGGGATTGGTGGTTACTTTCATGAAATGTGGCAGGACGCAGTTGCGGGACTGAATGGGTATATCGCAATCTTCGTTCCGTGGTTCTGGGAGGATGAGTATCGCAAGGAACCTCCTTCCGACTTTGTAATGACCGCTGAAGAAATTGAGTATGCGGAAAACTACGGGCTTGATGACGACCAGATCTACTGGCGGCGCATGAAAATAGCCGAGCTGAGAGATCCCCTGCTGTTCAAGCAGGAATACCCGGCAACTCCTCAAGAGGCTTTCCAGTCAACCGGCATAAAGCCGTTTATTAATCCTGAAGCAATAATAAAAGCCAGGGCGCGTCGTGTTCCTTACGAACAACAGATCCATGCACCGTTGATTGTTGGTGTGGATCCGGCCAGGGAAGGGAAAGACCGTTGTGCGATTATCCGCAGACAGGGCAGGGTGTTGTTTGGGAAGAAGACATATCAGAAGCTGAAGGTTCCCCAGGTTGCCTACAGGTGCAAGGAGATCCTGGATGAACGCGATGAGGCGGGAGCATTCAAGGTCACCATGATGTTCATCGACATTGGGTACATGCCCGGTGTCTACGACCTTCTGGTCGATTGGGGTTATGAGGACCGGGTAAAGCCGGTCAACTTTGGCGGAGCTGCCGACGATCCTGAACGCTACAAGAACAAGAGGGCTGAGATGTGGGACAGGATGCGGGAATGGCTTGAGGATGACACTATGCCCCCGGATATTGAAGATGATGACGAACTGCACGCCGATCTGGCTGCCCCTGGACACGACCGTGACAGCAACTTCAGGATTGTTTTGGAGGCGAAGAAAGACATGGTGAAGCGTGGTTTGAGATCTCCTGATGTGGGCGATGCGGCTGCCTTGACATTTACCGAACCGGTAGAGTTGCCTGGAAATGCAGACAAGAGAGGCCGGCAAACCCACGCTGACGCAGAATACAACTACTTTGAAAGGGTGGCATGATGGCAAAGGATGAGAAAAGAGTTACGTTTCAGGACAAGCTGAACAATCTGGCAAAGAATCTGATGGACCAGGTCCCCAACGACATAAGGGACAAGGCTGATAATTTCATTAAGGAGATTGCAAAGGCCGTGACATCGGAGATTGCCGAGATAAGGAAAGAGGTCTCAGCGGCAGAGGCAAGGGCAGGGGCGGCAGAGAAAAGGATAAGCGAAGGGAAGGAAGGCGATCTCGATGTGACGGAAGAAAAGTTCATCCTGAGAGAGGTGACGAGCGCAGAGGGCACATGGCCTTCCCTGTATCGCCTGTCTGACAGCCAGAACAAGGCCCTGTTCTGCATAAACCCGAAGAAGGGCCAGCCTGATATCTGTGGCGCCCACTGCGCAGGATTCAAAGTATTGGCCGATGGGAACGTTGAATTGTGTAACGGATCGGTAAGGCAAATAGAAAGGTAGGGCAGCATGAGCAGCGTATTCAGCAAACCGGAAATCCCGCCTGCGGCACCGGAAGCACCGCCTGCGGCGTCAAGTGATGACAACGTTGTAAAGGAAACGGAGAGGTTGAAGCGCAAGCAGGGCGATAAGGCGAACCTGATGACCGGTGGCCTTGGTCTGTCTCAGATATCGTCCGGGAATCTACTGGCGAAGACATTGGGTGGCAAGTAACGCGGATTTGGAGTTCGTAAGTTATGGCCGAAGAAGAAAAGCTGACCGCACACAGGACTCCGGAGGAGTTCAAAAGGCGCAAGGGAGACCTAGAGCGTCGGCGCGGGAATTTCCCGACCCTGTGGCAGGAGGTGGCAGAGCATGTTCTACCTGACCGTGCCGAGTTCCTGACCAGATCGACGCCTGGTGAACGTCGCGGCGGTACGATCTTCGATACTACGGCCATTGATGCGAATCTGGTGTTGGCGGCAGGTCTGCAGACGCAGATGACCAGCCCTTCAATGGACTGGTTCACGATAGGGCCAAAGCGGGACAAGCTCAAGAACCGTTGGGAGGTAAAGCGCTGGTTCGAGGTTGTTGACCGGATCATGACAGCCTCCTTCGCAAACAGCAGCTTCTACAATGCGATGAGCGAGTTCTACCTGGATATGGGCGCGTTAGGGACGGCTCCGATGTTCATAGATAGTATCCTCGGTCCATTCAGGATGATCTTTCAGCCCTTTTCTTGTCGTGATGCCCTGATTTCCGAAAATCAGTTTGGGATTATTGATACCATGTACAGACCGTTCAAATGGACACTGAGACAGTGTGCCATGGAGTGGGGAGTGGAAAGCCTAAGCCCCGATTATCGCCAACTACTCCGGGACGGCAAGGAGGAAGAAGAGGTCTCGATCCTTCATGCAGTTGAGCCACGGCCTAACTGGAATCGCGAATCCGACCGATCCGAAGAGATGCCCTGGGCTTCGGTTTACATGGAGGAGAAGACGGGACATTTCCTTGGGGTGAAAGGGTACGTAACCTTCCCCTTTGTGGTCGGCAGGTTTTACAAGTGGGGCGATGAGGCATATGGCAGGTCTCCGGGCATGCTTGCCCTGCCCGATATCAGGACAGCGGACAGTCAGGATGAAACAAACCTGCGGGCCGCGCATAAAGGTGTTGAGCCGCCACTGAATATTCCCGCCGACATGAAGGGAAAAGTCAGGACAACTCCAAATGGCCTCAATTTCATGGGGAAAAGTAACGAAGCAATATCAGCTATCGATACCGGGCTTAGAGGCCTTCCCTACTCACTGGAGATGCAGCAGCAGCGGCAGGGGAAGATCGAACAGAAGTTCTTCAAGCACATCTTTCTGATGATGGCGCAATCGGGGAATGTCTACAAGAACATTCCCGAAATCATGGCCCGAGAGCAAGAGAAGATGACGGTTCTGGGGCCAATGATCGGGAGATTAATGCACGAGGTATTGGGGCCGTGCATTGAGCGGTCCTTTGTGTTGCACCTGGCTAACGGTATGCTTCCCCAACCCCCGAAAAGTCTTGAGGGAGAAGAAATTGAGATAGAGTACATCTCCCCGCTGGCACGCACACAGAAGCAGCTTGAAGGTTCGAGCGTAACCCAGGCCATGCAGTTGAGCATGCCGATACTCCAGACTTCACCGGAAGCGATGGATCTGATTAATGGCGACGAATATGTAAGGTGGGCATTCGATCTGTATGGGACACCTGGAAGGATCATGAACAGCCCGGAACAGGTACAGGCAAAGAGGGAACAAAGGGCACAGATCCAGAAGGCCCAGCAGGAAAAGGAAGAATTGATGATGGCCGCTCAGGGAGTAAAGACTGTTGCCGAGGCTGACAGGGCAACAGGTAACCGGCTGTCAGAGGCGTTTATGGGTAAAGAGGCAACGGAGGATGCAAAGTATGCATAAGTTGTGGAGAATAATTCATGCCTGAAGGCGAGGAAGAGATTGAAATCCGCAGGGCATACCGTCGTCTGCTCTGTGCCACGGATCCACCCTATAAGGACTACTCGGTAACGGTCCTGGCTGATCTTCTTGATGAATGCGGGGTGTTTGATGTGGGTTTTCAGGTCAACGCCCAACCGGCCGATAACGGGTATTTGGCAGGCAGGCGGTCCATCGGTTTGATGATACTGGACAGGTTAGGGACAACAAACCTGAGGCTTATTACGGAAGCCTTGGGGGCTGTGCCACCGGAAGAAATAGAGACACAGGAGGTCGCGGAAAACGAAGGAGGAGAGGACAATGACTGAGGAAATAAAGGTTCACACACGTACAGTGCTTGACATGGAGAGTATGGAAGTTCTCGAAGACGAGTTCTTTTCCTATTGCGGGCCATTGGCCTTGTGCGAAGGCGAAGGCGGAGATGGCGGAGATGGCGGCGGGGAAGGCGGAGAAAACCAGACGCTTACCCTGGCTGACATTCTCCCGGAAGAGATGAGAGGTGAGAACCTTCCAGGCAGTCTGAAGGATTTTGCGTCTGTCGCAATACCCGGCAAGGATGCGGACGATGATGCAGTAAAAGGATTTCACGGTAAGATTGCATCGGTTCTCAAATCCTATGCCGACACAAAGTCCATGGTCGGCGGGATGATAAAGATCCCTGGCAAGGATGCCAAGCCGGAAGAGATAGCCGCATTCCGGGCCAGGCTCGGTGTTCCTGAGAAGGTTGAGGATTACAAAATTGAAGCGCCTCAGTTGGGCGACAAGGCCATATTTGATGAAGGACTGCTCAAAGCCTTTGTCGGCATGGCCCATGAAAAGGGATTTACGCCTGAACAGGTCCAGACAGCTGTCAACTTCCAGGCCGAAATGATCCAGAATCAGATCAAGGCCATGGACAAGGCCGCTGAAGAGGGCGTTGCTGCCCTGAAAAAAGAGTTTGGAGATGACTATGATGGCCTCATGGAGGGTGCTGAACTTGTTGTTTCAAAATACTTCCCGGAATCAGCAAAAGAAAAGATCAAACAGTACGGAATAGGGAATGACCCTGACTTCGTGCGTGGGCTCATCGCAATGCACAAGGCTACGAGGGAGGCCGGGGGTCTGAAAGGACTGAAAGACGGTAGTGGAGCGGACGAGACTGCCAAGGGCGTGCAGGACGAGATCGACAACCTCATGAAGTCTGACGAGTACTCCAGGGGAGACCAGAAGACCCATGAGAAAGTAGCAGCTTTGTTTGTTAAGAAGCAGAAACTCCTTGGCACCTACAAAGACAATGTCAGGAGCAGCAAGGGTGAGGTATAGCTGTATGAAGTATCCGAAGGCGTTACACGATGGAGATTCATTTGAGCTTAGGGATGGTGTCCCCATGAAGCATGTGTGCTGTGACTGTGGCCTCGTTCATATTTGGGATGTGAAGCACACCAAAGGGACCAGGATTACCGTTGTCACGACGCAAAGGGATAATCGCGCCACAGCCCAGAGGCGCAGATATATGAAGGGGGATTAAACGCTGACGGAAGGATAGGCTTTCCATTATCAGCGGCCCATAACCGCCAACATTAAACAATTTAACCGCCTGGTGAGCAGGTTTCGGGACTACCGGCAACGGCCCTGATAAAGCTCTCGACAATCCACGTTCGGCCCGCTTGCGGACTACCGGAAGGAAAGTCGTTTACGGCGAAAGTCAAAAACCACTTAACCGAAAGGAGTCCGTAAATGGGCAACACAATCGATACAGCTTTCATCGAGCAGTATGATTCCGATGTAAAGCTGGCTTACCAGAGGCAGGGTTCTCTCCTGAGGAATACCGTCAGGAACAAGAACAACGTCGCTGCCAGTAAATGCTATTTCCAGAAACTAGGAAAAGGCAAGGCTACGGCCAAGGGTCGTAACGGCGATGTAGTCCCGATGAACCCCGAACATTCCAATGTCAGCTTCACCCCGGTGGATCGTTACGCGCCGGAGTATGTCGATTCTCTCGACGAACTCAAGACCAATGTCGATGAGAAAAAGGCGCTGGTTCAGACCGGCGTAAATGCGCTCGGTCGGGAAACCGATCAGCAGATAATCGACCAGTTGGACACGTCTGCTGTCTATGCTGGCGAGAACTCCGATGGCCTGACAAAGGCCAAGATCCAGGCCGCTCTCTTCGCCACGCTTCTCGCCAAGGATGTGCCTGACGACGGGGATATAACCTGTGTCATCGGCTGGAAACAGTGGTCCCAGCTCCTCGATATCGACGAGTTCAAGAGCTCCGACTATGTCGGCTCCTCCGATCTTCCGTGGATAGGGAACCACCAGGCAAAGAGGTGGCTTAACGTGCTGTGGATACCCCACAGCGGTCTTACCCTCACCAGTGGCGTTCGTCTCTGCCATATGTACCACAAGACGGCAGTGGGTCACGGGACGGTGCAGGATGTCAAGACCTCCATCGACTGGATAGCCACCAAGGTCGCATGGCTGGTAAACGCCGCGATGTCCATGGGTGCCTGCATTATCGACACCGAGGGAGTCGTTACGCTGCGCTGCAAGGAATCGTAAGCTGAGAGGGGGCGGCCAGTCCGCCCTCTACAATAAATTCAAGGAGAAAACATTATGGCCTTTACACAGAAAAAACTCTGCACAATCGGCACCGGTGGAGACAACTCTCTCCATCTGTACAGCACTCCCGATGCCGACACTGTTGTCGAGACTGACGACTACTTTCTGGATGCCTATGCGTCCCTGAAGGCAGGCGATTTCATTCTCGCCAATCTTGACACCGATGGAACAAGGGAAACCAAGCTCTACTATGTCGCAACCTCTTCGAGCGCGGGTGTTACCATTGGGTTCCCGACCATTGCCTAATTAACCCGATAGGCGGTCCCGGAAACGGGGCCGCCTGTAAGGAGATAGACCTATGGGATTCAAGTCAGGAAATTTTGCCAAGGTTAAGGATTTTGGCAACAAGACCATGTACGCATACGACACCACCGATACCAAGGCCACGGTAGAGGGGAGCGGCTACTTCAACGATGTAGCTCCTTACTCCCTGAATGAGGGCGATATTATCATCTGCTGCATAGACAGCGATGGAACGATAGACACGGCCACCTATGCCGTTTCAGACAAGACCAGCGGGGTCGTCACCATCATTGAGTCCGGGCCTGACGAGAAGGCGCACGACCGTTCCCACGGCATTGCCAGTGCTTTAGATCACACAAGCGAAGCCACGGAAGGGAAGGTTCTTGTCGCCGACGAGAATGGTCTGCCGGTGGAAGGGACCAACTCGGACGCGGAAGTTTTCGGGGCGGTTACGAATAGTCACAGCCACAGCAACATGTCGCTGCTCGACACCTACTCGCAGACCGAAGCTGATCTGGCTGATGCGGTGTCCAGGACGCATACGCAGAACAGCGACACGGTACTCGATGAAGGCGGAGCCAATGAGGTAAGCGCCGCCCAGGCCAAAGAGGCCTATGAAGCGTCTCACGATCATAACAGCGATGATGTCCATGTCTTCGGCGAGATAGCCGATATCTCAACCGGTGGAAGCTCCTGGACGGTTTGCCCTGTGGCCGGAGAGATTGTCGGGATCTATTCGGTAATAGACGGCGCGATTACCGTCGCCGATGCTGCCCTGTCGTTCGAGCTTGGCGGCACTGCCATAACCGGCGGCGGCATTACAATAGGCTACGACGGGTCTACAGCCGGTGACGTCGATTCGGCAACGCCTTCAGGCAACAATATCGTATCAGCCGGACAGGCTATCGAGATGATAACCGATGGAGGCTCGACAGGTGCCGTCAAGGCAAAAATCGTTTTTGTAGTTGAGCCGGGCTAACCCGTGATGTGGCCACATTACAACGCCGTGGCCGTCGCCTCCTCGGCCACGGCACCATTAAAGGATAAACATGAACTTAACAGGTGAGCTTGTATCTTATATCTGCAATCCGGCCCTGATCAGCATCGGGGCAAGGCTTTTGACCGGTGCCACGGACACCTCCAATGAGGCTGACCTGTGCAGGGCCATGTATGAGCAGGTAAGAGACGCGGAACTTAGAGAACGGATATGGAACTGCACCAAGAAACGCGACGCCCTTACTGTAGATGAGACGGAACCTAACCACGATTGGGATTATAGATATGCTTTGCCCGATGATTGCCTCTACGTAATCGAGCTTGAAGACGATGCCGATTTCACGGTCGAATCAGGGTACATCCTGACCAATGAGTGCAACTCGGACAGCGAGATCAATATCCTGTACGTCCAGAAGGCTGCCGTTGCGGGGGAGGGATCGGAAGAGGCGGTAAACGCCGAAGTGGCACGTTTCGACTCGACACTCCGCAATGTTCTGGCCAAGCGTCTCGGAGCCGAACTTGCCAAGGCATTGACAAAACACCGAACAGAGCAGGAGCAGGCCTGGGGCCTGTACGACAGGGCCCTCGATGGCGCGGCACTGGCCAATGCCTTCGAGGACAGGCACGACCGGGAAAACCGGACGGAAACAGAATCAGAATGGATAACATCAAGGCAGGGGTAAAAGACAATGGCACTAAAAGAACTGGTAAAGGCAGAAGCGAGTCTGTCTGCGGAACGGACCTTCACGGAAGCAATACCTGTTGAAGGGCCGTTTAATGTCTCCATAGCAGGTACATGGGAAGGAACTCTGACCGTTCAGCGCAGGTTTGTTTCCGATGAAGTCATTGAATCTGAGGCTACTGGAACACCTGCGGGAAAGCTTGAAGACTCGACCCGGAATTTCTCCACAAACGGTGTCAGGGCAGGCGATTGGGTACACAATGTTACCGATGACACATACGCCATGATTACGGCCATTTATAGCGCCACCATGCTTGATCTGGATGGAGACATTATGGCAAGCGGTGAGTCGTACAGGATCGAGCGATGGTGGGATCTGGCAAGTTCAGGCGAGTTCGAGGCTAACACCGATGCCGTCGGGGAAGAGATCGAGGGCGGGGTTAAGTACCGTATAGGATTCAGGCAGGGCAATTACACGTCCGGCACTGCACATGTAAGGTTGAGCCAATAGCGATGCCCATACTGAAGAACAACTGCACATCCGGTGAATTGTCTCCCAAGGTCCATCAAAGGGGAGACATCCAGCAATTCCAGAACGGCCTGGCGACATGCCTCAACGCCATAGTATCGCCCTATGGCGGTGTATACAGGCGTTTCGGTACAAAGTATATTGCAACTGCCAAGTATGGGGACCGGCTCTGTATTATGAGGCCCTTTGAGTTCTCCATTACCCAGGCCTATGTACTGGAGATCGGAGACTGCTATATCCGTTTCTACAAGGACGGCGCTCAGATAGTGGACGCCGGTACCGGTGATCCGATCGAAGTTGAAACCACCTACAGGGAAGACGAACTCCGGGAACTGCGCTTCGAGCAGTCCGCCGACGTTCTGTACATATTTCATCCAAACCATTACCCCGCAAAACTTACCCGATCCTCACACGTTGACTGGACCCTGGAAGATTGTGACTTCACAGGCGGTCCCTTTCTTGATGAGAACGAGGATGAAGATATCACCCTTGCAGCCTCCGCCGTGACCGGAACGGGGATTACCGTTACGGCATCAGAGGCCATGTTTGAAGGGGGGCATATAGGAAGCCTCTGGAAGTTGAGCAGTGGCAAGTCCACAGATGAGGTCATTGAGAGTAAGACGGAAGTCGGCGTCACGGGTCATGTCGGTACCTCTGGCGATACCGTCGAGATAGAGATTTCCGGTGCCTGGCAAGGCAAGGCCGTAACCTACCGATCATTCAACAACGGCACAGACTGGTATGCCTATCAGACGATTCGCGGGAATTGCGTCAAGCGCTACGAAGACACCAGGGCCATATTGTATCGGGTTGCGCTTGAAGGGTATGTATCGGGTCCGGTCAATATAAGGCTCTCAACCCTGGACCCGGAAGAGGAAGGGCAGGGGACTTTCAAGATTACCGCCGTTGCCTCGAATGGGCTGTCCTGCACAGCCGATGTCATTGAAGAGATAAGATCAACAGACGCGACCCGCATATGGGCGGAAGCTGCCTGGTCCGGTGTGAGGGGTTATCCCAGGGCAGGCAAGATATACGAGGGGCGACTTGTTTGCGCCTGTACCGATGATGATCCCACCGGCGTATGGGGCTCCAGTTCGCTTGAATATGAAAACATGAAGCTGGGCACCAACGATGATGAGGCCTTCTACTTCTCACTGGATGCCAAGGGTGGCGTAAGTGTTGTCAAGTGGCTGGAAGCCTGGAAACACCTTGCAGTTGGCACGCATAGCGGAGAGGTCCGTCTTGTATCATCTAACGGAATTACACCTTCGAACCCACCGGACAAGAAGAGTGATTCAAGCTATGGATCCGCAGAAGTACAGGGATTCGTTGCCGGAAGGGCAATAGTCTTTGTCGATAGATCGGGAAGGATCTTGCGCGAGTACTCCTTTGATTACGATTCTGATGCCTTTGACTCTCCGTCGATTTCAATGCTGGCAGAGCATATCCTTAACAACGGGGGCGGAGTTGTAGATGTCGCGTATCAGCAGAAACAGGATTCAATAATCTGGTGTGTGCTTGACGATGGAACGCTGGGGGCGTTGACCTATCTTCCGGCTCAGGAAGTTAACGGATGGCATCGTCACAGGTTGGGCGGGCAGTCCTTTGCGGAGTCCATCTGTGTTATCCCAGGCACCTATGGCCATGATGAACTCTGGCTCTCGGTCAGGCGGAATATAAACAAACAGACCGTTCGATACATCGAACTGATGAACGAAGACGAGACGGGATGGATGGGCAAGCTGCCCACGCCAGTTATAATCGTAGATGTGGATGGCATGGCTACAATAACCTGCTCCGCTTCGGTGGCCTCGATTTATTTCACACTGGATGAATCAACTCCAGATAAAGGGTCCTTTTTGTATCAGGGTGAATTTGATCTGAACCTGGGGGCCGGTGAGTCGGCCACAATCAAGGCCATAGCCATACATGAGGACTACATTGATAGTAACGTGGCCACGGAAGTCTATCCTTCGGGAGCCCTTTGGGCCGCAGGCAGTAACTACTATAACCAACTCGGACTTTCGGGCGCCGGTTATTCTGACATTACTCTGGTTGCTGCGACAGAATTCCTGGATGTGCAAACTGTGGTTTCAAATACCCTCGCCCTTACCCGCGATGGACAGCTATGTGGAGCGGGCGATAACGACAGATACAGCCTTGGAGACAGCACCTACGGAACCATTGAGAGCTCGGGCTTCTCTATAAGGCACGCATCACTGTTTAAAAAGATTGCCCATGGAAGATATCACTCTGCGGCAATCGACAGGGAGGGCAACCTGTGGGTGGTCGGGTATAATTTTGATGGACAGCTAGGCCTGGGTGACAAGGTTAACAGGTCAGAATGGACTCAGGTTTCAGATGTCCTGTTTGTGGACATAGCCTGCGTGGGTGATGAAACCTTCTGCCTTAAATCCGATGGCACTCTTTGGGGAGCCGGGAATAACGTAATCGGCTCTACAGGCTACACCGTTTTTACCAAGATAGGAACTGCTACCTACTCCAGCATAAGGGGTGCTTACCTGTTTATCAGGACCGATGGCTCGATGTGGGGATATCAGTTAAACACCTATGGGCAGCTTGGCTTTGCCGCAACCTCGTGGGTGGATGGCCTTACGCAGGAATCCCTGGGGTACGCCTGGCTGATGGTTCGTATGGGCGAATCTCATTCCATGGCCATCAAGATTGATGGCACTCTGTGGGCAGCAGGACTGAACAGCAACGGCCAGCTCGGACTCGGAGACACTACCAACAGAGAGGCCTTTACATGCGTTAACGCCGAGGCATGGAAGTATGTCGCCTGTGGAGGAAACAGCTCGTTGGCTATCAAGAGCGACGGTACATTATGGGGAGCCGGTGACAGTAGATGCTGGGGTGGCAGCGGAAACGTCAGCGCCCTTACTCAGATCAGTGACGAGAAGCATGTTCTTGCAAGTTGCTCCGGATGGACCGGGTACGGTGCCTCTGTCCTGTTGAGGAGCAGGTGGGCCATCGAGGAGGAGCCGTAATGTCCAAGGTTTTTCATGTTGACTGTGGTGCTGTTTACGAAGGCGATGCGGCCACGACCATTACAGGTCTCGATTATCTTGAGGGCGAAACCGTGGCGGTACTGGCCGATGGTGTTTCGGTGGGCCCGAAGGTCGTTACCAATGGAGAGATAACGCTCACTACCGCCGCGACCAAGGTTATTGTGGGCCTTCCATACACCACGACAGTCAAAACCCTGCCCCCTGATCCTGGCGTTGTGAAAAAGCGGGCCCTGAACCCCGTGCTTCACTTCATAGACACCGGTAAGGGAGTCAAATATGGCCCCGATGAGGACAGGCTGAAAGATGTTCCGGACCTGACAGAAGGAGAGCTTGAGACAGTTGATATTCCGGTTTCCATACCTGGCGGCTATGACACCGAAGGGCAGATTATTGTTGAGACAAGCGAACCCCTGCCGATGTTTCTGGCATCAATACTTTACGACGTAACAGGGGGAGACTGAATTGCATAGCGAGACATTCAAGATGGAACATCTGAAAATGATCTCTCCCGTGGAACCTATTGGTGAAATGGTATCCAAATCATTAAGGATAGGCGATAACACCGGGAAACTTATTGCCTTTTCTCTGATTAACGAAGGTCAGGTTATCGTTGTCGGAGGGATATATGAGATATGGCCCGGAGTCGGAGAGGCCGTGACTATAATGTCAAAGCAGGCCTACAAATACAGGAAGAGCATGTTTGCTGCTGTCCTGAGAGGCCTTCGGACGGGCATTAAAATAGGGCAATACAGGCGGGTCCAGGCAACGGTGAAAGCGGATTTTGATGCAGGGATCAATTTTGTGGAAGCTCTTGGCTTTGAAAGGGAAGGTCTAATGCGATCCTGGGGGCCTGACGGGTCAGATTTCCTTATGTACGCGAGGTTAACATAATGGCAGCTACAGCGACGGTAATGGCGATAGGTTCTACGCTACTTTCCGCATATGGAACCTATCAGCAAGGTGCCTACCAGAAAGGCATGGGCGAGTATCAGGCAAAAGTAGCGGAAAGGGATGCCCAGTCAACTCTGGAGGCTGGGGCATCGCAGGAAGCCAGCTTCAGGAAGAAGGCAAGGGCCCAGAGGGGTTCAAACATAGTCAATATCGCCAAGAGCGGTGTAGCAATGAAGGGATCACCCCTTCTGGTTATGACAGAGATTGCCAGAGAAACAGAGGATGAAGCGTACAACATACGCCGGAACGCACAAGTAACGGCAGACAACTACCGGTCACAGGCCGGAGCCTACAGGTTGGCCGGAAGCTATGCTTACAAACAGGGTCTTATCGGTGCCGGTGCCACCCTCATGCAGGGCGGTTCAAATGCATACAAACAGGGCAAGATAGACAAGGTGTGGTAGATCGCAAATGGCAAAGATCGAACGGTACATAGCCGGGGGATATCAACCGCCAGGTGGTGGCGGGGTAAGGATACCGAGCGTCGATGCAGGGCAGGGTCTCAGAATGATGGGAGAGGCCACAGGCTCTGTGACAAGGGATATCTCGGAAGTTGATGAGCATTATAGAAAAGCCCATCAAGCATCTCTGATGTCAAGTCTCAAGGTTGGACTCGCCCGCGAGATATCAGACCTTGAGATTGAGTACAACGACAGGCAGGACTACGACAAGTTTGGAGACATAGGGGAGCGCCTCGAAAAGATGCGCCAGGCCTACACCGAAAAGATCGGTGACGACCAGGAAGTTGCCGACGAATTCCTGCCTATTTTTGATATTTCAGCGATTAAAACGGAAAGAAACGTCAAGGACCTCGCGCAGGTAAAGTTTGTTAAAACCGATCAGGCCTCTCTGAATAACGAACTGGAGAACATTCTGGAACTTGCGGGAAGGAGTGGAGACTACGAAACCGTGTCCGGGGAATTGTGGAAGCTGGCAGAATTCTCCATTGCCTCCCGTGTTCTTTCCGGTGTGGTTGATCCCGACGAAGGTCAGACGTTACAGGACAAGTTCGATGACAAGCTATGGGACAACTTTTTTACCCAGAAAGTGGCTGATGACCCGGAGTACGCGGAGGAGATACTTCACGATGAGTCAATGTGCCCCACAATGGACCGGGACAGGAGGCTTCACTGGCAGGAAAAGGCGAAGGGGGCGGTCAAGGATAATCTGACCAACAGCGTATATGCCCAGGCCATTGCCGAACCTGACACAGCGAGCGCGGAAAAGGTTGTCAAGTCTTCAGGAATAACAGACCCGGATGAGATGAACAAGCTGCTTACTGGAGTGAAACGCTACTATGAGAGCAATGAAGCGGCGGTGAAGGATAGAGAGGAAAGGTCCAGGGCCAAATGGGAAAACGATATGGTTGAGCGGATCAGGTCTGTATCGTCTGACGCATCAGATGAGGAGGTTCAGCAATCGTTATCTGTAATAGAGGGGCTTATCAAGGGGGCTCCCGACGGCATTGACAGGGGTACATGGTATGACAAGCTGGATAAACGGAACAAGGCAATCATGGACGGAAGACAGGACCCGTTCAAGGAAGGCGACCCCAAGACCTATGCTGACTTGTCAACCAGGATCCTCACTGTCAAGAGCGACGAAGAGAAGAAGCGAATCAGGGCAGACATTCAACTTGCCATTGGAAAGGGCAAGAGTGGCGGCATAACCGCACAGCAGGCGGAGCATCTAACGGACAGGTTGAAGATTGGCGACGCGGACGATCCCCTCAAGTCTGAGCGGTCAAAGCGCTACCACACTATGCTGAAGAATCTGAGGACCGACAAGATATTCAGTACCGATGAAATAGAGAATGAAACTGCCTACGGTCTCAAGGCAAACCAGCTTGACGCTTATCTACGGGCGCAGCCTGAATCCACGGATAAGGAGGTTGAGGATTATTTTGAAAGGCTGGTAGGCGAAGAAAAAAGCGGGGCTATAGGTTGGTTGCTCGACGCATTTCTCATTAACAACCCATTATATACAATCGGGAGTCCAGTATTAAAGATAGGATCTCATCAAGCTCAGCCCGGAGGGACATTGGAGACGGGAGGGGATGTCGAAGCCATAGGCATTTTAAGAGAGAACAACAAACCCATAACCCAGGCCAACATAAAGTTCGTTAAGGAAAGATTAAATGCCTCGGATTGATTTGACAGGACTCCCGGATAAAACCGCCCAGTCCATCGATTTAAGCGGGTTGCCGGATAATTGGCCTGTCCAGGACACAACTGTACATACCGGACCTGACCTTTCTTCCCTGCCGGACAGGGATAAGGCAGAAAATGCCCTGAGCATGGCCGCTACCTTTGATATCCAGCCTTCCATGGCCTACCGGTACCATGACGATATCAAGAAGGGCATGGAAGAGAAGGGCCTTGCCACTACTGCCAAAAAGGCTTTCCTGTCCGGGATAGGGGACGTTTATGATACAGCAGGAAGCGCCCTGAAGTGGCTGGGGCATGATGACCAGGCGAAGATCTACGGTGACTTTGGAAAGCGCCTGAAGCGGGCCTATGCTTACGAAATGAAGCCTGAAGAGTTTACCTGGAAGCGCGTAATTGAGCCTGAATGGTGGGCGACAACCGTAACCAGGAGCGTCCCCTTCACGCTTTCCTTAATCCCCGCTTCCCTCCTTGCGGCATACGGGGGAGCCGGTACAGCAACAGCGATGGGGCTAGGGACTTTCGGGAGGGTGGTTCTGGGTTCTATTGCCGGATCTGCTGTTTCGAGACCAATGGAGGCAGCCCTTGAGGCAGGTGGCACCTATCAAGAAGCCCTGGGCAAGGGGAAAAGCGAATCAGAGGCCCATGAGGCCGCTGACCTGGTCTTCAGAGGTAATCTGGCCCTTACCGGGATGGATGCAGCCGAGCTGGCCCTGGCGTTCACTCCCCTTAAGGTTATGGGAACGTCAGCCACAAAGAGTCTTGCAAGGAGAATCCTGGCTTCCGGTGGCAAGCTGGCCGGTGTCGGTGCAATGGAATCCGGCGAGGAAGGCTACCAGGAGGCCTTGCAAAGAATTGGAATGGGGGAAGCCGTCAGTTGGAATGACCAGATGAAGGAGTCCATGGCCATAGGTGGCATTTTCGGTGTCGGGATGGCCGGAACAGGCAGCGTCTATACCGCCCTGCGGGACAGGATAACGGACTCTATGGCCCCTGAATTAAAGGCTCAGGTTGAGGCAATAAAGAAAGAGGCAACAAGCAAAGGAGCATCAGACCAGGAAGCCGAACTCAAGGCACTGGACGCCATTGCCGATAGGCCCGAAGGAAAAGAGCACATTGAAAAGGTCCTGGATGGTCTTAAAAATCCGGAGAACGCTGAAGTATCTCAACTGGAAGCCGGGCAGCAGGTTGAGGGAAAGGAAACCCAGATATCCGAAGAAGGTGAACAAGCCTTAACAGACCGGTGGGAAGCCGCCCGCAGGGACTTTGAAGAATGGG
This sequence comes from Syntrophales bacterium, assembly GCA_963665835.2. GTDB lineage: Bacteria > Desulfobacterota > Syntrophia > Syntrophales > UBA2210 > UBA6078. Next base: position 428,780 of record CAXXWJ010000002.1, on the reverse strand, counting down.
AAAAACAGGCAGGGCCAGTAGGGGTTGACACCGTATCTTCGAGTGAGGTAGAATACAAAAATGAAACATCAATCAAAGAACAACTCGACCTCTTCGGTGATATACCAGCCGATAGAGGAGACTTGGGACATTGGTCCAGCGAAGAACTCCACTCCATACAGAGCTCTTCCCAGCCAGAAGTCCAGTCAGTCCTCCAAGGATACTATAAAGGCGGAAAAATCGCCGCTTACGACGGGGACATTGCCAGACTCGGACAACTCAATCTAGTAAAATATCCCAATGAACATCTTCTTTCTGTAGTCACCGACAAAAACGACAAAATAATAAATATCCTTGCCCATACTACAGGGAAAAAGACGGAATCAGCCGCTGATGTGGGTGAAATTGCCGGTCAGGCCCTTAATACCAAAGGTGCAAAAAACGTATGGCTGTTGCACCAGCACCCAAGCGGAGATTCATCGTTAAGCGGGAGGGAGGGGGATGAGAGGGTTTTTGATAGTCTAAGAAACGCTTTATCTGGAACTGAAATTACAGCCAGAGACATTATCGCAGTTAGTCATGATGATACCTACTCATCGTATTCAGGAGGAAAATACAGGGTACCCATACCGTCCGGTGCTCAGCCTGTCGGGCCTATCCGAAAGGTCGCCAGGGAGTTTAAGGCTTTCGGTAATAACGATATACGGATAACCGACCAAGATGCCCTCAAGGCATTTGGGGGCAAAAACCTTCCTGAAGGCGGAATAATTCTTGTAAACATCAAGCTGTCTCCTGTCGCCACTTTTAAGCCGGATAGTTACAGCGTTCTCCGTGGCAAAACACAAGCAGAAATACTAAGGGAAGCCGAAAAGCGTAACGCCACCGGGATGTTCGTCTATGAACCTGAAAAACCGGTCAATGCTTTTAATGTTGTCAAGTTTGCAAGGGCGCTAGGCCTTAGTCTCCACGATATTGTAGATGTCACCGGTAGCGAAGCAGCGAGTGGAGGGCTGAGCGGACTGAAGTCTCAGGTCGCGGATGCTACATTTCTCTCTGTGCAGAAAAAACAGGAACCAGGGAATCTCTACGTTGCGCATAACCTTTCAAACGAAAGAAGTCTCTCGGATATTGTAGAAATAACAAGCACTATCCACGATATATTCAAGCGATCCCTTACCCATGAAGCCTTGGAGCGTACCACAATAAACCTGCAACCTGTTCTGGATCTCAGGGGGCGTAACCTCAAAAAGACCCTTGAACAGCATGGCAAAAACGTTGACCTGTCGAATATCCTTGGCGCAACAACCATTTCGGACATTGGCGCTCTGGTGGAGCTTTCATATAACTACGATAATGCCACCGTGGAGAGGACAGCTTACCACGAACTTTACCACGTGGCGAAGCGTTGGTTGCTCAGCGACAAGGAATCCTTTTTTATGGATGAGGAGTTTGAGAACGAGGAAGCAGAAGCCGAGGCCTTCGCCGATTTCGCAATTAATCAAAAGTCGCCTGATCGCTCTTTGGTGCAGAGGATATTCGAGAAAATAGCCAGAATTCTCTCTCAGATTCGCAATGCTCTTCAGGGCAAGGGGTTCGTTACGGCAGAGGATATCTTCTCGAATCTTTATCTCGGGAGGTATTCAGGGATGCAGTCCACCGGGACAAGGGGGAATGGACCGGGAACTGATCTACTTTCCATTTCTAATGATTCCAAAAGTTTTGCAAAACAGCTTGATGATTATGTCGAGGGGAAACTTCATAGACTGGAGGTCCTCACCGTCAGCTCAACGCCGGATGTTTTAACGGCCCTAGGGGCTGAACAACTTCCCGTAGTGGTGACCCAATCGACCCTTCATAAGATTATGCGCGGTGGGAAACGCACTCTTCCGGTAGATTTAATCAAACAGCTACCCGAAAAGATAGCTGACCCCATAATGGTGTTTGACTCAAAAACACAACCCGACGCACTTCTTGTAATGACGGAGCTCAAACATGAAGGCAAAACAATAGTTGCCGCCATTCACCTGTCAAAAGAGACTGGCCGCTATGTTGTCAATAATATGGCAAGTGTTTACGGAAAGGACAATAAAAACATCTTTGCGGAGTGGATAAGGGACGGATATCTGCGTTACATGAACAAAAAGAAAAGCCGTGAGTGGAGCGTGACAAGTGGGCTCCAATTGCCCACAGTGAGAGGCTCCATTCCCGGCCGCAGGAAAACAGTACTCTTTGATTACGATCTTGTCAAGCACAAACCGGACACCATGCTCTCCGTCGAACAGCCGCCCGTTCCCGAAAATCCTCTTTTTGAAGAAACCTATGACGGCTACGACTTTGGCCCCGGAGATGAGAGGATCAACGCCGAGGCCCGTCGCATAGCCCTTGAAAAGGTCGAGAACTGGCTGGAAGACGAGAAGAAAAAGGAACTCAGGCAGTTCAGAAAACAGGCGGAATTAGCGGTCGAGTCCGATGGTATCCATGCCATAATGAAAGACGTTGTAAAGCGTGGTGGCTTCAGTAAAGCCATGCTTCTCAAGGATTATAACCAGGATACAATCACGGACCTTGTCAGAAAGCGTCCCGGACTGGTTACAGAGGCCGGCAAGCTTGCTCTTGATATAGTTGCCGATGATTACGGGTATCAGTATGACAACGATCTGATGGAGGATCTTCTCGCTGCGCCCTTGAAAAGGGATGCCATTGAAAGGGAGTACAATGCGCTCGTCAGTTATTTCTATGATGAGGTATTTGCAACTGTCGAGGAAAGTGTTGCCGCCAGGCTCATGGAAGAGGAGTTCAAGGCCCTCAGTGAACTCACGAAAAAATACAAGCCTCGCCCGGCGAGAGGCCTCAAGCCGGCCAATTCCGGGGACACCTTACTTATCTCTCTTTTTAGGTCCAGGGCTTTGAGGCTTAAGTTTTCGGCCCAAAAGGTGTTCCATTGTCCCAATAAAAGAATCAGCTCCTAAAGGACGCCCGGTTCTTTCGTGTTTTCTAAATAACGCTATCTCCAACTCCTGAGCATCAATGGTCAAAAAATCTTCCCAGGGCTCATTTACTATTTCCAGCAATGGTTTTGTTCTTACAAGGATATCATCTTTGCTTTTCATATGTGGTCCGGCACTACTCCAGTACCAGTCTTCAGGTTTTTTTACCAGGCCTGCTCGAACCGGATTCAACTCCACATATCTCGTACATGCCAAGAGGTATCTCTCGTCCATGATAAAAGATGAAAACCTTCCCTGCCATAAATGCCCACGCCATCCTTCACGAAAATTGATCCGTCTTGTGTATCGTTTGTGCGCTTCACCAATTGCCTGATTCAAACCTTCCTTTGTTTCAGGTACAACAATCAGGTGGATGTGGTTTGGCATAAGACAATATGCCCAAGTCTCCACCCTGAACTTATCACACCATTCGGACATTAACTCCAAATAGGATTGGTAATCTTCATCGTTAAAAAATGTCTGCTGCCGCCTGTTTCCTCGCTGTGTTACGTGATGGGGGATTCCCGGCGCTACTGCTCTTGCTATTCGTGCCATGTTTAAAATCAATCAAATTAGCTGGCTTTTGTCAATAATTAAGTAAGGTGTCCCCGGAACTCTGGAAGTAAGGTGTCCCCGGAACTCTGGGGAACTCTGCGGAACTCTGTCCCCGGAACTCTGCGTCCCCGGAACTCTGCGGAACTCCCCCGGAACTTGGCCCGGAACTCGCGGAACTCGGTGCCCGGAACTCGGCCCCGGAACTTCCCCCGAAGTAGGTGATATAATGAAGAATCCATTGACAATACGTTTGCTCTGTGCGATAGGCGTAATGGCGATACCGAAGTACCTCTCGGACCTGATCCATTAATTTGAGATTCGGATTGGGGCTGAATTTCGGTTTTTTTTCGTCACTCATAATTTAAAAGTGCAACGCCAATCTTAATTGATCCTCGTTACAATGGAAAAGATGAGTAATCTCAGCTAATACCAGGCAAAACGCAAAGTCCTTCACCCTCATTATTTTCCATGTTTTGGCTTTAATATCGCAATAAGTGGAATTTCGCAAATTATTTGTAATAAGCGGAAAATGGGGCGAACAATTTTCCATGTTTTGCCCTTTAATATCATAATAAGTGGAAAATTTGGCCGTCTATATGGTCTGATATGGTGGAAAATTTTCCGTCTATTACACTGATAAGCTGACCGCGAGCTCCGCTCCCGGTCAGCTTATCGGGTGGCGGATGCTTCGCCATTGCCTTGACCGGCTCCGCTCACGCTCCGCCTATCAAGGCAATAGAGCCGCCGCTCCTCAGACTGAGTGAACGCTTCCCGTCCCCTCAGTCCTGCGGGGCTTACGGCTCATCCGCCACCCGTTAGGAATAAGATATTTAACATGAATAATAATAGCGCAAAAAGTTTGGTTAGAAGAGTTACCCCATGGATAATCATTATAGGGGCTACCATTTTTACAGCAGTCTGGTTGGGCTTTCTTATATCTCGGGACTATGATGATATCATCCGTCAGCATTTTGCCGCCACTGTCGGTTTGCCATTGGCGGCAATAGCATCTTTGGTTATTGTCTTTGTGCTGGAGTATAGCACCGGTCCAATTGAGTTTGAAGGGCTTGGTTTTAAATTTAAGGGGGCTTCTGGCCCGATAGTTTTATGGGTATTTTGTTTTTTAGCAATCTCTGCTGCAATAAGACTCCTTTGGTAGTTGGCTTCAAAAGGGTATTTATTTGAAATTCCTAACCTCGTAATTCACCTGACCAGCTCCAGCCTGTGGCTTTCGCTGGCCGGTGATGCCGGTCGTTAGATTCACGCTGCGCGGGCAGAAAATTATTAGGAACTTTAGGTTAGAGTATGCCGAGTAGACTTACACCATCACTTTTTATTGAAAAAGCTAAAAAAGTACACGGGGATCTATATGATTATAGTAAAATCACGTATGTACATTCTGCAGAAAAAGTAACCATCATTTGTAAAAAACATGGACCATTTGTACAGAGACCTCAGAAACATCTGAATGGACAGGGATGCCCTCATTGTCGTTTTGAGAAATCGGCATCAAAACAACGACTTACAACCAGTGAGTTTATAGAGCGTGCTATAAATATTCACGGGAATAAGTATGATTACTCAAAAGTTCAATATGTTAATAACCATACAAAAATAATAATAATTTGTCCTAGTCATGGCGAGTTTCTGATGTTACCATCCAACCATACACATGGATCGATTCCACAAGGATGCCCAGAATGTGGAGGAAAAAGACGCTGGTCTTCTGAATTATTTATATCCGATGCTAGAAAAATACATCGTGATAAATATAGCTACTATAAAACTCGTTTTGTAAGTTTAAATAGTCCTGTTATTATAATATGCCGAGAACACGGTGAGTTTATCCAAAAACCAACAAAGCATCTTAGCGGACAAGGTTGCCCAATTTGTGCTGGTACTAAGAAAAAGACAACTGAAGAGTTTGTAAATAAAGCAAAAAGCATCCATGGAGATAAATATTGCTACGATGATGTTAAATATACAACAACACATTCAAAAGTGAAAATCATATGTCCTGAACATGGGGTATTTGAAATGACTCCTGCAAATCATACACACAAAAACCATCCCCAAGGTTGCCCAAAATGTTCTGGCAGGAAAGTTTTCAATACAGAAGATTTTATTAAATATGCAAATGAAATCCATGATGGGTTATATAACTATGAGAAAGTGGAATATGTAGATTCTATTACACGTGTGAGGATTATTTGCCCCTATCATGGTGATTTTTTACAAAAGCCATTTGTTCATTTATTAGGATCTGGTTGTTCAAAATGTCGAAGCCCGAAAGGTGAGAACAAAATTGAATCAATTTTAAAAAATATGAAAGTGCCATACGAGAATCAGTTCTCATTTCCTGATTGTAGATACAAAAATCCTCTATTTTTTGATTTTAAGATCGTTGTTAATAATAATATTGGATTAATTGAGTTCAATGGACAGCAACACTATGAAATAATAAATACAAACATTTTTAATTTTGATGAAATAATTTTGAGAGATAATGTAAAACGAAAATATTGCGAAAAAAATTCTATTAAACTACTGGAAATTAGATATGACCAATATGACAATATTGAAAGACTGTTGGTTGATTTCATTAATAAAATGGAAGAAATCTAATCGGGTAGCCGGGGGTTTTTCTCCCCCAGCCCCCACACCACCCGGCATGCGGGTCCGCACCGGGCGGTTCCCAAAGAAAACGGACCGTAGTCGGTTAAAATATCACCCACAGATCTTTGAATAAAAGGCGGTCACTGCAAGTTGATACGTGAGGAGTCACGTATCTTATGTCGCGCCCGTATATCCGCTCCCCCGTTCGGGTTCATCACGTTACGGAGCACATAGGAACATTTCCTCATACTTTGGGTTCGGCCCTTCGGCAGGATGAGTCCTCCCGGTTTTATTATTCACCGGGCTCGTTTCCACCCACCACACCGCCAAGAGTGGTGGTTTCCCATGCCTACTATGGCCTCTGCTGACTCCTGTCCGGTCCCCCTGCATGTTGCCATGACGGGTGCCACTCCCGAAGGAGTTGCAAACCGGGCAGGTCTCCCCGGACTCTTTTTAGTACCCCCTTGAGGGGTATAAGAACGTGAACTGTGACTATGCAACCGCAGCATTTACCGTATCTCCCGAATCCAGGGCTTTGTCATGTTGTGCTGACTTGCCCGGAGACTCGGCCTTGTATGCTGTTTCTGTTCGTCGGCTCATAGCTTTGCACTCCGGCTTCCTTTGGACGGTCCCTCGCAGTTCCGCCCTTGCCTTCGGCTAGTACTTGTGCCAATGTATTTGACATTGGCAGGATTCACATACAGGGGACTTACACCCCATAAGTTCACGCCCATGCCGGGCGTACACCAGTCTAATTCAGCCGACGCAAAAAGCCGCGCGGCTGATTAGCGGCGTTATGTGTATTGATATTGAAAGACCGTTCATGTATAAAGTCAGGCAGTAAAGAGGAATTGTATGCCTGTTAAATGCTTAAAATCGGAAATATCACAGCCAGTCCTGTTTATTCCGCCTATGCGAGGGGAATGTTATCCCGTGCGAAGTGGTGCCCCATTCAATCCTGTCTATCGACAGAAGGACAACACATTGTATGAAGGGGATAGCATCGAATGGCTACGATCTTTGCCGAGCGAATCTGTTGATCTGATTTTTGCCGACCCGCCTTACAATATAAAGAAAGCTGATTGGGACAAGTTTGATACTCAGGAACAGTACATCAATTGGTCCATGCAGTGGATCAGCGAATCGTCGCGCATATTAAAAAACACTGGGACTCTTTATATTTGTGGGTTTTCAGAAATTCTTGCTGATTTGAAGCATCCATCCATGCGTTATTTCAAGGGCTGCAAATGGATCGTATGGTACTACAAAAACAAAGCAAACCTTGGACAGGACTGGGGTAGATCACACGAAAGCATTCTTCACCTTAGGAAAAGCAAGACGTTTACAATGAATATTGACGACGTAAGGATTCCCTACGGAAAGCATACCCTAAAATATCCATCTCACCCACAAGCGGAAACCAGTCAATACGGTAATGGTGGGAAGCGACAGGACGTCTGGACTCCCCATCCACAAGGAGCAAAGCCGAAAGATGTTATAGAGGTTCCAACAACCTGCAACGGTATGGAGGAGAAAACGCCACACCCGACGCAGAAGCCAGAAGAATTAGTGCGTAAGATAGTTCTTGCATCCTCGAATCCCAACGATTTGGTCATCGACCCATTTTCAGGGTCAGGAACAACGCTTGTTGTAGCCGAGCAATTGGGGCGTAAATGGCTTGGCTGCGATCTTTCTCACGAATATAACGAATGGGCAATAGAGCGACTTGAAAGCGTCCCTCGTAAATCCAAAGAAGAATGGATTTCAATCGACAGAGCAACCGAGATCAGGAGAAATTCAATACGATGACCTTAAAACGACTTATATCAAGAGCGACCAACAAAAACAAATTTCAGTCCATATCTGATTACGCTGACTTTTGTTTTCTCTATCTTGAATTCATCAAGACGCAGTTGCAAGCAGTCATAGTGTCGCGAAATGAAAATCATTATAGGTTTTTCCAATACAAGAAAGACGGCACGTACAACGTCACTCGCCCCATAAACAGTAACCTAATGCTTTCGTATGAAGATTTTGAAGCTGGACATAAAAGGTTTTTGAAGATTTTGAAGAACATTAAGTGTGACGAGTCTAAAAAGGAAGCGAACAGAAAATTGCTGAACGATTATATTTACACCTGCCAACAATCAATCGGGGCAACGTTAGATGCGCTTCCGTCTAGCAAATCCAACACAGCTCGTAAAATCAACGGCGATTTGTTTGAACGTTTTATACGATTGATCATAAAAGAGGTAGGGGTTGATGTTACTGACGGCACAATATCTGTGCCGGTGAAAATCAATGGAAGCGAAGCTTTCAAAATGAATTATCAGCATGACCTTATCATACAGGTAGATGACATCCCGAAAGCGATTGGTTCAGTCAAGACATCTAGCAAAGATCGACTCGATAAAATATTTGTTGATAAATTTCTGTACAGCAAACTGACTGATACGACAACGCCTCATTTTGCCATATTTCTTAATGATGTACAAAGAAAAGGACAAGAGGGTAGATACGGAATTAATGCAACCTTCTTGCCTGGCCACTTCAAGGGATACACGATAAAGCTCAACCCTTTAGATGGTGTTTATTATTTCGACATTAGACCAAACATGCTTACAGAAGATATTCTGAAAGACCACATAAGAACCTTTGACCATTTTCTAATTCGAGATGTATGGGAATTTCAGAAATAATCACATAATCGGGTAGCCGGGGGTTTTTCTCCCCCAGCCCCCACACCACCTGGCATGCGGGTCCGCACCAGGCGGTTCACAAAGGTTACCGGGCCGTAGCCGGGTAGTGAATGTTTACCCACAGGTCTTTCACAGACAGCAATCCTTGATCCTTGAGCCATTTGTTGGTCATCCCCGTTTGCGTCGCCAATGTCTTGGACAATCGCCACGGCCCTTTGCGGCTTATTGCCACAGAAATGGCCGCATGCAGCGATGTGCCCAGCTTGCGAAGTTCCCGCACCTTGGTTTTTGCTCTGCGCCACTGTTTGAAGTAGCACATGCGTAACCGCCTGCGCAGCCAGTGGTCTATCTCGGGTATCGGTATATAGTATTCCGATATGCCGAAGTAGTTCATCCAGCCGCGAAGGTATTCGGCAAGTTTCTTATACCGATACTCCATGGAAACAAACCATGATCTGCCGGTCAGTTCTTTGACCCTTCGCTTAAATTCACGGAAGGCCTTCTCCGTCCAGCGGATTTTGGTTCCCCGGAAAGTAAAGCCAAGAAAGGTTGCCTGATTTGTCGGGACAACACGGCTTTTCTCCTGATTGATCTTGAGTTTGAGAGAACTTTCCAGAAACCGTTTCAGGCTTCCCAGCGCCCTTTCTCCCGCCTTGCGACTCTTCACCAGAATGATGAAGTCGTCGGCATAACGGGTAAAACGATGACCACGTTTCTCCAGCTCTTTGTCCAGATCATCCAGAATGACGTTGGCCAGTAAAGGCGACAATGGCCCGCCCTGGGGAACTCCTAATGACGTTTCCTGAAGGCGGCCCTGCACCATTACTCCGGTGCGCAGGTATTTTCCGATGAGGCGCAAAACCCGTTTGTCGAGAACCTTTCTCGCCACCCGGTGCATCAAAACGTCATGGTCAACTGTGTCGAAGAACTTCGACAGGTCAACATCGACGGCAATGCGGTAGCCTTCACGGATATACTCGCGAGCCTTATGGACTGCATGATGGGCTGACCGTCCAGGTCGGAACCCGAAACTTGATTCCGAAAAAGTCGGATCAAAGATCGGAGACAGAATCTGGGCGATGGCCTGTTGAATCAGCCGGTCAAGGACGGTTGGGATACCCAGGGGACGAGTTCCCCCGGTTGCTTTGGGAATCTCTACCCGTCTTACCGGCAAGGGTTGATACCTGCCTGCTAAAAGTGATTCACGGATTTGGGGCCACAAGGGTCTGGTATGGTCAGGAAATTGTTCGATACTAATGCCATCGATTCCGGGTGCGCCGTGATTGGCCTTCACCCGTTTCCAAGCCATTCCTATGTTCTCGTTGGACAAAATCCGCTCCAGCAGGTACTCATTTGGGTTGAACGGTTCTATAACGCGCCTCACCGGCACTCCTCCATACGGATTCATCATGTCATGAGAGCTCATAGTGGTTCTTCCCTTCTCTGTGTTCGGCCCTTCGGCGGGGTAAGTCTTTCCCGGCTTTTACATTTCGCCGGGCTTGTTTCCTCGCGCCTACTATGGCCTCTGCTGACTCCTGCCCGATCACCCTGCATGTTGCCATACATGGCGCTGTCGGAAATTTCGACACCAAGTCGGGCAGGTCTCCCCGGATAAGAACGTGAACTGTCACTACACAACCGCAGCATTTACACTATCTCCTGAATCCGGGGCTTCGTCATGTTGTGCTGACTCGCCTGGAGACTAAGCCTTGTATGCTGTTTCTGTTCGTCGGCTCGTAGTTTTGCGCTCGGGCTTCCTTCGGACGGTCTCTCACGATTCCGCCCTTGCCTTCGGCTAATACTTTTGCTAATGTTTACACACATTAACTGGATTCTCGTATAGGGGACTTACACCCCATAAGTTCACGCCCGTGCCGGGCGTACACAAAACAGTCGAGCGGACGCGCAAAATGTGGGGTTTTTAATTGAGCAGTGGGAGTGCGCCGCTCACTTCTGTGTCGTTCGCTGAAACGACTCAATAAAACGTACCATATGATTAATTGCGAAACACAATAAAACCCAATACTTTAGGGAAATGATGAGCTTCTTGATCGCTATAAATTCTTATTTCGGAGTTTCGGGCCTCTTGACGATTCTCGGGCTTCTCCTCGGTTTCCTCTATTGGCTCGACAAGAGAAGAGACCCACAAAGAAAACTTTCTCATGATGCTTTCAAATCTTTTGAGCAAAAATTCACTCCTTCCCTTCACCTTCTTGACGACCCCAAGCAAACCAGTTACGTCATTGTTGCTGATGAACTTCCCAAACATGAAGACGCCATCCTCACTTTTGAACACATCTTGAGAGGCACTAAAAGCGAAGCCAGATTTAAGACAAAATGGACTGAATATATAAATAAATGCGAGGAGATAAGACAATACGGATACAATATTTGCCTTGGAGAAGATGGAGGCCCTCCAACTATAGGTATTCTTGAACATATAAAAGACCGTCAAGGCAATCTGATAGAAATTGAACCAGACAAGGCCTATAAAGAAAAAATAAAAAAATTGATTAATGAACTGCTTGAAATAGCGAAACATTGATACCTCTAACTGAGCATTTGACTGATGGGAAAAACTATTTTTGGTTTATGGGAGGAGTAGATGGTTATAAGAATAGGGAACTCGGATGAAAATAACGAAAACCAAAGGAATAATGGGAATATTAAAAAATTGTCTCCTTCTATCTGGCTTACCATTCTCATGATACTTTTCGTTCTGGTTCTATTAGTTTTTTCAGTGGTAAACTTGCCTGGACGCTACAAAGCCATTGTAGTTGCGGAAGGGAGGGAAGTACTTATGCTTGATACTGTAAAAGGAAATATATGGTGTTATCGTGGCAACAATGATTTTGCAGTAATAACTTACCAAGGGAAACTTAAGGCCAGAGAAAAAGTTCCTGATCGAATTGTTGTTAAAGAGCATTAATTTGATCCCAATGTGAAATACCTTGAACAGCGAACCTCGCGCTTGAGAGGACCGGGAAAAGCCGTGCCACTTTTGAAAGTTTATCTTAAGTCGAGCTGCCTGGCATTTTCGCATGTCTTGGGTCCTCGTTTCCCGGCCTCTCAGCTTGGCGTTATAAATCATCAGAACCAACAAGGTGAATTCCATGAAAAATCAAACAATATCGCTTGAACAAGAAAATGGAAAACTTAAGACGCAAATTGAGAAGCTTCAAAATAAGATTCTCAAACTTGAGAACAAGACGCTGAAGCAAGAGCAGAAAATTCTCAAACTTGAGAAAAAAATAAGAAATACAAAAATGAAACCTCTTGTTGTTTTTAATTCCCATGATAAACCTCCAAGTAATAAAAACAAAGGAGTATGAAATGGAACACCATCTTATTTTTAAAAATTGCCGCTACTTTAATGATCCCAATTGTCCAAGCCAAAACCCCGAAGTTATGATGAGGGCGGTAAAAGCAATCATCGTAGATCACGATGGAAATAACATACACAGCATTGATGCCCTCGATTTTATTTGCCAATTCGGAAAAATATGTTCCGAATGCAAAAAATATAAATCGACTAATCCCAATCCGTCCAATGATGCTGTTTAGCTGATTGGATTAACATCGCAGAAACAATCTCAACAAGTTCATTTTCAAAAGTGTTACCCTTTAGGTCTTTTATGGAAAATTGTATTGTTTTCCATGCTGGTTTGGAATCGAGATCGCCACCAACCATAGCAATGCAGATCATGGCCTCATCTTCTTTTACATTAAAGCCTTCATCAACAATAAATTTTGCACTTGGGTTGTTATCATGTATATTTAATTGCATATTTACCTCCATAAAAAGATTTATAACCACCGCATTAAGTCCGACCCGCTAAAGCGGTCGGCTTATGCGGGACGTTGTGTGCAAAAAATATGGAACAGATTGCCAAAGAATTTGACTTGCGGACATGCCCTCTTTGCTGCTCCCGTGAATTCCTTGTGATACGATGGATTCCAGGTTCAGACCGTAGCGTGCATAAAAAAACTATTGTTGGCTGCAAAAAATGCGATAAATATTTTTCAGAAAAGGAAGACAGGCACGCGGTTGCTGCATGGAATCATTTTGCTATCCAGCAAAGCGATGAAATTTTACGAGACGTGCGACACCTTGAACTTTATCAGCTTGTTTATGAACATTCTCAGGCAGAAAAACAAACGGCTTCTCTGTGGGCTCAAATAAATGACTATTTGGAGAAAAACATCACCCCTACTTGTCCCCTAAAGGCAGGTGATATGTTTGAGATAAAAGGATTGCCGGGGCAGGTTTGGGCAGTAAAGGACGTTCATTCTGTTTATGGTTGGAACACTGGTCCCTTCTGGATAATCGATTCAGTAAATGTTCAAAAGAACGGTCGCCTTGGTGATAAACCTCAAGAATTTTGGCAGCGCGATAAAGCAAAACTGGTTCCCCTCAAACCATTTTGGCGCCCTACAAGATGGAATCAAGTCATTCGTGGTGATAATTGCTTGTATTTAAGCAAATTGGGTCAGATTTTCAATGTCGATCATTCAAAGCGAATTGCAGAAATAAAACTGAACAGCAAAACTGTTCGGGTGACAACCTTGGACAACATTTCTGTTCCCCTTCACAGATTTGAGGTCACGTAATAAGGTGAAATCATGATCGCTTTCTTTTATGACTCGACCGCAGGTGATTGTGTTTAGATATATCTGGTCCAGGAGAACGAAGTAATGAAAATTTGGCCATTCAACAAAAGATCATCGCAGAAGAATAAAAAAGGACAATTTGATCATATTGTATGGGAAACAAATACCCTTGCTAAGGTTTCTCTAATGCCAATGGTCAACTCTTTCCCCGACTACGGACCCATTATTGATTCGGATCTTGTGGAAATTTGGGATTGTCTTATGACAATTGCTATGACAGGTGTCGCTGTTCATGCTGAAGGTGCGCTCTCTGATGCCCAGGTACAGAATGAAGTCAAAATTGCTCTGTCAAGGCAGTGGCAAATAGATTCTGAGTTATTCGATGATTATTACGAATATACAAAACTGCGAACTAATGAGACTAAGGCTTCTTGGTGCGGTGTGTCTGCCATGTGGGTTGCTGATAATTTGCGACTTCACGAGAAAGCAACGCCAGCATTAAAACGGAATTCACAAAAACTTGATTTCGTAAACCGCCTTTCTGCCTTTATGAATGTTTCTTTCGGAAGCACTGAAGTAGGATTCTCACACTATTTTGGGTTTATGGCACTTGACGTCGAGAAGAATATGGGAATCGACATGGGGATTGGAACGCAAGGCACGAAAAAGGATTCTCCAAAGAAAATTCCCATCATAGCCCATATTTTCGAGTCCTTTGCCCAAAACACGGTGAAGTTAATCGCAGAGAAGCAGTAGGAGTAAATGGCACACAACAACCGCATTAACTCGGACTGGCCATTCCGCTGCGCTCCATTGCCAGCCGGTTATGCGGGGCGATAAGCTGACCGCGAGCTCCGCTCCCGGTCAGCTTATCGGGTGGCGGATGCTTCGCCATTGCCTTGACCGGCTCCGCTCACGCTCCGCCTATCAAGGCAATAGAGCCGCCGCTCCTCAGACTGAGTGAACGCTTCCCGTCCCCTCAGCCCTGCGGGGCTTACGGCTCATCCGCCACCCGTTCGGCGGAATGAAAGATGAGGTCAGTTAATATGAAGTACGTGCATGGATATGACTCAAGAGAAAGCAGGCGTCTCAATGATCAGGCCAATACTTTGGTCGAACTGTTACATTCCGACACTTCTTATCAAGCGGGAAGCCGAATTTTAGAAGCCGGTTGTGGCGTTGGCGCTCAAACTGTTACTCTCGCTCGTAACAGCCCAAATGCTTCGTTCATTTCTATCGACATATCCGAGGATTCTATTGCCGAAGCCAAAAGAACTGTGGAAAGCGCGGGCTTTAGCAATGTCCAATTCCAACAGGCTGATATTTTCAATTTGAGCTTTGAGCCAGAGTCTTTCGACCACGTCTTTGTGTGTCATGTTTTAGAACATCTTGATCGTCCAGATGACGCCTTGGCTATACTGAAAAGCTTTATAAAGGTTGGTGGTACAATCACTGCCATTGAAGGCGATCATGGGTCGGCGTATTTTTACCCTGACAGTAAGGCCGCGCACAAAGCAATACAATGCCAGGTAGAGCTCCAAAGGCGTGCCGGAGGCAATGCGATGATCGGAAGAGAACTGTACCCACTATTAAGAAAAGCAGGCTTCAACTCCATTCATGTCTCTCCACGAATGGTCTATGTTGATTCCAGCAGACCCGACCTTGTTGAAGGTTTCACAAAAAACACGTTTACCGCGATGATCGAAGGTGTACGTAACGCTGCTATAAAGGCGCGCATAGTTGATGAAATCATTTTTGATAAAGGCATCAAAGACTTATACAGAACAGCAGAAGCCGACGGTGTTTTTTGCTACACGTTCTTTAAAGCAATCGGAACAAAATCATAAAAAGCCGAACAACGGTTGAAGATGGACTGGCAAATCCGCTGCGCTGGCCTTTGCCAGCCACTTAACCTTGCCGTTAGGCCCAAAAAAAGTAGTAGCCATGAAACTTCATTTTTTACTTGATGCAAATCTTATAAATTCACGGCAGAAGGATAATACCGTGAACGAGTTGGAGAATTTTTTTCAAAAGGGAAATATTGAATTGGAGTTTACCGAAAGTGCCTATAATGAAGCTTCGAAAGGCAGCGACCAGCGCGCAGACAAGGCAGCAGAATACACATGGTGTGGCGCTACAAATCAATTTGGTGGTGAAGATTATTGGCGTAAGGTTATTGCTCAAGCCGTTTTTCCTGGACAGGGTTTAACAAGTAACCAAAAGAACGATGTGGAAAATCTTCTTGTTGCAAAGCTGACAGATGCCATTTTTATCACCCGCGATGGAGCTTCACGGAGACAACCTCGTGGAATCTTGGGAAGCAGAACTCAACTTGAAGAACTTGGTATTAAGGTAATGAACCCAGAAGAAGCTCTAAATTTAGCACAAAATGAGGCCTAATCGGGTAGCCGGGGGTTTTTCTCCCCCAGCCCCCACACCACCTGGCATGCGGGTCCGCACCGGGCGGTTCACAGAGATTACCGGGCTCTAGCCGGGTAGTGAATGTGAACCCACAGCTCTTTGACAGATAGAAGCCCTTGATCCTTGAGCCATTTGTTGGTCATGCCTGTTTGCGTTGCCAACGTCCGGGAAAGATGCCATGGCCCTTTGCGGCTGATGGCCACTGAGATGGCTACATGAAGCGACGTTCCCAATTTGCGCAGTTCACGCACCTTGG
Organism: Syntrophales bacterium; assembly: GCA_963665835.2. Classification (GTDB taxonomy): domain Bacteria; phylum Desulfobacterota; class Syntrophia; order Syntrophales; family UBA2210; genus UBA6078. The sequence goes on along the minus strand of CAXXWJ010000002.1, from coordinate 412,656 downwards.
TTCTTGCCCAGCGCCATTGTTTAAAATAGCACATGCGCAAACGCCGTCTCAGCCAGTGGTCTATCTCAGGGATCGGTCTGTAATACTCTGATATCCCAAAATAGTTCATCCAGCCACGCAGGTATTCGGCAAGCTTCCGATACCGGTAGTCCATGGAGACGAACCAGGAACGACCGGTCAGTTCTTTGACCCGTCGCTTGAATTCGCGAAAGGCTTTCTCCGACCAGCGTATCTTGGTTCCCCGGAAAGTGAACCCAAGAAAGGCAGCCTTACTTGTCGGGACTACCCGGCTTTTCTCCGGGTTGACCCTGAGTTTGAGATGACGTTCCAGAAAGCGTTTCAGGCTTCCCATGACCCGTTCTCCCGCCTGGTGGCTCTTCACCAGAACGATGAAGTCGTCGGCATAGCGGGCAAAACGGTGAGATCGTTTCTCAAGCTCCTTATCCAGATCATCCAGGATAATGTTGGCAAGCAATGGAGACAGAGGCCCGCCCTGAGGGACACCCAGTCGGGTTATCTGAAGGCGGCCTTGGTCCATCACGCCGGCACGCAGGTATTTTCCGATCAGGCAAAGAACCCGTTTGTCGCGAACCTTTCGCGCCACCCGGAGCATCAGGACGTCGTGATCGACCGTGTCGAAGAACTTCGACAGGTCCATATCGACGGCGATACGATAGCCTTGGCGGATGTACTCGCGGGCCTTGTACACCGCATGATGGGCAGACCGTCCAGGCCGGAAACCGAAACTTGAGTCCGAAAAATCCGGATCAAAGATCGGAGACAGAACCTGGGCGATGGCCTGTTGGATCAGCCGGTCAAGGACAGTCGGGATTCCCAGAGGGCGCGCGCCCCCTGTTGGTTTGGGAATCTCTACCCGTCGTACCGGCAAGGGCTGATATGTACCTGCCAAAAGAGATTGGCGGATTCCGGCCCAAAGAAGTCTGGTATGATCTGGAAACTGTTCGATGGAGATTCCATCAACACCGGGTGCGCCATGATTGGTCTTCACCCGTTTCCAGGCCACCCTCAGATTCGCTTTGGATAGAATCCGTTCCAGCAGGTGCTCATTTGGGTCGAACGGTTCCACATCGCGCCTCATGTGCACTCCTCCATACGGATTCATTGTGTCATGAGAGCTCATAGAGGTTCTTCCCTTCTCTGTGTTCGGCCCTTCGGCGGGGTAAGTCTTTCCCAGTTTTTCTCTTTTCGCCGGGCTTGTTTCCTCGCGCCTACTATGGCCTCTGCTGACTCCTGTCCGGTCCCACGGCATGTTGCCATGACGGGTGCCACTCCCGAAAGAGGTGCCGACCGGGCAGGTCTCCCCGGACTCTTTTTAGTACCCCCTTGAGGGGTATAAGAGCGTGAACTGTGACTATGCAACCGCAGCATTTACCGTATCTCCCGAATCCAGGGCTTTGTCATGTTGTGCTGACTTACCCGGAGACTGGGCCTTGTATGCTGTTTCTGTTCGTCGGCTCATAGCTTTGCACTCCGGCTTCCTTCGGACGGTCCCTCGCGGTTCCGCCCTTGCCTTCGGCTAGTACTTGTGCCAATGTATTTGAAATTGGCAGGATTCACATACAGGGGACTTACACCCCATAAGTTCACGCCCATGCCGGGCGTACACCAGCCACTCAAGCCGACGCCAAACGGCGCGGCTTAGTGCAGCGGTGAGTAAATAGTTCGAAATTGGTTAAATATTTTTTATAATTCTTAGACAATCTTATTTGGAAATATCTTGACCGGCAATTGGTATTATGCCCCCGGAATTCCGGAATTCAATATAGGAGTTTTGTAATGGAGTTGAAATTTATAGGACAAGGCTTAGACCATGAAAGTAATATAACAGCAGGGAATTTTATAATCGATTCATTAAAAAGCGAAAACTATAGTTCATTCAATGCCTTTGTTGCTTTTGTTAGCACCGCCGGACTTAAAAATATTATTGAACAAATGCTTGCTTTTAGAGAAGCTGGAGGAGAAATAAAACTGTATGTAGGTGTAAACTTGAATGCGACATCCAAAGAAGCATTAGAAAAATTACTTGAACACGAAATAGAATCTTATATTGTTTATTCTCCAAACAACATTATTTACCACCCAAAGATTTACGCCTTTGAAGGTAATGAAACTAAAAGAGCTATAATCGGTTCTTCCAACCTAACAGAAAGCGGCTTATTTCAAAATATAGAAGCGTCTGTTTGCATTGACTTTGAAAATAGTGATGAAAATGGCAATGAGTTCTTAGCTGACATTTACGACCACTTTAACTCAATAATAAATCAAAAGCACCCAAGCTGTAGACTTCTTACACAGGAGATTTTAGAAATTCTTATAGAGAGCAATGTTGTTCTACCTGAAGTAGCAAGTAGAGCCAAAAGCAATAAAATAAATAAAGAGTTTGGTCAAAGGGAAGCCAAGGTAAATACAAGGCTTCTCGAACATTTTGGTAAAATCAAAGCGAAACGACCACCAAAAGGTTTTAGAAAAACCGTAGTTAAGAAGGAATTCGTTGCAGCAGGAGAGACAAACCTTGTAAGTATTGTTGATGAAACAACAGAGCTTGTAGCAGGTTCAATGTGGATTGAGACAGGATTAATGACTGGTGGTTCAAGAAATATCCTCGACCTTTCAAAGAAAGGAAAGTTAGACGGAGTAGCTAAATTTGGTAGTGTAAGTTTCTTTGGCATTGATCCTAATAATGAGGATCAAATTAAAGATATTAATGTGATTTTTGGTGGTAAAACCTATATAGATAATCGAGTATTTTATGCCCCAGCTAATAGTAATTGGAGAATACGTTTAAACGGTGAAACAGCAGAAGGTGAAAGGCTGACAAAATTTTCAATTCCAAGTCTTGGACAAAATGGCGGTTTTCAACAAAAGATTTTGTTGTTTACTAAGATTGATGAAACTAACTTTCGACTTGAAATATTGGAGCAAGATGATATGCCGAGGCTAATTGAAAACTCATCTGACTGGGCAAAAGGTGGGAGTGGCAACGGCAGGGCATACGGTATAATATCTGAGTAACATTTGTAATTTAATTTCAAACCAAATCAAATCCTCTTTTCAATTTTGCTTGCTGAAGGGTCACGTCAAGTAATGTTCGCAATTTCGAGTAATGAGGCCATCGATATCTCCGGTTTATGCTGCCTGTTGTAATACTAATCGTTGCTCTTCAATGAGTGACTGTTTAATGTAACATTTCCCCGTGGACCAGTCCTCCCCATACTCGATGAGATATGAGGTAATAAGCCTCAGATAGGAATCCATACTGGGGAAGATCCCCACGACCCGTGACCGTCTTCGAATCTCTCTGTTCAGACGCTCAAGTATATTGGTAGAACTGATCTTCCGATGATCAAAGCAGGGATAAAACAGATATTGCAGTGTATCCTCCAGACCCTCTTCCAGGGTAGCAACGGCCTGAGGGAACCGATCTGCATACTCACTAGCCAGCAGTCGGGCTGAATGAATGACGGCCTCCTTTGTTGGCTGTAGCCAGATGGTTTTTAGCTTATCGGCAAAAGGACCTTTTTCTTTGTGCGACACATAGGCCAGGATGTTCCGCATGAAATGAACCTTGCACCTCTGCCAACCACAACCCAAGAAGGCCTTCTGAAGGGCTTTTCTCAGGCCTGCATGAGCATCGGAAACACAGAGCCAGACCTTCTCCAAACCGCGTTCCTTAAGATTATTGAAGAGGCTTCGATAGGTCTCTTCCGATTCGCTCATCATAGGCTCACAGGCTAGTATCTCACGATGTCCCTCTACGGTGATTCCGGCAACGACCATAACCGCCATGCTGATAACACGACCATCAAACCGGATCTTCTCATACAATGCATCAACCCAGATGGCGGGATATTCTCTCTCCAGGGGCCGGGATCGAAACTGCGTAACCTGTTCATCAAGTTCCTTCGTCATCGTTGATACCTGACCCGCTGAAATACCCTCAATACCCAAGGATTGTGCCAAGCGTTCCACCTTCCGTGTTGATACGCCATTGATAAACGCTTCTTGCACTACTTGGATAAGGGCCTGCTCTGATCGCTTCTTCTCAGTTACAAAGAAGGGCACATAGCCGCCCTGGCGGAGCTTCGGAACCAAAAGATACAAGGTCCCCAACCGTGTATCGAATCGCCGAACTCGGGTCCCTGAAAAATGGGTTGTTCGATCTGATGTGTGCTTTCCCTTTGCTGCTCCCACTTTCAGCTCTGACTCCACTTCCATCATCCTCTCCGTTAACCATTGGAGCATAGAATACAAAGGATCCGCTTCTCCCATAAAATGCAGTAGTAATTTCTTGTACGTCGAGGTATCATGCTTCCGGGCCATCGCTCTTTGAGATAGGTTGAAAAATATGGATATATTTTAACCTAGAAACGATTTAACCACTCTTGATGTTTCCCTTTTCGTATCCCGCTAATACCGCCCTTTGCCCCTCCGAATGTAAGCATCAAGGCTTTGTCACTCAGCGGAACTCCTTCGGAAACGAACAAAGGAGCCTGATTCTCTTCGCGGAAACGGTTTATGAACGATGTGACATCGAAGCCGAATGCATAACCGGTCGTGCTTTTATATGGCGGGTCCACATACACGACAGCATTACTGGGTAAAGGGTCGCTAAGGAGCGTCATGATATCCATTTTAATACAGGTCACTCCTCTCATTCCATTCATGAGGGCATCGACTCGGCGACGCAGCTCGGCCGGAGAGGGCTGCATCGGATTGGCAGGGCTGCGGCGTATGCTAGTTGCGGTTGGCTCCCAGTAGTCCCGGAAGCAGGCATTCTTCCAGCGATCTCCGTTGCGCCATATTTGCTTTCCTCCAAAGGAGCAGGCCTGAAGCACTGGATAAAGTTCTGCTTCATGGTCACTCACCGGGATCGCCGATAACGCCGACATGTGAGCCTTAATATCGCGTTTATCACTCGGCAACTCGGACAAAAACTGATCAAAAACGTCCATATTGAACGTACCGGAGCCAATGGCGGACCAAAAGGAACCCCAAGGGCTGATGTCGAGCATCCAAATGCGTGATGGGTCGACGCCTCTATTAACCAGTTCGATGGACACCGCCGCAGATCCGCAGCATAGGTCGTAGAATAGCGAATTCGGCCCAGGAGCGGCTTCGAGAAGAAGGTCAACGATCTGAGTCGCTACGCGCTGCTTGCCGCCCTGATATGCGCAGGGTACGCGCATTCGGTTGCTCATAAGGATTTCCTGCGGATCAGAATTCGTGCATAAACGCGCCGTCCGTTGATGATGCCGACACCTCCCCTATCCTCAGAGTGCGGACGATACCTTACCTCTGCAAGGGTCTTTGAAGAAACGTTGGTGCGTGCGTTGCCGTTGGCAAGCATAACGATCTCGAACTGATCCGGACTGTATTTGTCGAGAAACGTGATCGGTACGCCCATGATCCCGTCGTAGTCGGCAGGAATATTTTGGGTGCGCCCAACGTTGATAGCATCGTAGTTTTCGTAACGTGGATATTCGTCCTGAGTGTAGCGGCATGTCAATGTTATGGGCTCGTGCCGCCTGATAGTGTCCAAGTTAGTGAACCAGCGTACGCCCTTCACCCGGATGAAGCGACGACCTTTCTCGTCTATACCGCAGCCGGCGGCGTTTAGCGGGTAGCCATCGGGTACATAAAATTTTCGATCCCCGGAGCGGATGGATTCTCCATACCAGACTTTATTGTCACGAAAAAGCGGGAAGACCTCTTTGCATGTTGCTGCGTTCATGTTCCCAAGAATGATAAAATCCTTTTCGTGACGGTCTAGCAGGCTAATATACTCGCGGAAGAGGCTAAAGGGTGGATTGGTGGCCACTATGTCGGCTTCTTTAAGCAAAGCTTCGCACTCGTCTGACCGGAAATCGCCATCACCAGCGAGATGCACGAGAGAGTTGCCTTGCATGGCAAACAAGGACTCTAAATCCAGTGAACCATCTGGCCTCACCAGAGTCTCGTCAGGCACTTCGGTTACTACCGCCTTGTAGGCGCCTGTTCCCCCCTCTAGTGGATATTCCCGTCCCGCCATTGGGGATCCGGCGTAGCAGGTGGATGTTAGCCCCGCGAGTCCGATCTTGTTGTAATGAAGCACAAAAAACCGGAAGAAAGCCGACTCAAAAGGATCGTCACAGTTACAAAATATGGTCTTTCCCTTTAGTTGCTCTCGATGCTTAAGCATTTCCTTAGCCACATCCTCGTACTGGGTATAGAACTCATCCTTCTTGACGATGAACGCACGATTGAGTGTCGCATTTCCGGATTTCGAGTGTGATTTTGCACGTTCTGTCGTTATATCAAATGGTATGGTGCCCTCGCGAACCACCGCTTTGAGAAAGGTATTAATTGCGGCGGACATGCCGATGCCAATCTCGTCGAATATCTCGCTGGCGCGTTTCTTGATGTCAAGGTCAATACGTATTGTCGTAGTCGGTTTGATTGACATATTTGATTCTCCTCTCGTAAAATACAATGTAGCACGATTTGTTATGAAATACAATGTAGCACACCATGAAAGTGGCGGTTTCACCATTTCTTCACCTTAGTCAATGGGCTCGCAGACAGACACAGCAGGCAGGAGGGGAGTTCGCAACCGGATGAATGGTGAGTTTCGGTTTTACCTCAGCGGTACTCTAAACATTTGATTATGGGTACGGCGTTAAGGAACGAGAGATTAAGTCAAGATATATCTTGATATGTCATTATCCCATGATGTGATAGTTATATTCTGCAATAAAAAAAGTAAATGGCACACCGAACAATGGCATAAACACCGACGCCTGAAGGCGCGGGGCGAATTCCGGGGCCCCCTTACTTATCTCTCTTTTTAGGTCCAGGGCTTTGAGGCTTAAGTTTTCGGCCCAAAAGGTGTTCCATTGTCCCAATAAAAGAATCAGATCCTAAAGGCCGCCCGGTTCGTTCGTGTTTTCTAAATAACGCTATCTCCAACTCCTGAGCATCAATGGTCAAAAAATCTTCCCAGGGCTCATTTACTATTTCCAGCAATGGTTTTGTTCTTACAAGGATATCATCTTTGCTTTTCATATGTGGTCCGGCACTACTCCAGTACCAGTCTTCAGGTTTTTTTACCAAGCCTGCTCGAACCGGATTCAACTCCACATATCTCGTACATGCCAAGAGGTATCTCTCGTCCATGATAAAAGATGAAAACCTTCCCTGCCATAAATGCCCACGCCATCCTTCACGAAAATTGATCCGTCTTGTGTATCGTTTGTGCGCTTCACCAATTGCCTGATTCAAACCTTCCTTTGCTTCAGGTACAACAATCAGGTGAATGTGGTTTGGCATAAGACAATAAGCCCAAGTCTCCACCCTGAACTTATCACACCATTCGGACATTAACTCCAAATAGGATTGGTAATCTTCATCGTTAAAAAATGTCTGCTGCCGCCTGTTTCCTCGCTGTGTTACGTGATGGGGGATTCCCGGCGCTACTGCTCTTGCTATTCGTGCCATGTTTAAAATCAATCAAATTAGCTGGCTTTTGTCAATAATTAAGTAAGGTGTCCCCGGAACTCCCGCATAGGAACATTTCCTCATACTTTGGGTTCGGCCCTTCGGCAGGATGAGTTCTCCCGGTTTTATTATTCACCGGGCTCGTTTCCACCCACCACACCGCCAAGAGTGGTGGTTTCCCATGCCTACTATGGCCTCTGCTGACTCCTGTCCGGTCCCCCGGCATGTTGCCATGACGGGTGCCACTCCCGAAGGAGTTGCAAACCGGGCAGGTCTCCCCGGACTCTTTTTAGTACCCCCTTGAGGGGTATAAGAACGTGAACTGTGACTATGCAACCGCAGCATTTACCGTATCTCCCGAATCCAGGGCTTTGTCATGTTGTGCTGACTTGCCCGGAGACTCGGCCTTGTATGCTGTTTCTGTTCGTCGGCTCATAGCTTTGCACTCCGGCTTCCTTTGGACGGTCCCTCGCAGTTTCGCCCTTGCCTTCGGCTAGTACTTGTGCCAATGTATTTGACATTGGCAGGATTCACATACAGGGGACTTACACCCCATAAGTTCACGCCCATGCCGGGCGTACACCAGTCGTTGCACCTGACATTTTTCCGCTGCGCTCCCAAATGCAGGTGAACTCAGACGTTCGGGAATAAAAGAAAGGAGACACTAATATGCAAGCACGAGCCCCACTCATGATAGAGCATCGTCTGATTGAAAGAATGCTTTTGGTTATCAAAGGCATCTTGGCCAAAATAGAATCGAAACACAATGTAGATCCTGTGTTCGTGGATATAGCGGTTGATTTTATCCGGGTATACGCCGACAGAACGCATCACGGGAAAGAGGAGGATATTCTATTTCGAGAACTGAATAAAAAAGCGCTGACGCCAGAAGACAAGCAAATCATGAAAGAACTTATCGAGGAGCATGTGTTTGGCCGCCAGACAACCAAAGCGATTGTTGAAGCCAACACACGCTACCGGAATGGTGATGAGACTGCCTTGGCCGACATTGCCGCCAACCTTAAAACCCTTACCGAGTTTTATCCCAGACATATCGAGAAAGAAGATAAGGCTTTTTTTCCTTCATCCAGAACTTACTTTACTGATGAAGAGGATCAGGCCATGTTGGCAGAGTTCTGGGAGTTTGATCGAAAAATGATTCACGAGAAATATAAAGCATTGGTTGAAGGATTTGAAGGGCGGTAATAAATCCCGCGGAATTCCGGGGCCCCCTTACTTATCTCTCTTTTTAGGTCCAGGGCTTTGAGGCTTAAGTTTTCGGCCCAAAAGGTGTTCCATTGTCCCAATAAAAGAATCAGCTCCTAAAGGCCGCCCGGTTCGTTCGTGTTTTCTAAATAACGCTATCTCCAACTCCTGAGCATCAATGGTCAAAAAATCTTCCCAGGGCTCATTTACTATTTCCAGCAATGGTTTTGTTCTTACAAGGATATCATCTTTGCTTTTCATATGTGGTCCGGCACTACTCCAGTACCAGTCTTCAGGTTTTTTTACCAGGCCTGCTCGAACCGGATTCAACTCCATATATCTCGTACATGCCAAGAGGTATCTCTCGTCCATGATAAAAGATGAAAACCTTCCCTGCCATAAATGCCCACGCCATCCTTCACGAAAATTGATCCGTCTTGTGTATCGTTTGTGCGCTTCACCAATTGCCTGATTCAAACCTTCCTTTGTTTCAGGTACAACAATCAGGTGAATGTGGTTTGGCATAAGACAATAAGCCCAAGTCTCCACCCTGAACTTATCACACCATTCGGACATTAACTCCAAATAGGATTGGTAATCTTCATCGTTAAAAAATGTCTGCTGCCGCCTGTTTCCTCGCTGTGTTACGTGATGGGGGATTCCCGGCGCTACTGCTCTTGCTATTCGTGCCATGTTTAAAATCAATCAAATTAGCTGGCTTTTGTCAATAATTAAGTAAGGTGTCCCCGGAACTCCCGGCCCGGAACTCCCGGAACTCCGGAACTCGCCCCAGAACTAGTCCCAGAACTAGAACTACCCCAGAACTTGCCGGAACTTGCGGCCCCGGAACTTGGCCATACATTATAGGTAGTCCTTTCTTGGTGGACTGAAGAAGTCCAATACTTCACCGGGCTCTATGATTTCAATGCTATGCTCAACGTCACGAGGAATAGAGTACGAATCACCTGAACCAATTTCGCACCCGACCTTATCAATGATAATTCTATATTTTCCAGAGATCACATATCCACTTTGCTCATTCGGATGCTTATGTAACGGAGGATTGTCATCTTTCTTGTAAAGCATTTTAGTTACCATTGATTCTGGGCCATGCGAGAGCAGAACAAAATCAACTCCCAGGAAGCTTCTCCTGTGTGCCGCGTTCGATTTAACGATCATACTTGCTCCTTGTATGCTGTATAACGGTTGAGCTGAGACTGCGGGAAAAGCGCCAGCTTTTTCCCGTCGAATCTCAAGCGAATTGTTCGGCCTGCTATTTTGTAAATTTTTCCATTGCTTGGGGAGTAGTGAATACAGCCATTCCTGTTTTCATTAATCCGAATCCAAGATTTTTATAAAAACCTTCCATTCCAGGTGTTGCATAAAGGATGAGATTACAGTTTGTTGTGGTCAAGTAAAAACGGACAATTTGTTTTAAGCTGCTTTTCGGCATAGTTCTTTCTCATATTCGAACGGGGTTTTATAACCCAGCTTTGAATGCAGACGAATGGAATTATAGTAGGAGATATAATCAAGTATCTGCATCTTTGCCGACTGTCTTGTAACAAACCTGTAATCTGACAACCGTTCCGACTTCAGGCTGCGGAAATAACGTTCAGTCGGTGCATTATCCCAACAATTCCCCTTGCGGCTCATACTGGCTATCATCCCATACTGATTTAGCTTTTCCTGGTAATCATGGCATGCATACTGGCTTCCTCGATCTGAATGATGAAGCAGTCCTGATGGAGGCCTTCTGCGCCAGTATGCCATCGCCAGGGCATCCAGGGTAAGTTGCTTTTTCATTTCTTTGTCCATGGCCCAGCCAACGATCTGGCGAGAATAAAGATCAAGTACCACAGCCAGATACAACCAGCCGTCAAAGGTCCAGACATAGGTTATGTCCGTTGTCCAACATGTATTCGGTGTGGCGACATCGAATTCACGATCCAAAAGGTTGGCAGCTATTGGAAACGAATGCCGGCTCTCTGTCGTGGACTTGTATCGCTTCGGGGCTTTGGTTTTAAGACCAAGTTTCCTCATTAAATTACGTACCCTGTACCGGCCAATCTGGTGACCTTCATTCTTTAACTGCTTGGTAATGCGACGGGAACCATATTTGCCGCGATGTTCTTTGAAAATGGCTCTAATCCCTGCCTTTAATGCAATCTCATCAGGATCATCAGATCTTGAGAGGCTATGGAGGTAATCGTAAAATCTGCTCCGGCTGACTTCCATCACCTTACACAAAACGGTGACAGGATAGGCCTTCTTCTCTTGCCGGATGAAGTCGCACCTCAGTTCGACTCTTTCGCAAAGAAGGTCGCGGCTTTTTTTAATATTTCGCGCTCCATTTCAAGCCGCTTGTTTTCCTTTTTAAGTCGACAAATCTCGGCCTCCAGTTCCTTCCGGGGGATACCTCCTTCGCTAAGATCCTGCTGGTCTTGACGATATTGTCGCACCCAGCGGGAAACATTAGAAGCGGCAATACCAAGACGCCTGCCAACCTCAGGACAACTATATTGCTGTTCAACTACCAACTTTACAGCGTCTTGCTTGAACTCACTTGTGTAATTCGGGCGCTTCCCTTTCTCCTTCATTGAACACCTCACTTTCTCTATTATTGCTCTTAGCAGGGTGTCCGTTATTATTAAACCACATCACAGTGAGGCGGTTCGGTTTATTAGGACAGGTAACAATGATTCATAATAAACCGGACCACCTTATTGCTCTGTCCAGTTCTTGGGGATAGTTATACTTTTTGACGTTTACGACTAGAATAGATACTCCAGCTTTAACATGATATTTTTCTGCTCCGACCAGACCTTGACCCCGTGACTCCATTCTATGTCAATGTCAAAGTAGTCGTTTACCAATCTGTGAGCCCCCGATGTCCGTATACGCAGGTATTCGAAGTCCACGCCTAGGCTCAGGTTTTCGGTCAGGGCAGTCTTTATGCCGAAGATGGCGTGCCATGCGTCGCCTTTGGTATTTTCGTAGGTCCAGCGGTTTCCTCTCCTCAGTATGTGATAGTCACTGTTCTTACCATATACGTGGGCCCAGTCCAGTTGACATAGAAGTTTTATGGGGATCCCTCCTGTATGTTTCTTTATGTCATAGACCGTTCTTATTCCCATAAAATATTGCCAGTAGCTTTGATCGAAGCGGATTATGTCTCCGCTGAATTCGTATTCCGTAGGGTAAAACTGTTTGCCGTCATGCCCGATAAGTTTAAAATGCTGCCAGCGGAACCCGACGAGGGGGCGCAGTTCAAGGTAGGACGGAAGGCCTAAGCAATCGGCAATATTTACGTCCAAATCGGAACTTATCACATAGCCCGGTTCCATCCGGCAGTCTGACTCAGAATAGATGGTCTTGACTTCAGGCCGACCGTAGTCGTCCCAGTCGGAGTCCATGAAGGTGCCGTCCGATTCCCTACTTACGGTCCTGAGAAATTCAAATCCTATCGTTGTACGGGAAGTTCTTCGCCTGATTTCGAGTCCCGACCACCACATGCTGAGGGGAAACTCCAGACGGCTCAGGGGGGCCTGGTAGGGTGGGATGGGGCTGCCAAATTCATAGGATGTGTGACTTTGAAAATAGCGTTTGACCTTCGCTTCGATCGACCAGGGCTTTGCCCTATCCTCTGCGGCAAATGCCCGCAGGTCCCCTGAAAGCAGCAGGGTGAGCAGAATAAAGGTTACCCGCAGACAGGTAACTGCTACTTTTTTATTGCCAATAGGAGGCATGGGGCTTACCCTCGAATAAGAAAATAGATCCATTGCTGTAGAGGCTTCATTGTCTCTGCTAGCTGCTATCATATTTTTCAATCAAATAACATCGATGATTAAAGGATGAAACCCTTAACGGTGTGCTATATTCATTTGGTCTTTACAATGGACACCTATATTTTTTTGTGATAGTTATCGCCAGGGATTTCAAGGGCCTTTGTCTTATAACATTCGGAGATTCTTATGATTGTAAATAGCGTAGGCGTTATAGCTAATAGCACAAAAGATAGGGCACCTGACTATGTCTCAAAGCTTGCCCAGTGGCTTTCAGATAGAGGAGTCAAGGTTTTTTTTGCAGAGGAGATAGCATCCAAGATAAATAAGCCCGGTACGCCGGGTAAAGACCTGATTTCTGCTGTAGATATGCTGGTTGTTTTTGGTGGTGACGGAACCCTACTAATGGCGGCTCGCCTGGCGATGGAGTCCGATGCTCCGATCCTGGGCATCAATATGGGGGGGTTCGGATTCATGACGGTGGTCAATCTGGACGAGATGATCAGCGCTATGGAGCTTATTCTGGAGGGGCAATATAGTACTACCGAAAGGATGATGCTCAGCGTATCGGTAGAGGGTGTCCACTATCCGGCCCTCAATGATGTGGTGATCAACAGGGGCAGCCTGTCCAGGATGGTGAATCTGGAGACCTTTGTTGATGGAAGATATCTGAGTACATTTAAGGCCGATGGTCTTATCATATCCACGCCCACTGGTTCCACTGCCTATTCTCTTTCATCGGGCGGTCCGATTGTCCTTCCGGGGCTTGATTCTATTATCATAAACCCCATATGCCCTCACACGCTTACGAACAGACCCTTGGTTCTGCCGCCAGATTCTTCAATAGAGGTTATAGTTTGGGCAAAGGAGGGGAAGGCATCGGTTACGCTTGACGGGCAGGATTTGTTCATCTTGAAGTCAGGGGATAAGGTGGAGATAAAAAAGTCGAAGCGTCATATAAAACTTATAGATTCTCCGCATCGGGATTATCTGGAGATATTGCGGACAAAACTTGGTTGGGGCGGATTGCCGGGCTGAGATGCTTACTGAACTGAGCATAAAAGACTTTGCGATAATTGACGAGCTGAAGATCTCCTTTAGGGGGGGTCTGAATATGCTGTCCGGGGAGACTGGTGCCGGCAAGTCCATAATAATTGGTGCGGTGAACCTTCTGCTGGGGGATCGTGCTTCCAGCGATCTTGTCCGTTCGGCAGCTGATTCGGCCGTCGTTGAAGCCCTCTTCGACATAGTTGGCAACCAAAAGATCCGGGAAAAGCTGGAAGAGGCCGGTATTGACGCAGGTGACGAGTTGCTGCTTAAGAGGGTGGTTTCAAAAGAAGGGCGTAATAAAATCTATATAAACGGTAGTTCGGCAACCTTGGGCATGCTTGCTTCCCTTGGTGAACTCCTTGTAAATATATGTGGTCAGCGCGAACATCAGGTTGTCCTTAACTCCGATAACCATATAGATATCCTCGATACCTTTGGCGGATTGATGACACTCAGGGACAAATTTCGTGGTCTCTATTCCGGCTGGCAGACCTTAAAAAGAGAGCTTGCTGATCTTGAAGCAAGAAATGCTGATAAGCTTCAGCGAGAAGAAGTTCTTAAGTTTCAGTTTGATGAGATAGAAAGAAATGATCTTAAAATAGATGAAGATCTGTCTTTGCATGACGAAAAAAGGATTCTGGGCAATGCGCAGAAGCTCAGTGAATACGCAAACAGGGCGCATGAGAAACTTTACGCTTCTGATGGCTCTATCCTGGAAGGGATTAACGGAATTCTTGATGACATAAGAGAGATAAGAAATATAGATCCTGCCATTGGTATTTCACAGGAAGAGCTGGAATCAATTTTTTTCAATCTTGAAGAGCTGTCATTTGTGCTTAGGGATTACGTTAAAAACATAATTTCTGATCCGGCAAGGCTGGAGGCAATAGATGAGCGTCTCGAAACGCTGGCCAGACTCAAGCGCAAATACGGTGTTACCATAGGGGATATATTGGTAAGAAAGGAAGATATAGCGGAAGAGCTCGCCGGCATAGCCTATCTGGGTGAAGAGATTAACCGTGTTTCCTCTGATATTGAACGTATAGAATCAGAACTTTTGGAAATTGCAGGGAAGCTTTCAGTGAAAAGGAGGGACGCCGCAGAAAGGTTGGAGTTGGCGGTGGAGGCTGAGGTTCGCTCTATGCGAATGGCCGATACGAGATTTGAAGCAAGGTTCTATCCACAGGCCGGTGATGGCGATATCCCGGTTATGAATCCAAAGGGCATTGATGAATTAGAATTTTATCTGTCCACAAATGTGGGTGAGGCGATGATGCCCTTGAACAGGGTGGCATCGGGTGGAGAATTGTCACGTATAATACTTGCCATCAAGAAGGTGATGGCCGGTACAGGTGAGGTAGGAACTGTAATATTTGACGAGGTGGACAGCGGAATAGGTGGCGCGGTGGCGGAGGTGGTCGGTGAGAAACTACAGGAGGTATCGATGCATCACCAGGTTATATGTATAACGCACCTTCCGCAGATTGCATGTTTTGGCGATACCCACTTCCTGGTATCGAAGAATGTTAAAGATGACAGGACAAAGGCCAGCGTTACTCTTCTTTCAGAGGCGGATCGTCTGGACGAAATTACACGAATGCTGAGCGGTGTTCAGATAACAGAGAAGACCATGCAGCTCGCGTCCGAGATGCTGAAAATGTCTAGGCGATAGGGGATCAGAATGGAAATAAAAAAAGGGTGTAAGGGATGCTAAGAAAGGCTAAGGTAAGTGACGCAAAATCTATACATCAGATGATTAATTTTTCTTCAAATAAAGGGGAGATGCTTCCTAGGTCGCTGATGGACCTATACAGCAGTTTACGGGACTTCTTGGTATATATAGACGATGAGGGCTCTCTGGTAGGCTTTTGTTCCATGCACATATTTTGGGAGAACCTCGCTGAGGTGCGATCTTTATACGTAAGACCTGAAGGCCGGAGAGAGGGAATTGGCAGTAAACTGGTGGAGGCCTGTATATCTGAGGCGATAACCCTTGACATATTGAGAATATTCACACTTACATATCAGACGGAATTTTTTAAAAGTCTGGGCTTTGTTATTACCGAAAGGTCCAAACTGCCTGAAAAGGTTTGGTCTGACTGTTTCAAATGTTCCAAATATCCCGATTTTTGTGATGAAGTTGCAATGGTTATAGAACTTTAGAATAGAATTGTCTGTCGCAGTAATATGATTATTACATCTGTTGCGGTCTGGATATGAGCTGTTAGGCAGGGATGCCTGTTTTTAGATTATACGTTGACAAGGAAGCTATCTACATTGTAAGAAATCTGCCCCGATGGGAAAACCGCTTACTAAAAGCATTCGCAGGGGTATGGCTTGGTACATGCGTAGTATGCGAAGGACCACCGTGCTCTGCGGAGTATGGTGGTCCTTTCTTGTCTGAAGCAAATAAATATTTTAAAGGAGAAATGGATCATGACAAAAGCGGTAACAGTCGGAGATACCATAAGCGTACACTACACCGGAAGATTCGAGAATGGAGAAGTCTTTGATTCCTCCGAGGACCGTTCCCCACTTAAGTTCACGGTTGGAGCCGGGCAATTGGTAAAGGGATTTGACGATGCGGTAGTTGGTATGATGCCTGGGGAGAAGAAGACTGTAAACGTATCTCCGGAAGAGGGATATGGTGAGCACAATCCGGATTACGTAATAGATTTTCCCAAGGCAAATATACCGCCGGAGATGAAGCTTGAGGTTGGTATGCAACTTCAGATGTCCGACCAGGCGGGCCAACCTGTTCCTGTATTTGTAGCGGAGATACTCGATAACTTGGTGAAACTGGATGCCAATCATCCCCTGGCTGGTAAGACCCTGGTATTCGATGTACATATCGTTGAGACAGGTCTTGAGGCTGATTGTGGCAATAACTGCTCCTGCGGGTGCAGTGGTTGCGGGAGCTAGGAACGAGGCCTCTCATCATGGCATAACGGCCTTTTGCCGATGCCATTGATGTTTCTCCATATATCTGATAAAAATACACAAAACTGTGTGGATTGGTGACGGAATATATGAGGAAAACCCTCTATTGCCTGTTTATTCTAATATTTCTGGCTGGTTGCAATGTTAAGGCACCTGATCGTATCAGTGTCCCTCCAAAGGATGCCCCTTCCCTTGTTCATGTTTCTCAAGGTGATATTCCCCCTATGGTTGATGACCTTGACCGGGTTTCCATGGAGATTGCGATTGTACGGAGCATGGAATATTACAACCGTTTGCCGGAGTCGCGGATCTTCCGCTTCGGTGACAGGGAATGTACTGCCGGCGAACTGAAAAAAACTCTTCGAGATTTTCTAGATATTTTAAGGACATCGCAGTCAAAGGATCAGATTGAAAAGAGGATAATAGAAAACTTCGATATATACAGGAGTGTCGGAAGGGGGGGAGGTTCGGTACTCTTTACAGGATACTACGAGCCAATACTTGCGGGGTCTCTGGAGAGAACCGAGGCCTATCGATATCCTATTTATCGCACACCTGAAGACCATGTTGTTATAGATCTTGGGGGCTTTAAAGAAAAATACAAAGGTGAACGTATAGTAGCCCGTATTGAGAAGGGCGGCGCTGTTCCTTACTATACGCGTGAGGATATAGATGTAAAGGGGTGCCTTAAAGGGAGGGGACTAGAACTCCTGTGGCTATCCGATCCTGTGGATATATTTTTTCTCCAGATTCAGGGCTCTGGTGTTGTCAGTCTTCCCAGTGGAGAACTTGTACAGGTAAGCTATGAAAAGAGCAACGGTCACCCATACAGCAGTGTGGGCAGGTTGCTTGTAGATCAGGGGAAGATGTCAATGGCCGAGGTATCTCTCAAAGGTATAAAGAAATATCTCAGGGATCATCCGGATGATATGCTTGATATATTGAGTCATAATGAGAGTTATGTCTTCTTCAGGATTGTTAATGACGGACCAATTGGAAGCTTGAATGTTGCCGTAACTCCGGGGAGGACAATCGCCACCGATGCCGATGTTTTTCCCAAGGGCGCTCTTGCCTTTATCCGACTTAAAAAACCCGTCATAGATAGCAAGGGGAAAATTGTATCATGGGAGCCTTTTTCCAGGTTTGTTCTAAATCAGGATGCTGGAGGAGCCATAAAAGGGCCTGGTAGAGTTGACCTTTTCTGTGGGAGGGGAGGGGGCGCCGAGATGATGGCCGGACACCTTAAGGAAGAGGGAGAGCTCTACTTCATTGTCGGAAAACGCTGAGATCTCCAAGAGTATTAAGGAACATCTACTTGTATGGTTTGTTTTTGAAATTTTCAAAGCTCTTCTATAAAAAGTTGCTAACATGCATATTTTATGATAGCCGCTTTGCGAGTGATTAGTGGTATTTCTTAAGTTATATCATTTGTGGCTCACCACCTTCTTTTCCCTTGATTGTTGTTTTTCTTTATGTTAGGAGATCAGTGGCGTTACTGTACTGGCCGGTGTTCCTGATGCTCTTTGCAATAAATTTTTGTGGGGGGATTTTATTGGTTTAAGTGGAGATTGTATATGCTCTGCTTTGAGGCATGCATTGGCACTGGTGTGTTAAAATAATAATATATTGACAGGAGGGGAAAATGACTAAGGCGGAATTGGTAGCAGCAATTGCGGGTGATGCGGGTATAACAAAGGTTCAGGCCACCAAAGCTCTAGATTCCTATATTGAAAATGTAACCAAAGAGCTCAAGACGAGCGGGAAAATGGGGCTTGTCGGTTTTGGAACTTTTTCAGTGGCGAAACGTAAGGCTCGCACCGGGCGCAATCCCCAGACTGGAGCGGAAATCCAGATCAATGCCAAGAATGTTGTGAAATTCAAGGCAGGTAAAACGCTTGCTGACAAGGTTTGATAATTAAAGATTATTCCGGCCCCTGGTCACAGAGACAGGGGCCATTTTTTTGCCTACCGCTCACACCTTATAAGATAAAGGAATTTATTCGAATATGTAGCAGGTGTTTATGGATATCGGGTATTTATTGCTAAGTCTTCCGGTCCTTCCTGTATTGAAGAATGTTGGCATATGTGCGGAAAAAATGGGGTTTGGGGCATATGCAGTTGGAGGGATTGTCCGTGACCTGATTATGCAACGTAAGACCGTTGATGTGGATATAGTTATAGAGGGAGACGGCTTAGCCTTTGCGTCCAAATTTTCTACAGCTTATTGTGCAACCCTTAAGGAATATAGGAGATTTAAAACGGCAAGACTCTTTTTTGGCGATGGTTTCAAGATTGACATTGCTACGGCCAGGACAGAGGTATATGAAGCACCAGCCGCTCTTCCTGTAGTTACCCCCGGGTCCATAGAAGACGACCTTTTTCGAAGAGATTTTTCCATCAATACCCTTGCGGCATGCCTCAATCCGGAAAGGTTCGGTCATCTGCTGGACCCCTTCGCCGGTATAGATGATATTAAAGGCAAACTTATAAGAGCCTTGCATGAAAAAAGCTTTACCGACGATCCAACCCGTTTATTCAGAGCTGCAAGATTTGAAAAAAGATTTCATTTCGATATAGAAGGGCGTACAGAGGAACTCATAAATGAAGCATTGTCTGATGGTATCTTAGAATTATTGTCCGGATACAGACTGGCTTCCGAGCTGAGACTTGTATTGAGTGAGGAAGAACCTTTGCCTGTTATAGATCGGCTTGAAGGGCTCGGAGCCCTTTTATCTGCTCGTAGAAAAGCTGAAGGGAACAGTGAGCTCAAAAGATTATTGAAAAGAATAGATGAAGTAAAATTGACTGTTTGACAGAGGAAGTTTTTTTTTGTTATACGACCCTTCATGTTGCTTTTCGATTAAAATAATTGATTCATCGGTGGCCCGATAATCCGGGCCGTTTTCCGGTTTAGATAATGATATTTTAGGAGACCTTGTGGAAAAAAAACGAATTTTGAGCGGTATGCGCCCGACCGGGAAATTGCACCTCGGTAACCTTCACGGAGCGCTTCAGAACTGGGTAAATATACAAAATGCTGATAATCAATATGACTGTTTTTACTTTGTCGCTGACTGGCACGCCCTTACCAGTGACTACAAGGATACTCGATTTATAAAGGACTACTCTCTGGACATGGTCGTAGACTGGCTTAGCGTAGGGCTTGATCCGTCAAAGAGCACCCTCTTTATCCAGTCGGAGGTCAAGGAACATTCCGAATTGTTTCTAATACTATCCATGATAACTCCTCTATCGTGGCTGGAGAGAAATCCAACTTACAAGGAGATGCAAGCGGAACTTTCCAATAAGGATCTGGGGACCTTCGGATTTCTGGGATATCCCGTGCTTCAGGCAGCCGACATCATCATGTACAAGGCCTATGGGGTTCCTGTAGGTGTGGATCAGCTTCCCCACGTTGAGCTGACCCGCGAAATAGCCAGGAGATTTAATTTTCTATACAAAGAGATCTTTCCCGTACCTGAACCACTGTTGGCTGAAGTTCCCAAACTCCTTGGACTTGACGGACGCAAGATGAGTAAGTCTTACGATAACACCATATATCTTAGAGATCGTGGAGATGTGCTCAGCGAGAAGGTTGCTTCTATGTTCACCGATCCCCAGAGGATGAGAAAAAAGGATCCCGGCCGACCCGACGTATGCAATGCATTCCCCTTCCATACTATATATTCAACTCCCTCCGAAGCCGATGAGATAGCCTCTGCCTGTAAGACAGCGGGGATAGGCTGTGTTGAATGCAAGAAGCGGCTTGCCCGTAGGATTGAGGAAGGAATGTCTCCCATACACGAAAAACAGGATTATTATCTGAATCACATGAATGATGTCAGAGAAGTAATGTCAGATGGAACTCGCAGAGCCTCAGTAATAGCAAGGCTCACGATGGAGCAGGTGAGAGAAGCCGTAAAAATATGACGGACAAGGCTTATGAGATAAAGCTTGATGTTTTTGAAGGTCCTTTGGACCTGCTTTTATACCTGATCAGAAAAAACGAAGTTGATATATATGACATCCCCATCGCCCTCATAACGAAGCAGTATATGGAATACATCGATGTTATGAAGGCTCTTAATCTAGATCTGGCAGGAGAATATCTGCTGCTCGCCGCTACGCTCACGCATATCAAATCTAGGATGCTGCTCCCTTCCGTTGAGGAGGGGGAAGACGAAGAAGAGGATCCCAGGAAGGATCTGGTTAGGCAGCTACTGGAATACGAGAGATTTAAGGAGGCGGCACTGGGTCTTTCCAACATGAACATCCTGGGCCGTAATGTATTCACGCGGGACCGAACCGTAGGGGAGGATATCTCGGAAGAGGGAGAGCAGCCTCTTCGGGAGATAGGTATATTCGAGCTTGTAGAGGCCTTCAGAAGGGTAAGCTTTATAAATATTCAAAAGGATATAATGGAGATAGATGTAGAAAAGATATCTCTTTCCGAGAGAATTAATGATATAGTAGATGTATTGGAAAGGTTTGGTGGAGAGGTTGTTTTTTCCGATCTTATAGCTGTTACAGATAGTCGTAGACGCATCATATATACCTTTCTGGCGATACTGGAACTGATGAAACTTAGAATAATTAAGGCATACCAGGCTGTTCCTTATGGCACGATTCGAATTCGTCTTGCAGGAGGAGATTGATGGATAACCTGAAGGCAATTATTGAGTCCCTTGTCTTCGTCTCTGATATCCCTGTGACAGTGGCAGCCATAGAGTCAGTCCTTGAATTTCATTCAAAGAAGGAAATTATCTCTGCCATTGAAGACCTTGTGAGGGAATACGAAAGTCGTAGAGGCGGCATCTTTTTATATGAAGTCGCTGGGGGGTACCAGTTTAGAACGGGCGAAGATATGGCCCCCTGGGTGTTGAAATTGATGGGACAAAAGCCGGCAGAGCTGAGCCCGGCTTCAATGGAGACCTTGGCAGTTATTGCCTACCGGCAGCCGGTTATGAAATCAGAAATAGAGGGTGTAAGAGGTGTGGATGTGAGCGGAATACTCAGGGGGCTCCTTGAAAAGAATCTGGTCAGGATAATGGGTAGAAAAAACGTACCTGGCAGGCCTATACTTTACGGTACAACTGCCAGATTTCTTGAGACCTTTGGACTTAGGGCACTTTCAGATCTTCCCACACTTAGAGAATTTAAAGAGTTGGAGGATTGATCTGTCATGGAGGAACGTATTCAGAAAATTCTTGCCAGATGCGGGATCGCATCCAGGCGTAGCGCGGAACATATGATGCTTGAGGGCAGGGTGACTCTTAACGACCTTGTCGTAACTCAGTTGGGAACAAAGGCCGATCTGGCAAGGGACGTAATTCGTGTTGATGGAGGAATGATATCGGAAGCGGCTGTAAGCCCCATTTATCTGATGTTGAACAAACCTCCGGGTTATGTTGTTACACTCAGCGATCCTCACGGTAGACCCATTGTTTCCGATTTGCTCCGGGATGTCTCGGACAGAGTATTTCCTGTAGGTCGGTTGGATTACGATTCAGAAGGTCTGCTTCTGATGACAAATGATGGTGACCTTTCATACCGAATACAGCACCCTAGATTCAAGATACCCAAGACATATATGGTAAAGGTACAGGGGAACCTTACCAGAATTGATCTGGAAAACATCCGGAAAGGGGCAGTTTTGCCTGATGGTCCATTCAAGCCCGTATTGGTCTCTTCCGATAAGATTAACCGAAAAAGTTCCTGGGTGGAAATGACCATACTGGAGGGCAGAAACAGGGTAATACGCAGGTTTTTCGAGCAGATAAATCACCCAGTTGTCAGGTTGATACGCATTGCCATTGCAGATCTAGGCCTGGGAGATCTAAAAACCGGCGAATATCGCTATCTGCACAACAAAGAGGTGAAAAGCCTTATTGAGCATTCCCGCACGAGTGGAAAACATCTCCTGTCTCAAAAATAATGAAAATTATCTTGACTTTAATGCCAAAATAAATAATATCTGGACACGTTGAACAGAGCTAAACACGCAAAGGGCTTTAAGCCTATTTTGAAAAGGGAAGAGGGGGGTTTATGAATAAATCTGAATTGATAGATGCCTTGAGTAAAAAAGACGGCTTAACTGAAAAACAGGCTGCCGATATAGTAGGGCTGATTTTCAAAGGTTTCAGTAATCAGCTGAAAAATGGAGGCAGGATAGAGATAAGGGGTTTCGGGAGCTTTGTGGTACGTGATTATAGCGAATATACTGGAAGGAATCCCAAGACTGGTGGTACGATAAGCGTTGCGCCTAAGAAGCTTCCATTTTTTAAGGTAGGAAAGGAACTGAAGGAGAGGGTTAATCTGGGTGATTAACTGTTAAGGTACCTTGTGTCTTTAAGAAGAACCCCGGAAAGCTGGGGCTGTATATGTTTCGGGCGAGAGGGGAGGATTTCTCCCCTCTTTTTGGTTTTTATGGACGATTTTATTTTTCCTCCATCATAGGGCATAGTCCTCCCTACCTCTACAGCCCTTTCCGCTTTAATATGAATCTTTTAATGTAGGTGTCAGTTATGTCCCTGGGAATGTTTTATATCTATACCTTTGGCTGTCAGATGAATGTTCATGATTCGGAACAGATGGCTAAGATCCTTTGCGATGCTGGGTACATGAAGACTAGCAATGTTGCAGAGGCGGATATAATTATAGTAAACACCTGTAGTGTAAGGGAGAAAGCGGCCCATAAGGTATACAGCTATCTTGGAAGGCTGAAAAAGTTAAAAAAGCAAAAGCCCGATCTTATCATGGGCGTTGCAGGATGTCTTGCACAGGAACACGGGAAGGCTTTTTTTAGTAGGATACCTTATCTCGATCTGGTTATAGGAACCCATAACATCCATCGCATTGCAGAGTTGACGGGAGCTATTAAGGATAAAAAGACCCACATTACCGACACTACTTTTCATAAGTCTGTACGCTCTATGGGTATCAGGATCCAGCCCCCGGCGGGGTCTGTGAGTTCATTTGTAACAATTATGCAGGGCTGCAATAACTTCTGTTCCTACTGCATAGTTCCTTACGTAAGAGGCCGAGAGGAAAGCAGACCCAGCCGTGATATTGTCGCTGAAGTTGTTTTTCTTGCCGGGAGTGGGATCAAAGAGGTCGTTCTTTTAGGGCAAAATGTCAATTCCTACGGAAGTGGACTTTCGAATAATGTTGATTTTCCATCTTTATTGCGCATGATAAATGGTATAGATGGGATAGAACGTATACGGTTTACTACATCTCACCCGAAAGACCTTTCTCGGGAACTTGCCTCCTGTTTTTCAGACCTTGACAAGGTATGCGAACATATTCATCTGCCTGCACAATCTGGCTCAAATGATGTGTTGAAGAAAATGAAAAGAGGTTATACCGTTGAAGACTATATGTCGAAAATCAGCATGTTGCGAGACATGACTCCTGATATAGGAATAACTACAGATATAATTGTGGGGTTCCCCGGCGAAAAGGAGAGCGATTTCCAGAAAACTATTGACCTTATAGAAAAAGTGAGGTTTGATAATATTTTTTCTTTTAGATATTGTGACCGGCATGGGACCGTTTCGGAAGGTTATGATGATAAGATTACAGAAGAGGTAAAGCAGGAACGTTTGGCAATTCTTCAATCTCTACAGGAAGAGTATACATTGAAGAAGAATAAATCCTTGGTAGGAAGGGTCGAAAGCGTCTTGGTGGAAGGTACCAGCAAGAGCGGAGGCGACGACATTTCCGGCAGGACAAGGGATAACAAGATTGTTAACTTTGCCGGTGACTCTGGACTGATCGGAAACTCCGTATCGGTTAAAATTGTAAGGGCTCACATGCATTCCTTGAGAGGAGAGAAGGTTTAAGGGAGGAAGCGATGCTGGTGGAGGTAAGAGTGTTCGGTCTGGCCATGGATCCCCTGACCAGTACCCCGATCGTTATACTTAAGGATCTGGAGGAAAAAAGGGCCATACCCATATGGATAGGCCTTTTTGAGGCGAGTGCCATAGCAACACAGATTGAGGGTGTAACTCTGGCAAGGCCTATGACTCACGATCTCATAAAAGAGATGCTTAAAATTCTTGATGCAAAGGTCATGAAAATTGTCATAAATGACCTTAGAAACAACACCTTTTTTGCTTCCATACATATCATGAGGGGGGATGAGCCAATTTCCATTGATTCCCGTCCCAGCGATGCTATCGCAATTGCGCTTAGGGCTGGGGCTCCTATATTCATAAATGAGAAGATTATCGAGAAATCAACTAGCATAGACTTTGGCGGAAAAACTAAAGACCTTAATAAATATACGAAAGAACAGCTAAGGGAGTTTCTTGAGAATCTATCTTCCGAAGATTTCGGGAAATATAAAATGTAGAAAGCACAGGAAGCCTCTTATGCTTATATGTGCAGTCTAGGTTTTTTTTAGTCTGAAGTTGCCGGGTTTCAGCCTCAAGGTTATTTGTTTTTTATAGGCTGGGGTGGGGTATGAAAGAGGAAACTAGGAGACTGTACCTAAAGGCCGGAGATAAAGTCTATCATTCCAGATTTCCCGAGTGGGGATCTGGAGTTGTGCTGGAAGAGAGAAACTCGGGTGTAGTTGGTGGAATGTCCTATGTTAAGGTGGCTTTCGCCGATGGAAGTACGAGAGTTTTCGATAACAATTTTGCAAATTCCTGCTGTTGCTACTTTTCAGGCATTAGAAAACGTTCCTGAAGACAGGTTTGGCGTGGACGGAAACCATATCGTTATAGATGATGCCATAAGGAAATTTGACAAACATATGGAGGTTGAGAGAAACCTTTCATATCATACTAGGAGAAGCTATCTCTCCGATCTGAGACAATTTAAAGAATTTATTTCTGAAAAGGGGATATGCCTGCCTTGCGATGTTGACCATCTTCTGATCAGAACCTTTCTGGCGTCTCTATACAGGGAAAAGACTAAAAAGGTTACGATATCAAGGAAGGTGGCAAGCCTGAGGGCCTTTTTTAGATTTCTTTTAAGGGAGGGAATCGTCAGGCAAAACCCGGCGCAGATGGTGCAGGCCCCAAAAGTGGATAGGTACCTTCCCTCATTTTTGAGCATAGACGAAGTATTCTCAGTCCTGAAGGTGACTTTTGGACCGGGGATATCCGGACTCAGGGATCGTGCAATAATAGAGCTGCTATATTCGTCTGGTCTGCGAGTTAGCGAACTAACAGGCCTGAATATCTGTGATATCGATTTTTCCGATGGTCTTACAAGGGTAAGAGGGAAGGGTAAAAAAGAGAGGGTGGTTCCAATTGGGGGCCCTGCTCTATCGGCTTTGAGGGAATATGTAAATGCAAGACCGGCTCCATTAAAAGATGTTGCTAAAGAGGGGCGTCCATACGAGTTGCCACTGTTTCTTAACCGGTCGGGTTTTAGGCTGACTGCGAGAAGCGTAAGAAGGATTATAGATAAATACATACTTCTTAGCGGTATTGGAAAGAAGATAAGTCCTCATGCCCTGAGGCATACCTTTGCAACACATCTGATGGATGCCGGCGCAGACCTGAGGGTGATACAGGAAATGCTGGGTCATGAGAGCCTTTCAACCACTCAGAAGTACATGTCCGTAAGCGTGACACGTCTTATGGAGGTATACGACAAGAGCCATCCAAGGGCTCGGGGAGAATAGACAAGATGCAGAAAATGCGTGGAACCACCATAGTTGCGGTAAAGCACAAAGGTAAGGTGGCTGTTGCCGGGGATGGGCAGGTAACGATGGACACTATAGTCTTGAAGCATGGAGCCCGGAAGGTTCGAAGACTCTATCACGACAGAATTATTGTCGGCTTTGCAGGGGCTACAGCAGATGCCTTTACGCTTTTTGACCGTTTTGATCAGAAACTGGAACAGTACAACGGCAATCTATTGAGGGCCGCCGTTGAGCTTACCAAGGACTGGAGGACGGATAGGGCATTGAGGCATCTCGAGGCCCTTATGATAGCTGTAAGTGATGTAGATTTTTTGATCATATCGGGAAATGGAGATGTTATAGAATCAGATGATGAGGTATTGGCTATAGGTTCTGGTGGTCCCTATGCACTGGCTGCAGCAAGGGCACTTACCAAACATTCGGAGCTAAGTGCGAGGGAGATCGCCGAAGAGGCCATGAGCATTGCTGCTGATATATGCATATTTACTAATGACAGGGTTAGGGTCGAGGAGCTTGATGTTGCCGAAGCTTCAGTGGACCCCAAAAAAACAGTAAGCAGTAAAGATTCTGGAAAAAACGAATAATGTAGAGGATTATATGTCGTCGACAAATTTGACTCCCCGAGAAACCGTTTCTCAGTTGGATAAGTATATTATAGGTCAGCATGACGCCAAGAGGGCGGTTGCTGTTGCTCTTCGTAACAGGTGGAGACGTCAGAATGTTCCTGAGGAGCTAAGGGAAGAGATAGCGCCAAAGAATATCATAATGATAGGCCCCACCGGCGTTGGAAAGACTGAAATTGCGCGTCGGCTCGCCAAACTCGACAACTCCCCTTTCTTGAAAATAGAGGCATCCAAATTTACAGAGGTAGGGTATGTTGGCAGGGATGTCGAATCGATGGTTCGAGACCTGGTTGAGCTCGCGATAAATATGCTCAAATCAGAGGAACAGGAAAATGTAAAAAACAAGGCTATGGAGATAGCTGAGGAAAGGATACTTGATATTCTTCTCCCTATAAAACGCAGGGAGAAGGGCCCCACAGACCCTCAGGAAGACAATCTGCTCGAGATGCCTTTGGAGGGTGCGGCAGTTCAGACTGAAGAAAGCAGCTCAGACACACGAGAGAAACTGCGTCGTCTTTTCCGTAGCGGAAAGTTGGATGATCGCATAGTTGAGATCGAGGTTTCAGATAATCCAACCGGTCCCATGATTGAGATATTTTCCACCTCCGGTGTCGAGGACATGGGGATGAATATCAAGGAGATGTTCGGGAATATCTTTCCTCAGAAGAAAAAGAAGAGGAAGATCCGTGTTGCCGATGCCATCAATCTGCTGGCCGATGAGGAGGCGCAGCGGTTGGTCGATATGGAGAAGGTCACCAGAATGGCCCTGGAAAAGGTTCAGCAATCGGGGATTATATTTCTTGACGAGATAGACAAAATCGTAGGTGGTGATTCCTCGAACGGTCCGGACGTATCCAGGGAGGGTGTTCAGCGGGATCTTCTCCCCATAGTTGAGGGTTCTACTGTGAACACCAAATATGGAATGGTGAAGACAGATCATATCCTATTCATAGCCGCCGGGGCATTTAGCATGTCGAAGCCGTCGGATCTTATCCCGGAGCTGCAGGGGAGATTTCCAATACGGGTCGAACTCGACCCCCTTGAAAAAGAAGATTTTATAAGGATACTGACGGAGCCCCACAACGCCTTGATCAAACAGTACACGGAGATGATGGCTACAGAGGGAATTACTCTCAATTTCAATGAAGAAGCCATAGCACAGATTGCCGAAGTTGCCGCACTTGTTAATGAGCGAATGGAAAACATAGGGGCACGAAGGCTATATACCGTTATGGAGATTCTGCTGGAAGAGATATCCTTTGATGCCCCCGATATTGCAGCTTCGGATAAAGAGGTTGACATTGACGCCGATTATGTAAGGGAGAAGCTGGAAGATATTGTTGAGGATGAGGATCTCAGTAGGTATATATTGTAACAGACTGTAATAGCTGGTTAATTTTATTATCTATGAGGAGGCGCGCGTCGGGTATATGCATTCAAGCAACCTGAAAGAATCCATGAAGAAGGCTGATATCCTTCTGGAGGTTCTGCCGTACATAAGGCGTTTCTACGGAAAGACCATTGTTGTAAAATATGGCGGGCATGCCATGGTTGACGAGAGCTTGAAACAGAGATTTGCTATCAATATCGTCATGATGAAGTATATTGGGATTAACCCTGTAATAGTCCATGGTGGTGGACCCCAGATTGGAGATCTTCTAAAGAAGCTGGGTAAGGACTCGAAATTCATACAGGGAATGAGGGTCACGGACGAAGAGACGATGGACATCGTCGAGATGGTTCTTGCCGGCAAACTCAATAAACAGATTGTTGGTCTGATCAACAGTCACGGCGGAAGAGCTGTGGGGCTCAGTGGAAAAGACGGTAACATAATAGAGGCGGAAAAATATTTTCTCAGCGGTGAAAAAGCCAAAGATACTCCGCCGGAGATTATAGACATAGGCCTTGTTGGAAAGGTAAAGAAGGTAAACCCGGGACTTATCAATTCTCTGGTTCGTGACGGATTTGTCCCGGTCATAGCGCCAACGGGTGCAGGAGAAAACGGTGAAACATATAATATCAATGCCGATGTTGTGGCGGGCGAAATAGCCTCCGCCCTGGGGGCCGAGAAGCTTGTGCTTTTGACGGACGTGGAAGGAATCCTCGATAAGAAAGGGCAGTTGATTCACTCTGTAAACGCAGAAAAGGCCGGAGAACTGATCGAAGATGGAACCATAGATGGAGGAATGTATCCAAAGGTGAAATGCTGTCTTAAGGCATTGAGGGGTGGGGTAGGCAAGACCCATATAATTGATGGACGTCTTGATCACGCCGTGCTCCTGGAAATATTCACCGACAGTGGTGTAGGCACTGAAGTTGTTGGGGACTGAAAAAATAAAGCGCATGTAATCGAAGATTGGTAAATCATGAAAACTAAAGAGATCATAACCAACTCGCAAAAATATATAATGGGGACCTATACGCGTCTTCCCATTGTCCTCGTGCGAGGCGACGGGGCTCGGGTCTGGGATTCGGACGGTAAAGAATACCTGGATTTTCTTTCAGGGATTGCCGTATGTCTGCTGGGGCATTCCAATCCTTTGGTATCGGCTGCGATATGTCAGCAAGCCGGGATCCTTATGCATGTTTCAAACCTATACCACATAGAACCACAGGTAAAACTTGCGCGTCTTCTAGTGGAAAACTCATTTGCTGACAAGGTTTTTTTCTGTAACAGCGGAGCAGAGGCCAACGAGGGTGCCATAAAACTGGCGAGGAAGTATGCCCATGAACATATGGGAGGTAACCGATACAGGATATTAAGCATGAAAAATTCCTTCCATGGCAGGACCCTTGCCACTCTTACTGCAACCGGTCAAGAGCGTTTTCACAAGGGCTTCGAACCCCTGCCGGAGGGTTTTGGATATGTTCCCTTTGGGGATCTCCGGTCTCTTGAAAGCAGTATTACCGAAGATGTATGCGCTGTTATGCTGGAGCCGATACAGGGTGAAGGAGGAGTGCGTGTTCCGGAAGAGGGATATCTTGAAGGTGTCAGAAAGATATGCGACGAAAAGGGCGTCCTCTTAATCCTGGATGAGGTGCAGACCGGCATGGGGCGTACCGGGGATCTTTTCGCCTATGAGAGAAGCGGGATTGCTCCTGATATAATGACCTTGGCCAAGGCAATGGGTAACGGTTTTCCTGTTGGCGCCATGCTGGCAACGGATCGGGTAGCTTCATCACTTACGCCTGGCAGCCATGCATCCACCTTTGGCGGAAACCCGCTTGCCATGGCGGCATGCCTTGCTGTAATGGATTCTCTGTTGAACAGGGGTATCTTGGACAACTGCAGAAAAATGGGGATATATTTCAGGGATAGGCTGGAGTCATTAAAGACGCAATTCGATACTGTTAAGGAGGTCAGGGGGAGAGGCCTTATGATCGGTGTAGAATTGTCTGTTGAAGGTGCTGATATAGTTAAGGCCTGTATGGAGCAGGGATTGCTTTTGAACTGTACTGGTGGAAACGTACTTCGATTTGTTCCTCCCCTCATAATTACAAGAGCGGATGTTGATTGTGCCGTTGATATACTTAAAAAAGCTATGGGGGGGGTATGAAGAAGGACCTCTTGACGATCTACGATCTCGACGCCGATGATTGTATAAAAATATTCAAGTTAGCCGGTAGGCTGAAGAACCTTCTTTACAGAGGTGTGGCGCACGAGTCACTCAGAGGCAAGACCCTGGGTATGCTCTTCGACAAATCATCCACCCGTACACGGCTATCCTTTGAAGCAGGTATCCACCAACTGGGCGGAGCAGGTGTATTTCTCAGCCGCCGTGACATTCAGCTTGGAAGAGGGGAGCCCATATCCGATACGGCAAGGATCATGTCACGATACATTGACTGTATCATGATAAGGACCTTTGAGCATGGAATGATAGAAGAGTTTGCGCGCCATGCCACTATCCCGGTTATCAACGGGTTGACGGACCTTCTGCACCCCTGTCAGGTACTGAGCGATCTATTTACCATAATAGAGAAAAAGGGCAGTTACGAAGGGATTAAGGTGGCTTACGTAGGCGATGGCAACAACATGACGAACTCCTGGATTAATGCTGCTGCGAGGCTGCCCTTTCGTCTGGCAATTGCCTGTCCCGAGGGGTATGATCCCGATGATTTTATATTGTCCAGAGGGATCGGGGAGGCAAAAGAAGGGGTTGAGCTACTACGCTGCCCTGCTGATGCGGTCTCGGGAGCAGACGTTATATACACTGATGTCTGGGCCAGCATGGGGCAGGAAGATGAACAGGAAGAGAGGGCTGTGGCCTTCCAGGAATATCAGGTGGATGAAGATCTTCTCAGATGTGCAAAGCCTGACGCGATAGTCATGCACTGTCTCCCCGCTCATAGGGGTGAGGAAATAACATCTGCTGTAATAGAGGGGCCACAGTCGGTGGTTATTGATCAGGCGGAGAACCGCCTGCATGTACAGAAAGCGATTATGGAAATTCTTATGTCTGGAGGAACTGAAAAGTGAAAAGCAATGTAAAAAAGGTTGTTTTGGCATATTCCGGAGGTCTTGATTCTTCAGTTATTGTTAGATGGTTGATCGAGACATATGGCTGTGAGGTTATTACCCTTACAGGGGATGTTGGACAGAAGCAGGAACTTGACGGGCTTAAGGAGAAGGCAATAGCTACGGGGGCTACTAAGGCATACGTGGAAGACCTTAAGGACGAGTTCGTGCGTGATTTTGTTTTTCCGGCTCTTCGGGCAAATGCGATATATGAGGGAAGATACCTTCTGGGGACGTCCCTTGCAAGGCCAATAGTAGCCAAAAGACAGATAGAGATCGCTCAAATAGAAGGAGCTGATGCAGTCTGCCACGGGGCCACGGGTAAAGGTAACGATCAGGTGCGGTTCGAGATGACATACATGTCCCTTGATCCTTCGATCAGGATTATATCTGCCTGGAAGGACGACAACTGGAATCTGACCTCGCGAGATGCGATGATAGATTATGCAGAGAAATATAACATTCCAGTTAAGTCAACTAAGAAGAGCCCCTATAGCGAGGACAGAAATCTCCTTCATATCTCCCATGAGGGTGGTATCCTTGAAGATCTTTGGAATGAGCCGCCAGAAGATATGTTTGTTATGAGCGTATCTCCTGAGAACGCGCCCGATAAGCCCACATATGTAGAAGTTTCCTTTGATGCGGGGAACCCTGTAGCGATTGATGGTAAGGCGATGGAGCCGGCTCAGCTGCTGGATTGCATGAATGCTATCGCCGGAGAAAACGGTATAGGCAGGGTTGACATGGTAGAAAACCGTTTTGTAGGTATGAAATCTAGAGGTGTTTATGAAACACCGGGTGGAACAGCCCTCTGGTCGGCCCATCGCGCGATGGAAACCATAACTATGGACAGGGAAACCATGCTGATACGCGATTCTATCATGCCGAAGTATGCTCAGATTATCTACAACGGATTCTGGTACTCCCCCGAAAGGGAGATGCTCCAGAAGATGATAGATGAGGCCCAAAAGAATGTGACAGGGACAGTACGTCTGAAGTTGTATAAGGGAAACTGCACTCCGGTCGGTGTAAAATCGCCGGTATCGCTCTACAGCGAAGACCTTGCAACCTTTGATGAGGATGACGTGTACGATCATAAGGATGCGACGGGTTTCATCAAACTTAATGCCTTGAGACTTAAGATGCAGGCGCTATTGAAAAAGTAATCCTTTAGTGACGGAGCTTGACCATGTCTGGAAAGAAAAAGCCCTGGGGCGGACGTTTCTCGGAACCCACCGACAAAAGGGTAGAGGAATTTACATCTTCGCTTCATTTCGATAAGAGGCTCTATAGATATGATATTGAGGGGAGTGTCGCGCACTGCCGTATGCTTGCCAACCAGGGAATAATCCCCTTGGAAGATGCCAGAACGATCATAGCCGGGCTAAAGGACATATTAAGCGATATTGAGGAGGAGCGGTTTGTTTTTTCTTCAGATCTGGAAGATATTCACATGGCGATAGAGACATCGCTCATAGAACGTATCGGCCAGGTTGGTGGGAAGCTTCACACTGCACGCAGCAGAAATGATCAGATATCCCTTGATATCAGAATGTACCTGAGAGATGAGATAGCGGTGATTCTGGATCTTGTGGCGGAGCTTCAGGCATCGCTTGTCGGCGTTGCCAAGAGAGAAGTCGACACAATTCTTCCTGGTTACACTCATCTTCAGAAGGCACAGCCTGTCCTCCTGGCCCACTACCTCCTTGCCTACTGGGAGATGTTGGAGAGGGATTCAGGCCGACTCGTGGATTGTCGGAAGCGAATGAATGTAATGCCCTTGGGGTCGGCGGCCCTTGCGGGAACTGGTTTTCCAATAGACCGTGAGTATGTAGCTGAACTATTGGACTTTCCTTTAGTTTCACGAAATAGTATGGATGCCGTTTCGGATAGAGACTTCGTGGCCGAATTTATCTTCGATGCCTCTTTGCTGATGATGCATATGAGCCGTTTCTGTGAAGACCTGATACTCTGGTCCGGTGATGAGTTTGGTTTTGTTTCCATATCAGATGCCTTCACCACCGGAAGCAGTATTATGCCACAGAAGAAAAACCCTGATGTTGCCGAGTTGATAAGGGGAAAAACAGGGCGTGTGTACGGGGATCTCACTGCTATACTTACAATCACAAAGGGTCTTCCCATGACATATAACCGAGATCTTCAGGAAGACAAGGAGCCCCTTTTTGACGCCATTGACACTGTCAAGGCATCCCTGGCTGTTTTTAAGGATATGGTTGAGACTCTGAAATTCAGCCGCAGCAGGATGCTGGAGGCTGCTGGGGGGGGCTTTTCAACGGCCACTGATCTTGCGGACTACCTGGTTATGAAGGGTGTTCCCTTCAGGGAGTCTCACGGGATCGTAGGTCGTATAGTCGGATACTGCATTGAAAGAAAAAAGGGTTTAAGCGATCTTGATATGGAAGAGATTCGCCTTTTCTGGGCGGCTGCTGACCAGGAGATCTACTCCTGCATGGGGGTGGAAAATTCCGTCAATTCCAGAAATGTAATAGGCGGGACTGCCAGGGCTGCCGTGCTGAAGAGGATGACTGATATAGAATCAAGGCAATAGGTTATTAACTGTAGAGGGATTATGATAAAGACAGGCAGGTTTTGGATAATATTTGGAACAGGAATATTTTCCCTGATGTTGCTTTTTGCTGGTTGCGGAAAGAAGGCGGATCCCAGGTACTCCCTCGAAGTTTATCCTGATAAGGTATCTAATCTAATGGTATCTGCTGAGAGTGACAGGATTATACTAAAGTGGGATATGCCAAATGATTGGGATCGTTCCGCCCAAGTCCGGGTCCTGAGGAGCGCACTGAAGCTTGGAGGCATTGAATGTAAAAATTGTCCCCGGATATATGCTTTACTACAGTCCATTCCGCTTCGTGATGCAAGATCGAAGGAGGCGGGCAAATTCTTCTATGTGGATCGTAATATCCGTGAAGGCTTTTCCTATTCTTACCGTGTTGTAATATGCACATATTCCGGTGTCTGTGGAGAGGAATCCAATGCCTCAGAGATATCGGTTCGCTGAGGCAAAAATAGGGATATAATGAATTATTTTAGCTATCTGAACGATAAACTTTGGTGTGAGGAGGTGCCGGTTTCTGAGGTGGCGAAAGCCGTTGGCACCCCTTTGTTCCTCTATAGTTACAAGACACTTAAGAGACATTTTCAGGTTTTTGATTCTGCATTCAAGGATGTCCCTCATATAATTTGTTTTTCCGCAAAGGCGAACTCCAATTCGGCAATCCTCAGGATATTCGTCAACGAGGGCAGCGGGATCGATATAGTATCGGGAGGAGAGCTCTACCGTGCCCTGCAGGCAGGGGCTGATCCCCAAAAGATTGTTTATTCCGGCGTCGGGAAAAGAGAAGCGGAAATAAGATACGCGCTGGATAGCAACATACTAATGTTCAATGTGGAGTCTTCACAGGAACTGGATGCCATTAATGCATGCGCCGCTAAAATGGGGGTTGTTGCAAGGATATCGCTACGTGTAAACCCGGATGTGGATCCAATGACTCATCCCTACATATCGACGGGAATGAAGGAAAATAAATTCGGAATTGACATTAGAAAATCCCTGGAAGCATACCGATATGCAAAGAGACTTGAACATATAGAGGTCATAGGGGTTGATTGTCACATAGGGTCTCAGGTCACGCAGGTTGCCCCTTTTGTAGAAGCTTTGGAGCGAATCAAGGAACTTATCTTCTCTCTGAGGAAGGAAGGAATCAACATCAGGTACCTGGATCTGGGGGGGGGGCTTGGTATAACCTACGATCAGGAGACACCGCCTCACCCTATAGATTACGCTAAGGCAATTATTGAAAGTGCTAAAGATATAGATTGCACCTTCATATTTGAGCCGGGCAGGGTTATAGTTGGAAACGCCGGTGTTTTGATATCGGAAGTTCTATATACAAAGAAAAATTCCGATAAGAGCTTTTTTATTGTTGATGCGGGCATGAATGACCTGATGAGGCCAAGTCTCTATAAGTCCTATCACAATATCCAGCCTGTTGAAAAAAAGGGAAGAGAAGATATATTGTCCGATGTGGTAGGCCCCATCTGTGAATCCGGAGACTATCTAGCAAAGGGCCGTGTCATTCCCAGGCTGGAGAGGGGAGATATCTTAGCGGTTATGAGCGCCGGTGCATACGGTTTTTCCATGTCTTCAAACTATAATTCAAGGCCCAGAGCTGCCGAGGTGCTTGTAAAGGATGATAAGTTTTACGTGATAAGGTCCAGGGAGACCCTTCAGGATCTTATGAAGGGAGAGAGTGTTCCAGACTTTCTGAAATAATGGAAAAAACTGCCAAACAATATAGAAATTTTCAACAGGAGGAAGTTATATGTTTACAGGGGCGATAGTCGCAATCGTAACACCGTTCAAGGATGGAATGGTGGATGAGGAAGCGCTCAGGGAATTGATAGAATTCCAGATAGAAGGGGGGACCGATGGCATCGTACCCTGCGGTACCACTGGAGAGAGTGCAACCCTTTCCCATGAGGAACATGACCGGGTTGTAGAGATCACTGTGGATGCCGTAAAAAAGAGGGTCCCTGTTATTGCAGGGGCTGGTTCTAACAGCACGAAAGAGGCTATAAGGCTTGTAGAGCACGCATATAAGGTTGGTGCCGATGGAACCCTGCTGGTGACCCCTTACTACAACAAGCCTACGCAGGAAGGATTATATCAGCACTATAAGTCCATAGCGGAGGCCGTGCCGATACCGATAGTCCCCTATAATGTACCCAGCAGAACGGGAGTAAATCTTCTGCCGGAGACCGATGCAAGACTGGCGAAGATAAGTAATATAGTAGCCCTGAAGGAGGCCTCTGGAGATTTAAAGCAGGTTAGCAAAGTTATCGAACTTTGTGGTGACGATTTTTCGGTACTTTCGGGAGACGATTTTACGGTTCTGCCCCTCCTGGCGGTTGGCGGGAAGGGTGTAATCTCAGTGGTATCAAATATAATCCCAGAGGATATGGCGTCAATGATCGACGCCTTTGAGGCGGGAGATCTAAATAAGGCCAGGGAGCTTCACTACAGGATGATGCCTATAATGGAGGGATGTTTTCTGGAGACAAATCCTACCCCTGCAAAGGCAGCCCTTTCTATGATGGGTAAGATAGAGTACGAAATCAGGCAGCCCCTTTGCAAGATGGCCGACTCTAATTACCAGAAGCTAAAGAAGATAATGATCGATTACGGTCTGATATGGTAGCAATGGAGAAGAACGTGATAAAAGTAATAGTTACCGGTGCTGCAGGAAGGATGGGTGGGCGTATAATAACCCTTCTTCAAGATTACGACAGTGCAAAGCTTGTGGGCGCTGTCGAGCAGAAGGGCCATAAACTCCTGGGGATTGATGTCGGTTCCTATCTTGGTTTGGGGGAGACCGGTGTTATAATAAGAGATAATCTGGCCGACTGTATAAAAGATGGGGATGTTGTGATAGATTTCAGCAGCCACGCTGCTTCTGTGGAGAATCTTAAGATAGCAACCGATAACAGTAAGGCGATCGTAATCGGATCCACAGGATTGACAGCCGATGAAATAGATCAGGTGGCTCATATCTCTAAGAGAGGCCGTTGTGTTCTGGCACCCAATATGAGTGTAGGCGTGAACGTAATGTTCAAGATCCTTGCCGAGGTGGCTGGGATACTGGGCGATGGTTATGATGTTGAGATCGTTGAGGCTCATCACAACCAGAAGAAGGATGCACCTAGTGGGACTGCAGTGAAGATGGCAGATATTATTGCGCGATCCCTTGGAAGAGATATTGAGCAGGTAGGTGTCTATGGCCGAAAGGGTATGGTAGGGACGCGCCCTCAGGCGGAGATCGGTGTTCATACCGTAAGGGCCGGTGATATCGTAGGTGAGCATACGGTTCTATTTGGTGGCATGGGAGAGCGCTTGGAGTTTACTCACCGGGCCCATAGTCGTGACAACTTTGCCCGTGGAGCAATAAGGGCGGCTATCTGGATTACAGACAGGAATAACGGCCTGTATGACATGCAGGACGTTCTGGGGCTCAAGGACTGAAAAAAGAAGAGGTGCCTGCATGGATGATGGTGTTATCTGTTTTGTGGGCATAGGTTCCAATGTCGGCGATTCTGCTCAGAGTTGTGGCGCTGCTCAACGTAACATATCCAAGATAGACGGCGTGACACTCCTCAGATGTTCGTCACTTTACAGGACGCAGCCCGTGGGGTTTGAGAATCAGGCCTGGTTTGTTAACGGCGTTGTAGAGATCAGAACTTCTCTCAGTCCGCAGGACCTTATGGATGCCTTCCTTGACGTTGAGAGCCAGATGGGAAGGGTGAGAAAAGAAAAATGGGGGCCGAGGAAGATAGATATAGATATACTCTTCTACGGACAGGCAGTTGTAGATGAGGAGGATCTTGTCATACCCCACCCCATGCTACATAAGAGGCGTTTTGTTCTGGTTCCAATGGATGAGATCTCCCCCCATACTGTTCATCCAGCATTTGGGATTTCTGTACGGGGACTTCTTGGTCGGCTTCAGGATGAAAGCAAAGTTGAGCTGCTTACCGGTGATGGGATAGCATAAGATGATTCGTCTAGTAATTGCAGGTATCATTGTATATGTGATATACCGTTTGATAAAGACTCTGGGCAAGTCCTCAGAGAAGGTGTCAGGGGGTAGGAGTTACGGGGAGGCGCCTCGGATAGAGGGCGAGGATCTGGTTATGGATCCATGCTGCGGAACATATGTTCCCGTAAACAGCGCCTTCAAGGCTACCGTCAATGGTAAAACCCTGTACTTTTGCAGCGAAGAATGCCTTGAAAAATATAAGAGAGACAATGGTTGAGGAGAGCTAATCGTATGAAGTTTTTTATAGATACCGGTAATATTGATGAAATTAAAGAAGGTCTTACCTTGGGTATGGTTGATGGTGTTACGACTAATCCCTCTCTTGTCGCAAAGGAGAAGAAAGATTTCGCGACGGTTACGAGAGAGATATTGGCGATAGTCAAAGGTCCGGTCAGCCTTGAAGTTGTCAGCGAAGAGGCTGTAGGAATGGTCTCTGAGGGGAAAGATCTTGCAAAACTTGCCGATAACGTGGTGATAAAAGTCCCAATGACGACAGAAGGGTTGAAGGCTACCCGTGCATTGTCGGAGATGGGAATAGGGGTCAACCAGACGCTTATTTTTTCACCTGTCCAGGCCCTGCTTGCAGCAAAGGCGGGGGCACGCTATGTCAGTCCATTCATAGGGAGGCTTGATGATATATCGCAGACTGGAATGGAACTTGTGGAACAGATAATGACCATATTCCACAACTACGCCTTCGACTGCGAGGTTATAGTCGCAAGTGTCAGGCATCCCCTGCACGTGCTTCAGGCGGCGCTTTTGGGCGCTGATATAGCCACAATCCCCTTTAAGGTAATAAAACAACTGGCTGCCCATCCCCTTACCGATCTTGGGCTAGAAAAATTTATGGACGATTGGCGTAAGGTTCCGAAAGGCTAAGATGCAAAACTTTCTGAAAGATTTCTTTGATAAGATGAAGGTATCAGAGGAGATAAAAGAGCTGTTAAATCTTCCTAATACCATCACTCTTCTCAGGCTATCTGTGATCCCGGTTCTGTTCTTACTTCTGCTTTCTCCGGGAAGAATTCTAAGCATGGTTATCGCCGTTTTGTTTATTATAGCATCCATAACGGATCTTGTAGACGGTTATGTGGCCAGAAAATACAATATAGTTACTACAATGGGAAAATTTCTCGATCCTGTTGCGGATAAACTTGTTGTTACTACCGCTATGATAATGATGATTCCCATTGAAAGGATACCAGCCTGGATAGTTGCTATAATAATTATGCGTGATCTTTTTGTGGACGGCCTCAGGAACGTAGCATCGGCGGAGGGGCTTGTCATTGACGCAAGCAGGCTGGGAAAGCAAAAGACATTGTGTCAGGTTTTTGCTATATCGGCTCTTCTGATACATTATGATACAGTTTTCGGAATTAATGCTCATTTGGTGGGCCTCGCTGTTCTATACCTGGCGCTCGTTTTGACGGTGTGGTCGGGGTTGGATTACTTTAAAAAGTTTTACAGGGGAAAAATAGGAAAATAGTATCCCCTTTGCGAAAGTTTTCATTGACAACCGGGCTGTATTTTACTAATACAACCTTCGCGAAAAAAAGCGGGCGTAACTCAGTGGTAGAGTGCAACCTTGCCAAGGTTGACGTCGACGGTTCGAATCCGTTCGCCCGCTCCACTTTTTGGCGGCATAGCCAAGTGGCTAAGGCAGCGGTCTGCAAAACCGTTATTCACCGGTTCGAGTCCGGTTGCCGCCTCCAATCAAACATGGGGGGTATAGGCCTTTGGCTTATGCCCCCTTTTGTTTTGTGCCATTTATCATTTAGTTGGACCCCGTTATATAATCTGGAGGAGTAGGTATGGAGTTCGAAAAAAATATCCTCTGTATAGGTGCAGGGTATGTTGGTGGGCCAACAATGGCGATGATAGCCTACAGGTGTCCCCAGTACAAGGTCACGGTAGTTGACATCAACCCAAAGCGCATCGATGAGTGGAATTCCGAGAGACTCCCGATATATGAGCCTGGACTTGACCAGCTTGTCAGGGCGGCTCGTGGCCGAAATCTCTTTTTCAGTACGGAGATTGACAAAGAGATAGAGGCGTCGGATATAATTTTTGTCTCTGTTAACACCCCCACCAAGACTTTTGGGGCCGGAGCTGGTATGGCAGCTGATCTTCAATATTGGGAGAAGACGGCCCGGCAGATCCGCGATGTTTCCAAGTCTGATAAGATAATCATTGAAAAGAGCACTCTTCCTGTGAAAACGGCTCTTGCGATGGAAAGAATACTGGTTGCTAATACCAATGGTATTCGTTTTGATATTCTGTCCAATCCGGAGTTCATGGCTGAGGGTTCCGGGGTGAATGATCTGGAAAACCCCGATAGGGTCCTTATCGGATCTCGCGAGACACCTGAGGGAATAAGGGCTAGAGAAACGCTGGTCGATATATATGCCAACTGGGTGCCCAGAGAACGGATCATAACTTCCAATATATGGAGTAGTGAACTGTCAAAACTTGTATCAAATGCCTTTCTTGCACAGCGGATATCATCGATAAATGCCATTTCATCTCTCTGTGAAAAGACGGAAGCGGATGTAAGCGAAGTTGCCCGGGCTGTTGGCATGGACAGCCGTTTGGGGAGCAAGTTTCTGAATGCTAGTATTGGGTTTGGAGGGTCCTGCTTCAAAAAAGATATACTGAACCTGGTTTATATATGCCGTCAGTATGGACTTAACGAGGTCGCAGATTACTGGGCGGGGGTAGTCAGGATCAACGATTATCAGAAGGAACGTTTCATCCTGAACATGCTGGCTTCAATGTTCAACACCCTTGCCGGTAAGAGGATATGTCTCCTAGGCTTCGCCTTCAAGGCAAATACCGGTGATACAAGGGAGAGCCCGGCAATATCTGTGGCCAGAAGACTCGTAGACGAAAGAGCCGAATTGGTAATAACGGACCCGCGGGCCCTGGAAAATGCTCAGACAGATCTTGCTGACTTGAAGGACAAGATATTGTTTGTCGAAGATCCATATGATGCTGCGGCAGGGTGTGACGCCATAGCTGTCATGACCGAATGGGAAATCTATTCGTCATTGAATTTTGAGAAGATATATCAAAAAATGCAAAAACCGGCATTTATATTTGATGGAAGAAATGTACTGGATCATCAGAATCTTTTCAGTATGGGTTTCAACGTTTTCCCAATAGGAAAACGTCAGCTGACACATTTCTAGCAGAAAAGCTCAGTTTATCCTGCTGGTGTGGCATGTGGTTCTGTAATGTAACTTTTCAGCTTTAATGATAAAAACGATGAGGGGGTTCTTATAATATCTCCGTGATCGTTATTTTTACCGACCTTGATGGCACCCTTCTCGATGCCGAAGATTATTCCTTTGACCCTGCTGCACAGGCCCTGGCGGTGATTGGTGAGCTGCGAATTCCCCTGGTCATTATAAGCAGCAAGACCTGTAGTGAGATTGAGCCAATCCGTTTTGATCTGAAGAATGAGCACCCCTTTGTAACAGAAAACGGGGGCGGAATTTTTGTTCCTGAGGGCTATTTTCCTTTTCCGATACCTTACAGCAGAAGAAGATCACAATACCTGATAATTGATATAGGCATCCCCTACACCAATCTAAATTCTTTTCTCGACAGGATGGTGAGCGACTGTTCATTGCCTATAAGGGGATTTCATTCCATGTCCGTTGATGAGGTCTCTCGCAATACCGGACTTTCTTTTGAGAGAGCAGCCTGTGCCAAGGAAAGGGAGTACGATGAACCCTTTATTTTTGAAGGGGACGCGCTGCAGTCGCTGCGTTTGGATGAGGAGGTGCGAAAAGAAGGCCTTTCCCTGACTCGCGGTGGCAGGTTCCACCATATAAGCGGTTCGCATGACAAGGGAATAGCTGCCAAGATACTTATTGAATACTATCGGCTTAAGTACCCGGGTTCAGTGTTTGTGGGATTGGGTGATGCCCCTAACGATTTTTCATTTCTGACTATAGTTGATCACCCTGTTCTGGTACAAAGGTCTGACGGCCGATACGAAAATGAGGGTATAGACATATCTAACCTGCACTACTCCTCAAAGCCGGGACCCGCAGGTTGGGGTGAGGCTGTTCTGGAACTTACTAGATTTTACAACAAAACAGCTTAGGATATTTTTGTTTTTTCCATTTGATCTCTTAAAGAATACAACCCAATCAGGTATGGTTTCTGAGAAAGAAAGGCCCTTGATTGGTTCTTTACCTCCTGTTCGGCAAAGTCTACGCTGTATCTGAATGTAGTATAATCAAATGCTATGCTTCTTGAAAAGTACAAAGGTTTCAAAGCATCCAGGATTTCAAGTCGTTCCTGTTCAGAGGAGCCGTCAAAGAGAAACAGTAGCCGGTAGACGATCTGTGACCAGAGCATTATGTGCATGTCGTAGTGGTCAAGGGCAAACATGTTCCTGATCCTGTTGTATGTATATGAACTCAGGTATTTTTTCAGCAGATGTTGGTATGCATTGTATTCGTTTCTGCACTGGTTTTTAAGGTCCAGGACATCTATGTACAGTGTCTGAGGCTCCAGCATCTTTTTCAGGCCGTATCTGCCCACATATCTTGCCTCGCGGTATGGGTAGGAGAATCCTTCCTGAAGGGATACTTCCAGCCATGCTTTCCTGTGCTTCACCAGAAGTGAAAAGAGGGTGTATACCACCTCCTCAAACATCTTCCCAAGTTTAGGAGAACTTGCATTGTGTATCTTGTTCCCCAGCCCTGCCTGACATATATTGAAATCGCCGAACAGTGCGTTAAGTGACATAAAGATATCTATCCCGTACTGTCTAGTCATTTCATTCCATTCCTGGTCAAGCCAGTGCGAACATAAACGCGAAGAGAAGGCAAAATCTCCTCCTATGGGTTGTCTGACATCGACACGGGCCAGGGAAAATGCCAGGGGATAACAGAGATGATTGGTTATTGTCCCATCGAACTGGTGCCTGGAATATAGGGGTGTAACGAGATCGTTGCCGCGTTTTATAGGGAACCCTAGATACTTTATCCATTCCGGTGTTATAGACTTCAGGTCGGCGTCGACGACTATCATAATTTTTGAATCTACCTCTCTGCAGAACCTGAAGAGGTTATAAAAATTGTTCCCCTTACCCTTCACACCTTCCGGCGTCGAGATATACCTTTTCCCTACGGTCCCTGGAACCGGAGCCGACAGGAAAGAATCCTTTGTGCCGTCCATGCTGTTGTTGTCACAATTGACTATTACGCTCTTGGCGTCGGGAAAATATTTGGAAAGACCTTCTCCGGCCATACTTGTGACGTAACCTATGGTGGGTGCCTCGTTGTAAGATGGAATTCCGACTACAACATCAAAATGATCGCCCATATCGCCTTTCCTCGAACTCTATTTTATTTTGATTTACCAAAGAGAGTCGAATCTTTTTTCATCGCCTCAAGTATGTCTTTCAATATCGACGGTTGTTTCATTATTATTCGTTCCCATGAAACAGTTTGGGGTATCTC
This sequence comes from Syntrophales bacterium, assembly GCA_963665835.2. Classification (GTDB taxonomy): domain Bacteria; phylum Desulfobacterota; class Syntrophia; order Syntrophales; family UBA2210; genus UBA6078. The sequence continues at coordinate 369,269 of CAXXWJ010000002.1, read as the reverse complement.
GAATAGTCTGTTTTTGCTCTCTTTTTCGTAGGCGATCAGGTCATCTAGAAGACCCGCCTCCTTATACCTCTGAAACCTTTTATCATTGGATATAATATGATTCAGGTTGTCACTTATAAGATGGGGTGATGATGTAATAAACTCCCCAGCATCCAGTATGGAGTCCCGGAGAACCCCCTTTACCATGGCCTCCTCGGCGTCACGGTCATAATCAAGGTCTGAGAATGATGCATTTTCCGAGTACTTTTTTATAAGCTCGTCGGCAATATTAAGATATGTTGCAGTAGTATCCCGTACGAAATAATCGGATATTTCAAAGCCCTCTTCGATGACTAGGGTGGAGAGAAGGGTGGTCACAATATCCGTTGCCATCTTGTATAGGCCTGAGTCTGGATTATCGGCCGAGATGGACTGGTGTTTGTGCTCGAAAGGGACCGGTGAAAACTGTATCTGAGCGATATTATTTGCCTTGCGATAAGCCTCTATAAGCGTGAAGAGTTCAACCCCCCAGTTCGTTGCAAAATGCATTCTTTTAAGGAGGTTCATCTCAAAGGCAACTTCTCCCGATAACTGATAGTTGAATGCAAGGAGGTAGTCGATCAGACTTATGAACTTTTCATCCTCTGATTCTCGGAACTTGCGCTTCAGGGCAAGCAGGAATGGGTCTAACAGGAGACGCTTTATCCTTCCGTACATACGGTTATTCCCAATCCTGATATAGGAAGCCTTTGAGAACTGATAATTGAGAACAATAACGGGGTAAAAGAGCCTGTCTAGTTGCCTGTAGTGGAATGTTCGTATGTCTGCATCGATTACACCCACATAATCGGCACCTATGGCCTGGGCTACACCGAATGACATGAACATGTTTCTGCCCTTTCCGGGTTGTCTCAGGCCCAGGCTGAAGTTTTCTATCCTCTTGTACAGTTCCTTTAGCCGGTTTCCTTCGTTGTGCTGTATTATATAATTACGTATTGAATATTCCTTGAGGAGGGCTGCAAGTTCAAGGGCCTCTTCGTCGGTGGCCGCATCCAGTCCGAATATGATGTTTTTCAGGTATGAAATCCTGGAGAGCTGTTTGAGTATATTTATGAAGACTGGCCTGTTTTCCGGATCGGTAAATTCCGTTACCAGTGTGGGTATGACAAGTACTGCCTTTTTGCCTCGTACTCCGGCTTTCAGCTTGGGTCCCAGTTTTTGCCGGTCCTTATCTATAAGATATAATGTCGTTATATTTCTACATTTCTGCGAAAAATTCATCATATCTCTGCCTCCTTGTGTAAGGGGCTTTTATGAAGCAGGCAATTAGGAACGAGAGAAGGAGAGCAGCAAACAGTGTTGTCAAATCAAAGAAGCGAAAGGCGAAGCCCCGAGAGATAAGATTATACAAATCTGAATGTATCTGTAAGGCTAACAGATTTTTTCCGAAATGACAATATCCCATCTTCACAACCATTTTTAAATCATAGAAACAACGTTTGTTCTTCGTGAATAATGGGTCAAAAAAATATGATACTTGCAATCACGGAATGGATATCTTAGACTTTCAAATGATTGGGAGCTATGAAATTCATGTTTAGTCATGTTGACGCATATCTAAATTATCTTGCTGTAGAAAAGGGAGTTTCCATAAACACCTTGGAGGCCTATAGCCGCGATCTTAACCGTTACGTGGATTTTGCCGCTCATGGGGGGATAGGGAATATCAGGGATATCTCTTCTGACACGGTCATATCCTTTCTTACGGAATTGAAAGGGGATGGTTTGGCCAATACATCCATGAACAGGTCTCTGGCAGCGATCCGGGGGTTTTGTAAATACCTGATTTCAGAAAACGTTGTGGAGAATAATCCGGTTGCTAATATAGAATTGGCTAAGGTCTGGATGCATTTGCCGGACACATTGAGCAGGGATGAGATGGCCCTGCTGTTGAAACAACCAGGCACGAAAGGGCCTCTTGCCGTGCGGGATACGGCCATGCTTGAACTTCTCTACGCTACGGGAATTCGTGTGTCGGAGCTAGTCTCTCTGACGATGGGAAGCATAAACTGGCAGGCAGGTTATCTAATTGTTATTGGCAAAGGAAACAAGGAACGGATCGTTCCGGTCGGTCAGACAGCACGGGACTGCCTCAATCGCTACATACAGGATGGAAGGAAAAGGCTGACCGTAGGAAAATTATTAAACCGACTTTTTCTGAACCGTTCCGGTGAAGGACTAACAAGGCAGGGCTTCTGGAAGATAGTTAAGAAATATGTTAGAAAGGCCGGGTTGGATAAGAAGGTCTATCCTCATACTTTCAGGCACTCATTTGCCACTCATCTTTTAGAAGGTGGGGCGGATCTTCGTTCCGTACAGGTGATGCTCGGCCACGCCGATATATCCACTACCCAGATCTACACGCATGTTACAAGCGAAAGAATCAGGGAGATTCACAGGAAGTATCATCCGAGAGGGTAAGAATGGATTATTATCGTAATTCTGTAGATGAAGATAGAGAAAATAAAGAATCCCATAAGATAAAACGAACCGGTTTGATCGTGTTTCTTGTTGTGCTGGTATCCTTGGGTATCGGAATGGCATTAAGACCCCTGATGGAGGTATTCGGGGTAGTTGAATACCTGAAGAAGATAAAAGACACAGTCTTGGTGGCGGTAGCTGGACAGGCGCCGCATCTTTACTACATAGATATAGAAAAAAACGGACAGGACATTAGATTGGAAGAGAAGGATCGCTTTGAGATCTCTTACCGTGATGAGTTTGTTATCAAAAGCGTATCTACCAATTCCCTATTGAAAAGGCGTATTTCCGTTGATGTAGAGGGTGTAGGGACAGAGAATGATCTCAAAAGCCTTCTTAAGGGAATCACCCTTGTTGATAAAAAGATTGCCGAAGGAAAGGAGTCTTTTGCTATTAAGATCCTCTACCGAGACACGCCTATTGCCACTATACCCATAGATGTAAAAATAATGTCCCAGGATTGGTTAAGGTTTGCAAGGGGCAGTACGGCCGAGAAATCCCGGGTCGAATACCTTGAGCGTGCTGTAAGCATGCAGCCGGACGATATAAATACCCGCAAAATGCTGGCCGGGTTGTATTTAAAGATTGGGAAAACCGATAAGGCTGTAAAAGAGTATAACAGAGTATTGACAAGCAAGGCGGATGATCTGGTCTCTTTGATTGAGCTTGCTAAGATATACATGGAAAAAAAACAGTTTGAGAATTCCATATCCATGTACAGGAAGGTTATAACGATTGATCCAAAGGATGATATAGCCTACGCAAATATCGCATATTCATATGCTCAGTTGGGAAACTGGGTAAGGGCCGTTGCAAACTGTGAAGCCTCGCTGAAGCTCAACCCAGATAGTACAACAGTTCGGTACAACCTGGCTGAGGCATATGACAAAACGGGCAGGGTCAAAGAGGCTGTTGAGCAGTACGAAAAGGTTATGAAGAAGATGCCCGGTGATGTCAATGTGATACTTGTTCTTGCTGATTTCTATCTTAGGGAAGGCAGGAACGACGATGCTATAGAGATGTACCGTAAGGTTATACAGAAACAGCCCAAAAACGCATCTGCATACGCCAATATAGGGGTTGCCTATGGGAACAAGGGGGACACAAAAAGCGAAATCGCAAATTATAAAAAGGCCATTTCACTTAGTCCTGACGATCCCTTGATACACTTCAATCTGGGCGCAACTTACGAGAAAAACAAAGAATATGATAAGGCGGCGCTGGAATATAGGAAGGTTATTAAACTCAAGCCCGGAGATATGGATGCCCGATTGCGGCTGGCCGATTACTATATGATGAAAAAGGATTATGGCCGGGCGTTGGCTCTGTATAAAAAGGCCGTAAAGGTGGTTACTAAGGATGATCTTCTTTATGAAAAGATGGGCTTTGCCTACGGCGAAATGAAACATTATAAGGAATCTGCTGCCAGCTATGAAAAGGCTCTGGACTATGGCTCAAATAACGAAAATGTTCACTACAATCTTGCTGTTGCCTATGAAAATACTGGCAACATCAAGAGTGCTATAGCCGAATATGAAAAGTTCGCTTCCAAAAAGCCGACAATTGAGGTTCTGACCATACTGAATAATTATTACCTGAAGGAAAAGAAGTATGATAAAGCCATCGGCACTTATCATAATATGATAAAGCTTAACCCCAAAAATGCGGGACTATATGCAGGCATAGGCTATGTCTACCTACTCAAGGGGGATATAGACAAGGCGATAGCAAACTACAAGGCGTCCATCCAGTATGACCAGGAGGACGACACGGTGTACTTCAGACTGGGAGAGGCATATGAGAAGAAGGGTATGTATAAGGAGGCTCTTTCGGAGTATACAAATGCCTATCAGATAAATCCAGATTCACGTGAGGCCGCTCGCAAGATCCCAAAGATGAGAATAAAAATCCTTCAGGAAAAACACAAAGAAGGCTGAATTGAAAAACCGCCCGATTTTTTAGGATGTGCATGCGAAGAAATGGAAAGTGCTATTACTCATAAACTTGGTTAATCCTGAAGTAGGGATAGAAACGATACTGATAGACGAGAGGTGAGTGTGAGGCAGATTGTTCTTAACAATATTTTTTTCGGGGGTGACGCTCGATTTGTCCTGATTGCCGGGCCCTGTGTGATTGAGGACGGTGTAAAGACGGAGCAAATAGCCCGCTATCTCAGAGACCTTTGTATAGATCTTCAGATTCCATTTGTTTTCAAGGCCTCCTATGACAAGGCGAATCGAAGTTCCCTGGACTCCTTTCGTGGCCCCGGTATGCAGGAGGGACTTGCCATTTTGAAGGACATAAAAGAATCTCTGGGAATTCCGGTCCTGTCGGACGTACATCGCTTTGAAGAGATTGGGGCCGCCTCAAAGGTCCTTGACATTATGCAGGTTCCGGCGTTTCTTTGTCGGCAGACGGATTTTCTGCTGGCTGTAGCAAGGGCCTCCGCTATTATCAATGTTAAAAAGGGGCAGTTCATAGCACCCTGGGATGTCTCTAATATAGTTGATAAAATATCCTCTACCGGTAACAAAAATGTGCTGATTACGGAAAGGGGGGTCTCGTTCGGTTATAACAACCTGGTTGCCGATATGCGTTCGCTTCCAATGATAAGGAAAATGGGATATCCTGTTGTCTTTGATGCCACTCACAGTGTTCAACTTCCTGGGGGCGCCGGCACTTCATCAGGGGGTGACAGGGAAATGGCAAAGTATTTGGCTCGTGCTGCAGTTGCCACAGGAATTGACGGACTTTTTCTGGAGGTTCATCCAGAACCGGAATGCGCAAAGTGTGATGGTCCTAACTCCCTTTACCTGGATTCCCTTCCCGTTCTTCTATCCATGCTCAGAAAGATGGATGAGATAGTCAAGAACGGTTAAATAATACAAGGATAGATAATGGAAAAAGATTTTTATAAAAAACTGGAGAAGGTTATCCTTCTAGTTCTGGATGTAGACGGGGTATTGACTGACGGGAAGATTATAATTGACGACATGGGCAACGAATCAAAGAATTTTCACGTCAGGGATGGCCACGGTCTCCGGCTTTTGATGAGGGGGGGTGTTGATGTAGCACTCCTTACCGGCAGGACTTCTGATGTGGTCAAACACAGGGCGCAGGAGCTTGGAATCGAGGAGGTTTACCAGGGCATATGGGACAAGGAAAAAACCCTCGAAGAAATTCTCCATAAAAGAGATTTGGTCTGTGACTCGGTCGCCTATGTGGGTGATGATGTAGTAGATGTTCCAGCATTCAAGATGGTGGGTTTTTCTGCCGCCGTGGCCGATGCGCCGGTTTATGTCAGAGAGCAGGCGGACTATGTAACCCATAAAAAAGGGGGGGAAGGGGCTGTAAGGGAAGTATGCGATATGATACTGAGAGCCCGAGGACTTTGGGGGGGGGGTAACATCCAGATATGGCATAAACAGCGAATCCTGAGACTTCCCCTTTACATATTAGCATTTCCGTGGTACATTTTTTGCTAAAAGAAACTGGCCGCAATCTTATGTTGCTAGTTTTTAAAGAGTTTAACTTTAATCGGAACGAATTTTATTGAAAAAGATATCTGTAAAAAGATTGATGGTGCTATCGGTATTTGTTCTCATTTTGGGAGCTATTTTTCTCTACATTCCCAATCTCGGTGATAAGGAAAAAGGAGAGGTTAAGGTTGCGACTGAAAAGGCCGATCTTAGGATAAATGATTTTCATTACACGGAGGTAGGAGACCCTGATCTGACGTGGGAGATCAAAGCCAGTACTGCTTCATATGTGAAAAAAAAGGAAGTTACCATTTTTGAGGATGTCAGGGTTCGGCTCCTTCTTTCCAATGGTGACGTGTATGTTATAACCGCAGATAGTGGCGTTTTGAATACTGCTACGAAGAATATGGAGGTTAGTGGAAACGTGGTGGTCATAGGGGAGGATGGAGCCTCTTTTGAGACAGATAACCTCGAATACTCAAATAACGATGGTGATGGTATTATTTATACGAAGGATCATGTAATAATGACGCGCTCTTATATCAATGTTAGTGGCAAAGGCATGAGATTATATTTAAAAAGCCGGAAGATGCACCTGCTATCCGATGTGCGTGCTGTCATAGACCGATAATCCAGTATAATAGATGCAAATACGGCATTTGGGGAGTCGTAATAAATGAAAAAAAGGTTTTTGAAAACATTACTTGTTTTGATAGCTCTCTTTATTGAAGTGGCCATTCCTGTATATGCTGCCGATATCCCTTTGTATTCAAAGAGTCCGATAAAGATAACCTCTAATCGCCTTGACGTTTACGATGACAAGGCTCTTGCTGTCTTTTCAGGCTCTGTTGTAGCTGTTCAGGACGAAGTAAAAATAAGCGCCGACGAACTTAATCTGTACTATGATGCTAAAAAAGAAGAAGCGTCTGCAGCCTCCAGTCTGAAAATGCAAGCGGGAAAGATAAACAGGATGGAACTTAAGGGTAATGTTAAAATGAACAAGGGAGGAAGGACCGTTACGGGTGATTTAGCTGTCTTTTATAGCCGCGATAACAGAGTTGTTATGACCGGAAATGCCGTTATGATGGATGGCGAAAACATTATCAATGGAGATAAAATCACCGTATTCCTTGATGAAAACAGGGGGGTTGTAGAGGGGGAGAACAGGAAAAAACGTGTTAGTGCTACCATCTATCCGGAGGATGTTAGCAAAACTGAAAAAAATAATAGATAGATTTGGTGGACTAAACCATTGGGAAAGCTACTTGCGACAGGTCTGGCTAAGAGTTATGGCGGAAGACGGGTTGTAGATGATGTAAATCTGGAGATATGTAGGGGCGAGGTTGTCGGTCTGCTCGGACCTAACGGAGCAGGCAAGACCACATCCTTTTACATGATAGTTGGGCTGGTCAAGGCCGACGGTGGAAAGATTTTTCTCAATGGTGAGAATGTAAGCTCCTATCCTATGTACATGCGGGCCCGAAGAGGTATTAACTATCTTCCCCAGGAGGCATCTGTATTCAGGAAGCTTACCGTTGAAGACAATATAATGGCGATTCTGGAAACAGTATGCGATGATAGAAGTGAAAGGGAATTGCGCCTCCGGGAGCTTCTCAAGGAACTCGATCTCTCGGGAATATCCAAGAGCATGGCCTATTCGCTTTCAGGGGGTGAAAGGCGACGCGTTGAGATTACCAGAGCCCTCGTTACTTCGCCACAGTATATGCTTCTCGACGAACCTTTTGCCGGTATAGATCCGATAGCTGTGGCAGATATACAGGATATTATACGTACACTTCGTTCAAAGGGTATAGGAGTTCTGATTTCGGATCATAATGTAAGGGAAACGCTGAAGGTATGTGACAGGGCCTATATAGTCAATGATGGCAGGATCTTGCTGGAAGGAGAGCCCGATTATATAATAGCCAGCGAGGTGGCCCGCAGGATTTATCTTGGTAAGGATTTTGGTCTGTAGAAGGTACTAACATCTATCAATTAACAAAAAATCTTACAATTTATCCTAGAAACCGGTAGACGCGACAATGGCTTTTGAACTTAAACAAAATCTCAAATTGACCCAGCAACTGATTATGACACCACAGTTGCAGCAGTCTATAAAGCTCTTACAGCTTTCAAGGATAGAGTTGTTGGATGCAATCAATCAGGAAATTGAGGAAAATCCTCTATTAGAAGATCGGGCCTCCGACAGTGAATCAGAAACTGAGATTATTCCCGAACTTGCTGAGGTCAGGGTAGAGACAACGGGAAAGGAGATTACGGGAGAGGGCGACGGAAAAGAGGAATTTGATTGGGACAGCTACATTGAAGATTTCGGTCCCATAGGTGTTCCACATCAGGGGCGAGAGGATATTGATGCCCCGGCCTTTGAAAATATGCTTGCCAACAAAAGTTCTTTGTCCGATCATCTCCTGTGGCAACTCAATCTGTCGCGTTTGACTGATGATGAGCGGAGGGTTGGTGAGCAGATAATAGGGAATCTTAACGGTGATGGATATCTTGTAGCAACCATAGATGAGATTTCAATAATTGAAAAAGTTGAGACTGACTTCGTCGAAAATGTTCTTCTCAAAGTCCAGCAACTAGACCCTTCCGGTGTGGCGGCTCGAAATCTGCAGGAATGTCTCCTGCTGCAGTTGGGATTTATTGGTGTTGATTCCGAACTTCCTGAAAAAATTATAAGATATTATCTTAAGGATCTGGAGACTAGAAATTATCGCAGTATAGCCAGCAAGGAAAAAGTATCGATCGAGGACGTGGAACAGGCAGCTTTGCTGATAGGATCTCTAAACCCCAAGCCGGGACTTCCTTACAATGAGGAGGGCCCTCAGTATATAATTCCTGACGTATTCGTTTATAAAGTTGGCGACAGGTATAGAATATCGCTGAATGACGATGGTCTGCCGAGATTAAGAGTCAGTAATTTTTACAAAGAAGTCCTGGGCGGGATGAAGGGAACAGGTGAAGAAAACGGCAAGGAATATATAAAGGAAAAACTTCAGTCCGCTACATGGATGATAAAGAGTATTGAGCAGAGACAAAAAACCATTTACCGAGTGGCTGAAAGCATCCTGGAACACCAGATTGAGTTTTTTGACAAGGGCATCAGCTATCTCAGACCCATGGTACTTAGGGATATTGCTGATGACGTGCAGATGCATGAGTCAACTATCAGCCGGGTCACCACAAACAAGTATATGCATACCCCAAGAGGCATTTTTGAACTGAAGTACTTTTTTAACAGCGGCATAAACAGGATGGGGGATGATCAGATCGCATCGCAGAGTGTCAAGGAGAAGATACGCGATATAATAAGTGGAGAGGACAACAAAAAGCCTTATAATGATAGTCAGATTGTTAAGATGCTTGCGGCCTCGAACATATCAATAGCGCGCAGAACAGTCGCTAAATATAGAGATATGCTGGGCATACTGCCATCATCTAAAAGGAAAAAGTACTTTTAAATACAGTTTGACTTTTAGGGATGGCTCACATATAAGGCGAAGTTTCATCAAACGGCTGATTGATAAGAGAGGAGGCACAGTATGCAGATATCTTTTACATTTCGCAATATGGAACCCGGTGAGTGGTTGAAGGATTACGTCGGCAAAAAGCTTTCCAGGATTGAGAGATATATAGACAAGCCAGTAAATGCGAGTGTGGTTCTTGCTGTTGAAAAATTCAGAAATGTAGCTGAAATAAATATTTCGGCTAAGGGTATAAATCTGCAGGGTAAAGAAGAGGCAAAGGAAATGACCCTTGCCATAGACAATGTCGTAGATAAGGTGGAGCGACAGATAAAAAAATATAACCAGAAAATTAAGAACCATAAAGATAAGGAGCTTGCATCCCGGGGAGAGTCCGAAGAATTCGAAGGGACAGGAGCCGCTGCCTATGAAGATTATGAAGATGGCTCTAAGGTCGCCGAGACACGGAAGCTGGTGCTAGAGCCGATGTCGGTGGACGATGCTATAATGGAAATGGATGAATCGAAAAACAGATTTATCGTTTACCGGGATTCTTCCTCTGAGAATGTCAGCATTCTATACCGTCGTGATGACGGGAGGTATCTCCTGATAGAAACCAATAGTTGAAATGTGGGGTATCGAGAAATGGTCAATATTCAGGATATGCTTAAAAAAAACTTTATAATAGAAGATTTGAAATCCAAAACCAAAAAGGAGGTTCTAGCCGAACTGTCAGATTCCTTTTTGCGTGATGATATGAGTATTGATAGGGATTCAATTATAGATGTTCTGATGGAGAGAGAGAGGCTTGGAAGTACCGGGATAGGAGAGGGTATTGCCATACCACATGGAAAGCTGAAGGGGCTTGAAAAGCTTGTGGTCGCCTTTGGTAGGAGCAAGGCTGGAGTTGACTTTGATTCCCTTGATGGCGGTCCGGTACATATCTTTTTTCTTCTGATGGCCCCGGAAAACTCCGCTGGACACCATCTTAAGGCCCTTGCCAAGATCTCCAGGATGCTTAAGGATATCTCCTTCAGGCAGGCCCTTATAAAAGCGGAGTCATCCAGTGATCTTTATGATCTTATTGTGGAAAAAGACAAGGCTCATGCATAGCCCCCCTCTTTTTTCACGTAGAATCTTTCAATGCGGCAATAGAAGTGCATTTCGGTATTTGCTGCCGAAATGCACAATTTAGAAGCGGCAGCGGAGGCGAAGGCGCGATGAAAAACTTTCGCATTGTCATAATAACCGGCCTGTCCGGCTCCGGAAAGAGCGTGGCTCTTAAGGCGCTGGAAGATATCGGTTTTTTCTGTGTTGATAATCTGCCGGTTATGCTTCTTCCAAAGTTTCTGGAACTTCAAACCGGGGCCTCTTCCGAAATCTCAAAGATAGCGCTGGTCATGGATCTGCGTGAAAAGCATTTTCTTGAGAAGCATATCGATATTCTCTCGCGCCTGAGGAAGAAGAAGTATGATATTGAGATCCTTTTTCTTGACACAAACGATGACCTGCTGCTGAGGAGATTCAGCGAGACCAGACGTACACACCCACTGTCCAAGGGGAATACTATTCTTGAAAGTATCCGACTTGAAAGGGAAAAACTCCTTGAGCTAAGAGGTATGGCGGATAACATTGTCGACACATCTGGGTACAGCGTTCATCAATTAAAGGAGCATGTTCAGCGACTATATCTTACGCCAGGGGAAAACCGAAAACTGGTTGTTAATCTGATATCTTTTGGATACCGCTTCGGTCTGCCCCCCGATGCTGATATAGTTATGGATGTAAGATTTCTCCCCAATCCATATTTTGTAAATGGACTAAGAGAGTTTAACGGAAACGAAGCGGCTATTGAGGAATATGTCATGGGTTGGGACGACACCGAGGATTTTCTCAATAGACTATTCGATATGATGACCTTTCTTGCACCACTATACGAGAAAGAAGGAAAATCGTACCTGAACATTGCCATAGGTTGTACCGGTGGCAAACATAGATCGGTGGTTGTAATTAATCAACTGGCGAAACACTTCAGGGACAGGCAGTACACTATGCACGTCAGCCACCGTGACATAGACAGAGGCTGATCTATAACCCTATATTTCTCCAGAAAGTTTTCTTGTTATGTTGTCCCTTATCCAGTGAGGGTCCCACCACTCCACAGGGTTGACGAATTTTCCACCTACTATGATGCTGAAGTGAAGGTGATCCCCACCAGCCATTCCAGAAAGTCCAGTTCTTCCGATGATCTCCCCCTTCGAAACCGTCTGGTCCTTGCTTACTCCTATCGATGAAAGGTGACCGTAAAGACTGAAAATTCCCATGCCGTGATCTATTATTACGGTGTTGCCGTATATCCCTATATATCCCGTAAATGCTATGACGCCGCTGTTTGATGCCTCAACCTCAGCGGTTCTTGTTGAGGCCAGGTCAACCCCCATGTGAACGCTTTTACTGATAGCCGTTCCCTCGTTATAGTAAGTTCTCTTATCTCCAAAGGTTGCCATGGTAGATGCATTCGTCATCCTTAGGAAAGCTCCATCCCAGAGTTTTTCAGGTTTTGTATTCTTGCAGATTGTTTCTATCGTTTCCCGGTCTTGCTGGCGCATTGTGTCATTGATGTAGCAAAATGCATCAAGCAGGGTGGTGCCCTGTAGCTCTCTGTAACGATTTTGAAACTCAGGCATTTTCATCTCAAGGAATTGCTGCGATATGTTCATCCTGTCACTTCGAAACTTTTTGCCCATGATCTTGAAGGGGATGGGGTAGACCGAAGAATTTCCGGCACTATCTTCCGCCAGAATATGTATCCTAATGTTTTCTTTTTCTGAATCTATAATTGGTATGGCAAAGTAGGCGATGTAGATATTATTTCCGTCTTTGCTTTCGGGATAGGATGGAAACAAATCTTTATCCACCACAACTACGCTTTTTGAGACGACTTCTGAGAGAGTGTAGGCTACAACGCAGGTTCCGCCTGGGTTTATGTAATTATAGGCGGTTATGGGGGATATCTGCGGCGGAATGGTGTCTATGGTGACCGAGAGATTTATAGTGCCTGTATTTTTTCTTAATGAAAAATCTGTAACGGATATTTCTACGGTTGCATCTCCGTCATGGAGCCTGATATCCATAGGGCGAAGATCTATAGATATCACCTCTGTCATCTTGCCACGAGCCGGAACTGTTACGGCCGCCAGGCTGGTTTTTTTGCCGTCCTGCGATATTGCCACTGATGCGCTACGAATGCCGCTTTTTTTATCTGTGCAGTTTATCTCAAAGACAGTTTTAAGGCCTATCGTCTTGATCTCTGAGCTCAAGACAATTTCGGGTTTTTCCCCCTCGTAGTATACAGTATATAGCCATATTCCAGCCCCAACAATCGTTACGAGAAGAACAAAAAAAACTGACCTTATAAATTTCCGCATATAATCCCCTCTCTGCATACCTGTGGCAAATCCTTAGAAGTTGACCTTATATATAATAACTGCTATATTTTTCAAGATATTTCCTTTGGAGATATTAGAGGACAGATAGGATCCTTATATAAATTTTCTTTGCAAGGGCGTTCTTATGCTTAGGGGAAAAAATATTGTTCTTGGGATAGCTGGAGGGATTGCGGCTTACAAGGCGGCCGAACTTACCAGGGAATTAGTGAAGCGAGGGGCGGAGGTAAATGTTGTAATGACCGAAAGTGCGACCCGTTTCATAACGCCACTTACCCTTCAGACGCTTTCCGACCGGCCTGTCTATACCGACATGTTCTCTACCTCCGGCGAGTGGGATATCCATCATATATCGCTGGCTCAGTCAGCAGACTTGATAATTGTGGCACCAGCTACTTATAATATAATTGGAAAGATAGCATCGGGAATTGCCGACGATCTTATTACCACAACCATAAGTGCTACTAAAGCGCCTGTGCTGATATGTCCTGCCATGAATGTTAACATGTACACAAACGCCATACTCCGGTCTAACGTAGCTAAACTCTCAGCACTGGGATATTTCTTTATGAATGCTGCAAGCGGTGAGCTTGCCTGCAAGACGCAGGGGGAGGGAAGGTTGCCTGACCCTCTGGATATAGTTGAAGAAGTAGAAACTGCCCTGACCCCCAAAGATCTGACTGGACAGGCCATAATGATAACTGCAGGGCCCACTCGTGAACCATTCGATCCGGTCCGTTATATATCAAATCATTCATCGGGTAAGATGGGGTATGCCATTGCAACTATGGCAAAAAGAAGGGGGGCGGATGTCACGCTGATAAGCGGCCCCACAGCCCTTAAAGCACCTGCCGGCGTTCGTTTTATAGCAGTTTCCAGAGCAACAGAGATGAGAGAGGCTGTAATGGAACATTTCAATGGTGCAACTGTTATTATAAAGGCCGCAGCGGTGGCCGACTACCGGCCCTCTGTTATCTCAGAATCCAAGATAAAAAAAGGTCCCGGTGGGATGGACATCCTTCTGGAAAGGAATCCGGATATTATTTCGGAGATAAGTGATCGGAAAGGTACACGTATCCTTGTAGGTTTTGCCATGGAGACTGAAAACCTAATAAAAAATGCGCGGGCCAAGATGAAGGCAAAGGGGATGGATCTTATCGTAGCAAATGAGCTAGGTATTCCCGGGTCCGGTTTCCAGCACGACACTAATATAGTTAAGATCATTGATGCCGCCGGGAACATAGATGAACTACCCATAATGGACAAAAGGGATGTGGCTAATAAAATACTGGACAGGGTCTTGCACATTATAGGTTCAAGAAGGAGCTAAAGTCCAATATGCGAGATGAACTTCTGGAATTGACCGTTGCACTCAAAGGTCGTCTCCTGGCCTATAAAGAGGCAAGGGGTAGCCTATCGGAGCTTTCCCTTAATGGGGATTCTCCGCAATCCGGGATTTCTGATAACGAGCCGAAGCAATTGGTTTCCCTGGATGATATTCGAGCGGAACTGGGAGACTGCAGGAGATGCAAGCTGCACGGTGGAAGGACCAATCTTGTATTTGGGGAGGGAAACCCTGATGCAGACCTCGTTTTTGTAGGTGAAGCCCCCGGGGCTGATGAAGATATGCAGGGTAGACCTTTCGTGGGCCGTGCTGGACAACTCCTTACTGATATTATAAAAGCAATGGGACTTAAAAGGGAGGATGTATATATATGCAACATTTTGAAATGTCGTCCCCCAAAGAATCGCAATCCCGAGCCGGATGAGATCACGGCCTGTGAACCCTTTCTTTTGAAACAGCTTCATGTCCTTCAGCCGCGCGTTATCTGTGCCTTGGGTAAATTTGCGGCCCAGACGCTTCTAAAGACGGAAACGACCATCTCCTTACTGCGCGGAAGTTTTCACTGTTACCACGACATTCCGTTGATGCCCACATACCATCCTGCCTATCTTTTAAGAAATCCAGGTGCAAAAAAACAGGTTTGGGAAGATGTTCAGCTCATTATGAAAGAGCTATCATAAAGAAAAGGTATCGGAACCTTCAAAACCCATTGCCGGTGTAGGATGGGAGAGGTGTTTAATGAAGAAGCGAATAGGAACGGCCTTCATTCTTGCTATCATTCTAATGCTTCCAGTTAGCAATAAGATTTCTTTCTGTGGTGAGGAAAGGAATGTTTTTGACATTATTAAGGTTGATGCCGCAATAACCCCTGCCGTCAGTAATTATATTGTAAAAGCCATTGCCAGATCGCATGACGAGGGTTCGTCGGGGATTGTTATACTTCTGGATACACCGGGAGGGCTCGACCTAGCCATGAGGGATATCGTCAAGGAACTTCTCAACCCACCCCTGCCGGTGATCGTTTTTGTCTATCCTTCAGGGGCTCGTTCGGCATCTGCAGGTGTTATGATAACAATGTCCGCACCAATTGCGGCTATGGCCCCGGGAACCAATATCGGAGCAGCCCATCCTGTTGCCATTGGTGGAGGAAAAATGGATGAAACGATGGCCAGCAAAGTGGAAAACGACGCTGTAGCCTACATTAGGGGGATAGCTCAGCAGCGCATGCGCAACGCTGATTGGGCAGAAAAGGCTGTGAGAGAAAGTGTCTCAATTCCCGCCACGGAGGCTCTCAATCTGAATGTAATTGATGTTATCGCATCCGATATAAAGGATCTTCTTATTAAGGTAGATGGGACCACTGTCAGGCTATCGTCAGGCGATATTGTGCTGAATAGTAAAAATGCAGCAATTAACACGGTGCAGATGGGGTTTAGGGATCGCATCCTGGTAGCTATCAGCAACCCCAATATTGCCTATCTGCTTATGATGATAGGACTTGCCGGACTTTACTTTGAGTTTGCAAATCCCGGTGCAATCCTTCCCGGTGTTGTGGGCGGTATATCTCTTGTCCTTGCTTTTTTTGCCATGCAGACCCTCCCGGTAAATTATGCAGGTATTGTTCTTATTATTTTTGGTATTATCCTATTTATAGCCGAGATAAAGATCATTAGCCACGGAATGCTTAGTGTAGCCGGGGTGATATCTCTTGTTCTGGGTTCGGTAATGCTCTTTGAATCTTCGTCCCCTGCCATCAGGGTGTCATTTGGCGTAATTATACCGACCATAGGGTTTATGGCATTCTTTTTTGCTATGGTTGTAACCCTTGCAGTCAAGGCGCAGCGCGAAAAGCCCGTAACAGGGATTGAAGGAATGATAGGTAGAGAGGGGGTTGCTATCACTGACGTTCAGCAGGATGGAAAGGTCCTTGTCAGAGGCGAATACTGGAATGCGTCGAGCCGCGATTTTATAGGGGAGGGACAGCCTGTTCGAGTGCTGGATGGCAAGGGGTTAAAACTAGAGGTTGAGAAAATATAAAATTATATAAGGGGGTGGATTATGTATGGAGTAATAACCGTTGTTGTTCTTGTGGTGCTTTTTCTGGCGGCTGCTATACGAGTTCTCAACGAGTATGAGCGGGGGGTAATATTTCGTCTGGGAAGGATAATTGCTACAAAGGGGCCGGGGCTTATAATTCTGATACCCATAATAGACCGGATGGTGAAGGTGGATATGAGGATAATCACCATGGATGTCCCCCCGCAGGATGTAATAACTCGTGACAATGTTTCCGTAAAAGTAAATGCGGTAATCTATTTCAGAGTCATGACCGCCAACAGCGCCGTTGTCGAGGTTGAGAATTTTCTCTACGCCACTTCCCAGCTTGCGCAGACCACGCTTAGAAGTGTCTGCGGGCAGGTTGAACTGGATGAACTCCTTGCCGAGCGGGAAAAGATCAACACTCAGTTACAGGAGATACTGGACAGGAGTACCGATCCTTGGGGTATAAAGATATCGACTGTTGAGGTTAAACATATAGATCTCCCGCAGGAGATGCAGCGGGCAATGGCGAAACAGGCTGAGGCGGAACGAGAGAGAAGGGCAAAAGTTATCAGCGCCGAGGGAGAATTCCAGGCTGCGGCGAAACTGACTGAGGCTGGGAAAATGATGGCCGAGGAGCCTATATCACTACAGCTTAGGTATCTCCAGACACTTGCGCTAGTTGCAGCAGAGAACAATTCTACTACGCTATTTCCCATACCGATTGATCTGTTCAAGCCATTTATGGACATTGCGAAGAATAAAAGGGATTAGCCTATAAAAGGGGTATGGTGTGAAAACCGAAGAAAAAAAGCGAGGCATATTAGGTGGCATCATCCTTATTACCTTGGGGATATTGATGATAATGAGCAGTAGTGGAATATACGGATTCGATAAGAGCTGGCCGCTACTCTTTATGGTTATATCCATATCCATTCTTGTACAGCGTTTTAGCGATTTTGCAGCCTGGGTTATAGGCGCAGCGGGTTTGGGCTTTTTTGTAATGGAAAATTTCTATGCAGAAGTCCAGAACTGGGGGAAATACGTCTTTCCACTCCTTTTGATAGTTCTCGGTTCTTATATATTGTTCAAAAGAGGTCGAGGAACAAGAGATTGAGACTAGTATTTTTTCGTAATTATTGATAGAAGGGGCATCGGTATTCATATTGATGCCATTTAAGGTGAGAAACAGTAGATGAAATTCAGCGAACTAAACCTTCCACCCAACATTTTCGAATCAATTGTCAATATGGGGTATGATAATATGACCCCTATACAAGAGGTTTCCTATCCCATAATATCTGCAGGTTTGGACCTCTGTGCCCTTGCAGAGACCGGTTCAGGAAAGACGGCGGCCTGTGCAATACCTCTGATTCAAAAGGTTGATCCGTCCCTGAATGCCATTCAGGCCCTTGTTATTGTTCCGACCCGTGAATTATGTATACAGTATGTTAATGATATTCATAATTTCTCCGTAAAGACGGAGGTTATTCCTTTCGCGGTTTACGGCGGATTCAGCAAGTCCGTTCAGATAGCGAAGCTCAACCACAAGGTGCATATACTTGTTGCCACTCCAGGACGCCTTATTGATCTGATGTATGACGGGGTGGTCAATCTTTCACACGTTAAGTGCATTATACTGGATGAGGCGGATGAACTTCTGAAGATAGGGTTTCTGGAAGATGTAGAGTTCGTTATGTCCTGCATATTGCAGGATCACCAGACTCTTCTTTTTGCCGCTACGATGGATGACGATATAAAGAAGCTCGTAGATAGAACTCTACATAATCCGGAGCATATTTCTCTTATTGATGATAGACCATCCCCGGAGAGTATTGAACATTATTTCGAATATATATCTTCCAAGAACAAAGAGGCCGAACTGATCAGGTATCTTGAAGATGAGAATGTGACGCAGGCTATTATTTTCTGTAATGCCCGCCACAAGGTGGACAGTCTCTTCAAAGACATAAAAAAGACTTTTAAGGATGTAGAATATATTCATGCCGGCCTGAGTCAGGAGAAGCGTTCTTCCATCTATCGACATTACCGAAGTAAAAAGATTCGTTACCTGATAGCGACTGATGTCGCCGGCAGAGGGCTTGATTTTTCTAATGTTTCCCATGTGGTAAACTGGGATTTTCCTGGAGATGGGGAGCAGTATACGCATCGGACTGGGCGATCGGGACGTATGGGGAGAAAAGGCAAGGCCCTTACCTTTTTAACAAAGCGCGATCTCCCCAATTTTAGGTCGCTTCTTCGTAAACAGAAGATAAATCCGATATGGATAGGGAAAGACCCCCTTCAGGGGGACGCCTTATCCAAGGCACCACCATCCCGGAGAAAGAGGTTTTATAAATCCCCACAAGGCAGGAGACCCAAAAAAGAGGCCTTGTCTTAGTGGTTTTTTATTCAGGGGCTTGTTCCTTTACAGGTTCCCTGGGATTTACGGTCAATCTTTTCTTTTATTCTTTATAAGCGTTTGCAGTTTTTTTAGATCCCTGCTTCTATCTATTACAGGAGTGCTGTCTTCTTCATATACATTGAGACCTCCTTCAAAAGTTGGTTTTTTATTATTTATGTAAATGACCCCGAGAGGAAATCTTCCTGGATCAATCGCCTTTTCAAATGCCCTGGCCCTGTCTGTAGGGTCGTAGGTCTCTTCAAGGTAGTAGGTATGGTCTTTGAACCATTTGTATGTATTTGTTTTATTGAAAGAGACACAGGGCTGAAAGATATCCACCAGTGCGTATCCCCTGTGCGTAAGTGCCTTTTTTATGATCTCCCTCGTCATATCAATATCCCCGATGAAGGCCCTTGCTACAAATGATGCGTCGAGCGCAATGGCTACGGCTATCGGATTGAAAGGTTCCAAAGCAACACCCTTAACCTGTACTGGGGTTACAAATCCCAGCTGACTTGTCGGTGATGCCTGACCTTTTGTGAGGCCGTATACCATATTATCGTGTACAATATTCGTTATATCCGGATTCCTCCGGATTGCAGCCAGGAAATGGTTCCCTCCCTCGCCATACATGTCACCTTCACCGCTCTCGGCTATAACGGAAAGGCGAGGGTTTACTGCCTTTATACCCACTGCGGCGGGCAGGGCTCTCCCGTGCAGACCGTTGAATGCGTTACACCTTATATAGTGGGGTATCTTTGCCGCTTGACCTATTCCGGAAACTATTACAAGTTTTTCCGGTGCAACTTTCAGCTCTGCAAGAACATTTTTCAATGCGTTAAGAATGCCGAAGTTGCCGCAGCCGGGGCACCAGGCTATATCGATATCGTTCATTTGGTAAGTCTCTATACCCATGATGCGTCTCTCCCTTCTACAGTATTTCAATAAGCCTTGTTCTCAGTTCTTCAACAGAGAATTGGAGGCCACTGTATTTGGTAATCGTTGTTTCTACATCAATGCCCGCGTATGCCTTTAGTATCCTGGAGAATTGGGATCTGGCGTTCGCCTCTACCATTATCAGACGGCTAGCCTTTCCAAGTATTTCTCCGGTTTCGGGATGGAGCGGATAGACCTGGCTAAAGTGTACAAGACAAAGATCCTTCCTACCGATTTTCCTTATGGCCTCCTCTGCAATCGCAAAAATGGAGCCCCAGCACAAGACCAGAGTCATACCCTGTGTTGACCTTTTCGAACGGTAGGGGGCAATAGCTTCTTTGGACAATAGCTTCTCCTTGCTCAATCGCTTGTCCATCATCTGTACCCTTAGTTTGTGGTCCTCAGTGAGATGACCTTCCTCATCATGCTCATCACTGTCGACAACAACCAAACCACTGCCGTATCCCGGTATACCACGGGGGGATATTCCCTTTCCTGTCAGGGCGTAACGTTTGTAACCTTTTTTTGTACTGATAACATAAGATTTAATTTTTAAAGGGGATAAATCGATCTCAGGTATGTTGTAATATGAATCTATCAGATACTGATCAGTAAGAATAAATACCGGAACCTGGTACTTGTCTGCCAGGTTAAATGCCCCGGCTGTAAGTTCAAATGCCTGATCAATGGTTCCCGGGGCGAAGATTGCACGCGGAAATTCACCATGTCCCGCATAAAGCGCCAGATCAAGATCCCCCTGTTCGGTTCTCGTGGGTAGGCCTGTTGCGGGCCCCGGTCTTTGTGCAAGATGGATCACCATAGGGGATTCTATGGCACCTGCCAGGCTTAATCCCTCGGTCATAAGAGCAAATCCGCCTCCCGACGTTGTGACCAACGCCCTTGCACCTGCATACCATGCCCCTATCGCCATATTCATGGCTGCTATCTCGTCTTCGGCCTGTTCTACAACAATGCCGAATTCTTTTGATTGCTGAGCCAGAAAGGTCAGTACCGATGTGGAAGGGGTCATGGGGTAGGAGGAGATAAAATTACAACCCCCAGCAATCGCTCCAATGCCCACAGCCTCTCCTCCGTTTATGATAATCTGTTCAGCCACCGTAGAGTCTCTTGTCATGGTGATTGAGAGTGAACCAGATTTGATAAGCTTTCTACCTATATCATATCCCGCTTTGATTGCCTGGATGTTATGTTTCATCAACGTCTTATCTGAATCGCTGAATCGTTCCTTAAGATCGTCAATGATATCCTCTTTCTCGATTGAAAAAAGGGCTGCAATGAGACCTGTAGCAACGATGTTTGCGTATATAACTTTACCAATCTCGGATGCTACAACCGAAAATGGAACATCGATGATATTAAAGTCTTCATATTTTATGAATTCCAGTAGTTTTTCTTTTTCACCAATTATGATTGTATCAGAAGTTATTCTTGACTCAACATGCTTTAATGCCTCTGTATTAAGAGGTAAAAGGATGTCAATCCTGTCCAGGCAAGCAGTTACTTTTTGGGAAGAAACACGGAGCAGGGTGGAGTTGACTCCACCTCTCACCCTCGACATATACTCTTTGGTAGAAAAGATATTGTACCCTGAATGTTTTAATGCATGTGTCAGTAGCTGTTCTACAGTCTGAATTCCCTGTCCAGCGGTACCGCACAGTACAATAGTGATGTCTTCACTCTTCGCCGGGTATCTTTTCATTTTTAAACCTCGCTAACGGATTTTATGTTATTTAATTGTTGGCTTTTGATGTTAAGTAACTAACATTAAATAAATAATCTTTATGAGGTTGAAAAATAATCAGTGCAGGAGATTTTTTCAGTCAAAATCTGGTCAGATTCTAACACACTGATGTGGCGTTATCATCTATATATTTGAACCTTTGACTGGAATTTTATCATTTCTGTTCAGGATCTGTGATGGTTTTTACCTGTGGTTTCTATTTAGAATAGTTCTTATCCTCTTTCAGGCTGGTATAAAATAATGCTTGTTGAAAAGTTGCCCGGCCTTGACGCGCTAAAATTCAGTATCGGGCTATATAGTCCATAATGTAGGCCCTGACGCGGTTTTTTGAGGTGAAGATCCCGAAATGCCCTTCACATAGAATATCGGCCTCCAGCTCAAGCAGTTTTTTCATAGATCTCTTCCAGGCACCTATGTCGGATCCAAAACTGGCAAGAAACGGGCCGTGTATGTCCTGTCCAAATAAGATACGTTTCTCTCCACGATTGCAGTACAGACTAAGTGATCCCGGGGTATGACCAGGGGTATGTAACCAATGGATAGATTCTGTACCGAAGAAGAGAGTTCCGGAAAGACCTTTCAGCCTTTTATCTATGCGAGTTGGAGGGAAAGTAGTTCCATACATGCTGGCGCCCGTTCTACTCGGATCGCCAGTTTCAACGGCCTCGGCATCCAGATCATGCATAATCAATTCACATCCGTATCTCTCCGCAAAATATGGCGCCGAACCTATATGATCTATGTGGCAATGGGTAAGGATAACAGATGATATCTGTTCAGGATCTAACCCTAGAGATTTTATATGTTCAACCAGAAGGTGTGCAGTTTCGCCCGCCCCGGAGTCTATCATTACAAGCTTTTTCCCGCATTCAACAATAAAGGACGTTGCATCGTCAACGTGCGTTATCCCCGGTCCCCCTATTATATGTATTCCTTCTGCAATTGTTTCGCCCATACTCATTTTTTGCCTAACCCCATTTTTTGTTAATGATTGGAAACTCCTTGTAACATGTAGCATGGGTCAACTTATTTTAACAAGTTATACGTGCGGACTTTTTGGGCAAAAAAAACCGGGAAGTCTTGCGACTTCCCGGGAAGGAGGGTGTGCCGGTAAAGCCGGCGCTCTTTGGGTTTAAGCTTGAACCGGAGGAGGATCTCGATTCGCTTGACTATCTATTTAGCAATCTCTGTGCCACCAAAGGGCTACGGCTGATCATTTAGTAATATCTAGTAATATTCGATAGTTGTTAGAAAAGGGCCAGGGCCTGTTTTTGCTGACTTTAGGAAGAAAACGTCGAGTGAAAATATCATCTCTAATAAAACAAACATAAAAACAGACAGATGCAAAGTAGACCTATTTGGGAAAATTCGACACAAATGTCGAATTTCGCACTTTTGAACAATTGTGTTTCGGGGGTCAACTATTTAATAAAGTTTGGCGGGTTTAAAGAACAGCGTTTAATATGCCCCCGACAACGATGGAGGATAAGAGCATTATGGCCGCTGATTTCAGGAAATCTTTAAAACCGAGTTCCCTGAGTAGAACTACAAATGTAGCGATGCAGGGGAAAAACATGGTAAGTACGACACTGCCGATGACCATTTGTTTAGCTGTCATCGGCGATAAGGCCAGCATGCCGAGGGCGGCATCCTTACGGAAAAGCCCTATTACAACGGCCGTTACCGATTCTTCAGGAAGACCCCAAACCCCCCTTATTACAGGGGCGGAAAAAGAGGCTATATGATCGAATATTCCTGATACGAACATCATGTTTATGACAAGGACAGATGCCAGTATTATGGGGACGGCTTCGAAAAGAAAGCCCCTTGTCCTTCCGAGCAGCTTTTGTATTATAGCATTCCAGGGGGGTATACGGTAAGGAGGTATTTCTATAAGAAGTTCCGGACTGAACCCTTTCAGTAGGCGGTGTAGAACTATCCCCAGTATTATCCAAACTGAAAAAAGAACTCCGTATACAAGCGCCACATATTGTCCTCCGTATTTTCCTACAAGGCCAAATATCATTGCCTGTGCTGATGCACAGGGGATTGCTATACAAACAAGAGTTGCAGCAATGAATCGTTCCCTTCTGCTTTCAAGTACGCGAGTTGCCATTATTGCCGGGACACTGCACCCGAATCCCAGCAGTGCCGGGATAATGGCAAAACCGTGAAGACCTATCTTGTGCATTGTGGTGTCCAGAAGTACTGCTAGGCGGGGAAGGTACCCGCTATCTTCAAGAATTCCAAGAATAAGGTAGAAAGACAATATATAGGGAAGAACCATTGCAAAGGGTACATAGAGGCCGCTGCTGAGCAGGCCGAAGGATTGGATGAAATCAATTTGCCCATTGATAAGTTTTCCTACTATAGCGTCGTGCAGGAATCCTCTTTCTCCCATAATAAGGCTTACCTTTGTCAGTAGGGGAAGCCAGAGTGAAGTAAACAAGGGATCAACTATGTTATTTATGAGAAACTCGCCTATGAATCTTATCGCCATGAAAGAGGCGGTAAGAACAGCAGTAGCTATAAGTATGCCGATTTTAGGTCGTACACTCGCGTCCTCCAGGCGTTCAAACCATCTATGGTGCCGGTGTGATATCTGCTGTACCTGATCTATTATGCTTCCAACGGAAGACCAGCGCTCATCGCGACTCCTAATCTGAAAGGAAGGTGATGTTGACTCTGGGATATTGGTTACCAGTTCCTTTATCCCTTCACCGGTGAGGCCGGATGTAGGGACTACAGGCACCCCCAGTAGTATCCTTATTTTTTCAAGGTCTATTTCGATGCCGCGGTGTTTAGTGTCATCCCAAAGATTAAGCGCTACTATCATAGGGATATCCAGTTCCATCAGCTGGAGTGTAAGGTAAAGATTTCTTTCAAGATTTGTCGAATCAACGACATTGATTACAATGTCGCCTGTTTGAAGCATCTCCGATGCTATTTTTTCTGCTTCGCAAGTTGGCTCCAATGTATATGTTCCCGGAACATCAATGACTTCAACCTGCTCCCCGTCTATTTTCATGAAGCCGCTTGTGTAATTTACTGTTGTGCCAGGATAGTTGGAAGATATTACGCGAACCCCTGTGAGTCGGGAAAATATAACGCTCTTTCCTACGTTAGGGTTCCCCATGAGCAAAATTTTTTTCATGGCCTTCCTTAATCCACTTCAACAAAGATTTTGGCCGCCATTCCAAAGCCAATGGCCACCTTTGTCCGGTCTATCTGTATAGTGACAGGTCCATGTAATAACATGGAATTTATTTTTGTTATCTTTTTCCCGGTCCTGATTCCCATGGCATTCAGGCGATCGACCAACTCCTGCCCACCTTTTATTTCAGAAACAATACCGTTCTCTTGCGGGTTTAGATCATTTAGCGATTTTACCACTGGTATGTAATTTTCTCCCTTAAAACAATCAGGGGACAAAACTACTCAAGCAAAACAATCTACCTAAAGCAGTTTGTCCCCATGGTTTTTGGGACACCAACTTATATCAAAACGATAGGCAAAGGTCGGTGCCGTTAATACGATGAATCTCTTTTCTGTTGCGATACCATGCCATTCTGCGGATTATCAATTATCCCTTTAAAGTGTTGGAGTCCACAAGCAAATCAGATATCAACCACCACAAAAAAGTAACTGAAAATAACCAAGTATCGCCCTAGGATTTTGTGACATTTCGTGCCTGAAATCCTCGATCGGTTTCCTCGACTTCAAAACTTACCCTGTCCCCCTCTATTAGGGTCTTGAAACCGTCCATGCTTATAGAAGAATAATGTACGAATAAATCCTGACCATTCTCCTGCTGAATAAAACCGAACCCCTTCTTTTCATTAAACCATTTTACGATTCCACTTGCCAAAACATTAATCCCCCTTTTCCGAAATTAACGGTGTCGTCGCGAAATCCTATAACAGCACCTATCCTTGGGGAATTATACTCATGCCATAGAACCCGTCAAGGAAAAAGTGCCTCCATTCTTTTAAAATGATAAGGCTTTTATAGATTATTTATGTAGATTTTACAAATTTCTTGACTTTACCTTGATAAAAAAACAGATTGATAAATTGTATATTCCAAAGAAGGGTTTTATAATTATCATGGATTTTTCTTTTCTTAGTTCGCCTTTTTTTAGCTGGGTCATTATTCCCATCGTTATAGCCTTAGCACGTGTTGTCGATGTTACGCTCGGGACCATCCGTATCATCTACATCTCGCGTGGTATGAAGCGTCTTGCCCCAATCTTTGGATTTTTCGAGATTCTCATATGGCTTATTGCGATTGGCCAGATAATGAAGAATCTCGACAACCCTCTATATTACCTTGCCTATGCTTTAGGCTTTGCAGGAGGGAATATGATGGGGATATTTGTCGAGGAACGACTGGCAGTAGGCAGGGTCATCCTGCGTATAATCACGCAAAGAGAGGCAACAAATCTTGTTGAATATCTCCGGTCCTCCGGGTACGGAGTTACTACTGTTGAAGCTGAGGGGGCAACGGGACCTGTTGAGCTCATATTCACAGTCATAGATCGTGACAAGATCGAGAAGGTTGTAAATACCGTACAGAAGTATAACCCCCGTGCCTTTTATTCTATCGAAGATGTGCGTCTGGTCAAGGAAGGAATATTTCCGCCTTCACGAAGGTTCGGCGATCTGGTCAGGATGAGAAAGAAAGGGTAGGGGGCTTAAGCGTTTGGGCCAGTCCAAGAGTGATATTCTTGTAAAAGAATATCAAGGCGGACTTTTCGGAGACTTTGAATTTATATCAAGGTGTTATGGTAATATCGCCTGTCTTTGTTTCACATTTTATATCTTTGAGATCGTCGCTCATGAGTTGTATCTCTTCAATCGCTATAGCTGTTTTTAGTGGTTCCTTTATTTCCTTTGTCGATTCAAATGTAAGGTTAAATATAGGTATGCTTTCTCCCTTGATTCCCTGCGCCCCTGCCATTACTACCACCAGACGTCCCGGGGTCTTGTCATTTATAACTTGCATCAGGCTATTTGCCTTTTCGCCCCTTTCCCCTTTTTTGTAGGTGATTAGTTTTTTGTCGTAGCTTAGCACCACCTTGACCCCGGCAAGATTATCAATGCGGTCGATAATGAAAGGAATCTGGAAGGTTTGCCCCGCCACTGTTTTCGTTTCTGGAGTGGTTATTTCCACCGGCCATGCTTTTGTGGGAGCGAAAATAAGAAGTAACGCAGAGATAGAATAAAGCACAAAAGATGATTTCAGAAAATTTTTCATATCAGATCCTTGTTACCCGGACTACTTCTTCTACGGTTGTTATACCTTGCAGGACCTTACGCGCTCCGTCCTGAATAAGCGTTATCATCCCGCTTTTCACGGCCTCTTTTACTATCTGGTTTGTATCTGATGTCTTCAATATCAGGCTCTTCAGATTGTCATTCAATACCATCATTTCGAAGATCGCCGATCTTCCCCTGTAGCCTGTATTCATACAGGCCGGACATCCCTTTTTCCTGTATACCTTATGACCCTTCGGGATGCCATTTCCCATTCCGATCTTTGCCAGTGATTTTTCGTCTGGGACATAGGGTTCTCTGCATTCCGGACAGAGTTCCCTTACCAGCCTTTGTGCTATTATCGCTATGACAGAGGAGGTTATAAGGAACGGCTCTATGCCCATGTCAATCAGACGCGTGATGGCGCTTGCCGCGTCATTTGTATGCAGGGTCGAGAAAACCAGATGACCTGTAAGAGAGGACTGAATGGCTATCTCAGCGGTTTCCAGATCACGGATTTCTCCTATCAGTATCACGTCCGGGTCCTGCCTTACTATAGAACGCAGGCCTTTTGCAAAGGTCAGATCAATCTTTGAATTGACCTGAATCTGACCGATACCTTCGATCTGGTATTCGATAGGGTCCTCTATGGTAATTATATTTATTTCCGGGTTGTTTATTGTCGAAATGGCCGCATATAGAGTTGTTGTCTTTCCGCTTCCAGTGGGTCCCGTAACCAGTACTATACCGTAGGGAGATCTAACGATGTTATCAAGGGTTTCAAATCGCTCTTCGTCGATTCCGAGGTCGACCAGCTTAAACGTAGTATCTGTTTTGTCAAGAAGCCTCAATACAACCCTTTCGCCGTAGGATATGGGAATAACCGATACGCGTATATCGACATTTTTGTCTCCGATCTTGATGTTGATCCTTCCATCTTGGGGAAGTCTCTTTTCCGCTATATTGAGCTTGCCCATTATCTTTATTCGCGAGACAAGCGAGGAATGGATCTTTTTTGGCAGGTTCAAAGCGTTATAAAGCACACCATCAACCCTGTATCTTACAGTCAGTGATCGCTGATAAGGCTCGATGTGGACGTCGCTGGCACGATCCTTTACGGCCCTTGAAAGTATCAGGTTAACGAGCTTTATGACAGGGGCATCACTGGTATCGTCAAGCAGGTCGGCACTTTCTTCGATCTCGGAGATGATGCTGTCCGGAGATTCTTCCGCCATATCCTGGACCAGCTCTTCGGCCGAACCGGTGTTTCTATCGTAAGCCATGTTTATGGCCGAGATTATTGCAGCCTGCGTCGATATTACGAGTGCTGCATCTTCCCAGCCAAGAATGTTCCTAAGGTCGTCAATGGGAGAAAAGTCCGAAGGGTCTGTAGTTGCAATGAAAGCGCCCTCCGCAGTCTTGATCGGGGCCAGTTTGTGCTTCTTCAGATAGTGGATTGGGACCTTATCCGTGAAATCTATCTTTATGTCCCTGGGAAGCTCGGACCATAGCGGCAGGTTCAGTTTGGCGCTCATCTCACGGAGCAGGTTTATTTCGTTAGTATTAGTCTGTTGGGTCAAGGTTTTATCCTGTTTTATAACTAGATAAACTCTAGGCTGAAGATTTTCAGGAAGGAACCGAGAGGGCTGTTTCGCTACAGCCCTCTTGAGCCTTTAAAATCACTTCAACCCTAAGTACTCTCTGGGTGCTTAGCTGCACTACTTTTCTTTCCCATCTTTTCTGTTGAAGGTCTTGATTACCCCTTCTTCCACCTCTTTGATATGGTTCTTCTTGCCATCGTATATGGTTTTTGCCTCGGTCGGGTTTTCGACGATACGGGGTGTTATGAAGATAAATAGATTTCTCTTTTCCCTTGTCTCACTTTTATATTTAAAAAGCCAGCCCAGCAAAGGTATGTCTCCCAGGCATGGAGTCTTGTATGTCGTGTTTGTTATATCGTCCCCTATCAGGCCTCCGATGACTATGGTGTTCGTGTCTTTTATCGTTACAGTTGTTTTTGCCGTTCTTTTGAGCGTTGTGGGATGGTAATTGGTATCCCCTGTGTCGCCAACCAGTTTAGTGACCTCTTGGAAGACGTTGAGCCTGACAAATCTTTCCATGCTTATCTGAGGGGTTATCTTGAGTGTCATGCCTACGTCCTTGTATTCGTAGGAACTGTAGTCGTAGTCAGAATCGGTGGAGTTCTGGGTCCTGGTCTGATAGGGGACGTTCTCGCCAACATATATCTCGGCCTCCTCATTATCCAGGGTCAGTATCTGAGGAGTTGAGAGGATATGGACATCCTCGTTTTTCTCATAAACCTGAAGTACCGCAGAGAGGTTTGGGAAGGTGATCCCCCCGATGGTGATAGCTTCACTGAAGACGCCAAGAGAAAAACCGGTTGGATAAGAAACGGTCGTTGAACTGGAAGAGGTGCTTAGCCCGTCGCTTGTAAATGCCCCTCCATATCCTTTGGTGCTGCCACTGCTGAATTTTTCTCCTGCCTGCCATTCTGCACCGACGCTGAACCCTGTATCAACGTTTACTTCCATAATAAGGGCTTCTATATATACCATGGGGCGTGGCACATCCAGCTTTCCTATGACCTTTTCCAAAACCTTATAGTCATCCCGTTCCGCCGTTATTATAAGGGTGTTCGTGGCCTTGTCTGGCACTATGGTTATATCCTTGGAGAGCAGGGGGGCTTTGCCCGTCTGGGAGTCCTTGGCCTCCCCTGATGATATATTTGTGAGGACCGTTGATATCTCTTCCGCATCGGCATTTTGGAGTCGGTATACGTGGAGTCTCTCTTCCTCTCTCGGCACGTCCTTGTCGAGGAGCGTTATCAATTGTTTTATCCGTGCCGTATCGTTTTCACTTGCCAGAGTTATTACTGTATTCGTTCTCTCGTCGGCGACGATCTTTATATTCGGTTCTATCGAGCCTTTCTGCTGCGCGGCAGTCTTCTGGAATATCTGATCAAGGGACTTTGTGATCTCCGTAGCACTGGCACGATCCAGCGGGATTACTGAAATCTGCTCTTCTATTCCCTCGATATCCAGTGCTGCTACTATTTTGAGAATCCGTTCTATATTCGAAAGAAGGTCTGTTATTATAAGCATCCCTGTAGGGGGATAGGAGAGAAGCACGCTAGATTTTGATATCAAAGGTGCCAGGACCTTCTTCAACTCATCCGGGCTAGCGTAGGTAAGAGAGATAATCTGAGTAATAACTTTATCTTCCGGAGCAATTGCTTCTTTTTTCAGGCGTGTTTCGATGTTTTTTGTGATCGCATCTTTTGCGGGGACTATCTTTATTATGTCACCGGCAGGAATAACGCTGAACCCATGAACATCCAGAACCGATTCGAATACTTTATAGGCTTCTTTGACGGAGATCTTTTTCGGGGAGGTTATCGTTACCTTTCCCTTGACGTCCTTGTCGATCACGAAGTTATTTCCTGTCAGTTCACTGATAAACTTTATGAAGACCTTTATGTCCACATCGTCAAAGTCTATAGTAACGTACTGGTCCTCTACCGGCGGCTCGACTTTCTTACCGGTTGGCCATTCCTGCGGTTTTGCTTCAGGGGCGGCAACTTCGTTGAGAGGCTTAATTTCTTGGGGTTTTACCAATGGGGTTACCCGTTGTTCTGCAACTGGAGGCGCTCCTGGTTTTGTGACTGGTGGTACTCCTGGAGTTACAACTGGTAAAGCCGTTGTTTCGTCGGAAGTTGAAACCGGTTTTTCATCGCCAGTAATCTTTGCGCCCATTGAGCTTGGGGGAGCCAAAAATAACGCAGCGCACAGAATCATAACGGATAACAATATGTGTTTTTTAACTGATTTTTTCATGCCGAAAATGTCTCGTCCTCTGTAGTTGTTTTTTCCATAGGGGGCTTAAAAAGTTTCCCGTTCCCATTCCCCCAACGTAGTTTCATCTGTATCTCATCTATCTGAATCGTTATTCAAAAATTTCGCTGAACTGAGCTGATTCGCGCAGATTCTGCAAGTCTTTATCATCCTTTGCCCAGTTTTTCACACTATTATTTATGGATGCCGCCATTCCCAGATAATAGAGGCTCTTTGAAATATTTCCCGACAGGGAATAGAGACAGGCCAGGTTGTAGTATGGGTCAACATAGTCGGCCTTCAGATCTATGGCCTTCCTGAACATCTCCTCGGCCGTTTCGGTTCCTCCCCGTTTCATGTAAATAACTCCAAGATTGTTCAGGGCAAAGGGATGATCTGGCTCGATAGTCAAGACCTTTTCATACCCCGCAAAGGCCCCGTCAAAGTCACTCTTTTGATACCAATCCTGGGCTTTCTCGTACAAAATATCAACACCTGGTTTCATTAGTCCAGCTTTTTCGAAGGCTTCCAGGTCCTCCACTTTTTCATTACTTGTAGACATGTGGTCAGCCGGTTCGATTTCGGTTTTCCCTGTTTCCGCTTTTGGTATTCGCGCCTGCTTCGCTACGATATTTTCCCCTCCGGTTGACTTATCCTTTGTGTAATGAATATTATTTTCGAAGATCAGAATTACGATAGCGGCAAGAGAGATCAGGGCAACGGCTGCTGCAATTATACTTCCAATCTTTCGGAAAGTAATTTTGTTGCCCACTGTTGCAGGTGTTATGTGACCGTAGCGCTTATATATGCTGTCTTTTTCTTTTTGTGCCTTTTTAAGGGCGCTGTTTATATGACTCATATATGCCACTCAAAAAAGTTTGTATTCGAAAAAAAATCAAGGACCAATTCTCTGCCAGTTGTAAGTGCAAGAAATACTAGTATAAAAATAATCAAAATAAAGAGGAAAAACGCACCTACCCATATCTTTTGGGAGGTTGTCCTGTCTTTACTGTAGCCACTTCCTATATCGTGCACCGCTTTTTCTATCATTTTCCCTGTAATTTTGTGTGAATCCGTGCCGTATGCGATTAGCAGGGCTCTGTCGCAGATGGCGTTGATGCGCCGTGGGATGCCTCTTGAATAACTGTGTATCTTTTTGTAAGCATGGTTGGAAAATCTTGGAAACCCACTGGTTGCGCCTGCTACTTCCAGTCTGTGCATTATGTAGTCTTCTTCTTGGTGACGATTGAGAGGGGTGAGATTGTACTTTACCGTAATCCTCTCATTAAGCTGCTTAAGTGACTGTGACCTCAGTATATTTTGCAGTTCAGGCTGTCCAAGGAGCACTATCTGGAGGAGCTTTTCTCTCTCTGTTTCAAGGTTGGAAAGCATGCGGATCTGTTCCATAACCCCTCGGGAAAGATTCTGTGCCTCATCAATAAGTAAAACCGAATTTCTGCCTTCGGAGAAATTTTTCAGCAGGAATTTATTTAAGGAGTCTATATGCGTTTTTTTAGTTTTCCTGCCGGGACCTGATTTGATTCCAAATTCCTGATTTATAGTTGCCAGAAGCTCCATATCCGAGAGGGATGGGTTGAAGATCAGTGCGCTGTCGGTTGATTTATCCAGTATGGAAAGCAGCGTTCTGCACAGTGTGGTTTTGCCTGTTCCAATTCCTCCTGTAACTACTATGAAGCCCTTCTTTTCATTTATGCCGTAGATAAGGTGGTTCAGCGCTTCACTGTGCTGGGGACTCAGAAAGAGATATCTGGGGTCCGGAGTCAGGTTAAATGGATTTTCTTTTAAACCGAAAGATGATGTGTACATGAATAAGCGTTCACGGTTTGCGGTTCACGGTTCACGGTTTGAGTTCCGACTTTCAACTTTCAACCGGCAGCTGTTAACTGGCAACAATTATTCGAATACATATTCCAGGGTCTGCTCTTCACCTTTTCTTTTTATATCAAGGCTGATCGAGGATCCTGACTGTAGCCCGTTGTAAAGAGTCAGCATATCGTTGGGGCTTTTTATGGGCTGTCCGTTGACATTTTTTATTATGTCGCTGTTTTTAATCCCCATTTTTTCAAATATACTTCCAGCCTTGATTCCGCTTAACATGAAGCCTTCAGGTTTTCCTGAAGAGAAGTAGGGCCTTATTCTTACCTGTGATAATGTTTCCGCCATGTTTTTTAATGCGTCGTCCAAGTCGGTTTTTGTTAATTTCACTATATTGCTGTCAACCTGCCGGGGTGTCTCCTGCCCTTCGCCTTTCTGGTCGAAGTTGGCTTCTTTCATTCGCAATATTTCATCTCTGCCATTAACCCTTAGAATGACGACCCCTCTCATTATACGTGCAACGGTTGCTTCGGAGACGGCATCGCCCTCCCTGAATAGGCCCTGCTTGCCTTTTTCCCCTTCCTCTATGACGGCAAAGGCAAAGCCGCCGTTTGTTCCCGAAACGGTCCCCAGGAGGGTAAGGCCAAGTTTTGTAGGTTCAAGTTCGTCCAGATTTATCGGGACCCCTTTGGCATCTATTTTGTCGATAGAGCCAAAGAGATTTCTTTCTGATATTATGCGGTATGTTTCCAGGGATGGTCTTGAAGCCAAGCTTCGCTTTACGGTTTCACCAGCGGTGATCTCTGCAGTCCTTATTTCGGTAACCCTTCCCTCCATTACCTTGTAGAAGATGTCTACGCAAAGGTAGGCGATGATTGCTATTGCTGCTAGTATGATTACTGTGCGATATCTTGTTGTCATAATATTTAACTATTCAAGTCGGTTAGACCGTAAACTAAAGGCTGCTATCTCTTATGCCTCATATCCTGCGGCCCAAATCCCTTCAGTCTGTTTTTTTACTCAAAGCCTGGTATCGGCTTTAAAAGAGTTCCTTTCAGCGTTGTTGTAACCTTTCGGCCCAAGGCGGGAATCTCTACATCTCCTTTGACGTCAAGTCTGCTTTGCATTATATCTTTTTCGAAGAACAGATTACCTTTGAATGAACCTATCAGCTGGGTTCCCTCTATGTCCAGTGCATTTATGGTCAAGGTTCTTTTCTGAAACCTTAACTTTGTCCCAGCCTTGTCGAATTTCAGTGCGTCGAAGCCGAAAGTGGTGTTTAACAGCTCTACCTTCCCATCAGTCAGGCTGAAAACTGCCTGTCCCTTTCCATCAAAGGGTTTTCTGTAATCTCCATCATATGAGAGAGATCCACTCAGCTTTCCATCAATATTCCGGCCCGCCGTCGCTTCAATAGGGGCAATATTTCCAAGTTGAATATCGCTGAAGCTTGTTTTTATCCGGCATTGTCCCCTAGTTGAAAAACGTTTAAGAAAGCTTATTCGAGCGCTTATCTTCCCATTGTATAAATTTCCTTTGATAATAAGGGTAAGTCGTCCTGTAAGCAGGCTTGTTATTGCCGGTCGCACCTTTATTGACTGGGCCTTGAAGGACATTTCCGGCCTTTCAGCAAATCTTGCTTCTACGCCAGTCATGTTGAGTCCCGGTGGCAAGGATGGGCGGATGGAATCTACTGACAAAAGAACCCCACTGTTCGCACCTTCCACGGCAGTCTCGATATAGCGAGTCACGCTTTTTGAGGGAAAACCTACATACAGAAAAAAAAGGGTTATCAGTATCCCGTATATGCTGTATCCGATAACTTTTCTGTTCTTCATAGTTACTAGGGCCCACGGTTTGAAGTTAACGGTTTTTTCAGCCTAACAGCCTTAATTCTTATAGCCTATGCTGCCTATTCCTCTCATTTTTCCTGAAACGTAACGAGTTGCAGCAGTACAGTCAGATATTCCGGACTTCCCTTTCCCTGCTTTACCGAAATCCTCTTTACCATGACCACATTATCGGGAGACTCTATAAGGTGGAGATATTCCACCAGCTGTCTCAGCGTTATGTTGTCAAGTTTCATCTCCACAGAGGATTCCATGTATGGGCCTTTGTCAGAGGAAGTGGAAGGCTTCATATACTTTATGTTGGGCTTGACCCCGCTTTGACCGGCCTGTTTTTCCAAAAAGGAAAAAAGCGTGAAATCTTTTGGCCTTAATGTCAGCAGCTCACTTATGTTAGTGGAGTCCTGTTTCAAGGCCTTATACTCAGAGCTTAGGAGTACAATCTCTTTAAGGGCCTTTTCTTTTGCCTGAATTGAACGCTTTATCCTGTCTTTTCCCCCCAAAAGTGGTGACACTATTAGCTGGAAGACGAGAAAGAGGGTGACAAGTGCTAAACCTCCATACACATAATATCTCTCGCGTTTTGTGAGCTTGAGATTGAATTTTGACAAGATGAGCTTATGCACTTTCTTTTACCCTTTTATCTCTATGCCAAGATCAAAACCTACCCGGCTTCCGTCTTTTATGAGGCTGGCCGAGCTTATATTGACATCTTTGAAATATTCCGATTTCACGAGGCTGTTTTTGATGTTATCTACCGTATTGAAGTTGTCTGTCTCCCCCTTGATCTTAATGGAAGTTCCGTCAAAGGTGAAACTGGTTATCAGGAAGTCTGTGGACTGGGGAACCAGGCGGGATATGTCCTTCACGAGATCAAGGACCTTCAAGCCCAGTGAGCCAGATCCGGATGCGGGATTTCTCGCCTCTTCTATTTTGACCTTCAACTGCTGAATCGGGTCTACGATCTTTGTGACTTCGGGACAGGTTTTTTTGAAGACAGCCGTTATATCCCTGTTCAGACCGTTTAGACGGTTCTTGTCATAATGGTAGTCGATGAACAGGTCCAACCCTAACATGAAAAATATTACTGCCAGCGTTATCCCAACCCACTTGACATCCTTTCGGAATTTTTCATATTTTCTCTTAGGCTCAAAGGCTCCCCGGGCAAAGTTGAAAGCGGCCCCTTTTTTAGCCTCTCTTGTTGCCAGAGCCAGGGCCTGGTTCATGAGCATAGGATTCCAGTTGCCCTGCGACTGTTTTTCAAAGGTAATTTCGTCCGAAGTCGAGATATCTGCTGCTATAACCGGTATGCTGAAGAAGGTCTCCATTTTTTTTAGCAGGGGAGGGAAGAGGGCACCGCCTCCTGTGATGAATATCCTGGATGGGCTCTCCTTAAGACTACCCTTAACCTCGAGAAAATTTAAAGTATTTTTAACTTCCGAAAAAAATCTTTCCAAGGTGGCGAAAGTTGCCTCTTCAGTTATGCCATCGGTCCCTGTAATCTTCTTCTCTTCTGCATCCGAAAAATCAATATTCAGATTCTCTGAAATGGCCTTTGTTATATCGTTGCCTCCAAAGGGCAGTCTCCTTATGCTTGCGATTCCTCTGTTATCGAAGACAACCAGCGTTGTGTCTGCGGCACCGATATCGAGCAAGGTGGTACAGGTAGTTTCCCTGTCTCCTGCTGCCATGATCTTTGCGGCGATTGCAGCGGCGTCTATGTCAATAACCGATGCATCTATGCTATATTTTTTGAGCTGTTCCAGTAGGCCGGCGATCTTGGATATCTCAACTGCCGCCGAAAATATTTCAGTCTGATCAGACTGACTCTTGATGACATAGTCTATAACCACCTCGTCGGCAGGGCGGGGTATTAACGATTCCAGTTCATAGGGGATTGTCTGGCTTATTTTCTTCTTATCTTTGAATGGGAGCGTTATGTCCCGGAAGAAGAAGTGCCTTGATCCAAGGACGGTTACGCATATGCTGTCTTTAAATAACTGAAGTCTTGAAAGTTCATCAAAGGCCTTGTCCAAACCTTCTTCGCCGCTGATCTTTACCAGATTAGAGCTGACAACTTCATAGCCCCTGAGGCCGGTTCTTATCTGGACCGCTTTTATACTGTCCGTTCCAATGTCAAGTCCAAGGATTTTTTCTGGCATCAGTTCAATTTCCAGGAGAGGATCGTCATGACCTTTTCATCCGCATTTCTTCCGACAACACCACTTACGCTTCTTTTTACATCATTCATATAACCGGTGGAAGTGATCCTGAAGAAGCTGCTCCCGGTTGTTATTAACGAGTTCGATATGTTGATACCGTCCATACCCTGGACGGTTTTGTACCAGGAGAAATCTGAAAGGTTGTTTTCTTCATCCCTTCTGAAATCGTCCATGTCGGAAACCATCTCATCCGTTACATCATCCGACAGCGCTTTCAACACAAGTCGGGGAGCTGTGTTGATGTTTATTCTGCCTTCACCGTGAATTGTGAGATAGTCAGAGATGCCGGGAGATCCATCCTTTCCGTAGTACAAATTTTCGGATATCCCCTTTATCATTAAAAGTTCCTCAATGCAATCCAGCTCTCCATTTTTGCACATATAGGGTTTTTCCAGTCCCTCGTAATAGGCCTTTTCCGCTCCGAAACCTGTCAGTTCATCATCCTGGTCTGTCCAGTCTTTGATGGCATCGACAATATCGCTGGCCTGCTCTTCGTCTAGATCAAATTCCGGTAGCTTTAGGAATCTTAAAAGGAGATCCCTGAATTCTGAGGATGATGATATCTTTTTTATCGGGATCTTTCCTGATTCGTCATCAATGTGAAGTATAAAATATTCGCCGTTGAAGAGTGCCTTTGATTCGGACGAAACAGAATCCAGTGTGGCCCAGTCCTCGTTGAGGGAATCAAACCCGTTGGCATCTGCGGCAAGCAGGGCCTCACCCATGTTGAATCCCGACTTGGCGGCGTAAACGGACCTGACCACGTCGCCAAGATTTGCAGACTCGTATATCTCGTATCTCGAAGACATATTGAGCTCAAGCGTTACCGCGATAATGATGCTTATGATCATTATCACTATTACCAGGGCTATACCCTTTTCATTATTAATTATTTTTTTCATTCTTCAGCCCTGGCAGGTAAAAATACCTTTGTAAAAAACCTGTAGGGATTATCCTTGTCATAGGGATTGGCAAAATTCATCTCTATTGAGACGATTGATGGGATATTGCCGTTCTGGACGCTTGAATCAGATTCAAAATCCCATGATTCATATTCATCCCCGTTTATATCGTAAAATTTATATTTCAGGGAATCCAGCCCCTCGCAAAGTATGTAACCGGCATCCCTGGTCTCATCTTCTTCCATTCCTTCCGGTGGTTCAAAAAAAAGATCATCTTTGCGTTTCAGGGTCCAGGCCCCTGTCTCCTCTTCCTCTTCTAAAAAGTAGCTTACAATAGTGAGCGCCGAGGAACTTTCCTTATCAAAATCCAGATGCGCCGAGGAGAGAAATGAAAGTTCCATCAGGTCGGGGTCCTCTGCCTGATTTGAAACAAACCTGAAAGATTTTCTGTAGGTACAGGCCGATTCAAGGTCTTCACCCATTCTTTTCAAGGCAGTTCGGGCCATGCTGTAGATTTTTCCCTCACGGCCAGTATCCTTCACCAGTCTGAAGGTTCCGGTATAAGCTGCAAAGACGGTCACCAGAACTGTTGTGAGTATCGATATCGCAACAAGGATCTCCAGAAGAGTAAAGCCCTTTGTGTTTTTTAAAATTCTCATAGGGGTAAATGTATATTGCTCCTGTCCCCACAGTTTTTCAGCATAAACAGCAGTTATTGGAGAATAGAGCTTAGCGTTTAGGCTAAAAGCCTTCAGAATAATAAACCATATCAGGCATCCTGATCACCTTAGAAAGACCCTGTAAAGCACTAGGCTTAAAGAGTTGTTGGTAGTCATCTTTGTGTTTACAACCTTGACTTCAATCTTTTTAAGCGCCTCAAACTCCGTGCCCGTGATATCAATTTCCCACGAATAGTCGGGAAAATCTTCCCCGAAATTACCATTTTCAAAGGATATGGCTCCCAGATCTGTAGCCTCGATCTCAGCCATCTTGCTCTGTGCAAGAAAGGATGCCGTAGTTTTAAACCTGGAGCCCGATGCCATAGAAATGCTCTGGGACTGCGACTGAAAGACCACGACCAGAGATATGGCCAGTATAGCCATGGCGATCATTACTTCAAGGAGTGTAAAGCCTTTTGTGTCCATTCGGATTTTCCAATATTTAAATCGACAAGATATCAAACGCATATTTTACAGGGTATATATAAAAATCTCATAAGGTACAATGGCATTAATTTTGAGCCATTTTTTTACATATAAGTCCGCCTTTTGCAATAACTTCCCCTTTTTCCTATGGCAAAAATTATATTTATTCGACTTGTTGGGGCCTTTGTCGCTTGACATACGGGCTTTCCATTAATATGCTTGAAAGCAAAGTAGGTATTTTAAAGATATATATAATCCCTTCGTTTTTTTCCATTCATCAGTTCTTACATCTTATGAATAGAAATTTGATCTTTGTCCTTTTGGGAAAATTAGCTGAGGAGAAAAATAGCCACGGATAGGCAGTGAAGCTTTATCGAATTGTTTTAAGGGAGAATAGTCACTTATCAAATTTTTAAGGCAGGGTGAAAACATGAACGCTATGTTTTGGAAAAGTAAATTAATATGGCTTATGGGGTTTCTGATGCTGACCTTTCTGGTGCTGCCGGAGGGGGCCTTTTGCGAGGGTGACACGACCTCGCCGACCGGAAGCATCATAATTGCGGACAACGAGGCCTACACCGCCTCGCGCACCGTATCTCTTTCTCTATCGGCTACTGATACTGTTGGTGTAACGGGATATTACATCTCTGAGAATACCTCCGCCATGTCGGGTGAGACACTACCATCCTTTACCTCCGTCGCATCGACACAGACATTTTCTACGACGACCGGCTTTACATTATCCGAGGAGGACGGCCTCAAAACCGTATACGTCTGGTTCATTGATGCTGCGGAAAATATCAGTAACGCTATCTCCGACTCCATAATCCTTGATACGACCGCCCCCGAAGGCGTATCGATAAAGATCGGCGACGCCTCCGGCTCAACTTCGACCTCACAGATCACGGTGACGCTTTCTGCCACGGACACCAACCTTGTTGCCGGATACCGTGTTTCGGAAAGCTCGTCCGAACCCGGCGCGGCTGAAGACTTTACGCTTCTGGAAGAGCCGGCTTCGTCTCTTAACACCAGTTTTCCCTTCACCCTTTCCAAGACTATCGGGACAAAGACCCTTTATGCCTGGTTCATAGACGAGGTGGGGAATATATCCTCTACGACAGCGACGGTCGATTTCTCATACGGGTGGCTGCGTGTCTATGATTTCGGTAATGACGTTTTGGCCTCTGAATTTGCAAACGAGATGGCCCAGGATTCTTCGGGTAATATCTACATGGTAGGATCGACCGGAGATGATATTGAGGGAGATACCAACGAGACCCTATACGGAAGCGCCTTTGTTTACAAACTGAACAGTGCCGGTGATATTATATGGAGCCGTTTGCTGGAGGTAACCGACAGCAGGACGGAGGGCACCGTTTACAGCTCAGCGGGTCGGGAGATTGCCGTTGACGGAGACGGAAACGTATATATCGGAGGGGATTATGACTATGATATATACATTGATACCTTGGACGGTGCCTTTGTGGCAAAGCTCGACAGCAGCGGGAATCAGCTCTGGCTGAAGACGTACGATCATTCCAGCTATGATGAGGGTGTTCGTTTGATAGATATAGGTGTGGTAGGTGTGGGCGAATTTTGCAATCTCTACGTTCTAGCCTATACGTCGGATCCACTGGCTCTGGACACGGTAACTGTTTCTCCCGGTTACGGTTACGGACCCTTCCTCGCGAAGTACAACAGTTCGGGAACACTTGAGTGGGCTGTTGCTTCGGACAATAATATGCCATCTCAGGGCGCTATGACTGTTGACGCCGATGGAAATGCCTACATGACAGGGCCTGATTCGGCCTACAATGCCCTCCTGCTTTCAAAGTTCAAGTCTGATGGAACAAACGACTGGAGCACCTTGTCGGGCCAGGAAGGGTATGATGAATATGGTAACGATATAGTGCGTGATTCGTCCGGTAATATCTATGTGGCCGGGTCTGTCTGGCCCGACGCTGCTTCGGTCACAGAGGGAAAGGCATTTATCGCCAAGTTTAACAGCGGCGGCAGTGCCTTGTGGTCGGATGTTCTTTCTCTACCCGCCTCGACATACGACTATATGAGCGGCGAGGGTGTCGCCGTTGATTCGGATGGCAACGTCTACTTGGGTTGTACCGCGATAAGGGAGGAAGATACTGGTGAAGAACATCAGGTTAGCAGGCCTGATCTCTTCTTGTACAAATACAGCTCTGCCGGCACAGAGCTGTGGACCAAGCGTATCGGCGAAGACGGCACAGAAGGCGATTCCTTCACCGATATTCTCATAACCCCGGAAGACAAGGTTATTACGCTTGGGGATATCTACAACTATTATCCTCCCGGTCTTGCGGGGCAGCTTGACCCTACTTACAACAGTGCTGACGCCTTTTTATGGAAGTCGAGTTCAGATGATTTCCTTGACCTGGAACTGCCCGTCGCGGGTTCGCTTACCATCAACGGCGGTGCCGAAAGCGTAATCGGGAATAGAGTCACGATCAATCTCTCTGCGACAGACAACACAGGTGTTATCGGTTACCGCGTATCGGAATCGAATACCATACCCGCTCCGCACGACTTCACTCTGGTTGAGGAGACGACCGAATTTTCCGCCGATGTGCCCTGCACCTTTGAAAGTGCGGAAACCGGAAGCAGGACGGTCTACGTCTGGTACCGCGACTCCTTCGGCAACTTCAGCCCCGTTGTGACCGCGTCCATAAATGTGACTGGCGATGAAGAGGCGCCTGTTCCGGGAAATCTTCTGATAAACGGCGGCGCGGAAGATACCGATTCAACAACTTTGACGATAGAACTTTCCGCTACGGACAATGTCGCCGTTACAGGCTACTACCTTACGGAAGGGTATGAGATGCCTTCTCCCGAGGATTTTACACCGGTCAATCCCGCTCAGTCCTTTTCGGGGACCGTATACTACACCCTGCAAGACATCTCTCCTGGAACCGTTTATGTCAGTGCATACTTCATAGATGCGGCGGGGAACATAAATACATACGATGATCGCGCCAAGAGTACGATCACTCTGGAGGACACCACTCCACCGACTACGACGGTTGATCCCCCATCTGGCTATTACGACGGGCCGATCACTGTGACACTGACCGCTACCGACGATTCCGATATGCACATAGGCGAAACCTTGTACTCGTCAGTGAAAACCTACTACAGCGTTAACGGAGGAGATGGACAAATCTATTCTGATCCCTTTGTAATTAATCCCCCTGCAACGATTCGATTTCTTTCAGCCGATTCTTATGGTTATGACTTCCTGGGTGCAAATTTCGAAGCAGTCCAGACTGTAACCTACGGTCTGAGCCAGGCAGCTTCCGGAACTCTCATTTCCGGAGATAAAACAAGCGTTACTTTTGATGCCGAACCGGGATCTACTCTAAACCTGTCTTTCAGCCTAGATGAGGTTACTGCCGCTGCTTCTATCAGGGATCTGTCGGAAAGCGGCACCGTTATCCTTACGCTCAGGAAGCCCGATGGAACCACCTACGGCACATATTCTTATATTGGTAGTAAAATCGAGATCCTGATCGAAGATGCGGCCGGTGGTACATGGACCCTGGAAATTGATAATTCCGCCGGGACTGCGACAATAGACTACGAAGCTAACGTAAATGGCACCCCCGGTATCTCTCTCAGGGATGTCATTGCCTACCTCAGGATAATGGCGGGATTCGATAACGCCGGAATAAGCTCCCTTAAAGATATCGATGGGGACGGCCGGATCGGTCTTCCAGAGGTTATTCATATGATCCAGAAACTTGTTGGTCGTTAGGTGATAGAAATTCTAAACCTTCCTGTCCTTATCTGTTGACTCTGGCATTGCTTGGGAATAGAATTCCCAAAATAAGTTGGAAATAATAAGTGCCAGGTTCTTAACATCTGGATGAAAGCCTGATCTTCCGATAATGTTGAGGGGTTCTTAATGGGTTAGCCTGGCCTGCAAATAATGCGCTAGCTTAGAGCTACTCGTTGGTCGAAAAATCTTCATTTTAAAGAATGGAGTTTTTTATGAATACAGCCTATTTCAAAAATGTTTTCAAGTTTCTTTTTTCGGCTATTTTTGCTTTAGCCTTTTCTTTCAGCGCCTTTTCGGCTTCTGCCGTTGATATACCCTCCGGTTTGCTGGGCACCTGGGGGCACCAGATACTGGGGCACCATGGCGATGGTACATGGCATACGGAGGCCAACAGGGTAACCTTCAGTAATGATGGGACGGGAGTCCTTGATTACAAATTTAACGACAACGAGACATACTCATCCGGTACCCAGAACTTTACCTATAGAGTCGAATCGAATGACGACGGGAGTCTTACCATCTGGTTTACCGGCGAGGGGGAATCCGAGGCGGAGCCGTCGAGGCTTATTCTATCCGACGACGGGAATATGATACTTGTTGACGGTACGGATGATAAAACGAGACAGGAGTTGGAGATTCTTATAAGGCTTGACCCGTCAAAGACATATACAAACGCTGACCTTTCAGGGAATTCCTATATGATAGGTTATGAGCATGATGCCCAGGGGGGAGATAAGGGATATTACAGGGCTTCATCGGGAATTTCCAGTTCCAACGGGGGGGGGACTCTCTCGCTTACGAGTGGAATGCTTAACGGCGATGGCACCCTGCATCCGATTAGCATGGATATACCCTATACAGTCAATCCCGATGGATCC
The DNA here is from genome assembly GCA_963665835.2 of Syntrophales bacterium. Taxonomy (GTDB): domain Bacteria; phylum Desulfobacterota; class Syntrophia; order Syntrophales; family UBA2210; genus UBA6078. The sequence goes on along the minus strand of CAXXWJ010000002.1, from coordinate 326,108 downwards.
GTTGTCATAAGTGGTACCGGTTATCTGAGCGGGAAACTTTTCATGCGATCAAATCCTGATTCAGGCTTTACCGATGACTGGGAGAACAACTTTGCCATGTCGAAGGGCGACAAGACCTATTCCACCGCCGATCTGGAGGGCAAGTGGGCCGTTGTCGGGTTCGGGGACGATAACGGTACCAGTTTTGTTGCAGAGGTGGGAACACTTGAATTTGATTCAGGCGGAAACTTTACCTACACCTTTAAGAGCCAGGTGGACGGTACAGTGTCATATGATTCTGGCACATACAAATGGTCTGTCTCGGAAGACGGAAGCTTCGGGGCATCTCTCCCCGGTTCGCTGCCCTACTCGGGCGCTATTGGCAATGATGGCAAGACGATAATATTCAACGAAAGCTTTGCCCTTGATTCTCTGACACACAGGGAGGTTTTTGTCGGTGTGAGGTGCAGCAGCTATTCGCAGGAACAGGAAACATCTGCGGGTATTTCTTTTACAGGTGTTGTTGCTGACAGCACCGGCAGCGGGGTTACCGGTGCAACGGTGGCACTGGCGGGCAACGCCTCTGTTTCAACGACTACCGGTACCGGCGGGAGCTTTGTAATCAGTGGTATCCCTGAGGACAGCAACTTCTCGCTTAAGATATCAAAGGATGGTTATAGAAACACATATTCGCAGGTGATACGCAGTAGTTCCAACATCAATAACGCCAGCTCCCCCTTTATCCTCTACACGGATGCGCAAACAATCGCCTGGGGTGTTACCTCCGGCAAAGGTGTAATTGTGGGCAGGGTCTGGGACAAAGCCTCCGTAGGCTTTGTCCAGGATGCTTCGGTGTCCTGCACAAGTGCGATGGGGCAGACCTACACCGTTTATTATTCAGGAGGAGGGACAACCTCAACGGCGGCCGATGGCAAATACATGATTCCCAATGTCCTCAACGGTGATACAGTGTACGTAACCGCCACCTATGGGGGAGGGGTCATTGTATTCGACGCTAGTGTTTTCATGACTCATGCCGATGCCATAAGTGAAGGCATGATAACAGGTACAAGCGATGGTAATACCATAACTCTCAGGAATACCTTTGATACGGCACTTGGCCTTCTGAATGACGGGGATATAAGCGGTTTCATGACATATGTCTCAGGGGATTATCTTGACGATGGTATGACCAAGGCCCTTTTCGAAACGGAACTCAACGAAGAATTTGAGGATCAGGCCTACATGGTTCTCAGTACCGAGATAGACGGTGACATGGCTACTATGGTAGTCCTATGGAATGGTATGGATGTTGATGTTCTTTCTTTCCGCAATGAGAGCGGAAATTGGAAATTTTACGGGAACCAGGAGCCTTTTGCGGTTATGGTCAATTCGGGTTGTATGTCACCCGATGGTGGTTCTGTCGATAATTATTGGGTTTCTCTTGAGGTTGAGGATCCAGGAGATGTTGTGACTGCCGTAACGGTAGCCGGAGGGGGGCTTGACGGTTCTGTTTCTCTAAACCACGATGGGGAAGAACATCTGTGGAGGTCATGGAGCGAGTCCGAAACCGAAGAAGATAACAACCCTTCCTTCGGAAGCACAAAGCCGGATCTTCCCCTGACCTACACCTTCACGGTAACTTATAATGGTTCTATTACCGAAACCTTTACAGCCTCGGTAAACAGCTTTCTGGAGGTATTTCCGGCCGATCCCTCTCCTGCCGAGGGAGAGACCGTAAGCGGTGAACTTTCTTTCACATGGACCCCTGTTGCCGGTTATGAACATGACGTAGAGCTTTACCATAGGAATGGTTCTCAGTGGGAGCGTATCTGGGAAAAAGAATACACTGGTGGCTTTCCGGTTGCCTACGACGGTACAGTGGCTCTTGTGGAAGGAGGTTATTATTTTTACTATATAACTACCGAGAACGGCGACGATAGCTATTCGCTTCTCCAGATCAACTTTACATACGGAGCGCCTGCCGGTGCCGATCTTCCGGGCCTTTCGGAGGCCATCCTTGCCCTGCAGGTACTGGTTGGGAAGAACCCTGACACAGGCGGTCTTGTCTGGGATATAAGCGGTGACGGCAAGATCGGAATCGCCGAGGTTATATCTATACTGCAGTGTGTGACAGGTTTTAGAACCGAATATCCCATTCTCCCTTATGTCAGCGATTCAAACACGGTCCTGCTGGATCACTTTGATGGATCTACCAGTGCCTCTATACTCGGATATGTTGTAAGTGACGGTTGCGGCTCAGCAAAAACGTCTATTACCCCGAGTTACAGCTATAGTTCAGGACATGAGGGGCTGGGACAGGCGCTGTCGCTTAGCCCGCCAGATGAGACGTCTGTCAGCTATCTGAAGTATCCTGACGGACAGCTCCTGAGTCAGCCAAACGGTACGATAGAGTTCTGGCTTTATCTTACTGAATATGGCCAGGGTATGAGTCTGGTGGAGCAGGGTCCCTATCCTGGTTCCTGCGCAGGCTGGACATATTATTTGGGCATACTTGATACAGGCGTGCTCCGTTCGGCGGCCTGGGATGCCTTTGATGTCAACTCCGGGGAGACCCTGGTTCCGCTCAACCAGTGGACCCATATAGCGTCAACATGGGGAAGCACCGGTGCGAAACTTTACATAAACGGAGTTCTGGTCGGGAGCGATACAAATACAAAAATGCCCGCAAGCGGATACGGCGGGTCTGTGATGGTGAACTACGGCGTTCGTAATGTGACCACCAAGATTAATGAACTCAGGATATCCAATGTGCAGAGGACAATCTTCAGGGCCCGAAATTAGTTGTGCAAGCGAGTGTAAATTTTTTTAACATAAGTTACCTCTTTCTATAATTAAATCACAGCAGGGTTTTATTCCCCGAACCTTGGGGAGTTCATTGCTTTTAAAGATGCCCCGATGCTATGCGGCGCGGTAGTTCATTCCTTTAGTGAAGCTTTTTGGGGTAGTTTTTATATAGACTTTTTCCATTCGCTTTGGTACCCTACGTCCGTAGTTGTTCGCAATCTTCCTGATTTTACATCTGAAATTTTAGAGTGTTGCGCACTTCAATTTGCTGCTCATAGTATAGTCGTTGTGTTATTAAATCCCAGAGTTTTGTTTTACTCAAAAACCGAAAAACTTCACAAAAGAAGGGAAACTGCCATGAAAATATCGAACCCAACGCGGAGTCTTTTCTACAGTATTTTCCTTTTTCTTCTTTTCTCCGTTTCGCTTTTAACCGCGACAGTTTTTGCGGCGGTCGAGACAGAGCCGAACAACAAGCTGGGCATTGCCAACGGCATTACCCAAGGTGTGCCGATTACGGCCGACTTTGCGCTTGCAGGGGATCAGGACTGGTATGCCATTACTCTTGACAGTCCCGGCAGGCTCGAATGCTCTGTGACAGACCTCCCTGCAAATATTCGGGCCTATATCACCGTCTATAACCGGCATGCAGACTATGCATATGTATACAATGGCGCAATCAATGAGGGAGACGATGTCTTTCTTACCTACGATGTGCTAGAGCCGGGGACCTATTATATAAAGCTTAATGACCGGGACAACGACAGTTCCGATGAAACCTACACGTTCACCGCAGATTTCACTGCTGTAACGGACATTCATGAACCAAACAATCAATTGGGGCAGGCATCGCTTGTCGCCGGTACCAGTATAACCGGAATAGTCTTCGGAAGAGGGGATGAAGACTGGTATAAAATTTACGCCGATGCTAGCGACACGTTGAACTTGACAATCGATCCTCCCAACGAAATGAGGCCCAATATCACCCTCTACGGTCCAAATGCCAACTATCTATATGTCTACAAAACGGCCGTCAATTCGGGAGAAACTATTGCTCTCAGCCATACCGTTACGGAGGCCGGTTTTTATTATATCAGGATTACGGACGCAGAGGCCCTTGGTCACACCAAGACATATTCCCTTAGTGTAAGTGGAGGAACTCCTGGGTTTACTCCCACTATAATGCCTGTCACTACGGAAGCCGAAGATAATGGCAAGTTCGGGTGGGCCAATCCCGTGCCTCTTGACGCCTCTGTGATATCGGGACTGATCGGTTCCGCCAACGACGAAGACTGGTACCGTTTTGATGTATCCCAGGTGGGTCAGTTGACGGTGGAGCTTACCTCAGTTCCCACTAATCTCGCAATGAGATTCCGTCTTTACAACAGTTCGGGAGGGCAGATTCAGTCCGGACAACCCACAAGCGCCGGAGGACTGTTTTCGCTAATTTATGATGTCACTGCTCCGGATATCTATTACCTGCTGGTGGATGACCTGGATAACGAAGCATTTTCATCAACGGCTTACACCTTTACCGTTTCTCTGGTGGAAGTGGCCGATGCTTTCGAGCCCAATGATAACTACGGCGATACCACTGTGCTGAGCCAGATCAACCGGGTAAAGGGGTATGTATTCAAGACAGGGGATTCCGACTGGTTCAGGATCTCCGTCGCCCAGGCCGGAGATCTGCGCGTCGTTCTGAGCGATCTTCCGGAAAACATCACCCCCCAGGTCGATCTTTATAACCTGTCGAAGGAACATCTGGCAGGAAAAGGCGGCACCGCCGGTATGGATATGGAACTGATCTACACCGTTCCCGAACCGGGGGATTATCTGGTGCTTGTCAGGGATGGCGGTAACAATGACGAATCCACTCAGCCCTACACAATGACCATACACGGCGCGGATTTCGCCACCTTTGCCCCGACAGCGCGCATCGAACAGATTGATCCCGGATCCATAGTCCATGGCAACAGCATTTCATTTTCCGGATCTGGTATTGACTCCGACGGAGTTATTGCCGCCTATTCCTGGAGATCGAGCATAGACGGCGCCCTGAGCTCGGAATCCGCCTTTTCAACTAGCGCCCTATCCATGGGAACCCACACAGTCTATTTCAAGGTACAGGACGACGATGGCATATGGTCCACCGAAGTCTCTGAAGTGGTATACGTGGGTAGTACTGTCTCAGACGAGGTTGAAAACAACGGTGAGATAGGGTTTGCCAACGAAATTGCACTGTCACAGCCGGTGAACGCCAAGATAAACGCAGCTGGCGACCATGATTTCTTCAGGATCTATATAAGCCGACCGGGGCGCCTGAACTGCACCGTTACTAATGTGCCCGATAACCTGAGACTTTATTTGACCTATTACGGTCGTCACCTGAACTATCTTTACATCACCGATGCTGCCGCACAGGACGGCGATGACGTGTCCCTCGCCATGAATGTCACGGAACCGGGATTTATCTATCTGCGCGTCTACGACAGGGACAACGAGTTCAACGCCGACTTTACCTACACCCTTACTGCGGACTTTGAAGAAGCGGTGGATCCCCAGGAACCAAACGACTCGATGCTGGATTCATTCACCATGACGGGAACTACGGCCTCCGGCTATATCTTCCCCAACGGCGATCAGGACTGGTATAAAGTGTGGGTCGATGCGGGAGGTACCCTTACAGCCCAAGTGACCAACACACCTGCAAACCTGAGGCCCTACGTAACCCTTTACGGCAGAAACTGCGAATATCTGTACAGCTACAACTACGCGGACAACGATGGGGACAACACTCCCCTGCTAAGCCACACCTTTGATAAGGCGGGTTTTGTATATGTAAAAGTGAACGACAGGGACAGCGACTACAACTGGAATCAGAAGTATACCCTGACCCTAACAGGCGCAAATCCGGGATACCAGCCCGTTGAAACCCCTGTGGCAGTTGAAATTGAAGATAACGGGGTATTTGCCGATGCAAACCTCGTCTCCCTTGGGACCTCCGTTTCAGCATCAATGGGGACCGCCGGCGATGATGACTGGTTCAAGTTTTATGTTCCCTCGGCAGGCATTATCCACTCCGGTCTTGAGTCGGTTCCGGAGAAGATGCGAACGCGCATCCGAATCTGGCGAGATGACAATGGATATATAGACGGTCGGAATGCCACCAACCCCGGCGATCTGATCTCCCTGGACACGGCGGTAACCCGACCGGGCATTTACAGGGTTCTGATCGACGATCTCGATGAAAACATCTCCGAGGTACCCTATATCCTCTCCATAGCCTTCACCTCTGCAGCGGATGCCCACGAACCTAACGGCAATTTCGGGGACGCTGCAACCCTTCAGGACCGGAACCGCACACAGGGCTGGATTTTTGATCAGGGCGACGAAGACTGGTACCAGGTAGCCTGCGAAAGTGGAAGCGTACTTCAGGTGACGGTTGCTGACGTACCGGCCGAGATCCGGTCACAGATCGATGTCTATAACTCAAGTGGAAGCTGGTGCGCCGGCAAAACGGCCACCAATTACGGCCAGTCACTGACACTTTCCTATACGACGAACAGGACGGCTGTATATTACTTCCGGATCAGGCATGCCGGAAACAACAGTTACTCAACCAGTCCCTACACGCTTATAGTAAACGGTGCCAATTTTAGTTCCTATACACCCCTGGCCCTTATAGACTCGGTCCTGCCCAATCCTGCTGATGCGGGAGAGACAGTAACATTGGAGGGACACGGCGAAGATGCCGACGGCGAGATTATAGGTTATGAGTGGCGTTCATCCCTTGATGGACTTCTGAGCTCCTCACGGGTGGCTGAAGTTGCCAGTCTCAGCGCGGGGCAACACGGGATATACTTCAAAGTTAAGGATAACGACCAGAACTGGTCGCCCGAGACCGAAACGGTTCTCTATTTCGGAGTGCCGGCCCCCCAGGAGGAGGAGCCGAATGATGAGATAGGCTCGGCAACACCTATGGATCTGGATACCCAGTACACGGGAATCATAGATCCTGGAAATGATATTGATTTTTTCAGGATTTATGTTGGACAGCCTGGGACGCTCACTATTTCTGCCACCAACCCTACGGGGAGTCTGATGCGCACCTACCTGGGGATGTACACGCCCAATGCCGATTGGGCATATGTTTCAACCTCCGCAAATGGTGAGGGAGACCCCGTTACGCTGACCTGGAATATTACTGAGTCGGGGTATTATTTTCTAAGGGTTGATGACAATGACAACAATGCCGGAGCCCAGTACACCGTCACGGCAACCCTTCAGACGGCGCCGGATCCCTATGAGCTTAACCCGGATCCCACTCACGCTACGTCGGTGAAGATCGGTGATATGCTACAGGGGTATATCTTCCCCGGAGGAGACCAGGACTGGTACAAGGTTACTCTTGCCGCTCCAGGCACCCTTCACATGTCTCTGACGAATATGCCTGACAATCTCAGGGGCTACATCACCGTCTACGATCGCAACACGAATTATTCCTACGTCTATACCTCTGCAGAGGGTGACGGGGACAATGTCTATCTCGACTATAATGTGACAGAGCCGGGAACCTATTTTATAAAGATCCATGATCGGGACAATGAGTTCAACGCCCTGGCTGCCTACACCTTTTTAACAGGCTTTGATGCGGCCCCCGATCCCTTCGAGCCCAACGGTGATTTCTGGCACAGCGCAACGCTTACCAAAAGTCCCGCCAACGCCTACATCTTTCCTGGTGGTGATCAGGATTGGTACAGATTTTACGCCGAAAACGGGTCCGATCTGGCGATGACAGTGGATGATACACCTTCGAATCTAAGGCCCTATCTTACCCTTTATAATGATAATCTGGGGTATATGTACAAAACCGCCACTACAGATGTGGAAGGTGAATCGGTCACACTTGCCTACAGGGCTGAATACACAGGTTATTACTATCTCAAGGTCCACGACAGGGACGGCGACTGGTCTTCGACATCGACCTATCGCCTGAGCGTTACCGGAGCGGATCTTTCCTACCAGTCCGGCAGCCAGCCGGTAACGGAGGAAACAGAGCCCAATAACGCATTCAGTTCCGCTACGCTAGTCGCAGCCGGCGCCACCACGGGAACCTTTGGCGGCGACGACGACTGGTACCGTTTTGAGGTTACGGGAAGGACACGGCTTACCCTTGGCCTTACGTCACCGTCGGTGGTTAGATCGGTAATCCGGATCTACAACGCCAATTACAGCGAGCGAGCGAGTCGCTATGCGGAAAACGCCGGGGATTTTTCCCAGTTCAGTTATGATATAGACGAACCGGGGATCTGGTATGTGCGAATTTATGCTGACGGAGGCACTGTTTCTGCTGATCCCTACGAGTTACAGGTTACGTTGGATGCCGTTCCCGATCCATTTGAGCCCAATCCGGACTATGCGCAGGCCACGCCGCTTACCTTCGGGGAGCCCCTGCAGGCCTACATCTTCCCGGCAGGAGATCAGGACTGGTTCCGCATGGAAACCAGCGAACCTGGAACCATTCAATTTATGCTGGAAAATGTTCCTTCCAGCATTGAAATAAGCATGGCCCTGAACAACCAGAACAACAGCCAGCTCTTTGCCAAGGAGTCTCTGAACTATGGGACCGGTCTGAAGGAGACCTTCGTGGCGGAAGAGGCGGGTACCTATTATCTGCGCATCTACGATCGCGGAAATGATGAAACCTCCCTCGCCCCCTACAGCCTGACGGCTACCTTCACTCCCTTTGTGGATCAGTTGGAGCCCAATGACAGTTTCAGCCAGGCCACTGTGCTGGATGAGAAGAATCAGATTTCGGGATTTATCTACCCCGAAGGTGATGAAGACTGGTACACCTTCATGGTGACCGAAACGGGGCTTCTGAGTATCCAGATGGCTGAAACGACGGGAATCAGACCCCATATCTGGCTCTACACGGACAGTAAGGGATACCTTACAGAAATGACCTCCACGGAACAGGGGGACGACCTTTTGATGACCTGCGATATTACTGTTCCTGATCGTTACTATCTGCGAATCAGAAGCGAAGACAGCGTCCATTCCCTTACGCCCTATCTGCTTACCATCCGGGGCGGTTCCTTTGGCGACTATTATCCTCTGGCAGCAATAGATGATATGAGTCCCAATCCGGCGATTACCGGTGATCCGGTTGCTCTTTCGGGAAGCGGCACGGATGAAGGCGGCGCTATTGTGGCCTACGAGTGGGCTTCCGATATAGACGGCGCCCTGGGAAACGGCAGCGAGGTGAACCTTCCCACCCTTTCGGAAGGCTCCCACAGAATCTCCTTCCGCGTGCAGGACAACAGCGGTAAATGGTCAGGATGGGTTCATAAGAGTCTTTACGTAACTGACAGTATAGTCTCCGAGTCAGAGTATAACGATAATATCGAGGGGGCCTGTCCCGTTCCCCTCTCTACGTGGATCACCGGTCAGATTTACCCCAGATATGACGATGATTACTACAAAATTTACATAGAAGAACGGGGATATCTATCAACCCTGGTGGATGCTACCCCCACTGACATGCGGGCATATATCGCATTTTACGACGGCTATGGCGGGTATATGTACCGTACCGCCTCGGCGAACAATTTCGGCGACTGGTTCCGCTATGACCAATTTCTGGAGGCTGGCTGGTACTATGTCCGTGTCGAAGACCGGGATGGCCTGGCCTATGACCGTACCTACGCTATACGTTTCGATCATACTCCTGCAAGGGATGTACATGAGCCCAATGACGAACTGGCATCGGCCACATCCATTCCTGCCGATCACGTCATAGATGATGCCTACATCTGTCGGCAGGGGGATGTCGACTGGTACCGTATCACCGTTGATCAGGTAGGAAGACTTTCTCTTTCAATAACGCAGGCGCCTCCGGCGATGAGGGGCTACATCACTATCTATGATGCAAATGCCAGCTACAGCTATGTCTACCTTGGGGCATCTCACGACGGAGAGGATGTCTTTCTGGACTATGATGTCACCTCTCCCGGAACGTACTATGTAAAGGTGAATGACAGGGACAACGAGGCCCACACGGCCCCCTACACCTTCACCAGCGCCTTTACGGCAGTGGATGACATTTATGAGTACAACGATAACGCGGGGCACTCGACCCTTATGCCAAAGACGGCAGTTGATGCCTTTATATTCCCGCGAGGTGATGAAGACTGGTACCGGATATATGCCTCTAAGGACGAGACCCTTTCCATGGCGGTAACCGACAATCCTTCCGGTATGCGGGCGAACATTACTGTCTATGGCAGGGATGTTAATTACACCTACAACTACCAGACCGCCAATAATGAAGGGGACAATGTATATCTGACCTATACGGCTCCAAGCGACGGGTTCTACTATATACGCGTAACCGACAGCAACAGTGGATCTTATGTATCTCCTTACCGGTTTACCCTGGAAGGCGGGACTTTAGATTACGAACCTCCCTTTGCCCCGGTTGCATCCGAGCAGGAACCGAACGGAACCTTCGGTGAGGCCAATGACATCTCGCTGGATACGAGCATGAGTGGTACCATCGATCCCGGCAGCGACTATGACTGGTACAGGTTCTATATCAATACCCCGGGCATTGTGACTATTTCCCATACAGACATTCCGGCGGGATTCAAATCGGAGATGTGGATCTACAATGGAAGCTACAGCCAGATCGGGTATCGCATCACTACGGAAACAGGCGTGGACAATATACTGGTCATGACCATAAATGAGGCGGGATATTACCGTGTCAGGCTCCGTGACAATACTCAGACCGGATCCATCTCGGCCTACAGGCTACGCGTAAACCACCAGGCTGTGGTGGATGGAAACGAACCGAATGATGATTTCGGACCTGCCACTCCTCTCGGCCAGGGAAGCGTCCAGGGCTATCTTTTCGATGAGGATGATGAGGACTGGTACCGGATTTACGTGAGGGATGCAAGCACGGTGGCGATCTCACTGGACGTTGTACCTGAGGGGCTCAGGCCACGGGTGATACTTCTTGACAGCAACAAGTCTCAACAGTCAACCTATGTGAATACCAACCCAGGCGTGGGTGGTGAGGATGTCATTGTATATGACGATGCGGAACCGGGCTTCTATTTCGTGCGGGTTTACGATGAAGATAATGGTTACTCGGCAAGTCCATATACCCTGAGTATCTCCGGGGCTGATTTTTCCTCGGCCCCCCTCCTTGCATCTATCGGAGATCGTACCATTGATGAGACTATGGAATATGCCTTTGTGGTGACAGCCACCGATCCCGATAATTTCCAGAATCTGCTCTTCTCGGCCACCGGCCTGCCGCCGGGGGCGGCCTTTGACCCGGCGACGAGGACCTTCAGTTGGACGCCGGCCCGTGGACAGGGTGGTGTCTACTCAGGCATTCATTTCGAGGTCAGTGACGGAACCTTTACGGACAGCGAGGACATCACCATAACCGTGACAGGGCTTAGCCGGGCGCCGGTCTTGGCACCCATAGGCAACAAAGTCGCCAGCGTTGGGGGAACGCTGTCATTCCAGATTTCTGGAACAGACCCCGATACCAGCGATGTCCTTACCTATTCGGCAGGTTCCATGCCCTCCGGCGCAACCTTTGATCCGGCGACCAGGACCTTCAGCTGGACGCCTTCGACAAACCAGGTTGGGCTCTACACAAGCATCCTCTTTGAGGTGACCGACGGTACCTGGACCGACTTCGAATACATCAATATAAATGTGTCGGCTGTGGAGCCCACCGTTATAACAGGTGATGTGTCCAATATTTCCGAGACTGGCGCCAACGCCGGCGGCAATGTAACCTCCACCGGCGGGGCGAATATTACCGAAAGGGGTTTTGTCTATGCCCTTCATAGCGTACCAACCGTTGATGATCTAAAGGCGGCGGCAGGCTCGATCGGGACCGGAAGTTTCTCCGTCACGCTGCAGGGCCTTGCACCTTCAACAGGATATTATCTCAGAGCCTACGCGATAAACAGCGTTGGGGTTTCCTATGGAGAGGAGAAAAGCTTTGTTACATTAACGCCAGCCGCGCCGGCAATAACGATAACACCTGAATTGTACAACTTTGGCGCCGTCCCACAGGGAACTAACTCCTCCGCTCAGGTCTTTACCGTCAGAAATACAGGGAACGCCGGCCTGGCAATTGACACTGTCAGGCTTACAGGGACCAATGCGGCTGAGTTCACATTGCGTAACGACTACTGTTCGGGACAGGTAATAGTCTCCGGCGGTACGGGAACCATCGAGGTCGTGTTCTCTCCGGTATCTACGGGTGCAAAGGCGGCATCCCTTTCGATACCCTCAAATGATCCGAGAAACCAGACGCTGCTGGTGCCCCTTGCAGGCGAAGGCCTGGAAAAATCTGTGCTTAAGGGAGATATAAATGACGATGGCCAGGTTGACCTTACCGATGCCATTCTGGCGCTCCAGGTCGTTATGGGCATAGTTCCCAGTGCAACTATAGAAAAACACGCCGATGTAAACGGAGACGGCAGAATTGGCATTCAGGAGGCCCTCTATATTCTCAGAGATCTGTCCGGGACATCCGGCGGGGTCAGCGAGTAGGAGAAACCGGCAGTCGTCCAGAAGGTGGCCGGGGTTGACCCAGGCTTGATATTAGGTTATTTCCGCTACCGTCTACAGGGAAATGTTCAGTTTGAATATGGACGGTGAAGGAGTAAATGACGTGGGTCTTCCCCCCCCCCCGCAGCGGAGGAGATTATTAATATAAGATATTTTGCGTACGTTTTTACGTATTGACCTAAATTGTGTTTTTGACTTATAATTCGCAACCAGACTGAAGTATGTCGGTGACCTGTTTGCGTTGTCTAGGACCCTGTAGATCAACCATATTTTAGCTATGCTTAAGAGGTAAGTATGCCATGAAAAAGCCGCATTTTAAAAACCTGTTCGCCGCCGCCCTTGCATTTCTTTTTTTCTTCGTCCTGTCCTTTCCCGCTTCGGCAGGGACGACGGATGTAATAAGGAACGGTGGTTTTGCAAACGGTATTTCAGACTGGAACCTTGACCCCGACATCGATTCCTCCTGGAATCCTCTTTCGGACGGTTGGGTCAATCTTCATCCGCCTGTAAGTGGATACACGGGAACTGTCATCTCGCAGAGCCTGAATGTTGGCAATATAGGTGGAAAGACCCTCAGCTTTTCAATGGATCTCGTAAAGGGCAGCGCCAGTTACGACAATGTCATTCAGGTTGAGCTTACCTATGTAACAACCAGTAATTCGCTGGCTTACGTGGATATAGATACCCCTGGATATGCAGAAATATCGGTAGATCGAAACAGCCCAACGGTTGTCTCGGAAGACATCGCCTTTCCATCAGATGCCAGGAAGCTGGTTAAAATATCGATTCTGAAGGAGAATTACGGACAGTTCTACGCCGATAACATCAGTCTTACCGATTCCACCAATACGGTCACCGTTGGTGCCGTCCCGCAGATAGCCACGGTATCCTCCTCGGCAGGCGCCTATGGCAGTCTGCTTACCCTTACGGGCCAGAACTTTGGCGGTACCCAGGGTCTGATCTCCGTAGGCGGCAGCTCTGATGGCGTATCGGTAATATCCTGGTCAAACAGTTCTGTAACGCTGACAGTAAGCGACCCGGTACAAAGCGGCAGTATCTATGTCATCTGTGATTATGTGGAGAGCAACATGGATTATTCCTTTGAGGTTACCTCTCCGCATTACGCTGTTGATATGAAGTATGATGAGCTTACGGTAGTCAAGGGACAGGTAGCCGAATATTTGATCGCCCTGGAGTTTTTTAACGATTTTTCAACTACAGGTGGTATCACCTTCAGTATCGATCCGGCGACGCTTCCGCAGGGGGCAGTGGCAACCTTTAATCCCTCTGCGCCTATGAAAAATGCAGGAGGTTGTCTGCTGAATATCAATACCACTTCGGTCGCGCCCGGCGAATATGATCTTCTTCTCAAGGCAGAAGAGGCCGGCACAGAGCCCCGCTATGTGCCCTTCACTATGGAAGTGACAACAATTTACACGATAAATTTCAGTCAATGGGTCTATGATCCGGTAACGTACGGATCCACCAAGGTCCCCGTTTCAGAAATCAATTTGACAGCGCAGGGTCAACTTAGCCTGGACATCGAGGCTGTAGACACGATGGGCAATACCTGGACCACCATGAGCTCTTTCGATACGGGGATGGCGAGCCCTCTTTCTCTAACTTCAAGTAACCCTGCTGTACTGGCTGTGAACAGAACCACCTGGGGCACGACTTTCTACGCCCTCACCTCCGGAAGCGCCAACATTATTGCCACTGCCTCGGACGGCACGGAGGCGCAGCTCCCTGTGACTATAACCATAGGGATCGGGGACCCCTATGTCGCCGTTGGTCTGTCTCCTACCCAGGTCAATCATAACTACAGTGGCGACATCAGCTTCTCCGCTACGGGAAGCAGTTCTCTTGGCTGGGTGGGGACATCGACCTCTGGAACGGTTAACTTCAGCAGCAACTTCTCGGACAACGGAGATTGGTACAACAGCAACATGTCCTATGCCTCCATCTTTCAGCTTGTGGATCAGGAGCCAGGCGTATTTACTGTTATATTTTCCGCTTCCTTATCAGGGGGCGCGGCCACGGGCTATGCCCTGCTTGACATCGTAGCCGATCCTGCTCTTGCCCAGCTCAAGGGAGGCGTCCGTACCCTTGACGACACCTTCGCCGAGTTTTTCATTATTGAATTCTACGATGCCAGTGGAACAAAGGTCTTTCAGAGGGAGGTCTTCTCCTATCATGAGAGGAATTTCCAGCTTGTAGGGATTCCTGTGGGCAGCTACAGAATAAAGCTTACCCATGAAGGCATGGTCGGCCAAACTTCGCAGTGGTACCCCAATGCCGATAGCATCGAAGACGCCCAGGCCATCACCTTTACTGCCGGTGGAGCCGTCGAAGACATATATTTCTTTCTTAAGTCTCCACCAAGCCTATCCTTCTCCGGCTCGGTAAGGGCCTCCGATGTGACGGCCCCTACGGATGGAACGGCTATCTCCGGGGCCTATGTTACCTCCGTAGATAATGCGAACGTTTTTGCCTATACCGATGGGGCAGGCGATTTTACCTTAAACAATCTGCCGATCAGCACCCCCTTTGCGCTGCATATTACAGCAACCGGCTACGTTCCGGTCTATTCTCAGACATTCAATGCTGCCGAGGATATCGCGACCTGGTGGCCTTACGTGATGTTCACCCCCACGGAGCTGGCCCTGTGGCCGACCAATGTATGGCAGGCCGGAATGAACATGGGACTCGTTACGGGACGCGTGGTCAGTGCGGCAGATTATTCACAGACGATAGAGGGGGTTACGGTAACGGCAACAAGCGGTTCCGGTACACCATACAACGTCTATTATTTTGATGGTAATACCTTCTATTCCGGTGCCGAGGCAGTAACCTCTTCAAACGGTTTATATTATGTCTGTGGAGTCACAGGCGGTGACTCGGTAACCCTGGGGGCTTCGAAGGATGGTATGACCTTCGGTAGCTTTCCGGTATTTGCTGCCGTCCATGCCGACAGTGTCCACGAGGGGCTGATAATAGGCAGGTCAACGGCATCCCAGGGGATTTCCTTCACCGGTACGGTCAAAAACAGCAACGGAGCCTCGCTTGAAGGCGTCACTGTGGAGATGGCGGGCAATCCCTCGATCACGACGGAAACGGAAGCGGACGGAAGTTTCACCCTCAGCGGACTTCCTGTTCAGATCAACTTTTCTCTGAAAATGTCAAGGAGCGGTTTTGCCGATACCTATTCGCGGGTGATCAGGAGCGGGGCTGACATCAACGGCTCCTCAACCCCCTTCGTGCTTCTAACGGCTACGGAACTGGGATCCTTGGGTATAGCCTCAGGAAAGGGTGTAATCACGGGCAGGGTATTGAACGGGACCAGCGGTGCCGCGGTTAGTGGTGCGGTGCTGTCCTATACCAGCTCAATGGGTGAAACCTACTCAATAATTTATCCCGATGAAGCGGCATCTGCAACGGCCTCTTCTGGTAGGTATATGATTCCAAACGTGGTTGATGGAGACATGGTCACCGTCAGCGCAACATATTCCGGGGTTGCTTTCAATGCGTCTGTTTTCAACACGCACGGCGACTCAGTAAGCCAGGGCATTATATTCGGGTCTACCGACAGCGATACCCTGAATCTCAGAAATGCCTTCGATACGGCGATGGGGCTTTTGAACGCCAAGGATCTTGATGGATTCATGGCCTATGTGTCCGATAGCTATAATGATGGCGGAACTACCAAGGCCCTCTTTGAAGATGAACTGGCTGAGGAATTAATGGACCCTGCTTTTGCAATGAGCTATACGGTTCTGAGCACCAGCGTGGAAGATAATCTGGCTACAATGATAGTTCTCTGGGAGGATGGAGAAGTTGACCTTCTTTACTTTATCAATGAGAATGGGGAATGGAAGCTTTACGGAAACCAGGAGTCCTTCGAAGTTAATGCCCGATCAGGCCACCAGGCCAATTCTGACGCACCTGAAACCTACTGGGTGTCGCTTGAGGTGGAAGATCAGGGCGGCATAGTCACGTCGGTAACAGTTGAGGGAGACGGGATTGCCTCATCCATCAGCCTTTACCATAACGAAGAGGAGCAGCGTTGGCAGTCCTGGAGCCAGGAAGAGGATCTTAATCCCCGGTTTGGCAATACCAGGCCGGCTCTACCGCTGACCTACACCTTCACCGTAAACTACGGGACAGATCAGCAGGCAACGAAGACAGCCACGGTTACTAATTTTGTGGAGGCATACCCGAGTAACCCGTCACCTGCGGAGGGTTCGGCTGCCTCCGGTGAGCTTGTATTCTCCTGGACACCTGTTCCGGGCTACAGTTACCGGTACGGGGTAGAGCTTTACTCTGCCCAGTTTAACCGTATCTGGGAAAAGTACGATGTTCAGGGGGCAAGTGCCTCCTATGATGGCGATGTTGCACTTGAGCGTGGGACTTACATATATAATATTTCAACCGGTGACATGAATGGGAACTACTCAATACTCCAGACAACCTTTACCTATCAGCCCCCTGGTCCCGTTCCCAGCCTTGGACAGGCTATTATGGCGCTTCAGGTAGTCACAGGAAAGAATCCTTCGGGACTGGAGGCGATAGTAGACATCAACAACAACGGCAAGATCGGAGTCGCCGAGGCCATCTATGTTTTGCAGACAAACGCGGGTCTGATAACACCCCTGCCAATCAGCTACACTTCCGGGGCGGCGACGCTTACATCCTGGGGTTGGCTCTACGAGGGTGAGGTCGATGGTAGATATGATGGGTTCCAGTTCTCGACTAATTCTGTAAAAGTGGTTGAGATCATCAATGTGGATCCGGGGATGCGCTGGAATGAGGCTGACTTTTATATTGAAGACAACATCTTTGCCCTTGCACCGGGGGTTGGTATCCTTGATATGGGGTCCGGTACTGATCTTGACAACACCTCGCGGGTTCCCACTAGTGGCTACGGCTATGACTCCTATATGGTGAATCTGGAGTCGGGCCATGTCTACGCCTTCAAGCTGGCCGATGGTACCTACGCGGCCATAGAAGGTACAAGTATTATGAACTACGATGAAGCGAATGACAGATACAGCAGCACCTTCAATTACAAGTATCAGTCCAATGGTACGGCTAACTTTTAATTAACATCCGCTCCCCCGCTCTCCAACCCGTAAGGGGGGAGAGTGGGGGGCGGGCATAAAGAAAAAGTACTCATAGTTCAGGTAAAAAAGATATTCTTGACTTTCTGAAGGCATGGCGCTTACTATTGAGCACCATTATTTGTGATGCCCGGTTGTTTGTATCAATAGAGGATTTATGCGACGGATTAAGGCCACCGTACATATGCTGCTTATCGCCCTGTTTCTGGCATCGGGAATGCCGGGCTTCGGTCCGGGAGATCTCAATCGCGATGGTGCGGTTGGTCTAGAGGATGCCATTATGGGTGTAAAAGAGCTTGCCAATGTCGCTGAAGATCAGGTTAATTTCCATGAAGGCCTTGAAAAAACTTTATCATCTATTAATGTTCTTGCAGGATTACGGACGGTGATCAAAGCCGGTGGAGATGCTGCGGGATCTTCCTCTTCTCATCTGGAAGCACCCTTTCTCGTTACATCAACCAAGTTTGGCCTTACAGACGGAAGCATTGCTCATGTTTCCGATCTTTATTTTACCTGTCATTCGAGAACAATTGAACCAATTCATCCCCCTCCCAGATTGACTGCCTAGTTTGCACGGCCGGGCATTCAGTCAGCGCTATCCTTCTTTTAAAGGATGGGCTTTTATATTTTTCCCTATCGCATCTTTACTGGAAGATTTCGAATTTATGAAATCATACATTGGACATAGTCTTATTACCTTAGCCATTGTCTTTTTTCTGTGTTTTGCTGGGGGGTCCCTCTATGCTGCACAGGAAAAAGGATCGGTAAGGTTTGCGGAAAACCGTTTGAGTGTTGCTGCGGATAAAATGCCCTTGACGGAGCTTCTCAAGGAAATCTCTGAATCAGCCTCCATTAATATTTATGTTTCGAAGGACCTGCAGCCGGTCAATGTGACGGTTAATCTTTCGGACAGTCCCCTTGAGGATGCCCTTAAGGTTATTCTGCGCGGGTACAATTATGCAGGGATCTATCAAAAAAATGGTGAGTCCTGGCAAATTACAGCTGTGAAGGTCTATCCCACAGGACAGCCCGGTGGCACGCTTCTGCGGCTTGGTGACCAGGGCAGCAAGGTTATTTCAAAGGATCCGCGCGCTGTGACAAAAACTGTAATCGTGTCCTCGGGAATGGATGTGATAACCTACGGCGGCATTGAAGGGAATGAGGGAATACTTGTGCCTTCAATGACTGTTCCCAATCCATCCGTAGGTCCAACCGATTCTCTGAATCAGCCATGGTTTGCCCTGCAGAAGCAGCTTGAGAAAAAGGAGTTTGAAGAATATCAGAAGCTGAAGCTGATGCATAAGAAGGTGGCCGAGGCAGATGATCCGGAAAAACAGGAAACACTGGCGATTATGTATGCCGACGAGGCACGCAAATTTTATGACATGAAACAGTCTCATCTTAACAAGATTGAGGCCATGAAGAGGATATCAGAGTCGCGGGAACTTACCGGCGAGTAAGCTGCCAGGGTAAGGCACTTGCGTATCCCCCCCCAAATAGCGGCCTATTCGCCGTTTACAAAGGAGATTAAAAAATGAGACACAAAAAAATACCATCTCTATTCATGATTTTTCTGATGATAGGGATCTTCGTCTGTTTTGGCGCGGCAAATGCTGTTGCCAAGACGCTTACTGTCGGCTCTGCTAGCGGCCAGGTAGGCGCGGATGTAAGCATTCTCATCACCCTCGATGAGTACGCTGGTGTGGGTGGAGTGGCGTTCACCCTCAATTATGATTCCAACATATTTACATTTAAAGGCCTTTCCAAATCTACTCCCACAATAGATGACGGTAGCACCTATCTGGTAGAGGGAGAATATGTGGTTACGGAGGAGCAAAAGACCACCGTGGGCCAGACGCTTTTTTATCAGTATAACGATAATGCCGGGAAAGTTCTTGTAGCTGCTGCTTCAGCGCAGGCGCTTACAAGCGGATCGCTTTTCAAGGCCACTTTCAATATAAAAGGTGGACAGGGAACCTATCCAATCGCAATTTCAAAAAGTATCATTGAAAACGCAGCTGCTGGATATTCAGCGCCCACATTTCTTCCGGTACTGGTAGGGATGCCCGCTGAAGAGGCGACAAACGGCTACTATACTACACCGACCTACGCGGCAACGCTGGTCAACGGCAGCATTGTAGTCAGCGCCCCGGGTTACAAGATAAGCGGAACGGTTACCTATGAAGGTGCCGGGGCTGCCAACGGAGCTACTGTAAAACTGAAAAAGAAGAGCACCGCAACCGGAACCTACGTTTTAGATTCACAGACAACCGTTGCAAGCGGAGCCTACAGCTTTGCAAACAAAAATAGCGGAGAATACAAGGTATCCGTTGTATCAAACGACCCCAACTACTATGATGCGGAAAGTGCTGTAATCACAGTAACTGCTGCTGACCAGACTGCTAACATTACCCTTCCGGCTCCCGATTATGTGAAGGGCAGCGTTACGGTAAATGGTTCCACGGGCCTGACCGGTCTCAAGGTTAAAGTGATGAGCGGCGCCACCGTTATTGGAGTGTACGCTGTCAACAGCAATGGCACCTTCGAAATAGGTCCCCTGGCACCGGGAACCTACACTGCCTACGCGGTATATGGAAGTCTTACCTCGCAAGCATTGACCCTGGATGGCGTAACTGCCTGGACTCCAACCCTCTACAGCATTGGTGGAACGGTAAAGGGCCTTAACCAGGGCGCTACGGCTACCATCACGGCCATCTCGGCAGCTGGACAGATACAAAAAACCAAGGCAACTGCTGCTGCTGATGGAAACGGCGATGCTGCCTACAGCGTAGCAAACCTTGTTCCGGCCAGTGACTACACGGTTTCTGTCGTATCCAGCGGTCTCCCCGTTCTTTACTACGACGGAAAGACGGATATTGCCAGTCGTACCGCAGTCAATATATCTTCGGCTAATGCTCCGGCAATTGACTTTGACTACACAACCGTCACAAAGGCTTCGATATCAGGTACTGTTACCGATTCAAGCGCCAGTGTATCGGGGATCGCGGTATTTGCCTTTGACATAGATACCTTCGCCCTTACCTCGGTTCTTTCCAACGGCGGAGGCCTCTATACAATGACGTTGGCGCCAGGTACCTACGAGATATTCGCAATCAAGAGTGCCGGTAAGGTCTTCTATTATGCGGATGGCGGATCAACGCAGAATGAAGGCAACGCTACACTTCTTACCGTTGGCGCAGGAAATACGCTTACCTCTAAGGATATCGACATCACCGAGTGTGACAAGACCCTGACCGGTTCTGTTACATATGAGCGAGCAGACGGCGATCCCGCCGAAGGCATGATGATCATGGCCGAAAGCGCCGATGGTGAAAGCTCGGCAATCAGTATAACCGGACAGGACGGTTCCTACAGTCTGACCGGTCTCTGTGATGGAATTTCTTACACTGTCACTATGACCCCGCTTGTCGGAAACTACGCAGTTCAGGAAGGCACTATCACAGCCGGAAAGGAGACCACTCTTGACTTTGTGATTGACACGGGCCATGAGCTCACCGGAACAGTCTCGGATTCCTCCGATTCCTCGACAGTTTCCAGTGCCACGATCTATCTTACCGATCAGGCAACAGGATTACTCGCCGGCGGTAGGATGTACTTCTCCGATTCGAGCGGTGATTACTCCATAGGTGACATAGCCACAGGCATATATACCATTGAGGCTTCCCATCCCGAGTATAAGTCCTACAGCGCCTCAAACCTGAGCATCTCGCAGGATACGACTAAAGACATATCGCTTGTGAAAGGCGCTCATTTTAAGGGAACTGTACTGGACGGCAGCAACGGCAACGTTCCTCTTGCCGGGGTTACCATTATCATCACCCGTGCTGGTGAGACACCAGTATACAAGATGACAAACAGCAGCGGCACATACGAAGTGTACGGTCTTGACGCTACGAAGGCTGATTATTTCGTAATGGCCCAGAAGAAGGGTTATCAGCGGTCCGTTCAGAGCAGCCTGCAACCCAGCACGGCTGGAACGACGGTTGACTTCACCCTTTCACTGCCAGCTGCCTTATGTGCGCTGAGCGGTACTGTAACAAGTACCTGCACAGGCACTCCTGCAATTGAAGGGGCCGTCGTGGTAGTCTCTTCTTCATCGAAGAACTTCTTTGCTACCGCCGACACCAACAGTTCCGGTTATTACAGCTTTGCCAACCTGCCGCAGGCAAGCGACTATCGTTTTGTAGTCGTACCGGGAAGCGGTCTGCAGACCTCTGTCGAAACGGGCGTGGCCCTCACCTCCGTTACGGTCACGAAGGACGTTGCCATTCCTTGCGGCAGTGAAATAGGCGGTACCATTACAGGAGAGGGAACAGGTACCATAACCGTCTATCTCTTTACGTCAACAAATAACTTTGTTGACGAAGTTACTGCCGGAACCGGCGGCGTCTATACATTCACAGGTCTCGCCGATGGTAATTACAAGGTCCTTGCCGTGGAAAATGGCAACACCGCGAAGTGGTACGACGGTCAGGCCCTGATCACCAACGCCACAGCGGTGGCTGCGGGTACAAGCGGCGTCAACATAGATCTTTCGGCCCAGTAACCAATAAAGGCAGGCGCTGACAGCCAAACTGTCGGCGCCTGCTTCGAACAGAGATATTTGAATTGAAGGAGACACTCTATGAAGCGATACCTGAAAAAACATTTGGCCGGAGGGTTGATGTGCTGCATTGTAGCCTTTCTTCTGGTCTTTGCAATTTCTGCTCAGGCTGAGTACGAGATTTCAAAAGCCGGTGGCGATCTAATCGCCAGCGTGCCCACTGACGGTACCATCGTCTCTTGGACCGGCGATGTGGAGGTTCAGTGGGAAAAGCCGGACATGTCAGCTGCCGGTGACTCCCTGATTGGATTCCTGTATAAATGGAATACAAGCGCTACTGACTGGGACGGAACAGGTGAGGACGGCACTGTAGATCCCAATCTTGATCCCCCTATTGTCACAAAGGCGGCGTCATTCTTCGCAAATGACGACTCCAGCAGCTTACGTTATCTGCACGTTATTACGAAGTATCTGGACATAAGTTCCGGAGGTACTGTCAGCTACAGCAGCGATGTGATAATAGGACCTATCAACATCGATAACGTAGCCCCTGCGGGAACTGTAAAAATAGTTGATTCCCAAGGCACCGAAATTGCCTCGACACGCAATACGCTGTTGGACATCAAGCTTTCTGCAACTGTCGCTCCTACGAAGATGTATCTCAGTGAGACCTCTTCAAGGCCAACCACCGGTGCAACCTACGACACGGAAGCGCAATACGATCTTTCCGATACCGATCCCGGCACAAAGACCATTTACGCCTGGTTTGAAGACGGTGTAGGGAACATCTCTACTGCCCCTGCCACGGACACAGTGACGCTGCTGGCACCTGTAAGCATAAGCCCCAATACCGCCACTATCGACCTTAATGTCGGAACTCAGGTTTTCAAGGTGGATGGCACCACGGCGGCCTACGACTGGTCCATCATCGAGGCATCACCGGCCGATGTGGCATCAATATCGGGGGCAACCAATGGAAACTCTGTCACCGTAGCAGCCGCAAAAGAAGGAACCTTCAAGATTCAGGCTACAGACGGTACGGATACAGTTACCAGTGGGACGATTACAGTAATTACCAGTACCGTGTCTAAGACATTCAGCCTGATTACTACGGCAACAACAAATACAAACACCATTGGCTTCGTATTGGAAAATACGGGGTACACCACAGCTCATGAATTGGGCACCGCTGTGGGAAATTGTGATTTGGTTTCAAAATGGGTGGTGTCTACACAGTCTTACCTTTCACATCCAATGGCTGTTGCAACATACAATAATTTCTCTTTGGAAATAGGAGCGGTCTACTTTGTAAGTGTCACGGCAGATCATGACTTCGACCTTACAGGAACACTGCCAAGTTCAGGAAACAGCAGCCTGACAACAACTGCAACGACAAATACAAACGCCATAGGTCTGCCCTACAGTAAGTCAGGCCTTACCACAGCCCATCTCCTGGGGCAGGATATCGGAAATTGCGATCTTGTCACAAAGTGGGTTGCGGCAACGCAGTCATACCTGTCTCATCCGATGTACGTATCATCATATAATAATTTCAGCATCGAGTGGGGGGAGGGTTATTTCATCAGTGTCACGCAGGATACTCCGTGGTCATGGTAATAGCTCAAGATGGATTTAATATTTTATACAAATAATTTTTTGGAGGAATTATCTTATGATAAAAAATAAACTGTTGCTTATCGTTGCACTGTTCTTCTGTCTGGGCATGGTGGCAACCATGTCCGCTGGGAACGCTGTAGCGGGAACACCGCATCTAGTACTCGGTACTATTCAGAACTCCGATGCCTCCGTTCCTGCTGCCGCGGATATTACATTTACAGCCTATATCTCTACCAGGACCGATGATAAACTCACGCAGGCCAGCCCGGGCTGTTCCTATGACGGAGCGAACTACGGCGTGGAAGCGGGTAATTTCTCTAATCCGTGGACTGCCGGAGAAATCATGGTCATCGAATTTGTAAATCTCACTGCATTGGAGGCAAAGACGGTTCAGGTTACCCTCACCAATGCGGGACTTGACATGTCAAATGTGACCCTTGAGGCCATTGCTCCATCCACCCTTACGATTACACCTGTAGATCCGACTGTGCAGGTGCCCAATACCCAGCAGTTCACTGCAACCGCAACATTCACAGGAGTTTCGGGCGGGCAGGATGTTACCAGTAAGGCAACCTGGAGTTCATCCGATACGGATAAAGGTACCCTTAACGCAGCAGGTCTCTTTACCCCTTTGCATACCGGCTCCACCGATGTTGCTGCAACATTGAGCGGAGTCACAAGCGATCCAAGCACGGTAACGGTAACGGCCGGAGCAGCTGATAGTACAAACTCCACCGTAACCGCTACTCCGACGGCAAATGTCACCGTCTCCGACGACGGCAGTTCTTACTCGACAGTTACCGTAACAATCAAAGATGTGAATGATAACGCAGTTTCGGGCCAGACCGTCAACATCACCCTCACGGGAGCGGGCAATTTTATCGACGGAACTGACTATACCGTACCTGTAGATCTGGCAACGCAAACCAATGGCAATGGTCAGGTAAGCTTCCAGTTAAGTTCCACCGCAGCAGGAACAAAGACAGTTACCGCCGCGGTTGGCGGAACCATTATGGGGACGGTGGATGTGGCCTTTGTTGCAGATGTTTTCAGCATAGCAAACTCCACAGTCTCGGCCGCGTCGGCCACCAAGACTACCGATGGCGGTGCGACAGTTGCCGTCACGGTTACATTGAAAGACCTTTTCAATAACCCGGTTTCGGGCCAGACAGTTACTCTTGAGGCCACTGGAACGGCCAACACGATAGTCCAGCCCGCTTCCGCAACCGATACGACAGGTGTGGCCGCGGGGACCATTGCCTCTACCAAGGCTGAGGCAAAAACCATTACAGCCAAAGTCGGAGCTACCACTGTCGGCACCGCTACCGTGACTTTCACAGCCGGTGCGGCTGCATCATTCCAGCTGGCTACCGATAAAACAACCATAGCAAGTAATGGAAAGGGCACGGCAACGATTACGGCAACGGTTTTGGACGCCAATGACAACGAAGTCACGACTGACGCTGGAAGAAACTTTACATTCAGTGTTACCGTAAGTGGCACCTATCTAAAGGTAAACGAGGCCCAGCCGGTAGTGACGGCCACAGGAACTGCTACATCTTCCGTAACCACACAGGGCGGAACGGTTCCGGTTGCACCTACTACAGCCACGGTACAGGCAGTTTCCGATCTGGGAACGAAGACAATAGATGTTTCAATCGTCAATTTCTCCATAGACGTAACTTCTCCCGCAGCTCCTTTCTACACAGCCGCCACGGGAGTGCACCTTGTCACGAGCGGGTCCACACCTAAAACGGCCGCCTTCACCGGTATGGGTGGCACTACATATCAGTGGGCGCTTAGCGGTGGTGATTCCGGTGAGATAAGTGCGACAAGCGGCAGTACGATTACATACACCGCACCGGCAACTGTAACAGGCAACAGTGTCACCGATACCGTGACGCTTACCGACGCTGCAGACGGCAGTTTGACTGACAGTGTTAGCATAACAGTATACAATCCCCTCTCAGTTACATACCCGGCGGCGGCTATCGGAATAGCCCTTGGCGACACGACTTACGGAATAACCGCAGCTGGTGCTACGGGAACCTACAAGTTCCAGAGCAGCGACACATCGGTAGCAACAGTTGATGCCGATTCAGGTGCCATAACACCTGTAGCGGTTGGCACCTTTACAGTACAGGTAAGAGATCTTACATACGGTGTGTTCGGGACTGTGAACGGTTTCTATGCCGTAAGTCCGGCTATAGAGATTGTTGCTCCTATCGTGGTAACACCGGCAACGGCAAGCCTGGCTCCGGCAGGTACCCAGACATTTTCCGCAACGGGCGGCAAGGCAGGTGGTTATACCTGGACCTGCAGCAGCGCTGCAGCCGGTTCGATTGACTCCACAACCGGTCTGTTCACAGCTGCGGCAGTAACTGCGACAGAGACTGCCACGATCACTGCTACAGACGGATACGGCATAACTGGAACGGCAACCGTTAACGTGTACAAGACGTTGACCATAACAAACAAACCTGCAACAGCGCCTACGGTTCTGTCCGGAGCGACTTCCGAGACATTTACCGTATCGGGTGGTGATAATACTCTCTACACCTGGACAGTCACAGGACCTGCCCCGGTAGCCGGTGGAACGGGTGCATCCTATGCCTTTGTAGCTCCTTCGGCGGGCGACTTCGCCGGTGTCTACACCATAACGGTGACAGATAACCAGGGCTTTACGGATTCATTCCATATAAAGGTTCCAATCAAGCTCACTCCGGGGACTAAGGCCTTTACCGAGACAAAGCTCGATGGAAGCGCCAATCCTCAGACTCTTGCCTTGTCGGGTGCTGCTGGAACTACCTACACATGGGAGATAATGGACTCTTTGACTGCTACTACAGAAGTTGCGACACCGGCCGAATACGGTACTTGGGCAGCTTCTGGAACAGCCACGGAGGTTTTGACGCCCGCTAATGTTGCGGCGGTTAAGAAGTTCTATGTGCGGGTTACTGTAGAAGGTGACGCAGATCTCACTGCGGCAAACAGTCTGAACCAGAAGACCTT
Organism: Syntrophales bacterium; assembly: GCA_963665835.2. Classification (GTDB taxonomy): domain Bacteria; phylum Desulfobacterota; class Syntrophia; order Syntrophales; family UBA2210; genus UBA6078. The sequence continues at coordinate 299,405 of CAXXWJ010000002.1, read as the reverse complement.
CGGTCCATTCACTGTTATTCCCGTAGATACATTTACTGTAACCGTGAGCGATTCGGATGGAAATGCTGTCAACGGAGCTTCCGTTTCCGTTGATTACACAGATCCGAATACCTCGACAAAGGTTGCTGCTGTAACCAGCGATACCAGCGGAGATGCGGCCTTCATTCTTCCCGATGCAGGTGGAACCTATTCCTATACGGTAACTTTTGCCGGCAAGGTGAGCCAGCAGATATCGTCAAAATCCAAAACCGTAGCGGTAACGCTGCTGGCAATTGGCGATACCATTACAGGTACGGTTGAAGATACTGTTGGTGCACCTTTGGGTGGTGCCACTGTAACAGCCTATCTGCCTTCAGATCTTACAAAGCGCTACGAGACTGCAACGGCTGGTGATGGCACCTATACCATCAACCTGCCCCTTGGGGCCGCTTCAACGGGATGGACTGTAATGGCCAGCCTTAATGGTTACAAGTCGGTATCGCAGGCAGACCAGGTAGCCCTTACAACGGTAGACTTTACTGGTGTATATGGGACAGGAACGGGTCTGCAGGCCAAGACAACCATAACAGGTGTCACCGCCACTGTAATCGGGACTACTGTTCAGCTGGATATAACGGCCAGCCCCGCTTTTTCGGTAACCACCGAAGCGACGGTGACCGTGGCATCCGGTAACGGAGCTCTTGGGCCCCTTTCCTTTGCTGCCGGTACGCTGTCTGTTGTCTATGGCACGGTGGAAGACTTTACTGTTGTCATCAAGGCCGATACCAGCGAGGATAATGACCCGGCAGTCGGTTATTCTTCTTCCTATGCCTTCAGCTATGTAGCAGGTGATACTGCAACTGGCAGTTCGGAGGGGGATGTAGATGCCGGAAGCTCCGGTACTGCCGCTGTAACAGCCAATTCCCAGACGGCGACTGTTAACGTGACAGCCGGTGGCTTGACCAATGATGCAACGATAGTCATCAAACAGGTTCCAAAAACTACAACTTCTACAAAGACTTCCGCATCACTGACTTACGTTTACGAAGTCACTGCAACTGACAGTGCTACGGGAACCGAACTTACCGATGCCGAGATCAACAGGGTTGAGATCACCATTCCCATAGACCTTAGCGTCATAAGTTCCGGTGATCTGGAAAGCGGTGCTTTTGTTATCTACCATGCCGCCAGCCTGGCTCAGCTGGAGTCTACAGGTGGAACGGCTGTTCCTACCAGCAATATAATCAGCACCGATTATGTTGGCGACGGATCTATAGGTTCGGTTACCTTCTATGTGACCGGACTGTCAGTCTTCGGTATAGGTTCCGGTGGTGGAGGACTTTCCGATGACAGTGACGATAGTCGCTGTTTCATAGCTACGGCCGCCTACGGCTCGCCCTTTGAGAAGCATGTCAGGATCCTGCGTAAGTTCAGAGATGTTTATCTGATGCCGAACAGGATAGGCCATTCATTTGTACAGGCATATTACAGCTACTCACCAAGAGCCGCGGCCTTTATAGCGGATCATGAGACCTTGAGAGCTGCTGTGCGTGTTATTCTTCTTCCGGCCGTTGGCATCAGTTATATGATGGTTAGTATGGGGGCCTTCTGGAGCCTCATGATTATTGCCGGATTTGGTTCGATGCTGCTCATGCTTGCCGTTGGAATGGCAAAGATGAGAAGGAGACCAAGTCAGCGCTCTTGCTGATAACAATTATCACCCCTCACGCAAAGTGATCTTATAAGGATCTTTGCGTGAGGGATTTATTACGTTGAAGGAGATAGGGTCATGATGCGGGGAATAGTTAGAGTTGTTATCCTTTTTACATGTATCCTTTTCATGGCCGCCGCTGCGGATGCGAAGGAAAGGATATATTATGTTGGTGTTGACGGGCTTTATGTAATGCAAAGCATCGATGAGCAGCAGACAAAGGATAAATTCACCGGTTCCATGGATGTAGATTTTGATGACTCATGGGGAGTCAGGTTGAATGGTGGCTGGGTTATAAACAAATATTTTACTTCGGAGGCCATGTTTGAATATGTTGCCCCCTTTGAAGCAAAGACGGGAGGAAACAAAGACGAACTGGATGTAATGAACTTTACCATAAACGGGAAGTTCACCTGTCCGGCCTATAAAGGTAAAGGTTTTGTTCCCTATGGCCTTCTTGGCGTTGGTATTATGAATGCCTACGAAGACATTTCCTACAATAGCTCAACGTCAAAGACCAGTGACTGGGGCGCCAGTGTTAGGGCTGGGATTGGAGTAGATTACTACATAAACGCCTGCTATTCGCTGAAGCTTGAAGGTGCCTATGTTTCTGGACTGGGCAATCTGGACCACATAAGATATTCCGAAATAGCTTTTGGAGCAGCCTATCATTTTTAAAAGGATGGGCGCTGTCTCGATAATAGACAGCGCCCATTTTATCAAAATGGCACTGGGGCTTGATGGAATTTATAAAGATTATTCTTGCCGTCATTCTGCCTCCCTTGGCGGTTTTTCTCCAGGTCGGTATAGGAAAACGCTTCTGGATTAATGTTATTTTAACCCTGATCGCCTATATCCCCGGTGTTGTCCACGCGGTATGGATTATAGCAAAAACGAGTAAATGACAGCGCCATTTTGAGTATTCTCCCCTTGATTTCTATAACGCAATAGTTTGACAATCTAATCGTTTCAGTCATGAAATAACCGAAGCATTACCAGCGAGAAAGGAGGCGCTCTAATGGAAAAAAAGGAACTCCAGGTGAAACTTCGTGAGATGAACGAAGACGATATCGAGGAAGTACTGGCTATTGACCGCAGGATCACGGGTTATGACCGTTCTGCAACCTACGCATCGGTACCAAGAAGCTTTCTTGGAGGGCAGCTTAATATGAGCGTTGTTGCCGAAGCTGATGAACGTGTCGTAGGATTTGTCTTCGGACAGATGGTAAAACTTCCCTATGAGCAGCTCGATATCGCCCTGCTGCAGACCATGGGTGTCGATCCCGATTACCGTCACCTCCGCGTTGGTCAAAGGCTTATGCAGGAGTTCATGGAATGCTGCAAAAAGCAGGGGTTAGACTCAGTTCGTGTAATTATAAGCGCACATGACAAAAAAATGCTTTCCTTTCTTGACTCTCTAAAGTTTGCCCGTGGCGAAGTAGTCGAGTTTGTAAAGAGACTGGATTGAACTGAGCGGGTAGGCTTCTTTCTTCTATTTCACCAGAGTTGCGGCCTTTGAAGGCCGCAACTCTGGTGTTTTTGTCTGTCGGTTTTTTTTGTAAGTCCCTTATCGTTAAACTACAAAAAAACTTGACATTCTATGATCGAAGGGCTAGCTTTACCGTGCTTATGCCATAAAGGGTATGACTATAAAGTGACAGATTATTGAGGAACAATCACTGCCTTGGAGGTCTTGAAGAATGTTCCAGATGGTTCTCTATTTTTTGTCAAAACCTCTCTCAAAGGGGAAAACGTCCCCGATTTCTATACAATCATTCATTCCTGAAAAAACTACAGAAGATATTTACCAGTAGAGATAAAAATAATGCTGCTCTTTCATCAAGGATAGCTTCTTTAAAAGATTGCTGAGAATCTCAAAGAGGGGTATTTCTAATGAATATTATAATAGATAAAAAACTTTTCCCTGTGGTTTTTGCAATGCTCTGCTGTGTTTTTTTTGCAACGACTAACGCCAGGGCCACCGTCCTTATTGAGACCGATCTGGATTATCTGACCACAAAGGCGGATCTGATTTTTTCCGGCACAGTTATAAGCGTAGATTCCCAGTGGGACGATTCCTACTCTAAGATTTGGACCTATGTAGCCTTTTCGGTAAAGGACATTATAAAGGGAACTCTGGATGATGGAGAAATTACGATAAAGCTTCCCGGAGGCACCGTTGCAGCTGAAAACAAACAGATGAAGGTCGACGGGGTCCCTGAGTTTAAAGCAGGGGATGAGGCCGTTATATTTTACAGCAATGATCCCAAGCGAATGTGCCCGATTATAGGATGGTATCAGGGCAGTATAAAAATGCACTTTGACGAGGCCATTGGAGAAAGGGTTGTAGAAGGGAAGGAGGCCGACAAAATTCTTCTCCGAAGGCAGTCTGCCCCATCCTCCCTGGGAGAAAAGACCGATACCGGTGTTACCTACGGACAGTTCAAAGACGAAATAGAAAGGATAATGGAACAGACCGGGGTGTCCGAGTGAAAAGAATTCTTACATGCATGCCCCTATGTCTTGGTCTAATTCTACTGTATCATCAGGCATTTTCCTATGAGCTTATTGGGTATAAGTGGGCGGACGCTGATCCACCTTCAGCTGGTTATGCGTTAAATAGAATCAACTTACCACCATCGAACCTTACATTTTATGATTTTTTTATTGCTACGACTCATGCCTTTAAAACATGGAATAATGTGGAAGGTTCGGATTTTGTGTTTTATTTAGATAGTTATAGTTATGCTAACCCTGCAGTCTCCATGGATGGTATCAATGCTGTATCCTGGAGCTCAACAGGGGAGGATATGGGAGAGGCACTGGGATTGACCTATAGGTGGGGAAATCCAAGTACAGGATATTTTTACGATGTTGATATAAAATTGAACGCTGCCGCTTCCTGGTCGCTATTAGGAGAAGCCGGCAAGTACGATCTCCAGAGTGTAATTACCCACGAGGCCGGACATTTCGCGGGACTGGCCGATCTTTACGGAGCCTCGGATAGGGGAAAAACCATGTTCGGCTATATTTACCCTGGAGACAAGGGGCCCAGAACCCTGCATGCCGACGATGAAGCCGGTCTTTCCTATCTTTATCCAGCCAATGAACTTGTCATTCTTACCTCCTCTCTTCCAAAGGCGTTTACCGGAAAGGGCTACAAGCAGCAACTTTATGCCGGTGGAGGTTCAGAGCCCTATACATGGAGTATATACTCCGGGGCGCTCCCAGAGGGCTTAATTCTGAACGGAGATATGGGTGTAATAGCTGGCACTCCGGAGCTGGAGGGGGCTTTCTCGTTTACACTAAATCTTAAGGATAATGAAGGCACCGAGCAGGAAAGGGCTTTCACCATTGAGGTGAAAACTATGCTGGACGCCGATATTTTCGGTCTGGAGGTGGGAAATTCATGGACCACAAAGAAGGGCTCCGACACTATAGTAGAAAATGTTGTTTCAATAGACACATCCACCTTTCCTGTAAATACCTACGTCATTGAAGATTTCAAAAACAAGATTTTCAAAGGTAGGCTATGGTTTGAGAGGACAGAAAAGGAAATAAAAATGTGGGGAGAGTATGACAGCCGTTATGGTATGATGGCCTTTTCAAGCGGACTTACATATTGCTGGTATCCAATGGAGGCGGGAGAATCCCGGAACTCCAATACAACTTCAAATATTTCAATTAACGGTATTTCTGTTGTTGTCGGCATGGGGCTTACGGTAACAGTTGAAAGCATGGAGACAGTAACAATATCCCTGGGCACCTTCAGTGCTTTTAAGCTTAGAATGGATCATCTCATTTGGTTTCCCGACTACCCGCAGCAACCGGAAGAGTCTGTGACTTCTTATCAGTGGGTTGTTCCATATTTGGTCGGCATCAAGAGTATGGATTCCGATTCTATCGAATCGGAGCTCATTTCCTTTACTGTAGGTGGCGGGACGATCACAGAAGAAACCGATACCGATGAGGATGGGCTCAAGGATTACGAGGAACTTGTCATTTACGGTACGGACAGGCTGGATATTGATACGGACGGTGATAATTTTGACGATGGAACGGAGGTTTTTATTGGAAGAAATCCGACTGGCATGGAATCCTGGCAGGGGGATATCAATGGCGATTCCTGCGTCAATCTGGCAGACGCTATTGAAGCCATTCAGATCCTGACAGGAAAGCGGATGATTTTAGAAATAAATATGGAAAATGCAGACCTGAATGGAGATGGCAAGGTCGGCATGGAGGAGGTAATCTGTGTACTTCAGCGGATATCAGGCCTGAGAAATTAAAGAAGATCCCCCATTTTTCTACCTTAGCCCCGCCACTTTCTGTATTACATATATGGATGCTTCCAGTCCTATCTTACCGTCGCCGTTTACATCGGCACCTTTGGATAGGCAGTCAGCTAATATGGGAGGCGATTCTCCCACAGCGATCTGAACAGACATTATAGCGTCGTCCAGTCCTATCATCCCGTCACCGGAGATATCTCCCGGGTTAATGCGGACCCATTGAAGAGAGGCCAGGGCGTTTATCCTGCCCCCGGAAGCTATCTTTTCGGAAACGGAGGATATCTTGTCCACCGAATCGATAATGGCCGATCTGACATCGCCATAACTCAGCGCCGGTTTTCTGGAAAGTATGAGCGCTGCCAAACCCGAAACATGAGGCGCCGCCATTGAAGTCCCGTATTTTATGCCGTAGGAGGAAGGCTGGTTAGCGGCGCTGTTTACAATAGTCGCAGTGACAGGAGATGCTGTTTCTATGGCTAGTTCCAGGAGGGCCAGTCCGTAGGTGCCAGATATTGAGACGACCGGGGGCCAGTTGCCGGGTATGCCCAGAGTTCCTGTAAAAATTTCCGGTTCGTTATTGTATATGATGACCCCGGCGGTGCCCCTGTCCCTGGCGTTGGATACCTTCTCGTAAAATGTAAGTTCACCTTTTTTTATCAGGGCTATTTTTCCGCCGATCCCATCGGGGAACTGATCGGGGTAACCTAGATGGCAATTTAATACTGTGGATGTTAGGCCCAAGTCATTGGTTATTCCGGCAAATGCCATTCCCGTTGCCGTACATGTGGTTGTCTCGAAAGTTACGGAGGCCGCCGTATAGGCGGCTGCCGGGATTGTAGATTTTATGCTAACCCCGGGGGCCATGACATCCACGCTGGTGGGGCCGTAATTTGAGAAGCTTGCCAGGCTTTCGGTATCAGTGCTGGCGCCTACGGAGATTATATTATCCAGATTATGGCTGGCCGGATATACCGGTGTTGTATCATTATTGGAGGTCTCATTTCCGGCGGAGCAGACAGTCAGTATGTCAGCATCCATAAGTTTGGCAATTTCAGCCTTTTCACTTTCGTCATAACCTTCTCCGCCGAAACTGCAGTTGACGATGCGCGCCCCATTGTCCATGGCGTATTGCATGGCATCTATTATTGCAAAGGTTTGCATGTAAAGCTCACGATCTGGCTGTACCTTAAGCACCAGTATCTTTGCCTTCCAGCAAAAGCCCGCTACGCCTATGGAGTTATTCCCCTCGGCGGCGATTATCCCTGCCACATGTGTACCGTGGTCCTGTTTGTTGTTGGTTTCTGTTAATGGAAGCGGTACGGGATCATTGTCTCCGTCGGCGAAGTCCCAGCCGTAGATGTCGTCGATGTAGCCGTTGCTGTCGTCATCTTTGCCCGCTTCACCATTGAATTCTTCCATGTTTACCCATATGTTGCTTGCAAGATCGGGGTGGGTGTAGTCAACTCCGGTATCGATCACGGCGATTATTATATCGGAACTTCCTGTTGTTATATCCCAGGCCTCTCGGGCCTTAATCTTTTTTAGGCCCCAGAGATCGCTGAAATAGCGGTCATTGGGGGTGGTTGACTGGGCATATCTAAGGGCGTGGCGCTCAACTCTGTCGACGAGATCAGAGGATTGGTAGCGTTCGATGGCCTCTTCTTCGGTAGTACCATCTTTGATCCTGACCCGGTAAAGCCTCAGCCTGTCTATCCGCTTTATGACCCTGCTTCCCAGAGATTTGTTAAGCCCGGCGATCTGTTCCTCCGTTGTTCCCTCTCTGAACCTTACAAGCAGTTCAGAAGGTTCATACATCAGCCGCCCTTTACTGTCATATGTCTTTCGATTTCCTTCGTTATTTGGCGTTTTTTTTCCGGAAGCAGAGGAGGGGGCAGCGCTCTCCTCCGGAAGAGAAGGGGACTCTTTATCCTGAAGTTCGCTGCCGGAGCAGGCGGCGATCCTTACTATGCGATATGAATTGTCATCGCCAAGGCCTTGGAAGACAAGGGCCCTGCTTTCGCTCAATCTGCCCAGTATCTCTTCTATTCCGACACCTTCGGCCTTTAGGCTGATCGGTCCCCCTATCCCTTCGTCCATTGTGAGCTGAATGCCAGCCTTGCGGGAGATCTCGGCCAGTACCTGACGTATTTCGGCGTCTTTCACGTCTATGTATATCCTGCCATTCTCAACAGTGATCCCAAGATCGGTTTCGGAGATTACAGTGTCTGTGGGCTCATCATGCGCTGACGCAAATACCAGTGAAGTGATGGATGCTATAAGTAGGCATATTGAAAGTATAAGCTTGATCTTCATATTGCCTGCCAAAGTTCTTCAGTCTCTTTCTTTTGCTATCGTACGATATTCTTCATCAAAATCAACGTACCTGTCATAGGTGCTTACCCTGTTGATGAAAGGTTCAAAGACCAGTGTCATCTTCTTGTCCTTACTGCCCAGGTGCAGTACTGTCGGGTAAGTATAGTCCTTTCGTGAAAATCGGATTATAAACTCTCCCATAGTTATTTTGTCTCTGCTTCCCAGAGGATATATGTCCAGTATATCGATATCTTCAGGAAGAATCAGTGCCTCTTTCTTGCTTTCATCAATGGCTTCGGGGGTCATGTCGGCGCTCTGGGTCCAGAGGCTGTTGCCATCTATGTTTATATGAAAAAGGTAGTCTACCTGTTCCCTTACGGCGTCGTTTCGGAGCAGCCTTGCATGATTTTTGATATAGGACGCTGTCCTTTCGAGGTCATCGTAGAGTATGGTGTCCCTTATTTTTGGTACCGCTATGAGAAGAATAAGGCCAATCAGGAATACAACTACGCTTAGTTCTATAAGTGTAAAACCGCCATTTAAACGCTTAAGACTGCCAGCTTGTTTTTTTAAGAGGATCATTGGGTTAGATTTTTGATTGAAAAATGAATAGTCATACACGTTGGCATGACTATTCAGGTTTCAGGACAATAGCCTGCTAAAAAGCTATTAGCCTGACAGTCTAAAGAATCTGGCTTTTACTCATCCCAGCTTGTTATATCCTTGTCTTTGCCTTCTCCTCCCGATTCTCCGTCCGCTCCATAGGAGATGATATCGTAGTCATCATGAGTTCCCGGGCATAGATAGATATATTCGTTTTCCCATGGGTCTTTGGGCACTCTACCTTTTTCCAGATATCCTCCCTCTCTCCAGTTTCTGGGAAGAGTTCCCACTGAAGGAGCTTCAACTAGCGCAAGAAGGCCCTGCTCGGTTGAAGGGTAGCTGCCGTTGTCCAGTCTGTATAGCTTCAGGGCTGTTCCAAGGCTTTCAATCTGTATTTTGGCCTTTGCCTGCCTTGCCTCTTCTGGGCGGCTCATTATCCTGGGAACGATAAGTCCGGCCAGAATGCCGAGGATAACAATTACCACCATCAGTTCAATTAGAGTGAAACCCCGGGCGTCAAAACTTTTCTTCATTTCCTTCTCCTGTTTCATTAAAAATTCATGATTAGCACTTTGTGGTTTTTAGGCTATCTTATAAGCTGGTTCATCTCAAAGATGGGAAGAAGTATTGATATCACTATAAAACCTACCAGCAGGCCCATAGTGAGTATCATAACAGGTTCAAGCATTGATGTCATCATCGTTATATTTGACTCGACCTCATTTTCAAGACTGTCCGATACCTTGTAGAGCATCTTTTCCAGCGTTCCGCTCTGTTCGCCCGCTGATATCATCTGGGAAACAATGGGTGGGAAAAGGTTGCTTCTCGCCAGAGTATCAGAGAGATTCTGACCCTCCTCCACATTCCTTGACGCATCGGATATCGAGTCCGCTATGAGCCTGTTGTTCACTATATTTTTGACTATGGACAGGGCTGTCAGCATGGGGACGCCACTTTCCAGCAGTGTGCCCAGTGTGCGACTGAATCGGGCCACGGCCATCTTGTGGGTAAGAGCCCCGAAGAGCGGCATCTTGAGCTTTATCCTGTCTCTCGCATACTGGCCCTTGACGGTTTTTGCGAAGAGGTATTTTGAGGTTGCAAAGGCCGCTATTATTGTGAAAAGTATTAGAGGCCAGAATGATCTAAGAAATCCGCTCATGGATATGAGAAAGACGGTTATTCCAGGCAGGGTCTGGTTCATCTCGCTGAATATGCCCGTTATCTTCGGAACTATAAAGGTGGTCAGAAAGAATAATACCATGCTGCCTACAAAGAACATGAAGATGGGGTAGGCGAGGGCGGCCTTTATCTTTCCCCTCAGCGCCTGCTGGCTCTCATTGAAATCGGCCAGTCGTTCCAACACTATGTCGAGGGTTCCCGATGCCTCTCCGGCACCTACCATGTTTACGTAGAAGGGTGAGAATATGGCGGTATAGGGGGAAAGGCTCGATGCAAAACTGTTTCCCTCGTTTACCTCTTCTTTTATCTGCGCCAGTGTTTTTTTCAGCTTCGGGTTTGTCGTCTGAGATACAAGGGCTTCAATGGAAGGCACCAGCGGAAGGCCCGCCCCCAGGAGTGTGGAAAGCTGCCTTGTCATTATGGAAATTTCCTGTAGACTTACTCTTTTGAAGAGGGTTCCTATTGACCGGCCCTCCGATGACGTCCCCTTTTCTTCCGCCACTGTTTCCTTCAGATTGACGGGGAAGACGTTGTTCTCTCTAAGTCGCTGTCTTGCCGATGACAGGCTGTCTGCGTTGATTATACCTTTGACAGACTTTCCCTTGCTGTCGAAGGCCTTGTATTCATAAACTGGCATAGCTATAGTTACCGGGCTGCATTTCTAAGGTATTTTAACCGGGGCATAATAAAATATATGATGAATAACATCAAGAATATTTGGCCCGATGACACTATAGATGATATGTATCGAAAAGTCGCGCTGATAATAGAAATTAAAATGTTTTAAAGGTGTGAATATATGGGACTGATAAATCTCTTGATGAAGGATCCGATAACCTTTGTGCTCATAGCGGGGCCGCTTTTGTACTCGGTTATTCTCCATGAACTGGCGCACGGATGGGTGGCATATCGCCTGGGAGACCCAACAGCAAAGGTTATGGGCCGTTTGAGTCTTAATCCTCTTCGGCACCTCGACCCTGTAGGTACATTGATGCTTTTCTTTGTTGGTTTCGGGTGGGCCAGACCGGTCCCGGTCAATTTTGCAAATCTGCATGGGACGGGCAGAAATCTGATTCTGGTTTCGGCCGCTGGGATCTTTGTTAATACCATACTGGCATTTCTGTCGATACTTATGATGAAAATTTTCACCCCCGCAGAACATGGAATGGCAGGCACGGCCCTTTACTACATGGCGCATATCAATATCATTCTTGCAGCTTTCAATCTGATTCCTATCCCTCCGCTGGACGGCTCAAAGATACTGATGGGTTTTCTCCCGGAGAACATGCAAAGACCCTTTGCCCTTCTTGAACCCTATGGCTTTTTCATAATAATAGGTCTTTTGTATTTCGGCCTCTTGGACCCCGTTATCGATTTCTTCCGTTCCATAATCCTCTTTATCCTAGGCCTGTTGCTTTTCCGATGAAAATGACCGGAAGTGGTCTATTGCGGAAGGATGCCCTTTTCTGTACAATTGATTCGTAGTTTTCCATGGTGTGATAAGGGCACCATGATTTTTAGGAGCTGTGTTTTCCGAAGATTAAAAAGGAGGATGGAGATGGAGAAAAAAGCGTTGATCGATATGTTGAACAGGGATCTTGCCGATGAACATGCCGCAGTTATCAGATATCTTGTACATAGCTATCAGGAGGGAGAGGATACAACGGTGGGAGCAAGTCTGCTGTCGCGATGCCGCGAAGAGATGTGGCATATGCACTGGCTTGGGATGATTATCGCCGAACTGGGGGGGGAACCGGATTTTTCCATTGGCCCATACCCCTTTGATCCATCCAGCAGGGAAACAATGCTCCGTGCCTATGTAGAGTATGAGGAAAAACTTATTCCACACTATAATGCCGAGGCGGAGAAGGTTGATGACCCCCATATCAGGCGTGTCCTGCAACGGGAGGCTTGGGAGTCTGCCATACATGCCCGGCGTTTCAAGCGTTTGATCGATAAACTATCTCCCGAAGATAGGGCAGGGCTTCCTGAGGGGGGAGGGGACCTTCCTGCAGGCTTTGCTCAAAAACTTCAGGATGAACTACTTAAAAAATATACAGAAATGCTGCAACATATAAGAACATCCTGGGTTTTTCAGGATGAAAAAAAGGTCGGCTGGCGGATTATGGACCAGGCTATTGAGAAAATGAAACATCTGGCAATATTTGCTGAAGCCCTTGCCGAGGACGGGGCAAATCTACCTTTCGGGGCGGTGAACATTGATATGAGCCGTGCTATCGGTGATGCTCTTCAGAAGGCCATGAGTGATCTTCAAATGGGATCTGAGCGCTACCGCAATCTTCAGCGGGATGATGAGCTTATAAAACACTCAGGGGTTGTGATGAAGGTGGATCTTGCGGTTCAGCAGATTGACTTTCAAAAGGAAGAAATTTCTGACTGGTTGAAAAAATAGTAGATCTGTACGGTTTTCCCGCTCGCTGTCATGCGACCTTTCGAAACCGGGGAAAGAGAACGAGGAATACTACTGCAAAGACGCATAACAGGAGCCCCGCTATTCCCAGAGAATCCGGGGTTCCTATGCCCTCGGCAATAGCTCCGAAGGGAACTGCGCTCAAAGGCATAACTCCGAATGTCATCATGGCCATGCTCACCATTCTGCCACGCATCTCATGAGATGAGTAGAACTGTAGTAGGGTCATATTAAGGGACATGAATACTGCGCTTAAAAGCCCTACGGCAAGCAAAGCTGGCAGGGCTGTCGTGTAGCTGGTGCAGCGGGAAAAAATTATCAATGCAATCCCCCATACAAATGCGTTGGTAATAAGAAATGCTCCCCGTTTTTTCATGCCTCCCATAGAGGCAAGCCCCATAGCCCCAACGAGAGAACCAATCCCAACGATGGCCATAAGGAGTCCAAGGCCATCGGCCTGAATGTCGAGGACTTCCCGGCCCCATGCCGGCAGCAGAGCCAGGTAGGGAAATCCGAAAAGAGCAGGCACAAAACTCATTATAACAAGGCAGAGAAGAGTTGGGTTGTGGAGGGCATATTGAAATCCTTCCACTATATCCCCCCCTATTCCCTTCCCCGGGTTCTTAGTGGTTTGCCTTCTTCCAGTTTTTATAAGGACGGTGCTCAGGGCGGAGAAGGCATGGATGAGCGTTATCAGATAGAAAACACCCGATGTGTTCATGTATATTATTAGAATACCTGCAAATACAGGGCCTATGATCCTTGTAATGTTCATACCCGCACTGTTAAGTGAAATGGCATTCATCAGGGTTTCTCCGGGGACTATGTCAGATGTGATAGCTTGACGGCTGGGCATGTTGAAGGCTGCCATTGTTCCGTTGCAGACTCCGATTGCCAGAAGATGCCAGAAACGGATCAGGCCGGTATAATCAAGGGTTGCCAGAAGAAAAGTAAAAATAATGTTTCCACTTTGGCTCAGCAGAATGATCCTTCTGCGCGGGATTCGATCAGCCAGGACGCCCCCCAGTATAGATAGAAAGGTCAATGGCAGAGCGAAGGACATCATCACCAGGGCCAGTGCGAAAGGGGAGTCGTCGGTTAAGCGAAGGACGAGCCATCCGCGGGTAACCTGCTGCATTCCAACTGACATGAAGTAAAAAAAGGTTCCCAGCCAAAGCCACCTATAGTCTCTATACTGGAATGATTTGAAGGCCGAAGAAAATCTTCCGTACGGCACAGGCCGCAGTTCATCCCCCTCCTCTTCCTGCTGATCCTTTGGCTTATGATTGGTCTGTTGATCCATAATTGTTTGACTACGCAGGATTAGATGGCAGCTTCTGATTTTTGCCCCTGGCGTTGCATCTCAGGACTTTTTCTCCCTTAAGAAGATCTTTGTCTGGAAGAAAATCCCCAGGAGGGTAAGGACGATTGCTATGGCGGTTTCCAGTTTTGGATCCAGGGTTAGCGGGTCTGTGATGACAGCCCCTCCCGCCATTGAAGACAGGAGGATAAGGGCCCAGTCGAAAAGGAGAAAAAGGAGGATCGCCCCTAAAATGCCTCCCCCTATACAGGATATCCATAATATCTCCGGTGATACTGGGCCTAATGATTTCAGAATGATATAGGCTATATTGACCCCGGCAAGGAAGCCCCCGGCAACTATTGCAAAGCCCTGAAGAAATAGAGCCACTACCATGCCTATTACGCCTAAAATTACTCCTATTGACATGGAAATTAGAAAAGAATCGACGCCGAGGAAGTTTTCTGCCAGAGTAAATCCGGTTATGAAACCTATGGCGCCCACGAAGAACCAGAAGAATTTTCGACCACCCACCAGAAGGAGGATGCCTATAACAAAGTATAGAAAGGTTTCCGCTGCCATAAAAATCTCCCATCTCATTGAAGTGTTTATTTATTGAAATATATTAGCGCTTTTCTGCTGTATACAACAGAAACCAAGGGATTACAAAATGATATTGTCTGTTTTAGAAATTCCCTGTTCATAAGTTTCGGTTGGAAGACCATTTTCCCGATTGCACAGGTGAAGTTGAAAAATACAGCTAATGATCACTGTTCATCGATATCCATATCGTCATCGCGGTAGTTTTTCATCCTTATCATAGTCCTGACAAATCCGGCTACCGCAAGCAGTGCTCCAAGTGAGAAAAGGATCTGATACAGGTGAACCGTCAGATAGGTAAACCAGGTAGTTCTTTTTTTGAGGTCCTCCAGCCACAGCTCTTCGAGCGCTTCAAGGGATACGGAGAGGCTTTTAAAAACAGCTTCATCAGGGCTATTTCCGGCCTTCAGATATTCGAGAATATCAATAATCCCTTCTTCCCCGAACTCTCTGCCGGTATATTCGATAAGGTCCTTGCTCTCTTCATATGCTGTAAGCAGCGATATTTCGTCTTCGGGAAACCTTCTGGAAATATCCCTTATCCTGAAATATTTTCCCGAAAGAACGGCTCTGCCAAGGATAAATCTATCCCGATTCATTATTATCTCGGCCATTCCTTCGCTTACCCACTGAGAGACTCCCTCATCCAGCCATTTAGGCAGGTTGAAACTTTCTATATGACGGTGAAGCAGAAGATGGCACAACTCGTGTTTAAGCGTTGTTTCAAGCAGGTACGGTTTTGCACGAATGATTGAATAGTCCATGACAATGAGTCTTTGGCTTGGGATAGCAAAGGCCATTATAAGCTTGCTGCCGCTTTTTTCCTGAAAGGTTTCTCTCTTGTCCAGTAAAAGAACCACAGGCCTAAAATCCAAAGACAATTTCAGCCGTTCCTCAAGATCCTTTTTCAGCGCAGGATAGCTGACGGCCACTTTTTTTGCCGCCCCTTCCAGCGATTCCTCGAAGAGGACGATAATTTCCTTTGTCTCAATAGAGGACGGCGGTATCCCCCATAGGGACGAGGGAAAAAGGATAATTAGCAATATGAAAATGAGGCATTTTCGATGCATGGATATACACCTTTGGCGGTCGAACCGAGGGGTTATCTGTGAAACAACCACAATATCACGGAAAAGACAAGGCTGATTACCAGCATCGTTGTTATGGGAAAATAGATTTTCAGGTTCGCTTTGCTGATCATGATATCGCCCGGGAGGCGACCCATAGAGAGGCCTTCCAGCCAAGGCAAGAGGATCCCTGCTAAAATAAGTATTATGCCTATTATGATTAGATTCTTATGCATGATTCCTTCCTGCTCAATAAGGATCTTTCTATAGGTTTTCTTCTGACATCAAAAAGAAGGGGGCGTGGTTTGATGTAAAGACTGGGGGGTCTTTTAGTATTATAGATCGTATCGCCGGATCTCTTTTAAACTCGTCCTCCAGAAAGCGCCTTACCTTTGACCGGCTCCACCCTTGAGGATGCCGGAAGTTTCTATAAAGTGTTAGATCGCCGGAATAGAAGTCTTCCGTATCAAGTTTTTCGGCATCCGGTCCGTAGGCGGGCATATTGAATATGGCCAGATTAAGGTAATCGATATATTCATGGTGACCGGCAACATAATCAAGGGTCCTTTGAGCTGCGCTGCCGGTTTCGGCGGGTGTTCCGAAGAGGAGATATATATAGGTTCCGATACCTGCCGCTTTCAGATTCTTCAGAACCGTTGATGCAACTGACAGGTCTATACCCTTTTCTAGTGCATCCAGTACCCCCTGATCTCCCGATTCCAGGCCGATCTTCAACATTACGCAACCCGATCGTTTTAGCCCCAGGCAGAAGTCAGGATCGGCGAGACGCCGAGTTATCCTGGCAAATCCGTACCAGGGAACACCGGGCGGACTTTTCACTATCCCCTCCAGTAATGCCGGGCTTATAGCATTATCCAGAAGATGCAGGATAGAAGGAGTTTTGATTTCAATAAGGGATTTTATCTCAAAGAGTGTTTCATGTATCGGCGCCTGGGCATAGGCGCTCCCCTCGGCCTTTTCTGGGCAGAATGTACACCGGCTCCAGTAACAGCCCTCTGAGGCGCTGTAGGGCAATATAAAGCCGGGAGAAAGGTAAAGTGAATCTCTAAAGGGCGAATAGTCAGGCAGCGCTGGGGACTTAAAGTCCTCTATTCCTAATATCTTCAGGAGCGGAATTTCTCCGGGGCCCGCGATGATATGGTCTATAAGTCCTGCGAATGGTTCTTTCCAGGTGGGATTGCTGAGCCATGATGTAACAAGTCCTCCACCGAGGACAATCTTTGCATCGGGGCAGAGTTTTCTTGTTAGACCGATTATGGAAAATGCGTGAAGGGCCTGACTCAGATAGGTTAGCGAAATACCAACCAATGCTGGCTCATCATCATTAAAGAGCTCTGTCAGCCGTTTCATGAAATACAGATAATACGGATTTTTATCGGGTTTTTCTGATGATTCGATAAGGTCTGAACTTCGAAGCGGTGATAAGCTTTTGTCCTGGTAGTTTGCCAGGCCTATCTGCGCCCCTTGCCTGCGGCCTGCCAGGTTTAGGACACGGTTAATCTCTTTTACCGTTCGGCTGTAGCGGTCTATATTCTTGTAGATGTCGCGATTACGCATTGCGGAGAGATTGGAATCGAGATTTCTAAAGGACCTTTTCGACCATGTATCATCTTTCGAGCTGGTTTGATTTGCCAGCAGATAGATTAATCCTTCGAGGTTTGCATCTAGGACCCGGCAACTTACCCCATTTTTTTTCATAGACCCCAGGAGCTTTGCAATGCCCGCCGGTGGTTCACAGGGTCGATGTACGGGAGGATTTATAAGAATCATTGTTTTGCGTTTCATTTGTTATAGGGCATTACGTAAATCAATAATGGTGGATTGTAGAAAGCCTGGGATAAGGGGAAATCTCATTTTCTGCCATTGAATAATTGGCTGCCTGAAACTGCCTTTCCCAATTATTCTTTCAAGCCCCTTGCCTTTCTCAGGGTTTTCCAGAAGGGTTTGTATAGAAAACTTTCTTCGCCAAGGTTGCAGAGCTGTTCGTACATAGGGCGGGTGACCGTGAAGGCGATCATCTGTGGGTCCAGGTACCGTCGCATGGCAATATCGGTGGCACCGATGGCCGCCTGCGGTACATTAAGGTCGTCGAAGATGGCAACCAGTTGTGAACAGCCTGATCCGAAGGGCGCGATGGTGCAGGGAGGGTCGGTTGGCACCCTGTAGTATTGGGCTCCTATCATCAGAAGACCAAGCTGGTCGGGATTTAGAAGGAAGGTAACGCTTTTGAGATATCGGTATTGATCCTTCTGCAGAGGACCGATAAAGATATGCCGATGCTTTTGACTGTAACCCTTTCGGTGATCCAGCCAGTTGTTCATCAGCGAATGAGATGCCTTAAGACCCTCTTCATCTACCAGGAAGCGGACCATGTCATTTCGTGATCTGGTTTTTACACCGCACAGCCAGTATCCAGCCCCGGCGCAGCCGAAATTTTCCTTTGTAAGGTGCAGCGATTTACCCCTGAGCCACTGCTTAAAAAAGGCAAAGATGCATACAGATCTTCCATCTTTAGGTTCGACCAGGGGCCCGAAGGGCTCCTCAACGGGTGCGTCGTAAAAACCTATCAGTGGTGTTTTCAATCCAACCTTTTTAATCAGTGTCGAGGCATCGGGTTGCATCTGTGATTCCTTTCTTATCTGTTGATGACGTGGTTATATTTCATCTCTGTCACTGCAGGAAAGCTCCAGCAGCGCGACTGGCTGTACGGCGCTGCCGGCGATTCCTCTGATCGAACTGTACATATGGTTCGTGTTTAGCAGTACCTTTTCGATCTGCTTCTCACGTTTTTTCCAGATACCCTGCATGGCCCTCTTTTCCGATTCCAGATCGGAATGCATCTGTGTGAAGCCCTCTACGATAGCCTCAATCTGGAGTCTGAATTCGTTGCCTGTGAGGTAGTCGTAGATCATTCCCATTTTGTCGCCGCGGTTCTCCTGTATCGTTATGGCATTGCTTAATCTGATAAGGGATTCTCTAAGCACAACAGAAAGACCTTTGAATTCTTCGAAAGAGCAGACCCATATTCCGTCCCTGAGTCCCATTCGCTGCATATCCGTAGGCATCGATTCTGTAACCAGAACCCCAATATCGGCTCCCCGGTCGCGGATGTCGGCCTTGAACTTTTCTATCCATATCTCCTGGAAGCCCTTGGTTCGTTTGCTCTCGTAACATATGGTGCCGCAGTTCTGCCTCGTACGGGTGTTGACTATCTGTAGGCAGTCAGCGCCACGCGCCCCCTTGCGTACCTCTTCGATGGTGTCCAGGGCAAAGTTTGCGCTAAGCCACTCCTCAATTGCCAGTTCCTGGACCTCGCCCTGCATCTGCATGGATCCCTGTTCGGCCTTTCTCTGAGCCTCTTTGAGCTGCTGATTTAGCTGTTCAATGACTTTTTCTCTTTCGGACAGTTTCAAATAGGATTTCTGTTCTTCGTTTTTCCGTATCTTTTCACGCTCCGCAGTGATTATCTCGTTCAGCTTTTTCTCCGATTCCGCCTCTATGGTTTCCTTGAGTTCGTTCTTTTCTCTCTTTAATCGCTCGATCTCGGATTTTGCCCGGTTGAATTCTTTCAGCTGCCCGGATTTCTGGTTTAGCTCTTCCTGGAGAGACCGGACACGTTCCATATGTTCCTCCTCCATGGAGGCCTTTATCCTGTCCTGAAGGATCTTTTCTCCTTCCCGCAGCCGGGTCCTGACAATATTGTTGATGGTTTCCTCCTGGCGCGTCCTATCGTCCTCCAGCTTTTGGCGCTCCCTGGTTAAAATATTAAGTTTATCCTGATATCGGTTTCTTTCAACGGCCATTTCTTCGCGGTGTTTCTTTTTCAATTCCTCTTCAACCTGATGGTAGAGGATGTCATTGACGTCTATATGGTATCCGCAATTGGGACATTCTATCTTGTTTGTCTGTTTATCCATAGTCTTTCTTGACCCCTGTCCTGGACCCCTGTTTTTGCTCATAAGGTACATGACAGCAACGGGTGTCCTGTTTATGTGGCTTGCATGTAATGAAGGACTGCTTTGGTAATGTTCCAGCGATAAGATGCACCGGAAGGATACGAAATTTTCTCTTAATTATCAACGAGGATTATCTGCTGCCCTAGGCAGTGCTAATAGAAAACTTGCAAATTTTTTTCAAAGAGAATACCTATTGCCTGCTGGAGCTGATTTCGAGTAAACGGGACCTTAAATATGGCGGATAATGAAACAACAGATATGACCCTCTTTGTCAGGACATCGGGAGAGGGAATCACGGGTTGGAACAGGCGTAAAATCGTTGATGCCTTGATTCGGGAAGCAGGAGTGGACCTTACTACTGCGGAAGAGATCAGCAGAGAAGTGGAGGATAGAATTGCCTTATCCGGGATTGATACCCTGACTTCCGCCCTGATAAGGGAACTGGTGGATGCCAGGCTGATAGAGAGGGGTATGAAGGACGCCTCAAAACTCCACGCCCGTTTGGGTTTTCCCCTCTACGATGTCGGGCAGCTGATATTGTACCATAACAAAGAAAACGCAAACATTCCACACAGCCCGGAAGGGACCAATCTTACCCTGGCCCAGGGAATAAAGAAAGAGTTTGCCATTCTGAATGTCTTTTCTGATGATGTTGGTTATGGCCATATGGGGGGTGATATCCATATCCATAATCTTGGGTATGTTGACAGACCTTATTGCTGTTTCCAGTCGCTGGAGTACATAAAAAAATTCGGGTTGAATCTACCCAATGCCCTTGCTGTGGCTATGCCTGCGAGGCACGCAGAGGTGCTTTTGTCACATATGGTGAGGTTTACAGCAGCTCTGCAGGGAAATGTCGCCGGTGCTATAGGCTGGGACGCGGTAAATATCTTTTTTGCTCCCTACCTGGAGGAATTGACCGACAGTGAGCTTACCCAGCTTTCACAGCGCCTTATCTATGAGTTCGCGCAGCAGGCCGTCGGCAGGGGAGGGCAGACGATATTTACCGATATACATCTCTACTGGAATGTTCCTGGATATCTGAAGGATGTTCCAGCCATAGGTCCGCGAGGCGACTTTACAGGAAAAAAATACAGAGACTATGAACAGGATGGGCGTCGATTTTTAATTGCCCTTTTAGAGGCATTTGAAAAGGGGGATGCTGCAGGGCGCCCCTTCGTTTTTCCACGCCCATTTCTACACATAACGGCTGAACTCTTCAGGAGCGAGGGTTACAGGGACTTTCTGTATATGGCCTGCAATGTGGCTGCTGAAAAGGGGAACCCTCACTTTATATTCGACAGGGATAATTCCCTTAACATGTCGGAATGCTGCACCCTTGATATGGATAGTCCTGAAGGGATGGATGATTCGAGGGAGCCCTGGAGGATGCGTTATTTTGGTATACAGAACGTGTCGATAAACCTTCCCAGGCTTGGATACAGGGCACAGGGGGATGACGAAAGACTATTTGCCATGATTGAGGATGTCATGACGCTGGCGGCAAAGGCACATATCCAGAAGAGGGATTTTATCGAAAAACTTTTGTCCCATGGTGATGATGGTCCACTGTCTCTGCTCACAATAAGGTATGACGGTGCCTCTTACCTTAGGATGAACCGATGCACCTATCTTATTGGAATGATAGGCCTGAACGAACTGGTCTGGGCTCATACTGGCAGCCAGCTACACCAGTCGGAGCATGCCCGAAGCTTTGGCCTAAAAGTTCTTGGTCACATGAAAGGCTTTATAGAAGTCTTGGGGCGGGAGCATGGCCTCCATTTTATACTTCAACAGTCACCGGCCGAAAGCACCCCATACCGCCTTGCCCGACTGGATCTTAAACATTTTTCTCCTACGGCAGGGCACTATGTGAGGGGGGATATATC
This sequence comes from Syntrophales bacterium, assembly GCA_963665835.2. GTDB lineage: Bacteria > Desulfobacterota > Syntrophia > Syntrophales > UBA2210 > UBA6078. The sequence continues at coordinate 278,064 of CAXXWJ010000002.1, read as the reverse complement.
AACGGGAAGTGTATATTACACCAATTCCACTCTTCTGGCGGCCTCATCCCCGACAAGCCCCTTCGAAAGGGCTTTTTATGAAGGGACGACCCACTCCTTCATAAAGGGAAATGCCGCTACCTATATATGGTTGGGTGATAAAAGGCCAGATACAGGAATATTGGCACAGTTTGTCGCAAAGGTCTTTAATGAGACGCTGAACCGCCATCTGGTATTCTCCCCCGAGTTTACCACTTGCCTGAGCTGCAATACCACCTCCCGTGGAATCAAGCAAACCTGCCCTGTATGTGGATCAGATAATGTGGAAGGTATTGCAAGGGGGGCTGGGTATTTTTCTCTTATGTCCAACTGGAACAAGGGAAAACTGGCTGAGATGAGTGAGTTGAAGAACCAGAATATCGCTTTTGGCTACTGAAATTTAAAACAGACAAAAATGACTTGAGGATTAATCTTCCATATAATCCGAGGGCTTTTGTTACTTGCCTTTTCCTTGATCATATTATAGAAATGAAGTCGTTATCGCCGGGGATTTTATCCAATTGCAGTTTTTGATGTGCGTTGGATATTTTAGCAAAAAACAGGCCATTTCCCGATATCGTGGATGTTTTTTTGCGGCCCCCTTATATTTTAATAAGAAAGGTATTTGGATATTCGTAATGAAATACGAAGGAATGATAATAAGGCCCCCCAGCGAGGCCAACAGCCTTCTCCTGCAGATCAGCGTAGGTTGTTCACATAACAAGTGCACATTTTGTTCTACCTTCAAGGAAAAAAAGTTCAGGATCAAGACCTTTGAAGAGATACAGGAAGACATAGTAGAGGCTTCCAGGTACGGTCATATAGAAAAGGTTTTTCTCTGTGATGGCGATGCACTTATTCTCCCAATGAAAAAACTGGTTCCTATCCTTGAATCAATAAAATTCAACATTAAGGGTGTAAAGCGAATAGGTCTTTATGCAAATGTCAAAAGCATACTCCGCAAGACACCTGAAGAACTTGAGCAGCTGCGCGATCTGGGAGTAAATATAGCGTATCTCGGAATGGAATCTGGCAACGATGAGATCCTGAAGGATATAGAAAAGGGGGCAGATTCCCGCCAGATGGTGGAGGCTGGCAGAAAGATCAAAAAGGCCGACATAGAGCTTTCGGTAACGGTGCTTCTCGGGATAGGGGGAAAGAAAAAAAGCATGGAGCATGCAATGGATACCGCCCGTATCCTTACAGAGATTGATCCCGACTATGTTGGTGCCCTTACCGTTATGGTCATCCCCGGTACACCGCTTTACGAAGAACAGATGGCAGGGAAGTTTGAACTCCCCGATCAGTTCGGTTTTCTTAAGGAACTGGGTGTTATGGTGGCAAACTCTGATTTTACAAACTGTTTCTTTACCTCGAATCATGCATCAAACTACCTTCCCATACGGGCGAGAATGCCTCAGGAAAAGGATGAGACGGTCAAGTTGATACAGGAAGTCATACAATCCTCAAACAAGAAGATACTCAGACCTGAGTATCTCAGGGGCTTGTAAGTCACGCACTTTTTAATTTAAAAGTCCATATTGGATAGGGGGTAAAATATTTTTCCCGATATAAGAAAACGAATAGGGTTGTTCTTCCCCGGTGCCTCCGGGCGAAGAGGCTTGGAGATCCTTGAGGAGAAGATACAGTCGATTATCGACTCAGGGGAGCAGAACGGTCTTATTGACAAACAATCTGGTGACATGATCCAGAGCATCTTGGAGTTGCGCGAGACGGTTGCCAGGGAGGTGATGATCCCCAGAACCGAGATAGTTGGGATAAGCGACAGCGCTACCATAGAGGATATCCTGGAGCTAATCCTTAAACACGGTCATACAAGGATGCCCTTTTATAATGATAATATTGATAATATAGTCGGCATCTTGAATGTCAAGGATCTGTTGAGATTCTGGTCCAAACCATTCGGCCAGGAAGACATAACTTCTATCCTCAGGAAGACCTACTATATTCCTGAGACAAAGAATATCCACCTTCTTCTGCATGAGCTAAAGGAAAAAAAATCACATATGGCCATTGTTATCGATGAGTATGGCGGTACCTCCGGTCTTGTCACTCTGGAGGATCTCATTGAGGAGATAGTTGGAGAAATTCACGACGAACATGACACGGAGGATAACCCTTTTACACGACTTTCCGGCGGCGATATCCTTGTAGACAGCAGGGTCAATATAGAAGAGTTTGAAGAATACTTCGGAGTAGATGTACCTGAAGGGCAATTCGACACCCTGGGCGGTTTCATTTTTTTCCTTATCAAGAAGATCCCCGTTACCGGCGAGTATGTAGACTACAAAGACTTGAGGATTACTGTAGAAGCGGCTGACGAGAGAAGCATAAAAAAGGTAAGGATTCGGAGGACAGCGGATACAATCTTGCCGCCCGCCGAGGTTGCAAAAAGAGAAAAAACGAAAACCGAAGATGAATAGAAAAGATATATTACTTTTTCTGCTCACAGGGGTACTGGTCTTTTTATCTTTTCCCAAGCCTGATCTCGGCTTTCTGATATGGATTGCGCTGGTTCCCCTCCTGATTTCCATCAGAAACAAGGACATCGCCGCCGCCTTTCGTGTCGGCTTCTCGGCAGGGATTGTATATAATGCAGGTCTGCTTTACTGGATAGTATTTGTAGTCGTTCAATATGGCAGACTTCCCATCTACGCCGGTATAGCCGTAATGCTACTCCTGGTCACATATCTAAGTTTATACACAGGGATTTTCTGCGCCGGTATTGCATATTTCAGGAGAAGGCGGATAGGGGCAGTTTTTGTCGCCCCCTTTCTCTGGGTATTTTTGGAGTATCTCAAGGGGCACCTCTTTTCAGGTTTTCCCTGGGAAGATCTTGGCTATTCCCAGCACGCATACCTCTCAATGATTCAAATAGTCGATATTACAGGGGTATGCGGGATAAGCTTTCTGATAGTGTTTATCAATTGTGTGTTTTGTGATGCCATATGCGGATTTTTCTTGGCTTCCAGCGAAAAAAGGAAGTTGCCTATTATCGAGATATCTATGGCGTTGGCCCTGTTTATGGGGGTTCTGGGGTATGGCCTCTACCGTATGGATTTGCTTCAAAGTTACGAAGGGGATCTTGAGCCCCTACACACATTGATAGTGCAGGGGAACATTGATCAATCTCTTAAATGGAATGATAAATTTAAAAAAGAAACCGTAGAAATATATACAAAACTCTCCGCTGATGCATCAAAAGATGGAACCTCTCTGATCGTATGGCCTGAGACGGCGGCCCCGTTCTTTTTTCAGGATTATGGAGATATGACCAGGGAGATTATAGCTACCGTTAGGAAAGCCGGAGCATGGTTTTTATTCGGGGCACCGGCGTACAATGTGGAAATGGGCAAGGCCTCCTTCCTAAATAGTGCCTATCTTCTATCTCCGCAGGGAGTTACTGCCGGAAGGTATGACAAGGTTCATCTGGTTCCTTTTGGTGAATACGTTCCCCTTCAAAGGTTCGTTCCTTTTATAGGAAAGCTGGTTGTTGGGGCGGGGGATTTCAGGAAGGGCAGCAGCATTGAACCGCTTGATATGGGCGGAAACAAGATAGGTGTTCTTATATGCTATGAGGGGATCTTTCCAGAAATAAGTCGGAAGTTCCGTTCGAAAGGGGCGGCCCTTCTTGTCAATATAACAAATGATGCCTGGTATGGCGAGACATCGGCTCCTTATCAACACCTGACTATGGCTGCCTTCCGCGCAATAGAAAACCGTGTCTATATGATAAGGGCCGCAAATACGGGGATAAGCGCTGTGGTTGATCCCTTGGGTCGCATTGTATCCAGGACTGGAATATTTGAGAGAGAAGTCTTGGAAGAAGATGTTAAGTTCACTTTTCATCCTACCTTTTATTCAAAATACGGAAATATATTTGCTTGTTTATGCTTCGGGTTTCTGCTAATTGGCGCTTTAGTTTCATTGAGGAGGAAGGTATTATGATTGCGGATATTTCGGAAAAGATCGAGAATCTTAAGAATAGAATAGAAAACCTCAGAGGTTGTCTTTGACTTAGATGCAAATGAAGAAAAAATAGGAAAGCTTGAAAAACAATCACTGAGGGAGGATTTCTGGAATGATCCTTCGTCTGCCAGGGAAGTGCTGAGGGAGAAGAGTAGATCCGAGGAGATAGTAAGGGGATGGAATACGATTAACAGTTCCATCCAGGATCTTGAGATGCTATTTGAAATGGCCCGTGATGATGCTGATGATAATGCCCTTCAGGATATAGAAGAAGAACTAAGAAGCTTGGATGCTTTGCTTAAAAGTGAAGAATTCAAGATGATGCTGGGAAGTGAAGATGACCCTGGCAACGCTATTTTGGCAATCCATGCAGGTGCAGGCGGTACCGAGGCGCAGGATTGGACTCAGATGCTGCTCAGGATGTACCTCCGGTGGTCAGAGCGGAAAGGTTTTGAGGCCAAGATCATCGATCTCCAGCCAGGTGACGAGGCTGGGGTCAAAAGCGTAACAATTACGTTGGAAGGCCCTTACTCGTACGGGTATTCAAAAGCGGAGACAGGAATACATCGGCTTGTGCGGATATCTCCTTTTGATACCGGGAAGAGAAGGCACACGTCATTTGCATCGGTGTTTGTATATCCTGAGATCTCCGATGATATCGACATTGAGATCAATGAAAAAGATTTACGGATAGACACATACAGGTCCAGCGGTGCCGGGGGGCAGCATGTGAATAAGACCGATTCCGCTGTAAGGATTACGCACATACCTACAGGAATCGTTGTGCAGTGTCAGAATGAGCGGTCTCAGCATAAAAACCGTGCTGTGGCCATGAAGGTTTTAAAGTCCCGTCTCTATGAAGAGGAGCTTCGCAAGAAATCGGAAGAGATGGACGAGGTCAACAAAACCAAAAAGAAGATAGAGTGGGGAAGTCAGATCCGCTCTTACGTTCTCCATCCCTATAAGATGGTGAAGGACCACAGAACCGGCATGGAAGTGGGAAATGTGGACAGGGTATTGGACGGCGATATCGATGATCTTATAGAGGCCTATCTCATAAGTTGATAGAGATAAAAACTCGATGGATTGTATTATTCGTTGCATTTGTGACGTATACAGTCTAGAGATTGTAGCGAAAAAAAGATAAAAGTGTGCCTGTTGACTTTTGCTCGGAGGGTTATTGTATGTCTGTATTAAGAAGAATTTTTATGTTGTTGCTGATCACTTTTCTAGCATCTTCCTGCGCCCCGCCACCCTATAGATCTACTCAACCATTTCCTTACGACCGAAGTCAGGCTCAAGATTCACGTTCATCGCATCAGGAACAGTCGTATCAGGAAAACATTGAAGCCGACGGAGCCGCTAGCTCAGCTGACCTTTCGAGAAACATCTTTTCAAGTGCTGAAAATCCTGATCAAGGCGATGAGAATGAAAAGAGCCATGGACAGAACAACACGCAGGCAATCATGGATGAGGCCCTTGATTTTCTGGAGCAGGCTCAGCTTCTCTGGGAAAAGGGGGAGCCTGACAATGCTCTGAAACTTCTTGATGAGGCATATTCACTTGTGCTTGATGTTAATGGAGACCCGGATATTGCGTGGCAAAAAGATGACCTCCGCGTCATGATAGCCAAGAAGATTGTAGAAATATACACATCCATAAGCCATGTGGCTGCTGGTTACCAGAGCGAGATTCCCCTTGTAATGAATGACGATGTGGAGACTGCAATAAAGCGTTTCCAAAAAGGAGAATTCAAGTTTTTTCTTTCCTCCTACGATCGCTCCGGCAGATATCGTCCCATGATACTGAAGCTCTTAAAGGAAGCGGGATTGCCGGAAGAACTTTCATGGTTGCCACTTGTCGAAAGTGGCTTCAAGATAAAGGCTCTGTCAAAAGCCAGGGCCCTTGGCCTCTGGCAGATAATACCCTCAACTGGCTACCGGTATGGGCTGAAACGCGATCTTTGGATTGACGAGCGCATGGACCCCGAGAAGTCGACCCGGGCCGCCATAGCCTACCTGAAGGAGCTGCATGGAATATTTGGTGACTGGCTAACCGTTCTGGCTGCCTATAACTGCGGAGAGGGCAGGGTTCTCAAGGCAATATCGAGTCAGCAGATGAACTATCTGGATAACTTCTGGGACCTGTACCGTAAGCTTCCCCCCGAAACCTCTAACTATGTTCCGCGTTTTCTCGCTACGATTCATATAATTAAGAATCCCCAAAAATATGGCATAGACCTGAATAGATCCCAGGACGAACCGATTTCTTTTGAAACGGTCAAGACAGAGAAAAGTGTAGGGCTCAATGATCTGGCAAAGGTGCTTGGCACCTCAGAAGAGACATTACATGTTCTCAACTCCGAACTGCGATATAAAACTACCCCGAACACTTACGATCTTAAGATTCCGGAGGGGATGAAAGAAAAATTTGCCCAGATTATAGATCAGGTTTCCGAGGCAAAGAAACCTGGTGGTGCTAAATACATAAGCTACAGGGTAAAAAAGGGAGACACCCTCTCTACCATAGCACGACGATACAAAAGCTCGGTCAATTCGATATTGGCGGCTAATCGCCTTACAAGCAAACACACCATCAGAGAGGGAAGCTGGATAAAGATTCCGTCCCGTGGATATGTATTATCTGAGACGCTTTCTTCGGCGGGAACTCAGGAAAATATTGAAGGGCCTGTCGATACCTATGTTGTTAAGAAGGGCGATTCTCTCTGGCTGGTAGCAAAGCGATTTGGAACGACTATGTCGGCAATAAAGACCTTAAATGGTCTCAATAGCAACGATCTTAGCATAGGTCAGATCATTAAGATCCGGGGAAGCGGAAGGACAGCTTACGTAGGTAAGGCAAAAACTTCAAAGACCTATGTTGTAGAAAGGGGCGACACCTTATCCACAATAGCTAATCGAAACAGGGTTAGTCTGGATCACTTGCTAAGGCTGAATAATCTGAAGAGGAAGTCTCTTATACGTCCAGGACAGATTTTGGTGGTCAATTGAACCTTTGTCTATCGCATTGAGCTTTTATTTATTACTCCAAATCATATTTCTTCAGCGCAAAGAAGACCTCGTTCTCTTTTTTGCGCATCTTATCGGTTTCTTCTGGCTCTTCATGCTCATATCCCAGAAGGTGAAGCACTGCATGTATCATAAGGTAGTCCAGTTCATCTTCAAAGGTAAGACCGCCTGCCTGTCCATCACGTAGGGCAGTTTCAGTCGATATTACAATATCTCCAAGCAGGAGGGGATTGATATCGCCGAATTCCCCTTCGTTCATTGAGAATGCTATAACGTTCGTGGGGTAATCTCTGCCCAGATACTGACGATTAATCTCCCGTATTCCCTCATCGTCTACAAAAACCAGGCTGATCTCCCGGTCCTGTTCTCCGAGCATATTCAGGATTTCACAGAGCGAATTTTCGGCTCTGGCAAGGTCCAAATCCAATGTGTTCTGGTCATTATCAATAAAAATTTTCATAAGATTATTTTCTCGATGGCTGTTGGTACTCTATCCTGCGATGAAATATGCCAGTTAGAATCCTGGTAAAGGTTTCAGCAATCTTTTTCAGGTCACTGAACGTAATATCCGATTCGTCAAGCTGCCCCTCTTTGGCTATTTGCTGTATCCTGTCGTTGACAAGATTTTTTATTCTTGCAGGGGTTGGGTTTGTCAGCGTTCTTGATGATGCCTCAATTACATCTGCTAGCAGCACAAGAACGGCCTCTTTCCGCCTTGGCCTGGGACCTGGATAACGAAAATCCGCCTCTAATACCGATTGTGATTGTCCGGAATCCTTACCTTCCTTTTTTGCTTTTTCGTAAAAATAACTTACCAGGCTTGTTCCGTGATGTTGCTGTATTATATCCGTTATTGCCTTTCCTAGGTTATGCTCACGAGCCAGTTCACAGCCGTCCTTAACGTGTGAAAGAATAACCAGACTGCTCATCTGTGGCGAGAGGTCATCGTGCCTATTTTTCCAGTCTGACTGGTTTTCTATAAAGTATAAAGGCTTCTTCATCTTGCCGATATCGTGGTAATAGGCGCTGGCCTTGGCAAGTAGGGCGTTAGCTCCTATCTCTTCTGCGGCTGCTTCGGCAAGAGAAGCTACTATGACGCTATGGTGGTATGTCCCAGGGGCCGCCATTAGCAATTCCTGAAATACAGGTTGATTCAGGTTGGCCAGTTCCAGGAGTTTTATGTCGGTGGTATATCCAAACAATGATTCAAGGGGAGGGACAAGCCCGGAGACTATGAAGCCCGATAGTGCTCCTCCCAATATACCCATAAGCAGTTTTATTGGGGTATCGATTGTAAAGAGGGTTCCTGAAAGCAGTGAAAGACAGAATATGGCTCCTATATTAACCATGCCTACCACTATCCCTGCCTTGAAAAAGGCGGAGCGCTGTTCGCAATGAACTATATAGTGAGCGGCAACGGTACTGCCCATAATTGAAAGGAGGAAAATGGAAGACTTGTCTTCGAAAAGAAAGGAGACAATAACCGACGAGAAAACTGAGAATACAAGCCCCTCACTTCTGCCTATAAGTATTGCAACAAGCATGGTCCCCATTGTGAAGGGAATTGCATATATGGATGAGGATGCGGGCACAATACCATAGGCCATGCCTACGGAGTCGCATACAAATATGCCTCCCTTTACAATTATTACCTGTAGTACTATTACAATACCCATGAAGAGTATATCGGTAAGGGCATTCCCTGATGATCGGAATGACGCTTTGGACATACGATAGAATACAACTGAGAGAAGCACTATTGTGAGGAATATGCCCAGAAATACAGAGAGGCTTGCAAGGCCGCTTCCCTCCTGTCCCTTATAGAAGGCATCAAGCTTGTCCAGGTCTGCCTGGGTTATCTTTTCTCCCTCCCTTATGATCATTTCATTTTTCTGCACCTCATATAGAACAGGTTTCACCTCATCGAATACAGCCTGTTTTTTCTTCTCCGTAGCATTTTTGGCAAAGGTCAGGTTAGGTCGTACGGCCTTCTGTGACAAAGATAGTACTAAGGTGTCCATCTTTTTGGTTTTGAACAGAGACTCTGAATTAATCTGAATAAGACTACTTATTTTCCCGATATCGACAATGGATGAAAGATCATCCATATTCCTTTCGTCCTGATTTTTTATCTCCCGTATTGTTATTCCCCGCTCCCTGTTGAGTTCAGCAATATCCCTGTTTCCTATAAGACCGCCGGCATATGTACTATAAACAAGCTTTACTATATTGTTGCATAGATTGAGAGGAAAGGCTCTCCTCACAAGTGTTGCAAATTCGTCGTCCGTAAGCAATATGCCTGATATATCTTCAAATGATTTTTTAGCCCTTTCTGTTAGGGCCGCTGTCTCTGGAGAGCTGTTGTCAGTTTTTGCGTTTTCACTCATAGCCAGGAATGCCTTTGACAGTGCCACCCCTATTTTTGCCGGCATATCACTGTCAAAATCGTATATGCCCCTGGTCGCAGCAGCGGCAGACGTTTTTTTCTGCTCTGTTGCCGCCTTGTCAACCACCAGGAAGTTGCGGTCTGCCTGTATGTCCTTTGTGATAATAGCCCCTACCTTATATTCCGGAGGTGCAAAGTGAAGAATCTGGGGGTAAAGCATTAGGGTAAGGAGCAGGCTCATGCATAGCGCCACACCGTTTTTCCAGGAAAAAACTCTCCTGTTAATCCACGAGGAATGATTTGTCCCGCTATCCCCGTTGGGTGTGCCATTTTGAGAATTTTTTTTTCTAGTCGTGAGTTTTTTGAGACTATTAATCATTATTTATGGATTTTTTGCTGTTGAGGTGATTGTACGCCCGAATTATTTTTTGGACCAGCCGGTGTCTTACCACATCTATCTCAGAAAAGTAAACAAACCGAATGTCCTCTATCCCCTTAAGTACTGTTTCTACCTCTACAAGGCCTGAAATCTTGTTAGGGGGGAGATCTATCTGCGTTGTATCGCCTGTTATTACTGCTTTTGATCCGAAACCAAGCCTTGTAAGAAACATCTTCATCTGTTCGGAAGACGTATTTTGTGCCTCATCAAGAATGACAAAAGAGTCATTAAGTGTTCTACCCCTCATGAAGGCAAGTGGTGCTACCTCTATGATGCCTTTGCTTATTAGTGCAGAGGCCCTTTCAAAATCCATCATGTCGTATAATGCGTCGTATACGGGTCTCAGGTATGGGTTAACTTTTTCAGAGAGGTCTCCAGGAAGAAAACCAAGGCGTTCTCCTGCCTCAACTGCGGGACGTGTAAGTATTATACGGCTGACGCTTTTTTCCAGAAGCGCTCCCACGGCCATAGCCATCGCAAGGTATGTCTTGCCTGTGCCGGCGGGACCTATCCCGAAGACGATGTCGAATTCCCTTATTGAGTCGATGTATGATTTCTGTGCTATGCTTTTTGGAGTAATCACCCTCTTTTGGGATGAGATGAAGACTGTGTCCAGAAATATAGACTCCAGGTTAGCCGAGCTGTTTTTTGACAGGATTCGATGTGCGTAATCGATATCGTTCGGGTAGACATGATAACCTTTTTTAATGATATCATAAAGCTGCGCGAGAAGGTCCTTTATGAGACTGCAATCCCCTTTAGCCCCTGATATGGAGACCGTTGTTCCTCTTGCGTTAATCTTTACTCGCCCCAGTTTTTCCAAAGTTTTAAGATTTTTGTCTTCTTCACCGAGAAGAACCTTAAACTTGTCATTGTCATTAAGGTGTAGCCTTGTAACAGAGGGGACTTTGTGTGAATTGTTTTCCAACTATTATATCGCCTGCCTGCTTATTTTGGGAAGTTTCTATGGACAACCAATTTACAATCTACAGGGGTGACCATATCAATAACTGAAAAGTAAGTAAAGAGTTCAAGATTCCTCAACCGGTCTGGGGTATGCCCCCCTTTTTATTTCAGGGATGGGGGTAGGGCAGCTTTGGATAATGGGGCTTTAAAGCATGATGGAGGCATTCCGATCTCTGAGGATAGGTTAAGAATAAAATGTGTAGTGACCTTCCGGTCACCATAAAAAACGGCAGGGGTGTTGCGGTTTTTAATGCCGAACACCCCTGCCTTGAATAGGTGATTATCCAGAGCCTTTTTCAAGGCAGGGCTCTTATATATGTCTAGCCGTTAAGGATAGACTTGGCCACGTCATCTGAAACATCCGTAATGTAAGGAATCTTTGTCTCTTTTTCAGTTTCCCTGTTCGCTGAGAAGATTTCATTTCTTGACAGCTCGGAGATGCTGAATTTTCTTGTTCCCGCTAAAAACTGCTGGAGACCTGCGCCCAATTTGTCTGCCAGAGTCCAGGCGGCTATTGCTCCGTAAGGGATGTTTTTCATTTCATCTTTCCCAACCTTCTTCTGGACATCGTAGTAGCCTGCAAATATCTCTTCCGCAGTGGTCCCTTGGGCGGTCACAGATGCGGGCAGTTTGTCCCACTGACCATTAATTTTCTCTTTTACTTCAGGATGATTTACGCCTTGGACATTTGCACCAAGGTAGCCTGGAATCATCAACGCTCTTCCCATGCAAACCAGCTTGGTGAAAGGAGCGCCAAGGGCCAGAGCCTTGAAGATCTGGTCTTCTTTGGCCAGTCCTCCGGCGAAGGCCATATCCACCACCTTCTGGCCCTTGTCGGCCAATATCTTGGCGTACTCATAGGCCTTGGAGTGTAAAAGTATAGAGGGGACACCCCAACTTTCCATCATGTTCCATGGGCTCATCCCTGTGCCGCCGCCGGAACCATCAATGGTAAGAAGATCCAGTTTGGCATCTGTGGCATATTTAATGGCCATAGCCAGGGGCTCCATTCCGTAGGATCCGGTCTTCAGGGATATTCTCTTGTAACCGATCTTCCTGAGGTGTTTCACGGCATTCATGAAGACTTCTCTGACCTTGGCCTCGGAATTCTGTTCCGTGTAACCCAGTCTGCTGTGGCGGGCGATCGATTTTATGGACCCCGACTTGAATGCACTTTGAATCTCCGGTGACTCAGGGTCTGGATCTACCACGTAGCCCCTCTTTTTGAGGAATATTGCGTAATCAAGGCTCTTTACCTGAATTTCGCCACCGATAACTTTTGCCCCCTGGCCCCATTTAAGTTCTATGATAACCTTGTCGCCATATTTATCAATGACGTATTCGGCAACACCGTTTCTGGTGTCTTCTACGTTCATCTGCACGATGATTGCTCCGTAACCATCATAGTACCTCAAGAAGGTGTCAATTCTCCTGTCTAGCTCGGGGGCCTTCTCTATCTTCCCGTTGTTTATTACGGCTTCTCTGTCAATGCCGACGACGTTTTCGCCAACCACGATAGGATAACCAACCAGAGCGGCACCTATGGAAAAAGAATCCCAGTATCTGGCTGCAATAAAGGTTGAGCCAAGGGCGCCGGTCATCATCGGTACTCTGCATTTGGTCTTTATTTCGTTGCCGAATTCCGTTTCAATTGAAACATTGGGAAATACGCAATCATCAGGGGAGTTGGTGAGGCCGTTGGGAAGTTTGTTTGCACCATAGACGTAACCTTGAATTCTGAGGTTATCGTAGGAAACGCCAACGTGATTTACTCTGGAACTTCCTGAGGTAATCCAACCAAAATCTCTTGGATAAAGCAGCTTTCTTCCTACCATGCTGGACATCCAGGTCTCACATCTTCCCTGGCAATCCGCCCTGCACAGTGTACATAGCCCGGACTCACAAGGATTTCCTCTGTTTACTGTTCCTAACGCATCATTATTCTTTTGATATTGAAACATTATACCGCCTCCTTTTTATGATATTAAGCAACTTGATTCCCGTACCTACATAATTGAAGGTATTCATATACACAACTACACAAATGAAGACAAGAAGAAAATAAAAATCCAATCCTGTAGTATTTACCGTTAATAAACCATGTGGGATACCGATGGCTGCCGCTGCACTGTGAGAAGTAAAAAGATTTTACAATGGCAGCTCTAAAAAGTTTAATGTATAAAAATCAATTATATACACTTTATTTTCATTTTCTGTTCATGCCTTAACGGCGAGGGTAGGGCGACATATGCAAAATACTTCTAAAATGAAGAAAATACCTAAAGGTTGTACATTGGGGTTTGTCGCAAGATAAAGCCTCTTATGGGCAGTGTGGCACCATATTGGTTTTTGGTTATAACTACTCGAATCTGAATGTGATCAATCTAACTATATTTGCGGGGAATTTTCTTTACGGAATGCAAAATTCTCAACAATAGCCAACATTAGCTCGTTGCCCTTACATAGTGTTCATGCTATAGATAACCAACGGTACCATTTGCTGTAGGTGTCCAAAATTACCTTGAGAATACCATGAAAGAAGCCAGAAAAAAAACAAGGCCCGTTTCCGTTGGATCGGTTACAGTAGGAGGCGATTTCCCCATCGCTGTTCAATCGATGACCTGCACGGATACCAGAGATGTGGATGCGACCGCTGCTCAGATTGAAAGGTTGACCGCTGCGGGATGTGAAATCGTAAGAGTTGCGGTTCCGGATGAAGAGGCAGCTGAGTCAATCGCAAAGATCAAGCAAAGGATAAAAATTCCTCTGATAGCCGATATTCATTTCGACTACCGGCTCGCCATAGGCGCTATAAAAAACGGGGCCGATTGCATAAGGATAAATCCCGGGAATATTCCAAAAGAAAATATAGCTCAGATAATACTTAACGCAAAAGAAAGAGGCGTTTCCATACGAATAGGCGTCAATTCTGGTTCGTTGGAGAAGGACATCCTTTCCCGTCATGGGTCACCCACGGCGGACGCACTAGTAGAAAGCGCGCTCAGAAACATAGGTCTATTCGAAGAGATGGGTTTTAAGGACCTCAAATTGTCGGTTAAGGCCTCCGATGTTACGGCCATGATAGAGGCGAACAGGGCTCTTTCAAAGGCGACCGATTATCCATTGCACCTGGGCGTGACCGAGGCTGGCAGTCTTGTAAATTCGGCAATCAAGTCATCAATAGGCATCGGGGTACTTCTCAACGAGGGAATAGGAGATACAATAAGGGTGTCAATCTCAGGCGATCCCGTCTCAGAGGTAGGTGTAGCCTACGGTATACTGCGGGCCCTTGATATTAGGAAAGTTGGGCCAGATATTATCTCATGCCCTACATGTGGGCGTTGCGAGGTGGATTTGTTTCGGCTCGTTGAAACGGTCGAGGGCAGACTTTTTGGGATGAAGGATTATATTAAGATTGCGCTTATGGGGTGTGTAGTTAACGGGCCAGGAGAGGCAACTGAAGCCGATGTCGGCATTGCCGCAGGACGTCATATGGGACTTCTTTTTAAAAAAGGTAAGGCCATAAGGAAGATAAAGGAAGAAGATTTTGTTGATGTATTGATGGACGAAGTACAATCTATACTGGATGATAGATCAAAGAATACTTAGACTAAAAGCTTTTGATATATAGGCAAGGAGGAAAGAATGCGTTATTCAGAGATGTTTCTGCCAACTATGAAGGAGACCCCTTCCGATGCGGAAATTGCAAGCCATCAACTGATGCTTCGGGCTGGTATGATAAGAAAGCTGGCCGGTGGGATCTATTCATATCTGCCGTTGGGGTATCGTGTGATAAGAAAGGTAGAGAACATCGTACGGGAAGAGATGAACAGGGCCGGAGCCCAGGAGGTTTTTATGCCGGCCGTACAGCCAGCCGAACTGTGGATGGAATCGGGACGATGGGCTATGTACGGAAAAGAGCTTCTCAGGGTAAAAGACCGTCACAACCGTGATTACTGCATAGGTCCGACGCATGAGGAAGTAATAACCGCTTTGGTGCGTGATGAGATACAGACATACCGACAACTTCCCCGGAACCTCTATCAGATTCAGACTAAATTTCGTGACGAGATACGTCCCCGTTTCGGAACCATGAGATCCCGGGAATTCGGTATGAAGGATGCCTACAGCTTTGATGCAACGGAGCAGGGAGCTGAGGAGAGCTACCGTAAGATGTTTGATGCCTATAATCGTATATTTCTACGATGTGGCCTGCACTTCAGACCGGTTGAGGCGGACAGCGGTAACATCGGTGGTAGTTTTTCGCACGAATTCATGGTAACCGCTGACTCCGGAGAGGATGCCATTGTTCACTGCGCTTCTTGTAGCTATGCAGCGAATCTCGAAAAGGCAGAGTATCCCCGACCTGAAGAGGGCAAAGAAACGGATGCACCGTTGCTTACCCTTGAAAAGGTTCATACTCCCGATGTCAGAACCATAGAGGAGGTCTGCGCCTTTTTGGATGTGTTGCCCGGTGATGTCGTAAAGACAATGATATTCATGAGTGATGAAAAGCCGGTGGCAGTCCTGGTTCGTGGTGATGAAGAAATAAATGAAATAAAGCTTAAGAACTATCTTGCCTGCGATTCGCTGGAACTGGCAATGGACGAAACCATACTGAAGGTGACTGGATCTCCCCGCGGATTTGCAGGGCCTACAGGAATCAAATGCAGGATTATTGCAGACTATTCCCTTATAGGTATGAAAAACTTTGTTGTGGGAGCCAATCAGGAAGACCACCACATAAAAAACTGCAACAACGAGAGGGACTTTAAAATATCAGAATATGCCGATCTCAAAATAGTGAGGGAGGGTGACATATGCCCTCGCTGCAAAGGAGGTATAAAGATTGCCAGAGGTATAGAGGTTGGACATGTCTTCAAACTGGGAGTCAAGTACAGCAAGGCGATGAATGCCACCTTCCTTGATAGTGATGGCAAAGAGAAGCACATGATAATGGGTTGTTACGGAATAGGTATAGGCAGGACGGTAGCGGCATGTATTGAACAGAGCCACGATGGAGACGGCATAGTATGGCCCATTCCAATTGCTCCTTTCCATGTGATTATCACACCTGTGAACGTAAATGATGAGAAGATTTTAAAATTTGCCGAGGATCTTTACCGGAGCCTTCTTGAGGCCGGCGTGGAGGTGCTTCTCGATGACAGGGATGAGCGGGCGGGAGTCAAGTTCAAGGATGCCGACCTGATTGGAATCCCCCTGAGAGTGACGATAGGACCGAAAGGACTTGCCGAGGGCGTTGTAGAGATTAAGTTTCGTGGCTCCGGAAAGATTGAAAGGATTCCTGTAGAGAAGGTAAGCGTATTTATAGAGGAAATTATAGCCGAGGCATAATCTGGGGATTCATTTATCTGGATTTGCCCTCAAATGAGTAGGAAGGACTTTTTTATAAGGAACAACGGTATGGAACCTTTTGAGTGTTAATTTAAATGTAGAAAATTAAATAATGATACGGATAACCGACATATTGGACGAATGCCAGAAATATCTCTCTCAGAAGGACCTCGAGATGGTGGAGAAGGCCTATATATTTTCTGCAACAGTGCATCATGGACAGCTTCGGCTGTCCGGTGAACCCTACCTTATCCATCCGCTGGAAGTGGCCGGCATGGCAGTAAAAATGGGACTTGATGCCTCGACGCTCATTACCTGTCTCCTGCACGATACCGTTGAAGATACCCTTACTACAATTAATCAGATAGAAGATGCATTCGGTAAGGAAGTTGCTTTCCTTGTTGATGGTCTGACCAAGATAAGCAAGATTACATTCGGCGATCAGATGGAACGCCAGGCCGAGAATTTCAGGAAGATGATCTTGGCTATGTCATCTGATATCCGGATACTGATGGTTAAACTGGCCGATCGTCTCCATAACATGCGCACCCTTGATTTTCAGCCTCAGGACAGGCAGCTTTTCATAGCACAGGAGACTCTGGAGGTATACGCTCCGCTCGCCGCCCGCCTTGGTATCAACTGGATTAAGGATGAACTGGAAGACCTTTCGCTAAAGTATCTTCATACCGTGGCCTATTATGAACTCACAGAAAGGGTGGACAAAAAAAAGAAGGAACGCGACCGATATACGAAAGAAGTAGGAAGCGTTATTCAGGAAAAGATAGAAAGTTTCGGAATAAAGGGGGAAGTTAGGGGAAGGGCGAAACATTTCTACAGCATATTCAAAAAGATGCACGAACAGCGCATCGACTTCGATGAAGTCTATGACCTCATAGCCTTCAGAATAATCCTCGATTCGGATGAGGAAAGGAAATGCTACGAGGTGCTGAGTATCGTACACGCCCTTTGGAAACCTGTTCCGGGGCGGTTCAAGGACTTTATAGCGATGCCAAAGGCGAATAATTACCGCTCCCTGCATACGACAGTAATAGGTCCTTACGGAGAAAGGGTTGAGATACAGATAAGGACCAACGAGATGGACGAGTGGGCCGAAAAAGGGATAGCGGCGCACTGGAGGTATAAGGAAGGGAAAACCTTTCCCTCAAAGGATGAGGATCAGATAAACAAGCTCAGGGAACTCCTTGACATGCAGAAGGAACACAAGGATGCCAAGGAGTTTATGAAGAATCTGAAACTGGCCCTTTACCCTGACGAGGTCTATGTGTTTACCCCTAAAGGAGATGTCAAGGCCTTTCCCAAGGGTGCTACTCCTATAGATTTCGCCTACAGTATACATACCGATGTCGGAAACCAGTGTATTGGCGCAAAGATCAACAGGACCATAGTTCCTCTGAAGTACAGGCTCCAGAACGGTGATACCGTCGAGGTAATGACCCAGACCGGTCATTTCCCCAGCAAGGACTGGTTGAAGTATGCCGTTACCCCCAGGGCCATATCCAAAATAAAACAGTGGATAAAGACCGAAGAACGGGAGAAGAGCATAGCTCTTGGGAAGGATATATTTGACAAGGAGCTCAAAAAAAATCATCTGAAGTTCAATCAGGTTGTTAAAACCGATGAATTCAATGCTATCTTGGGAGAATATTCTCTGCTAAGTGCAGACGATCTGCTGGCGCTTATAGGATATGGGAAATTATCGGCACGACACATCGCTCATCGCTTGCTACATGAGGAGGAAGAAGGGGAAGAAAAGGTATTAGACAAGATCAAAACTGAACCCTCAAAACCTCACTCCGGTGCCGGTATATCCATTACAGGAATAGATAACGTGCTGGTAAGGTTCGCTAAATGCTGCAGCCCTCTTCCTGGAGATGAAATAGTGGGTTGTGTGACGCGGGGAAGGGGTATAACAGTTCATCTTACCAGCTGCTCAATGATACAGGAGATGGACCCCGAGCGGATTATTGAAGCCCAGTGGAACGTAGATAACAAACAAACTTTTTCGGTAGGTGTTCGTGTGACCTGTCTGGATAAAAAAGGGCTTTTGTCGGAACTTAGCAATGTTATTTATTCGCTCGGCATCAATGCCACATACGTCAATGTGGATGCAAAGCCGGGTAATTATGCTATCTGTAATTTCCAGTTGGATATCAAAAACCTGAAACAGTTGAACCAGGTTTTTTCCGAGCTAAACCAATTGAAGAGTGTAACTGCCGTAGAAAGGGTTAAGGAACCGTTAAAGCGTTCCGGGAAGAACAAAACGATCGAGACTATTGACATCAAGCACTGAATTGCTGTAGTAGTTGCGCGCACCCAGTCTTCTTTATAGAGGGGATATAATGTCTACATATTTTTTTAAGAATTTTTTATATAGCTGGATAGCGCTGGTATTGCTGTCTGTTCCATCCTTTGCAGGTGCCGCAGTTCATGTTGTTCTGATAGACCCCGCCCACGGAGGCGAAGATTCCGGGGTAAAAATATCGCGTTCGCTCTACGAAAAGGACATAGCTCTGTCCATAGCCAAACTTGTTGAAAAGAACCTCTCTGCCGCCGTGGATGTGCCGGTAGAGGTCCATCTCACACGTTCCGATGACAAAACGCTCTCCTTTGAAGAACGGAAGAAGATTTTTGAATCTGCCAGTGCCGATATATTTATTAGCATCCATATAAATGCCGGTTTCGCACAGAAAGCCGAAGGATATGAGATATACTACCTTGGCGGAGAAACTCCATCAGATCAGGAGGAGGGGTCCGCAGAGATAATTAAAGATATGGAGCAGACTAGGCGCATTAACAATAGCGTACTTCTTGCTCAGACAGTCCAGAGAGAGATGGGGGCAGTATTTCTCCGTCAGGGAAGGGGATTGCGATCTGCACCTGTGCAGATTCTTCAGCCCCTTGAAATACCGGCAATTCTGCTGGAGATCGGGTTCTCAACATCTGTCGATGACAGGAAAAAGATCAAAGACGAAGAGATCCAGAAAGCTGTTGCCGATGCGCTCGTAATGAGCATAAAGAAATACATATCAATCGGTGGAGCATCATGATTAGGGCGAACAGTCGTGCCTTTGATGAGATAAGACCGCTAAAGATAACAAGGGACTTCATAAGCAGTGCCAAAGGCTCGGCTCTCATAGAGATGGGAAACACCCGTGTGCTCTGTACGGCATCTCTTGAAGATAGAGTCCCTCCCTTTTTAAGGAATTCCGGTACCGGATGGCTGACTGCGGAGTACTCCATGCTTCCAATGTCAACCCCCCAGCGAAACGCCAGGGAATCCGCATCGGGCAAGATAAAGGGAAGGACCCACGAGATTCAGAGGCTGATCGGTCGATCTCTGCGTTCCGTTACCGACATGAGACTTTTAGGCGAGAGAACAGTTTATATCGATTGTGATGTTCTCCAAGCTGACGGGGGTACGAGAACAGCTTCAATAACGGGAGGATTCATAGCGCTTGTCGATGCCCTTAGCAGATTGAAGGAAGATGGTGCCATAGAACAGTTCCCGGTAAGAGATTTTATATCGGCAATAAGCGTAGGCATCAAGGATGGCAACGTAATGCTTGATCTTGATTATTCAGAGGATTCAACGGCTGATGTTGACATGAACTTTGTGATGACCGGCAGTGGCGGTATTGTCGAGGTTCAGGGAACTGCCGAGGATAAACCGTTCAACCGGGATCTGCTGGACAGGATGCTTGACCTGGCAACGGTTGGAATATCACGGCTTACTGAAAAACAAAAAGAAATTTTTGGTGAACTGTAGCGGTAATCTTTTTTTTGTGGTATCTGTGCCGCACGGAAATTGTTATGGACCCTGAAAAACAGAAAATAGTTTTTGCCTCAAAAAATATAGGTAAGCTCCTTGAGCTTAATGCTTTGCTTGAGGGAATGGATTTTGAGCTCTTGTCGCTTGCTGACTATCCTGATCTACCGGCGATAGAGGAAGACGGCGAAAGCTTTTTTGAAAACTCCCTTAAAAAAGCCAGGGCCATATCCGAACTTACCGGCATGACAGTAATCGCTGACGATTCCGGCCTTGAGGTGCAGTATCTTGGAGGAAGGCCCGGTATTTATTCCGCGAGATATTCAGGTGAAGGGGCGACGGACGAAAGAAATATTTGCAAACTCCTCAAGGAACTGGAAGGAGTTCAGCCGGAGAATCGAGGGGCAGCTTTCCGGTGCGTGCTGGTTCTGTACCGCCCCGATGGAACATATGATGAATTCCAGGGGGAACTGGCTGGAACAATAAGTCTCAATCCTTCAGGGACTGAGGGGTTCGGTTATGATCCAGTTTTTTTAGTACCCGAGTATGGCGTTACGGTTGCGCAGCTTGATCTAGCCACAAAAAACCGGATAAGCCATCGGGGAAAGGCATTTGCCAAACTTAAGGATAGGCTCCAGAAGGCCTTATATAGTTAAGAAAAAATCATTCGGGGCGTAGCGCAGCTTGGTAGCGCGCCTGCTTTGGGAGCAGGATGTCGGGTGTTCAAATCACCCCGCCCCGACCAATATTATTAATAGTTTACCTTGAATCTGCTTCACCTTCGTTTTCTTCGGTTGCGGGTCTTGGTTGCGGATCACTCAAATTTAATGTAAATTTCCCTTCGATCCCCGTCATTGCAATTCTCTGAGATTCGTCTATCGAATGCAGATAAATTTCTGTCGTTCGCAGGTTCTTGTGGCGAAGCAATTTTGATACTGCCTGTGTCGATGCCTTTTCCTTGTCGCTTAGATATGAGGCCATAAAATGTCTCAGGGCGTGAAATCCTAGAGGCTCGATCCCGGCCCTCTTGCATAGTGCGGCCATGAGCTTCGGTCTGTGATAATAACGATCCCCTGTCAGTTTATTGAAGAAAACGTATTGCTCCTGTTCCCTGTCCTTCCAACGCTTATATAGTATTTCTTTAAGGTCTGCATTCATCGGCATGGGATCAGGTTCGTAAGCCCCATCTTTTCGCTTCCGCGTCCATAGAGTCACAGTCTGAGTTTCAAAGTTCACATCGGCCCAGGCAAGTCGGAGGATTTCATCGACACGCGCTAGGGTATGTATTAGTGTCAATATCAAATCTCGTTCGTCTGTCGTTGGGTCTGCCGCGAAGATAAGTCGCAGTACGCCCTCCTCTGACGGTATCCGTAATTCCTAATTCCAATTCCGAATTCCGGGGACACCTTACTTATCTCTCTTTTTAGGTCCAGGGCTTTGAGGCTTAAGTTTTCGGCCCAAAAGGTGTTCCATTGTCCCAATAAAAGAATCAGCTCCTAAAGGCCGCCCGGTTCGTTCGTGTTTTCTAAATAACGCTATCTCCAACTCCTGAGCATCAATGGTCAAAAAATCTTCCCAGGGCTCATTTACTATTTCCAGCAATAGTTTTGTTCTTACAAGGATATCATCTTTGCTTTTCATATGTGGTCCGGCACTACTCCAGTACCAGTCTTCAGGTTTTTTTACCAGGCCTGCTCGAACCGGATTCAACTCCACATATCTCGTACATGCCAAGAGGTATCTCTCGTCCATGATAAAAGATGAAAACCTTCCCTGCCATAAATGCCCACGCCATCCTTCACGAAAATTGATCCGTCTTGTGTATCGTTTGTGCGCTTCACCAATTGCCTGATTCAAACCTTCCTTTGTTTCAGGTACAACAATCAGGTGAATGTGGTTTGGCATAAGACAATAAACCCAAGTCTCCACCCTGAACTTATCACACCATTCGGACATTAACTCCAAATAGGATTGGTAATCTCCATCGTTAAAAAATGTCTGCTGCCGCCTGTTTCCTCGCTGTGTTACGTGATGGGGGATTCCCGGCGCTACTGCTCTTGCTATTCGTGCCATGTTTAAAATCAATCAAATTAGCTGGCTTTTGTCAATAATTAAGTAAGGTGTCCCCGGAACTCTCCCCGGAACTCGCGGAACTCGGAACTTCCGGAACTTCCCGGAACTCCAGAAATCCCCGGATAGGAAAGGTTTGAAACTCTGGAAGAAGGTCGGATTTCTTTGCCCCGGACAAATTCTCCATAAAAAACCCAATTTGGCTTTTGGTCCTTATTATCGTGAAATGCCAAATGCTGTTTTTCCGATCAGGCTGTTTTTAATGATTATTTGCTTTTGCTTCTGCCTCAAATAGTTTAGGATTGCAAGCAATAAATCGGAAAAAGCCAAGCAAGGTATATTAATTGTTCGCCAATAGGGAATAAGGATGCCCGAAAGAATTGCACAGTACTGTGAGGTTCATTTAAAGCTGCAAAATGCAGAGCTAAGCGAGGAATATTACTATCGCAGCCTGCCCTTTTGCATCATCGATGCCGTTTATTCTCTGGCCGCTAGATACAGCTCCACAAGAAATACAGTGATACATTTCTGTAACGTTCAAGGATTGCAGCGGTTAAGACCGAAGGGTTCACCATACCCTGAAATATCAGAACAATACTCAGTACAGCAGTTCGAAGGATTGTTATCCCATTATAGCGACTACGGGAGAATTGCGGCCGAACTATTCGACAACCGCCAAAGGACATCCACAAAAAACGGGATTCTTAAAGCCGAAGCCGTACATAGGTTTACCCGAGTTCTCTTGCGCCATCAGGTAAACTATTTTCAAGACATACCGACAGTCATTCGAAGCGAACAATTTGATTCAGAAATCCGCTCTATACCAGGACAAACATATGGGACATCGCTTACATATTTTTTTATGCTCTCAGGCGAGGAGAACTTGGTCAAACCGGATAGAATGGTCTTACGGTTTTTGGGGCGGGCCATTGGTCGCCAGGTAAGCCAACACAATCCCCACGTCTGGCTGTCGCAAGCATTAAAAATCCTTAACGGGAAATATCCCAAACTGACGTTACGTGAACTGGATCACGAAATATGGAAATATGCGAAGGCAATGGCGAATCGGGTAGCCGGGGGTTTTTCTCCCCCAGCCCCCACACCACCTGGCATGCGGGTCCGCACCAGGCGGTTCACAAAGGTTACCGGGCCGTAGCCGGGTAGTGAATGTTTACCCACAGGTCTTTCACAGACAGCAATCCTTGATCCTTGAGCCATTTGTTGGTCATCCCCGTTTGCGTCGCCAATGTCTTGGACAATCGCCACGGCCCTTTGCGGCTTATTGCCACAGAAATGGCCGCATGTAGCGATGTGCCCAGCTTGCGAAGTTCCCGCACCTTGGTTTTTGCTCTGCGCCACTGTTTGAAGTAGCACATGCGTAACCGCCTGCGCAGCCAGTGGTCTATCTCGGGTATCGGTATATAGTATTCCGATATGCCGAAGTAGTTCATCCAGCCGCGAAGGTATTCGGCAAGTTTCTTATACCGATACTCCATGGAAACAAACCATGATCTGCCGGTCAGTTCTTTGACCCTTCGCTTAAATTCACGGAAGGCCTTCTCCGTCCAGCGGATTTTGGTTCCCCGGAAAGTAAAGCCAAGAAAGGTTGCCTGATTTGTCGGGACAACACGGCTTTTCTCCTGATTGATCTTGAGTTTGAGAGAACTTTCCAGAAACCGTTTCAGGCTTCCCAGCACCCTTTCTCCCGCCTTGCGACTCTTCACCAGAATGATGAAGTCGTCGGCATAACGGGTAAAACGATGACCACGTTTCTCCAGCTCTTTGTCCAGATCATCCAGAATGACGTTGGCCAGTAAAGGCGACAATGGCCCGCCCTGGGGAACTCCTAATGACGTTTCCTGAAGGCGGCCCTGCACCATTACTCCGGTGCGCAGGTATTTTCCGATGAGGCGCAAAACCCGTTTGTCGAGAACCTTTCTCGCCACCCGGTGCATCAAAACGTCATGGTCAACTGTGTCGAAGAACTTCGACAGGTCAACATCGACGGCAATGCGGTAGCCTTCACGGATATACTCGCGAGCCTTATGGACTGCATGATGGGCTGACCGTCCAGGTCGGAACCCGAAACTTGATTCCGAAAAAGTCGGATCAAAGATCGGAGACAGAATCTGGGCGATGGCCTGTTGAATCAGCCGGTCAAGGACGGTTGGGATACCCAGGGGACGAGTTCCCCCGGTTGCTTTGGGAATCTCTACCCGTCTTACCGGCAAGGGTTGATACCTGCCTGCTAAAAGTGATTCACGGATTTGGGGCCACAAGGGTCTGGTATGGTCAGGAAATTGTTCGATACTAATGCCATCGATTCCGGGTGCGCCGTGATTGGCCTTCACCCGTTTCCAAGCCATTCCTATGTTCTCGTTGGACAAAATCCGCTCCAGCAGGTACTCATTTGGGTCGAACGGTTCTATAACGCGCCTCACCGGCACTCCTCCATACGGATTCATCATGTCATGAGAGCTCATAGTGGTTCTTCCCTTCTCTGTGTTCGGCCCTTCGGCGGGGTAAGTCTTTCCCGGCTTTTACATTTCGCCGGGCTTGTTTCCTCGCGCCTACTATGGCCTCTGCTGACTCCTGCCCGATCACCCTGCATGTTGCCATACATGGCGCTGTCGGAAATTTCGACACCAAGTCGGGCAGGTCTCCCCGGATAAGAACGTGAACTGTCACTACAAAACCGCAGCATTTACCCTATCTCCTGAATCCGGGGCTTCGTCATGTTGTGCTGACTCGCCTGGAGACTAAGCCTTGTATGCTGTTTCTGTTCGTCGGCTCGTAGTTTTGCGCTCGGGCTTCCTTCGGACGGTCTCTCACGATTCCGCCCTTGCCTTCGGCTAATACTTTTGCTAATGTTTACACACATTAACTGGATTCTCGTATAGGGGACTTACACCCCATAAGTTCACGCCCGTGCCGGGCGTACACAAGCCAATTCAGCCGACTCGTTGCACTCGCGGCTGATTTTCGCGTTATGTGGTAAATCAAAGTCCGATAACAAGTTTTAAACCATGAAAAAAAGCAAAACCAAAGCTAAACACACCGAAAACCCTGAGAAGAAACCAAGCAATGGTATCATCCCTATAGATGGAAAGATGCCAGCAGAGGAAACTAACGATAAGTCCAAGAGAAATAATGAAAAATCCAATAACAGGTCTGCTTTCGGGAAATACATACAACTCAGTCTCGCCATATTTACTCTTGGTACTTTGATTGTTGTTAGTCTTCAATTGGTAACTTTTCAAAAACAGACCAAGATTTTTCAATCCCAATTGATCAATCAAACTCGTGCATGGATTACTGTCAAAGATGCCTCCTACCAAGAACTTAGAGAGGGACAAAAAATTATCTCCACTGTTAAGTTTATTAATTCCGGCAACAGCCCTGCACTCAATCTGACCATCCACAATAATGTCGCAATTAGAAACACACCTATCGAAGCCCCTATGAAATTTATTCCCATTAATAATCCTGCCCCAAGTGTTGCTGTTATTGGGCCACAGGTTCTCCATAAATCTATTATTGTTGCCAATGTAATTGCGAATAAGGCTCTTATTGAAAAAATTAATACTGGCGATTTGCTTATCTATGTTTGGGGTGTTGTTAAATACGATGATATTTTTAACGGGAAACACGAAACCGGATACTGCTTGAAAAGCAGAGTCGGCACGACAATCTTTGATGTTTGCGAAAATAATAACTATGCAAACTAGCAACTTAAAATAATTCATAACAAACCCCCACATAACCACCGCATCCAGCCGACCCGCTACAGCGGGCAGCTTATGCGGGACGTTATGACCACATTATAGAGGCATGAAAGGCATGTCATTGAAAAAAGCCGGCATGTATCCGAAAAGCAGGGGGGAATCAAGACAGTCCCCGATAATTCCTATCACGAAAACGACAACTGCATTAAAGGCATGTTATTAAAGAAAAGTGGGAAACATTTAAAAGATATGAGCTATCAAGAAAACTCCCGGATATCCGAAAGTAAAATCAATAAATTATCCGACAGTCCCTCTGGGGAAAGACAGTTTTCTATATATGGAAAGTTCAGGTGATAAAAGAACCGGAACAGTTTATTTTTGCTGGAAGTATTGGTTTTTATTATGGTATGTATTCTCTATATACGAAAGCTTGGGTAAGTCATAATCGGGTAGCCGGGGGTTTTTCTCCCCCAGCCCCCACACCACCTGGCATGCGGGTCCGCACCAGGCGGTTCACAAAGGTTACCGGGCCGTAGCCGGGTAGTGAATGTTTACCCACAGGTCTTTCACAGACAGCAATCCTTGATCCTTGAGCCATTTGTTGGTCATCCCCGTTTGCGTCGCCAATGTCTTGGACAATCGCCACGGCCCTTTGCGGCTTATTGCCACAGAAATGGCCGCATGCAGCGATGTGCCCAGCTTGCGAAGTTCCCGCACCTTGGTTTTTGCTCTGCGCCACTGTTTGAAGTAGCACATGCGTAACCGCCTGCGCAGCCAGTGGTCTATCTCGGGTATCGGTATATAGTATTCCGATATGCCGAAGTAGTTCATCCAGCCGCGAAGGTATTCGGCAAGTTTCTTATACCGATACTCCATGGAAACAAACCATGATCTGCCGGTCAGTTCTTTGACCCTTCGCTTAAATTCACGGAAGGCCTTCTCCGTCCAGCGGATTTTGGTTCCCCGGAAAGTAAAGCCAAGAAAGGTTGCCTGATTTGTCGGGACAACACGGCTTTTCTCCTGATTGATCTTGAGTTTGAGAGAACTTTCCAGAAACCGTTTCAGGCTTCCCAGCACCCTTTCTCCCGCCTTGCGACTCTTCACCAGAATGATGAAGTCGTCGGCATAACGGGTAAAACGATGACCACGTTTCTCCAGCTCTTTGTCCAGATCATCCAGAATGACGTTGGCCAGTAAAGGCGACAATGGCCCGCCCTGGGGAACTCCTAATGACGTTTCCTGAAGGCGGCCCTGCACCATTACTCCGGTGCGCAGGTATTTTCCGATGAGGCGCAAAACCCGTTTGTCGAGAACCTTTCTCGCCACCCGGTGCATCAAAACGTCATGGTCAACTGTGTCGAAGAACTTCGACAGGTCAACATCGACGGCAATGCGGTAGCCTTCACGGATATACTCGCGAGCCTTATGGACTGCATGATGGGCTGACCGTCCAGGTCGGAACCCGAAACTTGATTCCGAAAAAGTCGGATCAAAGATCGGAGACAGAATCTGGGCGATGGCCTGTTGAATCAGCCGGTCAAGGACGGTTGGGATACCCAGGGGACGAGTTCCCCCGGTTGCTTTGGGAATCTCTACCCGTCTTACCGGCAAGGGTTGTTACCTGCCTGCTAAAAGTGATTCACGGATTTGGGGCCACAAGGGTCTGGTATGGTCAGGAAATTGTTCGATACTAATGCCATCGATTCCGGGTGCGCCGTGATTGGCCTTCACCCGTTTCCAAGCCATTCCTATGTTCTCGTTGGACAAAATCCGCTCCAGCAGGTACTCATTTGGGTCGAACGGTTCTATAACGCGCCTCACCGGCACTCCTCCATACGGATTCATCATGTCATGAGAGCTCATAGTGGTTCTTCCCTTCTCTGTGTTCGGCCCTTCGGCGGGGTAAGTCTTTCCCGGCTTTTACATTTCGCCGGGCTTGTTTCCTCGCGCCTACTATGGCCTCTGCTGACTCCTGCCCGATCACCCTGCATGTTGCCATACATGGCGCTGTCGGAAATTTCGACACCAAGTCGGGCAGGTCTCCCCGGATAAGAACGTGAACTGTCACTACAAAACCGCAGCATTTACCCTATCTCCTGAATCCGGGGCTTCGTCATGTTGTGCTGACTCGCCTGGAGACTAAGCCTTGTATGCTGTTTCTGTTCGTCGGCTCGTAGTTTTGCGCTCGGGCTTCCTTCGGACGGTCTCTCACGATTCCGCCCTTGCCTTCGGCTAATACTTTTGCTAATGTTTACACACATTAACTGGATTCTCGTATAGGGGACTTACACCCCATAAGTTCACGCCCGTGCCGGGCGTACACAACCGGTTACAGCCAATCGGCCAAAAAGCCGGCCTCTCGCTGACCCGAAGAGTTATGCGTTAAGGAAAATCGATGAAGAAGGATAGCCTATTGAAGAAAGCAATAATCGGGATTGCCGTTGCCAGTCTGTTCTGCATTGGTCTCAGCGCAGTTTACATACAAAGAGACGTATCTTTTGACAAAGCATATCACGTTGAAACCCGAACACGACCTTATAATTGGGCTGAGCATATTAAAATCGGGGTCATTGGTGATAGCTGGGTGGCCAGCCAGAAGCTGGATCATTCGATTGCAGAATCCATGATGGTTTCTGGAATACCTGCCGAGGTTGTCAGTTCAGGACATCCTGGAGCCAAGAGCCGGCAGATATACCGAAATCTGCTCAATAACAATCAATCAAGCCCTTATTCGAGCAACCATCTCTTGACAGACGAAGATATGGACTTTTTGGTTATAGTGGCAGGCGTCAATGATAACGCTGGCCATATTGGCAAAGAATTTTATGCACATCATATGCTGCTGATAATTCAGGCTGCATTAGACCGGGGTATGACCCCAGTAGTTGTTGAAGTGCCTGAATATGGGATTGATGAGACTCCAGCAGTTGGTTTGCTATCGTGGGGGAAGAGAGCAATATACTTACGGCTATTTGATAATGGAAAGGTAGATGTAATTTCAGACTATCGACGATCTCTCCGAGACAGAATCCCCTCTGCCATCAAAGAGAAAGCCATCTTTGTCGAGTTCACTTCAATAGCCTATAACTATGACAGCAGCAAGAGCTTATACGCAAACCCGTCCCACTTAAACAAGGATGGCTATGAGATGCTGGGCAGGCTGATTACGGACACCCTGCTAAGAGCAATAATAGAGAAAGTGAGGTGTTCAATGAAGGAGAAAGGGAAGCGCCCGAATTACACAAGTGAGTTCAAGCAAGACGCTGTAAAGTTGGTAGTTGAACAGCAATATAGTTGTCTGAGATAGGTTGAAAAATATGGACACCAATGTTTAGGTAAGAAACCAAGACGGAGGTGTGAAAATGGAAAGGATACCGAACGGGCGCTACACGAAAGAGTTTCGAGAGGAAGCGGTAAAGATGGTGACGGATGGCGGCATGTCCGCGTTGGAGACATCAAAGCGATTATCATTGCCAAAATCAACGTTAGAGCACTGGATAAGGGTTTCCAAGACGGGGACCCTTGGTGAGATTGGCAAGGGCCAGCGTCCCCTGACAGAGATTGAGAGGGAGTTGGCGAAAGTGAAGCGAGAGTTGTCCCTGGCGAAGATGGAGAGGGACATCTTAAAAAAAGCGGCCGCGTACTTTGCCAAGGAGTCGCTGGAAGGTACGCGGTGATCAGAGTGTTGCGACTGGCCTATTGTGTTTCGCTGCTATGCCGTGTGTTGGAGGTGACGACAAGCGGATACTATGCTTGGATCAAGCGTCCGCTTACTATCAGGCAGCGAGAGGAGGAGAGACTGGAACT
Organism: Syntrophales bacterium; assembly: GCA_963665835.2. GTDB lineage: Bacteria > Desulfobacterota > Syntrophia > Syntrophales > UBA2210 > UBA6078. The sequence goes on along the minus strand of CAXXWJ010000002.1, from coordinate 248,492 downwards.
GGAGATCCGCGCCGCTCATAAACGGACGCGCCAGACGTACGGTCCGGAGCGCTTGCAGCGGGATTTGGCCGATAACGGAATCGTCGTGGGCGTCCACCGGATCAAGCGGATTCGCCGGAAGCTCGGCCTGCGTTGCCGGCAAAAACGGAAGTTTAAGGTTACGACGGACTCGCGGCATTCTCTGCCCGTGGCGGAGAATCTGCTGAATCAGAAGTTTGAAGCATCCGCGCCTAACCAGATCTGGCTGAGCGATATCACTTACATCCCCACCGGAGAAGGTTGGCTGTATCTTGCCGGCCATAAGGATCTTTTTACCGGAGAAGTCGTGGGTTATGCCATGGCAGAGCGTATGACGAAGAACCTGGTCAGCGAGTCCCTTTTTCGGGCCATAGCCGCCAAACGACCCGGAGCGGGGTTGATTCACCATTCGGATCGGGGGAGCCAGTATTGCGCTCTGGAATACGCCTTCTTGCTTGACAGATGCGGGATGAGGGCCTCTATGAGCCGGAAAGGAAACTGCTATGACAACGCCCCTATGGAAAGCTTCTGGGGCATGCTCAAGAACGAACATGTCCACCATTGCCGGTATGCAACCAGACAAGAGGCGATACTGGACATCACGGAGTACATCGAGATCTTCTATAACCGGCAAAGAAGGCAGGCCAAACTCGGGTTCTTGTCACCTGCCGCTTTTGAACGATGGTTCTATCAAAAACGGCTGGCAGCATGAAAGGTTTGGTGTCCACTATTGACGACCGACCTCAGTCACCAGATTGGCCGGTACAGGGTACGTAATTTAATGAGGAAACTTGGTCTTAAAACCAAAGCCCCGAAGCGATACAAGGCCACGACAGAGAGCCGGCATTCGTTTCCAATAGCTGCCAACCTTTTGGATCGTGAATTCGATGTCGCCACACCGAATACATGTTGGACAACGGACATAACCTATGTCTGGACCTTTGAAGGCTGGTTGTATCTGGCTGTGGTACTTGATCTTTATTCTCGCCAGATCGTTGGCTGGGCCATGGACAAAGAAATGAAAAAGCAACTTACCCTGGATGCCCTGGCGATGGCATACTGGCGCAGAAGGCCTCCATCAGGACTGCTTCATCATTCAGATCGAGGAAGCCAGTATGCATGCCATGATTACCAGGAAAAGCTAAATCAGTATGGGATGATAGCCAGTATGAGCCGCAAGGGGAATTGTTGGGATAATGCACCGACTGAACGTTATTTCCGCAGTCTGAAGTCGGAACGGTTGTCAGATTACAGGTTTGTTACAAGACAGTCGGCAAAGATGCAGATACTTGATTATATCTCCTACTATAATTCCATTCGTCTGCATTCAAAGCTGGGTTATAAAACCCCGTTCGAATATGAGAAAGAACTATGCCGAAAAGCAGCTTAAAACAAATTGTCCGTTTTTACTTGACCACAACAGTTTCACGTATACTAGAGAATAAAAATGAAATATTGGGCCATGAGCAACGCTTTATCCGTAGGGACGGCAGTTTGTTCTGGGGATCTTATAATGTTAGGGTAAGGCGTGATGAAAAAGGAGATGTTAAATTTTATGAAGGATTCTTTTCGGATATCACAAATCGTAAGCTTGAGCAGGAAATTCTGCTGAAGACCAAGTTCGCCATGGACCGTGCACCTGACAATGTCCTGTGGGTTGATAAAAATGGATATATTATCTATGCAAGTAATTCCTCATGCAACTCGTTGGGCTATTCTCGCGATGAGTTGCTTAAGATGAAGATCTTTGAAATTGACCCTGACTTTTTAACGGAGAACTTTGAACAGCATAAGAAGGATTTGCAGCGTTTGGGGAGGATGGTCTTTGAATCGCGACACCGGACAAAAGATGGACGAATTATTCCTGTTGAGATTAGTACCAATGCTTTTTTTTACAATGACGAGTTTTTTGCCTGTGCTTTTGATCGAGATATAACAGAGCGAAAGAGGGTGGAAAAAGCCCTGAAGCAAAGTGAGGAGCAGTACCGCACGCTTGTTAACGGAATTCAGGACGCCGTTTTTCGTACGGATCTGGATGGAACCCTGGTTTTCGCGTCCCCCTCTGCGGCGAAGATCTTGGGCTGTTCATCAGCGGAAGAGATGCTGGGCTTAGTTTCCGCTGATATTTATTATGATCCTGAAGAAGCGGAACTGCACAAGCAGATGATTAAGGAACGCGGCAAACTCACGCAATATGAGGCAACGCTTAAGCGCCGGGACAACGGAGACCCCGTATCTGTGCTTGCAAGCTCTCAGATTTACAGGAATAAAGACGGTGAGATAGCAGGATTTGAAGGCATATACAGCGACATAACAGAGCGCAAAAGGGCTGAGATGGCCCTTGAAGAAGAACGCAGACGACTTCAACAGGCACTGCGTGAGGTTAGGACGTTACAGGGCATCTTGCCTATCTGTGTAAAATGCAAGAAGATCCGTGACGATGGCGGTTTCTGGAACCAGGTGGAAAAGTATGTCACTGAACACAGCGACGCCGAATTCAGTCATGGCATTTGTCCTGATTGTGCAAAAGAACTGTACCCGGAATTTTACAAAGACAAATGATTTATTTATGAAAAAAGCTTCTTTTGATCCGCTACTCCCAACTTAGGTATTTAAAAATTGACATAATACTAAATCCGACTATACTTCTTGGCTCGATAAAGGAGATTAATCTCAATGAGGAATCCCAGCTATGCGTAAAAGGATTTGTATTGTTGATGGCCAGGGAGGGGGCATAGGCGCCACCCTGATCAAATATTTCAAAGAGGCCTTTGGCGAAGATGTTGAACTGGTTGCTTTGGGTACGAACGCAATAGCTACGGCTCAAATGCTAAAGGCTGGTGCTAATAAGGGTGCGAGCGGTGAAAACGCTATATGCAGGACCGTTATGACCGCCGAATTTATCGTTGCCCCCATTGCTGTAACATGGGCAAACTCCATGCTGGGTGAGGTGACTCCGAAGATAGCAGAGCACATAACTTCAAGCCCTGCATCGAAGATTTTTCTGCCCCTTTTTCAGGAAGATTTTGAAATTATAGGAATATCAAAGGATCCACTGCCGCACATGGTGCGCAGATCCGTTGAGAAGGTGAGGGAGGTCATGAAAAATGTGTGAGGCTAATGCGTATATGGTCAGGGAAGATGAGGAACATCTTATCATGGAGTCGGTGGACATCATAGCGCCTGAAGGCGAAAATGCCTGGCGGCTGGTCAGTATATTCGGTGACCAGAAGATGGTGAAGGGCCGTATCAAAGGGATGAATCTGGTAAATCACAAGGTGTTTTTTGAGGACAACGGGGACTGACAGAGATTACAGGGTCGATGGTAATGAAGATCACCAGTGCCATTCTCTGTAATATAGAGTTGATTTTTCATAAAATCCTATGTAGAGAATTGGAAATCGGCGGCAGAAGCCGTCTGTAACAGTGTAAAGCCTGTTTTATACAAGAAAACAAGCCGCTGAACCTTGGCGGACGTTTATTTTTAATGTCATAACCAAAAAGGCCACGAAGGTCAATTTCCCCAGGGGGAGGTGTCTTCGTGGCCTTTTTGGCGAAAGAAGACTCCTCTATAAACTTACTCTAAGTTAGTTCCATCTTTCGCGTTCAATTGAGAAAAGAGGAGGTTTTATTGAATGAAAAAAATCCTGTCATTGTTTTGTTTCCTGTTGTTGTCTCTTCAGCTTACGCTTGTTCTGGCCGCTTCACCTGAGGATGCTCAGGGCGGCCCAGGTGATAGAATGAGGACCCTTGAAGAACGGATCCACCATCTCGAAGAGGCAATCAAGAGTAATCCCGGTGGCACTGGCTGGTATGATCGTATCGAGTTGAGCGGCCTCGTCGAAGTCGAGACGAGCTATGTCAAAACCGACTTTAAGGACGGCGCTACATCCGATAAGGATGAAAGTGATATTGACCTGTCAAACGTAGAGATTGGCATTGATTCCGATATCGCGAAATATGTGAGCGGACATGTCCTTTTCAAGTATGAAGATAACGATATCTTTCTCGATGAAGGTCTTGTTGTGATTGATGGCTCTGATTCTATGCCGGTTTACCTCATCGCTGGAAGGCAGTATATTCCTTTTGGTTTTTATGACAGCCATTTTGTGACTGATCCAAATACGACGATTTTAGGTGAGACAAATGAGGGAGCCCTTGTTGCCGGATGCCGCCTGGGAGATGACCTTTTCGATCTGTCGCTGGGTACCTTTAATGGTGATGCAAAGGAGAGCGGTGATGATAAGATTGACAGCTATGTTGCCAGCATTGTCGTAACCCCCTGTGAAAACATCGCCTTTGGAGCATCCTATACTTCAAATCTGGCGACCTCCGATTCCTTTGTGGATAAGGTAATTGACCCCGACAACCTTCAATCTCTTGTAGACGGATGGAGCGCCTTCATAAGTCTGGGATTTCTGGATCGCTTCAAGATTATTGGCGAATACGTGAGTGCCATCGACCGCTTCAAGGCAGGAGAGATCTATGACGCGGCGGACGTAAAAGAACGAAAACCCTCGGCCTGGAACGTAGAATTTGGCGTCATTATCATTGATAATCTGGAACTGGCGATCCGGTATGACGGTTCCTACGATGGTGGTTCCGATTTCTTGCCTGAATCGCAGTATGGTGCGGTATTAAACTGGGGGCTTTTTGAAAATACGAAGCTTGCTCTTGAGTATATGCGTTCGGAGTTCGAAGACGACTTTCAGAAGACCGATTCCTTTACGGCCCAGCTCGCCGTAGAGTTTTAACAACTTCTATAAATATTTTTATAAGAAAGGTATGGAGGAAAAGAATATGAAGAAGGTGCCTTTTATTTTTTCGGTTCTTGTGGCAGCGTTTATCTCCTTTGTTGCGATTCCTGCTTTTGCACATTTCGGTACTATCACCCCATCAGACGATGTAATTACCCAGGACGATGATAAAACCCTGACCGTTGCTTTGAAGTTCATCCATCCCATGGAAATGCACTACATGGAGATGGTCAAACCGAAACAGTTTGGCGTTGTACATGATTTCAAGAAAACCGATCTTCTTGATACTCTTAAAGCCCTAAAGGGTAAAAGCCCCGATCAGGATCAAAAATTCACCTTCTGGACCACAGAGTTCAAGATTCGCAGACCCGGGGATTATACCTTTTTCCTTGAACCTGCACCTTACTGGGAGCCCGCGGAGGATTGCTTTATAGTCCATTACACCAAGGTCTGCGTCAGTGCCCTGGGACTTGAGGAAGGATGGGACAAGCCCGTTGGCCTGGAAACTGAAATAATCCCGCTGACACGGCCCTATGGGCTGTGGACAGGCAATATCTTTACCGGCCAGGTGCTTCTGAAGGGTGAGCCTGTTCCCTTTGCCGAGGTAGAAATCGAGTATCTCAACGAATCGCCGGGGAATATGACTGTCGTGGTAGCACCGGCTGATCCATATGTGACGCAGGTGGTCAAAGCCGATGCAAATGGAGTTTTCAGTTACGCCATGCCTAAGGCTGGGTGGTGGGGCTTTGCAGCCTTGAATGAGGCCGAATGGAAACTGAAGCAGAACGGCGAGGATAAGGGAGTAGAAATCGGAGCTGTTTACTGGGTGCATACCATCGACATGAAGTAATTGTCCTGTAATTTTGTCTGCTATGACGTCCCTCTATCCTTGCGGGGGACGTCATATGAAAAAGTATGGAGGGTTTATGAAAAAACTGAATTTATTCTTTATTCTTGTTATGATCTCTCTGGTTTTCAGTACGAATGCCCTGGCACACAAGGTCAACGTCTTTGGATATGTCGAGTCGGGAAATGTCTACACCGAAAGTTATTTTCCCGATGGAAGTCCCGTTGAAGGCGGCAAGGTGCTGGTCTATGACAGTCAGGAAAATCTGCTCCTAGAAGGGTTCACCGACAAGGAAGGGCTTTTTAGTTTTCCGATACCCAAGATAGAAGACCTGACAATAGTTATTAATGCCACTATGGGCCATAAAAACAGCTTCAAACTTAAGAAATCCGAGCTGGAGGAAGGCGCAGAATGAAAGTTATTCGCATATTACTCCTAGTCGCTATACTCGTGGGATGTCTTTCGGGATTTCCAGGTCAACTTGTTGCTCAAAGCTCGACCGATGAGAACAACCAGCAGGTAGTCACGATTTTGAAGGAGCAGAATAACAAGCTCTCCGGTGACCTGCGGCGTATTCAACGTGAAATTGCCGCACTGCGTGCCGATATTAGCAAACCGGGAATAAAGGATGTCTTTGCCGGGATAGGGTACATATTCGGTCTTTTCGGTGCCGCCGCTTTTGTAGCCGCACGGCGTAAGGAGAAGTGAAATGCACATTTCCGACGGTGTTTTACCTGTTTCGATAGCAATCGGCGGTTATGTGGCCAGCGCGGCAATAGTTGCTTGGAGTGCACGCCGCACGGAAAGCGATGATCTGCCTAAACTTGCTGTAATGACGGCGGCTTTTTTTGTAGCTTCGCTGGTTCATGTACCCCTAGGTCCTACCAGTGTTCACCTTATAATACCGGGACTTACAGGGGCGCTCCTAGGGCCCGCCGCATTCCTCTCCATAGCCCTGGGTCTCCTTTTGCAAAGTGTGCTATTTCAGTTCGGGGGACTGACGGCCCTTGGTGCCAACGCCCTGATGATGGGTATTCCGGCCCTTGCCTGCGGATGGTTTTTCCAAAGGCTGAAAGGCGATAACCATCTTCGTCAGGCCATTGCTGGTGGTTTGGCAGGGGCTTTGGGGACGGCCATGGCAGCCATGATTCTGGGGATTTTGCTCGTAACCGGTGGTGAGGATTTCTTTGGCGTTGCCAAGATTGCCCTGCTGGCCCATGTGCCTGTCATAATAATCGAGGGCGTAATAAGCGCCTTTACCATCGCTTTTCTCGCCCGAGTGAAGCCCGTTCTCCTGCAGACATCCTATAAGGGTCATCGATGAATAACGTCATCACTATTTCTATCCCGCTGTGGCAACTGTTTCTGATGGTATTGCTGCCAATGTCAGGGATCGTGATAATGCTGGTATGGTTACGGCGCATCGCTTATAAATACAGCGCGCCCGGAGAAGAACGGGACTGGTCGATTCCCTCGCTGGCATATAGGGAGGGGGCCTCTTTTCTCCATCACTGGGATGTTCGCTGTAAGATCTTTACAATAATTGTTTACAGCTTTGCCGTTGCCTCACTGCACAATCTGAGGCCTGCCCTGGTTGCTGTAGGAATATCTCTGGTGATTTTGGTAATCGCAAAAGTTTCCTTTTATAAAGTGTTGCTGAGAATGATGGCAATTACCGGTTTTATCGGCATGTTTATGATCGTCATGCCTTTATCCGTTCCTGTACATAAGGGAGATACCCTGCTGATCCTGGGTGGTTTGGATTGGTTGAGATTCAATCTTCGGGGTCTGCATCTTGCCTCTACGATTGCCGCCAAGGCATTGGCCGTTACGCTCCTGATGGAGCCACTACTGTCCACAGCCCCTCTGCCGGTTACCTTGCATGGGCTTTCCCGGCTGGGTGTCCCGGAGATTGTAGGACAGATGATACTGCTCAGCTACCGCTATCTCCACGTCTTTTGTAATGAGGGCCGACGTATGTCTTCAGGAATGCGTGTTAGGGGTTTCAGCAGGCAGACCAATCTGGAGACTCTGCGAGCGACAGCCAACTTTCTTGGAATGCTTTTTGTGCGAAGCTTTGAAAGAACCGAACGGGTTTTCGATGCAATGCGGGCCCGTGGTTACAATGGCAAATTCCCGGAGGCCGAAGAACTGCACCTTTGCCCCAGGGATATCATCATTGCGGCGCTGTGGATAGCCGTTGGAGCAATACTTATATTTTGTGATCGTATTGTCTGTTAAGGAAAAACCTTTGCACAACTCCCAGCTAGAGTGTAATCATTGAAAACGTTAAATGCGTTACACTAACCAGTTGATAATATTTGCTAATATGTCATATATGTACTATATATCCGGTCAAGAATAACTACTGAGGGAGACCGGAATGTCATTTAAACAATACGATCGTAGACCAAGCTTTCTGGATATAGAATTGAGTAACGTCATAGGCAAATCAAGAACCCACCAATTTCTCTCCGAAGTTGATTCATGTATTGACTGGGAACCCCTTGAAGAGATAGTAGCTTCAAATTATCCAGTTGGACAGTCTGTATATGGTAATAGCGCCTATCCTCCCTTGATGTTGTTAAAGGCAATACTTCTTCAGAAATGGTTTAGCATCAAATCCGATCCTGAATTGGAAACGCAGATTAATGATCGCATATCATTCAAGACTTTTATGGACCTTCCCCTTGCGGATCCCTCGCCGGATCATTCGATTATCTGTAGATTCAGAGAGCGTGTTGGTAGGGACACGCTTGAAGACATACATCATGAACTTTTGGACCAGCTTAACTCTCAAGGTTTTTCCATAGAATCAGGAATGGCTGTTGATGCCAGGATAGTAAGATCAGCCTCTCGACCTGTTGCGGGTGATAAACTCAAAGCCCTTAGAGCGAAGAGGAAAGCAAAAGCGAGCCAGAGAAAGAAAACTCTTCGATCCATGAGATTTGAGAGGGATCTGGATTCCGACTGGACGGTAAAGAATAACAAACCAGTTTTTGGTATTAAAGAACATGCTGCCATTGATGTCTACAGTGGTCTGGTACTATCCACAACAGTATCTAAGGCATCCGAACATGATACGAACTACTTTCAATATGCGGTTACAAAAGCGATTCATGGTAAAGGACTTCCACCGAAGATATATGCCGATAAGGGCTACAGCGGCAGAGCCAATAGAGCTTTTTTAAATATAAACGGTATATCAGAGGGTATCATTAGAAAGAACCAGATCAATGCCTCCCTGACCGAAGAGGAGATAAAAAGGAACAAGAAGATCTCAAAAGTCAGATACAAGATAGAGCAGTATTTCGGTATCACCAGTAAGTATCATGGAGCCGGGAAAGCCCGATTCACAACAATCATAAAACAACACTGGGATAGTTTATCCGGAGCCATGGCCTTCAATATAAAGAGAGCGGTACTTGCTAAGAGAAGACAGCCAAACATGGCAGCGGTATGAGCCATATCATGCCGGAAGTCTCCTTTATGGAGACATAGGGCATCAAACTGAATGTAAAAGAGCAGATTTAAGCTAAAAAGATACAAAAACGGTCAATGATTTTTTTGAAAAACAAAAAATCTGAGCAAATTCTCAATATGCAAAGGTCTCAAGGAGCTGTTGGTGTGCATAAAGGACTTATAAAACCTGTTGAACAGACCATATTGGGCATCCCGCTTCTATCTGTAAAGGGTCTGTCTTACTGTTATCCCTATGGGACTGCGGCCTTGTCAGATATATGTCTGGATGTCGGTGAGGGAGACAGGGTCGCCCTGGTCGGACCGAATGGTTCCGGCAAGACCACGCTTCTCAAACAATTATGCGGATTACTGACGCCCAGTGAAGGGGAGGTTTTTTACAAAGGCGACCCTTTGCGGGGTGCCTGTCTGGAGAAAGGACGCCTTGATATAGGCATGCTTTTCCAGGATCCCGATGACCAGCTTTTCGGGTACACCATTATTGATGATGTGGCCTTCGGCCCCCGCCAGCAAGGTCTCTCACGGCAGTGCGCCGAAGATGCTGCCAGAGAGGCGTTGTTCTCTCTGAATCTCCTTGACAAGGCATATAAGGCGCCACACAATCTCAGTTTCGGACAGAAAAAGAGTGTGGCCCTTGCCGGACTCCTGGCCATGGAACCGGAGGTGCTCCTCCTCGACGAACCTACAACGAATATGGACCCTCATTACACGGAACTTTTCCTGGATCTGCTCAAGGGCTTCCCCGGTACGCTGATCTGCATCAGCCACGATCTCATGTTTCTGTACGAGCTTTGTGAACGTGCCGTAGTTTTGGATCGGGGATCCGTGCACCACAACTACAGCATGACGGAGCTTGTATCCCAGCGTGAGGCTCTGCGTATGCATGGTCTCGATTTTTCCTTCCGCCTTGTACTTTCTACCTCGGACTGCGATGAGACACCCACGGTGCCAATCCATTCACATCACGTCTATACAAATATTGATTCTTCAGAAGAGAGTCCCCTTATAAGCATGGGGGGCTATAGCTACCGCTACCCTGATGGAACAATGGCACTTTCCGCTATAGATTTTACCCTTCGTAAGGGTGAAAGGATATCCATAGTGGGAGAAAATGGAGCCGGGAAAAGCACTCTTCTATCCTGTATATTGGGACTGCGCCAGGGAACAGGGGAGTTTCTTTTTGAAGGGCGTCGGGTAAATAGCAGGCTCTCCAAGGCACTGTGGAGGCATGTGGGGATCGTATTCCAGGACTGTGCTGATCAGCTTTTCTGCCCCAGTGTCAGGGATGAAATAACCTTTGGACTGAACCGGCTGGGGTTTTCCAGGAAAGAATCGCTTCAAAAGGTTCAGCAGGTCTTGTCCCTGGTTCACCTGGAAGGGTTCGAAAATCGTGTGCCGCTCTATATGTCTCATGGTGAACGCAAGAGGCTGGCCCTGGCCTGTGTTCTTGCCATGGAACCGGGGCTGCTTATACTGGACGAGCCTACGGCCGGACTGGACCCAAAGGGGGAGGAGACGATGCTGCAGATCCTCAGGGGTCTTGATGTGACTTTGCTGCTTGTCAGTCACGACATGTTCTTTGTCAGGGAGTTGACCGGACGGACCTTGGTGATGCATGAAGGAGCGATACTGGGTGATATGCCGGTCCAGGCTTTCCTTGAAGACGAACAGCTGTCAAGCTTCAACGGACTTTCATACTCATACCGCCAGCGCAGCAGCAATGCAATTTCCATGTTGCAGTATAGGCATGAAACCAGTCAACTTCCGGAGCATTTCTATACACATCAACATAGACATGGGGATATCGAGCACGATCATCCTTTCGAAGACCTTGGCTAGGAGAAAAGCGAAAGTCTTCTCCTTTGCGATTAGCTAAAGTTTTACTTTAATTTAATAAGAAAAGAGTTCTAATATTAGGTTGTTGTAATGGAAGGGCATTGGTGCAGTCGTCACAGGTAACTTCCGGGTTCTAGTCCTTTGGCTCTTCTGATGCTTTCGAGCAGCCCCAGGGCTCCTGTCATCATGTTGTCTCCGAAGGGGGCACCGAAGCGGATTGGCAAAGAGGACCCTGCTAGCATTTTTCGTTTGGGACCGGTGGCAATGATGGCTTCAGTCGAGTCAAATCCGAAGGTTTTTCTAATACAGGCGCCATGGCCTCCCTCTTTTAGTATCTGGTCATGATTCAGTCGTCCCTCGGCCAGATCAACCATGAGCCGCTCCATACGCTCCCTTGTTATGTCCTTTGTGTGGTATTCAAAAAAACCGGCTATTTCATCGCCTATAAGGGCTGCACCAAGGGTATGTGACGTCGCCACATCCATGACCAGAATATTCTTCTTCGATCTTGCCGAAGGGTCCATGGCAGCTCCCGCGATGGCGGCCATTCCACTGTCCATGACATATATTTCTTTTGAAGGAATCTTTCGGGCAATGGATGCAATGGAGGATAGTCGGTTCATTGTCGGAGGGACATCTTCGCCTTCATAAAGCATGGCATGGGGAAAGGGGGTTTTGTCCAGGACTTTTCTGAATGTATTGTGCCTGAAGTCAAGGTGGGACACTCCCGTAGGGGGAACCCCGTGATCCTGTGCACATACTCCCACAACATCAAAATCGAAGGGTACACCGAAAGCATCAACAATCTGTTTCAGGCGATTAAGCTCAAGATCTCCCAGGAGAAAATGGCTGTACTCAGGGTCTTTCTTCAGTTTTTCGGCTGCATCATCTTCCACGATTTGGATTCCCGAGGCGCGGACCCTATCTGTGTTATGGTGGATAGTAGCAGAAGAGGAAATAGACATTACTACCTTGTGATTTTGAGCCCTTTGCTGTAGTACGTTTGATATGGCTCCACCACCCATCTCCACCCCGGTCACCACAAGATTACCGGGAATAGCTGCTGCTTTTTCGGCCAGATGCCGTACGGGAGATTTAACAACCGCCTTATAGCTCAAAAGGTCGGAATCATCGTAGTAAAGGATATCCATGGTTCCGGCACCGACATCTATAAAAAGAAAACGGCTCATTTTATTGCTCCTTTTCTAGCGCAGGGCTTCCTTGTTGAAGATCGAATCTTGCAGGTCCCTATTGTATTCGAGCTGTAGAATCTTTAATTCCGTAAAACCCTCCCCATTGGCCAGGGTCATGGTTGTGGAAAAGGGTGTAATTATTCCATCCACCGTACGTATGTCATGGTTTTCCAGAGACTTATGTAGTTCATTGTCCTCATAGAAATCGATCTTCATAATAAAGTAATCCGATTTTCTAAGATATAGGATCAGCTTGTTGTAGACCCTTTCACCTGTCAGCTTTATTGCTTCGACGGCATGGCATTCAACGCCTACCGCCTGCGCGTCACCGAGCAGTCTGTAGCCGTAGTCGTCGATATGCCTGGCACCTATATCTTCATAGTATAGGTGCGAATTAACGAAGGGTTTTCCCTTGTCGGAGGGGGCTATCCTCTTTATTTTTCCCGATGAAAGTCTGAGCCACTGGTCATCATCTCTACCCCTGTGTGCGTGTGTGAGAAACTTTATTCTTGTTGGGCGGGTGAAGGATATAAGGATTTTATCCTCCCCTTCCTGTGATTTTTTTAATCTGCTCTCAAATTGTTTTTCAATAATATTTTTCCCTTTCTGTATCTGCATCAATATGTCGGTAGATGCGGTGCTGGCCGCCGGCAGTGCGTCGTTTTTTTCCATGACCGCCCTTCCAGTCAGAGCAAAGAGCGGGGTGGAGATAAAAAAGAGAAAAAGGATCAAAAGAAGAAATTTTGCTTTCATGGGCGTTCTCCTCTCAGGATATTGTCGTGCCTCGGATTTTGAGGATTATCCTCGTCCAATCCGAGCTGTTTGTCAATATTTGGCCTTATAATCAGGGAGTGGAATCATTACTGCTGAGATCGACACCGGTTGCCTTGATTACCGATGGGAGAACCAGAAGGGCGCCTATAGTTGTGTTTATCATAGTGGTTGCCGTCAGGATTCCAAACAATATCATTGGCATGAAGTTGGAGGTTACCAGCACGGAAAAGCCGAAAACCAGGGCTATTGATGTGAATAGGATGGCCTTTCCCGATACTGCAAGGGTCTTTCGTATCGTCTGGTCGATATCCATGCCCAGTTTTCTGTTGTGCCGGAAGGTATTGAGGAAGTGTATAGTGTCATCGACTCCGATGCCTATTGCTATTGCCGCTATTACGGAGGTTGCTATGTCCAGATCTATTTCCAGCCACCCCATGATCCCGAAATTGATGATTACGGCAACACTCATGGGGATAAGGGCGAGTAGACCGGCCTTGATCTGGCGGAAGAGCAGCATAACTATAATCCCTACGACAAGAAGCGACAAGAAGAGGCTCTTGAGTTGCCCCGCCACTATGTACCGCACCAGTCTCACGTCCATCATGGGAAAGCCGCTTATAACGTGGGAACACCCTCCTGGCAGATTCTTGTCCAGATAGGCCGATATCTCATCGGCGATCTGGCTGATTTCTTCCGTTCCCAGGTAATCATTTTCCTTTTCCCGCAGTCTTGTCAGGACATTACAGGTCCTGAAATCGATATCGGTGAAAGGCTCAAATTCGTCAAACCGCCCGTCCGAATCTTTGTCATCGCCGGAGTATATTTCCAGGTAATCAATTATATCCAAAGGATCTTCGGGAATCCTGTAGAAGGACCGATCGTCGTTGTTCATGGCCATATGCATGGTCTTTATGAAGTCCGTAAAGGAGTCAGTCCTGCCTATGCACAAATACCTGTTTTCATCTGAAATGAGCCATCTCCTGAATTCCTCGATATCTTCAAGAAATAGAGGGTCCTTTGCCCCGTCTATGTATCCAGAGTCTATGAGGATATCGTAGGACCATGATCCTCCGAACTTTTCCGCTATGGCAAGTACCTCAACCCTTGCCTGGTCTCTTTTCTTGAAATATTCCATGAATGAGGTTTCTATGTTTATCCTGGCCGCCCCAATAAGGGAGAAAACTATAATAATTGTTACGACTACAAGCACACCGCGATAGTGTGTTATGGCACCTTTAGACATAAGATCTATAAGCCCGTCGACGAGGGTTTCTCTGTTTTGTACGCCCCGTAAAAATGCGGTGCTGCTCCTGACGGGAAGGATCTTTAAGGTTGCCGGTATGATGGAGCAGGAAAGAAAAACCGCAAACATTGCGCCTGTAGCGGAGGCTATACCCCATTCCCTTATGGCGGAGACCTGACTGGTCGCCAGGGTCATGAATGCTATGAATGTCGTTACGCCTGCCAGAAGTACCGTCAATGATATCTTTGTCATAGACCGGTAGAGTCCCAGACAGGGGAGGGTCTCTCTGATGCTGTCAAAGTCGGAATAGTACTGGTTTAGGAGGTGAATGGAGTAGGAACTGCCGACCGCTATCATCAGGGTGGGTATTGATACGCCCAGGGGCGTAATTTTGAACCCTATGTACCCCATAAGACCGAGTATCCAGAGTTCCGCCAGTCCCAGTGTGACGAGAGGCAGCAATACACCCCGCAGGGAGCGGAAATTTATGTAGAATACCGCTACAACGATCAGGAGGACAAGGGGGATGTTTCTGAAGAGGTCTGAGTGCATATGGTCGGTTATGCGCATGTTGACCACCGAAACGCCCGACAGAGTGATCTCCACGTCGCTGCGGTAACTATCTACAATCTCAGTCATCTCCCTTATAGAGGGGTCCTGGTCCTCCATGTTTATGAACTTTATGATTATACAGAAATCGGTTATCTTTCCAGTCCGGTGGTCTTTTCTGTAGAGACCCTTTTCAAAGGAGGGATTCCTCTCCAGTCTCTGCCTGAACAGGGCAAATTCTTCCTTTGATTTCGGTAGAATTCTTTTACCCCCTTCATCTTTAGCTATAAGGTCGTATGTCTCGAGGGTGTCATTTTCACCCTTTATATCCTGGGTGGTGAGGGGGGATATGATGGTATCGACGATTTCTCTCTTCTTGAAATCCATGGAACACAGGATATCTCTGCGGAGCTTTTTGATGCTGTGATGACCCAAGGGCGTATTATCTGAATATATCCCCTTTTCCCTGGCAACCTGCCTCTGAAAGGGGGGATCGTCGGAAAAGCCTGAGACAAGATCGTAGTATCCGATATTATCTACCGAAGTGAGCAAATCGAATCTCGCCAGGCGGCTCTCTTCCTTTTCCTTATCGAAATCTTTGTATTCTTCCATGTCCGATATGAGCCGGTCCATTGTTTCGAAGGTCGGGCCGTTCAGCAGGTCTTTCCCCGAAATGGCTATGATTGCGAACCTGCCGTTATCTCCGTATGTCTTCTTGAGCTCATTGTATATGATATATTCTCTGTCATCCTTGGGCATGAATGATTCCACCGAGTTGTCGAACTCCAGCCTGCCCATGCCAGGGAGCAGTGCCATGGTCAGCATGGCAAACATAATCAGTATCGGAACCGGTCGGTTAAGGACAAACTGGATATACCTGTTCATAGAATATCCCTTTGATCTGCACAAAATCTTCCATACCCTTTTGAAGATGGAGTACCTGCATAACAACCCAATGTCAAAATATTTCACCATGCTATAGATTGCAATCAGCGATTACCGGCTTTTCGCCCTTGATTTTTCAGATCTCTATAATCTACTATGAAAGCCATGCTAGGGCTAAGTCTGTTGTCGGAAAAACTGAATCAACCGAATACAATTTCGCGAGGTGACATCCTATGAAGATTAGCAGCGTAGAGCAGATGCGGGAGCTGGACTGGACGGCCATGGAGAAGTTCGGCATAGAAGACAAGCTGCTTATGGAGAATGCAGGACTGGCCATCTACGGTGTTATCCGTGATGAAATAGGCATAGAAGGCCGCAGGTTCGTTGTATTCTGCGGAGTTGGAAACAATGGCGGTGACGGGTTTGTTATTGCCAGAAAGATACATTCCAACGGAGGAAGGGTAGGTGTCTATATCGTTGGCAATCGTAAACGATTTACGGGTTCGGCGGCCATGAATCTGGCCATAGTGGAGAGACTGTCAATTGAAGTAGAGGAACTTGGCGAAATCGCATCGGCGCAGCAGGCCGTCTCGGAATGTGACGCCGTAATAGACGCAATCTTCGGAACCGGGCTTGCCCGAGATGTTGCCGGCCTTCAGCGGGAGGTCATAGAGCTTATAAACGCTTCAGAAAGGCCTGTCTTCGCTGTCGATATCCCCTCCGGTGTCAATGGTGATACGGGGATGATTATGGGAACGGCAGTCAGGGCTGATCACACTGTTGCCCTAGGTATTCCCAAGATAGGCAACATGCTGTTCCCTGGTTATGAACTGTGCGGCAGACTTTATGTAAGCCATATCTCCTTTCCGCCATCTCACTATGACAGCGATTCCATACAGGTGGAGATCAACTCGCCACCTGGGATCCCAACCAGAAAGATCGAAGGTCACAAGGGGACCTTCGGAGATGTTCTTTTCATAGCTGGTGCAGCTAGTTATCTGGGAGCCCCATATTTCTCGGCATTTTCCTTTCTCAAGGCCGGGGGGGGGTACTCTCGCCTTGCTGCGCCTCGATCCATAACCCCCCATATTGCTGTCAATGGAAGCGAGATTGTATTTGTACCTCAGGAGGAGACCCTCTCCGGAAGCATCGCCCTGAAAAACAGGGCCGCTCTTCTTGAACTTTCCGAGAAGGTGGATCTGGTGATCATGGGGCCCGGGATATCCTTGGACGAAGAAACACAGGAACTTGTCCGTACTCTTGCCAGTGAGATAGATAAACCCCTTTTGCTGGACGGTGACGGCATAACCGCCCTCTCTGCGGATCTTCAGATTATAAGGAATAGAAAGGCCCCTACAGTACTGACGCCTCATCTGGGTGAGATGTCGCGGATGACCGGCATATCTGCAGGCGACATAGGCGCAAACATCATGGAGATACTGCGCGGCGCGGCTTCGGACCTGAATGCCATTGTCGTTCTGAAGGGAGCCCATTCTCTCATCGGCTGTCCGAAGGGGAGGATTTTCATAAACCTGAGCGGTAACGCCGGAATGGCAACGGCCGGATCGGGCGATGTCCTGACCGGGACTATAGCGGCGATGTTCGGGCTTGGCCTTAACATCGAGGATGCGGTGCGAAAGGGTGTCTTTATCCACGGTCTTGCCGGAGACCTGGCCGCCGAATACCAGGGCGAAGACGGTATCACAGCCCGTGACATCATGGAATCACTGCCCTTGGCCGTAAAGATGGATCGGGGTGCTATGGACGAAGACCTGCGAAACAGGTACGAGTTAAAGGTGTTGTAAGACCGTTGCCGTTATTCGGGAAGTTTGATGTTGAGGGCGTACTGGAGCACTACATAGACCAGATAGATCCCCAGCAGCCATATTCCCTGCCACCGTCTGAACCAACCGTCTTTGTTAATAAAGATGAAGGCCCGGAATGAGTAGAGTATTATCAGCATGGCAGGAAAATGAAAGGTGAAAAAATTCGGTGGGATCGACAGGGGTCTTGCCGCCGCAGAGGCTCCTATAACGAAAAGGCAGTTCAGGACGTCTGCACCCACTATATTCCCGACGGTGATCTCGGGGTGGCCTTTGCGTATCGAGACGATTGCTGTAATCAGTTCGGGAAGCGACGTCCCCAGGGCAACCATTGTGGCCGCTATTACATCCTGAGGTACACCCATCCTGAGTGCTATCTCGGCAGAGGCGGGGACCAGCACTCGGGCAGCTCCTACGACCATTACAAGCCCCCCGACTATCATTGCCCAGCATATGGAATGTCTTAAAACAGCCTCGTTTTCCTCTTTATTGCCTTCCTGCGTTTCTTCGGCCTCTTTTGACCAGTGGTATGCCATGTACATGTAACACCCCAGGAGTGCCAGCAGGAAGAAACCCACCCAGCGCTGCAATATCGGTTCCCCCGGCATAGAAATGAGCGCGAAAAGGGAGATTGCTACCAGAAGTGTCGCGACCCCAACCTGTACCCATCCTGTCCTGTTTAGTATGAAACGGTTTATCGGTATGGGAGACAGTACGCAGGCTAGGCCGAATATCAGACCTGTGTCGGCTATTATCGAGCCAACTCCGTTTCCCAGGGCGAGACCGGGATTTCCCGTCCAGGCGGCCATAACCGAAACGAATGCCTCCGGGGTGGTGGTGCCCAGGGAAACTATGGTCGCCCCTATCACTATCTTCGAAAGGCCCGTGTGGCGGGCCAGGGAGACTACCCCGTCTACCATCCAGTCGGCACCTTTTGAAAGGGCCGCTATACATACTATTATTATGAGCAGCAGAAGCAGGGCGGGTGATCCCGCTACCAGAGATTGGAGGGCATCTCCGTTCCAGAGCCAGTGAATAGAATTCATATGGAATTTGTCCCCCATGGGTCATGATTTGTGAAAAGTTTCATTTTAAAAGACTATTGCTCCATCTCGGCTATAAATCTGTTTGAGGATTCAATAGAATCATTAATTCTATTTATAAGCCCACCTATTTTGCCCCTTAGAGCTGAAAATTCGACCTTCAGAGAGGTAATTGCCTGGGCATTGAGATTGTGTTTGAGGAACAGCACGTTATCATAAAAGGTGCCAAGAACCGGCTTGATTCCCCTTTCTGCCTGTTTCATGCTGAAAAGCATTTTCTGGTACCGCGACCTGGTTGTATCAAGTTTTTTTCTGCTGGAGCTTTGAAGATCCCGGCTGGTGTACATATCAAGTTCATTTTCCCACTCTTTGAAAAGGGCATCGGCCACCGATTCCACTTTTTCGATCCTTGACGAAACATCCTGTGCTACCTTTTCACAGTCTTCATACTCGTTATTCAAACTTTCATAGGCCTTTTTAAGGTCCGTATCTTTCAGGGCGACTACGGAGGCAAATTGTTCCAACGCCGACTTGAACTGTTCCTGCGCCTGGGCCTGGGAATCCCTGGCATCCCTGATGCGGTCAACCAGGATGTCTCTTTTGTGGACACCCACCTTTTCCATGGCGTTATAGTAGGTCGTGGCGCATCCTGTCAGTATGGCGATTGCGATAATCAGAAGGTATGTGCAAAGTTTTTTGGTCATAACTTTCTTTCATTTATGCTTATAAAGCTTAGATATTTTATCTCAGGCCCTGAAAACCGTTATGATTCCTATGGCGATAAAGCCCACTCCTGCAATGATCGAAAGATATTTTTCGCTGACGTAGTTGGAGATAAAGCCGCCTGCAAGGACACCTATAGCCGATGCTACCACCAGGGCAAGAGAGGCCCCTATAAATATGGTCAGTTTGCTGACTCCCTTGTCAGTTGCGAAAAGCATGGTGGCCAGCTGAGTCTTGTCTCCCAGTTCAGCGATGAAAACAGCGGTGAAGACAACAGAGAGGGTTTTTAAATCCACAAAAATTCTCCTTCAATATGTTTATAATGCCGCATGAAGAAAGGCAGGATCCATCGGGCATTATCTGTTTAGTGGAGGCTGGAGAAACGGAGGATTCATATAAATAAATATAAATTTACAATGAATCATTGGCCGGGGACATCTTGGCTGTTCAGCCCATCTCCCTAGACCGGAACCCCAAAACTCTCGCTGGCATTCTAACGGTCGGCGCAGGGAAAAGGCAACAAAAAAAGAGGTTCCTGCCTCAACTTGGATTTGTTCAAGATATGGTATAAAAATCGAGAAGTCTGCGCTCCGATTCGCCTTCAATCGATGCAGTCACTTCTACAAAAGGGGCCAGTGGGGAGTTTTCCAGCTTGTTGCGCAGCAGCTGGTCCACCTGAAAGATCCCGGCGGAGTTGGAAAGTTTGATTTCTATTCGGACAGGTTTCTTGGCTCCCTTTTTTATCATTACCTCGTCGACGGCCTGGGCAGAAAGGGAATGAATATTGACCTGCCCCGATTCAAAGGGGATGCGGGAACGGCCAAGGGTCATATCTGTTGCGTCGGCTATCTTAAGTACGCCCGCCTCGATCGTCAGGCATTTTTCTCCCGAACCATGGGCCACTATTGCGTGAAGAGTTTCGGAGACCATCGTTGTCAGCTCCGGTTCCGTGTAGATTCCTTCCAATAGTTCGCGTGCCTTGCGGAAGGCTATAAAAAGACTGTATCGTTCATGGTGCTCCCTGTGAACTGAAATCCCCGTATCGTGGAGACAGGCCGACAGGACTACAATCAGCTCGGCATCTTCCGCGGTCAGGCCATGATTCTTGACCACGCTTGGTTCAACACCTCCCTTCACCAGAAGGCGTATAATCCGAAGTGCGGCGTTCGCCACTATACGGATGTGAATTTCTCCGTGGTCGCTGAAACCAAGACGGTCAACGGCGTTTATATTAGCGCACTTCCATATCTGAAAAAGCTCGATGTCAGAATTGATCTTTTCTTCGAGAGCAGTGAGTTTTTTGTTTTTGCGTAGGGGAATCTTGAATCCCATCTACATCCTACCTCATTAATATAAAATTATCGCTTTAAGGTTCAGGCCTTATCAAACTCGAAAATCTGCTATTAATTTTTATAGATATGAACATCCTGTTGCGGGAAAGGAATTGTGATTCCCTGTGCGTCAAAAGCCTTTTTTATCCTTTCCTGGATGTCAAAGAAGACGCTCCAGTAATCGGCAGTCTTTACCCAGGGGCGTACAGCGAAATTTATACTGCTGTCGGCAAGTTCCAGGACCCCTATCGTTGGAGCCGGATCTTTAAGGATCCTTTCGTCGTTTGAGAGTATCTCTCCCAACACCTTCCTTACCTTATCCAGGTCTTCACTGTAGGCCACGCTGGCAATAATATCCACGCGCCGTGAATCATTTGCCGAGTAGTTAACGATATTTCCGCTCATCATTGGGGTGTTAGGAACAATGATCTTTTTGTTGTCCGGTGATTTCAGGACTGTAGTGAAAATTCCAATTTCTTCTACTGTCCCTGATACGCCCCCTCCATCAATGAAGTCTCCTAGTTTGAAGGGCTTGAATATGAGCATCAAAACACCTGAAGCGAAGTTTGACAAAGAACCCTGTAGGGCCAGACCGACAGCAAGGCCGGCCGCACCGATGACCGCTATAAACGAAGCCGTCTGTATTCCCAATTTACTGATTGCGGCAATAATTACAAAGGTCATCAGGGCCACGTATGCCAGGTTTGACGCAAAGCCAACGAGGGTATCGTCTACTTTTCTATTCACCATGAGCCTGCGAATCATTCTCCTGACAATTGTTGAAAGGTAACGACCAACAATCAGTATAAGTGCCGCCGCGATTATCTTGATGCCATATAAGACAATAAAGTCTTGAATCCTCATTATAATATTTTCCATTCTGCTCCCCCTTTTTCATTTGCCGATACCTATCGCTTGGACTGGACCTATGAGTTTTCCCTGCTGGATCAGCGGCCACGCCCTCCAACGCCCCTGCCGCCACCGTTTCCAATGCCCATTTTGCCACCCATCCCTCCGGATGGTGGAGGTTCTTGTCTGATTGCTTCTCGATTTTCCATCTTTTCCTGGATCCGTTCCCGCTGTTCAGTCCTGATCCGTTCCCTCTCTTCGTTGGTTTTTGCTGAGTTTATCTTTTCGCGATATTCATTGCGCTCCTCTTGTGTCATGTACTGGCTCCCCTCAATCCGATCCGCTGTTTGAAGCCTGTCCTGAACCGTGTCGCGGGCACGTTCCTGATCCTGAGCAAAGGCAAATCCGTAGTATAAGGAGAAAACAACAGCCAAAACAAAAAGCATAAAAGTTTTCTTTATCATAATTGCCTCCTTCAAATATTTGCTGAACCTTATGAACTATTAATACGCCCGATGTGACTTTCAAGGCATTCACAGGTGGGTAGTATATACTCATTGCACCGATCGGGAAATAAAAAGTTGCCCTCGCCCAATGTGCAGACTACCAGCGGAACCACGATTTGTCACTGCTATGGTAAAAAAGCAATCCCATTGCCGCAAGAGCTGCAAAGGATGCCCCGGCAATAAAAGTCGCTGACGCGCCAAAGGCAGTCCACAACGCTCCGGCAATGATGCTTGCCAGAAACAGGGTTATTCCGCTTACTAGATTAAAAAAACCGAAGGCCGTTCCGCGAAGCTTATCCGGTGCCGTATCGGCAACAAGCTTCGAGAGCAACCCCTGGGTGAACGCCATGTGAAGACCCCACAACCCCGCACCAATGAAGGCGGTCCAGGGCGAAACAGCTATCGCCAGCACTATATCAGCAATAACTAGAACCCCAAGGCCAAACAATAAAAGGGATCGGGCCGAAATCCGGTCCCCAGCCGCGCCTGCCGGGTAGGCAAAGAGGGAATATACAATATTCACAACTATCATGATCGCCGGGACGTATCCTATAGAAAGGCCGACATCCTGGGCACGGAGAATCAGAAAGGCCTCACTGAAGCGGGCAAGGGTAAATAGTGCCCCAAGAATGACCACAAGCCAGTACCGCAACTTAAAATTTTTGACATCGGCCAATTTCAGTTGAATTAAGCCCCCGGCGGCACTTTCCGGGGATTGAGGTTCGTGAACGGCAAAGATAATTATAAAGACTGCGAGAAATGCCGGCAGTATCGCTACCCACAACACGGCCTTGATGTTGTTCGCCAGCAAAATCATGAACGCAATCGCCAGCAGCGGTCCGACAAAGGCTCCGACTGAGTCGAGTGACTGGCGCAGACCGTAGGCCGCTCCCCTGAGATGAGGTGGTGCGATATCGGCGACAAGTGCATCACGGGGCGCACCGCGGATGCCTTTTCCGATGCGATCGATAAAGCGCGCTCCGAAAACCCACTCAATAGTTGTAGCCAAGGGGAATACGGGCTTAGTTATCGCAGCCAGTCCGTAACCAATAACAGCAAGAAGTTTGCGTTTTCCAAAGTAATCGCTGATCGTGCCCGAGAAGATCTTTGTAATGGCAGCTGCACCCTCTGAAAGGCCTTCAATCAGTCCAACTGTGACCACCGATGCACCAAGAACGGTGGTCATCAAGATTGGCAGGAGGCTGTGAACAAGCTCGGAGGAGATGTCCATAAACATGGAGACAAATCCAAGCATCCAGATACTTCTCGGCAACCTGCGATAGATACCTTTTGCAGAAGAAATAGACTCAGAGTTCTTTGGTCGTGATTCGGTCATGGGTAATTTTTTTTGCACTGAGATATTAAATTAAAAAAGCGCATTTGTTAGTCTTCTCAATAGCATGGGGAGGATGGCTTAATCGGATTTCCTGGTTCAGTAGTACTGGCATCCGCTCTGTTCCATTCTACTTTTCCTTTAAGAAAATCATTTTTTTCCATAAATGATTTCCCGTCATGGCATGTAAGAAAACGGCTCCTCCATGTACCAGTATAAAAAGAAGAAGGAGATTTGCTCCTCCTTCATGCATTTCTTTGAAGAAGTTGGTTATAATCTGAACCTCGTGCCCCGGGACAACAAGGAAAAGGAGAGGAAGCCAGTCAAGGCCGTAAACAACAGCAGCTACAAACCAATGGCTTCTACAAGTGAGGCCAAACCTTGGTGGTGCCTTTGGTCAGGCAATCTCAGTTTAGAGAGACCCTTCAGGTCCTCCCAAACAAGTCTCATGCTATCTTTGCGGTATGGCACCCACTGGGTGAAGCGTATAGCAGCTGGTCCTAAAATGCCATATACAATACGTAAAGTGAGGAAAAACATGGCACCGATACCGATCCATCCGTGAATAAGGTAACCGAAACCTTGCAATTTTTTATAGTCATCAGCCAGGCCACCTGTAGAAATTGAAAACAGAACGAAAACCACCAATCCAAAATGGATTATCCTAGTAAATAAATCTATATAGTTTTTACTGCTGGTGGGTATAGTTACCATAACTTTTTGTCTGGGAATTTTCTTTATATTGTTTATGCATAAAACTCCAAAGCGGCGTTTTTCCGCACTACCCCTATAAAACATGTTAAGATTTGACATTAACTTATTGTAATCCCAGAATAATATTCATGAGATCGGATTGCCGGAAGTATAAGTACGTCACATTGCCTTTGCAAAAAAACAGAGGCTGTTTCTTGTTTAGTGAAACAGTGTTTTATTGTTTAAGACCATGACCAGTCTTGCGCTGCATCTGGTAATAAAACAGGCGATACCATAAAGGTCAGAACTTTCCTAACCTCCTAACTCTCTTGCTTATCTCCTGTCAAGGAGTTTTATCTAGGGGGGTAAGGGAGGGGAAACGGATCAAATCCTATGTCCATAGATAACCGTTGGCTTCCTTTGTTCGTATGATATTTTTCACCAATCACAAAATCCTCGGAATTGTTGTCCCCTATGGAAATGCTATCTCTTTTATCGCTGCCTTTGGAGATATGAAGATGATTGTCATGGCTGGCTGATTGGAAAGATATTAGCTCTTCTTCAATCACCCTGTCTCACCTTGCGGTTCCGGTAAAAATGTACTACAAGTACAGACATTGTAAATTATTGTCACAGGAGTCCGATTCTAATGGTTTCGCGGAAAATAGAAGATTTCATGTCCAGGTCTTCCTGGATACGCAGGATGTTCGAGGATGGTTTAAAATTAAAGGCGAAATATGGTGCGGAAAATGTTTTTGATTTCAGCCTTGGAAATCCCAATGTAGATCCTCCCCACAGATTCAGGGAGGTTTTATCGGAGGTTGTTGATGAGAGTTCCAAACGTCCCGGTTCTCACATGTATATGCCGAATGCCGGATATCCGGAAACAAGGGCACAGATAGCAGCCTATATTTCAGATCAGCATTCTGTCGCTCTGTCTGCGGAGAATATTATAATGACCTGCGGTGCGGGAGGGGCCCTGAATGTTGTATTCAAAACGCTTTTTGATCCAGGCGATGAGATTGTAATACCGAAACCCTTCTTCGCAGAATATACATTTTACGTGGATAATCATGGTGGTGTTCCTGTATTCGTTGATACGAACGAGGATTTTTCCCTCAATCTGGAAGTTATCGCGCAGGCAATCACCAAAAGAACAAAGATAATACTTATCAATTCCCCCAATAATCCTTCAGGCAAGATCTACGATCAGGCTTCGATAAGTGGTCTTGCAGCGCTTATTGAAGAAAAGCAAAAGGAGTTCGGATCTGATATATATCTTGTTTCAGATGAACCTTACAGTACAATTGTCTATGACGACCTTTCTGTGCCCAGCATTTTGAAGTCCTGTAAAAACAGCCTGCTGATTACATCTTACTCCAAAAGCCTTTCCGTTCCGGGGGAAAGGATAGGTTATATAGCTGTTGGCCCCCATACATCCAATATAGAAAAAATCATAGGAGGTCTTACGCTCTGCAACAGGATCTTGGGCTTTACCAACGCGCCGGCCCTTATGCAGCGTGTGGTTGGCCGGATGCAGGGGATATATGTCGATGTTGAACACTACAGAAAAAAACGAGACTTGTTGTGTGATGGTTTGTGGGAAGCCGGATTCGAATTTAAAAAACCGGATGGCGCCTTTTATCTGTTCCCGCCTACACCTATAGATGATGATGTAGAATTTGTTCGCGCCCTCCAGAAGGAGAATGTCCTTGTCGTACCCGGTAGCGGTTTTGGTGGTCCCGGACATATTCGCATCTGTTACTGTGTTGATGATTCCACGATCATAAACTCGATGGACAGATTTGCGGCGGTGATGAAGCAGTATCGCTAGGAGATCAGGAGAGAGTTATATGAAAGAAGAACGACCATGGGGGTATTATGAGGTTCTTTCCAATGAGGGAGATCACAAGGTAAAGCGGATGGTTGTCCAGCCAGGCAAGCGTTTGAGTCTGCAGAGACATACCAACCGTGCTGAACACTGGTTTATATTGAGTGGGGAGGCCGTTGTTACAATTGACAGGGATGACCAGCCGGTTAAGGGTGGTCAGTCAGTTGATATTCCCAGAAGTACGCTTCACCGTGTTAAGAATATGGGAAAGGAACCTGTCATATTCATAGAAATCCAGACCGGAAATTATCTTGGCGAGGACGACATAGAACGTATTGAAGATGACTTCGGCAGGGTGTAATTTAAAGGAAGTTCATTTTTGCTGACCTATAATCTATATGAACTCTGTGAAGATCACTATACTGGGGTCGGGAACCTGCGTGCCTTCTCCAAGGCGCAGCTCGCCCTCGGTGCTGATAGACACTGGGGAGCATAAAATACTTTTTGACATGGGACCGGGTACATTGAGACGCCTGGCGGAGGCCGGTGTAGACATAGGCGATATATCCCACCTTTTTTTCAGTCATCTCCATCCCGATCATACAGGGGAACTTGTCAACTTTCTCTTCGCCAGTAAATATGCGGGAAACGTCTCCAAAAGGGAAAAACTTGCCATAACAGCCGCAGATGGCTTCATGATCTTTTATGAGGGGCTTAAGAAGGTTTATGGACGGTGGATTGATCTGGGGGAGGGGATTGTCGATATTCATGAGTTGAGGAGATATTCACCGGATTTCATCCGGTTCGATTTCGGGCATGTAAGGACATCTCCCATGCAGCATACCGAGAGCAGTATCGGCTATCGCCTTACAGCGTCCGACAATACCTCAATTGTTTATACCGGTGACACAGACTATTGTGAGAACGCCGTGCAGCTTGCCATGGATGCCGATCTGCTTATATGCGAGGCATCTTTTCCCGACGGAATGAAAGTCGAAGGGCATCTGACCCCATCGCTTGCCGGGCGTATAGCATCAGAGGCGGGGGTAAAAAACCTTATCCTGACGCACTTTTATCCCCAATGCGAAGGCGTAGACATCAAAAGCCAGTGCAGAAACTCCTATCAAGGCATGATCATCTGTGCCGAAGATCTGATGCTAATCGAGACAGGGAAGGGGTATCTCAATGTTATGATATAGATTTGAGACCCGAATCCATCCTACTGAGCCAGAAACCTTATCACCTCGTCCATGTCCGGTAGTTGGGGAATATCATATACCTTGACCCACAGAGTCACTCCCTTTTCGTCCAGAATTATATTGGCACGCTCGGAGAAGCCTTCTTTTTCGCGAAATATTCCGTAGAGCTTCGTCACTCCTCCGTGGGGCCAGAAATCAGAGACCAGCGGAGTTTCGGTTATTTTCAACTCCTTGCCCCAGGCATTTTTAGAAGGAACGCTGTCGATGCTGATGCCCAGGGATACGGTATTTAGACTAATCAGGGTTTCCCTGTTTTCCTCAAGGGATTTCATCTGTTCTGCACAAACACCGGTCCATGCAAGCGGATGCCAAGATAACAGTACCCTTTTCCCTCTCAAGTTCGAGAGGTTTACCTCATTGTTGCGATTGTCTTTCAGGATAAAATCCGGACCTATATCTCCTATCTTTATGGCCATGTTTGATATCCTTTCTTTTAATGTTTTGTTGATAGCTTCACGGCAAGGGGATTTATAGTAATGGACTTCGATCTGGACTTACATATTCCTATACATGAAAAATTGACCGCTATCCACTAACAAAGTTAAATAAGTTTCACTTTATAGAATGTCGGGTAATGTGATACATGGGGCAGGCTGAAAATAAAAATAGGGAGTAACTGCTGATCACCGGGCGATAGCCCGGGTCCGACCGTTATGAAGATCGAACTTCCTCGACAGAAGACCAAAATCATTTGCACGATAGGTCCCGCTTCGCAATCTGAAGCGGTTCTCACCGCGATGATGGATATGGGCATGACCATCGCCCGTATAAACTTTTCGCATGGTACTCCTGATCAGCACCGCCATACCATTGAATCCATAGCTAAAACAGCCGGGAGATGCGGAAATCGCTGCCCGATCCTTGTAGACCTTCCAGGTCCGAAGATGCGAATTGGAAGACTTGCCGAAGAACCGCTTCTTCTTGCAAGAGGTGGTGAAGTGATTCTGACGACCAGAGATATTCCCGGTACGGCATCCATTATCCCTGTAACCTACCCAAGGCTTCCTGAGAGTGTTTCGCCAGGAAGCGTTATTTATCTAAACGACGGGTTCATCGCCCTCGAGGTGCTGACGGTAACTAAAGAGGATGTCCGATGCAAGGTTACAGTGGGAGGACCGCTCCTGTCAGGGAAGGGATTAAACCTGCCGGGGGCGAAGATATTTATGGACCCAGTTACGGATAATGACCTTGATCTGATGGCCTTTGCCCTTGAAGAGGGGATTTCTACTTTCAGCCTCTCCTTCGTCGAAGGTGCTGATGATATCGTCAGGGCCAAAACATTCGCCCGTGGAAAAGGCCATAAGGTTTATATAGTGGCTAAGATTGAACGCGCGGCTGCTGTTGAGAATATCGATCAAATCCTGGAGGTGGCCGATGCGATTATGATCGCCCGTGGTGATCTTGGCGTAGAGATCCCTATAGAGGAAGTTCCCATTGTGCAGAAACAACTCATCAGGAAGGCGAATCTTGCATGCCGTCCCGTTATTACGGCCACCCAGATGCTGGAATCGATGATAGCAAACACCCGTCCAACCAGAGCGGAGGCGACCGATGTTGCCAATGCCATACTGGATGGAACTGATGCGATAATGATGTCCGAAGAAACTGCGATCGGACAGTATCCGGTGGAGGCGGTGGGGATGATGGCACGGATTGCCCTGGCAATGGAGAGGCAGAAACACACCATCCGATCATCCGTTTTTCTTCAGGATCAATTGAAGGGCGAACTTACTAACCGGCAGATAAATGTTCCCGATACGGTTTCACTCAATGTTGTAGAGGCGGTCCGTGCACTTTCCTGTCCGATTGTTCTGACGGCCACATCGGGCGGTATGACTGCCCGTCGTGTATCCAGGCTAAAACCCGACAGTTGGATAATTGCCTGCAATAACGATCAGCAGGTATGCGATTTCCTCCGTTTTTCATACGGAGTTTTTCCGATGCTTATAGATACCGGAACACAGGAATGGCATCGAAGTTTGATGGAAGTACTTAAAAGTTCAGGGATTATACATAAAGGAGACAGGGTTATCCTGACGGAAGGCAAGTTTTCGGGCGCTGCGGGAGGAACTGATTCTCTAGGAATTATCACGATACCGCAATAAACATTCCGAAAGGGTAATCATTAATTGAATGGGGGAGAATGTGAAGGGGATACTGGTTGGCGATATAGGGGGAACAAAGACAACTCTGGCGGTTGCTTCACCAAAGTGTGGAGCGCGCGATCTTAGTAATAAAAAGACCTTTCAAAGCAGAAAGTTTTCTTCGCTGGAGGCAATATTAGAGGAATTCCTGAATGAGGCCACTCCTTCAATAGGTAGCGCGGTTCTGGGGATAGCAGGCCCTGTAGTAGAGGGGCATGTAAAGACAACAAATCTCCCCTGGAAACTGGTAGAGGCCAATCTGGCAAAGGATCTCGGGCTTTCATCGGTAAAATTTATAAATGATGTCGAGGCTATGGCCTATGGCATACTGTATCTGGACGAGTCGGAACTGATTGTTTTGAATCAGGGAATACCCTCAATGGGCGGGACGGCTGCAGTCATAGCGCCTGGAACTGGCTTGGGAGAAGCATTTCTTACATGGGATGGCACCCGATACAATGCCCACGCCTCGGAAGGGGGACATGCGGATTTTGGTCCTAAGACTCTTCTTGAGTGGGAACTGCTTAACTTTATAAAGGAACAGATCGGACACGTAAGTTATGAAAGGGTCTGCTCTGGACCGGGTATCGCCAATATATACGATTACCTGAAACATGGTGGATATGGCGATGAGCCGGACTGGCTTTCGGCGCAGCTGGCAGATGCTGAAGATGCAACTCCCGTTATTGTTGGCGCCGCTCTTGATGATAAGAGGTCTTGTCCCATATGCGTTAAGGCCCTTGAAGAATTCGTTTCAATACTGGGGTCTGAAGTGGGAAATCTAGCCCTGAAGGTGATGGCCACAGGGGGCATTTATCTGGGGGGCGGCATCGTTCCACGAATACTCCCTTTTTTAAAGAAGGAAATATTAATAAAATCATTTCGCAACAAAGGGAGATATGCCGACCTTATGCAAAGGATACCGGTAAGCATCATCCTGAGCCCAGATGTTGCAATCTTCGGAGCTGCCCATAAGGCATTGGAAAGGTAAGTTTATGGTAGAGGGGAAAATAAAAAGATCAAGGGTAAGAAGAAAAACCCTTTTGCGGAGTATCGGCGAGCCCTGTAATGATGCCTTGGAAAGGGGTCTGGCCGCAATTAAAAACGAAAAAGTAATGGACCGTATCTGGAAGAATGACCACACATTGTGGAATCCAGCTCCGTCTCAGATAGCCAATCGTATGGGATGGCTTCGTGTTGCAGGAGTGATGGCGAAAAATATTGGGCAGCTCGAGGAGATGGCGGAAGCAATCCGCGATGAGGGCTTCACAAATGTGGTTCTGTTGGGAATGGGGGGATCCAGCCTTGCGCCCACCGTCTTGGGCAGGATTTTCAGGCCCATGGACGGGTACCCTAAACTTACCGTAATTGATACAACAAACCCCGAAGAAATCATTTCATCAAGTCAGCGTTTCGACCTTGCACGATCAATTTTTGTTGTCGCTACCAAGTCGGGAAATACTGTCGAAACGATGGCTCTATTTAAATATTTTTATAATAAAGTTGCCAACCTGCCAGGCCAAAAGGAGAGTGCGGGGCAGCGTTTCATTGCCATTACCGATCCCGGAAGCTCCCTTGTCGATATTGCAGAACGGCTTGGGTTTAGAACAACTTTTCTTAACGACCCCAACATAGGGGGGAGATATTCTGCACTTTCCTGCTTCGGCATGGTCCCGGCGGCCCTTATAGGTGTTAATGTCAAACTAATGCTTCAACGGGCAGTAAAACTTTCATCCTGCAGCGAATCCCCAACAAGCGACGCTGCTAAACTCGGAGTGCTCATGGGTGAGATGGCTATGGAAGGAAGGAACAAACTTACCCTGATTGTGCCACCGGCCCTTGAGTCTTTTGGTATGTGGGTAGAACAGCTAATAGCTGAAAGTACAGGGAAGGGGGGGAAGGGAATTCTTCCCGTGATTGGCGAAAATCTTGGTCAACCTGAAGTATACGCAAAGGACCGGTTTTTTGTTTATCTGCGCATGAAAAGTCACGGGGATTGGGAAAAAAGGCTCTCAAATCTTGAGATTGAAGGACAGCCCGTTGTCTCTATAAATCTTAGGGATCGATACGACCTGGGAGAACAGTTCTTCCTGTGGGAGATGGCAACAGCTATTGCCGGGTGGCGAATGGGAATAAATCCATTTGACCAGCCAAATGTCGAAGCTTCAAAGGAGATGTCTCGACGGATTATATCCCAATATATGGACAAGGGGACTTTTCCAAAGGAAGATCCATCATCGGTTGGCACTGACATTAAGGTCTTCGGAGGTCCTGTTTGTGACGATGCCGCAGGTGCCCTGATCCCCTTTGTAACTGAAGAACTGTCCGAAGATGGATATATAGCACTCCAGTCCTATCTTCAGCCTACCCGTGAAACCGAAAGGCTGCTGCAACTTCTTAGAATCAAGCTTCGGGATCGATTCCGGGTTGCCACAACGGTCGGATATGGACCCAGATTTCTCCACTCAACGGGACAGTTGCACAAGGGGGATGCGGGAAGGGGACTCTTTATACAGTTTACGGCAGAGGGTTTTAAGGATGTGTCTATTCCTGATGAACCTGGATCACCGCCGTCATCGCTAACCTTTGGTATCCTGCAAAAGGCTCAGGCCGATGGAGACAGGGAGGCTCTGGGGGCTAAAGGTAGGAAGGTTATCAGATTCCACTTGCTGAGGAATGTCGCTGTCGGATTGAAAAGCCTGGTCAAGTCAATGGAATAGTATATGAAAGCTATTGATCCTGAAGTTCTGTTGCCAGTTTGAGAAGGTATTCCACCTGGTTATCCGGAACTCGGCCCCTGACTATGGCGCGACATACCCTGTTTTTGTCCAGTAATATGGCGTTTGCGCTGTCTTCTTTCAGACCCCATGCCTCTCTGAGGAATGCGTTGTAGTCAAATAGGATTACCGTGTCATATTTGGTTGCCTCTGAGGCTCCCAATGTCCTGATAAGGCCATCCGGTTTCCAAGATGCCTTGCAATCGGCGATTCCAATACCCTTGAAGCTGGATTTCTTCAGAACACCGCTTTCCACTTCTTTTTTTACGGCATCTGTAAAGTGTTCGTTCATGTCTTTTTCATCGGGGTCGTTATAGTTGATCAGCAGAACCTTTCCTGCCCAATCTTGCATTGTGTGGATCTTGTTGTATCCATCTGGAAGAGACCAGTCCGATGCAAAGCCTCCGACCTGAAGTGGCCCCTCCGCGAGGGCTGATGCTGCGCAAACCATTATCAGTAATAAGGCTAATAAGATTCTTTTCATTACCCACTCCTTCGACCTTCATGGTGGTTCATTTTACATTAGCCAATCTTTAATGTCTGTTACTCTATATTTAGTAATGAATGCTGAAGTCTTTAATTTCACCGGTTGATTTTTCATCTCTTGTCTCTACAGACCTTACCTGGGCGTGGGCCGGACCCTTTCTGCACCATGCGACCATTTCCGATATGGCCCCTTCGTCTCCTTCAAATAGGGCTTCGACCTGTGAATCTTCGAGATTTCTTACCCATCCGGTAAGTCCCAGCTTCAATGCCTGCTTCTTGGTCTCCGCTCTGAAGAAAACACCCTGAACCATTCCAGAAACCAATACATGTAATCGCTTTGACTTTGAATCACTGCTATTTTTAATAACTTCGTTCATGGACTTTTTCTCCTGATTATCTGCTCTCTTATTCCGTTTTTATCATATTGAGAAAGGCTTCCTCACCGATGACAGCGACTCCAAGACCCTCTGCCTTGTCAAGCTTCGAGCCGGGAGATTCCCCTGCGACCAGGTAATCTGTCTTCTTGGTGACTAATGATGAAACAGCTCCTCCCATGGATTCTATAATCTCTTTTGCTTTGTTCCTTGAAAAAACCTGAAGTGTCCCGGTCAGCACAAAACTTTTTCCCGCGAGGCTTCCCGATAGAACAGATTTTTCTACTGGCCTTACACCAGTCCCAATAAGGCGGTTTATAGTTGTAATGTTGGATGGTTCTCGGAAGAAGGTAGTAATGCTTGTGGCTATCTCTGGTCCTATTTCCTTAACTGCCAGCAGACCGTCCAAATCGGTGTTCATTATTGTGTCCAATGTACCAAAACGCCGGGCAAGTAGCTTGGATATATGCTCTCCAACATTCCTTATGCCAAGGGCAAAAATAAATTTATCCAGGGGAGGGGTCTTCGCTTTTTTTAATGATTCCAAAATATTATCGGCAGACTTTAAACCCATCCTTTCAAGGTTCATAATATCATCTGCCGTAAGATCGTACAGGTCGGCGGGGTCCTTTACAATCCCTCGGTCCAGCATCTGCGATATAAGCTTTTCACCCAGTCCCTCTATATCCATTCCTCCCCGCGAAACAAAATGTTTTATGTTCTCTTTGATCTGTGCAGGACAATCAATGTTTATGCAGCGTTGAGCTGCCTCACCTTCAAGACGCACAGCATTTGATCCGCAGACAGGACAGGACTGGGGGAGCTGGAATGGCTCTTCATTTTCACGAGGTGAGGAACCTACCGTTTTTACTATCTCCGGAATGACATCGCCAGCCCGCTGCACTATGACCGTATCACCGATATGTATATTCTTCTTGTCTATTTCATTCTGGTTGTGAAGGGTTGCCCTGCTTACCATTACTCCACCTACGTGGACGGGCTTCATTTGTGCAACCGGTGTCAGTACGCCGGTCCTGCCTACCTGAACGATTATATCTTCGATGACCGTTGTGGCCTGAGTGGCAGGAAACTTACAGGCAATGGCCCATCGGGGGCTTCTGGAAACAGCCCCAAGAAGACGTCTCGTATCTGTAGAGTTGACCTTGATAACAGTGCCATCTATATCGTAGGGAAGCTCTTCGCGCCTCATTATCATATCACGATAGTACGAGACACACTCTGCTATGTTTTGTGCTTTTCCTATCAGAGGATTCACGGGAAAACCCCACTCGGAGAGGATCTTGAGGAAATCTTCGTGTGTCTCGAAGGATAGGCCCTCTACAAATCCCATTGCATAGCAGAATATAGACAGCGGCCGCTTTGCTGTTATTCTTGAGTCGAGTTGGCGCAGGGAACCTGCCGCAGCATTTCTGGGGTTGGCAAAAGGGGCTTCACCATCGGACATCCGCTGCTTGTTAAGTTTTTTGAAGGCAGAAGTCCCGATATAGACCTCCCCACGTATCTCGATCAGTTCGGGCACCGGTGCGGAAGGGGTTTCAGTTCTTATCTTGAGCGGTATAGCAGATATGGTTTTGAGATTCTGGGTTATATCCTCACCGACAGTGCCATCACCCCTTGTAGATCCCCATTTCAGAGTACCCTTTTCGTATACGAGGTTTACACCGATACCGTCCAGCTTAGGCTCTACAATAAAAGGTATGCTTTCCTGTCTGCCAAGAAGACGCTTTATGCGCTCGTCAAAGGCAAGAATATCCTCTTCGGAGAGGGCGTTTGCCAAGCTTAGCATAGGGGATAGGTGCGGTATACTCTCGAACTTCTCAAGTGGAGCTGCGCCAACACGCTGTGTCGGTGAATCTGTAAGGTCAATACCATCAGCGAGATGGTCTTCAAGTTCTATCAGCTCTCGCATTAGCTGATCGTATTCCGAATCTGATATCTCCGGATCATCCAACTGGTAGTAACGCCTGTTGTGATGGTTTATCAATTCCCGGAGCTCTTCAATCCTTTTCAGGGCAACCAATTTCTCCATTATTTTATTCTCTTAAGATATGGTACGTCTGGAGGTTTTTTATCTTCATGGGGGGTGTTTTGCTGATCTATGATATTCTTGTTGAAGATGCCGTTCTTTACCTTAACGGAATTGATTATAAAGAAGATAATAACGGCTTTCTCCCACTCTTTTGTTGCCTCAAAATGCTCCAGTCTGGACTTGTATTTTTCCCAAAGACTGGTCAAGGATGCCTCATCAAGGGCAAGTATCTTTTCGGCTATGTAATTAAGGGTATTTTCAATCATAATGGACTCATTAAAAGTGAACTGTACAGGCGATACTATTCATAGACCTCCAAAATGTCAAACCAAAAACGCCAAAATAATCCTTGTCTTTTTGAGGTGGATATAATAGGAATTTTGGAAGTATGACTATGAAGATAGGCGTTATATCAGATACTCATCTTAATATATCCGACGACAGGCTTGAACGGATCGTAGAGAGTCATTTTAGTGATGTAGATTTGATTTTCCATGCCGGGGATATGGTTGATCTGGACGTACTGGATGTTTTTAGGGGCAGACGGCTTTATGCCGTCAGCGGAAATATGGATAATGCCGGGGTCAGAGAGCTTTTCCCAGACAAACAGGTAATAGAGGTAGAGGGACGCCGAATAGGTCTTATACATGGATGGGGGTCACCGCTCGGGCTGGAGGAAAGGATTCTCCGGGAGTTTGATGATGTATGCTGTATAGTATATGGTCACACGCATAAGGCCTCTAATGAGCGGCGGGGGGGAATATTGCTTTTCAATCCCGGCTCTCCTACGGACCGGAGGTTCTCAAAATATAATTCCCTGGGAATATTGGAGGTTGGAGAGGGCATTGTCGGAAGCATTATATATCTTGATTGAAAAGGCCTGGTTATCATGGACACTATAATGGCCCCTGGAAGGATGGAATTTATTAAGGGGAAAAAGCCTGAGGGGTGCATATTCTGTAAAGGCTCCATTAGGGAGGATGATCTGCTTCTCTATGAGGGAGGTTCGTGCTATATAATCATGAACAAGTATCCCTACACTTCGGGACATCTCCTGGTAATCCCATTTAGGCAT
Source organism: Syntrophales bacterium (assembly GCA_963665835.2). Taxonomy (GTDB): domain Bacteria; phylum Desulfobacterota; class Syntrophia; order Syntrophales; family UBA2210; genus UBA6078. The sequence continues at coordinate 212,613 of CAXXWJ010000002.1, read as the reverse complement.
TTGTCCAACATGGAGGAGACAACTGCCGAAGAGAGGATGGAAATGATGGATCTCACCTCCATGTGCATTAAAATCCTGAAAAAGGCATTTAATCCGGAAGGATTCAACATCGGCATGAACCTTGGGAGAGTGGCAGGTGCCGGGGTCGAAGATCATCTGCATATCCATATCGTTCCTCGCTGGCTTGGCGACACCAACTTTTCAACCGTACTAGGTGAGGTAAGGGTGATCCCGGAAGCTCTTGAAGAGACTAAAAAAAAGTTATGGCAGCATTTTCAGTTAACAGAGGAGGGATAGTATGAAACTTTTGTATACGATAGTAATGACCTTTTTTGTGTTGTTTATAATTACCTTTTCACTGGCCAACACAAGCGCTGTCCCCATCAGGTACTATGGTTTTATAGATGTACCAGTAGCTGCCTATCTGTTGATTTTCGTATCCTTTGGTGTTGGGATAATCTTTGCCGGTTTTATGGGGATTGTGGAGAGATTAAGACTTGTCAGACAGGTCAAAAAGCTGAAAAAACAGGTCAAAGCCTTGGAGAAGAAGATCCCCAGTGAGGAGATTATGCCTACTGTTCAGGAGGACATCACCACTCCTGAAGAAAATAAATGGAACCTGTAATGAAAAGGGCGGGTACGCAGTCTACCCGCCACAATCCGATTCATCCCCTTTTATCTTTTCTATTGCGTGCCTGAGTGCAGGGAGAAGCACAGCCAGATTCTCCCTGGCCCCTTTAGGGCTTCCGGGGAGGTTAATAATCAGTGACTGGCCCCTTATCCCGGCTACTGCACGAGATATCATGGCATGCGGCGTTTTTTTCATGCTCTCCATCCGCATTGCCTCCGCCATTCCTGGAAGCTGCCTGTCCAACAGCTCAAGTGTAGCGTCTGGTGTAACGTCCCTGGGGCTCACGCCCGTACCGCCGGTTGTTACAACCAGATCGAGATTCAGTTTATCTGTGTATTCCTTTAACTTTGTTTTTATGTCTTCCTTTTCGTCGGGAACTATGACGTAGTGAGGGACACTGATCCCAGCCTCATTGAGCATGAGAATCACTTCGCTCCCGCTGATATCCTGTCTTTCGCCACGGGATCCCTTATCGCTGACCGTTATGACACCACCACTTATCATCAAAGTCGCTCACCAATTTTTTTTACTGCTCTGCCTTCTTTACCTCGGCAATTACCTTTTCCTGAAGGTGTGCCGGCACCTCTTCATATCGGGAGATCTCATATGAGAATGAGCCCCTTCCGCTGGTTATTGATGTCAGCTCCGGTGCATAGGATAGGATCTCTGCCAGAGGAACCTGGCCCTTGATGACCTGGTTGTTACCCTCTTTGTCCATACCCAGGACGCGTCCACGCCTGCTGTTTAGGTCTCCAATTACGTCTCCCATGTATTCGTCCGGTATTTCTATACGGATCTCGACAATAGGTTCCAGCAGGGTAGGATGACATTCCTGAAAGCCCTTCTTGAAGCCCATGGACCCGGCTATCTTGAAGGCCATTTCCGATGAGTCAACCGTGTGATACGAACCATCGACCAAAGCCACCCTTATATCTACGACGGGATAGCCGGCCAATATTCCCTCACTCATTGCCTCTATGATTCCCTTCTCTACGGCGGGAATATAAGTCTTGGGTACTACACCGCCTACAATCATATCAGCAAATTCGAAACCGCTTCCGCTTGGAAGTGGCTCTATTTCGAGCCAGGTGTCTCCATACTGCCCCTTTCCACCGGATTGTTTCTTGTACTTGCCCTGAACCCTTGTCTTACCCTTAATGGTTTCACGATAAGGAACCTTAGGCTGCTTCAGGTTGACTTCAACGCCGAATTTGCGTTTGAGCTTTTCTACTGTTATATCGATATGCACCTGTCCTACGCCTGAAAGAATGGTTTCTCCCGTCTCTGGATCGCGGTGCAATGAGAGCGTTTGATCTTCATCTATCAGTCTGTTGAGGGATGAATGCAGTTTATCTTCATCAACCTTTGCCTTTGCTTCCACTGCGTAATTTACTACAGGCCTTATGAGCGGGACCTTTTCGTATACTATGGGAGCCTTTACATTGCACATTGTATCTCCAGTCGATGTCTCCTTGAGCTTTGCAAGCGCTGCGATATCGCCCGGCACGAGTGATTCAACTGGAACCTGTGTTTTGCCTTCCAGGAAAAATATATTGCCGCATTTTTCGCTGAGATCTCTTGTAGAATTGTAAAAGACAAAATCAGAGGTCAGGGTTCCCGAAAAGACACGGAATAAAGTCAGCTTTCCTGCATAAGGATCAGCTATCGTCTTGAATACCATGGCCGAAAAAGGAGCATCTTCATCGGGTGTCCTTTCTTCGACTTCCTGAGTTTTGGGATTTATACCAGCCGTTGATCCACGATCAATAGGTGAGGGGAGAAGGTTAACAATCTCATCCATGATAGAGGCCATTCCAGTGTTGGTCAGGGCCGACCCGCACATTACAGGTACAATTCCCCCCGATATCACTGCATTGCGTAACCCTGCCTTTATTTCTTCGATAGAAAGCTCACCTTCTTCAAGGTATTTGTCCATTAAGGCTTCGTCACATTCGGCGATATCTTCCACCATCGTTTCCCGGGCTGCTGACGCTATTTCCAGCAGGTCTTCGGGTATGTTTTCTTTTTTTGGCTTTCCCTTTGGGCCATCGAATAGAAGTGCCTTCATATTAACCAGATCAATGAGACCCTTGAAGGATTCTTCGGCTCCTATGGGCAGATAGCAAAGGGTTATCTTGGCACCAAGTCTGTCCTTTATATTTTCCAAAGCCTTATCAAAATCGGCACGTTCGCGATCCATCTTGCTGATATAGATCATCCGTGGAAGCGACAGCTCGTTTGCATAGTCCCAGACTTTTTCGGTCTGGAACTCTACGCCTCCGACAGCATCAACCACAATTATAGCACTATCGGCCACACGCAAGCTGTACTTGGTATCCATGAAAAAGTTGGAATCCCCGGGGGTGTCTATTATGTTTATCCGGTGTTTATTCCATTCGAAAAAGTTTACTGCAGAACTGATCGAGATATGCCTTTTTTGCTCTTCCGGTTCAAAATCGAGAGAGGATGTCCCCTCGTCGACCCTGCCAAGCTTTTCGGATTTTCCACCTATGAACAAGAAAGATTCACACAGAGATGTCTTGCCTGTTCCACCGTGTCCTGCGATTGCAATATTTCTGAGAGAATTGGAATCGTATTTTGCCATGATGCTCCCTTCCTATTAGCTTTCGGTGACGTTATAACCTCGCTCGATTAGCCCATTCTGTCTTGCAAAGTCAAGACAAATTTCCCCTCTCCCCAGGGGGGTGGGAGGATTTAATTGACCTTGAAGGCAAATTATGGTAGATACTCCCTCTTTCATATTATCAATCATCTTTGTAACTAGAGTCGCAGGAGAAAGAAGTATATGTTCAAGGTTGGAGATATGGCTGTATACCCGGCTCATGGGGTAGGGGTTATTGAGGCTATAGAGATCAAGGAGGTTATGGGAAGCAAGCAGCCTTTCTATGTCATGAAGATCCTGGGAAGCAATGCCACAATTATGATTCCTCAAGATGGGGCCAGTTTTGTTGGATTAAGGGACGTAATCTCCGAGGACGAAATTCCCATTGTATATAATATACTAAAAGAAAAAAGCTCTTTTGTTGATAAACAAACCTGGAACAAAAGATACAAGGAATACTGGGAAAAGATAAAGACAGGATCAGTTTACGAAATCGCGGAGGTTTTGCGCGACCTTTTTACCCTGAAAATTGACAAGGATCTTTCATTCGGCGAAAGAAAAATGATGGATACGGCGAAAAGTCTTTTGATTCGAGAAATATCAATCGCCGGTGACTGCAAAGAGACCGAGGTGGAAGAAAATCTGAACGCCATATTTACGGCATAGTTCGTATCACGCTTATCATTGGTTTCGAAAAATATTTTCAGGGGGTGATACTTGATCGTAAGGCTTTTGCTAGTTGGAGCCTGTTCTGCCAGTGGTTATTTTATAGTTTTAAAATATTATCCCTTTCCCCTATCGGTGATAGGACTAGTATCAGGGCTTTTTCTTTCAATTTTCGTAATAAAAGTGGAACAGGCCATACGAAAACTCCCTTTAAGGGTTATATTCGGCGGTGTTATAGGGACGCTTGTTGCCCTCCTGATAGCCTTTTTTCTCACCTGTGGCATGAAGGTTATGCCAGGGATAGGGAAAAACGAGACAGTGCCCTGGGGGTATATATACCTTCTGATTACCTTTATCCTTGGATATCTAGGCTTGGTCCTGGGTGCAAAAAAAGGTAATGACTTTCCCTTCCCACGAGTTATACCTCGCGAGGACAATAAAAAAACAGATTGCCGGATACTTGACACCAGCGCCATAATCGATGGCAGGATAGCGGATATATGCGATACAGGGTTCATAGAAGGAACTATGATCGTTCCCCGCTTCGTGCTTGACGAGCTGCAGAATATCGCCGATTCAACGGATCACATCAAGCGTTCCCGTGGGAGAAGGGGGCTGGATGTACTGAATCGTATGCAGAAAAGTGACGGAATGATTATCGAAATAGTTGATAACGATTTCCCCGAGATAAAGGGTGTTGATTCCAAACTGATCGCTCTTGCAAAGAAAAAAAATGGCAAAATCGTAACAAATGATTATAATCTCAATAAAGTTGCTGAGTTACAGGGCATAAAGATATTAAATGTTAATGACCTCACCGCAGCCCTCAAGCCACCGGTCCTTCCCGGTGAGATCCTTACCGTAAGGGTTATCAAAGAGGGCAAGGAACCGGGGCAGGGGCTGGCATATCTTGACGACGGCACCATGGTTGTTGTAGATACAGGGACCAAATATATCGGTAAGGATGCAGATGTGGTAGTAACCAGCGTCCTTCAGACGGCTGCAGGTCGAATGATATTTGCAGGCATGAAAAATGATGTAAGAAATGGCGCTTCCCTCTAGGTGAATTAGTAGCCAATATAAAGGTTTTAAGTATTTTTAAACGATATCAATTCTCAACAATACGGGAAAAGTTATGCCACAGTCAGTCGCAATCATCGTCGCCGGAGGTTCCGGGAAACGAATGTTGCATAACCGTCCGAAGCAGTACCTGTCTCTTGGTGGCATTCCCATACTGGCCCGTACCCTGATCGTTTTCGAAAAAACTCCCGCTATAGATCGTATTGTAGTTGTGGTTCCATCCTGCGACATTGCTTATGTCAAAGAGGAAATTGTCAAAAAACATGGTATAACCAAGGCAATGCAGGTTCAACCGGGAGGGGAGACCCGGCAAGATTCCGTACTGGCGGGGCTCAAGGCGCTTGGCGAAAATGATGAGATTATTGTCATACACGATGGCGTCCGACCGTTCCTTACAGAGGAATTTATTAACCTCTCCATAGTCGAAGCATCACGCACTGGGGCAGTAGTTCCCGTACTTTCTCCCGTAGATACGGTCAAGGTTGTTGATCGGGACGGGGTAGTGCGGGATACTCCTAGAAGATCCGATATGCGTCTTGCCCAGACTCCTCAGGTTTTCATGAAAAATATCATAGTCGGGGCTTATGAAAGGGCCTACGAAGATGGTTTCTACGGGACAGATGATGCCTCTATTGTAGAAAGGATGGGGATCGAGGTACGAACGATGCTTGGCATGTCATCGAACATCAAAATAACCACAGAGGAAGACCTTGCACTGGGTGAATTTATTTTGAGCAGAAAAAGGTTTCCAACATGAGGATTGGATTCGGATACGACAGTCATAGATTGGTTGAGAAGAGACTTTTCATACTTGGGGGGATCGAGATTCCAGCCGACAGGGGGCTTCTTGGTCATTCGGATGCGGATGTACTGCTTCATGCAATCTGCGATGCCATTCTGGGAGCAATAGGGGAGCGGGACATCGGGTGGCATTTTCCGGATAACGATCCTGCTTACAAGAATATATCCAGCTTAGAGCTGCTGATAAGGGTCAGGGAGCTAGCGTACTTAAAAGGATATATTGTTAATAATGTTGATTCAACCCTTGTTCTGGAAAAGCCCCGACTTAAGAAACATATACCTCAGATGATAGAAAATATAGCTAAGGCTCTTCGTATCGAGCCAGGCATGGTAAATGTGAAAGCCTCAACCAATGAAGGCATGGGCTTTACAGGTCGGGGAGAAGGGGTAGTTGCCTATTCCGTTGTCACCGTGAATGTTAACAGTAAGCCTATTGGTTAACCGAAACTAGAGTTATCATTTGACCCTATTACACCAAGAGTATATATTGCCGGTCCGGTCGGATCATCTCTAATACATAAACGGAGGATTATATGAAGTATATACAGGATGTCGACATAAAAGGGAAAAAGTTGCTTTGCCGGTTTGATTTGAACGTTCCGCTGGATGATAATCTCCACATTACGGATGACAGGAGAATCAAGGCTGCCCTCCCCACAATCAATTATGCCTTGGATGAAGATGCCAAGGTTATAATAGTAGCCCACCTTGGCAGACCAAAGGGGAAGAGGGTTGAAAGCTTCAGCCTTGCACCTGTGGCAAAGCGCCTATCCCGTCTTTTGGGAAAGGAAGTATTCATGGCCAGTGACTGTGTCGGTGAAGACGTGGAGAATCTGATCAAGAATATGGAGCCCCGCTGTGTTGTTATGCTGGAAAATCTCAGGTTTCACAAGGAAGAGACCGACAATGACGATGCCTTCGCAAAAAAACTGGCCTCCTATGGGGATGTCTATGTTGATGACGCCTTTGGAAATGCCCACAGGTCCCATGCCTCAAATGTAGGAATCACGAAGTTTGCCAAGGAGTGCTGCGCCGGTTTGCTGATGAAGAAGGAACTTAATTATTTCAGCACCACACTGGAAGATCCACTTCGTCCCTTTGTGGCCATTATAGGCGGTTCTAAAATTTCAGGAAAACTCGAGGCCCTTGCCAATCTCATGAAAAAGGTCGACAAAATGATAATCGGCGGAGGCATGGCGTTTACCTTTCTGAAGGCGATGGGGTATGAGGTGGGAAAATCCCTTGTAGAGGAAAGCCTTATAAACACCGCAAAGCGTAGCTTGAAGATAGCCAAAGATAAAGGAGTAAAGTTATATTTCCCCGTGGATTGTGTCATTGCTGAAAAAGCCGATGCTAAGACAGTAACAAAGATTGTCCCTATTCAGGATATAGATCCAAACTGGATGGCCCTTGATATAGGCCCCGCAACAATCGCACTCTTCCGGGAGGTTGTAAGCGATGCCAAGACAATCATGTGGAACGGCCCCATGGGTGTTTTTGAGATAGATGCCTTCAGCATGGGTACCTTTTCAATGGTTCATGCAATAGTTCAATCTCACGCCCTGACCATTGTCGGAGGTGGAGACACGGATGTTGCGGTTCATAGAACCGGAGAGAGCGACTACATCACCTATATATCTACCGGTGGAGGTGCTTCCCTTGAACTTCTTGAAGGCAAGAAACTCCCGGCGGTGGAAGCCTTAAACAGGTGTGCAAAAAGAATCAAGAAGTGAAGGACCATCATTGCATGCGAAACATCATGCTCGTTTGCGAGTACGACGGGACTGCCTACCACGGATGGCAGATACAGCCCAACGGTATCAGCATTCAGGGGGTACTTGAAGATAGGATAGGAAAAATTACACAGGCGGATGTAAGGTTGACGGGGTCGGGCAGGACAGATGCGGGGGTTCATGCCCTTAAACAGGTGGCTAACTTCAGGACAACGTCCAGGATAGACTGCTCCAATCTCCTTAGGGGTATCAACGGCCTTCTTCCAAGGGATATAGTAATAAAAGACCTACAGGATGCGGATCAGGATTTTCATTCCCGCTACAGTGCAAAGCGTAAGGCTTATCTCTATCAGATCTTCAATGATCCGGTGAGAAGCGCGATCTACCGCAACTATTCATGGCATCTCCGAGCCAAGCTTGATGTTGATGCAATGAATGAAGCGGCGAGTGGTCTCTTAGGGACACACGATTTTTCTTCCTTTTGCGCCTCCGGCAGCGATGTCAAAGACCATGTAAGAACCGTCACTGCCGCCGCTTTTTGTAGAAAGGGGGGTATGCTCCGTTTTTGCATAGAGGCCGACGGTTTTCTGCGTTACATGGTGCGCAATATAGTGGGTCTTCTTGCCGATGTTGGTAGAGGTATTATATTTCCCCCCAACTTTAAGGAGATAATGGATGCATGTGACAGGACAAAAGCGGGGATAACCGCACCTCCACAGGGTCTTTTTCTCAAAGAGGTTATCTACTGATGAAGATTTTAGTGCTGGGATGCGAAGGGATGCTTGGAACCGATCTTATGATCGATCTTGGTGAAATGCACGAGGTTACAGGTTACGATGTAAAGGATTTTGATATCACCTCGCCTCAGGCTTGCCGGGAGACAATATGCTCTTCCGGGGCTGATGTGGTTATCAATGCTGCGGCCTACACTAATGTGGACGGCTGCGAAACCGATGAATCGGGAGCATTTAATGTAAACGCCGTGGGGGTGAAAAATCTGGCCCTGGCCTGCAGGGAATCGGCCATCAAACTGGTTCACTTCAGCACTGATTATGTTTTCGACGGGACAAAACAGGTCCCCTATGTAGAGGATGATAACTGTAGTCCAATAAATGCATATGGCAGGTCCAAACTCATGGGAGAAGCCTATCTCAAGGAGACAACTGATGAGTATCTCCTGATAAGGACATCCTGGCTGTATGGAAAGCAGGGAAAAAACTTTGTAAAGACAATCATCGAAAAGGCCCAATCCACGGGAAGGCTGGCGGTGGTCGACGATCAGACCGGCTCTCCCACATATACTGTGGATCTTGCTTCAGCGGTGAGGCTTCTTATAGAAGGTGGTTATCGTGGTACATTCCACCTGACAAACAGGGGGACATGTACCTGGTATGATTTTGCACTGAAAATCCTGGAATATAAGGGGATGAAAGATATTGCCATAGCCCCCATAAAATCAAATCAGCTTGTCAGATCTGCGCCACGTCCAAATTTTTCCGTTCTCAGCAGCAGAAAATTCTCCGATACTACTCAACGTACAATGCGGTTCTGGCAGATAGCACTTGAAGATTACATGACCCGTTTAAGCTAAAAAATAAAGCAATGGCTACCGGCATGAACAATTCACTGAGAGTGCATACTATAAAGAATACCGGATTTGCTAAGGCTTATCTGTTGAGTGCCAAGACATCGATAACGGAAAAATGTGCCAGCACATAGCAAACAAAGTTCTCTGACAATCGAATAGCGATCACGTAATTCTGTGAACACCAAAATAGATACGGAGGTGTTCATGGAAAAGGAAAACAGCAGCAACGGGTCTTGGCCGTGGAGCGATTTATAAACGGTGAAAGTCCCGAATCAATATGTGCGTCGCTGGGCAAGTCGAAGTTCTGGCTGTACAAGTGGTTCAAGCGGTATAGCGAGGGCGATGCCTCGTGGTGCGAGGATCGTTCTCGTCGCCCCCGTGTGATCCCAAACCGGACACCATTAGAGATCGAAGAAATCGTCAAGATGGTTCGCCTCAATCTCTATAATCAGGGTTTGTTCTGCGGTGCTCAAGCAATCCTATGGGAGATAGAAGATCTTGGCGCCAAACCGTTGCCGTCAATCAGGACAATCAACCGGATTCTCGCCAAGAACGAACTGACACATCGACGAACCGGCAAATATGAGTCCAAAGGGACGGCATATCCCGTTCTGCCGTCAACATTGCCGAACCAAACCCATCAGGCTGATCTTGTTGGCCCGTGCTATCTGAAGGGACCGATTCGTTTTTACAGCCTGAACATCGTTGATACGGCAACGGTCCGGTGTGGACTGCATCCTTCCATTGCCAAGTCAGGGCAAATGATCCTTGACGGGTTTTGGAGCGCATGGAAGCGGATGGGAATACCAGAGCGTGTCCAAGTTGATAATGCCATGTCTTTCTTCGGAAGCCCGACACATCCACGTGGAATGGGTCCCCTTATCCGACTCTGTCTGCAAAACGGTGTCGAGCCTTGGTTCATACCAATGGCCGAACCGTGGAGAAATGGAATGATTGAAAACTTCAACGACCGTTATCAACAGAGATTTCTCGGCAAAGTTATCATGGCGTCCATAGGGGATCTGCAATTGAACTCACTTGCGTTCGAACAGCGGCACAACAGCAGGTATCGCTACAGCAAACTCAAAGGTGATACACCGCTGAAAGCTCTTGCCGCCTCGAATGTCAAATTGAGGTTTCCAAAAGCAGAGGAGCCTCCCATGCATCGAATGAAAAAGCCGGAGATTGGCAAATATCACGTTGTGCGCCTCATTCGCAGCAACCTGAAATTGAATATCTTCGGAGAATGCTTCTCGGCTCCGCCAGAGACCATGCTTGAATACGTGGTGGCTACTATCGATGTCAAAGAGCAGAAACTAAAACTCTTCCTGGACAAAAAACAGGTAGAGGAATTCGATTACAAACTGCGATAGCTCAGTTGAGTGTCAGCGATGTCGTGGCACAAAAAATCGTTATCGATGTCTTGGCACTCGACACTTATCTTATAGAAGGGGAAGATGGCCTGATGGCGGTTGATGTCGGAAGTCATGGATGTGCCATGGACATTGCCAATTACCTAACCACTGCTCTGAATCGTCCGATATCGGATATCAGATACATAACCGCAACCCATTTTCATATAGACCATATTGGCGGAATAGGGCATCTGCTTGATATGTGTCCCTCTTCTACCAGGGTTGTTTTCTATTCAGCCGTGGACGATTACATAAGTGGACGAAGAAAGATTCCCCTTATAAAAAACTGGTTTGTGGGCTTCCCCTCGGCAACACTGGTCAGCACCCGCTACCTCAGAAAAACTTCACATCTTTGTATCGGGACTTTGGCTGGCATTCCTCTTCCTGGGCTTAGAAATATAACCAGACTTCCCTTTGAAAAAAATCGTATAGATTATTTTGGCCATAAGTCCGGCAGCAAGACCTGTTGTCTCAATAATTTTGGTTTTGGAGAATGGGAAGTTATTAAAACACCAGGGCACACGGAAGATTCAATATGCTTTTTCAATGATAGTACCGGGGAACTGTTGACAGGTGATTTGATTGTAAACACATCAAGCGACGGCCGGGGAGATCTTAACCGTTTTTGCTGGGACCGGAATCGCATAAGGGAATCCTACGAATATCTTTGTAAAAGGATAAACCCTGTCTTGATGTATCCTGGCCACGGCGAAATGATAACCGGGGGGGCCGATACTCTCTTAAAAGTCAGGGTATTTTGAAAAGATTTACAAATGGAGTCTTAGAATAAAAGGAGTTTGCTTTGCAGGGAAAAATAGCCGTTATGCCCGAAGAGCTGTCCAACCGGATAGCTGCTGGAGAAGTGGTCGAAAGGCCTTCCTCCATTGTGAAGGAGCTTATCGAAAACTCTCTTGATGCGGGTGCGACTGATATTCTCATTGAACTTGAAGGGGGAGGGAAAAGCTCCATAAAGGTCGTTGATAACGGAAGCGGGATAGACCGTAACGATGTAGGACTCGTCTTTGAAAGGCATGCAACCAGCAAGATAGACAGCTTCGAAGACATATACAGCATAGATTCCTTCGGTTTCCGTGGCGAGGCAATGGCCAGCATAGCCTCAATCTCCAGGGTAGAAATACTGACAAAACGTTCTGGGGAAGCGGCCGGTACTCGGGCCGTACTGAAGGGGGGACGGATAGATAATATTTCCGATGCCGGATGTCCTGCCGGGACATCGGTAAAGGTCAGCGATATATTTTATTCAACTCCGGTGAGAAAGAAATTTATGAAAGGCGATTCCACAGAGCAGGCCCACTGTATGGATGTTATAGTAAGATTGGCCCTCTCAAATCCGGGGGTAAAGATCCGTGTTCTCGCAAACGGAAGGGACATGCTGAATATTCCAAAGGCAGACAGGCTTTTTGACAGGATATCCCTTGTATTCGGAGACGATTTCGGGAAGAAAACAATCAAGATTGATGGAAGAAGGGGAGATGTAACTATTCGCGGTGTGATCTCAATGCCTGACCATACAAGATCGAATTCGAAGGGTCAGTTTTATTTTGTAAACAAGCGATTCATTAGGGATAAACTCTTTAATAATGCCGTAGCAGGTACCTATCGAAGGCTTATAGAACCCCGCCGTTTTCCTTATGTGGCCCTTTTTATAGACATGCCAACAGACGAAGTGGATATAAACGTCCATCCCTCGAAGATGGAGGTACGTTTCAAAAATCCTTCAGAGATATACTCCCTTATCAGGGATACCCTTTCAAATGCCCTTGCCGGAATATCAATTACTCTTAATGATTTTAGGACCCCCGGCAAGGACCAGTATCTGGAACGGATTGGAGAAACGCTGCATAGCTACACCCTACAGTCGGGTACGCAAAAGAGGAACTTTGAATCCAATCCCCGCCAAACAGGAGTTCTGGCGGGGGTTAAACCCCGTGCCTTACAAAATACAGCAGCCAATGAATCGGGACTTTTCTCTGCCAAGAATATCGACGACACTGAAGATAGGGTATCCTTTTCATCCTTGAAATATCTGGGGCAGGTTGCAGGCACATACCTTGTCTTTTCATCTGAAAAAGATCTGGTCCTGATAGATCAGCACGCAGCCCACGAAAGGGTGCTCTTTGAAAAACTTAAAGTCTCAAAGGGGGGCAAGGTGTTATCTCAAGGCCTTTTGATTCCTGAGGTTATTTCTCTTCAGCCGGGCCGCTTTGCCCTGCTCATGGATATTATCGAATCTCTTCAGGATTACGGACTTGGCGTTGAGGCCTATGGAGAGAACACCATCATAATAAAACATGTCCCTGCATTCCTTACGGGAACCAGTCTGGAAGATCTCGTCTCGGATATTATCGAAGAGATCCGCGATACGGGGAAGTCTGATGGTGTGGCTGAACTAAGAGACAAAATCCTTACCATGATGGCATGCAAAGGTGCGGTAAAGGCCAATTCAACCTTGACCGGTGAAGAGGTGGCTTCACTCTGTGAAGACCTGGACACAATGCCATTTGCTGCAACCTGCCCACATGGAAGACCGCTTTACAGCATCATATCCCTTCGGGAGCTTGAGAGGATGTTTAAACGGTTATGAAGGCGCTTCCTGGATCGAAAAATTTTCCTGCTGGAGATGGTCTTGCCTGCAAGCGTCCTTGCCTTGTTGTAATCACAGGTCCAACCGGGGTAGGGAAAACCAATCTGGCTATAAGCCTTGCGGAGGAATTTCAAGGCGAGATCATCAGTGCCGATTCCATGCAGGTATATCGCTATCTGGATATAGGCACAGCCAAGCCTTCCACTGAAGAACAGTTCAGGATACCGCATCACATCATCGACGTTGTAGATCCGGATAAAGAATTTAACGCTGCCATGTTTGTTGAGCTCGCAAATGAGGCCATTAATTTTCTGCAGGAAAGGCAGAAGAGTGTTTTTGTTGTAGGGGGGACAGGATTATATATAAATGCCCTTCTGGGAGGACTTCTGGATGCCCCAGGTGCCGATGGCCTTCTCCGTGAGCGTTATAGGAAGGAAGTCTTGATTTATGGGAAAGACTATCTTTACGGTAGGTTGAAAGAGATGGATCCTGAATCTGCCGGGGTAATACATCCCAATGACTTGGTAAGAACTATCAGGGCCCTTGAAGTAATGGAGCATACCGGTAAATCAATTACGAAGATTCAGGGAGAACACGGGTTTAAAAACAGACCTTACGATTATATAAAGATAGGTCTGTCAATGGACAGGGGTGTTCTCTATGAAAAAATCAACAAAAGGGTCGACAGGATGATTGACGATGGACTCGTCGATGAGGGCGAACGGCTCCTTGAGATGGGCTACGACGAATCGTCCCTGCCCATGCAGGCGATGACCTATCGAAACGTTATCTCTTACATAAAGGGAGATCAAAGCAGCGAAGATATGATAAGGCTTATCAAGAGAGAGACCCGGCACTATGCCCGACGTCAGCTCACTTGGTTCAGAAGAGACCCCGACATCAAATGGTTTGCCCCTGAAGATGAAAATATGATAAGCAGGGCAGTCAACTCTCGGGTTTTGGTATATTCCTGATATGCACGAACCTCTAAACACAAGAAGCAAGAAGGGTAGGTTATGGCAAGAGAAGAACTTAGCAAAGCATATGAATCTCAAAATGTTGAAGAAAAATGGTACCAGCTTTGGATTGATGAGGGTCTATTTCATGCTGAAGACAAAAGTGACAAAAAGCCCTTTTCCATAGTTATCCCTCCTCCGAATGTTACGGGCATTCTGCACATAGGACATGCTCTAAACAATACCCTGCAGGATATCATCGTGCGTTATAAGAGGATGCAGGGTTACAATACACTCTGGATGCCCGGAACGGACCATGCAGGGATCGCAACCCAGAATGTTGTAGAACAGGAACTTGCCCGCGAAGGAAAGAGCCGTCACGATATAGGCCGGGACAAATTCATAGAAAGGGTATGGGCCTGGAGAAAGAAGTATGGAGGAGTTATTATAAACCAACTCCACAAACTAGGCTGTTCCTGTGACTGGTCCCGCGAGCGTTTCACCATGGATGAGGGGCTGTCCCGTGCCGTCAGAGAGGTCTTTGTAAGACTCTATAACGACGGTCTCATCTATCAGGACGATTACATAGTAAACTGGTGTCCGCGCTGTCACACGGCAATTTCCGATCTCGAGGTGGAATACGAGGAAGAGGTGACCAGCCTTTGGCACATACGTTATCCCTATGCCAATGGAGAAGGCGAGATAATCGTTGCCACTACCCGCCCTGAAACTATGCTGGGCGATACGGCGGTTGCCGTAAATCCCGATGACGAGCGTTATGCCGGGCTTATAGGTAAAGAGGTTATCCTGCCCATAGTGAACAAACGGATACCCATAATAGCTGATGATTATGTCTCCAAGGACTTTGGAACCGGCGCGGTTAAAATAACGCCTTCGGCTGATCCCAACGACTTTGCCATGGCACAGCGCCACAACCTTGAGATAATTATCATCATGGATGGAGACGCTGTAATCAATGAAAATGGTGGTGCCTATCAGGGACAGGACTGCTCCACATGTAGAAAGAATATCGTTGAGGACCTCAAGGATGGTGGATACCTTGTAAAAACTGAGCCCTATTCTCATAACTTAGGCCGATGTTACCGTTGCAAGACCGTCGTAGAGCCGGCGGTATCCAAGCAGTGGTTTGTCAAGGTGAAGCCCCTTGCCCGTACGGCGATTGCCGCCGTTGTGAAGGGTAACACAAAGATAATCCCACCCATGTGGGAGGCGACCTACTTTGACTGGATGGACAATATTCGCGACTGGTGCATCTCCCGTCAGATATGGTGGGGACATCGTATCCCCGTCTGGTACTGCGATGGGTGCGGAAAGACCATTGTATCCACGGAAGATCCTTCTACATGCCCCGAATGCGGATCAGCATCTCTAAGGCAGGACGAAGACGTCCTGGATACCTGGTTCAGTTCGTCGCTGTGGCCCTTTTCAACAATGGGCTGGCCCGACAAAACGGATTCTCTAGAAACCTTCTATCCCACCTCTCTTTTGATAACAGGGTTTGACATCATATTCTTCTGGGTTGCCAGGATGATGATGATGGGTCTATATGTAATGGGAGACGTCCCCTTCAAGGATGTCTATCTTCATGCCCTTGTTCGTGATGAAAAGGGTGAGAAGATGAGCAAATCGAAGGGGAACAGTGTTGATCCTCTCGAAATGATAGATAAATACGGTGCTGATGCAATGCGTTTTACCCTGGCGGCCTTTACAGCGCAGGGGAGAGATGTCAAGATGTCTGAGGAGAGAATCAAGGGTTACGGACATTTCGTAAACAAGATATGGAATACTGCCCGCTTCTCCCTGATGAACATTGGTGATTGTTCCCGACAGGTTCCTCCGGAAAGGGCCGAACTTTCTCTCTGTGACCGCTGGATTATGGACAGCCTTAACAGTACGGTCAAAGATATGAGGCAATATCTGGATGAATACCGTTTTAATGAGGCTGCAGCTAGGATATATCAGTTTATCTGGCATGAATTCTGTGACTGGTATCTTGAACTTATAAAACCTGCGCTATACGACAAACAGACTGAACGGGAGAAGAACGTGGCTCAGTATACGCTTCTTACCGTTCTGAAAGCCGCCCTGCAACTGTTGCATCCTTTTATGCCCTTTGTCACAGAGGAAATATGGAACAAGGTGACTGAGGATGAAGGATACATAATTGTAAGTCCCTTCCCTGAGCCCGATGATTCCCGTGAAGACAAAGACGCAAGCTATCGAATAACGGTGATCAAAAACGTTATAAACAGTATCAGGAACATACGGGGTGTCATGAATATCATACCTTCAAAGAAACTGCGCGTACTGATCTCCGTTCCTGACGCCGACGTTCTGGCTGTAATGGAGACAGGGAGGGGTTATATATATGACATGGCGAATCTCGAGACCCTGGAGCTATTCATAGATGCCCCCGAACCAAAGGGTTCAGCTACGGGCGTTGTGGATAATCTTAAGATATACGTATTTCTTGAAGGTGTGGTCGATGTTGCAGCAGAAAAGGCAAGACTTGAAAAAGAGATAAAGAAGATCGAGAAAGACCTTGGTTTTGTATCCAAAAAGTTGAGTAACCGTGATTTCGTGGAAAAGGCATCCCCGGAGGTTGTGGCAAAGGAAGAGGGAAAATTCAGCTCCCTTAAGGAAAAGATGCAGGTCCTTGAAGAGGCAATGAACAGACTTCAGGATATAAAATAGGGAATAAGGGGTCTTCATGGTCTTAGATGCAGGGATAAGAGAACTCATAAAAAAAGCTCTCGACGAAGATATCGGAGCAGGGGATTTAACTACGACCCCTATCCTGACCGGCGAGGAAATCGGCTTGGCGCGGGCGATAGCGAAGGCTGATATTATCGTAGCGGGGATTGAACTTTTCGGCGAGGTGTTCTCCACAATTGATCCCTCTCTGAACTTTAAGCCATATTTTCAGGACGGGCAGGCGGCTGGCAGAGGAGATATCCTGGCATCCATCTCTGGGAGTATGAAAAGTATCCTCCTCGCTGAGAGGGTAGCGCTTAATTTTTTCCAGAGAATTGCCGGAATTGCCACTATGGCAAACAGCTATGTGGAAGAGGTTAATGGAACGGGGGTTATGATACTGGACACGAGAAAAACGACCCCTACGTTCAGGGCCATAGAAAAATATGCTGTAAGGACCGGGGGCGGAACAAACCACCGCTTCGGTCTGTACGACGGAGTCATGATCAAGGATAATCACATCAGTGCAGCAGGGGGTATCTCCAATGCGGTGCGCAAGGTAAGAGGCGCAATCGCTTCCGGCATCAGAATAGAAGTGGAGACCAAGAACCTTAGAGAGGTTCAAGAAGCCCTGAACGCAAAGGCCGATATCATTATGCTGGACAATATGGATATCGATCAGATTGAAAAGGCCGTTGCCCTTATTGGGAAGAATGCCTTGGTCGAGGCATCGGGAAATGTTACGATTCTGAATGTCAGAGATATTGCGAAGACCGGAGTAGATTTCATATCGGTAGGTGCGCTCACCCACTCCGCTCCTGCTGCTGACATATCCCTTCTTATCGAGGAGGCAGGGGTTAAGATGTGCTAGTACCCCGAACTGTGCAGCGGTTATGAAAAAGGATATAGAAAAAGATGCACTGGAAGATCTGACCAGGGGGGGCATAATAGGGGGCAAGGTCCACTTCCTCGATTCCATTGATTCCACAAACAATTATGCTACACTTCTTGCATCTCGAGGCGCCTATGAAGGAGAAGTGGTTATATCCGATTGCCAGACTGCCGGGAGGGGACGGCTGCGGGGAAGGGTATGGCATTCACCCCCGGGAGTTAATCTCTACACCTCTGTCATATTACGTCCTGACGTAGCGCCCGAGTCAGCTCCCGGGCTGACACTTGTCGCCGGCGTGGCGGTAGCGGAACTCCTTAACCTATATTGCCCCGTATCCCTTAAGTGGCCAAACGATATCCTGGCCAACGGCAAGAAGATATCCGGCATTTTGACCGAAATGAGGGGATTTGGCTCAAAGATAGATTTTGTTGTTATAGGAATAGGGATTAATGTTAATATGGACCCGAGTAATATTGAAGAGGGAATCCGCTCCGTCTCTACATCTTTGAAGGAACAGACATCAAAAGATATCTCTCGCCTTGAGCTTGCAGCTGCCCTCTACTGCTCGCTGGGAAAGTGGTATCGTGTCTTTATTGAGGATGGATTTGCCTCTGTAAGGGATAGCTGGCTTCAATCTTCTGACATGGTTGGAAAAATGGTTGAGGTCACGGGCGGCGGTTGCGATTTCCCACAAAGGGGGATCTGCAAAGGTATAGATGATGAGGGTATACTCATGTTGCTTGATGATGAAAACAGGACTGTTTATGTTAGGTCCGGAGATATAAATATAAAGAAAGGACGGTGAACTTCCATGCTTCTAGTCGTCGATGTGGGAAACACCAATACCGTTATCGGTATATATGAAGGGGAAAAACTTGTAAACAACTGGAGGATCAGGACTGTCGTGGATCATACAATCGACGAATATGGCATGCTGATCCTTAACCTCTACAAAAACAGCAAGGTCAGTTCAAAGTCTATTACCAGCATTATCATTTCCTGTGTTGTTCCATCAATGCTGAATATTCTTGAACCCCTATGCCGCAAATATTTCGATCTTTCTCCCCTTATCGTAGGGCCGGGCATGAAGACAGGGATGCCTATATATTACGATAATCCTCGAGAGGTAGGTGCTGACAGGGTAGTCAATGCCGTTGCAGCCCATGAAAAATACAAGGGAGATCTGATTGTTGTAGACTTCGGTACGGCTACCACCTTTGACTATGTTACGCACCGGGGAGAGTACATGGGTGGATGCATAGCCCCCGGGGTAGTTATATCAAGCGAAGCCCTCTTCAGGCGGGCATCCAAACTGCCCCCGGTAGAACTGACAAGGCCTCGGCATGTAATTGCAAAAGACACGGTGAGCAGTATGCAGGCGGGCATCGTATTCGGATACGCGAGTCTCGTAGACGGTATTGTGAACCGGATAAAGAAAGAGGCTCAGAAAGACCCCAAGGTTATTGCTACGGGCGGCCTGGCAAATGTCATAGCCAAGGAAACCACCACTATTGATCATGTGGATGAGATGCTGACGCTCGAAGGCTTAAGAATCATATATTCCAGAAACATTTAGATTTTTCCAGTTTTCAATAGAAGCGAGGGCGCGCTCTGCATAGAGACGCCCCCGCTCTTTTTTTGGTATGCGCCGCCCCTCCAGGGGAACGAATAGGCCGAAATTTACGTTCATAGGCTGGAAATTTTTGTAATCTCTGTTTGTAATATGATGTATGAGGGCTCCCAGTGCGGTTGTAGCAGGAGGCGCTTCCAGCCCCCCCCCTCCCTTGAGGTGTTGGCAGACGTTTATTCCCGCCATCAGACCCATGGCGGACGACTCTACATACCCCTCGACCCCGGTAATCTGTCCCGCAAAAAAGATATCTTCCCTTGACCTCATTTGAAGAGTCGTTTTAAGCAGGGCAGGGGAGTTGATAAAGGTGTTTCTGTGTATGCTGCCGTAACGGGCAAATGTTGCCTTTTCAAGTCCCGGTATCATCCTTAGTATCCGGTTTTGTTCAGGCCAGGTCAGCTTTGTCTGAAAACCCACAATATTGTAAATGGTTCCCGCGCTGTTCTCTTGCCGAAGCTGCACCACACCATATGGCCGTTTCCCGGTTTTAGGGTCGACAAGACCTACTGGCTTCATGGGTCCGAATAGCAGCGTTTGGGGACCTCTTTTTGCCATGACCTCTATTGGAAGACATCCCTCAAAGCAGTGGCGATCTTCAAAATCCCGCAGAGGCACATTTTCGGCCTTTATAAGCTCCGTCCAGAACCGCTCATATTCGTCCTTGTCCAGCGGGCAGTTAAGGTAATCTCCCTCTCCATTTTCCTCATACCTGGAGGCCCTGAAAACTCTTTCGTAATCGATAGAATCGGCGTCAACAATAGGGGAGATGGCGTCATAGAAGTGCAGGTACTCGTTGCCGGTAATGGATGCTATATCGGTGGCGAGGGTTTCCGACGTGAGGGGACCGGTAGCAATAATAACTATGGAATCATCAGGAATCTTAGCTACTTCACTCCTTGATATGATTATCCTCGAAGATGCTATCCGTTTCTCAATATATTCGGAGAAAAGTACCCTGTCCACGGCAAGGGCCTTGCCTGCTGGAACAGCGGTGGCGTCAGCGGCCTCCATAGTCAGGGAGCCCAACATTCGAAGTTCCTCTTTCAGCAAACCCACAGCGTTTTGTCTTTCGTTTGAACGAAGAGAGTTGCTGCAGACCAACTCAGCCAGGAGCGGAGAGGTATGGGCAGGGGAAAACCGGGACGGCTTCATCTCATAAAGCGATACGTCTATTCCCCTTTTAGCTATCTGCCATGCAGCCTCGCATCCCGCAAGGCCACCCCCGATAATACAAATGGGCTTATTACTTTTTGTTGTATTTTGATTCACTCTTGATTCTGTTCCTTGTAGTCACATCCCTTGTGAGGACATTTTATTGTAATACCCTTTCCCCGGTAATATTTTTCGACAAGGAAAGGGCTGCCACAAAGGGGGCAGCTCCTGGGGAGGGGCCTGTCCCAAAGTGCGTATGTGCAGTCGGGATACCTTGAGCATCCGAAGAATATCTTACCCCTCTTTGAGCGCCTTTCGCATAGATTGCCGTCGCATCCCTCCTGGGGACAGCTCACCCCTGTATCCAGAGGTTTTGTGTGTTTGCATTCCGGGTATGCCGAACAACCAAGGAATCTTCCGAATCGGCCTTCCTTTATAACCATCTTTTTCCCGCAGGCATCACAGGTCACATCCGTCAGCTGTTCCTGGGCCTTTGTAATGGCTCCGTTTTCATCCTGCGATATGTTGCCGGTATTTTTGCACTCTGGATAGTTGGAGCAGGCAATAAACTTTCCATTTTTCCCCCATTTAATTACCATGGGACTTTTACATTTGTCACAGATAAGATCAGTTGGAATCTCCTCTCGTTTGATCTCCCGCATCTCTTTACCAGCCTTATCGAGTTCCGAACTGAAGGGAATATAAAAATCCTTCAGGGTCTCCTGGCGCGTTAGCCTTCCCTCTTCGATCATGTCCAGCCGATCCTCCATGGAGGCGGTGAACTTTACATCCATAATGTTGGGGAAGTTCTCAACCAGGAGTTCGTTGACTATTGCGCCAAGATCTGTTGGTTGAAACCGGCTCCCTTCCAATTTGACGTAGTTTCTGTTCTGTATTGTGCTTATTATGGAGGCGTAGGTGCTGGGTCTTCCAATTCCCTTTTCCTCCAGCTCTTTAACCAGGGTTGCCTCTGAGAAACGTGATGGGGGTTGTGTAAAGCTCTGGTGAGGTTCCAGGGAGAGCAATCTTAGTTCGTCGCCATTGGAAACCGCCGGCAGCAGTTTCCCGGCAGAATCGTTTTCACTGTCCTCTTTATCCGTCGATTCAGTATAGACTGCGGTAAAACCAGGGAACTTCATAATTGAACCCTGTGCATGGAATGTGCAGCTACCGGCATGAATATCTATTCCTGTCTGATCGAAGAGGGCTTGATTCATCTGGCTTGCTATGAAACGGTTCCATATCAGTTCATATAGACGAAATTCATCGCTCTTCATATGTTTTTTGATATCCTGAGGCATATATGAGGTCGACGTGGGCCTTATTGCCTCATGTGCGTCCTGGGAAGACTTGGCAGATTTAAAGGACCTCGCCTTTGGGGGTAGAAATTCTTTTCCGTACCTTTCTAGTATGTGCTTCCTGGCTTCATCGAGCGCTTCCGCCGCTATACGGACCGAGTCGGTCCTCATATACGTAATGAGTCCGACAGATCCCTCTTCCCCCAGGGCTATCCCCTCGTACAGCCTCTGAGCTACGCTCATTGTCTTCTTCGCCGAGAACCGCAGTTTTCTGGAGGCCTCCTGTTGGAGTTTACTCGTAGTGAAAGGCGGTGAGGGCGAACGCTTCACCTCCTTCCTTTCCACGTTGTTAACTATGAAGGGCACATTCTTGAGCTCATCAAGAACCGCTTTTGTCTGTGATTCGTTCTCCAGTTTCAGTTTCTTAGATCCGATTCTTGTTAGCCTCGCTTCGAAGGGGGGGGGCTCTTTTCCCTCGACCATAGCTGTGACATTCCAGTATTCTTCCGAGACAAATGCGGCAATCTCGGCCTCCCGGTCACATATTATCCGGACCGCAACTGACTGTACGCGTCCGGCGCTCAAGCCACGTTGAACCTTCTTCCAGAGTATTGGACTGATCTGGTATCCAACCAGTCTGTCCAGTATCCTTCTGGCCTGCTGGGCCTCGTATTTGTTAACATTCAGTTCCAAAGGATTTTGAATGGCCGCAATTACGGTTCTTTTTGTCAGATCGTTGAAAAGTACCCTGTAGATCTTTTTCCCCTCCGCGATCTCGCTTGCCACGTGCCAGGCGATGGCTTCCCCCTCTCTATCGGGGTCGGGAGCAAGAAAGATGGTATCAGCGTTCTTTGCGGATTTTTTCAGTTCGGAAATGATCTTTTTCTTCTCGCTTATAACCTCGTATATGGGTTCAAAATTATTGTCTATATCGATTCCCAGCTTGCTCTTTGGCAGGTCTTTCACGTGCCCTACGGAGGCCTTCACCTCGAATTCAGGTCCAAGATATTTTTTTATAGTTTTTACCTTGGTAGGGGATTCAACAATGATAAGCGATTGAGACATTCTTACTCCTTAGCAACAAATATCTTGCCCGGTTGTTGGGCCACATAACCCTTCAGTTCCAGCGACATGAGGATTGCAAGCAGATCCTGCACCTTATATCCGGTCTGAGCAGCCAGGGTGTCTACATGGACTTTTTCGGCCCCCATAGACTTTAGAACTCTCTGCTCCTGACTTGTTGGATTTTCATCTGATCTAAACAACACCCGGCCATCCGAACCCCCATCTGTAGATTCAAGGAATGAAGCCATCGGACTCAACTGCGGTATAATCTCTTCAAGGATATCACCTGCATTCTCAACGAGTTTTGCCCCATCCCGTATCAGACTGTGAGTTCCCTTTGTTCCAGGCGAATCGATGTTTCCCGGCACCGCAAAGACCTCTCTGTTCTGTTCAAGGGCTATACGGGCCGTAATAAGTGATCCGCTCTTCTCTCCGGCCTCAACCACTAAAACGCCAAGAGAGAGGCCACTTATTATCCTGTTTCTAGCTGGAAAATTAGGCGCCACTGGTTGAGTCGAGAATGGAAATTCTGTAATTACCGCGCCATGTTCAGCTATTTTTTCAAATAATTTATTATTTTCAGGGGGGTAGACAATATCGATACCACAGCCCAGAACCGCGATAGTCCGTCCCTTTCCTGCGAGGGCGCCGGCGTGGGCTGCCGAATCGATGCCCCTTGCCATCCCGCTTACAACAGTTATCCCCCCCATGGCTAATTCGCGGCATAGTCTTTCGGTTGTAAACCTTCCATAGGTACTCGCCATCCTGGAACCAACCACGGCAACCATGATGTCATCAGGGAGCAGACTCCCTTTGACATAAAGGATAGGTGGAAAGTCGTATATATTTAAAAGCAGGCTCGGATAAATGGGCGATGCTGCGGTAACCAGAGAAACATTGAGCCTCTGTGCCCTTTCCATCTCTCGTTCAACCCGATCCCAGTCATCAAAGGCATATATGCTATGTGCCTTTTTATGAGAAATCCTTGGAACTTTCTGAAGCTCGGCCATGGACGCTTCAAAAACGGCACGGGGAGAACCAAAAGCCTTTACCAAGTCTTTGAATGCAACATTCCCTACGCCATCTACGAACTTCAAAGCAATCCAGTATTTCAGATCGGTAGGAGTCATTAGCTTGTCGATAAAAGAAAAAACGTAAAGGTTTCAAATTTATGGGTGATAATCAAGGCCGGGACTATATATGCTATATTTGAGAAGTGTCAAGCTTTTTTGAAATTTACTCTGCTTGACATAGTCCGTAAGTTATAATAATTCCATCGATACATTGCACATTGCCACTATTTTAATCCGATGATACTTTGATTTTATATTCCCTGGGAAGAGGTATGAAAGTGTTTGCTAATAAATTTATATTGGCCTTGGTCTTAGTTGTCATTCTGCCCCTTGCTGTACTATCTGCTGCATTTGGACAAACAATACCACTGGAGGAGGAAGGCTTTTCAATAACCCCTGAAAGGATTGATTTTGGCGTTATAAGAGATATGGAAAGCGTAACTCGTTCATTGGAGATTGCAGGATCCTCTAATGTTGAATGGAAGATAAAATGGTTGCCGCCCTGGTTGACCATGGATATACAGAGTGGCGCCGCTGATGACAGTCTGCAGCGAATTTACGTCAAAGCTGACCCGCATTCACTTTCTTACGGAAGCCATACCTCCGAGATAATAGTTGCATCGTCAACATATTCCAGAAAGATTCCGGTTTATATTACCATGTTACAGGGAGATGAATCGGTCCCACACAAAGTGCTTGAAAAAATCATTCTGTCACCCCCGACTGTTTCCGCACAGGTCGGTACAAAAATTCTACTGAGGGCAGAGGGTCTATATTCTGATGGCTCCCGTAAGGACATAACGAAAGAAATTCAGTGGATATCTGACAACAAACGGGTAGGGTATTTCGTAGATAAGGGCCTACTTGCAGGTAAGTCCACCGGGAATATACAGATCTTTGCCAAAGACGGCAGGATAGCCAGTGCATCTATGAATATCCATATAAATCCCGCCGGTGGTCCTCTTCTGAAGGTTCGCATGCCAAAGGTCAAGCTGGACCACATGGAGAAGGGGGCAACGGAGACATTTACCATAAACCTGAGAAATGCCGGGAAGGGTGAGCTAGAATGGGAGGCTATAAGCGAAACGCCATGGCTGCTGATAGGTGCCGACAGCAATTACGAAGGGGCAGGACACCGGAGGTTGGAAAGTGCCGCATTAAGCAGGCTTACGGGCAGCGGTGAAAAAGATATAAGGATAAAAGTTGATGTCACAGGATTATCGGAGGGTAGATACGATGGTTCCATTGCTGTACATTCGAATGGAGGGGATGAAGAGATAGGAATACCGGTTAATATCATTTCTCTGGAATCGATCAGAATAACTCCAATCTCAACAAGGATGAATGTAAACGAAAGAATCCTCTTCGGGGCCACAGGAATATGGTCCGATGGAAGCAGAGTTGACCTTTCAACCGGTTCAGAAGGCAGGTGGGTTTTATCCGATCGTGACAGGGGGTACTTCCTTCGAAGACGGCCGGTTTTTGTGGCCAGCAGTTCCGGTCAGATCGAGATAAAAATGGTAAGGGGCGACATCAGCAGCAATGTTGCTGTTATTGACATAGAAGATAATCAAGGTGGTCCTGTCCTGATGATTTCTCCCCGTGAACTGGATCTTGGAACGATAGGGCCCGGGGAGGGGGCAAAAGGTATTCTGTCTCTGAAAAATGTCGGCACAGCAGAGTTATTGTGGAGCCTTTACGATATGGAGGGATGGAACACTGGGGCTGAGAATGAAACGGAGAATAAGACCTTTCTTTCGGGGATGGCGGGCCGATCAGGTAGTCGCCTCTACGTTTCTGTTGAATCGGTTGCAGGGGATCAATCTGCCCAGACGGGTCTGTTTACGGTAAGGGTGGATATTCAGACCGGTAACGATTCTATGCACTATGATAAGCTCATGTCTGCAGGAACTTATCAAGAAGAGTTAAAGGTCTATTTTAATGGAGAGAAGCGTTCGGCCTTTCTTAATTTCACCATAGCAGAGAAGAACTTGCGTTCCTGTCTTGACATAGAACCCCTCGGAATAGATTTCGGAATTGTTGACCCTGATGAAAGATTGCTGAAAAGGATACAGCTGAAAAACCTGGGAGAGAAGGTGCTGCGATGGGGGGCCGTACTACAGGGAAAAATGAAGACTTTCAGGGGAATGATACTTGAAAAAGGAAGATACGTCTCATTCTCGGATGACAAAAAGCCGTCAGAAGATAACCGCTATAATATTCCCGAGCACTTGGGATCTACCATAAGAACCTCCGGCGAATGGACCTCAAATAAAGGTTATCCCTGCGGGACAGGAGAAGACGCCATATTAAGATATACTTTCTCCGGCAGCGGGATTGCACTTTTACTATGGAAAGACGTATATGGCGGCAGTGCTGATGTGTTTGTCGATGATAAGATAGTAGGTCAGATAGATTGTGCCTCTGAGGAGGGAAGAAAAAGGATTGAATTCCTGGCTGCTGAAAACCTGGATGAGGATACCCCCCACACACTTACTGTGGCGGTAAGGAATGGAACTGTAGAGCTGGAAGGGGCCCGTCTGTACACCTCAGAGCTAATGGAGGGAAAACGGGGATGGATAGCGATATCCCCGGAAAGAGGGACTACAACCAACGAAGTTGATTTCATCACAGTATCGGTTTCTCCCGAAAAACTCTCTGCCGGTTCTTACAGCGAGAATATTATTTTTTACTCCGAAGAGGGTGTCGAAGTCGTTGAGGTATCCCTTGATGTAACTGGAGATAACATATCTGAATTTATAGATATTTACAGAAAAATAAAAGGTGCTGATATCTGGCTCTCACCGGGTGATAAAGAAAACATGGAGGAGCGAGGAGATTCACCCTTATTCAAACTTTTCCGCAGGGGAACTCCCGGAACGACAGAATTGTTTCAGTGGCATAGTACATCGAAAGCATCACATTTTTATTCAATTGACCCTTCAGGTGGAAAACGCTCTCTAAAAGGGTATGTACTTGACGGGTCAATAGGCAGTATTGCCACGCTGAAGCTTGCCGGGACCAGAGAGCTTTATCGGTGGTTCAACCCGGAAACGGAGGCCTATTTTTATACAACAGACACGAAGGGCGAAGACTGTCCAAAGAAAGGTTTCCTTTATGACGGAATTGTGGGTTACGTAAAATAAATTTCTCTGCCATAAAAAGCCTTCTTTGTTGACAGAAATATAGCTTCCATAACAAGGCTTTTATGTTTAAGGAATTTAAGGTTGCAGATAGGCAGCCTTAAACGCATTTAACCTTGAAACTTTTACTCAACTGTTATAGCTCTCTGCTATCAGAGACAGTCCCTAACAAAGGGAAGGGGTAACCATTGTGGGTAAGGATATATCGGTTGGTTTGATAGGTTTCGGTACCATCGGTACCGGTGTAGTAAAGTTACTGCAGAACAACGAAGAAATTATACGTAAAAGGCTGGGGTCACGGCTGGTTATCAAGAAGATAGCCGATATAGACATTACAACGCCGCGACCTGTTGATGTTGATAGGAATATACTGACTACCGATGCAAATGAAGTTTTGAAAGATCCTGATATCTCGATCATTGTAGAACTGGTAGGGGGAGAAACGCACGCCAAAATGATTGTCTTGGAGGCTATCCGGAATGGAAAGCACCTGGTTACGGCAAACAAGGCCCTCATAGCCAACTGCGGAAATGAGATCTTTGAAGCCGCTGATAAGGAAAAGATCAATATAGGTTTCGAGGCAAGCGTAGGGGGAACTATACCTATCATCAAGACCTTGAAGGAGAGTCTTGCCGGAAATAACATAGATTCCCTATTTGGTATCATGAACGGGACTTGCAACTATATCCTGACAAGGATGACTGCTGAAAGGAAGGATTTTGAATCTATTCTTAAGGATGCTCAGTCCCTTGGATTTGCGGAATCCGATCCTACTTATGACATAGAAGGCATTGATACCGCTCACAAGCTGGCCATATCTCTGGCTCTGTCTTACGGAAAGAGAGTGCCCCTGAAGGATATATACCGGGAAGGGATATCGGCAACCAGTCCTCTTGATATAGAGTTTGCAGGGGATTTGGGATATACGGTCAAGCTTCTTGCCATTGCCATAAGGCGAGGAGATCTCATTGAAGCCAGGATACATCCCACCATGATACCCTTTGATCACATATTGGCCAGTGTTAATGGAAACTACAACGCCTTTCATCTGATGGGTGACGCATCTGGTTCGGTCTTCCTCTACGGCCAAGGTGCCGGAATGATGCCGACGGCAAGTGCAGTTGTAGGAGACATCATAGACATCTCACGGGATATAATGGCGGGAATCTGGAGAAGGGTGCCTCTACGTTCCTACAAGAAAGAACAGATAGACGATATAAGGCTTCTACCCATGGATGAAGTGGTAACCAACTATTACTTCAGATTCTCGGCAGTCGATCGTCCCGGCGTGCTTTCCAAGATATCCGGTATCCTTGGAAAACACGACATCAGCATTTCTTCCGTTATCCAGAAGGAGCAGGATTATGATAAGGACGCTGGTGTTCCTATAGTTGTGACAACATACAAGGCACGGGAGTGTAACGTAAGAAAGGCACTGGCGGAAATAGACAACACCCTCGAAGACGTTGTATTTGGAAAAACGACACTGATAAGAATAGAGGACAGCTCTCTCAGATGAAATACATTATCCTACTTGGCGACGGTATGGCTGATTATCCCCTTGCCGCCCTTAATGGCAAAACGCCACTGCAGGTTGCCCGAACACCCAACATGGATCGTATTGCGGCTCAGGGCACCCTCGGACTGATAGACACCATCCCGGCTGGTTTTACCCCTGGGAGCGATGTGGCGAATCTTTCTGTGCTGGGATATGATCCTGCATTGTACCATACCGGCAGAGGTCCCCTCGAAGCGGCAAGCATGGGGTTGGATCTTGCGGCAGACGCAATAGCCTTTCGCTGTAATCTCGTTACGTTGAATTCAACAGGGAAGGAAACCGTAATGGAGGATTTTACCTCCGGGCACATATCTTCCGAAGAGGCTAGGAGGGTCATAGAGTCCCTGGATTCGGCCCTGGGGTCGCCTGATGTCAGATTCCATCCCGGTGTTGGTTACCGTCATCTTATGGTACATAGAGGGGGTCCTTCTTCCTTGGAAACTACCCCTCCCCACGACATCACGGGACAGTCGATTGCCGGCTATCTTCCGAAAGGAGAAGGATCGGAGAAGATATTGCGTTTAATGAACCGTTCCCGTGATATTTTGAAAGACCATCCCGTGAATCTTGAGCGTTCGGCAAATGGTAAAAAGACTGCAGATTCCATCTGGCTTTGGGGAGAGGGTAGCGCTCCCGCCATGCAGCCCATCACTTTGCACTACGGTGTCAGGGGAGGTGTGATATCCGCCGTCGATCTCCTGAAGGGAATTGGCATCTACGCAGGCCTCGAAGTTCTTCCCGTTGATCGCGCAACTGGCTACATCGACACAAACTACCGTGGAAAGGCGGAAAAAGCCCTTGAATTCCTGAGAAATGGCGATTTCATCTTTCTACATGTGGAAGCACCGGACGAAATGGGACATGAGGGGAATTTAGAGGGGAAAATAAAAGCGATAGAGGCATTCGATCAAGATGTTGTGGGTCCCATTCTGAGGGGAGCAGTGGCCCTGGGAGACTTCAGAATAATGGTCCTAAGCGACCACCCTACACCCATAGAATTGAGAACGCACTCATCAGATCCCAGTCCCTTTGCCGTTCTGTCTTCTATTGAAGGCGAGAATGCAGGCAGGGGTACGCCCTATGATGAGGCTTCTGCCCGCGATATGAATATTGAAGTTTCTCCTGGTTATCGTCTGATGGACCAGTTTATGAAAGATTGGAGAAGATTTGTTGAAGAAAAAGGGTGAGTGCCTAGTGCGTGTCATATACGCCGATACGGATGCTATGGGTGTGGTTTATCACGCAAACTATTTAAAGTGGTTTGAGATAGGACGATCAGAGCTGATGCGTGATATCGGCATAGTATATGCGGATATAGAGGCGTCGGGCTATAGAATGCCGGTCACGGAACTGACTTGCCACTATCTTTATCCTGCCAGATATGATGATATCGTGGTAATAGAGACGGAGATAACACATCTAAGAAGGGCCAGCGTAAGATTCGATTACATTATCCATGACGAAAAGAAAGAAAAAATCCTGACCGAAGGATTTACAATCCACCCTTTCCTTAATGAAAATGGTAAGATTGTTAGAGTTCCGAAACATATAGCAGAGAAGATAGACGGATAAATAAAAAAGGAGAACTTTTATGGTCGATAAGATGACAAAAAAAGAGTTGGAAAAACCGGATGAATTTCACAGTACTGGTTTGCGGGCACTGCAGTACATTACTGATCATAAAGGAAAGTTCTACCTTTACGGTGCGGTTTTGGTAATAATAATAGCCCTTAGCGGGTTATGGCATCTTTACCTCCTGAATTATGAAAACAAGGCACAGTATCTCTACTCGACCGCCTATGATAGCCTCGCTTCTAACGAAAACACGGAAGAAGTAAAGAAGAACGGGGATATCGAAGCCGCAGAGGTATACGAAGATCTTGTAAAACAGTATCCACGAAGCAACGCAGCTACAATTTCGTTCTACAATATGGGTAATATATACCTGAAGGCAGGGGAGATTGAAAAAGCAATCAATGTGTATGGTATCTTTATCAAACGTTCAGACGACAATTCCCTTAAAGCCCTTGCATACCAGGGTCTTGGTTATTGTTACGAAGAAACCGAAGATCATGAAAATGCCATCAAGTCATTTGAAGCTTCGAACAGGCTCCTGAAGGGAACAGTTTTTGAGTATATGAATTATGCCAATATGGGGCGGATATATGAAAAAATGGGCAATCAGAAAGAGGCCATGGATCTATATGGAAAGGCTGTTGGAAAGACAAATGATCCAATTACGGAGATAGTTATAAAAAAGAAGATGGCAACGCTTGTAAAGTAAATAGAGAGTTTAAAGATATACACACCCTCTGAAGCTGTCTTGTTTTTAATATAAAATAAATGAAGCGGAAGGGTTACTTGAAACGATATGAAAGCATTAATGTCAGGAAATGAGGCAATGGCGCGGGGAGCCTATGAACATGGTATTACATTTGCCTCGGCCTATCCCGGAACCCCCAGCACCGAGATAATAGAAAATTTTTCAAAGTATGATGGTGTCTACGCAGAGTGGTCACCAAATGAGAAGGTGGCTCTTGAGGTAGGTATAGGGGCCTCCCTTGGAGGTGCACGGGCGCTGGTCGTAATGAAGCATGTAGGAGTGAATGTGGCTGCCGATCCTTTGTTTACGGTAAGTTATACAGGAACAGAGGGGGGGCTTGTAATAGTAAGTGCGGACGACCCATCCATGCACAGTTCCCAGAACGAGCAGGATAACAGAAATTACGCAAGGGCTGCGAAGATACCAATGTTGGAACCCTCGGACAGTTGCGAGGCCAAGGAATTCATAAAAATCGCATTTGATATGAGCAGTCAATTCGATACCCCTGTGTTTCTAAGGACAACCACTCGTGTTTCCCACTCCAAATCTGTTGTCGATTTGGAAGAGCCAAGGCCTTCCGGGGAAATAAGAGCGACAAGGCTGGATCCATCAAAGTATGTTATGGTCCCTGCCAAGGCACGTGAGCGCAGGATTGTAGTGGAAAACAGGATGAAAGAGCTTGTAGCCTTTGCTGAAAAATCCCCAATAAACCGTATGGAGATCAACGATAGAAAAATTGGCATAATAACGGCCGGGATGCCTTACAATTACGCGAAAGATGCCTTCCCAGATTACTCCTACCTGAAGCTTGGGATGGTTTACCCACTGCCTTTGGGATTGATCCGGGAGTTTACCTCCAAGGTGGATAAGGTTTACGTTATCGAAGAGCTTGACCCCTTCATCGAGGATCAGGTGAGGGCTATGGGGATAGAGGTGGTCGGCAAAGATGCCTTCCCCTACACCGGCGAGTTTGATCCCGGCATAGTCGAGACGGGCATTACAGGAAAAAAGAGCAAAGAATCAAATATACCCGCCCGCTCTCTTCCCCAGAGACCGCCTAATCTCTGCCCGGGCTGTCCGCACAGGGGACTTTTTCACGTTCTTGGCCGGTTGGATGCATTCGTAACAGGAGATATAGGTTGCTACACACTATCCTTTATGAAACCCTTGGAAGGCCTCGATTCATGCATTTGCATGGGAGCCAGTGTTGGCATGGCACACGGTATGGACAAGGCTCTGGAGCAGAAGGGCAGGGTGGTTGGCGTTCTCGGTGATTCCACCTTTATACACTCCGGAATTACGCCGCTGTTGAATATGGTCTACAACAGGAGTAATGCCGTTGTCGTCATATGCGACAATCGTACAACAGCCATGACCGGCATGCAGGAGCATCCTGCAACAGGCTTTACCCTGCAGGGGGTACCAACGAAGTCTCTTGACTTTGTTGGCCTTGCTAAGGCGATAGGGATAGACAACGTACAGGTGGTGAATCCCTTCAATATCAAAGAAACAAGGCGGGTCATCAAAGAGGAACTACTTAGGGCAGGGCCATCTCTGGTTATATCCAGGGCACCTTGTGCACTTCTTGCCGTAAAGCAGAAAGCGCTAAAAAAGCCGCCCATGCGGGTCGACCCGGATAAATGCATAGGCTGTAAGGCCTGCCTTAGTATAGGTTGCCCGCCGATCTCATGGCACAGACTGGAAAACATTCAGGTTAAAATAGAGAAAAAAACAGACAAACAGGAAGGGGTGGCTGTAATAGATGCCACACTTTGCAACGGGTGTACTCTGTGTAAGCAGCTATGTGGCGTTGGAGCAATTGAGGAGGTTACAAAAGATGAGTGAATCTGTGCATAGCGTACTTCTGGTTGGCGTAGGCGGCCAGGGGATTATAAGGGCGAGCGACATTCTTTCTGCGGTAATGATGAAAGCGGGTTTTGACGTAAAGAAAAGCGAAGTACATGGTATGGCGCAAAGAGGAGGGTGCGTAAGCAGCCACGTCCGTTTCGGCCATAAGGTCTATTCTCCTCTCGCCAAAAAGGGGGATATTGATGTACTGGTCTCTTTTGAAAAACTGGAAACCCTCAGGTATCTCGACTATCTCAAGTCAGACGGTAAGGTTATAATAAACGAAGAAGAAATATATCCCCCATCGGTAAATCTAGGTGATGAGCCCTATCCAAACGATGTGATTGGCTTTATAAAGGAACACTTTAAAGAGGTAAAAGTTATAGACGCGACGGAAATGGCCCTACAGTCGGGAGACAGAAGGATGGCCAACACTGTCATTCTGGGAAGCCTGTCCTCATATTTGAATATAGAAGACAATATCTGGGAAGATGTTCTGGAAGAGAGTTTTCCCCCCAAGATGTTGATCGGAAATAAAGAGGCGTTCAGGATGGGTAGGGGAGCTTAGATAAGGAATGAGAATAACTGCCGCAAGGTCGCCGTTACTCCTTCTTTCTATTTTTTTTATACTATTCACTTCTGTGAATACTACTTGGGGGGACGACCTTCGAAGTGATTGTGAACGACAGTTTTCCTTCGCCGAAAGCCTCTTTGAAGAGTCCGATTTTTACAGGGCGATAAGTGAATATAAAAGGCTCATTTTCATTTGTCCCGATGACAAAGGATTATGCGAGAAGGCCTATTATAAAATAGGCCTGAGCTATTTCATGGCAAAGAGATGGGAAGAGGCACGCAATGCCTTCAATGTCTTCCTCAATATCTTTCCAAATAGCTCGATGCTAAAAGAAGCTCTTTACTTTAGAGGGATGAGCGAAAAAAGTCTTTCCATGTACCGGGAAGCTCTGACTACATTCGCATATATTATTGCCGAGGACAAAAATGGCGAATACCGTTCAAAGGCAAGCTATGAAAGCGCCATGGTACTGATGGACATGGAACAATGGGATAGAGCAGGGGATATGTTCTCCACTATACCGGAGGAAAGTATCCTTCATGACTCAGCAAAAGTTTTTTCAGAAGGCATTAAAAACATTGATAATATCCCACACAAATCCCCAGTTGTGGGCGGAACATTAGCGGCTGTTATTCCCGGCTCAGGCCATTTGTATACAAATAGGCCAATGGATGCCTTGGTAGCCTTTCTCCTGAATGGGGCTTTTATCTGGAGCGCAATAGAACTTTTCGATGATGAAAAATATGTTACAGGTGGTATTGTTACCTTCTTTGAGCTGGGATGGTACAGCGGAAATATATACAGCGCGGTCAGCAACGTACACAAATACAACAAGAGGACAAGAGAGTCTTTTTT
Organism: Syntrophales bacterium; assembly: GCA_963665835.2. Classification (GTDB taxonomy): domain Bacteria; phylum Desulfobacterota; class Syntrophia; order Syntrophales; family UBA2210; genus UBA6078. Next base: position 178,389 of record CAXXWJ010000002.1, on the reverse strand, counting down.
AGAAGGGCTCAGAAACAGGGCCAATGTATCGTATATGCACAATCCAGATCACTCGTGCAACGGCATAATGCTAAGCATGAAGTTCTAGATATAAAATGCTGAAATACAAACTAAATATAGAAATTATCTTAGCATGCACACTAATCGCTCTTTCGACAGCGTCAGGTTGGGGGGCAGATAGCGCCTTTGAGCCCTGGGAGTTTGACAGGCAAGATGTCGCCATATACCATCCCTCAGAAAGAGCGCAAACATCTGATACCAATGAGGATTATTCCTTTTCTGCTCGTATAGCCCTTGCTGGGCTTAGCGTTTTTTCCGAGTACATTTCAAAGGTTGATGGAGACCGCTGTCCAATGTATCCAACATGTGCCTCCTACAGCCGCCGGGCATTTAAAAAACATGGTTTTTTCGTGGGAATGATGATGACGGCTGACCGACTGATACACGAGACCGATGAAATGCGATACTCTACTTTGGTAAGGGTAGGCAGTAAGATGCGTTATTCCGATTCCTTAAAAGAAAATGATTTTTGGTGGTACAACGATGAAGGTCTTGACAAAAAATAAGTAGTTAGTAGATTAGGGGAACTATGGCAGATGACTATTACAAGACACTGGGGGTCGAGAAAACGGCCTCCAATGATGAGATAAAAAAGGCATACCGGAAACTTGCGCTTAAATATCACCCCGATAAAAATCCTGGCGACAAGTCCGCCGAGGAACAGTTCAAGAAGATAAGTGAGGCTTACGCCGTCCTTGGTGATGCTGAAAAGCGAAAACAATACGACAGCTTCGGATCACAGGAAGCATTCAACCGCAACTTTTCTCAGGAAGACATATTCAGGGGATTCGATTTCAATGATATACTTAGGGATATTGGCGGTTTAGGAGGGTTTTCCAGGGCAAGAGGGCAGAGACAGGCGCAATCCAGTGAGGATATCTTTTCCCAACTGTTCAGGAACCAGCAGTACAGCCAGCAGCAAGTCCCTAGACGGGGGCAGGATATCGAGTATAACCTTTCAATAAGCCTTGAGGATGCCTATAGCGGTGCAGAGAAAAGGATATCCTTTAAAAAGGATGATGGGTCTCTTAATGAGATTACCATAAAGATACCCAAGGGTATCGATACAGGGAAAAAACTCCGGCTTGCCGGGAAAGGTCTGCCTGGTTTTAACGGTGGGCCATCTGGAAATATGTTTATCAATGTTACTGTTGCGCCTCATCCAGTTTTCACCAGAGAAGGAGATGATATATATATAAATAAAAACATTACCTTTCCCCAGGCGGCATTGGGAACATCCATTGACATCCAGATGCCGGATGGTGAAACAAAGCGGATCAAGGTTCCTCCGGGAACGCAGGCAAACACAAAGATAAGGATGAAGAGCTTTGGATTTCACCGGTTCAATGGAACCGGCAGGGGAGACGGTTATGTGCGCTTTTCGATTGAAGTACCTAAAAAACTCACCCCAAAGCAGCTACAACTGATAAAATCCCTCGCCGAAGAAGGCCTTTAGTTTTTGACCAGTTAAATATTGTTGAGAGTATATGATAGAAAGCTCAAAGCTTAAGTATGGGTTTCTTTACGGGGTGGATCGCAATTATATCAAGCGGCTCCGCAATCATTTTATATTTATGAACAGGGCAGGGGAATAGTGATCGATATCGATTTTATATTCAACCCCAGATCCGTAGCCGTTATTGGAGCTTCTGATACCCCCGGAAAATGGGGATATATGTCTATAAAAAGACCTCTATCTGCAAAATATCCGGGTCCCATTTACCCCATAAATACGAAATGTTCAGAAATAATGGGACTTCCAGCCTACCCAACTGTATCCGATGTTCCCGGGGATATAGACATAGCTGTTATTGCTACTCCAGCCAAAACCCTGCCCAATATACTTCGGCAATGTATAAAAAAGGGAATACTGGGAGCCGTTATAATCTCTGCCGGTTTTGCCGAGTCTGGAACACCGGGCAGGCTTCTTGAGGACGAGATAAGAAGTATAGCAGTGGAAGGCGGAATAAGGATTGTAGGCCCAAACTGCATGGGTCTTTGGAGTGCTGCAGGACAATTGAACCTGTCCTTTGAAAAGATCCCCAAAACAGGAGCCATGGCCTTTATCTCCCAAAGCGGAACTTTTGGAATTGCCATGGCCCGGGTTGCAAGCCAGGATGGATACGGTCTGAGCAAATTTGTAAGTATAGGCAACCAGGCGGATTTAGAGGCAGCCGACTATATTGAGTATCTGGCCCAGGATAAATATACCAGAGTTATCATGTGCTACCTTGAGGGCCTCAAGAACGGAAGGCGTTTTTTTGATGTTGCAAGAAGAGTTACTACTAAAAAACCCATAGTTGTGTATAAGGCGGGGACATCAAAGGCAGGCTCTATGGCAGCCATGTCTCATACAGCATCAATAGCCGGATCTGAAAAAGTTTTTGATGGCATGTGTAAACAGGCAGGCATTATAAGGGTTTATGAAGCATTTCACCTATTCGAAGTAGCCGAAGCGCTGGCGCACTCACCCCTTCCCGTCGGCAACCGCATAGCCATACTTGGAAGCGGAGGGCAGGGGGTTGTGGGGAGCGATGCCTGTTCAGCTTTCGGCCTTGAGCTTCCACCGCTTGACCCAGATACAGCCCATATGCTGTCCATCACATTTCTCCCTCAGCATGCCCCTAAACCTGCCAACCCGATCGACTTTGCGGGAAGCCGAAGGGCTGCGCTGCATGAAGCAAATGTTATAGAACAGCTTCTCAAACTGGATTATATAGACGGGGTTATCAGCAACGTACCTATAAGCCCTCAGATATGGAACCCCCTCATGGAAGTTGATATAAATAGTAACTCTCTTGAGGAACCGCTTAAGAGCTCTATCAACGGGGCAAGACGTTATGCAATGCTTCCCAAAATATACGGCAAGCCAGTCATCTGCCTCAGGTTTGATCGTTTAAAAAACGATTTCATGGAAGAAATCTTGAGAGAGGGGAACATCCCCATATACGACACCCCAGAGCAGTGTGCCCGCGCCATGTCAGTCCTCTATAAATATAGCAGGGTTTTATCAAAAGACCGTATAAAAATCGAATAAAGACAAAGATAGAAGGGGGTTAAAACCTTCCAGGCCAATTAGCCTCGCATAAGGCAAGATGGAAGTATATCTTATAACGTCCGATAAGATATGCAATGTTAATAAGGGGTTAGAGCAGTCAGGGGCGTTAGAAGAGTTAAGAAAATTTAAGAAATAAAAAGGGACACTACTATCAATAGTGCCCCTTTTTTAATTGGCGTTACCAAAAGGGACTTGGCAAGCCAGCACATGGAATTTCAATATCATTCTACGATATTGAATGTCAACCCTTTTCGGTATTCGCCGGAAGGGGTTTTTTTATGCGGTTTGATATACATCAAATACGTCAAGATTGGTTCAATAAGGCTTATTCCGCGTGTCTAAATCCCTATAGTATAAATCCAGATGATTTTGTTCGTGTTTATTCTGATGATGGAGATATTCATTTTCGGAATTCGGGGAATGGTGAAGCGATAGATAAGGCATCTAAGCGACCCTCGTTAGAGTGGGTTGCTTCTATCCTTGTTAGTAATAAGTTGAAAAGTTGCAAAAAAGAGTTTGTTGAAATTGGGATTAAAAAGTGTGGTTGTAATTCTGTTTGGTGTCCAAGTTGTTTCAAGAAAAAACGTGCCGGGGAACTTGCGGAAAAAATGCGGTCTATGGAGTGGGAAAGGGTGCGACTGATAACGCTTACTATTGATCGGTTTTTATATGATGGCCCTCAAGAGGCTTATGAAGAAATCAAAAAAAAGAAAATGCTTGCTCAGTTTATCCATAATCTCAGCCGAACGGCGGGAATCAATGTCACTAACTGGATGTGGTTCCTTGAATGGTCAAGTGACGGATTTCCGCATTATCATTTTGTCATTGAAGTTGCTGAAAAGGGTAGGGCCGGAATGATTGGTCAAGAGAATATACATCATTATTGGCCTTTGGGTCGTATCCATGAAGAATTTGTAACGAATGAAAGACATTGGGTTAATCTGGCGGGATATTTTGGAAAGCATGGATATTTTGGAGACAAAAAACAAGGGAAAGCTAAACAAGGGCTATTGCCGGAATGGGCCTTGAAATATCAGAAAAGTATTAGGCGTTCGGGCAGCATGAGACAGAAGACAGAATCAAATACAGACCAAAAAGGCGGTGAATTTATGGGTCAAGCTGTTGTTAAACAAAACACAAAAAAGAGGGTTGTTATTTGTCCACCCCGAAAACCTTACGAGATGATTTTAAACAAGTGTGGCTCTCGTGTAATTGTTGACTTTTACTTTGATAATTGCGGTTTTGGTAATGTCAAAATTGACATTAATTATAATGATTTATTGAAAGAGTACCCCGGGGGAATCTTTCAGCCAGGCATCGGCTATTGTGTTGATATTGATTTAAAAGATTTTCAGGATTTTTGTCAAAAATATCGGGAGAAGTCCGAGGAGATAACAAGTTCCGAGGCCTTTTTAAAATTTATTCAAAAATATTAACAGAGAGGAGAAAAGACATGTTGGTAATCAAGGGAGTTGTAAAAAATTCATATGGTCAGAAGACCAAGAACGGAACGGATTTTCTTGTCCATGAGTTTGAGGAACGGGGGAAGGTAGGACAAACTATAATTCAACGGGTCAAAGATTTTCAGTGTCTTGATATCGAAAGGGGTAAAGAAATTGAAATGCCTGTTTTTATCGTTTCATTTCCCCTGAAAAACGGTGACGGTGCTGGACATGATCTCATAAGAGTTCACAAAGACGGCATAAAGGATTCAAAGGGAGGCCTGAAGCTTTGAAAAGGGTAGGGGTTTTCATTCTCGTTGTTTTGGTCGGCTTGCTTTGTGTGGGCTCGGCATCTGCGGGACTTCTGACCCCGGAGGAAGGTCAAGATATTTTTGATAGTGTTTTCTGGCTTGTCATGGAAGTTTTTGTTTTGGGACTCACGGCGGGCCTTGCAATTAAAATGATTAACAGAAGCTAAGTTTCAGGGGTGCATAGTGCGCCTTTTATCGGAGCGAAACTTTTATAAAAATTTTAAATCTAAAGAAAGGAGGCAAAAAAAAATGAAAATACGATTTTTCAAGACTGTAGCTCCGGCAGTTGCACTTGTTTTGTTTAGCGTGACCGTTGCCAGTGCGGAACCTGCTTTTTATTCCGCACCTACCGTGGATGCTACGGCAGTAGGAACGATGTGTACTTCCATTTTGGCGGCCCTTGCTCTGCTTTGGGGAGCGCGCAAGGCTATCAAAACTATCAATCGTTCCTAATCGTGGGGCTTGCCCCTTGGCGGTGAATTGAATTTCACCATAGATGTGTAACATTGTCAACATTTTTAAACTCGGGGGGAGTGCTTCGGTACTCCTCCCCTAACCTGATTGAAGGGGTTTTGAATATGGCTCGTAACAATAAACAATATTCTATTCAATTACATCCTAAGATAGTTGAAAAAGTTAAATCTGTGGCAGATCATCAAGGGAAAACCTTCTCACAGCTTATTAGAAATTTTATTGTTATTGGGTTGGCCTCTTCGGAGTTTGAGAAGAAAGAGGAGAAATTTACATGAAAAAAATGATGTTTATTATTTTATTATTATTTCTCTTTCTTCCTTTTTCAGCAATGGCAGCAACTGAAGTTGATATTATTGATGCTGATATGTTGCAGGTTACGAGTGGTCTTTCCAACATTGAAGCTGATTTAGAGGCTCTTGATACTTCCGTTTTTGCTATTTCTACTAATGTTCAATCTTTGGAAGCTAATCTTCAAACCATAGTTGATAATCAAGATCAAGTTCAATGGATGTCTTATATTTTAACCGGTTTGCTGGTGGCATGGTCGTTCATTGCGGGGATTCGGGTGGTTAATAGCTAATGCGAAACTGGCATGATGAAACCTTAAAAATAATCGCAATCATGGTTATGGTTGTTTCTCATATCGGCAAGGTAAACGGCATTTATTGGCTTGATGTAATTTCAGAGATAACCTTTCCGATCTTTTCTTATTTGATCGCCCAGGGTCTGGAACGGACAAAAAATAAAGGGGATTACTTTGGTCGTTTGGCAGTTTTTGGGGTTTTGTCACAGATGCCCTATATGTTGCTTTTTGATGTCCGGGGGCCGCTTAACCCTATTATTGGTTTGTTTATTGGGGGTTTTGTTCTGGAAGGGGTTAAAAAATACGGTTTAAAGGTTTCTTTAGTGATTCCGGTTTTATTTTTACTTGGGCTTGATGTTTACCCCGTTCTTTTAGTTCTGATATTCGGATTGATGACCGACTTAAAAAATTTGACTTTATCTCTTGCCGTTGTCGAGGTTGTGAGGATGTTTCTTTATAATCCTTGGTGTTTTCTTGGTCTGTTCGGTCTTGTCTTGGTCAAAGGGAAATTGCCGGAAATAAAGCTTAGAGTCAATAAGTGGGTTTATTATGGTTTTTATCCGTTGCATTTAATCTTATTAAAAGGGGTGTTTCAATGAACTATGACACTAGTCCAAAGTTTGAGGAACTTGTTGAAGTCGTTGCAAATTGTCTTGATATTGAAATTAATGAGATTCGTCGGGGTGTTGCTGGGGTTGGTCTGTTGGTCTTTGTGCTGGTCATGGAAGGTAAATTTAATTTGACGATTGGTGAGCTTTCAACTGTCGGCCTTGATCTGTATCATGATTGCATGGATGAATTTATCCAAAAAGGATTTGAAGAAGGTGCAGAATTATGCGGAAAGTAGGAGCTTTTCTTGTCGCTGTCCTGTTTGCTTTCAATGCGTGGTTTGTCGGGTATTCGCAAGCTTTTATATATACTCATGCTATTAAACAGCTTGCTGTTTCCTCTGCCACATGGGTTGCCGGGGCTGGTATCAGGGTTCCCGCCCTCGCTACAATGACAAGTGCCGGGGCTTCGGGTGCTATGAAATGGATTCCTTTAATGATTCCTCAAGTCCGGGTCGCTAAAATCGGGGCTTCTGTAATCTATATCGCTGGTAGTGCACTTGTTGGTTATGGTGGCGATAAGCTGATTAATTGGATGCAGGACAATGATTTTGATTATCAAAATGGTGTTGCTTCTGCTGTGACTCCCGGCGATTCGTGGAATGTTCCTTCTGATGATGTTGTTTCTGTGGTGCCTTACAATTCGTCAGGTGGTTATGTTATTGGTGATAGTTATTATATTGGCACATTTGCTTCTGAAGCTGCTGCTATGTCACAGGCTCAGGCAGACAGGTCGGAGCGGTGGAGCGCTTATACTACGTTAGGTAGTGCTAACCTCAATGATGATTGGGCTTATTATTATAACTACCCGTCTGTTGATCCGTTTAAGTATAGTTATTTCCGTTATTTATACCCACGTCATGCGGGGGTTTATCCCGTTGAATATGCTGAACCTTCTACTTATACCCCGGCTGATCTCTCAGCTATTGAAACGGCCCTTACAACCGATCTTGCCGCTGAAAATTCTGCCGCTATTGCAGCGGCAACTCAGGCTTTAGAAATTGTAGCTCAAGGTCTTACTAGTTCAACTTCGATAGCCCATTCTGACGCTACTGGATGGGCAACCATACAGGGGGAACTTGATAATTCTATCACTGCCGCCCAAAAGGACGCTATCGAGGGTGATGCCATTGATGCCGATGAATGGGCGGCAACTGTCGGGGCCGTTGTTGATACTACCGTTGATAATATTTCTGCTGGTGATGTGCAAAATGCTGTTATTGCTGCCCTTGTTGCTCAAGGTCTTTCTCATTCCCAAATACAAGCGGCCATGGAAGCAGCTATACAGGCTAAGGCAGATGTTTTTTCAAATAATATTAATGTTCAAGATGCCATTGATGCCGCTCTGACTGCGGCGGGTTTGACAGATGCGGCGGTAGATGCTGTCGCGCTTCCTGATTCGCCGGTTCCCACTGAACCCGGTGACTTACCTGAAAAATCTTTAATTACAACAGTGCTTCAAAGTTTCATGGCGGGACTTTCGGCCTTGCCGGTTGTCGAAATGCTCACTGATCTTCAGGTAGATGCAAACGGTAACTCTTCAATTGCAATTGATATTCCGGGTTTTATCGGTGGTAATTCACAATCTTGCTCGATTGATTTTGCTCAATGGGCTGCACAATTTCAATTTATGGGGTCAATTCTCCTGATGTTGTGTGGCCTTCGGTGGACAATATGGTTGTTTCAATAGTTAATGGAAGGGGGGAACTCGATTGTTCTTTCAATTTAACACCTGAGCTTCTGGTTTTGGTTTTTACTCGCGCAAGTATTACTTTTCGTTTGGGGGATTGTGATAAGATTCTTATTAGAAATGCTTTTTACGAAAAAGGTATAATTCCCTCAGAGTATATTTTCTCTCTAGTGTGTGGAGAGTTCTTTCCTGATGAATTCGGGACTTTTGAAGAATTGCAACTTCTTTTTAAAAGATAGGTTTATCAATAGATAAGGAATACGCCGGTTTTCGATGAAATCTTGGGCGTTTCCGTTCTGTTGATTAACCGGCAAAACTATGAAATAGAAGGGGATAAAATGGGAACTTTGCTTTTTAAACTAACGGCCTGGCTCGGCGGCGGTCTTTTCGCCATGTTTGGAGCGTGGAAAGTGTTTCTTGTTGGTGGTTTTCTGGCCTTCCTGATGGTCAATGTTTATAACCTTGTTTCCGAGATAATCCTTGAATTGTTGACCTTTGTGTCTGACCAGATCGCTGCCTTGACCGTTCCGGGTTCCGTTGGTCCGATTTATCAATTCACCGGCCTTGCCGGTTGGTTCATGGTTCAATTTCAAGTGCCTCAGTGCGTGGCCTTTATTGTTTCCGTTGTCCTTCTTAAGTGGACATTGCGTAAGATTCCCTTTCTGAGGTGGTAATCAAGTTGAAAAGAATCCTTCTATTTATCGTTTTATCTCTCCTCTTTCTCTCTGGCTGTGCCTTGACTGATGGGGCCAAAAGGCCGGAAAGGATTAACCTTGACGTGATCTGTAAGGAAATGGGCGGGGTGCATCGGTCACAGGTAAAAATCAGTGATCAGGAAAAAATCAAGTCTGGCAAAAACAAGGTTATAAAAGTTTCCGGTCTTGCCGCTTATGATGTAATTCAGCTTTGTTTTGGTGAAATTCTATGTGTGCCTTATACGGTTGATACCAGTATCAGAACGTTGGAAAAAAGCATCGATATAGATGTTGCTGATTCAATTACAAAAAGGGATTTTTACGAGGTTGTTAAAAAATCCTTAAATATGATCGGGGTTGAAGTTGTCGAAAGGTCCGGGGTCTATTATATCCGATTATGGGAGAAAGGGGAGGGGGCTCTTGATCTCGATGACAGACATGATATTTATATAGAAAGTCTTATCAACCAGAAATCTTCTGACGTTGTTCTCCTCCTGCAAGATATAGTCAAGGAAATTGATGAAGAAATAAGGCTTTATCCTGATGATGAAAAAAACATTGTTATCATTGTTGCTGATGCTATCGATTTTGAAAAAGTCAAGAAATTGATTCTTGAGCTGGACAGACCAAAGAAACAGGTCTTTATCGAGATTGTAATCGTCGAATCTACTGAAACTGAAGATGTTAAAAATGGTTTGATGTTTTACCTTCAAAACACGGTTGACGGCTTTTCCTCTGTCTTCGGGCTTGATTTGGTCGGCGATGCCAAAGCTATTCAATATAGCTTGGTTAAGGATTCAGGTAAGTTTTCTCTTTTGCTTTCATATCTTAATCAGATTGGCTTTATCAATATGGTTTCAAATCCTTATTTGATTGTTGCTAATAATCAAAGTGCATCTTTAAATATTGGTATGGAAGTTCCTATTTTAACTACCACCGAGGAAGATGATGAAGACGCACTTACAACGGAGGTTGCCTATAGAAAAACCGGCATAGTGGTTAAAGTTAATCCTGTCATTATCGGCAATAAAATTAAGCTTGATGTTTATATTGAGTCCTCTCAGGCACAAGTTAATAACGTTTCTTTGATTTCATCCCCTTCTATTCTTACTCGTTCTATTACTACCGATATGCTCCTTGATGACAATGATGCTCTGATAATCGGGGGAATAAAAGAGAATGTTTTAAATGAGTCTTCAACTGGGTTTCCTATAGAAAACAAAGCTCTTCGGTCTGTTCTTAATTATAACGAATCCTCCGGTTCTAAGATTGAAATGTTGATTATGCTCCGGGCCTTTATCCTTGAGGGTACGGAACAGAAGGTACTTATCAGTAGTTATTTAAAGGAAAAAAATCATGTCGATTAAGGTTTATACCGGTCTTCCTGGATCCGGAAAGACATATAGAGTTGTTAAAGAACTTCTTGATGATTATCAAGATAAGTATTGTATAATTCATAATATTGACGGTTTGAAGCCCGAAGCTTTTAATCCTGATTCATACGTCAAATCTTTTTCTCATTCTAATAATGAGTTGGCTATTTCTGTGCAGGTTTTATTTCAGATCAAGACACAACGGCGCATTGTTGAAGAATTGAAGGAAAAATATGACAAGCCTGTCTTGATGGTTATTGACGAGTGTGACAAGCTCGGTTTCGATAAGCCTGATGATACAATTAAAGAATGGCTTTCAATGCATCGTCATATAGGCCAAGATATTCTTTTAATCACTCAGTCTGTCTTCAATATACATAAATCTTACAATCATTTAATTGAACTTGAGATTCAGGCAAAGAAGGGCTTTGTTTTCACCTCTTTTATATATTCGTGGAAGGCTCAGGGGTCGAGGTTTAAAACTGACAGACTCAAGAAGGAAAACAGAGTCTTTGATGCTTACAAGTCTTTTGAGTTTGGGGAGATTAAGAAAAAGACTACTTCATTATGGAAGTTAATTTTTTTTGTTGGGATTGTTGCTGTTGTAGGTATGGTTTACACTGTTTTTTTTATGTTTCCCAATCATGTCAAGAAAATTGATCGTCTGAATGAAAAACGAATGGTTAAAGCTGTTTCAGAGGAGACTTTTTCTGACTCAACGGGGGAGGGGAGTCAATCCCCTTCCAAGGCTGATTTAACCTTTCATTATGCTGGTGTAGTTAACCATCGGGTTCTTCTTAATGATCAATATGGAAATCTTTATCGCTCTGAAGTTCTACAGTCTGCGACCCTTTTTAAATGTGATAACAATATCCGAACCGTTACTCTTTTAAATCCTGACACTGGCCCCGTTGATTTTAAGAATGTTTATGTTATTGATTATATTGATCATAATTCGGGAGCGTCTCGGCAGAGAGAGACCGACCGAGAAAGAGAGTGGAAAAAGGAAATATGGGTTATGATTGAATAAAAATTATCGACACAAAGAACCGGATAAAATAAAAGTAATAATTATTACAAGCATATATAACCCGTATTTTTTTATAAAACTTGGTTTTGTGTTTTGCCACATTGATTTTAATCGGCGGTTATTCATGTATCTGTTTAAGGCAACAATTCCAATAAGACCCGCTGTTGTAAGGAGAATTTTATAAAATATAAGTGATTGAAGGATTGTATGGGTTCTCATTTTTTACCTCCTTTTGAGGGTGTTTTTATATATAAAATTTAATTGAATGTCAAAAATGCTTTCTTATGGTAATTTTTTGTTGACGTGGTTAGCTATGGGGTGTATCAGAAAATACATGTTGATGAAGTTTTAAGGGGAACCTCAATAATGGAGAGAGAACGATTTACAGAGATAATTTCAAAGTCTGTTGTTTCCGGTGCTCATATTCGGTCTGGTGTTTTTCTTCGTTATCTTAGTTTTTGTGCTGACGTTTTTGAAATCGCTTTTTTAATACGGGTGGGATTAGTTCAACGGTTTGGGCAAAGTGTTTATATGACTTTAACGGACAGTGGAAGTAAAATTTATAGTGAGTTTAGTGTTACAGAAGGGCTTAAAAATAACTCTAATGATATCAATTCTTTTGCTTTTTTTACGTCCGATAAGATATGTTATGTAAACTTTCCTCATGGCCACGCCTGTTTTCTCTTGTAACCTAGAAAGAATAGATCAAACCCCTAGCTTTTCTTTTAAAACAGGCAGTATAAGTTCGAGGGCATCTCTTCCCTCTTGAATTGTTTCGTCAGCCCGGTTGTAATCCATGAGCCCTATGTGGGCAAGTCTTGGCGAAACCAAAAGGTCCGGTGGCTCAACTGCAAGCCGCTGCGTTGTTATGCAGTGCTGCATTATATTGGTCGATGTTGCCATGACTTCGAATATTGATGGATCGCGTTCTGCTCCTGACGGCCCGAACCTTTCCTGTATAAGCGATTTACCTCTTTTTACAGTGCCATCGACATAGCGCCTGAACTGTTCTCGCAACTTTCCTGTTTTCTGACCATTATAATCTTTTCTTCCTGCAGATCTTTTATGGCCTCTGCTCTTTCCCACACGATCAGCGTTAAGATTGACAGCTATAACTATATCGGCACCCATGGCACGGCACAGAGATACCGGCACCGGATTAATCAGACCACCATCTACAAGCCACCGTGAATCTCGCTTGAATGGTACGAAGATACCGGGCATCGACATGCTCGCTCGGATTGCGTCCATCAAAGATCCATCCTGGAGCCACACTTCGCGTCCAGACATTAGATCTGTGGCAACCGCAGCAAAGGGAATATCCAGGTCTTCAATATTGGGATCTTTAAAATTCTTCCTGAAGAATCTTATTATCTTATCCCCTTCTATAAGGCCTGATCTGGGAAACATTACGTCCATGAATCCTATGACATCAGACCACGAAAGCTCCCTGACCCATTCATCCAGTTGGTCTATCACCCCTGCAGCCAGAGCACCGCCCACAATCGCCCCGATGGAGGTTCCGCATACAATGTCTATGGGAATTCCCTTATCCCTAAGACCCTGTATAACGCCGATATGAGACCATCCGCGGGCCGAACCACTGCCAAGGGCCATACCGATTTTTAGGACCTTTTTAGTCACTAGAGATGCCTCCTAGCAAATCTCCATCTCTCCCATCATACCAAGTTTATCACCTATAATTATCAAAACGCCAAGAACGCCTTCTATTCCAATACCATAGCCGAGCGCTCCCGTTATATCCCCTGCTCTTTTTACCCTGTTGCATATAGATGTGGCCGCGGCATCGGCCAGCGTTGCTGATTGTGATATTACACATACCGCATCTGCCTTCCCGAAACTTTTAGAGTGTCCCACTGTACCGGAAGAGGTACAAATTCCAAATGGCGTTTCGCCTGGCCTTATATTAAGAGAGATCTTATCACTGAGAGGCGAGCATCCGGCGAAGACCCCAATTTTTGCAGTCTCCTTATTGACCAGTCGCAGGAATATATCGCCACCATTCTCGACTATAACATTTTCCGAACAGGCCATAAGATCAAGCCCTACATGCTTGGCTATAGCTCCGGCAACAGAAGCCATAGGACCTACTCCGCAACGCCCCGATGAATCTATCATTTCACGTATAATTGAAGGTGCGAATGAATCGGGCGCAACCGGTATCAGGGATTTGTCAAAGGATGGATTGTGGCGAATATATTCCTCAAGGCATGCTCGGTGCCTCAGAACGGACTGTTTTGCTGCATCCCTACAGTCCACGTCGGCGCTTATGTAGAGATCTGTTTCTTTTATCTGTACTTGAAAGGAAAGGAGCTTTCCCTTGGAAATATTGTTTCTGTAGGTTCGTTTCTGGTATTCCATTTTGAAATGGTGCAAAACACCGAATGATGGATAAAAATTGACAATTAGATAGATAAAATGGGTACATTGCCCAATGCTAGGACCGTTGAGATATCTAAATAAAACGTGTAGCCCCAGGTCCCAGGATACCGTCCGCCTCCGTTCTTACTTCTTCCGAGATATCAATCTTCAGTCCCTCACCAAGAGATAGTATAGTCTCGGCGCCATTGGATATTAGTAAATGGATGTATCCAGGATACTTTCCTTTTTTTTCATTAAGTACCTTCTTTAGGGATTGAAGGGTATCGCCGTTAAATTTTTCTGTATCAACTATGAAGTGCACCGAAGAGAATGGCGTTTTCATAGCATCTTCAATGTTTGTAATCTCTGTGGCCACTATCTTCCCCCCCTCATCACCCACATCAAGTCGTCCTTTTACGTAGAGGGGGACCTCGCTGTGAATTAGGGGGAAATTGTCACAATAAAGGTCCGCAAAGACGATGACCGTTATAAATCCATTGAGATCTTCGATGGTTAAATATGCCATCGTGTCCTTTTTCTTTGTTGTAACCTCACGAATGTTGCTAACAACGCCAGCAACGGAGACCATGCTCCCGTCCTGTTTCTTGGATAGTGTTACCGAATTGGTATCCACAACGGCATTGAGAAGATCAGCATATTTGAGAAGGGGGTGACCGGTGATGTAAAAACCAAGCATCTCCTTTTCGTAAGACAGGAGTATGTCATGGTCCCATTCGGGGACGTCTGGAAGCTCGTGCCTTACAGTATCGATTACCTCTGGTTGATCGAAGAGGCTGGTCTGTCCGTTCATTCTATCCTTGTTCCGCCTCTGGGCGGCTGTCACAACATCCTCATAGCCCTCCATGAGACGGCAGCGGTTTTTCTCCAATGAATCAAATGCTCCGCACTTGATAAGGCTTTCCAGAACCTTTTTATTGACCCTGTGCAGGTCTACCCTGTCGCAGAAATCATGGAAAGAGGCAAACCTCCCATCCGATGCCCTTGAGTCTATTATCGACTCTACTGCGCCTTCTCCCACATTCTTTACGGCGGAGAGTCCGAACCTTATATTATCTCCTATAACACTGAAATCCGTGAAAGATTCATTTATATCCGGAGGCAGAACGCTGATCCCCATATCTCTGCAGCTGGCTATATATTTTATGATATTATCACGGATGTTTTTCTCACTGGTAAGGAGCGCCGTCATGAACTCAACCGGATAATGGGCCTTGAGGTATGCGGTCTGAAATGAGATTATCGTATATGCCGTGCTGTGGGACTTATTAAATCCATATCCGGCAAAGGTTTCCATCTGTTCCCATATCTTCTCTGCCGTAGTCTCCTGAATCCTGTTTTTTTTAGCCCCTGCTATAAATTTAGGGCGTTCTTTTTCCATTGCGGAGACTTTCTTCTTGCTCATTGCCCTTCGAAGATTATCCGCATCAGCCATACTGTATCCGCCGATTACACCGGCTATCTGCATAACCTGCTCCTGATACAGTATTATTCCATAGGTCTCTTTAAGAATATCCTCAAGACCTGGGTCCTCATATACTATCTTCTGCTTGCCCTGTTTGCGGGCAATAAAGTCTGGGACCATGCTCATTGGACCCGGGCGGTAGAGTGAGATAAGCGCTATAATATCCTCGATACAGTCGGGCTTCATATTTACGAGGATATCTTTCATTCCGGCGCTTTCAAGCTGGAACACCCCGTCGGTTTGTCCCTTGGCCAAAAGTTCGTAAGTGGTCTTGTCGTCAAGGGGGATGTTCTCAATCGAAAAATCCTTATATCCCCTCACCCCCCGAATAAATGAGATTGCATCCCTTATTACTGTAAGTGTTTTTAGTCCCAGAAAGTCGAACTTTGTCAGTCCCACCTCCTGTAGGTCGTTCATTGAATACTGAGTAACAATATCATCGCTGTTGGAACTCTTGTACAAGGGAACTCGTTCCACCAGAGGGACGTCAGAGATAACAACGCCCGCAGCATGAGTGGATGCATGGCGGTTCAACCCCTCCAGCGACTGAGAGAGCGATAGAAGATTTCTGACCTTCTCGCTCTTTCTCTCTTCTTCCGCAAGGCGGGGTTCATCCCTTATTGCCTGCTTCAGTGTAATTCCCAGGGTGTTTGGGATCATCTTTGCTATGGCATCAACCTCGCCGTAGGGCATGTTCAGAGCCCTGCCAACATCTCTGACCACTCCCTTTGCCTGCATCTTACCGAAGGTTATTATCTGTGATACCTGGTCGCTTCCATATTTCTCGGTAACATAGCGGATGATCTCGTCGCGACCCTCCATGCAGAAATCTATATCGATATCGGGCATGCTCCTTCTGCTGGGATTTAAAAATCTTTCAAAGAAAAGTCCGTAACGTATTGGATCTACATCGGTAATTCTCAAGGCATATGCCACAAGACTTCCTGCCGCAGACCCGCGACCTGGACCTACCGGAATCCCTCTTTTTTTCGAGTAATTGACAAAATCCGCGACGATGAGAAAATATCCGGGGAATTCCATGGAGTTTATGATTTCAAGCTCCATTTCCAGTCTCTTGTGGTATCTTGTACTTACCTCTTCCGGGTCCTCACCCTCAGCACCTGCAAGTATCACAGGCATAATATTATCCAGCCCTTCCCGGGCCAGTTTGGCTAGATGATCTTCCTGTGATAGGCCTGCTTCGGTCTCATAGTGAGGGAGGAAAAACTGATGTCCAAGCTCCAGGCTCAGGTTACACCTGTTAGATATTTCTATAGTGTTTGCAATGGCTTCTGGACAATAAATGAAGCTGTCCTTCATCTCCTGGGGCGATTTTAGGTAGAATTCCTCGGAGCTGAAGCGCATCCTCCTTTCGTCATCCATCGTCGTTCCCGTTTGTATGCAAAGGAGAACCTCGTGCGCCAGTGCATCTTCCCGATTGAGATAGTGACAATCATTGGTGGCTACCATCGGAATGGATAGCTTTTTGCCTAGCTCTATCAGTTCGATGTTTGCCCTTTTCTGTTCCTCAAGCCCATTTTCCATGATCTCAAGGTAGAAGTTCTCCTTTCCGAAGATCCCTTGAAACTCCTCAGCAACTCTCTGAGCGCCCTCCCTGTCGCCATTAAGAAGAAGATGGGATATCTCGCCGTTGAGACAGGCGCTGGTGCAGATGAGCCCCTCGCTGTGCAGAGCCAGCAACTCTTTGTCCACCCGGGGCTTATAGTAGAAGCCATCCAGATATCCAGCAGAGGTAAGCCTCATTAGGTTTCTGTATCCCTGAGTGTCTCGTGCAAGCACCACAAGGTGGCGATGCCCCCCCTCGTTTTTGTCAAACCGACTGGAGGGAGCAACATAAAGCTCGCACCCTATGATAGGTTTTATCCCCGCCTTGTAAGCCTTCTGATAGAAATCCACGGCACCGAACATATTGCCGTGATCTGTCATGGCAATTGCCGGCATTTCGTACATCTTTGCCTTGGCAAAGAGATCGTCAAGCCGGATTGCTCCGTCTAGAAGACTATACTGGGTATGCACATGAAGGTGTACAAAATCGGAATAATGCATGTATCTCTCAAAAGCTTTGGGGTATCAGGGTTTATAAAAATCTGGATTATTTCTAATCCAGCCAGTAGTTGGGTGCTTCCTTTGTTATTATTACGTCGTGGACATGACTTTCCCGCAGACCCGCTGTGGTTATCCTTACGAACCTGGCCTTTTCCCGAAGTTCATCAACCGTTCTGCATCCAACATAACCCATTCCAGCCTTTATCCCACCGACAAGCTGATGTATACTGGCCGACAGCGTGCCACGAAAAGGAACTCGCCCCACTATACCCTCGGGAACCAGTTTCATATCGCTTTCCATGTCATCTTCCAGGTAATAACGGTCCTTGCTCCCGGCCTTCATGGCTTCAAGGGAACCCATCCCCCGGTATACCTTGTAACTTCTTCCCTGGAACAGAACGGTTTCCCCTGGACTTTCCTCGGTGCCAGCAAAAAGCCCGCCAATCATTACGGAATGAGCTCCCGCGCCTAGGGCCTTAACGACATCGCCGGAAAACTTTACACCTCCATCGGCTATCAGCGGGATACCATGTTTGTTGCAGGCCTCTGAACAGGCCTGTATTGCCGTCATCTGGGGTACACCGACACCGGCCACAACCCTTGTAGTACAGATCGAACCGGGGCCGACACCCACTTTTACCGCGTCAACTCCGGCCTTTATAAGGGCTTCGGCACCTTCACAGGTTGCGACATTGCCAGCTATTAGTTCGCAGTTCGGGAATGTAGCCTTCGTGCTTATAACAGCATCAATTACACCCTTGGAGTGTCCATGGGAGGTATCTATGACTATGACATCCACTCCGGCCTTCAGCAGAGCATCCACCCTGGCCTCTCTGTCGAGAACCCCAACGGCTGCGCCTACTCGCAACCTGCCGAAGGAATCCTTGCAGGCATAGGGGTACTTCCTTATCTTTTCTATATCTTTTATTGTTATAAGACCTTTAAGATTATATTTATCGTCAACTACAAGGAGCTTTTCTATCCGGTGTGCATGTAATATTTTCTTTGAATCTTCCAGAGTAATATCCGATGAGACAGTAACCAGGTTTTCCTTAGTCATAACTGAAGATACGGTCTGCTCAAGATTTGTCTCAAATCTCAGATCGCGGTTTGTCAAGATACCGACCAGCTTCTGTCCCCGAACAACAGGAACCCCCGATATCTTGTATTTACTCATAAGAATAAGAGCATCACCTACCTTCTGGTCCGGCTCTATCGTTATGGGATCAACCACCATTCCGCTCTCTGATTTTTTTACCTTGTCTACCTCAAGCGCCTGATCCTCTATGCTCATATTCCTGTGGATTATCCCTATGCCCCCCTCCTGGGCCATGCATATGGCAACCCTTGATTCCGTCACCGTATCCATGGCAGCACTTACGATGGGGATGCTCAGAGATATGTTGCCTGTGAGCGCCACTGATGTATCAACCTCTCTGGGCAGGATGCTTGAAGCGGCTGGAAGAAGGAGAAGATCGTCAAAGGTAAGGCCCTCCTCTATCTTTTTTTTATCTAACATTGCGTACCTCCGGATGTATAATTCTCTATATAGTAGTTCTTACCGTTCAACGGTATAAAATATCTGTCCTTACCGGCGTCATGCTCTATAAATTCGGCAATCTGGTAGTAGGCAGCCCGCAGAAACCTGGCCTTGAATTTCCCTTCCTTGATGGTGCAGTAAAGAACGTTTTCCTCGTTCACTCGCAGCGTAGAAAGATCAAGGTTTTCCGAAGTAAAATCGCTGAGAAAAATTTCTACGGATTCTTCCTCTCGATCGTCTCCGGTATTTTTCACAACCGCCTCAACCACTATAGGCGTGTCTTCCACCTCAATATTGTAGCTTCCACCATCGAAATCTACCAGAAATCGCCCATCATAGTTCTTCTTGAGGTTTTCAAAAAATACCTTGAGAATATCTTTCCTGAACATCAAGGCTCCTTTGTAATACCACCTGCCTTCCTTGTCCACCTTTATGGACAATTCTTCCCTTTGGGTCTTCTTGTTCATGGGGCACCATCTTCTTTTTTGGTAAGACTCTCGAGTATAATGGTTACGGGGCCGTTATTTTCCAGAGCGACCTTCATCATGGCACGGAACCTACCTGTGGCTACTTTTTTAATGAGTCGCCTTGACCGATCCACAAAATACCCATATAGGCTGTCGGCGTCCTCGAACCCTGCGGCATCGACAAATGAGGGGCGCCTGCCCTTCCGGCAATCAGCCAGCAGGGTAAACTGCGACACCACGAGCATTTCGCCCGATATGTCGATAAGGGAAAGGTTCATCTTACCCTTTGAATCTTCGAAAATCCTTAGGTTTATTATCTTTTGCGCAAGGTAATCGGCGTCCCGCCTAGTATCCCCTGTAGCTACGCCCAGAAATACTACAACACCCTCCCCTACCTCGCCGATAATATCATTATCTACAGAAACTGTCGCAGAATTTACCCTCTGAACTACAGCCTTCACAAAAACCCCTCTATGCTGTCTTTAAGCCGCCACTATTTTGTCCCCAGCGCCTGTTATACCTTTTGTGGCGTTTCTTGTATCTATCACAAGACGGGAATGCTTTACAATATCAGCAAAGTCATATGCTGAATGATCGGTAACGATTATAACCGCATCTGCCAGCGTAAGGGTTTCCGGTGTAAGGGGCGTAGATTCCATCTGGAAAGAATACTTCCTCGTTGGCCTTAGTCTCGGAACCCACGGGTCGTTATATGATACGACGGCCCCCTTTTCCAGAAGCATTTTCATGATGGCGTACCCCGGAGATTCCCTGTCGTCGTCAACATCTTTCTTGTATGCGATACCAAGAACCAGTATATGGCTCCCCTTCATGCTCTTACTCGCCCCGTTTAGAGCATCAACGGTCTTTTCTATAACGTAATATGGCATGGAAACATTGATCTCCCCCGCAAGATGAATGAAGCGCGTTGAAAAGTCATACTCCCTGGCCTTCCATGAGAGATAAAAGGGATCTATAGGTATGCAATGTCCGCCAAGACCGGGACCCGGATAGAATGGTGTATATCCGAAAGGTTTGGTAGCGGCGGCGTTAATGACCTCGAATATATCGATACCCATCTTATGCGCGAGTACCTTCAGTTCGTTTACAAGAGCAATATTAACAGAACGGAAGGTGTTCTCCAGTATCTTTACAAGTTCAGCCGCCCTTGCTGAAGAAACCGGCACGGCTCGCGTAATGCAATCATAAAGGGTCTTTGCAACTTCCAGACAGGAAGGGGTCATACCTCCGACCACCTTGGGTGTGTTTGATGCACTGAAGGTCTTGTTCCCCGGGTCTTCTCTCTCAGGAGAATAGGCAAGGAAAAAATCAGTCCCCTCCTCCATGCCCCCCTCTTTAAATCGTGGAAGCATCATCTCCTCTGTTGTGCCCGGGTATGTTGTACTCTCCAGGACGATAAGTTGCCCTGCCCTGAGGCGTTTTGCTATGGTTTCAGTGGTGTCCAAGAGATAGGTAAGGTCGGGCTCCATCTTATCGGTCAGAGGAGTGGGGACGCATATTAGGACGCAATCCGCCTCTTTCAGTCGGTCAAAATTGCTTGTGGCATCAAATTTACCTTCCCGAATCATCTCAGTTAAGGGTTCTATGGGGACATGCTTTATATAAGATTCTCCTTTAAGAAGCTTGTCTATCTTTCTGGTATCCAAGTCTAAACCCAAAACAGAAAACCCTGCTATTCCAAAGTGAATCGCAAGGGGAAGCCCTACGTATCCCAACCCGATAATTCCAATCTTTGCGGTTCGGCCTTCTATCATACCTATAAGTTCTGTTTTTTTGTCCCTACTCACCATTATCCTCCATTATAATTATGTTTCCAAAGGCTAATTAGCGAAGACACGCCGCCCCCTCAATTATCACACCTCAACGGAAAATCGGATACAAGCTTACCCGCACTGGCAATACCGGCCCGTTGGGCCTGTCTCTATCCAGCCTATTTTCATAGATTAGTGCCTTATTAAATAAGAAAGGAAACCCCCGTAAATTCTTCACTGATCTACCAGATGGACAAAGAAACATCAATGTATTTTATAAGATGTCCTTGATTTTGGAAAGGGCTTCAGATAGGTACAGCCCATGCAAAAAAGTATACTCCTTGTTAATCCATGGATACACGATTTCGCTGCATATGATCTCTGGGCCGCTCCCCTGGGTCTCCTCTCCATAGCCTCCATACTGCGGGAAAACGGTTATGAGGTTTCTCTTATCGATTGCCTCAACCCCAGTCACAACAAAATTAGGACACCGAAAAGAACCACCTCCGGAAGAGGGAACTTTTTTAAGGAAGAGATTTCAAAGCCGGAAGCACTGAAGAATGTTCCTAGAAAATACAGCCGATACGGCATACCACCCGCCCTGTTCGAGTCGGATCTTCGCGATATTCAAAGACCTGACGCAATCTTTGTGACATCAATTATGACCTACTGGTACAGGGGCGTTTTCGAGGCGATAGAGATACTCCACATGGTCTTCCCCGATGTCCCGATAGTGCTTGGTGGAAACTACGCAACCCTCTGCACCCAGCATGCGAAGCGCTGTTCGGGGGCTGATATCGTGGCCGCCGGAACCGGAGATGAAACACTGCCTGGCATATTGAAAGATCTTTTCAACGAGATTCCCTCATTCATGCCGGACAGAAAATGCCTAGATTCATACCCCTACCCTGCATTTGACATGCTTTCCTCCAGGGAGCAGGTTTCTGGGGCTGCCCCTTTAGCTGCTCCTATTGTGCTTCCAATATCCTAAGCGGAAGATTCAGGGAGAGGGACCCTATAGCAGTAGTTGACGAGATACAGTTCTGGAACGGGAAGTTAGGGATCACCAACTTCTCATTCTACGACGATGCCCTTCTCACAGGATCGCAAGAACGAGCTATACCGATGCTTGAAGAGATCCTCAGAAGAGGATTGAATCTCAGTTTTCACTGCCCTAATGGACTTCATCTAAGGGACATAGACAGGTCAATGGCCTCCCTGATGTTCAGGGCTGGCTTCAGGACAATTCGCTTCGGGCTTGAGACAGCAGATATTCAAAGGCAAAGCGCAACAGGTGGAAAGGTGAATAACGAACAGACCCGAGAAGCTGTTGCCGCCCTGCTTGAGGCAGGATATAGAAGAGAGGACATTGGACTCTATATTCTTTGCGGTCTGCCGGGCCAAAACCCCTCCGAAGTAAGCAAAACGATAGAGTTTGCAAGGTCATGCGGGGGAAGGCCTGTAATTGCGGAATTTTCCCCTATACCAGGCACGCACCTGTGGGAAGAAGCCGTAAAGCTCTCTCGCTACGACATAAAAAACGAGCCCCTGTTTCACAATAACACACTCCTGCCCTGCCTGGCGGATGGTTTTACCTATGAGATATACTTGGAGTTAAAATTACGGACAAAGAATTTAAAATCATAGGCTTGATACATATAAGATGCTGTACACTTTGACTTTTTCCTTGTTTTCCATGGAAGGGTTGCATATATTCACGAGATTAAAGAGGATAAACTGGTTGATTTGTCAGAACTCTTAGCCACTATTATTGCAGGAGGATCCATGGCATCGCCTAATTACAGAATCCGAACGATGTCACGTGATGAAATCGATATTGCTATTGAATGGGCCGCGTCTGAAGGATGGAACCCCGGCCTGTATGATGCCGACTGCTTTTATTCCCCCGATCCAGGTGGGTTTCTTGTTGGAGAGATCAATCAGAAACCGGTTGCAACAATTTCAGCCGTGAGGTACGGCGATACCTTCTCCTTTCTCGGCTTTTATGTCGTCAAGCCCGATTATCGTGGACAGGGATATGGACACCGGATATGGGATGCCGCTCTTCAACACTTGTCGGGACGAAATATAGGGCTCGACGGTGTCATTGCACAACAGGACAATTACAGGAAATCGGGTTTTAAACTGGCATATAGAAACATCCGGCATGAAGACATTACCAGCGAAAAGTCCTCGTACAACCCTGCAATTGTAGACTTGTTGCAGATCCCCTTTAAAACAGTTGAAGCTTATGACTGACCATTCTTTCATGATAATAGAGCTCATTTTCTCAGAAAATGGCTCCATCAAAAAGACAGCGTTGCTCTTGGTATCATACACAATGGAAGGCTTTCAGGCTATGGAATGGTCAGGCGCTGTAGATCAGGATACAAGATAGGACCGCTTTTAGCCGACAGCAAAGATTTGGCAGAATCTCTGTTTATCTCCCTGAAATCCAGCGTAAAGGCAGGTCAAGCAATCTATCTCGATGTCCCGGAGATCAACAAAGAGGCTGTTGCATTGGCTGAGAGGCAGGGCATGAAGGTGGTTTTTGAGACCGCACGAATGTATAAGGGAACCGTTCCTGATTTACCAATAGACAGACTCTTTGGGGTGACAAGTTTTGAACTAGGGTGAAACATCATCCTACGGCGTTTTTTAAAGATAGTAGGCCTGAACGACCGAAAAATTGGACCATTAAAGTCTAGTTAACTGAGAACTTAACTTTTCAAAAGCTGAATGGACTGATTATGCCTAAAAAACAACCACCGAAGATCAAAGAAGACCCCGCCCCCATCTCACCTGATGATTACCATGATATGATAATGAATGCTCCCATAGGTGTATTTTCTTGTACACCGGGGGGCAGGTATGTTTCTGTAAATTCTTATATGGCACGAATGTTTGGTTATGACTCACCAGAGGAAATGATTATCTCAATAACAAATCTAGGGGCACGGCTCTATGCCGATCCTGTGTGTTGGGAAGAGATAACACAGTCGCTTGATAAGAAAGACGAAAGATTAGACCATGAATGCCTTTTCGTCCGCAGGGATTGCTCCCGGTTCTGGGCGTCTAGCAATGTCCGGGCAGTGCGAAATGAAGAAGGGAAAACCATCTATTACCAAGGTTTTTTGTCAGATATCACAGAGCGTAAAAAGGAGCAGGAATCTCTTTTGAGGACCCAGTTCGCCATGGACCGGGCACCTGACGGCATCCTCTGGATTGATGATGGAGGGAATATTGTCTACGCAAACGACTCTGCCTGCGAATCAAGGGGATACCGTCGTGACGAACTGCTGACAATGAAGGTATTTGACCTGGACCCCGATTTTCCTAGCGACAATTGGGAGCAACACAAGGAGAGAATGCAACGAAGAGGAAAACTGATCTTCGAGTGTCGTCACCGCAGGAAGAATGGCAGCATCTTTCCCATCGAAGTCAGTACAAACCATTTCGATTTTGGCGATAACTATCTGGACTGCATTTTTGATCGCGACATAACCAAAAGGAAGCAGACGGAGGAGGTCATGAACAGAAGGCTTGCCTACGAAAGCCTTCTGTCATGTATTTCCGCAATGGCCGTGGCGGCAGAGGACAGAGAAAAATTTCTCGACCAAAGTATAGCCCTAATGGGGGAGACTGCAAATGTAAGTCGCACCTATCTCTTTGAACATTGTCCCGAAACGGATAGGATGGATAACAGACAGGAATGGTGCGCCGCCGGTGTGGTCTCGCAAAAGGAAAAACAGCAAGGCCTGGAATGCCGTGATATGCGTTGGTGGGTGGAAACACTCAAAAGCGGCAACGATATCTGTTTCAACAATGTTGAGGATATCCCAGACGAAACCACAAGGGACAAAGCGCAGGCTATGGGCATCCTCTCTATCATGGCGGTTCCCCTCTCTGTAAAAGGTATTTTTTACGGGTTCATAGGCTTCGACGACTATCGGCAACATCGCCTTTGGCCCGAAAAAGATGTGGAACTGCTCCTTTCTATTTCCAGGATTATATCTATTGTCATCGAGAGAAAGCAGTATGAGGAAAAGCTTTTGAGAACCCAGTTCGCCATGGACCGGGCGCCGGACACTATCCTCTGGGTTGATGATGATGGGAATATTGTCTACGCAAACGACTCGGCCTGCGAATCAAGGGGATACCGTCGTGACGAACTGCTGACAATGAAGGTATTTGACATAGACCCTGACTTTCCTGCCGACAATTGGAAACATTACAAAGAAGAAGTGCGCTACAGAGGCAATATGACCTTCGAATCGCACCATATTAGAAAAGACGGAACCTCTTTTCCCGTTGAAATCAGCAGTAATTATTTCAAGTTTAACGATCGTTTTCTGATATGCGCCTTTGTTCGCGACATCAGCAGACGCAAAGAGATGGAATATTCCCTGAAGAAAAGAGAGGAACAATACCACGGCCTTGTTAACGACATGCAGGATGCCGTTTATCGTGCGGATTTAAATGGCAAGATTCTTTTTGCCAATCCTTCCGCAGCTCCTATCCTGGGCTGTTCATCATCGGAAGAAATAATCGGTTTGACTATCGGAGATGATCTCTATTATTACCCGAAGGAAGCTGAAAAACATATAAAGAGGCTTAAAAAAGAAGGAAAACTAACTCAATGCGAGGTAATTCTCAAACGCCGCGACAACGGCGAACCCGTTGTTGTATTGACAAACACTAATCTTTCCAGGGATAGGAAAGGCAATATAACAGGGGTCGAAGGCGTCTGCAGTGATATAACAAAGCGTAAACGGGCAGAAGCGGAAAGCGAAAAGCTAAAGGAGCAGCTTAACCGCGCCCGGAAGCTGGAATCCATAGGAACCCTAGCCGGTGGCATCGCCCATGATTTTAACAACCTTCTAATGGGTATACAAGGGCATGTGTCACTTATGATGCTCGATCTTGATCAATCCGATCCACACTACATGCGATTGAGGAAAATTGAGGAGCAGGTCAAAAACGGCGCGGATCTTGCTTCCAATCTTCTAGGATTTGCCCGCGGAGGTCGCTATGAACCGAAGGTCATGAACATAAATGAGCGCCTCAAGATTACCTCTGCAATCTTCGAGAGGGCCAAAAGTGAAATCATCGTCCACGAAAAACTCAAAAAGGATCTTTGGCTGGTGGAGGCTGACGGGGCTCAGATGGATCAGGTATTCATGAATCTTTTCGTGAACGCCTGGCAGGCCATGCCCGCAGGCGGTGAAATATTTTTGGAGACCTGCAACCTCAATATCAAAAGTCAAGAGCCTCATACCCCGCCCCCGGGAAAGTATGTCAGAATTACTGTCAGAGATACGGGGATGGGTATGGATGCCCTGACCTGTGATCGTATTTTCGATCCTTTCTTTACGACAAAGGGAATGAAAAGGGGGGCAGGTCTAGGATTGGCCGCAGTTTACGGAATAATCAAGGGACACGGAGGAACAATCAATCTGACCAGCCAACCGGGACAGGGTACAACCTTCTATATATATCTGCCGACTACAGATAAGGCCTTCTTTATGGGGAAGTCCGCCGCAACTAAGACCTTGGATGGAAAAGAAACAATACTCGTGGTGGACGATGAGGAAAGGGCTCTTGATGTCGCAACGGATATGCTTCAATCAATGGGATACGAAGTATATGGTGCAGCAGACGGCCCAAAGGCAATTTCCCTTTACTGTGAAAAGAAGACCAAAATTGATTTAGTGATTCTGGACATGATAATGCCGGGCATGAATAGTGATGAGCTGTTCAATCGCATACGAGAGATCGATCCGAATCAAAGGATCTTGTTTTCAAGTGATTACAGTATCGAAGTACAGGACAGCGAGATAATTGAAAAAGGCTACAGCGGCTTTCTCCAAAAACCATTTAAAATAGCAGAACTGGATCGCAGAGTGAGATACATACTGGACATAAACAAAGAATAGTATAATAACAGTCGCAATTTTTATTCTATTAAAAGTCATAGATCCCCAAATGAACCAGGCCGTGTTCATGTCTGGTATTCGGAACGGGTTAAGACGACAACAAGGAGGTTTATTGCAGTGGAAAAAGGTAAAGTATCACTAAACAAAGAGGGTAAGGTCTTAATAATTGAACTTAATCGCCCTGAAAAACGTAACGCCTTTGATCTGGATATGTACCGTGAGCTGGGCCTTGCCTATGGGGAACTCAATAGAAATCCTGACTTGCGCTGCGGCGTCCTGGCGGCGAAAGGCGCTCACTTTACCTCTGGACTTGAATTGGATGGCTGGGCTCCCTTCCTAAAGGAGGGTCGTTTCCCCGATCTGCCTGAAGGATCGCTGGATCCCATGGGCTTTGATGAAGGAACGAGAGTTACCAAACCAGTGGTAATGGCAGCAAGCGGAATGTGCCTGACCATAGGCATAGAGTTGCTCCTTGCCACGGACTTCCGTGTGGTTTCTAATAACACAAGATTCGGCCAGATAGAGGTCAAGCGTGGCATATACCCTGTCGGTGGTGCAACTGTACGAATGATACAGGAGGTGGGCTGGGGTAATGCCATGCGATATCTCCTGACGGGGGATGAAATAAGCGCTGAAGAGGCCTTTCGTATAGGTTTGGTACAGGAGCTTACAGAACCGGGGAAACAGATGGACAGGGCCCTGGAAATAGCAACTAATATTTCCAAACAGGCTCCCCTGGGAGTCTATGCTACTCTTGCCTCGGCCAGACGTGCGCGAGCTCAGGGAGAAAAAGCTGCCATTGACAGATTACTTCCCGATCTGATTCCTATTATGAACAGCGAAGATGCAAAGGAAGGGATCCTATCATTCATGGAAAGAAGAGAGGCAGATTTCAAGGGCCGTTAAAATATTTTTTTGATCTCGAATTATGAGATAAATGGTCTATCTAAAGCTGGGGGTGGTTTTCCTATGACCGCTCCCAGCAGCATTAGCATCTCGACGGACTTATTATAAATCATATGTGACATAGTTCGCTAATACTTTGCTGATAATGCCTAATTTCATTCTTATCGGCCACGCAAAGAGAGAATCAAGCATGGAGAAGGTAATCCTGGTCGGTTTGGGCGGTTTTATTGGCGCAGCATTGAGATATCTGGTGAGTGGAGTTATCCAGGATTTGACGCGAAGCGTTGCTTTCCCACATGGAACCCTCACAGTTAATATCGTGGGCTGTTTTTTGATTGGGATGCTATCTCAGCTTGTTGAGTCTCAGGGCAGCATGACATCAGAAATGCGGCTATTCCTGATGGTTGGGATTCTGGGGTCTTTTACCACATATTCAACCTTCAGCAATGAAACAATAACTCTGCTGCAAGACCAGAGACTATTCCTGGCCTTTCTTAACATCGCAACTCACATAATGTTAGGACTATCGGCTGTACTCCTTGGCCGATTCACTGTTGTTGCAGTATGGAGGTGAAAAATGAAACTCCCCTTTGAAAGCCAGCTGCTGCGAATATTTATAGGGGAAAGCGACAAACACGAAGGAAAACCCTTATATGAATGGATAGTAATCAAAGCAAAGGAGTTTGGGCTGGCCGGAGCTACTGTCCTTCGTGGTCTGATGGGATTTGGTGCAACCAGCCGCATTCATACTTCAAAGATAATGAGGCTCTCTCTAGATTTGCCAATTGTCGTGGAAATAGTAGATAGACCAGAAAAAATTAAAGAATTTCTTTCCTGTATTGACCCTGTGGTCAAGGACGGTCTTGTAACCCTTGAAAAGGCAGAGGTTCATATCTACAGAGGCAAAAGTCAGGATGAATGAAATAAACGTGGAATGAAGCCTAAAATGCTAGTGGACTACACGATAAAATACCTGTTCAAATTGCTGTGGTGTTGGCCAAGAAATGATACATAACAGCTATAACTATCAAAGGAGCCCACTTCGATATCCCCAAATTTTAGATGATTCAACTGTACATGATTTCAGATATATGAACGAAAGATACCTCCGAAATCTTGGGATCTTTCAAAAAATATTCTATGGCCCTGGCTGTTTCAGGAAATGGATGTCCTATGCCTATGGCGTGGCCATACCTTGACGCACATAATTTCAACTGATTGAGCCTGAACAGTATCATAGACTCATCCCGTACAGTATCCAGGAATACGTTTCTTCTGTCGGCGTTAAGGTGAAGATTCATAGCCGTCCTGAATGCCTTGGATCTCTTTGAAGTTCTGCTGTCAACAAAGAAAAGGTCATTTTTCTTTATGACCTGCAGTGCCTGATGGATCTCTCTTTGGCACTCGGTAAATCTGGAGCCCATATGGTTGTTCACCCCGATAGCACGGGGAACTTCAGATATATTTTCTTCGATAATCCCTCTTATCTTTGACGGGTCGTCCCCCTCGTAGAGGGCTCCAGGACCAGGGTCCAGGCTGGAATCATAGGGCTGCATAGGCTGGTGAAGCATAACATCATGCCCGCGATCTCCAATCTCTACAGCAAGCTCACGGGAATGTGAAACACGGGGAAGTATAGAAAAGGTTATTGGTATATCAAGATCCAGGAACTGCCTCGCTCGGGAAAAACTGTATCCTATATCATCGATAATAAGGGCTATTCTGGAATTTGAGACTATCTTGGGAGATAAAAGCCCACTCTCCCCTTCATAGGCGAACACCTTTGAAAAACCGCTCATGCCAAGCAGGCTTCCTGCAACCATACAGGCGCTTTTACACAAGAAGTCTCTTCTGTTCATCCGGCGTTCCTTTTTTTAACTATGATATCAGACAGTTCCATTTATAGAGAAATCATATGATCGGCTATGCAATGCGCCTTAGTTCCATATAGAAAACAAAAACCAAGGAACGATTTTCGAACTCATACAATATATTGTGGATGTTGTCAAGATTGAATACAATATGTTGAAAGGTTATAGCCTTTTTGATCTTTGGGGAATCCGTACAAAAGCATTGACTCATTCAACACGGAGAAGTATCTTTATCAAAATTTTCGTCACAATATTGACAATTGCAAAGGCAAAGAAAGCTGAGTGAAAAAGAAATTCCATGAGCAACTCTAAAGAAAATCCTAAGCTGGGGACTTTCCTGGGTGTCTTTACACCCACGATTTTGACGATTCTCGGTGTAATAATGTACCTTCGTGTGGGCTGGCTTGTGGGACACCTGGGCTTATACCGTATAATAATTATCGTAATTCTGGCTAACACCATTACACTGATTACCACTATATCCTTTTCTTCCGTGGCAACTAATATCAGGCTGGGAGTTGGCGGGGCATATTATATTATATCCAGAAGTCTTGGGCTGGAGATAGGGGGTGCTATTGGCCTTCCCCTCTTCTTGTCACAGGTCTTTTCGGTAACCCTCTATGCATTCGGTCTTGCCGAATCACTCTCTTTTGTATGGCCTGGGGTACCCATTAAGGCGGCCACATTTGTTATTATTGTTGCCGTAGGAATACTGTCCATGGCTGGGGCAAAACTCGCTTTGAAGGTTCAGATACCGATAATGCTGATGATCGGGCTTTCACTTCTTATGCTTTCAATCGGCGCAGTTTCGCATGGCTGGGGCAAACCATTCCCACTAGACTATCACTCCGGAGATGTCAGTTTCTGGGTGGGATTTGCCATATTCTTTCCGGCAGTTACAGGGGTCATGGCGGGACTGGGGCTTTCCGGAGACCTTCATAATCCAGGACGCTCAATACCAATCGGTTCTCTCTGCGCTGTTCTCGTGGGCTTCGCAATTTACATTGGAGTACCAATACTACTTTTCGTCGGCTCAACAGGGACAGAGCTTAGGGACAACGCTTTGATATGGATCAAGATAGCGCCCCTTGGGGCCTTGCTTATTTTACCGGGCCTATGGGGGGCGATCTTTTCTTCCGCAGTAGGCTCAATGCTGGGAGCGCCACGCACTCTTCAGGCGCTGGCAAAGGATAATCTGGCTCCGAGATTCCTTGGGTGGGCGACAGGGGGGCAGAAAGAACTCATACCAGGCATGATCCTCTCTCTTGCAATTGCCCTGGGGGCTGTATTTCTCGGCGATCTAAACTCCGTGGCCACCGTGGTTACGGTCTTTTTTCTGACCACCTATAGTATGATCAATATCGTTGCGGCACTGGAAAACCTTAGCGGGGACACATCCTGGAGGCCTAAGTTTAAGGTGCCATGGACAGTCAGCATGGCAGCCGGTCTGGCATGTCTTGCTGTTATTTTCCTCATAAACCCACTGGCCGGAATAATCGCCATCCTCCTTGAAGTGGCAATATGGCTTATCCTCTCTAAACGTCAGAGAAGGACCCGCTGGGGTGATGCCAGACGTGGCATATACGAGTCTCTGGTTAGATGGGCCCTTCTCCAACTGGCCCGGCGCCCCATGAGCGCACGTAACTGGAGACCCCACGTACTTGTCTTTGTTTCGGACCCTGTAGCCCACCTTGATCTGGTAAGGTTTGGAAACTGGTTCAGTCAGGAGCGCGGAGTGGTCACCGTCTGTCATCTGATGGTAGGCGATCTTCTCAGCGATGAAATAGATGTAGTTGCCAAGCATGAGGAAATTCAGCGGCTTCTTGATAACGAGGGGCTATCTGTCTTCGCCGATTTCAACCTGGTAGACAACATAGTTGAGGGGATTACCAATGTTTCACAGGCAAATGGCATCGCCGGCATCGAGAGCAATACCATACTGTTAGGCTGGCCCAAGGAACAGCAGCTCTTTGTTGATTTTCTCAAGGTCATGCGAAGACTGGAGAAAATGAAAAAGTCATTTATCATAGGTCGAATCAAGCCGAAATATATATTCCCCCGCGAGGGAATTGATCGAACAATCCACGTATGGTGGGGTGGGCTCAAATGCAACGGAGACCTGATGTTGCTTCTTGCCTATCTGCTTACTTTAAACACTGAATGGGGCCAGGCGAAAATCAAGGTTTTGAGTATCGCCTCAAACGAGCTTGCAAAGAGCGCCACAGAGAGATATCTGGACAAACTGCTCCCCGAGATCCGCATAAATGCAGATTCAAAGGTCTTTCTGAAAGATCCTGAAAAGAGCATCCGTGATATGATCCAGGAAGAAAGTTCTAACGCGGAAGTAGTAATATTCGGACTGGCCGTTCCAAAGGATGGGGAAGAAGACGACTACGCACAACGGCTGGAAGATCTAGCAGGCGATATCCCTGTAGTCTTTTTCGTCAAAAATTCAAGCGTTTTCATAGGCGAGCTACTCCAGACCAACGGCGAAAAAGAAGGTGCTTCCCCAGAGGCAGAAGGGTAAGACAATTAACATAAAAAAACTGAAAAATACTTAAACTAATAAGACATTTTATATCTGATCGATAAAACAAGAAAGCCTTCCCGTAAGAGAAGGCTTTCTTTAAAAACACTAATGGTTTACTTTTACTCTTTAAAGATAGCTCCGGTGCTGGCCGATGTAACCATCTTTGCATACCGCGCAAGATAGCCTGTCTTTATTAGAGGTTCTTTCGGAGAGAAGCTTTCGCGGCGCCTGGCCAGTTCCGCTTCATCTACCTTCAGTTCTATGGTTTTGTTGGGAATGTCGATTGCAATCCTGTCCCCTTCTTTGATAAGTCCTATGGGGCCACCTTCTGCGGCTTCAGGAGATATATGTCCTATGGCAGCCCCGCGGGTTCCACCGCTGAACCTACCATCTGTCAGAAGTGCAACGGATTTGTCCAGTCCCATTCCTACTATGGCTGATGTGGGAGAGAGCATTTCCCGCATTCCGGGACCTCCCTTTGGTCCTTCGTAGCGAATGACCACTACATCTCCGCCCTTGATCTCTCCTCCGAGGATTGCCTTTATGGCGTCATCCTCTGAATCAAAGACGCGGGCGCTACCTTCGTTTACCATCATGTCAGGGGCCACAGCAGACTGCTTTACAACAGCCCCTTCCGGGGCCAGGTTTCCACGGAGTATCGCGATTCCACCTTCCCTGCTGTAAGGTTCTTTTACGGATCGTATGATATCACGATTTTTCACAAAGACCTTTTCCAGGTTTTCGCCGACAGTCATTCCGGTAGCAGTAAGTGCATCGGGATTGATGACCCCAAGCTCGCCGATCTCCTTCATAACGGCCTGTATCCCCCCGGCAGCGTCCAGATCCTGCAGGTAGTGCGGACCGGCGGGGCTGAGGTAGCAGATGTTGGCCGTCTTTTTGCTTATTGCGTTGAAAAGATCAAGGTCGAGGGTTATCCCTGCCTCATGGGCTATCGCTGGAATGTGTAACACCGTATTGGTAGAACAGCCCAGTGCCATATCAACGGCTATGGCATTCTCAAAGGCTTTAAGTGTTGCTATATCACGGGGTTTGATGTCTTTCCTCAAGAGGTCCATCACCTGCATCCCGGCTTTCTTTGCAAGCCTTCGGCGGGCAGCAGTAACTGCCGGGATGGTCCCATTTCCCGGAAGACCCATGCCGAGTGCCTCGGTTACGCAGTTCATTGAATTTGCCGTAAACATTCCTGCGCATGATCCGCAGCCTGGGCAGGCGGAATCCTCGAGCTCCGCCAGTTTCTCCTCTGTCATCGCCCCCAGCTTGACCTTTCCAACCCCTTCGAAGACATTGATAAGGTCCACGCTGGCTCCATCGTGGACCCCGGCCATCATGGGACCACCGCTTATTACAACGGCCGGGATGTTAAGGCGAAGCGCAGCCATTAACATCCCGGGAACGATCTTGTCACAGTTTGGAATCAGGACAAGGGCGTCAAATGGGTGAGCCGTTGCCATTATCTCGATGGAGTCGGCTATAATTTCACGGCTTGCCAAGGAATACTTCATTCCCGCATGCCCCATTGCGATACCGTCACATACACCGATGCATGGAAATACAACAGGTGTACCGCCGGCAACCCTGATTCCAGCCTTTACATCCTCCGTAATGGTGTCAAGATGAACGTGACCGGGTATGATCTCGTTGGCCGAGTTTACTACACCGATAATCGGCCTGGCCAACTCCTCATCCGTAAACCCCATCGCCTTATACAATGACCGGTGTGGAGCACGCTCCAACCCCTTGGTCATCAGATCACTTCTCATTCTCATCCCCCTTCCCTTCCGAATGACTACTTCTTCCGACGCTCCGGTCTGAGCTCACGAAGAACTGCACCTGCACGCCACATCTCCATATTCTTTATCTCATCAAGCTCTTTCTGAAGCTTTTCGCGATAATCTGGTGCGCTGTTAACCCTTAGAACTATCTCTGTCTCCTTACCAGTCTTAACGCTGTCATAGAGATCGTCGAAGACTGGGGCAACGGCCTCACGGAAACGGCCCTTCCAGTCGAGGGCGCCGCGCTGAGCCGTGGTGCTGCAGTTTGCATACATCCAGTCCATACCGTTCTCTGCTACCAGGCGAATAAGGCTCTGAGTCAGTTCTTCCACAGTTTCGTTGAATGCCTCACTGGGATCATGACCATTCTTTCTGAGACAATCATATTGTGCCTCCATTATACCGGCCAGGCAGCCCATAAGGACTCCACGCTCACCAGTCAGGTCGCTGTATACCTCGTTCTCGAAGGTAGTTGGGAAAAGATAACCTGAACCAACAGCTATTCCGATCGCACAAGCCCTTTCATATGCGCGTCCCGTGTAGTCTTGGAATACGGCCATGCTGGAGTTGATTCCGCTACCATCAAGAAAGTTTCTCCTGACGGTAAGACCCGACCCCTTGGGGGCAACGAGAATAACGTCAATATTCTTGGGGGGTATTACACCGGTCTGTTCCTTATAAACTATCGAAAAACCGTGGGAAAAGTACAGGGCCTTTCCTTCTGTCATGTAGGGCTTGATCATGGGCCATACTGCCTTCTGCCCTGCATCGGAGAGAAGCATCATTACGATCGTTCCCCGGTCTGCCGCCTCTTCGATTGAGAAGAGTGTTTCACCGGGAACGAAACCGTCTGCTATGGCCTTATCCCAATATTCTTTCTCGCTCTCGCGCTGTCCTACAATTACCTTGAAGCCGTTGTCCAGCATGTTCAGCCCCTGCCCAGGGCCCTGAACGCCGTAGCCAAGAATGGCTATGACCTCGTCCTTAAGGACCTCACGTGCCTTCTCGAGAGTAAATTCCTCATCCGTAATAACCTCTTCCATAACACCGCCAATGTTCATCTTCGACATTTCTTCTCTCCTTAAATTGTAAAATTATAAGACCACCATTCCGGATCTGCTCATGCTTTTCATACCAAGGGATTCGAGCGAGGTCAACGCCTGATCTACATCTTTCTTTTCCCCCGTTAATTCCAGTACAAATGAATTGCCCTCTTCTTTTATGACACGCATTCCAAACTCATTGACCGCATTCACAACAGCCGCAGGATCTCCCTCGACCGCCACAAGGACCAGCTCCCTTTGTACCGATGACTTCGGTTTCATATGCGACACACTGATTACATCAACCAGTTTTTTTAACTGATTTTCAAGCTGCGCCATGGTTGACGTGTTCCCTCTTGTGACAATCGTTATCTTTGTTACACTAGGATTCTGGGTAACGTTGGCGCTTATATTCTCGATATTATAACCGCGTCCGCTGAATGTCCCTGCTATACGCGCAAGGACGTCTGGTTTATTATTCACCATAAGAGAAATGGTGTTTTCCTTTACTTCCATTGTTTCACAATCCTTTCTCTGTATTATATATGCAGTAAGTGGGAAGGATCCCCGCCCTCTTACATTCCTATGCCGCCGCTAAGTTTCATCTCTGTCAGCGAAGCGCCGGGATTCACCATTGGATAGACACCCTCTTCTGCTTCGACCATGAAGTCCATAATTACAGGACCGCTGGCCTCCAGTCCCCTGATAAGCGTTTCCTCTACTTCTTCAGGCCTGGTTGCACGCAGACCCAGTGCACCATAGGACTCTGCAAGCTTTACAAAGTCCGGGACATTGCCCCCTAGGATGGTATTCGAATATCGTCTACCGTAGAAAAGCTCCTGCCACTGACGAACCATACCGAGATATCCGTTATTCAGGATTATAACCTTAACAGGAAGCTTGTAGTTAACCGCCGTAGCAAGTTCCTGGATATTCATCTGGATGCTGCCATCTCCTGCAATATCTACAACCAGTTTATCAGGAAAGGCAACCTGAGCGCCTATGGCGGCCGGGAACCCGTATCCCATAGTCCCAAGTCCACCGGATGTTAGCAAGGTATTCGGCCTGTCAAATGGGAAAAACTGGGCAGTCCACATCTGATTCTGCCCCACCTCGGTCGCCACAATGGCATTTCCCTGCGTAATTTTATACAGCGTTTCTATTACACACTGGGGCTTGATCGTTCCCGATTCACAGTAGGCCATGGGGCACTCGGATTTCCATTTGTTTACCTGGTCCAGCCAAGTGTCACGTCCGGAGCGAACCTGCTCCAGACCGTTTCTGTCGAGCATTGCATTCAGCTGAATCAGTGCAGATTTGCAGTCGCTTATGATTGGCATATGAACCAGAACATTCTTGTTGATCGAAGCTGCATCGATATCGATCTGAATAATGGTTGCGTTCGACGCAAAGGTGGCCAGCCTGCCCGTTACCCGGTCTGAAAACCGCACTCCCAGAGTAATCAGAAGATCGCAACTGCTGATCGCCATGTTCGCATAATATGTACCGTGCATTCCCAGCATTCCCAGCCACAGAGGATCAGTACCGGGAAAGGCGCCCAGCCCCATAAGGGTAGACGTTACGGGGATCGAAACCTTTCGGGCGAACTCGGCAAGCTCTGATGTAGCATGACTGTGTATTACACCGCCCCCTACCAGCAGGACAGGGTTCTTTGCCTTCTTGATAAGATCAAGAGCCTGATTTAGCTGCATTACATCTGGAAGATATACCGGCTCAGTAAGGCCAGGGCTCAAGGGAGTCATCTCACGATACTCTGTCTTGGCCTGCATAATATCCTTGGGAAGGTCTATCAGAACAGGCCCCGGCCTGCCTGAACTGGCTATATAGAATGCCTCCCTGACCGTGTTGGCAAGCTCGTCAATATGCCTGATCAGGAAGTTATGCTTTGTACATGGTCGCGTAATTCCAGTTATATCAACCTCCTGGAAGGCATCCGTACCTATGAATGGAGTAGGAACCTGACCCGTTACGATCACCATGGGAATTGAATCCATATAGGCCGTAGCAATGCCGGTTACCGTGTTGGTGGCTCCCGGCCCGGAGGTCACGAGACATACCCCCACCTTCCCCGACGAACGTGCATAACCGTCTGCCGCATGTGCCGCTCCCTGCTCATGGCGGACTAGAATATGATTTATCGAAGATTTATACAGCTCGTCATAGATATCAAGAACGGAACCACCGGGATATCCGAATATGGTATCCACCCCTTCCGCGATTAGTGACTTTATTAAAATTTGAGCCCCACTAAGTTCCACAACTCCACCTCCTCATGAGAGTAAAAAAAACCGCTGCCGGGACCGGCAACGGTTTCAGTGAACAACTTATGTAAAAGATTAAACCATCACCAGTCCCCTTATGTAAAGGAGGTAATTATAAGTATTCCTATAATTACTATTACGACCTGGATTTTCATGGTTTAGCCTTCTTCCTTTCTAAGTTAAAGAAAGCCTATATACCAGGAAAAGCGCTCTGTCAAGAAAAGTTATGGGGGATAACGTAACTTTATCCTCAGCCTTGAATCGGGGTTAACGGTTATAGAGACCCCGGCATATCGGAAATATTTATAGTGGCCCCTGGGAGTCACTATCTTAGACCAGACAAAAAGAAATTTTTATTAAACCTAATACATCTCTTTTCCGATAAAGAAGAAAGGGGGGTATTGAGATCTCCAGCACAACGGGCACCTTGGGCAAGTGGCAGTTAAATAGATTTAATAGTTTCAAGTGCTACATAGGCGACCAGAGATTGATATCGATAAAAGGATCTCTTTAGAATATTGTCCTTAAGATATTACTAACACAGTACAGAGGAGTTCATGAAAGAAAATTCAACGACAAAAGAGGAACTGATAAGAGAAATTGCAGCTTTGAAGAAAAAAATTAATGCCCTTGAGCAGTCCAGAACGGGCAGCGTAGAAAGGGAAAATGGTAGAGCGGAATGTATTATGGAATTCCGCTCTCTTTTGGAAGCGACCAGCGACTGGATATGGGAAATAAACAGCGATGGGCTATATACCTACGCGAGTCCAAGGGTTAAAGATCTGCTGGGGTATGAACCGGAAGAAATCATAGGGAAAAGCCCCTTGGATTTCATGCCTGATAAAGAAAGAAACCGAATAAACATCTTTATCGAAGAGATCAAAAGCCTGCACTATCCATTTTCAGAACTGGAAAACATAAATCTGCATAAAGATGGACAGGAAGTATTCATCGAAACAAACGGTGTGCCCATCTTCGGTTTGCAGGGTGAATTTCTGGGATACTGTGGATTTGACCGCGATGTTACAGAACGCAAGAGATCGACCGAAGCCTTATCCATCAGTCAGCTTCGGCTGGAAGAGGCGATGCAACTTGCCAATATCGTGTACTGGGAGTTTGATACAATAACGCAACAATACGTTTTTGATAATGCCTTCTATTCCGTTTATGGAACAACCGCAGAGAGAGAGGGTGGATATCGTATGACAATCGAAGAATATGCTAAAAGATTCATACATCCCGAAGATCTGCAAAGTTTTTTTCAGAGTATTGAACAAAATATTTCCAGAAAAGATACTGAATTCATTATAAATTTTGAACATCGCATCATCCGTCCCGGAGGAGATGTTCGCCATATACTGGCACGAACACAGGTCATTCAGGACAATTCAGGCCAGCCAACACGATTATATGGAGCAAACCAGGACATTACGGAGCGGAAGCTTGCGGACCAGGAACGCGAGAGGCTGATCCTCGAACTGAGGGAAGCCATTTCGCAAGTCAAGACATTGAGCGGTCTTCTTCCAATATGCTCTTCCTGCAAAAAAATACGCAACGATCAGGGAGAATGGGAGGCCATGGAGTCATACATACAAAAGCACTCTGAAGCAAACTTTTCGCATGGTCTTTGTCATGGATGTGGGCAACGGCTCTATCCGGATTTCTACCCGAAAAAATAAGTTTTTTAGAGACAACAGTCACCCTGCTACCCCAGATCTCGCAACAAATAAAAAGCTTTTTTATTTGTTAAATAGCAACCTATATTAACATAGGTAATACTGGATGATTACAACTCCTCAAAACAAAAAATGGTGCACTCAAAACCGCAAATATGCTAAGGGAGTGTAATATATGGTCAGGTGATGTTAGCAGAAACAGAGGAGCGCCGGTCTTTAAAAGGCCGCTGTTTGCCCCTTTAATTTAAAGCAAGCAGTACTCTATGGATCCTGCTTTTCGCTGAAAATTCATTTATTCGGCTCTTGGAAAGGGTCTAATATGGAACATAAGATACTGATTGTGGACGACGAGGCATCTATACGGGAGCTGTTTCGAGATTTCTTATCCGATGCAGGGTACACTGTCTCGCTCGCTACCAACGGGGACGAGGCGCTACGAATCCTTGATAATGAAAACATCATGTTAATATTCCTAGATCTTAAATTGTTTGGTATGGATGGAATACAACTCTGCCGTCAGATAAGGATGACAAACCATGTCGCGATTATCTACGCCATAACCGGCTGGTCGAGCCTTTTTGAGATTGAGGAATGCCGTGAGGCGGGATTCGATGATTTTTTTACAAAACCGGTCAAGTTTGAACAGATATTAGAGGTTGTAGATGAGGCCTTCAAAAAGCTGGATCGCTGGATGAATCGACATTAAGGATGGCAACAAGTCCCCTCGGAATAAACTGAAAAGCCAACATCATCTTTGATAATAAGCTTCCAGGCAATGAACTTGCGCATGATTATCCCTGAACGACCACCGGGATCGGATTCGGGACTGGACTATATTCTATGCGAGAGTTTCCAGATAAAATAGAAAAAATAATTGACAAATCGATGAATGGAATTTGGGATGAGGTGCATTTTAAATAACAAATAAAGGAGAATCAGATGTCAGACAAAACCAGCCCAGAAAACAATAACAATGAAGTTTCCTTCGAAGACTTTCTAATGATGAGCGCAATGCAGGTGGACGCCCTTTGTCAGCTTCTTATAGAAAAAGGAATCATTGGGGAGGAGGAATTATACTCTAAGATCCAGCAGATACAAAAAGAGTATGAGGGGGAAGACGAAGTATAGGCGCACATGCCGACCACAAAAAACAGCAATCGGTAAAAATAGGCTCTTGACGGGAAGGTCTCTTTTGGAAGCGATATCCGGTCAAGAGCCTAAACTTATGTTTAGGAATTCTTTCGTGACAATGGTAATAGAACCGGTATGCAGAGAAAAATAGCATCATAAAACAAGCTACAGAGTTAGGCATCGAATTGAATTAAAATTTACCTTTTAAACCCTTCTTTAAGCTATGGCTAAGAACAAACCCTGTCTTTCCCCATTTTTTTAGCCTTATACATAAGCTGATCCGCCCTATTAACGAATTCTCTTATCTCCTCCGATCTTTTATATTGCGCAAGGCCTATGCTCACCGTTGCATGGACATCCTGTAGCGGCTCTACCCTTAAAGTTTCCCTCTTGAACTCTGTCCTGATTCTTTCCGCTATAACATTGCCGTCCGAGCTTGTAGTCATGGGCAGAATGACGGTAAATTCTTCGCCGCCATAACGATAGGCAAAGTCTGTCTCTCGCAGACATCTTTTCATCACCTGACCCAGCCGAGACAAGACACGGTCTCCCTC
This sequence comes from Syntrophales bacterium, assembly GCA_963665835.2. Classification (GTDB taxonomy): domain Bacteria; phylum Desulfobacterota; class Syntrophia; order Syntrophales; family UBA2210; genus UBA6078. Next base: position 137,632 of record CAXXWJ010000002.1, on the reverse strand, counting down.
GACATGGCCGTAATCGTCGTTGAATGCCTTAAAATTGTCGATATCAAGCATTAGTAGAACCAAATGTTGTAAGTAACGGTTTGCACGATCTAATTCCATTTTAAGCTGAAAGTAAAACTGGCGGGAGTTATACAGCTTCGTTAGTCCATCTATTATGCTGAGCTCCCTGTATCTCTGTTCACTTTCCTGGAGTGCCTTCTCAGCCTTTTTACGTTCAGAAATATCTATGAAACTTTCAACGTAACAATCTTTACCCTTTATTGTAATAGGGAAAACGGTTTTCAGTATGTCTTTTTTATGTCCGTCAGCATGAATGAGTTTGCGTTCAGAGTGGTCAGCGCTTTGGCCAAGATCCTTTACGGGGCATTTCCCTACCTCGGCCGGACAAACAAAGGAATGACAAATCTTCCCTATAAGCTTCTCCTTGGGAAGCCCTGTCATTTCTATAGCAGCCTGATTTACTTCCAGAACAAGCTGTGATTCCTCTTCAACTATTATGATCCCCGCGGCTACTGTATTGAAAATTGCCTGTAGTTTTGACTCGCTCTCCTTCAGCGCCTCCTCTGACCTCTTACGGTCAGTAATGTCCCTAACAACATGTATCATTCCAACAGGAGCGCCATGGCTTCCGAACCGGGGCATTGCCCTGATCTCTAGATATCTGTTCAGGTAAGGCTCGAACAACTCAAAAGTATAAGGTTCGCCTGTCTGGAAACTTTGACGGCTTCCGCATCTGGAGGGCTGTCTCTCTGTTCCGTGGTAGACGCTGAAGCACTTTGTCAAAGGGGTGCCCGAGTCCAGGCTTATGCCTAATATTGCCTTTGCCGCCGGATTCGCACGTATAATATTGAAATCCATATCTTGGACAGTGATTATATCTGTGACTGAATCGAAGGTATTTTCCCAATCGTCCCGTGCCAAGGCTGTTTCCTCCTCAGCTTTTTGCTGTGCAGATATGGTAGTTTGGGAAAGGTTGATAATGATATAGACAAAAATTGCCCCGCCTAGAAAAACTCCCCCTGTCACAAATTCGACGGGAAATGGCAGACTGAAAATCAGGATTATGTCGAAGAAAAGGTATCCCGCGATAAAAAATCCCATCAAGTAGAAGATGACAAGCCACTTGTTACGGATCTGGTCAGGGACATTTGTATAGATTTTTTTTGCCTGCCCAAAGGACAGCAACAGGAACATCGCCCCGACCAGTACCATTAGAATGGATAGAATCCTTATTATCATCTTAGCCCTACCATAAAAGGGAGCAAAAGGCGTAAGCTAAAAGAAATTGGGGCGGTGTATAAGAACTGTATGTGGTATTCATGGTACTTAATGCAGCCTGAGATGTCAATTTTTATCAACTGGGGGGGATGGATTTTTAAATGCTCTGTGTGCAAAAGTTCAGGGACAAAAAAAGCAGAAAGTCCAAAAGCTAATAGCTGTAACGAATCTTCGCCATCACGATATCTCTGTCCTCAAAATAACAGAAGATGGAGTTGTCCTCCCAGGAAGCTCCTCTTTCTCCAGATATTGCAGCATAACCAACCACCGCTACAATACCGTTCTGAAAATCGTATTCCATCTCGGGCCAGACTACCCTTCCCCCCTTTTTAGCGTCGAATATCCCCTTTATTGTTGCCCTTACACGGCCTTCTAAATAGCTGTCTTCAAGCTTGCAAGTGACAATATCCGTTATAGGAGGTGAATATATTCCACTCTCCAGGTACTTCGATTGAAACCACTCGAAGGTGAAAAGGGCATCTCCTGTATGCCCCTCTATTAAACGACTTACGGGGATGAAGTAGTTAAAACCAGCCGTATAGGATATATAGTGCCCCCTGTCAGTCTGAAAAGGAAGGGCTATGCCGGCCAGGTTTGCCGTTATCTGCTCTACTACGCCAACCTTGCCCGGAGAATAGACAGCCTCGAGCTGCACCACAAAGTCCCCCATGGCAACAGAGAGATCTGCACCAAGCATTGTCACAATATAGCTCTTCGGCCTGACCTCAAGAACAGCGGAACTACCCCTGTATGCTATCTGATAAGGCAAAAAGAGGGGGGTCCTGTCAGGTCCATGGTAGGCGCTGAGAGATATATCTACCGGACCTATGGTGGTAGATACTCTGGCCCCGTATCCCATGTTTTCCATGGAGGCACCAAGGAGTTCGGGCTCCTCGAACAGGACCGGCAGAGGGAGTGCATCATCAATGGATAGTCCCCAGAAATTCTCCTCCCCTGCCATAATAGCGGCCATATGCACAGGAACAAGAACGGTCTCCAGTGTATAATCCCCCAGAAAAAACATACCGGACAATGATGGGACCCCCACCTTGTTCTCGTCCTCGTCCCGAAAGAAGAGCTCCCGCATATCGGCCGGGTTGAAGTAGGACGTGGGATTAAAGGCGTCGGCCGTACCCCAGGCATAAAACTGATTCCCTGCCCTGAGCCTGAATCGCCCCTTTCCATAGTTCAGATAAAGTTCGTCAAGAGACAGCTCGGCTTCCCCTGATGATAATCTCAGGTTTCTGGAAATCTGCTGATCTTTGGAATAGCGGTAGCGATTATCGGCCCCGTTATTGAGATATGTCTGGAAGAGATAAAGATTGGTTACCGAGAAAAGATATAAATTTTCCGACCCGTATCTGGCCTGAAGGCGGTTCCTTACTTCGTTTTTTTTGTTATTGTCCTTGAGGTTTATGCCTTTACCGACATTGATAAAGGTTTCAAACTCGATAAATCCGCTGTATTTAAAATACCTAAGGGATGTTGCCTCTATCACAGTCTTATCATAATCGCCAATGGGGCCGACTTCATAGGCGCGGCAAGAACCGTCATGATTAAAAGAAACAAAGCCGGGATCAATAAAATATATTAGAAAGAACATTAATGTTATCAAGGGATATCTGATCATTCTTTTACCAGAGGACTTTTTCCAGTTTATTATGGGCCATTGTTTCTAAACCTGAATGTCTCCTAAAATGCCTTTGAGGATTCTAATCTATTGAAGATGTAGTGTCAAAATTCCATGGTGTTGGCCCCATTTACAAAGAGATTTTTAGCTGATTTTACCTTGGAATTTATCAGGCTTCGATTAATCGGAAAAGGGCATTTTGAATAGTAACGTTACCCAAATCAAGCGCCTAGGGAATCTTAGTCCAAGCTCGAAGGCTTGATTCTTATCTCACTGTCAGAGATCTCCAGACTCCTGCCTGGGGATCTCTGACGGGTAAAATTATTGCGCTCTCATTGCAGAGACAGTTTGCAGAATGTAGAGAACATCCTCCAATCCCAATAGCCCATCGCCATTTACATCGCAATCTGCATAGGCCGGCGCATAAGGCTTAAGGCCAGTAAGAATCTGCAAGGCCAGTACCGCATCGGTAAGCTCTACTGATTCGCTGTGATCCACATCCCCCGGGGCACCTGAAATCAAGGGCCGCCTGAAGCGTGAGATATCTACGATAGCCACTCCGCCTCCGTGGGAGAGGAAGAGAAGGTTCCCAGACAGGATGAGTCCCGATCCCCAATCGCAGGAAAGATTGTTGATGTCAGCTATACGAAGCGGTGCCGCCGGATTCCGTATATCAATGACATCAAGGTCATCACCGCCGGTTGAAGCAATGAGCAGATTTTCTGACATGGCGATAAAATCAATAAAGACGGGATAGCGGCCTATTTCCCTGAGATCCGCCGCGTCGGAGCTGTCGATAAATTTAAGGGAAGCGCCTTCCTCCCAGGGCCTGACAGATGCGGCCATGATGGTTCCAGATAGAGCAACAGCCGGTGGCCAGACCAAGTCACCCGCTTCGTACTGGCCGATCTTGGCCGGAGAGTCCGGGTTTGCAATATCAATAATCTGGATTGCATTCCCCGACAGGGTAACATAGGCTCGGGTTCCGGATATGAACACACTCCCCATGCCACGCTGATCAGTATTAGCGTAGGTTCCTCGTAGCTGTGGATTGGCTGGATCGACAATGTCGATTATCAGCAGGTTATTACTGCTATCAGTGGCGCAGATGAACCTGTCAGATACGTCAAATCCCTGAATATAGCCACCAACAAGGTATTCCCCAACCTTGGTCATCTGAGCCGGGTTGGAAACATCTATCATCTGGAAAATCGCGTTTCCATCGGCGACTATGGTGATTCCCTTTGTCACCCTGATGCCAAAAGCACCTACGAAATTACCGTTGTAGGTTCCGAGCAGAGCCGGCGCCCTGGGGTCCGTTGAGTCATAGGCCTTCAGCTGACCTTCGCCATCAATTACATAGAGTGTCTGCCCCGAAACAGTAAATCGCCGGGCATTCCAACCTCCATCCTCTACAGAGCGGAAGCAGACTATGCTGTATTCGTCAAGATTGGACACCCCGTCCTGGTCCTTGTCTCCCTGGGAGTCATCGGTAAGAGGATCAAGGCCCATTGCGATTTCCCATTTGTCATGCATTCCGTCACCGTCGGAATCCACATTATCGGGGAGTGTCCCAATCTGGAATTCGATAAAATCCGTCAGTCCGTCACCATCATAATCGCCCTCGCCATCTCGGCTGGTATCTCCAAAATACTCATTTTCCCAAGTATCGTCCATCCAGTCACCGTCTCTATCGGCTTCTGTTGGGCCCAGTGCCAGGACCCTGGTCGGAGTCGCTGAGGACGTATTCGTTCCATTGCCCAACTGGCCATAGCCGTTCTTTCCCCAGGCCCATAGGCTGCCGTCGGCCTTGCGCGCCACGGAAAAATCCCCACCCGATGTTACCGCCGTCCAGTCCCTATCGGAACCGACCGGAGCCGGCAGATATTTCGATACCGAGGTAATGCCCTCAGGAAGTAAATCCAAGATATCTCCCCAGGCCCATAGGGTATTGTTATTTTTGATGGCGGCCATGTGACTGTTGCCCGCCGCAAGGGCCACCCAGGCATCGTAGGGGGCGATCGATTTGGCCGTTGTATAATAGGAAAGAGAACTCCCGGCGCCGATTTGACCGCTACTGTTGCTGCCCCACATATGCAAAAGACCGTCGGATCTCAGGGCGGAGGAAAACACCGCACCATCTGAGACAGCCATGTTGTCTGAACTCAGGGCGGACCATTCTTCTTCGCCTCCCTGTGATGGAACGAGAAACTCCTTTGTTGATGTGTATGTGCCAAGCTGACCGTAGCCATTGCTTCCCCAGGTCCATACCGAACCGTCTCCTTTTACAGCACTGCTGTGATAGGATCCGGCCGATATGCATATCCAGTCCCTGTCCGTACCGATCTGAGTTGGAACGTTTTTATTATCCTTTGTCCCCTCTCCGAGCTGACCGCCATTATTATTGCCCCAGGCCCAAAGAGATCCGTCGGTCTTAAGGGCAAGGGTATGTCCATGGCCTGCGGTTATGGAAGCCCAGTCGGTATCCGTACCAGCCTGCACCGGTGTCAGGCTGTAGGTGTTTTCACCGTTTCCCAACTGGCCGTAGTAATTCTGCCCCCAGCCCCAGATGGTTCCATCGGTCTTCAGGCCGAGACTGAAGTTGCCACCGGCTGCCACGGACTTCCAGTCGGTATCCGTACCTATCTGAAGAGGCTTGTTGCTGTCATTTGTTGTTCCCTCTCCCAGTTGTCCCGCATAGTTACTGCCCCAAGCCCACAACGTGCCGTCGGATTTAACGGCAAGGAAATGACTGGCACCAGCACTGAAATTGATTGGGTTAGCATCGGCAGGAACAGGCTCTACGACGGTATCATCGGTCACCGGTCCCCGGGAACGCCAGAGTTCGTTATGCTCGTATCCGCTGATATTTGAGATACAATCAAAATAGGCCCACAGGTCTTCGCCAAAGCTGAAGGCCATCGCCTGAATGTTGACGGGCCCCTTTGCCTGATTCCAGATTATACCATCTTTCGATGTCCATATCTCATTAAAGGGCATGTAGACATTGGTGGTATGGGTCGCACCGCCAAAAAGCCAAAGCCGGTCATTAAAAACTGCTACGCTGGAACCGTAGCGGGCAGGCCATTCCGGCCTGTTGGTCACATGGTTCCAGGTAGCCCCGTCGGTGGAGTTCCATATGTCAGAGAAAGTAGTCCACTGGGCGGTTGCTGAATCATAGATATCTCCACCCATGATCCAGAGCTTATCTTCGAAGACGGCGCTGCTGAACCCGGAGGACCGTCGCAAAGGCCATGTCGCCGAGGGGGTGACCTGCGTCCACTGAATACCGTCCGTAGAGGTCCAGACGTCGTTCTGCTCTCCGTAGGCCTGGTTTTTCGTATCGTAAAGATAACCGCCTATAAGCCAGAGAGAATCTCCCATGGAGAGAAGATGTGGGTTGCTGCGTGGTCCAAAGTCTGCCACAGCCTTGACCCGGTTCCATTCAATTCCGTCATCGGATACCCACACATCAGAATAGTAAGTCGTGCCTGAGGCCGTGTTAACCGTGCCTCCGGTCACCCAGAGTCTCTCGTTGTGAACGGCTATGGTAAATGCATTGCGGGGAGCCCAATCAGGAATTTCCGATACCTTTGTCCACTGTATTCCGTTTTCCGATGACCACACATCACTGTATCCAAAGGCCCAGATGCGATTTTTGAATGGAATAATCTTCTTGAATTTGTAGGGATATTCCTCCTTGGAGGCAACGTTGATATAGTCCGACGTCTTTTCCCAGTCCGTACCCAGGCGCATGGCCTGGGGTACCGGAATGTCAGGCATCGGCAACGAGGGTATATCGTTAGCATTCAGAGGATCGGAGCCTGCGGCAACCTCAGCGCCATCGTCATAGCCGTCTCCATCGCTGTCGGCAACGTTCGGATCGGTTCCCAGGGCAGCTTCCTGAGCATTGGTCAGGTCGTCGTAGTCAAAATCTGCGGCACCGTCAAAGTCTTCATAGGGATCAAATCCATGGAGGATTTCCCAGGCATCGCCACATCCGTCTCCATCGCTGTCGGCCGTAATGTCAATGGCGGCGTCCAGGAAGGCAATAATGGATGGAGAGGTCCCGTCACCGGGATTATACAATACTGAGAAGGTTACGGTTCTTTCTCCCGTCTCATTGTAAGGCCCCGGGAAAAACTCTGCCAGGCCCTGGGTGTCGGTACTGACGAGGGCGGCGCTATGTGGAGCTGTATCGGGGTTGTAATCTAGGGAAACCGGTACCCCGGGAAGGGGCTGACCCGTACCGTCTACAACACGGATTGTGAAAGGGAGCTGGCTTTTCTGATTCACAGGAATGGTTAAGGTCCCTGTGGTGATTCTTTCAATGATAAGCTCCGCGTATCCGCCGCCTGTCTGGGCTTCCACCCATGTACGCGTCCTGGGCAGCCCTTTCCTAATCTCATCAAGAGTTATGTAACCCATGGGCTCTGTATAGGGCCGTGAGTGGTACTTCAGGAAACGTACCTTGGTGAATTCATCGACTAGATCCTTGTTTTCCGCAAGGATCAGGAAGCTTTCCCCGGCCTCATAACCAGTCCCCACGGTCCATGGGTTGGTCTTGATCTCGGGAACGGCAAAGGTCAGGTTGTCCGTGACCGACCATATCTGCTCCGTCAGCCAGGCGAACCTGTTCAGCGCCGTACTTCCCAGTGATTTAATGTAATTAACGTGGGGAACTATCATAGTCTGGATGTCCGGCGGATTGGCATGATAATAGGAGGTGTCCACATGCTGCCAGATATCATTGTCCAGGATTTCCAGAGAATCAAAGAGATAATTGTAATTTCCGTAATAAAAAACATCCTTTGAATAATCAAATTTATATTTCAGCATCTCTTCTGCATAGGCACGTTTCGATGATATGGCATCGTTAAATGCCAGCATGCGGTTGATCTCAAAGGCTATAACATCGGCCTTGTTGCCAATATAAGTAGCCTGTTCCTGTATCTCGTCAGCCTCAAAATCGAATTCTTCCATCAAACGTCTCAGGAAAGCTATTAAAGTCTCCGTCTCCAGGATGGAGATTCCGTCGCTGGCAAAGATCATGCGTTCCGAAATACCGGGAACGTCCCCGTCGTTGACTGTTATGTATTCATCGAATTCGGGTGGGGGGACAGTGCCAGCATTGTTGACAAGAAACTGCCGGTAGGCGTCGGCCTGTGACTGAAGGGTCGACAGATCGCTGTCTAGCATTTTTATAGCATCTTCCGCGTCTCCAAAGGCCCCATAGTAGCGATTTGCTTCGCTGCGGATGGCATTGAGATTTTCCAGCAGGACATTCAGGCTTCCGCGCTTCAAGAGAAAAATCTGATAGGGCTGACTGGGATCTACTGATGTACTAAGGTCCTGCCAGCCTGCGTAGGTCATGCTGGAGTATGCACTCTGCCAGGCATTACCATAAACATTAAGGTATTCCATGAGGCGGGCAGCATAGTTGACGGCATACTCGTGCCACTCGTTTGCCCCATATCCAGCCTGTGAAGGCACAATGGCCGGCCCGGTGGTTGCTGAAAGGAACGTGCCGTATTCGCTTTTCCAAGACCGTGGATCGATGTCGTCAAGGACCAGCGATGTGTCGACACTGTTGCGCCCCGAGCAGTTGTTCAGCGCCACCGGCTCGCCGAGGGAAATTTCCAGATAGCTGTTCAGGATGGCAATCAGCGTCTCACGCCAGGCGTTGCCCAGTGCGGTCAATTCATTAACGCTTATATTGCGCGCCTCTGTCAGGTCGTTTTTAAAGGTGTTGTAGGAAGCCACGAAAGCGTTATATGCTGCGGTGTCTTCTTCTGTCTTCTCAGGGATGGCGTTGTAGACTTCGTCGGCCTTCGTCTTTACGTCCTGGATAATGGGCAGGCCGCTCTCCCAGGGCAGTTCAGCCTCATCCAGGCCGGCTTTAACGGTGTCCAAATCGTCATTGAAGGGGTCCCCACCAAAGTGATCCTGCTCATCGGGCAGCAGGGGCATGGTCATTCCCCTCTCTATAGCCTCCTGGGCTACCAGCCGGGCCCTTTCAATGCGTGTCACTTCAGGCACAAGAGTTTCGATATCCCATCGGATCCGCCGGTATTCCTGATAAATGGCCACCTGCTGGTTTTTCAGGTCTACCAGATGAGCTACAAGGGTTCCTGCCTTTTCCAATTTGTCGAAGTTTTTTTTCAATGTATTCGGCGGCCTTTTTGGAATTTTCATTCATATCAGAGAGTTTTTTGGGGATAAAAATGGGATTAGATTTAATGGTTCCCACAATCTCACTGGTCAGCTTGATGGCGTTGAAAAGTACTGAAAGCATTGTTTTAAGCTCCTGCTTTTTCTGGGCTATCTGGGCTTTTCCAATATTTACAAGCAGCTCTTCATATTTATCCTTGGTTTCGTCCATCTTGTCGGTGTAATACTTAACCGTCAGCTCATCCGGCAGGTCTTTGAGTGTGACAGGAACATAATCAGGCTTATCATGGCGCTCGGCCCAGATAACTGCGGCCCAGGTCGATGAGTTCTCAAGATTTTTCGCGGTATATTCAAGATCTTTCTTGGCCTGTGCAAAATCACCTTCCGCCACCGAGCTCTGAGCGTTTTCAATGAGCTGATTCATATATTCAACACTGGGGTCGATGCCCGTATAATCCTCGCAACGTCCCGTAGAAACAGAGAAAAAAATACATATGAGAAGGGCAAGGCATATGTTTTGTATGATTCTGTTAATTTTACACTCCATATCGTATCCTCCTTGTAGCGGCAGGTGAAAATATATTTGATCTGATTCTGATTGTCCTCTATTGGAATCTAATACAATAGAGCCATTTAGTCAAAACTTTTGCTTACAAGACTAGGGGCAGACAAAGCAGGAAGGCGTCATCCAAATCTTGGGCATTAGAGTTTAAAAGGTTGGTTACATGAAGCGGTACAGTTGCTAAAATATTGTAGCTTAGGATACAGAATATAAATCGTTCACATCTAATGCGGCATTTAAAAGCAGTGGAGCCAAGTTTTCAAATGCCGCAATGGTATCAGGGCTTTACCGGTAAGATCATACCTGAAATCCTATTTCGAAGATGCAGCAAGGCTTTTCGCACTCAAAGGTAATTCAACTGGCTTTCAATAAAATTCATGGGGTCAGGCTATAGGCTGAAACGTATGGAAAGGATATCTCCGTCTTTAACGACATACTCCTTCCCCTCCAGGCGGAAGCGTCCCTTGTCGTGGACTCCCTTTTCGGAGCCGCAGGCCATCAGGTCTTCGTAGGAAAAACACTCTGCCCGTATGAACCCACGGGCAAGATCGGAGTGAATTACACCGGCGGCCTCTACTGCGGGCTGACCTTCACGGATATTCCAGGCCCGGACTTCGTCAGCCCCAACAGTAAAGAAGCTGATGGAACTGGATATCTGATAGGCCGAGCGGGTTACACGATCCCGGGCCGATTCTTTTATTCCCATGTCTTCCATGAACATCTGTTTTTCCTCTTCATCCAGACGATAGAGCTCCATCTCAAATGCCCCCGCAAACTCAACTACGGTGTGGCCTTTGGCGATCTCTTCAAGCAGTTCGGGATTCTTTCCGAAGCTGTCTTCACTGGAATTAAGAATTACCAGAAGGGGCTTACCTGTCAGGAACTGAAAACCGCTGACGATCTTCTTCTCATCCCTGTCCAGGCCGATGTCTGTGATTCGGCCTCCCTCGTTAAGACAGTCCTGTATCTTCTTGAGAGTACTTTCCTCAAGCTGCGTAGCCGGCGTTTTCTGGCCCCTCTTGTTTCCCAGGGCAAGTTTCTCCAACCTTCGTTCGCATATTATCAGGTCCGAGATAAGCAGCTCCGTTTCCATCTGCTCAATGTCCTGAAGGGGTGCCGGTGCCTCCCCGATTACGTCCGGAAAGTTTCTTACCACAAGGGCAAGGGTGTCCAGGTTTCTCATCATTGCCATCGATGAGTCGGGAAAGGAGGCCTTCCCGTCGGAATCACGGGCAAGACCGGCAAAATCTACAAACTGAACTGTCGCATAGATTGTTTTTTGTGGTTTGTACATCTCCGACAGTCGAGTAATCCTCTCATCTATAACATCTACAACGGCTATATTTGGTTTTGATGTTGTGTCAGTATATGTTGTTACCTCTGCAGTGCGTCCGGTAAGAGCGTTAAAGATTGTAGTTTTTCCCGAATTTGGGAGTCCAATAAGTCCTATCTCCATTTTTAATTCTCCTTTACACGAACAGGGCCCAGAGAATAGCATAGAGGATCGCCGGCAGAAAGTTTCCTATCGGTATCCTTGTAACCTTCAAAAGATTCATGCCAATTCCTACAATAAGAATGCCACCGGTCGTGGTAACAGCGTTGAGCACAGCGGGATCCCGCATAAAAAGCAGCTGGGATGCCAATAATGTTAGACTACCCTGGACAACAAAAACCGAAAGGGCTGAAAAGCCCACCCCGATCCCCAGTGTTGATGCCAGCGGTATCGATATAACCCCGTCAAGAAGCGACTTGACGTAAAGTGTTGTAGAGTCGCCTGTGGTTCCGTCCTGTATGGAACCCACTATCATCATAGCCCCCGTAAGGTAGAGGACAGAGGCAGACATAAAACCTTCCGCGAAGGTCGAAGAGCTTGAATTGGTTCGCCTTTTTAGCCACTCCCCGAGGGTCCCTATCCATGCCTCGATACGGATCACTTCGCCGGTCAGCGCACCTGCAAGCACGCAGCCTATAGTCGCGATAAGATCCGTGACTTCAAGGGCCATCTCTATGCCTACAAGCAGAACAGAAAGACCAAGGGCCTGGACCATTATTGTCTTGATTCTCTCCGGGAGGTATTTCCCCACCGATACCCCTATAAAACTACCGACAACCACGGCCCCGGCATTGACCAGCGTTCCCGTCAAGAAGATACCCTCCGAAGTAATACATATCCGCCAGCCTTCAATTACCAGATAGAAATAGAGGCGGATTATACGGCTGACCTTATAGTTTCAGGTGCTATGCCTTGTCAATGATTATTAAAGCGTTGTTGGTGCTCCGATTTCAGGTTATACCGTGATGAATGCCCTGAAGTCAGAAGGTCCTCTAGGCAGAAGCGTAGGGTTGCCCTTCTTCGAGTCCGGTCATACTGCGAATATCCTTAAGATCCAGCCACAGATCCACCGAGCAGGTGAGGTTGGCCGTATCTCCGTAAATCTTCATGCGTTCATTGATAAAGTCGCGTGCTTCGTCAATCCGCGATTCATCAAATTCAAAGAGATGAACGGTTTGAATCCCCCCGCCTAATTTGACATTCTTTATATAGGGTCCCATCATGTTAATGTAATGAGGCAAGGGTGGAAGTGAAGCCATAGACCCCCTTGTCTGACAGATGTGGTCCTTTTTAAAGGATAAAGTTGCGACTATAACCATCTTTTTCCTCCCCTCCGCAGGTTGAGCAGCTACAGTAATATTGAACCCGCATATTGCGTTTTACTTGGCTCCAAGATGACAACTTTTACCACTTCGGTCAATACATCTTTATGCGTATTTTATGTATGAGACCCCGTAATTTGTTATCACTTTATGCAAACGTCATGATTAAAAACAGGGGCCAAATACACCCTTTACTTAAAAAACTTTCAAGGATATAAGAAGCGCTCGTATAAATAGATAATTCAAATCCTATTTTGCACATTGTGATCGTTTGATTTCAGGCTGTTCAGGGGTTAATGAATGGCATAGCCCTATTGGAACTCCTTAAAATCATTTGCATAACTGACTTAAAACATTATAGGGTTGCTCGGCAACGATGAAGCATGAAATAGACAAAAACCGCATATCCCAGATTAAAAAAGTTACCTGGATAGGCCTTTTTATTAATGTTGCTCTGGCTGCCATTAAATTCATCTTCGGCTTCATAGGCTCCAGTCAGGCGGTCATTGCAGACGCTGTTCACAGCCTCTCAGACATGGCGACAGATCTTTCCGTAATCCTTGGGGTGCAATACTGGTCTGCTCCCCCCGACGAGAATCACCCATACGGTCATCTGAAGATTGAGTCGATTGTAACAGTACTGATCGGTGCCACCCTGGCATTGGTGGCTTTGGGAATGGGCTACGGATCGCTGGCAACGATTCGCGAAGTTCATATCAAACAGACAGCCTGGATAGCTGTCATCGGACCAATACTCTCCATTATCCTTAAAGAAGCATTGTACAGGTGGACCGTCATCGTAGGTACAAGGGCAAGATCAAGCGCGGTTATCGCAAATGCCTGGCATCACAGATCCGATGCCTTGAGTTCTGTTCCGGCGCTTATAGCAGTAACGGCATCTGCGATGAATCCCGAATGGGCCTTTTTAGACCACGTAGGCGCCCTCATAATCTCGATATTCATACTAAAGATTTCGTGGGATATAATGAAACCTTCACTGGCAGAACTCTCTGATCGTGGTGCCTCTAGAAAAGACTGCGATAAGATAGAAAAAATAGCCGTTGGAGTTGGCGGGGTACGGAGCGTACATGCCATACGAACCCGTAAATGCGGGCAGAGCATCTTCGTGGACCTTCATGTCGTAGTCGATCCTGAAATCTCCGTACGCCTGGGGCACAACATATCAGAAGAGGTAAAAAAATCCCTTATGAAAGAGGGGCCCAAGGTATTCGATGTTGTTTCACATATTGAACCTGATGAATAAAAAGCCCAGATAAATCCGGAGGGGTTCACCCCAACCTACTGCCTTACCTGAACGATCTCGTTATCAACCACCATAAGTACGTTAAGAACCTTTTCTGCGTCTCCCCCCTCGAGAAATGAAGTGGTACCCGTTATGCCGGAGTAATTCCATATACGTGAGATAGCGTACCTCATATCATCCCTAGTATAGATATTCCCCAACTTTATCAACTTTGCAATCATATCGGTAGAATCATAGGCAAGGGCCTCCACACCCCCCGGTTCCCTTCCCCAGGCAGAGTAAAAGCGATCAATAAAAGACCTCACAATTGAGCGGTTGCTGTTTAAAAAGAAACAGTCTGTGAATACGGCCCCTTCGAGATACTCGCTGTCCTTTTTTATAAGTTCCTTGGAATTCCAGATGTTGGTGCCCAATAATCTTATCCCTATAATGTTATGGAAAGGTAACTGTGGCGCTATCATGCTGACCATGGAAGCGGAATCGGGTATAAACAGCGCTCCAAAATCCACGATAGGGTTGGGTTCCTCATCCGGCATGGCATTATCTACGGAATTGAGACCAGTGAGAGACTTTATCTGCTTACCGAAATCAGTCTGATCAGAGGCATATTTTTCAACACCTTTTATCTGTCCTCCCTGCCTGAGAACCTCATCCCAGAAAAGATGCATCATCTCTGTTCCGTAATTATCGTCAGGGTACAGTATGGCAAAATCCTTTATACCCAGGTTATTTATGGAATATGAAACCAGGGTGCGTGTCTGCGTATCACCTGTAAGAAAATTCCGGAATACGAAGTCACCCACATCAGTGATTCCTTGACGCTGTGTCAGGGTGATAATGGGAACACCTATCTCCTGAGCTTCTTTGGCAGCCTCCAGGGACGTAGAACTTCCAAGAGGCCCTATTATTCCGATTACGCGATGTACCTTGGCTAATCGCCTTACCGCCTCCCTGGCGACGGCTGGATCGCCCTCTGAATCCTCTATGAATAATTCTATTCCACTCCCCTGCCCCGGATCGAATACCCCTGAAGCAAGGATTATCGCATCGAGAATCTTGTTTCCATATGATGCATATTTACCGGTTAGCGGCAGTACGCATCCTATTGCGGTCGGGTTCACCTCACCCTCGGCCTTCAGCCTTCTGAGGATTGCATCCCGGTCTTCGAAAGGCGGCTCTATTCTCACCCCTTCAACTGGCGGTTGAGGGGGTTTTTCCACAGGGAGTCTGGCACATCCGACGGTGAACAATGCAAAAAACGCAAATACTATCAATCCCATTTTCTTTGAAAATTTCATAGGATCCTCATTCATACAGGGAGTCAATATATCTCATAGTTTCCTGTGCCAGAGACGGGGAATCTATCAAAACAGACAGTTCATGATTATACTTGAGGGCGGAGTTAGTCAGATTATGGCTCCCCACAAAGAGATATCTTCTGTCTATGACCGCGACCTTAGTGTGAGTGGTTTTGACCGGAGAATCATAATATACGTCTACACCCGACTTCCTGAGCCTTGCCGCGGTCTCCACATTGCCCCTGTCAACCTGGAATGACTCCCCATCCTTGCCCCTTTCGAGGACGACCTTTACATGAACACCACGTTTTACGGCACTTCCAAGTTCACCCAGCAATATATCGGTGTAACCGGTACGTTGCCCGCCTCCAGTCTTGAACATAAAAAAGGACATGACAATTTCATTACCTGCACTGTTAATAGCCTCTATCAGGGCAGGGAAATAGTCTCCATCCTTGAGCAAAGTTACTGTCCTATCTCCCGGTTCCCCCGCATGAATCATGCTTACAATCGGAAGAAGGAAAATGAATGCTGTGGCAATGGCAAAAATAATACGGATATGCCCTAGTGCTTTTTTCATTTTGTCTGGCATCCTCTATCGGGGAGTGATACTACATAATTCGTTTGGGTAAGTCGATAAAAAACATCCCGGACCTCTGTCTGCATTTGTAATGTTCTTCCCATAGAATGGAAAGGAATGAGTGGAAAAACTAGCCGCAATCTTCATATCATCTTTCATCATTGGTCTTTCTGGCGCCATCATGCCAGGGCCGGTGCTGACCGTTGCCATAAGTGAAACCACCAAGAGAGGTTTTTTCGCTGGCCCCCTGATCGTACTCGGTCATGCCATTCTTGAGATGACATTACTGCTGCTCCTGGTCCTGGGTTTCTCTGAAATCATAAAAAAGCCCGTTTTACTGGGAATTGTCGGGATAGCGGGAGGAGCTGTTCTACTGTGGATGTCTTTTGACATGTTAAAGGGGCTGGGGAAGCTCACGCTAGACCTTTCGGAGGGTAAAAGTACATGGGGAGGACCAGTAACGGCAGGAATCCTGACTAGTCTTTCAAATCCCTACTGGATAATATGGTGGGCAACCATAGGCCTGGGATATGTCATTATCTCCATGGATTTTGGATTTGCCGGTCTTGCCGTCTTCTTTGCCGGGCATATTCTCTCTGACCTTGCCTGGTACAGCGTCGTTTCTCTATTCGTTTCAAGAGGCCGAAAGTACATAAGCGACAGGATTTACAGAGGCATTATAGCCTCTTGCGCCGTAATGCTGATATTGTTTGGAATCTATTTTGGAGTAACGGGAATCCGGCATATCCTGTAAAGTTATTCCTATCGAGGCCTACTTCTTCCTCCAGGACCGGTCGCCACTGTCATATCCCTCAATCATCTTTCGTTCGATATCAAGGCGAGTATTCTCGAACTGACTGGAATCCATTTCAGCCGGTACAGGTTCCAATTCGCCAAAGCGGATCATTACCCGGCTGAAAGGTTTGGGGACCATGAACCGATCCCAGCTGTTGAATACCCATGGATTTTCATAAAGTACATAGGCGGGGCAGACAACCGCACCCGAACTTTGAGCCAGAGAGATAAGGCCCGGCTTTATAATGTGTGGAGGTCCAGTTGGACCGTCCACTATGTGACCGGCAATCTTTGTAAGGGCTATTTCGTCTATAAGCGTACGAAGAGCCTGCTTGCCTCCTTTTGATTTGGAACCCCTTGCCGGTAACCAGCCGATCCTGCTGACAACGTCTGAGATAAAATCTCCGTCCCTGCTCTGAGATATCATTATGCATATCTTTCTGCCCAATATTCGTGGAAGATAAAAACCACCAAAAAATCTCTGGTGCCATGATGCAAGAATGATGCGCCCTCCCCGGTCAAGATGTTCCCTCAGCCGGTCCTCGTTTTCGAAGCGAAGCCTTATAGTCTTCGTATAAAAATTGAGCACGTAATATGCCGGAAAAGTTAAAAAATATTTGATGAAGAAAAATTTAAGTTCTTTTTTCAGGTTCATAGTCCGCTCTTATTGAAATGTTATTACCTCCTTAGGAGGGTTCTTCCGTCTAGTCCCGAGGGTCTAATAACAGTTTTTTTTATTACTTTCCAGAAAAGTTAAAAAGAGAATTTGACAAAATCCGTCTTACAAAATATCAACTATATCAGATTTTATTTCCTCCAATGGCTAGGTTCCCTGTAAACCACAGTCAAACAGATCGTATCGGGAGAAAGGAAAGACAAGAATGAAAGAGATAGACATAAGCAGCCTGAATGTTATGGCTACGGGTATATGGCTTAAGCAGTGGTTCCTACTTACATCAGGCACATTCGATGATTTCAACTCTATGACAGTAGGTTGGGGATCTATAGGCGCCATGTGGAAAAAACCGTTTGTACAGGTGGTCGTCAGACCCAGTCGATATACCTTCGAATATATGGAAAAATATCAATCCTTTACCCTATGTTCCTTTCCAGATGCCTTTAAGGACGCGCTTATGGTGATGGGAACTAAATCGGGGAGAAATTCCGACAAAATCACCGAATCAGGACTGACCATGATGGAGTCAAAGATAGTGGATGCGCCCGCATACAGAGAGGCCGAACTGATTCTTGAATGCCGAAAAATATACTGGCAGGACATGATTCCCGATAACTTCCTCGATAGCTCAATAGAAGGAAATTACAATAAAAGGGATTACCACAGGATTTACTACGGAGAAATACTGAGAGCAGCCGGTATTTCCGATTAAATGTGTTTATACAGAAAAGGAGGAGTTGTATCATCGAGATTACAACTCCTCCTTCAACATTGACCATACATGACCAAAAAGAACGAAGTAAAAAGTCATACAATCAGTAATCACCTGATGTATTCCCGAAATTTATAAAATCTTCCGATCTTTTTAAGCAACCCCTTTCCCGTTTTTCCCCTGTAGATATGCAATCATTGGGTCCGTGACTAATGGGATCAGATCTCCGATCATGTGCGGCATAAGGTTGTCCATTACCTTCGGCATCAATTCTGGCATCTGTTCAAGCATATAATCTGGCATAGGAACCTTTTTGGCAACCCTGTCAAGCATAACTGGCATCACCTTCGGCATCATCATCGGCAGCAGCCGAGGGAAAAGGATCGGGAACAGGGGCTTCATCAACACCATGGCGCCTGGAACTTTGCCGAAAAAGCGCATCATCGGACCCATCCCGAAGGGCATGGCAGCAATCAGCTCCGGCCACATTGTACCCATGAGATCGGCAAATCCCTTAGGGGTCATGAGTCCTATCATTGCATCGAAAACTCCCCACTGTTTCTTCACCTCGGGATTCGGATCGGGAAATTCGTAGCCAAGAGCGGACGCGGCAAAATGGGCCAGATCAATTACCTCTACCGCCTTATCCCGCTTGTCTGCGGAAATTCTAAGCTGAACCTCGCAGCAGGGACAGAGAGCAAGGACCTTACTGGCACCAACAGCAAGAGCCTCATCCAGGCGGGTACCCCCTATATCGGCTGCGATAGGTGGGTCTTTGATAAGGGTCAGTACGCTTCCGCAACAGTGCGCCGCATCGTGGTGATGGGTCATCTCTACAAATGTTACATTTGGAATAGCCTTGATCAGATCGCGGGGCGGCTCGTATACCCCTGAAACTCGACCTATGTGACATGAATCATGCCATGTGACAGTGACGGGCTCCTGCCCCTTATCTGGGAAAGAGAATTGCCCGGACCTTATCTTTTCAGAAAGGATCTCACTGTAGTGAACCCCTTTTATATTGTAATCCAGACCAAGCTTCAGGGCCCACTCGGGGTATACATTACGCCACATCATGTCGCAGGCAGGACATGAGGAGACTACCGTTTCTACTCCAGCATCCTGCATTGCGGCCACATTTCTTCGCATAATGGTCTCGAAAACATCCCATTGCCCGGATACCAGCATAGGGGTTCCGCAGCAATTTTCCTTCTCAGCCACATAGGTAAAGTCAACCCCTGCCTCATCCAGTAGCCTGACTGTTGCCTGTGCTATATCATGCTCAACGTAACTTGCCGTGCAACCAGCGAAATATGCTGTTTTTGCCTTATGCTTCGGGCCATGCTTATCCTTGAGATCCGGGGGGAACCAGTCTGCACGGTTCTTCCGGTATCCCGCCCAGATATCGCCTTCCTTGAGGTTAGACATCGCCATCATTTCGAAGGGCGGGAAGGTCATACGTTTCTCTTCGTGAATAAGCTTGCCGCGCAACTTCATCCACGACGGTTCGATCGGCAGAGAGGCTGAGCAGCGCAGATTACAGAGTTCGCATGTGGTGCAAACCAGAATAGTATCTATCATAAACTGATTCCATTCCTCACGGCCTTCCATGAATTCGCGCAACCAGTACCACTTTCCCCGAGGGCTCTGACTCTCCCATCCCCTTCCATAAAACTGGTCGCATTCTTCGATACAGTACCCGCACTGCGAGCAGCTGTAGGCGTACCATGCAACGTCGGCGGGAATATTGCGAACAGGGTCTTTGGGCCTCTCTCCGATTTGCGTGATGATATAATTGGCAAAGGGGCGAACTATGGGTTCAAATAACGACCCGAGGCTTATAGCCGTTCCCATGAGTCCCCCGGAGATAACCTTGCCGGGATTCATGATGTCTTCGGGATCGGACTCCTTCTTGAAGGCCCTGAGCCTTTCAAGACGATTCTTACCCAGTATCTCCGGTGCCTTCTTGGCAAAATATAAGCCGGTTGCATAGGCACGGCCACCGTACTTCCGGGCAATCTTCATGATCGAAAGTGAAAGTCCGAAGACGAAGTTATATGAAAATTTTCGTTCATCGCTGGGAATGAATCCTAGAATTACTACTTCGGGCTCTCCGGAGGCGGTCTTGCGGATAACAACCCCTTCCTTTACTATGGGCTGGTTGATCTTCCCCTCTATCTCCCCCATAACATCACCGAGACTGCGAAGAGGAATCACAACCTCAGCGGGCACCAGGCTTGGGCCGAGCCGCTTGACTATCATAAGCTTGAATCGGTTTTTCCATTCGTGCTCGGCAATCCTGTCATCAAGGATCTCGGCCTGGCAGCGTTTGATGAGCCTTGCCAGTCCGGCCATTACAAGAGCGCTGTCCTTTTTACGGAAGGTCAGTGTGGTTATATAGGAGGCGGGAAGAAGAACCCTTTCCTCAACAGGGTGACCCATATGTTCCCTCAGGGGGGCCCTGTTCTTAAGTTCTGCCATGCGTGGATTTATAAATAGAAGGGACCATATAGGCAGGCCTTCCTCTACGAGAGCGGTAAAAAAATCTTGAAGATCCTGTGCGTCTGGACAGCCGATTGATACTATATCCATCTCCTCCAGGGGCTGAACGCTTATTGTCAGTTCACTTATGAAGCCCGTAATCCCTTCTGCCTCCGATATAAGATCGAGATCCAGACCGCTGAACTGTCGGACTTCGCCATCAGGGAGAACAACCCTGGCACTGATCACCGTATCTCGAAACCATCCTGCTTCATATGAGCCAATTCCGGCGCCCCCTTGAGCAAGCCATCCCCCGGCGGTAGAACCTGGATAGCTGGAGGGGTACGTTTTAAGGGTGAGGCCGTGACGCCCCAGTTCCCTGTCAAGTTTCTCCCACACTACCCCGGCCTGAACCGTCGCCGTCCTGTCCTTTTCATCGATGGCCAATATACGATTCATTCGGTAGAAATCTACCACGATCCCCTTCTTGACAGGAAGGACTCCCCCGTACCCGGATGATGCCTTTCCCCTTGGCGTCAGGGGAACTCCATTTTTTCTCGACCAGCGGATCAGATCCGCCAATTCGGCTTCTTCAACGGGTTGTACCACTGCGTCCGGTATAGTCTTACCGATCAGGGGCTTTACCAGACCCGGAACAGCAGCTATATCATGCCCATAAAGCTTTCTTTCGATCCTGTCAAAGGTTACCCTGGTCCCGAATTTTTCTCTAAGATAGGTTTGATGCGCATTATCCAGCCTGTGCATGTTTCCCCCCCCTTAACTGCCGGTTGTTTAAAATCTGTAGGACAATCCCATGTCAACACTGTATTCACTCAGCGAAGTTTCGTAGGATGCAATCCCTTGGGCTGTGTTGGATCCGCTCATCTTTACTTCCGGAGCGTACATAAACCCCAGGTTCAGATCCAGCTTATCGGTAATCCCCACTCCCAGGCCAACAGTGTAGTGATGCTCCTGGATAGCCGGAAATGCAATCCCCTCAAAAGCCTGTGCAGAGGGAAGTGGATTGGCCCCGTAGTTGTATCCGGCACGCAGTTTTAATGTGTTTGTAAAATCATATTCAATCCCTATGGCATATACCCACTGATCATCCCAGTTGCAGTTCCAAGCACCACTTCCCGAGCTGTTCTGCGAGTATTTCGGTCCTTCCTTCATGGTGCTATCCCAGTTGATCCACTTTACATCGCCAGCGACGCGCATTTGGGGAGTTATTTTGTATCCCAATCCAAGGATAACATTCTGGGGCAGTTCGAAATCCAGTTTATCTTTACCGGCAGTCGTGTTGAACTCGAACTCCGGAAAATACTGTTTACTTATATAGGACAGCGCAACGGAAAACCGGTCGAAGGGTTTTAATAAAATTCCGGCCTGGAATCCGTACCCGAGTTGACTGTTTTTATCATGGGATTCGATTGTAAAAGCGCTTGTACGGCCTGCATTGTATCCCAGTGTAGCATAGTCAAGGTTTAATGCGACACCTATGGAAACCTTATTATTAATACGGTACGAAAGGGCCGGTGCGAATTTCATCATCTCGAAGCTGGTGTAGACGACATTTCCGTAAAGAGAGTTGGCATAGTCAACTCCCATTCCGGCCATTCCATAGGCACCCACCCCAAAATGGAGCCGGTCATTTATGGGAACAACCAGACCGAAGCAAGGCATAGGTGCAGGCCCTGTATCGGAACTTTCCGTAACAGTTGTACCCCCTAACAGGGCTGTGTGCGTTGCAGTGTATTCAGAATCGGGGACAAAAAGAACCACACCAAAATCTATCCGGCCATCAAGCTCGCTGATGTCTGCGGGATTGACCATGATAGCTGCCGTATCAAGTGGAAGAGCTGAACCTGCTCCTCCCATAGAACGCATGACAGGGCCCAGACCAATTACCTGCATGCCGTTTGTGGCAGATGCAATTTTTGAAAATCCGATTATTGTTAGGATTAAAAAGATACAAATTGAAAACACCGATAATCTAGAATTAGCATTCATGGAAAACGTACCTCCTTTTTAGTAAAAAACAAAGACGTTTAACCATTTAACTGACGGGTTAGGTGCAAACCATCCCGGACGCTTTATTGAAGGGTATAATCTGTTATCGAGTTTGCTTCAATGAACATTCAAATGTGCTCAAAAACTGCCTTGACGAAGCCATCCAAGGCGGTAATCAACTATTTGAAAGGTTAATCTTTATTGGAATAACTCGGCAGATGTGACATCATTTGTTAAAAAGTACACATCAAACCAGTTGGAGTGCATTGTAAGGGAAATTTCCTGTGCAGGTCAACGCATAATTTTATCTATGTCGGCAACAAGGGATGTGTCTGGAGTTGTAGCCGCTGACCTGTACGGTTAGAACAGGTCAGCGGGGGGTGCAAAATAACAGTATCGCTATGGCGAGCCGTTGCTGAAAAAATCCAGTTATTGAAAAGGTCACTTTATAGTTCCATCATGGTGCTCTTGCTCCACCAGCAAGGGTGAAAAGGGAATGGCTATTTTGAAAGGAAATTCCCGATTTTCCAATGCTCATACACCTTTATAAAGGCAAATTTTGTAGTTTCCCATGGACTAGAGTCAACGCAGTGACTACGGTGTGTATTTCCATTCCCCCCCGGCAGGAAGGTACTCTTGATATGCTTCGCTCCATTCCCATCTCTGAACAAAGGTATATGTGCCTTTTGCTCTGCCATATGAATAGTACACCGTTTTGAAACCGCCTTCATCAAATCCGAATACCACATCACTTCCGATAACGATTGTCAGTGGGGCGACCTCGTCCCAGTAATTCAGTCCATGTAAACCGTAGTCGCCGATCGACGTGCAACTATCCGGTATTTTGACATATACAAGGGCATTTCCGCCAAAGGCATTTTTCCCTATAGAGACCACCCCCTCTGGAATGGTTATGCTTCTAAGTTCTTGGCCGTAAAAGGCGCCATCACCGATACGTTTTATATTCAGATTGGGCGGAATGATCACGTCTTTCCCATGATCCGGGTAGTAGGTGAATCCGGTTATCGTTCCATCCTCATCGATTTCAAAACACTCCGAATCGGTATAATATTGGGCATAGAGCGTTACATCATCATCACCCATCTCGAACTGTGCGCCGGCAGCGTATGAAGTTCCGCTTCCGTCCGATTCCCTGTTCCATCCGGCAAAGGTTTTATAGGGACCGCTGAGATTTCCCGAATTGCCGAGAATCGTAACCACTTCACCTTCCAAATAACCCTGCGTGTCGACAGGAACAGTTCCTTCATCATTGCCATTGCCATCGTATGTGACGCGGTAGAGCGGCAGCGTGGTAATCGTTACCGTGTCATTCCCCAGCAGTATCTTTCCATCAGGGGTATACACCGTTACCTGCACATCAATACTGTCGCCCGGCTCGACATTCTCGTACGTATGCGTAACCTGCGACTGATCCCCGCCGGTGATGCTTTCTTCAGTGAAGCTCCCGTCTCCAAAGTCCCACTTGAAAAGGTAGTCGCCTTCAAAAGACGCCACAGCTGTCAGTATCTGGGTAAAAGAGGTGTCGGTGGAGGACATTTCTTTCTCAATGTCGCCCTCTTCAATATTTACGGAAACGCCTTCGGTAACTTGTAAGCCCAATTCTATGTTCTTGTTTTCTCCAGTTGTGTAAGGGTTCACAAGTAACACAACAAACCTGTCCTTTACGGCCCCTGACCTTGCGTCCAATATCAGGTAGCCGGAATCATCGCTGTAAAGTTTTCTGATCTCTTCGAGCTTGCCACTCGATGAGTTGATCCGGGCCAATATATGACCGAAGGAGAAGTCACTTTTCGAAAGAGTATATTCGACTCTGCGGTAGCGCAGGTCATGATTGACAACATTGATTAACTGCGCCGACAGGTAGGGCAATGATGCCGAAACGGTTTGTTCCGTACCGATGGTGCTTATACTTGACGACCTCTCAACCTTTAGAGAACCATCAATGATTCTGGTGGTCTTCACAAAACTCTGTGCTGTTTCCATGGATAGAAATCCATTCCCGTCAGGAATGGCCTTCAGCTTCGGGTTGCCTGCCATGAACAGATACTCCACATAGTTGCTGAATTCCATACCGATATTTGAGTCAAGTCGTTTTTGAATTTCACTGTCGAGCACTTCAACATGGGAGGAAAAAGTACTCCCATAGGCGCCGCCGGCCGTTACCAGATCAGCAACATTGATCGCACCGCCGCCTCTGTATTTCGATAGATACTGGAGAAAACAGCCGGCCAGATAATAATTTGGGTCGACACCACAATCATCCCATGATTTGGAGAGCGTTTGCAGAAAGGCATTGTTGTTATCGGTTATCCATAACTCTGATTCAGTGAAGGGAGAATCCTGCCACACCATTCCGTCTGCCTGCGTGGCAAGCGCCTCAAGCCACCATAAACCAATCGTGCCTTTGTTCATTACATATTCATAGTCCTGAACCAGGTGCATGAACTCATGGGCGCATACGGCCCTCAGTTCTTGGGGGTGGGTTAATGATGCCTGTCCCTGCACTTTGTTATTTATGTAAATCGATCCCGAAACCGAGCCGTACTGTCCGTCAGCTCCAATATTTCTCACAAAAACATTCACGGTGTCATCCGGCACGGTCAGACCGTTGTTTTGAAACGTTTCTTTGGCCTTCGACAGAAAATAGGCAACATCCTGGACATAGCGGGGCGCCCAGTTCGGATCTTCTGGCTCGACATCCAGATGCCAGGGCTGACCTGTCTGCTCATACTCCCAATTTGACATAGCCGTATGGGGGGGCTGAAAGGTCCAATAGACCCTGAATCCGGGCTGTGCGGTAAAGGGTGTCTTGTTGTAAATGTCCAGCAGACCGGACGTTTGTTTCTTTATTCCCCATCCCACTATGCCCCCGAAGAACTCGGAGACCGATGCCGTTACGGAACGGCTTTCGTATGGCAGTTTCTGTTCCCATTCTTCCATGAATAGTTGCGCTGTCTCGAATTCTATATAGTTTTCGTCAAAATTAATTGTATAGTCGGACAACAACGCCCATTGACCCCTTACTGTATCGTATAAAATAGGTGAAAAGTTATCCGCCACCTTTTCTACCGTTATATCTTCCGGGTTGAAGTTGATACGGATCTTCAGAGGAATGCCGAATTGAGGATCGACGCTGAAGTGCACATTGAACACCTTGAGAGCTTCGATCTCCAAAGGTGTTTCGGGGGCATTGTATGCTGTTGTTACCGAAAGGGAAAAATCGCTTTCGGCAATACCCTGGGGAATCTCCAGGGTAATGCCCTCTTCGGGAACCGTGACGGTCGCCGAAGCAGTCGCCACGTTCAGAGTTGTTTCCTTTAGAGTCTTCTCTATAAGAGCAAATTGGGCTGTCAAGGTCATACTTGCAGCCACATTGGTATCAGTGCGCGGATTGTCTGTGCTGCCGTCACTCCATTTGACGAATAGACAGCCGGCATCTGGCACAGCCGTTACTGAAGTCCCATAAGATCCATTCTCGATTTGCTGGTTTGAATCACCCGAAATCGAACCGTTGGCCTCGGCTGTATAGGTGATTCTGTGATGTCGTATCCCGGAGATAAGCTGCAATATGTAGATCGCATTTTCGATACCGATTGTTGCCCCGTTCAAGCTGGCGTCCTTCTGAATTATTGAAGTCGGATCAATGTCGGATTGCATTTGAAGGGCAAGTATCGCGTCACCAAGGTTTACGAAACCACTCTGATCAAAGTCGGCTTTTACGACGTAATAGGGCCACACTGCCGCAATTGGCACCTGTAACGTAATGAAGATCAACGCAATCGCCAAACCGAGGATGCTTACTTTTCTGATCATAATTTCTTCTCTCCAATTTTAGGACTCTTCACTTGTTTCTCTTCTTGCGAATCGTCGGAAGAATCACTTTTTGAATAAAGAGGGCGAACCAATTACAAATTTGGTTCTTTGTTTAGAAAAATAAATATACGCTCGTAGGTAATTCTGTTTTTTGGGATCATTGCGAATAAAACGGTATGGTATTTTCTATCATAAAAAGATCTATAATCAAAAATTTTTCTTTCAATAGACCCCTTCGAGAAAGATCATCCTCGGCAGATTGCACCCGAACAGAAGAGAGTATTTGTTTGTTGCCATTGACAATTTCTCCCGTGAACTATATGCGGTGATCCTTCCGGACAAGACCCAATTCTCTTCCTAGGCGCGGAGGAAGAAGGAATTACGCAGATTTATCAGCTACTATAACGGTGTCAAGCCCCACAAAGGAATTGGCGGACTGACTCCGGAGGAAAAACTGCTTGAATGCTTTTATCCCGAAAAACTGTAAACAACGCTGGATTTTCTCACAGGTTACATCTGTTCGCCTTGGGTAACCCGTCACCCCATAATAAAGCTGGTAAAACACCCATTTATCGGATAGGCTACGCGTACATGAAATGACCTGTCCCCGCTTCAAACGACACCACCCGTAATCCCCGAGAATCCGGAATCCAAGGCGCTACGTTATTCGTAATCCGGCTGTTTTACACGGACCATCTTATCAAGGAGATACTCAGGTTGATATCCTTACGCACTGCCATTATCGAGGTTTTGCACCAATTGCGAGCGCGCTTCCGGGGAAAGAGTCCCGCGCGCATTCCCTTCGGCGACGAGCAGCCCCTACGAGCGGAGTTGTTCAGCGCCTTCCAGATGGAGCATCACGGCAAGACCCTTGCCGCAGCCCACATTTTGAGCACCGATCATCCTCCCGAACAACTTCTGGCACGGCTCGGTCAAAATGAAGAAACTCTCCATGAAGTTCGCGACCTGCTCACAGAGGCCGTGAAAGGAAACCGGAGGATTACGCCGGCCGGAGAATGGCTCCTCGATAACTTCTATCTCATAGAAGAACAGATTCTCACTGCCAAGCGACACCTGCCAAAGGGATACAGCAGGGGGCTTCCCCGCTTGAAAAAAGGTCCATCAAAGGGGCTTCCCCGTGTGTACGACATTGCATTGGAGGCGATATCTCACGGCGATGGTTGGGTGGATACTGAAAGCCTAAGCAATTTCGTCACAGCCTATCAGACAGTCACCGTGCTGCAACTGGGTGAATTATGGGCCATCCCGATCATGCTGCGCCTGGCGCTGATCGAGAATCTCCGGCGTATTGCAACGCGGATTGCTGCCCGCAGGGTCGACCGTAACTATGCCGATTATTGGGCGGACCGGATTACTGAGACCTCCGCGAAGAACCCGAAGGATTTAATTCTGGTCATCGCCGACATGGCACGCTCAAAGCCTCCCATGGTCAGTTCCTTTGTTGCAGAGCTTACGCGCCGGCTGAAGGGTCAGGGGTCTTCTCTCGCATTGCCGCTCACCTGGATTGAGCAGCAACTGTCCGAGTCAAGTCTGACGATTGAACAATTAGTGCAATCAGAGAACCAGCAACAAGCGGCGGATCAGCTTTCCATAAGCAACAGCATCGGCAGCCTCCGTTTCCTGGGCACCACGGATTGGCGTAAATTCGTCGAAACCATGAGTGTTGTCGAAAAAATTCTCTGCGAGGACCCCAGTGATGCGTACGGTAAGATGGATTTTGCGACTCGTGATCACTACCGTCACGTCGTGGAGAAGATAGCGAAGAACAGCCAACTCACCGAAAACGAGGTGGCACGCGCTGCGATCCGCCTTGCCGAGGAGGGCAGATGTAGAGTAGATGACGACGATCGGGCAAAACATGTCGGCTTCTACCTTCTTGACAAGGGGCTGGTTCAGCTCGAAGGGTTTGCCGGCGCGCGCCTATCTCCCACAGATGTGGTTCAAAGAGTAATTCGTCGATTTCCTCTGTCATTCTATCTTGGCACGATCTGTCTGATGACGGCCATCTTTACCGGGTGCTTGCTTGCGGAGGCCCATTCCAACGGGGTGCACGGCCCCTGGCTGTGGCCTATTGGCATACTCTTGCTTCTCTGTGTAAGCCAGTTAGCAATAGCTCTTGTAAACTGGCTTGCGACGCGCCTTGTGGCGCCCCTCCCCCTCCCCCGAATGGACTTCTCCAAAGGGATTCCTCCGGAATCGCTCACCCTGGTTGTGGTCCCTACCATGCTCAGCGACACTGAAAACATCGGGCAGTTGATGGACGCGCTGGAGGTCAGGTTCCTGGCAAATAGAGACGAAAACCTGCGTTTTGGCCTGCTTACTGATTTTCGGGACGCCGACGAGGAAACACTGCCCGATGATGCACGGCTATTGTTGACGGCCCGGCGAAGAATCGAAGATCTGAATGAAAAATACAAAACTTCAAAAAACGATATCTTTTTCCTTTTCCATCGTCCACGCCGCTTCAATCTCCGGGACCATATCTGGATGGGTTACGAACGTAAGCGGGGAAAACTTGCGGCGCTGAATTCTTTTCTCCGTGGGGACGGAAGAGATTCCTTTTCACTCATAGTCGGCAATACGGAAACATTAGAGAAAGTGAAATACATCATTACTCTTGACACGGATACACAGCTCCCCCGTGATGCCGCATGGCAGCTTGTGGGAGCCATGGCGCACCCGCTGAATTGTCCGCGCTATGATGAAAAAAAGCAACGTATCTCGTCAGGGTACGGCATCCTTCAGCCCCGTGTGGCCGTCAGCCTGCCAGGGGCGAACAAGTCACGATATGCCCGCATGTGGGGAAGTGACGCAGGCATCGATCCTTATACCCGTGTTATCTCCGATGTTTACCAGGACCTCTTTGGAGAAGGCTCTTTTATCGGCAAGGGCATCTATGAGATTGATGCCTTCGAGCGGGCACTCAGGGGACGTTTTCCTGAGAACCGGATCTTGAGTCACGACCTCATCGAAGGGTGCTATGCGCGGGCAGGTCTTTTGAGCGATGTGCAGTTATATGAGGAATATCCCTCTCGCTACAGCGCAGACGTGAACCGGCGGCACCGCTGGATTCGCGGGGACTGGCAGATTCTCAGATGGCTGCTGCCAGGGGTTCCCGGTCTGGATGCACGATTTCGGAAAAATTCCCTCTCACCGCTTTCCCGATGGAAGATTTTCGACAACCTGCGGCGCAGCCTCTCGCCCTTGGCGTTGACACTCCTGCTTCTCCTGGGTTGGGCGGTCCTGCCCGCGCCATGGGCCTGGACCTTATCGGTAATAGGAATCGTCGTGATCCCTTCTTTGGTTACCTCTCTTCTGGATCTCTCTCAGAAACCAGGAGATATCCTTCCCGGTCAGCACATTCTCGGCGCTTTGCGCGGAAGCTGGAGGAGCCTTGGCCAGATTGCATTTAACCTCAGCTGTCTCCCCTATGAGGCATTTTTCAGCTCCGACGCCATTCTCCGCACCCTATGGCGAATGTTGGTCGGAAACAAGCGGCTTCTCGAATGGAACCCTTCGGGCGACTCCGATCGCTCGAGCCGTAAGGGCCTGGTCGGCACCTGCCGGACCATGTGGATCTCCCCGTTCATTTCCTTTATCATGGCGACCTATATCTCACTTTCAAGGCCGGGGGCTCTGGCTGTTGCCCTGCCGGTTCTCTGTCTCTGGTTTATATCACCCTTAATAGCGTGGTGGATGAGTGAGCCGCTCACGCGTCGTGAAGCCAGGCTTAGCTCCGACCAGATCACCTTTCTAAGAAAGATTTCCCGAAAAACCTGGAGCTTCTTCGAGACCTTCGTCGGCCCTGAGGATCACTGGCTACCGCCCGACAACTTTCAGGAACATCCCCTTGCCCAAATTGCTCATCGTACGTCGCCGACCAACATGGGGCTTGCGCTACTCGCCAATTTGTCAGCCTGGGATTTTGGCTACATTTCTGCTGGACAACTCCTCGATCGTACGGCTAACGCATTTCGCACGATGGAAGCCATGGAGCGCCACAAAGGGCACTTCTATAACTGGTATGATACTAAATCTTTGAAACCGCTGCTGCCCATGTATATTTCGACGGTGGACAGCGGAAATCTTGCTGCACATCTGTTAACATTGCGGGCAGGGCTCACCACGCTCCCTGATGAGAAAATAATGGGACCAAAGGTATTTGACGGGCTCCTGGATACAATGAGCATTCTCATGGACGTTGCCGGAGAAACCGTTCCGGCCCGGCTCTCTCAAGTGCGGGAGGATCTGGAGTCTCTCAGTACCGCCGGGCCTGATACCTGCAATGCTGTGCGGGAAAGCCTTAACAGGCTTGCCGCGTCTGCCCTGGAAATGGTCCAGGGATTTGATGTCGTTGACGCCGATCCCGAAAGCCAGGCCCTATCGTGGGCGCGGGCCTTTGCTTGCCAGTGCCGGGCAGCCCTCGATGACTTGACCTTTCTCGCGCCCTGGACCCTGTGTCCGCTTTCTCCCAAGGCGCGGGACAACTTCCCGATTCTTAGAGAAATGCCGACGCTGCGCGCATTAGCCGATCTTGACAATGAGTTCTTGCCTGAAGCGGCAGAGCTGCGCGACTGGTCGCCGGAGGAGCGAAGGCAGCTAGACGAGTTCCACGGGGCCTTCACAGAGGCGCGCATCCGGGCCAGGGCGAGAATCGAGGTTATCGAAGACCTTGCATCACAATCCGGTGAATTTGCCCGTTGCGACTATGACTTCCTCTATGACGAAACTCGCCATCTATTGGCTATCGGTTACAATATCAGCGAAAACCAACGGGACGCGAGTTACTATGATTTGCTGGCATCGGAAGCGAGACTCGCCAGTTTTGTCGCCATTGCTCAGGGACAACTGCCGCAGGAAAACTGGTTTGCCTTGGGGAGACTCCTTACGGCTGCCGCCGGAGAGCCGACTCTTCTTTCCTGGAGCGGCTCAATGTTCGAATACCTCATGCCTCTCCTCGTCATGCCCACCTATGAGCATACACTGCTCGACGAGACCTACAAGGCGGCGGTGGCGCGACAGATTGAGTATGGGAAGAAGCGTGGTGTACCCTGGGGCATTTCGGAATCCGGGCATAACACGATCGACGGTCACCTCAATTACCAGTACGGCCCCTTCGGCGTGCCCGGCCTGGGACTCAAACGTGGGCTCGCCGGGGATCTGGTCGTTGCCCCCTATGCCTCGGCGCTGGCGCTCATGGTGGCGCCTGAAGCGGCCTGTCTGAATCTCGAGAAACTTGCCGCTCAGGGCTTTGAGGGAAAATATGGTTTTTATGAAGCCATTGACTACACCCCTTCCCACCTGCCCCGCGGCCAATCAAACGCGGTGGTTCGGTCCTTCATGGCCCATCATCAGGGCATGAGCTTCCTCGCTCTGGCTTCTTTGCTCCTGGGCCACCCCATGCAGAGGCGATTCGAGTCGGACCCCTCATTTAAGGCAAGTATGCTTTTGCTTCAGGAGCGGGTGCCAAAGGCCACGGCCTTTTATTCGAACACAACCGGGCTTGCCGATGTGCATACCGCTTTACATGCTTTAGAGGAGATGCCAATTCGCGTCTATACGAGCCCTTACACAAACATACCGGAAGTGCAGTTGCTATCGAACGGCAGATACCATGTGATGATCACAAACGCGGGCGGCGGCTACTGCCACTGGAAAAACCTGGCAGTGACGCGATGGCGTGAAGACAGCACCTGCGATAACTGGGGCGCATTCTGTTATATCCGAGATCTCGCAACCGGTACTTTCTGGTCGACGGCATACCAACCCACACTCAAGGCTTCGGGACAGTACGAGGCAATTTTCTCTGAAGGACGGGTGGAGTTTCGCCGCCGGGATCAGGACTTCGACACCCATACGGAAATTGCCGTCTCACCTGAGGATGACATCGAGCTGCGCCGGATTACCATCACCAACCGGGCGCAGACAGGTAGAACGATCGAGCTGACGAGTTACGTCGAAGTTGTTCTTGCACCGTCCGCTCAGGACACGCTGCACCCGGCCTTCAGCAATCTCTTTGTCCAGACCGAAGTCATCAGCGAGCGAAACGCAATACTCTGCACGCGCCGGCCCCGCTCCCTTGAAGAACAGTCTCCATGGATGTTTCATCTCATGGCTGTACATGGGGCCAAAGTCGGTGAGGTATCCTATGAAACTGACCGCACGCAGTTTATCGGCAGAGGGAACACCATTGCCAATCCGGAAGCGATGAACGCTTCAACCAGGCTCTCAGGCAGTGAGGGCTCGGTACTCGATCCGATTGCAGCGATCCGACATCAAATAACCGTCGACCCCGAACAATCGGCAACCATCATTATTGTCACCGGTATCACCGAAACCCGTGATGCCTGCATGGACCTTGTCGGAAAATACCAGGACCGGCATATCGCCGATCGTGTCTTTGATCTGGCGTGGACACATAGCCAGGTGCTGCTGCAACAGATCAATGCCACGGAAGTCGATGCGCAGCTTTATGGACGTCTTGCCGCCTCCATCATATACGCGAATTCGACGCTACGCGCCGGTCCGGGGACCCTGATCAAAAACCGTCGCGGCCAATCCGGCCTCTGGGGCTACTCGATTTCCGGCGACCTCCCTATCGTGCTGTTGCAGATTGAAGATCAGGCCAACATCAACCTGGTGCGGCAACTCGTTCAGGCTCACGCGTACTGGAGCCTCAAAGGACTGGCAGTTGACCTGGTAATCTGGAACGAAGATCACGCCGGATACCGTCAGCTTCTTCACGATCAGATCATGGGGCTTATCGCGGCAGGTACGGAAGCCAACGTGACTGATCGCCCGGGAGGTATTTTCGTAAGAACTTCCGACCAGATATCGAAAGAGGACCGCGTCCTGTTCCAGACGGTTGCTCGCGTCATCATCACGGACCGCGGGGGAACGCTCACGGATCAGCTCAAGCAGCAGAGCCTTACGGAAGGAATGTTGCCGGTCCCCATGCCGCCACCTCGTACTACAAGAGGCGATACCCCGGCAATAGCTGCGCAGCCCCGCAAGGATCTGATGTTTGGGAACGGCCTGGGAGGGTTTACTGCTGATGGCCGGGAGTACGTCATTTCAACCGCCCGTGGGCAGGTAACGCCGGCGCCATGGGTGAATGTGATTGCAAACCGGTTTTTCGGAACAGTTATCTCAGAGAGCGGTTGTGCCTATACCTGGAGCGAAAATGCCCACGAGTTTCGCCTCACTCCCTGGCACAACGATCCTGTCTGCGACTCGAGTGGGGAAGCCTTTTATATTCGCGATGAAGAACGCGGACACTTCTGGTCTCCCATGCCGCTGCCGAGCCGCGGAGCAACACCGTACGTCACCCGTCACGGATTCGGCTACAGCGTCTTCGAGCATACAGAACGTGGAATCAGCACAGAAATGTGGGTATACGTGGCTTTGGACGCAGCCGTCAAGTTTACGGTCCTGAAGGTCCGTAATCAGTCAAGCCGCTCCCGACGACTCTCTGTCACTGGATACGCGGAATGGGTACTGGGAGATTTGAGGCCCAAATCGGCCATGCACGTCATTACCGAGATTAACCCTCGAAGCGGCGCCCTCTTTGCGCGTAATCCTTACCACGCTGAGTTCGGCAGCCGAACGGCCTTTTTTAATGTGGACGACGCAACCCGGACGATAACCGGCGACCGGAAAGAATTTCTCGGGCGCAACGGAACCTTCGCCAATCCCGCTGCCATGGTCAAGTCAAGACTTTCCGGCAGGGTTGGGGCCGCTCTGGATCCATGCGGAGCAATACAGGTGGCCTTTGAGCTGGCGGAAGGGGAAGAGCGCGAGATCGTTTTCACCCTGGGCGCTGGGCAGGATAACAATGACGCCGACAACCTGGCGAACCGCTTCCGGGGACCGGCCGCGGCCCGTGGAGAGCTTGAAGCAATATGGCAATACTGGAACCACACCCTCGGCGCAGTCCAGGTGGTCACACCGGACCCGTCAATCAACATCATGGCCAATGGGTGGCTTTTATACCAAACCCTGGCATGTCGTCTTTGGGGGCGGAGCGGTTACTACCAGTCAGGAGGCGCCTTTGGTTTCCGTGACCAGTTGCAGGACGTGATGGCCCTCATCCATGCCGAACCGGGCCGGGTACGGGAGCACCTCCTACTCAGTGCGTCGCGACAGTTCTCCGAAGGAGATACTCAACACTGGTGGCATCCACCACGGGGCCGGGGGGTGCGCACCCACTGCTCTGATGATTTTCTATGGCTGCCTTTGGCAACATGCCACTACGTTGTGACCACCGGAGACAGAGGGGTACTGGATGAACTCGTCCCATTCATTAAGGGACGCCCGGTCAACGCCGATGAGGACTCCTATTACTATCTGCCCGGCAGGTCCGGAGAAAAAACCAGCCTCTACGATCACTGTGTCCGTGCTATCGAGAGGGGCCTCCGTTTTGGTGAACATGGCTTGCCTCTCATCGGTTCCGGTGACTGGAACGACGGCATGAACATGGTAGGTAAAGACGGCAAAGGCGAAAGTGTCTGGCTCGCATTCTTCCTCTATGAAGTACTCGTTAAATTCATAAAGATCGCAGGGATACAGGGGGACCTGCCCTTTGCCGAACATTGTGGGAACAAAGCAGACACACTGCGCCGGAACATCGAGGAGCATGGCTGGGATGGCGAGTGGTACCTTCGGGCTTTCTTCGATGATGGCACACCCCTGGGTTCATCGGGCAATACCGAATGCCGGATTGATTCCATTGCGCAAAGCTGGTCTGTACTGTCCGGGGCCGGAAGTGCCCCTCGCTCACGCATGGCCATGGACGCAGTGGATAAGCACCTTGTGCGCCGGGACCACGCGTTGATCCAGCTTCTCGATCCGCCCTTCGACAAGTCGGATCTGAATCCCGGTTATATCAAGGGGTACGTCCCCGGCGTCAGGGAAAATGGCGGGCAGTACACACATGCGGCCATCTGGGCCGCCATGGCCTTCGCTGCCATGGGTGACAGTAAACGGGCGTGGGAACTCCTTGCCATGATCAACCCTGTGAATCACGGGGGATCAGCTAAAGGGATTGAAACCTACAAAGTGGAACCCTACGTTGTCGCCGCTGACGTCTATGCCGTCCCCCCCAATACAGGGCGTGGCGGATGGACGTGGTACACGGGAGCAGCCGGATGGATGTACCAGCTAATCGTGGAATCAATCCTGGGGCTGAGACTCGAAGTAGATAAACTGAATGTCGAACCCTGTCTCCCTGAAGATTGGGCGGGCTTCACCGTGCACTACCGGTACCGTGAGACCATTTACCATTTAAAGATTGTGCAGGGACAGGTGGGTGAAAATGAGGGGAGAATAACCTTGGACGGGGTCGGTCAAGGGGGGCACGCGATTCCCCTGGTGGATGATCATAGCGAACACTTCGTAGAGGTGATCGTGGCGCCAGTTCGGCTCAGTCCAGCGTAGCTTTGCTGCCATTGTCTTCCCGTTCTTCCTCGGTGAATTTCCCCCTTATCACAGGGTTTTTTCATACAATAAGAATTACCTTTGATGGCATCGAGGATATAGGTTGAAAAAAATGGACAGGCAAGTCTCAATTATCTGTCTCACGCTGCTTATGAACAATTATATTATGAAAAACAACAAAAAGAAAAACTGCTGGCAGCTTAAAACTTTTGGTGTCCACTATTGACAACCGAGGTCAGTGCTATCGGTTATAGAAATTCGTTATGCACCGGTTGTGGTGTTTCGAGGCCGGAGGGTTGACCAAAGCTCAATCTTCTGCAGGGGTAATTGGGGATATGGTTTAAGACTAGAGCCTGTCCGACCTTGGTACAGCAAATGGATGTCTCCAAATTTCTTGACACTTATAAATCCCCGTTGCCTTTCCTAATAAAACGGACTACCTCACAAGAACCCAGAACCCTTGCCAGAACACCATCATTTCATCACTATGATCTGTGCAACTCTCAGGGGTAAGTCCAGATAAAATTATGCTTTGACCTGCACAGGATATTTCCCTTATAGTGCATTTAAATCAGTCTGCTACACACTTTTTAAGGAAGGATGTCATAGATGCCGAGTTATTCCAATAAAGTATTCGAGGAGGGTGCTGTGTCTTTCCGCCAGCCACAAAAGCATAAAACATCCAGCCTCTTACACTCGAGAGGTAGCCAAGTGTCTGGTGCCGCTTCTTTTCTTGCCAGGCACGTGCTAATTCTCACCAGTCTTATTTTTTTAACTCTATTATTTGCGCCCTTGCCAGTTCGGGCGGCGGATGAGGTCGTCCCGGAATTGTCGGATGTAATAGTGTCCCTCCAGGTTGTATCCGGTATCCCTGTATCAACGGCACGGGACGTAACGAATGATGGAAGAATAGACATGAGCGATGCCCTGTATTCTCTCATATACGTGGTCAGACTGATCTGGACTGATCCGGCAACGGAGATTGTCATCGCGGAAACGCTGGAAGAAGAGACCCTGACACCCCGTGACATTTCCCTAACCGGCGTATCTGCGGCTTATGAGGATGAGTTGGCCCGGGCGGTTGTGGAAGCTAATCAGGCCGAACTTCAGAGTGTGATTCTATATAACTCCTTTTACATGGCAGCTGAAAGCACGCCAGCTGCAACCCTGCGGAACCGATACCGGGCCATGGCTAAAGGTTTTGAAATTGCGGAAAAGAAGTATGATGAAATAATCGGAATCCATGAGCGTATCGAAGCCGCCGATATAAGGTCATCGCTACTACTGTCTCGCACGGCGATGGAGTTGAATCTGAATTCCAAATTGCAGTGGTATATCGACAACTACGGGAAAAACACCCCCGCTGGTAATACGATTGATATCAAGACCATCGCCGAGCGTAACAAAATAAGCGTCCAGAAAGCCTATTCCGTATTAAAGACCCATTACAGTGTCGTTGCGGAGAAGGAGACCGCCAAAGCGATTCAGTACGAGGCGGCAGAAAAAACAGCCGAGGAAATAAAAACCGCCGCCGATACTGCCAACACAGCCCTTTCATTCGTTGCCGGCGGGCAGGCCGCCATAGGTGTGTTCAAGGCCGCCCAGACGATAAATACGACGCTAAAAATGCACAAGGCGGGCACCCTTGTCTATAAGACGGCGGATTATATAATGAAAACCCAGGAAAAAAATATAATACAGGGAGCAATAAACGGCGGGTTCAGCATAGGAGACGGTATTATGGGCGTTCTCACGAACCCCGCCCTGGAGAGCGCCTACGGTCCCGACGGACAGGCAAACCTGAATACGGCAAAAACTATCTGGAGCGGTTTGAGCATCGCCAAGGGGCTGACCTATGACGGGTACTGCCTGCTTTCGGTGAAGGATGCCTTCACCGGTCAGGCGAAGCTGGTCATTTCGAACCTGACGGATTTCACCAAAACAACCATTGATACAACAGGACAAATCATCAGCATTTTGCAGACACCCGAAGGAAGCATTGCACAGGCCATCCAGCGTCCCGAAAACACCTTAGGCGAATCGATAAGAAAGGATCTGGTATACAAGCGTCTTACACCTGAAAGCATGCTTCCCAACGGTGATTATACCACCAGGGATGAGAATGAAACGGAAACATCATTCACTGTGGCCGCATCGAAAGTAACAACCTTGCTGCCCAACCTGGCCGGCGACGATCTTTTGATCAATAAAAGCGGCGAGATTGTAGAAATCGAGCCTCCGCCCTATGAACACTGCTGCGGATGGGACGTGGACCTTTCAGGGCTGGAGATTTATGACTATCGTGCTGTTCTCTTTTACCTAAACGCAGAGGGTCAAAAGCACGGACCCTATTATGAGTGGATAGATGATTCACGAACCGAACTGTATGTCACAAAGTGTTATTACGAGGACAAGCTCCACGGATCCTACACGGAATGGCACGGCGCCTATGCGGGCGGCATAAAGTCTGCGCAGTACTACTACGATATGGATAAACTCCAGGGACCATACACCTCATGGTCTGATAACGGTAATATCAGTCGTCAGGGCAATTTTGTCGCCGGATTGGCAGATGGCCTCTGGACATGGTGGGGATATAACGGAAATAAGGAAGAGGAAGGGTACTTTTCCCAGGGTAAGCGTCATGGA
Source organism: Syntrophales bacterium (assembly GCA_963665835.2). Classification (GTDB taxonomy): domain Bacteria; phylum Desulfobacterota; class Syntrophia; order Syntrophales; family UBA2210; genus UBA6078. The sequence continues at coordinate 99,581 of CAXXWJ010000002.1, read as the reverse complement.
CTGACGACAGTGTGGTGGGAAAACGGGAACAAACAAATAGAAGCTAACTGTTGAGTGCCAAGACATCGATAACGGAAAAATGTGCCAGCACATAGCAAACAAAGTTCTCTGACAATCGAATAGCGATCACGTAATTCTGTGAACACCAAAATAGATACGGAGGTGTTCATGGAAAAGGAAAACAAGCAGCAACGGGTCTTGGCCGTGGAGCGATTTATAAACGGTGAAAGTCCCGAATCAATATGTGCGTCGCTGGGCAAGTCGAAGTTCTGGCTGTACAAGTGGTTCAAGCGGTATAGCGAGGGCGATGCCTCGTGGTGCGAGGATCGTTCTCGTCGCCCCCGTGTGATCCCAAACCGGACACCATTAGAGATCGAAGAAATCGTCAAGATGGTTCGCCTCAATCTCTATAATCAGGGTTTGTTCTGCGGTGCTCAAGCAATCCTATGGGAGATAGAAGATCTTGGCGCCAAACCGTTGCCGTCAATCAGGACAATCAACCGGATTCTCGCCAAGAACGAACTGACACATCGACGAACCGGCAAATATGAGTCCAAAGGGACGGCATATCCCGTTCTGCCGTCAACATTGCCGAACCAAACCCATCAGGCTGATCTTGTTGGCCCGTGCTATCTGAAGGGACCGATTCGTTTTTACAGCCTGAACATCGTTGATACGGCAACGGTCCGGTGTGGACTGCATCCTTCCATTGCCAAGTCAGGGCAAATGATCCTTGACGGGTTTTGGAGCGCATGGAAGCGGATGGGAATACCAGAGCGTGTCCAAGTTGATAATGCCATGTCTTTCTTCGGAAGCCCGACACATCCACGTGGAATGGGTCCCCTTATCCGACTCTGTCTGCAAAACGGTGTCGAGCCTTGGTTCATACCAATGGCCGAACCGTGGAGAAATGGAATGATTGAAAACTTCAACGACCGTTATCAACAGAGATTTCTCGGCAAAGTTATCATGGCGTCCATAGGGGATCTGCAATTGAACTCACTTGCGTTCGAACAGCGGCACAACAGCAGGTATCGCTACAGCAAACTCAAAGGTGATACACCGCTGAAAGCTCTTGCCGCCTCGAATGTCAAATTGAGGTTTCCAAAAGCAGAGGAGCCTCCCATGCATCGAATGAAAAAGCCGGAGATTGGCAAATATCACGTTGTGCGCCTCATTCGCAGCAACCTGAAATTGAATATCTTCGGAGAATGCTTCTCGGCTCCGCCAGAGACCATGCTTGAATACGTGGTGGCTACTATCGATGTCAAAGAGCAGAAACTAAAACTCTTCCTGGACAAAAAACAGGTAGAGGAATTCGATTACAAACTGCGATAGCTCAGTTGAGTGTCAGCGATGTCGTGGCACAAAAAATCGTTATCGATGTCTTGGCACTCGACAGCTAACTATTGGGAAGGCAATGCACATGGAACCCGGTATGAATGGTATGAAGACGGAACCCTGAAAACGGCAGGGCAGTATACAAATGGAGTAGCAACTGGAATATGGACATATTATAAAACCGACGGTTCCTGCTGGTACCGATTTGATTCAGATAATAATGAATACCCCGGATGTGAATAAATCGAAGTGGCGATTATCCATGGCTTAGCCGTAAACCTTCAAAGCCTTCCCAGGAGGAAGAACGCCTCTTAGCTGAGATAAAAGCCACCCATAAAGACCTCTTCCATGGAGAAATTGTTGGATATGCCATGGGATCACGAATAACCAAGAATCTTGTCATGCGTTCCTTATTTAAGGCCGTTGCAACCAGGAGGCCACAAGCCGGTCTTATCCATCATTCCGATCGGGGGAGCCAGTACTGTTCAAATGCCTACCGTAAAATCCTTGATAAGCTGCATATAAAGGTTTCCATGAGCAGAAAGGGCAACTGGAGCAATAGTTTATGAAAATCCTCCATACATCTGACTGGCACCTTGGCCGATCACTTTATGGCAGAAAACGCTACGAGGAATTCGAGGCATTCCTTACCTGGCTCGCAGAGACGATTCAGGATAATGAAATCGATGTTTTGCTGGTGGCCGGTGATATTTTCGATACAAGCGCTCCGAGCAATCGTGCCCAGGAGCTGTATTATCGCTTCCTATGCCGGGTGGCGGCTTCATCATGTCGGCATGTTGTAGTCGTTTCTGGCAATCACGATTCCCCTTCTTTTCTCAATGCTCCCAAGGAGCTTCTTAAGGCCCTTGATGTCCATGTGATCGGTGGAGCGTCCGAAAATCCGGAGGACGAAGTGCTGGTGCTTCGCAATAGCCAGAAAGCTCCGGAGCTGATTGTTTGCGCCGTGCCGTACCTTCGGGACAGAGATATCCGAACAGCGGAAGCCGGTGAAAGTGTCGAGGACAAAGAACGGAAGCTTATCGAGGGCATCCGTAACCATTATGCTGCTGTCGCAGCCATGGCCGAACAAAAACGAACAGAGCTTGGCGCTGATATTCCCATCGTAGGCATGGGCCACCTTTTTACCGCAGGCGGTCAAACCATCGTTGATGATGGCGTCCGCCCACTCTATGTCGGTTCTCTGGCCCATGTTACAACCGAAATTTTTCCCGCGTGCTTCAATTACCTGGCGCTGGGGCACCTGCATGTTCCGCAGAAAGTGAACGGCTCCGAAACCATACGCTACAGCGGATCTCCTCTACCCATGGGGTTTGGAGAAGCGGCACAGCAAAAGAGTGTTTGCAAGGTTACCCTCAATAATAGTTCTGGCAGCGGAACAGAAACTGCTGTTCGACTCATCAATGTACCAACGTTTCAGGCGCTCCAACGCGTCAAGGGTGATTGGGTCAGCATTTCAGGCCGTATACTCGAACTGTCCACAACCGGCTCCAAGGCATGGCTTGAGATTATTTACGAGGGTGAAGAGGTTATCGGTGATCTTCGTGAGCGTCTCGATATTGCCACCGCAGATACGGAAATGGAAGCTTTGCGGGTGAAAAATAACCGTATCATCGACCGGGTTCTGGGACAAATCCATGGAGAGGAAACCCTTGATGAATTGAATGTGAACGACGTGTTTGAAAGATGCCTTGCCGTACATGACGTGCCTGAGGACCAGCGGGCGGAAATGCTCCGAGCTTACCAGGAAACACTCTCGTCTCTCTATGAAGACGACGATCAGGCGGAATAGAGAGGCTGCCTCATGAGGATACTACAGGTACGATTTAAGAATCTGAACTCACTGGTCGGTGAATGGGAAATCGACTTGACGCATCCGGTTTTCGCATCCGACGGAATATTTGCCATTACCGGCCCCACCGGCGCTGGGAAAACGACCATTCTCGATGCCATCTGTCTGGCCCTCTACGGACGAACCCCTCGCCTGAACAAGGTGACTAAAAGTGGAAACGAGATTATGTCCCGTCAGACCGGCGAATGCTTTGCCGAGGTGGCGTTTGAAACACAGGCGGGTCGCTTCCGGTGCCACTGGAGTCAGCACCGAGGACGGAAAAAACCGGATGGTGAACTCCAGCCCCCGAAACACGAATTTGCCAATGCGGATTCAGGCGAAATTTTCGAATCCAAGCTCAGAGGGGTCGCGGAGCAGATCGAGACGGCCACCGGCATGGATTTTGACCGTTTTACCCGTTCCATGCTTCTGGCCCAGGGCGGCTTTGCCGCATTCCTACAGGCAGCCCCCGATGAGCGGGCTCCGATTCTTGAGCAGATCACCGGCACAAAAATTTACAGTGAAATATCGATCCGTGTCCATGAGCGTCGGTCACAGGAACGGAAACAGCTGGAAACCCTGCGGGCTGAGTTGGCCGGAATGAAGCTGCTGACCACGGAAGAGGAAAAGCAACTTGGCGAAGGCCTGGATCAAAAAGAAAAAAAGGACGCGGAACTTTCGAAAGAGCTGACGCGGAAAAACCAGGCCATCACATGGATTGAGGGCATCGTCCGTCTTGAAATTGATTTGAAGGCGATTGAAAAGGCAAAAACTGAACTGCAGACAAAGGTTGAGGCCTTTGCGCCAAAACAGGAACGGCTCCGACTTGCCAATCAGGCTCTGGAACTTTCTGCTGACTATGCGGCATTGACAGCCATCGGCAGGGAGCAGGAGTCAGACCAAAAAACGTTAGGTGAATGCCAGAAGGCGCTACCGGAATGCATCGATACCGCGAAGCAGGCGGAAGATGCCATGAAGAAGGCCTCGGAAGTGCTTACAGCACGAAAGGCAGAGCAGCAAGCGGCAATACCGATCATCCAAAAGGTTCGCGAACTGGACCTGAAAATCATCGAGAAGCATGCCCCCATCAAAGCGGCGCGTGATTCTGTCTCAGAGCTTTCATCCTCATTGGAAACGCTTCAGAAACAGCAGAAAACCGATACTGAAAGTTTGGCCGATCAACGCAAGACCCTCGATGAATTGCAGGAACTTCTGTCGAAATCCCAAGTGGACGAGAAACTGGTTGAAAATCTGGCCCGGTTGCGAAGCCGTTTTGATGCGCTGAAATTCCTTTCCGGGCAACTGACTGGTAAATTTGAAGAGACGAAGCAGGCAGAAAAAGAATTCAAAAAGGCAGGGGACGATTATAGCAAACAAACGGCCAGTCTTGAAGACGAAAGTCTGGATCTGGCAAAAAAACAAACGTCTCTGGATGACAAACAGGCCGAACTAGCTAAATTGCTTGACGGAAAGGATGCACCGGCGTGGCGAAAATACCAGTCAACCCTGACTGCCCAGAAAGATCTAATCGGAAAAACACTTGAGGCGGTCAAAGCCCTGGCGAAATCACAGCAAATGTGTACCGGGCTCGAAAGCCAGCGCGAAAAATTTGATAAGGAAGCGTTGAAACTGACCAACAGGCTTTTCACCCAAACCGAAAAGCAGGCCGTGCTTGCAAAAGAAATGGGCCTGCTCGAAACACAGCTGACACTACTCAAACGAATTGAGGCTCTGGAAGAAGCCCGCACTCAGCTCCAGGATGGTGAGCCGTGTCCATTGTGCGGTTCTAAAGAGCATCCTTTTGCCGAAGGCAATATTCCAGCTCCTGATGAAACAAAACAACGTCTCGCTACGGTGAGAGGTGAGCTTAAAACGGTCACGGACGACCTCTCCGATATAAAGGTCAGGTTGGCACAAGTAAACAAGGACCTTGAACAAACAGCCTTCGCGCATAAAGAGCATACTGAGAAAATTGATGAGGTAGGCCGGATTATCCGTGAAAACTGCGTGGAACTGGAAACAGATCCCAAAACATCTCCCTCCGATTCCGAACTGCCTGATAAATTAAAACGGCTTCAGGATGAGACTTCCGGCCAGCTTATCATGGCTACCAGGGTTTTAGATGATGCGGATTCAATTGAAAAAGAATTGGCCGTGCTCCGAAATTCTCTGGAAAAAGCCAGGGATTCCTTAACAAAACGGGAACGTGACGCTCAAACCGCTGCGAATAAAAAAGAATTGGTAGAGCAGTCGCTGGATCGGCTCCGAAAGGAGGCCGCAGACTATCAAGAGCAACAGGGAAAAATGCTCGATGGGTTGCGGAAAGAGGTGGAACCTTTTGAGATTTCAGAAATTGCAGTCGAAACCATTGATTCTGTTTTTGAGCAACTGGCAACGCGTCGCGATCAGTGGGTTTCCAGGAATAAGCAACAGACAGAGATCAAACAGAAAGTGGCCTCCCTTGAAATACAGACATGCCACCAGAGTGAGCAAATCCTGAAAATTGAAAACGATATCAAAAAACAGGAAGTGCTGTTGAAGGGCTTTCTGGGTGATCAGGAGAATCTTCATCTTGAACGACGAGAGCTTTTTGGGAACAAAAAGACCGGGGATGAAGAAAAACGCCTTTCGGATGCCATCGATTCCGCCGACAAGGATCTGGAGGATACCCGCCAGAAGTTATCAAAAGCCAATCAAAACCTGAGTCAGCAAAAAGCTCAAATCAACGAACTGGAGAAAGCCCTTCACAACCGGGATTCACAGTTGAAAACGGCGGATGAATCTTTTCAAGCGCGGCTGAAAGCATCCGGTTTTACCGACGAAGGAAATTACAAGGCTTCCTGCCTCCCCGAGAGCGAGCGCAAAGAGCTTTCAAGGGAGGCTCAGAAACTTGCAGAGGGAAAGATCGAACTAGTTTCCAAAGAACGTGAGAAAACCCGGATGCTGGAGTCGGAGCGGGGGAAAAAGGTCACGGAAGCGCCTTTAGATGATCTTAAAACCGCAGTAACCACGATTTCAGGGACCCAAAGGGATCTCCAGCAGGAAATTGGCGGTATTCGGCAAAAACTCAAAGACAACGAGAGCCTGAAAAAGCGGCAGCAGGAACGGGTTGCGGCCATTGAAGCCCAAAAATGTGAATCTGTAAGGTGGGACCTGCTTCATGAACTGATCGGTTCGGTAGATGGAAAAAAATATCGCAATTTTGCCCAGGGACTGACCTTCGAAATGATGGTTGGCCATGCCAACCGGCAATTGCAAAAAATGACGGACCGCTACTTGCTGGTCCGTGATGACGCCCAGCCGCTGGAGCTCAACGTGATCGACAACTACCAGGCCGGTGAGACCCGGTCCACAAAGAACCTTTCCGGTGGCGAAAGCTTTATCGTCAGCCTCTCTCTGGCGTTGGGATTGTCCCAGATGGCCAGTAAGAATGTCCGAATTGACTCCCTTTTCCTGGATGAAGGGTTCGGATCACTGGATGAAGAAGCTCTGGACACGGCACTGGATACCCTTGCAGGTCTCCAGCAGGATGGGAAACTGATCGGGGTGATTTCCCATGTAAATGCCCTGAAAGAGCGAATTGCCACTCAGATACAGGTAAACCCTAAAAGGGTTGGACGAAGCGAGATAAACGGCCCGGGTTGTTGCAGACAAGGTAAAGTGGCTGCTGCCTGTTCAGCTTGATGGCAACATGTTGATTCCTAAAAAATAGCATTTTAAAATAAGGACTGAACATAAAAAAGGACAAAAACAAAGGACTGCAGAAGTCCGAGAAAAAAGGAATATTCATTGTTCGCTCCTCGGCTGCTGAATATCTGACCTTTGTGGCGGCCACCGGTGAGGGAGGTGTCGAGGCGGCATATGCGGATGAAAAGGTCTGGTTGACTCAGAAAATGATGGCGACGCTCTATGATGTTGATGTCAGAACGGTCCTCGGTAAAAAATATTTTGAAGAGCAGATGGAGCGTATCCGGGAGATACGTCTTTCGGAGCGAAAGTTCTACCAGAAAATCACCGATATTTATGCCACATATATCGACTACGATGTCACCGCACAGGCAACAAAACGTTTCTTTGCCACAGTTCAGAATAAGCTGCATTGGGCCATTCACGGCCAGACGGCAGCAGAAGTCGTTGGGGAAAAATCCAGAGGTTTGATGTCAGTGTAGCCAAAAACTACCTGTCCGGAAACGAAATGGCGCAACTGCAAAGGTTGATTTCGGTCTAATACTACTGATAGCCACTTGAGAGATGTCCTGCCTCCTAAAATCTGACTTCTTTTGATGGCAGGAAGGGTGGTAGGGCATCCCCTATTTACTTTTGTCCTATGGGAACATGTGTACGCAGTAGATCGGCAAATTGTTCGGGCTCAACGGGTTTACTGAAGTAGAACCCTTGCATCTCATCACAGGAGTGCTCCTGCAAAAAGTCCATTTGCTCCTGCGTTTCCACACCTTCGGCCACAACGGTAAGCCTGAGAGTCTTGCCCATGGCAATGATCGCCTCCGTAATCGCTTTGTCCTCAGTATTCTCAGGAATGTTACGGATAAATGATCGATCTACTTTAAGTGTATCGATAGGGAAGTGCTTGAGTTGGGAGAGAGAAGAGTACCCGGTACCGAAATCGTCGATGGCGAGTCGCACACCCAAGTCCTTGATTTTTGAGAGCACCTTGATCATGCGCTTGGGGTCATGCATCACCATACTTTCGGTGATTTCAAGTTCCAGCAGATTCGGCGCCATGCCAGGCTCCTCCAGCGCTGTTCTGATGTCCTCGATCAGGCCTGCGTCTGTAAGCTGACGGAGTGATAAGTTTACGGCCATGCAGACGGGAGGAAGACCCTGGTTTTGCCAGGCGACATTCTGGATGCAGGCGGTTTTCAGTACCCATCTGCCGATGGGGACGATCAGCCCTGTCTCTTCGGCTACCGGAATGAGCTGCAGGGGGGGCACCGAGCCAAGGGATGGGTTCTGCCAGCGCAGCAGGGCCTCCACACCGGTGATCGCACCGGTCTTAAAATCCAGCTTGGCCTGATAGTGCAGGGATAGTTCGTTTCGCTCCAATGCCTCCCGCAGGTTTGTCTCGATCGAGAGTCGTTCAATGGATTGAGATTTGATGTCATTGGAATAAAACTGGTAGTTGTTCTTGCCCTCTTCCTTGGCAAAATACATGGCTATGTCGGCTGTTTTCATTAAGGTCTGTTCGTCCATACCATCTTTGGGATAGATGCTGATGCCGATACTTGCCGTTACACGGCATTCCTGACCCATGATTGTCATAGGCTTTATGACCGTAGAAAGGACATTGCGGGCCACAGTAGCGACCTGTTCCAAACCCTTGATCTCCTCGATTAGTATGACGAACTCGTCCCCTCCCAGACGGGCGATGACATCGACCGCCCGGAGAGCTTGCCTCAATCGGGTTGCCATTTCCTGCAACAGCTTGTCACCCGCTTCGTGACCCAGTGTGTCGTTGATAACCTTGAAGCGATCCAGATCGAAGAATATAACAGCAAGTTGCCGCTTGTAACGCTGCGCTGTTTGGATTGCGTGGTTCAGTAACTGGTTGAACATCAACCGGTTGGGAAGGTCCGTCAAGGTATCGTGCGTGGCGAGGTACTTAATCCTATCTTCGGCGCGTTTGCGTTCGGTAATGTCGTGAACTGTAGTCTGAAGGTAGTTTTTACCCGCAGATCTGACGATATTCAGGCTGACCTCAACATCAAACAGAGTCCCATCATAACGGCAGTGCTTCCATTCAAAAAATTGCGGCTGACCGCTCATCGCTGCATTGATCTTCTCCTGAGCTTTTTCCAGGGAGTTTCTTCCATCAGGCTGAACTTCCGGGGAGACCCGGTACGGCGTCTGCCCGATGATCTGCTCCTTGGTGCACCCGAACATTTCCAGTGCCTTTTGATTGCAGTCAATAAAAACATTCTGATCCATCAGGAAAATAGCGTCACTGGCAGACTCGAAAAGGTTCCGGAACTTGGTTTCGCTTTCCTGCAACTCCTCCTCCGCCCGACGCCGCCCGATGATCTTTTGCAGGTCATTTGCCAGTAGCTGGACCAGCAAAACGTCATGCTCGTTATATTCTTCGATCTTATTGCCTACCCCGAAAATGATCAGTACTTTGTCCCCCTCTACAACAGGAACACTCATGAAGCGCTGCACAGGAGTATGTCCATCGGGGAGTCCCTTCTGATTAGGGGACTGGGGAAAGTCATTATAAACAATCGGTTTTTTAAAACGAGCACAATCAACCCAGTTGCCGGCCTGATCGATCGGATAATGGGTTGCATATAAGGCCGTGCAGTTCTTGAGTGCTTCGCTGTTCCACGTTGTCAGATAAATGCTCTTCTGATCATCGGAGACGAGATGGAAAAAGCCGATTGTACTTTCGCTGACGCGGACCACTTGGTCCAGAACGTGGTCATAAAGTTCTTTGTCTGCCAACGCAGGGGCTTTCTTGTAAAGCTCAAGAAGGAAATTCTTCAACTCCACTTCTTTGTTCAGACGTTCCTCCGTCCGCTTGCGCTCGGTGATGTCGCGGTCAATCCCCCGATACCCGGCATATTGTCCTTCAGCGTCAAAGAAAGGAACTCCTCCGGTCTCGAGCAAAACTCTTCTGCCGTTTTTATGCAGATTCCAGTTTTCTAAATTGGCAAAAGCTTTCCGGTCTTTTACTATAGCGATGAAAGCTTCTTCAAGGCGCATCCGTTCCTCGGGTAACATCATATCAAATGGAGTCTTTTTGCCGATCACTTCACGGGGATCGTATCCCAAGAGATCCTTGATTTTCAGATTGATAAAAGTATAAACGCCATCCTTATCTATTTCCCAAATCATATCACAGGTCGTTTCAACTAAATTCCGAAAACGCTCCATGCTCTGCTTTAACATTTCTTCCATTTCTTTTCGTTCGGTAATATCTATGAAACTTCCCAGTGAGGCCCTCCGACCTTTATGTATGACAGAGGTGACCATCTCCAAGACCCATATTGTCTTGCCATCCTTTCTGATGAATCGGTATTCGTAAGGCTTGGGGATTTCTCCCTTCAGGGCCTTGAAAGCATTTTCTCTGACCGTTGTTTTGTCGTCGGGGTGTACGTGATCGAGGGAATTTTCGCCTATGAGTTCGGTGGCCGAATAGCCGACAAGCTCCTGATAAAAGGGGCTGGCATAGGTAAATATTCTGTCCTGCACGATATATATCCCGATACCAACATTGGATATAATGGCTTCCGGCAGGTGGGGAAAATCGTTCTTTTGAGAACCGCGCTCCTTGCCTGCTTTACCCGATGGTTGCCGTTTGACTGTCATGGTCTCTGGTCCTCCTCTATCCCTTGTGGCTAATTGGGCGTGGGTGTTCGTTGTTGTCTCTATTCCTGAATCTGAAACACCAACAAATCATTAGACAGGCATCATAAATTGTTTCATCCTGCTGATTGTGACTATAGCATAGAACTACTCCACATTCATTGCCGTATCTTGTGTCCAACAAATCAATATTAAAGGCTAACTGCTATAGATGCTCTATCGACGATTACCGTCTGTAATCTGTTATGGGCAGCCAATCGAAAAAATCTCACTTTCAGGAAGAAACCCTTACCCCAACAAGTCATCTCTTCATCCGTTTTCGAATCGTCTCTGAATCCCGCCCCTGCGCAATATCCGTCTTTGCAATCTGTTGTGAATACCAGACGTCGGACATCCCTGAGCGTCTTTTTCGCAGTGCTCGATATTCTTTCCGCCAGCTTTCGTACATGGCTTGTGTATCCAGCTTCCGGGTTTCACGTCTGGCGTTGCTTGGCGTGTAGCGGCTATCTGTACCTTCCCCGTAGAATATTCCGAGGCGAGGAATCGGACACCAAGGAATATTTCGAGGTTTCGTTCGATGAGGGTTTGAAGAGATTTTTCAACGGCTACCGACTGGCCCGCAAGTTCGCTGATACCCTTCTCCGCAATTTTAAATACCTTGATGTCGCTCATCGGTTCCTCCGTTACGGTTTGCCGTTTCCGATTTCGTCCTCGACGATTCGGATTTCGTCCCGAGTGAGACCATAGAGGCCATAAACGAGGCGGTCGATTTCGGCTTCAAGATTGGAAACGTTCGGGTCACCGGGATCGGCCAGGATTTTCTGGACGCGTTCGATGATTGGGGCTTTCTGGGCGGAGGTGGCAGGAAAGACTGGATAATTTTCCATAAATACAGAACTCGGCTCAAAAAAACCACCACGTAGAAGTGGTAACGTCGAACGAAACCACCGCATGGTCACTTTGGAATTGAGTAAAGCTAAGAGAAAAAGATCAGCCGTGGGTATGATGAAGCATTTCTGGTTTGCTAAGACTCCAGTTTCATCAAATGAACAAATGTTTGTTTTAGTAATGTTAGGATAAATGATTTTCGGATTTTCGAATCCCTCATAGTAGGCACACGATCTCAACTCCCACCAGAACTGGCCTTGATCGTCTCTTCTTTTGAGCTTATCTTCGTGCTGCGCCAGATAGTGATGAACAGCCGGATATGTTTTCGCAAACAGTCGGCGGGATTCAGCTTCGGTTTTTTCATTTGACCAGGGCCATTCCCTATTGGCGCTGCTGGGAATAGTGATGAGATACAGCCCCGCCCACTGAGCCTTCCACTTTTTGATATCGCGTCCGCGCAGCCAGGGTTTGATAACCTCCGCGCTTTTCGGGTCTTCGGCAATCAGTTTATTCCGTGTAGCTTCATCAATCACAAAGGCCTCATTCAGCCCGGTTAATATGCCGCGGTAAAATCTGCCCTGCACATATTCGCCCAGCGGCCTTCCGGCCTTGCGCAGTTTGTCCATCAGCGCCAATACTTCCTGCCGCTCCAGCGTCCAGCCTTCGACCTTCAGTGCGCCGGGAGGAAGGGTAAAACCGATCTCTTTCAGGCTCCGGCCGGGTTTTTCTATCTGGGTGATATCGGTAAAGGTCGCGGCGCGGATGAGGTCCTTGCTGCCGGGCGCACGTTTCTCCACCAGAATGATGGACGGATATGTCGTGGCGTCAAAGATCGGCAGATCGCCGAAATCGATGATCTGCCGGGGCGTCACCTCCGCCGCTAAAAGCCTGCGGGTGTTTCTGCCGTAAGATGCGCGCATGAACTTGTTGGGCGCGATATAGCACAGGTGCCCTTCGCCGTTGAGCAGGTCAATGCCCCGCTTGTAAAAGTACGTATAGAGATCGGCCGTGCCGCAGTAAAAGTCGCCAAAGGCATGCGCCAGCTCAGGCTTCAATGCCTTGATTGCTTCTTGCCGCACATAGGGCGGATTTCCGATGACAATGTCAAAACCGCCCTTTTCAAAGACTTCGGCAAAATAGAGCCGCCAGGGGAAAAATGGTTTTGTCTTCTTTTTGCTGGTGAACTCCCGCAACTGTTTTTCGATATTCTCAAGATCAAAACCGGTTTTTTGAGACAGCTTCTTTTTTTCTTTGGCAACCAGGTCTGCCCTGGTTTGCTTGTTGGGGATAATGGCGTTGCGCCGCTCGATTTGTTCCAGCGCCCGGAAATAATCGGCCCTTTGCTTTTTTATCCTGGTCTCAAAGATCCGGATCAGCAAATCTTCAACTTCATCTTTCAGTTGTTTCTTTCTTTTCGCGTCGGATTCGTTTTGAAAATCGATTTTTGTTTGTTCAAAGGCCTGAATCAAACCGTCATCGGCGTCCGCAAAATCAAAGCCTGTCTGTTCCTGTTTATCGGTCTTTTCCGCATCCGCGTCAAAGTCGATTCCCATGAAGCCGGAGATCAGGCTGTTGCCCTGCATTATCTTGAAGTCCAGATTCGGCAGGGGCTCGATCCCCCAGTTGTCCTTTTGCGCTTCAATCTTTTCATCGACCAGAAGGGCGATGAAAAACCGCAGCTTGGCAATCTCGACGGCGATTTGCTGAATATCCACGCCGTAAATGCAGCGTTGAATCAGGTACAGCTTGCGCCCGTAATCGGCGTTTTTACCCTGAAAGAATTCTTCGATTCTTTTCTTTGTCTCCCTCCGCAGACCCGGATCGGTTATGCCGTCGGCTGCCTTGATCTGCGCCTGTTTCCACAGTTCGTTTCCGGCATCTACTTTATTGAGGATAGACACCATTTTATGAAGCGCTCCCATGGGAAAAGCGCCCGAGCCAACCGCCGGATCAACGATTTTCACGCCTTCGATCAGACTGACGATCTTTACGGATTCGCTCTTGGTGAAGGGATTTGCCTCCACGCCAGTTGAAAATAATTCATCCAGTTTCAGATCGATATTTTCAATCTCCGCAAGATGCGTCCTGAAATAGGCCCTGAGAGATTCTGACACCATATAGTCAACGATACCGCGCGGCGTATAATAACTGCCCGTGGACTTGCGGGCCGTGGTGGCGGTTTCGGGATTAAAGCTCGCCAGCAGGTTTTCAAAGACCCGACCCAAAAGCTCGGGGTCGAGGGCGACTTCCTGATCGTCCGCGGAATTTTCATCAATGGTGAAGCTGAAGGAAGAGAGAATCTTCAAAAGACCGCGGAATGTATATCTTCTATTTTTTGTGCCATAGACGGGGTTGAGATCCACCGTTCTTTCTCCGCCGAAAAAGAGAAAATTGGGGACGTCTGGCTGGTTCTTCTTCACCGCCGTAAAGCCGTCAATGTAAATGCCGCTGGTTTTGTCGTCCAGGCACTCAAACAAGCCGCCGTTTAAAAAGGGGATGCTGCCGAAATAGTCCTCAATACCCGCCGGATTTTTAAAAAGGTCGTGATAACGATAAACATACTGATTGCCGAAATCGGGATTGTATCCCTTGTGTCCACGGACTTCGCTTCGAAATTGCCGCTCTTCCCTTCTGGTGCTCAGGGTGGCGAAAAACAAATTCTGCAAAACGGCTTTGTAATAACTTGATGATTCAGGCTCGATGTCGCGGAGTATGTCCGGCATCTTTTTTTCGTCGAAAAGCGCCTTCGGCACGAGGCCGCGCTCACGCATGAACCAGATAAAGATTATGCGCGTAATCAGGCGGATGACACTGATATTGCGTCCGCTTTCTTCGGCTTCCGCGTCCTTGGGAAATCGGCTGTGCTGTACCGCCCAAAAATACCAGTTGGCTATCGCTTCATAAAATTCGCGCGTGACCTTTTCCACGGAAAAGGCCTCTTTGATTTTGTCAAGCGTTGCAAAATCGCCGTCGCCGATTCTGTGCAGAAAAGTTTTATTGGTTACATCGCCGGCGCTGCTGACAAAATAGGTAAACCGGCGAAAGTTTGACCACTGCCTTTTCGCGCCGGTGTATTCGGGATAAACCAGAGAAAAGCGAAAATTGCCCTCCGCGTCGTAAAAGATAAAGATACCCGCCGCATAGATCTGTTGTTCTCTCAGTATCCTTTTTGCTTTTTCGTATTGAGCTTTCTTGCCCGAGCGCTCGGTTAGCGGATTCTGGACGGCCAGCGTGCAGACAATCAGACGGTCTGAATCGGCAAATTTGATTTCGCCCAGCCTTTGCGCCTCGGCAAACTGTTCATCATTGTAAACCCGCATGTCTTCCGGGGAGGGAGAAAACTGCGGACTTTTCCTACGGAAAAAAATGAATAAACTTTTCAGGCGCGAAATCGACGATGATCGTTTCCAGAATCGGGCGGGCTTCGTTTGTCATCTCTTGACATCTTTCGTATAAAGTTTTGCGATAATTGTCGTGCCTTTATCGGTCAAGCGGTATTTCTGGTTACTACTTGTCGGCTTATCCGGTATGGTCATAACGAGAAGGCCTTCTTCCAGAAGAGGCTTTAAGACCTGGTCCCTGAACTTGGTCCTGTTTGTCCTTCCGGCAATCGTCATGAGGTCAGTTATTGATTTAGATTCCATGCACTTATGAAGTATTTTGACTTGGTCCCTACTTGGTCCCAACCTGGTCCCGATCTGTTTCCGACCTTGTGCTTCAGTCTGTCCACCGACGGCTTCAAAGGCCAGTTCCGAATTGCGCCGGATGGTGACGACAAAACCGTCTGTCAGCGCAAATTCAGGTTCCGGCAGTCCGGCCTTGCGGCAGCGCGCAATCATATCGCCGGTGCCCGTCCCCATGCGTTCGATATATTTTGTCAAATACAGAGGCTCGGCCAACAGCGGATTGCCGGGAACCGACCCGTGCGGAAGCCGCAATTTTTCTAACGTGAGCGATGGGGGCAACGAGCCGGGATTCCAGACTTCCAGCCTGTCCGAAAAGAGCATGACCTGGACACTGCCGTTGCTTGTATAATCACGATGCGCCACAGCGTTGACAATAGCCTCCCGGATGACCTCGGGCGGTATTTCGTAAGCCACAGGCGCCTGCGTGCTGTATTCGCGCGTGCCGACAGCCAGATTGATCTTCGAAAGTACAAAGTCCACGGCCTGATCGACCAGATCGAAAACGGTTCCTTTGTAAACCTGATAAAAAGGGATCGGTTTGCTCACTTCCGTACCGTGGAAGTGAGCGCATTTGACTTCGGAAGAAATCAGAAACCGCTGGGGCACATTACCGAACAAAAGTATGGCGGCATGTGTGGGCCGTCGCTTGTTGAGTAAATTGATATGCTCCAGCACTTGTTCAACAGCGGTATCTTCAGCCAGGGGAAATGCCCGCGCACGGCGGGCCAATCCGACAAATCCCTTTATCTTTTCAACGGAAAGGTCGTCCATCACCGCATTTGGACAGACGGAGGCATCGAAAGGGCCGACACGAAGCAGTTCCTTGACGGCCAGATAGTCCACAAGACTGGCATAAACGGCGGGAATTAATTCAGCCATGCCGGCAACACGGCGACGGATCAACTGCGCCCCCGCTTCTTCAATGAAGGCCTTCATTCTGGGTTGCCGATCCTCATCTGTCAGGCCTTTGACAAAGATGAGACGTTGCCTGCCCAAACGGGTTGCCTCATTAAATTCGCGATGGGTCGGGGATAATCCGTCCTTATCCGGCGCGCCATATTGAGAGCCCAGCAAAGCCAGATAAATGTCGCAACGGCGAACTTCTTCAAGGTAGACTGCGTCGGCGCGTCGATCTTTGGCGGGCATGTCTTCAAAAAGAAAAATATCAAAAAACCGCCCAAGCAGGGCATCGCTTAGAATATACGCTTTCAGAGCTTGACGCTCAGCGATGAATTCTTTTTGAACGCTGCTGATAAAAATCCGTCGTTTCATTTCATATTCTCAATAGCGATGATGATGTCTTTGGCCAATGTTTTCTGCCCGGCTACTATCCTGGCCAGATAGTCCCTGCCTAGTTCTCTTTGCAGTTGCTCAATATCGCTGACGGTATCGCCGATTTTCTTTTCATCACCCGGCCAATTGCCGATCCGGCGCAGGGAGTACTCCGATTGCGTGCCGTAATGTAGAATATCTTCCCGCAGCATTCGGAGAAAATCTTTATACGGCATCAATGCTTCCGAATGTACGTTATTAATTAGATAATTGAGCTGGTTGATTGCGCGCTGCTCAAGACTCTGTTCAGCGGTCGGCCCCAAGCTGTAAGGTTTATATTTTCTGACGGTATCATATGCAGACCAGAACGTGTCGCTAAGCTTCAACGCTTTTTCTTCCGGTGTGCAAACTACTTTATCAAACACATCTTCAAAAGCGGTCGAATAGGGCGCGGTTTTCTCGTCGGCATAAGGCAGCGCGGTAACATACATCCTGCCTTTTTTAAAAAAGACCAGAAGTTCATCTTCGGTGAAGCGCTTGGCAACTTTCACGCGCGGTGGGTAGTATTCAAGGTTTTCTATGATTTCGGGATGTTCCTTTTTGATTTGAATAAAGGCCTTGAGCGCTTTGGTGTAAAAGCTTTCTTCTTCCTGTTCATCCGGGTTTTGCTGGATTCGTTTATACAGTCCGGCAGGCGTCGGTTCTTCGTCCACGTCAAATATCTTGGCATCTTCGCCAAGCGCTGTATGAATCAGAAACATTTTGTTCTGGGCTATCTCGCGCGATTTGACCAGTTCAGCGCCTTTTTCAGTTGGAAAAAAGTTGACGATATAGAGTTCTTCAAAAACTTTTTTGCTGATACGGTTGATACGGCCAACACGCTGGATGACCCGCACGGGATTCCAGGGAATATCGTAATTGATGACCATTCCCGCGCGGTTCAGGTTGAAGCCTTCCGATATTTTGTCCGAGGTCAGCAAAATGTCAAAATCGTCTTCCTGCCCGGGCAAAGAGGCATCGAAGTTTTTGTTGATCTGTACGATCTTCGCAGCTGATAAGTCCCCGGCAACCACCAGCATTCTCTCGCCAAAGTGCTTCGACAATTCCTTTTTTAAATATAAGACAGTGTCCACGTATTCGGAGAATATAATAAGCTTACGGTATGGTTCTCCTAGTTTTGGTTTTTGCTCCATTCGCTTTTTGATATTATCAATCAGGCAGGAGGTTTTCGGATCATGTTTAACCAGATCCAACGCGGCCAGCTCGTTCAGTATTTCATCAAACAAATCAAGGTCTGACCGAATATCTTCTTCAAATTTATCTCTTTCTTTAAAATCTTTCAGCCGGTAGCGTTGATGATTTTTTGGATATTCGCCCTTGTTGATTTTTTCTTCATACTCCGTCAGTTGTTTTTCAATTTCATCTTCATCGGCTTCGTATATCCTCTCAATCAGTGCCCGATCCAGGATATACTCGCCTGTTTTTTGGATGAACGCCTGTGCGGTGGATGTAATGCGTTTAAAGTTTTTGATGCTTTGTTCAAACGAACCGAAGGAACTTTCGAAGCGCTTTACAAGCATGCGTCGCATGAAATCGAACAGGTTGCGCTGTTGCATGTATTGCCGGTTGCCCTTCTCGTCAAGCTTTTCTATTTTACCTTCCTTATATTCAAAGGGTCGATAAATCGCGCCTTTAAAACGGCCACCCTCATCAAGCTCACCAAAATAATATTCAATGATTCGGCTGTAAAATTCAGATTGCTCTTTGGACAATTCAAAAAACCATTCCTGGGGATCAGCGCATTTGGATATTTGCGTAACTTCGTCTTTATAGAAGGGATTATTTTGAAGATCCAGGCGGTTGCGCCGTATGGTCACAGGCTCAATGACATTTCGAATTTGCTTCGCGAGGGAACCCGCGCGCTGGGCAACTTTTTTCAGGTCGATCTTATCTTCCTCAAAAAGACTCTTATATGTGTTCTGGGCTTTCTGGCGCTTTTTATCATCCGGCGAATTCCAATACTTCTTGATATAGCCCAGGCGGTCAAAGATACCCTTGAATCCCCTAAACTGGTCCACCAGATTGTTTTCGAGCGTGATGGGTGACTGTTTAGGAATAACAAACAGGCTGAGCAGCGAAAGAATGTCGCCCGGTCGGTTATTGAACGGCGTGGCTGTCAGAAGTATAACTATCTTTTCGCGGCAAATGTTTTTCAGAAAATCATAATCTTTGGTATCCTGATTCCTGAACCGGTGCGCCTCGTCAATAATAACAACTTCGATATCTTCAACTTTCTTGATGAAGTCTCTCGTGTTTTCCAGATCACCCGATGAGCGGACTTCCCAATCAGGAAGCTTGAATTGTTCAACATATTTCTTCCAGCCGGAATTCGAATTCTTGTCGCCAACCAGACCGGGCGGACAAATAACTATCCCGCGCTTGCCCAGCTCTTTGGCAACGGCACAGGCAATGATGGTTTTTCCTAAACCCACAACGTCCGCAATAATGACTCCGTTATAGTCTTCGATTATTTTCAGTGACTGTTTAACCGCATCAAGCTGGTATTGATAAGCCTTGTAGCCGTTTTTCTCCATGATTGAAATAATCGTATCGCCTATTTTTTTCTGATCAAACCCATCCAGATAGGTTTTCAACACCAGGCAAAAGGCTTCAAATGGCGATATGTCTTTGATTAGCGTGTCTCGTTCAATGAGATCGATCAGCTTCTTTTTGGTTTCTTCATGCTCGGTAATCTTAACAGCCTGGCTCCAGAGATCATCGAAATAGGTTTCCGCGTCCTCAAAACCATAATCACTGATTTCAACATTAAACTCATTTTGTGTGGAAAGGCCCGCTTTGGTTAAATTACTGCTGCCGGTAATAAAGAGCGCGTTTTTTCCCACCTGGTCTTGCTCCAGCTTGAAAATATATAACTTAGAGTGGTTTGGCTCGTAAGTCTTGCGGATGATCAGCTTATCTGCCTTGATCAGGTCAACAAAATACCTGACCTGCCGATAGAATTCTTCCGTGTCGAAATACTCTGTATTCAGTGACTTTTTAATGGATTCAAAGAATTGATAGGTTTTTTCCTCATCAGATGATGGAGCAATCTCTGCATGTTCTATAAGGCTGAAATTATAGCGATCGACGTTTAAACCGACGAGTATTTTAATGGAGACATCTGGGTTTGCTTCCAGGGCGGTATAGAGTTCCCTTATTCCTGAAAAATAAAAAAAACCGACCAGGAATTTTAATTCTTCGCTTTTTGATATTAATTCAAGGAGGCGCTTTCTGAGATCACTCTTTTTACTGTTGGTGATGAAATTCGCCATGAAGAGGTAACGCTCCGTAGTTTATTGCGATTCATACTACAACATCTAAAAAACAATGCAACCGTTAAATATTCCGAATAAGCGTCAATCCAAAGTTGCGATAATAGATAATCCGATTCGGGTTCAAGGTGTTGGTGCAATTTTGGATGTTATTTTGGATTGACGCTTATTCGAAGTGTAGTAGAACTGAATGACCACCGGCTGGAAGCCGGTGGGTTCGAAAGTCGGCTGAAAGCCCGACGCAATCTCGTCGCTACATTCCCTCGCAACAGCTTCTTGAGGTATTTCGTGATCCAAACCAAATGATATTTTATGTCGAATCGGGTATGCGATGTCCTTCTATAATACTCCATACCCTTTTTCTTTCTATAAGTTGTCGACTAAAGGCGAGGGATTTAAGATCCCCAAACGAGACTATTAATTTGTACATCTATGAGCCCATGTCTAAAATGAAAGAATCAAATTCTTGTCATGATCGCTAGGAAAATCAAAGCATTTATTACGACTTGAACGCCTGCCTTTTTGTTGAGGTTGGTGTTTTTTTGGTAACAGGAAGAACTTAATCCCATTGACTTCAAATCCGGTGTGGGAGGCTAACCCTGAAAAAGTTAAAGAAGGTTAACGGAATATATTAGGTAAAAATCGAAATTTGCGAATAAATTGGCGGAAGTGCATGGGAATCGAACCCACCTGGGACGGTTCTAGCGCCCCACACCGGATTTGAAGTCCCCCAAAAGCACTAAAACATATAAAACATAACCCTTTGATATTGAGTCTGATTTCCCGTAACTATCTAAATATATAGCGACTTCCTGATCGCTTTTGTTTCCTTCTGTTCTGGTTGTTTCCATTGTCTTCCTCTTCTTCCATCACAATTCCATCACAATTCATTGACTTCCTCAAAGAGAATCAAATCCTGGTTTCTGGCGTGAGAGGCGAACCCAAAAGATGTCTAAGTCACCTGTTTTATTACAAGTATTTGAATTAATTGCAGCTTGGGTGTCTCCTTTCTTGCTCCTGTTTAACCGTTTTCCACCAGTTTTGGGGGAAAGGACACCCAAAGGGACACCCACTTGGCCGTGTGTATTTTTAATTTCTTCCTGTAATCGAGAAAATCAATCGGGATTAAGTTGTTGTATATTTCTTTTGGTAATCAGTAACTAAAAAACGAGCGGTGGCAAAGCTTATGCAATAAAAGCGTATAGAGAATAAAAATATTTATAAAATTGATAGTACGAAATATCAGTATCAGCCCTTAACATCCGGTTCCATTTCATCGTTAGTTCCATGATTCTTAATGTCTTTTCCTTGCCAATCATCAGCAATCTTTTGCCAGTCTACAATTCTTTCTATAATTTTATCATCTTTGTCTTTCCCAGTCCAAACATCCCAAAAATCAGGATCATCAGAATGTGGCCTTTCATCTTCAGAAAGGTCATTCATGCGAACCATTATCGGAAGCTCCGACGCCCAGCCGAGCAGGATTGCATTCTGAGATGGTAATGAGGGAAGCTCACGGAGCAATCCGCGAAGATTATCTGGAACGAGACGGGAAACGAGATCTTGGTCTTTATCGTTGCTTATACGATGCAGAAGGAATGTATTGCATTGCGATAAAACGGTAGGCGAAAGTTCAGAGGGGCGTTGAGAAGAGAGAACGAGTCCTAATCCAAATTTTCTACCCTCCCTTGCTATTTTTTCGAAAATTTGACAACAAATATAGGCAGCATCGTGATTTTCTGTGTCCTCTTTGTACCGTTTGATGAAAGTGTGCGCTTCTTCCATTACTAGTACCGTAGGGAGAGACATATGCTCAAACCTATGATAGCGTTGGAGGGCTTCGAAGATAATGCGGGAAATTACAGCAGCGACAATATGGATAATTTCAGCAGGAACAAGCGACAGGTCAATAATTACAACATTTTCTTTATGAATAGAAATATCACCAATGTAATCGGTAAGCCATTGTTTAAGTGTAATTGCGTTATCTTCAAGAATATTAATCAGCTGAGGATTTGCAAGCAGGGTACTGATTCGAGTTATTAGCGTGTCAACCCATTGCCGGTTACCACTATTAGTTGCGTGAAAATTAAGATCTGCTATGAATTCACTTGTCTTGAATGGAATTGGAACATCTTCATGTAAAGGCAGATTACCTTCTGGAGCGCAACCAAAAATAGTAATTGTATCATTTAACTTTGACAACAATTCCTTAGTATCTTGAACGGTTAATGGTTTGTTATAGCCACGCTCATTCTTGCAGCGGTTATCTTTAATATCTGTGATCAATAGGGAAAGATCGTCAAGAGAATCATTTCCAACTATAGCAAAAGCTCTGAGGGATTCAGAAAAAGATGAAAGGAGCTCAAGAAAACCCCAGTATCTCCCATCCCGGCTTGACGCATAGGGTGAGCCATTATCTATTTCAAATTTTATTGCGGAATAAGCACCACGTAAATATTGGGCTGCTGACAATTGCTCACTGCTTGCTGTACCTACATCAATCATGTTTCGGCGGTTCCTAAGCGCTGTCTGCAAAAGTGGGCGTTGTGCTCTTGAACTCGCTTGGGTAATGCCAGACCATTCAGAACTATTCCAGAACCATAAAGGAACTTTCAGCGATTGGTCATCAACCTTAAATATTCTCGCTTTGTGTTTGGATTTTTTAGTACAGAAGACTCTTGAATACTCGCCGTTCGGATCGATGATAATAAACCGGGCATTTGGTGTGTGCTTGCATCTCCCTGCTTCAGTGAGCGACCATTGAATCAAACCTGCTACGGAGCATGATTTTCCACTACCAGTATTTCCGAGTACTGCAAGGTGTCTTCCGAATAGTCGGTCGGGGTCAACCCGAACCTCTGCATTAGCAGCAACTGGGCTTATGCCAATTTTTATTCGTCTGTTTTTACCTGATTCAATAATAGCTTTCAGTTGAGTGTCTGTTGGTATCAGAACAGGCTCCCCGATGCTTGGGAATGACTGTATGCCCCGTTGAAATTCAAATCTATCATCGGCTGTTGCTTTTAATAACCCGAGGGGGTTGGCACGCATTTTTCTTGTCGGGTAGGGCAAATCTACAAGGCCATAGTCTTGAAAACCTTTACGTTTGGGGAATGGGGTTTTTTCAATAGCTATCCACTCGATCTGAGCAACAACATAACCAGCTTCAGCAGCAATAAGTACATAGCTATTTATACGAGGAAACACTCTTGGGATGCCTGCATTCGCAGAAACACCTTCAGGAGCTTCAATATCCAAACAAATCTTTATTTCATCCGGTGAGACGTATTCAACTGAACCAATTCGTAAACTTGCAGTATGCTCTATTGGTGAAAAAGTCATTACACTCCTCCTTCACCTTTTTTCTCATTGTCTTCATGATCTTGAACTTTTATGCCTCTCGCTTTAAGCAAATCGGCCATTCGAATTGATGCTTTATCAATAGCAGGTTTAGGTAAGTAATTATCTACAAGAGTCTTTAAATCTCCGAAATGACTGCCCATTAAAATTGTCAATTGTGTGGGTCGAACCTTTTTGGCAAAAGAGCTGACTCGTTCACCATCATCTTTCTTTGATATTATAACTAAATGTGTCGATGGTATTGTTAACATATCTTTTATAACACGGTTTATATGCTCATCTCCAAAGCTATACCCGTACACGATAAGAGTTGAATTGGGACGGCAAATGCCTACTGCAAAATCACGGAAAAGATCTACATATGGATATTCGGTTGTTTCACGGTCTTTAGCAGCATTGGGATATATCATCACAGGAGAACTGTTTTCTTCCTGAGTTTTTGGTAGAAATTTTTCTATAGATTCTACACCAAAAGGGAGTGCTATTCGCCTTACGTAACCATTGTGATAAATCCAATCGAGGGAGCCGTGAAGTTTTGTAATATGAACAACACCTTCGAGATAGCGAGGTTCACCACGTATACCCGGCGGATTATAATGCATATCAACTTCAAGTTTGGAGGAACGAAAAATGGGGCTAAGCGTCCCTACAAAACGGTCAAGAAGCCTTATCCCTGCAATGTCAGATGCGAATTCAATGAAACGATCATAGTTTGTTGTAAATATATTAAGACGTTCACGAGTTGCAGAGCGACTTGCAAAGCTTACAAGAAAGCTTGTAAGATACTCAACTGCTGTATCAGAATTTGCGGACTCAATAATTTGTTTTTCTGTAGATAGCACATTTTTTATAAATTCTCTGATTACACGATTTATTTCTGCCTCAAGCTCTTTTGCTGTTTCTGTTCCTTCACTGAAAGAGGTAGAAGTGAGATGGCGGATACCACAAGCAATTTCATTGGCAACGCGAATTCGATCCTCGAAATTTGAAGTACCTCTACCAGCATATTTTGCAGATACTTTTGCCTGTTTTTCAATTTCAGCAGAGAAAACCTTGAATTCAGTATTATTCATTCCAACAGGTTGATTTCCTGTTGACATCTCATGTGTAGCATAGGAAATACCTGCCCCCGTTAAGAGAGAGAGATGATCGCTTTGAAAAAGAGCCGTTAACCAGGGTTCTATCTTCGGCCGTAGTTTCACAGGATCCAAAGTGTCTGCTTGATCTGGTATATCATTGGCAACAAAAAGAATGTTTTCTTTTGTCCAATCGATTCTATTCATTGTTGTCTCCTTATGACATCCCGTAGTATCGGCACAGATAAAGCACAATCCGGAGTTCGTCTTGTTGAGTTATATCTCTCTTCGTTTCGACAATTCTTTCCATAAAAAAAGCCCCATCTCTCATTTTAAGAAACAGGGCTTTGATGATCAGGCCATAATCCCCCTTGGGTACAGCTGTTCACAAGCGCAAATAATACCGGCAATTTCAATGAAACATGATAGCTCACTAACTCCGTTATGGTATCTTGTCAAGGAATATTATATTGATACTTTCAAACGGTAATGATTTTTTTCTTCTGAGGCGATGTTGAGGATTTGTAGGTGAAGACAGAGATTCAGCAATCAATGTTCTTTTTCTCACCAATTATGATATATGAAGAGACATTTAAGTAGATATGCAGCTATAAGAGATAAGAACTAGAAAAGGAAATCGTTCGCCATGATTGAAAAATATCTTCCTGCCGACATTCTCGACCTATACGAGGTTCGTAATTACCGCCATGCGGCGGAGGTTCTTTCTACAGGATGCCCGGTAGAGCTTGAGGAAATAGTGATAGCCTTAAGAGCATTCAGCCTTACAACGGCTGATCTTTTAGCTCCTGGTGGCAACGAGTCGTCAATTCCCAAGCAAATGTCGTCACTTTTGCGACCGAAGGAATGGTATGAAACAAAAATCCAGGGTGATCTTCTCATCACAGTCGAAACGCACAAAACGAAAAGAATAGAGAGAAAGGAAAATCGAATCGAAAAGTTTCTAGATGGACACAAGATCGACTATCTTAAAAACTCTGTTGCTTTTGATCTGGAGTGGAATAGCAAGGATCAAACTTTTGACAGGGATCTCTACGCTTTCCGAGCATTCCACGAAGCGGGGGTTATTGATGCAGCCGTTTTGCTCACTCGGAGCGAGTCCTTGAATGAGGTGTTTAAGGGACTGGGGATAATGTCTAAGTACGGCGCATCGACTACCTGGATGGGGAAACTCACCTACAGGCTTAACGCAGGGCGAAACGGCGGTTGTCCTGTCCTAGTCTTTGGAATAACACCGAAGGTGATAAAGGACTGGAATCTATGACTCCCACATCAATGAATCTACTGAGAGAACTCAAAAACAAAAAATTTAGGACGATTCTGGCCGATCCTCCGTGGCGCTTCATCAACCGGACGGGGAAAATGGCTCCGGAGCACAAACGCCTCAATCGATATGCGACAATGACCCATAATGACATTTGCGAGCTTCCCGTGGCTTCCATCTGTGAGGAAACCGCGCATCTGTACCTCTGGGTTCCGAATGCGCTACTCCCGGAGGGGTTAAAGGTAATGCAGGCATGGGGTTTTGAATACAAGTCAAATATAGTCTGGCACAAAGTCCGTAAGGATGGCGGTCCTGATGGGCGTGGCGTGGGTTTCTACTTTCGGAATACCACCGAACTGATCCTATTCGGCATTCGTGGCAAAAATGCACGAACGCTTGCCCCTGGCCGAAGACAGGTCAACATTATACGGACTATGAAGAGAGAGCACAGCCGTAAGCCTGACGAGCAGTACGAAATTATTGAGGCTTGTTCCCCTGGGCCGTACATTGAATTATTCGCAAGGGGTACGCGGCCAGGCTGGAAAACCTGGGGCAACCAAGCCGAGGAATATTCTCCAACCTGGAACACCTACAAAAACCATTCACAGGCTGGCGTTTCTCGTTAGGTTTTCATCAGCTCTGCTCTTTGAAGAATTTAAGTATATCTGCATTTAAATTTCTACCTTTATAGTAACCATCAAAGTTTAAGACTTGTTTTTGTACTGAATCTTCTTGATCATAATAGGACCTGAAATATGTATTATTGCTGGGGACACCCATTATATATGATTCAAAAGCTAGCCACTTGGTGAGACTGTCGTTTATTATAGTATCAATTTCTTGAAGAGATTCATCACCTTTGTATTTCAGCCTACACACCGAGACAACAGAGAATTTTCCATACCTAAGTGCATAACCATAGTTGACTACCCCAAATTTGTTATTCGTCTCCTTGGAATATTTCCTTTCGATCGTGTTTAGCATTTCATAACATTTAAAGGCAAAAAAGTATTCTTTGAATCTACTCACATCGTTGAGAGTTTTCACAAAATTGGTTTCTTTAAAAAGTTGTTTTGCACTTGCTCGTCTAGCCTCAGCTGGATTTAAATCACAAGATTTGCATAGCCTTAAAAAGAGCTCACGATCAATAATTTGTGCTCTTTGAATATAGTTATCCCTTATACCGTCAGCATATTCACCTCGTTTACGCTGGTAAAAATATCCATAATTGTCATAAATTGTATTTTGTATTTCCATTTGAATGCTGTCATTTGAGCGCCGATCGGCATCATCAACGGGAGTCTGTTGGTTTGTTGCTTTCGAGATAGCCTCGATGAACTTAAAATGCTCCGCACTGCTATCCTCACCGTCTTGTGGAAAGGTTATTACTTTCAGCAATACTTCTTTATCCGTAAAAAGCTCCTCATTTTTCCCCGTGTTCAAATTTTCTTCATATATGCGACTTAGAGTATAAGCTGTTTGACCGCCATTAATGATCTGAGGTTGAGTTATGATGAGCTGGGCCTTACCCTTTTGACCAATTTTTTGATTGAAAGAGGTGCCATAAGAAAGCATCGTAATTCCATTATTAAAAAGGGCGAATTCATTTGTACTGAGATCAGTAAT
Organism: Syntrophales bacterium; assembly: GCA_963665835.2. GTDB lineage: Bacteria > Desulfobacterota > Syntrophia > Syntrophales > UBA2210 > UBA6078. The sequence continues at coordinate 72,546 of CAXXWJ010000002.1, read as the reverse complement.
TGTCTTTGCGATATCAGTGTTAACCGTATTGTTAGCTAATTCAAGGAAGCTGCGTGGATTATACTTTAGAATCGAGTTCTTATATTTGTATAAAGTTTTGGCTATTTCAATTGTTGGAACAAATAGAACTGTTATATCACAATCTTTGTAGTTGGTTGTAACATTGTAACTTATACTTGCCCCAGATGAACTTTTATTTGAAAGATTGATTGAAATCATCAATTCGCGAGGATTATAATAAGTGCCCGTAATGACAGGAAACACGAGTTCATTATATGTTTTATCAAAATTGAAAACAGTTGTAGGAAAGCCACCTGTGAATTTCTTTAGTGAACTGGATTTTGCATCTTCTAAATTTGCTAAAATAATCACTTCATAGTTATATCTACCTATGTCACTTATTTCATTCAGTTCTCTAAGTAGCTGTTGGATCTTTCCATTGTATTTGATACCATTTTCATCAGCATGCTCACCATCAACTATTCGGTCTACATCCATGTTCAGCAATTCACTTAGCTTAATTTCCTTTTCTTTAAAATTATCTTCGTTAGTTCTAAATTTGGATTGTATGAAGAATACTTTTTTAGACTCTTGATCAATAAAATATGCGTCAATACCGGCGTCATGGGATTTATCTGTGACCAACCATTCTCTTCTGGCGAAGTCCAGTATCCCAAATTTAACTTTCAGAAAAAGATGAATAAAAGCTTTTGCCCTAGATTGATTGAGTTTCTCAACATCAGTATCAAGAGGATGATATCGCTTATATTCAGGAGGAGCCTCTTTCCTGAGCATATCTAGGATGTTGACAAATATCTCATATTTACTCATCTATATCCTCCTTACACCTACGTCTTATTTAGAAAACCTAAACAATGTTTATATGTGTATCTTGTATAAAGAACTAAACACCACAAAATGTTAAGTATAACACCCCATTTTCTGTCCCGATCGTCTCGACACAATCTAAGGCGTTCACAAAAAAGCCCTATCTCTCGTTTCGAGAAACAGGGCTTTAGATGATCAGGCCATAATCCCCCTCGGGCACAGCTGTTTAAAAGCACATATCACACAGTAAAGATCAAAAATATGCTAAACCACTAACTCCATTATGATACCTTGTCAAGAGATATTACAGTGAGACTTTCACTTGGTAATAATCGATTTTATCCTCAAACGATTCTGAGGAGTTGTGTACTACACAAAACCTATCAAACCTAAGCTACTTCCATTACGAGCAAGACAAGTTAATACCTTTGATGTCAAGACCGAACGAAGTGAGCCGAAGGGAACCCTTGACAGTAAGGGCGCTCGTGCTGCATATTGCTGCAAGATTAGGGGGGGAGAATATGCCACAAGTCAATACGATGAGGTATTTTGAACAGTGGGCAAAGGATAAAAGCCCTATTATCAGAAATGCCTCTCACCTTGTCGCAACATCGAGCGAAGATTTCCTTGAATTCCTCAAGACAGTAAAGGCGGGTGATCCGTTAGAAGAAAATATCAAGCTTCCACCTATTCAAGATTGGCTGAACCTCTACCGGAATCATAAGAAGGTATATCATGGAGTGACAAGATTTTTCCGTCAACTGAATGACGAGACGTCAGCGGTGATAGACCTGTATGAAGAGATGCTCTCCGGTCTAAATATCCTAAAGCAGGTCACCCCCTCAGAATTGAATGACATGCTAAATGAACCCACCCTGGAAGATCAAAAAGAACTGTTCGATACAGCAAAGATCAGATTGGAAAAGGTCAACCATCTTCTCACAAAAGATTCAATCAGCAACCGAGACGAGATCAGAAAACTTAGCAAGGATGAGAAAAGGAGATTCAAGAAATCACGTTCCAGGCCTGAAATCATTTTCTTTCTTCGTGTCTGGGTTCCCTGTTTTCTTATATATGGGGAATATCCCCCCTATCTTCTCAGAAAGGCACGTCAAGGAGATGATGACGCACTTGAAAAGCTCCTCAGACTTGATAAATCCTTGATCTATGACCATAAGATACAAGCGATTTTTCACCTGGAAACTGTGGCAAAGAAACGGGCAAGAATGACCCTGATAACAAAGGCACTCCAGAACACACCAAAAGCAAAGCTTGATATTCAGAAGGTAAAGTATCTCTTTGCCGGGCTTCTATCCCTCATATCGCTCGTCTTAAACCAAAGGCTCTCCGCAATTGAGATACACCGGCTCTTTGATGCGGTGGCTCGTGATACAACAGAAGAATCTATTGATCCTGATCTGATAGTCTCACCCGAAACATTTGAAAAAGCCATTCAACGAGCACGAAGCTTCTGGCAAACCATCCCCCTACCGGACAAAAAATAATTCAATTCCTGTCCGGTTGTCCTGTTTGTCATTTTGGTAAGACCCCCTCCATGAAGGAGGAAAACAAAATGACACAAGATACCAATCGAAAAACAACTCAACACATAGGCTCTGGTTTTGGGGATCATGAAGGGGGAGGAGCGAACCGCAGAGAGAGAGCGAGCTTCCCCGATCCCGACCGGAAAACCGTAACCTCAGAAGAATATGTCGCGGCTTACGACTGCGGAATCGATTCTTCACTCCCGCATGATCTTCTTGAAGAGTCCGGCATGGCGTTATCTGTAACACGCCATGCTTCAACCCCACTTGTAGGAGAATTCAAGTTTCTATTGTGCGGTATTGATTCCCTTGATCTAGGCTTGTATGTCGTGTGGGGATCAGACTGGAAACGTAGATTAAATATTCTTGATAAAAAGAAACGGGAGGCCGGGAAGAAAGGGGGCCTTCTCATAGGGCTTCCTTCGGGGAGAACCTGTATATTCAAACCGGGGGGCAAAGGTCAGAACTACCGCTTCCATCTCCAATTTGAGGCCTACAATCTCTTTATCGCCAAAGCTGCGAAGCCGGGAACAACTCCAAATGTATATCTTTCAATCAGTGCCAAGACGCTCTGGCTGGATGGTATTGATACCGCTTTATCCTGGATAGCTGAAGACCTGAAGGCAATAGGAAAGGGAAAGATTCTCTTTGTCCAGGTCAGCCGTGTTGATCTGTGCGCCGATTTCTGGGTTCCCGGCGGCCTGTCTCACGAGTTTCTGCTTTCACACAAAGCCACCCGCACCGACAAGGGCAATCTTTACTTAGGTAAGGATAAGCTGGAAACCTATTATGTGGGAGATGTAAAGTCTCCTGTCCAGCTTCGTGTCTATAACAAAGGGCTGGAAGTCAGACAGGGGGGAACAAAGCTCTGGTTCCTTGATCTGTGGAAACGGGAATCAACGGAAGATATCTGGCGTATAGAGTTTCAAATCCGCCGCCCTGAACTCAAACGGTTCGGGATCAATTCACTTGACGACCTGAAACAAAAACAAAGGGGATTGTGGCGGTATCTCACATCAAAGTGGTTTTCTCTTCGCCTACCGGATAATGAAAAGGTCGAGCGGAAAACAATTCATCCCCTCTGGTGTGTCGTCCAGGAATGTTTCAATCAAGGTGCGCCTGTAAACGAGCTACAACCTGTGCCAAAATCGGCGGTGGACGTATCACCCGAATGGCACCTTTCACATATAGATGGTTGTCTCTCCTCCCTTGCCGCACTCCTGGGGATCACAAACCGTGATGATGCCTTGCTTGAACTGCAAAATCGTTTGAACAGACGAAATAACGCCAAGGACTTTGAAGAGGCCTGCATCAAGAAGGCCATTCAAAAGGGGACACTTTCGGATGGAGGTAAGCCATAATGGATGCCTTCAACGACTCGACACTTTCAGCCTATTTTCCAGGATTGGTGGATGTGTGTATCAATGATGATGGTGAACTGGTTTACGCTATTATTAAGGATGGGAAACTTATCTTTACCCAGGAGTATGTTACAGAAACGGAAACATTCACCATCCCTGAGAAAAAACATTTTCAGTTTACTATCCCCCGTGCTTTGGAAGTTGCACGTTACTTCAATCAGGAAGATGCTTCTCTCTATGATGATCTGCTCTCCTACCTGAAGAGATTCTCCGCTCTAGATGATGAACAGTGGGCTGTTGTCGCTCATTATGTGTTTTTGACCTATCTGCACGATCACCACGGTATAGACTACTGCCCTTATATCCTCTTCAATGCGGTACCGGAGAGGGGAAAGAGTAGAACCGGCAAATCTGTTGCCTATGTCGCCTTTCGTGGAATACACCTTATTGAACTGCGGGAAGCCACTATCTTTCGATATAGCCAGAACCTACACGGGACACTATTCCTTGATCTGGTGGACATATCTAAGAAGGCCGAACGGGGAGGGTGTGAAGATATCCTTCTCTTGCGGGCTGAAAAAGGTGCCAAGTGCTGCCGTGTTCAGTACCCCGAACAAGGCGCTTTCAATGATACGGTCTATTATGAAATCTACGGCCCTACTATCATCTCCAGCAATGAACAGCTTCACAAGATACTTGAAACCAGGTGTCTCCCTATCCTCATGCCGAACCTTCCAGGCAACTACGAAAACCCTCGCCCTGAACTGGGCCTGGAACTAAAAGAAAGGCTGACCGCATGGAGGGCGAAACATCTTTTCACCACCTTTGCCGACATGAAGCCAATCGAGGGCATATCCGGCAGACTTTGGGACATCACAAAGCCGATGTTTTTTGTAAACAGCCTCCTTCCTGTCGAACATCAGACATTGGAAGATTCAATCCTCGCCATTGCCGGTGAAAAGGATGTGTCCAGAAAAGAAACTCTCGAAGGCCGTCTGGTTGCCATTATCAAGGAGATTACCGACGAAAACAATCTGAGCGGTTTTCTTGAGTGGACTATCACTATAAATGAGATACGCACCAGGTTTAACCAAGGAAGGCCGGAAGACAAACATGTCTCCCCTCAGTGGATAGGAATGCGTCTCAAAAAGATGAGCTTAAAAAGCCGTAGCATCCACGGTTACTCGGAAATCATTATCACTTCTCAGGAATACAAAACCCTTCTGGAACAATATGGATATGCAGGTAGGGAGCTGTCAAAGCCTACCAACTGCCTACCTGAAAAAGATGAAGAATATCAGGAATATTTGGGAGTGGTAGGCAGTGGTAGGCAGTCTGCACATAGGTACCCCCCCTTTAACTCTCCTGAAGAAAGAGAGTTTTATGATGAGACCGTACAAACCTTACAGGAAGAAGGGGGAAGATCAGACGATGAAATAGAGCTTATGGCACGTGAAGCCCTGGAAGAGTGGAGGAAGTATGATGATCTCCCATTCTGAAAAGGAACTCCTTAACGAGTTTTGGGATATTAAAGACCTATCCATTTACCTGAAGGTCAAGGTGAAGACCCTCTATGCCATGTTACAAGAGATTCCTCATTACAGGATAGGCAAGCTGATCCGTTTCAGGAAAGTGGAAATAGATAACTGGTTGGAAGGCAAAACGCCAAAGATACGGGACAGCAAATCAGAGGCAAATAGTAAAAAAAGAAAACCGTTAGAAAAGGGGAATATCCATATTGATAATTTGGTTCGTAAAGCCATTGACCAAACAAAAGAGGAAGGCTATAATCCTAAGTACGGGAAACCAGACCATGTCAAAGGCCTCAAAGGAAAGGAGGTTGGACGTGGGTTTATATAAAAGAGGCTCGGTCTGGTGGATAAGTTTTAATTATAACGGGCAGCAAATCCGACGCTCAACGGAAACATCGGATAAGAAGTTAGCCCAAAGGATCTTTGACAAACTGAAAGGTGAACTCGCAGCAGGAAGACACCACGGGTTGGATATTGACAAAGTGTCATTTGAAGATCTGAAGGTGTGTCTTATAAACGATTACAAATTAAACAGCCGTAAGTCTTTGAATCGTGCTGAACTGAGTCTAAAACACCTTGGTTCTTTCTTCGGAGGAATGAGGATAAAAGATATTACATCAAGCCTAATCGAGAGCTATATAATCTCAAGAAAACAAAATAAGGCAAGCAATGGCACGATCAACAGGGAACTGTCCGCATTAAAGAGAATGTTTTCACTGGGTGTGAGGCATACGCCCCCTAAGGTGGTTAATCCTCCATATGTGCATAAACTAAAAGAAGCACCACCGAGAGAAGGCTTCTTTGAATATGAAGAGTATATTCGTTTGCGTGATGAATTGCCTGATCATTTAAAGCCGGTTCTTACGATTGCCCATTTTACTGGAATGAGAAAGCAGGAAATTCTCGATCTAACATGGGATCAAACAAATGTCTTTGAGGAAAAAATTACTCTAAAGGCAGGGACAACAAAGAATGATCAGTCGAGAATAATCTTTCTTGCTGGTGATCTTTATGGAGTAATTCTCAGACAAAAGAAAATTAGAGACAACCAATATCCACAATGCCCCTATGTTTGCTTCAGACAAGGCCGACAGATAAGAAATTATCAAGCTGGATGGCATGGCGCATGTGAAAGGGCAGGCTTGGAAGGAAAAATGCTCCACGATAATAGAAGAACAGCGGTTCGGAATATGTCGAGAGCAGGAATTCCTGACACGGTCACAATGAGAATTTCTGGGCATAAAACCAGAAGCATATTTGACCGGTATAATATAACTAATGAAGACGATCTTCGAAGCGCGGCAGAAAAAATTGCTAAAGTCTATCAACAAAAGGAGCTTGATTCAGAAAAGACTCCAAAAGCATCACAATTCCATCACAATAAAGGCCTTTGATGGAGAAAGATCGTCAGCGTGATTTAGGAGTATTTAGCTAACTTATTGAAATAATTGGCGGAAGTGCATGGGAATCGAACCCACCTGGGACGGTTCTAGCGCCCCACACCGGATTTGAAGTCCGGGAGGCCCACCAGTGACCTTGGCACTTCCGCGATTTATATTAACCGATTGTCCTGGCTTGATATCCCCTTCCCTTCTGTTTGTCAACCGTTCAGATATTCTGGATCTCTGGCAAAATGCTGCGAGTTGTCAATCAGCTGAACCATGACTTCGCTCCCGGCCTTCACAAAGTCCACATCTTCGGGAATGACCATTATCCCGTTTGCAAGAACCATGGAGCGCAATATTCCTGAACCCTGTTCCCCCGTGACTTCAACTACAAAATCGTATCCCTCGCTTTTCAGAAGGGCTCTGAAAAAATACCGAATCCCCTTTTTCTTCTTAATGTCATGGAGAAGTTTAGCCTTTACTGTACTGCGAAAGATTTTCTGATGGCCCGTCATCCTCAGTATAGCCGGCCTTACGTACTGTTCGAATGTGATCATCGAAGATACCGGATTTCCCGGAAGCCCAAAGACCGGTTTGCCTTCTTTCGAACCGAAGGTCATCGGTTTTCCCGGGCGCTGCGCCACCTGCCATAGCTCAACTCCGATGCCCAGATCCTGCATGACATCTTTTACAAAATCATAGTCACCTACCGAAACACCGGCAGATGACACGATTATATCGGCCCCCAGCGCAGCCTGGAATTTTTCGGTCAGGTCCGCTCTGGTATCTTTTGCAATGCCAAGTTGAAGCGGTATACCCCCGCATTCCATAACCTGCGCCGCCAGGGAATAGCTGTTGCTGTTTACTATCTTTCCCGCCGCCCCTGCATCGTCTATATCTACAAGTTCATTGCCGGTTGATATCAGCGCCACCTGAGGCCTTCTGTATACCTTGACAAAGGAGCGGCCAAGGGCGGCCAGCATTCCGGTCTCCGCAGGTCTCAGAACGGTTCCATTACTTATTATGAGATCCCCTGTTTTTACGTCTTCTCCGGCATATCTTACATTTTCACCATTCTTAACTGCGGAGAAGATATGTATCGCAGAGTCATCGCATCTTGTGTCCTCCACTTTTACAACAGCATCGGCACCGTCGGGCATAATGGCCCCTGTCATTATACGCGCAGTCTCGCCGCGATTGACAGTTCTCTGGGACAAATGCCCGGCCGGTATATCTTCTATAACCTTTAGAAAAACGGGGGATTTCTCTGCGGCACTGCCGGTGTCTTCGAACCTGACAGCATAGCCATCCATAGCAGAGTTGTCACTGGGAGGTATGTTTCGAAGGGCATAGACATCCTCTCCCACAACCCTTCCCAGGGCGCTGAGAATATCCGTTTTCTCAAGACCCAGCGGGGCTACGGAGCCAAGAATGTGATCCAAAGCCTCTCTGACAGTTATCATAGGTAACTCCTCGGTTCCAGCAGGTAAATGTGTCTCGAAGGGACTTAGTATATTAAAGGCGAATGCTTGTCAATATTTCTGCCTTGAATAAATATGCTCTATGGTATATTCAACCCCCTTGCTCCAACGGGATAAACCACCTTTTAATTTAACACGAAGAAGAAACCATATGGCCATTATAGAAAAACAGGAACAAATAAGGAAACTTCTGGATGAAAACAATGCCATTTTGCTGGCGCACTACTACCAGCGCGATGAGATCCAGGATATCGCAGATATACTGGGCGATTCACTGGCCCTTAGCATGGAGGCCGCCGAGACAAAAGCAGATGTTATAGTCTTCGCAGGAGTACGGTTCATGGCGGAAAGTGCCTCAATCCTCTCTCCAGAAAAGACAGTTCTGCTTCCCCGCCTGGATGCAGGATGTCCCTTGGCAGACAAGATAACCTTAGAAGAGCTGAAGAAGGCAAAAGAGGAACATCCTGAAGCCAAGGTTGTTACATACGTAAACTCATCAGCCCAGATAAAGGCCCACAGCGACATATGCTGTACATCAGCCAATGCCCTTCGTATTGTCGAGGCAATTGATGCAGACAGCATATTGATGATTCCCGATGGAAATCTTGCACGCTATACCGCTCAGTTTACAGCTAAGAAGATAATACCCTGGAGGGGTTTCTGTTACGTACATGACAACCTCCTTCCGGAACAGATATTAAAGGTAAGAGAGGCAAATCCGGGGGCACCTGTTGCGTTACATCCGGAATGCCGTCCCGAGGTTACGGAAATGGCGGACTTTGTGGGAAGTACTGGCGGCATATTGAAGTTTGCCCGTGAAACCGATTCCGAAAAGATTATTATAGGAACTGAACAGGGCATAATGCACCAGCTGAAAAAGGAGAGTCCAGGTAAAACCTTCATACCAGCCTCGGATCAACTGACATGCCTGGACATGAAGCGTATGACCCTCGATGACATTCTTGCCGCCCTGCTTGAGAAGAAACAGGTTATAGAGGTACCTGAAGATATAAGGGTACCAGCCAGATTAGCCCTCAGCAGGATGCTTGAAGCATCGAAGTAGCATAAAAAGCAGACTTTTTGCGTGAGGAAACGTATATACAAGGATGCCTTGATTTCCGATTCTTCCCTCCGGGCACTGATTGAAAAGATCCACCGGGGGGATGGTCAGACGGATATCTGCGGCCTCAAGGGTTCTTCCAGGGCCTTTATTGCCTCTCTTGTTTTCAAGAACATAAAAAAAACAACCCTTTTCATAACCGCATCGGGGAAGGCGGCCCTGAGTACTTTTCGGGATATTTCCTTTTTCCTTGGCGGAGAGGATATACTCTTCCTGCCTCCATGGGAATTAGTACCTCCTGACGACACCCTGTCACGCCAAAGCGACATCGCCACAGAGCGCGCCGGAACCTTATCTCAGATACTCTCAGGTAAACCCAGACTTATTGTCGCCCCCTTGAACGCACTTATGCAAAAGGTTGCTCCGCTGGAAAGCTTCAAGACTTATCTTGAGACGATCTCCATCGGAGATTTCAGAGACCGGGACGCCCTGGCAGAAAAACTTGTAGAAGGCGGTTACCAGAGGGTTCCACTGGTAGAAAAGCCAGGGGAGTTCAGCCTAAGGGGCTATATAGTGGACATCTACCCTCCTTCCGACAACTTCCCGGTAAGGATGGAATTTGCAGGAGACGAGATCGAGTCTATCAGATATTTTGATCAATCGACACAGAGGTCTTTGAAGGAGATCATCGATTTTGTGCTGCCTCCGGCGGGAGAGGTTCTGACTTCTAAGAGCTCCAGGTCAAAGGCAGTCAGAGCTCTGCGGGCCAGACTGAATGAATCCGCGATATCCCATGTGCGCAGAAGCCGTATCATTGAAAGCTTTGAAAAGGGCCTTATGTCGATGGCCAATCCTCAGTTACTTCCCCTTTTCTACGGCAACCTGGATTCCGTCTTCGATTATCTCCCCTCGAATATCCTGATAATCTCTGAAAATCCGGGCACAATGAAAAATTCTGCGGATGAGGCCATAAACAACGCCGACAGGATCGCAAGAAAGTCAGAGGATGAAGGAAGGCTCTTTGTGGAAACAGACCTTTTCATGGCATCCTGGGATGATATATACCGGAAGTGCGAACCTCTCCAGAAGATATACCTGGACAGGCTGCAGACCGCCAATGAGATCCATTTTGAGGTCGAAGAGATAGACCTCAAATCGGAGATTGAAAAACGACCAGACCAGGAAGGTATCCTTTCCCCGCTGGCCCACAGAATAAGGACATGGATGAATGAAGGAGCCATTGTGAATTTTCTCTGTTCCGAGGGGAACATAGAGAAAATTGAGCATCTTCTGGGGGAATATTCCCTTCCGGTCCTCAAGTCAACCAGCCCTTTTTTATCGGACATGGCCGAGATTAGGGGTGGCTCGCTTATTGTCAGGGAAGGCAAAATTACATCAAGCTTTTCATACCCATCTCTGGGAACAGTCATAATCAGTGAAGACGGCATCTTTGGCAGAAAAGCACGTAGACCCAGAAAAGCAAACACACGGGAAGGGTATTTCCTCAGATCTTTTGGAGAACTGGAGGAGGGAGATTTTATTGTCCACGTAGATCACGGAATCGGTCTTTACCGTGGTCTGCAGAGGCTGACCCTGGGGAATACTGAAAATGATTTTCTCCTACTTGAATACAAGGACAATGACCGCCTGTACATACCGGTCGACCGCCTTAACCAGATACAGCGATACATAGGCCCCGACGGTCATATCCCTCCGGTGGATAAGCTAGGCGGGACATCCTGGGAAACAGTCAAGGAAAAGGTAAAACAGTCGGTCAGGGCCGTTGCCGAAGAACTGGTATCGATATACGCAGCCAGGGAGGTGATGAAGGGGCACAGTTTTTCCCCTTCAGGTCGTGACTATGAAGAGTTTTCATCATCCTTCGAGTTTGAAGAAACCCCCGACCAGGCAAGGGCCATTGAAGATGTATATTATGATATGGGTGATACAAAACCGATGGATCGCCTGGTCTGTGGCGACGCGGGATTCGGGAAGACCGAAGTTATAATGAGGGCCGCCTTCAGGGCAACCATGGACGGCAAACAGGCAGCGATCCTTGTTCCAACAACTGTTCTGGCAGAACAGCATTTCCGGACATTTTCGGAACGCTTTTCCCGTCATCCTATTCGAATAGAGGTGCTGAACAGGTACAAGACAGGGGCACAGCAGAAAAAGATTGTGGCAGATATACAGGCCGGCCTTATAGATATAATCATCGGCACACATCGCATCCTACAGAAGGACATAATATTCAAGGATCTCGGCCTAGTTGTTATCGACGAAGAACAGCGCTTCGGCGTGGCCCATAAGGAACGGCTTAAAAAGCTCAAAGCACTTGTAGATGTACTTACACTGACAGCAACCCCTATTCCCAGGACCCTGCAACTTTCTCTCATCGGTATACGTGACCTTTCAATAATTGATACTGCGCCTCAGGAACGGCGGCCAGTTGAGGTTCATATATCTGAATTCAATGAAGATATTATCAAAGGTGCCATTGAACGAGAACTTGGCCGCGGAGGACAGGTCTTCTTTATCCACGACAGGATAAAGTCCATTCACAGCATTGCCCGTCTGGTCGAAAAACTGGTTCCCCAGGCAAGAATCGCCGTGGCGCACGGACAGATGAAGGCAAAAGAGCTTGAAGACATAATGGTGCAATTCGTTCGCAGGGACTTCGATATACTGATCTGTACCACCATAGTAAGCTCCGGAGTCGACATACCGAGAGTCAATACAATCATAATAAACCGGGCGGACCGTTTCGGCCTGTCCCAGCTATATCAGCTGAGGGGAAGGGTTGGTCGTGGAAAGGAAGATGCCTACGCATATCTCATGATTCCTGAAGAATCGGCACTGTCGCGCGATGCAAGGAAAAGGTTAAGTATCGCACGGGAATTTTCGGAGCCCGGATCGGGATTCAAGGTGGCTACACATGACCTTACCATAAGAGGTGGAGGAAGCGTTCTGGGCGTATCCCAATCGGGGCATGTTTCAGCAATCGGATACGAGCTGTATACAGAGATGATGGAAAAAATGATAAGAGAACTGAAGGGAGAACATCATCCCGAAGCCGAAATAGATCCGGAGATAAATCTCGGACTCCCTGCGTTCATACCGGACGAATTTATATCCGACATCCACACCAGACTTCTGACATACAAAAGGATATCCATGATATCCTCCGAAGATGATATTCCGGCCTTGAGAGAGGAACTGACCGACTGTTATGGAAGCATTCCAACTGAATTGGATAACCTGATTGATATCATTCGCATCAAAAACCTCCTGAGAAAGATACTCGCAAAAAAGATCGAATACAACGGTACAGAAATCTGCATAAACTTCAGCCCTAACAGCCCCGTCAATCCTGACAAAATCATAGAAATATCTAAGGATAAATCTAGAGGGGTAAGATTCACACCAGACAACCGGCTCATTATATCGATGCCAGGAGTCGAGGGGAAAGACATTATTGGCCGGTCAATGGACCTCTTAATAGAACTGGAGATTGAAGAACGGAAAGCTTTCTGATAACGTAGCGCAGTTATAAATAACGCGGGGGGAATCACACATGAAATCAAGGATATTTTCTTTCATCGGCATACTTCTTATTTTTCTGTCTACCTCACTATATGCCGCCGTTGAAGACAGAATCGTCGCCATTGTGAACAACGAGGTAATAACACTTTCCGAGTTTGATTCATTCATCAAAAACTTTATGAAAAATATTGAAGGTATCCCTGAGGAAGAAAGAGACAAAGAGCTTCCGGATCAGATCAAGCTGTCAATCATGAATCAGCTGATAGACCGCAAACTTGTTGAACAGGAAGCCGTAAAACTGAAAATTTCCGTCAATAATGAGGATATAGAGGGCGTACTAAACAATATTCTTAAATATCAAAACACAACAATCGAAAAGCTTAGCGAGGCTCTGATTAATCAAGGAAGCTCGATAGAGGCGTACAAGGACGAAATAAGAAGAGACTTGCTTAAAAGAAAAGTTATTGATGCAACGGTTAAGTCCAAGGTGACCGTCAGCGAGGAGGAAACCGGGGAATACTACGCAAAACACAGAAAAGAATACGAAGGAAAACCTGCCAGGAGGATCCAGCAGATACTTATAGCAAAACAAACGGATGCCGATGACAGCACAAAAGAGGCACTCCGGTCACAGGCGGAAGCCATCCTTAAAAAACTGAGAGAAGGCGCTGAATTTGACCTCATGGTGCAAACATACTCTCAGGGTCCCGCAGCCGGAGTGAATGGAGATCTGGGCTTCGTAGAACAGGGCATTATGTTTCCGGAAGTAGATGCGGCAGCCTTCACGCTCAAACCGGGAGGAATAAGTGATGTAATAGAGTCTCCAGTCGGTTTCCACATAATAAGGATTATAGGGAGTAAGGGCGCCGGGGCCAGGACCGTCGAAGAGATCCGTGACGAGATCATTTCCAGAGTTGGAAACGAAAAAATGAAAAAGAAGTTTACGGAATGGGTACAGAACCTTAGGGAAAAATCCTTTATAGATATAAGATTATAAGGCTTCTAAGCATTAGAAATAAAATATGAATTACATAAAGATACGGGGTGCTAGTCAGCACAACCTGAAGAATGTCAACTTGGATATTCCAAGGGATAAGTTAGTCGTTTTAACCGGGGTCTCCGGTTCAGGAAAATCATCCCTGGCCTTCGACACCATATACGCCGAGGGTCAGAGAAGATATGTAGAATCACTTTCTACCTACGCACGCCAGTTCATAGGCCAGATGGACAAACCGGAGGTTGAATCCATTGAGGGTCTTTCCCCAGCCATCGCGATTGAACAGAGAAGTGCCAGCCGAAACCCGCGCTCTACGGTCGGCACCGTAACCGAGATATATGATTATCTACGTCTCCTCTTTGCCCGTGTTGGGACCCCCCACTGTTACAACTGCGGAAAACCAATAGAAGCGCAGACCATCGACATGATGGCCGACAGGGTGACTGCCCTCCCTGAGGGGACAAAAATCAATATCATGTCCCCGATAGTAAGAGGGAAAAAGGGAGAATTCCAGAAAGAATTTATCCGCCTTAGAAAGGAAGGTTTTGCCCGGGTAAGACTCGACGGGGCAATACTTGATCTTAGTGAGGATATTATCCCTGACAAGAACAAACGTCATACCCTTGAAGTCGTGGTTGACAGACTGATAATAAAGCATGGCATAGAGAAGCGCCTGGGAGATTCTCTGGAGATAGCCCTGGGGCTTTCGGGCGGACTGGTCATCATAAATGTACCGAACGAAGAAGAGATGTTGTTCAGCCAAAACTATTCCTGTCCGGATTGCGGAATAAGCATGCCGGAACTGGCGCCCCGGGTATTTTCATTTAACAGTCCTTACGGAGCCTGTCCGGATTGCGGAGGCCTTGGGACTCATGTATATTTCGACGAAAACCTTGTCGTACCCGACCCCGGCCTATCTATACGTGAGGGGGCGATAGCCCCATGGGAGGGCAAGGATTCCGTCTATTTTCATCAAATGCTCGATTCACTCTCCAGTCACTACGGATTTGACATCAATACCCCTTTCAACAAACTTCCCGACAGGGTGAGGCAGGTTCTTCTGCACGGATCTGGTGACGAAAAGATAGTATTCTATTTTGATAAAAAAGGTAGGCGTAACTTCTACGAGCGCTCCTTTACAGGCGTTCTGGAAAGACTCAAGGAGACCTACCATGAGGAAGATTCCGACGATTCCCGCGCCAGGGTGGACACGTCCAGTTATATGAATATAACTGACTGCCCTTCCTGCGGTGGAAGCAGATTGAAAAAAGAAAGCCTCTGCGTAACAGTCGGGGGGAAAAACATCGACGACCTGTGCCGTCTGTCTATCCGTGAGTGCATGATTTTTTTCGAAAATATTTCCCTCACCCACACAGAATCCATGATCTCCGAGCGAATACGAAAAGAGATAAGAGAGCGCCTCCAGTTTCTGATCGAGGTGGGCATGGATTACCTCAGCCTTGGACGCTCATCGGGAACCCTTTCGGGGGGTGAGGCGCAGCGTATTCGGCTTGCCACGCAGATAGGATCGGGCCTAGTAGGCGTCCTTTACGTCCTGGACGAACCCACCATAGGACTTCATCCACGAGACAGCGTCCGACTTGCACACACCCTGGAACGTCTGCGTGACATGGGTAATACCGTACTGGTCGTAGAACACGACACGGATATAATGAATCGCGCCGATTATGTAATAGATGTAGGGCCTGGGGCCGGCGTTCACGGAGGAGAGATAGTATTCCAGGGAACGCCCGAGGAGATCCGAAGATCCGATGTATCGCTCACCGGCATGTATCTGTCGGGGAGGATGTCAATCCCCGTGCCTTATAGGAGAAGGCCCCTATCAGGCCCATTCATTGTCATCGAAGGTGCATCAGAAAACAACCTGAAAGAGATCGAAATAAGGATCCCCACTAAAGTACTTACATGCGTTACAGGTGTATCAGGGTCGGGGAAAAGCACACTGGTAATAGAAACCCTCTACAAGGTTCTCCGAAGGAGATTGAGTCAGTACAGGGGCAAATTTGGCAGGATAAAAAAAATAGTGGAATCGGGGGGAATAGAACGGGTAATAACCATGGATCAGCAGCCGATAGGCCGAACTCCAAGGTCCAATCCGGCCACATATACGGGGGTTCTGACCCACATCAGAGACCTGTTCAGCCAGCTTCCGGAAGCCAAGATCCGAGGTTATAAGCCGGGACGCTTCAGCTTCAATGTCAGGGGGGGGCGATGCGAGGCATGCCAAGGAGAAGGGGTTAAAAAAATAGAGATGCATTTTCTCCCCGATGTCTACATAACATGCGATAACTGTAAGGGAAAAAGGTTTAACAGAGATACGCTGGAGGTCCATTACAAGGGAAACAGCATAGCTGATGTTCTGGACATGACAGTCAACCAGGGGGTCTTATTCTTCGAGAATATTCCAGCGATAAGATCCAAGCTTGAACTGCTCGCAGACGTCGGTCTTGGATATATAAAACTGGGGCAGTCCGCAACGACATTGTCGGGAGGTGAGGCCCAGAGGATAAAACTCGCCAGAGAACTGGGCAAAAGGCTGACCACCGGAACTCTTTATATTCTGGACGAGCCTACTATCGGACTTCACTTTGCGGATATAGAAAAACTTCTTCTTGTCCTGGACAGACTGGTTGAAATGGGCAATACCGTCGTTGTGATAGAGCACAACCTTGATGTGATCAAGTCTGCCGATTATATAATCGACATGGGACCGGAGGGAGGAGACGGAGGGGGAAGGATCGTAGCCTGTGGCACCCCAGAAGATGTGGCAAAAGCCGAAGAATCCATAACGGGCAGATTTTTGAAGGATGTTCTTCCGGGAAATAAAGAACAAAGCCTGTCCGCCTAGCCCAGATAATAAAGGATTTGTTATGCCTATATACGAGTTCTACTGTGAACAGTGTAACACCATCTATAATTTCTTTTCGCGGTCAATAAATACGGAGAAGATTCCAAGCTGCCCACGTTGTAAGACAAATCGCATGAAGCGCCGCATGTCGCTCTTTTCATTAGTATCAGCGGACCGGGGAAATGCTGCAGAAGATGAATTCCCTCAAATCGATGCGACAAAGATGGCACGGGCCATGGATATGCTGAGCAGAGAAGCGGAAAAAATGGATGGGGACGATCCGAGACAGGCCGCCGCCATAATGCGCAAGCTATCGGATGCAACGGGACTGAGGATGAACCCGGAAATGGAAGAGGCCCTTAGCAGAATGGAAAAGGGGGAAGACCCTGAAAAAATAGAATCTGAAATGGGTGCCCTCATTGATGGAGATGGGCCTTTCTCTTTTCCCACTGATGACGGGAAAAACGGCAAAACCAGACAGATCGGGGCTGCAAAACCCAATGTGGACGAAACACTCTACGAGCTTTAGTCTTAAAAACTCTACAAACCTATCTAATAAGACCTGGAAGATAGGTGATAATCTCAGGAAATGCCATAAGCAGAATTATACAGAGTATATAGGCAGGTATAAAAAACATAACCCCCCTGAATACACTTCCCAATCCTATACCCTTTGCCATCCCGGCGACCACATAGGTCGACGCACCTACAGGGGGCGTCACTGCACCCAGCGTGGTTATAATGGTTATCATAACACCGAACCAGATGGGATCGTAGCCCAGCTTCATTGCAACTGGAAAAAAAATGGGAATCGTTATCAGAAGGAGAGCCAGGGCATCCATCAAGGCGCCTCCGATAATATAGATCAGAAATATAACAGCCAGAACAGCAATGGGCGGAATCGGCAGGGCGGCTACCCAGTCTGCAATATCGAAGGGAATCCGCGTAAGCGCCAGGAAACGGCTGAACATGACAGCACCGGCGATTATAACGAAGACCATGCAGGACACCTGAAGTGTGTCAATAACGGCGAACCGGAATGCACGCCAGGTGAGTTTCCTTCTCACCAGGCTGATCAATAGGGCCAGAAAGCTTCCCACGGCACCGGCCTCGGTCGGTGTAAAAATACCAGCGTACAACCCCCCCATTACCAGAATAAAGAGAAAAATGGCCTCAAAAAAACCTGGAAGGGCAGCTATCTTTTCTCTTAGGGGCCGTCTCTCGCCAAGGGGACTCCACTTGGGATTAGACCAGCAGAGTATCGCAATTGTCACCATGAACGAAAAGGCAAGCAAGAGTCCTGCCGGAATTCCCCCGTAAAAGAGCTTGCTTATGGACTGTCCGGTTGAAAGACCTATCAGAATCAGAACAACACTGGGCGGGATAACCACACCCAGGGTCGATCCGCATGCAATGGAGCCGACGGCGAGGGACGGATTATAATGATATTTCTTCATCTCCGGCAGTGCCACAGAGGTCATGGTAGCCGCCGTCGCTGTGTTGGATCCACATATGGCGGCAAATCCGGCACAGGCAAAGATAGTAGCCATAGCCAGTCCTCCTCTTATGTGACCGGTCAGCGTATGGGTCGCCTTGAAGAGCCTTTCGTTGAGTCCCGAATAGAAACAGATCTGTCCCATAAAAACAAAGAGGGGGACCATCGTAAGCCCATATGAAGAAAAGGTATTCCACAACTCGGCGCCAACCATCCCTGCCGAAGCCTTGAATGAGATAAGATACCATATTCCACCAAAGCCGACGGCTGCCATGGTAAAGCCTACGGGCATTCCTAGAAAGAGCAGCATTACCAGTAAAATCAAGATTCCTATAATCCCGATACAGGTTACGGTCATCGCCCCTCCCCTTCCCGAACAATTTCTTTAAGAAGTTCAATGATAATAACCATCGAAATCATTACACAACCCATCGAGACAGAATAAACAAAGGGAAAATAGGCAATCCGCAGCGTCTCGGACAATTCATGGACATTCCACAGATTGGTTCCCAGGGCAATGGTCTGCCAGGCCGCCAGAAGAAAAAAGGCACTGCCTATGAGATAGTTCAGTATAAGAAGAATACGCCGCACCCTGGCCGGAAAAAGTCTAACGACCACATCAACGGCTATATGCTGATGCTGCATCTGTGTTGCAGCCAGGGCGAATGCAGCAACCACGGCCCCGAAGAGGCCCATAAGCTCGAAGGTGCCCTTGATAGGCATGCCGAAGCTCCTGAACATAACGTTCGCACAGGCGAGAGCCATCATCGTCACCAGCGACATTCCCGCTATGAACATCATGAAACGATTAAGAACTCTGCTTATCTTTTCCAGGCAAGCTATGAGCTGCGTCATTAAAACCCTCTTCTACCGCTACTTGGTCGTATTTTTTACCTTGAATGCCATGACGTCATCAATTATCGCCTTGGCCGGGACCTTTGAGCCTACCCTTTCGACATAGCCTTCGATAAGCGGCTCCAGACTTCTCTGCATCTTGGCCGTTTCTTCAGGAGCAAAGTCTATGACCTCTACATTATATGTTTCTTTTGACCACTTGACGGCCTCATTGACATGCTCGTCAACATATAGGCCAGTCCACTTGGTCTGCTCACGGCAAAGACCATCCAGAATCTTCTGAACTTCGGCCGATAGAGAATTCCATCTGTCCATATTCATTACCACTGCAAAAGTCACAACCTGAAGATTAGTCATGGTTATATAGCGGCAATATTCTGCATAGTTGCAATCCTTCATGACTTCAAGAGAAGATGCATTTCCCTTAATAACCTTCTTGTGGAGAGCATCTGGAACATCAGACTGGGGCATTCCTATGGGACTCGCTCCGAGAAGCTCGAATACCTTTACGCCGGTTCCGGCAGCTCTTATCTCCATGCCTTTGAGATCGGCCAGGGTTCGAACTGGGTCTATGGACATTATATTTGCAGGTGGGCAGGTGAACATGGTAAGGACCTTCACCTTTTTGAGCGACTCGGGCCGGTATTTTTCGTAGAGATCTAGCAGTGAAAGGCTAGCCACCGTGGCGTTGGGCCAACCCAGCGGAAGATCGACAGCTTCGAGTACAGGGAATCGTCCCGGATGATAGGACATGGCGAAGCAGCCGATATCGGCCTGTCCCATCATGACGCCGTCGAACATATTTTTGGCCCCGAGCAGGGTCCCCCCGGGAAAGGTATTTATCTTCAGTGAGCCCTCTGTACGCTTTTCTACTTCCTCTTTCCAGCGCTCCATCTGAACGCAGGGAAAGGTGGACGCCGGAGGAAAGTTGGCATATGACAACGTTGTAGATTTAGCAGAGACCGGCACAGCACCTGCTGCACAGACTACTGCCAGGACCGCAAATACCGCTATTGTTTTAAATACCCTGAACATATCAAAACCCTCCTTATAATAACTATAATTGAAGACCCTTATCGAAACCCCGGAGGTTTATTTCAACCTGTCTGGGACTTGATGTCTTTTTTATTACCTCTCTCATGACAGCCTCATCACAAAAAAGCGCCCCCTTTTGAATTGCAAAGCCCAGGAGGATGAGATTCGTGGCAAGTAAGGAACCTATCTCTTTGGCACAGGCAGTAGCATCGACCCCTTCGTACTCCCCGGCACTTTCAGCATTTACAATACGGTAACCATCCCTTTTTACGAAATTTCCGTGGACAGGGATGTTGGCTTCCGTCAGAAAAAGTCCCGAATCAGCAGCGCCCTTCCTTATCAGCGGGCTTTTAAAATCACCTATCTTGACATGGGATATGACAGTACCTCCCCGCATGGCCATGCCGTGAGTCTCCGATGTTAGGACATCGGCACCTATCTCAAGTCCTGCCTCGGCAAGAAGGCGTGTAACAAAGAGGACTCCCTGCCCGCCCCTTCCGCTTATAACAATTTGCTGTTTCACTTTTAACCTCCGATCTCTTCTACAGCAATCGCCCCAAATGGACAGACTGTCTTACAGACACCACAGCCAATACAGATGTTCGGATCTACGAATACCCTTTTCGATTCCTCGCTGAATATCAGGGCAGGACATTCGAATCGGTTGATGCATACCTTGCATCCGGTACAGTTGTCGTTCACGCTGATCATGTAGGATTTCTGGGCCTCTTTTGCCTTTCGGTCCATAATGCAGGCGTGTTTTGCGATTATTACCGCAACCCCTCCATTATCACTTCGGCAGAAGGTGTCCGCCTCTTTGAGAAGCGAAGAAAATGCCCCGAGATCGTAGGGATCGGCCTCCCTTAAAAATTTTACCCCGCTGGCCCTTACAAGATCTGGGATATAGACAGCATTTCCTCTAGAGCCATCGGCCATAATACCCACCTGCGGAGTGGGCTGGTTACCGGTCATAGCCGTGGTGGAATTGTCCAGGATCACCAGTATAAACCTGGCCCCGGTGAAAACGGCGTTTATAAGTCCCGGAATCCCGGCATGGAAAAAGGTGGAATCTCCTATGGTGACAACAATTGTGGGGTAGTCCGGCCCGTCCGCTGCATGGGCGTGATAGAAACCGGCCCCCTGACTTATACAGGCACCCATACAATGACAGGTATCGACACCCCCGAAATTCATTCCCAGCGTATAACATCCGATGTCACTGGGAAATATTCCCTTGGGGAATGAAGTACTGATAGCGTAAAAAGAGGCCCTGTGGGGACAACCTGCGCAGAGACTGGGCCTTACCCCCTTGGCATCTTTGACATCTTCAACAGCAGTGGAAGGAATATCAAGAAATACCCTCAGCACCTTTTCTATAATTTCCGGGGTAAGTTCACCGTAATCTTGAACATCCTTCGATATTCGTCCACGGATCGACCTGTTTGCAAGCTGCATCTCAATTGTGGGATATGTTTCCTCTACCACAAGGACCCGGTCATATGCGCTGTTGATCTTCTCGATGAAATTCCTGTTCAGGGGATACGGTAGATCTACCTTGAAGAGGTCAACCTTTTTCAAAAGCCCCATATCTTCCAATATATCGTAGGTATTGGCGCAGGCAACACCGGAAGATACGATACATGCATTAGCCGAGCCACTCCCTGCTATGCGTAGTGGATACATCTCTTCAAGGCCAGCTATTTCATCGATCTTATCATTTAACCGACTGTGCAGGCCGGTCAGGAACTGCGGGGTAGCCACCCAGCGCCCCGGCTCCTTATCAAATCGAGCTTTCCGTTCAATGATCTGTGGCTTGTCAAGACTGACTCCCTGCCTTGCATGGCATACCCGCGTTGTAGGCCGGACCATCACGGGGATCTCATAACGCTCGGAGAGCTCGAAGGCCCTTTTAATCATATCCTTCGCTTCAGCCGGGTTTGAAGGATCAAAGACCGGAATTCGTGCGAATTGCGCGAAAAATCTGCTGTCCTGTTCGGTCTGCGAACTGTGCGGACCGGGATCATCGGCAACCACCACGACCAGACCTCCCTTGACACCCAGGTATGCAGAACGCATAAAGGGATCGGAGGCCACATTCAACCCTACCTGCTTCATGGCAACGGCAGAGCGTTTGCCAGTGTAACTGTTTCCCAGAGCAACCTCGTATGCCACCTTCTCGTTTATCGACCACTCGACATGGACGGGCCTGGTCGCCTCAGAGGAAAACCCCACTACCGCCTCCAGTATCTCAGAAGCCGGCGTTCCCGGATAGGACGAGACAAGCGTGCAACCGGCCTCAACCAACCCCCTTCCGATCGCCTCATTTCCCATAAGGATTTTCTTTTTCATGTTCCATTCCATTCTTGGATTTTAACAAAAAAGGCCGTGAACATAATCTGTTCACGGCCTTTACTTTTTTCTACACATTCCGACCCTACATGGTGAACAGACCCACACCGTTGTCTCTACGCCACCACCATGCTGTCGAAAACCCGTTAAATCGCTTCACGGCTACACCAATTCAGCTTTATTAATGGGCTGTTAATAAAGCAATCACCTCCAGAAAGCAAGTTTTTTTTGGCCAGGAGCTAACCCTATCGGGGGACAGGGGATCATTGGGGAGATTTCCTGGCAATGTTTATAGTCATTAATATTGTTGTGCCTAACTCCATTCGTGTGCCTTCAAAGAGAATCGTTTGTCCGCAAATATCTTCAGGCAGGCATCTGCAACTTCAGGGTCGTAAAGGATACCTTTATTACGGGATATTTCATGCAATGCTTCCTCTACCGTGGAAGCTGGCCGGTAAGGGCGGTGCGAGGCCATTGCCTCTACAACATCCGCTACCGCCATAATCCTCGCTTCAATTGTTATGTCCTGCCCAGAAAGCCCCCGCGGATATCCGGAGCCATCCATCCGCTCATGGTGCTGGAGTATGATGCCTGCGATAGGCCAGGGGAAATCAATCCCCTTCAATATGTCATGCCCTACTTCGGAATGTATCTGAATCATCCTGAATTCTGATTCGCTTAATCTCCCGGGTTTGCTCAGTATTTCAGTAGGTACGGATATCTTTCCGATGTCATGTACGAGGGCCGCCATTTTGATGATCTTAATGCGATCCTCTGGAAGCTTCATTTCCTGGGCAATTGCACAGGCAAGTTCCTCCACTCGTTTTTGATGTCCTGCTGTATAGGGATCTCGCCATTCTGACATTGTTGCAAGCGCCCGTATTGTACCTTCCAAAGCAATTTGCAGCTTCTCATTACTACTTACCAGCCTTGCATCTACTAACTTGCGCTCGGTAATATCGGTAATGCAGCCCACAACACATTGGCTGCCGTCTATCAGGACACTCTCATTGTTTGTCCTTATATCGGCATAGAGCACTGTTCCGTCTTTGCGTAAAAGAGGGATGTCTTCAGCCAGCGTCTTTTCTCCTCGCGCCTGGGACTGGAATTCGGAGATAACATGATCAAGTTCCGCCTTGGGATGGATTTCACTGATTTTAACTCCTTCCAGTTCTTCCTTTCTGTACCCCAGCATGCTGCATATGGCCGGATTGGCATACTTCAATTCCCTGGTTTCGCGATCGGCGATTAGTATCCCCTCTGAGACACTTTCAAATATTGCCCGATATTTTTCCTCGCTCTCCCTCAGTGCTTCTTCGGTTTTCTTGCGCTTTGTAATGTCCGTTGCTATCTCTATCCTTGCGAGTGCTCCGTCAATCCACCTGATTGCCGAATCACGGCAGTCATACCACTTCCCTGTTAAGGTATTTTGAAATTCCCAGCTGTAAACTCCCGTAGGCTTTCCGTCCTTATCCAGGAGCTTGTCATTGGAGCAGAACTGGCAAGGGCCTGACTGACCGGTCTGGATGGTCTTCCAGCATAATTTTCCTTCGACATCGCCAAATACATCCCTGCCGTATTTGTTGAGATATAGAATCCTGTGGTTATTGATGTCTGCTACGTAAATCAAGGCTTCTATGTTATCCATGACTGTCTTGAAACGTATATATGAATCTTTAAGCTCTATTTCTACCTGCCTGTGCTCCGCAATCTCCCTCTCCAGATCGAGCATCTTTTTTTCCAGCTTGCTTACAAGGCGCTCACTGTAAAGTTTCAGAACTTCTTCTCTTTCTATATTCAGGTTCTCGGGGGGCACTCTCCCCTTCCTAGTTTCTTCGATTATTTCTCGTACAATCGCTATAAGAGTAACCGGTTCAAGTGGTTTTCTCAGGAACAGGTCTGCCCCTATTTCAGAGGCAAGCTCTTCGTCCTTCTCATCGGTGTATGTGGCCGTATAAAAAATAAAGGGTATGTTTTGTAACTTTTTGTTACCCTTGCATTCCCGGCAGAGGGCAAATCCATCCATTACAGGCATCAGAATATCGGAGATGATCATGTCCGGGGGTGACGCTATTGCGAGATCAAAGGCCTCTCTCCCGTTATTGGCTGTTGCTACATCATGTCCTTCTGACTCAAGGATCTTTTTAAGGATAATACGTGAATTTTCATTGTCTTCTACAACAAGAATATTCATGGATTCAATCTCCTGTTATATCACGTATCTGATTTATAATATTTACGGGGTCGATAGGTTTTTCCAGATATCCGGTACACCCTGCTTCAATAAGTCTTCTCATGTCACCGCTCATTGCATAGGAAGTAATTGCAATAATTGGAATTTTTGCGCATATTCCTAATTTTCTAAGCTCTTCCAGGACTTCCGTTCCATCGATATCAGGAAGCTGGATATCAAGAAGGATAAAATCGGGGGATTCCTTCATAGCAAGAGCAATTCCCTTCCTTCCGTTCTCGGCCTTGATAGTGCTGTAACCGTTTTTTTCAAGGATAAAGGTGATGAGCTTCATATTGTCGTCATTGTCTTCTATTACAAGAACTCTTTTCATCAAAGCCTCCTCTGGATTTTAGGCCCCGTCACTTCATAAAGTCTGATTACTTCGGAATTCTAAGTATAAATGTACTTCCTTCTCCATATGTGCTTTCAGCGTATACGGAGCCTCCAAGCTGCTCGATCGCGATCTTTCTGGTCAGATAAAGTCCGAGCCCGGTGCCCTGAGTTTTGATTTTCAAGGGTGAATCAAGTCTCATGAAAGATTCGAAAAGGCGGGGCATGTCCTCTTTTTTCATGCCAATCCCGGTGTCCTTCAACCTGATTTCAATCATACCATCAATTTCACTGGTTGTAATCCAGATCGTCCCCTTTTCAGTAAACTTGACTGCATTGCTCAGAAAATTGAGTATGCACTGAAGGAGTCTCTTCCTGTCCGTTTTCAGTCGCAGGTCAGGAATAAGGCTAATTTCAAGGCACAATCCCTTGTTGTCTATTTCCTGTTTAAGACTTGATACGGCTTCTTTCACTACCCCCTCAAAATCGAATTCATCGATATTGACGGCAACCGTTCCTGCCTCAATCTTTGAAATATCAATAACGTCGCTTATCAGCGCAAGGAGGTGCTTTGCAGAGCCGTAGACCCGTTGGAGCTGGTCTTTCTGCTCTGAATTGATCTCCCCTGTCATGCCTTGGAGAATGATGCCGGTAAAGCCTATGATTGAGTTAAGGGGGGTTCTGAGTTCATGGGACATTGACGCAATAAACATGGATTTCAGGTGATCCAGTTCCTTGAGCTTTTGATTTGCCGTCTCAAGTTCTGTAGCCTTTTCCTGTAATTGATTCGTCCGTTCCGTAACCAGTGCCTCCAGGTGCTCTTCATGTTCTCTCAGTTCTTGTTCGGCCGCTTTGCGTCCTGAAATTTCCCTTTCCAGATTTTCGATAGAGGTATATGAATGCTTCAGCTTTAATGCCATTTCGTTGCTCTCCCTGGCAAGGGAGGCAAGCTCATCGTTTCCCTTAACATGAATCTGATGGTTAAGATTTCCGTTGCCTATGATTTTAGCGCCTTCGCTTAGCTTAGCAATACGGTTGCTGAAGGTTTTCTTAATAGAAAAATAATTTACGGTCGTAATGATTACAGCCAGGAACATTAGAGCTATGACTATGACAGTGGTATTTTCGTAGGTGGAATTCGTTCTGCCCTTGACTGTTTCACGGAGTTTATCCGTTACCGAAATCAGGTTGTAGCTGTTTACAATGATCTGGCTGAGCATTCGTTCCGCTTCAAGAGAAAAAAATTGTTTTGGGGTATTCCCCGCATTCTTCAGATATTCGGTCAAACTGGAAAAAAGAAATATGTTTAAATGAAACTTCTCCCTTATCTCATCAAGAATTACCTTCTCACTAATATCTGTAATTGTTTCATCTACATGCCCCAGAAGCATTTTTACATTTTCTATCTTTGCTTCCCACTGTGTTTTGGCCCGTTCTTCATGACGCAGCAGGTATTCGTCCTGCAAAACAGATATCTGATTTAAGGCCCTATCCATTTCCATAATCAGCAATTCGTCTCTTCGTGCATTTTGGGCATGCTGAAAGGCAAACAGGGCCAGTAAAATCATTACACCAAGTATGGTCAGTACAATAACGCTGCCAATCGACAATCTGCTGCTTATACGCATCTTATTTTCTACCTCTACTGGATCAGAATTACAGCGTCAGGTTTAACGGATTGCAGGCCTTTGATATATATATAGTCGAGATATTCAGGGGTTTTAATTGATTCTACAAGCTTGTTTTCCCGTGCCCAACGGGTCTGGTCCTCAAGGCTGACAATAAGGGATTGTCCCAGTACCACCTTGAAATCAAGGGTATCCCATATCTCATCGAGAATGGTTTTATCGATCTCAAGGAAATCAGATGCAAGGCTACGTGTTTCCTCAGGATATTCCTTTACAAATTCCTCTGCAGCCGTAAGTCCTCTCAGTACTTTAATAACTGCTTCGGGATATTTTTTTATAAATTCATCCGATGTGGAGATACAGACAATATCGCTGTAGATTCTCTCATCATAAAAAACAACGCCCCTGTCCCCAAGTTGCCTTTCCATCTGTTTTGCAAAAGGCTGCCATACCGCTACGGCATCAACTAAACTGTTTTTGATAGCACTTATCATTTCAGAAGGTCTCATGTTGACAATGGTAACGCTGTTCTTTTCTATGCCGTTTACAGACAAAAAGGAATCCATGAAGAAATGTCCTGTCGTCCCAAATGCGACCCCTATCCTTTTGCCCTCCAGATCCCTGGGCATTGAGATTCCTTTGTCTGTGCTGGCAACTATGGCTTCGTTTCTTTTGGAATTCATCGCCTGGGCTATAACCTTGATTCTATCCCCCCCGACAACTGCAAACATGACCACGGTATCCCCTGATATGGCGATGTCAGCCTTGCCCTCAAGCATGGACTTAACAGCTATTCTCCCAAAGTCATTGAGCTGGGGAACCACCTCCAGACCTTCCTCCTTAAAAAATCCCTTGGAATATGCAACGGCAAAAAGGACGGAATAAGCCGACTTGGGATAGGCTATGGTAACCCTATCCGGCAAGCCTTCCGAGGCTTCCTTTTTTTGTTGGCAGGCTGCAAATGAGGTAAAAAATAGGAAGATGAGCAACAACGTAAAAAAATTTCTAAAGCTAAAAAAGATCCTGTTGAAATTTTTCATATGCACCTCCCTGACTATTTTCCGTAAGACAGCGGA
Source organism: Syntrophales bacterium (assembly GCA_963665835.2). Lineage (GTDB taxonomy): Bacteria > Desulfobacterota > Syntrophia > Syntrophales > UBA2210 > UBA6078. Next base: position 44,945 of record CAXXWJ010000002.1, on the reverse strand, counting down.
AAAGGTTAGTCAAAAATAAGTACCAGGCATCGAAAAATATTTACACCCATATGTTCGAATATTCAATCAGTTCCCTCAAATATTTGGCGTCAACAGCGGCTTTACACCTTGCAGATTAAGACCAAAGCACCCGTACCCTTGCCAAGGCAATCAGTCCTTTCTTTCGATTTGCTCCAGCAAGAAGACCGGTTGACTTTAGTAATGTTATATCTTAGCTTTTATTGTTAATGGACTGTTATATATATTTTTTTATAGAAGATACTGCCAGCTTCTTTACCCTGCACTTTTCAAATAACAGCTCCTTGAAAAAGCATACACCAGAAAATGTCAGTAATCACGTACCAACGAGTTCAGGGTATGAGGAGCCTCGAACCGGACTGTGCAGAAAATGAATCTTGGATCGAAGGGGTGTAACCTGAAAAGCCTTTTCTTAACAAGTGATAGGAGATGTGGGGCCCCCTGACGGGAGGGATCCCTCACATACTTAAAAATACATGTACAATTTGACACATATAGCCCGTCAAAGTCAAGGGGAGAGAACGGCATTCAAAGGCCATCACCCAATAAGAAATAATACCTTCCGTTCTATCAATCGCGATGATCAAAGAGACGTTTCGACTTTTTCTCAGTACGTGGGAGCGAATGATAATCGATGATCTCAACTGTACCACTGACCATTATACCCTTCTTGATGGCCCCTTCTATGCGTCTGGATATCTTTCCATCGTTTTCTGCGCTTTCTCCCTCAGCCCTTTCGACCCGTATGGACATATAGTCTTTTCCGTCGTCTTTACGGTCCAGGTGTATCTGATACTCGCTTCCTATCCCCTGCTGCAGGGAAAGTATCTCGTCTATATGACCGGGATAGATATTTACGCCCCGTATTATGAACATATCATCGGACCGCCCAAGAAGTCTGTCGTGCCTTGGAAATGGTGACCCACAGGGGCAAATGCCGGGTATATGCCTCGTAAGATCACGCGAGCGGTATCTTATTAGTGGTGATCCTTCTTTTCGTAGAGTAGTGTAGACCATCTCTCCCACTTCACCATCTGGAACAGGTTCCAGCGTATCAGGATCAAGAATTTCAAGGATATAATAATCAGACCAGTAGTGAATACCGCTGTGGTGTTCACAATCCAACCCGGTGCCCGGTCCGTAAAGCTCGGTTAGGCCCGGTATATCGAAGGTCTGCTCTGCACCAAGCATCTCTTTTATTGTATTTCTCATTGCGTCATTCGACCTCTCGGCACCGAATATTACCTTCTTTATGTTGATCCTGTCACGGATCCCACGGCGGTTTACCTCTTCAGCCATCAGCAGCCCCATGGAGGCTGTGGAGCATATTACAGTGGGCTGAAAATCTTCAAGAAACTGTAGCTGCATATCCATGTTACCGGGACCGGCGGGGATGGCAAGGGCTCCAAATCGCTCACAGCCAAGCTGGAAGCCCGCACCGGCTGTCCAGACACCGTATCCTACACATATCTGTATTCTGTCCTCCTGCGTAAGACCTGCTATCTCGTAGCAACGGGCGAACATGTTGGCCCAGTCGTCTATATCACGCTGAGTATAGAGCATTACCTTTCGCTTTCCCGTTGTCCCAGATGAGGCATGGAGACGGACTATATCGCTGAAAGGAACCGACCTGAGTGGCCAGGGATACTGGCTTTGAAGGTCTTTCGCAGTCACAAAGGGAAGCCTTCTCAAATCGTCCAAACTCCTTATATCCTCAGGCCTAACACCGGCCTCATCGAACCTGCTGCGGTAAAAATCAGATCCATTATAGGCGTGAGCTACGGTCCACTTCAACCCTTCAAGCTGGATAGCCTTGAACTCTTCTTCCGTTTTTATATTGGGCATAAACGTCTTTGTTTTCATAACAGTCCTCTCAAATGTCTGTCAAAAGGGAAGATTCCTTATAAGAGAGTCTCCCGTTGTTATAGAAATATATTTACTTTCTGTCCCTAATCTGTTCGATTAAAATAAAAAAGCCGGGAACAATTCATGCCCACGGCTTCATATTTCATATTTTATCAGGTATCAGCCTGCGGACGGGCAGCATCCTCTTCAGTTCTACTGCCACAACCAATATACGCCATACCGTACAATAACTGTCATTGACCGGTCCATTCTGTAAAATTGAGCGCATGCTAATGCAACCGCTGCCCGAAATCAAGAATTTTTTAACCAACCAGGCATAACCCCAAAAACATCACTAATTTCAACAGCCCTTTTCATCTCCCTGAGTACCCAAATCGGTCACTGTGTAAAACAAATATATTGGCAGCAGGTAGATACAGATTGCACCAACTACTCAATGATACTCAACTTCAATAAATTATTGAACGCCTCAGGCATAAACTGCCCGTAGCAGACTGCAAGGTATCTAAAAAGCAAGGAACTAAGCAAGCTCTGAGGAATTAGTCCAAAGTGATTAAGGAATATTACTCAACTTTCGCACATGTTTAACGGTGTCTAAATAATCGTTAATAATTATTGCTCCGGTGATTGAATAGATCCATTATGCTGCATATGCAACCGCCGGATGCTTGAAATATTTTTTTGCGTGTTGCGGTCGTTTCTGTAAGGTCTTCATAAAAGAACGTGTCTTACTGACGATATCTTTTTCGTTTCTTGCCGGTATGCCTGAACGAATCTTGTTTTTCAGGTTGCCGTTGAGATACTCGTCCGGGTTGAGTTCTGGAGAATATGAGGGAAGGTAGAACACCTCTATTTTCTCCTTGTTTACTTCAAGCCACTCTTTGACTTTTTTTCCGTGATGTACACGGAGGTTGTCCAAAATCAAAAAGCTCTTACGGGGAACATCCTTTATCAGTCGGGACATGAACTTGATGAGCACCTGCGAAGCCATCTTCTCCCGATACAGCATGAATCTCACCTTTCCTTGATTGGTGATGGCCGAGATCATGTTGATTCTGTTCTTTTTAGCAGTGACCCTGACGACGGGTGTCTTCCCCTTTGGAGAAAAACCCTTCGCAGTGTAGTCACCACTTTGAATGCCAGTCTCGTCACCCCAGTGAATCTCGGCTTTCTCTTTTTTTGCCTGAGCTGCAATCACTGGGTACGTGGTATCAAGCCACTGCTGTACCTGTCGCGGGCTCTGTTCGTAGGCCCGCTTGCTGGGCTTCTGGGGAGTAAAACCCCAGCGCTTGAGATAGTCGGTTATAGTCCGTAGAGGCAAATCGGTACCGCATCGCTGTTTGATTGCCAAACGGACGGCATCACGGGTCCAAAGAGCAAATGGATGTTTGAGCTGATCCGGTGTTTTGTCTACCAAAAGTTTCTTTACCTCAAGTTCCTGCTCACTTGTCAGTTTGCGACTACCGCCGTGGCGACGACCTCTTTGTCCGAGCTTGATAGCGAAGCTGCCTTCCCGCAAGTATTTCTGCCAAATCTTGCTGGTGTGGCGTTCCGTGGCACCGATAATCTGGGCGACCTCTTTATTGGACCGCCCTTGCCTGCGTAGCCGAACTATCTGCTTGCGCAGAGCATACTGTACGTCTTGGCTAAGTTTTCGTGCATCTGGTTTTTCCATGCACAAACCATAACACACAATGTCGCTAAATGGAAGTGTTTAATCGCCTAGTCAATAACATAAACAGGTCGGCCGCCGAGTACGTGGGTCTATTCGGCTATGCCTATGGAGCTACCATCAGTAATGTCGGATTAGTGAATGTTTCCATTACTGGCAAAAACCAAGTTGGGGGACTGGCGGGATATAGCCAGGGCAATATCACAAACAGTTATACCACAGGCTCAGTATCGGGCACCCATGATGTAGGTGGTCTGGTTGGGTATAACTACGACCTAATTACTGACAGCTATTCAACGGTTACAGTAACTGGCTCCGAGGATATCGGAGGCCTGGTAGGGCACAACGAATGGGGTCTAATCTCCGACAGCTACGCCAACGGTTCAGTATCGGGAGTTAAATGGGTCGGTGGACTGGCGGGATATAACTACAACGAGATCTTCGACAGCTATGCAACTGGAAAGGTTTCTGGAGAAAAACATATCGGCGGGCTCGTCGGATACAACGCAGGCACCGTAGCTGGAAGTTTCTGGGATACCGTAACATCCAGGCAGTCTACATCCGCCGGTGGAGAAGGTAAGACTACTGAAGAGATGATGGACCTGGCCACTTTTTCGTCCTGGGACATCGACGACGCAGGCGGCACAGGAAAGACATGGCGCATATATGATGGCTACACATACCCACTGCTGCGCAGCTTCTTGATCAAAGCCCCAGCTAACGTCAATGCAGACGCCAAGGTCTACGACGGAACAACGGCGCTAACGGGGACATCTTACAGGTGGAAAACCGCCGTCGATACGGACAAGATTTTCGGCACGGCAAGCTACGAGGCAGAAAGCGATGATGCCGGTAAACGTAACATTATACTGACGGGGCTCTATTCAAACCAGCAGGGGTACGATATCGATTACAGAGGGAGAGTTGATATAAGCAAGGCACCCCTGGTTGTGACAGCAGAAGATGACGTCAAGCTTTATCACGACAATGCCTATTACGGAGGAAATGGTGTGACCTACAACGGCTTAGTTTCAGGCGAAGACAGCACTGTTCTGGAGGACACTCTAGACTATGGCGGAGACAGCCAGGGAGCCCTTCTAGTCGGGACCTACGATATCACGCCCTTCGGACTCATGTCCGATAATTATTACATAACCTACATAAGCGGTGTCCTTACCATTAACAACACACACAGCGCCATATGCCAGACACAGATGGTTGGCGGTAACAACGAAAATCTATTGATGATGGGTTTCGGAGCGGGTGGAAGCGGCCCCGCTAATACCTTCTCCCCTCCACCCATTCTTGATACCGGCAATGCCGGTCCATCAGGCGGTGGAGATGAAGATCGAATAAGCAACCCTGGCTTCCCGCTGGGCCAGACCGACTTTAAACTTTTAGACTATTTCCTCCAGAACTCTGGAATGAGCAGGATAATAACAGTGTATATCTCCAGTCTGCCTGCAAGCATGCAGAATGAAAGAACCCATTTCCCAAGGCAGGGTATCGCACCGTAAGTTGTTGATGGATTTACTGCTCCTAACCCAGGCCCAACATTACCTATGGTAGCGGCAACTGCCGAGAATGCAGTTTCCATGTCCAGGCCCAGCATTGTAAGTATAATCGAGGCAAGAACTGTCATGGTGAGATAGAGAAGGAAAAAGCCCCATATGCTCGCCATGGTCTGAGGATATACGGTCCTCTTGCCAAGCTTAACCGCCGTTATGGCGTGGGGATGAACAAGGCGGTAGAGTTCCTGGTAGCTGTGCTTCAATATCAGCAGTATCCGGAGGCACTTTATGCTTCCACCGGTAGACCCTGCAGACCCTCCTATGAACATCAGTACAATCAGAATCATCTTCGACAGAGATGGCCATTCATCGAAGTTGGCAGTGGTAAACCCGGTAGTAGTAATTATGGAAACAACCTGGAAAGAGGCATACCTGAGAGCACCAGCACCTTCGTAGATTGCATTCTGCTTAAGATTGATCGTTATTACAATCAGCGTCACCAGGATTATTCCCAGGTACATGCGCAGCTCACTGTTTTTAAGTACTGCCCTGAAGTTACCCATTATCAAACTGTAGTGAAGGGTAAAGTTTATACCGGCAATGAGCATAAAAAATGTAATAACTCCATCTATATAGGCACTGTGAAATTGAGTTATACTGGCGTCGCTGGTCGAAAACCCCCCAGTAGCCATAGTGGTGAAACTGTGGCAGAGCGCGTTGAATACATCCATTCCCCCTGTGAGAAGCATGATGAATTCAAGAACTGATATGATTATATAGACAATCCAGAGTGTCCGCGCTGTTTCTGCGACCCTTGGAGTAATCTTGTCTTTGACCGGACTTGGCAACTCAGCCTTATAAAGCTGCATACCACCAACACCGAGCAGGGGCAGGATTGCGATGGAAAGTATGATAATTCCCATACCGCCTAGCCATTGAGTGAGGGATCTCCACAGAAGTATGCCGTGAGGAAGAACCTCTATGTTTGTTATAACAGTAGCCCCGGTAGTGGTAAATCCGGAGATTGATTCAAAAAAAGCATCTGTGAAATTGGGAAGCACACCTTGTATCATGTAGGGAAGAGCCCCGAATGCTGCAGCAAGGAGCCATCCGGTAGTAACTATAAGAAAACCCTCTCTGTGTGACAGGCTTATGTTTCCATCGGTAGGTCGGAATAAAAAGTAGAGGGCAGCTCCAACACAAAAGCTTATTGCTACGGAGTAAATGAAGGCACTGGAATCTCCTTCCCTGTAGTACAGCGAGCAAAACAGGGGAAGAAGCATGGTAAGCCCGAGAAAGAAAATAAGGGCTCCCAGAATATAGGATATATTCTTTGTGTTCATCCGAAGTAATCCAGCTTGACTGTAAGAATCTTTTCGATCTTAGGAATGGAGGACCGCAGGGTAACCAGTATAACATGGTCACCGGGCAGTATAACGGAATCTCCTCCAGGTATAATTATCTCACCGTTTCTGGTGATTGCTCCGATAATGGTTCCTTTTGGAAAGTCTATCTCTTTCAGGGGTTTGTTTGTTATGTCAGACGTCTCAAGGGCTATAAATTCAACAGCCTCCGCCTTCTCATCGCCAAGGGGCGTTGCAGATATAACCTTTCCCTTCCTTATGAAGTGCAGTATCTTTCCTATACTGGCCCTCCGTGGGTTCATTATCCCGTCGATACCGAGCAAAGGGATCAGATGGCTGTACCCTGCTTTGTTGACAAGGGATATGGTTTTTTTGGCCCCAAGCTGTTTTGAAAGGAGAGCACTCAGGATATTGGCCTCTTCATCGCCAGTAACTGAAATGAAGTAGTCAGCATCCTTAATGTTTTCCTCTTTCAGCAGATCCTGATCCGTTCCGTCGCCATGCAGGCAGATGGTTCTGTCCAGGATAGATGCAAGCTGTTCGCATCTATCCTGTCTCTTTTCTATGATCTTTATCGTGCCAACCCACTTCTTCTCAAGCAACTCCGCAAGCATAAGCCCAGTACTGCCGCCGCCTACTATAAAGACCCTATCCGCAGGCTCCTCCTTCTTGTTGAAGAATCTCAGCACAGCCCTTACATCCTGGGACTTGGCAAAGACAAAGAGGTGATCTTTCTCTTTTATTACCGTCCTTCCGGAAGGTATTATGGGCTCGTCCCCCCGCGTGATAGACGCGACAAGGATATCCTCCCCACCCTTGTATATCTCCATTATCTGCTGGAGGTTTTTTCCTACGGCGATGCATTGTGAATCTACATAAAATGATACAAGCTTAATGCTACCACCGGCAAAATCTATGACCTCTGAAGCCCCGGAGTATTCCATGAGGTTTATAACATCATTTACCGCTTCGCGTTCAGGATTTATACAAAGGTCTATGTTCAGATGGGCTTTATCAAAGAGGATTGAATCTCTGTTAAGATCAGGATTTCTTATCCTTGCTATCTTGAAGGGCGAAGAGGACTGTGCGGAGGCAAGCAGACAGGCCACTATGTTTGTCTCATCACTGTCAGTAACAGCAACCAGCATTTCAGTCTGGCTCAACTTTGCCTTTTTAAGAACCTGCGGACTGCTTCCGCTCCCAGCTATGGTCTGTACATCAAGATTTTCGGCGACCGTCTTGAGTCTCTCGTCATCCTTGTCGATAACAACTACATCGTTTCCCTCTTTTGACAGGATATCCGCAATATTATAGCCAACTTCACCAGCGCCTATTACAATTACACGCATTATTACAAAGCCTCTGTAGGATGATCGCCGACTATGACATCGACTGTAGCCTTGCTCCTTACGCTTATCTTGAACTCGTGCATCCCCAGTACAACCTCATCAAAAGCATCTTTCCCTGCAAGTAAAGATATATCCGATTCAATATCGTCCAGTTCAACACTACGCGATTCGAAAACGCCGGATACCATTGCCAAGGCAATCTTGGAAACCTCGAGTCGACATCTGTCCGAGCCGGGGACATCAAAGGCATATCCGCAGCACTCTGCCTCTCTTAGGGTCTGGAGGATGGTGCATCCAACAGTGTATAATTTCTCGTATGTCAGTTGAGTTGATTCGCCAAGCCCAATGAAGAGAATCTTAGAGGGGAGACCCCGGCGATCGGACGAAATAAAAACCTTTTCAAGAAAGGCTCCCGTTATCTTTCCTTCAACTATCAGATCAGAGACAAGACCATTCATCCGCCAATCGGCTAGACCGGCATACCCTCTGGGGGGACGCTCATCCGAGAATAGCCCGAGTGCCAGGCTGTCAAAAGACAACGCATCAAAGGGCTCAGCCGACACACTAATCTTCATTTTTTCCCCAGAGTTTAGAATACATGGCATCCAGGATACCATTTATGAAAGATCCGGAATTATCGGACCCGTAATTCTTCCCTATATCGATAGCCTCGTTAAGGGTCACCTTTGGGGGTATGTCTTCAAAATACAAGAGTTCACAAACAGCCGTCCTCAGGATATTCCTGTCCACCTTGGACATTCTATCCAGCGACCAGTGCTCGGAAAAGCTCTTTATGAGGTCATCTATCTCTTCCAGATGATCCATCGTGCACGTTACCAGTTCGGTAGAAAACTCGACAGACTCATCAGAAATTCCAAAATTATCCCGGAAGAGATTTATAGCCTCAGCTGTGCCTACCCCTGATACATCGACCTGGTAGAGAATCTGCAGTGCAATCTCTCTGGCCTTTCTTCTGTGACCCATCAATCCCCCCAGTTTGGGTTTAGACTATACCAGCTTAAGAATATTGGCCATTTCTATGGCCGATACGGCGGCATCCCACCCCTTGTTACCCGACTTGGTACCGGCCCTCTCTATGGCCTGCTCCAGGTTGTCAGAGGTGATTATGCCAAAGGCAACCGGAATTTCGGTATCCAATGTAACCGCAGCAATCCCTTTAGATACCTCGGAACTTACATATTCGAAATGCGGCGTATTCCCACGTATTACAGCACCGAGACAAATTATGGCGTCATAATTACCGCTCTTTGCAAGCCTCTTAGCCACAAGAGGTATTTCAAAGGCCCCGGGAACCCTTGCAATAGTGATATCATTTTCATCCGCACCGGATCGCTTAAGTGCATCTACCGCCCCCTCTATAAGCTTCCCGCAGATAAAGTCATTGAAACGACTGGCCACAATAGCAAAACGCAGCCCTTTGGCAATTATCTTACCCTCTATGATTTTCGGCATAATAACGTCTCCATACAGTTTTGAAGGATTAATCAGGAAAAATCCTGTCCCCGATTAACCATCATCATTATATTTCCAACAAGTGCCCCATCTTGTCCTTTTTCGTCTTAAGATAACGAGCGTTGCTGTCATTGGGCTCGATTTCGACAGGCACTCTCCCTACCACCGTTAGACCGTAGCCTTCAACACCTGCAATCTTCTTTGGGTTGTTAGTCATGAGACGCATCTTTCTAACACCAAGATCAACCAGTATTTGGGCACCTATACCATAGTCCCTCAGATCTTCCTTGAATCCCAGTTCAATATTGGCCTCAACGGTATCCCGGCCCTTCTCCTGAAGTTCATAGGCCTTTATCTTATTCGCAAGTCCGATACCTCTGCCCTCCTGGTGCATGTAAACGATAACACCCTTCCCTTCCCGATCAACCATTTCCATGGCCTTGTGCAGTTGATCTCCACAATCACAACGCAACGAACCAAAAAGGTCACCGGTCACACATTCGGAATGAACGCGCACAAGTACCTCATCTTCGGTCTGTATATCACCCTTTAGCAGAGCAATATGTTTCATGTCGTCAACATCGTTCTCATAGACGATAATCCTGAAATCCCCTCCGTATTTGGTGGGAAGATTAGCCTCGGCCACTCTTCTGATAAGCCGTTCGTGCTGCATCCTGAAATCTATCAGGTCTGCGACGGTTACTATCTTCAGGCCGTGTTCCCTTGCAAATAGTTCAAGATCAGGCATCCTGGCCATGGTGCCATCCTCCTTCATTATCTCGCAGATAACTCCGGCAGGCTTCATATAGGCCAACCTGGCCAGGTCAACAGAACCCTCTGTCTGACCGGTGCGAACAAGGACACCTCCCTTTCGAGCCCGAATGGGAAATACATGCCCGGGACTCACCAGATCGTAGGATTTTGTTTCGTCTGCGACGGCAGTCAGTATTGTAGTCGCCCTATCCTTGGCTGAGATTCCCGTTGTTACTCCTGTCCTGGCCTCAATGGAGACCGTAAAGGCGGTTCCGAAACGGGATTCATTTCTAGCCGTCATCATGGGAAGTTCCAGTTTATCGGCAAGATCACCGGACATTGAAAGGCATATCAGCCCCCTGCCGTGTTTTGCCATGAAGTTGATAGCCTCCGGCGTTACATGCTCGGCGGCCATACAAAGATCACCTTCATTTTCCCTGTCCTCATCGTCAACCAGTATAACCATCTTGCCATTTTTGATATCATCAATGGCTTCTTCTATTGTACTAACCATCGCACTCTTTTCCCTTGTATTTTTATTGTCTTAAAATTATTTTAAAAATCCATGCTTCAACAGAAACCCATCATCTATTCCGCTTCCGGAATGGGTGAATCGCTCTACATATTTACCGAGGATGTCCGTCTCCACATTGACATTGTCTCCGGCCTTCTTGAATCTTAGAGTCGTTTCACGGGCCGTATGTGGTATCACATTAACATAAAATCTGTTGTTTTCATATCTGTTAACGGTAAGGCTTATGCCGTCCACCGTAATAGAGCCCTTCTGCACAATATAGCGACCGATTTCATCTCTTACCTCAATGCCAAATATTATTGAATTCGACCTTTCGCTACGTTCGCGAATATCCCCCACGCAATCCACATGGCCCAGTACAAAATGTCCGCCCAGGGGCTTATTCAATGTGAGGGCCTTTTCCAGGTTTACCTTATCCCCGGTCTTTACCGTCCGTAGAGTTGTTTTAGCCAGCGTTTCCGCCGAAACATCCGCAGAAAAACTGTCCTTTGATACTGTAACAACAGTAAGGCAGGCACCGCTCACAGCAATGCTGTCGCCTATCCTTACTTCATCAAGACCCATGGATGTTACTATCGTAAGGAGTGAATCCTCACCTTTTTTGGCAATATTTTTAACAAGGCCTACATCTTCTATAATGCCCGTAAACATCAGTTATCCTTCTCAAGAAACCCTTTGAGCTCGTCCATGAATTCGTTAACATCCCGAAAATCCCTGTACACAGACGCGAACCTTACATAGGCTACCGCATCAAGCACATGCAGGGCTTCCATTATCTTTTCGCCTATCATATGCGTCGGAATCTCCTTAAGCTGCAACTCCTGGCAGTCCTGCTCTATTTTGTCAACCGTATCATCTATGGTGGACATACTGATAGGACGTTTTTCACATGCCTTTTTTATGCCGGAGAAAATTTTGTTCCTGTCGAAGGTTTCCCGCCTTCCATCCTTCTTTACAACAACTGGAAGAACATCCTCTACATACTCGTAGGTGGTAAATCGTTTCTTGCAGCTCAGACATTCCCGGCGCCTTCGTATGGCGTTTCCGTCCTTGCTGATGCGTGAGTCAATAACCCTGTTTTCACCGTTTGAACAGAAAGGACAATTCATAGCTTCCTCCCATCTATGCCCGCTTCACGAAGCATATCTTCTGCAAGTTCATCACGGTATTTTTCACGGTAGACAAAAGAGACGATCCCTGAATTTATAATCATCTTGGAGCATATTATACAGGGATGATTGGTACAGTAAATAGTCGACCCCTTGGTGCTTACCCCGTAAAGGGCGGCTTGTATAATGGCATTCTGTTCCGCGTGAAGCCCCCGGCAGAGCTCATGGCGCTCACCAGAAGGAACTTTCATCCGGTCCCTCAGGCATCCCACCTCGGAACAGTGACTAATCCCGGCTGGCGGGCCATTGTATCCGGTTGCCAATATCCTCTTATCCCTGACAAGAATAGCACCAACCTTTCGTCTCAGGCAGGTCGAGCGCCTTGAGACAAGATCGACGATATCCAGGAAATATTGATCCCAAGAGGGACGATCGATCTGTGCTCCAAGCTTCTTCATCCTGTGCATTTCCTAATATCATCCCCCTCGTTTTCCCGTTCATTTACAATGATATACAAGAAGGTATGTCAACACCTCAATGATTCTCAGGTAAGATCTGCCGCCCTGTCCTTGTAAAGTGGGAATCTTTCGCAAAGGGCTGAAACCTCGGCCTTGACCTCACTTATTCGAGCTTCATTCCTTACATCTTCCACAATATGGATAATGAGACGAGCTATCTGGGACATCTCACCTTCCTTCATACCCCGAGTAGTAAGGGCCGGCGTCCCGAGACGGATACCACTGGTAACCATAGGGCCCTGCGTGTCGAAGGGGATGCCGTTCTTGTTCGTGGTTATTCCAGCCCTGTCGAGCGCTGCCTCGACGTCCTTACCTGTTACACCCTTGGAGGTAAGATCTATCAAAATCAAGTGGTTATCGGTTCCTCCAGATACCAGACGAAGACCACCATCGGTCAGAGACTGGGCAAGGGCCTTGGCATTCTTAAGGATTTGCTTCTGATACTCTTTAAAGGCTGGCTCCAGCGCCTCCTTGAAGGCTACCGCCTTGGCTGCGATTACATGCATTAATGGTCCACCCTGGCTGCCAGGAAAGATCCTGCTGTCAATAACCTTCGCAAATTCTTCCCGGCACATGATCATGCCGCCCCTGGGGCCACGAAGCGTCTTATGGGTAGTGGTTGTTACAAACTCACATACCGGAACCGGTGACGGGTGCAGCCCTACGGCTACAAGACCGGCAATATGGGCGATATCGGCCATTATAACAGCTCCGACCCTATCCGCTATTTCACGGAAAGCCTGAAAATTAATCGTTCGCGGGTATGCGCTGGCACCTACGACAATAATCTTTGGGCTATGCTTCCGGGCCTGGTCCTCGACCTGGTTAAAATCAATTGTTTCGGTTTCCCTGTCAACACCATATGAAACCACGTTGTAAAGTCTGCCCGAAAAATTGGCGGGGCTGCCATGGGTAAGGTGCCCTCCATGAGAAAGGTTCATTCCCAGAATCGTATCGCCGGGCTGCAATGTAGCAAAATAGACCCCCATATTAGCCTGACTTCCAGAATGGGGCTGAACATTTATGTGATCGGCACCAAAGAGCTTCTTCGCACGATCCCTGGCCAGGTTCTCTGCAACATCAACAAACTCGCACCCTCCGTAATATCTCTTCCCCGGGTATCCCTCTGCATATTTGTTGGTCATTATTGAACCCTGGGCCTCTAGCACCGCCTCACTTACAAAGTTCTCCGACGCAATCAGCTCAAGCTTTCCGGCCTGCCGCCTGGTCTCATTCAGTATGGCCTTGGCAATCTCCGGATCCGTCTTTTGCAATATCGACATTACCTGTTCTCCTCCTCAATATTCCTTATCTTATCCAGCCTAAGCGCATGACGCCCCCCTTCGAAGGAGGTTTTGAGCCACACATCCAATATCTCCTTTGCAACAGCAACTTCGGTCTGCCTTCCTGCAAGAACCAAAACATTTGAATCATTATGCAATCTGCTCAGCCTGGCCGTATCAACATCGGTGCATAACGCTGCCCTTACACCGGCAAACTTGTTGGCCACTATGGACATGCCAATCCCTGATCCGCAGATAAGAATCCCCCTATCGTATTGCCCCAGGGAAACCGAACGGGCCACCTTGGAGCCAAAATCCGGATAGTCCACAGACTGGGTGCTGTCTGTCCCAATATCCACGATCCCTGCAACGGCACCCTTCAGAGCCTCCTTCAATACGAAGCCCGCATGGTCAGAACCGATGATAATCTTCATGATTGTTTATTTTAACCTTCAAATTTTTTAAATACCAGTACAGAGTTAACACCACCGAATCCAAAAGTATTCGACATGGCCGCCCTTACCTCCCTACATTTTGCCTGATTGGGTGTATAGTCAAGATCGCAACCAGGATCTGGATTGTCCAGATTTATAGTAGGAGGAACCACCCCTTCATGGATAGACTTTACCGAAAAGACGGCCTCTGCACCGCCTGCAGCTCCGAGCATATGGCCCGTCATCGACTTGGTGGAACTTATTGAAAGACTTTGGCTGTGTTCGCCGAAGGTCTCCTTGATTGCATCAGTTTCATACTTATCGTTAAGTGGAGTAGAGGTACCGTGGGCATTAATATAATCGATATCACCGGGCTGCATTCCCGCATCCTGTAGAGCCGCGCGCATGCACCTGACGGCCCCTTCATGCCCCGGTGGCGGCGCAGCCATATGGAATGCATCGCTCGTAGATCCACTCCCTGCAATCTCTGCATATATACGAGCGCCTCTTTGAAGGGCACTGCGCATCTCCTCGATAATTAAAATACCGCTCCCCTCCCCGATGACAAAACCATCACGGTCTTTGTCAAAGGGCCTGCTAGCCCTTTGGGGTTCGTCATTTCTTGTGGACAGGGCCCTCATTGCACCAAACCCGCTTACCGCAAGGGGTGCAACCGCAGCCTCTGTTCCGCCGGTTATCATTGCATCCGCATAGCCGTAGGCTACGGTCCTGAACGCGTCACTGATGGCACTGTTGCCTGCGGCGCAAGCCGTAACGGTACAATTGATGGAACCCTTCGCACCTGCGCGTATTGAGACATGTCCGGCCGCAAGATTGGCCAGCACAGAAGGAACTGTAAAGGGAGAGATGCGCCCCGGCCCCGAAGATCTCAGGATCTCTGCCTCTTTCTCCATGGTGGCAAGGCCGCCTATCGCGGACCCCAGGATGACCCCGACCCTCTCGGAATTCCCATCGTCTATAACAAGGCCAGAATCCTGAAGGGCCATCTGCGATGCGGCGATAGCATATATTATGAAATCATCCAGCCTTCGACGCTCCTTGGCATCGACAAATAAAAGTGGGTCGAAACCCTTAACCTCGGCGGCTATCTTTGTCTTGAATCCGGAGGTATCGAATTTCGTAATATCTCCGGCACCGGAAGTTCCGGAACATATCGCCTTCCAGACCTCATCCAGATAATTTCCTAAAGGGCAAACAATACCGAGCCCTGTTATTACAACCCGCCGTTTAGCCGTCATGGCTAAGACATTCTCCCCTTTATATAGTTAGTTATATCCTTTACGGTACGCATCTTTGACAGATCGGCATCCGATATCTCCAGTCCAAAGTGATCTTCCATGGCCATGATCATTTCCACTATATCGAGAGAGTCAGCCCCGAGATCCTCTATAAAAGAGGCATCGGGAACACATTCTTCCTCTGCTATGTCAAGCTGCTCAATTATTATTTCTTTTACCTTTTCTTCAACATTAACGGTCATTAAAACTCCTCCTTAAAGTATCACAGGCTTAAGGCTCTTTCACATATACAGTCCGCCATTGACCTGTATAACCTGCCCCGTGATATAATCAGCTTTTTTTGAAACCAGAAACCCTATAACGGCAGCAACATCATCGGGAACACCCACCCTCCCCAGCGGTATTCGACCCAACGCATCCTCCCTTGTTTTAACATCCATCGAATCCGTCATATCAGTATCGATTAGCCCGGGAGCAACAGCATTGACGGAAATATTTCTTGATCCCAGCTCCTGCGCGAGTGATTTTGTTAATCCTATAACCCCCGCCTTTGACGCACAATAAGAAGCCTGCCCGGCATTTCCGGAAATGGCCACAACCGATGTCATATTAACTATACGACCCCACCGCTGCTTCATCATATATCGGCAAGCAGCCCGGCAGCAGTTGAAAGTTCCCGTAAGATTTACATCGATTATATTGGCCCAGGCTTCAGGGCTGGTCCTTACAAAGATACCGTCTAAGGCCACACCGGCGTTGTTGATCAGAATATCTATTCTTCCCTTAGCTTCCGATATTCCCTTTATTGCATCCTGAACTGCATGAAAATCAGATACATCACAACCGAGGATCTCACCCGCTCCCCCCTGCTGTTCAATACTTTCCAGCGTATCTCGGGCGGCATTGTTATTCTGACTATAATTCACATAGACAAACGCCCCGGCCCGGGCAAGCTCCAACGAAACAGCTCTCCCTATGCCCCTGGATCCACCCGTAACCAGTGCTATCTTTCCATCCAGGTCTTTTTCGATCGGCGTTTTCATCTATATAAGCGATCTCTTCAAAGGCAACCCGGAACACCCATACAACCTATCAACTCCAGGGATCGCCCATGACAAAGCCCTATAAATAATCAGAGGCGATATCACGGCTGAATGCGTCTATGAGTATTCGCCTTCGGGCGGAAATTATCACGCAGCCACTTCAAACAACGCCTGCCCTCCCCAAACCGGGAAGCCACTCCCGCACGACCACTCCACCAAAGCCTCAGAAAAACCTGAATAACTACATCTGCAGATCTGGGATCAACCGGAAAACCGCAACAAACTAATCAATAATGGTTCATTTTCAGGTCGTTGGCTCTGGGGAAATTTATTCTACAGAGATTACTTCACGCCCCTTGTAGAAACCGCAATGGGGGCAAGCGTGATGGGGCAGTTTCGGTTCGCTGCACTGCGGACATACAGAGGTTGTAACCGACGCAAGAGCGTCATGCGTCCTTCGTTTGTCCCTTCTCGTCCTTGAATGTCTTTTAACTGGATTTGCCATGACAATACTACCCTTCCTTATTGAACTTGAAATTTTTTAACGCAGCAAAAGGAGATCTTCCCTGCTGCGTTTCATGATCACATTTTTCTCTATTAAGATTTGCTCCACATGTTGGACAGAGCCCCTTGCAGGAATCGTTACAAAGAGGCTTGATCGGAACCTGAAGAACGATCTGCTCAACTATAAGTGCTCCCAGATCTAACAAATCACCTTCGTAGTGGTCGTAGTCCAGATCCTCGCAGGTCAGCTCAATTTCGTCCTCGTCCTTATAATCTTCAGCAGGAGTAAAAACATAGCT
Organism: Syntrophales bacterium; assembly: GCA_963665835.2. GTDB lineage: Bacteria > Desulfobacterota > Syntrophia > Syntrophales > UBA2210 > UBA6078. Next base: position 27,955 of record CAXXWJ010000002.1, on the reverse strand, counting down.
GAAATCAGACTCTACAGGAAAATCAAACCACTCCAAACACCTGGAACAGCCAATCATCCCCTTTGCTTCTACCGTTCCCTTGATCGAAACATTCTCCAAAACCTTTTTGACCTGGCAGCGAACATCAATCTTATCAATGGAAAAATCACAACCATCTTCCATCGGGACATACTGATGAAACCACTCCCCGCCTTTTGAGAACCGGAGATCCAATCCCTCTTCAGGAATATTTGAGATGCTGATCTGCAAAGCTCATCCTGCTAAAAATATCTATAAAAAAAGAAAGTCACATAATTACAAAATCGATTTAATGTCAAGGGAATTTTACAATTTGGAGCACTTAGCTATGCCAACCGTCCTGCTTTCCCAGAGGAAAACAGAAAACCTGAACAAGCTGCTGAACAATTCTCAGCATTATAATCAGGAGAGCTCAGAGATCCTTTTATCCGTCGCGGAGTACTATAAATGAATAACCGTTTTGAAGATAGATATTTCCTTACGGCAGTTCAACAGGCGGGTCGTGATGTCGGGGCTAATTACTTGGGTTCGTCCCCGCCTGTGCGGGGAGCATATTTTTTCGGTACAGTTCGGTGGCTTCGGTGACGGTTCATCCCCGCGTTTGCGGGGAACATAGTTACTACTGGAACGTTTGACACAACTGGAACGGTTCATCCCCGCGTTTGCGGGGAACATACCGCAGAGATCGACCTGACTTTTGTTGAGAACGGTTCATCCCCGCGTTTGCGGGGAACATACCGCAGAGATCGACCTGACTTTTGTTGAGAACGGTTCATCCCCGCGTTTGCGGGGAACATTTATTGCGACGTTGGAAGCGATGCAAAAATCTCGGTTCATCCCCGCGTTTGCGGGGAACATCATCCTTAGCGGAACCTATCGCGGTTACAAAGCGGTTCATCCCCGCGTTTGCGGGGAACATAACCCATCCCAATTACACTATCATTCCCAATTCGGTTCATCCCCGCGTTTGCGGGGAACATCTCAGGGAATATATCTTAGAAATGCAACTGAACGGTTCATCCCCGCGTTTGCGGGGAACATGTTGGGAAAAATGGATTATCCAAGTAAGATAACGGTTCATCCCCGCGTTTGCGGGGAACATCATACTAACCATAATTACGCATTTATGCAAACCGGTTCATCCCCGCGTTTGCGGGGAACATTTGACGATGAACTTCATGCTCGTGATGCATACCGGTTCATCCCCGCGTTTGCGGGGAACATTGAAGAGAATGTTGGGCGACTTGAGGCAGATTCGGTTCATCCCCGCGTTTGCGGGGAACATCCTACTACGAATGTAGCGATAACCAATTGTATCGGTTCATCCCCGCGTTTGCGGGGAACATTTTGATAGATTCTAAAGGCACGTGAGGGGAAACGGTTCATCCCCGCGTTTGCGGGGAACATTTCTTCTGTAGGCGATACGGGAACGATTTCACGGTTCATCCCCGCGTTTGCGGGGAACATCCCAGGTAGCGTCTACTCCGTTATCTTCATTACGGTTCATCCCCGCGTTTGCGGGGAACATCTTTCCTGTTACAGCCGTTGTGATGGCATCCCCGGTTCATCCCCGCGTTTGCGGGGAACATGAAAATGACGGGTATTATGATAATTGTGAGGTCGGTTCATCCCCGCGTTTGCGGGGAACATTTCTCTTCGATCTTTTTTATCTTTGAAATGGGCGGTTCATCCCCGCGTTTGCGGGGAACATATTATGCGTCGCATTATAAACCCGCCATGCATCGGTTCATCCCCGCGTTTGCGGGGAACATGCCGTACATTTCATTTATTTTAGCGTACTGTGCGGTTCATCCCCGCGTTTGCGGGGAACATAACAGATACAAAATCTATATCCCATTGACTGACGGTTCATCCCCGCGTTTGCGGGGAACATTTCAAACCAAGGATACTGAACATCCAAAAATACGGTTCATCCCCGCGTTTGCGGGGAACATGAACTCGTCCAATTTCTGCTTTGGGACGAATCCGGTTCATCCCCGCGTTTGCGGGGAACATCCGCCAATCTAAACGAAACGGAATTGACGGATCGGTTCATCCCCGCGTTTGCGGGGAACATTTTTATCCACTACACAGGCAACTATTGATGCTCGGTTCATCCCCGCGTTTGCGGGGAACATATCCCTGCGTTGGAAGGAGCCGTGATCTCCGTCGGTTCATCCCCGCGTTTGCGGGGAACATCCCTCAATAAAGTCGTAAGCCGTTTTGTACTTCGGTTCATCCCCGCGTTTGCGGGGAACATACTTCTCATATATATTCGACAATATTCAGTTTTCAAAGATCAACATATTCTACCAATTTCTCAGGGGTTATTTTGTTTGAATTCTGACTGTGCTGAATCACAGATTTCTGGTAGGAACGACACCAGTTTTATCCCGTCCATTTCGACCGGTATCCGTCGATTCGAACCAAGCGTCAGAAAATCAAACCCGGATTCGGTATTGGTCGTCCAGACCATAACGGCATTCCCGTCATTTATCCCCACCTCAACGGTTTCCCATATCATCTCTCGGATACGCCGCGACACCTTCCCCACATAGACACCGGCTCGCACTTCCAGAAGCCACAGCGCCAATCTCCCCCGAAGGCGGGGAGGGGCATTTTCAACCACGATGACCAACATCGCCCACCACCTCCTTGTTTGGGATTGCCATTTCGACCGCCTCTTCATGCGGAGCAGGCCTTCGAATTTCTCCTGCTGATAACACCTCTTCAATTGTAGGAATGATCCGATGCAGCAAACGGGTTTGACGAAAAGCATCACGGCAGGCCAACCGCACTTCCCGCTCTGGATTACCAGGCTTTTTTCCAGCAATTCTAAAAGCAACCGGCACAACAGTTTCAAACTTAAAAATATCGGCAATATCGTAAACAAAAGACTGAGGCTTGCCGGTATGTATAAAACCCACCGCCGGAGCGTACCCGGCTGCAAGGATTGCCGCCTCGCAAATACCATAGAGACATGCAGTAGCGGAGCTGAGACACCGGTTGGGTACGTCACCGCTTTCCCATTCCCTATGGTCATAGTTGCGACGCTTCCACTGCACTTTGTATTGTCGCGCCAGGAGTTCATACATCTTGCGAACCCTTACCCCTTCGATCCCTCTCAACTGCTGTAAACTGCGTTTTGCCGGAGGCTCTTCCTGAAACCGCAGGGCATACATCTTTCTCACAACTTTCAATCGTGCTGCGTCATCCAGAGCAAGTTTCGCCTGATAGAGCAGATGATCGGCCCGCGCACCTCCAGGCTGGCCTGACGCATAAAGCCTGACCCCTGCTTCGCCAATCCATACAAGCAGGCATCCGACCCTTGCTGCCAGTGTCACTGCGGCATGAGATACCCGCGTGCCCGGCTCCAGCATCAGGCACGCAACACCAGCCACAGGCAAATGGGTACGCACGCCGGTTTTATCGACCACGACAAAGGCACCATCAAGCACATCGAGATTGCCTTTTTCTACATAAACAACGGATATGCGGTCCTTAATTGGAATCGGTTTCAGAGGAGGAAGAATGGGTTCCATGGTTAAATCCTTTTTACCAGCATTAAAAATGACGATTACTTTGTAGTGTTTTTACCCGTCTTGGATAAAACTCTCTTTTCCCCGACTCGAATGACACTGGCATATCGGGGAGGGAATCGCGACCCTCAGCAAAGGTTTTCACATCCTCCTGTCTGGTAAACAATTCGAGAGGTTTTTCTCCAATGAGGGGGAAAAGCGCATCCTCCTTATTTTCTTTCAAAAGGTTAAGTAAATTATAACCGTTTCCCTTAAGACCAGCTAGTACCGGGGATGAAGGAACACAGGTTTTCCGCCCGAGCCAGATACCCCATTTCGGATCGGCGAGAGCTGTAACAATTTCGCCCAGCAAACCCGTATCTCCATGCAGGAGAATACCAAAAGACGCATCTTCGAGATATTGCCGATGAGTTAGGACACAATCATTATTAATCGCTCCACTTGCCCGCCTTGTATTTTGAACTGTATGATAATCCTGTAACCTTCGAACCGGCAGTTCCTTTCCAAGTAAATATCGGGAGAGGGCAATCGTTGTCACCTTTACTTCACCGAATGAGAAAAGAAATTTCTTTTCTCTGTCACTACCACGGGCATATCCAAGGGCGGCACAACACATGCCAGCTATGGCGCTCTTTGTGGGCATCAACCCTGTATTACGGCGGGTATACTGACTATCGAATCCCCAGGATTGAAGAGGACCCTCCAGACGAAGAGCTAGAAAACATTTATCAGATGACATGCTCCACCACCCCTTCAAGAAAGGTTTTCATGCTGACATCAGGAATAGCCTTCTGAAAAACAGCCATAATTCCCCAAGTATCTGCAAGTTTACTGTATTCCTCCTTGAGCAACTCTACTGACTTTGTCGCATATCCTAACGAAGGGCGTATCGGGTTCTCGAAGGCATTAACCAGTTGAATAGGATGCCCTTTCTCGCGCACTACACCTAGCACATAAACAGGGAACGTATTGCCGTTCATGCTGTTCTTTCGTGCGCCGGGTACGGCTTTGAGCGTTGCTTCAACAAACGTGCGAACCACGCTTTGGCGCTCCTCTTTGGTCATGCTTTTGAGGTGCTCTGAGTCGGCAAGCATATCGAGATTGAGGGCCGCAAAACGGTAGTAAGTCGCAGAATTGAATTCCAGCGTGCTTGTCATGCCTGCACCAGACTCTTCTTTGGTTTGCAGATCATCTACTGCGGCGAAGAAATCGATTTCATTGTCAACCTTGTGGGTGGAGAGGGCATGCGAAAACATGGAAGCAGCTTCCACAGTAAGGGAGTGATCGCTAGCAACCATACGTCCAAAGAGGGCTATATCTGCTGCATCTTTAAGTTGAACCGATTTTATTGCCTTTCTGATTGATTTTTCACCGAAAGCTTTTGAGAGTTCGCTTTTGTTCTTCTCAAGTTCCTTCTCCATTTTTTTCAAATTGTTAGCAGCATCCTCTTTCAGCTCTTCATCGTCAATCTTCTTCAAGGCTTCCTTTGAAGCCTCGATAGCATCCGAGGAATGCTTAACTTTTTCAGCGGCCATTCTCGCTTCGTTCGTAACCGCGTTAGCAATGGCATCGTACTCTGCTTTGGAAAAAAACATCAGCGTCTTAATTTTCTTGTAGCCGTCAGCATCCGTCTTAGAATCTAATGTTTCAATAATATTGGCAACCTGCTCAGCAATAATGACGCCAATATCTTTCGTAATACCTTTGCTCTCAAGGCAGGTTGTCAGTTCATAAACCATACGCCGCGACCGGTTTCCTTGGAACATTATAGAATCTGTCTCTTTTGCCAATTCCCTTATGGCGCGTTTCCATGATTGGCTCGACACTCTTGCCCGCTGGACACCACCAAATATAGCTGTCTTTGGTGAATTAAGATCGTCACGGTTGAGACAGGCAACGGGAACGGATTGAATAATATGTAATTCTAAGTGTTTCATGATTATTCTCCTTATCTTTTTTTGATGTGTTTACAGATCGATTGGCGCAAGTAGCAGCAATCCGAACCCGAAGCTCTTGGCGCTACCGATACCGGATTTATAGGTTTCGATAAAACTCTTTTGATCCGTAACTTCCAAAGTCCCCCGAAATCGAACACCGCCATGATATCCTGCCCGTTCTTTCTTTCGAAAATGATTTTCTACCATGGGGCTGATTTCGAGAGGTTTATCTTCTACAATTCGAAAACCTCCCGGAACATCCACCCCGGTTTCATCATCATGGCACCGAATCTTACCCTTTCGAACGAGCCAATCATGCAGTTCTTTCTGTTTTATCAGCGGCACCCTTTTCCCACGCTTTCTTTTCCCATTTGGCCCTAACAATGCCTCACCGTTAGCATCTCGTTGCACCATGGCTTTTACGGGGTTAGCCCGGAGATCAAAAGCATAGTACCGGTGTGCGAGGAACGAAGGAGCGATCTTTTTGATAGAAAATCCCGCATGAATACACCATTGCGGGCACACAGGTTTTCTTGTACCCAAAATCCATACCTGAAAAGACCCTTCGAGTTGGTCAATTCGAGTCAGAAAATCCCTCTCCGCATTCGGAGCATCGGGAAAGCAATCCTCCCATATCTTTTTATGCCAGACATAGCTGTCCCAAATGTTCTTATCGCGAGCTATGTCCGTATCAACTTCTAAACGAGCAAGCCAGTTCATATGCCCTCCTCATCATTAGGTGCATCACTATGCATCCAGAATGAAGCAGCCCATTCGGTTTTGGTGCGATCACTCCAAAAATTCAAGTCGGTTGCCAGCTGTTCGTAGTTAATCGGCACGCTTTGAGATTTTGCCATGCGCACCATTCGCACTATACGGGAATAGATTTCGGACTTTTCAGCCGCAAGCAAATACTGAAATCGCCGTTCAGTCGGGGTCAGCTTGTTATCACTGCCCGATACTTCACCCCGCTTATTCTGTATAGCCCTGCAAGTAGCGCCGAAATTTCCGATGGATGTTTCTTCGGGATGGGTTGCAAAGAGCCCCGCAGTATAGGCTGCATCATTATCTTTTATGGCAATGCCAAGACGATGCAGTGCAGGCCATGCACGGTGCTTTTTATTGTCTACAAGTATGCATCGGAGACTGGCCATTATTCCACGATTATCTTTGCACTTGCGGAGTCGTTCAAGAAGTAAGCTCATGATTTTCCTCCTCTGTTTCATCAATATTTGATTCAAAATCGCCCTTCTGCTTAGTCAGCTTCTGCCAGCCTTTGGCAAAAGCACGCATCTGTCTTGGCGTTTCTTGCCCACAGGCGATGCGATAAGCTGCACATGCGGCGGAAAAAAGCATTTTCCGCCACGCCTCGCGGGTAGGCATGGCCGCATGGGTGTTTAGAGCTTCGATATGGCTCATCAGGAGGGGAAGGTTCTTTTCGACGGTGGTCCAGTAGTGAGTGGTGGAAATGGAGTTCAATTTTTCTTTCAAAACCCATTTGTCCTGTTTAGCTCTCTCCAATCTTTTTTCCCAGGCACCATCTACTTCCTTTCGATATTCTTCAACAGCCACCCCCAAATGGTATTTACATGCTTCTGACTGTGCCACCTCGGATTTATATGCTTCAAATCCTTCGAGCGTTCGAAGGTGCGCTGGAATATGAAAGACCGATTCTATTAAATCGACAATTTCCGCCGCTTGCTTTGGATTGGTAATCATCGCATTTACTATGATGTCGCAGGGGTCTGCGTCAGGGGAATTCAGCAAACAAAGAGGCCCTCGGTTTGAATCAGAGGAGCTTCTTCTATTTACTGTCAAAGAATGGAGCTCTCTCCAAAGAGAACTGTTGGGTTTTGCCGATAATAATACTCGTTCTTTGTTCTTGTTCGGCACCACAGTCGCGAACAAATCCGGATGAAAAGTATTTTTTTCATCTTGGAATTTTGGATAAAGAAAGCCTGCTCCGAGCATGACTTTTCTTTGATCTGTGTGTACTTTGAGAATTCTGGTTTGAGGAACCAGCCTTCCGATGTGTGTTTGTGTTGCGTTCAAAATCGCCTCATGATCGGTAGGCGATTTAATGGGTCTTTCCCACAACGGTTTTCCTAACCAATCTCCCGAGTCTCCATAAAGCAATTTCAAGGCTTCGTATGTGTTCATGTTCAAGTGTATGGATTCGGACAACTTCTTACCCCTCAAGAATGTGAATAGAATCGACTTACCGGAGCATGGCCCTCCTTTAGGATTTGGTGGATTCTTCATTTCGATGCGGCCCCACAATCTCGACGACGCTTTCCCTCCAGCCACAAAGAAGTTTTGAAATGTCAGAAGATTGAGAGCTATTTCGTTTTCCGTATATTTGGTTGATTCACCACCATTTGATGCATGGTCAAATAAAGTAGAAGTAATTCCGCTCGCTCGTGTGTAGCATAACCTACTCAGAGGTGACCATCCTTTGTCATCATCTGAATCAGTCTCTTTTGCGGATGGGATAGGGTTCAACTCCGCCACTTGCAACCATGGTTTCGTATCATGGAAAAGCTCGAACGAATCTTCCCATGTCTTCAGATACTTCCTGACAGCATTCGGCAATAGTTGCGGCACCTCGCACCATTCATTGTAATCCTTCGGACCGTTCAGGGCAGCATGCGCGACGCAGAGAAAAAGCCGCATCAAGGCTACTCGTTCATGGGGTCGTACCGCCAAATCGGCAAACCTTTCGCCTTCGGCAAGCACAGCAAACAGGCTCACCAAGTCACGTTTGCCCGAAGTGGTTACCACTGGTATCCATGGGTCAAAGGCAACATTCATATTTCCTCCTTTCAAGATGATTTCTTTATGACAAGCCCCAATTCATCAGAGTAGAAAAGGCGGGTCTTGCTCTGCAATCCCTTTACTTCGACTACGCCATTCTCCAAAACGATTCCGCAGCATTGCTTTCCGTAAAGATAGTCTACAAAACCAGAGTATGGTTCTATATTCTCGAAACAATATTCCGGCACCTTCACCAGATTCTTGTGAATAGCCTGCGCTGTGGCAAGCCGGAAACTATCCCCGCTCATTTCCGCTGAGGTATTATCAATAAAAACTACTTTTTGACGGTTCACACTCCGGCAGAGAATAATGGAAACCGTCGGTATTTCGTTAAGGCGGGTTTGAACACCTTCTTCGTCCGGCAAAGGCACATTCCATACATTGCTGCTCATGAGCGCCTTTTGGCGGTGTGCCATGGTCTTACCATAAGCATCGTTGAAGAGACTGCTCCAAGATTCTGGTTCGTCTTCCATTTCCGCATATGTTGATTCAATGAGTGTCCGAATTTGTGCAGGAATGTTAATTTCTTCGCATCCCATCCAAACGGATAGAGATCGCATTAGGACGTAAGGATCATAAACGCGCCCCTTCCTGCCCAAGGCTTTCACAATCTCGTCAGGTTCCATGGTTTGGAGCTCTTCAAGGGTATTTCCTTCTTTGATTATACAGAGTCGGGCTACATCATTTGGGCGCCATTTCCTCTTGTGCCGCCAAAGGCGACCGAGCCTTTGCAGAAGCATGTCGGTAGGTGCCAACTCCGAAATCAATAAATCGGCATCAAGATCAACACTCTGTTCAACGACTTGGGTAGAAACCAAGATAGCGCCGCGCCTGCTTGCACCATTTTTACCGAATCGTTCCATCCACTCTGCTTCGAGTTGTTCACGGCGCCAGAAGGGAAACCGAGAATGGAGAAGACCGATGGGGAACTCATTTTGTACCATTTTAATTAATTGATGGTGTTGTTTCTGGGCAGTCTCGACTGTGTTGAATATACAGAGTACAGCGCCACCTTTCCGGGCAACTATGACCGCTTCCGCAGTAGCATCTGCACTGGAGACAAAATCGACTCTGACAGGTCGCGAATCTGGTGGTGATGCCGCTACCGGTTTGACTGGATGACCTTCGTGACGGCCAGTGATAAGGGGATATGATCTTTCAATTTCTTTTTCTGTATTCTCCGGATAAGCGATAATCTGTCCACGGCGTTTTCCCGTCAGCGTTGCCGATAGAACAATTACCGTACAGCCCAAGCCCTCAAGGGTTGTAATGAGCTTATCGATTAGGGTGCCCGTGTAAAGATCATAGGAGTGTACTTCATCCAGGATTACCACCTTTCCAGCAAGTGCAAAGTGACGAACAAAGAAATGTTTTGCCGCCACAATACCGAGCAGTGCCTGATCAATCGTACCGACACCGAAAGGGGCAATCAATGCCCGTTTTGCCGAGGCAAACCAGTCCCTACCAGCCCTTGCATCGGCTGATGCACTTTCTTGCTTCTCGGTCGATGCAGGATGAATTCCGCAATCGGGTTCTCTGAGCCAAGAGTTAGCATGGATGAGTCTGCTGGCTGGTGTATCCGGTGAAATTCGTCGAAGGAAATCATTCATTCGTAGATGAATACGATTGCTCGTTGCCTGAGTGGGAAGTGCGAAATATATTCCTGATGATTTACCGGAAACAAGAAGATGATAGGCTGCCCAGAGTGCTGCTTCGGTCTTACCAGTGCCCATTGGTGCTTCTATTACGTAGACACCCGGTCCTTTCACAGTTGCAACCGTCTTTTCCTGCATCTCGTTGGGAATCCAATTTGATTCAGGCTTTTGTAAATCATGGAATAAATCATTAAATGAAAGATCACAAACGAGATCAATTTTCCGGAAACCAATAGCATCGAGTGCCTGAAACGCCAAAGCGGTGCTGTTAATTGGCTCTTTTGTGCTGCTTGGTGAAAAGAACCGTTCATCGGAACCGATCCAGTCAGCAACAGATGTGAGTCCAGCCAGCCACCATAGCGAAGGAGAATTTCCTGATAGTTGAAACGATGTGCTATCCTTTGAAAAGCTATCCCAAATCATTTGGGCATTTGTCGTTCGCTCAACATCCCAGTCAATACTGCTATAAGTCTCAGAAATTGCCTTTTGTGGTCTGTATCCACGATCATTGGGAGGTGTCAAGCGACCATGATGTGCACCAAGTACAGTTGAGACATATTTCGACGTTTTCAGGTCAACACCGACCTCGATCAAAAAAGCTTGAATTACAGCATGGGAAACCTTCCCGTGATCTTTTTCCATTGCCGTGTCCCACACACCATTGCGGGCAAGGGTCAGAAGATTATTCTTTTCAAGCCAAGCCTTACATTTTTGCTGAAAGCCTGGAGATATCTTGCCTAGATCGTGGAGAGCGGCAAGAGCACCTACCACTGATGATTGCACTTGAAACCTCTCAAGAATTCTCGGCGACATATCAGCAATACAACGAGCCACGCAACCGACATTTGCCATGTGATCATATACTGAAATGCCGGGTTTCCCGTCTGTAGTGGTTTTTGCCCAAAAGTAAGTCATAGTTTCACCATCTCCATCCATATCCGTGCCGTCATGCGGGCGTCGTCGAGTGCACGGTGTCTCTTAATATCGTGCGTGATTTTTCCGAAGAGGTGCCGGTAGACTGTTTCGAGTTTATGGTTTGGCAGGTGTGGGTAAAAGCGCCTGCTCATCTGCAGGGTACAGACTGACTTATTGGTAAAGGGAAGCGAAAGGCGTTCGCATTCGTGCCGCAGAAATCCTATGTCAAAGCTGGCGTTGTGGGCTACGATAGCACTGTCAGCGAGAAAATCGCATAGCCGCGGCAGGACCTCATCGGCACCATGTTTATCCTGAAGCATTGCATCAGTTATTCCGTGTATCTCTTTGACTTTAATTGGGATTTTTCGATTAATCTTTATCAGGCTGTGAAATTCTTCGGGAGGGTCCCCGTCAGATATGGCAATCGCGCCTACTTCGATGATCCGGTGGCCCCTTTTCGGAGACAGACCGGTTGTCTCAATATCAATGACGACATGGCGAGGGAGAATGTTGGGCATCTTTGTTTCTCACTACGACCGTGATGGGAAAAATCAGTTATTACCTGAAATCCTGGCACTATTTTTTGCAAGGCTCCTCTTATCGCCGGACATCCAGGTTACTTTAAAAGGGCATACTAAAGGTGATGACTTAGCCGCAATGGACGATATCCACCTAATTTATTTATCTGTCTTTTCCTTGTTGATATATAGGTGATTCGGGAATTACCTGTTATCCCAAGCAGATCGGCCTCATCCCGGTCAAGCTTGCGTTATGTGCTCCGTAACATAAACAGATACAGATAAACAACCGTTATCTTAGGTTCCTGTTTAATTTTTATGGCATCACAAAAATTAAGAAATTTCTTAAAATCTTGTAATACTTTCTAATGTTATGTAATAGGTTCTCCGATAAATCATGAAGAACGGTGGTTCCAAAATCCGTAAAAGGGGGAAGCATATGAAAGCTCTCAACTTTATTTATGAAACTATAGAAAGGAGGCGTTGCAAGAGGGTGGACGTCTTCTGGGATGCCCTTCTTGAGGCAAAATTTTCTGATTTTTGCGGACAGATAGATGTAAAGGTTATGAGTTTTTCCTCTCAAGGTGCCCTGCTTCACTCCGAACGACTCACCGTGAAAAACCAACATCTTTTCTTAGTAGAAAAAAACCTGAATTAAAGCTGAAGCTGACCCTGCCGCGTATGACTTTGGAATTCGCAACCAGGATTGTATGGTACGATTTTTTAGCGGAAGAAGGCCTCTTTGAAATCGGCCTCTCCTTCGAAGATTCTGGAAAAAAAATGGACCTCTCTATCGAAGAGATAGTAACGGCTATGGATGCTATTTGCAAATAGCTCTCAGCGGGATTTATATAATGGTCCTCCCCTATTCAGGGGTTGGTAGTGGCTGACGAAGCATTCTATGCCTGCCGCGCTCGCAAAGCCTCTTCTGGAAAAAGTCGAACCGGGTCTTTTGCTCGTCATTCAAAAGATTACGGATAAGCGCAAAGTCGTTATCCATGATTCCTCTTATTTCAGGCTGATATCTCTGACTGATCTCGGCAAGTCTCCTGTGAGAATCTGTAAGAATAATGCCAATCTCCCTTTTCTGCTCTTCTGTCAAATCAAGTTCGCGGGAAAGCCTGCCCAAAAGAAAATCAACCCGAGCCTCGTGACCCCTTTTCATAAAATGATCTGCCCGGTATTTCATATAGTACTGCGTACCGAATGAACCGGCAAGAGTCCCAATAATAAAGACCAGCAACACCCCTACAGATACCTTAAGCTTATTTTTCATACCTTACCCCTCCCATAACTGACTGACCGCACTCTCAACAGGATCCGTCATGAATGTAGCAGTAATATCATATTCAGGAGTGTAGTCCAGGGTTACAAGCCCCGCTGTAAGAACTATGATGAGAAGGCAGGCAACAGGGACCATGCGCCACAGAAAACTGCCGAACAAGGCCGAAAATCCAGCAGCAGGGACCCTTAAATTGAGACTTCTTATGTGCCCCATAACCCGAGTCTCCCAATGCTCACCTGCCTGGGCCGTCTCTCTGCCTCGGTAGGCAACAGTCAGGGACTTACCAATCTTTGCTATATCGTTTTTCATTGTATATTCACCCCTTTCTCCATTAGTTCAGAAAGCAGCTTGTGAAGCTTCCTGCGGGACCGTAGAGACCTGACCTTGACATTTGCCACAGTCCATCCGAGCAGTTCGGCGGCCTCTTTTACCGACAAACCTTCCAGATATACAAGCTCCAGAACCATCCTGTCTTCTGCTGAAAGTCTTTCCAGGGCCCAGTCAAGCAGTTCTCGCGCCTCTTTACGCGCCCCCTGTTCTCCGAATGCCTGGTCAGACTCATCAGATATGGCATTTTCAAGCCATTGTTGGTGCTGTTCCGTCAAAGAACTCATGGAAACCTCTTTTGACCGGTATCTCTCGCGCCAGAAGTCGTAACAGGTCCGTACTGTAATCGATGCAAGCCAGCTTTTAAAATTCTCTTTCCCCCGGAATGAGGCAAGGGACTGATATCCCCTTATAAATGCATCATGGGCAATCTCCTCAATATGATCATAGGGAACATGGCGGCTGACAATAGCCATCACATAGTCCTTATATCTAGCCAGTATCTGTGCGAAAGCATCTGCGTCTCCGTCGTCAATAATCCGCTGGATGATATCACGATCACTGGGGCTGCTGGGAGTATCATGCATCGATTCACACAATCCAATCTTATCAACTGCCTACCATGGTAAACGAAAAAGGGTTCTAGTTGCAATGCATAAATACCGGAACAGACCGGGGTTAATCACATTTTCAATTATCGAAAAAAGCGGAAACGAAAGATAGTGAAGAGGGGGATAAAAAGCAGCCTTTCGTTCCCGCTTTGATCAGAACAACCTTACCAGCGTGGGCAGTCCCCGGACATTTTACCATCAGAGTACCTGCCATCGCCTTTGCGATGAGAATCTCTATCTGATCGTTCCTCACGCTCTTCCAGCATTTTAGTCTGCTCAGGGGTGAGAATCTTTTTCATCTCGGCCATTGTTTTTGCCTGACTGACCAGAAGGTTCTCCTGTATCAAAGAGCGTTTTGCATAGGCCTTGCGAATATTCTGTTCGTTGACAGTTTCTGCTTCAAGGGCCTCCCTGAGACCATCTTCGGCTTTTATAAGATCTCCAGAAGATTTTATTCTGTCAATCTGGTAGGCCTGCATTATCTTTATAGCCTGATCCTTCTGGGAATCGGAAAGGTCGATGTCCATAAAGGCCCCCCAGCCAGGTCCGCCTCCAAATCCTGGTCCGCCCCGGTCAAGTCCCATAAGAAAACCGCATCCGCCTCCGCCTCTTGCCGGACCTCTCGCCATAGCAACCGACAAAACAGAGAATAGAACTGCCATGACAACAGCAATTACCAATATCTTTTTTCCTCTTGCCTTCATTATCTTCCTCCCTTTTATTTTTACTTCTGGAAAATTTTCCTTTGCTCTGTTAGTCGTATGCGACTTTAAAAGGGTTACAAAGAAAAAGATTGATTCAATAATTTCTAAAGGTTATATAGATTTCCTTTCAAAACATGTCTTCAGAGCCACTTTTTTGTAACTACTTATGTAGTTTACTCGACTACAGCAAAAGCACAGACTGATTAAAGCGGGGATACTAATGAAATACAGGGTGTCGAAAACAGTTATATTGATTATTATAATGATATCTACCCTCGCTTCATGCAGTCCCTTCAGACCTCCGGTCCGGATATCGCCTTCGGGGGAACTGCCCCAGACCTTCTCAATCTTCCCCCCCGGACCAGAAAAGCAGGAGAGGTGGTGGCAGGAGCTGGGCGATGCCGAGTTGAACGGTCTGATTGAGGCTGCGCTTTCGGACGGTTTCACCATCAAAGAGGCCTGGGCCCGTCTGAGGCAGGCTAATTCTATAGCACTTCAATCAGGGGCAGAGCTCTATCCTGAATTGTCTGTAACCTCCCTGTCCTCTTACAAACGGCAGCGTGCAGAAAACAGTTCGTCAGGCAGGGCGACCATCTCCACCGAAACATACGCCCTTGGTCTTTCCAGCAGCTACGAGCTGGATCTTTGGGGGAGAATCCGTTCCGAGCAGGAGGCGGCCATCCTTGACGCAAAGGCGACTCGTGAAGATCTTAACACCGCTGCCATGACCCTGGCCTCAGAGGTAGCGGAAAAATGGATCAATATCATATCTCAGAGAATGCAGAAGAAAGTTTTGGACAGGCAGCTCGAAATCAACAAGACCTATCTGGAACTGATAGAGCTTCGCTTTCGTAAATCTATAGCATCGGCACTTGAGGTTTATCAGCAACGACAGATCGTAGCGCAGGTCAAAGCCCAACTTCCTCTTGTAGAAGAGGAGGAGCAGCGTCTGATGCACCAGTTGGCCCTGCTTTTGGGGAGACCTCCACGAGCCGATCTCGATATAAGTGCAACGACGCTGCCAGAGCCTTTGGCGACGCCTGGAACGGGTCTACCGGCAGACCTTCTGGCCGAAAGGCCCGATGTGCGATCGGCCGGTCTTACTTTGCGTTCGGCGGACTGGCAGGTGGCAGCCGCAAGGGCTAACCGCCTCCCGAATATAAGCCTGAGTGCCTCGTCGGCATATCAGTCCGCTGACATAGATATGATATTCCATGGCTGGCTGGTAAATCTTGCGGCCAATCTCACGGCACCCATCTTTGATGGCGGGAAACGAACGGCTGAGGTAGACCGCCTCCAGGCTGTGGCAGATGAAAATCTCTCTGCCTACCGGCGTACTGTCTATACAGCTATCAAGGAGGTTGAAGACGCTCTCGTTGGTGAAGAAAAAAAACGACAGCATATAGAAGCGCTGAAGCTGGAAAAAGAGGCTGCCGGCAAGGCCCTGGATCAGGCCCGAGAACGATATCTCAAGGGGATAGACGACTATCTGCCTGTCCTGACTCAGTTGCTCACGGTCCAGGGGCTTGAAACTGATCTTATAAAGCAGCATGCGGCGCTGCTTGTGGAAAGGATAGCTCTTTACCGCGCGCTGGGCGGAAGCTGGACTGACCAGATGAAACCTGAAGGTGGGCTTGAAAAAACAGACGCCGAAAAGAATCCCATCAACAGCAAAGGGTGATAATTTTATGGAAACAAAAAATAATTTACAAACACCTAAGGAAGAAAAAAATGCAGCATCACCGGCAGGGCAAAAGGCCCTCAAGATATTCCTGCCGATGGCGATTCTCGGTGTGGCCATTTTAGCTGCTCTCTATATCGGAAGCACCGCTCCAAAGGCGCAAAGAACCCCTCCCCCCCTTCGCGAAGCACCTCTTGTTGAGACTATTGTGGCAAAATATTCAGCAAACAGGGTTGTTATAGCCGCTATGGGAGGTGTTATTCCGTCCCGCGAAATAACCCTAAAACCGCAGGTTACGGGAAAGGTGATATACGTTAATCCTCAATTCACCGAGGGCGGGCATCTGAACAGGGGCGACGAGTTACTGCGAATAGATGATCAGGACTATCGCCTGGCGCTGGCCGAGCAGCAAAGCGCCCTTGCAAGCGCCGAATACGAACTTAAGTTGGAGATGGGGCACCAGGACGTGGCCAAGCGTGAATGGGAGCTTATCAATAACATCGATGGGACGCAGGAGGCTGTCGATGACGAACTGGCCCTGCGCAAACCACATCTGGAAAAAGCCAAAGCTGACCTGGCTGCTGCACAGGCCGCCGTGAAACAGGCCGAACTAGACCTTTGGCGCACAAGCATCCGCACCCCCTTTTCCTGCATCGTAAAAACAAAGAATGTTGATCTGGGATCTCACATCTCAGTTCAGGAAGAACTTGCCCAGCTTCTGGGTACTGACGAGTACCGCGTGCGTGCTTCGGTCCCCGTCAACCGCCTGAAATGGATATCAATCCCCCGTAAGGAAGAAAAAAAGAGCTCAGCTGTAAAAATCCTTTACGGGAATGGCACCATCTATGAAAGAAAGGGGCAGGTGATCAAGCTGTTGAGCGACCTTGAGGAAGAGGGTCGCATGGCACGTGTAATGATTTCGGTTAGCGATCCATTAGACCTGAACTCACCCAAAATCAACCAGCCTCCCCTTCTGATCGGTGAATATGTTCGCCTAGAGATTGAGGGTCCCGAAATCACAAATACCTTGTGTCTCCCTCGCTCAGCCCTTCGAGAAGGGGAAAATGTTTGGATAGCCAGAAATGATGGAACGCTTGATATCCGAAAGGTCAAGATAATATGGAGGGATGAATCATCGGTCCTGATCACTGAAGGGGTCTCTGAGGGAGAAAATATTATAACCACTGATCTTTCAACCCCGGTACAGGGAATGAAGCTCGCAACTCTAGAAAATATTGGCGCAAAAAAAGGACAGCAGAACTAACCCTTCTGAGGAAAGCATAAACGGTAATGACAAGCAGAAAAACCAAAAATAGAGGGCCTCTTGCCTGGATGGCAGGCAACTCCGTAGCATCCAACCTGCTCATGCTCTTTCTTCTGATAGGTGGCTTGATATGGGCCCTGCAGATAAAGCAGGAGGTATTTTCTGAGTTTGAACTTGACTTCGTAAATGTCACGGTGTCCTACCCGGGAGCCAGCCCGGAGGAAGTTGAACAGGGGATAGTACTAGCCGTCGAGGAGGCGGTTTCAGGTCTTGAGGGTGTGAAGGAAATAACCTCCAGCGCCCGGGAGGGCTCGGCTCACATAGAGGTCGAGATGATGGAGGGGTACAACCTGCAAAAACTGGCTAGGGACGTTCAAAGTGAGGTGGACCGGATAACCTCCTTGCCTGAAGAATCTGAAGAGCCGCAGGTGGAGATTGCATCGCATCGTCACGGAGTTATATCTCTTGTTCTCTACGGGAACCAGGATGAACGCATACTAAGAGAAAAGGCTGAAGAGTTCAGGGATACTCTCCTGCAGGACCCAGACATCACCCAGGTGGACCTTTCAGGAATACGGAATCTGGAAATCAGCATTGAGGTCCCTCAGGAGAAACTTCGCTCATACAACCTGAGCCTTGATGGCATTTCCCAGAAGGTTCAGGAGGCTGCTGTCGAACTGCCGGGAGGAGGAATAAAGACCGCCTCCGGCGAGATTCTGGTCAGGATGAAGGAGAGGCGGGATTATGGGAGTCAATTCGCCCCTATCCCTATTATCTCTTCCAGTGACGGAACGCAGGTACTTTTGGAGGATATCGCCAAGGTTACCGACGGCTTCGAAGATACCGACACATACGCAACCTACAACGGAAAACGGGCTCTTATGATCGACGTATACCGTGTGGGAGATCAGACGCCTCTGTCTGTTTCGGATGCAGTCATGAAACACCTGGACCAGTGGCGCAAAACCCTCCCACCGGAGATAGGCATCGACATCATGAACGATATGTCGGACGTATACCGTCAACGTCTTACCCTCCTACTTAATAACGGGTACATGGGACTTGCGCTGGTCCTCATACTTCTGGGACTTTTTCTGGAGGCCCGCCTGGCCTTCTGGGTCACCATGGGAATACCTATTTCATTCCTGGGCTCCATGCTTTTCCTTCCCAGCCTGGGTGTCAGCATAAACATGATGTCCATGTTCGCCTTTATAGTAGCACTGGGGATTGTTGTAGACGACGCCATTGTCGTCGGAGAAAACATCTATGCATATCGTGAAAAAGGCTACGATTTCCGTAAGGCCGCCATAGCGGGAGTACGCGAGGTGGCAATGCCTGTAACCTTCAGCATACTGACCAATATAGTTACATTCACACCACTTCTCTTTGTTCCAGGAATACCGGGCAAGATATTCAAGGCAATTCCCATAGTCGTTATAACTGTTTTTATTATTTCCCTGGTGGAAAGCCTTTTTATACTCCCCGCCCATCTTGGACACCGTAGCGAAAAGCCGGACCGCGCATTGATGGCATGGCTGCACAAACGTCAGCAGAAATTCAGCAACCGTTTCAGCCGAATGGTAAGGGAAAAGTACGGACCATTTCTGGATACCGTGCTCAACTGGCGATACCTCACCATTGGGATCGGTGCCGCTATACTGATACTGACCATAGTATACGTCAAGAGCGGACGAATGGGAATAACGCTGATGGAGCGCATCGAATCTGATTATGCCCAGGCGGAGATCGCCCTTCCCTACGGGTCGGCCATCGAAAAAACCGAAGTCGTCCAGACTGCTCTTGTAAATGCAGCAGAGAAGATTGCCGAACAAAATGGCGGGGGAAAACTGGTAAAGGGAATATTTTCCGAGATAGGCGCCTCAGTCAACGACACAAGTGGCAGCCATACGTGCAGGGTCCGCGCTTTTCTAACACCGGCCAAGGAACGTCCCATGCAGACAGGCGATTTTGTGAACGCCTGGCGCAAGGAAGTTGGAACCATTGCAGGCCTGGAAACCCTTTCATTCAAGTCGGACGCCGGGGGTCCAGGCTCAAGGGCAGCCATGTCGATTGAACTTAGCCACCGTGATCTCTCCGTTCTTGAGACTGCAGGATCGGATCTGGCCGAAAGCTTGAGCTACTTCCCCAAAGTAAAGGATATTAATGACGGTTTCTCCGCCGGAAAGGAACAGATAGATTTCACTGTCCGCCCCGAAGGCAGGTCTCTGGGCCTGACTGCAAGGGATGTTGCGAACCAGGTTAGAAACTCTTTCTACGGAAGCGAGGTCTTGCGTCAACAGCGGGGACGCAACGAAGTTAAAGTTATGGTACGTCTCCCCAGGGATGAGCGCACATCGGAATACAATCTGGAAGAATTAATCCTCAGGACACCATCAGGTCAGGAAATCCTCCTCCAGGAAGCGGTAGATATGAAGCGAGGACGGGCCTACACGGAGATAAACCGCAGAAACGGACGGCGAGTTATTACTGTAACAGCGGATGTAAATCCGCCAAGCGAGGCGAGCCGTATAATGCAAACCCTCAAGGAAGAGACCCTTCCCCAGCTTAAGGAAAGATATGCCGGTCTCAACTACGGGTTCGAGGGACGTCAGGCAGACCTTTCTGACAGCATGAAGAGCCTATTCATGGGATTGATGCTTGCCATGCTCGCGGTATACGGACTACTGGCAATACCATTCAGGAGCTACATTCAGCCCCTTATTATCATGGCAAGCGTGCCCTTCGGTATAGTCGGCGCCATCTTTGGCCATATGCTCATGGGTTATTCCCTAAGTGTTATGAGCCTATTCGGGATTGTTGCTCTATCAGGGGTCGTCGTAAACGATTCGCTTGTTTTGATAGACTTTGCAAACAGACAGAGGCGTGATGGCAAAAGTCCTCATGACGCAATCCATAGCGCGGCAATAAACCGCTTCCGCCCGATCCTGCTCACATCCCTTACCACCTTCGGCGGATTGACCCCTATCATGCTCGAGACTTCACGGCAGGCACGATTTATGATCCCCATGGCCATTTCACTTGGGTTCGGCGTACTCTTCGCCACCTTGATCACTTTGCTGCTGGTACCCTGCTTCTATCTGGTGATCGAAAACATTAGGGATAAAAAGGCAGGAAAATCGGATTCATTAACATAATCTTTTTTAAAGAACTGCCTCCGTTTCGAATAATAAGCCCTTCAATATCAGTTTCTATTCACGGCGTTCAAATCCTCAAAGGCGATCTTCAGTCGCTCTACCATAGAGACCTCTCCATGGCGAACCCATTTTCTGGGATCGTAATAGCTTTTGTTGGGCCTGTCCTCTCCTTGGGGATTACCGATCTGTCCCTGCAGGTACCCCTGGTTACCTTTATAGTAATCCATAACACCCTTCCACGTAGCCCACTGCGTATCGGTATCTATGTTCATCTTTACGACACCATAGGATATGGCTTCCCGGATCTCTTCACGGCTGGAGCCTGATCCGCCGTGGAATACAAAGTTCACTGGGTTGTGAGGGGTTTTTAATTTATCTTCTATGTATCTCTGAGAATTGTAAAGTATCTTTGGCTGTAGCCTGACATTCCCCGGCTTGTATACACCATGGACGTTTCCGAATGATGCAGCTATTGTAAAATTTTCACTTATCTTGCTCAAGCGTGAGTAGGCATGGGCAACATCCTCAGGTTGAGTATAGAGCATCGCATTGTCTATACCGGTATTGTCAATGCCGTCCTCTTCTCCACCGGTACATCCCAGCTCAATCTCCAGCGTCATCCCTACCCTGTTCATACGCTCGAGATAACGCTCGCAGGTTGAAATATTCTCTTCAAGGGGCTCCTCTGACAGATCAAGCATATGAGAACTGAACAGCGGCTTTCCTGTTCTATCAAAATGGGTTTCACTGGCATCTATCAAACCGTCAACCCAAGGCAGGAGCTTCCTGGCGGCGTGATCGGTGTGCAAAATAACGGCTACCCCATAAGACTCGGCAAGCCTGTGAATATGGTCCGCCCCGGCAAGCGCACCCATAACAGCCGCCTTCTGTCCTTCCATATTGAGGCCTTTGCCTGCGTTGAAAAGGGCTCCCCCGTTTGAAAATTGGATTATAACAGGGGAATTAACCAGCCTGGCCGCTTCCATAACGGCGTTTATGGAGCTGGAACCCAGGACATTGACGGCTGGAATAGCAAAACAACTCGTTTTTGCTATGGAAAAAACTTTCTGAACCCCTTTGCCAGTAACAACCCCTGGCGAAACGGCATCTAAAACCTTTAGTGACATACATGCCTCCTTTCCTTTACAGATCAAATCTTGCGAAGTATATAATGCAGCTAGAAATCTTAAAAAGTCTTATCGGTGGATATAATTATAAGAGAGAACACGGAGTTGCAACCTATATTTATACAAACCTGCTTCGAAAAATGAAGTATGCCGCACCGATCAGGCAGAGTCCAGCCCACAGGTAGTCAAGTTTCAGGGGTTCTTTAAGATAGAAAAAAGAAAAGGGTACAAAGACTCCCAGGGCGATGACCTCCTGCATTATCTTCAGCTGTCCTATTGAAAGAGCTGAGTAGCCTATACGATTAGCGGGAACCTGGAGCAGATATTCGAACAAGGCAATACCCCAGCTAACAAGCGCGGCAACAACCAGGGGCTTGCTGTTAAGTTCCTTAAGATGGGCGTACCAGGCGAATGTCATGAAGACATTGCTGCATATCAGAAGTAATATTGATGCTGTAACAGGGTTCAATGCTTTCACCTCTCACATACAGGAGTTTTTACTGAGTAAAAGCCTCAATTAAGGACACAGAAAAAAACGAACAACAGCCCCATCTCCTGTAAAAGAGATGGGGCTGCAAAATTCAGGGCCTTTACCTATACGTTAGCAAAGTTTAAAAAACCCAAAAGTGGACCGATTTTTAGGGGCTTATAACTCTGAGTTTTGAAATTGTCAATAAATTTCAGGTGGGCCATAGCTCTCTTGCTAACAAAAGAAAGAAAGGATAAATCCCTGTATCAATAATCTTCAATGTAAAAGCACCAAAGCACAGTAAGGCTCCCCTGCCGAATCCCGAAATACATTCACATCCTCGAAAGGGACTTGCCTTGTTCATAAACCGCTACAAAAACAACACTTCGATAACATTTAATTTACAGCTAGCCCCTAAATCACCCTGATTAATTTATAATATTGATTTCTATAATTACCTGAAGGATACGTAACCTGGAAACTCTAATATTCTGAGATCCTGCTTTCCATTTGACATACCATGGTATATTCGATAGGTCTTCAAGTTCGCAAATGGGCATTTATTAGCTGGGTTAAACGTTAATTTTTATTATTTTAAAGGCCTTAAAATGAAAGATGAACAAAGTAAGAGTACCGATTCCAATCAAGAGATAGCGGCATTAAAGAGGAAAATTTTTGAACTGGAACAGTCAATAGCAGAGTCCAGATTAAGTGAGAAAAGCCTTCGTGAAAGCGAAGCTAGGTTTCGCTTTCTATCGCAGAATATGGCTGATATAGCTTTCATGGTTGATATGAATTTGTGTACAACCTATGTAAACCCTTCCGTCGAAAGGGTCCTTGGGTTTACCCCAGAGGAAAGAATGGCTCAGAATATGAACGCCCAGCTTTCACCGGCATCAGTTCAACTGGTTTTTGAAACACTATCTGCAGAAATGAGCCGTGAAAACAAAGAAGACACAGACCCCGACCGTTCACAGACGCTGCTCTTGGAGTATTATCATAAGGACGGCTCCGTCAGGAACCTTGAGACCAATATACGAGGCATACGTGATAAAAACGGAAATCTGACAGGTTTTTACGGCCTCTCAAGAGACGTAACAAAGCGTAAGGAAACAGAGAAAGACCTTAGAAAAACCCTTGAGAGTTTGAGAAATGCCATAGGGACCACCATACAGGTAATGGTAGCAACCATTGAGGCAAGAGACCCAAGCACTGCCGGGCATCAGATCCGCACCGCCGATCTTGCACGTGCTATTGCTACAGAGATAGGACTTACCCAGGAGCAGATTGAGGGGATTCGAATCGTAGGTTCCATACATGATATAGGCAAACTCGCCGTACCCGCAGAGATACTCTCAAAACCGGCAAAACTCTCAGAACTTGAGTTTCTACTTATTCAAGAACATCCTCTTAAGGGATACGAAATTTTGAAAAACATAGGGTCATCCTGGCCACTTGCAGAAATTATCTACCAGCACCACGAAAGGATGGACGGATCGGGGTACCCCAATGGCATAAAAGGAGAGCATACACTCCTGGAAGCGCGCATACTTGCCGTAGCCGATGTCGTTGAAGCCATGTCATCTCACAGACCATATCGCTCGGCTCTGGGAATCCCGACAGCACTGGAAGAGATTGAAAAAAACAAAGGGATACTTTACGACAGTGATGTGGTTGATGCATGCCTGAGATTGTTTAGAGAAAAGGATTATAAACTGAAAGAAGTATGACGATGGAGGGCGACCACAAAAGGTTGCTTTATAATTTCGATAGTTAGGAAGTAAATTTAAGAAAGAGGGTCCTTTTCCTTACTTCCCCCTTATTATTTTTTCCTAACCCTATAATACTCCCCAAAAACTGTACAATTCAATGAGGTGCAAGGTAGCCTGAAAAAAGCGATAAAAGATGCAGGGAAATGCATATTCGAAAGCGGCACGATTCAGAGTCCAAAGCAGAAATAGCATTATACCTACAAAGAAAAGATAAAAAAGACCGTAGCACAGTTATCCAGTGAATCCAGGTTTCATGAGAATAATATTCGCCAATGAAAAAAACAACTTCTGAAGGATTTTCCCAATTTATTTTCAAATCTCCGGCCCCAAAAAGAGAAAGGCGAAAAACTCCTTCAGAAAGAACTTTACCGGCAGATTGAGCAATTAAAGGTTGAACTCGACTGGCTTAAAAAATCACAATTGCTCCGTTGAGGGAAAGCGCATGCTCATGGAACAAAAATTTCAGACCTTTCAATTTCTCGACATGGCAAACTGCCAGATCTTCTCCGATAATCCTATTGTTGCCAGCCAAGGGATAATATCGCTTCAGAGTGCACTGTGCCCCTAGTATCATGCCGGTTATGCGCTCGGCAACAAGCTTGGTGACCAGGAGCCTTACCTCCACATTTTCATCTTATGCCGTGGAGCCCAGACATTTTCTCGAGTCGTTAAAATAGGTTATAGACAGGCTATCTCAGCATTCCTGGCTCTCGCAAATGCGTCTGGATCAGCTCGATATAAAATCCGATAATCGGTTCCGTATCCAGATAGGCCCATTTTCCACTGGGATCATCTATGGTTGCTTTAACTTCCACTCCCCTTTTCTTGAACCACTCCATTTCGTAATCGCGATCAGCCACCCGACACCCGATATGGTTAACGCCAGGGCCGTGTTTTTTTATCCATTCGGCATAGGGCCCGCCATGGGCTTCAAGGAGTTCCAATCTTACAGGTCCCGTACGATAAAAGGCCATTTTCATTTTGCTGGGTGGGTCTTCTTTACCATCCATTATAACGCCAGCCATGGCGTCGATTTCTAATGTGTAGTAAGGATCAATCCCTAAGCGATCTTTAAACTCCTTGATAGCCTTGTCACGGTCCCATACACTTACAGAAATTTCAATAACATCGAAATGACTCTTGTCCATACCTTCCATCTCTTATCCTCCTGGTTTTAGGTTGGTTTCTAACAACGATGCCTGGCATTTATAAAAAACGGCTCATTTTATCAGCGCTACCCTGCTTCTGGTGGATATACCGATTCAGGAACAGCAGTAGGGGCCCACTTCTCCGGTATGTCGTATATCTCTGTTATGCATGACATTGGCCCCATGGTATTCAGGTAGGCAAATCCGAAGCCGTCTTTGCCCCTGCCTTCCTGGATGACCTCAACACCATTCTTTTTGAAATATGAAATTGTCTGATTATAGTCGTCCACCTCCATGGCCAGGTGGTGAAGCCCTTCGCCATGTTCCTTCAGGAATTTGGAATAAATACTCTTTTCATCTAAAGGTTCTATAAGCTCCCATTGAATTTCGCCACTCATGGCAAAGCCGACACGCATGGCAAAGTCCTTTCTTTCACCATGTACCTTGAGGTTCATGAGGTTAGATCCGTCATAGGAATAGACATTCCAAGGGCCAATACCGGAAACCTCCCAATATTTTTTCATGCTGGCATCCAGATCTTTAACAACAATGCCAACTTGCAATAACTTTTTGAAAACGGGTTTTTTGATCATTACCTTCTCCGTTTCTGCATTTTGTAAAATCTCGTCAATATCCCCGAATTACAGAGGGTGGCGGGCAGCACCTTCCTGTTTGAAAGGTGCTGCCCCGGTTGGCCATGCCCTATACCTTTGCGATTTTGTTATTGCTCCGGTGATTGAATCTTAAGCTAATCCACTGACGTAGTCAGTGGTGGGGCGTGGGGGCGGAGGCCCCACACCTTTAGCGAATCAACGTAGTTGATGAGCACAGGGATTTTATTGTAACCTGAAGACGGGAGGCATTTGATATGGAAGGTTACAGCAGGTCGTCCCATGCAAGGTATCGTTGCGAATATCATTTTGTTTGGGTTCCGAAATACCGGTACCATGTTTTGGTGAAGGATATTAAGCCACGGCTGCGAGAGATTTTGACGGAATTATGCGAGTGGCTGGACATCAAGATTATAGAAGGTGCAATATGCCCGGATCATGTGCATATGTATTTATCGGTACCTCCGAAGCATTCGCCATCTTTTGTGATGAAGATGCTAAAGGGTAAAAGTGCTGAGTATTTACGTAAGGAGTTTCCGGAATTAGACAAGAGGTACTGGGGGATGCATATTTGGGCGCGTGGGTATTTTGTCAGTACAGTGGGCATCGACAGCACCGTAATACGGAATTATGTAAAAGAGCAGGCAGAGGAACAAATTCGAGAAGAACAGCTTAGGCTATGGAAGGACGACAGCGAATGACATTGTCAGGAGTTGTCGTCCTTTAGAAAGCCACCGACAAGGTCGGTGGTAGTTTACTAGATCCATTATGCTGCATATGCAACCGCCGGATGCTTGAAATATTTTTTTGCGTGTTGCGGTCGTTTCTGTAAGGTCTTCATAAAAGAACGTGTCTTACTGACGATATCTTTTTCGTTTCTTGCCGGTATGCCTGAAAGAATCTTGTTTTTCAGGTTGCCGTTGAGATACTCGTCCGGGTTGAGTTCTGGAGAATATGAGGGAAGGTAGAAGACCTCTATTTTCTCCTTGTTTACTTCAAGCCACTCTTTGACTTTTTTTCCGTGATGTACACGGAGGTTGTCCAAAATCAAAAAGTTCTTACGGGGAGCATCCTTTATCAGTCGGGACATGAACTTGATGAGCACCTGCGAAGCCATCTTCTCCCGATACAGCATGAATCTCACCTTTCCTTGATTGGTGATGGCCGAGATCATGTTGATTCTGTTCTTTTTAGCAGTGACCCTGACGACGGGTGTCTTCCCCTTTGGAGAAAAACCCTTCGCAGTGTAGTCACCACTTTGAATGCCAGTCTCGTCACCCCAGTGAATCTCGGCTTTCTCTTTTTTTGCCTGAGCTGCAATCACTGGGTATGTGGTATCAAGCCACTGCTGTACCTGTCGCGGGCTCTGTTCGTAGGCCCGCTTGCTGGGCTTCTGGGGATTAAAACCCCAGCGCTTGAGATAGTCGGTTATAGTCCGCAGAGGCAAATCGGTTCCGCATCGCTGTTTGATTGCCAAACGGACGGCATCACGGGTCCAAAGAGCAAATGGATGTTTGAGCTGATCCGGTGTTTTGTCTACCAAAAGTTTCTTTACCTCAAGTTCCTGCTCACTTGTCAGTTTGCGACTACCGCCGTGGCGACGACCTCTTTGTCCGAGCTTGATAGCGAAGCTGCCTTCCCGCAAGTATTTCTGCCAAATCTTGCTGGTGTGGCGTTCCGTGGCACCGATAATCTGGGCGACCTCTTTATTGGACCGCTCTTGCCTGCGTAGCCGAACTATCTGCTTGCGCAGAGCATACTGTACGTCTTGGCTAAGTTTTCGTGCATCTGGTTTTTCCATGCACAAACCATAACACACAATGTCGCTAAATGGAAGTGTTTAATCGCCGAGTCAATAACAACAGGAGGAAATAAAACTGTCCTACGATCATCACAATATGATCGGCAAAAGTGATGTTTTTAAAAAAATGATTTCCAAGATCAACCAGATCGCCAATACGAATATCACCGTGTTGATTTCTGGCGAAACCGGTACGGGCAAGGAAATCGTTGCCCGGGCTATTCATGCCAACAGTCAACGTAAGAACCGTCCCATAGTAAGAGTTAACTGTGCCGCACTTTCCCAAAATCTGCTAGAGAGTGAACTGTTCGGTCATGAAAAAGGCGCGTTTACTGGGGCCCATGAAAGACGTATCGGACGTTTTGAATTGGCAAACGGCAACACCCTTTTTCTCGATGAGATCGGCGAACTGCCCTTTGAATACCAGGCAAAACTGCTGAGGGTCCTCCAGGAAGGAGAATTCGAAAGGCTTTGCAGTTCAAACACGATAAATGTCGATGTTAGGATTATCGCTGCAACAAACCGCGACCTAGAATTAGAGGTCAAGAATGGCCGTTTCCGCCAGGACCTCTGGTACCGCCTAAATATATTCCCGATAGAAATA
>CAXXWJ010000001.1:0-1795965 GCA_963665835.2 Syntrophales bacterium | reverse complement strand
GTCGTACTGCTCGCAAAGGATGTCGTCAAGATTTGATCCAACCCATGGTACAAAGGCGAAGCCTTCCTCAGAGGCAGGTTGCATGAACTCAGCGTTGAATGCCGGTCGATATACCTATGCCAGATAACGGTTGGCAGCGTCCATTGTAGTGATTTCTTGCAGGGCTAGTTCTTTGGGAAGTCTACCTTGATGAGTACTGAAGGGTCGTTCACTCCGTCCCCGTGCTTGAGGAGAGTAGGCAGCTATCATCTCAACCCCTAAATGCTTCATGGCACGACCAAACTGCGTAAGCTGCCCCTTACTTACTCTTCCACCGGTCTCAGGCGTATACCAGTAATGACTCCCACGATCGGTGTAGAGTGAACCGAACAGACCCCTTTGAAGGATCGTGTCACGCACTCCCTGAAAGCTGCTGGATGTGCCTTCTTCCTGAACAAAGAACATACTGTAGTGTTCGTTTGTAGCATCATCCATTGTAACGATCAGATCCCACTTCTTTCCTGGAACCCATTCATGGGTACTGCCGTCCTGATGCAACATCATCCCCGGCAATGGTGAAGGATCACGGCGTTTCCTGTGTGTGTCTTTCCTGGGAGCCTTGCTAACCAACCCTCTCGACTGTAGCGTGTTCTTGACCCAGCTGTAGCTCCTTTTCTTTCTTTTGCGATGAGTTTTACGGAGGGACAGAAGAAGTTATGGAAGAGCCTCCATTCCTTGGTATAGAGGTTGTTGAGGGATGACACGACGTTGGGATTATCCAGGCGGTCATATCCGATCCACTGCCTTATGTGTGTCCAGTTTTTCTGTTCGATATGGGCGTTGTCATCTTTGTGGTAGGCTCTGCTTCTCGTGAACTGGACGGGATGTTTTCTTTCGGTAAAGTGCCTAAGGAGGTGATAATTGAGGAACTCGCCTCCATTATCGCAATCGAAGCCGAGGATTGGGAATGGGAGGGTTTTTTCAATGTTTTTGATCTGTTCCAGGACTCCGGATTCTCCTTTTCCCCAGACTGCGCGTTGTTCAGTCCACCCGGTAGCGATATCGACGAAATCTATGGTGTTGACGTACATCCCGGCGGTGGAATCGCCGCAATGAGCGACCGTATCGGCTTCGAGAAACCCCGGTCTGGATTCGTTCCACTGGTTGGTTTTGATGGGGATATGCTTTCGTAGCAGTGTTCCCGGTTTTGTGGTGGACCGCCGCCGTTGTGTGTAATGGACTCGGATATGAGAAAGGATTCTGTCTATGGTTGTAGGAGAGATGTTCAGTAGGGCATTTGTAGCCTCAATAGAGAGTTCTCCGAAGAGTTCGGTATATCCGGGCAGCCAGATAGGCAGGATGACCTTGAGACGCTTTGAGCATGGTAGATTTGCCACAAGCCAGATCCGCTTTAGCGGTGTAATGATCTCATCTTTCCGGTAGATGGGTTTTGGTCCTCGCTTCTTTGGTTTAGGTTTCGTAAAACGTTTAAACCTTTTGAGGATTCTTATGGCATGTTTACGGTGGTATTTACAGGTGGCACAAAATTCATCCAGGATAGCGGTTTTTTCATGACGAGTAGCATTTTTATACCGCAAACAGACTGCCTCACGATACTCTTGCTTGGATCGTGGACTCATGGTTATCCCCCCTTTCAAAGGTCCATGTTCGGTAACATCAAATTATGAGTCAACGATCCTTTTTATTCACCCCCTTCGGTAACATTTAATATGAGGCAATTCGCTCCGGACATATTACTTGCTCCTGACAAAAATTTATTTTATGCTTGACAGCGATGTCTTTTTGACATTAGGATACTCCAAACAGGTTTTTTCAAAATTTTAGAATTAAAAATTCAGATCAGATTGAGGAGAATTCGCAGACGACAAATTAGGCCACTCTCGAGATGAAAATCCATTAGGGCAACTGGACCAGTTAAAAGAAATTTTACTTAGCCAGCAGTTCTTTTCGTACGGAGGGCACCGGATGATCCCACTGCTTATAAACACACCCGAAAAAATGTTCAAGGTCAGGGTGGTAACCGCAAAAGACGCTTCTGAAAAAACCCTAGAATACCTACAGGCCATAGGCGTACTTCATATAGAAGAACCTCAAGAACTGTCTCCTTCCGATATAACGATACTTGAAGAAAAACGAGGCCTTATACGGAAAATATTTATAAATATTAATGATATCCTGTCCTATATCAAGGGCGAGCACAAGGTGCTAATACCCGAAGAATCGCTTGATCAGCCCCTTGAAAAAATTCTACACCAGACTGGCAAGCTCCGAGAGCAATGCACCCGTCTCCGCAATAACGCCAACCAATTAGAAACCGAAATCGCCACGATGGAGGGGCTGGGCAGATATTTGGACCTCCTCGCGAAAGAGGTAAACCTGCCACTTAAGGACCTCAACTATTCAGGCAGCTATCTCACGGCCAGGGTATTTGTATTTCCTACAGAAACTGGCAAGACTTTCCTGGAAAAGGCGGGCCAAAAGATACTGCAACATATTACCGCCTCTTATGAGGGGGAAACCGTAGTCTACACCATAGCCAGAACTACAAATCAGAATACGGTGGAGTCGCTGGCGAGAGACTTCGGATCACTTCCCTTGGAGATACCTAATGAAGAAGTAACATTGAGAGAATTTACAACAAAAAAAACTGATATAATCAGTAATAAGAAGGAAAAAATCGAAAGTCTTGAGAGGGAGATAGATGCCATAACCTCTGAAAAGCTAGAGCAGATCGCCCTATACAGAGAAGTGGCATCACGCGAGAATGAGATGCTGTCTGCCGTAGAGCAGATGTCAGAGTCCCACTATGTTTCGTTAATCGAAGGGTGGGTCCCACAGAGTAAAACCGATTTCATCATATCAGAAATACATAAATCACTTGAAAACACATTCGTCGATTCACGTGAGCCACTTCCTTCCGATGAACCGCCGACACGACTGCAGAACTCACGGGCAATCAGACCCTTTGAAGTGATCGTCAGTCTTTTCAGTCTGCCGAAGTATGGCGGATGGGACCCCACGCCTAGCGTAGCCTACTTCTTCGCCTTCTTTTTCGGCCTAATGCTCTGCGATGTTGTATATGCAGCGGGGCTTCTTATCCTCGCCCGCTTTGCCCTAGACAAGCTTGTCGATGACCCCACAACGGAAGGAGTCGATCTGTTTCGCAAAGTGCTATACATAAGCGGGGGTGTATCCCTTGTATTTGGCGTCCTATCAGGAACATATCTGGGGGATTTTCTTTTCATGTATTTCGCCATAGACATGAAATCTCTCGCTATGGTCCAAGGGGTTCAGAAGGCGCTTTCAGATCCAATATCCTTTATTAATCTTTCCCTTATAATCGGATTGGTACATATAAATATCGCCCACATCCTGGGCCTAGTAAAAGGGTTCAATGAAGGGGATTGGGGAATGATCGTAAGCAAGGTAGGGTTGTTTTTTGTCGAAGCATTCGGTATCCCCTATTTGTTTAGGACCATGCTTGGAATCGAGCTCCTTCCCCTCGCCCCCTGGATATATGGGATTCTAGCCTATCCAATGCTGCTGGGTCTTATTTTCATCGTCGTAGGCGCATTCATGCAGATGGGTGGGTTGGGGAGTGTGTTCTGGATATTCGACCTGACAGGTATCCTTGGCGATATAATGTCATACTCCAGGCTGGCCGGGGTAGGTCTTGCTACATTCTACCTAGCATCATCCTTCAATCTCCTCTCAGACTGGGTGTCATCAATGGTATCATCTGCGATCCCTGGTATCTTTGGAGCTATACTGGCATTTGCAATCGGAATGGTCATGCTAATGATATTCCATATTTTTAACCTTTTCCTCAGCAGTCTGGCCGCTTTTATACATTCTCTCAGGCTCTGCTTCGTAGAGTTTCTGCTGAAATTCTACGAGGGTGGCGGAAAGGAATATAATCCTTTTCAACTGAACCTTAAGAGAGAAACAATAATAGGAAAAAAAATCTAGAGAGAGGTGAAAAAATGACATTGATTCAGGCCTTGGCTACGTTTGGTGGCGCTATGGCGCTCGCGGGGGGGCTAGCAGGATCGGCAGTAGGAATTGCCAATGCAGCCTCCTCCGGGGTGGCAACCCTGTCCGAGGAACCGGGACAGCTGAGAAACGTTATCGTTCTAGCGTCTCTCCCGATGACCCAGAGCTTCTATGGATTGATTATACTTATAATCATTCTTACAGTGGTGCTGCCGAAGATTGCCACCGCTGGTGCAGGTGCCGGCCTAACGGTGCTCGGAATCGGCATTATGGCCGGATTTGCAGAGCTTGCATCGGCGATATTCCAGGGCTCCGTTTGTGCCTCGGGAATCGCGCTTCTACCAAAGACAAGGGGGCGCATCCTTACCGCCTCGATGATGCTGGCGGTCTTCGTTGAACTGATAGGCGTTCTTGGCCTGGTATTTACCATCATGGCGCTCAGCATATTAAAGCTGATGTAAGAAGGTGAAAAGTATGGAAACAGACAAGATAAGATCTGCCATCCTGGAAAAGGCTCAACAGGAGGTGGTTGAAATTGTGGCAACCGCCAAGGCAAAGGCCAAAGATCTGATGGAACACGCTAAAGAACAGAAAGAAAAGCGGTTCGAAGAAGAAAAAAGCCGCATAATGTCCGATGCACAGCGTGAGGCATCAAGGATATTGGCTCAATCCTCTCTCAAGGCTCGGCAGGAGATATTGAAGGAACAGGATGCCGTCATCAACGACATAGTCAAAAAGGTGCAAGAAGCCCTTGCAAATGAAAAAACCAGTGAAAAAGCACTTGCTCTCCTTATCAGGGAGGCGGTGGATGCCTTTGAATCGGAAGAAAAAATAAGAGTAATCGTGTCCCCAAGGGATCTCGATATAGCAAACAAAATAGTAAGGGAAGATGAGGCACTGAATAAACAGATAGCCGATGTTACAGAACGTGATTTCCTCGGGGGCGTCATAGCGGAATCTATGGATGGCATGGTGAGTATCGATAATTCCTTTGAAGTGAGACTTGGCATGCTAATGCCTAAGATAATGCCCGAACTGGGCAGCAAACTTTTTGGAGAGGGGAAACGTTGAACCTTATAAATACAAGGTATTCATTCATATCGGCCTACCTCAAAGGAGAGGAGTCCCGGTCGGTAAATTCCGAACAGATCGGAGAGATGCTGCAGAGATCAGCTACCATGCAGGATGCCTTGGAGATCATCGCTGATACCGACATTGGCACATACCTGCTTGATGAGCCGATCACATCATTCGACGAAGCCGATGAGTATCTCTGGCTTTATCTAGGCGAATGCATGAGACGTTTTGAGAGTTTTGATCTGCCCTCGGACATAAGGGATATCGCCCGGCTGTACAAAGAACGGTTTGACGTACTTAATATCAGAATAGCCTTGAGAGCAATTCTGAAGCGGACACCCTCAACCATGGTTCCCCTGGGCCTTATCCACGATGGAGGATACCTAAATCAGGTTGCCTCAGTGAGGGAGAAAGAGGAGCTTTTCCCAATCCTTGCCAGCTGTAATTTAGGAGATTACATCCATACCATAGAAAGTATAACCGAGAAAGACCAACTATCGATATCGGAAGGAGAGCTCTCTCTGCAAAACCTCTACACAAAAAAAATGCTGAATTCCTTTAGGAAAATGTCAGATGGCCCCCTCCTTGAGACGGCAGCCAGGATCAACCTAGACACAAACAATCTGCTGACGGTCTTCCGTGTATCGCTTGGAGGGGGATCGGCTGCTGGCGCACCGGTTCTCATGGGAGGTCGCATGCTATCTGAAAGCGACATACAGGAACTACTCACGCTCAAGATGCCGGAGATAGTTGGTAAACTTGAGAACACCGGGTACCACACCATGGCACAGGAGGTATCCAAGGGATATGAAAAAGGTGGGGATATTACCGCAATAGACCGGATAATGGAGAAGCACCGCTTGGGGATACTAAAGGATCTCCTTTCCGCAAGGATACTCTCCACCTCCAACATGCTGTGGTACTTATTTATAAAGGATCTGGAAATACGTAATCTAAGGCTGGTATTCAAGATGCTGGCCGATGGAATTTCGCCTTCAGATATAAGGGAACTGGTGATTGCGGCATGACGGAACAGATAATAGTAGCCATAATAGGAACCAGGGATCAGACGGCCCTGATGAGGCTTGCCGGCGTTGAAAAGTGCAGGATTATAGAGGACAAAGATGCAACCCCCGATAAGGTGAAGGAGGCATTGCTAGAGCTGGCGGAAGATAGTTCCGTAGGAATAATAATGCTCCCTGAAGGCTGGGGCAGCTACGTCGCAGATACCATAAAATACCTGCATGAAAGCAAGCGAAGCTCTGCAATATTGTTAGAGATCCCTTCAGGATTTAAGTCCAAAGACCAGGATATAAAGCAATATTATAAGACATATACCAAGAAACTTATAGGGTTTAATGTGGACATATAAAGGATTAGGTTGGGAATTTAAACAACCATACTACCAAAGTGAGGCATGACCTATGGGTAAGATCTGGAAGATTTCTGGGCCTGTCGTAATCGCCGAGGACATGAGAGGGTCTCAGGTATATGAGGTCGTCGACGTGGGAGAAGAAAAACTCACGGGGGAGATCATCGGGCTTGAGAGAGATAAGGCGGTAATCCAGGTATACGAGGATACGGTCGGGTTAAAGGTGGGAGAGCCTGTTACCGGAACAGGCGAAATACTAATGGTAGAACTTGGACCCGGCCTTGTCGGAAACATTTATGATGGCGTTCAGCGGTCCCTGGTTACCATGATGGACGAAATCGGTGATTTCCTGGTACGCGGTGTACGAACAGATGCCCTAGACAGGAAAAAGAAATGGCATTTTACCCCCTCCATCAAGGTAGGCGATGCCGTTCAAGAGGGGGATATCATCGGGTCTGTCCCCGAAACAGGGCTTATAGAACACAGGATCATGGTGCCCATAGGAACACAGGGCACCATTCTGGAAATATCTGAAGGGGACTTCACAATAGAAGAGACTGTTGCACTCCTGGAGCATGGAGGGGTGAAAAAACCCCTGACTCTCATGCAGAAGTGGCCAGCAAGAAAACCTAGAATATACAAACAGAGATTCAACCCTGAAGACCTTCTGGTGACCGGTACGAGAATTATAGATTATCTCTTCCCCCTTGCACTGGGAGGGAAGGCCGCCATCCCTGGAGGATTCGGAACCGGTAAGACCGTCACCCTGCAGCAGATGGCTAGGTGGTCTCAGACACAGTTGAACATCTATGTCGGATGTGGTGAACGTGGCAACGAAATGGCAGACGTTCTACACAGCTTCAAAAAGCTGAAAGATCCTGCAACAGACAGACTCCTGCAGGAAAAAGAGATCTTTATTGCCAACACATCAAATATGCCCGTTGTTGCGAGGGAGATCAGTATCTTTATCGGCATTACCATGGCTGAATATTTCAGGGATATGGGATATGATGTACTACTCGTGGCGGACTCTACATCCCGTTGGGCCGAGGCTATGAGAGAAATCGGTGCCAGGCTCGAGGAAACACCTGGAGAAGAGGGGTTTCCCACCTATCTGGGATCTCGACTCTCGGCCTTCTATGAAAGGTCCGGGAGGATCAAATGCTTAGGGAGCCCGGAGCGGGAAGGTTCCGCCACTGTTATAGGCTCCGTCAGCCCTCCGGGTGCAGACTTCAGCGAACCGGTAACTCAGGCAACACTTAGGATTGTCGACGTCCTCTACTCGCTGGACGTTGCCCTCGCCAACAAAAGACACTTTCCGACCATCAACTGGCTCCAGAGCTACAGTCTCTACACCGATTCGGTGGACGCCTGGTGGAGCAAGATCAGCCCCGATTACAGTGATATAAGAAACAAGGCGCTGATCACACTTCAGCACGAAGCAGAACTGGAGGAAATAGTCCGCCTCGTAGGACCCGAAGCGCTCCCCGAAGATGACAAGCTGGTGCTTCTTGCGGCACGCATGATCAGAGAAGACTTCCTGATGCAGAGCGCCTATCATCCTGTCGACACATACACAGAGCCCGCAAGGGCGCATGCCATGATCAGCGCCATCATGAAATTCTACGACCTGGCGAAGGAGGCGACGGAATCAGGTATGCTGATAAGCGAGATAGCATCTTCAAAAATACTGCCCCGCATATCTAGGATGAAAGATATACCGAACGAGGAATTCAATACATATATGAAAAATTTATGGTCTGATATGGACAAGAACCCCTTTGTGTAAGGAGGAGCTTCATGGATTCTCTACAGTTATTTACCAGACAGACAAAGGCAATAAGTACAGCAAGGAGGTCGCTCCTGGTCATCGAGAGCATCCCCGGTATCAGATACAACGAGATAGTGGAAGTCCAGCTCGGCACCGGAGAGATACGTATCGGGCAGGTCATAGAGGTGGGAAAGGAAACCACCGTGGTCCAGGTCTTCGGGGGCGTCAGCGAGGTTGACCTTCTGAACAGCAAGGTCAAATACAAAGGGGAAACCTTGAAACTTCCCGTATCTGGAGACATCATGGGTAGAATCTTTGACGGGAGCGGAAATCCCATAGACGGCGGCCCCCCTATCGTCGCCGATACCTACCTTGACATCAACGGTGTCCCTGCAAACCCCGCATCTCGCATGCCCCCGGCGGAATTCATCGAGACCGGGATATCCGCCATAGACGGGTTGAACGTCCTTGTCCGCGGACAAAAACTGCCCATCTTCAGCGGGTCGGGCCTTCCGCACAACAAGATTGCCGCGCAGATACTGCGGCAGGCTTCACTGAAGGGAAAATCGGAAGAATTCGCGATTGTTTTCGGTGCAATCGGTGTCAGCTACGATGATGCGGGTTACTTCATATCGAACCTCGAAGAAACCGGTGCCCTCAGCCGCACCGTTGCATTCATCAATACTGCGTCATCACCTGTTATCGAGAGACTGTCGACGCCTCGTCTGGCGCTTACGGCGGCGGAATACCTGGCCTGGGAGCACAACATGCATGTCCTTGTAATACTGACGGATATAACCAATTACTGCGACGCTCTCCGCGAACTGGCCGCTATGAGGGGCGAGATACCCAGCAGGAGGGGATATCCGGGGTACATGTATACGGACCTTGCTTCCCTGTACGAACGGGCCGGCAGGATAAGCGGCAAGGAGGGATCGGTGACCATCATACCAATCCTGACAATGCCTGATGACGACATCACACATCCGATCGCGGATCTTACCGGTTATATCACGGAGGGACAAATCGTTCTTTCACGGGCCCTGGAAAGGAAAAGAATATATCCACCCATAGATGTCTTTCTTTCACTATCGAGAATGATGAAGGAGGGAATCGGAGAAGGAAATACCAGGGAAGACCACAACAACGCCTTCATGCAGTCGTATGCCGTATATGCCGAGGGAAACTATCTGAGAGAAATATCGACCGTTATAGGATCGGAGGCCCTCAGCGACAGGGACCGCCTCTACCTCTCCGCCTCAGATCGTTTCGAAGAAGAATTCATATCGCAGGATGAAAAGGAACGTAGAACCGTTGAGGAAACACTTGGACGTGCATGGAACATCTTCTCCATGCTACCTAAAGAGGACCTGAAACTTATCCGTGAAGAATACATAGACAAATATCTCCCCAAGTCCGTAAAGGTCGGGGATGGAGATGAAACCATTTAAAAGAGTGATGCCATGTCAACTAAGGTACAGGTAACACGACCGACAAAGATTGAGCTTGCGCGCCTGAAACGTCGTCTTAAGCTAGCCACGAGGATACAAAAGATCGTCAAGGATAGACTTTCCATCCTGATCATGGAATTCCTCGGAGCCGTCAAGGAGTGCTCCTTGGTAAAGGAAAGACTGCTGGTAGAATTCAAGGAGGGATATCGGGCGCTGTCAGTTACTACGGGATACCATGGCTATGCGTCACTGGAGAAGGAGCTCCTTGCATCCCCCATGACCCTTAAGATCTCTACATCAATCAGGAATATCGCCGGTGTAAGGCTCCCGGCCTTTGAAATAGAGGATCTCGCAACACCGGGATCTTCAGTCAGGAACACTTCCGACACATCGGCATTGATAGACAACAGCACCATCCTCTCGCGAAAATGCCTGCAAACCTCCATCG
Source organism: Syntrophales bacterium (assembly GCA_963665835.2). Taxonomy (GTDB): domain Bacteria; phylum Desulfobacterota; class Syntrophia; order Syntrophales; family UBA2210; genus UBA6078. Next base: position 1,785,853 of record CAXXWJ010000001.1, on the reverse strand, counting down.
AGCTAGCAGAACTTCAGAACTCGCTGGAGCTTCTTGGGGCAGAGATAAATAAGGTAAAAAGGATCAACAACGCCTTGGAATATATTGTTATTCCAGGCCTGGAAGCCACCATAAAATACCTGACAATGAAATTTGAAGAACGGGACCGCGAAGAGACTGCACGCTTAAAATATGTAAAAATGCTGATCGAACAGAGAGAGGCCTATGCCTATTGAACCCGGACCAGACATGATATTTGAAGCATGCCTCAAGAGCGACACAAAACTTCTTAATGCCTACCTGCCAAGAAGGCGAAAGACATTGAGTGAACTAATGGGAGAGATTCACCCCCATGTTGAGTGCGGGGACGGAAGTAAACACTTTTTTAAGAAAAAAGAGCTTGAGTATATGGCAGAGATGTTAGACAATGAAGAAAGTAGCATATTACCCCTTCCGATCATGATAGAGGTAGGATCTCAAGAAGGTCGAATGGTGGTAAAATCCAAGAGCGGTATAGAGGCCAGGATATTTTCAGTGATACTGGACATGCCGATACCATGGAAAAGTGAAACAGTAACAATTTTTAGGCCTCAATTACAGATAATCAGAAGGTTTTTGAAGACAACCACGCAGTATGTCTTCGGGACGTGATGAATACGGCAATAGACTGATACGGAAAGGAGACTCGCCATGAAAGTATTCGCTGATAGACTTATGAACGTTTTGGAAACGCACAGAAAGGAAATTGCAGCGCAGTGGTCCAATGCTGTGAGACAAAATCCCCGGACACCAACATTTAACAACTTCCCGGAGGATGAACTCCTTAGGAGGGCAGGGTTCTTTTACAAAAATCTTCACACTATGTATCACAGTGAAAAGCCCTACACGGAGTTGCGCAAATATTTTTCAGAGTATGCGGAAGTAAGCTTTAAGTACAAGATCCCTCTGCATGAGGCCCTGTACGCGCTCATTATGATGAGGAGACACCTGTGGCTTTACGCGGACTTTCAGGCTCCGTTTTTGAGCGCCATGGATCACAGGCAGGCGGTGGAGACAATAAACAAGACGATACGCATGTTCGACCATGGTATCTACATAATAACCCAGAGGTATTGTGAGCTTGTCGAGAAAGGATAAGCGTCATGCCAGAAGAAATACGCGACACGATAAGAGAGATAGAACAGGCAGCTGAGAAGTTGATAGATACGGCTCGTTCGGAGGCGCGTGGCATCCTGGAAGATGCCAACAAGAAAGCTAGAGAGTTGTTATCAGAAGAGCTGCTGGTGGAGACGTTCAAAAAAGAACGCGATGAGATAGTCTCCAGGGCAAATGATGAGGCTCAGAAAAAGATAGGAGAAGCTCGAAAGGCGTCCGCCGGAATTCGATCATCGTCTTCTTCTGCTATAGAAGATTTCTCAGCATCAATCGCTAAGCAGGTCAAAGGGATAGTGGCGTAAATAACTTGCCGGGTAGCCGTATTCGTTACGGGTCCCCGGCACCTTTTTATTTACCACGCATATTGGCTTCTGCTCTTGTCCACGCCTAAATTTTCCTTCATTATAGTTTCTTGCCTTGAAAATCCATCCGCGTCAGTATAATAGAGATATCCACAGTAAGTGAAAACCTTTTAGCAAATCACAGCATACAGGAGAGTGCTAATGACAGAGATTATAGATGTATATGGACGAGAAATCCTTGACTCACGAGGAAACCCTACCGTAGAGGTGGAAGTAACCCTTAGCTCAGAGATCGTAGGAAGGGCATCCGTTCCATCGGGAGCGTCAACGGGAGAGCACGAGATGCTCGAACTGAGGGATAATGACAAAGGGCGGTATTTAGGTAAGGGAGTTGAGAAGGCCGTTGAAAATGTAATCTACAAGATCGGACCTGAGATTATAGGGATGGACTGCCTTCTCCAGAGAGAAATCGACTATACCATGATAGAGCTAGACGGTACGGAAAATCGCAGCTCCTTGGGGGCTAACGCAATGCTGGGTGTTTCTCTTGCATGCGCAAGGGCGGCAGCCGAGGCAATCGGGCTTCCCCTGTACAGGTACATTGGAGGGATCTCAGCCAAGGAAATGCCTGTACCAATGACAAATATCCTTAATGGTGGACAGCATGCCGACAACAATGTTGACATACAAGAATTCATGATAATGCCCGTTGGTGCTCCCGACTTCAGGGAGGGGATTCGTATGTGTAGCGAAGTATTTCACCACCTTAAGGCCGTCTTGAAGGGAAAGGATTACAACACTGCGGTAGGGGATGAAGGAGGATTCGCCCCTAATTTAAAATCAAACGAAGAAGCGCTCCTGCTTATAATGGAGGCCATAGAAAAAAGCGGATATTTCCCGGGCAGAGACATATTCATAGCCCTTGACTCGGCTGCAAGCTCATTTTACCGGGGCGGAAAGTACATACTTTCTGCCGATAAAAATCCGGAAAAGACATCTGGAGAGATGGTCGCCTTCTACAGCGATCTGGTCGATCGCTATCCTATAATATCCATAGAAGATGGCTTGGCAGAAGATGACTGGGATGGATGGAAGATGATGACCGAAGCGTTGGGGTCCAAGATCCAGATTGTCGGCGATGATCTTTTCGTAACCAACAAAAACCGCCTAAAACGGGGCATATCACTGGGAGTAGCCAACTCCGTTCTGATAAAACTCAACCAGATAGGAACGCTAACCGAAACCCTCGAAACTATAGAAACAGCCAAAGAAGCAGGATATACTACGGTTATTTCACACCGGTCGGGAGAAACGGAAGATACCTTCATGGCCGATGTAGCCGTCGCAATGAACTGCGGCCAGATAAAAAGTGGCTCGATCTCCAGGAGTGAGCGACTGGCCAAATACAATCAACTGATTAGGATAGAAGAGGAACTGGGAGACCAGTCAATATACCGCGGTAAGGATGCTTTTTACAGCATAGGATAAAAACCCAGACAAGGGGTCCCGGGCACATAACCTGGGGCTCCTTGCTAAAATCAATGCATAAACCTGAAAAGCTTTCGCCTTAGAGACTCCAGTTCCCCCTTCTCAACAATAGATAATGTTTTTACACCTTCCCCCTCTTCTTCGCTGGAAATTGATATCACACCATCCCCAGCAAGAAACTTGAGTGCGTTCTTGTAATTTGACTGAGAAAGTGCCTCTGCCTTGGATATCTCCCCCTTTTTGTACATCTTGACCCCCAGCTTGTTGATTTTCCTAATAAGATCTTTTTCGGTTCTATCCTTGCCTTTAAGATATGCACAACCCCTGGATGCAATCCAGTACGATTCGATATAATTCTGGATGAGCCCTGCAAAGGCGTGGAGGTAAGCGCGCCCCTTTCCGGTCACTTCAACAGACTCCAAATCTTCAATCTTTTTATCTATAAAAACCATTCCCCTGCCTTGCGCATAGGATAAGACCTTACGAATTTCTTCACCATCATCCACATTATTGTCATAGATAAACTCGTCTACGAACAATGCTTTGAAAAAAGAGTAATCCTCCACTATGTCCGACATAGGCACCCTGGTTCTAACCCCTGAAAGGATAGAAAGAGAGACAAAGGCCAAAGATACAAAGGAATGGAGCAGGTTATTCTTGTAGTATTCTAGATTCAATCGCTTATTTTCATCCACGGAGTATATTGTCTCGGCAAATTCATCATCCTCTTCCTCCTCCGGGCCCAGCTTGGATATAAAACCAGATGCTTCAAAGACACCCAAGGTATCGTTGATAGTTCTTTCCTTATTCTCAAAAGTTGAAGAAAAGCCCACACCCCGGTGCTCCAGGTAATCGTAAAATTCCTTGAGAATGGCCATAAGGTCATCGTGCGATATCCCTCTGCGATAATATGACAGCAGCCCTGCAGCAACCAGGGAGGATGGCGTTACTACTGATACCTTGTTTATCTCATTTACAACCTCGTATCCCAGACGTCTGTAAAGGCGTCTCCTGTCATCCAATGTCATTTCTGATATCGGGCTTTCCTGAGAGGCCAGGTAAGACTTGAGCAGCATAGGCTTTCCGACATTCATGTACACCCTTCCATAACGCCTCTTGACAACGTTGATACTCTTGAGAAGAGAAGATATCTTTTCCGTCTCTTTACTGCCGCCCCCCAACTCCTTAAGATAGGATCGTTCCTCCACCACCCTGTCATAGCCTACAAATACAGGGATAATGGCCAGATCATCGAAGTTTGATTCGCTGTATGCCTGCATTATCATTGAAAGTAGTCCGTATTTGGGCATCACCATCTTCCCGGTACGGCTGCGCCCTCCTTCGATAAAAAATTCTACGGGAAGGCCCTCTTTCAGGAGAGTTTTGATGTACTTTGAAAGGGCTTCACGGTACAGGGTATTGTCACCTATTTTCCTTCGTATAAAAAAAGCTCCCAAGCTTCTGAAAAAGTAACCAAGGGGCCAGAAACTCAGGTTTGCACCTGCTGCAACAAAAGGAATCTGTATATTGTGGTAGTAGAAGACATAGTTGATCAGGAGATAGTCCACATGGCTGCGATGGCATGGTATAACAACAAAGGGCATCTTCTTGGAAAGCTCTCTCATCTTTACCAGGCCCTCCTTTTCTACAACGACGCCATCATATATATTATCCCAAAGCCAGGTGAGTATCCTGTCCATGAATCCCAAGTAAGTCTCGTTATACCCGGCTGCTATCTCTAGCAGATATCCCTTTGCCTTGTTTTCTATGGTTTCGTAGCCCTCGTCCCCGGTAGATGCCATCTCCTCCATGAAGCTAACCAGTTCCGGGTCCCTAAGGGCCATTTCCACGATTTCTTCCCTTGATTTCAGAACAGGCCCAACAGTGGCTCTTTTCTCCGCATCTATACGGTCTATGATTTCACGCCGCAAAAGATAGATTATCGTTTCTCTCGATTCTCCACTGTTTTTTTTAAGAAATTCTGATAGATTTACAGGCTCACATGATATTATAAAGGCCTTTTGATAATAGCGACAGAAGGTTACAAACCTCCTCAGCATCCCGGGATTCTCAGTTTGACCAAACAACAGGTCCGCAATACTCTTGTCTTTTTTTTCCCGTCTGCGCCCATAGGCAATAAGATGTGGGACCAAAAAGACAGGTAGATCAATTTCCCCCTGCGCATCAATCAGCTGGATCAGAGGGTCCTTCTCACTACGTTCCCCTATAAACTTTGATCCGCGCAGATATACAATGGAACTCTCCCCATTCTTCGTTATTTTTTTCAGAAACTTATCCCTGAAAGGGTTATGAAACCACCGTGAAATAATAGTCCTGAAGGCATCCATAAAGGGTTGCCATATGATCATGTTAACGTCGTGGCAATACAAGGGCCTCGGAACGCACCCCCGGGACAAGACATTCCTGAGTATAAGGCAATTCAGCTGGCTTTGATTCTTCAGGGCATGTACGACAATCCCTTTTTTTGAGAGGTCTTTGAGTTTCTGCAGATCCTGATCGTCCGCCTTTACCCGGGAAAACGTCTTGCTCAGAAACCGGGAAAGGGGAGAAGTTTTTTCTTCATAGAGGAGCCCGCTGTAAGACTCACCTACCCACCTTCCAAAACGTATCAATTTTGATCTGGTTACCATAGGTCTTCTTTTTATCTGGAGGCCTTGCGCTTTAGCCCACCTGCCAGTCAACAGGACAGCACTCCGGAAATCTTCGAATCATATACTCTTTTACATATTCCTCAATCTCGGGGGCCGTTGAAAAGGTCATCACCTTTTCCAATAACTCCTTTGATTCTCTGACCGTCGATTTCCTTATTATTTTTTTCACACGGGGGATGGCCAGAGGTGTCATACTGAGGCCATCCAGTTCAAGACCTAAAAGAATGGGCGTACAAAGGGGATCACCAGCCATTTCACCACACATCGCAACCTTTATGCCCTCACCATGCCCGGCATCTACTACCTGTCTGAGCATCCGTAATATGGCCGGATGAAGGGGCTCATAAAGATATGTTACTCGTTCATTAACCCTGTCTATAGCAAGAGCATACTGTATAAGATCATTGGTCCCGATACTGAAAAAATCCACCTTCTGGGCCAGTTCCTTCGCCATTATTACCGCAGAGGGCACCTCTATCATAGCTCCTATCTTTATATGCTCATTAATAGGCGTACCTTCCGACAATAGCTCCTCTTTTACCGCGTCGATTATCTTCCTGGCATCCATGATCTCCTTGACTCCAGATATCATGGGCAGCAAAATACCGGTGTTCCCGTAGGCGCTGGCACGAAGGATTGCACGCAGCTGAACCTTGAAGAGTTCAACCTCCTGTAGACAGAAACGTATTGCCCTAAGGCCCATAACAGGGTTCATCTCTTCAGCCAGGCCCGCATCGGAGATAAACTTGTCACCCCCAAGGTCAAAGGTCCGTATGGTGGCCCACTTGATTCCTTCCCCCTCTACAACGGTCTTGTAGTTTTGAAAATGCTCTTCCTCGGTAGGCAGTTCTTTCCTGTTTATATATATGAATTCAGTGCGGTACAGGCCAACACCGTTTGCCCCGTGAAAGGTGGCCGAGGGTATCTCTTCAACAAACTCTATGTTTGCTCCGACACCAACACCGTGGCCATCGGTCGTCATGGCAGGAAGGTGAGCATCCTTTAGCATATCCTTTTCCATGGCGAGGTAATGCCGTTTTTTATCCTCATACCTCTTTATTACCTCAGGATCGGGATTGACAATAACGAATCCAGCTGTACCGTCGACAATAATAAGGTCCCCGGTACTTACTTCGGAAGTAATTCTCTCCAAACCTACAACCGCCGGGATCTCCAGAGATTTGGCGACGATCGCGGTATGCGAGGTCTTCCCTCCCATATCAGTGGCAAATCCCAATATTTTCCTCGTCGCCATCTGAACCGTATCCGCAGGTGAGAGATCCCTGGCAACAACCACAACCTCTGCTTCTATGTCGGATATCTTTTCATGTCTCTTGCCGGATAGATTTCTTAGTACCCTCTGCCCCACATACTCCAGATCTTTGATACGCTCCCTTAGATACCCGTCCTCCATGGCATCGAAGATCTTCTTGTGGCTGGAGATCATCATCGTCAAGGCCCACTCGGCATTTATACAATTATACTCAATGTTTTTTATGGTGTTCTCAACAAGGGTTTTATCTTCCAGTATCATGATATAGACATCGATAAGCAGCGGGCCGATACCCTTGTGATCGCCTATCTCCTTCTTTATATCAATCAACTCCTTTTTCGAATCCTTAAGGGCTTTCTTGAACCGCTTAACCTCTCTCGATATGAAACTATCATCCTCCAGTTTATAAAGAGATTCCTTGACATCGTGGTGATTCAGGGCATAGGCGCGACCTATAACAATACCCGGCGACACCCCGATACCTTTCAGAGCAGCTGTCATCTTGAGTTCATTCTCGCCCAATTATTCTTCTCCAAATTTACTTTCTATTATCTGTTCAATCTCCTGGATGGCACCCTCGGCATCAGGCCCCACGGCCTCAACGGTAACCTGGCCACCCATGGGACAGGCAAGCGTCAGTATGTCAAGTATGCTCTTCCCATCAACCTTTCCCCTGTCTTTTGAAAGAAACACCTTAGCATCATACTTCCCCGATGCATTGACTATCTTTGCAGCTGCCCTTGCATGAAGCCCCAGTTTGTTTTTCAAGGTGAACGTTTTTATCCTCTTCATACCCATGCCAACGCCAAAGAAAAGAAAGCTCCTCCGTAAAGTAATGCGATAGAGGACACCCCCCTGCTAATCAGATAATAGGATAAAAGGATGATTACAAGAGTTCCCGCAAGAGCCAAGGGCCAGGAAAAACCAAGAATGGGAAAAGAAAGATCCATCAAACAAGCCCCCAAAATCGCAATAAAAACCGCAGCAGACCACTTGAGAATTTTTGTCTTATGGGGCAGAGCCATCTTTCCCATAAAAGCTATTCCACCTTTTGCATCTCTATATCCCTCTACAAAACCTTTCAGCCGTATCCAGATATGAATCGAATTATATATGAGAAGTAGAAACAGGGGGGCAAAAAGAAACTCCTCAAAAGCAAGGATAACACCAGCCACCGAAGAAAATAGCCTTAGGCCTCCCCAGAAGAAAGGGTCACCTGCCGCGGCGTATGGAGCCATCAGCGCTTCTTTAAGAATAACGGCCCTTGGACAGTCGCTGCCCCCAAAAGATTCCTCTTCGAGCCTGGCAACAGAAGCAATTATAGCCCCTGTAAGATAGGGATTAGAGCTGAACGGGCGCAGGTGACGTGTCAGCATCCCACAGACCCACTTTTTGTTTATCCCGCATTTCGCCAGGGGAATAAGACAATAGGCAAAACCCAGGTTCTGCATACTACGGAAATTCCACGAAGACTGCATGGATAAAGATCTAAAGAAAATTCCTGCCAAAACACTCTTCTTCATACCAAATAACACTCTTTTATACCTTGAGGATTTTTATCCTTGAGGTTTTTAAAGGTCCAACCGATACCCCCCCTTGGAGTGAAATTCAAGTAACATTTTTATCATATTAGGTCAATATTATATGGAGTCAATCACACATGCCATATTTAAGTCATTTAGGACAGCACCTGGGAAGTTTCAAAACATTTGCTAAGCTTTTTAGGGTACAACACAGGGGGCCACCCCAAAAGGCAACTGGGAAAGGCTGTGGTAGCGGAAGTTTATAAAAAGGGATTTCAGGATAATTTGGGATAGTTATCTTGCATTTCGGATGATCAAACCATCTTTTCTGCTTGGGAGGATCAGGGGGGCAAACCGCCCCCCGTCCTTTCCCCCCTTACACCCCCTGGCAAGGAGCAAGGGATCTTACCAAGGGATTTTACAAAAACAAAACTTTTGAATTTACCAGAGGCTCTTCTCGTTTACAGGCAAAGAACATCATCCAAAGAAAGATCTTCCGCAATGTCAGTATCAACTATTCCCTTAATATGGAGCGCCAGCTCCTTACCTGACATCCGAGGTATTTCTTTTAGCGACTTCATTACCTTCCAATCATTTTCCTTTAACCAGTTACAAAATTGCCAGGCATAGCAATCATCACAAAGGATCTTTTTGTTTCTGACATAATCTCCGTTGCTCGATTGCTCCAAGATCTTATGGTAGGAACAATTAATCTTTTTACAGAAAGTCCCAGGAACATATTCTATATCACAAGGCATGATTACCTCCTCCCTTTCCAATCTACGACAGAACTTCTATTACTGCGGTTCTCCAAGGCTTAACATCCTAGAAAAATACGCAGGGGTTTTCTTTTTTCTTTCCTTCCGCATTCCGCAGAATCAGCTTCCCCGTTGGAGACAAAGCCAAAGCTCCGCCTCCCGTCCTTACAAACGGACCCTTGCCCTTTTAACAAAAACAAAGATCAACACGGTGAATCGGGATATTCACATCACCCTTGGAAAAATGGCACAGAGAAAACCTCCCCTCATGATGAACCCACAGCTAATTACTTTTACTTAGGGTCTATGGAGAACAGGGTTGCAGTGCAGGGAAAAAATCCGGGACTCGGTAAAGGTTCAGCGTCTATCCCGAATACCATTCACCGTGAAAAGAATCATTAGAGAGGACTATATCCGTAAATACAGCCCTCCCTATCTCTTGCAGTGCAAAAGATCGTTGAATTTCACATTGGCATGCAAGCCATAAGCACATTTTAGAATTTAAACATGTGAATTCAGGATCGACAGACGTAACACCGATATCTATAAAATGCTGTTAAAGAGCTTCAAATATAAAGCGAAAATCCATAAATTCAGGAATCTAACCAACAACACTAAAAACCTGAAATGACGGCTACCAGGCTTACCTCATTTCCAGGAGTTTTCTGGCAATCACCATCCTCTGAATTTCATTGGTTCCTTCATATATCTGGCAGATCTTGGCATCGCGCATATGACGTTCGGCCGGATATTCCTTAATATATCCGTAGCCTCCGAATATCTGAACACCCTCGATGGCAGCCCTCATGGCAACATCGGAAGCATAATATTTTGCCATAGCCGCTTCCTTTTCAAAATCAAGGCCATTATCCTCTCTCCAGGCGGCACGCAAGAGCAGCAACTCGGCGGCATCAAGCTCCGTGGCCATTTCGGCCAATTTGAACTGGGTAGCCTGGAAGGTAGAGATTGAATTACCGAACTGCATCCTTTCCTTTGAATAGGCCAATGCATCCTCCAGTGCAGCTCTACCGATACCACAGGCCTGGGCACCTACACCTATCCTGCCCGCATCAAGACCATGGAGCATCTGCTTGAAGCCCTCACCGGGTTTACCAAGGAGATTTTCTACCGGGACCTCTGCATCCTCAAAAACAAGTTCAGCCGTTCCCGTAGCATGAATTCCCAGTTTATCTTCGATCTTGCCAACCTTGAACCCGGGGGTGTTTTTCAAATCAACAACCAAGTTTATCACACCCTTATACCCCTTAGACGGATCGGTTGTAACTGCCAAGACACAGTACTGTGCGACGTTACCATTCGTGATGAACAGCTTTGCGCCGTTTACTACATACTTGTCGCCTTTCAGCTCGGCCCGGCACTTCAGGGAGCCGGCATCGGAACCTGCACCCGCTTCCGTTAAACCATAGCAACCCTCTACCTTGCCACCGGCTACAGGTTCCAGGAACTTGTGCTTTTGCTCCTCAGTACCAAATTTCAGCACAGGGTACCCATATAACGTATTATTCACAGTGGTTATACAACCACAACTTGCGCAGGCTTTTGAGATCTCGATCATGCACAAAACGTAGGTTACGGCATCCATTCCGGCACCGCCATATTCAGTAGGAATAGCAACTCCCATAATCCCCATTTCGCCCAGCTTACGGCATATCTCTTCAGGGTGTCTGTGCGTTTCATCCAACTCTGCAGCGACTGGCTTGATTTCCTTTTCTGCAAACTTCCGGACCATATCTCTTACGGCCATCTGATCTTCTGTTAATCCAAGATTCATAACAATACTCCCTCTAAAATCATATTATTTATATTAAGTTAATAAGCTTCATAGTGCCAACAGCAAAGCTTATGTGAACAATCTTCCAAGTCTTCTTTAAAGGATTTTAACAATGAACTACCCCGCCGAATGTAGCGGAATATCTATTAAAGCGGCGAACGCTCCAAGGGACGGGGACAAACCTTTGTACTATTTAAAAAACAAGCGAATCAGTAATCTGGTTACTGATAGCCCATCCCAGGGCCAACTCGATAAAGAAAGCGGACCCTGGGAATTGCTTCAAAAAATCATAAAGCTCTTTTTGCCTTTAATTTAATTTTCAATACCCTTCATCGTTGTTAAATCAGGGCTGATTATTAACTTTGCCCCGGTTTTTGCCACGACATCTTCTACAGTAACACCGGGGGCGATTTCAGTTAAAACCAATCCTTCATCTGTTACATTTATTACGGCAAGCTCAGTAACAATCAAATCCACCACCTCCTTACCTGTAAGGGGCAGGTCACACAATTCAACAATCTTAGACTCACCGTCCTTAGAGGCATGCTCCATGCCGATGATAACTTTTTTCGCTCCCGAAACTAAATCCATGGCACCACCCATGCCAGGCACACGCTTTCCCGGGACCATCCAATTGGCAAGGCTTCCCTTTGAGTCAACCTGTAGCCCGCCCAGCACGGTGGCATCAACATGGCCACCACGCATTATCCCGAAAGATGTGGCACTGTCGAACATCGCTGCACCAGGAATAATACCGACATGCTTTCCTCCAGCATTGATCAAACTGGGATCCACCTCATCAACAGTAGTAAGTCCAACAAAACCGTTCTCCGATTGCAGTATAAGATTGACGTCCGGGGGAAGATATTCCGAAACCATGGTTGGGAGCCCAATACCAAGATTTACGATATCGCCATTCTTGAACTCCAAAGCTATCCTTCTGGCAATTATTTCTTTTGTTTCCATTAGCAACACCCTCCATTAGCATGCACAACATGGTCTACAACGACTCCCGTAACAATAACCTCCTCAGGACTTATTTCACCGGTCTCGACCAGAGTAGGAGCTTCGGCAATCACAACATCGGCAGCAAAGGCCATAACGGTGTTGAAATTACGGCTGGCGCGCCAGAAAGTTAAGTTACCGTATTTGTCAGCCCTATGGGCGCCCAAGAGTGCCACATCTGCGTGGAGAGGCATCTCCAAAAGATAAGTTCTTCCATTAACTACCATTTCCTGCTTACCATCAGCAACTATGGTTCCAACTCCAGTTGGGGTAAGAAAACCTCCCAGGCCATAGCCACCACACCTGATGCGCTCTGCCAATGTACCCTGGGGAACCAGCTCTATCTCCATCTCCCCGGCGTTCATCAACCTTTCATTATCCGGGTTCGTACCGATGTGAGATGCTATTAGCTTTTTTATCTGCCGATTGATAAGAAGTTTACCAAGACCTACGCCTGGGTAACATGTATCGTTGGCTATTACAGTCAGGTCACGCACACCTTTTTTTACCAATGCATCTACCAGGTTGGGTGGGGTTCCCACGGCCAGGAACCCCCCGACCATAATAGTCATCCCATCCTCGACCTTATCTACAGCTTCTTCAAGACTGATTACTTTTTCCAAACTGCGATCCTCCCAATATTTATAATACACCTTTCATTTCCCACCGGTCACCTTGCTCTTGGGACCCCTCTAATGTTCGTGATTAATCTACCAAAATCACCGGACAACCTTCACTATAACCAGAATTCACATCATAATACCTTTTGCCGGCTGAAACATTGTTCCTGGAACATTCTTGATCTATAATGACTCCTTGCTCTTCTTATGGCCGCCGATTGATCTTGCATATTTCGAAAGGTGTCGAACATAAGTTGAGTAGATAATATACCTTAACAGAGAAAGTAATATCGGCTGATATCTCTTTTCTTTGTCAGCACAGCTTCCCTTATTTTTATCGGGGATATATCCAGTTGTCCTGTAAGATGTTTACCTGATGCGCCTATAAGGAGAAAACCCCTTTGATCTGTCATCAACAGACCCAATGTCTTGACAGGTTTTGTCCTATAGGGAGTGGCCATGCGGATGTGCTATGGATGAAACCCGGCAACCACCATTAGCGACAACATAGTTACCTAGGTAAGTATCAACATTACATAATCACATTTGAGAGCTCCCAAACAGTGCTCGCCTATTCCATAAGCCCGTTGTGGATGGCGTAAAGCGTAAGTTCAGCATTTTTTTTCATTCCCATTTTTTCCAAGATCCTTGATCTATAGGTACTTATTGTTTTAACACTAAGAAAGATACTATCGGCAATCTCGGAGACAGACTTGCCCTCTGCAAGCATCAGCATCACCTGATATTCGCGGTTTGAAAGTCTTTCGTGAGGCATTTTCCCCGCGTCCGTATAGAGTTCCAATGCCAGTTTTTCTGCCAGGGATGCCGTGACGTACTTCCCACCACTAGATACCTTTCTGATAGCGCCGATAAGCTCTTTAGGGGCACTTGCCTTTGTAAGATATCCCGAAGCCCCTGCCCGTAGGGCCCTAACAGCGTACTGCTCTTCCGGATGCATACTCAAAATAAGAACCGGGAGATGTAGGTGTTTCCCCTTTATCTCCTCCAGAATTTCAAGCCCACTCCTTCCTGGCATAGAGATATCCAGAAGAACCACGTCATAATCTTCCTGACCAATCTTCTTAAGGGTCTCCGGTCCGTCATCGGCCTCTCCCTTAACCACCATATCTCTCTCATCTGCCAGTATCTGCTTAACACCTTCCCTTACTACAGCATGATCATCCGCAACCAGTATCCGTATCATCTCTTTTATTCACTCCCCTATCGAACGGTATGGTCAATGTCACCTTAGTACCTTGGGGGTGCACCTGAACAACACCAATGCTTCCACCCCATAGGTGGGCACGCTCGCGCATTCCCAGTATACCGAAGGACTGTTGATTATTAACCTGCTCCTGAGTAATTCCAACTCCGTTATCTTTAACTTCAAGGCATAATCCACCGACATCCTCAGTCAGGCTGACAAAAAATCGCGTCGCCTTGGAATGACGGGCTATATTGGTTAACGCTTCCTGGAAAATCCGGAAAACAGTAGTAGCCAGTTCTTTATCTATATCGGCCTCGCTGCAGCATAAAAGTACTTCTGATTGAATCCCCGATCTTTCCTGAAAATCATTAATCTGCCATTCAATAGCGGCCGACAGCCCCAGATCATCAAGCACACTTGGCCGCAGTTCCCTCATTATTCTATGAACACTTTCGACCGTGGAGTCAAGGAGTTGGGACATCCTAGCTGTCTTGTCCCGAAACAATTCCTCCTCCTTGGGTATACGATTCTGCAACCACGACAAATCCATCTGAAGAGCCGTCAGGGCCTGTCCCAATTCATCATGGATCTCGCGGGCTATCCTTGAACTCTCCTCCTCACGAACAGACTGGAGGTGAGCGGAAAGATTTCTCAAGTCTCTACGTGACTTTTTGAGTTCCTTCTCGGCCTCTTTCTGTTCCGTAATATCCTCGTAAGTGACAACAATATCACGATCCCTTAGCTTATTTCCAACCCTGGAGGCCCTCATAACACAGAGGATTTCACGTCCATCCTTACGACAGCAGGGATATTCGGTCATGAAGGTCCTATTCTTTTCCAGGGCCAAATAAAGGCGTTCAGCGATTATGTTGGCCTCTTCATCGTTACGGTATATAACCTTTATACTCTTACCGATCAAATCCTCCTGATGCCAACCGAATATGGTTTGCACAGCATTATTTGAAAATTTAATACGACGCTGGTGCAAAACCATTACAGCCTGAGGAATGGCATCCAGAATGGATGCCTCAAGGGCCTCCAATTCTTCAAGCCTTTTCCCCGCCTCCTTCCGTTCTGTAAGGTCCATTAGATTGCCAAGTATGGCCCTTTGACCTTTAAACATGACCGATATGACTGTCTCCATAACCCATTTAATACGACCATCACCCGTTATAATCCTGAATTCATAAGGCGAAAAACGCTGCCCCTTAAGCATGCTTATTGTGTTCTTTGTAGCCTCGTCTCTGTCTTCGGGATGGATCATAATAGCCGGGTCCATAGCGAGCATCTCGGCTTCACCGTACCCGGCATACTCCTGAAAGTGACGGTTTACAAAAACAAACCGTTTATTCTGGGTTAGATAAAAACCCACCTGCGAACTGTGGGCCAATACTTTATATAGTCCCTCTTCTGATGATTCATCAAGCTGAGGACGAGTTTGTGCTTTTAATTTATCCTGCAGAAGTAGAACCAGATCTACCAACTCCTGTGCTGTCATGTTTTCGAAGTACACTTGAATCCTCACAAAATAAAATGCTTGGGCTGATGGCCCTGATGTAACTATAATTGTTAAAGGTAAAAGTTTTTACTGCTTATATCATGATTCGAACCGTAAGTTGGGGAATATCCCTGATAAAAGAAGATTACCAAGAATTGGGTGGTGCACGAGGAGGTAACCCATGACCTTTGCAAAACAGCCACAACCAGGCAATCAAAACAACAAGGTTCGGTAGATAAAATTCAGGGTGCCAAAACACCGGTAACCGTTAGTTATACTTAAAGAAGGCCTAAATCAAGTAACTATTATAAATAAGGCTTTTAAAATGATCAAGCCTGCCCGGTGTGTTCATTACGGGCTGGTTGGGCTTGTCTTCGCACCCTCCCTTTACCAGGTCGTAATAGACAAATACCAAGTCGTAATAGACAAAGATTGCCAATTGCACAATTTACATGCTCACAAAAAAAAGTACAGCGAGATATCGTTTTTGTTTTTGAGATCTATGGGCACCCCAACCTTTTTAAAAAATTTGCCTTACAGGAGGCAAGAATTGATTTGGGGGACATCTAGCTGGTGTTATAAATGATGGCATCGGTCATATATTACTGCCTGCATCAGTTTATAGTTAGAATGAAAAAGGGCTAAAGCCTGAAAATATTTTGCAATCTATGCGTGTCCACATTTTTCTATTGACACAGCAATTTTTATTTGTTACGAAGCGCGCCAGTCTATTCGGGGCATCTGCAACGATCGGGCAGTGTGCGGCCCGATTTTTTTTGTCCTGTAGAAAGTCAACTCACAAAAGGGGGGGGAAAGTTCCCATGCTTTGTCAAACCGTCAAAAAAGATCTTGAATGTGCCTTCATGACCAAGAAAGGGTGCAGTTTCGTTGGAGGCAGCTGCCACCCGATCATTGAAAAATGCGAAGGGTGTGACAGGTGCATTGAATACTCTTCCATGAAATATTGCATCGTCTATCCGGATCCCAATGCGAAATGGGCTATGGGGGGCTGTCCATCGGCAACACACATAGAGCGGGCGGCCAAGGAACAGGTTCAGAAGATTAATCCGCTGAAGGCGTCAAAAAGAGCATCAAAGTCCAAGAAAAAATAATTTGTTATTCAGTAGCGCTGTAAGACACAAAAAAGCCGGTTTAAAAACCGGCTTTTTATTTTACCTTTTGTTTACCCAAGTAAGCACTAGCTTAACTTATAATCTCTTTTATATCCTTGAGTCCTTTTTTAATTTCAGCCAATTTGCAATTGTCCTCAGAAGACTGCCTGTTGGCATCGCCCTTATTGATACTGGCCAAGCGTTTTTTCGCTCCGGCTATGGTAAACATCTCATCGTACAATAAAGCCTTGATCGTCAAGAGCTGCTCAACATCCTTTTTATGATAAAGGCGCTGATCCGATCTAGTCCTCAAGGGCTTTACGGTCTTGAATTCCGACTCCCAGTACCTGACTACGTAAGGCTCAACGCCAAGTATACTGCCGACCTCACCGATACGGAAATAATTCTTGTCAGGGATAACCATAATAGTAGACCTGCAAAAGCCGAGACAAGACGAAGATATAGATTACTAGCCGTTCAGGGCCTTCTTCAGCACCTGGCTTGATTTAAAGGTCAAAACCTTTCTCGCCGATATCTCGATCTCTTTCCCTGTCTGAGGATTTCTTCCTCTGCGGGCGGTCTTGTCTCTTATGCTCAACTTGCCAAATCCGGAGATCTTTACATCCTCGCCTCCAGCAAGGGTATCCTTGATGATGTCAAACACCGACTCTACATAGCGTGCCGCATCGCTCTTCGAGACACCTATCTTCTCATGAACATTCCTTATGATATCAGCTTTTGTCATCCCGACCTCCCTCTTTATTATATTTAAATCTCCAGCCCTCTGATCTTCGCACCGGTACTTTTGACTATGGCATCCACCAGCCTATCATGAACCGATGCCACCTCAACGTCAGTAAGGGTCTTTGTGGCCGAACGATACGTAAACCTCACTGCCAAGCTCTTCATACCGTCCGGAATTCCTTTTCCGCTGTATACATCAAATATGTCAATACTCTCAAGTAAATTCTCATTTTTTTCTAGAGCAATATCAAGCAGAATCTTCGATTCCACCTGCTCAGCTACAACAAAAGCAACATCCCTTGATGTGGACGGGAGCTTCGGTATGTCACGGTAGAGAAAATCTTCACGTAAACGGGAAACTATAGAATCAAGATCGATATCAAAGACTACGGCCTTCCCTCTTATGTCCATCCTTTCGAGAACATCAAGATGTACATCGCCCAAAAAACCTATATCTTCGCCGCCCGATATGACGCGGCAGGATCTTCCCGGATGCAGGAAGGGACATTCACAACCGGATATAAATCTGACATCTGCTATGCCAAGCGCATGCAAGAGGTTTTGCAGACACCCCTTCAGATCATAAAAATCTACATGAACATCTTCATCGAAGTGCCAAAGTCTGTCGTGACGAGCACCACAGATAAGAGCCCCTAATCTTTCATTCTCCTGGGGAAGTTTCTGTCCAAAATCTTTAAACACTTTTCCTGTCTCGAATATTCGAAGGTCATGATTTCCGGCAACCACATTCTTTCTCATTGTAGACAGAAGACCGTATACTAAAGTCGTCCTCATAACCGACATGTCTTCACCAAGTGGATCTTGAAGCCTTATGAACCTTCGCCCTTCATCCTCATCGCCAAGACCTAGGAGATCCGCAGAAGCAGGGGGGACAAAACTGTAGTTGATAACCTGATAGTATCCATAGCCGTTCAATATGGTCTGAATTCTGCTCTGCAGTATTTTACTACCGCCTTTTACCACCGCCTTCGGCGCCAACTGTGGCAGCGATGTAACTATACCTTCGTATCCGTGAATTCGCGCAATCTCCTCAATAAGGTCAACCTCACGCGATATGTCCACCCTGAATGCAGGGGGGGTAACAAGATACCCGTCCTTTCCCGTTTCAACCACCTTCATCTCCAGCCCTTCGAGAATCTGCCTCATCTCTCTAGCTTCAATTTTTGTACCCAGCAGACAATTAACCCGATTGGGGTTGAGGGGGACATCTTTCACGGTTTCTATTTTTCTGGGATACTCATCTACATAGCCCATGCATATTGAACCGCCAGAAAGATCCGATATGAGTTGTGCTGCCCTGTCCAGGGCCCGTACGACGCCATCTGGGTCTATGCCTCGTTCAAAGCGAAAAGCTGCATCCGTACCCATTCCAAGGGTTCTCGATGATTTCCTTATGGAAGAAGGATTGAAATAGGCGCTCTCGAGAAGGATCTCTGTCGTGTCGGCCTCTACCTCTGAATTGAGACCTCCCATTATACCCGCAATCGCAACCGGCCCCACCCCATCACAGATCATCAGGGTCTCGGCACCAAGCTTACGTGGCTTTTCATCCAGAGAAAGGAACTCCTCGCCCTCCTCGGCCCCCCTAACAACAATTCTCCCCTCACGTAGAGACTGAAAATTGAAGGCGTGCAGGGGTTGGCCAAATTCGAGCATGACGAAATTCGTAACATCAACAACATTATTAATAGCGCGCAGACCTACTGACTCTAGCCTCATCCGCATCCATGAAGGAGACGGTCGGATTTCAACATCCTTTATCAGCCTGGCTGTATACCTGGGACAGAGATCGGGGGCAAGTATCTTAACCGATGTAAGCTTTTCGATCTGTTCTCCCTTTTCCTCGAAGTCTATGGAAGGGTATTTTACCTCTGCACCAGTGATGGCGGCAATCTCTCTAGCTATTCCTACCATGCTGAGACAATCGGACCGGTTAGGCGTGATTGACACC
Source organism: Syntrophales bacterium (assembly GCA_963665835.2). Classification (GTDB taxonomy): domain Bacteria; phylum Desulfobacterota; class Syntrophia; order Syntrophales; family UBA2210; genus UBA6078. The sequence continues at coordinate 1,766,753 of CAXXWJ010000001.1, read as the reverse complement.
TCAAGGGTGACATCCTCAAGCTCAAGGGCTACGGCCAGATCTTCACCAAGAACAAGATCACCTGAGAGCATCATGATTCCCGATGCATCATCTCCGATACCCAGTTCTTCCTCGGAGCAGAGCATCCCCTCGGATAGCTCTCCACGAAGACGTGAACTCTTTATCGTGTACCCACCAGGGATTGTAGCGCCTACCATTGCAAGCGGGACCAGATCGCCTGCTTTTATGTTCTTCGCACCGCACACCACGGGAAAGGTCTTATCGCCCGTGGATACATCACAGAGGGAAAGCTTATCCGCATTCGGATGGGGTTTAACGGAGAGTATCTTTGATACCACTACCCCTGAGAACCCAGGCTTTACACTTGCTATGGCATCAACCTCCAGACCAGCCATGGTAAGTTTATCGGCTATCTCCTCTGGGGTAAGATCCACATCCACATAATCTTTAAGCCACTTGAGACTTACTAACATATATAGTCACCACTCCTGAAGGATGAACAGACTAAAACTGTTCCAGGAATCTTCGGTCGTTTTCGAAAAACAGACGTATATCAGATATGCCGTATTTGAGCATAGCGATCCTCTCAACACCGAGACCGAAGGCAAAGCCCGATATTTCTTCGGCATCATAGTGCACGTTCTTGAAAACCTCGGGATCAACCATGCCGCTTCCAAGGATCTCTATCCACCCCGTGTGCCCGCAAACCCGGCAGCCAGCGCCTTTGCACATGACACACTGTATGTCCACCTCCGCACTGGGTTCCGTAAAGGGAAAAAAGCTTGGACGAAATCTCAGGTTTGTATCGCTACCGAACATCTGCCGAAGAAAAAAGGTAAGCACACCCTTAAGATCACCAAAGGTGATGCCCTTGTCAACCAGAAGGCCCTCAACCTGATGAAACATCGGTGTGTGAGATATGTCTGAGTCAGGCCGGTAAACCTTGCCTGGAGAGAGAATCCTTACCGGGGGAGATTGTTTCTCCATAGTCCTGACCTGGACAGGAGAGGTATGGGTACGCAGAACAACGTCACTGGCTACGTAAAAAGTATCGTGAGTATCCCGCGCTGGATGCCCTTCTGGTATATTGAGTGCCTCAAAATTATAATAGGTCAGTTCGACCTCGGGACCCTCAACAACTGAGAACCCCAGGGTTGCAAAGATATCGCATATCTCAGTCTGGACACGCGTCACGGGATGGAGCCGACCATACTTAACTCCTCTTCCCGGGAGTGTGACATCGATGCGATCCTTGCTTAGCGCATTGACCTTCTCACGCGCTTCCACGTCCTCCAAAGCACTTTCTATCTTTTCCAGCAACGAGCTTTTGATATCATTGGAAAGCTTCCCGAGAAGGGGTTTCTCTTCTGGCGGAACATCCTTCAACCCCCGGAGGAAATCGGTAAGGACACCCTTCCTGCCGAGGTATCTGGTCTTTATATCAAGAAACTCCTCCCGGGTACTGGCTGAAGATATTTCTAATTCAGCCTTTTTCCGTAAATCTTCGAGGGCTTCTTTCACGGAAATTACTCACCTTTCGCGATACCGACAATCTTTGAAAAGGCTCCTGGATCATTAACGGCAAGCTCCGCCAATATCTTTCTGTCCAGGTCCACCCCTGCATCCTTTATTCCACAGATCAGCCTGCTGTAAGTGATCCCATTAATACGGGCTGCTGCGTTTATTCTTGCTATCCACAGCTTCCGGAAATCGCGCTTACGTACCTTCCGATCCCGGTATGAGTATTTCATTGCCCTCTCAACAGCCTCGGTAGCTGTCCGGTACAACCGGCTTCTCGCACCAAAATACCCCTTAGCGAGCTTGAGTATCCCTCTTCTCTTTTTTCTTGCGTGTATACTTCTCTTTACCCTTGGCATATATATCTCCCTCGAACCTACATTACATGTAAGGAATCAGTTTTTTGATCCCGCGCTCATCCCTCTTATTGAGAACCCCTGACTTCCTCAGGTTTCTCTTTCTTTTTGTCGTCTTCTTTGTCAGGATGTGGCTGGAATAGGCCTTGCTTCTCTTGACCTTCCCCGTCGCGGTAAGGCTGAACCTCTTGGCTGCCCCTCTGTGTGTCTTAATCTTTGGCATCATCTTACTCCGATTTCATTATTGGATAACTACTTTTTCGGGGGAGCCAAGACCATAATCATATTTCGCCCCTCCCGTTTGGGAAACTGATCAACTATGCATAAATCCCCAAGCCTGTTTTTCATATCTTCCATTATGCGTCTCCCCTGGTCGGCGTACACTATCTCGCGCCCCCTGAACATCATGGTTACCTTTACCTTGTTGTTCTGCTCGAGAAAACGCGTAATATGGCGAAGCTTTACTTGAAGATCATGTTCCTCTGTCTTTGGCCGGAGCCGAATCTCCTTCATCTGAACAAGACTCTGGCTCTTCTTAGCAATGTGCGTCTTCTTGCTCTGCTGATACATGTGTTTTCCGTAATCCATGATACGGCACACTGGCGGCGCAGAACCCGGAGCCACCTCAACAAGGTCGAGATCCACCTTCTCAGCTTCCGCCAAGGCTTCAGCAATGGTCAGTATCCCCAGCTGCTGCCCATCAGCGCCAACAACACGAACTTTGTCAACCCTGATTTCCTTATTGATTCTGGAATTCTTAGTTATGTGTCACCTCCTGAGACATGGCAGAAAGTCTGCCTTATATCACACTTTTACTGATATATGTCACACTTTTCACGCACGACAGCAACAAAATCATCGACCCCCATAGACCCTAGATTCTGTCCTCCGTCCCTCTGCCGCGGTGATACCGTTTCAGATTCCATTTCACGGTCACCGATTACAAGCATATAAGGAACCTTTTGCATCTGACCTTCGCGTATTTTGTATCCAAGCTTTTCATTTCTAAAATTTCTTTCGCAACGCACCCCGGCAGTTAAAAGGCGCCTAAAAACCTCTTCCCCGTATGGAATATGCTTATCGGTCACAGTAAGGATCGTAGCCTGAACGGGCGAAAGCCAGACAGGGAAAGCCCCGGCATAATGTTCGATCAGAACACCCATAAAACGCTCAATGGCCCCCAAGATAACCCTGTGGAGCATAACAGGTCGGTGTTTCTCTCCGTCCGCTCCTATATATGACAGATCAAACCTTTCAGGAAGCGTAAAATCACACTGTATGGTAGCACACTGCCATTTCCTACCCAAGGCATCCTTGAGCTTGAAATCTATCTTGGGACCGTAGAATGCACCATCACCTTCATTTATATCGTATGCTATGGAGTTGTCCTCAAGTGCCAGCTTCAGGGCGGAAGTCGCCAGCTCCCAGTCCGCATCAGATCCGATCGAACTTTCAGGTCGGGTACTGAGCTCCACCTCGTAGGAAAACCCGAATACACCCATGGCATAATCCACCATGTCTGCAATGGCCCTGATCTCCGAGTTAAGTTGATCGGGCGTGCAAAGTATATGGGCATCATCCTGAGTAAACTGACGCGCCCGCATAAGTCCATGGAGGACCCCTGTCTTCTCATGTCTGTGTACTGTCCCGAGTTCAAAATATCTGAGAGGCAGATCACGGTAGCTGCGTATCTTCGACTTGTATATAAGCATGTGCGACAAGCAGTTCATCGGTTTTATTCCGTACATCTGCTCATCCACCTCTGTAAAATACATATTATCCCGGTAATGATCAAAATGGCCGGATTTCTTCCACAGATCAACCTTCAGAATCTGAGGTCCCATCACTATATCGTAACCGCGTTTCAGGTGCTCCTTTTTCTCCCAATCCTCAATGATAGTTCTGAGGAGAGCGCCCTTCGGATGAAATATGATCAACCCAGGACCTGCTTCGTCATTCATCTGGAAGAGATCAAGTTCTTTCCCAAGCTTTCGGTGGTCTCTCTTCTTGGCCTCTTCTATAATCCTGAGATATTCGTCCAGTTCCTCCTGCGTGGCAAAACCTGTACCATAGATACGCTGAAGCATCTTGTTTTTTTCATCACCGCGCCAGTACGCCCCCGCCACACTAAGAAGCTTGAAGGCCTTCACCATGCCAGTTGCAGGGATATGCGGCCCACGGCACAAATCGAAAAACCCGCCCTGACTATAGAGGCTTACGTGCGTAAGGTCCTCGGGCAGATCGTTGATCAACTCCACCTTATATGGCTCGCCCTTCTCTTCAAAAAACGAAACAGCATCCTGCCGCGACATCTCCTTGCGCACAAAGGGATGGTTGGCAGAAACAATCTCTCTCATCCTTTTTTCTATCTTTTCGAGGTCCTCCGGGGTGAAGGTACCTGAATATTCGAAATCATAATAGAAACCATCCTCTATGGAGGGCCCTATTGTAACCTTTACCCCATCGAAGATGTCCTGAACCGCCTGGGCCATAATGTGCGATATGCTATGCCGCAAAACACCAAGCCCATCTATAGACGATATATCCACAAGCTCTACTGAGGCACCCTCATCAACCGGGTGGCTCAAGTCTACCATTTCCCCGTTGACACGAGCCGCCACAGCCGATGCAGCCGCGTCCCCGTATTTTGAAGAAACTATCTCCATAACCGTTGCCCCATACCGAAGCATCCCTGGTATAACCCTCCAGAAATGTCAGCGATACAACAATACCATCCAAGGATCAGAGGGGAATTACCCTCTATCCCCTAAAGAAAGGGCACCTCAACTACCGATGCCCTCGCACTTGTATTAAAATGGTAGGCACGCAGGGATTTGAACCCTGGACCCCCACCGTGTCAAGGTGATGCTCTCCCCCTGAGCTACGTGCCTATAGCCTGAAAAGGCTAAGTTACCTAACAACAAAACACTCCCCTGTCAAGAACTATTATACAAAAAACCTATGAGTTATTTATGAATTTGATTCCTTTGAATATGTAATAAAAGCCGGAGACCACAGTAAAAAAGGCCGTCACCCCGAATAATGTCACTATAATTGTGTGATTGTCATATACGGGCAGACACTTATGTATAAGAACCAACAATACGGTCATCAGCTGCAACACAGTTGTGGCCTTACTGATGTAGATTGGTCGAATCTCGAAAGAAACAGACATTAAGAAGAGGACAGATATACCAAAGAGGATTATGCAATCACGGCTTATAACAACCACAGCAAGCCATCCCGGGATAATCTTGAGGACCGAGAGAATAACGAAAGATGATATTATTAATGCCTTGTCAGCCAAGGGGTCCATATAGGAACCCAGGACCGTCTGCTGTCCCAGGATCCTCGCCAGGAAACCGTCCAAACCGTCTGTTATACCTGCAATTACAAAGACCGCAAGCGCAGCAACAAAGGAAGCGTGCATCACAAGGATAACAAAGATCGGAACCAGTATTATCCGAATTAGGGTAAGCAGATTCGGAATGTTCATTTATTCCACACTATTACCAGATTTTCCAGAAACCCTCCTCGGGAGATGCTTTTCCGACAAAATCAGGTCCATTAGGAAAACTGCCGAACGCTTTTTCAATAATCTCCAGTATTGCAGGTTCATAAGATTGACAGGCCTCCAATTCAAGCCTCTTTCTTGTGATGTTATAGTGCCTGTCGGTCACACGCTGTACCGAGCTCCACAGACTTTTCCCTGTCTTTGCATCTTTCAATTCCAAGGATACGGATACCCTTGAGACAGCATATATACCCACGTAAGACGTTTCCCATTTAAGAAGGCTGGAAAACATAACAGCATCGACACCAAGCGTTTTCCCAAGAACCCCAAGGGCAGCATCGTCCTTAGGCTCCTTCTCGCTGCGACTATACTCAGCAGCCAGCTTATCGTCAACGATATTTATGGGTATTCTTGGGTAACCCTTTGAGTAAAGGGCATCCAGAAGATTCTCCCTAAGTATGGCCGCCGCCTGCGCATCTCCTGTCTTATTGTCAACAGGCGCCAGCGCTATCAGACGTATTCCCCTGTCAGCATAACCGGTCGCAGCATCTTCATCGGAAACCAGGTGCGCACACCCCGACAGGACAAAGGTCACAAGACACAGAACAATAACTGCCTTTAGCTTATAGATCAATTACTTACTCCTTTACCATATTAAGTTCTATCTTATCACCGGTAACCGCAACCACAGAAAGCGAAAATTTCTCGAATTTTTTAAACTGTAGCTCGTTGGCAAGCGTATAGGCATTTCCCTGCATCTCAACCTCCGCAACCGCCACACCAGAGCCCATATGAATAAGGCTTACGGAATCGACCCCCTGGACATTTTTTCCCAGCATATCCATGAAGGCCTTGAAATAGCGGTATTCATCAATACCATTCAATACTACCTCTACAACCAGAGACGTATCCTGCGGGTGCCAGACATCCGTTATAATTCCTGACATCTCAAGATTACGCCTTATTTCATGCACGGAAAGGGTGGCCCGGATTTTAACATGGAAAACTCCACCCTGAACCCCTTCCTCCAGTATCCTGTAATCACGGATATAGTCTTTGTACTTTGGATAAAGATTTTTCTCAAGGGTACCGGCGTTTTCATTCACAACCGCTTCAGAAGCAATCCCCTCGACAATACGCTTCACAGCCTTTATCATCGCGAGAGATATCGCACTACCCCTAGCAGGCGTAGTGTCCGTACCATAGACAGAACAGATTCCCTCGGTTTCAACAACCTCGACAGCCCCCGTTGCGCCATACACAATCAAGGGATAGAAAAGAAACAAAAAAAAGAGCGCCGAAAGGATATTACAGAACATTTTTTTCAAAAATAACTTCCTTATATCATCCTGACCTACCATTTACTTGCCCGCACTCTCCTTCAATATGGCAATCTCCTCCCGTATGATCCTCTCGGCTATAGGAGGAAACATTTCCCGGGCAATCTTCTCCGCAACTTTTGAAACAATCCCCTCAATATCATTTTCCGATAAACCGGTAGGCAGAAATCTTGCGGGACCCTCTTCGATCACATCCACGAGATCGAATACCTTATCACCCTCCGCCAACGTCTTCGTATTTTCGTCCATAGAGCAACCTCCCGGCCGTCTGATTTTATCCTTTCTTTTAGCCTTGGAATACTTTCCAAAAATCGGGACAATAGACGGTACAACTACCACACACACAGAAACACTTCAAGAATTTTGCCGTAAATATTAAAGAGGCAACATAATATAGAAAGGCCGGGAGCTTATACCCCCGGCCTTCGCTATCAAACCGCCCAAGAAAAGGTGCCATTATGTAAAAGATTAAAATAAAGGCTAAAAACTTTTCTTAGTATTGCCTATCCTTTTTGAATCAATCTTCATCATCGTAATAGTGAGGCACTGCACCCTCCGGAACCTCTGCAGATATCGAACGGGCGATACCCTTCGAAAGTATAGCAGAGATCAGGAAGAGGATAAATACCGCTATTATTAGAATGACAACAATCGTAGTCAACCAGGCCTGCGTCTCCTGCTCTATCTTTTTCGATGCAGCAAAGGCCATGTCATTAAACCTGTCGACGTCCAACCCCATTGCAATCCATCCAAAACCAGCCGGTTCGGGATAATTTGTTGAATAGAAGGGAATCGGCGCATAGGCTACAAACTTATTACGTCCCCCATATTCGTATACCCTGTTCCCCGAATTGCCCTGTGATGCATCCGTAGCAATCGCGGCAAGGGTTGGCTCCATAAAATCCATATAGAAGGCGTTCAGAACCTCCTCACCTTTCTGAACCATATCCTTTTGGTTCTCTTTGGTAAGGTAAGGAACCGGCTTGCCATCAGGATATAGCCCCTCTATATGGAAGTCATCAGGATGCGATACTATATATCCTCTATTATCAACCATATATGCGTAGCTACCCGTCGCCGAATCGGATTCCAGAACCTGAATTGACTCGGTCGGCAGGACATTATCCGTAAACTTGGCTATATGCCGCATATCAAGAGAAAGCACAACAACGCCTGCAAATCCCTGCTTATCGAAAAGCGGGGTTGCAATGCGAATTATGCCTTCGAACCGTTTACCATTCTTAAAATCGCCCTTCGTTACATACCAGCCGGTGACCTCCGATATATAAACCCTCCCCTTTTCAAGATTTTTTGCTCTTTCAAAGTAAACTTCCGACTTATAGGTCGTATTTTCGGGATTGCTTACATTTACCAGTTTGGATTCAGGTGCGATCTCACCATTGACTATCTTGACAACCTCATTACCCGCCTTGTCTACCATGGCCATTTCGGTGTACATAAGTTCCGGAGACTTTACAATCCTCCCACCTTTTCTAACCCAGATAGACTGCCTGCTATTTAGGACGAACTCTTGGTACGTTTCGGCGCTTACCGGCAGAATGGTCGCCACGAGCACATCCTTTTGACATCCCTGCATAAAAGAGGCAACATTCTCTGCTATGGAAGCGGTGCGCGCAACGATTTCTTCCTGCGCCTTTTTGTCAAGAACAGCCGCCGCCCCCTTCTTCGATGTGTCCCCTAATTGAAAGATACCATTGGCTATCAAAAAGGCCGTCAGTAATAAGGGGATTACGATAAGCAGAAAAAACACTCTCGATACAGTAAAAAACTGCTTACCCTTTTTAGTTTCTGACATTTTTTCTCCCCCTAACTCTTGTTAAATTTGAAGTTAGTTGCTTAGACCCGATTAACCCCAAAGGAAACTTGTGTAAGGGTTTGCATAGAGAAGAACCAACGAAACAACAAGGGCGTAAATAGCGATGGATTCTGCCATGGCCATACCAACCAGCATTGTCATCATAATTTTACCCTGAACGCCAGGGTTCCTTCCAACCGCGCTACAAGCACCATTAGCCGCATTACCGATACCGGCACCAGCCCCAATTGCACCAAGCCCGATAGCAAGACCGGAACCAAGCATGGCACCAACGGCAAAGATAACCTTTATGAGAGATCCCCCTTCTTCCGGAAGGGCCTCAGATGCAAAAACCATCGGCGAAGACAACAACAGACCCGCCGTCACCATCAACATAGCTGAAAACCATTTCACTGTACTTCTTAACATCTTCTTTCTCCTTTCCTCTTCTATACCTCTAATTTTATTGTACCGACTGCACAAAAGTTTCTCATAGCATGGCTCTTATTGAAACTGCTCATTGGGTGTGCAATAGACATGCCACGCAGACCCTCTGTCCCTTATTTACGCCAAGCCAACAGTATCATTGAAACATATGGCTCGTCCCATAGGCTGAGGCGGGGCTAAAATATAGAGCCAGCATTTAACATTTCATTCAACTCGCACGGTGGATTGAACAAAAGATAAAATGCATGCCCGGAAACAATCAAAGCCGGCAGCAAAAACAATGCACCAAAGATAGTGGTTATTTTTATACCTACCTACATAGAAAGTCAACAAGTGAATAAGGGGGTATTGATAAAAAAACGAAGCGATACAGGCGCTTCGGATCCATCCCCCTAAGTGTTTGAATGCATAAGTGACACAGATTGCAGGAAACCTTCCGGCAGTTCACAATGATTTAATGAGCTGCTGGGTGGAGAAGAACTCGCCCAGGAATAAACCACCAGGATGTTTCCATGGACGGGCTGCACTATATCGGGCTGGACATCCACAACAAGGTAAACGCTTATTTGTAAGGTAAGATGAAAAAGAAAGGGTCTTCATGCTTGATGCTCATATCAACGACAAATCAGAACTGGACAAGACCAGGATTATTCTCCCTCTTTCATAGTTGCTTGAATATATGAAGTCCTATGTCAAGCGGCCCGGCATGGAAGCGGCAAACACTCACCCTGCCGGGCGATTATAAAGCGCACCCTAAAGGGCTGCCGGAGGCCTCAGCAAAAACCACCGCTCCGCATCTTCAAGCATTACCGACAAAGACCTACCCTTTAATCTCCGCAGGAATATAGGGGGAAGCCTGCACTGCATAGCAGAGACAAAAGCCCATAAAGGCAGAACTTCCTTAAATAAAAGGCATAAAACAAATCTTTAACAACATAAAAATCGGTAATTTATTGCATATACTTCATATTTTTTATCTTGAGGAAAAAATGTCCTCAAGCTTCTGGGTAAAATGCCGATAAGACAAATGTTAAATAGCGATCATGAACAAGTTTTTTTCGTAAGGCATAGCGTAAGGAGATTAACGCAAAACGATGGGCCTTGTGAAGATTAATCAAATATACCCCGGAATGACATTGGCCGAAGACCTCAGAGATGCCAGAGGGCGGTTTCTCATGCCCGGCGGGGCGGCCCTGACCGAAAAACACATCAAGGTTCTCAAGATGTGGGGAATTATAGAGGCTAATGTAAAAGGAAGCGTCAAAGAGTCCATGCCCCCCCCATCCGAGCCAGACCCCCTTATACTCGATAGAGCAGAAAAACAGATTATCCCTCGTTTCCTACATGCAGGCACCGATAACGCCGTCAACCGTGAACTTTTACGCATCGCCGCCTTGAAGGAGGCGGTTGATATGCAGCGCCGCCCAGGCAGAAGAACAGACAAGCCAGATTCAGGCGAGATGCCGGAAGAGTCTATAGATCCAATCGATTTCCAAAGATTAACTCGGCGCCATCTCCTGGAGCTCCCCACGCTTCCGATGCTACTTTTCCGCATAAATGAGATTATGGCCAAACCTACCAGTTCTGCAAATGATATAGCCGCAGTAATCAGTAAAGACACAGCTCTAACGGCCCGTATCTTGAGAATAGTCAACAGCGCTTTCTACGGATTTCCTTCCAGGATCGACAGCGTTTCACGGGCGGTGGCCATCATCGGCACCCGACAGCTGAGTATGCTGGCTTCCGGCATTTCTGTGGTCAGGATGTTCAGAGACATCCCCTCTGATATGATGGATATGGATTCATTCTGGAGGCACAGCATAGGCTGTGGTGTACATGCTAGGATCATAGCCAGTTATCACGGCATACAGAACACCGAACGCCTCTTCCTCTCCGGTCTGCTGCACGACATCGGTCGCCTCATTCTGTACAGCTACGAGCCTCGGCCTGCCCGCTACGCCATAGTAAAAGCGAGACGCATAGACAGCGCAGTCCGTGAGGTAGAGTGCGAGGAACTTGGTTTTGATCATGCAGAGACAGGAGGGATGCTGTTGAAGCGATGGAAATTACCCGTCCTGATAGAGCATGCCGTCCGGTATCATCATACCCCACAGGAAGCCCCCTATCCCCTGGAACCATCTATCCTGCATATGGCGGATATCATGACCCATGCCATGGCCATAGGTTCCAGCGGCGAGCGATTCGTTCCGCCCCTCGATCATTACGCCTGGGAGGGAATGGGGATATCGGTAAATGCCCTAGAGTCGATAATCAGGCAGGCAGATCGCCAAATCAATGAAATATTTGAATTTTTCTGTTCTGGCGGATGCGAGAATTCTGATGAGTACTAAAGAAATAGTAACTCCAAACCCAGTATACCTGGAAAAACGTGTCCAATATCTGGAAGACGTAAACCGGTTTACGCTGGATGCGCTAGAAATGGCAGTCTCCCTCGGAGATTTTCAGCCCAGCGTAAGCAAGTTGCAGGATCTATCCTCTATCCTGAGCGAGACGGAATCCCGGATAGGCAATCTTATACCTCTAGAGGCCACAACCTTCTTCCTGGTTGACGAAAACAGTAATGAATTTGTCATTTCCAAGGTAGAGCCAGTGGATTACGGAGATTATATAGAAGAGGAAGTCGATCTATTTATTGAGGACGGAATCTTCGCCTGGGCATTGAGAGAGAAAAGGCCCGTCATAGTCTCGTCAAGAGCCCATGATCGTCAGTTCATCTTCCATGTCATGGCGACCAGCTCGCGGATCAGGGGGATGTTTGTAGGATTGCTGAAGAGTGATGCCTGCATCCCTGACGCCTCCCTTTCCATGCTTTCCATTATTTTGCTGAACAGCTCCAACGCATTGGAAAGCCGCGAGCTGTACAACATGATGCGCAAGATCGATAAAAGCATCAGAAAAAAGAAAAGCTATAAGATGCTGTTCCAGGCAGCACCTGACGGAGTGGAGGTGCTCGACGCCCGTGGCCATATTGTAGACTGCAACAGGGCACAGGAGATGCTGCTCGGATTCAGCCACCATGAAATGATCGGTCGACATACCACGCACTTCTTCAGAAATGACGCACAGAAAGTCATTGATAAGATGATGCGCAGCCTGAGGGAGGTCGGATTCGGCGAGGTGGAGGTGGAACTTGTAAATAAGTCCGGAGATGTCATCCCTGTATGGAAAAAGGGGAGCGCTATCTACGATGAAGGAGAGAATCTCGTCGGCTACGTCATCTACAATCGCGATCTCTCCCAGCGAAACAAGGCCTATGAGGAAAAAAAGAGGCTGGAAGCGGAACTGAGGCTGGCCCAGAAAATGGAGGCCATTGGTGCCCTCGCCGGAGGGGTGGCCCATGACCTGAATAACGTACTGGGAGGCCTGGTAAGTTACCCCGACCTGCTTCTTATGCAGATACCACAGAATAGCCCCCTGAGAAAATCCATCCTTACCATCCAGAAATCGGGGAAAAAGGCGGCGGCCATTGTACAGGACCTTCTGACTCTTGCCAGGAGAGGCGTTTCCGTAGAGGAAGTAGTCAATGTGAATGAAATAATATCGGAACATTTTAATACGCCCGAACACGAGAAGCTGGTTGCATTCCAGCCCGACGTCAGGTTTGAGGCCCACCTAGAAGAGAACCTTCCTGACATTCTTGGCTCGCCGGTTCACCTGTCCAAAACAATCATGAATCTGCTCTCAAACGCCTCGGAGGCGATGCCCTCCGGGGGAACGGTTACCGTATCAACAGAAAACCGGTATATCGATGTGCCGATAGATGGGTATGATACTGTAAAGGATGGGGAATATGTGATTCTCACGGTTGCCGATCAAGGCGTGGGGATGACGGAAGAGGACAAAAAACGGGTCTTCGAGCCATTCTATACAAAGAAGGTAATGGGCAGAAGTGGAACGGGCCTGGGGATGGCGGTTGTCTGGGGCACGGTCAAGGACCACAGCGGATATATCGATATACAAAGCACCGAGGGACAGGGGACCACCATCAAGATCTACTTCCCAATAACCAGGAAGGGGATAAAAAAGAATAAGGTGGACGTGCCCATGGAGCAATACCGTGGACGCAATGAAACCGTACTGGTCGTCGATGACATGGAGGAGCAGCGGGAGATAATCTCCAAAATACTTTGCAATCTGGGATATGTAGTTTCCTCCGCCTCAAGCGGGAAGAAGGCGGTAGAATATCTGTCAGACCATAGCGCCGACATTGTACTTCTGGACATGATAATGGAACCCGATATGGACGGCCTTGAAACATACAGGAAGATTCTGGAATTACACCCCGGCCAGAAGGCCCTTATTATCAGCGGATTTGCCGAGACAAGTCGCGTCAAAGAGGCCCAGAGCCTGGGCGCGGGGGGATATATCCGAAAGCCCTTTGTCCTTGAGCAGATCGGCAGTGCTGTAAGGAATGAATTAGACCGGTAGGGGCAGGTGACTTCCAGTTGTTTAAGTTTTAAAAACCAAGATATCCGCAGCTATCTATGAAGGCATACTTTTCAGTGCCCCAATATAACCTTTCCGGGGTCGGTTATAATTTTTTCCGGCAACTGAAAAACGCGGCGGAATATATCCAGGGTTCCTTTGCCGATCGACTGGACCGTAATCGGGGCAACACTGGGATTATCCCATGTTCCGTCAACCTTGACGTGGACAGTTATAAAGTTTCCTTCCTCGTCAGTAACAATCCATCCAGCAATGGGAATTTTTGATACTATAAAGTCGATTGTCTGCAGGGGGTGTATGCCGACAATACAATTAAGCTCCTTTCTGAGAAAATCTGCTTTACCAACACCCGAAATATGCATCGCGTCGCTTTCTATCAGGAACTTTTCCGACGAAAAAACACCATTCGCTACAGATATCTGTCCGGTTATGGAATCATAGGGCATCCCGTCTTTTGCCATGTCTGGCAGTTGCAGCTTTACCAATTGATAAACATTCAGAAGAGAGAATATCTTGGAAAGGACTGAGAATCTTTTGAGAACCCCTTTTTCTGCCCGCATATCAAACATCCCGGCCACTGTTTTCTTGCAGTCCTCAATACTGCTACCCGTTGCCGACAGGTCCCCGGCGAAGGATAAGTAACCGCTGATTTCTCGGGTTCCCATCTCCATATAATCCTGAAGCTGTTCAAGCGATATGCCTTCTACAGAGATATTCCCCTCATAATGGTTATGCCCGTCGCGATGGATATTCACTGTTCCCTTTGCCTTCAATGTCCCTTCCAGCAAATCGGCTTGAATGCCTTCGACATATACCGTTCCTGAGTCATATTTGAATCTGGCCTTGAGCTTTTCCAGGTCTACGGCATTAAAAACACCCTCATCCACACGTAAATCCATTTCCAGCTTAATACCGTCAAAGAGATCTTTCCCTTCTTTTTCGGAAAGCCTAAGGGCCTTAAGGCGACTGAAATCGCTTGAATTTATATAAGGTGAAGTCAGTTCCAGAGTGATTTCAGGTTCGGGAGAATCAATCATGTCGCCGGACAGATTGAAGGTGGATTTATTAAGTCCAAAGGAAAGCGCTTCGACATGAATCTTCTTGTCTTCAATGGCGACTTTGCCATTGACATCCTGCAGATTGACCTCGCCTTCCGGGCTTTTAAACCCCAGATCCGCAGTTCGGAGCAGAGCCGAATTAAAGTGACAGGTAAATTCGGGTTTTCTGAAATCCGCCATCCCGAGCCAGCCATGAAGGTCACTTTCTCCTATTTGTGCCTTCAATAAAGAGAGCTCAAGTCCGCTTCCCTTGAAGACGACCTCTCCATTTAAACCTTTTACGAAATTTAATTTGCCAGATGGCTGAAAAGAGACACCTTCCAGAGAAACCCCTCCCTCAAATTTAATTGAATCGGGGTTGTTTAGATAACCCTTACCGGCAAGATCCAGCATACAGGTTCCCTCCGGATTAAAAGCCCTGATAACCGGAAAAAGGGGAAGGACTTCCGGAATACCGAAGGCCTCTGAACGGATAGTAAAAGACGAATATTTTTCTCCGGAAAAACTAAAAATGGCCAATCCGCTCAAATTCAATGGCGGCACATCATAATTGAAGGAAGGTATATCTATGGCATCTTTTTTTATGACCAACTTTGCCCTGATATGATTATTTCTTTCAATGGGCTTTTCGATTACGTCGGGATAAAGATAGCT
Organism: Syntrophales bacterium; assembly: GCA_963665835.2. Lineage (GTDB taxonomy): Bacteria > Desulfobacterota > Syntrophia > Syntrophales > UBA2210 > UBA6078. Next base: position 1,751,583 of record CAXXWJ010000001.1, on the reverse strand, counting down.
GGCAGGAGTCAAATCCCAGTCTGCGGTTATCTGAAATTCTTCATCTGTGCCCTTTCCTGACAGAATAAGGACCGACGATCCTTCGAAGGCAAGGCTGTTGAACTCTTCTTTTCCCAAAAGCCATAAAATTTCATCGCGGGCAGGCTGGATTTCCATTTCGGAGGTGTAGGTAACGGGTCCCGGCAGGGCAAAATCGGAGATGCTGCCCTCCATGGTAAAGGGGGAAAAGCCAAAAAATCCCTTAATCTGTTTCAGAGAAAAACTCCTGTTTTCCAATTCCAGAATTCCGGAGAAATCATGGAAAAGAGGTACAGAGCTGCCAGTATCGAAGATTCCTTCTTTCACTTCCCCCCGGATATAAAGAACCCCGCCGTTGCCACTGCCGTTCATGTCGGCTATCTGACTCAATCTTCCCTTCAGCGTTCCCTCCACCAGTTTAAGGTCACCGTCCTTGATATAAGTCTGTATAAATTTAGACACATCGTCTTCTATTATCTTCCATGGAACATAGGATCGCACCTCTCTAAGATAAAAATTCGAGGTAACTGCCGATGCCTCCAGCAGAGGATCTGACTTGTCCATTTCATAAATAGCAAAATGCCCGTTGGCTTCAAAGCTATCTACCGCAACACGGCTGATATCTATTTTAATACTGCTGGGCTCTCGTCTTAATTCGCAGGCAAGTTCGACAATCCCAGGGCTGAGGTTGCCGTTGAAAACCTTTGAATAACTGAGTTGGCCATTCCTTATTGTTAAGTTTCCTTTCGATGTAAAATCCGAAATCTTCCCTGAAAAAGTCCCATCCACATCGATGTTTCCCGCCAGCTGTTCTATGGATACCAGACCTTTAAGGTATGGATAATAATGATTTATATCAACGCCTTTCAGCCTTATAGATGCCGTAACGGTACTTTCATGCAGCGGCTGTAAAAGGGATAAGCCCAAAACACCGTCGAGCGAAAGCTGCGCTTTATTATTATCTTCGATTATGCTGGCCTTAATACGGAAGCGGGAGATATTACCCTCTAAAGGCAAATCGATGATACAATAGATATCATCCAGCGATGTTAAGATATCTCTATCGCCTGCGGCCTGGTCCAGGAAAGTAACAACTCCTCCCTCGATTGTGATCCCTCGAACCGCCACAGCAGTCTCTTTATCCTTCTTAACAATGAAATCGCCGATATTCATAAGCCCTTGGCGATCCCGCCTTAAAGACAAATGGGGCTGATCGAGAAAAACCTCGCTGAAATCAAGACGATTTATGAGAAGATGAAGAATATTCACACCGAAAGAGAGATTCTTAATATTCAGAAAACCCGAAGAGCCATCACTTTCTCCAATCACCACATTTGAGCAATTAAAAGCCAGACCATTGCGGAAGGTCAGTGTACCTTCGCAGGTTCCAAAATCGATATCCCTGTTTAGACTTTTTCCAATAATTCTTGTGATGGATTCCTTGTACGTATCCAGATGGGAAAGCTTGTAGGAAACCAGAAACCAGGCAGACGCAAAAAGCGCCAGGATCGTGATTATGGAGATTAAAGCTGTGGCCGCAATCTTCTTTTTGATAGTCACCCGTGGACACCTTCTTCAGGGACAAGTTATACTGGACCCTTTTATAACAACCAGTTGCAACTGTCAAATTAAGCTTGCGGGCAGAAATCGCCCTGCAAAAGGCAAGAAGTTTTCAGGCATAAGCGAGAAGGGCGGAAAGGCTTCTACTTCTGATTCTTGGCGAAACTAAACATTGCTCAAAAATTATAACCGCCATATCAAAGCTACTCCCACACAACCACTTCACCCTTGAGAAAATACAGGTCCTGCGAACTACCGGGGCTGGACTTGCACTCGGTCTGGACATTGACTATCGCGTCGCCCCCCAGTTTTCTTGCCTGATTCTTCAGCAAATCCATTGCGCTTTCCACAGCGCATGAGCTGGCGGAAACCCTGCCCACCGTACGCGTATCACGATCCGGAGAGTCCCCCTTCATATAAACCTCAATGCCTTTGCCTTGGGTAGATAGATTAGGGCAGTCTCCTCTCAACTCCGCCAAGGCTACCGAAAAGATACAGGAAATAGACAAAAAAATAGAAACGACTGCTAAGATAGATAGAGTTTTTATTCTGCGCATGTTCAACGCTCCTTGTTCAAGGCCATTTTACCAAGGTTAATCGGGGCATACTACACCGAAACAGACAAAGTGTAACCATATTTTTCAATAATGGTGTAAAATAAAGCTTGCATTCATAAAAAGATTCATCTATAGTCCGCATCCAATAAGTGCAGTATATATTGTAGTTGACAAATTACGAAAAAGTAACCGCACATACCAGATCAAGGAATGTGCGGTTTTTTGTTTATACGCAAAAAAACTGCAAGTCGAATAGTTCGACAATATTATAAGGGGGACTTTGAAGGGTCCCCGTAAAAAGGAGTAGTAAAGATGTCAGAAGGAACAGTAAAATGGTTTAACGATTCAAAGGGTTTTGGCTTTATTGAGCAAGACGGTGGCAAGGATGTTTTTGTGCATCATTCCGCAATTCAGGCAGATGGTTTCAAATCACTGTCCGAGGGTGAGAGGGTAAGCTTCGACGTTGTTGCCGGCGCCAAAGGTCCTGCCGCGGAGAATGTTCGCAAGCTGTAAGACCTGAATCATTATCCATGACACTAAGAAAGCCTCCCCTGCAGGGGGGGCTTTTTTATTGCCGAAAACAGCAATAAAAAAAGAAAAACACCCAGACCGCAGGTATCAAAACATGATTAACGCATCCAATATCGCCCTCTCATATGGCAAGAGGGTCATCTTCAAAGACGTCAACATAAAATTCACCCCCGGAAATTGCTATGGATTAATAGGGGCAAACGGCTCGGGTAAGTCCACCTTCCTGAAGATACTAGCAGGCGAGATCGAGCCGGACCGCGGCACTATTTCCGTCAGTTCAGGGGAACGGATTGCAGTTCTCAGCCAGAACCAGTTTGCCTTTGACGAAGAAACCGTATCGAACACAGTCATAATGGGACATGAACGGCTTTACGAGTTAATGGTTGAGCGGACGGCGATCTACGCCAAAACCGAGTTTTCAGAGGAAGACGGCATACGCTGTGCCGAACTGGAAGGTGAATTTGGTGAGCTTAACGGCTATGAGGCAGAATCTGAGGCAGCGACACTTTTAAGCGGCCTCGGCATACCGGAGGAACTGCGGGAGAAAAAAATGAAGGAGCTTGATGGAAACGATAAAGTCAGGGTCCTTCTAGCCAAGGCGCTATTTGGCAACCCGGACATCCTCCTCCTGGATGAGCCGACCAACCATCTGGACATCAAGTCCATAGCCTGGCTTGAGGAGTTTCTATCCCGCTTCGACAACACTGTCATCATCGTCTCTCACGACCGTCGCTTTCTAAACCAGGTCTGTACTCATGTGGCAGACATAGATTTCGGACTTATACAGGTATACGTTGGCAACTACGATTTCTGGTACCAGGCGAGCCAGCTGCACCTGAAGCAAAGAGAGAACGAAAACAAAAAGATAACCAACAAGGCCAACGAGCTGAAAGAATTCATCCAGCGATTCAGCTCCAATGCCTCGAAGGCGAAGCAGGCAACGTCCAGGAAAAAGCTACTGGAAAAACTTACCATCGATGATATGCCAATTTCCTCAAGGAAATACCCCTTCATCGTCTTCAAACCCGAGCGACCTTGCGGTGATATAATCTTGGAACTAAAGGGAATATCTAAGGAAATAAACGGGACTCCCATCCTGAACAACATCAACCTGACCGTCAACAAGCGAGACAAGATTGCCTTTGTCGGAGGGGACAGTCTGGCCAAAACCACCCTTTTTCAGATCCTGGCCGGAGAAATTGAACCGGACAGTGGAAGCGTCCTCTGGGGCGTTACCATCAGCGCCTCCTATTTCCCCAAGGATAACAGCAGCTACTTCCATAAGGACCTGAACCTCCTGGAATGGCTCGCCCAATTCTCCATAGAGGCCGGGAATGAGAGCTTTGCCAGAGGATTTCTCGGGAAAATGCTATTCTCGGGAGAAGAGGCGATGAAAAAGATCTCGGTCCTGTCCGGAGGTGAGCGTGTCCGCTGCATGCTAGCCAAGACCATGCTCTCCGGCGCCAACGTCCTCATTCTTGACGAACCGACCGACCACCTGGATATGGAATCAATAATAGCATTGAACAATGGACTGATCGCCTTCCCGGAGGTTATTCTCTTTTCCTCCCGCGATCGCGAGTTTGCCTCAACGGTGGCGAACAGGGTCGTTGAGATAACGCCTTCGGGAGCCATAGACAGGATGATGGGATTCGACGAGTATCTTGAAGATGAGACCGCAACGATAAACGGGGAATAGCCTTTGCCTCACCAACCAGGAACGCATTACGTAGAACCGGATCTTGTGTAGCAAAGGATCCTTATGGACAGAAACTGAGGATAAGCGGCGTCAGCAAATGAGACTGAATAGCAATGCTAGTTGCCATCTTAGTTCCCCCGTTCCTAACGGAAAAAACAATGTTTGAAGATATGGATAGAGTTTTTATTATGCGCATGCCAGGGAAAGCTGTCGGTTTTATCAGCGAGGCCTTTCTTTTTACCGAATATTAGGCACCGCTTTGCTCCATGAATTGAGCATCTGAAATTTTCCAAAGAGATGTTCTGTTTCAGTACAAAATGAATAGAGATTCTTTTTATTAAGACCACGGCTACTACTGGAACCGATAGATATTGTCACAACGCAGCAATCACATTCGGCTCACTAATTAAACCAGCTGATATCCGTACTCAACGGTATAACACTCTCAACTGTAAGAAAAACAATAAGAATTGATACAAGCCGCTTCCCCCACGGCGAAGCCTTTTCTCCCCTTTCCTCGCATAAATTATTATTGACATAACAATTCTCATTCCATAGAGTTTCCGATCTCAGAATAAAGGATTATCAATCTATTTTAGCAAAGCAGGTAAATACCATGGTCCAGAAGTCAGACAGAAAAAAGGGTGGCCGGTTTGGATGGTTGAAAATCATAATATCAATAGGATTTTTTATCATTCCTTTTTCTCAGACATTTGCCGGGGACTTGTCCACCAACAATTATTTTATCAATCACCAGAGCGTTGAGACTGTATATCAAGCTAAAAATCTTAATCCCTCTGTTCTGATTCATGTCCGTGAAGTAGTTATGGAGGGCAAAGAACTTACGGCTCCGGCAGAAGACAAGATTCTGGTGCTGGCGCATGGTGCTGCAACGGCCGGATACATCGGGTTTGACGGAGGGTGCGAGGATTGTTCCATGATGCGCTATTTTGCCCAGGCCGGCTGGGACGTCTTCACTTTGGATTATGAGAATTTTGGCTTGTCCTCCTTTTCTCCGGTCATGGATAATCCATCCCTGTATCCGGAGGAAACACCTACAACTACGAACGTAGCAGTGAGCGATTTGGCACGGGTTGTCGACTTCATCTGCAATCTTAGGGGGGTGAGGAAAGTGAATCTATTTGGATGGTCTTTTGGGGCTATCCTGGTGACTCCGACGTACACGATTCAAAATCCTGATAAAGTGGGAAAGCTAGTTCTCTTTGCAGGACAGTACGGAGACCGTGACAAAAAGGTCAGGCAGCAAGGCATGTCGATGAAGAAGATGAAAGCTATTTCCCTCATGCCATCCACAGAGGGCTGGGCGGGATCAGGCACAAAGTTGGAAAACCTCCGTCCAGGCGCTTTTGAGTCGTTCCGAGAGTCAATATTGGCATCAGATCCGAAATCGGCTGAACTGGGCGGCAAATACAGGTTTCCCACGGGTCCTATCTCGGACATCTTCCTGGCCGATGTTCAGTTTGATCCTTCTAAAATAACCGTTCCGACTCTGGTAATACGCTCCAGCTGCGATTCTTCGACAACGACGGAGAATAATAAAAAGCTGGTAGAGCTGTTGGGAAGCAAAGTCAAAAAATATGTAGAGATACCGGAAGGTGGACATTACATCTTTTTTGAGAAATCAAACACCCGGTTCTACAAGGCCGTAAGGGATTTTCTGGAATCTAAAAGTAATTAAAAAAATGCCTGTCAACCATGGTCAACAGGCACTGGATTTAGACACATTTCCTTAAAGTTTAGAAAATCAAGGGTGAAAAAAATTATGGACTTCCGCTTGTAATCCTTAACTAAAGAGGTTCAAAAGAAATAGTCAAGTCACCCTATACTTCCTCTCTAAACAAACGGTGTCGCTCACCCGTGGGATTGTGATATCATTCATCCCAGAGTTGCCATATAAGACAGGAGGTGCCTCCCGGTGTTTCGTATCAGACGCATATATGACGATACTCTTCCCCGCGACCGCGAAGCGGTCGTCCAAGTACAGGCCATACTGAGGAGCCAGTTTTCCGCCCTCGACGAGCAGGATATAGCCAAGCTTCCCCTCCAGCTAGGCAATCCGATGAAGTTCCGTTTCAAGTCAATCCTCTTCGTAGCGGACGGCCAGCGCGGCGACGTAAAGGGCTTTGCTCTCCTTCAGCACGCCCCCGACGTGGGGTTCTGCTATCTAGATTATATATCTATCGATGCAACCCGGCCTGGCCGCGGGGTTGGCGGCGCCCTCTACGACAGGGTTCGGGAAGAAGCGTCCGCTCTGAGCAATACAGGCCTTTTTTTCGAGTGCCTGCCCGACGACCCCAGACTTTGCAAAAACGAGAAGGAACTGGCCCAGAGTAGAAAACGACTGCGGTTCTACGAACAGTACGGGGCCTACCCCGTAATCAACACCGCCTACGAGACCCCCTTCAGGCCGGGAGACGACTGCCCTCCCTATCTGGTATTCGACCCACTGGGAAGGGAAGCACCCATCTCAGCGGAGCTCCTTCGGAGGATTATACAAGCCATCCTCATGAGAAAGTATGGTACTTGCTGTCCTCCCGGATATATAGATATGGTGTTATCCTCTGTCACAGATGATCCGGTCCGGCTCCGTCCGCCGAGATACACCAGGAGCCACCCCGCTGTCGCTGTCCATACCACGAGATCAATAGAAAGGCGTATCGCCCTGGTGGTCAACGATAAACACGATATTCACCACATTCATGAACGGGGGTATGTAGAGGCCCCGGTTCGGATCGAGCGAATCCTCGAAGGGATCAGAAACCTTGACCTCTTCGAACCAATGAAGCCCCGCCATTTTCCCGAGAAGCACATTAAGGCCGTTCACAACAGCCACTATGTGGAATACTTCAAGCGGATGTGCTCCCTGCTAAAGGCTGGAAAGTCGATATACCCCTACGTTTTTCCAATCCGCAATAACGCTCGCCCACCCAAGGAAATGCCCGTGCGGGCCGGGTACTACTGCATCGACACCTTCACTCCACTGAACAAGAACGCCTACCTGGCGGCCAAGCGCGCTGTCGACTGTACACTGACGGCGGCCGAGGCTATCCTGGAGGGGTACCGCCTCGCCTACGCCCTGGTCCGCCCGCCTGGACACCACGCGGAACGTAGCTCCTTTGGGGGGTTCTGCTACTTCAACTCCGCCGCTGTAGCGGCTCACTTTCTAAGCACCTACGGAAGACTGGCCATCCTCGACATCGATTATCACCACGGGAACGGAACGCAGGAGATCTTCTACGAGCGGCCCGACGTCCTGACAATATCGATACACGGACACCCACATTTCGCCTACCCCTATTTCAGCGGGTTCCCAAAAGAAAGGGGCGAAGGATCGGGGCGGGGCTACAACGTCAACTATGCACTACCCGAAAAGGTGAGCGGAGCGACCTATGAAAAGACGCTCGACAAGGCCCTAAAGAGGGTAGAACGGTTTCAACCACGCTTCCTCATTATCGCCTTCGGACTTGATACCTCACGGGGTGACCCCACGGGGACCTGGAACCTCTCGGCGAGAGAGTTCTACGAGAACGGCTACAGCATAGGCTCTCTTAACCTACCAACAATAATCGTCCAAGAGGGAGGCTACCGAACCCGGTCACTGGGCGTCAATGCTGCCCAGTTTCTGCTTGGGCTCTGGGAGGGATTCAACGGGATACCGCGACAGACGGGGAAGCAAAAGCCCCACAAGACCCAATAAGGAATCGCTCTTCCCTGTGCGGCATGCATTTATGCGCCTCGGCCTGGCAGCCGCAGCGATTTATGGCGCTTAGAAGATGGATCAAATATGGCCATTGTTTTTTCTGCATAAGAGTCCATATACTGACCCATACCAAAACCCAAAGATGCGGATTTTACGCTTTAAAAACCCTTTCCAGCCTCTAGAAAAAGGGCTTCAGGGGATAGCCTTCCAAATAGTAATGGTCGTTTTTCTCCTAAAAGAATTTTCAGGTTTTGCAAGCGCAGTCAATATGCCAAAATTGACGAAATTACAGGTGGTTCTGCTGGAAGAAAAGTGAGCGACGCGCCCATAATTAAGGGGCCAGTCTCGACGGGAAAATCCTATTAAAATTGTATACCCCGACATAACTGCTAAAATACCCGCCGCAGGCAGGATAGGGCCTGCGGCGGGCTTTGAAAATACTAATATTGGTTTCCCGGTGCAATCTTGATTTCGACCCTTCTGTTCCTCTGTCTCCCGGCCTCCGTGTCGTTGGTCGCCACCGGCATGGTCTCTCCATAGCCGGATGTCTCAAGACGGCTTTCGGAAACTCCACGTTGAACCAGTAAGGTCTTGACAGCAACAGCCCGGCGATTGGAAAGATCCAGGTTGTACTCTTCAGTACCTACACTGTCGGTATGCCCTTCGACCCTTACGAGAGTCTGGGGATACTGGATCAGGACGCCTGCAACACGATCTATTTCAGCTGTAAGACCTGGCCTTACGGTGACGGAACCGGTATCGAAGGTAACATCGCCCTTGAAGGTCACTGCTAGGAGGTTGCCTTCCCTTGAGACTGCGGCAGCTTCAGAAGCAGCAAGGGCTTCACGCATATCTCGTTCCTGATTGTCCATCATCTTGCCTACGGCCACACCACCGGCACCGCCCACTGCCGCGCCTATGGCGGCCCCTATAAGGGTGCCTTTGGTATCACGCCCTATAATCTGTCCCAGTAAAGCCCCGGCCACGGCACCACCGGCCGCACCATATAGGCCACCCTGCTGAGTCTTCGTCTGCGTCTGAGTTGACGCACAACCGGCTATAAGCAAAACACAAAGAGCCACGGACAGTATCGTTTTTTTCATCTTCCCTCTCCTTTGACAATCTCTCCCATCATGGCGTTAAAAAATAATCGTCATAAAACAGTAATATGGTGGAACGCTAACTCCAATATTTTGCCATGTCAAGGAATATTAAACACTGCCTTTCCAAGGCTGTCCCCAAAATATAAACATTGGATAACAATAAGTAAATTTCCAACAGCCTTAGTAACATCACGATTTGACATCTCCTTTCATAAGGTGTACATCCCCAACGGTAATTATTCGGGAACAAAGATGTGGCGGCCGCAGGTCTCAAATGATCAAGAGGCCACGGTTTTTCATTGAAAGAGGATCTCATGCCATTAACAGAGGGCGAAAACGGACCGCACAGTTTCAGTATGCCAGGATGGATCTCCTGCGCACCCTTTGAAAGATTGTTGAATATGTCCATTGAGGAGGCATCGGAGGGCCAGGCAAAGTTGACCATGCCCTTTCTGATAGATTACGCCCAGGGGGCGGGACTGATGCACGGCGGAGCGCTTGTGGCACTGGCCGATACGGCTGTGGTAATGGCCATAAAGAGCCTGCTGGAACCGGAGACGCATTTCGCGACCATTGATATTGATGCCCGATATCTGCGTGCCCTGAAGCAGGGCATCGTCACGGCAAAGGCAAGGGTAACGGGAAGGGAAGATCGCCTTTTCAAGGGACAAGCCCTGGTTTTCGACGAAGAAGGCAGAACAGTCCTGGAATTTAATTCGACCTTCAAGATAGCCAAAAACGCCAGGATCGAAAACGTGACCTTTAACAAATAGAACCATGCAGGGATGACGTACTGCCAATTGCCCCTCTAGTTGCCCAGTCAGCATGGCAGTCGGCTCCGTTATGGGTGTAAGGGCTTAAGATTTACAGAACCCTATATTTGATAGCAGGAGAAGAATTATGAAAAAGCTGACCTTTGTTTTTCTTGTTGTCTTTGTTTATCTGTTCTGCCTAGCCAATATTGCAGGGGCAAGCCGTGAGATCATCTATGCATTCGACTCCGACTATCCCCCCCACACCTATCTGAAAGGCGAAGTTCCTGTAGGCTTTGATATAGAAGTTCTTCAGGCAATCATCAAGGGGAAGGGTGTCAAGGTCGTCTACCGCCCGATGCAGTGGGGCGATGCCCAGGAGGCCTTGAAGGCCGGAACAGTCCATATGTCCTCGGGGATGGCGAAGACACCGGAAAGGATAAAAACATACGCCTTTTCCGACCTGCCGGTGAGCGATTTCAAGACCACCCTTTTTTCCACAAAACGTGGAGGAGTGCGATCACTTAATGATATAAAAGACAGGAAAAAGACCGTAGCAACCCAGCGGGGCTCTCTATATCAGAAAATCCTGGAAGAGCGCGGCATCACTCCCTCCCTGTACGAAACTGAGGCCGATGCAATGATCGCCCTTGCCAAGGGGAAGGCCGACGCCTTCGCAGGATCGGAAAAGACAGCATTTTTTAACATGACCAGCCACAACCTTTCTGGAATATTCCCCGTTAGTACGCCCCTGCGGGTCTCCTCGGTCTACTATGTAGTAAGGGCTGGAGATCCTGAACTCCTGACATTTATAAACGACGGGATGCGTGCTGTTATCGCCGATGGCACCTACGACAAGATCTACCGCAAGTGGTTCGTGACGGAACTGACCAAAGATGAGATCGACCGGATGATAAATGCGGGACGAGAGGCCTCCTTCCGGGCATACGCACCATACTCGAATTATCAGGTGGGGGCCGCGGTGCTGACTGTGTCCGGAAATATCTACACCGGCTGCAACGTGGAAAACGCTCTCTACGGCTACACTGCAAGCGCCCTGAAGGTGGCGATATATAAGGCCGTATCTGAAGGGGAAATGCACTTCAAGGCGGTGGTCAATTATCTTCCCGGAGACAAGATCGGCGTACCTGCAGCCGATGAACGGCAGATCCTATATGAATTCGGCAGAGAGACACTGGCAGTCCTCGAAGACGGATCCCAGGGCCTTAAGACGGAAATGATATCGGCGCTGCTCCCCTATCCCTTCCGCCTTGAATAACTCCCAAAGGGGACGGTTATGTCTATTCTGGATATCAAATTCCAACAGCAGGAATAACGCCTAAGTCCTTTCTGCTCCATGTCCTGACAGGAAACAGCAAAGAGACTACTTTTAAAGACGATGACGACTTCGGAAAATATATCGACATCCTCATTAAGTACAAGGTAAGATGCAAATATTGATTCTATGATTACGTTTTAATTACAAGCCATGTGAATCTGGTCATTGAAACAACGGAGTCCGGGGGAAATCTGTCCCGTATAATAAAGAGGATCAATTTGTCCTGCGCACAGCATTTCGAGAGAAAGTACAAGCATACTGGTAATTTTTGGCGAGAAAGATGATCTGATTGACGACCATATCACTTATGCCCAACTTTCTACGGACAAAACAGCCAGTAAGGAGGAATACCGCTCTTTTTTTAAGCAGAGGCAGAAAAATCATGGTTCGATGCGTGGCGAGATAGATCGGCTGACGATATACGGCAGCAATGGATTTATTGAGAAATTCCCTGAACAGTATAACCTTGATGGGGTGATCAAAAGACAGGGGCATCGGTGAAATAAACAGAACCGCCCCCATTAACTGAAGAGAACAGGATTATGCAATCTATTATACCCACCCTTTTAGCACTGATTAACAGCGTCGCGGTGATCGTTGTCATCGCCTATTTTCTAACCCGCCGCCAGATCTTTCACCGTGTCCTGGAAAGGAGCATGACCTGGAAGGATAAGCTGATCATGGTCCTCATCTTCGGGACATTCTCCGTTTACGGCACATTGTCAGGGTTCAGAATTCTAGGCGCTATTGCCAGCATACGTGACCTGGGACCGACCCTCGCAGGGCTGCTGGGTGGTCCACTGGTAGGAGTTGGAGCCGGTATAATCGGCGGTGTTCACCGCTATTTTCAGGGAGGATTCACGGCGGAGAGCTGCGGGATCGCGACTGTTATGGCCGGCCTTATAGGAGGACTGGTATATCAGTTCAAGCGTGACAGATTCCTGGATATCAGCCGAGCCGTCCTGCTCATGATCGCCATAGAGGTTATACACATGGCCATCGTCGTTACCATAGCCGAAGACCGCAGCCACGCGTTCACCCTGGTGAAAAGCGTCTTCATCCCCATGGCAACAGCCAACGCCATAGGGATAGGGATATACGGATTCATCATGACCAATCTTCTAAGGGAACGCTCCCTGGCAAAGGCCAAGCTTACCATGGAGGGGGAACTGCGGGTGGCCCGCGACATCCAGATGAGCCTTGTTCCCAAGACATTCCCCCCCACCCCCGCCAGGGATGAGTTTTCTCTCTACGCCACACTGGAACCAGCCAAGGAGGTAGGAGGCGATCTCTTTGATTTTTATTTTGTGGAAGAAAACAGGTTTTTCTTCATGATAGGCGATGTCTCGGGTAAAGGTGTGCCCGCCGCGCTTTTCATGGCTGTAACCAGAACGGTTATGAAGGCCAAGATGGAGGCAACTGAGACCGGGCTGGGGCAGATCGTGTCCAATGTAAACAAAATGCTCTGTGATGGAAACGATGCAGCCATGTTTGTCACGATGTTCTGCGGCGTTCTAGATATTCTGACCGGCGAAGTAACATACATAAATGCCGGCCACAATCCTCCGGCAATTGTAAAGGCCGACGGCAGCGCCTCTTTTCTAAAGATACTTGCGAATCTTCCCATGGGCGCCATGGATGATATCTACTATGAAGAGGGGCACCTCCATCTGGAAAAGGGTGACACCCTGGTGCTCTACACCGACGGCGTGACCGAGGCTACGAATATAGAAAAGGCCTTTTTTACCGACGAAGGTTTCCTCAGAGTCCTTCAAGGATCTCACGTCACATCGGCGAAGGACATTGTGGAGAAAACCCTGACGGCGGTTCATGAATTCGCCGCCGGGTCTCCTCCGGCAGATGACATTACACTGTTGGCGCTGAGGATGGAACACCCTCACCATAACTGATGTCTTAAACGGGGATAAAAATAGAACCATCCCCAATTACGATTACCGGGTAAGGTGCCTGTATTTTATACGGTGCGGCTGATCGGCCGCCTTTCCGAGTCTCTTCTTGCGGTCGGCCTCGTAATCGGAATAGTTTCCTTCAAACCATACCACCGAGCTGTCTCCCTCGAAGGCCAGGATGTGCGTGGCGATACGGTCGAGGAACCATCTGTCATGGCTGATGATTACGGCGCATCCTCCGAATTGCTCTAGTGCCTCTTCAAGGGCCCGCATGGTGTTGACGTCCAGGTCGTTTGTAGGTTCGTCTAGGAGGAGTACGTTGGCACCTTCCTTCAGGATACAGGCAAGATGGACCCTATTTCGCTCGCCCCCTGAAATCATGCTCACTTTTTTCTGCTGGTCCGTACCGGAGAAATTGAATCGCGAGACGTATGCTCTCGAGTTCATCTCTCTGTCACCCAGCCGGATCAGATCGCTGCCGCCGGAAATAACCTCCCAGATAGACTTGTTCGGGTCCAGCGTATTTCTTTCCTGATCGACGTATGCGAGAGAAACCGTTTCGCCGACCCTGACCGTGCCCGAATCCGGTTTCTCAGCGCCGGTTATCATCTTGAAGAGGGTCGTCTTGCCTGCGCCGTTCGGCCCGATGATGCCTACGATGCCACCTGGAGGCAGAGCAAAGGTCATCCCCTCGAAGAGAAGCCTGTCTCCAAAGCCCTTGCTGACCTCATCGGCCTCAATGACAATCTTTCCGAGGCGGGGTCCCGGCGGTATGTAGATTTCTAGATCCTTTTCCTGCTTCTGATGGCTCTCGTTCATCAATGATTCATAGGCATTGATACGGGCCTTCGCCTTTGTCTGGCGACCCTTGGGCGACATCTTTATCCATTCCAGTTCCCGCTGAAGGGTTTTCTGCCGATCCGTTTCCCTCTTTTCCTCCTGCTGCAGACGCTTCTGCTTCTGATCCAGCCATGAAGAGTAGTTACCCTTCCAGGGTATCCCCTCGCCCCTGTCCAGTTCAAGGATCCACCCGGCAACGTTATCCAGGAAATAGCGGTCGTGTGTGACGGCAATTACCGTCCCTTCGTATTGCTGGAGATGATGCTCAAGCCAGGCCACCGTTTCGGCATCAAGATGGTTGGTAGGTTCGTCCAGAAGCAGGATGTCGGGCTTCTGCAAAAGCAGCCGGCACAGAGCTACTCTGCGCTTCTCGCCGCCGGAAAGGATGCCGATAGGCGTATCTCCAGGGGGACAGCGCAGCGCATCCATTGCCATATCCAGACGGGAATCGATATCCCACAGATCGAGGTCATCGATCTTCTCCTGCAGTTCGCCCTGGCGCTCTATCATGGCATTCATTTCGTCATCGGACATAGGTTCGGAGAACTTTTCGCTGATCTCGTTGTATTCCCTAACGAGAGCCACAGAGTCCTTCATCCCTTCTTCCACCACCGCCTGGACTGTCTTCTCGGGATCGAGCAGCGGTTCCTGCTCCAGAAAACCCAGCGTATAGCCCTTCGAGAGAATGGCCTCTCCGTTGTATTGATCATCAATCCCGGCCATAATGCGCAGCAGTGAACTTTTCCCGGACCCGTTCAGACCCAGTACGCCGATCTTGGCGCCGTAAAAATAGGAGAGGGATATATCCTTTAACACAGGTTTGTTCTGGTAGAACTTACTGACCCTCATCATACTGTAGATAACTTTTTGTGTATCGATACTCATCAAATACCCCTCTTGATTTTTAAATTTTGGCGGTACAAAATTTTGCCGAGAGCCTCTCTATCAGTTTGTCTCTGACTCCACAATATATAAAAATAAGATCAAAACAGCAACGCAACGGGCCATTGCATCGGTCATTCGGTCTCTATAATGGCACCGCAATCCTCGCAGCGGTAGCGGATTTTCCCCTCGTCTTCCCGCTTGACCTCATCAAAATCATAGTTCCTCCTGCCCTTTACCTGAAAACACTCCGGGCAATACCGCTCGGACAGTTCGTCAGCATTGATAGTAAGATGGCAGTGTCGACAGCGCAGAACATTTTTCCTTTCCGCCAAAAGGACAAGGTTCAGGTGCCTGCATGAATTCATCTGCGATGTCCTTTCTTCCGATAATTTTCAGGACGGGAATGGGCACCCTGATTTTTTGACCTCGATCGCTCCCGTTGCTGCTTATTGGCCCTGTGATCTGCCAGGATTTCCTTCTGTCTTTCTCGGCCACGGAATGTTTTTTCTACAAAACAGGCCTTTCCTGAAAAGGGGTCACGTTCCGTCCAGTACATCAGGGTGGACCAGGTAGAAGGCGTAGGCGTAAAGACCTGAACCTGCTCGGGGAGGAATTGCAGTTCTCCCAGGGCAAAGGACCGGAGCCTTGCCATATCGTCTTCTGTACATCCCGGATGTGCGGCTATTATATAGTAGGTCAGGAACTGTTTCTTTTCTCCACGGCTTGCAATGTCTGAAAAAAGATCTCTGAAGGCGAGCAGCGTATCTTTCCCCGATTTCCCCATTTTCTGAAGGACTTGCGGCTCCGAATGCTCCGGTGCCAGTTTCATCTGTCCCGAAAGGTGATGGCGGACAACCTGCTTCAGGTAGTCCGTGCCATTCTTCCTGTCCGCCATGATAAGATCATGCCGTATGCCCGAGGCGATAAATACCTTCTTAACACCCTGTACTGCGCGAATCGCCTTAAGCAGAGAGGCTTGCTGCCTGTGATCTATGGGGAGCTGGGAACATATCTTCGGGAAGAGGCATCGCTTGCCCGGGCAGCCGCCCTGTTTTTCTTTTCTGTCACAGTCAATGCCGTACATGTTGGCAGTCGGCCCACCCACATCCTGTATGACACCCTTAAAACGCGGGTGCCTCGTAAAAGCTTCCGCTTCACCAAGGATTGAAGCCCGGCTGCGGGACGTAACCTTTCGCCCCTGATGGATCGTTATGGCGCAGAAATTACACTCTCCGTAGCATCCCCGATGGGTTGCGATGGAAAAGCCTATTGTATCCAGTGCTTTGACCTCACCCTCTGCACGGTAATAGGGGTGAAGATCCCTCTCATAGTCCAGGTCATGCACGGCGTCCAGCTCCCGGCTGGAGAGGCTGTAGGCCGGCGGGGTCTGAATTAGATAGCGGTTGTCCTGCTTCTGCGCAAGCGGCAGGGCCGTAACTGGATCGTTATTTCGATAGAAAAGACGGAACATTTCCGTGAAGGCCTCTTTGCTTTGCGCCGCATAATCGAAAGCGGGCAGCTCCAGACAGCCCTCGACAAGATCGGGGGAGGCGTAGCAGATCCCGCGAACCGCACGGGGATCACCGCCCCCTTTGAGGCAGTCAGCCAGCTCGACTATGGAGCGGTCCGCCATTCCATAGAGAAGGTAATCGGCCTTTGCGTCAAAAAGAATTGATCTTCTTATCGTATTGGACCAGAAATCATAATGGGCTATCCTTCTCAGGCTTGCCTCGATACCGCCGAGAACAATGGGGACTGTTCCCTTGAAATGGGTTCTTATAAGATTGCTGTAGGCTATCGTTGCCCTGTCGGGGCGGCGGTTGTTTAAGCCACCCGGCGTATAATCGTCACTCCTGCGCTTCCGCCCCGCTGCTGTATAGTTGGCAACCATCGAATCGATGCAGCCCCCTGTGACTCCCCAGAACAGACGAGGTTCGCCCAACCGGCTGATATCATCACCAGAGACCCTTCCGGGCTGGGCAATAACACCCACCCGGTAACCGGCACTTAGGAGAATTTTCCCGATGACAGCAACGCCGATGAAGGGCGAATCGATATAACTGTCGCCGGTTATGAGGATGACGTCGAGCCATTTCCATCCCAGGGCTTTAATCTCCTTTTGCGTGGTGGGAAGAAACATGAAAATGGTCCTTTAATCAGAATTTTGCCCGGTGGAAGCCATTCCATACCGGCAGTTTCTTAAAACCTTCAGGATTCCGTACCTTCAGTTCCGGGACCGACCACCTTGATCTTACGGCCACCATACTGAACCATCTGGCCATCTCTTATCTTGCATCGCTTCCTGTATTCGACTGTTCCGTCAACCCTGATCATGCCGTTCTCAATTTCAATCTTTGCCATGCCCCCCGTTTCACACAGCCCCGATGCCTTTAGCAGCTTGTTCAGCTCAATATATTCACCGAAGAATTCAAATGTTTCCATGCTTTTTACCGCGATCCTTTCAACGGTTCCAGAAGATGCTCGAGCCCGTTTGTTTTTATTTCGTAGATCGTACGAAGCATATCACCCAGTTCGTCCTGTGGGAAGCCTTTCTGCGAAAACCAGACAACATATGATTCGGGAAGATCCACAAGATATCGACCGGCATATTTTCCATAGGGCATCTTTGCCTGTACCAGCTTCAACAACTGGTGATAATCGGGATAAACGGCTGTGCCCAATATATTTTTTTCGGAATTCATGCGAAAATCCTTTTAACGAATGGATTAATTAGGGATGCGTCCTTATTGTCATGGTAAAGACAGGACGGTCAAGAAAGAAAGTGGAAAAATTTAATGGTTCCTCCCGAGAGCGATGGCAATTGGTTGAACCTTTTGTTTAAGCCACTCCCGAAGAGCCCTTTATGGATTTTACCAGGACATGCCCCTTACTATCCTTAAATGAGATATATATTTCGGGGTTATGACTATTGGCTATAAGATCTTGATAGAAAGATTCCGATTTACTGCACTATAAAAAATGTCTTGTCAATTATATTCAAATGTAGGAGGTACAGAAGTAATGTAACGTGCGGCCAGTGGTAGTCAGGCCATAGAAAAAAAATAAAGGAAGCCCAGATAAAATGAAGGTGATAGCTTTAAACGGAAGTCCCAAACGCAAAGGCAATACCTATAAAGCATTGAGCGTACTGGGCAACGAACTGGAAGCGGCAGATATTGAATTTGAAATATTACCGATAGGACATTTGAACATACGCGGCTGTATGGGCTGCCTCAAATGCTACACCAGCCGCGACGGCAAATGCAGCATGAGCGGGGATGATTTCAACGGTCAGTTGCCTAAGATAACGGCTGCTGATGGCCTGGTGCTTGGGTCACCTGTTCACTATTCTGGTATTGCAGGCACAATGAAAAGCTTTCTCGACCGCCTCTTTTATGTATCCGGGGCAAATGGGAACTGGTTCCGCCACAAGGTGGGCGCAGCTGTCGTGGCCGTGCGCCGCTCCGGTGGATCATCCGCGCTAGACGGGCTTAACCATTATCTGAACTATGCTGAAATGATCATAGCTACAGCCAACTACTGGAACATCATCCATGGCCGAACACCCGGTGAAGCAGAGAAGGACACCGAGGGGTTGCAGATTATGCGAGTGCTGGGCAAGAACATGGCGTGGATAATGATGATGAAAAAATCCTCACCGGTGCCTCCACCGGAGAAAGAGGAAAAAGAGATGATGAACTTTATAAGGTAATGTTGGCTATATTCAGAGGTATAAAGAACGAAAACAGATTCTGAGGGTCCCTTGCTGAAGTCGACAAAATCAAGGATGAAGTAATGGTACCAGATTTCCTTCGTACTCATTAACGGGACAGCAAGCCAAGAAGACAGCTATGTGCGTTCCCCGATTTCCAACAGACATACTATGCAATCTTACTGAATATTATCTTGGCTTTGGAAATATTTTTGTACATTTTTATTAGTCGACGACGAGGGGCCCAGTCAATAAGGAGGTTTGCAATGGCGTTCCACAGAGAAACCCATGCTGCTACAGTAAGACCTTCTGCGAAGACATGGCCGATAACGGTGCCATTATCTACAGTTTTTTGATTAACCCATACCGACAGGAAAAGGAATACAACTCCGATAGCAAAGAGAATCAAAGAAGAACGAGCCATTCTTCTCAAAGCCCTAAACTCAAGAGCTATTAAATATAGAAAATAATTACGCACACTCGCTGTTACACGAGAGGTAAGATTTTCATCCGTCAATTTTGTGAAATGAAATTGAATAACAAATTTGTTTGTTCCAATTTCACTGGCAGAGTCAATAAGATAATCAACCAGATCTTGATCCAGCTCTTTTTTCCGATATGGCGCATGTTTGTCAAAATCACTAAATAAATCCTCAATTCTCCTAGCGGCAATATCTATAATAATTTCATTACCAGCGGTTCGTGAATAGCGGTTGAGTATATTTCTTTTCATTTCAGTGATTCCAAAATTATTTTGAAGGATTAAGCGTTGCATTTCCAGCATTCATTGAGTAATACGCGCCACTTCTCTGGTTGGGTTGTCTTATTGCCCTTAGCAAGAATGTCCGTTAAAAATGAAATGCCCTTTAGCAAGTTTCGAAAAATTAACCCTAATTTATTAACTATCTCAGCCTGATGTAAGTCAACCTTTCATATATTTTCCTGTTCAACGTCAGCGAAAAGCGGTGCGGCCATATCGCATCCGCACTAGTGACGTGTTATGAGTCCATTTTATCCAAAGAAGCAGCCATAAGCATATTTTTCAATTTCCTTCACAAGAATCCCTAAATCCTTCGATGTACCTTTGGGCCCATATATAACCCATGTTCCATTTGCCCTTTTCCAATACATTTTCCATATATTTTAGCTTTTCACATAAGTCAAATTAGCCAACGGCATTCTGGCGAATTCAGTTGGATTTTTCCAAGCAGGACACACCTCATAAACAATGATGTTTTGCTTTTCTATTTCATATTGAACCAGCAATTGATCCTTAAGTTCGGTTGGCGTTTTTTTCTTAACAAAGTCTGCCTACTATCTTTTTTGCTTTCTGAAGTTCAACATCTCTAAATGCCATTGGTTTTCGTCCTTGCTCATAACGTTCTGGGTGAGGCGCAGCTCTCGGCAGTTCGCGAACCAAAAACTTATGCGTAAAGCCGCTCCCGGATGGTTAGCCGAAACTGATTTATGATTCTGTCTTCCAAAAGCGATTAGATATTAGATTATAGAACCAAGCGAAAATTGCCCCTACTATCAAACCATCCACAAACGCCCAGATAAATCCAATGAAACTGCCGACTGGAGATATAGTAAACCCCCGATACAGACGTCCAATGAAAGTAGGATCACCAGTTGCTCCATCAAAAGCGATTATCCACCAGGTCAACAAAAAAACAACAACGCCCCAAACTATTCCGCAGGTAAGTGAAAACGCTCTGACATTTAGTTTCATTTTGGCACCTCCCTATACTGGATCGCTAACGTTACAGCTAAGGCGGAGCATCCCCTGTGGCTGCTATCAGCTTTAGCGCCGGGTTAACCAAGGCCATATTTATATTTGAACCACAAGTTCAACAACTTTTCTGAACAGTACGACATTAGTAAAATACTAATTGCAAGGCCAACAAATAATTTTGACCGTTTTTTATATGCAACTAAAAAGCCTGTAGCTGCTAATAAATATAAAAAGGACCCAACAAAAGTAGATAAGGAGTAAGCGCCTGCTGAAGCATATTTCCACCCCCCACGTCCAATCATTGCTTCGCCGCCGAAATAGTACATTTCTACCTCTTTCGGGTCTGCTACGATGCCAATCCGATAGAATTCATAAAATAATATTGATGAAAAAAAATAAAGAATAAAACTAATAGGCACGTTGGCAAGCCACCAGGATAAGAGCCTTTTTTTCATAGCAACAGTAGTTTTTATAATTTCATTAATAATTGGCATAATTGGGTTAACGACCAAAGTCACTTGCGCCGCCACCAAACCTTGCCGCGTCAGCGCCGCCGCACTCCACGGCGTCAAGTGAACCGCCTGCTTCTGCAATTGCTGTTCATTTTTGTTAATTGACAGGCGGTATCTAGTAGTAATTTTAGAGAGCGGATTTAATCTTCCACCAAGCCATAGTCCTCCATTTCGCCACGTACCTCCTGAATTTCACGGTTTAGTTGAGTGACATACTCTGAGGCTACCTGAGAGAACAGATCCTGGCCAATATCCTCCAACTTAATCTCAAACTCTCCTTCTTTGATTCTAACGATCAGCTTATTGAAGGCACTTTTGACCTCATTCGGTTTGTCCTCAGAAATAGGGATCTTAATCTCTTCGTCCCCGGATTCGATCTTGATGAAGTGTTTTTTTTCAAGCTCCACAACTGTCGCTTTAACCGTTTCCATAGATTTTTCCTCGCTCTCCAAATGCTTCTTCGCCACCTTCAAGGGTTTTCATGCTGACCTTTTTCCAATCAAGCCAGTCGTCTTCATCATTCGGATTCACTAGATTGTTTGAGAAGGGGTTTCCTATATAAGTTGTGTAACCGGCTGGTCCGTGGAGGCGGTATACTGAGCTGTAAGGAAGTGTACGCACTGCAATATTCGCATCATGGGTCGAAATGATAACTTTCTTTCCAGCACGAGCACGCTCCTTAATCAAAGGCACGATCACATCGTTGATATACTCGTTACCCAGGCTCCGTTCCGGTTCATCAAGAATGTAAACCTCCTTGTCTGTTTCCAGTTCCTTTTGCAACATAACCATTGAAGCTTCGCCGCTTGATGGAGAATAAGGTAGTCCATTAAGTGCGAAATACCGCTTGAAGAGCAACAGTTCGTAAACGGTTTCGATTTTTTCAACATCATCTATCACGTTGAGGTCAGCTATGTGCTGGAAAAGGTCATCCTCATATGCATGTTTGAGGATTTCCCGAACTGTCTTTGCAAACGTTTTCTGCGGACCTTTATTGACATTCTTCAGTTTATTGAGACTCCCATCGGAAATTGTACCGTCCTGGAATTTGAATTCCGTCCGTAACTCCAATTCACCTTTATTTGGCCCGAGACTGCCCACCGCCTCCTTAAGTATTGGAATATTAGTATCCACACTCTTAATGATTTCGGAGACATTGGCTTCGATCCGTACCCGATTAAGAGCATACTCACGAAATCCTGTTGTAATAGGTTTGGCTGGCGATCCGGTTTTTCGTTCCACCTCCGTGCGAAATTTCTCAATGGCCGAATTCAATAAATTGATTTCTTTCCAACCAGAATAGCCACCCCACTCCCTATTAACCATCCGTTCAAGAAGTCCTGAGAGAATACGAGTAACCTCTTCGATTTCCTCCGTACTAAGTTCCTTCTTTACCGACGGATGCTCTTGCAGGAACTCAATGAATGCTCTCGTTTTTGTCACACCTTCATTAAATTCTAAGAATTCGCGCTTAGCGCCACCTTCTTCTTCTGGCTCGATATCCTTGAGCTTAATTTTTTTCGCGTTTTTATTTGTAGATTTTATACGAAAATAGATCTCGTATTTAGACAAGCTTGTGACGCCGACCTCGGATGCCTCTCTGATTGCTTCTATTTCATCTTTGCAATAATTTATTCCGTGCGAATTGAGATTAAGAGAAAGATCTCGGCCTTTTGTGTCAAAGAGTTCATCAAGCCGGTCGCTCGCCGATTCATAGACATTTGCGTCGATACCGGAGTCCCGATAATGTTTTGCGATAGCCATAAGAATGCAGGATTTGCCTGTTCCCTTCGGACCAAAAACGATGTTGATTTCGTTAAAAACTTTGAGCTTTAAAAAAGTGGAATCCTCAAATGGCGTGAGAATAAGATCCTCTGCTACCTTCTTGTCTAATATGGTATTAATAGTTGTTGGGTCTTTCTCTAGCAGTAAATAGAAATGGTCAAAACTCTCCATAGGAAGCCGGAGATCCGGCAGACCACTGGCTTGCTCTTCGTAGGTAGACCAATCGTGAACGTCGGAACCGTAGATTGACGCGTAACCGTGCGAAATGTATATCCCTGCTGAAATCGCGTTAGATACCTCCTTAATCACTCGTCCAGGATTCACTGACCCTGATATTAACTTTTCAAGTGCCTTATCAGACAAGCTAGGCGTCTTCTGCTTATAGTGTGTCACGTATAGTGGCTTGAATTCATCGAATGTTTCAAGAACCTGCTCGATAGTGCCCTTAAAGCTATCTGGAGTGGAGCCTTCGGTTATCTTAGCCACGCTCTCGGAAAATTCTTTTGCCACTTGGGGCGAGACAATCACTATCAAATGTCCACGCACACCATTCTCTTGGACATCCAATTCTACTCCCGGCCAAACTTGGGCATTATCACCCATTCTGTCCACGATCTCTATAAATTGATCCAAATCGAAAACATTATGATTGGTGATCGCAATGATTCCTACTTCAGTGGACTGAAGCGTTTCGCAGAAATCATCAGGAGCAATTTCCCTTGTGGGTGCATCACCTGACTTGCATTTCTTGGTATGAGAATGTATGTCGATTTTCATTTAATTAAATTTGGCCCTGCAGAACAATTAATATACCAACTTGGTTTTTTCCGGTTTGCTCAGGGAGTGTCGCGCTTTTTTTAAAAGAATGCAAAGGGAAAAGTGCTTAAATGTCAAGCAAAATGAACTTTTGTGTCAGGAGCAAGTAATATGTCCGGAGTTGTAGCACGTAATCTGTCCGGTTAGGATGAGGCACCGGGAGGTGACCAATGAGACGGACAGAGATACTACAGGAGATCCGGATTATGCGATTTAAAGAGGCTTATGGTGTATGGACGGAAGGTCGATTAACACAGGAGGAAGCGGCGCGGATGTTGGGAGTATGTGACCGAACGTTCCGGCGTTACATTGATCGGTACGAGGAGAGCGGTATGGAGGGATTGCTGGACAAACGATTAACCCAGGCATCGTCGCGTCGAGCACCAGTGGATGAAGTTATGGCGCTTGCCCGGCAGTATGAAGGTCGGTATCGGGGCTGGAACGTGAAGCATTTTTATTCATGGTACCAGCGTGACGGAGGGAGGAGAAGCTACACTTGGGTCAAGAACACGCTACAGTCGAGAGGGTTGGTTAGCAAGGCTCCCAGGAAAGACACACACAGGAAACGCCGTGATCCTTCACCATTGCCGGGGATGATGTTGCATCAGGACGGCAGTACCCATGAATGGGTTCCGGGGAAGAAGTGGGATCTGATCGTTACAATGGATGATGCGACAAACGAACACTACAGTATGTTCTTTGTTCAGGAAGAAGGCACATCCAGCAGCTTTCAGGAGGTGCGTGACACGATTCTTCAAAGGGGTCTGTTCGGTTCACTCTACACCGATCGTGGGAGTCATTACTGGTATACGCCTGAGACCGGTGGAAGAGTAAGTAAGGGGCAGCTTACGCAGTTTGGTCGTGCCATGAAGCATTTAGGGGTTGAGATGATAGCTGCCTACTCTCCTCAAGCACGGGGACGGAGTGAACGACCCTTCAGCACTCATCAAGGTCGACTTCCCAAAGAACTGGCCCTGAAAAAAATCACTACAATGGACGCTGCCAACCGTTATCTGGCTGAGGTCTATAGGCCGGCATTCAACGCTGAGTTCATGCAACCTGCTGCCGAGGACAGTAACTGCCGATAACTGTGTCAGCTTTGAAGGCAAAACGCTGCAAATCCCATCAAATCTCTATAGATGCCATTATGTCAGAGCAAAGGTGCATGTTCATCGGTACACAGACGGCTCCCTGTCCGTTTTCCACGGACCGAGGAAATTGGCTGATTATGATGCACAGGGAAAATTAAAAGAAAACAAGAAGAGAAAGGAAAAGGCAGCGTAAGTCCGCCGCTCGCCACTTCCTCTGAAAAGCTGCTCCAGCCTACAACTTCCGCAGCTTTTCAGAGCAGTACAAAGCGGACAATTCATTTGCTACAAAACCGGACAAATCTATTTGTTGCTAACAGCAAAATGAACTTTTGACACTTGGCATTTTGTGGCAATATTCCACTTGAGCCAAGTTGGTATATTATGGGTAATTTGTCCAATAGCAGAAAAAAGATCGTTATTTATTTCGGATTGAAAGGTTGAATGCTCGTTAAAAATGTTTGATACTACATTACAAGAAAAACTTAAAATCTAGGGGAACTGGGTCTGTTGAGAAATCCTATCACAGGTTATCTCGTTTGAACAGAGATGCATCACGCAAGCGGTGCGATAGTTTAATATAAACATATAATATAACTTGATAATATGGTTTATCTGCGGTAAGATTTCTCTATCAATCTCCATGGGGAGCGTACATGATTGGACAGAGAGACGGGAGCAGACGAACACTTTTTGAGACCTTTGCACAACCCACCAAATTTTATTCTTTTGTAATGTCAGAATCTCTTCTTAAAAACACGTTATTCAAAGCTATGCCACTAATATTACTTGACTATTACCTGCTATTGCGCCATAATTTTTCCTAAAAAACATTCTCTCGGAGGAACTATGGGCTTCAAAAAACTGGAAAACAATCTCTCTTTCGCTGATATCTCTCTCTTTTCTTCCATGGAACATAACCGGGCTATTGAAAGAATGGACGCCATCAATGCTATTACAGACTGGTCTAAAATTGAACGCCTGATTATGAGAAACTATCCTGTCGGGAAAAGCTCCGAAGGAAATGCCGCCTATTCTACTCTTATACTCCTGAAATGCCTTCTTCTTCAGCAGTGGTTCAAGATCGATTCCGATCCCGAACTTGAAACCCAGATCAATGATCGTATCTCCTTCAAGAAGTTCCTCGGGATTCCCTTTGATTACCGTTCGCCCGATCATTCTACTTTTTCCCGGGTCAGGAGCAGAGTCTCCAAAGATACCATGCGTCTGATCAATAATGAACTCCTTAACCAATTCGCCTCCAAGGGCCTAACAATCAACGAAGGCATAGCCATTGACGCACGCCTGGTTCAGTCGGCCAGCCATCCCATAACTAAAGAGAATCTCAAAAAAGAAAAACAAAATCGAGAAGCTCCAGAGGGCAAACTTGATAAACATGGAAAACCTCTTAAGTACTCCCGGGATATTGAATCCGACTGGACGGTTAAAAACGATGTCCCCCACTTTGGTCTGAAAGAACATGCCTCTGTTGATACCGGGTATGGTTTCGTCCTTGCTACGGAGATAACTCCGGCCTCTCACCATGACAGCCCCTACCTTCCGTTCTGTGTTGCCGGCAGTTGTCATACGAAAGAACCTGTCAAAAAGGTGTTTGCCGACAAGGGCTACTTCGGTGAACCGAACAGGGCATTTCTTGCCCTGAACAAGATCGCGGACGGCATCATGAGAAAAAACACGACTACAGCAAAACTGACCACCTATGAGAAAGAGCGAAACAAGGCTATCCCGAAAGTTCGTTATATTGTTGAACAGTATTTCGGCATTTCTCATCTTCACAATAACGCTTCTCGGGCCAGATTCCCCAAGTTGGCCAAAAATGCCATAGATGCGATGTTCCGGCAGATGGCCTTCAATCTCATGAGAGGAACGAAGGTGGTGCCGACATGAGAAACGGGGGAATACCCCCTCACATTCATGGGGCGGTACACTCTGCCCTGAAATTGGCTGGTTATGGAGGTGAAATGGACTCATCTTAACAAAAATATCTTCCCCGGCTTTACTTACCGGCCGGATCTTGAATTAGAATTTCTAAAAAATCGGGGCAAAACCGAATTTACTTAAAATGACTCATTCTTCAAAGCTCTCTTTTTATCGCAGGGGACATCGAGCATTTCATACCGGACGATCATATTTTAAAGCGAGTCGATCGTGTATTGGATTTAAGCTGGTTACATGAAGCCGTGCGAGGGTACTACTGTACCGACAACGGGCGTCCCGGCATTGATCCTGAGGTGGCGGTTCGTTTGATGCTTGCCGGGTTTTTTCAGGGGATCGTTCATGATCGCAAGCTGATGCGGGAGGCCCAGGTAAACATCGCGATCCGCTGGTTTGCGGGGTATGAGCTGGATGAAGCGCTTCCTGACCATTCGACCTTAAGCAGGATCAGTGCTCGGTGGGGTGCGGATACGTTTCAGGCGATATTCAGGAAGACGGTTCAGGGGTGCATTGATGCGGGTCTGGTAAGCGGCGAGACGGTGCATGTTGATGCTACGTTAATCCGTGCCGATGTTTCGTGGGGAAGTATTGTCACGAGACATGCTGAAGATGTTTTCAGAGAGAACAGAGATGATGACGATGACGATGACGTTTCCGCTGATCCGCCGAAGAGACGTGGCCGTCCGCGGACGAGAGGGGAGAAACCCAAGAAGGTGAGTCTGACCGATCCGGAGGCGACGATGGCGACGTCGAGCCGAGGTCACTATTTAGAGCCGACCTACAAGCAGGATACGACCGTTGATGACCGGGCGGGGGTTGTGATTGACGTTGATCTGACGACGGGAGAGATCAACGAGGGGACGAAGTTGATCGAGACCATCGAGCGGGTCGAAGGCATGACGGGGAACCCGATCAAGCGAATAACGGCTGACAAAGGGTATGCTCATGCGGTCAACTATGGAGAGTTGGAGCAGAGGGGAATCGTTGAGGTGATACCCCCGCAACGTTATTCTCATTATGGTAAGGGTGAGGTATCGATCAAGCGATTCAAATACGACGGTCTTCACCGACGAGTCGTGTGCCCTGGAGGAAAGGAGTTGACGCGGACGAGTCGTCGGAAGAAGGGGTGGATCTATGTGTCCAAGAGGAGCGATTGCCAAAGATGTCACCTCTGTCGGCGCTGTGTACCCCCGTCAGCCGAGAGGAGAACGATTTTAATCGTTGAGGGGTATGAGGCGTTGTTGCGTGCCCGGAGGCGCAAGGCACGGGGGTGGGATGATCCGACGAGGCATGTATACAACCGTCATCGCCACCTGGTTGAAGGTATTCACGGAGAAGCCAAGGAGCAGCATGGTATGAGGCGTGCGGTACGTCGTGGGTTAGAGAATGTGGCGATTCAGGTATATCTCACGGCGGCGGTGATCAACCTGAAGAGGCTGGCCATAGCCTCTCCTGGTCCCTTTCGTCGTTGTGTTTTCATCATAGATTGTGTGGCGAAAGATATGCATCAGGCCGTATTAAGTTTCGGGAGAATGATATCTTTTTTCACTGGATGAGTGGTACAGCACAGCGTAACGGAGAAGAGGGTTTCTCAACAGACCCATGCTTCCCGTATTTTCCATGAAGCCCTTTTAAAATATGGGCAGTGTCACCTTTTTCCCAATTATGGAATAAGTGCCATTGTGGAACCGGCCAGAATGCTCCTTCCATGAAGGGCCCTTGCGTCATCCGATGCCAGGAACAATACAATATTCGAGATATCTTCCGGCGGGAGTATCTCGTTGGGAACCACGCTGAATGCGCCTAAGGGATCTTTTTTTCGGCGCACCTCGGCCAGAGTAGTCCCAGCCTGTTTGAAAGCCCCTTCCAACATTGGAGTCTCAACGGCGGCAGGACAAATGACATTCACATTTATTCCGGAAGGGGCAAGTTCCGCGGCCAGTGTCCTTGTCAGTCCTACCACGCCATGCTTTGCACAATTATAGGGTGCAATATTTGCCAAACCGATAATGCCGGCGTGAGAAGCTATATTGACTATCTTGCCGCTTTTCCGGGCAACCATGTGAGGGATAACAGCTTTACAGCAAAGCCAGGGTCCCTTTAAATTAACATTCATTATAAGATCCCACTGCGCTTCTGTCACCTGATCCGTAGGGGTGCCTATTAGAGCAATCCCGGCGTTATTCACCAGTATGTCGATCCTTCCGAATTCATCGATTGCCCTCTTGACAAGTTCGAAGACCTGATCTTCCTTAGTAATATCAGCTATTACACCAATAGACCTGCGCCCCAGGGCCTTTACCTGATTAACGGTCTCCTCAAGATCTTCGTTTCGGCCCATCTTGTATCCGATTAAAGGCGTGTCCTTGTTGATGTCGCAGGTCACTATATCGGCACCTTCCCGGGCAAGGGTAAGGCAATGCGTACGTCCCATTCCCCTGGCACCACCTGTGACTATAGCCACCTTATCGTCTAATCTCATAAGCTCATCCTCTTTATGGCCAACATTCTTGATTCGAAAAAAATAAACCTGCAAAGAACTACTTTTGCCAGTCCTCGTTCGAATATGTTTATTCTCAGGACAGGATCATTGGGCGGTAAAACCACCATCAACTATCATCTCTGTTCCCGTTACAAAACTGCTTGAATCTGAGGCCAGGTACAAAACGGCCTGAGCAACATCGTCAGTACTACCCATCCTGCCAATCGGGTGCATGGCAACCTGGGCGGCCTCGGCGGCAGCAGCACTGGGGAACAGGCCTGCATTTGCCATGTTTTCAAAACCTTGTATCGCTTGATCGGTTCGAATAAAGCCTGGATGCACGGAGTTTACCCGAATGCCATACTGAAGTTTTCCACACTCTATGCCTGCTACCTTTGAAAATAGCCTGACGGCTGCCTTCGCAGCACAATATGCAGAGGCTCCCGGGAGTCCAACCAGGCCGCATACGGAGGATATATTGATGATTGTCCCTCCTTTCCCGGCTATCCCTCCGGGCTTCATCGCAACTATAGCTTCCCTGACACCGAAAAAAACCCCATCTACATTAAGCGACATGACCCGATGCCAGTCTTCGGTAGTTACATCTTCTATGTTGCCCACTGGTGCGCCACCAGCATTGTTGACTAGGATGTCCAGACCGCCAAGGGATTCTACCGTTGTTTTTATAAGGGATCGCCATTCTACCTCCTGGGTCACATCCATATGACGATATATTGCTTCACCCCCGGAGCTCTTTATCTTTTCGGTGGCGTCGACTCCCCATTCATCGTTTATATCTGTAACAACTACTTTAGCACCTGCAGATGATAAAACCTGGGCGATACTAAAGCCTATCCCCTTACCAGCTCCCGTAACAAATGCCACCTTCCCGTCTAATCTCATAGATATAACCCCCTTGTGTAGAGTATAAATATTTTTGGTGAGACAAGCATCGCAATCTTAAATCTAAAAATCTGATTTTTCAGGTTCGAAGATGGTCGGCTATCCCCAGCTATATATATTAAGTGTCGAGTGCCAAGACATCGATAACGATTTTTTGTGCCACGACATCGCTGACACTCAACTGAGCTATCGCAGTTTGTAATCGAATTCCTCTACCTGTTTTTTGTCCAGGAAGAGTTTTAGTTTCTGCTCTTTGACATCGATAGTAGCCACCACGTATTCAAGCATGGTCTCTGGCGGAGCCGAGAAGCATTCTCCGAAGATATTCAATTTCAGGTTGCTGCGAATGAGGCGCACAACGTGATATTTGCCAATCTCCGGCTTTTTCATTCGATGCATGGGAGGCTCCTCTGCTTTTGGAAACCTCAATTTGACATTCGAGGCGGCAAGAGCTTTCAGCGGTGTATCACCTTTGAGTTTGCTGTAGCGATACCTGCTGTTGTGCCGCTGTTCGAACGCAAGTGAGTTCAATTGCAGATCCCCTATGGACGCCATGATAACTTTGCCGAGAAATCTCTGTTGATAACGGTCGTTGAAGTTTTCAATCATTCCATTTCTCCACGGTTCGGCCATTGGTATGAACCAAGGCTCGACACCGTTTTGCAGACAGAGTCGGATAAGGGGACCCATTCCACGTGGATGTGTCGGGCTTCCGAAGAAAGACATGGCATTATCAACTTGGACACGCTCTGGTATTCCCATCCGCTTCCATGCGCTCCAAAACCCGTCAAGGATCATTTGCCCTGACTTGGCAATGGAAGGATGCAGTCCACACCGGACCGTTGCCGTATCAACGATGTTCAGGCTGTAAAAACGAATCGGTCCCTTCAGATAGCACGGGCCAACAAGATCAGCCTGATGGGTTTGGTTCGGCAATGTTGACGGCAGAACGGGATATGCCGTCCCTTTGGACTCATATTTGCCGGTTCGTCGATGTGTCAGTTCGTTCTTGGCGAGAATCCGGTTGATTGTCCTGATTGACGGCAACGGTTTGGCGCCAAGATCTTCTATCTCCCATAGGATTGCTTGAGCACCGCAGAACAAACCCTGATTATAGAGATTGAACCGTTTATAAATCGCTCCACGGCCAAGACCCGTTGCTGCTTGTTTTCCTTTTCCATGAACACCTCCGTATCTATTTTGGTGTTCACAGAATTACGTGATCGCTATTCGATTGTCAGAGAACTTTGTTTGCTATGTGCTGGCACATTTTTCCGTTATCGATGTCTTGGCACTCAACAATTAAGCCCTATCGCTTCACATAAAGCCGGAGCGTGAGAATCCAGTCACTCAATCGCCAGGCCGAAGGATTCTATGATGCTGTTGAGTTTCTGCATATGGTCTTCGCAGGGGGCTCTCAGTTCATCCAATTTATACTTCATGCCAAACTGGTCATATTTGGAATTACCCAGCCGGTGATAGGGCAGCAGTTCGATACCCTTGACTGGACCCAGTCCAGATATGAACTTGGCCGTAGACTCTATATTCGCTTCCGAATCATTGAGCCCCGGAATCACAGGTATTCGGATCACTATAGCGGGAACTATTCTATTGGCGATTATCTTCTCAATATTTCCTAAAATCAGCTCGTTGGAAACGCCTGTTATCTCCCTGTGAATAACAGGGTCCATATGCTTGATGTCGTAAAAAAGGTAGTCAACATATTCCAGAACCTTCTCCAAATGTTCCCATGGTGAATGGCCGCAGGTCTCCATTGCCGTATGCAGCCAGCGATCCTGGCAGCGTTTCAAAAATTCCCTGACAAAGCCGTGCTGTATCAGGGGCTCTCCACCGCCTACCGTTACACCTCCTCCAGAGTTTGCGTAAAAATCTCTGTCCTCTTCAACTTCCTTTACAAGCTTTTCTATGGCACTCTCTTTACCGGCAATTTCTCTGGCTTCATAAAGACAGACTTCTACACATTTCCCACAATTTGTACAGAGTGCCCGGTTGTTGTATATCCTGCCATCTTCCAGTCTTTTGATAGCCTTGACCGGGCATACTTCTATGCACTTCCCACATCCCACGCATCTGCTCTCGATAAAACCCAGCTGGAATCCGACCGTCTGTGATTCCGGGTTGGAGCACCAGAGACACCTGAGGGGACAGCCCTTCATGAATACCAAGGTCCTGATGCCAGGACCGTCATGCACTGAAAATCTCTGCAGATTCAAAACTATTCCTTCGTTTGTTGTCTTTTCAATTTCCTCAGGCTCAGGGCTGTGCATCTTTTAACTCCAGATTGTTTTAGCTGCTGTAAGAGTTTTTGGAGGATCAGCCGGGGACATTGCAGTGCCCCGGCTGATTTGACTGATGGTATAGTTTAGTTGATGTAGATTTCGGGTATTTGAGCCTTTGCTTACATCAACACCATGTGTTCTGTCCTTCCGATGATCTCATCCTGCACGTCCTTGGAAAGGGCTGTGAAGTAGGTGTTGTAACCGGACACCCTTACAGTCAGGCCCTTGAAGTCTTCGGGCTTTTTCTGTGCCGCCAGCAGGGTCTCTTTGCTGATGACGTTGAACTGCACGTGGTACCCGCCTCTGGAGATGTAGGTCTTGAGCAGGGCCACCAGGTTCATCAAACCCCGTCTGTCTTTCAGGGCCGAAGGGGTGATCTTCATGTTGAGCTGGGTGCCGTCGAGGAACATGCTGTGTTCCAGGGTTGCAACGGACATGAGCGCAGCCGTAGGTCCCTTTACGTCTGTTCCCTGCTTGGGCGAACAGCCTTCCGCCAGGGGTTCTCCGGCTCTGTGTCCGCTGGGCAGCGCTCCGGTGACCAGGCCGAAGGGGTGGATGGTGATCAGCGGAATGACCGCCGCTCGCCAGCTCTTGCCCTGATGGGATTTGTGCTTGGCCGTCTCCTGACCGGGGTATAGCATGCACTGACGACCTATCAGGTCTACGTAGGGATCGCCGTTTCCGTATTTGGGGGCGTTGAGGCACATCTTGTGTATCTCTTGGCCCCGGGGACCGCTAAAATCGCTGGCCAGGGCTCCCAGCAGCTCATCCCAGCTTAGTTTCTTCTCGTCAAAGATGAGGTACTTGATCGCCGCCATGGAGTTGATTACGTCGGCAACTCCCGTAAAGAGGATGGCCGGACCAAAGGTGTACTTGGGGCCGCCGTTGTAGATGTCCTTCCCCTTCTCGATGCAGTCTTCATAGAGCAGGTCTGAGAGGGGATCGGGGGAGATCTCGGCATGCATCTTCTCGCTGATCTGGCCCAGGGTTACGTGCTGGGATACGGCGTGTTCTATCTGTTTCCTGAATGCCTCCATGACCTGATCGAAGGAGGTGAAGCTGCGGGGGTCCGCTGTGGGGTAGCCCATGAGTTCCCCGTTCAGACGCCATAGGCCCTGGTTTAATGCAAATTCCATGATGGGGCCCATGTTCAGGTATCCGAAGTTGGTGTTGCCCATGCATTTGCCAGATTCGGCCACGGGCTCAACGCAACCCAGTACCGCCCCTCTTCTGGCCTCTCGCAGGGGCAGGCCCTGCTCCTGTAGTATCTCTACCACACGGTCCATGCTGAATATGGAGGGATGGCCTGTCCCAAGGCTGATCAGCTGGGCCGTCTTCATGGCCAGGTCTTCGGGCATGTTGGCATGCCAGAGAACTGATACGCTGGGCTGGCCCAGCCTGACATTGCACATGGCCTGCAGGAGCATGTAGGACAGTTCGTTGGTGACGTCGAAGCCGTTCTCGTCTATGCCGCCCACGCAGATCATGTCGGCTCCCCTTGCTCCGGCTATGTATTTTGCCTCGTCTTCGTCGAAGAGCTGCTGCAGCTCGGCCAGCTTGATGTAGAAGCAGTCCAGAAGCTCCTGGGCCTCATCTTTCGTTATGACTCCCCCATCCAGGTCTCTCTTCAGCCAGGGGTACAGGTACTGGTCCAGTCTGCCGAAGCCTATGGTGGCTGCATCATTGATGCTTATAAAGTGGGTGAAGTAGAGGGCCTGCAAGGCCTCCTGGAAGCTCCTGGCCGGTTTGGCCGGTACCTGCTCACAGACCTTGGCTATCTTCAGGTAGTCCGCCTTTAATCCAGGATCGGACTCCTTCTTCGCCAGGTCCTTCGCAAACTTCGCAAAGCGTCTGCCCATAACTGTCATTCCGTCGCAGACTATGATCAGGGAATCGTAGAAGAGCTTCCTGTCGTAGAAATCGGGACTGGTCGGGTCCAGGCTGCTCAGCTTGCCCTGAACTTCCTTCTTCAGACCGATAAAGCCCTTCTCCAGGACCCTTTTGAAGTCGGGGAAGTGGTGGTTCACGGTGAAGAAGGTGATCACACCCTGGTCGGAGATGGCTGTCCTGTAGCCGAATCTCAGGGCTTCCGGGGCGGCCAGCTTTGCCCTCTGAAGCCATATCTCCTCGAAGGTCTTCCCCTTCCAGTAGGGGAGGATATCTTCTCGGTACACCCTCTTGGTCTCCTCGTCTATGGCCATGGGATCGTATTTTCTGGTGGGGAAGGTATCCAGCTGGTCCGCAATCCACATGACGTTCATGTCGGGGTACATCTGTGTGGTGTGGGGCGCCTTGTCTATCCCTCCAACTATCAGCTCGCCGGGATGGATCATCAGCGTCTTGTTCTCCATCAGCTTCTTCAGGGCCCTGGCCCTTCTCATGATGGGCGGCTCTCCCTCGCTCTCTCTGTAGCCCTGGGTCCAGTAAAGGGCTGTCTCGTATCCCACCGTACCCTTGCCGTCCAGGTAGTGGCTCCGAAGTGAATAGACACGCGCTGAAGGATTTACCTGATCTATCGCAGCTTCGCCTCCCCAGGTGTCTCGCCTCTTAATATCAACCTTCTCTGCTATCGCTGTCATCTCTTTATCCTCCTTTTACATCCAAGGCCTGGGTCTTTAACCTTATCTCTCAAGGCTGTCCCAAGGTGTTGCGGAGCGCCCCTTCTTCACTGGCGATGGTTTTTCCATAATGTAGACTCCGCAGGTCCACCCACCGTCCGCAGCTATCTCCGCCCCTGTCACGTAGGAGGCGTCTTCACTTGCAAGAAATAGGTTTATCTTCGCTATCTCCTCAGGCTCCCCCACGCGGCTAAGCGCAATCCCTGTCCACAGCTCGCTGAATTGCTCAACTGGACCACCGTCTGGGTTTAGCATAGGAGTATTTATAGCTCCGGGATGAAGGGAGTTGACCCTGACTCCAAAGGGACCCAATTCCATTGCGATACATTTGGTGAGACCCCTAAGCCCCCATTTGGTAGCATTGTAAGCTCCCGTACCGCAGCATCCCCTGAAGCCCTCGGTCGAGCATATGTTAATGATAGAGCCCGACATCTGTTCTTTCATGTGGGGCATAACAGCCTTCATCCCTAGAAAAGGTCCTACCAGGTTGACATCCAGAAGGCGGTGAAAGGTTTCACTTGTACAGTCTTCAGTAAGGGCGTAGTAGTTCAAGGCGGCGTTATTTACCAGAACGTCAATATGCCCGTATCTCTCTATCACGCTCTTGACCAGTTCTTCCCACCCCTTTTCATCTGATATGTCCAGGTGGTGATACATCACCGATTCGCCCAGTTTTTGCGCGAGCGCAGAACCTTCTTCATCCCTGACATCTACTATGGAAACCTTTGCACCTTCCCTTACAAAAAGCTCCGCAGTTGCCTGGCCTTGCCCACGCGATCCGCCAGTTATAATGGCTACCTTTCCGTCCAGTTTCCCCATTTTATTCTCCTTGGTATAATGAAAATCCGAATATGATATATGTTTTATACAACTCGTTAACTATGACCTCATTTTTTGAAACAAATCCTGATATGCTGGCGCTAACCTGACAGGAGCGATTGCAGGTCGAACATCGGGGTCTTGACCCAGCCTTCTTCATAGGGACTCATAAATGTAGTTTTACCTCGCAGCTTGCATATTTTCCACTGACCGTTCTCTTTAACAAGCTCATCTTCATAGGTAAGATGTTCTACAATCGGTACCTCTTTTCCTCCAGCCTTTACCGTGGCAACGCACCACATATAGGTGACCCCCTTGCCCCTGTTGCCATCTACCTCTACGATGGTATTACCATTCTGGTGACGCGCCATGGTCTCCCAGGTCTTCATGGTCTGTGCGTCGTATAGCTGAGAAAAAACCTCCTTCCCCACCATCTTTTCTGTCAGCAGGGGCCTGAAATCCAGTTCGGCATCTTCCGTAAAAAGTTCAAGCAGTTCATCTGTACGAAATTGATCGTAGTAGTAGCAGTATCGGGACATCACATTCTTTATCTCTTCAATGTCTTCCAGAATCTGTATCCTCTCTTCGAGGGTCTTTTGAGCCATTTTGATTACCTCCTTTACTAGTCATTAAGCGTTGGTTTAATATATTTCTCTTTTGATCTTAAATAATGCTCATATTAGAGGTTCATCACTGAACTCAAGAGGCGATTCCGGTCTCTTCTCTGGGATATTTAGGTCATTCCCGTATAGTGCAGATTCCGCCAGGACGGTATCGAAGAACTCGTAGATCCGGTATATCTTGTTATTACATATCTTAAAGATGTGGGCATATGTTTGATTGTATTCATGGCCCAGCGTTGTCTTTCCACCACCAGATGTAATAGCGGCAACTCCATTTTCATCGGCGCATACAATCCTGTATGTTTCACCCCAGCTGCACTGCCCTGGTTCCATCAGGTCAAAAAGGCCCTTTGCAAGTTTTCCTACGGCTTCATGCCCTCGCCATGTGCCGGAAAGAGGAAAGTTGCCACTTGCCCGAAATTCAATATCAAGGTGAAGCAGACCCAAATAAGCATCGAAATCAGAGTTTTTTAGCGATGCATAAAAACTTCTTATTACTTGAATATTCTCTTCACGACCCATATTCTCCGTCCTTTTTTTGAAAAATTATTTTACGCAGCAACATAGAAAGAAGCCTCTTAAGTCATAAAATTTATCTGTGTAAATATAGCCATGGTCTATGCTGGAGGTTTCGTTGGTATTGATTGCTGTTTTGACACACCTCGATACCTCCCTTGACTACAACGCCCTTTATTTCGGTCTGGCTCACATTAATTTCACAGTATTACAATGTCCTGTATTTTGAGGATTCTCCCTAAAGCCCCCGAATTACAGAGGGTGGCGGGCAGCACCTTCCTGTCTGAAAGGTGCTGCCCTGGTTGGCCATGCCCTATACCTTTGCGATTTTGCTATCTCATCAACTTTCTCTTCATCGGATAAGAAAAAGCTGATGGGATATGAAGGAGGGCGCTTAGGTATTGAGCATCGCACCTAACTTTTAAAAATCTATGTATAAGGCCATAACGACAACATTTTCTCCGGGACCTGATAATGTTAAGAGTCCCTGAAATTCATTGAAAAGATCTGAAAGATCGGTATGAGGGAGCCTGCTCCCTCATACCGATGAAACTATCTTACCACTGATAAAGTACGTTGAAGGCGAGTTCGTCGTTGCCGCCTATGTAGGGCGCAAACTTGCTCGCGCTGTTGGGATCACCAAGGTACATGGTAGCAGATACCTTGAATACCCATCTTCCGTCTGGCGAGTACTTTATGGATGGACTGAGCAGATAGCTGCCCTCCAGGTCGTACCAGACGAAGAGGCCCGGTGCGATCTGACCATGATAGTAATCGTTACCGAAGTTGGCGATTATATGGTAGCTGTTGTCCTTGATGCCAGACCTGAGGGCACCAAACTCCCAGTCATCGATCTTCTGATAGAAGAACTGGACTGTAACGTTCAATGCCGAGTCCGTGCCCAGGGGCGGATGGAAGGGCTTGTCTATTCCAAGGTAGGCCTTCATGGTCTGATGTGCGGAGTAGAAGGTCGGGCTGCTGTAGTCCGTCCAGCTCGAGTCCGTGGTCAGGGATGCCTCACCTCTGATCATGGCATACCAGTAGTCCCAGGGAACGGTGAAGGACATACCGTACATGTTGATCCTGG
The DNA here is from genome assembly GCA_963665835.2 of Syntrophales bacterium. GTDB lineage: Bacteria > Desulfobacterota > Syntrophia > Syntrophales > UBA2210 > UBA6078. Next base: position 1,713,716 of record CAXXWJ010000001.1, on the reverse strand, counting down.
GATGATCCACTGCCAGGGTAGCAAAGTTCAAACCGCCTGCAGCTCCCTGATGGTTCTCGTAACCGGCAAAGTAGTACAGGTAGGTTGAAAGGTCCTTGTAGAGGGCTCCCAGTCTTACGCCGTACTGCATGTTACCCAGGTCACTTGCATGGTCATTCTGCGTAAGGCCAAGACCGTAGGCAGATCCCGGAGGTCCCCATATGGTGGGCCTGTTGTCGGGAATGGCAAGCAACTGGGCGCTCAGGTTGGCAAAGGCTCCTACTGCGCCGGTGTTGAAGTCGAATCGTCCCATCCAGATCGGGCAGGCCAGCTCATCGGGATTGGCAAATGCCGCTATACTTTTCAGATCCTGAGGATTGACTATGTTGACCAGGTTGAAGCCGTCCGCCTCGCCCCACTGGATGATCTGACGTCCCAGACGGGCATGGGCATTGGCTGTTGTCGTACCTGAGGCACCGGCGTCGAGGGTGATGTCGATGAAGAGCTCTCTTAAGTCCGTCTCGTACATAACGTCGTCCCTGGTCATGTCGTAACGGGAACCACTACCCCATGAACGATCGGTGGGAACTGCGGCATAACGAGATGAATCCAGCTCGTAGATCGCATCGTAGTTGCCTCTGAAGGAAAAGTAGACCTTTTCGATACGAAGGGCTGGTTTCAGGTCGTACTGGGGCCTGATGCCAAGGTCGAACTGCAACTGGGTCTTCCAGCCAACCCACCTGTTGTCATCCAGAAGTCCATACTGGAATCCCGTGATATCTCTCAGGATAGCCGTAGACTCCGCCTTACCGTGAAAATCCAACTCAGCGTTGAGCGCGTATGACTGACTCGAGGTCCAGCAAAATGCCATCACCGCAAGCAAAAATACCAACGCGAACTTCTTTATATTCATTGCTGTTGATCCTCCTAATAACGAACACAGGTTGAGTCGACCTACTTGGACATGGTCGCAATATTCTCAAATGTAAACATCCTAGAATTCATGTTGGGGTCCATGATGCTGACAGGGAAGTCCCAATCACGCCAGGTACCACGGACAGGAGAAACTGTGGCATGATGGCTCTTGTCGTCTAGGACAATGTACCAACCTGGCTGATCTATAATCTGCTTTTTGTCATCACCCCACTGCTGAGCGTACTGGTCTATTATAAGTGTTTTCCAGTATTCACCGGCCTTGTTTTTGACGATTTTATATACAGGCATTAAAGTCTTCTTATCAATGTAGTACAAACACTTCCCGTAGTTATAGTAGGGATCAATAGGTGTGGCCTCTATCAGGTAGACCTTTCTCGGCACCCAGACCGCGTGCAAAGGCGCCCAGACTGTCCCTTCCGTATTTTTTTCATCACAGCCGAACTTTAGGGTTCCCACATTACTCTTGCCTTTCCAGCTTCCGTTGGGCTGTTTTACCATTAAATCAGGAGAGTCCGCCTGCCAATGGGACTTGGGTATCAGGACTTCTTTTTCGTCTATAACCTTCCATGTCATGCTCTCGTCTTGTCCACCCCATCCACCACTGTCATCGACAACAATATCGGAACCGAAGAATGGATCAGAACGGTTTGAGCCCGATGTCCTTCTAACCCTTCTTAGGGCGGGGACGTACGAGCCGCCCAAATCCGGGCTTCCATCGAGATGCCTGAGTGTCAGAACAACCGTACCCGCCAGGTCATAGGGTTCCGTCAACTTAATCATTTCGGCAAATTTGTAATTATTGGGGTTTTGTTGCTCTCCGTCGGGGTGAGCCCAATAGAAATAATACCAAACTTGGTTGTACAGCGCTCGCTCAACACCACCTTGGCCAACTAAAACGGTAGCGCAGTCCTGGTACATCATCCCCGCCCTGCCTCGATCTACAGACTTGTTATGCATTAGCTTTATTCCAAGATTGGGGTCGTCTTTGTCCTCATCGGGGAAGGGACGACCATAGACAAACGTGGGGAATTTCCCAGTAGCCCGGTCGACAATCTCTTTTCTGTTTCCCAGTCCATATTTCCCCCTGTTTGCCTCGCCTGCCTTTTCCCAGGCTTCGTCGTGCCCGTAATCGTACTTCATCTCGCCGATCTTAAGATCAATACCACCTTGCTTCAAATAAGCTAAAATTGACTCAGGGATCAAATCCTTGGCTTTTTCCCAGTTCTTTGAGTCTATAACATCGCCAGGTTTAATTCCCATTTGCTTGAACATCTGGTCCTGCTCTGCCTTCCAGTTCGGGTTATATGCCATAGCGGCCTGAAAAGAAAAGACCGCTATGAGTAAACCAAAAAGGGTTAATAAAATTAATCTCTTTGCCATCTTAAGCTTACCTCCTCCATTAATGTTTTTTAATAAAAAAACAACGCATCATCCAGCTTCCCCTTAAAATTTCTCCTTCCAGAATTCCAGTTCCACAGATATGAAATTAGAATAACCGGATTACAACCAAATCAGCCCCCCCTTTCGCACTCCTACTCGAGTGTAGAGTGTAATTATAAATGGCAAATCCTGTGCCACACAGGTAAGGAAACATCGTATTGTATTAAGGTTGTTGGAATGGTTTATTATTTAAAATTAGATATAAAAAGAAAGAAAGGTTCTCTAGATCAATATTGCGCCAATTTTTGTTCTTTTGAACAAAAATTGGCTCTGAAAAAGATGATCGTTGATTGTAAAATGCTGATTGGGGGAAGCTGCGATTTAAGAAGATTCGGGGCGCCTAATGTTGAGTTTACTTACCCGATACCTCAATGTACTTGGTTTAAACCCTAGCCGCCGTGCGGCACCATATTTTCCCCTTATGACCCAATTGGTTTCCTCGAGAGCGTTCAGTATCCTTTCACGCTCAAGGGTTTCCATAAACTCTTTAAGATTTTCACCTATCGCTGGTGATTTTTTATAGGACAATGGAATTTCGAGTTTAAGGGTACCATCATGGCTGGTAATCACTGCCCTTTCAACTATATTGCTAAGTTCCCTTATATTACCTGGCCAATCATAGTCATTGAAGGAATTGATGTCTTTCAGTGGAATACTTTTAAACTTTTTCCTGGCCCATTTTTGATATTTTTCAACAAAGTGTTCAATAAGGAGGGGAAGATCATCAGTTCGCTCTCTTAAGGGGGGAACAAAGATGGGGAATATGTTCAGACGATACCACAGATCGCTACGGAATCTGCCCTCCTTCACATCTTCTTCAAGGTTCCTGCTCGTTGCTGCTATGAGGCGAATGTCGGTATGTATTGTACTGTTACCTCCCACCCGCTCAAATTCACCCTCCTCCAGGACACGAAGCAGTTTTGCCTGGAGCTCCAGGGGCAGATCTCCGATTTCATCCAAGAAAAGAGTCGTTCCCTTTGCAGTCTCAAAACGTCCTAACCGCCTTGTGGTCGCTCCGGTAAAGGATCCCTTCTCGTGACCGAAAAGCTCGCTTTCTATAAGCGTGGGGGCCAGAGCGGCACAGTTCACCTGTATTAATGGCCGGTTACTTCGGCTGCTTGAATCATGTATTGCTCGTGCAATGAGTCCCTTACCTGTTCCTGTTTCTCCAAGTATTAGTACGGTAGCATCGGTGGGACCCACCTGTTTTACCTTTACCAGTATCTTTTTGAGGGCCTCGCTTTTACCCACAATACCTTCAAAATTATACTCATCTTTGATTTCTTCGCTGAGATAAAGATAGTCAGCTTCAAAGCGCTCTTTCAGTTTCTTTATTTCGGAAAGGGCCTTCTGAAGCTTTTCCTCTGCCTCTTTACGCATTATAGCGTTGATAAATACTTCACCAAAGAGACGGAGTCGGGAGATCATGTCTTCAGGCCAAGATCGGTACTCCTGCATTGTGCTCACATTAAGAACACCAACCACATGTCCCGAAAACCTTATAGGAATTGAAAGGGCAGATTTAACCCCAAGCATCTGGAGCGTCTGTTTTTCTATGTCGGCCTCATGGAAGATGTCGTTTGTTGACAATTGTGTTGGTTCGCCTTTATCCCATTTAACAAAAGTGTATGGAAAGGTCTGCTCGCTAATGCCGGGATTTTCCTTAAGCCATTTCAGCATAAAATCCTTAAATGGCTGTTTTTCAGCAAAATATTGCGCAGGATAAAATGGATCTGATGCCTTTAGACGGGTATATAAAATGCACAAATCCATCCCCAAAAGGCTATTGAGTCGTGTGAAATCCCGCCGTAGGACATCATCTAGATTTTTTATTGGTAGATTAATGTAAGTGGCAGATATTTCGGACAAAAGACGCTCAAATTCAGAGAGGTTGCCAAGCCATTTTTTTTCGGATTCGTCGGTCAAATGTTGGCTAAGAGGAAGTTGTTGCTCCGGCAGAAAGGGATTTCCTTTGCCTTCCAAAAGCCATTCCCTGCTTACCGAGAACTCGTGCTCGATAATTTTAGCCAGCAATGCACTCATCTTCGTTTTTTGTCCAGACTCTAGTTTGCTAACGTAAGCTTCTGATATCTCGATCCTGCGTGCAAATTCTACCTTGGATACCTTGTGAGTTTCTCTGATGAATTTTATCCGATTGCTTAACTTGACTAAATCCATATTTTACATCCGTTTTAAATTTGCTAGTTTCTCCGGCGACACTAGCTCAGTTACTGGATTGAGGTGGTCCGTATTCTTTGGACAATTAACAGTGGCTTATAAGCATGAAGCTGACCGTGGTATTGTGTTAAGACCGTAAATAAACCATAGCCGGAGTCTTTATGTCAAAGAGATTGTTCCAGCGCTTCTCATTTCAGAATTTAAAAACTAGGACAAACCAGGGACACCCCCCATATTTCCTTTTAAAATACAGGAAGTGTCCCCTGCCTCCCTAATCCCATCGAACGGTGATGTCAAGAAGTATATAAGCTAAATATTCAACCAGTTATGCCTATTGGGGAGGCGGAAAAAATTCGCTGTCTCGCCATTGAGACAAAGATGCCCTCATCTGTTTTTGTCCCTGATACCCCCTCCGGTTTGCTGCTGCAATTATGAATGATGCACCAGAGGGAGGAACGTGCTATGTTTACAGGTATTACATCAGGAATCACAGGGAGAAAAAAATGAACCTATCGGACATGCGCTTTCCCCGTCAGCTCGAAGCGGACGGTTCTGCCGATATCATTCGGGGCAGTTTGATGGCTCGCACCTCGAAGCTCTGGGCGGGAAGCAGCTCTGATGTCCCGGTCATTACGCTGAACGAGTCGATGAAAGCCGTGCTGAAACAGGCGAGGGCTCGAGGCCGTATCCGCTATGGACTGGAGCAGATTCTTCAGAAACTGGCCAGCGAAAAAACAGGGATAGCCAATGTCAGGGGGCGAAGCGATTCACCCTATGGAGACAGGCTTTCCAGGCTGCTTCTGGTTTCAAACGATGGAGCCGAGCGCCTTTATCGCAATATAGAACAGGTTCTGGACGCACACGCTCCAAGGTTGCTTTGCTGCATGCTGGATATTGACAGTGCGGCTCTGGGTAAATTTTTCACGGATAAAGAGGTTACAATAAAGATAGTCATGGCTGAGCATAAAGACGTTCTATCCGATATACTGCGGGCAATGGTTGCCGGGGATCGGGTTATTTAGTTAAGAGGTTTTATTCGAAGAAGTATATATTTTGAACCTTCCCCCTGCTATATTGAATTGAAGGACAGGAGGTTTACGTGGCTCATCATACGATTAGATCGGGGTACCGGAATCTCGTAGAACGTCTGAACCGTTTTCCCCAGGGGGCACCTCCGTCAAAACTCCTCTACCAGATCCTGGAACTGCTTTTCTCAGAAAAGGAGGCACAATTCGTCTCCCTTCTCCCCATAAAACCATTTACCGCAAATACGGCGGCAAAGAGATGGAAGCTCCCGCTGGCAGAGGCCCAGACTATGCTGGACGCACTTTCCGGCAGGGGAATACTTCTCGATATGGAGGAGAATGGCAACTACATTTACGTGCTTCCGCCCCCCATGGCTGGATTCTTCGAGTTTTCCATGATGAGAATCAGGACCGACATAAATCAGAAGGTCCTGGCCGAACTCTTTTATCAGTACCTCAATGTGGAGGAGGATTTCATAAAGGCCCTCTTCACCGATGGAGAAACGCAGCTTGGCCGCGTCTTCGTGAACGAAAAGGCACTTTCCGCAGATATGTCGCTCCAGGTCCTTGATTACGAACGGGCCTCGGAGGTTATCAGGACGGCCAGCCATATCGGCGTCGGGATCTGCTACTGCCGCCACAAGATGGAACATATGGGGAAGGTCTGCGATGCCCCGCAGGATATCTGCATGACCTTCAATAACACGGCGGCCTCACTTACCAGACATGGCATAGCCCGTACCGTAGGCGTCGATGAATGCCTTGATCTCCTCGATTGCGCCCATGAGAACAATCTGGTCCAGTTCGGCGAAAATGTGCGTGACAGGGTAAACTTCATATGCAACTGCTGCAAGTGCTGCTGCGAGGCCATGATCGCCGCTCGGAAATTCGGCTTTCTCAATCCCGTCCATACCACTAACTACCTTCCCCGAATCGACGCCAACGCCTGCACCGGATGCGGCAAATGCGCCAAGGTCTGCCCCGTTGACGCCATAGAGCTTGTTTCGGAAAATGACGCGAAAAGGTCGGTAAAAATTGATGATGATATCTGTCTCGGTTGCGGTCTATGCGCAAGAAACTGCCCCGTCGATGCCATAGAACTGACAGCCAGAGCGGAGCGAGTTGTCACGCCCGTCAATTCCACGCACAAGGCCGTTCTAATGGCAATAGAAAGGGGGACGCTCCCGGAGTTGATCTTCGACAACAGAGCCCACTGGAATCACCACGCCATGGCGGCCGTCCTGGCCGTTATCCTCAAACTTCCACCAATAAAACAGGCCCTTGCCAGCAGACAGCTCAAGTCGCGGTACCTGGAAAAACTCCTGTCGTGACCTTGGACCGATAAGTAGAGAAAAACTGCCGAGACCTATTGCCTGCATTTTTTCCTCCTGCTCGGCCCCCAGGACAAATCGGCCACTTTGGCGCCTGGCGCCCTTTCGTTTCTGATGTCTCGAAAGAAAGGGATCCGACCATCCTGACGCCATCCTTGACTTATTGGATCCTTTGCCCTATACTCTCCCAACAGAAAGTAAGTCCTTATCAGAGCTTTTCTTATACTCTCATTGCAAAGAGAGTTCAGATTCTTATCAGAAAGAGTTCGGTTAAGACGAGGACAGGGCGAAGGGCCGGTCTTTGATGTTTTAAGGCGAAACGGAAAGGCATACAGTTGTATTATGCCAAACTGCGGTAGGCGAACTTTACATGCCATCGTCAAAGGTAGATGGGATTTAGCATTATTCACCTGGCAATTTTGAGCTAGTGGCCGCATTGATTTTGTGCATGTCCTTATGGATGGGATGTGTTTGAATTCAATTTGCCACGGCCAGAGAGCTTTTTATAAGCCTTTCAAAATTCATCTGCTTATTTCCAGTATAAGATCACAAAACCTGCTTTAATCTATTCTTTTGCCCATACGAGTATACACTTAGTTTAAAAACCTGACAGCCTGGAACCAGAATTTATTCTCAAAAATCTGGCGAATACAATACTGGCGTATCAGGAACCAATATTTTGGCGGTGTGTTTTTATGTTAGATCCAAATTCCAATAGAAAAGAGGACCCATGCCAATTTAGAGAGCCTGGCATTGAAGACGCGCAGAAAATCTACAACCTGATAGAACGATCAGGGCCGTTGGATCTCAATTCTCTCTACTGCTACCTTCTGATTACGGATCATTTTTGCAAAACCTCCGTAGTCGCAGAAAGAGGCATCAATCTCGTCGGGTTTATTTCGGCATATATGCACCCATTGAAAAAAGATACGATATTTGTCTGGCAAGTTGCCGTGGACAAAGAGCTTCGTAAGCAGGGTGTGGCAGGGAAGATGCTGGAACATCTGATATCTCGCCCTGGCTTAAGCACTGTTTCGTATCTGGAAACCACTGTGAATCCATCAAACCAGAACTCTCGGGCGCTCTTTGATTCATTCGCAAAAAAACTGCTGGCTCCGTACAGTACAGCAACGCTTTTCCCAGAAGGTCTGTTCGGAGATACAGGCCACGAAGAGGAGGTTTTGTTCCGTATAGGTCCATTCGGCAGTATGTAACTAGGTGTGCAGAATCGATTGTTCTGCGCCAGACACAAATCGCTGGACAACGTAACCATAAAAAAGGAGGAAGCATGAGAATATTCGAGCAATTGGAATCACAGGTAAGGAGTTATGTGAGGCATTTCCCAACTGTTTTTCAAAAGGCGAAGGGATCATATCTATATGATGAACAGGGCAAGGAGTTCATTGATTTTTTTGCCGGGGCAGGCACATTGAATTATGGACACAACAACCCCATGGTCAATGAGGCCCTCATTGAACACATCAAAAATGACGGGATTGTTCATGGACTGGACAAGGCTACCAGCGCAAAGAAAAAATTCCTGGAGACATTCTACTACACAATCCTGGAGCCTAGACATATGGAATACAAAATCCAGTTCTCGGGCCCTACGGGTACGAACGCAGTGGAGACAGCGCTTAAGCTTGTGCGCATGGTCAAGGGAAGATCGAATATCATCAGCTTCACGAACGCATTTCACGGCCTGACCATGGGGTCTATGGCTGTTACCGGCAATTCTTTTTATCGCGACGAGGCTTTCATAAACCGCTCAAACGTGACTTTCATGCCCTATGACGGTTATTTTGGTGACGATGTCGACACATCTGTCTACCTCAGAAAGTTTCTCGAGGACCAGAGCAGCGGCGTTGATCTGCCTGCAGCGATAATTCTAGAAACGGTGCAGGCAGAAGGCGGTGTTAATGTGGCCTCTGATCAATGGCTCAGAAAAATTGAGAAAATATGCAGGGATTTCGACGTACTTCTGATAGTGGATGACATCCAGGTAGGCAACGGGAGAACCGGTACGTTCTTCAGTTTTGAATCTTCGGGGATTAATCCCGATGTCATCACTCTTTCAAAATCGATCGGCGGCGGGCTACCCCTTTCGCTGGTACTTATCAAGCCGGAGCTTGACCAGTGGAGGCCGGGAGAGCATACCGGGACCTTCAGGGGGAACAACCTGGCCTTTGTCGCCTCCACGGAACTTTTCAGTTATTGGGAAAACGATAATTTAACAGAGGCGGTCCAGTATAAGGAAAATATCCTTAGAACAGGCCTTGAAAATATTGCGCGTAAGTATCCGTCTCTTGATGCGCAGATTCGCGGGAGAGGACTGATTTACGGATTACATGTACCATTCAAAGGATTCTGCCATGAGGTCTCGGCAGAGGCTTTTGAAAAAGGTCTTATAATTGAGCTTGCCGGTGCAAAAGACGATGTCCTTAAATTTTTGCCACCCCTGGTCATAGAGGAGGAGTTACTGACTCAGGGACTAAAAATTATAGATGATGCCATAGGTGTCGTGCTGGACCAGAAGACGGCAATGATAAGGGGGGAAGCGACATGCTCGTAAGGAAAATAGATGAGATTCGTGGAACTGATAGAGAGGTCTTTGCAGAGAATAACAACTGGGTGAGCGAAAGACTGCTGCTGAAGGAGGATAAGATGGGCTTTTCCTTTCACGAAACTACTATCTTCCCAAAGACAGAAACCTTCATCTGGTATAAGAACCACCTTGAAGCAGTTTATTGCATTGAAGGTGAAGGCGAGGTAGAGACCATAGAAGATGGCAAGATATATCCCATAAAGGCAGGGACAATGTATGCACTCAACGATAATGACAAGCACTACCTCCGGGCATTTACCCCGTTGAGGATGGTTTGTGTATTCAACCCGCCCGTTACCGGAAGAGAGGTGCACCTGCCGGATGGTTCCTATCCCCTGGGTGACGAGTCCTAGCGTTGATGAAATACAGGGGCGGCTCCCCCTTAATGTGGCAAATGTCCATAAACCCTTGGACGGCTTCCGAATTTCATATAGCTTCATTTTTGATCGTCTGCGATAAAGCTGTGTCTTTATAAGGAGCCAAGGGGAACTTTTGGGCGAATATTTGACCCACTTGCATCTTCTGCCTTGACTTGGGGGACGTTAAATCCTACAATACCGTAGCATTATTAAAAATCACGCTAAACGAGGTACGGGATCAGATATGAGCTCCGACGAGGAAAATCAAGAGCACCTTACTAGAGGAAGAGAGCTGGAAGAGTTGTCGCTCCTGTGGGAGATAAGCCAGGCTTTGGGCCGTAGCATGGACATAAGAGAGGTGGTGGGCCCTGTTCTGAACGCCTTGGCAGAACGCGTAGGGATGGCTCATGGGACATTAACGCTATTGAACAGAAAAAGCGGAGAGATTTACATAGAAGCCGCTCATGGCCTTTCCGATCTGGAGAAAAGGCGTGGGAAATACCAGGTTGGAGAGGGCGTTACCGGAAAGGTGGTAGAAACAGGGAAGGCAGTAGTAGTGCCAAGGATCTCTGATGAACCGCTTTTCCTTGACAGAACAGGATCCCGTAAAAATCTCAATAAACACGATATTTCCTTTATCTGTGTCCCTATCAAGCTGGGAAGAGAAGTCATAGGGACATTGAGTGCCGACCGTCTCTTCGACGAGACAGCTTCTCTGAAAAAGGATTTGAGGCTCCTGACCCTTATTGCGTCAATGATTGCGCAGGCGGTCCGACTTCGTCAAGAGGCGCAGGAGGAGAGAGAACTCCTGATACAGGAGAACCTGCGTCTGCAAAGCGAACTTAAAGAAAAATTCCACCCTGCTAATATAATTGGAAAATCAAAGGGGATGCAGGAAGTTTACAAACTTATAGCCCAGGTTTCCAAAAGTCAGGCAACCGTATTGATCAGGGGGGAGAGCGGAACAGGGAAGGAACTGGTTGCAAATGCCATTCACTACAACAGCCTGAGGGCACAAAAACCATTTATAAAGGTAAACTGCGCCGCACTGCCGGAGACGGTCCTTGAGAGCGAACTTTTCGGTCACGAAAAGGGCTCCTTTACCGGTGCCATATCTCAGCGAAAGGGACGATTTGAACTGGCCTCCGGAGGCACGATTTTTCTCGACGAGGTAGGAGATTTTGCCCCTACTGTACAGATCAGGCTCCTGCGCGTTCTGCAGGAACGAGAATTCGAACGGGTCGGAGGCAATAACCCGATCAAGACGGATGTAAGAATAATAGCGGCCACAAATCGAGATCTTGAAGGTCTCATGGCTGAAGGAAAATTCCGTGAAGACCTGTATTACAGGCTAAACGTTTTCCCAATATATATACCGCCTTTGCGCGAGCGTAAGACCGATATTCCTCATTTGGCGGACTTTTTTGTAGAAAGATACTCCAATATAAGCAACAAAAAGATATCGCGTATATGCACGCATGCCCTGGACATGCTTATGAGCTATCACTGGCCCGGCAATGTTCGTGAACTTGAGAACTGTATAGAGCGAGCATCGCTTTTGAGTACGGACGGTGTTATATACGGATATCATCTTCCTCCTACGCTTCAGACATCAGGTTATTCGGGCACCTCTTTCAGCGGAACCCTACAGGAGGAGCTGGATCATCTGGAGCATGACCTTATTATGGATGCCCTGAAGACCACCAACGGCAATATGGCCAAGGCCGCCAAGGGACTTGGCATTACCGAAAGGATTATGGGGCTTCGTATCAGCAAGTATGGCATTGACCCCAAGAGATTTCGAACATAGAAGTAGTCATGACGTTTTTGTCCTACAAATATGTAGCGTGCCCCTCGGGATAGCAAACACTCCCCTTCTCCTTCTGCGATGTAATTTCTAGTTATATCAGCGAGATACTGCGCGTGTCACCTTAAAGTCAGGCCTGGCACCAATGTTGCTGTACGTTACTAGCGAGAAAAAATGCCGATGTGTCTGTCGCGTGCAGGAAAGGGGGCGAATGTGGCTGAGAAAGACAGGGAATACGTACTTAAGCAGATAAAAGATAAAAAAGTACGGTTTGTGCGTTTATGGTTCACGGACGTACTTGGATTCCTTAAGAGTTTTTCTATTTCTCCCCGTGAGTTGGAGCTTGCCTTTGATGAGGGTATGGGATTTGACGGTTCATCCATAGAGGGTTTCGCCAGGATCGAAGAGAGCGATATGGTGGCAATGCCCGATCCCGGAACATTTGCCATACTTCCCTGGCGTGTAAGCGGTGATGAAAATGTTGCCCGCATGTTCTGCGATATCTTGAACCCGGACGGCACTCCCTACGAGGGAGATCCTCGCTGGGCCCTCAAGCGAAATCTGAAAAAAGCGGCGGACATGGGTTATACGATGAATATCGGTCCAGAACTTGAGTTCTTCTATTTCAAGGATTCACAGGGTACGGCAATACTCGACCGGGGTGGATATTTTGACCTTACACCACTGGATGTGGCCAGCGATCTTAGGCGCGACACAATAAAGGCCCTTGAATCCATGGGTATCCTTGTTGAGTACAGCCACCACGAGGTTGCTCCGAGTCAGCACGAAATAGACCTTAGATATGCGGAAGCGCTTGCTATGGCTGACGCAGCGATGACATACCGGCTCACTGTCAAGGAAGTTGCCATGCAACACGGGGTTTACGCCACCTTTATGCCCAAACCCATATTCGGTGAAAATGGCAGCGGCATGCATGTTCACCAGTCTCTCTTTGGTGAGGGGGGTAATGCCTTTTTTGATGCGGAGGATAAATACTACCTTTCCAAGATGGGGAAAAGCTATATTGCCGGGTTGCTTAGGCATACCAGGGAGTTATCGGCGATTGTCGCGCAGTGGGTAAATTCCTACAAGAGGTTAGTGCCGGGATACGAAGCTCCGGTTTATATCTCATGGGCAAGACGGAACCGCTCAGCACTTATACGCGTTCCAATGTATAAACCAGGCAAGGCTAATGCAACACGCATGGAATTTCGTTGCCCAGATCCGGCATGTAACCCATATCTTGCATTTGCAGTCATGCTTGCTGCAGGTATGAAGGGGATGGAAGAGGGCTACAACCTTCCAGAACCTGTTGAAGAAGACATATTCGAGATGACAGCAGCAGAACGCGAAGCCAACGGAATCGACTGTCTTCCTGAAAACCTCGGTGAGGCCGTAGCGGTTACGGAACAAAGCGACCTTGTCCGAGAGGCGCTGGGAGACCATATTTTTAATAAGTTTATAGACAATAAAAAAATAGAATGGGATCAGTATAGGACTTGCGTAAGTGATTACGAGATAGGCAAGTATCTGCCTATACTGTGATTGAGACAAGGTGTCATGACGAGGGTGCTTATTGTTCAACATGCGGATAAAGAGGGGCCGGGCACACTTGAAACTTTTCTCCACGATATGGACGCAGAAATTCGAACGCTGCGGGTTTTCGATGGAGAGGGGTTCCCTGATGATATAAGCGGCTTTGATGCCATTGTATCTATGGGCGGACCGATGAATGTATACGAAGAAGGTAAATATCCTTTTTTGAGAGAGGAGACAGCTTTTCTTCGTAGGGTTATAGATGCCAATATCCCGACTCTTGGCATCTGCCTCGGAGCACAAATGATAGCAAAGGCCTGCTACTCCCCCATCATCAAGGCTCCTCAAATGGAGATGGGATGGAGGAGCGTTTCCCTGACAAATGCAGGGAGCAAGGACATCCTGTTTGAAGGTGTTCCTGCGACTATGCAGGTTTTTCAGTGGCACGAGGATACATTCGATATCCCATACGGTGCGAAGCTGCTAGTGACCTCCGGGGCATGCCCTAACCAGGCTTTCAGATACAGAAATGCATATGCCCTCCAGTTTCACATTGAAGTGACGCGGGGCATGTTGATCGAGTGGATGGGGGAATCCCCTTTGTGTGATGAATATTTGAAGACTTTTGAAAAGATAGAGGACATGCTCTGCACGCACGCGAAAATGATATATTCCAATTTTCTGTGGCTGATTGATCTGCGGCGAAAAGCGTCTGCTTAAGGTCGGCGGCACGCGGTGTAGGGCTTATTTTTTTGCGAAGAGGTATATAAATTATGTGCGGTATAGTAGGAATTATCAATACCGACGGGAAACGTATTGATGGAAGCCATATAAGGGAGGCCATCAGGATTCAGAGGGACCGTGGCAACGGACTTGGGGGCGGCTTCGCCGTTTACGGTGCATACCCGGAACACAAGGATAAGTATGCCTTCCACATTATGTATGAAGGGGACAGGCACAATCCTTCCATATCGGCTGTTGAAGACTATCTCCAAAACAGGATGAATATAAGCCAGTCGGAGCCCATTCCGGTCTATCCCAACGATATTATTCCACAAGGTCCATATTTCAAACGATATTTTCTCAATCCCATAGAGAATCTTCTGTCACCGAAGCAGACGGAGGAGGATTACATAGTAGATACGGTGATGCACATCAACAGCATGAAGGATGCCTTTGTCGTATCTTCCGGGAAAAATATCGGTGTTTTCAAGGGAATGGGATACCCCGAAGATATAGCTGATTACTTCAGAATAGAAGACTACAGGGGATATATGTGGGTTGCCCACAACAGGTTTCCCACCAACACACCCGGCTGGTGGGGAGGCGCACACCCCTTTACGATCCTTGACAAGACGGTTGTTCACAACGGTGAGATAACCAGCTACGGGACCAATGTCCGCTGGCTGGAGATGAACGGATATCAGTGCCTTTTGCAGACTGATACCGAGGTAATCTCATATATATACGATAAGCTCACCAGGAGGGATGACCTCTCGAAGAGGGATGCCTGTTATGTAATGGCACCTGCTCTATGGACGGAAATCGACAGAAACAAACAGGAAAAGGATCTTCAGCTAAGGCAGATCTATGGTGCCGCTATCGTAAACGGTCCCTTTGGAATTGTCCTTACGCACAGCAAAGGCGCGATAGTGCTTAATGACAGAAACAAACTGCGACCCGTTGTTTGTGCGCAGGCGGGGAATACCTATTACGCCTCATCTGAGGAATGCAGCATAAGGCTCCTGTCACCTGAGGTAGACAGGATATGGTCGCCCAAAGGCGGTGAACCTGTCATGATTGATATGCTTGAAAGATATGAGGAAGCCCTCTAATGAACGGAATGAAAAATAACTGGAAGACGATACCCAACTTTCATCCCGAATTTGATATCGAAAGGTGCGATTACAAAAACGGCTGCAATATCTGTTCGAAGGAATGTTCCTTTGGAGAGATATCAATGAAGCCGGTCAAGGGTGAAAATGGAGAAATATTCTACAGGCCGCAGGCAAATATTGCAGCCTGTAATTCCTGTCAGCGATGCGTTAAGATGTGTCCAACCAATGCAATACATATACAGCATCGCCCAATGCAGACATCACACTCGTACTGGACAGCAGATTATGCGAGTAATATCTGGAGACAGGCCGGGGATGAAGGTGGCGTATTGCTCGTAGGAAGTGGTGCCACGGGGCCACAGAAACGTTACTTTGACCATATAATGTTCGATGCCTGTCAGGTTACCAACCCCTCTATTGATCCACTGCGGGAACCAATGGAAATCCGCCGCTATCTCGGGAAAAAACCCGCGCGATACGGTGAAGAAATCGGCCCCCAGCTAAAGCTTGAGGTGCCTATAATGTTTGGTGCAATGAGTTTCGGCGCACTAAACAAAAGGGTTCATGAGGCAGAGGCCCTCGCGACTCAGTCTGTC
The DNA here is from genome assembly GCA_963665835.2 of Syntrophales bacterium. Taxonomy (GTDB): domain Bacteria; phylum Desulfobacterota; class Syntrophia; order Syntrophales; family UBA2210; genus UBA6078. The sequence goes on along the minus strand of CAXXWJ010000001.1, from coordinate 1,698,086 downwards.
GGAACATACTGGAACACGGGTGAGGGCGGTTTTCACAAAGATCTAAGAATTTTTGGTGGAAACACCATAGTTCAGGTTGCCTCTGGCAGATTCGGTGTCAGTGAGGACTACCTGAAATCCGCCGCTGCCGTCGAGATCAAGATCGGGCAGGGCGCAAAGCCCGGAATCGGAGGACACCTCCCGGGTGAAAAAGTCTTGAAGGCTATATCCGAGACAAGGATGATACCGGAGGGAAGCGACGCACTGTCTCCGGCTCCTCACCATGACATCTATTCTATTGAGGACCTCCGTCAACTGATATACGCCATAAAGGAGGCGATGGAATACCGTGTTCCCGTCTCCGTAAAAATCGCCGCTGTGCATAATGTGGCCCCTATTGTTAGCGGGGTTGCCAGGGCTGGTGCTGATATAATTGCAATAGACGGTTTCAGAGGTGGAACGGGGGCAACCCCACTTCAGATACGTCAGAGCACGGGGATCCCTATCGAGCTAGCAATCTCCGCCGCCGACACACGCCTGAGGGAAGAGGGGATCAGGGATACTGTGAGCCTTGTAGCCTCGGGAGGCATTATGTGCTCATCCGATGTCCTGAAGGCCATCTGCCTTGGAGCCGATGCGGTATATATTGGAACACCTGTCCTGGTAGCGCTAGGGTGCGGGTTATGCCAGCGGTGCTTTACCGGAAAGTGTCCCTACGGTATCACAACTAACAAACCTGGGCTTGCAGAAAGAATTGATGTTGAACAGGCTACTCAGGCTCTCAAAAATTTGCTCCACGCATGGGGAGAAGAGATAAAGGAACTTATGGGATCCATGGGGATCAGCGCTATAGAAGCTCTTCGCAGCAATCGTGACAGGCTAAGAGGAGTAGGGCTGAATGAAGAAGAACTAAGAATTTTAGAAATCAAACACGCCGGTGCATAAGATGCTTACGATAGATGCAAAAGGAATTTACTACAGGTCTCTTAACAGACACATAAGGGAACACCTATCCAAGGGAGAAAAGAAACTTCTCCTGAAAAACGTGCTGGGACAGAGATACATTGGTGGCGGGTTAAACAGCGATGCCTTGCTTGAAATATATGGAACCCCCGGGCAGGACCTTGGGGCCTTCATGAACGGATCGTACATAACCGTCTTTGGAAACGCTCAGGATGGTGTAGGGAATACCATGAACGCTGGAAAGATAGTGGTTCACGGAAAAGCCGGAGAGATCCCGGGACATTCCATGAGGGGTGGCAAAATCTTCATAAAGGGAGATGTTGAATACCGGGCCGGCATTCATATGAAGGAATATATGGATCAGATCCCCTGGCTCATCATTGGAGGTACTACAAAAGACTATTGCGGGGAATATATGGCCGGGGGGAGACTGCTGGTCCTGAACCTTGACACGGTTAAGGGTTCCCCAGTTGGGCAGGATATAGGAACGGGCATACATGGAGGAGCTATCTATGTCAGGGGGCATATCGATGCCCATCAGCTTGGTATAGGGGCTGTATTTGCGGATATGGAAGATGAGGACAGAACCTTCATTTCTAATGCCTTGGCTGAGTACTCCCGTGACATGAATATGGACCTCGCAGAGGTTTTCCCCGATTCATTCATAAAGATTACAAAAAAAGGCGCACGCCCCTTTGGAAAGCTCTACACACCGGGGATGAACCTGAAGGCCCAGAAACCCAGGCACTTTGATCTGACGCCGCCATGTGCATACAATTGTCCTACCGGAATTCCTACTCCTGTTTTCCTGAACCTTATCAAGGATGGAAAGATAAAAGAGGCACAGCTCCTGATGGATGCATTTACCCCTTTCAGGATGTCTGTATGTGGTACAGTCTGCCCTGCTCCATGCATGGAAGGGTGCAGCAGGAATATGCTTGAGGGTCCTATTGAGATCCAGAGACTGGCCCGGGAATATTACCCGGATTTCATGCCGGAGGTTTCAAAGGAAAAGAGAGACGACCTAATCTCCATAATCGGTGCGGGACCGGCCGGGCTGTCGGCGGCATGGCAACTCTCAAGGCGTGGATATCGCGTAAACGTCTATGATTCCGGCAAAAACCCTGGCGGAAAGGTAAGAAAAGCCATACCAAGAGATCGCCTGTCCGATGAGGATCTGGATAAGGATATCGGGCGCATATTCTCCCTTCCTGTAGAATTCAAGGGAAAGCAGAAAATAGACAGGGATAAATTTCAGAAGATTTACGACGAGAGCCAGGCCGTGCTTGTTGCGACTGGGGCTCAGATTACAAAGAGAATAAAATATCCTGGAGGTGAAAGAATCCTCTCTGGTCTGCAGTTTCTAATGGATATCAACGATGGCAGGCCAATGGATCTGACCGGGAAAGAGGTAGTGGTAATAGGGGCAGGAAACGTAGGCATGGATATGGCATGCGAATCCTGGAGGCTTGGTGCAAAAATGGTCACAGCCGTTGACATCCAGAAGCCTCTCGCCTTCGGCAAGGAGCTTGACATGGCCACCGGATTGGGAACTCTTATCCTTTGGCCTAGGCAGATAGAGAAGGTGACAGCGGAAGATATATGCTTTGCCGATGGAACCAGCATAAAGGCGGACGTAATCTTCTTCAGCATCGGAGAAGCCCCTGACGTATCCTTCCTGCCGGAGACAGTCTTCTTGAGTGACCGCGGATATATGATAACTGGTGATGAATCCTTTCAGAGCAGCGATCCGAAGGTTTACGGCGCCGGTGACATCATAGCACCGGGGCTGATAAGCGATGCCATAGGAGCCGGTCGTATTGCAGCTATGGAACTGCACGGATCCCTGAACCATGAATCATTCATATATCCAGGGAAAATGCCGGTTTTAAAACGAAGGATAAACCCCATATATTTCGGAGGAGAAACGGGTTACATTGATCGTTGTATCAGCTGTGGAACCTGCATACTTTGTGACAAATGCATCGATAATTGCCCGCAGCAGGCCATAACACGGAATGGCGAGGTATTCACCATAGACGATAAAAAGTGTCTGTTCTGCTATACCTGCGTCGCCGTTTGCCCCAGGGGAGCCATTCAGATTGACTGATGGTATCCATTCCCTTGTAACTTTTTACATAATCATAACGGGTGTTCTGAAAATCCGATAAAAAGGATATTGACATAAACTGGGCCCCATGATTATTTACGGCAACTCAAACAAGGGAAGGCCAATATATGAGAACAAAATTCATCTTCGTTACCGGCGGTGTGCTATCCTCGCTCGGCAAGGGTCTCGCTGCGGCATCCATAGGTGCTATTCTGGAATGTCGTGGGCTCAAGGTTTCTCATCAGAAACTAGACCCTTACATCAATGTTGACCCCGGGACGATGAATCCCTTTCAACATGGCGAAGTTTTCGTGACCGATGACGGAACGGAGACCGACCTGGATCTGGGACACTATGAGCGCTTTACGGACAGCCCCCTCGGCAGAAAAAATAACCTTACCACGGGGCAGGTCTATTTCTCTGTTATATCGAAGGAACGCAGAGGGGAGTATCTCGGCGGCACCGTACAGGTCATCCCTCATATCACAAACGAGATAAAAGATAACATAAAGGCTGCGGCGGTTGAAAGCGATGTGGCAATCGTGGAGATCGGCGGGACCGTAGGTGATATCGAAAGCCTTCCCTTCCTTGAGGCGATAAGGCAGTTCAAGAATGAGGTGGGCAGGCAGAACGCCATTTTCATCCATCTGACCTGGGTCCCCTATCTGAAAGCTGCGGGAGAGGTCAAGTCGAAACCCACACAGCACAGCGTAAAGGCCCTGAGGGAGATTGGCATACAGCCGGACATCCTATTGTGCCGGACCGAGGATTTCCTGTCGAAGGAAATCCGGGAGAAGATAGCCCTGTTCTGCAACGTAGAGGTGGGAGCAGTCTTCACAGCAAAGGACGTAGATTGTATATATGAAGTTCCGATCATATACCACCAGGAAGGTGTAGATCAGAAGATAGTAGATCTCCTCAATATATGGACCGGCCAGCCCCATCTTGGGGAATGGGAAAAGATCATATATAAGTTAAAAAACCCCTCTGATGAAGTGGTAATTGCAATAGTTGGAAAATATGTCGACTGGACCGATTCCTATAAGAGCCTTAACGAAGCGCTTGTCCACGGGGGTCTTCCTAATGACTGTCGGGTTACACTGCGGTTCATCGATTCGGAACAGATAGAGGAGAAAGGCATTGACGGTCAGTTTGACGGCATCAGCGGAATTTTGGTGCCTGGGGGGTTTGGTAAACGCGGAATCGAAGGCATGATCCAGACGGTCAACCATGCAAGAACTCAGAAGATCCCCTTTTTCGGAATCTGCCTGGGGATGCAGATGGCTGTGATTGAATATGCCAGAAATATATGCGAGCTGGAAAAGGCCAACAGCTCCGAATTCGATGAAAATACGCCCCATCCTGTGATCGATTTTCTTCCCGAACAGAGAGGCATCTCCGATAAGGGGGGTACTATGCGGCTGGGCGCCTATCCCTGTATTCTTGAAAAGGAATCCTTCGCTTTTGAGGCATACGGAAGGCGGGAGATCAGCGAACGGCATCGACACCGTTATGAATTCAACAACGAGTATAAAGATATACTTACAAAGGGTGGCCTCCGCATAACTGGAGCTGCTCCTGATGGAAAACTTATTGAAATTGTTGAGATAAAGGATCATCCTTGGTTTCTTGGCTGCCAGTTTCATCCAGAATTCAAATCAAAGCCTCGAAGACCGCATCCGCTTTTCACGGAGTTCATACGGGCCTCTCTTCAATATAAATCCGACAGGGGCTGAGACGCCCCCGTCAGAAAAACAGGAGAAGGTGTGTCGTGTTCAAAAGTCGAATTATATCCCTTTTTTTTCGTGAACTGAGACGATGGAGTGTCTTTGTCGGGTGCGACCCTTCTATTCTGCCGGGAAGATCGGTTGTCATTTTCCCCGCTGCACGGGCAACCTTTCACTGCGGTCTCTCTGGGCTTCTGCTTATAAAATGGGCTAAGAAAAATAAAGTAAATGCCCTTGTCCATGATCTTTTAGCTATCTTTGAAGATATTCGGAAACATAACCTGAAAGCTCTACTGTCCAGAGCTGTTTCCTCACAGGAGTATCTGGGGGGACGCCGTGCGCTTGACATGCTTGAAGAGGCCGTCCTGGGCTTAAAGAAAAATCCCCTGGTTCTCTTGGATGATGAAGGACGTGAAGAGCTCAAGATAATGTCGGGGAAGATAAAAAACTTTCTTTCAGGAGAAGACTCTCTCTTGGAGGAGGCTGCTGCCGGGCTCTCCACCGGTGGGATGGAGATGATCAATGAATCCCTCGAAATCCTGAAGGATGCGTCCTGGGCGCTCGATAAGGATATCCTGGCCAATTTTGAACGAGTCCTGTCCCTTGCAGGGTCGGACTGCACAACTCTGCCTGAAGATGTATTTGGCACATACTGGAGAATCAACCTCATTCTGAATTCGCTGGACCGAATAGAGATCAGGGGAAGAGATTCGGCCGGACTGGATATAACCGTATCGCTGAAAAACAGAAGGGATTTTGAAGATATCATAAAAGAATTGAAGGCCCAGGGGCTTTACGATGATTTTTTAAAAAGGACAGCCCCCGGTGATCTTCTGAACGGTGCCATTACCCTGTCGGGGGTTTCTTCCGATATGGAGCCTGTCATAACATTTACATATAAAAGGGCCTCAATTACAGGCATGCTTGGAGAAAACACCCGTTACATAAGAGAGAGCATCGGAGCAGACAGGATCCTCGCCCTGTCTCTAAAGGGCAATAAAACTGGTCGTGAGTCCTTTCTTTCACATACGAGATGGGCCTCTGTAGGCGCTATCAACGCTGTCAACTGTCATCCCGTTAATAACTTCACCCTTGATACAGTAGTTGAATCATCGTCGGAAATCCCTATTTCAGTAAAAAAATATCCCCACTACGGCCAGGGGAACTGGTCCATCCACGTTGCTCTTAACGGAGACATAGACAACTACCGCATTCTCAGGACATCCCTGGAAAAGGATGTGAGAGAACTGATTGACTACAGGATGACCACCGATACCAAGATCATAGCGCTTCAGGTAGAAAAATACCTAGAGGAAGGGAACGCGCTACAGGAGGCATTCCGACTGGCCCTTAATGATTTTGAAGGGTCGCATGCAATCGCCATGCGTAGCAATATGGAGCCAGGAAAGATATTTCTCGCCCTTAGGGGAAGCGGTCAATCTCTATACGTTGGGATCTGTGATAATCAGTATGTCTTTTCTTCTGAGGTATACGGGTTGGTGGAGGCAACAACACAGTTCTTAAAGATGGATGGTGAGCGGGAAAGAATTCACGGCAGGCCCGAAACTAAGGGACAGATTTATATCCTTGATGATAGCAATGAATTACAAGCCTTTTGTTACGATGGTCATCCTCTCAAAATTGGAAATGAAAAAATCCAAAAAGCCCAGATCACTACAAGAGACATCGACCGGAAAGAATACCCCCATTTTCTAGTTAAAGAGATAGCCGACGCACCCTTGTCAGTCAAAAAAACCCTGCGCGGGAAGTATCGTATCGATTATCATCCCAATGGCAGCGCAGATGTAATCTTCAATCTCGGAAATGATATAATTTCTCCAAGGCTTAAGGATGCGCTTTCCCAGAATAAGATACGAGATATTTTTGTTATAGGTCAGGGAACAGCAGCTGTTGCTGGTGCAGCGATTGCTGAGGCATTTTCAAGATATATAAAGGGGTCGTACATAGCGGTGAGGGCAAAGACTGCATCTGAACTGAGCGGCTTTTCTCTCGAAGAAGATCTGAATGACACGCTTATCATAGCGGTCACACAATCGGGAACAACCACCGATACGAACAGGGCTGTGGCCATGGCAAAGGAGCGTGGAGCGCACCTGATAGCCATTGTTAACCGGAGGCAGTCTGATATCACCCATGTTACTGATGGTGTTTTTTATACCAGCGACGGGCGGGACATAGAGATGTCGGTGGCATCGACGAAGGCATTTTATTCTCAGATCGTTGCGGGATATATACTGGCCCTTTATATAGCCCAGGCACTTGGGACGCTCCCCGATAATCTGACTGCGTCGATCCTCGAAGGCCTTGAACAGGCCCCTGAAGCAATGAACATGGTAATCGCCGGAAGAGATTATATAGGGGAAACGGCCTCTTCCCTGGCGGGAAAAAAGAGGTACTGGGCGGTGGTGGGAAGCGGCCCCAATAAGGTTGCCGCCGATGAGATAAGAATAAAGCTCAGCGAGCTCTGTTATAAAACTATTTCATCAGATATTGTGGAAGATAAGAAGCATATAGATCTCTCCTCCGAGCCCTTGATCCTCGCCTGTGTGGCCGGGACAACTCCGCACGTACTGGAGGATATTGTCAAGGACGTTGCCATATTCAAGGCCCATGCGGCATCGGTAGTTGTGATCGCAGACGAAAAAGAGAATGCTTTCGATGGTATCGCCGACTGGGTTATTCATGTTCCTAAAGCATCCTTCCCTACCTCCGTAATTCTGAACACCTTGGTAGGACACCTGTGGGGATATTATGCGGCTCGCAGCATTGATGCAGACGCCGAAATTATTAGGGATTTCAGAAAAAGGCTTTTACTTAAAATGGAAGATCTGGATGAACAGGATGGTCTTCTGGTCGAAAAACTTGCCGACCCCGGTCTTCATAAAATTGTAAACGAATTTGCTTCAGACTTTCATGGACGAAGGAATCAGGGTTTTTTCTCATCGCTGGGAATTGATGTGGCGGCCGATATTACCCTGCTGCTGAAGTACGCCTCGGGGAAACTTCCGTTGGAAGAATTCAGGGTAGATTTCAAGGAAAAGTTCTTTTCCCCTTCTCCCCTTGATATGATGGATATCTGCCTTGGAAAGGCTATTGATGAGCTGGCCAGACCAATTGATGCAATCCGCCACCAGGCAAAAACCGTAACGGTGGGAACCAGCAGAAAAGAGGAGGTTGCACGCGGCGTTATATTCGATTGTCTGAGGGAAATCGGTTTTTCTCCCGATAATCTTACAAGCAGAAGCGGCCCCACTCTCGGAAGATTGCAGCGGGTCGTATCCGATATACGTGGCTACACCCTTTATACCATAGGAGGGCTTGACGATGAAGGTCTTCCGGGAGATGATGCTGCTATATGGATAGAGAAAAGAGGTGGCATATCTCTTCGTATGAGGTCCCGGGCAGAGTCCCCCATACCCCTGAGCGGTGCGAAGAAAACAATAGTGGGCACCAGAGATGCATATGCAGGTCTCGGAAAATCCGATGGCGCGCCAATCATTATCTTACCGCTCATAACTACTGGCACTACGGTGCAACATATATTGCTTATGCACGTAATATTTAAAGAGGGCCTAACGCCGTCGGAAAAAAGAGAGTCCCTTGGCGATAAGTTCAACCAGATCATGGATATAATTAATGAATACAATATTCCCTGGGAAGACAGGTATCTTGGCCCTCTTCCCGTTGCGTTTATCCTTGGAGAAGGGATAAACGTGGTAGCGGAGAGGATCATGGCCTCTCTGGAAAAGGGCGAATAAAGAGATGATTGCTATTATAGATTACGAGGCTGGAAATCTGACATCGGTCGCCAGGGCCCTGAGACACATAGGTGTGGATTGCAAAATCACCAGGCGACATGATGAAATACTATCCGCCGAAAGAGTGATCTTTCCCGGTGTGGGAGCTGCCGGAGAGGCAATGGCGGTAATAGGGCGAGAGGGGATCGACGATGTTATAGGCGAGGCCGTAGCGCAGGGAAAACCCTTTCTCGGCATATGCCTGGGAGCCCAGATAATTCTTGGACACAGTGAGGAAGATGGTGGCACGCCCTGCCTCGGGATCATACCGGGCAGTGCCAAACGTTTTGAAGGCAATGACATAAAGATCCCGCATATGGGGTGGAACAGTATATCCATAAGACAGCACCATCCCCTGCTCGAAGGGGTAGACTTGAGGGCTCAATTCTACTTTGTCCATTCTTATTACCCTGCACCGGATAAGCAGGAAGATATAATAGCTACAACCGAATATGGTCTTTCCTTTGCTTCGATAATAGGCCGCGGGAACGTAATAGCATCACAGTTTCACCTGGAAAAGAGTGGCCGTCATGGCCTTAAGATACTTGAGAATTTCTGCAGTTGGAACGGCAGGTTATAAAAATGCTGAGCAAAAGAATAGTGATATGCCTGGATGTCCGGGAGGGAAGAACTACAAAGGGCATCAAGTTCAAGGAGAACATCGACATAGGTGACCCGATCGCAATGGCGGCAGAGTATTACGAACAGGGAGTGGATGAACTTGTTTTCTACGACATAACGGCCTCTTCGGATAAAAGAGATATAATAATAGACGTGGTTGAAGGAGTTGCAAAAGAGATCTTTATCCCCTTTTCGGTGGGGGGCGGAATCCGTTCTCTTGAAAACATGCACCGCGTACTGGAAGCCGGGGCAGAAAAGATCAGCGTCAACAGCGCAGCCGTCCAGGATCCCGATCTTATATACAGCGGTGCCAAGGCCTTCGGTAACCAGTGCATAGTTCTGGGAATGGATGCCAAAAAGGTTCAAAAAAACCCGGATATTCCATCCGGATACGAGGTGTACATAAACGGGGGAAGAACCCCGGTCGGCATAGATGCCCTTCAGTGGGCCATAAGGGCTCAGGAACTTGGAGCCGGTGAAATATGCCTCAATTCTATAGATGCCGACGGTACAAACGCCGGGTATGAACTTAACCTGACCGCCATGATATCAAGGGCCGTTTCAATTCCTGTAATTGCCTCTGGGGGTGCCGGGGAGCCCAGGCACATTTCCGATGTTTTTACAAAAACCGATGCCTCTGCGGCGCTCATAGCATCAATGGTGCACTACCAGTTATATACCGTGGGACAGATCAAAGAGTACCTTTCACAGGAAGATATCCCGGTGCGAATATTCGTATGATTAACAAAACAAAAGGTTTTTACTTTTTACTTGGAATAAATTTATTACACCCTTTTCCCATTTTTTGAAAACTCTTCTATATAGACTTTAATAATCTCCATAATGTTTTTTGAGTTCCTGCGGGCAGCTTCCGCAATCAGCTCGGAAGACAGTTTTTTTGTACCAATACCGTGCCCATAGTTATCGACGGAGCATATCGCGGCATAGGAAAGACCCAGTTCCTGCGCAACCGTCGCCTCGCTCGCCATAGTCATCCCAACTATATCTGCGAAGGTCGACATTAGTTTTATCTCGGCCCGCGTCTCCAGCCTTGGTCCAGAGGTCTGCCAGTAAACCCCGCCTCCCTTCACGACTACCCCAAGCCTATTCGATGCCTGGATCAGCCTTTTCCTTATACCATGGTCCAAATTGGGCGTTATGTGCACAGGCTCTTCTTTAAATATTGTAGGAACACCGGAAAGGCACATATAGTCATCCGGTATGACCATCATCCCAGGTTCTACTTCTATCTTAAGAGACCCGGTAGAATTTATTCCTATGATTTCCCCTACGCCAATCTTCTTCAGAGCGGCCATGTTGGCCTGATGGTTTATCATGTGGGGCGGGATTTTGTTTTTTTCATCAATTCCATGGCGGGGAATAAAAGCTAGGATGTCCGATACAAAAACTAAGGCATTTCCAAATTCACTTTCTTCCAATCTCTTTTCCATGCCCTTGAAGAAAATATCTTCATGTACCGGAATTGTACCAGAAATAATTCCTACTCGTGTCATTACGATCTCCTTTTGCCTCTTCACGTGCTAAGGCGAAATACGATTATTATCGTTGCCTTTATCAAATTTTCCAATCCCTGTCAAAGTACCTAAGGGATTGCATTGAAATAGTGTTTGACATTTATAGGGTTAGCCACTAGAGTGAGCAAGGAGAATAGACTGCGGGAGAATAATATGCCGGAAGACGCTTTATTGCTACATCTGACCGATGACAGTTTCAGCGAAGTCCTAAAGAAGAAGGGCTCTATCCTTGTAGATTTCTGGGCACCTTGGTGCGGACCATGCCTTGCCATGGGACCCGTCATTGAGGAGCTCGCCAAGGAATATAAGGGGAAATTAAGGTTCGGAAAGATAAACGTAGACGAAAACCCTGTTGTGGCAGAGAAATACCGTATAAAGGGGATCCCGACGGTTCTTTTTTTCAAGGATGGAAAGCTGTTAGACACGCTGACCGGCCTAATGCCAAAGGTGCGACTCGAAGACTCACTTAAAAAGGTATTATAAATGATGAGATATTTAAAGTTTTTGTTTGTGGGTATTTTTCTATTCGCAACGGCTGGTTGTGCATCATGGTGGAATGATACATCAAAACTGAACAACCCTGAGTCAATCTATGCTCGGGGACAGGAAAAATACCAGCAAGGGGATTATGATGAAGCTATAGAACTGTTCCAGAGGGTTACGGAAGAGTATCCTTTGGACACCTACGCGATACTTGCAGAGCTGGGGGTGGCTGATTCATATTTTAGTGACGAAGACTACGCTACTGCAGAATCCAATTACTCGGATTTTTTAGAATTTCATCCAACAAATGAAAACCTCCCTTATGTAATGTACCAGTTGGGAATGTGCCACTACAAACAGATCGGAAAAGTTGATAGGGATCAGACTGAAACTCGCATGGCGGAGCAGGCCTTTCAAAAGCTTCTGTCCCGTTTCCCCAGCGGAAAGTTTTCCCTTCTGGGCCAGGAAAAACTAAAAGAATGCAGGAGCATGCTTGGTGAACACGAATTTGATATAGGAAAATTTTACTTTAATATCGGACAATATAAAGCTGCGCTGGCCAGATTCGAAAATATTCAAAAAAATTACGCCCAGTTAGGAATGGATTATAAAACCCAATACTTTATCAAAGAAACAAAAAAACATCTTGAAGGTGAAGTCAGCAAAGAGTAGAAAACGAAGGGAAATTCTGTAAAATTAAAGGGTAGCAAAACTCAATGCTACCCTTTTTCAGTGGTCTTTCTAGCCATCTGCACGGTGTTCAGCAATTCCTTTGCCAGGGATTTATATCCCCATAAATAATCACAACAAAAGGTTCTTGGTCTGGATATGGAAAGTCTGCTTATGAAGAGAATATCAGGATCTGACCTAAAAAACAGAAAAACCTTGAATAAGGGCTTGTTATTACTTTTTAAAATGTTACTAGAAACAGGCTGTTTTGAACGTTCATCTGAAAATGCCAATCAATTGAAACAACGCCAAGGAGAGGTATAATGACCAATTCCAACCTTATTGACTCGATGTCCATGCCTGAATTTTACCCCAACAAACCGGAACGGGTCACAGCAATTCAGACTCATATATCTTGCATATTCATATCGGGCGAATTGGTGTACAAGATTAAAAAGGCTGTCGATTTTGGTTTCCTCGACTTTACAACTCTTGAAAAGAGAAAGTTCTATTGCGAGAAAGAGGTCTTGCTGAACCGGCGCTTCACTTCCGATGTCTATATGGGGGTAATCGAGATAACCGAAGACAATAAAGGCAACTTGGCTATAGGCGGCGATGGCAATGTTGTGGAGTACGCCGTAATGATGAAAAAAATACCTGAGGAGAAGATGCTCTACCGCCTGCTGGAGGATGGCAGGGTGACAGTAATGGATGTCGAACGTGTTGCCAGATATCTTGCCCGGGTATACGCCAATATATACAGCGATGAAAACTCAAAAGAATTCGGAACAAAAGAAGCCATTGCCGGCAATGTTATAGAAAACTTCGATCAAACCAGAAAATACATGGGAGGACCGGTTAGTGAGAAAAAGTTCGGCGCCATCGAGGCATGGAGCCGTTTTTTCATGGATAAAAATGGGCCTCTCTTCGACATTAGGCAAGAGAACGGCTACATAAAGGACTGCCACGGCGACCTGCATCTGCAGCATATATGCATTGAGGAAGATGCTATCTCGGTTTTCGACTGCATTGAGTTTAACGAGAGGTTCCGGTTCGGCGATGTAGCATCGGATGTTGCCTTCCTTTCCATGGATTTTGATTTTAATGGCGAATCAGGACTTGGAGATGCCTTTGTCAGTGCCTACGTGCAAGAATCGGGCGATTCGTCGCTCATTGATGTTTTGAAATTCTACAAGGTTTACCGGGCAATGGTAAGGGCAAAGGTCACATCCTTCATGCTTGATGACGCCGGGCTCGACGCCTCAGCTAGGGATGAGGCATTCAAAAAAGCAAAGAAGTACTACGATCTTGCCTACGGGTACGTGACAGATGAAGATTGATCTGCACATTCACTCAAAAAACGGGTCGGATGGAAGGTGGACTCTGGAGGATATTTTTGCCGAGGCATCGAGAAGACAAATAGGGTTAATGTCGATCACGGATCACGATGCCATACACTGCCAGGACCAGGCCATCCTGCTGGCCAAACGGTATGGAATAAACTATATCCCAGGAGTGGAGCTTAACGTTACCTTTCATCATCCCCCGTACAAGGGCGGAAAGGGTATATCTCTTGATTTCCTGGGTTACGGGTACGATATCCATTACCAGCCTTTGCTGGAAAAACTTGAAAAACTTCGAAACTTCAGAGAAAAAAGGGCCCGTGAGATACTGGCCAATATAAACCGGGAATTTCAGAAAGAGGGACGCCGGAGTTTTACCGATCGGGATATTGAGGCAATAGAGGCAAGTGTCGACGGGGCCTTCGGTCGTCCGCACATAGCCAATTATCTGATAGAGCAGGGTATCGTAAAAGATAAAAGAGAGGCCTTTGATCGCTACCTGGTAAGTTGCAATGTGCCTAAGATGCCTATGAGCCTGGAGGAAGCCTCCGAGCTCGTAAGGGGCGCCGGCGGGAAGATCGTTCTGGCCCACCCTAATGACCCAAACGGAACATCCCTTGCCTCCGTTACAGCCACTATATCGGACCAGCACAAAATAATAGAGGAATCCATGATGAGCCATATAGACGGTCTGGAATGCTGGCATTCCAGACACAGTCTAAATTCAATAGAAGCATACCGTATTTTTGCCAGAGAGAAGGGGCTCATTATGACAGGGGGCTCTGACTGTCATCAGCAGCCAGTAATGATGGGAACCATCAATATCCCCGATTATGTGGCAGAACAGTTTGATATCTAAAAAAAGACCTCTTGAGAGGGAAGGAGCGATAAAATGAGGGTGCCTTTTAAACAGTTTGTCGAAGAGAATATCGAAAAAGATACCGTTCTGATTGCCTGTGGGCTTCCGGCAACAAACAAGACAGAAACGACGGAAGTGGTATCGAGACTTAAGGGTCATAAGATGCTTCGCACCGACCTGATACGCCTTGAGGTACTTAAGGATGAGGATATCTTCGACGAAAAGGTGGCATCTAATATGGATAAGAGAAATCTTGTCTACGACAGGATGTTTGCAATTGCAGACGAACTTTCATCGCAGGATTGCGGAGTTGTGCTGGACGCCACATTCATTACCCAGGCCCTGAGACGCAGGGCCGCCGCAGTTGCCGCAAAAAACAAAAAGACTTTTATTATACAGCAGACCCAGTGCCCTGAAGAACATTCCCTTTATAAAATCTCCAAAAGGACAAAGGAAAAATACGAATCCAACGCTCTCACTGAGCAGGCCTATCTAAACAACAAGAAAAAGTTTGAACCGGTGGACCTTGACGACCTCAAAGGTCTCTATCCTGACCTGCGGATCATGCACCTTCTGGTAGATACAGCCTCCGATTCTGAGGACGAATGGTTCGTTATTGGAGAGATTAAAAAATAATCAAAGTCAATCAACCAGCGCCTTAAAAAATTATTTGGGGGGAATATTCATTCCTTTGGCACCATACCGAATGTTTGCTCCGTCTATATCAAGCTGGATCAGCCATGCCGAGAATATAAGAGCACAGCAGCCCGCGGGCATAACCATAAAATCTTAGTTACCATTATTAGTTAAGAACAAATATTGTGGATCAATATTTTAGAGGCCTATAAGTATCGTGCTTGTAGTAAACAATGAGAAGACAGGGCGGTGGCGCTGAACCGGAAATAGGATAAGACGACGCAGAGAGAATTGTCATACCGGAATAATTTGTATATTTTTTTATACATAAATTTACCCTAAACTGGTGCAGGCTTAACGCCCGTCAGCATAAAAATGTGCTATTCCAGGCCATTACTAAAGCTAGGCTCGCTCAGGCCCGTATACTTACCTTATACACCTGTTGACATCCCTGTACATATCCGATAAGAGAGAGCCGAAAGGGAAGCGGTAATGCGTATTTATAAACCCTCGCAAGATGAATTTCAGGCCCGTTTGGGGTGGTTTGTCCAGTTGCGGTGGGTCTTTATTCTAGTTCTGACCCTGCTGCTCTTCTTTGCAGTCAAGGCTTTTGATATCAAGCTACCGTTGTTTCCGATCCTTCTGATCACCGGCATAGTCTTTTCTTATAATTGCCTTTTTTATCTACTCCACAGAGTCTTTTTCACACAGCATAAACCTTCTGTTCGTCAGCTCCGCATTGAGGCAAACCTACAAATCGGCCTTGATCTTCTGGCTCTCATTTTTCTTGTCTATTTCAGTGGTGATATCGAAAACCCATTCCTATTTTTCTCCGTTTTTCACATGATTCTGGGGAGTATCTTTTTGACAGGTCGCGATATATGGATTCAGGCTCTATTATCCTTTCTGCTTTTCAGCGCTTTAGTAGCACTTTCCTGGTTTGGCATCATACCCCATTACCGCATAGAGGGTTTTACGGCAAAAGAGCTTTGGCATAACGTTCCCCATCTTATTGCCGTAATGTCTTCTTTCACAGCAATCATTCTCCTTACGATTTACATGACCAGTTCCATTTCCAAAAGTCTCCACCGCCGCAGCAAGGCCCTCTTTGATTTAACCCTGGAGCTGGAGAAGAAAAGCGATGAGCTTGAAGAGGCCAATGAGGAATTGGTGCGACAGCAGAATCTACTGATCCAGAGTGAAAAGCTTGCATCTCTGGGAAATCTCTCCGCAGGTATAGCCCATGAGTTGAACAGCCCCCTCACAGGCATCCTCAACTTCTCCCACTTTATTAAAGAGGAATGCCCTGAACAGAAGCAGGTTCAAAATGATATTGACATAGTCATCAGGGAGACGGAGCGATGTAAAAAGATAATCAAAGGGCTCCTGGATTTTGCGCGGCAAAGCCAGCCCGAAAAAAAATGTGATGACATCATTGCAGTCCTCAATAAAACTATAAATCTGGTTGCCTATCACAGGGATTTTCGTAACATCAAATTTATCATGAACACGCCCGATGATCTCCCGAAGGTCATGTTCGATGAGGACCAGATGCAACAGGTTTTCATGAACCTTATAGTCAATGCCCAGCAGGCCATGGTCGAAGGCGGCCAGGTCAGAATCAGCGCATTCTATCATGAAAAACAGAAGATGTTGGACATCAAAATTGAAGACAGTGGTCCGGGGATTAGTCCAGAGAAAATCCAAAAGATATTCGATCCCTTTTATACTACAAAGGATATAGGAACTGGTCTGGGATTGAGCATTAGTCTCGGTATAGTTGAAAATCATGGTGGCAAATTGATCGCCAAAAGCCAAGAGGGCTTGGGGGCGATCTTCATCGTCAGGCTGCCCGTGCAATAGAACATGGAGACTGGGAGGTATATTGTGGAAAACGTTAATATTCTGGTTGTTGACGATGAAGATGTGGTACAGGAAGCCTGTAGGAGAACCCTCACAAGTCAGGGGTACTGTGTGGGAAAGGCCATGAATGTCGACGAAGCGGAGGAAACACTTTCCAAACAGCGCTTCGATGTGGTAACGGTCGATCTGGTCATGCCGGGACGCTGCGGTACAGAGCTCGTCAAGATCATAAAGGAACGTTATCCATCAACACAGATTATCGTTATCACCGGTTATGCCTCCATAAACACGGCCGTTGAGAGTATCAAAAGCGGGGCATTCGACTATCTCTCCAAGCCCTTCACCCCTTCGGAGCTTATACTGACTGTAAAGAAAGCCCTTGAGGAGAAAGGAAGGATGCTGGCCCCCTACGCCTCGGATCAGGCCCTGCCTCATGAAATGATTTTTGACAACATCATAGCCAACAGTACTCGCATGATGGAGATCTTTAAGCTCGTCAGCAAGGTGGCAGCCACGGACACAACGGCGCTTATCATTGGCGAATCGGGGACAGGTAAGGAACTGGTGGCCCGTTCCATTCACAGAAACAGCCCCCGCAAAAACAACCATTTCGTCACAGTGGATTGCCTCTCTCTGACTTCTTCCCTTTTGGAGAGCGAACTTTTCGGTCATGTAAAAGGTTCATTTACGGGGGCTACGGCAAACAAGGCGGGCTTTTTCGAGGTAGCCAACCATGGAACACTCTTTCTTGACGAAATAGGGGATTTGAATTTCGATCTACAGGGGAAGCTTCTGCGAGTCATTCAGGAACGAAAGTACACACCTGTCGGTGGTACCGCGGCTAAGGAAACGAATATCCGGCTAATAACTGCAACTAATAAAAACCTGAAAAAGATGGTCGAAACGGGGACATTCAGAGAAGATCTTTTTTACCGTCTATATGTGTTTCCGATATTCCTTCCTCCCCTGAGAGAACGCAAAGAAGACATTCCCCCGCTGATCGACCATTTCCTCAATAAATACGCAAATAGGAATCACTGCCCCCGGTGCGGCATTTCCGAAGAAGCCATGAACTGCATAATGGCCTATGGCTGGCCTGGAAATGTCCGCGAACTTGAAAACACCGTGGAAAGAGCCCTTATCAGCGCCGACGGTCCTACAATCCAGCTTAATGATCTCCCCGAAGGAATCGCCAGTCTCCATTCTGATATTGCGAAACCCCAGAACATTGAGGACCTGAAGCGCCTTAAAAAACAGCTCCGTGACCAAGCCATCGTTGAGATGGAAAAAGAATTCGTCATTAACGCCCTGACCGCCAATGACTGGAACGTCAGCCTCGCGGCCAGTGCCGTTGGCATGCAAAGAACCAATTTTTATAAACTTATCAGCAAATACAACATAAAAACCAGCCTAGGGTATGACCTGGACACCTCGGACGATACCCCCTGAAACAATTTTAATTACTCCAGTATCTGTTCTTCAGCGTAACCCTGTCTACCTTTCCCGTTGCCAGATGGGGCAGTTCATTGACGAAATCCACCGATTTCGGTCTTGCATAGTTGGCCATCTTATCTTTGCACAGGTCCATGATTTTTTCATAAGTTAGGGCCTCTCCATCTTTTACTTTGACTATGGCCTTGACGGACTCACCCCACTTCTCATCGGGCACGCCCAGTACAGCCGCTTCGTCGATCTGGGGTATCTGGAGCAAGGCCGCCTCTACCTGGGCGGGATATACGTTTTCACCGCCGGTGATGATCATATTGTTCTTCCTGTCAACGATGTAAATATACCCTTCCTCGTCCAGGGTGGCCAAATCTCCGGAATGCAACCAGCCGTCCTTTATCTTTTCAGAGGTCTCCTCAGGTTTGTTCCAGTAGCCTCGCATGATATTGGCGCCCTGAGTAATGATTTCTCCCACTTCCCCCGGCTTCACATCTCTTCCGTCTTCGTTGACTACGCGGGTAATGCAAAAATAGAGCTGTCTACCGCAGGAGGCCAGTTTCTCCTCCGCCTCGGGACTGCCGGTCAGGGCGTCGCGATGATCCTTTTGAGAAAATCCGGTCATACCGAAGGTCTCTGATGAACCGAGCGCCTGGAAATACTCACAGTTGGGCAGTATTTTATAGGCTCTCTTCAATAGCTCGGTGGGCATGGGGGCGGCACCGTAACGTACATACTCAAGGCTACTAAGATCGTACTTGGCAAGGTCGGGGAAATTAATAATAAAGTTCAAGAAAACCGGCGCCAGCGTCGTCTTGTTTATCTTCTCCTCCTGGACCAGGCGGCAAAATTCCCGAACATCCCAATCCCTCATGAAGACATTGGTGCCTCCGACGAAGACTATCGTCTGGGTAATATTTACCCCAACATGAAAAATGGGAAATACGTTCATATACCGGTCTTCAGGATTAAGATTTCCCTCAAGGGCTATGCCACTTACCCTGACCATGGTATTCTTCCGCGTCGTTACGCAGCCCTTGGGGACACCGGTGGTCCCGCTGGTGTATACGATCAGATCCGGATCATCTTCTCTGGTGGGGACTTCCGGTTCTGTTGTGGGGTACTGCTGCAGCAGTGATTCGTACTCGACCATTCCTTCCTTTATGCACCCTACTGATATGCATGTCTCCAGGAAAGGCACCTGCGGTCTCAGGGAACCTATCATATCGGCATATTCATGATCAACCAGCAGCACTCGACAACCCAAATCTTCCAGAATCCCTCTTACGCCTTCCGTATTAAGACGAAAATTAATCCCTCCAAGGATTACTCCGGTCTTTGCAGTGGCAGCCAATGCATCCATGTATTCGGCACCATTTTTAAGCAGGACGCCAAGGACGTCTCCTTTCTTGAGGCCCAGGGCCTGAAGGGCGTTGGCAAACTGGTTGTGACGTTTGCTCCATTGTCTGTATGTAAATCTTCTATCTCCATCGATGATGGCCACCTTCTCCGGGTATAATTTGGGACCTCTGTTGTAAAGTTCTTTCAGTAGCATTGTATCTTCCTCCTTTTTTATTAAGCACATAGACTAGTTGTCGAGTGCCAAGACATCGATAACGATTTTTTGTGCCACGACATCGCTGACACTCAACTGAGCTATCGCAGTTTGTAATCGAATTCCTCTACCTGTTTTTTGTCCAGGAAGAGTTTTAGTTTCTGCTCTTTGACATCGATAGTAGCCACCACGTATTCAAGCATGGTCTCTGGCGGAGCCGAGAAGCATTCTCCGAAGATATTCAATTTCAGGTTGCTGCGAATGAGGCGCACAACGTGATATTTGCCAATCTCCGGCTTTTTCATTCGATGCATGGGAGGCTCCTCTGCTTTTGGAAACCTCAATTTGACATTCGAGGCGGCAAGAGCTTTCAGCGGTGTATCACCTTTGAGTTTGCTGTAGCGATACCTGCTGTTGTGCCGCTGTTCGAACGCAAGTGAGTTCAATTGCAGATCCCCTATGGACGCCATGATAACTTTGCCGAGAAATCTCTGTTGATAACGGTCGTTGAAGTTTTCAATCATTCCATTTCTCCACGGTTCGGCCATTGGTATGAACCAAGGCTCGACACCGTTTTGCAGACAGAGTCGGATAAGGGGACCCATTCCACGTGGATGTGTCGGGCTTCCGAAGAAAGACATGGCATTATCAACTTGGACACGCTCTGGTATTCCCATCCGCTTCCATGCGCTCCAAAACCCGTCAAGGATCATTTGCCCTGACTTGGCAATGGAAGGATGCAGTCCACACCGGACCGTTGCCGTATCAACGATGTTCAGGCTGTAAAAACGAATCGGTCCCTTCAGATAGCACGGGCCAACAAGATCAGCCTGATGGGTTTGGTTCGGCAATGTTGACGGCAGAACGGGATATGCCGTCCCTTTGGACTCATATTTGCCGGTTCGTCGATGTGTCAGTTCGTTCTTGGCGAGAATCCGGTTGATTGTCCTGATTGACGGCAACGGTTTGGCGCCAAGATCTTCTATCTCCCATAGGATTGCTTGAGCACCGCAGAACAAACCCTGATTATAGAGATTGAGGCGAACCATCTTGACGATTTCTTCGATCTCTAATGGTGTCCGGTTTGGGATCACACGGGGGCGACGAGAACGATCCTCGCACCACGAGGCATCGCCCTCGCTATACCGCTTGAACCACTTGTACAGCCAGAACTTCGACTTGCCCAGCGACGCACATATTGATTCGGGACTTTCACCGTTTATAAATCGCTCCACGGCCAAGACCCGTTGCTGCTTGTTTTCCTTTTCCATGAACACCTCCGTATCTATTTTGGTGTTCACAGAATTACGTGATCGCTATTCGATTGTCAGAGAACTTTGTTTGCTATGTGCTGGCACATTTTTCCGTTATCGATGTCTTGGCACTCAACAACTAGTTAATAGGAACTGAACTCTCTAAAAACACCTCAGTCATGCCATTGTGGCTCCCTGCCTATAGACCAGACTCTCCCTGGTCACAGCTTTTACATCCATGGCATCGTATTCTTCCTTTCTAATCACGACAGGTTCAGGGAAGGCCCTGTCATCATAGCGGCGTCGAAGCATTTGATGGAGGTAATCCCACAGATATGTTGTAGCCTCGATTTTGACTTGCCCGGCTTCGATCTTTTCGAGAAAGGGCATTAGCTCCTTTTTCATCCTTGTGAGTGCCCAAACCCGCTCTACCAGTACCGTGTCATGTTTTTGCAACAGGGCAAGGACCTTTTTCAGGCCGGGACGGTTCATAAAATCCCTGGTATATCCATCATCTTCAAATATATGGATCAATTCTATGCCTTCCTTTTTCGCGTACTTGAGCAGACGCGCCTTCTGATCTTCCTTGTCAATGACCATATCAGTTCCGGCTACCGGGATATCACAAACATAACCGATTGCTTTTTTATTTTTATTCATCTTCGATTCCCCTTCCGCTTTTTGTCCTTATCTTAATCAATGAACATGCCAGAATAGGCTAAAGGCTTACAAAAACAGGCTAAAGGCTTATTATCATTGCGATATATTTCACAAGAAAGCTACCGGCATACCCTCTACAGATATCGGTGGGAAATAATTTGTATAATTTATTTATACGCAGGACCCAACAGAGTCAAGGACCCGAATATGTAAGTTCTTGTTTATAAACAGCATTAAGGCTGTAATCTCTTGATATAACGGAGAGGAGAGGGCGCACTATCTGTATACTTATATTATACAGATAGTGCGCCAGGAGAGAAGTGTCTAAAGAGGTACCACGAATCTGCCCTTACCCTTCCCCCTGCACTGAATTCTACCGATCCCAATGGCGGAAAAAACAACCTGAATTATTAGCCATTGCGATAGGCCACCTGCCTAGCAATGGCACAGATACCCCAGGTATAACAGTAAGAATTTTCATGGCGAAAGAAGATCCCCAAAAGGGATGATGGAGGCAGCTCATAGCTAAAGCCGCGAACTAATGGTAAGGGACTACTTGCCTACGCAGAATGTGGAGAAGATCTTGTCGAGAATATCTTCAGAGGTAGTATCACCGGCGATGGAACCTAGGTGGTCAAGGGACTCCTTAAGCTCGAAGGCTGTAAGTTCCGCCGAATTGCCATTTAAGATTCCTGATTGTGCCGCCAAAAGAGATGATGCGGCCTTTTGAAGAGCGCTTTTGTGACGAAGGTTGGTCAGAAGAAGATCGGAAGTGCTGTAATCTTCGTTGTCCAAGGCCATTGCCTTAATCTTCTCCTTGAGGGCCTCGATACCTTCCCCATATTTCGCGGAGATCCAAACCGCGCTTATGCCAGGAAACACTTCGGATATATGCTTATCCGGTATCTGGTGAGTAAGATCTGATTTGTTGACAGCAAGGATCAGTGGTTTTTTTCGGTTTTTATCTATTACTTCGACATCCTCTTCAGTAAGGGGTGTGCTACCGTCGACGAGAACTATGACCATGTCGGCCATCAGTGTTTTTTCCCAGACAAGGGCTATCCCTTCACGCTCGACCTCTTCTGGAAATTTCCTGATCCCCGCCGTATCGGTAAGGAGAACCGGAATCCCGTTTATATTTACAGTTTCCTCGATAAAGTCGCGGGTTGTTCCAGGCACAGAAGTCACGATGGCACGTCGTTCGCCCAAGAGCCTGTTCAGGAGGCTGGATTTTCCTACATTCGGTCTGCCTGTTATCACAACGTTAAAACCGTCCCTGAAGAGTTTGCCCTCTCGGTAGGTTTCAAGAATGCCGTTGATGCTGGCCAGGATGCCCTCAATCTCTTGCCAATGAGGCCTTGAGAATTCAGGTGAAGATATTTCTTCTTCGGAAAAGTCTATCGAAGATTCGAGAAAGGATAGAATTTCTATCAGATCGGAGCGGATGGATTGAATTTTCTCAGAAAGGTTACCCTTAAGTCCAGCAAGGGCAATCTCACGGCCCCGATCCGTCCGTGCGGTGATCAGGTCCATAACCGCCTCGGCCTGGAGCAGGTCCATGCGGCCGTTAAGGTATGCTCTTTTTGTAAACTCTCCACGATCAGCAAGGCGGCAACCCTTCATGATGGCTTCGGTCAAAACAGCATGGAGAATAAGGTTCCCGCCATGACAGTGTATCTCGAGGACATCTTCCCCTGTATAAGAGTTGGGGGCCCTCATCAGGACAACAAGAACCTCGTCTATAGCATTGCCATTAGCGGATGAAACTATATCACCGTGGTAAAAGTGATGGCTCTTAAGTGGACCAGCTGTGGACTTTGGTCGAAAAAGAACTTGGCATACATCCTCGGAACCCGGTCCGCTTATCCTCACAATACCGATCCCACCAGCACCGGGTGGTGTAGCTATGGCCGCTATCGTATCGTCGTGTGCCAGCATGGCATAAAGTTCCGTAGCCCTTTTCAGGACTTTGTCTTGCCGCCTTTTTTAGGTACAATGATAATTTTTCTAAAAGGCCCTTCGCCCCTGCTGCGCGTGGTCAGCTCCTTGTCGTTTTGAAGCGCCATGTGGATAATCCGGCGGTCATGCGCGTTCAAGGGGTTTACAGTAACAGGCTTCTTGGTCTTTTTTGCCTTTTCCCCCAGTTTTTCAGCCAGAGAAGTAAGGTGCTCTTCCTTTTTCTTACGATAGTTTTCTGTATCCAGAATAATACGTTTTCCGCCATTTCCATTCTTATTCAGAGCCTTATTGGTAAGGTACTGGATGGCATCCAAGGTCTGCCCCCCTCTTCCTATAAGCAGGCCACCCCCGTCTCCCTTGATATTTATAACCATATACTCGTCTTCGTCCTGCTCTACCGCAACGGGGAAATCAAATCCGATAAGGGATATCATCCCCGCAACAAACTCCTTTGCCCTTGGGGCGAGATCATTGTCAGCCGGCTGCCACATCTTTTTCTCTGGAGTTCTTACATCTTTTCCTGTGTCTATGTTGATATCGATTGAAAGAATTCTTGCCCTTATAAGGGCCGGCTTTACACCCAGAATTCCAAAAAAACCCGATGACCCTTCGGACAGTATCTCTATATCAAGTTTCTCTCTGGGAACACTAAATGCCTCACATGCCTTTCTTATTGCTTCGTCTATTGTTTTTCCTTCTATATCTAGCATATCGTTCATATCTGTTACCTCTTTTCAGGAGCTTCTGTTTATGTAGTACTGCTGACCAATGCTCAGAATGTTGTTGAATAACCAGTAAATAACCAGCCCCGATGGAAAATTCAGGAAGAGAAAGGTAAAGACAACAGGCATCCAAAGCATCATTTTTGCCTGAAGTTCATTGCCCCCGGGTGCCGGACTCATCTTCTGCTGAAGAAACATAGTCGCACCCATGATAATGGGGGTTATGTAGTATGGATCTTTAGCCGACAGATCCTGTATCCAGAATACGAATGGGGCATGACGCAACTCTATGGAGTATAGAAGTGCCCGGTAGAGCCCGAAGAAGACAGGAATCTGGATCAACATGGGAAGACATCCGCTCATCGGATTGACCTTGTTGCTGCGATACAGCGCCATAGTTTCCTGCTGCAGCCTAGCCTTATCATCCTTGAACTTCTCCTGAAGAGCCTTCATCTGAGGCTGCAGTTTCTGCATCCCCTTCATGGAGCGGTAGCTCATATTTCCCAGGGGCCAGAAGATCAGCTTGACCAGTATAGTTAATATTATTATGGCAAGTCCGTAGTTGTGAACATAGATGTCGATCCACTTGAGGGCCTTCAGCAGAGGCAGCGCAAGCCACTTGATCCATGATCCAAAGTCGATCGAGTTTTCAAGGCCTACGTTCTGCTCCCTGAGCTGATCATATTCCTTGGGACCCAGATACAGAGAATACCTGAACGAACCGGTCTGCCCCGGCGGAATCACATTCTTGGGCCCCTCCAGATCGGAGAAAACCGTGCTTCCATGATCCTTTGACACAACAAAGCGCGTCAGGGATGGCTGCTCAGGTATCAGAGCGGCTATGAAATATTTTGTCTCAAACCCTCCCCATGAAACATCGGGCCCTCCAAACTCCTTTTCCCCTAATTTCTTGGTCTTATATGAAACTCTCTCGTTTTTTATATATGAAATGGGTCCTTCATGACTGTACCTGTCTTCCTTTTTCTCAGGATCGACATAGCTATTCCAAGAGAGCAGGGCCTGCTGCTTTATCGTTTCTTCCGAAAGGTTGGTTACGACGATCTCAAGATCCAAAGAGTAGAGGTCGGGGTAAAAGGTATAGATCTTCTCCACCCTTATTGCACCTGGATAGGACCATGAGAAAACAAGTCGCTTAGTGCCTGAGGCGTTCGTGAAGTCTATCGAATCCTCGCTTGAATCGTAGATTACATCAGCAGGGATATCCATGCTGGATCCAGGAAAGGTTGATGCTAGGGGATAATTTGCGTTCTCCCTTACACTGACCATCTCGACCAACGCAGAATCTTTATTCAGCTCTTCGCGGTATTCTTTAAGTTTGAAGGATTTTATACCCCCACCGCGCGTATTGAAAACCGCCGTGTAAAGTCCACCTTCTACTACAATATCCTCGCCAGGGCTTTTGTAATCAACCTCTCCGGTCAACGATCGGTTGTGTTTTATAACGGACCCATCTCCGGAGATTTGGCCTTCCGTTATGGCCTGCCCAGAAAGATCACCCCGCAAATCCCCTTCGGACTGAACTGTTTCAACGGCTGTACGAGTTGAATTTTTCTGAAAAAAATACTGGTACCCCATCAACAAAGCTAACGACAGGACAACGGCGAGAAGTGTCTTCTTGTCCATTCAAGACCTCCATGTTTGACTATTTTACTGGATCGTATCCACCGGGATGGAAAGGATTGCACCGAAGTATGCGCAGAAAACCCCGAAGGGATCCCCTGAAAGGTCCGTAACGCTTTATTGCAGTTATTGCATACTCGGAACAGGTAGGATAGAAGCGGCAGCTCGGAGGGAAATAAGGAGATATGGCTACCTGGTAAAAACGTATGCAAGAGATTAACACATCTTCCAAGATCCGCATGGGCATTACTTTTTTCCCAATATATTCAGCAGCTCCAAACATAGGTCCTGGCACTTCAGCGAAGAGACATCCCTTTTTACTGTTATTACAAGGTCTTTCGAGTCCGGCAGCTCGCCTTTGTTCAATCTGAAGAACTCTCTCAGAAGGCGCTTGATCCTGTTTCTCTTTGCTGCGTTCCCTACCTTTTTACCGACCGCTACCCCAAGCCTTTTATCCCCCGATGGATTGGGGCTCAGTATTATAGTAAAGTTACTCGAGTGAAACCTTCTCCCCACCCGGTATATATACAGATACTCTTTCCTCTTGCGTACTCGGTCCTTTTTTTCAAAGGATTGATTTTTCATGCGATCCGGGAAGCATCCCCTCTACCGAAAGAAAAGCTGCAGACGTATATATCTTTTACCGCGGGCTTAAACTGCAAGCCTCTTACGTCCTTTTGCTCTTCTGCGGTTCAAGATCTGCCTGCCCCACCTGGTTGCCATACGCGCACGGAAACCATGTGTCCTTTTTCTTTTGACGTTGCTAAAATTTGTCAGATTCTTTTTCATCAGATCAGACCTTTCTTAATATAAGTAAGCTGTCCCTTTCACCATAATTTGAGCTGTTTGTCAAGGTGTAATTGTTGTGGTGATGGCAGAACGAATGGTTCTTCAGGCCTACACCCCCTATGTTTGCCATTTATTAAGATGGCTTAGCCCTTTTCCCATACCTTTAACCCATAGTAAAACCCCAGGCCTCACCGGAAGTTTTTTTGGTCTTAGATTTGCTAAAGATAAGCCCTGGCACCAATATAACATTCTTTATAGTAGGGACTTGAAAGAAAACTGGTTTGCACCGTCTTTCCCGTACTGGGGGCATGGATAAAACGGCCATTGCCTATGTATATTCCCACATGGGAGATCCCCCCCTCACCGCTGGTATCGAAGAAAATGAGATCCCCTTCGGAAAGTTGTTCCCGTTGAATAGCGGAACCGGAATTGTATTGTGCCACGGAAGTCCGGGGCAGGGTCAGGCCGTTAAGGCGATATATGGCCATTGCAAGGCCACTGCAATCAAACCCCTTTTCAGCAGAAGCGCCTCCCCACTGATAAGGAACGCCCATAAAGCTTTCCGCCGTTTTCACTATATTCTTTCTTAGATCCAGTTCATCGTAGGCCCCTGGGATCCCCGTTATGGCATACTCCTCGGGAAGAACGATGTAGTAATTGTCTATAACACTGAGGGCCTTCAGCATTTCAGCTTCTCTGGCCGCAAGTTCCCTTGTAGGGAAATTACCGAAACGAACCTTGTACAGTCCCTGGTTGTAAAGAAAGTAATAGGCATCCAGGCTATCTTTGTTCAGGGAACTTGCCAGCTTTGCGGCATTTCCAGCCTGTGAAAAGGCCCCGACCTGAATAGCGTACCCCATCCTGCTCAGTCTTTTTTCCGGGGCCGGTGGCTGGTAAACCTCCGGTGGAGTCGGCATGTGGGGCCGACTGCACCCAACTATCAGGAACAGAACAAAGAGCCTTATGAAAATGTATGTTCTTGGTAAGGTACTTAATAACATAGGTTTTTGATAAGCAACGGTCGGATGAAAGCAATCTTCCCAAAACTTGTACCACAGACAATAGGGCCGGCCTTCCATGCCGGACAGGATATCATGAACACCAGAAAATCAACTGATACGCGAGCCTACTTCTGCATCTCCGTCAAAGGACAGCAGGGACACCTTACTTCCCGTCTCCGTTGCCAGAAGCATTCCATGCGACTCAACTCCCATCAGTTTCACCGGCTTCAGATTTACTATTAAGGCAATCTTCTTCCCTATGATTTCTTCGGGGCTGTAGCTCTTACCTATACCAGCCACTACGGTCCGCTCTTCACCAACATCGACCTTCAGTTTCAACAGTTTATCGGATTTTTTTACCCTCTCGGCATGAAGCACCTTGGCAACCCGGATATCGACCTTCTGGAAATCATCGAATGATATATGGGCCTTTACATCCGAAAGGGTCTTTGCCGTATCCACTTCCTCTTTTTTGTATTCCACACGCGGGAAAAGTGAATCGCCGCGAGCAATCGAGTTCCCTGCGGGAAGCCGTCCCCATGTCCTTATACTTTCGAAATCCTGAGTGGAAGTATCGAGCCCAAGCCGACGCAGCATTTCAGAGCCAGAATCTGGCATGAAGGGAGATATCAGAACGGCTATGAACCGGATAGCCTCAAGTATATTGTAGATAACCGTGTTCAGACGGGCCCTGGCGTCAGTATCTTTTGCAAGTACCCATGGCTCTCTCTCCACGATGTATCTGTTTGTAAGATTGATGAAATCCCAGATGGCGATAAGGGCCTTGTGAAACTGGAGCGCCTGGAAAGAGGACTGGACTACCGGAAAGAGACTCACCGCCCCAGCTATCAGAGATAAATCGTCCCGGTGCTCAGCAGATGCAGCTGCAGGTACCGTACCTTCGCAGTATTTCACAGCCATGGAGAGAGACCGGCTGACCAGATTTCCAAGATCGTTAGCGAGATCGGAATTGATCCTCTGGACAAAGGCATCCTCGCTGAAGTTTGAGTCCAGTCCAAAGACCATATCCCTCATCAAAAAATAACGGAAGGAATCAAGACCGTATGTATCTTTAAGATCAAGCGGCTTGACCACGGTCCCGCGGCTCTTCGACATCTTGTTCTGATCTATATTCCAGTACCCATGAACGTTAAGATGCTGATAAGGTTCAATCCCCGCCCCCTTCAGCATGGTTGGCCAGTAAATGCCGTGGGGCTTGAGTATGTCCTTGGCTATCAGATGGTGTGATACAGGCCAGAAGGTCTCAAACCTTTCGTCGTCTGGATAGCCTATTCCGGTCAGATAATTGATAAGGGCGTCAAACCATACATATGTCACATAACGGTCATCAAAGGGGAGGGTAATCCCCCATGTAAGCCGCGTCTTTGGCCTTGATATGCAAAGATCCTCAAGCGGTTCCTTAAGGAATGCCAGGGCCTCATTGCGGTAGCGCTCGGGCCGTATAAAATCAGGGTTGTTGCGTATATGGTCGACCAGCCAGTCCTGGTATTTGCTCATCCTGAAGAAATAGTTGCTTTCCTTCCTGATCTCGGGAGCGGTCAAGTGATCGGGGCACATTCCATTGACCAGTTCGCTCTCTCTGTAGAATCTCTCGCAACCTACACAGTAATAGCCTTCATACTCTCCAAAATAGATATCGCCCGTATCGTAAACCTTCTGGAGTATTGATCTGACCAACTCCTTATGATCTTCGTCGGTTGTCCTGACAAAGTAATCATTGGTTATGGAAAGCTGCGGCCACAGAGCACGGAACTGACCGCTTATCCTGTCCGCATACTCCTTAGGGGACTCTCCGGCCTGCTGCGCGGCCTCGGCAACCTTGTCTCCATGCTCGTCGGTACCGGTCAGGAAATAGGTCCTGTACCCTGACATCCTGTGAAACCTAGCCATTACATCGGCAACTATAGTTGTATATGCGTGACCTATATGCGGCGATGCGTTAACGTAATATATAGGAGTTGTTACATAAAAATCTTTCATCTTTCTCTCCAAAATCATTCTCTCTTTTTTGCCGGTACCGGCTTTTTGCCCTTTTCTTCTTTGCTGATGTGAATATCATCGACCGACACCTCTATCTCCTTACCTTCACCGATATCCACAACTACGATTCTGTCAAGTACGTTCTGCCTTACCACTTTACCCTTACCATCGGCAGTCGTTACCATCTTTCCGCACTTGGGCATATTCTTTTTAGCCTGCGTATATGTGTCATGTTCAAAGGCAAGACAGCACATCAGCCTTCCGCATAACCCTGATATCTTTTCCGGATTAAGGAGCATGTTCTGTTCCTTTGCCATCTTGATCGACACGGGGGCAAAGTTGTTGAGAAAGCTGGAACAGCATATTTCTCTCCCGCACATACCGATTCCACCATATATGCTGGTCTCACTTCTGACCCATATCTGCCTTAACTCAATCCGGGTCTTATATTTTCGAACCAGATCCTTTACCAGCTCCCTGAAGTCGATCCTGCTTTCAGCGGTAAAGTAAAAGACCATCTTGCTCCTGTCGAAGAGGGACTCGACGTCGACGAGACGCATGGAGAGATTTCTCTGCCGTATCCTCTCCGTGCAATAAACGAGGGCCTCCTGTTCCATCTTGACATTTTCTGCATGCCCCTCCATATCTTCATCTGTGGCAGATCGAACAACCTTCCTTAGGGCACGGGGCAATTTGTCACATGAAAGGGTGCGGGGCCCGGTTACTATATGTCCCATCACCGGACCAGACTCGGTATCAACAATAACGTTGTTTCCCTCGATCAAAGAATCAATACCGTTGGCATCAAAAGAATATACCTTGCCCTTATCTCTGAATCTTACCCCTACAACATTTGCAATATCTTTATTATCCATTTTTAACCTAACTCAGCATTCTCAGACAAAAAGCCATCGATTCCAGCGCCAACTGCCTGTTGGCATTCTGTTCGATTGCGCTCTCAGCACTGCTTATGGTTTTTATATTTTCCAGGATGTCACCGCTTGCCATTCTCTCTGAAAAATTCCTGGTGGCCGGGGCAATGTCACGATGTATAAGCATATCAAAATCTTGCAGCTCCCTGAATACAAGGATATCACGTTGCCATTCCCGGAAGACTCCAAGTCGCTGCAAAGCCGATTCCCTATCCTTCCCGAAATTTTCTGCCAAAAAGATCATATTCATTGGATTATTACTGGCAGATGAGAATATTTCTATCATATCTTTCTTAAAGTCAAGGAGCGACTCCTTGCATGCTGCCATAGCCCTCCCTATACTTCCCCCAGCCGAGGAGGCAACCTCAAGCGCTGACTGCTTTTCTACGGACAGGCTATCTGCAAGAAAAGACGCCACAACCTGAGCCCGTAGCGGTTGGAACCTTATCTTCTGGCATCTTGATATTATCGTCTGTGGAAGCTTATGGATACGGGAAGTTGTCAATATGATTATGTTGGAGGGATTTGGTTCTTCAAGGGTCTTGAGAAGTGCATTGGCCGAAGCATCGTTCATCCTGTCCGCCTCCGCCAGTATAAAAATCTTTTTTCTGCCCTCAAGTGGCCTGTACTGCGTCTGTTTTTGAAGGTCTCTGATCTTTTCGATCTTTATAAAAATGCCCTCCGGCTCTATCACAATGATATCAGGATGTGTTCCGTGGGCCGCCTTCTGGCAGGACACACATTTGCCGCAGAAATCAGCCTCATCCTCCTGACAATTAAGCGCCTTTGCCAGGGCATAGGCCGCAGTCCTTTTTCCTATACCGCTTACACCATGGAAAAGATAGGCATGGGGAACACGCTCCCTCTTGATGGCGCTTTGTATAACGCTTATCTGCCTGTTCTGACCATAAATATCGCAAAAGGGCATAGCCCCCCTATCTTTCGTTCAACAACTTCTTCAGATGTACAATTACCTCTCTATGAACCTCATCGGCAGCTCCGGATGCGTCTATGACCCTGAATCTACCAGGTTCCTGACGAGCCAGTGCAAGATAGCCACCTCTGACCATATCATGAAACTGGAGGCGCTCTCTTTCGAAACGGTCTTCACGAGGGGCATCCCCTGCCATGTGCGCTCGCTCTGTTATCCTGTCGAGTCCGATAGCTGTAGAAATATCGAATAGAAATGTCATGTCGGGAATCAGGGAGTGGGACGAAAAGTTGCAAAGCTCCCTTACACACCGGATGTCCTGACCCCTGCCATACCCCTGGTATGCTAAGGTGGCATCGGAGAAACGATCACACAAAACCACCGCCCCCGCTTCCATTGCTGGGATTATGGTCTCCTCGACATGCTGAGCTCTGTCAGCTGCAAAAAGCAACAACTCCGCCATGCCGGACAGGGCGAGCGCTGTCTTATCCAGCAGGATCTTCCTAAGCTCGCCCCCGAGAGGAGTTCCTCCCGGTTCGCCCGTCATAACGCAAGAAACACCTTCCTTCTTCAGATAATCAGCAGCCATCCTGATCTGGGTTGTCTTCCCGGAACCTTCAATCCCCTCAAATGTCACGAATAAACCCATATCGCCCGGCCTTTAAAAGTCAGAAGGTTGATTATCCGACCGCCGCTACTTCCCCGGCTCTATGGCCTCTACAGGGCAGACATCGGCACATGATCCGCAATCAGTACAAGCTTCGGGATCGATCATGTATTTGTCATCCCCCTCGCTTATCGCACCAACGGGGCACTCGTCTTCGCAACTTCCACAAGCAACACATTCATCACTAATCACATATGCCATTGTACGCTCTCCTCCAAAAAATTTAATAGTTTAAATTTTTACACTGCACCACTTCAACAACCTCAGGCACCTTACGCCTGAGGTATTTTAAAACCCGACTTTAGCGGTCATCCCTGCAATGGGACGACTAGGGCATGCCCCTCTTAGCATTGACCTTAAATCTCCACTATTCAGTGGGGCATATATGAGATTATATCCTTCGCCACTGACGCAGCAAAATCCGTAAGATCAGGTTTGATCCAACGGTACTTTTTTTCATCACAGTGGCTTGCCCTCCACATAACCTCCCCCGTCTGCGCTGACACCAGTTTCATACTGAAGCCCGCCTTGACAATCTTATCTTCTTCTTGTGTCGTATAGTTCCAAAAGTCTACATCCACGACAAGAAAGGCATCGATATTCAGGGTACTTGCTATATATCTTCCAAGCTCAGGATCGGCGAAACTAAGGGTCCTTAGCTTTGCCAGATAAACATCAACAGCATCCTTAAGTTCCCTATCGCTTTCTGCATTCTTTAAAACTTCCTGCGGTGATACAACAGCGGAAAACCAACCGTTCCCCTTTACAAGGTCAGCAATGATATCGTCCACAACATCACCGGCATCTCCCTTATAGACACCAGGATTAACCGGAAAAATACATATTCTTTGGGGATGAAATTCTTCGATGCCAGGAGCAACCTGCGAAAATCTCAAGCTCCCACATGCAGCAAGAAATATGCAGGACAAAGCCACGAAAACTATTTTACACTTCCTCACACGCATCGCCAACCTCTTATGCATCAATATGACGCCACTCACAAAGTTGCCACGACAAACCAGAGACATGCGCTCAATCCGGCAATAAGATAGCTTGCTCCAAGCAGACCCTCGAGAGTCATCCTCGAGAATCGGGATCTCTTATCACAAAGTCCCATACAAATCCATACATAAAACACCGGCAGCAGCAACGCCAGGCTCAGGGAAGGAGTGCACCCTGACAGTAAGGCTCCAACGAGGGAAAACCCCGTAATAACCGCAAGAACCTTAAGCAGTATCTTTACCCGCTCCTCTCCTATGACTATAGGGATGGTTTCACGGCCGATGAGACGGTCGCTCTGTATGTCAAGGGTATCGGAAAGGACCGACTTGGAGAAGACAAGTGTAAATACAAATATAAAAGCAACGACTGTTGCGCAATCAAGGTAAATACTGATGCTGATTTTTGGTATAACGGCAGTCATCGCAGCCCAGGCCACAGCCGTAAAAAAATTCTTTGATCCGGGGATATCCTCAAGGCTGCGCCCCCAGAAGTTGACCGTATACAGAACTCCCAACAGCGATGCAAGACAGACCAGTATAAAGGGCGCAGGCCCTGAAATGAAGGCAAGTGCTAGGGCAAGGATTAGAGCGGCGATGGCGATAGCCATATAGATTTTTTTGTATTGTATGTAGGAGTTTTCTCGGAATCCTCCCTTGATCCTTCCAAACCCCCTGCTCTGCAACCTGTTTATGGTATGTATGGAGTATACAGAAAGAGATGCTATCATAATGTGAGACATATCTATACTAAGTCCCTGCATCAACATACTTACAAATGAGAGCAACGCGGCACCGATAGCCGAGGAAAGATCGGTTTTTACAAAAAGAATCCAAAGGGCATATATCGCCCTGACAAGGGCCGGCATATTACTCCGCCTGTTGTGGGTGATACAGTCGATAACCCCCTCCGTTATCCAGTTAGGCGTGGACGCACCTGCGGAGACTCCGATATCTTCACATTCATTCATGTCAACATCGTCAAGCTCTTCGGCAGTTTCAACATGCATTGTCCTGGCACCACATTCCCGGGATATCTCTGCCAGCCTTCTCGTGTTGGCGCTGTCCCTGCCTCCTACGATTATCATCCCATCCATTTCACAAGCCATCTTCTTGATCTCGGCCTGACGCTTTTCCGTGGAATCACAGACCGTATCAAATATCATGGCCTTGGGGAACCGGCGCTTTATCCCCTGCGACAGATCACGGTATCTGGACGAATCCTGCGTTGTCTGTGCTACGACACAGACCTCATCATAGTCGGGGAGCACTTCAATCTCCTTATGGTCGCTAATGACAACGCCTCTGCCCGAAGCATATCCGAGGAGGCTTACCACCTCCGGATGCTCCCTGTCCCCTACTATGATAATGGCACAGCCCTTTGCTGCGTTTTTCTTTATTATAGATTGTACGCTGGCAACCCTCGGACAGGTAGCATCTACAATTTCCAGGCCCTTGGCCTTTATTTTTTCCCTGTCCTGAGGAGGTATACCATGGGCACGTATCACCATGATACCTTCGTTGATAGAATCAATGCTGTCAACAGGGACTACGCCCCGCTCCTTGAGCAGCTCGACCGTCTGAGGATTGTGTATAAGGGGCCCATAGGTGTATACATTCCTGTCCCCCCTGTGACGGGTGAGAGCCAGGACCATGTCCACTGCCCTCTTAACTCCCATACAAAATCCCGCCGTTTCGGCAAGCCTTATTCCCACGCTACTATTCCCCACTAGATTTTATGGCTTCCGGGCATACAAGAAAAATTCCCTGTTTCCGGCAGGACCGGTAATTGGAGATTCGCAGGTTCCCATCACCTCAAGTCCGAGCTTTATTGAAAAGGCGGATATATCGTCTACAACCCTTCGGTGTATCACAGGGTCTCTTACCACCCCCTTGCCGACCTCCCCCTTGCCAACCTCAAACTGTGGTTTGATCAGGGCAAGTAAAATGGCACCCTCTGCCATGATCCCTATAACAACGGGTAAAACCAGTTTCAGAGAGATAAAAGAGACATCTATAACGGCCAGGTTGATACAATCTGTGATCCCTTCTCCGGGGAAGTTCCTGATATTGGTCTTTTCAAAGATCACAACCCTCTCATCTGTACGAAGTTTCCAGTCGATCTGCCCATAACCAACATCTATCGCGTATACCTTTTGGGCACCTTTCTGGAGGAGGCAATCTGTAAATCCACCGGTCGATGCACCTACATCAATGGCCACCAAACCTCCAACGTCGATACCGAATTCCTTCAAGGCCCCCTCTATCTTCAATCCACCCCTGCTCACATAGGGGTTCTGATCGCCCTTGATACGAATTTCAGCCTCTGCCGAGACAAGGGTTCCGGCCTTATCGACCCGTTCCTCTCCTACTACGACAATACCTGACATGATAATGGCATGCGCTTTCTCACGTGTTGGGACAATGCCTCTTTCAACCAGCAGCTTGTCCAATCTTATTTTTGAGGTCTCTAATTTCATATGTTCCGTTTTTTGCGATAAAGGAAAAGATGGGGCGACTCAAGGCTCTTTCATAATAGTCCTGGCGGCCCCGACTATACCCTGAACATCAATACCCTGTTGCAGTCGGAGCTCAGCCTGGGTCCCCTGTTCTACAAAGATATCGCCAACTCCCAGTCTTTTTACCTTTATGTCGCGAATTTGATTTTTCTCAAACAATTCCAGTATGGCACTGCCAAAACCGCCCATAAGGACGTTTTCTTCTACTGTTATGACCCTTTTAAATGAAGATGCCATCTCGCACAACAGCCTGTCGTCCAGGGGTTTAACAAAACGGCTGTTGACAACTAAAGACTCAATCCCTTCGTCAGCCAACTTTTCGGCAGCTTGAAGGGCCGGGTATACTGTAGAGCCTATGGCTACGATGGCAAGATCCCTTCCATCGCGTATAATCTCGGCCTCTCCTATGTTCATTCTCTGGGGCGTCTCATCAATGTGAACTCCTACGCCAGTTCCACGAGGATATCGAATGGCCACAGGCCTGCCACAATCCACCGCAGTTTTCAGCATATGCTGTAGCTCGTTTTCGTCCTTGGGGGCCATTATAACAATATTGGGTATAGATCGAAGATAGGAGAAATCGAAGAGGCCATGGTGTGTCGGGCCGTCATCTCCGACTATACCCCCCCTGTCGAGGGCGAACACTACAGGAAGATTTTGAAGACAAACGTCATGAAGTACCTGGTCATAGGCCCTCTGCAAAAAGGTTGAGTATATGGCGACAACGGGGACAAAGCCCTCTGTTGCAAGCCCCGCCGCAAAGGTAACTCCGTGCTGTTCGGCTATTCCGACATCATAAAACCTCTCCGGGATGTCACGGCTAAAGAGATCAAGCCCTGTTCCGCTTGTCATGGCTGCCGTTATCGCCACGATACGATCATTCTTATGTGCCAGCTGCACCATTGTCCTGCCAAAGATCTCCGTGTAGGACACTTTGGATCTGTCCGAACCAGCCGCCTGCCCCGTATTAATATCGAAAGGGCCTACTCCGTGGAACCGCGCCGGGTCTTCCTCGGCGAAACTATACCCCTTCCCCTTCTTAGTTATCACATGCACAAGGACAGGCCGCTCCATAGCGCGGACATTCTGAAGGTTCTTTACAAGATGATCCAGACGGTGCCCCTCGAGGGGGCCCACATACTTGAACCCTAGCTCCTCAAAGAGCATACCGGGCACAACAAATCCCTTGAGGGACTCTTCGGCCCTGCGGGCAAACTTGATCATATGCTCTCCCACACCGGGTACGGTCTTGAGAAAATCGTGGAGCTTTGCCCTCAGGCGAGTTATCTGCTGCCCGGTCATCACCCGGTTAAGATATGAGGACATGGCCCCTACGTTGGGAGAAATGGACATCTCGTTATCGTTCAGTATAACAACAAGATCCTTCTTTCGAGCACCAGACCAGTTCAGCGCCTCAAAGGCCAGCCCTGCGGTCATGGAGCCGTCGCCGATTACAGCAATCACCTTGAATTTATCAGCCTTCAGACACCGGGCCTCGGCGATTCCGGCGGAAGCAGAGATAGAGGTACTACTGTGTCCTACACCAAATACATCGTAAATACTTTCCTGCCTCTTGGGGAAACCGCTGATACCACCTTTTTGCCTCAGTGTGTGGAAGGCATCTTTCCTGCCAGTTATTATCTTATGCGCATAGGCCTGGTGCCCAACATCCCAGATAACCCTGTCCCTTGGGGTATCAAAGACATGATGGATGGCAAGAGCAAGCTCAACAGCCCCCAGAGAAGGGGCAAGATGACCGCCATTTTTGGAGACAACATCCAGAATCATCTGCCTTATCTCGCCAGCCAGGACATCAAGTTCCCCTACCTCCAGACAGCGTATGTCTTCAGCTCCTTTGATTCCTTGCAGTATGCCTGTCGTTTTATCCATAACAGCCTCTTGTGCGTCTCGCCTTTCGACCTGTCCTATCACATTCTCTAGGATTTCCGCTCAGCGATGAAACGAGCTATCATCCTGAGTGGTTCTGCCCGGTCGTCAAAGTTTCTAATATCATAAAGCGCCTCTTCTACAAGGCGCATGGTTTCCTTACGCGATCGCTCGACACCGATAAGGGCTGGATAGGTAGCCTTGCCGCGCCCCTCATCGCTACCGATGTCCTTTCCAAGTACCTCACGGGAACTTTCGATATCTAGAATATCGTCCGCTATCTGAAAGGCAAGACCTGCCTTGTCACCATATCCTGAAAGGGCACGAAGATCGTCTTCTCCTGCACCGGAAATCAGGGCGCCGGCACGGACTGAAACGGTTATCATCGCCTGTGTCTTACGTTGGTGTATATAATTGACCCTTTCCATGTCGACAGACTCCCCTTCGGCCCTAAGGTCCGCAACCTGTCCTCCGATCATCCCCAGAAAACCCGCCGCAACGGCGACTTCATTTAGTACATTAAGGCGTATTTCCGGATCAATGGGGACTCCCTTACTGGACAGCAGGCAGAAGGCCTCCGTTAGCAGGGCATCCCCAGCTAGAATAGCTATCCCCTCGCCAAATACCTTATGGTTTGTAAGTTTCCCCCGCCTGTAGTCATCATCGTCCATGGCGGGCAGATCGTCATGTATAAGCGAATAGGTATGAATCATCTCTATGGCACAGCCAACAGGAAGAACATTCTGTAAGATTCCCCCTACCACCTCAGCGGCGGCCATGCACAGCACCGGCCTGAGTCTCTTGCCCCCGG
Organism: Syntrophales bacterium; assembly: GCA_963665835.2. Classification (GTDB taxonomy): domain Bacteria; phylum Desulfobacterota; class Syntrophia; order Syntrophales; family UBA2210; genus UBA6078. The sequence continues at coordinate 1,659,711 of CAXXWJ010000001.1, read as the reverse complement.
CAAAGAGGGAATAGCGCATAGCATCAACAATATGAGACGATGCTCCTGTCGCCGCCGGAGGAAGATATCCATCCAGCGCCTCATCTACCAGCCTTTTTCGTTCAGCAAGGTATTCGTTAAGCAACATCAAGGGGATCTCCTTCAAAGGATCTGGCCTGCAGTGTATCATCCTCCCTAAGAAGGATCCTGACCTTTCTCTCCGCCTCATCCAGTTTATCAGTGCAGAACCTGGAAAGTTTAATCCCTTCCTCAAAGGACTTGAGGGATTCTTCCAGAGAAAGGTCTCCTCCCTCCATCTTTTTTACAATCGCCTCCAACTGTTCCAGTGCCTTCTCAAATTTTTTCTCCGCCATTGGTTTACTCCCCAATAATAGTGATTACTTTTGCCGTGAAACTGCCTGACGAAAGGCGGACATCAACCATATCATCCACCGTCAGCATGCCCGCATCCCTAACCAGAGTCCTGTCAGACAGCCTTACGATACCAAATCCCCTCTTTAAAACAGAAAGCGGACTTAGCGTATCAAGAAGAGACATGTTCCCCTGGACAACATCTTCCAGCCCATTTATACGGGTTAAAATCATTTCTTCGAGTCTTGCCTTAAGCTCTCCAACTCTTTTTTTTAATTCACGGATCTGCCCTGATGGGCTCAGGCTCATAAATATCTTAAAAATGGGATAACGCCTGTTCTCCTGCATGGCAAGAAGACGCACCACGCTTCCCTTTAGTCTTCTATGCCTGTCTTCAAGTCTATCCCGGAGCTCTGAAATACCTGCCTTGGGATCAGAAATATCCTCCGATGTAAAGATCAGCCTCGTTCTAAGTTCCCGCAACGACATATCACAGATGTGCACCAGCCGTGATCGCAACCTCTGTAATCTTTCCAAAATATCCCGCCTGTCAGGAACAACCAGCTCTGCAGCGGCGGAAGGGGTGGGAGCCCTCAGATCGGCAACGAAATCGGAGATGGTAAAATCGGTCTCGTGCCCTACAGCAGATATTACAGGAACCGACGATCCATAGATTGCCCTTGCAACCCCTTCATCGTTGAAACAAAACAGATCTTCAAGGGATCCCCCTCCTCGGGCAACGATAATCACATCCACACCGATTTCATTCAGATCTGCTATCGCATTGCATATCTCAGCCGGTGCATCCCTTCCCTGTACCGCCGCAGGTGCAATGACAATGTTGACCGATGGGAAACGTCTACCCGTTATGGTGAGAATGTCTCTTACAACCGATCCGGAAGGAGATGTCACAATCCCTATCGTTTCTGGCAAAAAAGGTATTTCCTTTTTGTGAAGTGTATCGAAAAGGCCCTCCTTTTCAAGTCGCATCTTGAGCTGTTCAAAGGCCAGTTGCAGGGCTCCAATGCCCTTTGGTTCAGCAGCATCTATAATCAGTTGATACTCGCCACGCACAGGGTAGACATTTACCCTTCCCCTGCATAGGATCTCCATTCCTTCTTCAATATCAAATCCCAGACGCGCAGCAGCGCTTTTGAAGGCTACCATTCTTATCTGACTTGATGCGTCCTTGAGAGTTGCATATATATGCCCAGAGGCAGGGCACCGCAGATTCGATATCTCACCTGAAACCCATACCTGATCCAGGCCGGTTTCGAGCAAGCCTTTGATTGCCCCTGTAAGTTGTGAGACTGTAAGTATCTTCTCTATGACCATTCCCGCCCCGTATTTCATTACATGTTGAGGGGTTTAACAGAGGATTTAAACTGTTGCAACTATTCGATTGACATATAAGCAATCTTATTGTCAACTGTCGTAAAGAAAAGAGAGAGGGGTAAGGAAGTATGGAAAGAGAGATCATAAATACAGCAAAAGCCCCGGCCCCCGTTGGCCCCTACTCTCAGGCGGTTAAAGCCAACGGTTTGCTTTATGTCTCCGGACAGATACCCCTTGATCCAAAAACCGGAAATCCTGTGGAAGGCACCTTTGAGTTACAGGTAAGAACAGTACTTGACAACATAAAGAATATACTGGAGGAGGGGGGGTCCAACCTCCTCCGTACTATAAAGGTTACGATTTTTCTAACCGACATGGACCGCTTCGCGCAACTCAACACAATATACGCCGAATATTTTGCAGCTTCCTGCCCCGCAAGAAGCTGCATAGAGGTAAGCCGACTCCCCAAAGGCGCTACTGTCGAGATCGAAGCTGTAGCAACCTGTGATTGAACCGCTATATTAACAAGACCTGTGATTAAGCTGGAACACGCTTCTCAGGCCGCTATTTGATTCCTCCCTTTATTTCTCTCCTTCTGGAGTTCCCTCGCATCTTTTTCAATACATTGTCTTCAACCTGCATCGCGCGTGCCATGTTATCGTCATCCTCTGGTTCGACCTCCCTGCTCGAATTAAGTAATACATCGGCCTTCTCGCTGATACCGAAACGCATCCTCAAAACCTTCTCCTCTCGCGGCGTAAGGGTAGCGAGAATCTTCCTGGTCTGCTGGGCAAGATCCATGTTCATTGTGGCATCAGAGGGAGACATAACCTTCTTGTCCTCTATAAAATCACCAAGAGAGCTGTCTTCTTCCTCGCCGATGGGGGTCTCCAGGGATATTGGTTCCTTTGCAATCTTTAAAACCTTCCGGACCTTATCCAGCGGGAATTCCATCTTTTCAGCTATCTCAGCCGGGGTGGGTTCCCGGCCCAGTTCCTGAACGAGGTAACGGGAAGTCCTTATGAGCTTGTTTATCGTCTCAATCATATGGACGGGGATTCTTATAGTTCTGGCCTGATCTGCTATTGCGCGTGTTATGGCCTGACGAATCCACCACGTAGCATAAGTGGAAAATTTATATCCCCGTTGATATTCAAATTTTTCCACGGCCTTCATCAAACCCACATTTCCCTCCTGGATAAGATCCAGAAATTGCAGGCCCCTGTTCGTATATTTTTTGGCAATACTTACTACCAGCCGCAGATTAGCCTTTATCAGTATCCTCTTGGCCCGGCTTGCCTCAGATTCACCTCCCTTTATGGAGGTTACGATCATCCTGAGCGACTCTTTTGACACTCCAATCTGGCCGGTTATCCTCTTTCTGGCGTTGCGAGCTTCCCTTACTATTCTCTCATATTCATTTAAGGCTTCAACATCTATACCCGTCTCTGTGGAAACATCTTCGACTTCGCCGGTTCTGATACGCGAAAAGAGCTTGTCCAGCGAATTTAGAGACATGCAGGCCTTATCAACACAGGACTGTATCTCCAGCTCTCCCTTGTTAAGCTCGGCTACGGTGTCGTTGAGCTTCGTAACCATGCCCGTTATGCGCCTTTTACTGAAATTGATCTCCTTACAGGACTTTACAATTTTTTTACCATTTTTCCCAAGTTCTTCTCGGATGGCCTTTTCCTCTGCATTGCTGAGCCCCTTTTTCTTTAAATCCTCCCTCAACTCCGCATTGCGCGCATCCAGTTTTGAAACCTTTTCGGAAAGCTTCTGTACCCTCTCCTTGTAAAGATCCTCTTCGCTAAATCCGCTTTCATCTTCGAGATTATCGATAACTGTCTTGATCCTGACCTCACCGCTCTTCAGCTTTTCGCCAATCTCTATAACCTCTTTTATAAATACCGGAAGACTGAAAAGGGATTCCATTATCCGCCTTTCCCCCTTCTCAATATTCTTCGCTATCCGGACCTCTTCCTCACGACTGAGCAGGGAAACCATGCCCATTTCTCGAAGATACATCTTGACAGGGTCGCCAGTTTTCCCCAGAGCCGATATAGGCAGAGGAGGAATCTCATCCTTTGATCTATCATCCTCATCATCAGATCTGCTCCCCTGCTTATCTCTATCCTTCTCATCTCTCTCGGAATCGACAACCTCAATATTTTTTTCATGGAAAACGGTCAATATGTCGTCTATCTGATCTGAGAATATGATGTCGGACGGGAGCATATCGTTAATGTCGTCATAGGTAAGAAATCCCTTTCCCTGCCCCATCGCAACAAGCTTTGTTACTTCATCCGACTTGATCACTTTTTTCATTTTTAGCCAGCCCTCTTTCTTCCTTTAACAATCGGTCTCTGTCACGCAACAGTCTGTCACTCAAAGCCCTGTCGCCTTTATTTTGAGCCATTATCAGCTCCCTTTTCAATAGAGCGCCCTTGCCCCTGTACCACTTCTTTCGCACCTGACCGATATTGTCATCGAAGACTCTGTCTATAATCAGTTTGTCCGAGAAGGGTCTCTCCATCATTAATTTCAGTAGTTTCTGTTTCACAGGTCCATTTTCGAAACCTGTGACCATAGATGCTGCGTCGCCTCTCTCTTCGATTATTCTATTCCCCAGACTCTTAAGCTCTTCTGAATCAAAAAAATCCAGAATACCCTCGCTTTTCACAACGGGAATTTTTTCCGGATACTCCATCATCATATAAATAAGGTTTAATTCTACAATGTCAACCCGCCCTATCTTTTTCTTTTCAGATTCTACAGAAACGGAACCTTTACGGACAGAAGAAACCTTCTCGATTCTGTCTCTCAACAATATCTGATCAACCCCCAGTCTCTCGGAGACCCTCTTCATAAAAAGATCTCTTTCAACCGGATCACCTATAGTGCTTATGAACGATACCGCATCGCGAGTTATATCAAGCTGATCTTCCAGTGTATTTCCACCACCCATAACGGCATCTATATAATAGTCCACCATCATCGGGGCCGATGCAATAACATCCCAAATTTTGGAGGGACCATACTCCTTTACATAGTCATCAGGGTCATATCCATCGGGTAGAACAACTACACGGGCATGCATACTTTCTTCAAGAAACAGTCTGAGACTGCGCTCTACAGCGTGCCGTCCGGCATCATCAGGATCGAAAATAATGGCGACATTCCTGGTAAACCTTCTGATCAATTCAACCTGCTCCCTGGTCAGAGCCGTCCCCAGTGTCGCTACCACATTTTTTATGCCAGCGTTCCATAGAGAGAGAAAATCTATATACCCCTCGACTAACACTACATAATCACTGTCGCGTATTGCCTCCTTTGTCCTAGACAACCCATAAAGAACACGACCCTTTATATAGACCGGGGATTCTGGCGAGTTGAGGTACTTTGGCATATCAGAGCCTATCGCCCTGCCACCGAAAGCGACCACCCTGCCGGCGAGGTCTTCTATTGGAAAGATTACCCTGTCACGGAAGCGATCATAGAATCTGTTGTTACCTTTCGATACAACAAGGCCCGCTCTTTCGGCAAGACCAAGGGGAACGCCTTTACCTTCAAGATGTGTGGCAAGGCTGTTCCAACCCTGAGGAGCATACCCCAGATGGAAGGTATCAACGATCTGAGAATCCATCTTGCGCATATGAAGATAATCACGTGCAGCCCGACCTAGGGAAGAGGTCAACTGAGACGAAAAGAAATCCGCCGCCATGGCGTTTACTCTGCCAAGCTTTTCTCTCTCTGTCTCCTTGCCTTTTTCCTCGCGGGTCATTTCGCCGACCGGTAGGGATATTCCCGCTTTATCGGCCAGTTGTCTTGCCGATTCAGCAAATGAGGTCCCATTTATCTTCATAAGGAAGGCAAATATATCTCCACCCTCCCCGCAACCGAAACAGTAGAATATCTGTTTCTCTGGATTTACGCTGAATGAAGGTGTTTTTTCCTTGTGAAACGGACAGAGGCCGATAAAATTTCTGCCGGCCTTTTTCAATGTAACATACCCGGAGATAAGATCTACAATATTGACCCTGCTCTTTATCTCACCTAACTTTTCCTGAGGAATGTATCCCTTCAAGATATCACCTGTGTGGACACCGACACAATCACAATCCTCCGGATCAGGACAACAGCGCCTTCACGGTTTCTCCAACAACCTTACCGTCAGCCTTTCCAGTCAGCATGGGCATCAGAACCTTCATGACCTTTCCCATATCACGGATACCAGTTGCACCGGTCTCCTCAATAACCTGCTTGATCTGGGCGCGAATTTCATCCTCGGAGAGCTGCTTGGGCATAAAGCCCTGAATAACCTCTATCTCCTTGGTCTCTTTTTCCACAAGTTCGAGTCTACCACCCTGCATGAACTGTTCTATAGAGTCTCTTCGCTGTTTTATCATAGATGATAGGACCTGAAGCATCTCCTGTTCACCAAATTGATCCTTGAGGTCTATCTCCCTGTTATGTAAGGTAGATTTTATCATGCGTAGCGTAGATAAAGTTTCCTTATCCCTATCCTTTGCCGCCCTGATCATCCCTTCCGCCACCAGTTTTCTGATATCCATTTCGCATTTACCTCGCCTACGACCCACCACAGGGGTAAGCATATAAAATATCCCGCAATAAGGAGACCGCAGCGCTCCTTAGCCCATATCATCACTCAATTTTCGTCCACCGATGACATGTACGTGCAGATGAAAGACCACCTGCCCCCCATCTCTGTTGCAATTAATAACGGTACGAAAACCGCTTTCGGCAATCCCTTTTAGCTTCGCAACCTCCTGAACCGCCGACATAAGACCTTCCATCATGCCGCCGGTGAAATCCATAAGGGTGGAAACATGCATCTTGGGAACAACGACCACATGCACCGGGGCCACAGGGTTTACATCCTCAAATGCCAGCGCATCCTGCGAATCGAAAACAATGGTCGCAGGTATATCCCCCGCTATAATCTTACAGAATATACAATCTTCCATACAAAAACCTCCTACCCGAAAGCCGAAACCCGGGCTATGGCATCCTCCAGTTTCAGGGCCCCGGTGTAAAGCGCCTTGCCGGTAATAACGCCCTTGAATCCAGGCCCACCTGCCTCCAGGAGTCTGTCAATATCACCTATGGTTGCAACACCCCCCGAGGCTATTATAGGTATATTTACAGCCTCGGCAAGGAGACGGGTGGATTCAACATTAACACCCGTTTCCATACCGTCACGCCCTATATCCGTGTATATTATTGAATCCAACCCACATCCCTCGTAAAGCGCCGCAAGCCCGGCAGGAGACTGATCAGAAGCCTCCGTCCACCCTTCAACGGCAACCATGCCGTCACGGGCATCAAGAGCAAGAATGATATGCCCCCTATTACGGGCACAGGCGGCAAAAACAAAATCCCTGTCCTTCAGGGCAGCCGTACCAAGTATGACGTATTCCACTCCCATCTTACGGTAGGCGTCAACGGTAGCCATGTCCCTTATACCTCCGCCTACCTCAAGGGGCACCGTCACCGCTTCCAATATTTCCTCTATGATGCTCATATTGCGTGGCATACCGTCACGGGAGCCATCAAGATCAATAACGTGGATACGCTTGGCCCCCTTTTCCTGCCATTTCAACGCAATCTCAGCGGGATTTTCTGAATAGATTGTTGACATCCCGAAGTCTCCCTGAACGAGACGTACGCACTTTCCACCTTTAAGGTCTATCGCCGGTATTACAATCACTTATCATTACCTTTCTTATAAGGAAAATCTCTCAGAATATCTCGCATGCCCTGACAGGAAAATTCCTCAGCAGTCATCCACTTGCCTCCCCCCCTTAAGAAGGGGATTAGGTCAAGCATGTTCTCCGTCAAGGAACTCTGGGTCTTGTCAAACACGCGATGCCATACCGAAAGGCCATCCTCTGTTCGTATAAGGTGTACGCAGAAGGCAACAGAGGCCGGCATCTCTGCTGAGTAGTCAAACCCCTTACGTTCCTGGTAAAAAAAGAGGTGACCAACAATAACCCCATCGGCCCCCACCTTACTTCCCAACTTCTGCAGCCTCTCCACCTGGGATCCTGCCGGCATATCGGCACAGACCTCACCATATAACAGACTCATCTTACAGGGAGGCAGAAAAATATACCTTGCAGATGAACTAAGTTCATCAACCAGGCATTGTTCAAGTTTTCTTTCGGGATCTCCCGGAATCTTGCAGGACCTGAAGCTTGCTCCGGAAATGGGACACTGGGCTATTCTAACAGAAGGATCAACCTTCCCAAAATTCTCAAAGGGGACAATCGCAATCTTATCGAACCCTGCACCCGGCTGAGTCAGGGCAGACGATCCGCCAACGCTGGGGGCCGCACACCCTGAAACAAGGCTGAGGCACACCACCACGCATAGCAACAACCTGGAAAAACCTGAAGGAAGATACTTTTTGATAATTTCATCACCCCGCTCTGTAAGATTTTCCGACAACCGGGTCCCACGGGGAATGTCATGGAAAGTGCTTTGACTAAGCCTGTTCAGATACTTCCCTTTGTCGACAGGACCCCCTTGATCCTGTCATCAATGCCAACGGCGTCCTTCAGGGCACGGCCAAAGGCCTTGAAAGCAGACTCCGCTATGTGGTGAGGATTCTTACCATATATGACATTTACATGCAAGGTTATTCCGCTGTTGTCGGTAAAGGCCCTGAAAAATTCCTCAAGCAGAATAGGGTCAAAATCCCGTATTTTTTTACCCCCGAATTCGGCATTAAATGCCAGATAAGGCCGACCGGAGATGTCTATACATACATGACAAAGCGACTCGTCCATAGGGACACATGCTGTTCCGTAACGGCCGACCCCCTCCTTGTCTCCCAACGCCCCCCTTACAGCCTTCCCGAAACAGATGCCAAGATCTTCCACAAGATGGTGATAATCTACGGAAATATCGCCCGTTCCGGCCACGGCTAAATCGAAAAAACCGTGCTTTGAGAAGAGAGTCAGCATGTGATCAAGAAAGGGGATAGTTGTAGATATTTCGCATAACCCCTCGCCATCAAGATTGATTTCAAAGGACACATCCGTTTCCGTAGTTTTTCTGGTCACCTTGCTGCTTCTTGCCATGCCGCTCCATCTCCCTCTATAAAACCTTGTTAAGTGGATACTCGATAATGCCCTCGGCCCCAGCCTCGCGCAGAAGTGGTATCAAATCTCTCACAACACCCTTGTCAACCACAGCCTCGACGGCAAACCAGTTGTCATCGTACAGGGCAGATGTTGTCGGCGCCTTCAAGGAAGGGAGCAGGAGAACAACCTTGCTCAGACTATCCTTCGCAACATTCATCTTAAGCCCAACCTTCCCCATGGCCATGAGAGAACTGGAAAGGAGGATACTTATCTGCTCGATTTTCTTCCTTTTCCATGGATCTTTCCAGGCGTCCTTGTTTGCAATAAGCTGCGTATTCGTCTTCAAAAGCTCGTGAATAATTTTCAGATTATTTGCCCTCAGGGTACTCCCGGTCTCAGTTACTTCCACTACCGCATCAACCAGGCCTTCAACAACCTTGGCCTCCGTCGCTCCCCAGGAAAATTCGATATGAGCTTCTATTCCCCTTTCCTGGAGATATCTTTTTGTGAAGTTAACCAGCTCGGTAGATATCCTTTTCCCGGCTATATCCTCCAGTCGCTTTATAGGAGAATCTTCCCTGACCACAAGAACCCAGCGGGCCTGCCGGGTAGAAGCCTTCGAATACACAAGATCCTGCACGACAACAACATCAGATTCATTTTCCAGTATCCAGTCTCTGCCAGTAAGCCCAAGGTCGATGGTCCCATCATCTACATATCTGGCCATCTCCTGAGCCCTTATGAGGGAACAAGATATATCAGCATCATCAATGTCCGGAAAATAACTCCTGGAATCGTAGGTGATTCTCCAACCAGCCTGCTTGAAAAGCTCTACGGTATTAGACTCAAGGCTGCCCTTCGGTATGCCCAACTTCAGCTGTTTCATTTCTTATACACCTTTTCCGGATCAAAAACTCTTTCACCAACTATCTCCATCCCACCACCTGATACCTTGCGGTAAAAACAAGATCGATAGCCCGTATGACAGGCAGCACCCCCCTGCTGATCTACCTTCAAGACAACGGTATCCATATCGCAGTCCACAAAAATCTCTCTCACCTTCTGAAAATTGCCCGAGGTCTCGCCTTTTAACCAAAGCGAATTCCTTGATCGGCTCCAGTAAGTCGCCTTGCCCGTCTCAAGCGTCTTCACCCAGGCATCCCTGTTCATATAAGCTAGCATGAGGACTTCCCCCGTATCACAATCCTGAGCTATAACGGGTATAAGTCCTCCTCCCTTATCAAAATCAAGTTCAACCATTAAACATCCTTTCAACGCCCCTTAAGGGACAAAAAATTTTATATCCATCACCTGGAAGTTTTTGAAGGTAATTCAATATTACTTTTTAGGCAAGTCCTTTTTCTCTATTTTTGTCTTGCCTGCATCTAATTTTTGTGTTAGCTCAAAGACCAGTTTGTTGCTTTTCTTGTCGATACTGCTGTAGATTTCAGAAGAGGGAGGTCGTGGATTATGAAGGTTTTGATAGGTGGTGTGATAGCGGCGGTCCTCGGGCTTATAGGTCTGGTAATCTGGTGGAAACCTTTTATCGCGTTGCTGGCCGGTGCGATACCAATACTCCTGCTTATGGGGGGTGCCTTGGCCATATACATCGGCTTCGACGAGATGATGGACCAGGCGAAATCGAAAGGTTCCGAGAATGTGAGTCCCGATGAGTTGAAGGCCGCCAAAGAAGATCTGGAAAAGGCAAAGGCAGAGGCGGAAAAGTATAAGGCGGAGCTTGAAAAAGCAAAGGCCACTGACGCAAATTAGTTTTTGCCAAATGCAATGAGCCATAAGATGTTATCTTGTTCACCAACCACTTTTTATTTAGAATCCTACACGTATTGATGCCTGCTTCCTGATCCAAAACGGGCGGGAAAGCAGGCCATCCAATTTATTTTTCCGTTATATAGTTGTTATGCGAGTTGCAACTGGTGTTTTGCTTTGAAGCACCAGAGAGGATAAATAGGGCGTTAGAGACATTTTTAAAGGGGAGATGTAATGAAAAAAAATATTCTGATTATTGGAATGACAATTTTTGTATTGTTATTGATGACCATGGGATGCCAGGAAAAGGGAAAGGAAAAGGCCACGGAACTTACTTACAGCATCTTTTTCCCACCCACTCACAGTCAATCCCAGGCAGCCATAGCATGGGCCATGGAGGTGGAAAAACGCTCTGAAGGAAGGATAAAGATCACAACTTTCCCGGGTGGAACGCTGACAAAGGCGAACCAGTGCTATGATGGGGTGGTACAGGGGATATCAGACATAGGGATGTCCTGTTTTGCCTACACAAGGGGCCGCTTCCCGATGATGGCGGCTGTAGATCTTCCAAACGGGTATCCTGACGGTATGGTGGCGACCCGCGTGGCCAATCAGTTTGCCAAAGAAATGAACCCCAAAGAACTGCAAGACGTTAAGGTCCTTTATATCCACGCCCACGGGCCGGGACTCCTCAGCACCAAGGCACCGGTAAGGACCCTCGATGATATCAAGGGAATGAAAATACGCTCCACCGGCCTGAGCGCAAAAATAGTAGAGGCCCTTGGCGGAGCACCGGTAGCAATGCCACAGGGAGACACGTACGAGGCTCTTCAGAAAGGGGTGGTGGAGGGGACCTTTACGCCAATAGAAACCCTCAAGGGCTGGCGACAGGCAGAGGTTATCAACTACACTACTCGCTGTAATGGGATAGGCTATACCACGTCAATGTTTGTAGTAATGAATCTTCAAAAATGGAATTCCCTCCCGAAGGATCTTCAGGATATGATGGATTCATTAAGCGAGGAGTGGGTGACTGTACACGGCGAGACTTGGGATAAAAGTGATGAAGAAGGTCTTGCCTATACACTGGAGCAGGGAAATAAGGTTGTCGACCTGTCCCCTGAAGAGAACAGGCTGTGGGAAGAAAAAGTCGCTCCCATTATCGAAGATTATATAAATACAAATAAAGAAAATGGGCTGCCAGGGGCGGAAGCCGTTACCCTCGTAAAAGAGCTTACAGTAAAATACGGGCAGGAAAAGTTATAGTACCATGAGGCGCATAGGTGTTTTTTCACCGGTGTGACTCAGAGATTGAGATCAGATGATAAATCTGGAGCAACAGGTAAAAAATATAAGTACTTGGTTTAACTGGCTGGGTGCAGGGGCCATTCTGATTATGATGCTCTTGACCTGTGCCGATGTGGTGCTGCGTTTTTTTCGCCACCCAATCCCCGGCACATACGAGATAGTGGGGCTTATGGGAACTGTTGGTGCATCCCTCGCGGTGGCCTGTACCACGGCACAAAAAGGGCACATAGCCGTAGAGTTTCTTACCCGCAGGATGCCGGCCAGGGTACAGCAATTTGTTTTCGCAACTGGAGAGATCCTGAGCCTCCTGCTTTTTGGTATCCTGGCATGGCAGAGCACGCTCTATGCACTGGACCTGAAACGCACCAGAGAGGTATCGCTTACCGTTGAGATACCGGTCTATCCATTCGTTTTCAGCATAGCCATAGGCTGTTTTCTTACGTGTCTGGTTCTTGCAGTGGACATCTACGGGTCGACAAAGAGGATATTGCAGTGAGCCCTACCGCAACCGGACTTATCGGCATAGTTGTTCTTTTCATACTGATATTCTTACGGATACCTGTCGGTTTTGTCATGGCGGCAGTGGGTTTTGTGGGTTTTGGATACACCGTCTCCTTTGATGCTTCAATGAACATGGTGGTTAAGGATTTTTTTTCCGTATTCGGGGCATACAGCCTGACCGTTATACCTCTCTTCGTTCTTATGGGCCAGCTTGCCTATCATTCCGGGATAAGCAAGCGGCTCTTTGATTCCGCATACAAGTTCATAGGTCACTGGCCCGGTGGACTTGCAATTGCAACCGTAGGCGCATGTGCTGCATTTGCAGCAATCTGCGGTTCCACAAATGCTACGGCCGCAACTATGGGTGCAGCTACACTGCCTGAGATGAAAAGGTACAATTACAAACCGGAGCTGGCCACGGGAGTTGTAGCGGCTGGCGGAAGCCTGGGGATACTTATACCCCCTAGCGTGGTATTTATTGTCTATGGCATCCTGACAGAGCAATCCATAGGCAAACTCTTTATGGCCGGCCTCATACCCGGAATCCTGCTTTCTATCCTTTTCGTTGTCACCATCATATTGTGGACAAGCCTTCGACCTGAATTGGGACCAAAGGGGCCAAAATTCCCCCTCCGGGAAAAGCTTGCATCCCTTTCAGGCATCATGGAAACCCTTATCCTCTTCGCCCTGATCATGGGGGGGCTTTTTCTGGGAATATTCACCCCTACGGAGGCAGGGGCTGTCGGGGCCTTTGGCACGCTACTTCTTGCAGTTGTCAGTAGAAATCTATCTGTAAAAGGTTTTGTGGAGGCCATCATTGAGACTACAAGGATATCGTGCATGATCCTCGTAATTGTTGCCGGTGCCACCATATTCGGTCACTTTCTCGCCGTAACACGAATCCCATTCGATATAGCACAGTGGGTTTCGGGGATAGATCTGCCTCGTTATATAATCATGATGCTAATTATAGCGGTATACCTTATCGGTGGATGCATAATTGATTCGCTGGCTCTTGTAATGCTGACCATTCCCATATTCTATCCGGTCATACTCTTTCTCCAGTACGACCCGATATGGTTCGGCGTCATTATAGTACTTGTGACACAGATCGGAGTTATAACTCCCCCGGTAGGGGTCAATGTATATGTGGTGAGCGGCGTGGCCAGAGATGTGCCCCTGGACATAATATTCAAGGGAGCCCTTCCTTTTCTTGCCGCTCTTATCATAGGAGCACTCCTCCTTATCCCCTTTCCCCAGATCGCCCTATTCCTCCCGAGCATGATGGGTTAGTCGATACATCTCATTCATGGTCTACCATGATGGCCTTGAAAGACAATAATTCTCTATGGTATAGGGTGGAGAAATAGCCGTAAGATGTTCATAAGTGAGGGATCCGACATGACCAGAACAAAGGCCCGAGTCCTTTCCTGTATTGCCCTGATTGCATTATTCGTTTTTCTACAGGGATGCGGCCTTCTACCCGGCAGGGATAGGGGCTTCGAGAGAAATGTCCGGACCATGCTTGTAACTGCCTATGACGCCGGCCCTGAATCTTGCGGCTGGAGGAAACAATATGGCTGTATCGGCCCACCGGTATACGCCTACGGGCCCCTGGAGGGGCAGCCAAAGAAGGTTGGTATCACGGCTGATGGCACAGAGGCAAAGCACGGAACAATAGCAGCCGATACCCGCCTGTACCCCTTTGGAACAAAGATGTACGTTCCCGGCTATGGTTGGGGAGAGGTACATGATGTGGGCAGCGCTATAAAAGGGAATCACATAGATGTTTTCTTCTCTGACCGTGATGATGCCCTTGAATGGGGGAAGCAATACCTTAAGGTGGTTATTCTCCTGCCGCGGTGATCGCCGATCTCCTTCTTATGAACATCTCCACAATCAAGATAATTGCACCTACCGATATGGCCGAATCAGCCACATTAAAGGCAGGCCAGTGGTAGGCCCCTATATAGACATCAAGAAAATCTACAACACCACCGAGCCTCACCCTGTCTATAAGGTTTCCCAATGCCCCCCCTGCTATGAGAGAAAGGGCCCAGACCAGCAGTGGACCTGCTGATCTTTCCCGCGCAAGAAACCAGAGAATCATCAGAATCGCCGCCGCTGATACAACGATCAGAAAGCCCGACTGGATCAGAGGAGCCGCATTCGCAAGAAATCCAAAGGCAGCTCCCGGGTTACGTATATGAGTAATGTTGAAAAAACCTTCAATAACCGGCGTCGAGGAGTGAAGTGTCATCACCGAACTTACATACCACTTTGATATCTGGTCAATGGCCGCAACGGTTGCCAGTATTATAAGAAAAATCGTATGTTTTTTGCGCACCGAAACCTCCTAAAGATTATCGATACAACGCGTGCATATTGTGGGGTGATCGGCATTCGCACCAACTGTCTCGCTGTAGTTCCAGCAACGTTCGCACTTCACGCCGCGAGCCTTTGATACACCTATCTTCAGCCCCTGAAATTCGGTGCTCTCATAAGGATCGACAACGGCATCCTCTTGGACAAGGTCAACCTGGGATACGATAAGCAGAGCCCTCAGCATGTCCTTATATTGATTAAGCAAACCCTGAAGCTTCTCCGGTGCGAATACGGTAACGCAGCTGTCAAGGGAATGCCCCACAACCTTTTGCTGTCTGGCCTTCTCTATCGCCTTCGATATCTCCCCTTTTACCGCAATCAATGTCTCCCATCTGCTGCCAAGCTCATCATCGCAGTAGTTAGGATCAACCTCCGGGAAGAGTGTCATATGAACACTCTGGGCCTTTCCGTCGTAATCGGGCATTTGAGCCCATATCTCTTCGGCCGTAAAGACCAGGACTGGTGAAAGCAGCTTTACCATGGCATCAAGGATCATATGCATGGCGCTCTGGGCTGATCTCCTCTCCCGCGATGCTGCCTTGGAAGTATAGAGGCGATCCTTCAAGACATCCAGATATAGTGCACTCAGGTCTACACTGCAGAAGTTGTAGATCGTATAGAAAACCACATGGAACTGGTATTTATCGTAGGCGCTTCGGACCCTGCGGATGATCTCCTGAAGACGGCGAATAGCCCAACGGTCTATCTCCTCCATCTCCGACACAGGCACCATGTCCTTTTTGAAGTCGAAGTC
Organism: Syntrophales bacterium; assembly: GCA_963665835.2. Taxonomy (GTDB): domain Bacteria; phylum Desulfobacterota; class Syntrophia; order Syntrophales; family UBA2210; genus UBA6078. The sequence goes on along the minus strand of CAXXWJ010000001.1, from coordinate 1,644,201 downwards.
ATACAGATTACCAAGTATGTAACGACTGGTATTGCGTATTCTCCTGTAGGCCTCGACGAGACGTTTGAGAATCTCATCCGATATTCGGATATCGACTGTGTAGTCTTCGGCAGCGACCCAGAGACGCAAAATTTCGGCCCCGTAATGATCCACCATTTTCTGGGGATCGACAAAATTGCCCAGCGACTTGGACATCTTTTTACCATCACCATCGACGACAAATCCGTGGGTCAGTACATTCTTATAAGGTGCCCTTCCCCGCGTACCCACAGACTCCAAAAGTGATGAATGAAACCAGCCGCGATGCTGGTCATTCCCCTCCAGATACATGTCGCAGGGAGAACCCAGATTATCCCTCTTTTCAAGGACGGCGGCATGACTTACACCGGAGTCAAACCATACATCGAGAATGTTTGTCTCCTTTGTGAATTCACTGCCGCTGCATTTCGGACATACCGTGCCGACCGGAAGGAGATCTGCTGCTTCCCTTTCGAACCATATATCGGCACCGTGCTCCCTGACCAGTGCTACGACATGATCCAGGACCTCCTTGGTTGCAATATGGGATCCGCAGTCCTTACAGTAAAATACGGTTATGGGAACACCCCAGGAACGCTGCCTGGATATGCACCAGTCCGGACGATTTTCGATCATCCCGTATATACGGTCTCTTCCCCATGACGGGAACCATTTGACGCTGTCGATTGCGGCAAGCGCCTTTTTGCGAAGGCCGTTATTCTCCATGGATATGAACCACTGCTCCGTGGATCTGAAGATGATCGGATTCTTGCACCTCCAGCAGTGCGGATACTGGTGTTCAATATCCATCTTTCCCAGGAGCGCACCAACCTCTCGTAGCTTTTCATTAACTGCGCCATTCATATCAAAGACAAATCCGCCGGCAAAATGCTCTACTTCAGGGGTAAACCTGCCGTCATCATCCACAGGTGCATATACATCAAGGCCGTAGGCCAGGCCGATTTCATAGTCCTCCTGCCCGTGACCGGGGGCAATATGAACACAACCGGTACCGGCCTCCAGGGTGACGAAGGGAGCAAGTATCAGGACGCTTTCGCGGTCTATAAAGGGGTGCCTGCATTTCAAGCCTTCAAGGGCTTTCCCCCTGAATCTGGACAATATCTCGTACTCTTTTCCTCTCAGGCCAAAGGCATCGAGGCAGTAATCCAACAGCTCCTCGGCAAAGATCAGGACCTCTCCATCAATCTTGACCGCAACGTATTCGAAGTCCTCATGGAGGGCAATGGCCAGATTTGCAGGGATAGTCCAAGGTGTGGTCGTCCAGATCACCACATTGACCTTCTCTCCGGAAAGTTCCGGGAGGACCGAAGAAATATCGGATACCATCGGAAACTTTACATATATGGACGGCGTGGTATGATTGGCATATTCCACCTCGGCCTCGGCGAGGGCAGTCTTGCAGGAAGCACACCAGTAAACAGGCTTTTTCCCCTTGTATACATCGCCGCTCAGCAGAAGCTTTCCCAGCTCCTCAATCGTGGTGGCCTCGTAGTCGTAATCCATTGTGATGTATGGGTGGTCCCATTCTCCGAAAACACCAAACCGCTTGAACTGTTTGCGCTGATTATCGACATAGCCTGCAGCGTAGGTTCGGCAGAGCCGTCTCTTCTCTGCCTGGGACATTGTATGCTGTTTTTCTCCAAGCTCTTTGTCAACCTGGTGCTCGATTGGAAGACCATGACAGTCCCATCCCGGCACATAGGCGCAGTCGAACCCCGCCATACTCTTCGATTTTATTACTATATCCTTAATAATCTTGTTAAGCGCAGTTCCCAGGTGGATATCACCATTTGCATAGGGAGGGCCATCGTGAAGTATGTAACGCGTTCTTCCCTTCGCAACCTCTCTGAGTCTGCTATATATATCCATCTCTTGCCATCTACCAAGTTGCTCGGGCTCCTTATTCGCCAGATTAGCTTTCATTGAAAAGTCTGTCTTCGGCAGGTTCAACGTGTCCCTGTAATCCATTATCGGTCTCCTGATTATATAGGATATAAAATCCTTATTATTATAACCCTGGGTTAATACCACACTTCCATGCAAACAGGCAACCTATAACCTAATGGTTATGGTGGTGCCTCTTAGGGATCAAAACCGGTCAAGACTTTTGACTAGCAGTGCAATGTAAGGGAAACCCCAAGGGTTATAATTTGTTTTGACAGGTAAACGGATAGAGGTTTTGGACTATGTAAATCAATCCGCCCTGTCCGACAGGGCGCAAAAAACAATATTTTGACATATCAAGCCAAATAGATTAGAAGAGCCTATCTCGGAAATTTGAGGATAAAGGGGAGAGGTATATGTACAGCGCAAGCGACCTGAGGAAAAATCTTAAGATACAGATAGATGGCGATCCATATGTAATTGTTGATTTTAGCTTTGTAAAACCTGGGAAAGGGCAGGCCCTGTACCGGTGCAAACTGAAGAATATGATAAATGGAACCCAGTTTGAACGCACCTATCGCTCTGTAGACTCCTTCGCGCCCGCAAACCTTCAGGAAAAGACGATGCAGTATCTCTATCAGGAGGATGGAAAATACTGTTTCATGGACACCGAAACGTACGAACAGGTCTATCTTACAGCGGAGCAGGTGGGAGATTCAAAAAATTTCATGTCAGATAACCTGGATGTAGATATCCTCTTTTTCGGAGAAAAGCCGATCGGCATCACCCTTCCTAACTTCGTTGATCTTACCGTAACCGTAGCCGAACCATGGGCGAAGGGAGACTCCGTTACCGGCAAGTCAAAGCCTATCGTTGTGGAAACGGGCTATAACCTCCAGGCACCTCCTTTTGTCGAACAGGGAGAGAAAATACGTATCGATACACGCTCAGGTGAATACCTTACCCGCGTAAAGGAATAATGGAAAAGGACTGGAGGCTGACAACAAAAAAAAACTCCCTGTACTTACGTGCCGCGATGATTCAGGCCATTCGCGGCTTTTTTTTCGCGAGAGATTACCTGGAGGTGGAAACCCCTATCCGCATTCCCGGTCCCGCACCAGAATCACATATCGATGCCATCGGTTCTGATGGCTGGTACCTTCACACCTCCCCCGAGTTATGCATGAAACGTCTGCTGGCAGCCGACTATCCACGTATATTCCAGATTACCAAGTGTTTCAGAAGTGAAGAGCGTGGCTCCCTCCACATGACGGAATTCACAATGCTCGAGTGGTACGAGCGTGGCATAGACTATCTGCGCATGATGGAGCTATGCGAGGAGTTGATCATTTCGGTCGCTAAGGCCCTTGGTCGCGGTGAAAAGATAGCATACCGGGGAAAAGAAATATCCCTGGCCAGGCCATGGAAGCGAATTTCAGTCCGTGAGGCTTTTTCCAGCTACGCCAAAGTATCCATCGAAAAATCCCTTGAGATGAGCACCTTTGACGAGGTAATGGTCAACAATATCGAACCGGCAATCTGCCAGGGGGCACCGGTATTTCTATACGATTACCCCTTGGCCCTTGGATCGCTGGCAAGAAAAAAAATCTCCGACCCTACAGTGGCGGAGCGCTTTGAATTATATATGGGTGGGCTTGAACTGGCCAATGCCTTTTCGGAGCTTACAGACGAAAAGGAGCAGAGGTTTCGTTTCGAGGCAGAACAGGAGTTTCGCCTTTCATCAGGAAAGGAACCCTATCCTATGCCAGAAAAATTTCTGGCGGCACTTCCCTGCATGCCAGAATCGTCCGGGATCGCCCTGGGGGTGGACCGTCTGTCCATGATCTTTGGTGACCGCCCATCGATCGACGATGTGGTTGCCTTCACAACTGAAGACCTGTAACCGATCAGAATAACCATCAATTAAAAGATACTTATCCATTCAGTACCTTTTACAATATATCATTGTGGCTGTTTTTTATTTACACTGATAACGAATATGTTGTTTGCGTAGAAATACTGACTGACGGAATAGTCTTCCTCTATTGAAACAAGGTCTAGGACAACCCGGATCTTTTGTATCGGTCTTAAGTGAGGACCAATCCGGATTCTAAGTATAAGATTACCATCCGTTTCTATTGTGCCAGGGATTTCCTTTCTGATCGCCGTATCAAAAAAATCACATACCAAGCGTCCCTTATCCCCCCCCAATCCGAAGATATCGGGAGGGCAATATTCTCCTAATTTAAAAAAGACCTTTTCTTCGTCAATGGATATCTTTTCAAACCAGATTTTTTCAATGATACGTTCCGAGGCTATCGCCTGTCTATCACCACAGGATAACAGGGCAAAGAACAATAGCAGGATATAAATTATTCTAAGGGTATTATTCATTTTATATACTATAACTTTTGTGATTTTACCATCTGGGCGAACAACGATCGAATACTGAACTCAGTAGCATATTTGTCCATGCCTTACAAATAGAAATCCTTTGGTTGCATAGTTTAACCAACTAAAAAGCCCCCGTTTTTTGAGGACGGGGGCTTTTGGAATAATCTATTTGAGATCAGCTACGGTCTTTTTCTGCTTTCCCTTTCCATGTTCAGACGTGCTTCCCCGTATAGTCTCCAGATGCAGAGGCCGACAGCAAGGAAGAAGAGGCCGAACATGAAACTTGGTTCAGTATTGAACTTGGTATCTATCCAGCGACCTGCATAGAGGAACATAAACGAGGAGGCAACGATAACAAATCCCCACACGCTTATCTGCAAGATCTGAGAAAGATTCGACCTCAGGTTTATCGAGTTATGTCTGTTATGAGTGGCAATCATTTTCCGTGTCCTCCTTTCACAATTTCCTTAAGATCTTTTAGCTTACCATGGTTTTTAACGCGTTGACGACCGGTGCGGTGAAAAGAGCGACCAGTACGGCATAAAGTGCGAAAGAACCAACTGCTTCACTGAGATACAGCTTAGAATATTTGTGTTTCAGAGAAGTGATGATCAGTCCACCGACTATGAGACATCCGAGATGGAAGTAAGGGAAATTAGCGGCGTTGGTTGCAGTATATTCGGCATAACCGAAAGATGCGGTTACTAGAACTACGAAAGCTGCCATGACCAATGTTTGTAATGTTTTTTTCATGATTTATGTCCTCCATAATTTTCTAGGTTTTTTATTACTTTTGACTTTTAGTAATGGAATAATCGTGCCACTTACGTGACCGAAGGTCAAAATAGCATATAACCTGCTGAATATATGGGGGTATAAAATTAAATTGCCATCACAGGCCTGTATGGGGACCCATAAAAATGGTCTTAGTATTAAAAGAAATGTGAAACGCCATTTAAAAAAATGTTAAGAAGGGGAGGGATTGAAAACCTGACGGCCATTTTTATTTGAAGGTTTTTCAAGAAGCTTTCAATTCGGTATAGATACTAACCGACAGGCAAGATAAAGGGTAATTTCTGCGGGATCGTCGCTCTAACTCGCTTTAATCAGAGACAAACTCCCTAGTTGTATTCCTGAAATCGAGCGTTGACATGCCACAGCCCTTGTGCAACATTACGCAGGGCAAAGGTCAGCATCATTTTTCGGACGGTCGATTTGAAAAGACCCGCTCGTAATGGGGACTATGGATGAGATATAGATTTATTCAGATTAAGATTGCTCTGTTTGTAATGCTGTGCTGCCTTGCAGCCAGTGCTTCCGTTCAGGCCGCTGGCGGTATTGAAACAGCAGGTAACGTTTAACGGTTGCACTGCCTGCCGCCGCAGCGGGAATTACTCTCAATCTCAAAGACAGCCAGGGTACCTTGGCCTTCGGGAAGTCTATGGCCCTTTCACTAGGCCTTACTTATGGCCTTAAATATTCGATCGATGAAACGCGCCCCAACGGTGACAGCAGGTCTTTCCCGTCAGCACACGCTTCAACCTCCTTTAGCTCTGCCGAGTTCATGCGCAAGCGTTACGGCTGGGATTACGGCGCACCCGCTTACATCGCTGCAACTTTTGTATCTTACAGCCGGGTGGAGGCAGATAAACACTATACGCGGGATGTCATAGCCGGAGCAGCCATTGGCATCGCAAGCAGCTACCTGTTCACCAAAGCTTACAAAGGCTGGAACATTCAGCCGGATGTCGACCACTCATACTACGGCATCCGCTTAAGTCGCAGCTGGTAAAAAGATTGAACTGCCTGGAGATGCTGGAGACCGGATGGATTTGATCGGTGACAGGACGCTGTCTTTTTTCATCAGCAACTTTCCATCCTGGGATAGCGTTATAATTGGCGGTCCTCTGGGTGTTCTCTGGTCCTATCTGTGTCTCCGTTTTGCCGGATACTTAAAACAAAGCAGATGCTACAAAACCGGCTACACCCGTAAGGTCTTCCATTTTTCAATCTTCGCATCCGTTGTAATAATTCAAATGATCTGGGACACGCCAGCTGTCTGCCTCTTTGGCGGAGCATGTACCCTGGTGATTTTTTACGCGCTCCGTAAGGGGCCGGGGAATCTTCTATACGAGGCAATCGCCAGAGAGAAAGATGAACCACACCGGACAGGTTATATTGTAATTCCCTATTTTGCGACCCTTGTAGGAGGTCTTGCCGCCAATATTCTATTCGGGCCTATCGCTGTTGTAGGGTATCTGGTTACCGGGGTCGGGGATGCCGCAGGTGAGCCCTTCGGCACCAGATTCGGAAGGCACACCTATAAAGTGCCCTCTCTTTCTTCCGTCAAGGCAGTCCGCAGTTGGGAGGGGTCTATGGCTGTTTTCCTTGTATCGGTTGCAGCCGTTGCGATATCAATCGCCATATTGCCGGGCTTGAACTTTACGAATAAGTCTTTCGTGCTTGTCCCCTTGCTCGGCCTTATAGCTGGGGCGGTCGAAGCAATTTCCCCTCATGGGTGGGACAATGCGTCGATGCAGATCATTCCTTCATTTCTAGCCTGGCTTTTTCTATAGTCAGCGGTCAATTATTATGGACCGGATTCAGGAGGAAACACTTCCCGATGATGGGCTGCCAGCCCTTTTGCTGCAAGGGCCGCATCTTGGAAAACGGGCTAACCCTGAAATGAAAATACCTGCCTCAAAGCCAAGTCAAAAGACAGCGAATCATTAGTGCAATCATGAAAAGCGGCTATGTAACCTATTGCTGATCGTGACAGATTTTTTTTGATTATCTTCCTCTTGCATGTATTGCTTGAATTCCCGCGATGTCAAGGCACGATAGATTCTATGTCTGTAGAGATAGCTGGCTACCTCGTAATAGCTGATGGTTTCTTCAAATGACTCCTCATTTCGCTGTGCATCCTGCGTAACCTCTGATGCAAAATCATAACGGTATGAAGCACTCTGATCAACCGGTTTAAGGATGACTAATTCCCCTTCCTCGATGTGACCAAGTTTCTGGTAATTGCCGATAATGGCATGGCCTTCCTCCGGATCAATGTGAAGAACATCGTGGCCCAGGAATCGATTTGGGTAACTCCAGTTAAGCAGGCCAAGCAAGGTGAGCGCATAATCAATCTGACTTGCAAGCGTTTTCACATTTCCAGTCGGGATTTGCCCGCCGGGAGCGTAGATTATCAGCGGAATGTGATATCTTTCCACGGGCAGTTCAGTCCTGCCTGCACTGGACGCACAGTGGTCCGCGACTATGACAAAAATAGTATCATTAAACCAGGGCTTTTTGCTTGCCTCACGAATCAGTTCGCCTATGGCGTAATCGGTATATTTTACACCACCGCGACGCTCCGAAATCTTGGAGGGCAGGTCTATCTTTCATTCAGGGAAGGTAAAGGGACGATGGTTTCAGGTGGTCATAACAAAAAAATGGAATGGACGATTGGCCTTATATACGTTATCGGCTTCACGCAGGGTCCATCAGTAAAGATCTTCGTCACAGGCCCCCCATACATTGGAGAACGTTACATCCTCCCGGCTTACACTGTTGCGATCCACGATCCGGTAACCGTTGTTTTCAAAAAAATAGTTCATATTATCGAAATAGCCGTGGCCTCCGTAAATAAAAACCGTGTCGTACCCTTTAACACGGAGCAGCGAGCCCAGAGTGAACAAGCCTTCGTTATGCGGGCGCTTTACGAGGGAACGGCCCGGCGTAGGAGGAAGAGAGAGGGTAAGGGCTTCCATGCCCCTAACGGTGCGGGTTCCCGTCGCGTAGAAGTTGTCGAAAACCAGGCCCTTAGACTCCAGGGAGGACAAGTTCGGCGTCAGACCCGCGTAGTTTTTGATATCATTCATAAATTCAGCGCTCAGGCTCTCCACTGTAATCTGAATAATGTTTGGTTTCAGCTCCGCCCCGCTGTTACTGTAAACCCGAAGGGTATCTCTCTGTCCTGTACATAGCAGTTGCGATCCATCTTCCACAACTTCTTCCTGCATCCTCTCAAATGCCCTATCGGTTGAAATGGTTGGAAAGAATTGGTTGAAGTCCAGCTCATTATTCCTGAATGCCGCAAAAAGCGACCAGACCCCGTTTTTGCCCAGTTCCCTGTTGTAATTGTTTGCGAAGCTGGGAAGCCATTCCTGATTAATGACCACTCCCACAGCTATGACCGATATACACCAGATAGCACCCATTTTGTAACGCCGCCCGGTGTTTTCCGCCGCCGCCGAAAGCCAACGTCCCGGAAGACCTGTTTTCCACAGGAGCACATGAATCAGCAGGGCCAACAGGGCAATAATGCCAAGTATCAGGGGTACAGGATAAGACTCGAGGATATTGTCTATAACCTCATGGGTATAAACAAGATAATCTACTGCGATAAAATTGAACCTCGCACCAAATTCATCCCAGAAAATCCACTCCGCCGCTAAAGCAAAGAGCAACAGGGATAGGACCGGCAATACAATTGCGTGAATCGACAGGCGACCCCAAGGCCTTTCGAAAAAACGCCTGGGCAATATTGTCAGAAGAACAATGAGAGGTATTGAAAACCAGCAGGCCGCGCCCAGATCGTAAAGCAACCCCCATCCAAAAGCCGCCACCATGCTCAAATCCCAGGAAACTTCATGGGCGGATTTAACCAGCAAGGTGATTCTAGCGGCAAATTCAAAAAGCAGAAAAACCGCAAAAAATAAAACTACTCCACCATGCCTCTTCTGGACGAATACAAAGGGGTTGAATTTTAATTTCTTTAAAAGATTTTTATTCACGCGAAACCTCACTGTAATCTTTTTAAAAAACGGTTTTAATACCGACTCTACAGGCAACTGCCGAACTGTTTCGGCTCCGGCTGTAACCCCATTTTAAAGCATAATTGATGCCAATATTTAACAATACATAAGTTACCTATTATATTCGGGCCTTACGCTGCCGACAATAAATCGCGGGAACGAAAAAAGTCGAGCCAGCAGACTGACATAGCTGATTAGATTATAATTACAGATCGTTATGCAGAAGAGCCCTTTACGGCAGAATCAACGTTATTGTCGAATCAGGTAATGACATCAACTATATACAATATTTTTCTAGCAACTAAATCGTCCTCTTCCCTGTAAGCAAAGGGTCGCAAAAAACCGGTCGGCCCTCGAACAGGGTCAGAAGGACCCGGGCCTGTGAAATATCGGTGGCAGGAATGGCGAAGAGATTGCGATCGAGGACTATGAGATCGGCGGACTTGCCGACGGTGAGCGATCCGGTCAGATGTTCCTGAAAGTCGGCATAGGCGCCGTGGATGGTATGGCTGTCGATCAGGGCCGCCAGAGCAACACTCTCATCGGGTCTGTAGGCCGGGGCCGCATCGTCATAGAGTCCCCTCCGTGTGACACCGACCTGAATGGCCTCCAGGGGATTGAAGGTGTTGAGTTCTCCGCTGAAGGGCCAGTCGCTGCCGCATACAACCATAGCACCCGTCTGCAGAAGGGTGCTCATAGGGTAAAGGCGCCAGGCCCTGTCTTTTCCCAGAAATGGCAGCGTAGTCTCCTTAAAATTTTTCTCCTCATAAAACCAGGCGGGCTGAAGGTTGGCTATGATTCCGCTGGAGGTGAACCGGGGGATATCCCGGGGATCAATGAGATCGCAGTGAGCAATCATCGGACGGGCATCAAGGTGGCCTTTGATCCCGTCAAAGGCGTCCAGAGCCATGCGGACTGCGCCGTCTCCAACGGCGTGCATGTGGATCTGGAAATTCTCCTCGGCCAGGGCGACTACAATGCGGACCAGCATATCCGGTTCCCATAGATAGTCTCCGCAAAAGCCGGGCCGGTCCGCGTAGTGCTCAAGCAGCCAGGCGGTGTGCCCCTCAACAACCCCATCGACAAACAGCTTGACCGTCCTGGGAGACAGCAGACGGCCCTGGTATTCCCGGCGCATATTTTTAAGATCATCTATCTGAGACATCCCCCTATCCGGTTCGCACAGGAGGGCGGCCTGGACACGGAGGGCCAGTTCATTCCTCTCGTCAAGCTCCCCGTAGGCGGCCAGTTCTTCCTCTTTCGCCATCGCTTCGTGAACGGATACAATCCCCAACCGGGCGGCCATCTCCATGAAGGCCCAGCCAGCGGTGACAAGATCCTTCTTCGAGGGGGCTGGCAGCCGGGATTCCACAAGGGCCATGGCCGACCATTCCCGGAGGGTGCCTGTGGCCTCACCTGTTGCCGGGTCCCGTTCGATAAGACCACCGGGGGGATCGGGCGTATTGCCGTCGATACCGGCCGCTCGCAGGGCCGCCGTGTTAACCCAGGCGCTGTGTCCGTCGATAGATTTCAAAAAGACCGGTCGTTCGTAGACGATAAGATCAAGTTCCTGCCTGGTAGGTCCACCGGGGGGGAATGCATCGGGAAGCCAGCCGCCCCCCCGAATAAAGGACTGATCTTCGTTTGCCCGCCCATAGGCGGCGATTCGGTCAAAATAGGCATCTCTGCTGGCCGGGCCTGTCAGAAGACATTCCAGCAGATTGAAGCTTCCCGCAAGGGGATGGATATGGGCGTCCCGGAAACCGGGAAGAACCATCTTCCCCTTTAATTCAAAGATCTCTGTCTTCGAACCGATCAATTTTGAAGCACCATTGCAGGTCCCCACGTAAATGATCTTTCCATTTTTGACCGCCAGGGCTTCTGCCCAGAGCTGCCGCCGGTCGGCCGTATAAATCGCACCCCCCCGCAGTACCGTATCGGCAAATGCCGATGATCGTCTTTTTCCTGTTTGGGGATGAAGGGTATTTTTCATAGGCTAGAGAGACGCGTTCTGATCCCTGGACTGGATATAGGAGAGAATCTCCTTCGCGATATCGCTGTGTACCTGAACCTTTCCATAATCAAAATCGACATTATTTAGGTACTGCAGGATCAGGGCATCGCCTACACCGGTTTCCGGAAGGATTCCCGCAAAAAAGAACCCTAATTTTTCCAGATCCTCAGTGACAAAGTAGGTCGTAGGATCTTCAAGACTTAGGAAAAGGTTGATCGCCGAAATCTGTTTTAGACAGAGGTCACGGAGAATGCTACGGATTTCCCTGGTGATCTGGTCGCCATAGCTTTTAACCCATATCTCCCCGCAGCTCTCCGATGCGAAGATAGCTGTTTCGATCACCGATTCGTGGCCGGGGAAGAATGGGATATCCATTTCAGGCGCCTCACAGATATGGGCGGCCCGAATATTATCATATAGCCTGGCTATCATCTCCCTATGCTGCGGTGGAGCGAAGATCCTCCTCGCCGGCGGCAATTCGACATACCGGAAACTCAGGACAACACTGATGCGCTGATCGTTTTCATCGGCGATGCCCTTGAATCGCCATGTAATGGGACTGGTGGCCAGCAGGATGCCGCAGTCGTTGAAACCCAGATTTAGCATCCCCCGCTGGGTAAAAAAATGATTGGCCACGGAGTAGGAGTATACGCCATTAAGGGCATGCCTCTTCGGTGTCTCGATTAGAAACTGACACAGGCGGCCCATGCAGCCCTGACTCCGATATTCCTGGTTGACGAAGACGAAAGTCAGCTCGGCGATACGGGCGCCCTGCTCGGGATAGACCAGGGCTGAATGCCCCATGAAGCTGTTATCTCCTGTAACAGCCACAGCGGATATCATTTCATCATCGGCATTGAGTTCAATAATCCGGTCCGGGTAATAGATGTGGTCATCAAAAAAGGTGTAGCCGTGAGATTTGTAAGCGCAACGGGAAATCTCAATCGCCTCTTCCGGGTCCATCCTGCGGACAGCATAGTCGATTTTCTGAGCTTTTCTTGGCCTGTCCTCAATCTCCGGCGACTGCGGTTCGGCCTTCCGCTCGGCCTCGGTCAGGTATTCCTTGATATTTTTCGCTGGCAGGAATTTCGTAATGTGCGTTTCTTTTCCCTCCGGCCCCAGGTTCATGAAAGCGACTTCGTCCATCAGCTCCCGCATCAGGAAAACTCCCATTCCGGAGGATGCAACCGCCTCAATATCCTCGACGGGGGCGAACCGGGGGAGTCGCCGGGAATCGAAAGGTATGCCCTTTTCCTTGATTATGATGCGTATCCCCATTTGAACCCGTTCACAGATAACATCAAAGGTGTCAAGTTCATCGTCATCGGCGAATGCGTGTTTCATCACGTTCGTGACCCCCTCTTCGAGAGCCAGTTCGATCTTGTAAAGATCTTCGCCCACAAATCCGAACTGTTTCGCCGTTTCCCGGGCAAAAGACTGCACGATATGCAAATATGAAAGATCGCATGGAGCGGATAGTCTCAACGTATTGCGTCGCCTGGTCATATAGTTATGCTCCTTAATAAAAACGAATCTTTGGCGGGGAGAAATCGCCCTGCCCCTCATTTCCTCAAAGCACTCTAGAATAGGAGAAGTGCTTCACACATTTCCACAGTAAAGAGAGGATGGCAAGAAAGAAATTAGGCGCTAGCACTAAATTTCCCCTCTTCATATCCCCCTGAAGTGATTACTTCATAATTTTCATGAGAAGCTCTATTTCAAACATTATTTATTATGCGTTCCGGTCGCTTACCCGGCATTTTACCAACTTGCTTTTAATGAAACCGGTGCGCCCAATTATCCCCACAGCTCAGCATATCGGGTCTGCTCTTTATTGACCACAGAATAGCCAAGCGGAAAAATTAATTGGTGCTGATTTTACAATGGAATTTTCTATTTTCATTCTCCGGGAAATAAAGTATGATGTAGAAAAGTTTGGGAAATATCTGACAGGCATATTAAGTGCGCTTTTTCAATACAGAGGCCCCACGCACCAGCAACACATCTTGTGGCAGAAAAATATTGATATACAAGTAAGCTTCCCTATGTTTTGATTATTACAAAGGAATATCTAATCAAAAAGGAGGTAGATATCATGGTGCAAGCATCGGTTAAAATTCGACCTATGGAACCAGGGGACATTAGCGGCATTTTAGAAATAGACCGCAAAATAAGCGGGATAAAGAGAGCTTCCACCTTTAGCGAGGGGAACTGGTCACTTGTTAATGATTGGTTCCACTTCGTAACAGGAGGCCAGATGAGCGCAAGCTTTGTAGCAGAGGTAGATGGCTCTTTGGCAGGATTTGTACTGGCCTACATTGATTACATTCGCGAACAGGCATCGGAAGTATGTGTGATCCAAATTTTTGGGGTCGATCCGGAACAGCAAAAAAAAGGTGTAGCGGCGAAGCTGTTCAGCAGATTATTGGAGGAGTGCCGTTCAAAAAAAATAAAAAACGTCCGTATTTCTCTTGAAGAACGGGACAGCGAGATGAAGAAATTCTTTGTTCACTTAGGGTTTAATCACGGCAGATACATAGACTATTCCAAAACTTTGTAAAATCCGGGAGAATCTTTCAATAGCATTTACGCAGGCATCGTTTCATTCGCCCTGGCAAAAAGTTTACCGGAGCAGGGCGCCCTTCTCAGCCATAAGGGCGCCCCGCTTCCCCTCCAGAGGGAAGCTTCAGCAATCCTCCTTGATCGGAATCATTCTACATCGATAAACGACCGATCCGGGCCTGAAGGTCCTCCACATTTCATCCAATTTCCCCTTTATTTTTTTTGCCGGAAAGGTCCGGTGTTTTCTCAGGAAGCTGACGCGTCCAGTCTGTAATCTGATTCGGATGAACCTGATACCGTGCTGCAGGATCATCACCCGTCTGTTCAACTCTCAAAGCATACAAAGCTATTTTTGCCTTCTATGCCGGTGCATGTTTCCTTCTTGCCATTTAAGCAACAGGGCTTTAGATGATCAGGCCATCATGACTCCAAGGTATAATCTTCTCAGATGCGTTATCGATAACTAAATGCTGCCACGGCGGATTTTTGAGGCTATAGGGTTATTGTTTGAAGACGGATAGAACTGGCGAAACTATTTAATTGTATTCGCCTGTTACTTTTGTTATGGTTCGCGGGTTTTCCCACGAGCTAATATACACAGGAGCAAACCATGCTGATTGATCGTACTATTGTTGTAATCTACCTGCTGGCGATTCTGATTATGGGACTACTTTCAGGGCGTGGAATAAAAACGCTGAGCCAGTATTCCGTTTACAAGCGTTCTTACGGTTCAATGGTTATTTTTGCCACACTGGCTGCTTCTTTCATCGGCGGCGGTTTTTCCATGGGCAATGCCGGCAAGGTATACACCATTGGCATTATCTCCGTAGTTGGCTTGTGGGGCTTCAGTCTTAAGGAACTTTTGGTAGCCGCCTTCATCGCGCCGCGCGTTCAGGGTTTTCGGGATTGCATATCAGCCGGTGATGTTATGGAAATCAACTACGGCAAGGCAGGAAAAATCATTACCGGGATACTGGGATTGCTGGTCTGCATGGGCATCACCGGTGCGCAGGTCGGTGCCATGGGAGCGGTATTCGAGCAATTTGCAGGTCTGTCGCGCAACGTGGGTATCTTGGCCGGATGCGGCATAGTTATCGCCTACACCACGGCCGGAGGAATGCGAGCTGTGGTACGAACCGATATTGTTCAATTCTTTCTACTTGCTCTGGGCATACCGCTCATGCTTTTTATAGGATTGCAGGCAGTGGGTGGCATTGACGGACTGCGCGCCAGCGTTCCCGCCTCACATCTGTCGCTGTCCAACACCCAGATGACACCAATGATGGTATTTTCGCTGTTTTTGTCCTTCATGATCGGAGAAACACTGGTTCCGCCTTACCTACAGCGACTGCTGCTGGGCAAAAACGCACGGGCCACGGCGGAAGGTACGCTTTACAGCGCACTCTTTTCAATACCTTTCTTTGCGGTCACCGGTATGATCGGGCTGGTGGCGCTGGCATTGACAACGGATCTGCAGGGTAACGCGCCCATGCCTTACGTTGTACAGCACCTTTTGCCGGTAGGATTGCGGGGACTTGTAATTGCCGGTATCGTATCCATTGTCATGTCTTCAGCGGACTCGTTCCTGAACTCGTCATCGGTAGCTCTGGTTAACGACGTCATCAAACCGCTGTCGCCGCGACCGATCAGCGATCGCTCCGGCCTGGTTCTCGCCCGCATCACCACGTTGGTCGTGGGAATCGGATCAATCTGGTTTGCACTGCGTATTGAAAACGTGCTCGATATACTTCTCTTTTCATACAACTTTTGGGCACCGGTGGTACTGGTACCAATTGCGGCCACACTGCTGGGGGTAAAGGCAAATGCCAAAACCTTTCTGGCAGCAGCATTTTGCGGTGTGGTAACTCTCGTCATCTGGCACTGGCTGCTCAAGGATCCCGGCGGTGTTGACGGCCTGGTCATAGGCGTGCTGGCAAACCTTGTTACCTTTGCCGCCATGCATCACATTGACCATACAGCGGCAGCGTTGGAGAAACAATCCTGACAGGGCACCACCTTTCCGGTGTCAGCTTTCACCACCACCCTGTTTTTCCCTGATCTCTGGCCCTATAAAGGGACTGCTCGCCCGGCGGATTAGATCGGCCTGTCTGAAAAATACGATGTCGATCACGCAGCCATATCATCCCGGTCGGCAGGAACCGTTAACCGGCATTTCTCGTGGTACCGTCCATCTGGTACAATCATCCAAATTCCTCTACAGAGGTTATGTGCAGATAGGACATCAAAATTTGAGATCTTAATTTATAAATGCTTGATATTTAAGGCGTGACCCTAAGATTCCCCTTTGTTTGACAGTTTAAATTTTCTTTTTTCAGGATCCGGTTGTTGACGGTAGAGAATGGCGATGTTACCGATGAGGCCTACCTGCTCGCTCCTGGTAGCTCTGGCGATTTCTTCCGAGACCTCTTTCTTTGATTCCTTCAATTCAGCGAATTTCATTTTGATAAGTTCATGACTTTCAAGGGCGCTATCAACCGTGTCAAGCAGGTTCTTGGTGACGCCTTTAACGCCGATGATGACGATTGGTTTTAAATGATGTGCCTGGGCACGCAGGTATTTTCGCTGAGATCCTTTGATTTGTTCCATTTTTTTCCTTCTAATGAATAATTGACGCTTTAAAATACCCAGCGGTAGTGGTTACTGAAAATAAGCCCTAGGCCCCTCTGGACAGGTTCCGGGTTCGAGACCATGCAAAACAAAAGTGGCATATTCCGGCAGAGGTTCTTTGCCTGTTCTTTAAGCATTACCACTATCCGGACATCTTATGTCACATGCATACAGTCAGGGATATTTCTCTTTATCGCAAGGGGTTAAGGGTTTTTGTCCTCTTAGTAAAACAAAAACGAACATCTTCATCGTTGACACAGAAAATATAGAATGAGCACACCTGTGTCAATCAAATATTTAAGAAATCAGTCGTGGATAAGATACTTATTTCTTTACCCAAAAAACATTCTTGAAACGATGTTTCCTTTAAGATCAACAGGAATGTTGCAACACAAAAAATAAGCCATTGTGTATTTGGTAAAATATTCTAATAGTTTAATACCATTATTCTTAAATCTTAAGCTAATCCACTGACGTAGTCAGTGGTGGGGCGTGGGGGCGGAGGCCCCACACCTTTAGCGAATCAACGTAGTTGATGAGCACAGGGATTTTATTGTAACCTGAAGACGGGAGGCATTTGATATGGAAG
This sequence comes from Syntrophales bacterium, assembly GCA_963665835.2. GTDB lineage: Bacteria > Desulfobacterota > Syntrophia > Syntrophales > UBA2210 > UBA6078. The sequence continues at coordinate 1,627,280 of CAXXWJ010000001.1, read as the reverse complement.
GTTACAGCAGGTCGTCCCATGCAAGGTATCGTTGCGAATATCATTTTGTTTGGGTTCCGAAATACCGGTACCATGTTTTGGTGAAGGATATTAAGCCACGGCTGCGAGAGATTTTGACGGAATTATGCGAGTGGCTGGACATCAAGATTATAGAAGGTGCAATATGCCCGGATCATGTGCATATGTATTTATCGGTACCTCCGAAGCATTCGCCATCTTTTGTGATGAAGATGCTAAAGGGTAAAAGTGCTGAGTATTTACGTAAGGAGTTTCCGGAATTAGACAAGAGGTACTGGGGGATGCATATTTGGGCGCGTGGGTATTTTGTCAGTACAGTGGGCATCGACAGCACCGTAATACGGAATTATGTAAAAGAGCAGGCAGAGGAACAAATTCGAGAAGAACAGCTTAGGCTATGGAAGGACGACAGCGAATGACATTGTCAGGAGTTGTCGTCCTTTAGAAAGCCACCGACAAGGTCGGTGGTAGTTTACTTCCCATATACTATAAACTGTGAATTCCAGAAATCAATAGCCAACCATGTTCCTGACACCCCCCCTGTCCTTGACATGCCGTCCTATTTTTCATATAATTTTTCAACAGAAAAACAGCGCCTTATAACTTAACATCACCGATCATCCAGGCAGGAGGTTGGCATGCAAGAATTCACAGGCGGATATGCAGGACAAATTCTTTTTTTGGATCTTTCCACCGGAAGTGTTAGAAAAATTCCTACCGAGAACTATTCTCCCCTATTTTTAGGCGGCAGAGGGATCGCAGCAAAAATTTACTGGGATGAGGTCCCTCCCGACATATCACCTTTTGACCCGGAAAACAGTCTGATCTTTATAACCGGCCCGATAACTGCGGCTACGGGCTTCTGCGGCTCACGCTGGCAGGTGTGCGGAAAGTCGCCGCTGCATAACACCTACAATTACTGTAACCTTGGCGGGAGTTGGGGTGCTCAGCTTAAACGGGCCGGATATGACGGGCTGGTGGTGACAGGCCAGGCGAACAAGCCGGTCTATTTGTGGATAACCAATCATGGAGTGGAGATAAGGGCGGCCGATCATTTAAAGGGACAGGGCGCAATTACCTGCCGAGAGAAATTGAAAGGGGAGCTGGGAAAAAGCGCCAGCGTGGTTGCCGTCGGGCCGGCCGCTGAAAACGGGGTTGTCTATGCAACCCTGATTGCCGACACGGATGCCAGTGGTGGCGGTGGTTTAGCGGCGGTAATGGGTGCGAAGAACCTCAAAGCCATTGCTGTTAAAGGAGAGGGAAAGATTCTGCCCGCCGATGCGGAACGGCTATTCGCACTTAAAGAGCGGTCTCTTGCCATTATGTCCGGTCTGGATGAAGAATTTGTATCCGGCGTTGCTCCCTTCCGTGATTTGGTCCCCTTTGAAAAGACGGGAAAGACAGTGTGCTATAGCTGCACCGGCCATCAGTGCATTCGCAGGAACTATCGGATGGATGACGGTCAAAAAGGCAAATTCATGTGCGGGTCTTCCTTCCTGTACATTGCCTGGGCAGACAGTTATTACGGTAAAGCCACCGATATACCCTTTCAGGCCAACAAACTCTGCGATGAGTATGGCCTTGACACCCATGTCGTCGAACCGCTGATCCTTTGGCTTGACCTTTGTTATAAGGCAGGGATATTGACCGAAGCGGAAACCGGCCTGCCCTTTTCCAAGATCGGCAGCCTGGAATTCATAGACACCCTGGTGAAAATGATATCGTTCCGGGAAGGACTTGGAGATATCCTGGCACAGGGGACGCGAAAGGCCGCCGAGACCCTGGGCAAAGAAGCGCAGGACCTGACCGCAGACTTCATCAACCGGAACGACCATAGGCCTTATTACGGCCCCAGGCTCTATTTGACCACAGGGATGTTCTATGCCTTTGAGCCCAGGCTTCCCATTCAACAGCTTCATGAAGTCGCCACGCTGGCCATGCGGTGGTCTCTCAACGAGATCCAGAAATCGGAGAAACCGGGGGTCACTACCGCTGTCATACGGGCCATCGGCAAACGGTTCTGGGGAAGTGAAGTGGCAGCCGACTTTTCCACTTACGACAGCAAGGCCCTGGCGGCAGCAAAGATCCAGGACCGTCAATATGCCAAAGACTCTCTTATTTTGTGTGATTTCAACTGGCCGATCATGTACTCGGAAGCCACCGACAACAAGGTTGGCGACCCGACTCTGGAAAACCAGATCTGTTCGGCTGTGACAGGAAAGGAAGTGGACGAAGAGGGACTCTACCGCATCGGAGAACGGGCATTCAATCTTCAGCGGGCCATACTGATCAGAGAGGGGCGCCAGGGAAGAGCCGATGATATCCTGGAAGAGTATGAGTTTACCTGTCCAGTGACAGAAATTACGGCATTCGGCAATCCGGAGGCCTTGATACCCGGAAAAGATGGCCGGACCATGTCAAGGAAGAATCTTGCCGTTGACAGGAAGGAATTCGAACGGATGAAAGATGAGTTCTATGAGCTGCGGGGGTGGGACGTTAAGACCGGATTGCAGAAGAAAACCACGCTGGAAGCACTTGATCTCGCTGATGTGGCCAAAATCATGGCGGCAGGCGGTTTTGTCAAATAATCGAGGAAAGGGAGAAACAATTGAAAAAAACTCGTATGTCATCTACCAAGAAAAGATTGATACCCGATTTAAGGATGGGCGCTCCGCCTTGTCTTACCTAAGGAAGTGAAAGCCGTTCCGTAAGCTTCCCTGTCACGTCCAGTTTTCGGAGAGCGCCAGGGTGAGATGCCCTCGCGAGCCACTCGACTGGTTGTTTTTCTCCTGGAAAGATTTTAAGGAGTTGCAGACACAGTCAGCGATTTTGATGGCCAAGAGATCTCAGAAAGTTAACAAATGGAATTCCTGTCGGTTCCTTCCTGAAGTCGAGGAGACCAAAAGGAATAGTGGTGTTGAGTATTTTTTTTGGTAATGAGTAATGGTAAGCTCACTTGGAACATGGGCCGCAGGGCCCCCTGTGATCAAGTGAAACGCCAAGTTAAGTGTTCTACTGTTTTAGATCTTGTCATAATCGATTTTTTGGAACCGATCTGGCTGTCTCTTCAATTCCTTCCAATCGAAATCGTACTTTTCATCTTCTCTCCAATCATCTGGGAACTCAATATGGAAAAAACCTCCTAGAGCTGGCTTCGTAGAGTAATAGCTGTCAGTGTTTACAGACAATAACGTATTCCCTGACTCGAACGCATGAGTGCTAAACTGTGACGATAGTAGAATTAGAAGTCCCGCGACTGAGTTTAGAAGGTTACCAAAATTAGCTTTTTTAAATTCGATCTTTCTGTCATGCTTACTTTCATTGTGAGCCTGATACCAAGATAAGTCTGTAGTAGTAGCCCACTGCTTGAATGGTTCAAAAATTGAGTGTGTTCCGTCCCAGATGGGGACATACACCTTATAGGCAGACAGATGATGGGTCTTATTTACTTTTCTATAATTATGAATGTTCCATTTCTTTTCAGGTAATGGGTCTCCGTTTCGATCAGTTGGGTTGTAAATGTTCTCTTTCAGGATTGCCTTGAAATTCGCCTCGATCTCAATGCAGGTCCGCATAAATAGCTCATGAATTCTGTAGGAATAGGTATTTACGTTACCGTCCGAAGGTTCAATAAACTCGAATATTCTCTGTAGGTCGCTCTGAATCAATAAGAATGCGCGAACATAGTGTTCAGGGGAGTCTGAATAACTTCTGTCAAGAATATATGCCCATTGGCTGTAACCAGAACTCTCACTTTTTACAAATCCTCTGTGGTTACGATGAAATGGCTTTGAATGACTCATACCGTAATTTCTCCCTTCACATAACGGCTGGGTCTCAGGGGGTTAGCGCGCTCAATGCACTACACAATCGAAAAAGGAAATTGGATGCGTGGTAACTCACTTGCACCCCATTGTTATGCTTTAAATTATAAAATTATTTAGCTCTCAAAACCTGCTGGGCATTGTGGAGGACCATGCTAACCCCTTCCTGTAAGCGATAAGCCTATAGATGTATTGATGTTTGAAGGTTGTTAATGGAAATCACTAGCAAGAGCCAAGAGCAGGCTTGACCCCTACTCGACTAGGATGTGATCAATGTCTTCCCATATGACACGGTCTGCTCTTGGTGAAATCTATCATGAAGATGCTTCTTCCTCTGTTCGCCAGACCGCATGCTCCTGCCACCCATCAACGAAACCCATCTGATTGAGCGGGATATCTTTTGAGTATTTCACAATAAGCTCCAGAAGTCGCTGCCGCCATGCGCTTTGCGGTGCAATAATCTGTATCATATAATACAGTAAGGACAGCACAGCAAAAACCCGATCTCTTTCTATGGTAAAGGGATCATGCCATTTGGGGACGTTTCTATCCCTTGGTATGAAGGGTTTAATTGAAAGTTCTCGATTCCACAGCCGGCCGTGATGAGCACACAAATTTCTGATGTAATTCAGTACAGTGAGCCAAGATTCCAACACTGTTGCCGGGAGCTTATAGGCATTGGCTATATTTTGCTTGTCACGCTTGCGCAGATGACGAAACAGGGTCAACATGTTCCCAAAGGACATAATCTCAACGGCCATCCAGAGGGGAAGATCGCTGTTGGAGTATTTTTCCTTGAAATGCCTCACGAATTCTTCACGGCTTCTCTCGGTATTTCGTCGGATTTCACCTACGAGACGACCGTGTTCCTGGATGTCGAAATCCGGGCCAAATGCATCTGACTTTAGATAACCGAATTTCCCATGGCTCCTAGTAAAATGTTCCGTCATCCTCGTTCGGATCGATACTTCAACGCGCTCGATTGCGTCTATGATGATAAGTCGCAAATTCCGGTCGAAAACATACCGGTTCCAAATAGTCTCAAAGGTAGTGCCGCGATAAAGCCGATCCTGAGGATCCTCTGGGATACGAAAGGTATACCAGTAGGCACTCAAACGATAGTAATTTACATCGCTGAGCCTAGAAATGAGCAGATCCTCTTCCGCCTCGAGACCTCTACTTATCAGAAGACTGGCTTGTTCTGGAAAAGAAAGTGCCGGTTTAGAATATTGTACCATGACTGGCCCTTCAGACACAAAAAACCCGCCAAATTTGAGCTTGGCTAGAAGCCAGAGGCTTGGCGGGTATGCTAGGTGCAAGGATAACAGGATTATTTTTTATGTCAAGCTTTATTTCGCATGTAAAATGCGTGGCCTCTATATCCCTCTCAGTTACTACCATTCAAAAGCACATATGATGTATTCAAGATCAATACACTACGCCAGCCCATTAACTCCATTATGACATATTGTCAAGAAATTTTACTGCTAGGCTTTTAATCGGTAATAATCGACTTTTCCTTTAATCAATTTTGAGGAGTTGTAGGTGTACTCAACTCTAGCCGCCAAGCTTTCTTTTCCTGTTGACAACTCAACCCTGAATAGCTATATTCCGAAAATACGATATGGAGGTTTTGCATGAAGGCATTCCTGAAGGTGATGAAGGCCCTGTCGGACCCGAGCCGGGTCAAGATAATAAAGATGCTGCAGAGGAGGGTCATGTGCGTCTGTGAGATCAGGACCGCACTGGAGGTGGCCCAGTCCACTGCGAGCAAGCATCTGAAGATACTGGAGGACGCCGGTTTGATTACTCATTACAAGGATGGGCTATGGGTCAACTATGCACTGACCGACGGCAGCTCCAGCCCCTACGCGGCCTCACTCATAGGAAATATGAAGCACTGGCTGGACAGTGATCCCAGCGTTGCAGAACTGGCCTTCAGACTCCCTACCATACAGCGGGAGGAGATATGCGGAAAGCAGCAGGTTATGGGACAGAACTGAATCGTCATATCGCGAAATATGAAAATTTAAGACAAGAGGAATCTAAACCATGCCGATGAAGGAACGAACGAAATTTATTCTGATGGCCGCCGTTTTTCTGGCCGCCTATTACACGCCCTGGGGGCACCCTCTGGTGCGACAGTCCGGGATGGAGGCCTTCATGATGCTCCAGGAGTACGCCAGGCAGCACGTGCTTACCTGCCTGATCCCGGCCTTTTTCATCGCCGGGGCCATCTCGGTATTTGTATCCCAGGGAGCGGTCCTGAAATACTTCGGCTCCCAGGCGAGCAAGATCCTGTCCTATTCGGTGGCGTCGGTCTCCGGCTCCATTCTGGCGGTCTGTTCCTGCACGGTCCTGCCGCTCTTCGCGGGGATCTACACGCGGGGCGCAGGGATCGGTCCGGCCACGGCTTTTCTCTATTCGGGACCGGCAATAAACATTCTGGCGATCACACTGACGGCCAAGGTCCTGGGATGGCAACTGGGACTGGCAAGGGCAATCGGCGCAATTCTATTTTCCCTTATTACGGGCCTGCTTATGGCCTTTATCTTCAGGAAGGATGATGCGGCCCGCACCGCCGGACAGATTTATGTACCCGATTCGGGGGAGGGACAGCGCACGCTCCTGCAGGATGGTCTTTATCTGCTGGTGATGGTACTGATCCTGATCTTCGCATCCTTTGCGAGACCGGCGGCGGGGGCTACGGGCCTCTGGGCGGCGATATTCGCCTATAAATGGTACATAACGGCAGCTTTTCTTATCGTACTGGCGTTCATGGTGAAGAGCTGGTTCACGAAGGATGATCGCATCGCCTGGGTTGAGTCCACCTGGGGCTTCATGAAGCAGATATTTCCCCTGCTGATCGGAGGGGTCCTGGTGGCGGGTTTTCTACTGGGGAGGCCGGGACATCCGGCACTTATTCCCGAAGAGTGGGTACAGTCGCTCCTGGGCGGCAACTCGATCTGGGCGAATCTCTTCGCCTCGGTGGCGGGGGCGCTGATGTATTTCGCCACGCTGACCGAGATCCCAATTCTTCAGGGGCTTCTGGGTTCAGGAATGGGCAAGGGTCCGGCACTGGCGCTTCTCCTGGCGGGTCCGGCGCTTTCGCTGCCGAACATGCTGGTCATCGGGAGCGTCATGGGGTTGAAAAAGACTATGACCTTCTGCGGTATTATTATAATTATGTCGACAATTGCCGGTCTGCTATACGGCAGTTTTGCCGGATAAAGGATTTTTAGAAAAGGAGATTGATTATGGAAATAAAGGTATTGGGACCTGGATGTCATAGGTGCCACAAGACGGAAGAGATAGTAAGGGAGGCGGTATCCGAGACTGGCGTTGAAGCTCAGATCGAAAAAATATCCGACGCCATGAAGATCGCCGGATACGGCGTATTCGGCACGCCAGCGGTTGTGATCGACGGAGAGGTAAAATGCGTGGGCAAGATCCCGGGCAAGGACGAGGTCAAGGCCTGGCTGAAGGCCTAGACACTTTATGTTTGGCCGTTGGAAATCGGAAAAATGGCTGGATGCAGCCCAAGAGAGAGAAACAAAAAGGAGAAAGAAATGGGCAATGACTGTTGCACATCGGGTGGAGACAACATAATGATTCTGGCCTGTTCAGGGGCCTCCAACGTGGGACAACTTGCGAACCGCGCGGCGGTGGAGCTGACACAGGAAGGATTCGGTAAATTCTTCTGCCTCGCCGGTGTGGGAGGACATCTGAGCGGTTTTGTACAGCCGACCAGAGACGTACCCGCCAAGGTGGTAATCGACGGCTGCTCCGTGGGATGCGCCAGGGCGATCCTTGCACACATGGAGATACCTCTGGAGAATTATCTGATAGTGACCGAACTTGGAATAGGGAAAAACAAGGACTTCAATCTGAAGGAAGAGGATCTGAATAAGCTGAAGGATACCGTCCGGTCCTGCCTCCCCGGTAACTGCTGCTGCGGACAGTAATTTTGTAAGGAGATTTTTGCAATGAAAAGAGTTTTTATAGTTCTGATTTTGTACGTAGCCTTAGCGGTTGCAATCACTGCCCCCGTCGGGGCGGCCGAGCAGACAAAGGATTTCGATAAGGTTCCTCTCAAGGGTATGGTAACTATGATCGACCTGGGGGCCAAATCCTGCGTCCCCTGCAAACTGATGGCCCCAATACTGGAAAGGGTTGACAGAAACTATAAGGGAAAGGCAGCTATTGTATTCATAGATGTCTGGAAGCACCGCGAACAGGCGGAGCGCTTCGGCATAAGGGCGATCCCCACACAGATCTTTTTCGATGCCGAAGGTAAAGAAGTGCACCGTCACCAGGGGTTCATGGCGGAAGAAGATATTGTTGAACAGCTTGAGGTGATGGGGATCAACAAGGTAGAGGAAACCGATGTTTGAAACGGCCCTAATTACGATTAATCAGTGGATTGCGGGCGGGACGGCAATTGCCGGACTGGGCTGTTTTCTCTGGGGAATGACCAGTGTTCTTCTCAGCCCCTGCCACCTCGCATCGATACCCCTTATCGTCGCCTACGTCGGGGGACAGGAGCGGGCCATAAAGCCACGGCAGGCGGCGGCCTATTCTGTCCTCTTCGCAGTAGGCCTGTTCATAACCATAGCTCTGGTGGGCGTAGTCTGCGCCCTCCTGGGACGTATGCTGGGAGACGTGGGCAATTACTGGCAGATTCTGATCGGGGCAGTTCTCATATGGGTTGCCCTGGGGATGCTGGGCGTGGAGAAGTGCTCCATGTCGGGGAGTCTTCTGTACAGAATAAGTCTGAGGGGACTGACCGGGGCCTTTGTCCTGGGGCTGGCCTACGGCATTCTTTCCGGCTCCTGCACCTTTGGGTTCATCGCACCGATCCTTGCCATAATTACCGTTCAGGAGAAGATTGGCACCGGCATCATGTTGATTACTATCTTCGCAATCGGTCATTGCCTGCCCATTGCAATCGCGGGGAGCTCCACCGCCGCAGTAAGAAAGCTGATGGAGAGCAGCACCTGGCATGGGGCCGGGACATGGTTCCGCAGAGGCGCTGGCATCCTGATAGCGCTGCTCGGTGTATACTTTATCATTAAACCTATGGCTGTGTTAGTTAATAGAATCATTTAACAGGGAGGCTGGCAGTGTCCGGAATAAAAAAACTCTCCTTTCTTGACAGATTTCTGACACTATGGATCTTTATGGCCATGTTTATCGGCGTTGGTGGTGGCTATCTATACCCGGAGATCCGTAGCGTAATTAACCATTTTCAGGTCGGAACCACCAATATCCCCATTGCAATAGGCCTGATCCTGATGATGTATCCACCCCTTGCCAAGGTAAAGTATGAACAGCTTGGCAAGGTCTTTAAGGATTTCAGGGTACTTGCGCTTTCTCTGGTTCAGAACTGGATCATCGGCCCTATCCTGATGTTTCTTCTGGCAATCACTTTTCTTTCGGGGCATCATGAATACATGGTGGGCCTGATTCTGATCGGCCTTGCCCGCTGCATCGCCATGGTGATCGTCTGGAACGACCTGGCCGCTGGCGACAGGGAATACTGTGCCGGGCTGGTGGCCTTCAACTCCATCTTCCAGGTCCTCTTTTTCTCCTTTTACGCCTATATCTTTATAACGCTGCTTCCCCAGTGGATGGGAATTAAAGGGGCCGCCGTGGACATCTCCATAGACCAGATCGCAGAGAGCGTCTTCATCTATCTGGGCATCCCCTTTATCGCCGGGATAATCTCCCGGATAATCGGCCTGAAGACAAAGGGAATCCAGTGGTATGAAAAAAAGTTTATCCCCAGGATAAGTCCCATCACTCTGATTGCGCTGCTTTTTACTATCCTGGTTATGTTTTCACTGAAGGGTGAATATATCGTCCAGTTGCCTCTGGATGTCATTCGGGTGGCAATCCCGCTTTGTGTGTATTTCTCAGCAATGTTCTTTCTGTCATTCTTTCTGTCCATGAAAGCCGGTGCCACCTACGAACAATCTGCTACTCTGAGCTTTACGGCGGCGTCCAACAATTTTGAGCTGGCAATCGCCGTAGCGGTGGCCGTCTTCGGCATCAACTCCGGTGTGGCCTTTGCCGCAGTAATCGGACCTCTGGTAGAGGTTCCGGTTTTAATTGGCCTGGTCAACGTGGCTCTCTGGTTTAGGCGAAAGTATTTTCCCTACGCCCTGAAGACCCCCACAGGGGTGTGCCACCTGTCCTGCGAACCCTAGGCAGGGAAATGGATATTTTTTCGATGTTTTGATTTACTTATGGGCAATAGCAAGGGTGATAATATGCACAGGGACCATGGTCATTCCCATGGGCAGGGTGAAGAAGGCAGGGGCAGGCGCCTGCTTATAACGCTTGCGCTCAATCTTATCATACCCATAGCTCAGGTTATAGGCGGCCTGGTCGCAAACAGCATGGCCCTCGTATCCGACGCCATTCACAACTTCAGTGACTTTACCGCCATCCTTATCTCCTACACAGCCTTTCGAATAGGGAAGAGGGGCGCCTCCGTCACCAGTACCTTCGGATACCAGCGGGCAGAGGTGATAGCTGCCCTGCTAAACGTAACAATTCTGGCCTGCGCCTCCGTCTTCATAATTTACGGTGCTATCAACAGACTTTTTCATCCAGAGACGGTGTCCGGGCTCATTGTAACCCTGGGAGCGTTGGTTGGCATCGTCGGAAACGGCCTGTCCGCCTGGCTCCTCCATCGCGATTCCCATGACAATATGAACGTGAAAAGCGCCTTCCTGCACATGATGGGAGATTTTCTCTTTTCGGTTGCGGTCTTCATAACGGGTGTTGTCATAATATTCAGGCCCTGGTACTGGCTGGACCCGTTCCTTTCGATAATCATCGTCATATTCATCCTCAGGGGATGCTGGTCTATAATCAGGGATTCGACAGAGGTCCTGATGAATGCTACACCGGCCAGTATCGACATCCGAAAGGTCAAGGCCCGCCTGGAGGGTATTCCCGGCGTCATCGGGGTTCACTACCTTCACCTCTGGAGGATAAGCTCTTCCAGCATCGCCTTTTCCTGCCACGTAGTAGTTCCCGATCAGGCACTTAGCCAGACAGGGGAAATGGCCGGCACCATAAGCCGCATACTGCTGAACGACTTTGCTATAGACCATCCTGTCCTCCAGTTCGAGACTGAGCTGTGCGGAGACGGTAACCTGCTGTGTGGTGGTTCCTGCAACTACAATAAGGGCAATCCCGGGTAGCGAGGAATAGATCCGCCTCCTTTGGGAGCTTGCTTTTATCGCTGAGGTGTGCAAGATATTCTCCGTTTTTACGACACAATAAGCTGCATCGGGAAGGAACTAAACCATGGCACAGACAGACACCATTTCCACAAACGATTTCATCCGTGAAATAATAGACGAAGACCTGAAGGCCGGAAAAAACTCCGGGAGGGTGGCCACGCGATTCCCCCCGGAACCCAACGGCTACATACATATAGGACATGCAAAGTCCATCTGCCTCAATTTCGGCATCGCCGCACAGTACGGAGGGACCTGTAACCTGAGATTCGACGATACCGATCCCAGCGGCGAATCCTTGGAGTACGTGGAATCGATCATCGACAATATCCGATGGCTCGGGTTCGACTGGAAAGAGCGCCAGTTCTTCGCCTCCGACTACTTCGAGCGGCTCTATCAGTTCGCCCTTCAGCTCATCAAGGACGGCAAGGCCTATGTATGCGACCTCAGTGCCGATGAGACAAGGGAGTACCGCGGAACCTTTACCGAACCGGGGAAGGAAAGTCCCTACCGCAACCGTTCTGTAGATGAGAATCTGGACCTCTTTGAGCGGATGCGCGCCGGTGAGTTCCCCGACGGATCTCATGTCCTGCGGGCAAAGATCGACATGGCATCTCCGAACATCGTGATGCGCGATCCCGTTATCTACCGTATCAAACGGGGAGAACACTACCGAATGGGGAACAAATGGGTCATCTATCCCATGTACGACTTCGCCCACTGCCTCTCCGACGCACTTGAGGGTATCACCCATTCGATCTGCACACTGGAGTTCGAAAACAACCGCCCCCTGTATGACTGGATTCTGGACCAGCTGCTGGAAGGGGATCGTCCACGGCAGATAGAATTCGCCCGTCTCAATATCAGTTATACCGTCCTCAGCAAGCGGGTGCTGATAGAACTGGTAACCAAGGGATATGTGAAGGGATGGGACGACCCCCGCATGCCAACGGTTGCGGGGATGCGGCGGCGCGGCTACCCACCGGAGGCAATCCGAGAATTCTGCGCCCAGATAGCCGTTGCCAAGAATGACAATCTTATAGACGTGGCCCTCCTGGAACACTGTGTACGGGAGGAACTTAACGAAAAAGCGCCCCGGGCCATGGCCGTACTTAGCCCGCTCAAGGTTATCATCGACAACTACCCCGAGGACAAAACGGAGGAGTTCGAATGCGCAAACCATCCCCAGAACCCGGCGATGGGGGCGAGAACGCTTCCCTTCTCCAGGGAGTTGTATATCGAACGTGAAGATTTCCAGGAAGACCCCCCGGGCAAGTACAAAAGGCTGGCACCGGGCAGGGAGGTTCGCCTGAGAAGCTCCTACGTCATAAAGTATGAAAGCATGGTAAAGGACGACAAGACCGGAGAGATTATCGAGTTACACTGCACCTACGATCCTGATACAAGGGACGCTGCTCCTGCCGACGGGCGCAAGATCAAGGGTGTCATACACTGGCTATCCGCACGCCACTGCGTTCCAGCTGAGGTTCGCCTCTACGACCGACTCTTTGGTGTTCCAAACCCGGCTGCCGGGGAGGAGGAGTTCACCAGTTACCTGAACCCTGAATCGCTGGAGACGCTGAATACATGCTTTGTTGAACCGGCGCTGAAAAACGCTTCTCCCGGAAGCCGATATCAGTTTGAACGGCTTGGTTATTTCTGTGCAGACGCAAAAGAGTCAACCCCCGACGGAAGACCCGTCTTTAACCGTGTCGTCGCCCTTCGGGACGCATGGGGAAAGATAGCGGAAAAGGGGAAAGCATAAAAAACGGGGCTAACCGCATCGAATCCGAGGTTGACGGGGAAATCCCGCCTGTGAAAGGCGGGGTTCCCCCCTTGGTACGGTTTTAGAGATAGTGATCTAAACTTCAGTCGGGGTAATGATAGGCTTCTAATTCTGTTGGTTTACCCAGCAGATCGTCGATCTTTTTCTGGATTTTGGCCCTTTCCTTACTGGACTCCCAGGCCTTCCAGGATTCAACGGACTGCCAGGTACTGATTACCAGGTAGTCGTGGGGTGCCTTCAGGTTTTTCAATGTTTCGCCAGAAACATAGCCCGGCTGAGACATCGCCAGCGTCCTGAGTTGCACGATAAGAGGCAATAAGGCTTTTTCCTTATCACCCGCCACTTTTCTCTTGATCAACACTTTCACGGCCATTTTACTCCCCTCCTTTCGTTTAAATTTTAAATTCAATCCTGTTTCGATGTCTCTTAAAAGGACAAAAACCTATTGAATCAAGCCAATTTAAATTCCAGAAAAGGTGAACGCCTGTAGATCAGATCTTTTAATGCCGAGGGCTTTTTAAGTTTTAAGGATCGCCGGTAAAGTTTCTTTGCAACAACTTATTTGCCTGAATTTTATTAAATTTTGCGACCACTTGTCAAGGCTTTCCTAAGAAAAAGGGGGGAAGGGGCAAAAGGGGACATTTATTTTTCTATTCTCCTCAGTCGTCCCTGACTTCGACATTCCATTGGCCTTGCAATCTTTTTCTCGATTTTATCCAGAAACTTGGAACTGCCGGTTGACTATCCCCGTTGTAGCGGGTTATTTCAATACGGGAAGTGATTCTAGTTTTTCAGTTTTTATGAATGCGATAGTCAGAGATTTAATTATTTTGTAGAGACCCAAGAGAAAGGCATTCTTCGGGAGGTCTTGTATAATTGGCTGGGGAACAAGGATTCGAACCTTGATTGACGGAGTCAGAGTCCGCTGTCCTACCATTGAACGATTCCCCAGTAGAGGTGAAGCTTATTCTATCCACATAAATAAATGGTGTGGTCGGCTTGGTTATATAGTGGCCCTTGCCTATTTTGTCAACAAATTTTCAACACAAATTTTCTACTGCCCTACCGGGCCTATGCTAAAGTATTTTTATTCCGAAGGCCCAAGCGTGGCCGACAGTGCGCCTACGGGTTCCTTATAGAAAGCGCTGGCCAACCGGTCGAAATCGCCGAGGGAACCGGTCGAGAAGAATACCCTTTTGCCTCCTCTCGGAAGCCTTGCCTCAACCTCAGGGTGTCGTTTTAGATAGTCCTCAAGCTTCTCAGCTATTATGGGACCCTGGCTGAGGACGACTGCGCGGTCTGGGATATACCTTCTGAATGAATCATACAATATAGGATAGTGAGTGCATGACAGAAGAACCGTGTCTATCCCAGCTTCCTGCGCAAAGAGACTTTTCACATACTCCGACAGGAGTCTTTCACAGTGATCCTCATCCTGCCTTCCCGCCTCTATGATAGGAACAAGAAGGGGACAGGCCTGGTAGAATATCTCTACAGGAGGCTGGACCTCCTCAAGTTCTTCGGTGTAGATCTTCGAGTCCACCACACCATTTGTAGCAAGTATGCCAACCTTTTTACAGCCTCTGCCTATGAGTTCCTCTGCCGAAGGCCTGATTACGCCAAGTACCCTGCGGTCCGGGTAAGCTCCCGGCAGGAATTCCTGTTGTATCCTTCTGAGAGCCCTTGAGGAGATGGTGTTACAGGCGATTACTACCAGAACACAGCCTTTACTGAACAGAAATTCTATGGCCTGGAGGGTGTATCTAAAAACCGTTTCCTGCGAGCGCTCGCCGTAGGGAACCCTGGCGCTGTCTCCAAGATAAATATAGTCGTACTGAGGAAGCCTATCAACTACACTCCTCAGAACAGTCAACCCGCCGAAACCCGAATCAAAAACCCCGATCAACTTACCCCCTCCTTCGCGGGCGGATTCTAACAGCATCGATCCTACAAAAACAATAAAAATCCTTGCCATAATTACCCTTATCAAATAGCATACCGGCAGCTTAGTTCCAGCGGTATGGAAAGAAAAAGTCTGCGAGGCATTTGAATTGATTGTCAAAGTAACCAGCAGCGCCATACTGGGCATAGACTCCTGGCCGGTTGATGTGGAGGTGGATATCTCCCGCGGACTCCCGCAGTTCTTTACCGTCGGCCTTCCCGATATATCAGTCAAGGAAAGCAAGGATCGCATAAAGGCGGCCATAAAAAATTGCGGCTACACCTTCCCCGGCAACCGGGTGACGGTCAACCTGGCCCCGGCCGACATCAAAAAAGAGGGGACTGGCTTTGATCTGCCTATCGCCACAGGGATACTGGCGGCACAGGGCCTAATCGAAAAAAGCCGTCTCTCCGAATATCTCTTTACGGGTGAGCTGTCCCTGGATGGAGCGGTAAAGGGGGTCAACGGGGCTCTGCCTTCGGCGATAATGGCCTTGCAGATGGGAATGAAGGGCATAATTCTCCCCAGAGATAACGCCGCCGAGGGGTCCATGGTTGAGGGTATAGAGGTTATTGCCATCGATTACCTGCACGACGTGGTAGAGTTCCTTAACGGCATAAAACAGATCCCTCCTCATAAAACCGATCCTTCGCAGCTTTTGTCCCGCACCATTCAGTACCCCTTTGATTTTTCAGAGGTGAATGGGCAGAATCATGCAAAGAGGGCCTTGGAGGTTGCTGCGGCAGGAGGACACAACATTCTGATGATAGGTCCGCCCGGCTCGGGCAAGACCATGCTTGCACAGCGGATATTGACTATCCTCCCCGATCTTTCCTTCCAGGAAGCTATAGAGACGACGACTGTACATTCCGTTGCCGGTATGCTGGGGAAAAAAGAATCCCTCCTGGAAAGTCGTCCTTTCCGGGCACCTCACCACTCCATATCCGATGCCGGCCTGGTTGGAGGGGGACGGGTTCCAAGACCGGGGGAGATAAGCCTGGCCCACAACGGCGTACTTTTCCTGGATGAACTTCCCGAATTCAAGAGAAATGTGCTGGAGGTCCTTCGCCAGCCTCTGGAGGGGGGCTTTATAACGGTGTCGCGGTCATCCGCCTCGGCGACCTATCCGGCAAGATTCATGCTGGTGGCCGCTATGAATCCCTGTCCCTGCGGCTATTTTACGGACTCGAGACGGCAGTGCCGGTGTACCCCTCACCAGATAAGGCAATATCGGGCCAAGATCTCCGGTCCCCTGCTCGACAGGATCGACATTCACATAGAGGTCCCTTCCGTCAGTTACAGGGAGCTGGCGGGACACTCTGATGAGGAAAAATCAGAGACCATAAAAGGTCGCGTTAACAGGGCAAGGGAGATACAGAAGTCGAGATTCAGGAAAGAAGGATCATGCAACGCCGCAATGTCAAGCCGCCAGATAAAGAAGTACTGCATACTGGACGAAGAATCGCGGAAACTGATCGAGATGGCCGTCGACCGGCTCGGCCTGAGCGCACGGGCATACACCAGGATATTGAAGGTCGCCAGGACCATTGCAGACCTTGAAGGAGAAGTTGAAATAGGCCACATACACATCTCTGAGGCTATCCAGTATCGCACTCTGGACAGGGATGCCATATAGACTTTTGCCCTTGACAGAGATAGGCCTTTACGGGTATCTCCTAAAAATTATTGCATAGTCGCAACCCTTGGAAAAATATGTGAGGTGGCCACACCCATCCCGTGAGTTGTTTCTTAGCGGGTGTGTGCGCCTTTTGAAAGGAAAATATAAAGATGGAAATAAAAGTTACAGAAGCCGATCTGCAAAAGAGGAAGGCAAAACCTAATGAAGAATCCAAACTGGGATTCGGAAAGATATTCACAGACCACTTTTTCGTTATTGAATATGACAGAGCAACTGGATGGCACGACGCATCCATAGAACCCTCACGGCCCCTCTGCCTTGACCCGGCCTCCATGTGCCTTCACTACGCACAGGAGATATTTGAAGGAATGAAGGCCTACCGGGGAGATGACGATTCCATATATCTCTTCAGGCCGGAAGAAAACATAAAGAGGATGAACCGCTCAGCGGAAAGGATGTGCATGCCGGCCATGGATGAAGAGCTGTTCATGGAAGCTCTGAAAAAATTGATTCTGCTGGAAAAGGACTGGATACCACGCGGCGCGGGCACATCGCTTTACATAAGGCCCACGATGATAGCTACGGAGGTCGCCTTGGGTGTACATACTGCCAACCGCTATCTCTTTTTCATAATCCTCTGCCCGGTGGGTGCATACTATCCGGAAGGATTCAGCCCGACCAAGATATATGTGAGCGAGAAATATACAAGATCGGCCCCCGGTGGAGTGGGGGCATGCAAGGCCGCCGGCAACTACGCAGCCAGCTTATACGCAAGCCAGGAGGCCTCTGCTATGGGCTACACCCAGGTGCTCTGGCTAGATGCGAAGGAAAGAAAATATGTTGAAGAGGTGGGGACAAGCAACATCTTCTTTGTAATCGGTGACGAGCTGATAACGCCACCGCTTGGGGGAACAATCCTTCCGGGCATCATGCGTAATTCTGTCATGAAACTGGCAGGATCGTGGGGGGTCAAGGTCAGGGAAGAGCAGCTCTCCATAGATGAAATAATAAGGGCCAATGAAAACGGAACCCTGCGGGAGGTTTTTGCGTCCGGGACGGCAGCCATCGTATCTCCCGTTGGCCAGATCTATTTCAGAGAAAAGGAATATGTAATAGGCGGTGGCAAAACAGGAACCCTCACGCAGAGGCTTTACAACGAGATATTGCAGATACAGTACGGAAAGAAGGAAGACCCCTTCGGCTGGCGGGTAAAAATATCCTAAAGGACTATTTCTGCTGAGGATTGTTCACCCTATTGAAAACGATCAACAGAACTGTTGAAAAACCTGTTGATAAAATTGTTGATGAAAGAGCTAACTGTACTGTAGACAATAACGTCTACCGAATTGCCCATAACGAAGGCATTGATACAACACCAAACAATAACAGTTGCTTATGCGTATATGCCCGATATTGCATGGTTCCCGTGGTGACTATGAGAAAACTTTTTGAAAACTGTTTTAATTGGAAAAATTTTTTTATGGCCCTCTCAATAATTGCCGCCATGACAGCCCCAGGACACCCCTTGTGGTCGAAGGAGATGCCCATTGAGCATATCGCCGGTAGGATACAGGAGATATACGAAGGAACGGCAGATTTCAGGGCAGAGTTTGTACAGGAAGCAAGCATTAAATCCTTGGGTACAACGACATCTGAAGAAGGAACGGTCTATCTGAAAAAACCGGAGAGGATGCTCTGGGACTATAAAAACCCTTCCATGAAGAAGCTGGTCATCAATCCCCAAAAGGCTTGGCTGTACATCCCCGACGAAAAAATCGTATACGTTCAGGATGCAAGGCAGGTGCTGTCCTCGAAGATGACTATACGATTCTTGACCGGCATAGGGCGGCTGAGTGAGGATTTCGACCTAGCCGTTCCCAAAGAAGGCCCGAAGAACAAGGATGGGGACTATCTGATTGCGCTAACCCCGCGCCGATATGAAGCGGGTATAAAGAATCTGCTTCTTATAGTAGACAAAGAGAGCTTTTACATTAAGGGCTGCGTCTTTACGGATCTTTACGACAACACAACAAGGCTTACATTCAGCAATATAGAATTCAACACCAACCCGGCTGATGAGATGTTCGAGTTCACCCCGCCTGAGGGGATCAAGGTCTATAACGCAGATGGCTCATAGCTTTTCCCGCCTTTCCGAAGTCTTGGGAACAGAGGTTACTCCCGGCTGAAGGGATCTTCCCTGTCAAAATCTGGGGTGAGCTGTTCTTCACTCACCTCCTGGACGAAAATATTGTCAAAGCCCATATCCAGGGCAGCGTTTACCACTGTTTCGTACTCATCTCTGGTTACCCGCCTTCCGAGCAGGGGATCTTCTGCAACTGCACGGGTAGGCGTGTACTGAGACATGATGCTGAGAGATATTTCGACAGAGATGTCCCTTATCAAGCGAAGTACATGAAGACTGTTTGCCACCCCGCCTGGTAGAACCAGATGGCGGATGATCATCCCCCTCAGCGCAATACCATCTTCGACCTCCAGAGAATCCCCGACCTGTCGGACCATCTCCCTTACGGAGGCACTGGCGTTTAGGACGTAATCACTCACCCCGGAAAATGCAAAGGCATGCCTGTCGTTACCATATTTGAAGTCCGGGAGATATACATCAACAATGCCGTCAAGGAGCTTTATGATATCAGAGTTTTCATAGCCGCCACAGTTGTAGACCAGGGGGATGGACAGGCCCTTCTTAGATGCGTCCTTCAGGGCGGCAATGATACCAGCAAGATGGGGAGTCGGAGTCACAGCGTCTATGTTATGGCAGCCCTGATTCTGCAATCCCACAATGACATCCGACAAGGATGCAGGTGAGATTTCATCTCCCTCCGACCCGTGGCTGATCTGGTAGTTCTGACAGTATATGCAACGCATGTTGCAGGAGGAGAAAAAAACGGTACCGGCACCGCAACTTCCTGAAAGGACAGGCTCCTCGCCGTGATGCGGAAGAGCACGGTTGATCATGGGAAGCACGCCCAGGCCGCACAGCCCCTTAAACCCCGCCGTTCTGTCAACACGGCACCTGTGGGGACAGAGGACACAGTTCTTCATGATCCCCGAAAGGATTTTCTCCGTTTTTTCCAACAAATGATCTTTACGGGGGTTTCGATATGAGGGGGTCACCAACTTACAGCCTTTCTGTAACCTCAGCAAGTCTGCCGCTATCAACAATTTCCAGAAACTCTTCCCCAAGGCACGGGGAGACCGATACAGCCCGCCTCCAGTCTCTCATCCTCTTGGAGGGATTATCTGCATAGCTTTTAAAATCCCTACGGTCGGGCAACTTACCATATGGAAGCTGCTGAATAAAATTACCGGAGGGATAGACCATAAGCACATCTTCCAGACACTCCAGCGGGGGACGGTGGGAAGATATATGCTTATCCAGCCATGCCGGGATTATGCGCTGTTGATGGTTAAAAAGAAGTGTGATGGCTCCCTTCCGGGCGGAGTATCTCTGGTTAAGATGATAGTCCGTAAGACCTCCGTCCCGGTACATTCCTCCCGGAGCACCATATATGTCTTTTACACCGGAGGACGCCATCGGTAGGGCAGCCGAGGCGAGGAGCGCATACTTGAAGTTAAACTCGTTCAGCGTTATGGCGTGGCCTTTGAAGTTGGGGTTCAGACAGAAATAGGGTTGAACAGGAATATTATGAAATACCACCCGCTGGAAGAACCAGCCTGCCGTGTCCTGATTCATCAGATTGCAGATAAAACAGGCTCCGAGTCCAAGCCCCAGCAACCATCGGATATTCGAAGCTGCAAGGTTTCTGGAACGTGCTGTTATGACAGCCAAGCGGTATTTTTTGTTGTTTAAGGCAAAGGGAAGAGCATCATCGTCTATATAGTGGTCTATCAGATCCAGTATGGACTTCCGTACCGTCTCCGGTTTGTCGCGCCTGGTAAAATTCATGTCTATGTATGCGTCTAGCAGATCCTTGTAACTCTTTTCCGGTTCCGGCTGCATCCAGGCGGCAAAACGCATCGCCGCCGATGATGCACCGGCAAGAACAACGGGCAGTTTGTTGCCAAGAACTCCGCTTTTCAGTAGAGGGATATCAAAACCACTGGCTACAAGCCAGCGGGGTCCGGGAGCACCGCCTACATAGGTTGTAACATTGTCAAAGTCGAAGCCGCCAGCCCGAATGACTTCGTAGACATTTTTACCGGCTCTGATACAGATATTAGGCATAAACAATCAGGTCCCCTGACATGACTCTTGGAAAACAATAAGAAATACCGTGGCAATCTTGACAGCGCTCCTAATATACTATAGATAGGTTCTTCTCAACGATAAAATAATAAACAGCGGGAAGAGAGCGATGGATATCAAGACAGCGGTTGCAAAAATAGGATACGACTCAAGAAAAGCTTCCGGTATCCTGGCAAACATTTCATCCACCACAAAAAACGCAGCACTTCTCAAAATGGCAAAGTATCTTGTAGAAGAATCTCAAATGCTGATTCAGGAAAACGCCAAGGATCTTCACTACGCCAGAAAGCAGGGGTTGTCAGGGGCAATGATAGACCGACTGACGCTCAGCGAAGCAACCATCAGAGGAATGGCGAACGGCCTGGAGCAGATTGCCGCCCTCCCCGATCCCGTCGGTGAGGTGACAGGGATGAGAAAAAGGCCTAACGGTTTGCTCGTGGGAAAGATGCGGATACCCCTGGGTGTAATAGGTATTATTTACGAATCACGTCCGAACGTGACGGCCGATGCAGCCGGCCTGTGTCTGAAATCTGGAAATGCAGTAATACTTAGGGGCGGGTCGGAGGCCATCCACTCGAACCTGGCCATTGCTGGCATACTTCAAAAGGTACTGCGGGAAACGGGAATACCTGAGGCCGCCATACAGATCATCTCCACCACCGACAGAGAGGCCATCGCGGAGATGTTGAAACTTGAGGAGTACATAGACCTTATCATCCCACGCGGCGGTGAGGGCCTGATCCGGGCCGTTGTCGAGATGTCGAGGATACCGGTCCTCAAGCACTACAAGGGGGTCTGTCACGTATTTGTCGACGAAAGCGCCGATATCGAGATGGCTTCAAATATCTGCCTCAACGCCAAGGCACAGCGCCCCGGCGTATGTAATGCCATGGAAACCCTTCTGGTTCACAGCGGTATTGCAGACAAGTTCCTGCCCCTGGTGGCGGAAAGATTGCGGGAGGCAGGCGTTGCCCTTAAGGGGTGCGACAAGACAAGGACCATACTTCAGGACATCGAAGTGGCGACAGAGGCGGACTGGTACGAAGAATACCTCGACCTCATACTGGCCATACGCGTTGTAGAGGATATCGAAGAAGCTATGGCGCACATAGATAAATACGGTTCGCTGCACACGGAATCGATCGTCACCAGAGACTACCACAATTCTCAGCGCTTCCTTAGCGAGGTCAACTCTTCTACGGTAGTGGTAAACGCATCCACACGTTTCAGCGACGGCTTCGAGCTGGGGCTGGGGGCCGAGATGGGTATCAGCACTACTAAGCTGCATGCCTTCGGACCCATGGGACTGGAAGAGCTGACAACCACAAAGTTCATCATCTACGGAGATGGCCAGATAAGGACATGAAGTACGGACTATTCGGAGGAACCTTTGACCCGGTACACCTCGGACATCTCAGGTGTGCCGAAGAGGTTCTCGGTCTGTTCGGCCTAGACAGGGTAATCTTCATTCCCGCCGGGATACAGCCGCTAAAGACAGAGAGGGACATAACCCCCTTCCTTCACCGCCAGCAGATGCTGAGGCTGGCCATAGGAGGAAATCCTTCCTTTGAGATATCGGACATAGAAAGCAAAAGGGAAGGAAAATCCTATTCCATCCAGACTGTAAAACATTTTTTAGAAACCTCGCAGGAAGGGACCGATCTCTATTTCATCCTGGGACAGGATGCCTTTCAGGGCCTTCCAATGTGGAGGGAATGGGAGGAATTGATCCGCCTATGCAACTTCATCGTGATGACAAGGCCGGGATATGAGACAAAGGGCCTTGGACGTATATTCCCCGGGGATACCGCATCTCTTTTTAAATATGACAGTCTTTCGGACAGCTTTAAGGGACCAGGTGGTTTTTCCATCTTCTTCAGGGAACTGACCCTGCTTGGCATATCATCCACAGATATAAGATATCTTACCAGCCAGGGTCGCTCCATAAGATATCTGGTCCCAGACCCAGTGCGCGATTACATTATCAAAAACAGTGACAGTGATTATTTGTCTTGTTTAACATAAACTCTGGCACATTATGATGCCCAGCCAGGCCAAGGGCTGGATCGAGAAAAATATCTCCAAAAAGTAAGGCTGGTTTTACCTCTCTAATTTCCTTTGATTGACAAGGAGAACACGATGGGTAACGAGAAGACCGTAAAGAAACACTGGGCGGCGGGGCCGTCTCTGCCCACCTGCGCCGGCCTGATATTTTATTTTCACAGACTCCCTAGAATAACAATCTATACCTCTCCCGTTTATATCTCCATCGTTCTGTCCGCCCTGTGGCGGGAGCTGAAGACAATCCTTCCGAAGCCGATGGCACCGGAATTGCGGAAGGTACCAAGGCCCTGATCTTAAAAACCTCCGCCCTTCAGCTGGCAAATCCACTGACCAGGCAACTGGGAGGGACAATAAATTTTAGCAGCCCTAAAAAGGTTCTGCCTTAAGAATGATCCCTAATAAGCATATCTATAGGAGGAGAAGATAACGACTTGTTTGACGACATAGTTGACATCTTGTTTGACAGTGCTTTTGCGGTTGAGCCCCAGGGAAAGATAACAGGTGCAAATGAAAGGTGCTGTACTGCCCTCTCATATGCGAGAGAGGCCCTCCTGGGCAGGGATATATCTTCGATCATGTCAAAAGAAGATGCTGCCGCAATAATGGCAATTAAAAAAGACTGCCCCCAAAGGGGTATGAACCTGACGCTAAAAGCATCCGACGGGGAAACGATGCCTGTGGAGGTAAATGCCGGGATAGTGTCCCAAATGGGCAAAGAAGCCATCCTTTGCGTTGCACGCGGCACTGCCGCCTGTGGGCAGGCCCCAGAAAATCCCCGAGACAGCACGCTGGAAACGATAGCTTATGGCTACTGGGAGACTGACCTCCATGGCGATTTCATATTTACCAACCTTGCCATGTCCAGGTTTTTGGGAAAACCAAGAAGAACAATCACCGTTGGGGAGAGTTTCCGTGACTATTTTGATGACGACAATGTTAAAAAAATGCAGTTTGTAATGAATGAGGTCCTACATACGGGCAATCCCTCAACGGCGGATGATTACACAATCACAAGGAGAGACGGCAAAAAAGCTATCATTCAGCTTGATATTTCTCTGATAGAGGACAAGCTGTCCAAGACGCCAAGATTCCGGGGCTTTGCCCTTGATGTAACCGAGCAGAGACAGATGGAGGAAACCTTAAGGGAAAAAGAGGAGAGATACCGCAGCATTCTCGAAAGCATAGAAGACGCATACTGGGAAGTCGATCTTTCGGGCAGATTTACCTTCTGTAACGAAGCCCTATGCAGGATGGCGGGAGTACCTGCGGAACATTTGATAGGACTCAGCAATCTGGAATACACCGATGCAGAAACAGCAAAGAGAATATACCCCATATTCAATGAGATCTACCGGACAGGCAAACCGGCCCGTATCGATGAATATAAGCTAACCAGAGGTGACGGCAGCAAAGCTATAGATGAATTGAATGTTTCTCTCCTTAGAGACAAAGATGGCAACCCCGTGGGGCTCCGCGGAATATCCAGAGACGTAACCGCAAGAAGACAGGCTGAAGAGGAAATAAGGGCACATCGTGAACACCTGTCTCTTATCAACCAGATACTCAGTCACGACCTTACAAACTCGCTTCTGGTAGTGCAGAGCGGTCTTAATCTTTACAAGATCTCCAACGAAAAAGAACTCCTTGACGAAACGGAAGAACGTATCAGGAAAAGCCTTGATCTTATCAGCAAGATGCGCGGTCTTGAATCCTTCATGTCCCGGCACAGGGATCTGAGGCCTTACAACATACAGGATGTAGCGAAAGAGGTTGCTGAAGGCTATCCCTTCATTGATATCAGGATATCCGGCCAGGCCCAGGTGATGGCCGATGACGCGATCTATTCTGTAATCGACAACATCATTTGCAACGCTGTTGCACATGGAATGGCTGACCGCATAGAGATTACAATAACGGAGAAGGAGGATACGTGGTGCGTGGTCTGTATCGCCGACAACGGAGCCGGCATTGCCGATGAAATGAAGGAGAATATCTTTGATGAGGGATTCATACAGGGAGAGAGGGGGAACACCGGCCTTGGCCTGCATATAGTCAGAAAAACAATGGAAAATTACGGGGGCCACGTCTATGAGGAAAGAAACAAACCTGCGGGAGCTGCGTTTTTTCTGACTTTCAAGACAATATAAAGAAAAAGAGAATGATTACATGAAGAAAAGGGGCCTTGCGGTAGAGGCCGATATTAGAATGGCAAGGGATACATTCTCCAGGCTGGAAGGGCTTTAACAAGTTACCGTGAAAAATTATTGATAGAACTAAAGCCTTCCTGCCTCTCATTTTCAGGACAGTGGAATGAAGGAGTCCTTCCCGGAGGCCAGTGCAAGCGACAGCGGCATCTCTTTTTTCCCAAGACGCACCATCCTCTCGGCAGTTTCCCTGATGTCCCACTGTGCATGCATGTCTTCGCGAAGGCGTGATATGTGGTACAGCTCTCTTACATTAACACCTATCGTCACCCTTTTACGGTGTGCATTAGTCAGGATATAGGGGGCGGCAAGGGGGGCCGCATCAAAGATCCTTTGGTACGCCTCCTCGGTGCGTGAAACCATCTCCATAAATCGCCCCTTCATCCCTATTTCCTCTACAGAGGCCGGGATCGTAACACCAAGTGAGGGGCAATATTCCTGGGCGGTTATGGTTGCCATTCGGTGTCTCTTGAGCTGGGCGAAACAGGATGCGCTGACTGTTGCCTCGAACAGAAATCGGGCATGCTCGAACTCTCTCATGGGCGAATCGTAGGCCTGCATCCTGCGGCAGGCGGTCTTGATAATTTCTTCCTTCTTCTCCCGGGTCATTGCGCCGACGGTCTTCATACATGAATCCAGCGAAAAGTCCGAGTATGAGTGCAACAGGGAGGCTATTACCTTGCAGTCTCCTTCCGGTGTCGCGTGTACCAGCGTTACGTTTTCATCTCTTCCCAGGAACGCTTCACCACGGAGCGCCTCCGCATATCCCGCCATGACAGAAGTGGCCAACGCCTTCAGATCAGACCTTGTATCACGGTCAAAGGGGGTCGCGGCGGTGTAGCGTACAAGGGAGGGGGCAATCCCCCTGGTGGCCTCGTAAAGGCTGGAGCCGTATTCATTTACCTCTGCCAGGGGATGGGCCGCAGATCTCCTAAGTATCAGCTCCAGATTGCGTGCGTTAAGGGTCATCCCCAACTGGGCCTGCGTCGCCATGGAAACTATGTAACGGGCATCCTCCTTGGCCCATCCGTCAACGGTGGAACCTTTCGTGGGATCGTCCAGAAGAGTACGGTGCTTTTCAAAAAGATGCTCTTTCAGCTGCCCATAGAGTTCATGATAAAGGGCGTTCTGCCCCTTTACTGTCTCGACAAATATCCCCTCCAGTCCGGCAGCCCTGATCTCCCTGGGAAGCACAAAATCATCCTCCAGCCTTATGTAGCGCTGGGATTTTTCCGTATAGGAGCATAGACGAAACTTTTCTATCTCTTCCACGGCAAGGCGGGAGACATCCAGTATATCTATATTGAATACAGCATGCTCCGCAATGGAGCTGTGCCCCATATCGAAAACTATGGCCTGGTTGGATCGGCGGGCCTTTTCCACCTCGCCCCGTGCGGCCGCTCTGAGCTCGTCGACAGGGAGTGGATTCCTGCTGATGCGTGCATAGGCCGCGCAGAGGGTCTCCGGAGTCAGTCTGTCACTGCTGTCCAGGGTGGCGCTGCATTCCCTTATCACCTCATAATCCAGGTTGTGACCTGCCAGTATTACCTTCAACGCTTCCCCTCCATCAGCCACATCAGGCAAAGGAATTATATATGGACTGCAGCAGGGCCCAGAGCAGGACAAGCGCAGTCAGAACGATGCACGTTATCGCCAGCGCACGATGCAAATTATTCTCCCCGAGTCTCTCCCGATAACCAAGCAGAAAACCAAAGAGAACACCAGAGATAATTCCGCCTCCATGGGCCCAGTTATTGATGCCCGGTATCATGAAGCCGAAGAGGACAAGGCCCATAACCCATCCCATGACCTGCCTGTAGAGCGCATCTCCGTATATTCCCCCTCTGCTCTTCCCGTAGTATAGCGTCGCACCGATAAGACCGCATATGCTTGCCGAGGCGCCTATGGTCAACGGAACTCCGGCAAGATAGGAGATGTAGAAGCCAACGATACCGGTCAATGTGTATATTGTGACGAAACGGTAGAGACCATATTCGTTAAGAACGAAAGCTCCCAACTGCCTGAGGGCCAGCATGTTGAATATGATGTGGAGCAGACCGCCGTGAAGGTAAGAGGCCGAAATGAGCGTCCACCAGCCGTAGAGTCTGTTGTCTATTGGAAGGGTTCCCGTAGCCCCCAGAAGAAACAGGCTGTGATTTGATGGCGAAAGGAATGCCATAGGGTTGGCGGACAAGCTAAGCCCCCCAGGATTTAGCAACAGAGAAAAAACATAGAAGATTACATTTACATAGATGATGAAGGTAATTACGTCCGAGGGAGTCTTCAGTATGTTTGACGGCATGGTCATCTTCCAGCCAGAGCCAGGCCTGGTCAGTCCGCAATAGGGGCAGAGAGGCTCATCACGGTTTATCAGTCTCCTGCAATTGGGGCACAGTATTGATTTTTTCTCCGAACGATTCACGATAAACCTGCCTCCTCTAATTCAGAAACTGCATCATCAGGGGAATGGCTAGAAAGGTTCCTATTGAACTTCCTATGTTTACGAACATTATCAACAACAGTATACGGGTGATCTTGTTGTGCCAGAATCCCTTCAACGAAGTTATATCCGTCTTCAGATCCATAAAATCCTTTACACGGGGTTTTTTCAGCGAGGCCTCCGTCAGGCCCGCAACCCACCCGGCGGCTATCATCGGGTTAAGAGACGTCAGAGGAGCGGCCACGAAAGATGCAACGATAGTAAGGGGATGAGCCATAACCGCAAGGGCTCCAAGTGCAGCCAGGATGCCATTTACCAGTATCCACCACTTTATCATATTTAAACTTGCCTCGGTCCCGGAGTGGAAAAAACCTGCCACTATCAGGCCTACAACGGCAAGGGATATTCCCCATCCCACGAAACGCCCCCCAACACCCTTTGGCGGAATTTCGTTCAGGGTTGCCAGATCAGTATCGGTACCCAAATTTTCCAATATGCCCGGCACGTGTCCTGCCCCCACTACCGCAACTATCCTGTTGCCTGGGGCATCACCTATAGAACGGGCCAGGAATAGGTCTCTTTCATCGATCAGGGTAGTCTTTATCTCCGGCAGTTCCTTTGCGAAGGTCTGGAGGGCCATCTCCAGTGTGTCACGTTCCTTCAGCTTTTCTATGTCTTCCTCGCTTATCTCCTCGTTAATGAAGAGGGAGGATATCAGCTCAAAGGCAAATCGCAGCTTCCTGAAAAAGCGCATGCCTCGCCAGGTCCTTTTCAGCGTAGTCCGAATGTCCCTGTCTACCAGTACGATCCGCGCCCCTGTCTCCTCAGCTTTCTTGACGGCGCGGATCATCTCCTCGCCGGGATTGATGTTGAATTTTTCTGCCAACTTCTTCTGAAAAGAGGCCATTATGAGCTGGGAAAGGAGCAGCGACGTGCGCTTCTGACGGATGATCTTAAGGATATCCATCTCCTCCCAGTCCGTCTTCTGCATTATCGCGTCGTATCGCGACTGGCAAAGCTCGACACAGACGGTATCTGGCCGCTCCTCCTCTATGACCCTATCAACAAGTTCGGCGCTGTCCCTTGAGACGTGCGCCGTTCCAATCAGTATGATCTCTCTGTCATCTGTCTTGATGCGATGTATGTTGTTGTTATCCATTGGCATGTGTATCGGTAAACAGAACCCCGGAAGGAAGTATCAGCATTCCCCCTTATTGTAAAGTAAAATCAAGGTTCCTTTCCCCTTGTCGGCAGTGGCAATGCAGGGTATAAGGGCGGTCATGGAGATACAAAAAGGAAAAATAGTTGAGCTTACTATAGAATCGGTGGCCTTCGGAGGGACCGGCGTCGGCCGCGTCGGGCCCATGGTTGTCTTTGTTCCCTTTACCGCATCAGGCGACGTAGTGGAAACAAGGATAGTGGAGTTAAAAAAAACATTTCTCATTGGAGAAGTTGTAACGATCCGTTCCGCCTCCGAAGAAAGGACCGAGCCGCTCTGTCCCTATTTTTCCGTCTGCGGAGGATGTCAGTATCAACACATCCGATACGAGGCACAGTTGAAGACCAAGGAGCGGCAGGTAGGGGAGGCATTCGAAAGAATAGGTAAGATCTCCGACCCGCCGGTAAAGGGGATTATTCCCTCGCCCCTTTCCTTCGGCTACCGGGGAAAGGCCGAGTTCCACGGAATCCCTGCCCCTGACGGAACCTTTCATATGGGCTTCATGGATACCGAGGGAGGGCGGGTGGTCGATATCGAACGCTGCCCCATCCTGGAGGACTCGATAAACAGCCAATTTGCAACCATTAAAAAGCGCCTTACCTCGGGCAAGGCACCTTCACGCCGAACCAGATACATAGTCTGGTCAGACTCGGCATACCCTGCCGAGGGCTTCGTGACGAGACAGGTAGGGGACAAGGCGCTGACCGTACCGGCAGGCGGCTTTTTTCAGGGTAATGTCTCCCTGACAGAAACACTTGTGGAGCGTACGATCCATATCTGTGACCCCAAGGAATCGGACAGGGTCCTTGACGCATGCTGCGGCTCCGGGCTCTTTTCAATCTTTATGGCCCCCAAGGTCAGGGAGGTGATCGGTATAGAGATAAGCGGTTCGTCCGTAAGGTGCGCAACGCAAAACGCGGAAAAGCTCGGCATAACTAACGTCAGTTTTCAACGTGGAGATATTGAAAAGGTTCTATCAGGGATTGCGGCACAGAAAACCCGCATAGATACCGTCCTTTTAGACCCCCCAAGGACCGGATGCACGGAGGGAAGCATTGACGCAATCAATAGCCTGCAGCCGCGAAGAGTAGTCTATGTCTCTTGCAATCCCACTACCCAGGCTCGCGACATCCGGCACTTTACAGAGAAGGGGTTTCACCTCGAGTTACTGCAGCCCGTTGACATGTTCCCCCAGACTCAGCACATTGAGGTCATAGCCTCTCTGGTAAGATAGATGACATCCTGTCGAAAAAGGTCTCCACATCCCCGATTGAGTGGGTGATCCTAGCCGGAGGTAGTGAAGAGATTATGTACCGCCCGTAAGATTTCCTGACAAGTCGGGTGTCCAGTATGGCAACCACCCCGCAGTCCCCTCCACCCCTTATCAAACGGCCAAATCCCTGCCTCAGAGACAGGGTGGCATGGGGAAGCGCCAGATCGTAAAACCACCTTTCACCAAGCCTGTTGCAGCGCTCCTGATAGACCGGGTCACCGGGTGATGTAAAGGGCAGTCTCACGATAATAACCAGGCTCAGGTCGTCCCCCTTTATGTCGATCCCCTGCCAGAATGTCGAAGTCGCAAGGAGAACGGAATCGGGGGTCTTTTTGAACCACTCTATAAGCTTCGACGGCGGCATATCCCCCTGGCGCTTGAAGGGGTAGTCGGTCTTTATCTGAGCGGCGACGAAATCCAGATGCCGGTAAGATGTAAAAAGTACCAGAGCCCTTCCACGCGATGCCCCTATCAGCTTTTCTATTACAGCAAGGCCCTCTTCCTGAAAAAGGCCGCTGTTTTCGTTGTCCGGGATGGGAAGCTCGCGGTTTATATAGAGGAGGGCCTGCCTTTCGTAATCGAATGGCGAACCGATAATCCGTTCTTTAAAGCCCTCTATATTTAATCTCTGTTTGAGAAAGGTAAAATTCCCTCCCGATGCCAGCGTTGCCGATGTCATCACTACACCCTTGTACTGACGCATCAGCATTCGGAATGCATTGCCAGATTCCACAAGGCTGCTCTTCAGCTCCAGTGATCCGCCTGCGGATTCGGCATAGTAGACCTTCTCTTCATTCGCCTGCTCTATGAATTCATCCATATCGGCAGCGAAGGAACCAATATAGGCGATGGTCGTCTCTATCCTGTCACGCAGCACATCGTCGGAGCTGCCGAGCTTGCGTTTTTCCAGGGCCCGGACGGTTTCATTGAGTAAAAGATCCTCACGTAATTTCTTCAGATGGGATATGACGGAAACAGGTATGGGAGTAACGGGATAAGATGGAAAATCCATCTTTTTGAAGAATGACTCTACCTTTGGAAAAAGTTTATCCACTACCACCTTGAGCCCGCGCAGACGGTAAAGCAGCCATGCAGTCCTGGCATATGTAATGCTGCTTCCCATGACGGTCGATATGACATCTTCGATATCGGGGGCCTCGTCTATAATCAGTTGCCGGTGGAAGGGTAGCAGGCTGAAGTCCGATATAAGATCGTAGAGGAGGAGATGGTGATTAACAACAAGGACGTCAACAGACTGCAACCTACGATAGTGATGGTAATAGAAACAACGTCCGTAGAAGGGACAGGTCCGACCGCCGCAGTCATGGGACTCCCCGCAGACATCCCCCCAGAATACAGGTGCGAAGGCAAGGTCGCTGCGCTCACCCGTTTTTGTCTCGGAGAGCCATTTTCTGAAGCGGATGTACCATTTCCCGCTCCCGGCATACTCTATCTCGCGCTTCAGACATACATAGTTGTTTTTTCCCTTGAGAACACCGAAAGAAAAGTTCAGAGAAAGAGCCTTTTTGAGAAATACGAGATCCTTCTTTACAAGCTGATCCTGCAGGGCAAGTGATGAAGTGGATATGGTGGTCTTTTCTCCGGAAATTATCGAAGGGATCAGGTAGGCAAAGGACTTGCCAACGCCCGTACCCGCCTCGATAAGCAGATCCCTTCGCGCCAGAAGGGCATCGAGTATCTCCTCGGCCATCTCGCGCTGCTGTGGTCTGTTCTCGTAACCGGGAAAGGCCTTCTCCAATATATCGAAAGAGGATGATAAATCCTTCAACTCTTTACATTTCCTTTTCAAAGACAGCCATAACAATCATCGGGGATTGGTCATGACAGGAAAGCCTCTTAATAAATTTATTTAGAAAGGGCTCCATTCCAATAATATCCTGCCAGATTCGGCGGTGCAGCCAACAGATTTTGATCTCCCATATCATAAAGAATACAACTTAGGATAGCCTCGATGCTGACTGCCTCAGCAGGTGATCAGTCAGGATAATGGCCACCATCGCCTCGCAGACGGGTATGATACGGGGGATAACGCACACATCGTGCCTGCCTCTGGTTGTTATGGTTGCGGGCCTTCCATCGATATCTATGGTCTGCTGCTCTTTTTCTATGGAAGCTATCGGCTTGCAGGCCACTCGGATCACGATATCGTCACCGTTGGTGATGCCCGCCAGAATGCCCCCGGCATTGTTCGATGCGAATCCCTGGCCCGTTATGGGATCATTGCATAGGGAGCCGGACATCCTCGCTGCATCGAAACCAGCGCCGATCTCCACCCCCTTTACCGTTCCTATCCCCATGAGAGCCCCTGCGAGATCAGCATCAATCTTGTCAAATACCGGTTCTCCCAGGCCGGCGGGACAGCCCCTGACCAGTATCTCAACTATACCCCCCAGCGAATCGCCAGCCCTGCGTGCCGCTTCGATCCTGGACTCCATCTCACGGGAAGCTTCGCTGTCGGGACATAGCAGACCGTTCTGGCCGACCTCAGAGAGAGCCCCCGCCTTTGCGGCTATACCTCCCAGTTCTCTGGTGAAGGCGATGATCTCGACCCCTTCATTATCCAGTATCTTCCTGGCGATTGCCCCGGCGGCCACCCGGGCAGCGGTCTCCCTGCCGGAGGCTCGCCCGCCCCCACGGTAGTCGCGGATTCCGTATTTTTTCTGGTAGGTTACATCCCCGTGTCCCGGCCTGAACAGATCGCGGATCTGGCTGTAATCACTGCTCGACTGGTCTCTGTTATATATTATCATGGAGACAGGAGTCCCCGTGGTCTTACCTTCGAAAACCCCGGAAAGGATCTCTACGCGATCATCCTCGCGGCGGGGAGAGGTTGCACCGCCTCGTCCCGGCTTTCTGCGGTCGAGCTCCTTCTGTATGTCCGGTTCGCTCAGGGGCATCTTTGAAGGACATCCGTCCACTACAGCCCCGATGGCCTTTCCGTGTGACTCACCCCAGGTTGTTACCCTGAAAAGTTTTCCTATGCTGTTTCCTGACATGCCTGCTCCTTATCGCGAAAGACCTTGATGACCTAAACCCACTTCACTACTTAAAAACCCGCAGATCTCATCCACTATGGAATCCACCCCTTTTTCAGCGGTATCTATGGTCAGATGAGCAAGCTCCCGATAGACGGGCGCTCTCTTCTCTATTGTCATGATAACCTCCGTATTCAGGTCACATTCAGAAAGGGATGGCCGCTGTGTTTCACTATTACGGTCATAGCGCATACGGGAGATTATGGTTTCCGGGTCGGCGGTGAGCCACACAAATAGACCCTTTTTCATCATAGCAGCCCTGTTGTCCCGGTCTTCCATTGCCCCACCACCGGTGGCTATGATTATACCCTCCGACAGTGATATCTTTTGTATGATATCCTTCTCCCACCCGCGAAATAGGGGCCAGCCCCCCTCCTTTACAATCTGCTCTACTGTCATCCCGGCCTGATCCACAATAAGGTCATCGGTGTCGACGAATGGACGTCGCAGCTTCTCGGAGAGTTTTTTTCCCACGGAGGTCTTTCCGGTGCAACGGTATCCTATAAGGACCACATTCTTCATCAATAGAGGTGCTCCAGTTCTGCCCAGAAGCCGGGGAAAGATTTGCTTACGCAACCCTCGTTTTCTATCTCCATCCCATCTACCGCCAGCCCCGCAACGGCAAAGCTCATGGCGATCCGGTGATCGTCGTAGGTCTCTATCCTGGCCCCCCGGGGCATCCCGCCTCTTATGTAAAGACCGTCATTGAGCTCATGAGCCTCTATACCGGTGCGATTCAGCTCTTTTACCATGGCGGCTATACGGTCGCTTTCCTTGAGGCGCAGGTGCGAGACATTGACAATCTCAGTCCGCCCCGGCCTGAAGGCCGAAAGGACTGCAAGGGTCGGCACCATGTCCGGCATATCGCCCATGTCAAAGCGCATATCACCGGCATTCAGAGTAGCACCCTGAACCTCCACCCAGTCTTGTCCCTTCAGGACCCGGCAACCCGCCTTTTCCATGATATGGAGAAGCCCTATATCCCCCTGGTGAGTATCGGGATTGACATTCATGACACGAACCCTGCCACCGCAGATGGCGGCTGCAAGGAAAAAATAGGAGGCGCTCGACGCGTCCCCTTCCACATCATATTCCCTGCCGGAATACCTTTTACCGGAGTTTACAACATATTCAGTGCTTTCGGTATGTTCAACATCTACACCAAAAAGTTTCATTACCTGGATTGTCATGTCTATGTACGGCATGGAGGCCGTCAAACCACGGAGCTCTACGGTCACATCGGCGCTCGCGTAGGGAGCGCATATAAGCAGGGAGGATATATACTGGCTGCTGTGGGCATCGGTAAATACAGCCCTTCCGCCCCGAATGCCTCCTCCCCTGATTACGACGGGGGGACAGCCGTTTTTTTTCATGGTACTGCAGGAAACTCCCAGCCCATTCAGTGCATCCAGAAGTGGCTGCAGGGGACGCTCTCTCAGGCGGTCATTTCCGTCCAGAACAATCTCACTCTTCCCCAGAGACGCCACGGAGGTGAGGAATCTCAGGGAAGTTCCGTTGTTACCGAGGAAAAGGCTCTGGTCCGGGGTTTGTATCCTTCCTCCCGTTCCGACTACGGCTATATCCCTGTCATCGGCGGATATCCCCGCTCCGAGCAACCGCAGGGATTCCATAAGGTGCCTCGTATCGTCCGATATAAGCACATTGCGCAGCAGCGATTTGCCTTCGGCCAGTGACGCAATAATAAGAGCCCTTTGACTATAGCTCTTGGACCCTGGTACAGCTACGGTAGCATCAAGTTTTCTGATGGTCTTAACAGTTCTCATAGTTTTTCAGTTTCTCCAGCACGACCTTTTTCATAAGTTCAATGGGGGGCTCAAGGCCGGTCCATATCCTTATCTGAGCTACTCCCTGATATACAAACATAGACAAGCCCGAGATGGTCTTGCTGCCCACCCTGAGCGCATCTTTTTCCAGCCTGGTTTCCAGGGGGTTGTATATGGTATCCATGACCCATTCGAAGTTTCTCAACATCTCTGGATCTACCGGTGAAGCATCAATATGGGGGAACATCCCCACCGGTGTTGTATTAATCAGGCAGTCACCCTTTATTTTTCCCATACCTTCAACAGGACAGAAATCGCATCCAAAATCCCTGGCCATAATTTTACCCTTGTCTTCAGACCGGTTTATTATGATGGCCGTTCCGCCTTCGGCCATAACGCCGTATACGGCAGCTCTCGCCGCCCCTCCCGCGCCCAGAATGGCAAATCTCCTGCCCCTTATATCCATTTCCTCTTTGAGGGCGAGGACCAGGCCTGTCCAGTCGGTATTATCTCCCAGTAATCTGCCCTTCGAAATTTTTATGGTGTTCACTGCGCCGATACGGGCAGCGCTTTCGCTGACTTCATCTAGATATTGCATTATCTCTATCTTGTGAGGGATCGTTATGCTGGCACCGGATATATTGAGGGCCTTCATCTTTGAAGGGATCTCCACTGCTTCATCGACTCGAATCGCCCGGTACGCCGCTTCGAGATTCATGTCTAGAAAGGCCGCGCCATGCATAAGAGGAGACATGCTCTGCGCTACGGGATTCCCGAATAGGGCAAATGTCACAGGCTGCTTATTCATGTTCCGATTATCCCGAATATCTCTTTCATTTCCGATGCCGCAAACTGTCCCGGAGCCGTTTCCTCGCCCCGCTCAAGGGACGCGAAGGTCAGATAAGAACCGAACAAGGGTGCCATTATCCGACTGACCTTTCCACGCTCTCCCATGCAAAGCGCTATTATGTTCTGCTCCCTTTCCTTGGCCCATCCTATCAGCTTCAATATCTTCAGGTTGTCTTCTATCGAAACCGCAAAGGGGACTATCTTTACTATATCGGCCCCCATCTCCAGACACCTGTTGAATATGCCCTGAAGAACTCCGTATGGAGGGGTGGAATTGAAATCATGGTGGGAGATTATCAACTGTGTACGTTCCCCCTTTTTCTGTATCTCTTCGAGAAGTATGGACGCGAGAATCCTATCTGCATTCATTTCAAGATCAATAATATCCGCTCCCAT
Organism: Syntrophales bacterium; assembly: GCA_963665835.2. Lineage (GTDB taxonomy): Bacteria > Desulfobacterota > Syntrophia > Syntrophales > UBA2210 > UBA6078. The sequence continues at coordinate 1,591,305 of CAXXWJ010000001.1, read as the reverse complement.
CCTTACGGCGTCAATCAGCATGGCAATCCGTTCGGTTTCACCCCCCTTGAAGTGCCCCCCTTCCTCTCTTTTCCTTGCAGTAACTATGACCGGACCCTTCCTGGCCGCAAGCAGTCGGCCCAGATCCGGATTATCAATCATGTCCACCCTAAGTTCCACAATATCAGCAAGCAGGAAAGCGGCTTCCATACGTTTCAGAGCTTCTTCGTTCGTCCTGGCTACAATAGGTATGCAGATCATCGTTGCGTCTCTCCCATCGGGTAAGATCCAAGTATTTTAATGAAGTTTGCCTGCCTGCCCAGATCATCCAGACATTCCTGTATCTTTGCCTCCTTCACGTGACCTTCAAAATCGACAAAGAAGAGATATTCCCAGACGCTCCCCTTGAGAGGGTAGGATTCTATCTTCATCAGGTTTATCTTCTTTGCGGCAAAGGGCTGCAGTGAATCGTAAAGCGCCCCAGGCATATGCCGAGTCCCCATAAGGATAGACGTTTTGTCTCTCCCTGTGGGAGCAACATCACCTCTGCCCAGCACCAGAAAACGGGTAATGTTGGAGGGATTATCCTCTATGCCCTCGGATATGATGTTAAGCCCGTACAGGGAGGCGGCCCTGGCACTGCCAATGGCGGCCTTTTCATCATTATCCATAACCTTCTGGGCAGCCTTTGCGGTGCTGTCCGTCTCATGGATGGTGCAATTTGGAAGATTCTTTCTTATCCACCCTTGACACTGCGCTAGGGCCTGTGGGTGAGAATAAATACTCTTCAAACCGTCAAGATCTTTTCTCTTCGATATGAGGGAATGATTGATACGCAGAAAGATCTCCCCTCTTATCCTTAGAGACGTTGCGAAAAGCCTGTCCAGCGTCAGCTTGACAGCGCCTTCCAGGGAATTTTCCACAGGGACAACACCGCAGCCCACCCTTCCCCTCTCCACATGATCGAAGACATCAAGTATGGTCGGCCGGGGGGAAAAGCTTGCGCTTTTACCGAAATGCGCCTCAGCAGCGGCATTTGAGAATGATCCTTCAGGACCCAGGTAGGCCACTGAAAGGGGTTCCTGCAGGGCCCGTGACACCGACAGTATCTCGGTGAAAATGCCCTTAAGAGCCTTGTCAGTAAGCGGCCCATCGTTTTGTTCGCTCAGGCGAGCGTATATCCGGCTCTCCTGAGACGGATCGTATATGTCTATCCCTTCTTTTTTTTTCGTCTCTCCTATTTCAAGGGACAGCTTCGCCCTTTCGTTCAAAAGGCTTATAATCTTTTCATCCTTTTCTCTCAAACAGGCCCTGAGATGTTCCAGTGATTCAGCCGTCATCTTTTAAGCTCCTCGATGGTTTCTCGTATCAGCGCTCCGTCAACCGACCCGTTGACGAAGGGCATCCCTATCTTCTTCAACAGAACGAAGTGGATGGAATCCCCCTCTTTCTTTTTGTCCGTCAACAATTTCGAGGCGATCATATCGGTATCAAGCGAATTTGGGATAGTGCTTGCGAGTCCTACGGCCCGGATAAGGGCTCCTATTCTTTCCAGGTCTTCCCTGGAGAGGTATTTCATCCTTTCCGATATGCGGGCAGAGGCTATCATACCCACCGAGACCGCATTGCCATGAGGGATTGTGTATCCCGACGCTGCCTCAATGGCGTGTCCTATTGTATGGCCGAAATTGAGAATGCGTCTCACCCCTATATCCTTTTCGTCAATCTCTACTATCCCCTTCTTTATCTTGCATGATCGTTCAACAATCAACTGCATTATCTCCGGATCCCTGTCCTTTACGGCCTGGCCTTTTTCCTCCAGAAGAGCAAAGAGCTCAGGGTCGTCGATAATACCATACTTTACAACTTCTGAAAGGCCATTAATGAAATCACTCTCGGGCAGGGTTTTCAGGAAGTTGAGATCTATGAATATGGCACTCGGCTGGTAGAAACTTCCAAGCAGATTTTTCCCTTCAGAAAGATCAACCGCGGTTTTCCCTCCTATGCTGCTGTCAACCTGGGCCATAAGGGTTGTAGGAACCTGCATGTAAGGAATCGATCTCATGTATATGGAAGCGATAAAACCCGTCATGTCGCCGGTGACTCCGCCACCAAGGGCAATCAGGGCGGAGCTCCTGTCTACCCCGCGTTTAATCAGTTCTCTCACAATTGTCAGAACCGTATCCATATTCTTGGAGGCCTCTCCCGCAGGGAATTCAATCATATCGGCCTTGATCTTCACCTCTTTCAACACATCCATAAAGGCGTCTCCGTAAAGGGCTGCGACGTTGGAATCGGTAATGACCGTGTAGCGACCGGCTGTTTTCCCCTTCGCTATGACAAGCGCTATACGGTCAAGAATATTGTGCCCTATCGATATCTCGTGAGAAACCGAAGTCTGCTTGTCGAGATTTATCCTGATTTTTTTCATCCCTACACCCGAGATCCTTTACGTATTATTTTCTCAAGGGAACGTATCTCCTCCATAAGCTGATAGTACTTTTCCGGCTTAAGAGATTGATTCCCGTCAGATACAGCCTTGCCCGGCTCGGGATGAACCTCAATAATTACACCATCAGCTCCAACGGCAAGGGCCGCCTTCGTAAGGGGAAGAACATATTTCCAGTCACCGGCGGCATGACTGGGATCAATTATCACGGGCAGATGAGACAGCTCATTGAGAACTGGAACAGCGCTGATATCCAGGGTGTTGCGGGTAGCCGTTTCGAATGTACGGATACCTCGCTCGCAGAGGATAACATTGCTGTTTCCCGACGACAGTATATATTCAGCCGACATCAGGAACTCTTCAATCGTAGTCATCATTCCACGCTTCAGAAGTACCGGTTTCTTGGCCTTTCCAACCTTCTTAAGTAGAGCGAAGTTCTGAACATTGCGAGCACCTATCTGAAGAATATCCACATATTCTTCAACCAGATCCACATCCGCCGGGTTAATTACCTCCGTAATGACCGGTAGCCCTGTCTTGTCGCCAGCATGTCTCAGGAGTTTCAGACCTTCCTCCTCCATACCCTGGAAACTGTATGGTGAAGTCCTGGGTTTGAAGGCTCCGCCCCTTATTATATCGCCTCCACCCTTCTTGGTAATGAAGGCGCTTTCCATCATCTGCTCCGGGCTTTCAATCGAACAGGGACCTGCCATTACGATGAATCGGGGACCACCGATTTCCAGATCACCGACACGTACAGTGGTTCTAACCTCTTTGCACTCCCGGCTGGCCAGCTTGTAGGGTTTCAGGATTGGGACAGTTTTTTCAACCCCCGAAAGAGACTCGACAAATTTCAGGCTTTCCTTGCCACGATTGTCGCCCACGGCCCCGATGATGGTCCTTTCAATGCCGTGAGAGGGATGGGTGGAATAACCAACCGATTCCACCCAATCGATGACGTCTCTTATCTGACTTTCCGTTGCGTTCTTCTTCATTATGATGATCATTTTTCAAAAACCTCCTATTAAAAAATTAGAGGGCCATGATGAAATCCTCCTCACCATGGCCCTCTAAAACAAAAAAGCCACGGCGTAGACCCTTTCGGTCTACCCATGGCTTAACTCTTTTATGTTCTTAAGTTAGCTACTCGCAAGCGATGGGCAAACCGATCCGCCAAAGTACCAATAGCTAAACCAGTAAGTTAAATGCTCATTCTTGCCCATCAGAAAAACCTTCTCCAAAAATTGTAGGGGTCTCTATATCCACAAGCATAAGCCATTGTCAAGCAAAATTTTTCTCCTTGAAGTTTAAATGAATTATGGTAGAAATAAGGTACACTTTCTCCCGGCAGGAATAGCGGCCTTTTGACACATTACATCATAGCCGGGTAAGGCATAAAGAAATGGTCCGCATATCGAATAGTGGTCATCCCGTTTCTCCTCCAAAATGGTTCTGCCCGTCAAGAGTGGCAGAAATTATCCAAGAATCATTAAGGGGGTTCTCCCTCTTTTACCTGACAGCATTACCCCATTTTCGTAATGGATTATTCTCAAATCTCTGGCCACAACCAAAGGAGTCTCTAAAATGGAAGGTGTCTACAAGGCAATAAAAATAAGCGACCATGTCTACTGGGTAGGCGCAATCGATTGGGGAATACGGGACTTTCACGGATACACAACCAAGCGCGGCAGCACATACAACGCATATCTTATTATGGCAGATAAGATAACCCTTATAGATACCGTTAAGGCCCCCTTCAGAGAAGAACTCCTCTCCAGGATAGCATCCGTAGTAAACCCAGGCGATATAGACTATATCGTATCCAATCATGCCGAAATGGATCACTCCGGAGCCCTTAAGCAGATTATGGAGGAGATAAAACCGAAAAAAGTATTCGCTTCCTTAATGGGAGCCAAGGCACTAAAGGAGCATTTCGCTCTGGAAGGCATCACCCCCGTAAAGAGCGGTGACGATCTGAATCTGGGGAACATGAATCTTACGTTTCTGGAGACACGCATGCTGCACTGGCCGGACAGCATGTTCAGTTATCTCAAGGAGGACCACCTCCTCTTTTCGCAGGATGCCTTCGGCATGCATCTGGCCTCGGCAGAGCGGTTTGCCGATATGATCGAAGATTCTGTACTAGAATATGAGGGCTCCACATACTACGCCAACATACTGCTGCCCTTCTCTCCACAAGTCCTGAAACTCCTTGAAGATGTGAAAAAATCGGGGCTAGACATCAGAATCGCAGCCCCCGATCACGGTCCGGTCTGGCGCAGAAACATCGGAACGATAATTAATTCCTATGCCAGATGGGCAGGGCAGAAGCCGTCAAACAAGGCCCTTATCCTCTATGACACTATGTGGCACAGCACAGAGATGATGGCCAGGGCGATAGAGGAGGGATTAATACAGACAGGGGCACAGGTAAAAGCGCTCTCCATGTCTTCGGCGCACCGCAGCGAGGCGGCATATGAGGCGCTGGATGCCGGCGCGCTGTTGGCCGGCTCCCCTACGCTGAACAACAATATCTTTCCAACAATGGCCGATGTACTCACCTACCTGAAGGGACTAAGGCCTCAGAATCTTATTGGCGCGGCCTTCGGCTCCTACGGCTGGAGCGGAGAATCTGCCAGGCAGGTTGGTGACATTCTTACGGATATGAAGGTGGATCTAGTGGCAGAACCCCTAAGGGTAAAATACGTTCCCGACAGCCAAGACCTGAAAAGCTGCGTTGAACTAGGCAGAACTGTGGCACAAAAACTAAAGGAGGTTGTTGATCGTGGATAATGTAATGGACCCCAAGGCTCTCTGGAATATCTCCTATGGCCTGTATCTGGTGACTTCCATTTCCGGAGACCTTGCAAACGGGCAAATCGCCAATTCGATCATACAGGTCTGTGCCGAGATACCCAGAGTCGCGGTAAGTATCAACAAGAACAACCTGACCCACGAATATATCATAAAGAGCGGCGTCATGGCCGTCACAGTCCTTGAAGAGGAGACACCGATGCCCTTCATCGGACAGTTCGGCTTCAAGTCCGGAAGAGATGGGGACAAGTTTTCCGGGGTGAAATACGAAAAGGGCAACAGAGGCTGCCCGATAGTATCCGACCATGCCCTCTCCTATTTTGAGGGAAAGGTTATAGGGAGTGCCGATGCCGGGACCCATTCGGTCTTTATCGTCGAGATCACAGGGGCAAAGGTTCTGAAAACAGGCAAACCCCTTACCTACGCACATTACCAGGATGTCAAAAACGGCAAGGCACCGGCAAACGCCCCGACCTACAAAGGAGCAGCTCCAGCCACAGTTGAAGCAACGAAAGGCAAGGGGGAGAATGGTATGGAAAAATATGTTTGTGGGATATGCGGCTATGTCTATGACCCGGAAAAGGGGGATTCAGAGGCAGGGATCTCTCCGGGAACAGCCTTCGGGGACCTTCCCGATGACTGGACCTGTCCTGTATGCGGTGCGTCCAAGGATGAGTTCGCACCGGAGTAGATAAGAGCGGCAGCGCATTATCCTGTCCTATCAGAGCAGAGGGGATCATTCCTTTGGATATGGTTCCGTCTTGACATAAAGGCCCATGATCAATTCCGGAGGAATCGACGATGGACGTTTTACTTTTGTCGAGGGTTCAGTTTGCCGTAACTACATATTTTCACTTCCTTTTCGTCCCCCTTACCCTGGGACTGTCCATCCTCATAGCAGTAATCGAAACCATATACGTAAGGACCGGGGACAAGGATTATCTAAGGCTGGCGAAGTTCTGGGGAAAGCTGTTCGTCATCAACTTCATAATAGGTGTGGTGACGGGCCTCCCTCTGGAATTCCAATTCGGGACAAACTGGTCCCGCTATTCCGGCTATGTCGGGGACATATTCGGTCCGCTTCTGGCAATAGAGGCCACGGCTGCATTTTTTCTGGAATCTACACTCCTCGCCGTATGGGCTTTCGGCTGGGAAAAACTTTCAAAAAAGATGCATGCGGTGCTTATCTGGATGATAGCCTTCGCCTCCACCTTCTCCGCACTGTGGATACTGATCGCAAATTCATGGATGCAACACCCAGTCGGGTATGTAATAAGGGAGGGCAGAGCCGAGATCTCAGATTTTATCAGCGTGATCACACAGGGTTATGCCGTCCTTACCTTTCTCCATACGATCGGCGCCGCATATGTACTTTCCGCATTTTTTGTCATGGGGATAAGTGCCTATCACATACTGAAGGAACGTGAAATATTCATAAAGGCCTTCAGGCCAGCCCTTTATTTTTCCCTGATATTTTCCATATTCGTAGTCGCCGAGGGGCACATGCACGGGGCCGACCTTGCAGAAAAACAGCCCGCAAAACTCGCCGCCCTCGAAGCCCTCTGGGAAACACAGACATATGCCCCATTGTATCTTATAGCGGTGCCCAGAATGGACAACAGAGGAAACCTCTTTCAGATGGCCCCCATCCCAGGCTTCATGAGTCTGCTGGCCCATCACAACATTGCCGCAGAGGTAACAGGCCTGAACGATCTCCCCGCCGACGAAATCCCCCCGGTGGCCCCGGTTTTCTATGCCTTCCGCATAATGGTGGCCCTCGGCGGCCTGTTCATTTTTCTTGGCATCTACGGGTGGCTCAGGCGCAACAAACTGGCCGAAAGCCCTCGTTTTCTGAAGATCCTGCTGTATTGCATCCCTCTCCCATATATCGTCTGCGCCGCCGGGTGGACGGTAACCGAGATGGGCAGGCAGCCCTGGATAGTTTACGGCCTTATGAAAACGGCAGATGCGGTCTCAACTGTTCACCCGGGTCAGGTTGCATTCAGCCTTGCCGGCTTTTTCGGCATTTATGCCCTGATCGGCGCAGTCGCCCTCTTCACGATGATCAGGCATGCGTCCAGATGGGATGATAATATCGATAGCCTTGCCAGACAGACCAGGAGGAAATAAAAATGCTGGAGACTGTGTGGTTCTGTATCTGGGGATTTACGTGGGCAGTCTATTTTATGCTGGATGGCTTTGATCTTGGCATAGGGTCCATGCAGCCGATCCTGGCAAAGAACAACAGGGACAGAAGAGACCTTTACCTCTCAATGGGACCCTTCTGGGACGCCAACGAGGTATGGCTGGTGGCAGCGGGGGGCATCACTTTTGCGGCATTTCCATCTTTTTACGCGTCCATGTTCAGCGCCTTATATTCACCCCTGATGCTCATCCTCTTTGCCCTTATCCTAAGGGCCGCATCCATTGAGTTTGGAGAGGATGCAAGCAGTCCCGCCTGGAAATCCATATGGCAGTGGTGCCTGGCCTTAAGCAGTTTTCTGCCGGCCTTTCTCTTCGGGGTCATCTTCGCAAATATCTTCCTCGGCATGCCAATTGATGCCTCCGGGATCTATAATGGTCCAGTGACAAAACTTCTTAACTCCTACACCGTTGCCGGGGGGACCTTATTTGTACTTATCTTTGCACTTCACGGTTGCCTCTGGATTACAGTCAAGGTCCAGGGTCCCCTTCAGGCACGTGCCGGAAGATGGGCTGTCCTTATCTGGCATGCAACGCTGGTCATGGCGGTGGTCTTTTTGTCCTTAAGCGCCGCAAAAACCGACCTTTTCGGTATATATATGCGACATTGGGCATTCTGGTTTATTCCCTTGATTTTCGTAGTCGCCATGTCAATGACGAGGTTATGGATCGGCCAAGCGCACTGGCTGAAGGCCTGGTGGGCATCTTGCATATCGATCCTGTCGCTCGTTACATTCGGACTGGCAGGACTCTATCCTTTCCTGCTAAAATCCAGCCTCGATAAGACTTTCAGCTTGACGATTCACAACGCCGCGTCAAGTCCCATGACACTGAAGATCATGCTGGCCGTGGTTCTTGTATTTGTGCCGATCATCATAATATATCAAGGGTGGGTATACCTGTTCTTTGGCGGAAAAACGGATGAAGATACATATCCGAAACACTGATTTTCAAATATATCATATTACGAAAGGAGGCTTATCAAATGAAAGTGGACAAACAGCGGTTGAATGCTCTGGTTTTGGCATTGGAGAATGAAACGAGGGAGCGTGCCTTTTATATCGAAAACGCTAAAAGGACCAAGAATCCCCTGGGGAAAGCGATGTTCCAGCAGATCGCAGATGATGAACTTGAACACTATGAGCGCCTAAAGGAAATCCATAAGATATGGGAAAAAGAAGAGGCCTGGCCTGAGACAGTAAAAATCACCCTGGGGAAAAGCCGGGTCAAAGACCTTTTCAAAAAGACAACGGAAGCAAATGCAGCGATGCCTCCAGGGGACGACGATGATCTTAAGGCGATCAGAGTCGCCATAGATTTTGAGGCACGTGGAATAAAACACTATCAGGAACTCAGAGACAGCGCATCAGATGATAAGGAGAGGGCATTCTTCGATCTGTTGAGTTCAATGGAAAGGGATCACTTTCTGTCGCTGAAGGATACGGAGGAGTTCATGACCGACCCTGTCTCCTGGTACCGCAGGACAGAATCTCCAGGACTTGACGGGGCTTGATACCTTTGGACAAAAGTTTCAAGCGAATAACAAATAAGGAATGAAAATAATGAAAAGATATCTTCAATATATTATTGCTGTTACCTTTATCCTTCTGCTGCCCCTTTACTCCTCGGCTGCGCAGGCCCCGTCTGCAGGAGAGGTCCTTCCCGAGACTAAATTTGCGGTGCCGCAGGAACGGGAAGCCAGATCATATCTGGGCCTGTCTGGAGGGGATTTCTTTGAGGTTCCCCAGATCAAGTCCGATGTGGTCATTATAGAGATAATGAGCATGTACTGTCCCTTCTGTCAGAAAGAGGCTGCAAACCTCAACGAACTGTACCGAATGATAGAAGATAACCCGAAGATCAGTAAAAGGATAAAGATGATCGGGATCGGTGCCGGTAACTCCTCTTACGAGTTGAAGGTTTTCAGGGAGAAATACAAGGTTCCCTTCCCACTTATACCTGACAAGGATTATAAGATACATCAGGCCGTAGGAGAGGTAAGAACCCCCTACTTCATAGTCGCCAGCATTGAAAAGGGTATAGCGAGGGTCATTTACTCCAGGCTGGGAGGATTCGAAGACGTAGGTCTATTTCTGGAAGAGGTGATACGGTTATCCGGCCTTGAGGACAGGAGGTGATGGGGTGAAGAATATAAAAAAGGTTATTTTTCTTTCGTTCTTTGTCTTTCTGTCAGCTTCGGCGACCGGATACTGCCTGTCGGAGGCCTTCAAAGGTAATATATATCAACCGGGGAAGCTAAAACCCACGGACAGCATTCTGCGAGTCAAGGTGGGTGAACGCGCCCCTGATTTCACCCTGCCTTCGGTATCGGGAGAAAATGTATCGCTGGCACAGTATCGTGGCAAAAAGCACGTCGTACTCTCCTTCGTACCAGCCGCCTGGACCCCCGTATGCTCCGATCAATGGCCGGGATATGCCATACTGCAGGACCTATTTGACCATCGTGATACCGTACTACTAGGAATCACAGTCGACAACATCCCCACCCTCTTCGCATGGACAAACCAGATGGGAAAGCTCTGGTTTCCGGTGCTCTCCGATTTCTGGCCTCACGGAGCGGTTGCAGACAGATTCGGGGTGTTGCGTTCCGAAGGTACGGCAGAGAGGGCAATCTTCATAATAGATAAGGATGGGATCATTCGCTACATAGATGTACACGACATAAACAAAAGGCCCTTTCTGGAATCGATCGTCGAGGAGCTTGAAAAATTGAACTGATAATAGCTCTACCCTTTTGACAACCGGTGATGGCATCCCTATATTAGGACGCACGATGCCCTGTAAAGGGTTCGGCTTAAAAGGAAGGGGCGAAGGGGATATTTTTCAGTCCCTCCGTCATTCTGTTTAGAAAAGAAACTTTTCACTTAGGAGGGAAGAAATGGGAACATTTGTAGATAAACCAGACGCTCCGGTCGTGGTAACCGACGCAAACATTAATGATGCGATAGCCAAGTACCCCTTTCTGATTGTCGATTGCTGGGCCAACTGGTGCGGCCCCTGCAAGATGATGGGTCCTGTCCTTGACAAACTGGCAAAGGACCATCAGGGAGATATCGTATTTGCCAAACTTGACGTGGACTCCAATCCTGAAACCTCAGGAAAATACGGAATCCGATCCATACCGGATCTGCTGGTATTCAAGAACGGAGAAAAGGTTGGGGACATCGTAGGGGCAATGCCCGAACAGCTTTTGATGGACAAAATAAAAGCTTATCGCTGAGTACATATTTTGCTGATCAGATAGATCTCGCCAAGTGACCCTCATTATTGTCACTCCGCCGCTGCCACGGCTGCAGATCTGGGAGATTCGGGATTACGCAGGATCTTTGATCTTAAACAAGGAAAGGAACGCTAAGACATGTCCGACCTTTCGAGAAGGGATTTCCTTAAACGATCGGTAGCATCCGGTGTGGCAGGAGGGCTTGTACTTTCGGGCCTTGAAGGAAGAGCCTCTGCGTCGGGAGGCGAAGAAGTTGGAACAATTATAGATCTTACGAAATGTGACGGGTGCAAAACACTGCCCATTCCTTTGTGCGTAAGCTCCTGCCGTGAGAAAAATAAAAGCCGCTACCCCGAGCCTGTAGAGGATATCGGATTTTACTGGCCACAGAAAAAGACCGAGGACTGGTCAAAGAAAAGGGGCATTACAAACAGGCTTACGCCATACAACTGGACATTTGTTCAGGAGGTAAAGGTAAACCATGAAGGCAAGGATTACGCTCTTTACCTCCAGCGGCGCTGTATGCACTGCGATAATCCTCCCTGTGCCAATCTTTGTCCCTTCAGCGTCCTTCACAAAATGCCGAAAGGTCCCGTCGTTATAGACCATGAACTTTGCTTTGGCGGGGCCAAGTGCCGGACTGTATGCCCCTGGGGCATTCCTGCCCGGCAGGCCGGAGTAGGGCTATATCTCAAGATCGCCCCAAAATTCGCCGGTGGCGGGGTGATGTACAAATGCGATCTATGTAACGACCTTGTCAAATCAGGAAAGAACCCCTCATGTGTGGATGCCTGTCCCCAAAATGTCATACTCTTCGGCAAAAAGGATGAGATGCATGCACTGGCAACAAAACGGGCAGAAGAGATCAGCGGGTACATATACGGTGATCGCGAAAATGGTGGAACATCTACCTTTTACGTATCACCGGTCCCATTCGAAAAAATCCATACAGCCTTGATGAAGCAGAGGGCAGAACAGCAAAACCCCCAGAGCCCAGGATTCCCGGCAATGCCTGTCGGAGTAGAAAACATGACGGAAACCCCCAACGGCATAGCATGGAGCATGGCAATCGCACCTGTCGCCGCTATTGCCGCCGCTATCGGAGCCGCTTATAAGACAATGAAAGGAAGGGGCAGCAATGGCGACTAAAAAATTATCTAATAATTACAGGATTAAACGCCACGGACTTTCGGTTCTGCTCGTCCACTGGACCGTAGCCCTCTCAACATTTGTTCTTATATTCAGCGGCTTTGGTCAGATGCCTCTCTATAAGCGTTATATGGTCGACCAGCTTCCGGGGCTGTCATGGGCCGGTGACTTTTCTGTAACACTCCTTATACACTACTGGGCCGCGGCCCTTCTGATGGCCGCAGTTGCATATCATCTGGTTTTTCACGGCATTCGCCGGGACTTTGATATGGTGCCTCGCAGGGGGGATCTTAGGGAATCGGGACAGATCATCATGGCAACATTCGGATTCGGACAGGAACCGGAAAACGATAAATACCTTGCCGAGCAGCGCCTGGCATATGCCTTCATCGGCATTTCGCTGCTACTGGTTATCTTAACGGGCATACTGAAAGTACTTAAAAACTTTCCCTATATAAACTATTCAGAAGGATTCACCCTTTGGATAACTCTCCTCCACAATATGGGCACATTCCTTGTTATGATAGGCATTGTTGTCCACCTGGCAGCCTTCATATTCAAGACCAATTGGCCCCTGCTGCCCAGCATTTTCACGGGCAGCGTAGACAGTGAATACGCAAAACACCGGCATGGCATATGGTACCAGAAAATTAGAGGCCGCCGTTAGGAGGGATTCTTATATCCTTGACCGATACCATGACCAGTGAACTTGAGCGTATTTACAGGCTTTACAACAAAAGGCAATTCGTAAGGCCCGACCCGCTTGAGTTTCTTTACCTATACGAAGATCCCGCAGACCGGGAGATTGTAGGCGTTGTAGCTTCTTGTCTTGCCTATGGAAGAGTCCTGCAGATAAAAAAGAGCATCCAGTGCATCCTGGAAAAGATGACCCCTTCCCCTTTTCGTTTTATCAGGGACGTGTCACCGGTTTCGCTGAAAAGGATACTCTCGGGATTCAGGCATCGCTTTACAACCGGGGATGATTTAACCGCCTTGCTTTTGGGGGTTCAGAATGCCATCGTTCGACATGGGTCCCTTCAATCATGCCTGACCAGATACCTGGTCAAAGACACAGAAAGCCTCACAGAGCCCCTTTCCTCTTTCGTCGAGGAGTTGAGCACGAACTTTCCCGGAGGAAAAAACAGCCTCTTTCCTTCACCATCAAGGGGTAGCGCCTGCAAGAGGCTAAATCTTTATCTTCGCTGGATGGTAAGAAGTGACGATGTCGATCCAGGAGGATGGGACAACATACCTGCTTCGAAACTGATCGTCCCCCTCGACACCCATATGCACAGGGTTTGTCTAAAGCTGGGCCTCACCAAACGCAGACAGGCCAACATGAAAACGGCACTGGAGATTACAGAAGCCTTCAGAAGGATGGTTCCCGACGATCCGGTTCGATACGATTTCATCCTCACCCGTCCCGGGATATGGGAAAATGCGGGGATTGATTTTCCTGGAAAGAACAACCTACCACAACAAAGAAAGGATACTCTTACATGAAACCTGATGCTTGGAAGATAATCTGGGGGATAGCGCTTCTATGCCTTTCTGCAATATTCTACGTCCTCCATTATATGCTCTTCAGAGATCCCCACCACCTCTTTATCTTCTTTGTAGGGGATGTGGCCTTTGTCTTTGTAGAGGTACTGCTAGTCACCATGATACTTCACCAGCTTCTGGATTACCGCGATAAAAAAGCCAAGATTTACAAGATGAACATGGTCATAGGCGCCTTTTTCAGCGAGGTCGGCACGGAACTGCTTAGAATATTTTCCGGTTTTGACAAAAATGCCGATCAGGCAAGGGCTGGGATTGCCGGTTTCGAGAACTGGCTGGACAGAACAGGAAGGACCTATAAGTCCGATGTGGACATCCGGCTTGGGGATCTCAAAGCCCTCCAGGACTTCTTTCTGGACAAACGCCCCTTCATGCTTATTCTGATACAGAACTCAAACCTGCTGGAACATGACCGGTTCTCGGACCTTCTGTGGGCAATATTTCACCTGGCCGAGGAACTTCTCTACCGAGAGAGACTTGAAGATCTCTCAGAGGCCGATCTTCAGCATATACAGATCGATATCGAAAGGGCACATGCGGCACTGCTAGTTGAATGGTTCAACTATATGAGACACCTGAGAGGCAGCTATCCACACCTCTTTTCGCTCTCCGTCCGAATGAACCCGTTCGATCCTAAGGCCTCACCGGAGATAAGGGGTTAACGGGTCGCATCCTATTTCCCAAAAGGTTTTGTCTTGATAAATGACCACCCGGATTGTATATAACGCAGACACTGTTTTAATCGAAGGAGAATAGGATGTACTGGGAAAAAGATATTGAAACCATAAAGAGGGATAAACTGGAGGCCTTGCAGCTCGAAAGGTTGAAAAAAAGCGTAGCCACGGCGGCTATCTCTCCCTTCTATAAAGAGATGTTTAGAAAAGTGGGATTCAAGCCCGAGGATATAAAATCACTGCGGGATATGTGGAAGATCCCCATGACAACGAAGGACGATCTCAGGGAAGGCTGGCCTTACGGGTTTCTGGCCGTCCCAAAGGACGACCTGGTCCGCATGCATTCATCTTCCGGAACAACCGGAAGGGCAACAGTCATCTTTCATACACAGAGCGATATAGACGAATGGACAAATATCGTAGCCCGTTCAATGTACATGACGGGCATGAGAAGAAGCGATGTGTTCCAGAACATGATGACATACGGGCTCTTTACCGGCGGACTAGGGTTTCACTACGGAGCCGAAAAGGTAGGGGCTCTTATAATTCCGGCGGGTTCGGGAAACAGCAAAAGGCAGATACAACTGATACAGGATTTCGGGACTACCACCATGCACATCATCCCCAGCTACGCACTGCATCTTTCGTCGGTCTTCGAAGAGGTGAAAGTGGATCCTAGGAGGGATACCCGTCTTGCCATAGCCTTTCTAGGTGCCGAGCCCCATTCGGAAAAGACTAGAAAAAAGATAGAAGACTTCTACGGCGTTAAGGCCTATAACTCTTACGGGCTCTCAGAGATGGACGGCCCGGGTGTAGCCTTCGAATGTCCCTGCCAGAACGGTATGCACGTATGGGAGGACAACTTCATCATGGAAATCATCAACCCCGATACCCTTGAACCAGTTCCCGAAGGTGAGGAGGGGGAACTGGTAATGACGACTCTGCTGCGGGAGGGGATGCCTATTCTACGCTACCGCACAAAAGATCTGACCAGGATAATCCCGGGTCCCTGCGAGTGCGGCCGCACCCACCGAAGGATAGAGAGGATAAAGGGGAGAACGGACGACATGCTGATTCTGAAAGGGGTCAACATCTTCCCAATCCAGATAGAAAAGAAACTGATGGATATCCCCGGTGTGGGAACCAATTTCCTCATCATCCTTGAGAGGGAAGGCTTCAACGACCTGATGATCGTCAAAGTCGAGGTGAGCAAGGAATTCTTCTCCGGCAACCTGAAACAACTGGAAGGACTGCGCCGCAGGATCGTCGAAGACCTGAAAAGCGATATACTGATAACGCCGAAGGTAGAGCTTGTGGAACCGGGAACCCTCCCCAAGAGCGAGGGTAAGGCCGTAAGGGTTATCGATAACAGAGAGGAGTAAAGAAGCAATGATTGCCTATCAGCTTTCCATATTCGCAGAGAACAAACCGGGCAGGCTGGCGAAGGTAACCCGCATCCTGAGGAAGGGCAAAATCAACCTCCGTGCAATAACCATATCCACCTCCGATGCATTCGGCGTTATAAATGCCCTGGTGGATGATCCGAAGCGCGCATGCACCCTCCTGGAGAAAGAAGGTCTAACTGTCAGCCTCAAAGAGGTTCTCGCAGTCGTCATAGAGGACAGGCCAGGCGGCCTTGACCGCCTGATAGAGCTTCTCTTCGATAACGGAATAAACGTCGAGAACGCCTACGGCTTTGTTCTGGAGAGCCGCAAGAATGCCGTATTCGTGATAGATGTGGATGAGCTTGACAAGGCTCAGCTGATCCTCAAAAAAGGAGGCTTCGATACGCTGGATGCCAAGGCAATTTCAGCCATCGAACCCTTTCATTACATGAACTATTGACATCAGGATTATGACAGGTTTTTTGCACTCTGACCAAATTTGATTGCGGTGGGGAGAAACCATGGCACACGAAGATGCGGGACATTATGCCGCAAAGCACAACAAGGGAACAGAACTATCTCCTGCGGTTCAAAAGGCTATCGAGGATAAAAACAAAAATGGTTTCATTACATGCGCCGCCGCCCATGGAATAGCAAAGACCCTGTCGATTCCACCGGCAGAGGTAGGGGTAGCCGTCGATCTGATGGAGGTCCGCCTGTCCAGGTGCCAGATGGGTCTTTTCGGATATGAACCGGACGGCAGGATTATAAAGGCGGCCACCGAGGTCAATCCCGAACTTGATGCGGCCATTCGTGAATCAATCAAAGGCGGGAAGCTGCCCTGTCTTGTTTCATGGGAGATCGCAAAGCGCTTTGGAATAGCGAAAATGGATGTTGCAAGTGCATGCGAGACGCTGGGGATCAAGATATCTTCCTGTCAGCTTGGGGCATTCTGATATCTCGCCCTGTAAGAAAGACTTTATATTGGTTTACTTTAGCATGAAAAGTCGCTTGATGGCTGCCACATAAGGGTCGGCCCCACCGTTCCTGCTTTCCTTCTTCAGTCCGACGACGGGATCGTGTAGTATCTTGTTTACAACAGAGTTTACGAGGATCCCTATATTCTCCCGTTCCCCTTCATCGAGATTTTTCATCCAGGAATGAGATTTTTCCAGTTCGCCCCTTACAATCTCATCGGCCTTCCCCTTAAGGTCCACTATCGTAGGCACGACATCCAGCGTTGTATACCACTCGAAAAATTTTGAAACCTCGCCGTCGACTATCTCCTGGGCCCTGTTCGCCTCCTTGAGGCGACCCTGCGTATTGCGGTCAACCACCCCTTGGAGATCATCGATATTATAGAGGTAAACGTTGTCTATCTGCTCGGCCCTTGGGTCTATGTCCCTCGGTACTGCTACGTCTATAAGAAAGAGAAGCCGGTTCTTTCGCCGGTGAAGAGCCGCCTCAACCATATCAAAAGATATAACGTAATCGGGGGAACCTGTTGAACTGATAATGATATCGACCTCCCCCAGGGTCTCTCCGAGACGTTTAAACTCAACGGGAATTCCCTGAAAGCCATCGGCCAGCCTGGCAGCGCTCTCGTAAGTGCGGTTAGCAAAGATCATGCGATCTACCCCTCCATCCATCAGGTGCCTTGCCGCAAGTTCCGCCATCTCCCCGGCCCCGACTAAAAGCGCCCTCTTACCGACAAGAGAGCCGAATATCTTCTTGGCAAGTTCAACGGCGGCGAAACTTACAGATACCGCATTGCTTGCTATGGCGGTCTCTGTTCTAACCCTCTTGGCCACCCTAAAGGCGTGGTGCAGCAGCTTGTTCAATATGACCCCGGAGGCCTTCTGCTTGACACAGAGGCGGTAGGCATCCTTGACCTGGCCCAGTATCTGCGGCTCCCCCATCACCATGGAATCAAGACTTGACGCCACCCTGAAGATATGGCGAACAGCATCCTCATCGCGGTAGATGTATAGGCACTGTCTCATCTCTGCCTCTGAGAGATTCCCCTGCGTGGTTATGAACGCCTCCAGCCCTGCCATTCCCCGCTCCGGATCCTTCATCCTGGCAAGCACCTCGACCCTGTTGCAGGTGGCCAGATAAAGCACTTCTGCAACATGAGGAATCTTTTTCAATTCCTCCAGAGGCTTTTCACCTTCCCCGCATGACAGGGACAGCCTCTCTCTTATACTCAGAGGAGCGCTTTTGTGATTTATTCCAAGGAGGGCTATGCTCATCTTTTAGAATCCAGACCCGGTCAGAAACTGTGCATCGTTACGAAAAAGGCATTGACGCCGATAAAGGCAAAAAGTAGACCGGCAAAGGCGATCATGGAGAGAAAGGCAGCCTTTCTACCCTTCCACCCGATCGCTATCCGCTGGTGCACCACCAAGGCACAAAGCAGCCAAGATGCCATGGTGAAGACCTGTTTGGGGTCCAGGTACCAGCCGTTGCCCCATATCGCCTGCGCCCATATTGCCCCGGCGATTATTCCGAATGTCAGGAGCGGAAACCCCCAGACGGTACAGAGATGGTTCATCCTGTCCAGATCCCGAAGGGGCGGAAGCAGACGGCTGAAGCCGCTCACATTCTTGCTCCGGATAAGCCTGTCCTGAACCAGGTACATACATCCTGCGATACAGGCCAGAGCGAAAAGGGCACCTCCCGTAAGCAGAAAGACAACATGGATAGGAACAAGCGGTCCTCGCATTGCAGAGGGGAAGGTCTCTCCACCGTTCATCCCCGCCGACGCCGCCACCATCATAACAACTACTACGGGAGAAACGAAGGCACCCAGCACCCGCGTCCTTGTCCTGGCCTGAAAGGCGAGATAGGACCCTGCAACCGCCCAGGCTATAAAAGAGAGCGAACCATATATGTTCGACGAAGGCCCGGCCTGGCTCCCCATCAACTGCATGATTATGTGTACTGTATGGAGTATAAGAGCAATAAGCAGAACCCACAGAGATATCTTCGCGACGCGCACCCTGCCGACAAAGAGAGATGCAATATATCCTGCCGTGCTCACGAGATAAGCTATCATGGCCATCCTGAAAAAAATCAGATCCATATCCTACACCCTCTCAAAGCTCCACCCCTATATCCTCACCTGTAAGGTCACTTATGATCCTGCGTACCATCAGGGCGTTTTTTTCTTTTATATGCAGAAGAATATCAGAATCCAGGACCGCCTCAAAGAGCAGTCTGTTATCCTCTGAGGCGCCGCCTCTAGCAAGTATCCTTCCTCTCAGGATACCCATTATCGTCAGGAGTCTGCCATATTCCTCTCCGAATCGCTCCTCGATCTCTTCTCTTATACGCCTGGCAAGTGCCGGGCTGTTTCCAGCCGTCGAAACCGCCACGAGCAGATCCCCACGACGTAATACAGATGGAACTATGAAACTGCACCTCGCAGGATCATCTACGATATTCACGGGAATCCCACGGGTATGAGCGTCGCGAGAGATGATTTCGTTCACCTCTTCACAGTCGGTCGCCCCGATTACAAGGAAGGCGCCTTCCAGATATTCCTCTCTGTAATCGTCGGCAACGTAATCTATTGTACCGGTATCGGCCATTTCGCGAAGCCTCGCCGTCATGTCCTTCGCGACAAGGACTACCTTCGCCCCGCATTCGATCAGCGTCGTCGCCTTTCGCTCGGCAACGGAGCCCCCGCCGACAACCAGGCATCGTTTATTAGATATGTCAAGGCATACGGGATAAAAGTGCATTGGCCCTACCCTTTTCAGATATAAGGAAGGGAGACAAACTACCACGAAGCCCTCTAAAGTTCAAGGTGCTTGAAATATCATCAAATGGATGGTAGCCTATGGCCCGTAATCAGGAAATTCATGCCCGATCACGGGGCACAAATCACAGAACAGATAAAAGGGGAGGCGAGAGCATGTCCGAAAGGAAAGAGAAGTGGATCGAGATAACCATCCTGACGCCTCCGGAAATGACCGAGGCCATTTCAAACTTCCTCGAGGAGATGGGAACGGGAGGGGTCTTCCAGGATATTCCCATAGAAGACTCATTCAATGCCAGGGCCACATCATCGGAGGAGACCATAAAGTCCTACCTTCCCTGGAACCGCAACGTGAAAAAAGAGGTGGACATTATCTCTGGATATCTGGACAGCCTTTCCTCACTATTTCCGAGACTTAAAAAACCGGTTCTTTCTACAAATACCATAGTTGACCCCGATTGGGGGGAACAGTGGAAAAAATATTTCAAACCCCTCAGGATGAGCTACAATATCGTAATAAAACCTACCTGGGAGCGCTACACCCCCTCCGGCAGTGATATAGTTGTCGATATCGATCCCGGCATGGCCTTCGGCACGGGACAGCACCCATCGACCAGGATGTGCATACTGGCGATAGAAGATCTAATCCTCAAGGACGCATCGCGCGAAGAGAAAACCGTCCTGGATATAGGAACGGGAACGGGAATACTGGCCATATGCTCGGCAAAGCTGGGAGCTCGCGCTGTAACAGGTATAGACAATGATCCCCTGGCCGTTGAAATAGCGTCGAAGAACATCGTCATAAACGGTGTTGAAGATCGAGTTAATATCATCGAAGGTGATATTGCGCTCTGTACGGGAGGTTTCGACCTGATAGTGGCCAATCTTATATCGGGGATGTTGATCGAGTTCCACAGACATCTGATCTCCCTGATGAATCCTGGCGGATACCTGATAGCATCGGGGATCACCGAACAGGATGCGAAAGAGATTGAAGAGACCTTCCTGCGCGGAGGTGCTGAGATTTATCATGCCGAGACTGAAAAGGAATGGGTCTGCTATACCTTCCATAAGCCACTGCGCTGAGATCGACATCACCCATAAAAACAGGAGGTAAACATTGGCCACACCCAGAATCTACCATCCAGAGTCCCTTGATGAGGGTACCTCTGCCAAGCTGGGAGATGAATACCTAGTATATCTGAAGGATGTAATGCGCCTTAAAGAGGGGGATGTTCTGACACTCTTCGACGGGATGGGACACGAGTACAGCGCCGTTATCGCTAGTTTTTCGCCCGATGCGGTTAAACTTGAGGTAGTAAGCAAAGAGGATATCTCGCTGCCGGAAACACGGATAACTCTGGCCCAGTCGCTCCCCAAAGGAGGAAAGATGGAATTCATAATCCAGAAGGCCACAGAACTGGGAGTAAACAGGATTGTTCCCTTTATCTCCTCTCGTTCTATCCCGCGACTGTCTGGAGACAGGGCCGACGGCAAGACTGCAAGGTGGCGCAAGGTGGCCGTAGAGGCCTCCAGGCAGTCCGGCAGGGGGGATGTGCCAGAGGTCAGTGAGATCCTGTCCTTCAACGAGATGCTTGAAAAAGCGCCGGGAGACAGCCTTCGGATAATCCTCTGGGAGGGAGAATCACGGAGGGGAATCCGGGGTATTTTGACCGATGAACGTTACGCCGGTGCAGATGATTTCTGGATAGTGATCGGACCGGAGGGAGGCTTCCCATGGGAAGAGGTGGAAAAGGCCCGGCAAAGGGGTTTTATATCCGCCAGCCTGGGGAAACTCATACTCAGGACCGAGACCGCGCCCCTGGCCATTCTCTCGATCCTTCAGTACGAGAAAGGGCTGTTCGGAACGGCCGCCACCGAGGAGGCGCTATGATGATGCAATACGCCGGATTCTGGCGAAGATTCACTGCTATTTCTATAGATTCCATTATACTCGATATATTTACAGCAATACTGTTTTGGGTCGGGAATCTCATTGTCCCGACAAAATCGCATTTCAGCTATGACGTCATATTACCTTACTACGCAATGGCCTTCCTGCTCAATGCCGGGTACTTTATCTACTTTCACGGCACTACAGGACAGACACCGGGGAAAAAAATGCTGGGCCTGAAAGTCGTACAGTTGAACGGCGATCCCCTGACACCTGGAATCGCCTTCCTGCGCTGGGTAGGATACATCATATCAAAGATCCCCCTCTTTCTAGGATTCATATGGGCGGCATTCGATCCAAAAAAGCAAGGCTGGCACGACAAGATAGCCGGCACCTGTGTAATCAAGACTGCCGTACATTCAGACACGACTAATGAGGGGTGCGACAACAGGAATTCTGAAACAAAGAATGATCACAACCCTGGGGGTAGCGGCTTTACCAGTCAAGCCACAGAAGAGGGCCGAGCAGACAGTGAAACGGGCCCGCCACTTTTATCTTGACATATCATTTTCATTCTTCTACCTTCGCACCCGACAATAGAAGTATTTATAGGGAGTAAATAATGAGCGAGGATTTGCCAAGACAACGGCACGCCGCTTCGGTTCCTTGGATGTTTTTCATGATCGGAACGGCCGTGCTTTTAGTTGCTCAAGGAATTCTTTACGAGCATAAAAATAAAATCGTGGACAGTCTTTCCGTTTCCACGATAACCTCCAAGGCCACTGCAGACTCTACGAATGAGAAAAAAGATCCATTTTTCCGTTCCATTATAAAGGAGGCCTCTGAACTCTATGATGTAGAGCCCGAGCTTATCCAGGCCATTATCATGGCGGAATCAAGTTATAACCCAAAGGCTGTATCCATAAAAGGTGCACGGGGGCTCATGCAGCTTATGCCGTCAACAGCCAGGGCCCTGGGGGTAGAGGACATATTTAATCCTAAACATAACATACATGGCGGGGTCAGATACTTCAAACAGCTGCTCGACAGATTTGACGGCGATACCGAGATGGCCCTGGCCGCATACAACGCCGGTAGCAGAAAGGTTCTGGAATACAATGGCATACCGCCCTTCAGGGCTACCCAACAATACATCAAGAAGGTTTTCACCTACTATAGAAGCTACAAGGATGATATGGCGTAACGATTAGCTCCAGGCATGAATCGATCCTATTCACTGCCCCCGCCAAGAACGGCGTAAAGCCTTACCCTGTTTGTTATTCTCGCAAGGCGCAGCAGAATAAGCCCCTGCTGTGCGGCATATAGCGACCGCTGCGCATCAAGTACCCCCAGATAACTGCTGATCCCCTTTTCGTACAGTTCATTTGACAGCCTGAAGGTCTCACCAACGGCAACTACCAGTGACTGTTGTGCTGCAACCCGCTCATCTATCGTAGATCCCACAGCAAGGGCATCGGCCACTTCCCTGAAGGCCGTCTGAATGGCCTTCTCGTATTGGGCCAGGGCAATTTCCTTGTCTATCTTTGTAACATCATATGCGGACCACATCCTTGCATCAAAGATCGGCAGGGTAACCTGGGGAACAAAGCTCCATGTGCTTGACCCGTCCTTAAAGAGACCTGACAGGTCAGCGCTTGCCGTACCCAATGAAGTTGTCAAGGCAATCCGCGGAAAAAATGCCGCCCGGGCGGCGCCTATATTTGCATACGTTCCCTTCAGCATGTGTTCCGCCTGAAGGATATCGGGGCGGATGAGAAGGACTTCGGAGCTGATAGCGGGAGAGATTGTTTTTGGAAGAACCATACCCTCCAGATCTGGAGGCAAAAGATCTTCAGGCAAGGGGGAGCCTATTAAAAGATTCAAAATATTTTGGTCCTGCGCCACGCTCTGCAGAGATCTGGCAAGCTCTCCGCGGGCTGTATCAAATTGAGCCTGCGATTGGCGAAGCTGCAGATCATTGGCAATCCCAGCATTGTACTTCTTCTGCATCAGATCGTAGGAGGCCTTTTGAGACTCCATAGTAGAACGAGCCAGGCCAAGGGCCTCGCGGTCTGCAGCCAGCGTAAGATATGCCTGCGCTACTGAGGAAACAATCGAGATCTGGGCGCTTCTACGGGCCTGATCTGTAGCAAGGAAGCTTTCCAGCGCCACTTCTTTCAGGCTTCGAATGCGACCGAAAAAGTCGATCTCCCATGAACTGATACCCATATTGACAGCGTAACTTTCCGATATCATCGAATTGCCGGTTTTCGAAAGGTCGGCTGGGACACGTTCCTTCGCGCCACTCCCTGCGGCCCCTAAAGATGGGAAAAGCTCAGCACGCTGGACCCCGTACATGGCCCTCGCTCTTTCCACATTAAGCGTGGCCAGTCGCAGATCGCGATTGTTCTCAAGGGATATTTCGATGATCTTTTGCAGCCTGCTGTCGGGGAAAAACTCTCGCCATTTCAGTTCCGAGATGTTCTGGCTTGCTTCCTTTTGAGCCTCACCGGATGAAGGACCGACAGGCCATAGGGCAGGGACAGGAGAGTCCGGTTTAATATACTCCGGCGCCAGTGTACAGGCAGAGACCATAAAAATAATTAAAATAAGCAGAAGAAATAATTTCCTATTCATATCATTCATCCTTTGTGGGATTGGCCATACCTTTACCGGCTGAGCGAAGCCTGCCCTGTTTCCCGAAGGCCTTTTCAATCAATACGTAGAAAAATGGCGAGAAAACAACTACCAGGATCGTTGCTGTTATCATGCCTCCCAATACCCCGGTTCCAATTGCATTTTGAGCGCCTGCACCGGCACCGGTAGTTATCACAAGCGGAAGGACCCCGAAACCGAAGGCCAGCGAAGTCATCATGATGGGACGGAATCTGAGCTTCGCCCCTTCCAGGGTAGCCTCTATCAATCCCATACCCTTTCCCATGCCTACCTTTGCAAACTGCACGATAAGAATGGCATTCTTTGTGGCCAGCCCCAGCGTGGTCAGGATGCCAATCTGGAAATACACATCATTGGCCAGACCTCGAGTGCTAGAGGCGATTATACCTCCGATAACCCCAAGGGGCAGGACCAGTAAAATAGAAATGGGGATGGTCCAGCTTTCATAGAGGGCGGCCAGACAGAGGAAGATAACAAAAATGGAAAAGGCATAGAGAAGGGGGGCCTGAGAACTGGACATCCTTTCCTGGTATGAAAGTCCTGACCAGTCGAAACCCACTCCCTTGGGCAACTTTCCTACGGCATCTACCATGGCCTGCATTGCCTCTCCCGAGCTTCTTCCGGGGGCCGGTTCCCCCCATATGTTTATGGAAGGAAAGCCGTTGAAGCGCTCCAGCCTTGGGGAGCCCGAGGTCCATCTGCCAGAGGCAAGGGAAGAGAAGGGAACCATCGTTCCGTAGATATTACGGACATAAAGTTTCGCCATATCCTTGGGAAGCATCCGGTAAGGGGCATCTGCCTGGACATATACCCGCTTGACCTCGCCACCTTTAACGAAGTCGTTTACATAGGCGCTGCCAAAGGCCGCCGCAATCGTATGATGAATGGACGTAATAGGAACTCCCAGTGCTCCTGCCTTTTCCCAGTCCACGTCAACACGGTATTCGGGCACATCTTCCATCCCGTTCGGACGAATAGAGGTCACCCTCGGGTCCTGCATCGTCATTCCCAGGAGCTGGTTACGTACATTCATAAATTCAGCGTGCCCAATACCACCGCGGTCGAGAAGTTGGAAATCAAAACCCTTTGCCATGCCCAACTCCGCCACAGCCGGCGGAGGAAAGACAAAGACCAGGGCACTTCTTATACCCGAAAGAGCCATGGTAGCCCTGCCGGCCACGGCCTTGGCCTTGAGATCGCTACGATTCCTCAGCTCCCAGTCTTTTAGCCTCACGAATACCATGCCATTATTCTGGGCTCTTCCGGAAAAGCCCATGCCTGTAATAGTCATGCAGGATTCAACCGCTTCCTTTTCATTTTCCTTGAAGTATCCTTCAATCTGTTTGGAGACCTTTTTGGTCTGTTCCAGGGTAGCCCCCTGGGGCATAATTATCTGGGCGAGCAGCACCCCCTGATCTTCATCGGGGAGGTATGCCGTGGGCATGCGGAGGTAGAGAAAGCCCATTACTGCAACAATCATCAAAAAGATCGCCATGTAGCGAAATTTTCTTGACAGAGAATGTCCCACAAGCTTCACATAGTTATCTCTGAGGCTAAAGAATATCCTGTCGAACCATTTAAAAAAGGGTCTCAGAAAAAAGATTGCATTCTCAGCCGGTTCATGCCCGGCCTTCACAGGTTTCAGCAGAGATGCACAGAGAACAGGTGTCAGTATGAGGGCCACCACAACGGAAAGCAGCATGGAGGCTATGATAGTTACGGAGAACTGGCGGTAGATTACACCGGTTGACCCCGGGAAAAAGGCCATGGGGCCGAAGACGGCGGAGAGTACCAGTCCGATCCCTATAAGGGCGCTGGTGATCTGCTCCATCGATTTGGCCGTTGCCTCCTTGGGAGACAGCCCCTCCTCGCTCATGATTCTCTCCACATTTTCCACTACGACGATGGCATCATCCACTAGAAGTCCTATAGCCAGAACCATGGCAAACATTGTGAGCATGTTTATGGAGTATCCAAAAAAGCCCAGCATCGCAAAGGTCCCCAGGATAACAACAGGCACGGCGATTGTCGGGATGAGAGTGGCGCGTATGTTCCCCAGGAAAAGCCACATCACTAGAAATACAAGGATTATCGCCTCAAATAAGGTTTTTACAACCTCATCTATGGCTACTCTGATGAAGGGAGTCGTATCGTATGGGTACACTGCCTTCAGTCCTGAGGGAAAGAACTGGCTAAGTTCCTCCATCTTGGCTTTGACTGCATCGGCCGTGTCAAGGGCGTTCGACCCTGCTGCCTGACGGATAGCCAGACCGGTGGCGGGCTTGCCGTCATATTCCGCCTCAATATCGTATACCTCCGTCCCCAGCTCTACCGTTGCCATATCGCGTATCCTCACGATTGAGCCATCGGGATTGATCCGTACCGGTATGTCGGCAAATTCATCGGGTGTCTTGAGCATGTTCTGGACAACGATGGATGCGTTCAGACGCTGGCCTTCCAGGGCCGGTGCTCCGCCTAGCTGTCCGGCCGAAACTTCCACGTTGTAGGATTTCAGTGCCGTTATTACATCGGCTATTGTCAACTGATAGTCCGTAAGTTTGTCCGGGTTCAGCCAGACCCGCATGGCGTATCCGCTTCCAAATACCATAACCTCACCGACTCCCGGAACACGGGCCAATATCTTTTCCAGATTGGATTTTGCGTAGTCCTGAAGATCTGCCCTGTTCATGCTCCCGTCTTCTGATATGAGGCCCACTATCACCAGATAATTGTGGGTGGACTTGCTTACCGTAACCCCTCTGGTCCTGACCGTTTCTGGGAGGCTGGCCGTTGCGGTTTGGAGCTTATTCTGAACCTGAGACCATGCAAGATCCGGATCCGTTCCTGCCGCGAAGGTCAACTCTATGCGTGCGCTCCCGGAAGAATCGCTGGTAGCGGACATGTAGATCATCCGGTCAAGACCGGTCATCTTCTGCTCTATGATCTGCGTTACGCTGTTTTCGACGGTTTCGGCGGAAGCACCGGGGTAGTACGCCTCAATCGCTATGGACGGAGGTGCAATAGGAGGATACTGAGATATGGGAAGGTTGTAAATCGCAAGCCCCCCGAGAGTCATTATGATAATTGCTATGACCCAGGCAAAGACAGGACGATCAAGAAAAAATTTGGATAACATTATGGGCCTCCCTAGATCTTTACTGAGTTTTTACATCCGATTCGGTTACCGGATCATTGGCTTTCTTCTCTTCACCAAAAGGAACTGTCCTTACGGGGACCCCGGGTCTTACCTTCTGCAACCCCTCCACAATGACCCGTTCACCAGTGGATAGACCGGTTGAGACTAACCACTGATTACCAATGGAGCGATCAACAGTGATCTGCCTCTGCTCAACCTTATCCTGGGCATCGACCAACAGTACCAGGGGGTTGCCTCTGGGATCTCGGGACACTGCCTGATGAGGAACCAGTATGGCCTGTTTGTTAATCCCTTCCGGCACTACGGCCCGGACAAAGAGGCCCGGCAACAGAAGGTTGCTGGGATTGGGGAAAATGGCACGCATTGTGACCGTCCCCGTCGATCTGTCGACGGTAACATCCTGGAACTCAAGATTTCCTTCCAGCGGATAAATGCTTCCATCATCGAGAATGATCTTGATCTTAGTCTGGTCGCTGTCCCCTTTGGTCAGATGACCTGACTCCAGACTCTGCCTGAGCTTAAACAGTTTTGCTGTGGATTGCGGGATATCCACATATATGGGGTCAAGCTGCTGAACAGTTACTAAAGGAGCAGGTTGACTGATTGTTACAAGAGCCCCTTCCGTTACATTGGATTTTCCGGTGCGACCGGAGATTGGCGCTGTAACTTTTGTATAGCCCAGGTTTATGCGCGCAGATTTGGCGGCTGCCTTCCAGTATTGAACATCGGCCTCTGCCTGCTTTAGTGCGGATTCGATATCATCAAGGTCCTGCTGGCTTACAGCCTTCATTGAAAGCAGTTCCCGGTAGCGTTCAGCCCTGGAACGGAGGGCAGGCAGATTTGCCTCGGCCCTTGCCAGGGATGCATCGGCGCTGTCGCAGGCCGCCTGGAAAAGGTCGGGATCTATACGGTACAGGATCTGGCCCGCTTTTACGACGGAACCCTCCTTAAAAAGACGTTCCTTGATAATTCCGCTTACCTGAGGACGTATCTCCGCCACACGAAAGGGGGAAGTCCTGCCAGGCAGATCCATAGTCAATGCAACTTCCTGCGGCTGGACAGTTATTACGGCTACCTCAGACGGGGGAGGCGTAAATTGTGGGTGCCCGCCATCACCGCAGCCCCAAATCAAAAACCCAAACAACATAACTGTCAGGACAATATTCCATTTAACAGCCTTTGAAACAGAATTGTTGAGTTGCATCAGATTCTCCTTAATATATAATTTGCCAATAACATTCTAACAAACTGAAATACTATACACGCACCAACCACAAGATTTCCTGTATACACGCACAATCTGCGAATAAGAAAATGCGGCGAAGCGATTTTAGTAAGGCCATACCTAATCGCTGCTGCTGTCTTTGCTTTTTTTTAGTCCGTACATGAATACATCGGTAATCTGTTTGGCATCCTTCTCGATGTCACCGCAGGTACCTTTGATGATGCGCTGCATTACAAGGCCAATATTAGCTTCCGTAAACATGGCTGCAACCTTCATAGGGTCCAAATGTAAAAAAATACCCCCATCCATTCCATCCTTAAGGGTATCGGCAACCCTGCTTAATATCGTGAGATATTTACTGTCCGTAAAGTGGTTTTTCTTGGAATGTGTCCGTTCGCGGTCATTGAAAAACACCCTGATGAGGTCTTGCTTTTCATCGAAAAATCTCAAGTGACAAAGCGAAAAATCCTCAAGTTTCTTGTCTGGCGCCTTGTCGGTGTCTATAATGTTGGTCAGCTTGTCAAAAAGAGGTTCAAAGCTGGCATCAAGGGCTGCATCCAGAATATCTTCCTTGTTTTTGAAGTGAACATAGAGAGTTCCCTTGGCGACACCGGCCTCCATCGCAACACGATCCATCGTGAGCCCCTGGATGCCGTCACTCATAAGCAATTTCGTAGCGGCATCGAGTACGCCCTGACGTGTGAGCGCTTCCAGGGCCTTTTTGCGTTCTTGTTTTTTGTCCCAATCCATGATAGAAAACCGCCCAGTCATTTTATGAACTGATCGGTCAACAACTATAGGTTTCTGATATTGTTGTCAACAAAAAAATTAAGAGCCTCCACTTCACCCTGTGATATACAAAAAAGGACAGGCTTTCATTCGGCTATTACCTTGCAACAAAGGGGAAGGTTTGATAGTGTCCGCCCGTGTTCGCAAAGAAAAGCCTGCCTCCGCAGGCTAGCGGAAAATATTTGATTGGAGATGTACTATGGAATCGAATCTATACATCCCAAAGGATTACAAATCACTAATTGATCTGTCCGAAACGGAAAAGGCCATCGGTCTTATAAAGGACTTCTTCCAGACCAACCTATCCTTTGAACTCAACCTGATGAGGGTTACGGCTCCCCTTTTTGTCCAGGCAGGAACCGGAATAAATGACGATCTTAACGGTGTTGAAAGGCCTGTATCATTTAACATAAAGGGTGCCGGCGGTGTCGGCGTCGAGATGGTTCAGTCCCTGGCGAAATGGAAACGCATGATGCTGGCCGACTACGGCGTAGAGATTGGTTCCGGTCTGTACACCGATATGAATGCACTGCGCCCGGACGAAGTTCTCGACAACACCCATTCCGTCTATGTTGATCAGTGGGACTGGGAGAGGTCCATATCCCCCGGGGAACGCAATCTTGAGTTTCTGAAGTGCATTGTCAGGAAGATATACGATGTTATACGCAGGACTGAGAAGTACATCTGTTACCGCTACCATGCATTGCAGCCCATACTTCCGGAAACGATCACCTTTGTTCACAGCGAGGAACTGGAATCCCAATACCCGGACATGGCACCGCGGGAGCGCGAAAACATCATATGTAAAGAAAAGGGGGCCGTATTTGTTATCGGCATAGGCGCAGCACTGAAAAATGGGCTGCCTCACGACGGACGCGCACCGGATTACGATGACTGGTCGACCCCTACCGGCAGTGGTCGTATGGGCCTAAACGGAGACATTCTGGTATATAATCCGCTCTTCGACTGCGCCTATGAACTGTCCTCAATGGGGATCAGGGTTGATAAGGAAGCCCTTGTCAGACAGCTGGAGATCACCGGTGATAGTCAGCGCAAAGAACTGCTTTTCCACCGCCGTCTAATCAACGGAGAGCTTCCCCTATCCATCGGCGGGGGAATCGGCCAGTCCAGGCTCTGCATGTTCTACCTGCGAAAAGCTCATATAGGCGAGATACAGTCAAGCCTATGGCCCGGGGACATGATTGAAGAATGCCGTAAAAACAAAATATTCTTATTATAAGGAAAGGGGCGGATCATGAAACGTATGAAGATATCGGAACTGCTGAAATCTGCCGCGCCCATGGACGAGGTTCTGATAAAGGGTTGGGTAAGGACGAAGCGGGATTCAAAGGGTTTTTCCTTTATTGAGGTTAACGACGGGTCATGTCTTGCAAACATACAGGTAATAGCAGACGGGGGGATTGAAAACTATGCCGAGATCCTCAGGCTTTCGACTGGAAGCGCATTGGCGGTAGCGGGAAGGCTAGTGGCATCCCAGGGCAGCGGTCAGGCCTGGGAAATCCAGGCCACTGAGATCGAGATAATATCCATAGCCCCCGATTCATATCCCCTCCAGAAAAAGCGCCACAGCGACGAGTTCCTTAGATCCATCGCACACCTAAGACCGCGGACAAACAAATACGGCGCTACATTCCGGATAAGATCGGAGTTGTCTTTCGCGATCCACAAATTTTTCAGAGAGAGGGGTTTTACCTACATCCACACCCCCATCGTAACCGCATCGGACTGCGAGGGAGCGGGGGAGATGTTCAGGGTGACCACTCTCGATCCGGAAAACATCCCCAAGAATGATGGATCGGTCGATTACTCCCTGGATTTTTTTGGAAAGCAGGCGAATTTGACCGTTTCCGGTCAGCTTGAGGCCGAACTTTTCGCGCTGGCGCTGGGTGACGTCTACACCTTCGGTCCAACCTTCAGGGCCGAAAACTCGAACACCCGAAGGCATGCCGCCGAATTCTGGATGGTAGAGCCGGAGATGGCCTTCTGCGACCTGGAAGGGGACATGGCGGTAGGCGAAGAAATGGTAAAATACCTTGTCGCCTACGTAATGGATAACTGTCGCGAGGACCTGGACCTCTTCACACGCTTCGTAGATAAGAACCTGATGGCAACACTGGATAACATCGCCTCATCTGAATTCATAAGACTACCATACAGTGAAGCAATGGATATCCTTACCAGGGTCAAAAAGAAATTCGACTATGAAGTCGGATTCGGCAAGGATCTACAGTCTGAGCATGAACACTACCTCACAGAGGAGCACTTTAAGAAACCTGTTATAATCTTTGACTACCCCTCCACTATTAAACCCTTCTATATGAGAGTCAACCCTGGTGGACAGACCGTGGCTGCAATGGACGTACTGGTGCCAAGCATCGGTGAGATAATAGGGGGGAGCCAGAGAGAAGAGCGGCTTGATATACTCGAGGCCAGGATGGAGGAAACAGGCCTTTTGAAGGATAACTACTGGTGGTATCTGGATTCTCGGAGATTCGGAAGTGTCCCGCACAGCGGGTTTGGACTTGGATTCGAGCGCCTGATAATGCTGATAACCGGTATTTCCAATATAAGGGATGTCATTCCCTTTCCACGTACACCGAGCAACATAGAATTTTGAACTGCAAAAGGAGCAACTGAATATGATCAAGATAACATGCATGGGGGCCGCAGGTACGGTTACGGGGTCAAACTATCTTATCGAGGATTCGAGTGGCAAGAAGATACTTGTCGATTGCGGTCTTTTTCAGGGGGGTAAGCAGACAGAGTGGAGAAATTCTGCAGATTGGGGCTATAAGCCAAATGAGATAGATACCCTTCTGCTGACCCATGCTCACATTGATCACAGCGGCAGGATCCCCAAGCTTGTAAAGGACGGGTTTCGCGGTAAGATCATAACCTCACCGCCAACGGCAGAGCTTTGCGAGGTTATGCTGCTCGATTCGGGACATGTGCAGGAGATGGACGCGGAGTGGCAGACCCGTAAAAACAGGCGAAAAAGTAAAAAGGGAATCGAGCCTCTCTATACAGTGGAGGATGCCCGGGAAAGCATTAAATACTTCTCGCCCGTAGAGGAGAATCGCGTCATCGAGGTAGCGCCCGGTATAAAGGCGCGATTTGTAAATGCCGGACACATTCTGGGTTCTTCCAGCATAGAGCTGTGCCTGGCCGGTGGCGATGGCGAGGTGAAGGTTGTTTTCTCCGGAGATATCGGCAAGGACAACCAGCTCATAGTCAAGGATCCCGCGGAGATCTCTCATACCGATTACCTTTTTATCGAATCGACTTACGGCAACCGCATGCATCGTTCATTCAAAGACAGCGAGGCCGAACTGCTGGAGGCCATAGTTTATGCAGTCTCGAAGGGGGAAAAGGTTATCATACCGGCATTCGCGGTAGAAAGAACCCAGGAAATACTCTACATACTGGGAGAATTTCAGAGGGCGGGGTCTTTGCCCGAAATACCCATATATCTGGACAGTCCTCTTGCTATCAAGGCAACGGAGATATTCCGCAAAAACCAGAAATACTACGACGAAGAGACCATGGCCATCGTAAAGCAGGGGTTCGACCCCTTCGATATGCCGAACCTC
The DNA here is from genome assembly GCA_963665835.2 of Syntrophales bacterium. Classification (GTDB taxonomy): domain Bacteria; phylum Desulfobacterota; class Syntrophia; order Syntrophales; family UBA2210; genus UBA6078. The sequence continues at coordinate 1,558,737 of CAXXWJ010000001.1, read as the reverse complement.
AAATTTACCCCCTCTACGGAAGAGTCAATCGCCATAAATCAAAAGGCCGGGCCGGCCATAGTAATAGCCGGGAGCGGTATGTGCACCGCAGGGAGGATAAAACACCATCTGAAACACAACCTGTGGCGTTCCGGGGCCAGCATTGTCATTGTGGGATTCCAGGCCATGGGAACCACCGGCAGGAGGATAGTGGACGGAGAAAAGCTGATAAGGGTACTCGGGGAAGATGTAACGGTGGCGGCGAAGGTGTTTACAATAGGAGGGTTCTCGGCCCATGCTGACCAGAAAGGTTTGATGGAATGGGCAGGAAACTTTGCAGAGGCAAGCCCGCGAGTTTTCGTAACCCACGGCGAGGCGACGGCCAGCGAAGCACTGGCTGCCAAACTTAGAGAAGATCTGAATCTTGACGCATACGTACCGAAACTCGGCGAAAAGCTCATCCTGGAACACAAGAAGATGACCAGTTCGATGGAAAGGGAAGAGAAAACGGAGGATCTACAGGATCTCATGCGAGGAACAGTGCTCGAGCTGGTCCAGGAGATAGAGGCATTGAAGGCAAGGTTTGCTGCCAAGGGTGGAAGGATCCAGGAGGCCGATATCGACAGGCTAAGGGAAATTCAGGAAGACCTGCGCATGATAATTGCCGAATAGGATTGCGACTCCTTGGCTAGAGAGAATGGAGCAGCGGCTTTAGTGGAAGTGGAAAATGGAAACAGCCTTTGGGGGGATAAGAAAGAAAAGAACCTTGGCGGGGAGGGACAGGCTTATGCCTGCGGCACATATTCAGGAACAATTTCCTGGAGCTTTTTCTTTATTGCTGCGGCATCGTAGGTGTCTGCAACGGCAAGAAGCTCTTCAACCTGCTTGAGTAATGCCTGGCAGTTATATTCTTCACCTTTGATAACAAGGATCTTCTCGTGATTTGTGGGCACGATGCCTTCCCCTTCAGTTATAAGCTCTTCATATAGCTTCTCGCCCGGCCTGAGACCGGTAAAATCTATCTTGATATCACGACCGGGCTCCAGCCCGTTCAGTCGGATAAGATCCCTTGCCAGGTCGGCGATTTTTACCGGTTCTCCCATGTCAAGAATGAAGATCTCCCTGCCGTGACCCATGGCGCCTGTCTGCAGTATCAACTGCGCCGCCTCCGGTATGCTCATGAAATAGCGGGTCACATCGGGATGCGTGACAGTAACCGGTGTACCACGGGAAATCTGCTCCTGAAACATGGGTATAACCGACCCGGAACTGCCTATGACATTTCCGAACCGCACAGCCATGAAGCTCCTATCGGAATCGGAGTTCACGCATGAAGTCAGCATTTCTGCCACCCGCTTGGTGGCCCCCATTACATTTGTCGGACGGACCGCCTTGTCCGTCGAAACGAGAACAAATCTTTTAACTCCCGATGCTACAGATGCGGCGAGCACGTTACGTGTACCAAGTATATTGTTATAAACGGCCTCCCAGGGATTGAGCTCCTGCATGGGAACATGCTTGTAAGCCGCAGCGTGGAGCACCACATCGGGTTTAAAATCGGAAAAAGCCTTTTTTAAAGCAGTCTTCTTCTTTATGTCAGTTAGAAACACCGATACGGGAATGAAACTGAATCTTTGGCGGAACTCTACCTCCAGGCGGAAAAGATTGTATTCACTGAAATCCAGAAGAGCAATGGCCTCGGGACTAAAACGTCCAACCTGCCTGACTAGCTCGGAGCCTATGGATCCTCCTGCTCCAGTCACCAGCACTCTTTTGCCCTGTAGATATTGTTTTATCCCCTCTTCGTCGAGCCTCACCTCGTCCCTGTTCAGTATGTCCGCCAGGGTTACATCCCTTACGGTCTTTATGGAGACCTTCCCCTCTACAAGCTCCCATATTCCGGGGATTGTTCTGAACCTCTTTCCCGTCTTTTCACAGAGCGCGACAATCCGTCTAATAGCTTCCCCTTTCACCGAAGGGATGGCAATCAGGATTTCGTCAAATGGGACCGTGACTTTATCTATCTCTTCTATCTTGCCAATAACACGAATACCGTGGATGGATTTCCCCTGCTTTATCGTGTCATCATCTAGTAGTCCTACAGGTTTGAACTTGCTCCAAGGCGTCTCATGGATCTCACGGATTACTTTTTCTGCAGCGTCTCCGGCACCGATAATCAAAAGATTTTTTATCTGCTGGTCGCCATAGATATCACCTTTCTCCCGATTATAAACAAAAGATCCTCCCATAAGGATTCTTATGAAGACCCGTACACCACCGACAAATATAAAAGTTAAAAAGGCATCGATAAGAAATATGGAACGGGAAAAACCCTGAAACTTGTATACAACAAGAATAAAAAGAATAATGAAAAAAGACGATAAACTTACAGCGGCAAGTACATTCTTCAGGTCAGAGATACTGGTATATCTCCACATCCCGCGGTACATGCCAAAAGCAAAGAAAAAGCCTAGTTTGAAGGGAATAAGGATTATAAGAGCCTTAAATATACTTACCCAGTCAACCGAAGATATGCTGCACTCAAAACGCATCCAATACGCTGCGATGTATGCGGCTGCCACAAAAAAGACATCGGTAAAAAACATAAAATAGAAATTTTTATTACGAATGACTGTTCTCACAAATAAGTCACGTCAAGAAATGTTCGCAATTTGGATTAATGGTGCCATCGATATCACCGTTTATGCTGCCTGCTGTAATTTTACCCGTTGTCCCTCAATGAGTGCCTACTTGATATAACACTTCCCCGAAGACCAGTCTCCAAAATATTCAATAAGGTACTAGGTAACAATCCTCAGATAAGAATACATAATGGGGAAAAGCATCACCACCCTTGATCGTCTTCGGGTCTCCCGGTTCAACCTCTCAAGGATGTTGGCGGAACTGGTTCTTAGCTGATTAAAAAATGAGAAACCCATGAACTGAAGAGCATACGTCAGTCCGATTCAGATTCTCCCTCGAATTTCATGGATCGAATGGTATTTTTCCGCAATTCCATTTTATCCTGTTAGATTTTCAAGTCTTATACATGCAGCTTTAAGGACTTCGTCATTTTTTGCAAAGCAGAACCGGGCAAGTCGTTCTCCCGAATAGTCATGGTAAAACGCCTCACCCGGGACACAGGCAACTCCAGTCTTTCTAAGCAGATACATGGCCCGTTCTTTGCTGTTCTCTCCGGGCAGGCTTGAGATATCGGCAAGCACATAGTAAGCGCCCTGTGGAGAATAGGGCTTCAGGCCTGCCCTTTCCAGGGCGCTGCATATCATTTCACGCTTACCCTTGTATTCCTTCGATATCTTTTTGTAATAATCGACATCCAACTCCATAAGTCCACGAGCTACCCCAATTTGCAGCGGAGCCGGAGCGCATACATAAACCAGATCATTAAAATAACCGATGGCCTGCGACCATTTTGCATCACAAATGCAATAACCGATACGCCAACCGGTAATGCTGAAGGTTTTCGAAAGTCCGGAAATGGTGATCGTCCTCTCTTTCATTCCCGGCAAAGTTGATGGAGAAATATGTTCCGTCCCGTCATAAACAAAGTGCTCGTAGATCTCGTCAGTAAAAACAAAAAGGTCGTGCTCAGTGGCAAATTCGGAAATCATCTCCAATTCTTTCCTATTAAAAACCTTTCCGCATGGATTAGACGGGTTACACACGATGATGCCCCTCGTCTTATTCGTAATGGCCCGCTCCAAATCATCTTCACAGAACGTCCATTCAGGAGGATTCATTCTTACATAGAGAGGCACAGTCTGGGTAGCTATCAACGTACTTATGTGATAGCCGTAATAGGGTTCAAAGACAATAACCTCATCCCCCGGATTCAGAAGAGCAAGACACGCGCAGTATAGCGCACCGGTAGCTCCCGCACTTACCACAACCTCCGTTTCAGGATCCACGTCCTGACCAGTAGATCGCATATGCTTGTCCGCAATGGCCTCCCGCAACTCAAGCAAACCAGCATAATGCGTGTAAGTGTTAAACCCAGCATCCATCGCCTCTTGCGCACCGCGTCGGACGGCAAGCGGCACCTCCAGATCACACACACCCTGCGAAAGATTAATACCTCCGAGCTTATCACATTCAACGGACATGTTCCGGATCTCAGATTGTACTACCCACTCGTGGCGTTTACTTAATGCTAACGACATAACCACCTCGAAAGTTTTAGGTTTTACGTAACACATAAAACCTAAAACTTATTTTCTATAAAACTTCCTAACCGTTTCAATCACGTAATCCACCTCACCGTCTTCGATTTCCACATTCATCGGCAAAGAGCAAACCTCCCTGCTCAGAGCCTCTGTCTCGGGGAAACCTCTATCCTCTAGCTTAAGTGCTTCATGCTTGTAATAAGGCTTCCTGAACTGCGTCAGCACCTCTACCCCGTTTTTCTTCAAGAATTCAGAAAAATCGCTACCCTGTTTCGCACGCAAGGTGTAATTCTGATAAATATGATCAAAACCCGGACGGTCATAATGCGGCAACAGCAGATCGGAAATATCAGACAATGCAGCCCTGTATCTTTCAGCAATCTGCTTTCTCCTGACAATCCACTCCGGAAGATAACGCAGCTTGACATCTAAAAAAGCCGCCTGTAGGTTATCCAGCAGACAGGTAAATCCATGCCCGTGATATTCCCCCGTATCCCTGTCTTCCCCGTTGTATCTAATCCTCCTGGCAAACAAAGCAACCTCTGGATCATTCGTCGTAATGGCTCCACCATCACCATATCCGCCAAGGATCTTAAAAGGATAGAAACTCCAACATCCAGTAAGCCCCCATGCCCCCGCCATTCTTTTGCTTCCTAACTCCTTACCTAACGGCTCGTTCACTATGCTCGAACCCAAACTCTGACACGCATCCTCCACAACAAACAGATTATACCGTTCCGCAATTTCCATCACCCTGGACATATCGGCCATATATCCGCTAAGATGAACCGGTATAATACCCTTTGTATCTTTTGTAACCGCTTCTTCAATCTTGTCGCAATCAATATTGAAATCCTTGCCCACATCCACCAGCACAGGCTTGGCTCCCACGTTCACCACCGCCGAACAGGTAGCCACAAAAGTATGTGCCGGAACAATCACCTCATCCCCAGGCCCAATCCCGGCCGCTCTCAGAGACACATGAAGCGCGTCGTAACCGCTGTTGAGACCAACGGCGTATTTCGTGCCTACAAATTTTGCCAGATTTTTTTCAAAACGCTGCAAATGCCCCCGGTCAATAAGATCGCCTTTGGACATAACATCAAAATAAGCGACATCGAGTTCATTCTTGGTAGTACGATATGCCTTCGCTGGATCAACAAACTTTACCTTATAAGCCATTGAATCTCACCTCTCGATTGAAAAAATAAATGTTCCTTTTGGCTATTTTTCATCCAACAATCTTTTAATTCCAAACGCTATTTTTTCGTGGCTCAATCCATAATGATCTCTGATCCATTCTTTATCACCGAGTTCTGTAGCGTATTCATCAGGAACACCAAATTTTCGAAACTTTCCCCTATAACCACATGAAAAGATTATCTCAGTAATGGCAGTCCCGATACCATTAATGACACTATGTTCTTCCACCGTAACAACGCAACTACATTCTCGTGCTATTTTTTCAATAGTCAGATGATCAATGGGCTTTAAAGTATGAACCGAATAGAGTCTGCAAATGATTCCCTCTCTCTTCAATAAATCCATTGCCTTTCTAGCACAAAGCAGCATTTCTCCATTGGCAATAATCGCAATGTTGCCATCCGGCTGCAAACAACTTATTTCTCCAAACTTGGGCCTTTGCGACCTTTCATATATTACTGGATTATTGTTTCCTCCAAGCCTCAAGTAACATGGCCCTTCAATCTTGACTGTTTCCTCCATTAAAACTTCACACTCCAAAGGATCGCCAGGTGCCAGAACAGTGAGTCCAGGCAAGGCCCTAGCTATGGCTATATCTTCTATAGCATGATGGGTCATTCCTTCCGTTGCGTAATGAAGACCGCCACCTGCCGCTACCATCGTAACAGGTAATTTCATATGACAAAGATCGGCTCTAATCTGATCTAGGGTACGAAAGATAACAAAGGGGGCAATAGAATAACAGAAGACCCTGATTCCGCGAATAGCCATACCAGCAGCCATACCTATCATATTGGCCTCGGCCACACCAACATTCGTAAATTTATCAGGATATTTATCCCTTATTGGATCAAAAGCTTTAAACCCCAGATCGGCCGTTAACAAGTGTATATTATATCCGCTTTCAGCAAGCCTTAAAAAAGAATCAACAAAAGTATTTCTCATATCGAAAGCTCCTCAAGAGCTCTAAAAAACTCATCTCCCTTGGGAGGTCGGTAGTGCCATAATAAATTGTTTTCCATAAAACTGACACCTTTACCCTTAATGGTATTGGCAATTATTGCTAAAGGCTTTTTGTTTACACCAATATTGGAACAAGCTTCTCTTAACTGATTAATATCATGACCATCAACCTCCCTAACATCCCAACCGAAAGATTTCCAGCGATCGGCATAATCCCCAGGCCAGAACACATCTTTTGTAAACCCTAATGCCTGAATTTTATTGGCATCAAGAATCATACATAAGTTAGCTAATCTGTGATGAGAAGCAAACGCAGCAGCCTCCCAAGTAGACCCCTCATTGGTGTCTCCATCAGAAAGGATAACGAAGGTTCTTGCCGGGCTATTTTGTTTATACGCCGCGTAAGCCATGCCGACACCGATGGAAAGACCATGCCCCAGAGAACCGGTATTGGCTTCAAGCCCCTCTACAGGCTCATAATGGGGGTGATGGCCCAGTCTTGAGCCATTTAAAGAAAATTCATCAAAAAAAGACTTTCGCATAATGCCTCTTCTGACCAGTATAGAATATAATGCTGTACAAGCATGACCTTTACTGAGAATTACTGTGTCTCTATCGGAATCAGGATAACTACCCCTCACTATCTCAGCATAAAGAACAACCAGTATCTCCACCATTGAAAAAGCCGAACCGACATGGCCTGTACCTGTTCTCTCGCAGAGGCTTAGGACATCGAGACGCACATTTTTTGACAACTCAATCAAATCTTTTGTTTTATTTAATGCCATAACTATAGTTTTTTACTTTCCCTATGAATTTCTTGAAAAGCCTGACTTTCAGGCTGCAAAATGGCCTTCAAAGTTAACATTATTATTTTTAAATCTACCCAAAAAGAACGCTCTGTAACATATTTAATCTGCAACTTTAATTTAGTTGGACGAATAAGCTCCATATAAGCCTTATCCGGGTCTGCAGCCCCTGCCAAAACAGCCCCTTCATCGGAATTCCAGAGTGAAGCCCAATCCGTAATACCTGGCCGTACAGTTAAAATTATTTTTTCTTCGTCGGTGTATAAATCCGTGAATTGTTGTACCTCCGGCCGTGGCCCCACTAGGCTCATGTCGCCGACCAGAACATTAATCAACTGTGGCAATTCATCTAGTTTATATTTCCGCAGGAATTTTCCAATTGAAGTAATTCTCTTATCATCTTCCGATGTAGAAGAAGGGCCTAATTTCTCGGCATCAACCACCATTGTACGAAATTTGAAGATACGAAAAATCTTTCCGTTGAGCCCCACACGTTCCCCGCGATAAAATATTGCTCCTTTATCCTCGAATTTGATCTTCAAGGCACAGCAAATCAAAAACGGACTCAGAACAACAAGTCCCAATAAAGCAAAAGAAAGGTCAAAAAAACGCTTAATACTAAACATTTTCATCGTTATTACCAATGTCCTTTTTCAATTCAAACGATCCCAGAAGTTCTATCCCTAACCTTCTGGTTCTAGCACCCAACCCAATTTTTTTAAACCCCGCTTTCTCAATAACTCTTATAGAAGATTGATTTGTCTCTTCAACTACATACCAAAATCTGCGATCGTCTATTTTCAAAAAATCAATTATTTTTAAAATAGCCAATGTAGCCAGTCCTTGACCTCTATATTTGGGATCAGTGAACGTATCACCTATTTGCAAGTCCTTGCTCCCCATAAACGGGTACCGAAAATACCTTGGGAAAGCACATGACCTATGAACCAAAGTATCACCCATATAAATTAGCAGAAGGCAATAGTCGCGGTTTGGAAAAACCCTTAATTGGTGCATAAGCCACCAGATCACAAATCTCTTCTCAGGTAAACCAGAAGGCAATATTTTATTAAAACCAGGTTTCCAAAATTGAATTGAGCATGACGAATCTCTTAAAATATCAACTTTAAATTCAGGAATAAAACCTGAGTGCTCGTAGAATAAATACCTCACTTTTCAAATACCTGTTACGGCTAGGAACATCCGCTCTATTTTGTCTAACACCTTTTCCCGGCAATATAAATCACAAGCCGCTCTTCTTCCATTTTCTCCAAGTTTTTTCCTATCTTCAAGACTCATATTATAAAGTTCACGAACCCTCACAGCTAAATCTTCAGGTCTGCCTGGTGCACATGTTAACCCCGCGTTATTAGAACCAATAATATTTGCAACATCTCCCTTAACTGCGGCTAATAGCGGCTTACCAGATGACAAATAAGTCAACGTCTTATGTGGTATGGTCATGCTAAACAAAGGATCATCTTTCAAATGAACCAATAAAACGTCTGCCAATTCATAAAGCTCCGGCATTATTTTCATGGGTTGGCGCCCTAAAAACTTAACATTATTAATTTCATGAGACGCGGCATATTCTTTCAAAGAAGATAAAACCAGCCCATCACCGGCAAAGACAAACTGGATACCATGTAAATCCTTAACAAGATTTGCTGCCTCCAATATTGTTTCAAGTCCTTGTGCCAAGCCGATTGTGCCAGCATAAAGGATGTTAAATCGACCTTTGAAATCAAACCGTTCAGATAGGTTAATATCAGGAGGTCGCGGTTTATAAAAATCTGTGTCTACCCAATTAGAAATAAGATGGATTTTTCCCGGCGCCAATCCTTTTGCAATCAAATTATCTCGGAACCCCGGTGAAATGACCCTTATGGCGGAGGCCCTTGCATAAGACCAGTCGCAGTATCTCGATACGGCGTACAATATTTCTTGATTGTTCACCATTCCAGTCGCCCGAAGTGTCTCCGGCCACATGTCTTGAACCTCATAAGTAAAAGGTACTCTCCACAAACGGCTCAGAAACCATGCTGGGAAACAAGTAGTTGGCGGTTGAATTGCGTGAATAACATCTGGACGACGTATTAATAAAAACCCAAGCATACATGCCGACATTATGAATGATAAATAATTTAGGGATCTACGGATCTTTGATTGACTATGATTAGGGTAAAGGGGAATTCTGATTACAGGGACTCCCCCAATAATTTCTTTTTGCCACAATTTTATCTTGTACCCGGGGTATACCTTCCCTTCGGGCCAGTTAGGAAACCCCGTTAATACGACAACATCATGGCCTTTAGCCTTCAATGTTTCTGTCATGTCTGACAAAAGCTTCATCGGTTCAGGAGGATACCATTGTGAGAGAATCAATATTCGCATTATTAACTTTTATGCCATACCATCCGATGGACATAATCTGTATAGCTAAGAATAATCCGCACCACCTTCTCAGACACATTTGGCACTGAATAATCCCCAACTATCTGCAGGATTCTTTCGTCCGAATGGGTCTGGGATTTCAGAATAGAGAGACCTTCTAAAATGCGTTTATACTCCAAACCTGTCATCATAACCGCCCCCTCTTCCATACCTTCAGGCCTCTCATGCGCCTGCCGTATATTCAAAGCGGGAAAGTTTAAAATGGAAGACTCCTCGGTAATTGTTCCGCTGTCAGATAGTGTAGCAATCGCATTCATTTGCAATTTGACATAATCCGAGAATCCAAGTGGCTTTAGCAATTCTACGAGTGGCTCAAGCCTTACTCCCCTTTCTTCCATCTTTTTTCTGGTTCTCGGATGTGTGGAAACAATAACACGTTTTTTGAACTTATCTGAAATACCGTTCAGCAAATCAACAAGTTTTCCAAACTGTTCCGGGTCGTCGATATTTTCCTCTCTATGAGCGCTTACAAGGAAATAGTCGCCGGATTTTAGCTTTAGGGAATCAAGGACTTTCGATTCTTTTATCTTTGGCATATAATAACGCAGTACTTCATACATAGGGCTACCTGTCTTTATTACCCTGTCAGGAGAGATACCTTCTCTGAGGAGATATTCTCTGGAGATATCACTGTAAGGCATGTTGATATCGCTGATGTGATCGACTATCTTGCGGTTTATCTCCTCAGGCACCCTCTGGTCGAAACATCGGTTTCCGGCCTCCATGTGAAATACGGGAACCTTTCTGCGCTTGGCAGGATAGGCCGCAAGGCAACTGTTAGTATCCCCCAGAACCAGTAACGCATCGGGTTTTTCCCTTTCTATTGCCTTATCCACATTGTTTATTACCATACCGACTGTTTCGCTAGCTGTACTGCCGGCAGAATTGAGAAAATGATCCGGTTTACGCAACTCCAGATCTTCAAAGAAGATCTGGTTAAGCTCGTAGTCGTAATTCTGTCCCGTATGAACCATGACATGATCCATATCGCGGTCAAGCACCGCCATGACACGTGACAACCTTATGATCTCGGGTCTGGTGCCAACAACGGTCATCACCTTCATTTCTTAGCCTCCTTCAACACCGGCATATAATATGTGTCCGGACAATTAGGGTCGAATACTTCATCCGCCCAGAAAATAGTTACAAGATCCTCATTACCTGCATTTTCTATAGCATGAGTATAGCCGGGCGGAATATCGACGACATTAAATTCACGTCCCTCTACCCTGTATTCTATAACCTTATCACCCTGAATATGCCTTAAACGAATAATAGCCTCTCCCTTAACTACAAGAAACTTTTCTGTTTTCGTATGGTGATAGTGATTCCCTCGAGTAATGCCCGGTTTTGTATTTGAAACAAATACCTGCCCCACGGATGGAGATTTAATAAATTCTGCAAGGTTTCCGCGATCATCACCCTTTATGTCCAGATGATAAGCGAAATCACGTTCCTCAAGATAAGATAAGTATGTTGAATAAAGCCTTCTGGTAAAAGGATCGTCGAACCGGGGAATTTCCAGAGAGATCCGGGATTCCCTGAACCCTTTCAGCATATTGGCAAGCTCACCAAGAGTTATTCTGAAGTGAGGATTTATCTCGCCATAACCGGCTTCGTCCGAATCGGAAAAATGCCACCCTGTGGATAGGGATAAGCCGGCAGCCTCCATCATTGCGGCACATACGTCATCAATGTAGACCAGTTGCACCTCATTTGCAGGATCGGAAATATGAATTGGTAAAGACCTTGCTATATTATGACAGAAAGTGGCAACAACGGAATTGTAGTTTGGACGGCACCATTTGCCGAAAACATTCTTCATCCTGAAAATAATAACTCTGGAACCTGTCCTACTAGAAAAATCCTTGAGAGTATCTTCGGCATCAAGTTTACTGACGCCGTAAGGATTATCAAAGGCAGCCTGGATTGATGAAGAAAAGATTATCAGAGGAGTTCTTTGAAGAGCAGTCAACCGAGCACACAGATTTTCTGTAAATTGAGCATTTCCTGCCTTGTAATCTTCTGTTTTCTCAGGTCGGTTGACTCCGGCAAGATGAAATATGATTTCTGCTTCCTCAAGCCCTTTTTCCAGAACGTCAGGTGGAGTATCCAAATCAACTTCAATTAGTTTTAGATCTTCTAGCTGCTTCAAGAAAATACAGAGATTCCGGCCGACAAAACCTTTAGCACCTGTCACCAATACTTCCATCTTTTTCTTCTCTCCAACCGTCACTTGTCACTCACTTGCGCGTTTTTCGACCTCCCACCTCTGTCCTCTGTTTTTTCTACCATCGCTGCCCTAAGAACGAACAATAATTTTTATGCGGGAATACACTTGAATTCTTGTTCTTTGAAATGCTTATCGAAGGTAAAGACTGTTGGAATCTCTAAAAGCCTCATGGCTGCAAAGCTTACACAGTCAACCAGACTCAGCTTTTTTCTTCCTATAGAAAGCATCACGCTGATTGCGGCATAATGTATTGTTTTGTCAATCCAATGGATGCATAAAACAGGCACTACATCTTCCTGAAATAATTTTACAGCACGCATCCCCAGTCTGTTCTGTACAAGGGCGCACGTCTCCACAAGGACATAATTGGTTGTAACAAGTTTTTCTTGAGATGTTAAAATGTCCGTCCATGTCTTTGCCGCAATTGTATGAAAGGCATCGTCTGCATCCAACATTGCGATAAATCCGGATGTATCAATAAAGATACTCATTATCCGTAAATATCCGCCAAAAAGGAATCATGATGAGCAGCCATGTTCCCGGCCCCTGATCGGAAACGACCGGCGGCCGCTATTGCCTGTTTACGGCGCTGCTCATTTTCCTCATCTTTTGTGGAATTGTACAATAAATCAATAGCTTGCCTGATAATCTCGGCCATTGATTCACGTCGATCAGCAGACATTTTTTTCAAAAACATGACTTGTTCTTCTGGCAACTGTATCTGCGTTCTTACCATATTAACCTCCCGGAAGTGATTACACATTACGACAAGATGATAACAGCCATATGACTTAGTGTCAATTTTTTAATAACCGCCTCATATCACCCCTCTCTCCGGTATCTAACCTCTGCCCTCTTTTTTCTCCCATCGCCTATCTATTCTTCAACTCGCTCTCCCTTCAAGGCCCTTCTAACAATTTCCAACTTAAGCAGCAGCTCCGTCATGTCATCTACATCAAGTCTGGCCGTATTATGGGAATTATAATCTTCACTGACGGAAACCTTTTCCTCTCCCTCAACAAAATAACATGCGTAGTTCAGGTCGCGTACATCTGCCGGAACACGGTAATAATCTCCCATATCTTCCGCTTTTTCCATCTCTTCGCGGTTGAGCAATGTTTCATAAAGTTTCTCACCGTGGCGAGTTCCTATGATACGGACATCGTTTTTTGCATCGAAGACTTTCAACAACGCCTTGACAAGCGTCCCTATTGTAGCGGCTGGTGCCTTCTGAACAAATATATCTCCGGGATTCCCATTCTGAAAAGCATAAAGAACAAGATCAACGGCATCTTCTATGGTCATCATGAAGCGGGTCATATTGGGATCCGTTAGGGTCAGGGGTTTCCCGTCCTGAATCTGGCGAATGAAAAGCGGGATTACAGATCCACGCGAAGCCATTACATTTCCATACCTGGTACCACAGAATATGGTCTTTTTATCGCCGTACATTCTCGCCTTGGCAGCCATCAGTTTTTCCATGAGAGCCTTGGACATTCCCATCGCATTGATCGGATAAACAGCCTTATCTGTACTGAGTACTATAAGATTTTTGACACCGCAGTCCATTGCGGCGTTCATTACATTCTCGGCTCCTAAATCATTGGTGCGAATTGCTTCCAGCGGAAAGAATTCACAGGAAGGCACCTGTTTAAGTGCAGCTGCGTGAAAAACATAATCCACATCCTGCATAGCCGGCAGAAGACTGTCACGATTGCGAACATCACCTATAAAAAACTTTACTTTGGGACTTCCCAGGACAATACGTAGATCCTCCTGTTTTTTCTCGTCACGCGAAAAAACACGGATTTCATCGATATCAGTGTTCAGAAACCTATCCAGAACAGCCTTACCGAAAGTTCCTGTACCACCCGTGATTAAGAGCTTCCTGCTTTTGAACATTTAGCCACCATTACGTCGTAAATATAATAAGAGTTTTTTAGGTATATTAAAAAGTAAATCACATATTTTATAACCAAAAACCTTCAAGGCAACGTAATAAATTTTTGCTATGAGAGGTAATTTAATATTGAGAGCCCTCATCTTACTCCAATAACCAACAAGAGATTCCCTTCCCTCCCTGCAAGCGTTTGACATTCCGCCATACGAACGGAGGGAATATTCTTTAATAAAACTTCTCTTTAAGTCTGTTTTGTTCTCTTCGTCGAAGATTTCAATAACACGTATAAGCCCTTTGTGATATTCAAGATTGGAATATATTGATTTTCTGTCAGCTAATAGGGAGCTTTTCTCACTTGATTCACTCAACCCAAAGGCATTTTCGCCGTCATTTATACAATTCACCAGTGGAACATTGATGTAATAACCATCACTACTATACAAAGTGGAGGCAAAAAGGTAGACTTGATAGTATATCAAATTTTTAAAATTATCAGCGGGATAATCCATTATTGTTCTTCTCTTGAAAATCAAACCCGAAAACAGGATTGAATTGTAAAGAAATTTTTTCACACTCTCGATCCCTTTTGGAATAATCATTGTTCTTTCATGCTTACGATTTATCAACTTTATGTCTTTAAATATGAAAGGAGAAAATGCTACTCCGCAATCCACATTTCTAAGTTCATCGATTGTCCTATCCAACGCTTGTGGTAAAAAGGCGTCATCATCACTCATGAATAATACATATTCACCTTTCGCAAGCTGGACAAGTTTCCCTAAATTACAATCATAACCAAGGTTGTGTTCATTCGTGTTATATCTTACAGAATGCTTTGTCTCTGAAGCATAACAATCTACAACTGCGCTTATCTCGTTTTCCCTTGGAGAACAATCCTCACTCACTACAATTTCGATCAACCCTTTTTGAACAACATCAATACTTCTGAGGCACCTGTCCAACTCAAAAATCCTATTGTACGATGTTATGCAAATTGACAAAAAGGGATTTTGTGTAGATTTATCCATATACATTCGAAACCTTTAAAATTTACATCGTTAAAACATACTTAAATGGAGTTTTTATCGTTTGTTGTACTTATAAACCTTACCAAAAACTGAGCGACAATATAAATTGATAGAAGCTTGATGATCTTTAGCATGAAGCTAATTCTACCATGAAAAATCGAGCTTAGTACTATTTTTAGACTAGATTTGATTACGTCCCCAATTCTTTTTAGCGAATATTTTCGCATAAGGAGTTTCATGCCAAAGAACGAATACTCTTCATCCTCTTGTTCCGTAGTATGATCAAATCCGGGTGTACATGAAAATTCACTAATTTTGAACTCATGTATTAAAGATCTGAGGCAAAATTCATAATCAACACCATCAATAAAATATCTCTCATTATGCCAATCAATTTTTTTTAAGTTTTCCAAAAAAAACATGGTTCCGCTATTTCTGGCCAGAGAAACTTCGGTAAAACAACCTGATTGATTTCCTTTCCGTTTAGAGGAATTAAAGACCACCGCACTATGATTTAACGCTAGACCCTTGTGCCCCATATAGAATTCCTCTATAAATTCAAGTGTTTCAGAGGTAAAAGCCGTATCCTGGTCAAAAAACAGCAACGCCGGATAGTCATCATAATATGCGTGAGCACAAACAGAAGAGAGCCCAAAGCCAAGCCCCAGATTCTTACCACAGGTAATATAACGAACACCTTGTTCATTTTTGAAAAAGTTTCTCGCAGAAGGGTTTCCCGGGGAATTATCAAAAAGGTAAACCATAAACCCCAATGATATAGATTCGACTATCCTAGCTATTGTTTTATCAGTAGCGTTGAATAAAATAACCCCTATAGCAACTTGTTTTTTCATTCTAATCAACTTTGAACTTACTCATACAAACTAGATCATATTTGGAGTTGCGCCCCTAATTGACCGTTCAGTTATCTAACGAGACCTTTGCACAACCTCTTCGTTTTCCCATTTTTAATCATAGACTGTGTGCTAGAAAACGTTGCCATTCAGTGGATTCTTGAAAAATCGGCAATGAAACCGAATTCGGTAAAAGGGGTTCACTGTTCAAAGCTCTAGGAATATCATGGAGTTAAGAAGCCGCTTTGGTGTGGTGAGTTTTGGGAAGACGGGTATTTTGCTCGTATCGTGGGCGAATAAAGCGACAGCTGAAGTAACCAGGAAATATATTGAGTATCATCGTCATGAGGAGAAAACACCCAAACAGTTAGAACTGTTTTAGATGCCCCGCCCTTAGGCGGGGTAATTCACTAGACTTTTCCTTTTTAACCAAAAGAATAAATACATAGGTAGACAAGAACACGAGTATTAGGAAAACAAAATACCTGTTAAATAAAAAATCCATAAATGTACTGCTAATTGGCATTTTCCACGTAAAGTAGGTAAATAACCCTAGCATTATCGGAGTCTTCTTTGATTTCAGAAAAAACATGTAAATGATTTGTACATACATTCCCACGTAAATTGGAGCAATAATAACACCCCAAAAACCAAAGCAGGCCCACGCATCTTGCACAAATAAGCTATTCATAACGCCAGCCACACCTGTTTCAACAGCCCAAGGGTATCTGATAATCATAATAATTCTAGCAACGGGCTCACTTATGTCCATCCCCCAAAATGAAGAGAATGGAAGAGCGAGAGAGGACAAACCCAGGAAATCATGCAAATTTGGAAAATACTCAAAAGAATAATAGGTACCCATTGCTTGACCCAATATTATCTCTGGCAACATAACACTAAGGATATCAGCGAATTTATCCATACGCCTAACAAAAACATATGCTAAAAGAATTAAAGTTATAGTAATTCCTATAAGCAAAATAAGGGTTCTAGTCTTTATACGTCCTTCAATTAAAACTTTTAGAAATAAAAAACTTAAAACATACATCGCAGCAGGAGTTTTTGCTAAATTAAACATCAATATCAAAATGGAAAATAAAAACATAACCAAGAACCATATCATATGTTTTCTTTTTTTCGTTAGTTTCCAATATGAATAAGCAATATAAGAAAGAGTAGGAGTAAGTGCCACGCCGAAACAGTTCTTTATTATGTTGCTACCACTAAAATCTACTGTTAATTCCTGCCTAATAATAGCTATTTCCGTTGGAGCTAACACCTGAAAAAGTGCAGTAAAAGGATTTTGGTGAGATACCACGAAGGTGTATGAAACCGATAAAATAGCAATAAAACTTAGTCCATATAAGGGCAGTAGAATGAAACATTCTTTTGGGGAAACAAAAGTTCTTAATGGCGAATCGACGTACAACAAAAATAATTTATTGTTAGATTTATACCCGCACAAATAATTTATAAAAAGCATGCCAGCAGGTATGGCTATCATCGTATATTGAACTGATAACCAGCCATAAAATCGAGCTGTTTGGCCTATATCCAACAAAGCGGTCTGTTTATTTGCCCAACCGTTTATTACCGCAACAGATGCTATAAATCCAAAAAGTAGCAAATGATAATAAAATATCCAACTAACCATATTTATTTGAGATATTTTCATAGAGCCTGCAACTTTTCTAAACAAACTCCACGAAAAAACTAATATGATTATTGAAATAATAGTAAACATACTTTTTTATCTAGGATTGTAGTACCTTTTTCATTTTGATTTTAAAATCGAGATTGTTTTCAGCGAAGAGTCTACATTCTTTTACAGATGGGATTTTCATTAAAGAAATGTTTCTTATAAACTTCACAATATTATCAACACTTCCTTCATCTGCCAGATTGATAACAATAGAATCATTATTGTTAAAATCTGGATCCTTTGTTGCAGCTATAACAGGTAGACCTGCGGCAAGATATTCTCTAACTTTGAGCGGCGAAGCTTCATATATTCCAACCCTAGACCAGCCTAGGCTGCTAACACCGAAGTGTGCTTTGTTGTATTCTTCATAAAGCTCCTTGCCATAAAGTAATCCTGTAAATTTGATGTTATTTGAAAGGTTATATGAAGAGACTAGTTGCTCCAATTTAATACGATCAGGACCATCTCCAATAATTGACAAATTAATATTGAAGTCTACTTCCGGATCATTTCCAACAATTCGGATTGCTTCTATCAATTTATCCCACCCATGCCAGAAAGCAATTGTACCTACCGCAACAAGATTTAAAGTTAATGAGGGCCACTTTGGGGCTGAAGAACGACATGGTATAGATTCTACATCTACGCCATTTCCTATTTTAATCGTTTTTCTTTCAACGCCTAAGCTGAAGAATTTTCCCTCTTCAGCATATTGAACCACTTTTTTTGCCGATAAAAAAGGTAAGCTTCCCTGTAAAAAAATTAACAATACGTTCACAAACTCTACCAATCCGGTTTGGGGACTCCCACAAATCTCCCGCAAATGATTTTTTATTGGAGTTGGAACATCAATAAACAAATCTCTTCCTCTAATTTTAAGAATAAAACCAGAAAAAAGAATCCAAATGCCAATTACATTAATATACCTAATAAAAACATATTTTTCCTTGGCGAATGCGATATTATAAATAAAAAGAACATAACTGATTAATTTACCTGGCTCAATAATAACCGACCTACTATCATAACCACAGGCCTTTGCACCAGACACAACGCCCTTTATTTTTTTTATCACCCCGGGTGATTGTGATCTGGAACATATAGCCAAGTATAGAAGGCTGTTTTTTGCCTTTGATATTTTTCTAGCAGACACCTATTGGCAAACCTCATTTAACTTTCATACTTAATTTATTTTTAACATCTTTGCGGGGTTCCCGGCATAAACACCCGGCTTACATATATTCTTTGTAACAACAGAACCAGCACCAATAACAACATTATCACATATTTCTACAGGCAATATGGTTGCGTTAGATCCGATGGATACATGATTGCCAATTTTTGTGGCACTCCAGAGAGATTTGTCACCATGAGCCGGACCACCATTTCTAAAAACATCGTTTACAAACATAACTCCATGTGCCACGAAACAGTCTTCGCCAATCTTTACTAACTCACATATAAAAGAGTGAGACTGAATCTTGGTACGTGATCCAACAACTACACCTTTTTGGATTTCAGTAAAAGGTCCTATGAAACAATCGTCACCAATGCTACACTTGTATATGTTAACTGGTTTTATAATTTTTACATTTAAACCGAACAAAACATCAACAATCTGACTTTCAAAAATTAAAGTTTTATTCACTGTTATCTTGACCCAAACGACAGAACCGTGGTCTGAACCTCAGGGAAACTTTTTTGCCTGTTTCGGCAGACTCATAAATCGCATTGATAAATTCCAGAGATTTTCTCCCAGCTAACCCGTCGACAAGACCTTTCCTGTTTTCCTTTATACATTTGACTACATCTTTTAAATATTCCTTATGATTCCAAGCTGGGATATCAGGATTTTTCGCAAAATTTGACCAAACGTATTCATCGTCAGGCAATTCATCTTCAAACTGCCATGTTTCCAACTGATTCATAAAGAAACCACCGACTTCAACAGATCCCTTCTCACCCAAGATACTTATAGAACCCTCCAAGTCCTTGGGTCTTGTGGCGGTAGTTGCTTCTATAACACCAAGCGCACCGTTATAGAATTTTACAATCGCTACCCCGGTATCTTCTGCTTCTATATTGGCCAGACTCGTATTCGTTATCGCCATTACATTTTCCACATCTCCCATAAGCCAGATGAGCATATCAATATGATGACTTGCCTGATTGGTCAGAACACCCCCATCTTTCGACCAAGTTCCTCGCCAAGGTTTTTCATCATAATATTTTTGTCTTCTGCACCAACGTAACCGAATTGTACCCAAAACCAACTTACCAAACCTACCATTATCAATAGCCTCTTTAAGCTTGACGATTGGCAAATTATATCTGTTTTGCTGTACGACAAAAAGCTTGATCCCATTGATATCACAAGCTTGCAGTATAGAATCTGCATCTTCGACTTTTAAAGCCAAGGGCTTTTCTACTATGAAATGTCTTTTATATTTGACCAAATTCAGAATCATGGAAGCATGGTTCCCTGAGGGCGTGAGAATATCAAATGCATCAAAATTTTCTTTTTTTGCCATTTCATGCGGATCGGTAAAAGCAGGTACTTTTAAAACTTCAGCTGTAGCTTTCGCTAAACTAGGATTGGCATCACATACAGCAACAATCTCAGCATCTTCAATCTCTTGAATTGATTTAATATGCTTTTTTGATATTGCTCCACACCCAACAATAGCTAAACGGATAATATTAGACGGCATAACTTTGTCCCTTCTCTCCAGCGATTATATGTTTTAATTCATTACAAACGTATTCGATCTTTTCTTCTTCTAATTCAGGAAACATTGGTAATGATAAAATTTTACCGGCCAATTCAGTGGCATTAGGAAAATCCCCTTTGCTGTATCCCAGGTATCTATAGGCCATTAGACTAGGTAGTGGTATCGGATAGTGGATACCAGTTGCAACGCCTTTATCTTGCAGATATTTCTGCACTTTATCACGATTCAAAACTTGAATAACAAAAAGATGATAAACGTGCTTGACGTTATTGGCAACAAAAGGAGTAATAATATCTGGTCCGTTCAGTTTTCTTTTATAAAACTCCGCATTATTCCTTCTATTGTTAGTCCACTCATCAAGATATCTGAGTTTCACGCTCAGTATAGCGGCCTGCAAACCATCAAGCCGACTGTTAACACCTTCAAATTCGTGATTATATTTTTTAAGCCGTCCGTGATTTGCTATCATTCGACACTTTTTTGCCAAAGATTCATCGTTTGTGACAATAGCACCACCATCACCGTAAGCACCTAAATTTTTACCCGGGAAAAAGCTGAAACATGCAACATCGCCCAAAGTACCAACACGAGAACCTTCGTACTCAGCACCATGAGCTTGAGCTGCATCTTCGATTATGAACAAGTTGTACTTCTGAGCAATTTTTTTCAACTCGTTCATATCGGCTGGTTGACCGTAAAGATGCACAGGTATAATAGCCTTTGTCCTTGGGTTAATAGCGCCGATAACTCTCGAACAATCTATATTATAGGTGTCTGGACAACAGTCGACAAAAACTACTCGAGCGCCTGTCATTGTAATAGCTTCGGAGGTTGCAATGAATGAATTTGCCACGGTGATAACCTCATCCCCACTCCCTATACCTAGCGACCGCAAGGCGATATAAAGTGCATCAGTTCCATTTCCAACGCCAACGCAATGATTAGATTTGCAATATTCAGCAAATTCTTCCTCGAAATTATTCACATAACGCCCCCCGATAAAAGCAGCGGATTTGATTACATCCTCTATCGCGGAATCTATTTCATCCTTTATAGAACGATACTGAGCCTTAAGATCAACAAAATGAACTTCCATGGCAAAATCCTTTCCGGTTTTATATATTTTTCCTAAAATTGTAGGTGTGTCTGTCTATTAGATTTTTTTGTGAGTTTCTTTCTTCTATAGTCCTACAGCAAGACTTATCCACTTCCCTTAGTACTTACATCAATCACATTATTGTTGAATACTTTCTATTCGTATAAAAACTTGCTCTTACTGATATTTTGTGAGTTCTCTAGATCCGTTATAAATATAAGCAGACAGTTCTTCTTCAATCAGGGTTACCTGGTTCCATAAAGAGCAATTATTCCATTTCCCGGTACCCTTCACAGAGACTTCTGGAACAAAATATTTGCCTTTATTAACATGGATAGACTTATCGTAACCAAGAAAAGAAAATATGAAATCACACGATTTTTCATAATCGAATATTAAATCTTCATAGCAAAGTCTCAAAACATTCTGATTATCTAAAGTAGCCTTTCTGGACATTTCACGTGTCATTTTGTGCCATTTAATAAATTTTTCTACTTCAATAGGCATATATAAGGATTTTAAGGCTGAAACATAAATATCTCGGGGATCCCTGTCAACAATTATAGTTTTTGAAGAATGGAAATACTTCATAATTCTAACTGGTTGATAGGCGGTTGTTCCTTGGTCTAAAACTATTGAATGTTTAGTCCTATCCTTGTCTAAAGCACAAAAAAGTTCCTCAAAATAGTTACGCGTAATTTCGAAAAAGGATTGTCCAGGAGATGACATATTCGTTTTAGAGTCCGATAACCACCTATTTAATTTAACAAAAAAAGTATCGAGCCAAAACATCTTTTCTTTTATCTTATAATTTCCCTGTAATTTTCCCACTCTCCCTCTGAAAACATCGGCAAAATAGAGAAATAAACGGGTTAATATTTTCATATCCGCACGACGAAAATATAGAAACCCAGAATGATCAAAATCTGTTAGCTTTTCAATATATGCAGATGATATTTTTTTAAATTCTTTACTTATCAGTTCATTGTAATTAAGCCCGAAACGGAGACGTCCGCCTTTTCTGTCAAGAATATCGATCAACTTTTTAAAGCGGCGAATTGCCCAATCAGGGGAAAAATCTGACCAAGAATTAATCAACGCATTCTCTAAACCGATTATTCCGTCTGGGTGTTGAGCCACATAGAACTCAACATCAGGACAAGCGAATCCTTCACATTCTTTCAGGATATCAATGACTACACTTGCCCCAGTGTTTCCATAGCCTGCAACAAGAATTGCATTGTGTTTTTTGCTGTTTGTTTGAAGATCCGCCATGAGAGAGCTTTACAAAACCTTTCTCTTCGGTACTGTCAACTTTTATGTGTAAATTTCATATAGGCCAATTCTTTAAAGAATGGCAGGTTGTTATGCACTTTTCCTACAGGGTTTGATCTCCAATGTAATTCCATTTTAAAAGATATAAAGGCCAGGAGACGGTAGCAGGCATTCTCACCAGCTACTATCTCCATCGGTTTTGTCCTTCGTTTAAATTCCTTGTTCAGTCGTTCAATAATGTTTGTGGTTCTAAGTGAAATCCATTCATCCGCCGGGAAGTCGAAGAAAGTCAGACAGGAATCTATGGATCTCTCTAAACAGTTTACAGCAGAAGGAAGATCTTTCCTCCATGAGACCTTTGCACAACCCACCAAATTTTATTCTTTTGTAATGTCAGAATCTCTTCTTAAAAACACGTTATTCAAAGCTATGCCACTAATATTACTTGACTATTACCTGCTATTGCGCCATAATTTTTCCTAAAAAACATTCTCTCGGAGGAACTATGGGCTTCAAAAAACTGGAAAACAATCTCTCTTTCGCTGATATCTCTCTCTTTTCTTCCATGGAACATAACCGGGCTATTGAAAGAATGGACGCCATCAATGCTATTACAGACTGGTCTAAAATTGAACGCCTGATTATGAGAAACTATCCTGTCGGGAAAAGCTCCGAAGGAAATGCCGCCTATTCTACTCTCATACTCCTGAAATGCCTTCTTCTTCAGCAGTGGTTCAAGATCGATTCCGATCCCGAACTTGAAACCCAGATCAATGATCGTATCTCCTTCAAGAAGTTCCTCGGGATTCCCTTTGATTACCGTTCGCCCGATCATTCTACTTTTTCCCGGGTCAGGAGCAGAGTCTCCAAAGATACCATGCGTCTGATCAATAATGAACTCCTTAACCAATTCGCCTCCAAGGGCCTAACAATCAACGAAGGCATAGCCATTGACGCACGCCTGGTTCAGTCGGCCAGCCATCCCATAACTAAAGAGAATCTCAAAAAAGAAAAACAAAATCGAGAAGCTCCAGAGGGCAAACTTGATAAACATGGAAAACCTCTTAAGTACTCCCGGGATATTGAATCCGACTGGACGGTTAAAAACAATGTCCTCCACTTTGGTCTGAAAGAACATGCCTCTGTTGATACCGGGTATGGTTTCGTCCTTGCTACGGAGATAACTCCGGCCTCTCACCATGACAGTCCCTACCTTCCGTTCTGTGTTGCCGGCAGTTGTCATACGAAAGAACCTGTCAAAAAGGTGTTTGCCGACAAGGGCTACTTCGGTGAACCGAACAGGGCATTTCTTGCCCTGAACAAGATCGCGGACGGCATCATGAGAAAAAACACGACTACAGCAAAACTGACCACCTATGAGAAAGAGCGAAACAAGGCTATCTCGAAAGTTCGTTATATTGTTGAACAGTATTTCCGCATTTCTCATCTTCACAATAACGCTTCTCGGGCCAGATTCCCCAAGTTGGCCAAAAATGCCATAGATGCGATGTTCCGGCAGATGGCCTTCAATCTCATGAGAGGAACGAAGGTGGTGCCGACATGAGAAACGGGGGAATACCCCCTCACATTCATGGGGCGGTACACTCTGCCCTGAAATTGGCTGGTTATGGAGGTGAAATGGACTCATCTTAACAAAAATATCTTCCCCGGCTTTACTTACCGGCCGGATCTTGAATTAGAATTTCTAAAAAATCGGGGCAAAACCGAATTTACTTAAAATGACTCATTCTTCAAAGCTCTCTAATTATTAACAATGATTAAGCAAAATAGAAATTAAATCATCAGCTAAAGACGAAGGGGGCTGGGCTGGATCAAATTTCACCGTATACTCTGGATTAGGCGGCTCGTCTATTTTCAAATCCAAACCATAAACATTTGATGTTTCGCCGCTATCATAACGTCTATACAACCCCTTAGAATCACGTCTACGCAACTCCTCAATTGGCGTTTTTAAATAAATTTCAAAATATTTTGGAAAATTAGCGCGGTTCCAAGAGTGAATTTCCCTAAATAACGCAATGGTAGCAATAATAACAGTATTTCCCTGCATCGCAAGAATCTTACAAAGTTTTGAATATTTAAATCCTAAATCTAAGCGTGCTTCACGATCGTAGTTGCTGTTAGCTCCAAACACCTCTCTTAACTGGTCTCCATCAAGCAAAGTTATGGCCTTGCCATTTCCTCTAAGTCGCTCTGCTAAAAGATTTGCCAATGTAGTTTTTCCTGAATCGGAAAGACCCGTAATCCAGATCACCAAGCCTGATTTTTCGCCTTTTTCAGAAACTTTATTACTCATCTATAAATTCTCACTACCCCTATCGTTGAAAAGAATTACCTATACTCGGGCCTCTTTAGATATTTTTTATACGCAAACTTTAATGTTTTATAAAATTTACTATTAAATATAGCGGAAGAATTAGGATAATCAAAATATGTTTTTGGAGACAACATCATTATCTTTTCAAATTCTTTGGGAGTAATATTGAACTTTTTTATCAGATATTCTCTATCAGAATTTTGCATTTCTATAGGATAAGGTTCTTTCTTAAGTTCTTCTAGTGCAACTTCACGGGTAACTTCCCCGGAGCATATCATGCTTGACAAGTGCGCTTTCCTCTTGTCATACCCAAATTTTTGGGGAAGAATGTACCCTTGAAAAAACCTGGTGTATATGGACTCATGATGTTTCCAACCGTAATCTTTCCAACCCATTGAATCTATCAAGAATTGCTTCGCCTCCCCTTTACGATAATCCATATAATTAAGAATGTGAATCCAGTTTCCGGATCTGAAATAACGAGAAAAAGTCCATATGGACAAGTGGGGAAAGGTTTTTAGAGGGACAGTACCAAACCTCTTGTGAATATTCTTTATATATCTCCAATCGATATGTCCCTGAGACCAGGAACTGGGTAGATGGCTTTCCGTTCTTATATTCATTCCAGTAATAACAGGAAGCTTGTACTTCTTCGCAGACTTTATCATCAAGGCAAATATGGCATGATCGCTGGGTATTTCGGAATCGGGCGTAGACGATTTCAGAAAGGCAAGTTGTAAATCCTTAAACTCTCCCCAATCTATTACATGTGTCTGTAAATCAATATCCAAAAGATTCAACACTCGTTCAATATTTTTTACGGCCAGTTCAGAATCCCAACCATTATCCAAGTGAATCGCCAAAGGACGCAATCCTAATTCCTTGATTTTACAAGCCACATATGTACTATCAACACCACCACTGACACCTATAATACAATCATATTCTTTGCGTTTTCCTTTTTCTTTAATTTTAGTCACTAAAGATTCCAGGATTTTTTTTGCTTCAGCACCATTAAAAACAACGTTTCTTATACTTTCGTCGTATTCATGACAATGATTGCAGATCCCCTGTTCATCAAATACGATATTCGGATCTGTTGTATCCATCACACAACGTCTACAAATTTGGTATTCTTTTTCAGACATTTTCTTACCTACTTATATGTGAGATAAAATAGCGTTATTTACACTTTCGGGATTTCCTGTCAGAGTATAAGGGTGGATAGGAGGAAGTCCCATGGCCATTCATAAACGAGACCTTTGCACAACCCACCAAATTTTATTCTTTTGTAATGTCAGAATCTCTTCTTAAAAACACGTTATTCAAAGCTATGCCACTAATATTACTTGACTATTACCTGCTATTGCGCCATAATTTTTCCTAAAAAACATTCTCTCGGAGGAACTATGGGCTTCAAAAAACTGGAAAACAATCTCTCTTTCGCTGATATCTCTCTCTTTTCTTCCATGGAACATAACCGGGCTATTGAAAGAATGGATGCCATCAATGCTATTACAGACTGGTCTAAAATTGAACGCCTGATTATGAGAAACTATCCTGTCGGGAAAAGCTCCGAAGGAAATGCCGCCTATTCTACTCTCATACTCCTGAAATGCCTTCTTCTTCAGCAGTGGTTCAAGATCGATTCCGATCCCGAACTTGAAACCCAGATCAATGATCGTATCTCCTTCAAGAAGTTCCTCGGGATTCCCTTTGATTACCGTTCGCCCGATCATTCTACTTTTTCCCGGTTCAGGAGCAGAGTCTCCAAAGATACCATGCGTCTGATCAATAATGAACTCCTTAACCAATTCGCCTCCAAGGGCCTAACAATCAACGAAGGCATAGCCATTGACGCACGCCTGGTTCAGTCGGCCAGCCATCCCATAACTAAAGAGAATCTCAAAAAAGAAAAACAAAATCGAGAAGCTCCAGAGGGCAAACTTGATAAACATGGAAAACCTCTTAAGTACTCCCGGGATATTGAATCCGACTGGACGGTTAAAAACAATGTCCTCCACTTTGGTCTGAAAGAACATGCCTCTGTTGATACCGGGTATGGTTTCGTCCTTGCTACGGAGATAACTCCGGCCTCTCACCATGACAGTCCCTACCTTCCGTTCTGTGTTGCCGGCAGTTGTCATACGAAAGAACCTGTCAAAAAGGTGTTTGCCGACAAGGGCTACTTCGGTGAACCGAACAGGGCATTTCTTGCCCTGAACAAGATCGCGGACGGCATCATGAGAAAAAACACGACTACAGCAAAACTGACCACCTATGAGAAAGAGCGAAACAAGGCTATCTCGAAAGTTCGTTATATTGTTGAACAGTATTTCGGCATTTCTCATCTTCACAATAACGCTTCTCGGGCCAGATTCCCCAAGTTGGCCAAAAATGCCATAGATGCGATGTTCCGGCAGATGGCCTTCAATCTCATGAGAGGAACGAAGGTGGTGCCGACATGAGAAACGGGGGAATACCCCCTCACATTCATGGGGCGGTACACTCTGCCCTGAAATTGGCTGGTTATGGAGGTGAAATGGACTCATCTTAACAAAAATATCTTCCCCGGCTTTACTTACCGGCCGGATCTTGAATTAGAATTTCTAAAAAATCGGGGCAAAACCGAATTTACTTAAAATGACTCATTCTTCAAAGCTCTCAACTTATTGAATATTTTTATCACGAAAAACTGTAAACACCGGTCGATTTTATCACAACCTATAGTTTAAAGATTCTATTTCCTTCGGTGAAGGATAACTTATCAAAACAGCTCTATGCTTACCTTTAAAAACAAACATACTGCCTGCCGTGACCGCAGATGCTCCTCCTTTTTGGACCACTTCAATAAAATCTTCGATCCTGCCCGCACCACCACTCGCAACTACTGGAATATCTAATACCTCGGATATATTTGATATCAGGTCTATGTCATACCCTTTCATAGTTCCATCGCGATCGACGGAAGTTATTATAACTTCACCGGCCCCAGCCGTTTCCATTAATTTCGAAAATTCCACAGGATCTGACTTTGTGGGACTTTTTCCACTATGCGAATAAACAGTATATTTTCCCCAAAAATTTCGTTTAACATCGATAGAGACTACTATACTTTGGCTACCGAAGCGAATTGCAGCTTCTTCAATAAGTTTTGGATTTCTTATTGCCTCGCTGTTTATAATAACCTTTTCAGCACCGATACCAAGTATCTTTTCTATATCGCTCAGGCTTTTTACGCCACCACCATATCCGAATGGCATAAAACATTCACTTGCAACATCTGAAATTAGCTCAAAATCTGGATCACGGTTTTCAATAGACGCCTCTGTATCAAACAATATCAGTTCGTCTACTTCCTTCTCATTAAATATCCTTATCGCATTTATAGGATCGCCTACGTATTTGGGCCTCTTAAAACGTAATGTCTTAATCAATCCTTGTTTTTTAAGAAGCAAAGAGGGGATGATTCTGATTTCAAGCATGATATATCGTTATAATCAAATTTTGATGTTTTTAGCTACTAACAAGTTGTGAAGTGCTATCAACCCAATTTTTCAGAAGATTCATACCGTATTTGTGACTTTTTTCGGGATGAAACTGCACGCCGGTAATATTGTATTTAGAAACCGCCGAAACAAATTCATAACCGTAAGATGTTTGGGTCAGGATATCACTTTTATCCCTGCACACTACGTGGTAAGAGTGGACAAAGTAAAAACGTGGTTCTTCCTCAATTCCAGAGAACAGCTTCCGGTCTTTACAGATCCTCAGTGTATTCCAACCCATATGAGGAATTTTTAGTCTCTTTTGAGAGTCATCAAAATCAAATTTTACCGTTTCTGCATCTATCCAACTTAAACCCTCTGACATGCCTTCGTCACTTCGTTTTGTCATTAATTGCATGCCCAAGCAAATCCCTAGAATCGGCACACAATCATGTAGAACTCTGTTTTCAAGTAAAACCAAGAGCTCCCGCGATCTTAGACCTTCCATCCCCGCATCAAAAGACCCCACACCTGGTAAGATCAATCTATGGGCCTTTTTTATTATCTCGTGATCTGATGAAATGGTTGCATTAATACCAACCTTTTTCAGCATATTGAACATTGATCCTAGATTACCCAGTCCATAATCAATAATTACTAAATCAGCTTTACAAGACAATTTAAACGCCTCTAGACAACTTGCCGGCTATAAAAAAGTAGATCACATAAAGGACTGAATATAAAAAGCTAAAACAAATAATGGCAAGATCAGAGTTCTGTTGCCACGCACCTAAAAACATGGAAACCAAAGTCGAAATAAGAAGCGCAATCTGCCAAGCCAAATCTAGATCTTGTCGATTTGCGATAATTGAAACAAAACTCAAAGGGCTACTGATGAAACGGAAAAAATATAAAGGGACAAGGTACCTTGTATATTGTCCTGCCTGTTCCCATTCACTACCAAAAACAATTTTAAAAATTGAAGGTGCCAAAAAAAAAATCGATAGTAGCGGAAAAACAGACAAAACGGTTAATGCTTTAAATGTATTATTAAATATTTTCGAACAGTTACCATGTTTATTATAGTCAGAGCTAGCCCTTTGCTTAAATGTATCTCCAACAGCCTTGGATAAAAGATTTAGAGGAGCTCCCAGTATTCTCTGACTGAAAGAAAAATGCCCAACAACAGCAGCACCGAAAAACTTGCTCATCATAAAAACAGGTAACTGCTGTGACAAAGCATTTATCCAATCAGCAGGCAAGGAAAACAAAGGAAATTTAAAGTATTTGTAAGCATTAAATTTTATCGAATTCCATATCTTCTTACTTGACAAACCGTCGACAAGTTCATGCCATGTCCAAATCAGAAACAATGCCAGAGAAAATGCCTGGCCCAATAAAATTCCAGCAATTAAACCGTGATAGGAAAAAGCAAATATACCAAATGCTAAAGTGGAAAAAGATGTGGCAACAGCAACTACAATACGGTTAAAGGCAAGTTTTCGAAACTGTTTATGCCTGTTTAACCAATAATTTAGGGACGCACTCCAACCGCCAAAAATAACGCTTAGTGGTATCGCATACATCCAAGGGAATGGAATATAAAGAAAATTTAAAATAATATTTTGCGCTGCCAATATTATAAAAAGAACTACAGAGGAGAAAAAAAACACACAAAGCATGCTGAGTATAGTAACGGACATCGCATCATGATCATCCTCTGGCATTAAAATAGCTATTTCATATCTCAGTGTTGAAGCTATAATAATTATAGATGTAATGGCCACAAAGACAGCCATTATACCGTAATCACTCGGTTTATATAACCGAGTCAAAAGGGGGGTAACTAAAATGGGAATTGACTGAGCTAACGCTGTTCCAGAAAAGAGAGTAACTACATTTTTTGCAAATTCTGATCTGATTCTATTTTTTATACAATACATCAAATTTGAGAGACCTTTGCACAACCCACCAAATTTTATTCTTTTGTAATGTCAGAATCTCTTCTTAAAAACACGTTATTCAAAGCTATGCCACTAATATTACTTGACTATTACCTGCTATTGCGCCATAATTTTTCCTAAAAAACATTCTCTCGGAGGAACTATGGGCTTCAAAAAACTGGAAAACAATCTCTCTTTCGCTGATATCTCTCTCTTTTCTTCCATGGAACATAACCGGGCTATTGAAAGAATGGATGCCATCAATGCTATTACAGACTGGTCTAAAATTGAACGCCTGATTATGAGAAACTATCCTGTCGGGAAAAGCTCCGAAGGAAATGCCGCCTATTCTCCTCTCATACTCCTGAAATGCCTTCTTCTTCAGCAGTGGTTCAAGATCGATTCCGATCCCGAACTTGAAACCCAGATCAATGATCGTATCTCCTTCAAGAAGTTCCTCGGGATTCCCTTTGATTACCGTTCGCCCGATCATTCTACTTTTTCCCGGTTCAGGAGCAGAGTCTCCAAAGATACCATGCGTCTGATCAATAATGAACTCCTTAACCAATTCGCCTCCAAGGGCCTAACAATCAACGAAGGCATAGCCATTGACGCACGCCTGGTTCAGTCGGCCAGCCATCCCATAACTAAAGAGAATCTCAAAAAAGAAAAACAAAATCGAGAAGCTCCAGAGGGCAAACTTGATAAACTTGGAAAACCTCTTAAGTACTCCCGGGATATTGAATCCGACTGGACGGTTAAAAACGATGTCCCCCACTTTGGTCTGAAAGAACATGCCTCTGTTGATACCGGGTATGGTTTCGTCCTTGCTACGGAGATAACTCCGGCCTCTCACCATGACAGCCCCTACCTTCCGTTCTGTGTTGCCGGCAGTTGTCATACGAAAGAACCTGTCAAAAAGGTGTTTGCCGACAAGGGCTACTTCGGTGAACCGAACAGGGCATTTCTTGCCCTGAACAAGATCGCGGACGGCATCATGAGAAAAAACACGACTACAGCAAAACTGACCACCTATGAGAAAGAGCGAAACAAGGCTATCTCGAAAGTTCGTTATATTGTTGAACAGTATTTCCGCATTTCTCATCTTCACAATAACGCTTCTCGGGCCAGATTCCCCAAGTTGGCCAAAAATGCCATAGATGCGATGTTCCGGCAGATGGCCTTCAATCTCATGAGAGGAACGAAGGTGGTGCCGACATGAGAAACGGGGGAATACCCCCTCACATTCATGGGGCGGTACACTCTGCCCTGAAATTGGCTGGTTATGGAGGTGAAATGGACTCATCTTAACAAAAATGTCTTCCCCGGCTTTACTTACCGGCCGGATCTTGAATTAGAATTTCTAAAAAATCGGGGCAAAACCGAATTTACTTAAAATGACTCATTCTTCAAAGCTCTCGGCAGGAAAACTTGAATACCCCGTTTAAAAACGGGGTATTCAAGTTTTGATTTTCATAAAACGCTATTTAATATCAAACCGCAATAGATTCCAGCAGATGCGTTAAAGAGCTATTTGACAAAATTCTAGGGTTTTTTTTTACACGCTCAGGGTTAAAGGCATTTTTTACTATGATATCGATATCACGCTTAGAGTTCACACCTACAGCATTCAGTTTTGTTTCAAGACCTACTTTGAAAAGTAAGTTACTTAGAAACTCCGGCGTATCCTCTATCCCATCCCTACCCAAAAGAGAAGCTATCTCCTTCAAGATTTCCCGTACATAATCCTCACCACGAGAATCAGAGCAGTCGCTATCAGTAACCCCGGAAATATAATCAAACATTCCAGGAAGAAGCATACCGCATGCATGGCCGTGCGGTATGCCAAAATATGAGGTCATTGGATATGAAATAGCATGCACCGCAGTCGTTTTTGTTATTTTTATTGCCTTCCCAGCCAGATGGGCACCTTTAGCCATTGCTAAACGATTATCAGGGGATGGCTGTTTAACTGCTTTGACAATGTTTGAGGAGAGCAGCATTATCGCTTCTGCGGCTATTTTCTTTGACTCCGCAGTAG
Organism: Syntrophales bacterium; assembly: GCA_963665835.2. Taxonomy (GTDB): domain Bacteria; phylum Desulfobacterota; class Syntrophia; order Syntrophales; family UBA2210; genus UBA6078. The sequence goes on along the minus strand of CAXXWJ010000001.1, from coordinate 1,526,512 downwards.
AGTTTATACTCCAGTATGATTCTATTGCCTGCGAAAGAGCATCCATTCCAGACGACGCCGTTATATAATGGGAAAGATTTTTTGTAAAAATAGGATCAACAATTGCGATATCGGGGAGAATTGACTCATGCTCAACAGAGTTTTTTTCTTTTCCAATATACATAACAGCAAAATGAGTCGCTTCACTTCCCGATCCGGAAGTTGTGGGTATTGCTATTAAAGGAATCCCCCTTTTTATTTTCGTTTTTTTATCATTAAACCAATCTTGTGGTGAAATATCATTCGAAGCAAAAAATCTTATCAACTTGGCGGTATCAATAACACTGCCACCACCTACAGCAATAATTACGTCAGGATTTTGTTGCTTGTAAATTTCCAAGCTTTTAACGACATCGGCAATCTCAGGGTTAGGGGCTCTATATGAATGGTAAAAGACACTGAAGGGGGTGAGAACATCATTAAAAATCTCTTTTGCTCCCGACAACTCAAAAGACTTCTCCCCCTTTATTACAAAGATTTTACTATGAGAAAAACCAGAGAGTATTGATAATAGGTTTCGAATAGTCTCAAAACCGATATATTCTTTTTGGATTGTCATTTTAAAAAATCCATAAAAGCGGATTTGTTTTCTTGCGGTGTTTTTTTTGGGCGACCTAGATCTTTCCTGGCACCTTTTTGGACAAGTACTTCTAGAATGGAAGGGCCTTGCGAAGAATATAGTATTGGCAAAAGATTCTTAAGTTCTTCTTTGGTATGTGCAATCCATGTTGATCTGTACCCACAGGCAGCGGCTATTTTTGTAAAGGAAATATCTTTGCCAACTGTAGGTTGTCCCCCAACAGAATCATGGGCAGAGTTATTTAAAATAATATGTTTATAGTTAGGAATATTTCTTGACCCTGTTATTGCCACGGACCCTAAATGCATAATAGCGGCACCATCTCCATCCAAACAAAAAACCTGCCTGTCCGGCTTGGAAAGTGCAATACCCATTGCAATTTGCGAAGCATGCCCCATAGAACCTACAGTTAAGAAATCTCTGCAATGATTTCTATCAAGAACCTCTCTATATTCATAAAGTTCTCTTGAAATCATTCCCGTAGTTGAAACAACAACATCCGTTGGAAACAGAGAGTCAACAAATATTTTAATGGCAGATTCTCTGGAAATGCTTGAAGTATCTTTATCTGTTTTTTTTAACTTGTAGGGCTCGAAAGTGCCTTTTCTGACGACAATAGCAACAGGCCGACTATATTTAAGCATCAGAGAAAACATTTCATCGAGACAACTATCCGCATCTTCAAGGTTGTCTGGTAAAATTTTGTAAGGAATATCAAGAGTATCAAGTAATTTAGTGGTAATCTTTCCCTGTTTCAGATGCTGTGGCTCATCTTTTGATTCAGGGTCACCCCTCCAGCCTATCAACAATAATAGAGGTATCCCATAAACATCTGGATCCGCCAAAGAAACCAGAGGATTGACCGCATTTCCCTGACCCGAATTTTGCATGTAAACAAGGCCAGCTCGACCAGTCGCCAGATAATGACCAGCGGCCAATGCTACAGCCCCCCCCTCATTAGCGGTTATAACATGCCTGTTGTCGGGAACATGATCTGTTATATACGCACAAAAATCTTTCAGGAGAGAATCGGGAACACCAGCAAAAAAATCTATCCCTTTGCGCAAACAGGTTGCATAAAAATCGCTAACTGATAGCATAAGTATTGTTGCTCCCTGGAGTTTAAATCAGGTTCAGAATTGCCTTAATAGAACAACAGTTTTCATCCGCCTCTGACGCCCTGCCGTTTTTCAAAATCTCTTCGGCAGTTTTCAACATTGCAGGATAAGCGCTTCTTAAAAGTTGATTGGCGTATATGACCATTCTAACACCTCTTCCCGCAAGTTCCTTTTCGGTAACATGGGAGTATGTGCTAGGAACAACAACTAACGGAACACGGTTTGGTAGTTGAATTTTCTTGTAAGCATCACAAAAATGAAAGATTTCATCTGATTCTGTTGACCTACTATGGATAAGTATAGCATCCGCTCCTGCCCACACATATGCTTCAATCCTATCAAGAGCATCTTTCTGCCCTGCTCCTGTGATTAGACTCTCACATCGAGCAATTAACATAAATTCTGGGGTAACTTGGGCCTTTTTCCCCGCTTTTATTTTTTCCACCATATTTGTGACAGTCTCCTGAGGCTGCACATTCCCACTTTCAATAAGAGAGTTTTGCTTAAGACCGGTCTTATCCTCAATTACAACAGCTGATATTCCAAGACGTTCTAATGTGCGAACAGTAAAAACAAAATGATCAGGAAGACCGCCACTATCACCATCGTAAACAATAGGTTTTGTTGTAACTTCTAGTATATCATTTACCGTGTGCAAACGAGACGTAAGGTCTACACATTCAATATCAGGCTTACCCTTGCATGTAGAATCGGTCAGACTGCTCAACCAGATTGCATCGAATTCTTTTTCAGAATTTTCAACAATAACCTTACAATTTTCGACTATTAAACCACTTAGACCACTATGGGCTTCCATAACTCTTACTATATCTTTCGCATTCAACAACCGCCGTAGTTTCTCACGTCGTATATCTGGTGTTGTTCCTACCTCTCTCAAAGCCTTGTTCAATTGGGTGGAGGATATTCCAGGAGTATAAGATGGTTCGATAAGTTTACCACCCCATTCAGAAATAGTATTTATAACGCGTTGCCTAGTTTCGCGTTGTATCCCTTCTTTCCAATCATCTCCATGTACTACGTAGTCTGGCTTCAAAAACCGAAGGTTTGGAACGTAGTCCAAAGTTTCTTGTGGGATAACCCGATCCACACCTTTGATATTTTCAACAATTTCTTTGCGTTGTTCAAAACTCATGTGAGGTAATCGCTTATAACTGACAATAGCCTGATCGGTTAATACACCAACAACTACCTTGCCATATTTTACGGCTGTTTTTATAATATTCAGGTGCCCTGGGTGTATTAGATCGGCACTCATTGCTACGTATACGTTTTTCATCACTTTACTCACTCAGTCTAAAAAATTTTGTAAACTTTTTTCCCAAGAATTAACGCGAAGACCAAAAACTCTCTTTATCTTTTCTTTAGACATACAAGAGTTATAGGGCCTTTTTGCCTTTATTGGATAATCTTTTGTTAATATCTTTTTAATAGAAACATGTTCCGTCAACTCATTATTCCTTTTAGAAAAGTCGTAGATTGCACAGGCAAACTCATACCAACTTATCCTACCATCATTTGAAAAATGATATATACCGTAATCATCTGAATCCAAATCAACTATTCTGAGCAAAACCCTGGCAAGGTCGGGAGCGTATGTCGGTGAACCGAATTGATCACAAACCACACTTACTTCCTCTCGCTCTTTAAAGAGTCGAAGCATTGTATAAACAAAATTGTTCCCATACCTACCGTAGAGCCACGAGGTACGTAAAATAAAATATTCTTTTAAGTTCTCTTGTATAATAAGTTCTCCCTGATATTTACTCTTCCCATAAATACCAACAGGATTAGGCTCGTCTGTCTCTTCGTAAGGTTCTTCTTTGTTCCCATCAAACACATAATCAGTCGAAATATGAATAAGTTTAGCTTTTTTGTCTGCCGCAATTTTTGCTATATTCAGAGGTCCTTCAACATTGACTTTGAATGCAATTTCAGGCTCATCCTCGGCCTTATCTACAGCAGTATAAGCTGCACAATTGATAATCCAAGAAATCTTTTTGCCAGAAAGATTTTGCTTGATAATACGGATGTCAGTAATATCGGCTTCAATATCCGAAGCAACATATTCCAGATTATACAGACTCAAAAGCTCCTCAACTTCCGCCCCAAGCATGCCTTTATTTCCAATAAGCCAGATCATAATTAAAATATTTCTGCCTCAGAAACAAAAGGAAGTTTTTGGTCTTTATCTGAAAGAATTGGACTTTTCAGAGGCCAGTCAATAGCTATGTCCGGATCGTCCCAACGAATGCCCGCATCCGACTCTGGATGGTATTCATTAGTACATTTATAAAGCAAGTGAACCTCATCGGTCAAGGCTACAAAACCATGGGCAAAGCCTGGCGAAATATAAAACATTGCATGATTTCGATCGTTCAATTCTACTGCAACCCAATCAAGAAACGTTGGAGAATCCTTACGTATATCAACGGCAACATCCCATATGTCACCCTTAAAGACGGTAACCAGTTTTCCCTGGGCCATAGGATCTTTCTGATAGTGCAATCCCCTCAAAACGCCTTTTCTTGAAAAAGAAAAGTTGTCTTGGACAAAATGGTTGGGTAAGCTAGCTTTCTCAAAAAAAGAAGCCTTGAAGGCCTCAAAGAAGAAACCCCTATCATCTGGAAATACCTTCGGTGTTATATACAAAACTCCAGGAATTTTTGTTTCTGACACATCCACTATTCTCTATACCTTTCCACGATCTGGAGCAGATACTGACCATAACTGTTTTTCTTCAAAGGTTCGGCGTTTTCTAAAAGTTGTTTCTTTGTAATATACCCCATACGGTAGGCAACTTCATCTGGACAACATATCTTTAATCCTTGGCGTTGTTCCACCGTCTCTACAAAATTGGAGGCCTGCAGAAGCGATTCATGCGATCCTGTATCCAACCAGGCAAAACCGCGGCCCAGAGTTTCAACTCTTAAATGATCACTTTCAAGATATAACCGGTTAAGATCGGTGATCTCAAGTTCGCCACGTGCAGACGGCTTGAGATTAACCGCATAATCCACTACTTTCTCATCATAGAAATACAGGCCTGTGACTGCATAGCTTGATCTCGGGTCTTTAGGTTTCTCTTCAAGGCTAACGGCATGGCCCTCTTTGTCAAACTCTACCACTCCATATATTTCAGGATCTTTGACCCAGTATGCAAAAACGGTAGCCCCGTCTGTATGAGCCGAAGCGGACCGCAGTTTTTTTATAAGTCCGTCGCCGTAAAAGATATTGTCACCCAGAATAAGACAGCAGGGATCACCTGCAATAAAATCCTTCCCTATTATAAAAGCCTGCGCCAGCCCGTCAGGACTTGGCTGCACGGCATATTGAATATTTATTCCCCACTGGCCACCATCTCCTAGCTGGGCCTTAAAAAGCGGCTGATCATGTGGTGTTGTAATGATGAGGACATTATCAATGCCCGCCAACATAAGAACGCTCAAAGGGTAATAAATCATCGGCTTGTCATATATAGGCATAAGCTGTTTGCTTACCACTTGTGTCAATGGATAAAGCCGAGTACCCGACCCTCCCGCCAGAATAATTCCTTTTTTTATCATCTTTACCCTCTATTGAGTTACTTTATAATATTCCCAAGCGTTCACGTTGGTAACTCCCGTCCTGAACATGAGTGCACCATTCACGATTTTCGATATACCATTCTATGGTTTTTCTTAACCCGGTGTCAAAGCTTTCGGACGGAGTCCAACCGATAGTTTGTTTTATTTTTGAGGCGTCAATAGCATATCGGAAGTCGTGTCCTGGTCTGTCTTTAACAAAAATAATCTGATCTTTATAGGCCCCACCATCTGTTTTAGGACTTAATTTGTCTAAAATATCACATAGGGTGCTTACGACATCTAGATTGCTTTTCTCTTGATTACCTCCAATATTGTAAGTTTCTCCAGGTTGTCCAGCGTCAAGTACCCTTAGCAGAGCTTTACAATGATCTTCAACATAAAGCCAATCCCTGATGTTTTGACCATCCCCATAAACCGGCAGATCACGTCCTTCCAATGCATTCAGTATCATCAATGGAATGAGTTTTTCCGGAAACTGACGAGGGCCATAATTATTGGAACAGTTCGTAATCATAGTGGGTAATCCATAGGTATTATAGTAAGCACGAACTAAATGATCTGATGAAGCCTTGGAGGCTGAATAGGGTGAACTTGGTTTATAACGAGAATCCTCTGTAAAGTAGCCTTCTTTTCCTAAAGATCCGTAAACTTCGTCTGTTGAAATATGCAAAAACCGGAAATTACCTTTATCTTTATCCGGAAGTGTCATCCAATATGCCTTGGTGTTTTCTAGAAGCCGAAAGGTTCCTACTACATTTGTTTGAATAAACTCGTCTGGGCCATCGATTGATCTATCCACATGCGATTCGGCAGCCAAGTGCATAACCGCATTAGGCTTGTAAATATCAAATAAATGATTTAAAAATTCACTATCGCAAATATCTCCTTTAATAAAAACATGCCGTGGATTGTCACTTAATGACAACAAAGATTCTAGATTTCCGGCGTATGTAAGTTTATCCAAGTTAATAAGCCTATAGTCACTGTTTTCCATACAATAATGAATCAAATTGCTGCCGATAAAACCTGCACCGCCGGTGATTAAAATGGTATTCATTTTTGAATTTTCCTATGTGTAGTTACTTATTTGTCTGAATTGAAAAATACTTTTACAGATTATATGTCGAGACCTTTGCACAACCCCTTCATTCTGCCCATCTTTAAGCATAGAGCATCCGTTGAAAAGAGCTGTTGTACGAAGATAACACATTAATAATATTTGCTTTTTCTCCATTTTTATGCCATACTTCTTTTAAATTCATCTCGCTGGAGGAACTATGGGCTTCAAGAAAATGAAAACTAATCTCACCTCTCTATGGTCTGAAGGAACATGCCTCGGTCGATACCCATTATGGGTTTGTTCTTGCTACTGAGATAACACCTGCCTCTCACCATGACAGTCCCTATCTCCCTCTCTGTGTTGCCGGTAGTTTTCATACGAAGAGCCCCATCAAAAAGGTGTATGCCGATAAAGGATACTGTGGAAAGCCAAACAGAGATTTTCTTCATAGCAAACTTATTGAAGACGGCATCATGAGAAAAGACACGACCACGGCAAAACTTACTGACTACGAGAAAGAGCGAAACAAAAAGATCTCGAAGAAGCGGTATATAGTCGAGCAGTATTTTGGTATCTCTCATCTTCACAATAATGCCTTTAAGGCCAGGTTACGAGGTTGATCAGGAATGCCATTGACGCGATGTTCCGACAAATGGCCTTCAATCTCCTCAGGGGAACCAGGGTGGTTGTGGTGCCAGCGTGAAAAAGGGGGTAAAACAGCACCCCGGGGCAGCCTACGCTGCCCTGCAACTGACTGTTGTGGGAGGTAAAATGGATTCATCATAACAAAAATGTTTTCTCCGTCCCATTCATAGGCCGGATTTTGAATGTGGGTTCTTGAAAAATCGGCAATGAAACTGAATTCGGTAAAAAGGGTTCGCTGTTCAAAGCTCTCCAATTGAACTTATTTGATTAACCTTGGGACAGCAGTGACGATATTTGCAACTTAAAAATCGTATTTGAACTCTAACCCTACAAAATTATTTGTCCTATTATCATCTAGTCGGTTTTCGAAATTTTCAATTTCTTCATAGGCGTACCTAAAATTAACATCAAACCTCTCTTCTATATGACAGCCGGTTTCAAAAAAATATTGATATTTTTCTTGAATAATTGAGCGGCTGATTCCCTTTCTTTCCTTATCAAAACCAATCTTGTAATAAAATCTGTTCTCAAATTTTTGAGACAGCTCGATAAATAGATCGTCGGAATCGGTTCCGGCATGATGACCGAAGACTCTGTCCTCATACTGCATAGGATATGAACCATGACGATACCAGGCCGTGGGAACACTGTTTGGCGAAAGGTTCGCATATTCCGCTCGAAGTTTCATGCCCTGTACAGTGAATAGATCATTGAGCCCAAATCCTGCCAGGTAGGCCCTCCTGTCCGGAGGAAGACCGGTGTCTTCTCCGCCGATTTCGCCATAGAACTTTATTGAATCGGCAATGGGGATAATAAACTTATCCACATCAGGTATCGTAAGAGCGATATCAACAGCAGATTCCTGATTACTATCTAAACGTCCATTATCTCTGTTTTGACCGGTGTAAGCGATTTTGAAAAAGTCCGCGGCATTTACCCTGCGTCCTTCCCCTCCGAACATCACAAGGTGTGAAAGGCCAAGCTCCACAAGCGGATGGGGCTTGAAGTTTAATCTGGCGCCATGAAGGTATGGCTTTGAGAGATCGTCGCCCGTAGCGCTATTGATTATTTTATGATCGCTGTCGTCAAGCCTTGAGAGGATAATATTGAACCTGAATGGTCCAAGATAACTGAAAACCCAAGGGAGAAGCGTGGCCCGTTGATTTGACAGCTTTATCATGTCGAAGGGCTTGGCATTGTTCGACATCAAAAGAGAGCCGTGATAACCTGGTCCCCACCATAGCGAATCTCTTCCGATTTGCATGTCAAGATTTCTGAAGTTAAACTTTACATATCCCTTGTGGAGGCGGACTTCGCCCTCTTCGTCACCATCGATATTTTCTACATTCTGGTTGTAGAGGAACATGGGCTCAATGTAGAAAGAAACAACATTCCACAATTTCCCCGTCGACTGGAATCTGGCCGTTGCGTTATGGCCATCGTAATATTCAATACCTTCATTATTGAAGACTGAATAAGGTCCATCGAGAAAGTTATAACTTATGGACAATTCTTCCATGGGCTTGATGTACGTCGCATGAGCGCTGCCGGGGGCATTGGCCTCGGAGATCTCGTCTTTATATTCCTTCGATATCCGATCCAGAAGATTAGAAACAGAGGTTGAAAGCCCTGTTTTTTCTGCCTGCCCTTTTGCCTCCACCAGCAATCTTGCAGCCTCGGCCCCTGAAAAGGGCTTTGTGGATGAAAGATCGCTCTTAATCAAACCCTTTGAAACCAAGGTGCTTATGTCGTCGTAAAAGGCTGAACCCAGCGGGATGTTAACGGAGGCATGGACAACAAAAGCGCAAAACAGCGCAAAGATTACGGAGCTTATGACAAAGGACCGTTTATAGATACGCACTGTTTTTTTCATCTTTCTTGTTTCTCTCATAAAAGGTGAACCTCACCCCCACCCTAATCCTCCCCCATAAAGGGGAGAGGGGAATAAAAGCGGGGGGCGGGAAGATTTAGGACCGTCAGAACAGCGTATTTATTACGCCAACTGAGACGGCAATTTGATAGATAATGGATGTTATATCCTTTGCCATCTTCAGGCCCGAGATCTCTATGAGCTTTCTTGGGACCAGTATCGTGTCTCCGGGGTAGAGCAGGGTCGATTCAAACCCTCCACCGAACCACCGGTTGTCTTCTTCGTTCCATCTAAGGCCATTTGAACTGCCACCCCTGGTGCTGACTATTGTCCCGTCAGCCCTGATTATAAACATATCATCGGGATTGGCGTTAACGGTGGGGCCACCGACCAGAGAAAGGTAATGTTCTACCGTCTCTCCCCTTTCGTGCAGCAGGGATGTGGGATTGTATACAGAACCCATAACATGAACCACACCCTCTTCTCTGGGGATATGGAGTGTATCTCCATCTTCAAGAACCACGTCATATTTTGAACCCTTCAGTTTATCAAGGGAGGCCAGTCTGATAACAACGCGGCCGGTAACTTCCGACCCCTTCAATTTATTGAGCAAGGTCTGCCTGGCTGCCATCGCAGCCTGGGCCGATGCGACGTCGTCTTTAGAAAGCGCCCCGGACTCAGCAGCCGCGGCCGATGCGGCAAGGTCCTGTTCCATTTCAAACATGAGCTTTTCCAGGGTCGCCTTCTGCCTGACCTTTGCCGATTGCCGGGTTAGGACAGCCCCTCTCAGGTATGCCGTCGGGACGTACCCCCCGGCGCGCTCAATCAGTTCCGACAAAGTGCCCTTTTCGGTGAAGCTGTATTGTCCGGGTAGTTTGACCTCTCCTGATACATGAACCTTTGTTTTTGTTTGCCATTTGGGTATGGCCGCAATGAATAATTCGTCAAAATTTCTTAATCGGATATTATGGTCGACATCCCCCTCCAGGGCGCTTTTTAGATCTATCTTTTGGACCTCGGTTTTGAAAAGTTTGCCATCCGAGGTATCGTAACGTGTTAGTTCGGCCGAGTATATATAGGCGCTTTCCTTTAAATTACCGGCGGCGAAAACAAGGTCGAGGATCGTCATATCGTCGGAGAGGGGATATTCTCCTGGATTTGCGACCGCTCCATTGATCGAAACTTTCTTTTCTGGGATATATTCACGGATGGAATGAACAATCATCCTGTCCTTGTCCTGTAAAACTATGTTGCTGCCCTCCTGCTCAGCCATGGCGTTTCCAAGGTTGATTACAACCATACTTACTGCCTTGGTCTTTGGATCTGTTCTGAAAATATTAACCGATCCCATAGAAGCATTCGGGGTCAATCCCCCGACCCTGAATATGGCATCCTTGACCCGCATGCCCTCGTCAAAGGGGTATAATCCAGGTCGCCTAACCTCACCGGTAATTGAGACCTTCGGTTTTTCTTCAAATATCCATTTACTGAAAACATGAATTTCGTCCCCGGGTTGTAGACGGATATTTTCCTTAACATTATGTTTGAGCAGTGCCTCTCCCAGGTTAAGCGGAACCAGTTCCGCCGACATTTCCGGAGGATTATACCTCTTGACCAGGGCGTAAGGGAAATATGTCTCGGATTTGAGATCCTCAGTCTTTACGATATCGGATATCTGCATTCCCGAAGTATATTCATATTTTCCAGGCCGCGTTATATTGCCGAACAGGTAGACTGCGTTGGTGTCTTCCTTTATGACAGGGAAAATTTTTACCACATCTCCATCCTGAAGAGTGAAGGGCTTTTTCTGTTTTTTCAACTCATCCATGGACATATCAAGGACGATTCGTTCCCTGTTCTCAAAATACCGCTGTATCTGTATCTGTTCGGAATATGCTGATGGGGTAATGCCTCCGGCAAGTTTGAGGGCGTTAAGGAGAGTCCTGTCTTTTTTCAATTCGTACAAGGCGGGAACCCTGACATCGCCATCGATCGCTATCATGGTGCTCGCCTTGGGCACAAATATTATGTCCCCTGGCTCAAGTCTCACATCCTTTGAATTATCCCCTTTGAGGATAAGATCGTAGAGGTCAAAAGTGGTCAAGGTCTTGTTGTTTCTCTTGAGCTGGATATTTCTCATGGAGCCGAGGGCGTTGGGTCCGCTGGCGTACATCAAAGCATTAAGGATCGTGTCAAAGGCGCTGACCGTATAGGCGCCGGGCTTCTTGACCGAACCAACAACAAAGATGGTTATGCTCCTGAGTTTTCCCATTGTCACATTGACGCTCACTCCGGTAATGGCCTCGGCCTCGCGTTTGATCAATTCCTGCAACTGCTTGTAACTCAGACCGGCGACTTGGATGGCGCCTATATAGGGGAGTTGCATGGTGCCGTCTCTCTGAACGGTTATGCTATGCTGTTCGTTAATCCTTCCCCAGAGCTGTATGACAATATTGTCGTCGGGACCTACGATATAGTCAGTGGATACGGGCATATTGGAAGGGGGCGTGAAAGAGGCAGGGCTGGCTGCAAAGATATTATGGCCGAAAACGAAGAGCCCTCCCGGAAAAGACTTGGAAACCTTGGGTTCCGATATTTCGGTTTCTTCCGTTAAGTCCTTTATCTCCCCAAGCACCTTAACCTCTTCCGGGGCTAATATCTCCTGAGGTGAAGCATTGGCTGCACCTTCTTCTTTCAGTTTTTTCAACCCCTCATTTATCTCAGCGGGCGTAACCGTCCCTTCTTCCAGCTTGGTCTTCAAAAGCTTCTGGCCTTCGGCAGTCGGATTGCCATCGGGAGATATATACTGTCCAGCTTCCGGATGGGCCTGGATAGCTTTATTTACTTCTGCCGGGGTCAAGGTCTGAGAAAATGCCTGGCCAAGCGAAAATATCAAGGCTAGGATGATTATAAGGGGAAGAAAGATTTTTTTCATAAATTGTTTCCTCATTTTGTACTACGAAGTTTCATGTATTTTCTGAGGTTCGCGAGCCTTTCGGGATCTTCGTTCTCCTTCAAGTTGCTCACGTATTCTCTGATAAAGGCTAGAAAGACGGCCATAAAAAAGGCAACAATAACAGAAAGGATGCATATCTGAGCCCTTTTGGGCTTGAATTTCCTTTCCGGAACAAAAGGGGGATCGATTATATTGAACCCGTAATATTTCTGAACCTTGGCCAGTGTCTCCTTCTCCACATACTGCGCTATTACCTCGGCCAGTTTTGTTCTAAGAAGCGGATCCGATGTGGTCAGCAATTGCTCCTGAAGGGCCTTTCCCTGTGTTGCAACGCTTTCCAAGGCTTGCTTCCTTAGAAACTCACTCATTCCTTCGACGTAGTAATTAAGAAATTCCTTGGCCAAGATCGGATCGGGGAAAAGAAAGGCAAGGGTTAAAACATTTTTCTTTATATCAGCGTTGACAGAGAGGATTGCTTGCATAGCTTCGTAGGCATCCTGAAGTGTGGGCGGTTCTTCCGTCTTCCACTTTTTTGTCTTTTCATCCCAGGAATCCTTGAAGATAACCGGCATGAGATTATGCTTTTCTACCAGATTATTTGTAAGTTCACGGCTTTTCAGGACAACCTCGAACTTCTCAAGCGATCCTGAACCGCCAATGCCAACCTGAGAGGCAACCATGGCGCCAAGTCCTCCCAATGCAGACAGGCTGCTGCTTAAGGAAGTCTTTTCCTGCTCAATCGGGACGATAGTGCACTCGGAACGATATATTTTCGTCATGAGCAGACTTGATATGACCGCAAGTAAGCCTGCTATAAAGACGATCCAGAATATCATCCACTTGTGCTTCAGCAGGACAATAAACAGGTCCAGAAGGTTGATTTCCTCTTCCTCAACCATTTCATATCTGCTTTCAGGGTTTTCCGTCATATCTCTCCCGCAGTAGTATAGATTTGATATCCTTTCAAAGTTGGCCACGCCCCCCCCTTAAAGGATTCTCTCAAAATATTCAATGGTTTTCTTTAAGCCCTCTTCCAAATCCGTTTTCGGCTCCCAGTCAAGCTTTTCTATAGCCAGCGCTATATTTGGTTGCCTCTGCTTGGGGTCATCCTGGGGGAGAGGCATGTGAACAATTTTTGATTTTGAATCAGTAAATTTTATTATTTTTTCAGCTAGGTCGAGGATGGTGAACTCAGCAGGATTTCCAAGATTCACCGGACCGGTGAGATCTTCGGGGCTGTTCATCATACGGATCATCCCTTCTATGAGATCATCCACATAACAGAAAGATCGTGTCTGTGTCCCGTCACCGAATATTGTTATGTTCTGACCTCTCAGGGCCTGGACAATAAAGTTGCTGACAACACGGCCATCGTTGGGATGCATTCTTGGACCGTATGTGTTGAATATCCTGACCACCTTGATGGCGACATGGTTCTGTCTGTGATAATCGAAGAAGAGTGTCTCGGCGCAACGTTTGCCTTCGTCATAGCAGGAGCGTATCCCTGTGGTATTTACATTCCCCCAGTAATCTTCTCGCTGGGGATGAACTATCGGGTCTCCATATACCTCGCTGGTCGAAGCTTGCAGTATTCTCGCTTTTACCCTCTTTGCCAAGCCCAGCATGTGGATGGCCCCCATTACGCTGGTCTTTATGGTCTTGACCGGATTATACTGGTAATGGATGGGCGAAGCAGGACAGGCCAGATTGTATACCTGATCCACTTCCAGAAAGATAGGCTGCACCACGTCATGTCGTATCAGCTCAAAATTGGGTTTCCCCAGAAGGTGGTTTATGTTCTGTTTACCCCCGGTGAAAAGGTTATCTAGACAGAGTACATCGTTACCCTCTTCAACCAGTCGGTCGCAGAGATGAGATCCCAGAAATCCGGCGCCACCGGTTACCAGGATACGATTTTGAATTTTGAATTTTGAATTTTGGATTGGGAAACCTCAACTAATTTGGAATAACCACTAATATTCCGAGTATCCGGCATCCCGGATGATCTTATCTTTTTTTGCCAGATCCAAGTCTGCCTTTACCATCATGTCGATCAAATCATCAAATCCAGTTTTGGCCTTCCAGCCAATTACCTTCTGTGCCTTGGAGGAATCTCCAAGGAGAACATCTACCTCCGTTGGCCTGAAGTAGCGTTCATCTCTTTCGACATGATCAAGGTAATCCAAATCCAGTTTTTCGAAGACCCTTTGGACAAATTCACGAACAGAGTGTGTCTCACCTGTGGCTATGACAAAATCATCTGGTTCATTATGCTGCAGGATCATCCACATCGCCTCGACATAATCGCCGGCAAAGCCCCAGTCCCTCTTTGCCTCCAGGTTGCCCAGAAAGAGCTTTTCCTGCAGACCCATCTTGATTCTTGTTGCAGCACGGGTGATCTTGCGCGTGACGAAGGTCTCCCCCCTTCTGGGGGATTCATGATTGAAGAGGATACCGTTAGAGGCAAAGATGTTGTAAGCATCACGGTAATTCTTTATCACATAATATGAATACACCTTAGCAGCAGCATAGGGACTCTGGGGATGAAAGGGGGTCAGTTCATGCTGTGGTGGTGGCGCTGCGCCGAACATCTCGCTTGATGATGCCTGATAGAACCGTGCCTTGCTGCCCGTTTTTCTTATAGCTTCCAGTAGTCTTATCGTTCCAAGTCCGGTGATGTCTCCCGTATACTCCGGGGTATCAAAACTTACGCGGACATGACTCTGAGCACCTAGGTGGTATACCTCATCGGGCTGAATGTCTGCCAGAAGGCTTGTCAGGTGTGCCGACACTGAAAGATCTCCATAATGCAGATACATACGCGCTTCGGGATCGTGTAGATCCTTGAAGAGGTGGTCTATACGATGGGTGTTGAAAGTGCTGGCCCTTCTTATAAGACCGTGGACCTCGTACCCCTTGTCAAGAAGCAATTCGGCAAGATAGGAGCCGTCCTGCCCTGTGATACCGGTGATAAGAGCCTTTTTCATAACATTATCCTTAAAAGCAACCACTTCAAATAAGATGACCCCTAAAGTTGACCGCTGCTAATATGGTGGCGACTGTACCACTCTTTGTACCACTCTTTGTACCACTCTACAAACCTTCTTATCCCTTCTTCTATAGCCGTAGAGGGCTTGAATCCCACATCTTTCATGAGGTCATCCACGTCGGCGAAAGTTTCAGGGACATCCCCTGGCTGCATAGGCAGAAAGTTTTTGGCCGCCTTCAAGCCTATGCTATCTTCCAGTATCTGGATGAAGCGGGAAAGGTCAACGGGATTGTTGTTGCCGATATTGTATATTCTGTAAGGCGCAAAGCTTGTCCCCGGATCGGGCCTGTCGCTATCCCATTTGTCGTTTGCTTGCGGCACCAGATCCATAACCCTTACGACGCCTTCTATAATGTCATCTATATAGGTAAAATCTCTCTTCATTTTACCATCATTGTAGATGTTTATGGGTTTTCCCTGCATAATCGCATCGGTAAATAGAAAATAAGCCATGTCGGGCCTTCCCCAGGGCCCATATACCGTAAAAAACCTGAGGCCCGTGCAGGGGATATTGTATAGGGATGCATAGGCGTGAGCCATGAGTTCGTTTGCTTTTTTCGTGGCGGCGTAGAGACTTACAGGGTGATCGACGTTGTCATGCACAGAAAAGGGCATCCCGGTATTTGCGCCGTAAACGGAACTGGAGGAGGCGAATACAAGGTGCTGAATATTGTTGTGGCGGCAACCTTCAAGGACATTTATGAATCCCGACAGGTTGCTTTCTGCGTAGGCATAGGGATTTTCAAGGCTATACCTTACACCAGCCTGGGCGCCCAAGTGAACAACCCTGTCAAAGGAATGACCGCCAAAGAGTCTTGCCATTCCCTCCCTGTCTGCCAAATCCAGAAGTATAAAATGAAATTTATCAAATGATTTAAGCTGTTGAAGACGAGCCTCTTTCAGTTGCACATCGTAGTAATCGTTCAGGTTGTCAATACCGACAACCTGATATCCAGCAGCGAGAAGACGCCTGGACAGGTGAAAGCCGATAAAGCCGGCTGCACCGGTAACAAGAATACAATTTTTAACTTTCAAATTTGATTTTTTGATTGGTAAACCCGCGGACGCAATTCTGGATGTTTAATTTTGAATTTTAAATGAGAGCTGAAAATGTACTCATGATACAGCTCCGCCCCTTGGATTACAATATCGGCAAAGACAAAAGCAGTTACAGCGACCATTTCCATGCACAACAAAAAACAAAAACCCAAGATTAGTCGCCCTAACTACTCAGGAATTTCCTTCTGGAGATGTTCAATCTCTTTCTTAAGATTGTCATATTCCACCATCTTAGTCTTAAGAAATCGATTAACGGCTTTGGCCTTTTCTTCAAGCCCATGTGGGGTCAAGACGTAGAAATAAGCCTTTTTGCTATTGTTTTTTCTGAAGGTGTTTGCCTTGACAACCCCCCTGTTTATCAAAGCATTTATGATGTAGTTGACCTTCCCCAAGCTAATATTCATTTTGGAAGACAACTCCCGCTGAGTCACTGTCGGAGATCCCTCTATCTCTCTCAAAATCTTGAGGATCTCGCCATCCCTAAGATCACTTTTTGCAAAATCCGACATGTCAACCCCCGCCTTCAATATTAAGCAGACAATAAATGACCTGTTCGGTTTGTTCACTGTTTGAACCGGGAATAGATAGCGGCTAACGCGGCCTAAGTCAAGGGGAAATTTGGAATTAATGTGAGGCAACTGCGAGGCAAGCTCCTTATATACCTTGGTAAATAATCCGGACACCGCATTATGTAAAAAAAAGCACACATTACACGTTGTGTACTTAATTTCATGTTCTCTACTGCCAAAGGACATCATCATGAAAAGAGCTTTTTTACATCCTGTTCTGGAAGATATTTCAATGCACAATCCCGGACCATAGCCTGAAAAGCCTATAGAATCGATATACCCCCTCGTGAGCAAGATTGAAGTGACTTTTCCTTTTATCACGGCAGCGTACAGGGACCTCTATAATATTTGCGTTGTTTCCCCATGCTTTATATATGATATCAATAACATAGGAAGATCCGCCTCCGATTAGCCCAAGATATCTCGCTATTGTAGTCCTCCGGTAGGCCTTGGCCCCTATGGAATAATCTCCATAGGGAAGACCAAGCAAGAATTCGGCGGAGCGAATGAAAAGATTGCTTCCCGTTATTCGGATTGAAGATCGTTCTTGCCCGCCCATATTTTTTGAACCGATCACTATATCGTACTTGTCCAGCAGTGCTGAGGCCTGGTTTATGAACCCCCTCTCTGTCGTAAGATCGGCATCAACGGTGATGATTTTTTCTGCCGCTGTAAGTGAAAGCCCTTTCCTGAAGGCATGCCCCACGCCACGTTCATTGATATGATCAAATATCACCTGTGGGTAAGCCGCAGCAAGCCCCCTCCCTATTTGTGGCGTCGAATCCGTGGAGCCATTGCTGATGACGATGATCTGATAGGAAGACATGAATCCATCAAGGTCAGAGATCAGGCTTTCCAGATTCCTAGCCAAGATCTTTTCTTCATTGTAAACCGGTATGAAAATCGCGACTGACGGCATCATGACCACTCCTCTTCCCCAAGTTAGGCAGTGTAAATAGCCTGCAGCTGCCATAAAAATACT
Organism: Syntrophales bacterium; assembly: GCA_963665835.2. GTDB lineage: Bacteria > Desulfobacterota > Syntrophia > Syntrophales > UBA2210 > UBA6078. Next base: position 1,508,980 of record CAXXWJ010000001.1, on the reverse strand, counting down.
TATCTTTATATTTAGTTAGGACCTCCTGATTAGCCAGGAAGACAGCCAGACTCAGTGCTTGCGCAGGGTAAATGCCCTATTGAGTTTTTCCTGTTTTTCTAAGGAATCTTTTTTTGATTTGGAAGATTCCCATCATTAGAAGGATAAAAAAGACTCCACAGGTTAGTGCATATCCAGCGTAATCCCATATGGTTTTACCGAATAAAAGCCGAACATCTTGGCAATCAGGGTATATAAGCATGAAGGAGGGAGAGATCAGATATATCCTATCCGCCCCTTCAACCCTCCAGTTGGGGTGATAGGAAACCTTTATCAGCAGAGGGACGCCTGGATCGGAAGTTTTGATGATTATCTCCTCATCTCTTATTTCTTCAGTAACCGAACAGGTCCTGCCCACAGGAATTCTTGGCAACGACATCGATTTTACATCTCCTTCGCGGTTCGAGGTATTTATCGGAAAAGGAAAGGCCCCAACAGCTATCTTGAAACGTGATCGCTTGACTTGACTGTCAGGGTCGAATACCAGATGAACTCCCCGGTTTAGGCCATAGGACTGAAACCATCTGAATGATGCCCCTTTCCAGTCCTTTTCACCGCAGAGAACAGGCTCAAATTCCAGGGGAACAACGTAGCGATTAGTGTTTGTTGTCAGTTCATAGATTGAGTAAGGGGGAATGACCTTTTTCAATCTGAATTCCGGAAAGGCTTCTATTCTTTTTCTGATCTCGGTGCTGGCTACTATAAAGTCTCTTACGTTAAACAATTTCAGGTGTTCTATACTGGAAGCCAAGTCTACGTTGGGATAGCGATATTGAGGAAATGGCTGTGAAGATTGTTCAGATATCTCCGCCTGTAGGTAGAAGACGAAGGGGGCTGATATGGAAGATTGCATATATAGCCCCTCAAGTGTGGATCGCCCGGAGAACAAAGGCAGCGATTCAAAGGCCCGAGTGGTCCCTGCGTTGTTGTGCAGAGGAGAATGTTCGTAAACAACCCTAGGATCTCCGATCGATCCCCTGAGGTACTCATTTGTTTCCCTGAAGGAAGGCCACAACATTTTGGTCTCGAAGCCATTATAATTCCAGGGGATCCATATTCCTGCCTTTTTTTCAAGATTTGTAATAAATGGAACAGCGCAGACCAAAAGGATTAAAGGCACGGGCCACTTATGGTGGAGACCTTTTATAAGAATTCCGATGCCCACGGCACCAGTTAGCATCAAAAAGACCTGCATGAACGGGAGAAATCGAATGTCAGTTAAGCCTATATGTGGAGCAATGCTGTAAAATAGCAAGCAGATGGCAATGGAATAGACTAGAAAAATCCCCGGTCTTCCCTCGCTGTTTATCTTTTTCTTGTCTGAGGTTTTTCTAGTGTAGCTAAGCATGGCCAAGGTAAATCCGGCTAGGGCAAAAACCATGGCAGGCCACATAATAGGCGGGAATATCTCCACGATAGAGTTGATTAACCATCGGTCTGCATATGCCGTCGTGTAACCAATGTTTCCTATAAGGGGCATTAACCAGAAACCGAGAAGCATGAATCCAAGGGTTTGTATCTTCAAGAGATATGCGATGCTTTTCAGGAAGGTTTTTCCGTCGAAGAGAAAAAAGGAGGAAACTGCCAGGGAAAAAAGGAGTGCATAACCATGGCTGAATCCTATGAGAAAAATAAGTACAGCGTTAAGGACAATATATCGGGATTCTCTTATCCCTCTGTAAAGGGTTCCCGTGAAAAGAATTGCCAGTGACATGCCGATACCGTAAGCAAATTCCCCGGCAAGAGTACTGAGAATATTTCCTCCCCACATGGAATTTGCCTCCATGAATAGAAAGAGGAGGGAGAATATGGCTCCGGCGGCGGGGACGGGAAAACGCTGGTCCATGAGGCGAAGCGATGAATAACAACACAAAGGCATTGTAACAACGCCCAGTATCGTGATTAGCTTGAAGGCAATCTGGATAGGGATCAGGGATGAAATTAATGCGATCAAAATGAAAGGGAGGGGAAAATAAAACTGGAACATAGGAAAACCAGCGTAATTTCCCATCATCCACCCTGAGATTCTTCCCTGTGGCAGCAAAATATCACGCATGTACAAAGCCGTGGAGTAGTGTGAGGCCGTGTCTCCACCAGTTGTTGTGGTCAGGGAAAAGAGATATTCGGGTCTGAAATAGGAAAACAGAAAAAGTAGTATCATTAAGAGAACCGCTGTATCGGAAAGGTTCTCCAATCTTGTTCTCACCTCAGGTGCCATTTTCATGAGTCATCACTATTTTTTTATTTCCTGTATGGCACGGCTAAAATCCCCTGCCTTCGGTGAGGGAGGCTTTACGCTAAACGAAAGCCGCCAGCGTCTCACGGATATCTTCATCACTATGTGTTACAGAAACGAAAGACGCTTCGAAGGGCGAAGGAGCAGTCATTATGCCTTTGGCCAGCATATTCTTAAAATGACGAACGAAAAGATCTGAATTGGCCCGCGATGCAGAGGCAAAGTCGGTTACTTCCTCGCCTGTGAAAAAGAGTGTGAACATAGACCCTTTCCTGTTAATGAAGTGGGAGATACCCTTGTTTTTCAATATGTTCTGGATCCCCTCACAGAGGCGCGACGTTTTATTTTCAAGCTTTTCGTATATTCCAGGCTCTCGGAGGGCGTCCAAGGTCGCTATCCCTGCTGCCATTGCCAATGGATTACCAGACAGAGTCCCTGCCTGGTAGACAGGACCAGTCGGAGCTAGCTGCTCCATTATATCCTGTCTGCCACCAAATGCCCCGACAGGAAGACCTCCACCGATAATCTTTCCGAGACAGGTGAGGTCCGGTTTTATACCGGCAAGATTTTGAAAGCCACCATATGCAAGCCTGAATCCAGTGATTACCTCATCAAAGATAAGGAGTATTCCCCTCTCGGCTGTCATTTTTCTCAACCCTTCCAAAAACCCGGGGGCCGGTGGAACCACTCCCATGTTCCCCGCGACGGGCTCAACTATTACGCATGCCATATCATCTCCGTGTGCTTCGATGGCGGCACTGACAGCTTCCATATCGTTATAGGGAACAGTAATAGTAAGTTTTGCCAGGGCTTCCGGCACCCCAGGGCTTCCGGGTATACCCAGAGTAGCAACCCCCGATCCCGCCTTTACCAGTAGTGAATCGCCATGTCCGTGATAGCATCCTTCAAATTTTATTATCTTATTTCTCTTTGTATATCCCCGTGCAAGACGGATCGCGCTCATGACCGCCTCGGTTCCCGAATTGACCATACGGACCATATCTATGGAGGGTATGGCATTGACAATGCGCTCTGCCATCTCTATCTCCATTCTGGTTGGAGCTCCGTAACTGGTCCCGTCCCCCGCAGCCTTTCTGATCGCCTCAATCACAGGAGGAAAGGCGTGTCCCAGTATCATCGGCCCCCAGGAACCTATGTAATCGATATATCCTCGCCCATCGACGTCGTAAACCCTGGAACCGGAAGCCCTTTCTATAAAGGGAGGATCAATCCCGACCGATCCGAAGGCGCGAACGGGACTGTTCACGCCACCTGGTATATATCGCTGTGCTTTCCGAAAGAGAGAACTCGATGTATCCATCTAAAAATACTCCATGCTGCTCTTTTTTAGCTCTTTTATGCTTTTCAGTATAAGGTACTCGCCTATTCCAATCTCCCCAGAGATCCTGCATATGAATTCATTCATGCTGTCCGAACCCCTTGAAGCGTCCCCGACCAGATGTACCATGGTAAACAGGTTATAGCGCCCATCAAGGGGCGGTGTCCTTTCATAACAATGGCTTATCTCTCCATAGGATGCAAGGAGAAGTCCTGTCTCTTCGCATCGGTTCTCAGGAACCTCCCATACTACCATGGCATTTTCTGAAAAACCCGCTTTTCTATGCTGGAGTATCGCACCAAACCTGCGCATTATGCCCGTTTCCCGCAAATTCTTCAGAATGCTGATGACCTCTTCTTCCCCCATGCCAAGCTGGTCGGCAATAACAGCAAAGGGGCGCCTGTCTAGAGGAATGTCTCCCTGAACCAGCCTTGCCACCTGCTTTTCTTTTTCTGTTATACCCGTCATTCGACCGTCATCCTTGTACCTTGTTTCTACTCACCATAGCGGGTTTCATACCATATGCAAACATTGTGTGACAAATATTTAAAATATTCAAAATATAGCTTGACTCCTATTCCTATTGCGATTAGATATGATGCATCTGCCATTTTTTGTTAGTCCCGATTTCGGCAAATAAGGAGAGTCTGGAGTGGGACCGTATCATTAAGAGGTAGGTAAATAATACATTACTTTAGGAGGTACGAGGTATGAGAAAATCTTTAAAAAGTATCGCAGTTTTTATGGTAACCATGGGATTTTTGTTTGTAACCGCAGCTGTTGCCCTTGCAGCAGAGGCCTCACCCGATACGCTTGCCAACAATAAGGCACTTGTTGTTGCTTGCAGCGTTATAGCGGCGGCTATCGCTATGGGATTTGGTGCGATAGGTGCAGGTAGCGGAATGGGTCAGGCAACCGGCGGAGCGGCTAATTCCGTGGGCAGAAACCCCGATGCCCAGGGTAAGATTATGCTTACCATGCTAGTAGGTATGGCAATGACCGAATCCATCGCTATTTATGCGCTGGTTGTATCGCTGGTCATCCTCTATGCCAATCCGCTGATCAAGATTGTAGCAGGATAACCGATATCCAAAAGGCTTTATCGAAAATGGGAAGGGACGAATAATAAGAGTCCCTTCCCATTTTTTATTTTTTCAGGTAACGATGCCGAACCAGTTCGTAATTGTAGTTTAGTTTATAAGTTTGTAACTTTAGAAAACCCTCATTCATCACCGACCTTGACCTTGGACCTAAGAGATTTTTTATCGGATTGCATATGTTTTAGTTGTAGTATCTTCTCCTGAGCCCTTTTTGAGCGCTTTCTCTTCTGCCGCTTTATTTTTTCTATCTTCTGCCTCTGCAGGCTCTCGCGTCCCTTCTGTATCCTCTCTATCCGGTCAACAAGGATACGTCTCGCCAGGAATCGATTCATCACACGGGACCGTTCCTGTTGGCATTTTACGGAAAGCCCTGTTGGGACGTGAATCAGAAAAACACAGGACGAGGTCTTGTTCACCTTTTGACCACCGGGCCCGGATGCCCTTACAAATGTTTCCCGAAGGTCCTCCTCCCTTATGCCGAGACTTTCCATACGGAGAAGCAAAGCCTCTTCTTTCTTCTGTGAAACGGTAGACGCTTCCATGGTTTTGATGATACTCCATTCACAAAGCCTGATGCCAATATTTTTCGATTACCTGGTCACTATTTTGTAATCACACATCAATAGCTATTTGATCACACCCTTAGAATATCCCTGGCAGGGGAGGCTGGGGCAGAGGTTTTTTGCAAAACATTGCCTTACCACCAGGCATACAGGGTGGGATAGATTCCGACAGGCGGGGACATTAGAAAAACTTTGGGGATTTGTAAATCTGCCTTTAAAGAGACTTTGTCTTAGACCCTTTCTATCTGGAAACCTTCCAATTTGACAGCGACGGAGCGCTGGAGCAGATCTATGGAAATAACAAAAAGGTCTCTATGGTAATCGGTGCTGATAACAACGCCCTCTATCCCCTTGAAGGGTCCGTCCGTTATCCTTGCCCTTTCCCCCGCTTTAGGGTAGAGGCACGGCTGTATCTGAACATCAGAGGCAATCAAGCTCTTTATCGCCTCAATCTGCCTGTCTGGAACCGGTATTGGCTCGTAACGGTCAGGTCTTCCTAACATCTTTACCACGCCAGGCGTAGTCAGGACATTTAGCTTCAGTTCGTTGTTGTATTCTGGAAAATCTACGAAAAGATATCCGGAGAACATGGGGATCTCTATTTTCTTTCGCCGGTCCTTCCTGCGGCTCCACACCTCAATCTTGGGGAGAAAAGTCTCTACCGATCGCTGAATGAGCCCGGCATAAACCCTGTCTTCGAATCGGCTCTTTGTGTAAACGGCATACCAAGACATCTCAGTCTTTCCTCCTCTTTAAATGCATGACAATATCGTCCCCCTTTTTGAAGACACGCTCAAATCTCAACGCTATTGAATCATTCATAAGTCTTATCCCCAGATCTCCGACCGCCTCTATCCCCTTTCCTACTATTTTTGGTGCTGTTATGGCGATGATTCTGTCAAAAAGGTCGGCGCTCAAAAAGGACGTGATAACTCCTGCTCCTCCCTCCACAAGTATTGATGATATCTGCCTTTTAGCCAGTTCCAAAAGAAGGGATCTGAGGTCGAGGTAGCCATCTCCCTTTCTTTCCACCGCCACCGTTTCAATCCCCCTATCCTTTATGGCTTGAGGTTCCTTGCTTTCAGGGAGGGTGCCTGTGCATATAATGGTTTGAGATGAATCCTGATTGTCCAGGACATTGGCATTCTGCGGCATTTGGAGTGCCGGATCGATAACAACTCTCAGAGGATTTTTCCCCCGGACCATACGTACCCTGAGATCGGGATCGTCTGCAATAATCGTTCCGATCCCGACAAGTACGGCATCGTGTTGAGCCCTCAATCGGTGAGCAAACCTTCGTGAAGGTTCCGAACTTATCCAGCGTGAATGCCCTGTGGAAGAAGCGATTCTTCCGTCAATGGTCTGGGCGTATTTAATGGTTACAAAGGGCATACCTGTTTCCATAAACTTGAAGAACTTTTCGTTAAGTTTTTCACAATCCTGTTCTAATACGCCCACCTTTGTTTCTATACCATGGTCACGCAATTTGCCTATGCCATTGCCGGAAACCAATGGATTAGGATCCAAAGAGCCGACAACCACCCGTGACAGCTTTTTCTCGATAATACTATCCGCGCAAGGAGGGGTCTTTCCATAGTGGGAACATGGCTCCAGCGTTACATAGAGGGTTGCACCTTCGACGGACTCCAGGGAATCAGCCATGGCGTTGATCTCGGCGTGATCCTGCCCGAATCTCTGGTGATAGCCCTTTCCCAGGATTTTTCCATTCTTTACTATGACTGCACCGACCATGGGATTAGGGCTTACCCATCCCTCCCCCTTGCGGGCAAGTTTGAGGGCCATCTCCATATACTGTTTATCTATTTTGTCGTTCATGGTTCAAATCCATCCGCGCTCCCTATACTATATGAAGCCTATTATGTAAAGAAAAGTAATGATACCGGCGTCATCCAGATTATTAGATTGTAACGCCTCCATTGATTATGCTATGAAACGAAAAGGATTATTTCCCAGAAAGGAGATCGCGATGAAGGGAGTTGTTCTAGCAGGGGGGCTTGGGACCAGGATGTACCCACTTACAAAGGTTACAAACAAGCACCTCCTTCCTGTTTATGATAAACCCATGATTTATTACCCTATCACTACCCTGGTCAACGCCGGGATAGACGAGATACTTATAGTGACGGGGGGGAATAATGCCGGTGATTTTCTAAGGCTGCTCGGGAATGGGAAAGAGTTTGGTCTAAGACATCTCAATTATACCTACCAGGAGGGGGAGGGAGGTATCGCGGCGGCCCTTAGCTTGGCAGAATTCTTTGCCGACGAAGACAAGATAGTCGTGATGCTCGGGGACAACGTGATCGAAAAAAACATCTTGGGGGCAGTAGAGGACTTTAAACAGCAGAAAGAGGGTGCGAAGGTGCTACTCAAAGAGGTTAATGACCCGGAGCGATTTGGAGTGCCCACTTTCGAAAATGGCAGTATTGTAAGAATCGACGAGAAACCCGAGAAGCCCGCTTCTTCGTACGCAGTAATAGGTATATACATGTACGACAATACGGTATTCGACTTCATCAAAACGCTTAAACCCTCTGCCAGGGGAGAACTTGAGATAACCGACGTAAATAACTACTATATAAATAAAGGGTCAATTACACACGACATTCTTGATGGCTGGTGGACAGACGCTGGAACCTTTGAATCACTACAGTATGCTGGTAATATGGTAGCAAAAACCGGAGCGAACTGTTTATAGGAGAAATTTTATGATAGATGGCGTCAAGATAAAAAAGCTGAAAGTCATTCCCGATGAACGAGGACGTTTGATGGAAATCCTGCGCAAGGATGATGACTGCTTTTCGGGATTCGGACAGGTCTACATGACAACGGCCTATCCAGGTGTCGTAAAGGGATGGCACTATCACAAGCTTCAGTCCGACAACATGGTCGTGGTCAAGGGTACCATGAAAATCGTCCTGTATGATGGGCGGCAAGATTCCCCAACCTACCGGGAAGTAAACGAGTTTTTTGCCGGTGAGCACAACCCTATTCTGGTGCACATACCCCCACACGTCTACCATGGGTTCAAATGTGTATCACAGGAAGAGGCCATGGTTGTCAATACACCCACAGAGGTTTACGACTACGATAAGCCAGATGAGTTCAGAGTTCACCCCCACGAGAACGATATCCCATATGAATGGGGGCGAAAGGATGGGTAGGGGCGACCGACCCTTTAAGATCATCGCCCCCGTCCCCTGTTATTGAGGATACTACTGTTTTTATATTTTTCCTCTATTTACCCTGGAAAGATGCCTTTCTCTTATTTACAAAGGCATCCATCCCCTCTTTCTGATCCGCAGTAGAAAAGCAGAGCCCGAATAGGTCGGCTTCTATTGTCATTGCGGTATCAATATCAACCTGCATCCCTCGATTGATAGAGACCTTGACATTTTTAACGGCCACAGGCGCATTGTTTACTATACGTTTGGCAAGAACCTTTGCTGCAGCCATAAGCTCCGCAGCCGGGTATACGTGGTTAACAAGTCCGATCCTACAGGCTTCCTGGGCATCTATCATGTCTCCCGTAAGGCAGAGCTCCATAGCCCTTCCCTCTCCAATCAAGCGGGGAAGCCTTTGGGTTCCGCCGTATCCCGGCGTTATCCCAAGTCCTACCTCTGGCTGACCGAACTTTGCCTTTTCAGAGGCAAGTCTTATATCGGCCGCCATCGCAAGCTCACAACCGCCTCCTAGACAAAATCCGTTAACGGCGGCTATTGTGGGTTTTTCCATTTTTTCGATTTCCCTGAAAATCTGTTGTCCCAACATTGACCATGCTCTTCCCTTAACAGGGCTGAATGGTTGCATAAACTTGATATCGGCACCGGCCACAAATGATTTCCCTCCTGCACCTGTAATAATCAGAACCTGAATTTCGTCATCCTCCGCAATGTCGGCAATCGCCTGCTTCAAGTCTTTCATCACGTTTATATCCAAAGCATTCATGGCTTCGGGACGATTGATAGAAAGTATTCCGATACCTTCTTCCTTTTCCAGCAACAAAGAGCTATAAGACACTTCCCATCTCCTTTTCCGGTTAATTAATATCCTGCCCCAAATCGGCAACTATCTGCGCTGGGGATTTTCCCTTTTTAAGCCCTCATCGCATCAAGAGCCCAAGACTTTCAAAGCGAAGGCTTTCGCCAAAGACCACCTTTATAACACGCGCATTCTAGGAATTACTGGATTTGCTGTCAATGTTTTTTACAAAAGTTTGGATTGTTATATCTGCGCCTCTTAATGTATCCATCGCGCATTTAAAAAGGACTCTACCAACTATCTCGGATCTTCTGCAGATCACAAAAGAGGGCTTTTCCAAAGGAGAATCGATCGATACTGCTAATACTACTAAACTATACTGCAATGAGTACATGGTGCATGAAACGTTTTGCGCGGGGGACCGGTGCAGGTGAATCTAACATATCGTTAAAAATCATGAGAGAACAAGATCATTCGGCAAACCCTTCTTTTATTGTAGGGCATCTTCAATAAACAGGATTTAAATCATCAGGAAAGGACAAGGTCGGCGATGTAATCTAAATCTTTTTTCTTGACATTGGAGGGCATCTTGCCTAGATAGATCGTGACCATTGGTCATAATATGACCTTTATCCGCCTTTCATGTCGATGGGCCTCAGTTAGCTATTATTCTTGTGGGCTAAGCAAAGGAATCAATAATGCCGGGACCGGAAAAACGTAGAGAAAGAGAAAAGGAACATAGGCGGCAGGTAATCCTCAAGGCTGCAAAAAAGCTGTTCGTTGAGAGTGGCTTCAAGCTTGTTACCGTCGCGAGTATCGCAGAAAAAGCAGAACTAAGCAAGGGAGCGATATACCTTTATTTCAGCAGCAAAGAGGAGATCTATGCACAGATTCTTTTGAATGACATCGAAAACTTCCACAAGCAGATTTCCTGCATATTTGAAGAGGGTAAAACCGCCAAGGAGGTATTGCTTAATTTCGCCAACGCTTATATAGATATCTACCTCAAAGAAAGAGAACAGTTCCGGATCTTGATGAATTTTATGCTCCAGGCAGACAATCTGAGTCTCTCCATTGATACCAGAAAACAGATTATTAAAGAGATGAACCGTACAATATCTATCATTGAGAAGATTTTACAGTATGGTGTGGACGCGGAAGAATTGTCATTAAAAAAAGCTGACATTCGCAAGATGCGTAACGCCCTATGGGGCCTCCTTAATGGTATTATATCTTTGCATCTTTTTGTGGGCACTGAAGCAATGAGGGAGGAACGGATTAGATCCAATGTAAAGGAAGGTATCGAAACTATTTTAGAGGGGCTAAAAAACAAAAAGGCTGTATCTTAAAACAGGTAGCCGTATCTTAAAGATTTTAGTACTCAAGAAATCAAATCACTATATAAATCTAGCCTAGTCCCCCTAATTTTAGGTTGAGAACTTAGTGGTGCAACATACAGGCCCAACAGCTGCCTGCCATGTTAAACCCAACAAAGAGGCGCTCGATCATCCGAAATTCTGCTGAACGATTTCATCCATAATGGGCGCTGCGCCCTCTGTAAGTAGCCTGTATATCATAGTAGGAAGAGCTAGTTCGTAAAGCGAAATTCGCGGATCGGAGAGCAGCGTAAGCTCTGTAAGATCCTGATCGTTGGGTATCATCTGGTAAATATATGGTTTTTGATCGGTCGAAGGGGAGCACCATGAAGGAGCGGTCACTGCATAATGCCCCGAGCAGGACAATGGCCGAACCTTATAGATAAAACATTTTTTATCCACGAGGAAGGGACAGGGGATATTCATATCGAGATAACCTTCTGACTGGGATCTCGTGTCCGTAATTATACGATCGATAGGCGTCGACGCTGACAATGCATCGATCCGTGTGCGATCGATTTTTTCCGCTATGGGGTATCCCGTTTGGTGCCACTTTTCGTGATTGTTGATAAACTGTTCCAGGTAGTCCCTGCTCTTGTACAAATAATCTGCAATAACGATTCCCTGGGCCAACGACACCGTAACATAGTGAAAGCAGCAGTGAATGCAACCCCTAAGGCATGTTATCTCCTCGCCTTTAGGGGCAAGAGTTTCAACTAAAGAGCTGTAGGTGTTTTTCTGGGCACGGGCAAGCAATTCCATATACTTTCTACAGAATTGCTTGCGCCACGACCCATATGAACCTTTTTTTTCTTTCTCTTCAACCTTTTTGATTTGCCGAGAAAGCTGTTTAAACTTCTTTGCCATCAAATCATCCGACCGCTTTCATCCACTATTTTACTGACTGGAGGAACTTGGCCATAACGGTGTTTTCTATCCACTTGATGTTTATATCCCCTGCAATAAATTCAGGCTGATTAATCAGGAACTGCAGGAAGGGGATGTTGGAGCTCACACCTTCAATCTTGAATTCAGACAAGGCCTTGTTTAAATTCTTCAGCGCTTCATTGCGATCGGACCCGGTGGCAATGATCTTGCCCATCAGTGAATCGTAGTAGGGGCTTATCATGTAGCCCTGATAGCAGTGCGTATCAATCCTGATGTTATCACCGTAAGGTACAACAAAACGGGTGATGCGACCGGGGGTCGGGCTGAAGTCTTCCATCGAATCTTCGGCGGTCAATCTGCACTCTATCGAATGGCCTTTGAACTTCACATCCGATTGTTTCAGTGAAAGCTCATGGCCAAAGGCAACCCTAAGCTGTTCCTTGACCAGATCGACTCCCGTTATCTCTTCCGTTACAGGGTGTTCAACCTGAATACGGGTGTTTACTTCCATGAAATAGAATTCATTACGGTCCTTGTCTACTAGGAACTCTACCGTGCCGGCACTGTTGTAGCCTATACCCTTGGCAAGGGAAATGGCCGCATTGGATATGCCGTCGCGCAGTTCGTCCGATAGACCGACGGGCTGAGCTTCTTCAACAACTTTCTGGTAACGCCTCTGGGATGAACAGTCTCTCTGGCCTAGATGGATTACCCGTCCAAAGTTGTCTCCCATGATCTGCACTTCTACGTGTCTGGCGTTCTGAAGGTAACGCTCCACAAATAGGGTAGGATCACCAAAGTTCTGTTTTGCTTCGTTGGATGCCATGTCGAAGGCGCTTTTCAGACTCTTCGCGTCCTGGACTATTCGCATGCCTCGACCGCCTCCGCCGGCGGCCGCTTTGATCAGAACCGGAAAGCCTATCTCGTCTATCTTCGATTCTATCTCTTTGAAATGGGTGATGCCTTCACTGCCTTCGTTGATGGGAACCTTGCACGATGTCGCAAGTGTCCTGGCACGGGTCTTGTCCCCAAGCTGCCTCATGGTCTCTGAACGAGGACCGATGAAGGTGATCCCGTTCTTCTCGCATGCCTCGGGAAGGGCCGGGTTCTCGGCCAAAAATCCGTAGCCGGGGTGAAGGGCATCAACACCGCAGCCCAGAGCAGTATTGATTATCATGGGGATGTTCAGGTAACTCAGGTTAACCTGGGGAGGCCCGATGCAGACTACTTTGTCCGCAAGTTTCGCCGGCAGACTTTCCTTGTCCGCTTCTGATACTATCAGTACGGTCTCCATATCGCTCTCTTCGCATGCCCTGATAATACGAGTAGCGATTTCTCCTCTGTTTGCAATTAAAACTCGCTTCCTTCTCATTGTTTTCTTTGCTCCTTTACGTTTTGAATCGTATGTTGGACCTGCTTATAAAAGAGGATGCTGAACAACTTGGAAAAATGGAAATATCTCATGCAGGAGTTTAAAGTTTTATATGGGCTTGTTATATGCAGGTTAGGAAGGGCCTTCCTAAGGTCGCATCAGCAACATGGCCCAAAAGGAAAGTAAGATCTGGAATTCAACCAGAAATCCTTAGAAATCAGACCAGCACGCAAACTCTGCTCCTATGCAACGAAGAATGGAAATCTGTTTAAACCAAGCTGTTTCTATATATGAACCGTCGAAAAAACAGAACAGATTTGCCGAAGGTTGGTTACATCACCAACCTTCGGCAATTTTATTATTCAGTTCTTCGACCCTTACATCATTAGGGTTTGATCAAAAACAGCGTGCTGCCTCTCTCAACCAGTGAGTTGCTCTCTACGCATATCTTAGCAATCGTACCCTTCGTCTCGGCCATGACCTGACGATAGCACTTCATTACTTCAAGAAGACAAAGTACCGTATCTTCCTGTACCTCATCGCCTACCTCTACAAAGGCAGGCTCTTCAGGACTGGGCTTGCGGTAGAATACGCTGGTTACGCTGGCCTTAACCGGGACCAGTCCCTCTTCGCTTATCGCCTCCGCCGCTGGGGCTGCTGTAGGGGCCTTGGGGGCTGCTGCTGCGGGCGCCGCTGCTACTGCCGGGGCAGGAGTTGCCGCTGGGGCAGGGGCTGCTACGGGTGCCTCTGCTACTGCCGGGGCGGGTGCCGCAAAAGGCATCACACGGGCTGCGCCATTACCAACGTCTCCCTTGAAGATCGACAACTTCATCTCCCCTGTATCTATGTGAAGTTCCGTGTCCTTGCATGCCTTCACTATCTGTATAACTTCCATTACTTCTTCCATGCTGAAACTCATAGCAAATATGCCTCCTGTTCGTTTTGCTCTTATTGTGAAAATAATCTATTTCTGACCGAATTCGAATACACTGTTACCCTTCTGTAGACTTAGGCGACTTATGTCGTGATCCTTGCTCAGTTCCTTGAGCAGAAGAGTAAGGGGCTCTTTACCGGTGTAGTAGGATTTATAGGGTTTCTCGATCTTCTTGACCTCGGTATCACCCTTCATGATGTGATAGAGCATAAATTCTTCGTCGGTAGCATTAGTCATGCCGTAGCTAGCACGAAGCGCTTTGAGATCTCCTTCTTGTGCCATAACCTCTTTATTCCGTTCGTATTTCTGGGCAAGACTCTTGGCATTTGGATGACTGAGGAACTTGTCCTTAACATTGGGATCCATCCAGGGCACCCCGGCGTCTTCCCAGCCCCAGACACCCAAAGCGGTCTCTATCATGGAATCAAGGACCTCTTTATAACGTTCTCCTACAGACACGTTAATCGCGGCCTGGGATACGATGAATTGAGATGCCGGGGTAATCATGATCGGGTCTCCCAGATCGTGGATAATCTGGACAACCTCGTCCAGAACCTCATCCAGCTTCTCTGGTATGCCGATCTGAGCAAGCTGACTCCTCAGATTGGAGATCACACCTCCAGGAACCTGGTGACTGTAGACACCGTGGTCGTAGGGCAGAGGATGATTGTCTATGGGCAGGCCCTCAATCTTACCGATTGTTCTCAGTATCCTCTCCACTTCCTGTAGCGCTTCCGGATTCTTAATATTGTGCTCTATACCCAGCAGCTTTGCATTATGCATCGCATTAAATACGGATACATGGCTTGAACCGAAGGCCAAAGGAGGGACACAGGTGTGAATGCCTGCCGCACCAAGGTCCATCGACTCAACAACAACCCGCCCCTGATTGGTGCTCATGCCGTGGGTATGAATATATATGGGAACACCCTTTGTCTCTTTCAGAAGGGCCGGAAGCAGTGTCTTTACGCGCTCTATGGACAGCAGACCGCCGGCATCCTTGAGCCAGAACATGTCGGGCTTGTACTCCATAACCCGCTTCACGAGATTGGAATAATATTCATCGGTAAGACGGGGAGAGGGGTAATAGCAAATGCATGGGCAAAACTCCAAACCCATGTCTCTGCCCATGGGGATAACCCAGTCGGCATGGCGATCTAGCTCATTTCTTGTATTCATCATGTAGAAAAAGCTGGATGCCCCGGTTGCCTTGAATGCCAACTGGTAGTAAAGGCGGATAATGCCCCGGTATTCCGCGTAGTCAAGCAGATCCAGATTTTCGGCTATCCACTGGTTCTTTTTGGTCTTCGTGATTGAACGTCCCAGCAGGTGCGCTATGTCCCACGGATCTTCCTTCATAAAGCGACAATAATATTTCGCGTTCATCGCGTTTACTGGCATCTCTATGTAACTGTAACCCGCATCGTCCAGCAGCGGGGCTATCTTTTCCATAGTCCCGTACCGCATTTCCATTGCCCACAAGCTTTGAGCACCATCGCGCATCGTTGTGTCGTAAAACGCTACTTTCTTTTTACCTTCACTCATGATTTTCTTTCCCTTTTTTGTTTTTGTCTCAAGTTCTTAATTTAACACCACTTAAAGTTGGGGTTGGCGGTCGTGTTATAAGATTTATAAGGATCTTTGATAGGAACTATACGAAAAACAATGGAAATAGGGCCAGGGTCACATCAATACACCCTTACTCGATGGGGGACTATACGGGAAAAAAGGTTACCTGTCAAGCCTATTTTGGGAGTCGGCGGCAGCAGTCCGTTGATACTTAACTATTTAAAATAATAGATAAAATATCACAAGATAGTCGGGCGCCAGGATCACCTTAAACCCATATCTTCATGGCATTTCTACATAGAGCCAAAAGCCACTCGCTACGGTTAAGATACCCACATCCCAACAGCCCACGCATCCTTGCTCACCCTAAGCACAACCCGCTAACGCTTATAGCGCGCAAAATCTTTCCAAACGGGAGTCGCAAACCTAAAAAGCTACCCATATGTATAAAATAGAATCCAAAATGAGACCCTCTTAGGCTAGCCTAAATCATGAAAAGGAGGAATACCAGTGCCTTGTCAACAAGTACTACCACATGGCACAGCAGTTGCTTTACATAAATGTCACAAATTAAATTAGCTCAAGGAGGACTATGGTAATGCAAAAAAGACATATGAACACAAATATTTTTAAAATCCTGCCGATTATCTTGATTTTATTAACTGGCGCTTTCGCATCAATCAGCGCATCCGCTGAAGAGGAAACGCCAACTGCATCTGCCGATGTGGGGATATTGAGTAAGTATGTGTGGCGTGGTGAGGAATTCAGCAAAGATGGCATGGTTGTTCAACCTTCAGTAACCATTGCCCATAAAGGTGTAAGCCTTAACCTTTGGGGTAATCTGGATACCGATGTCTATAATGGCACCTACGCGGGCGATGCAAAATGGACAGAGACGGACTTCACGATAGGCTATGACAAAAGCTTCGGGCCGATTAGTCTCGGTGTAGGTTACATATATTATGCCCTGGACAGTTGCGATGATTCTCAGGAGTTCTATGCAAGCATAGGGATCGATACCATAGCTGCACCGACGTTCACCGTCTACCGGGAAGTAACAGGTGGCCTTTCGGGGGTATATGCAAATCTGGCTGTTTCGCACTCATTTGATCTGCCCAAAGGTGTTACTTTGGATCTCGGGGCCTCAACAGGATACTACCATTCTAACAATGACTTCTATGTAGAGTACCAGGATGATCTTACCGCAACCACCGAACCGCTCAGGGCCCTTAAGGACGGCGTGGTCTCTGTGGGACTTACCATCCCCATAGACCAGAATATTTCCGTAAATCCAATGATTGCATATTCCTTTGCCCTATCAAACGAGGCCGACAATTTCATAACGGCCAACAGCAAAAGCGGCAAATCGGACTTTTTCTCTGGAGGCATAACCGTTTCAATGTCCTTCTGATGAAAATTGGAGCCCCTTATCATGCAACATTGACCATTTGGTGGAAAGATGCCAACAACAGAGTATCTTTCCACCAATCTACCCCTTAGCCTGGATTTCCCATCTCTGCCTTTAATGTAACCCGCCACTTTTACACGGACAGTGAAAACACTTGACAAAGTAATCCAGATTGGATAAAAGCCAAGGCCTTCTTAAAGGAACCGATAGTGGGTCGGTAGCTCAGTCGGTAGAGCACGGGACTGAAAATCCCGGTGTCGACAGTTCGATTCTGTCCTGACCCACCATTTATATTAAAGGGTTAGCTGTTATGGCTAGCCCTTTTTTGTCCTAATATTGAGTTTTGTGACGCTTTTGTAACCGAAAGCTGCCGTTGAAACTTTCAATGGAATCATTCTCCATCGATTTTCCGAACTTAATACGAGAAATATGAAGCCTACGTCGTTCTGCCCATTGTAGATGTGACCGGGAAAAGCTGGGCAGGCGCATAAGTTGGAAAGAGATATGAGCAAGAGATCATGCATCGGACATATTCAGCAAGGGTCATAAGTATGGCAAGAGCCAGAGATTAAAGAGCCTCATGCCAAAATCGGACAGTTATCTATGGAAAAAGATCGCTTGTCACACACACCCGGTCGCATCAACGGAGCGAGCGCAAAGAGATGATCAGTTGAGAGGCAAGACTTTGCATCTATCCCATCAATGTGCATTTTGTGGAACGGTTCCGGTCGAGTGTTTACGATACCCCAGTTCCCTGTCCCAATAAAAGGGACCATCACACAATCCGATTTTGTTATTAATACCCACACTTCATCTATTTATCTACGGCTCACCCTGCTGGTCGTATCGCAAATTAACCAATGAAATGTAGGTACTCACGGTTAAGGATCTCGGGAACCTGTACTGCCTGAGGTACTGGTTCCAGAGTTGCCTAGGCGATGCTTATCGTTGTGTAGCCTGCATACCGTATTTCTGTCGGATTGAATTTGACAAAAAGTTTGCATCCAAAACCATTGCATTCCCCGGCTTCTCTTGGAAGCAGAAGATGGTATAGGAACTGTTCAGAATGTAGATTGGGATTGTATTGTCGAGCGAATCGTAGGATGTATTTTCTAAGGTGTTCACCGTTACACATGTACGAGGAGATCTTTCCATATTGTAATATTCTGTCTTCTTGCCCTGTGCCGAGCTAGAAATCACAAAGAATTTGAATCCATTTTCGAGAGTGAGTTCAGCACAACGTAAAAGCGCAAAGTCTGTGCTCCTCTCTCTGCTTGTGTACCCGTTGCCGCAGAAGGACACGCTGAAAGCGTTTTCCAGCAAGCGAGTTTCTGAGAAACCGCCAGTTAAACCCGTACGTTGATATGGCGTTGCGCAACCAGCAAGAGCGAGGACGGCAATCGTCACTATTATGATCTTTATTTTGCATGTCTTCATAGTTCCCCCTCCATTAAGTTGTCTTGAAGTCTTTGCATATCTCCACGTTGGCCTGGAAACTTTATCAGACTGGGCAATATCTATATGATTCCCTTTCAGCTCCATGATCTTCCGGTTTTTCAATTGCGCTTTTTATATCCCATCAGTTTCCTCTTTACCGGAGAAGAGAAAGCTGATGGGATATGTGAAGAAGGGAGCTTCGGAGTTTAACATCGTATTAAAATCTAAAAGATCTATATAAATCAATAACGTCGGATTGTTAGCCACCTTCCCAGCAACCTTCAGAGTATCCTAACCCCCGGTGGTGTTTAATCAAAAGATCTAAAACCTCAGTAAGCGGAAGAAAATCTTCCGCTTACTGATAGCGCTATTTTACCACTGATAGAGTACGTTGAAGGCGAGCTGGTCTTTGCCGCCTATGTAAGGTGCAAACTTGCTCGCGCTGTTGGGATCGCCAAGGTACATGGTAGCAGATACCTTGAATACCCATCTTCCGTCTGGCGAGTACTTTATGGATGGACTGAGCAGATAGCTGCCCTCCAGATCGTACCAGACGAAGAGGCCCGGTGCGATCTGACCATGATAGTAATCGTTACCGAAGTTGGCGATTATATGGTAGCTGTTGTCCTTGATGCCAGGCCTGAGGGCACCAAACTCCCAGTCATCTATCTTCTGATAGAAGAACTGGGCTGTGACCTTCAATGCCGAATCCGTACCCAGGGGCGGATGAAAGGGTTTTTCTATCCCGAGATAGGCCTTAAAAGTCTTGTGCATGGAATAGAAGGTCGGGCTGCTGTAGTCCTTCCAGCTAGAGTCCGTGGTAAGGGATGCCTCAACTCTGATCATGGCATACCAGTAGTCCCAAGGAACGGCGAAGGACATACCGTACATGGTAATCCTGGGATGATCCACTGCCATCGTAGCAAGGTTCAAACCGCCTGCCCCACCCTGATGGTTCTCGTAGCCGGCAAAGTAGTACAGGTAGGCAGAAAGGTCACGATAGAGCGCTCCAAGTCTCACACCGTACTGCATGTTACCCAGGTCACTTGCATGGTCGTTCTGCTTAAGACCAAGACCGTAGGGCGCTCCAGGAGGACCCCATATGGTGGGTCTGTTGTCAGGAATGGCAAGAAACTGGGCACTCAGGTTGGCGAATGCACCGACTGTGCCCGTGTTGAAGTCGAATCTTCCCATCCAGATCGGAGAGGTCAGCTCATCGGGATTGGCAAATGCAGAGATTCCCCTCAGGTCCTGAGGGTTGACTATGTTGACCAGGTTGAAGCCGTCCGCCTCGCCCCACTGGATAACCTGACGTCCAAGACGGGCATGGGCATTGAATTCGCTGGTCCCGGTAGCTCCGGCATCGAGAACGATGTCGATGAAGAGCTCTCTCAAGTCCGTCTCGTACATCACGTCGTCCCTGGTCAGGTCGTAACGAGAACCGTCACCCCATGAGCGATCGGTAGGAATGTTGGCATACCTGGATGAATCCAGCTCGTATATCGCATCGTAGCTTCCCCTGAAGGAGAAGTAGACCTTGTCGATACGAAGGGAAGGTAGCAAATCATCATACCTGGGGTTGATACCTATATCGAACTGCAACTGGGTCTTCCAGCCAATCCACCTGTTGTCATCGAGAAGACCATACTGGAATCCCGTGATATCCCGAAGGATAGCCGTAGATTCCGCCTTACCGTGAAAATCCAGATCGGCGTTGAATGCATATGACTGGCTTGAGATCCAGCAGAACGCCATGAACGCAAGCACAAATACCAATGCAAGCCTTTTTATATTCATTTTTGCTCCTCCTCATCATACCTTTTACGATAACGACCACATGAACACCCTTCAGGCGGAAACGATGCCCCCTGCTTAAGGAAGGATTATCGAAACCAATTTTTCCTATCTCACTTAGACTTGGAAGAAATCGACGCAAAGGTAAAATTCCTGTCCTTGATCATAGGATCACAGAATATTAGTTCGCCTTTATACTTACCCCAAGGTCCACGGGTCGGGGAGGCACATGCATGGTGGGTCTTGTCATCGACAACAAGATACCAACCCTGCTGGTCTATAGTACGCATTCCATCACCCCAATCCTGAGCATACTGATCCACCAGAAGCGTCTTCCAGTGTTCACCAGCCTTGTTTTGAACAATCTTATAGATTGGGACAAAGGCCTCTTTATCAACGTAGTACAGGCACTTCCCGTAGTTGTAGTAAGGATCAAGCGGCGTGGCCTCGATAAGATACATCTTCCTCGGGACCCATACGGCACTAACAGGCGCCCAGGCTACCCCTTTCCATTCCTTATCGTCGGCACCAAAAACAAGGGGGGGCGTAGATTTATAAGTTTCCCAAGCACCGCGGGCCGCCTTTCTCATTATATCGGGAGTTTGCGCCTGCCATTCGGTTTTTGGTATCAAGACAATCTTTTCTCCCACAATCTTCCAGTTCATGGTCTCGTTCTGGCCACCCCATCCGCCGCTGTCATCATTTGTAAAATCAGAGCCGAAGAAGGGATCGGAACGGCTAGTCCCGGAGGTTCTACGAACTCTCCTGAGGGCGGGCACATATGAACCACCAATATCCGGGTTTCCATCAAGGGGTCGGAGCGTTAGGATAACCGTTCCAGCAAGATCGTAGGGTTCCTGCAGCGCAACAATCTCCGTAAATTTATATGCATTAGGGTTAGACCTCTCCCCGTTCGGGTGACACCAAAAATAGTTATAAATCACCCTGCTATATAGGGTTCTGTCAACACCACCCTCGGAGATAAAGATCGTAGCGGCACCATGATCCTGATTTCCGGCCCTGCTCTCTTCCACGCTCTTGGTATGCATCACCTTCATGCCGAGGTCGGGATCGTTCTTATCGAGATCAGGGAAGGGACGGCCATACAAGTAATTCGGAAATTTGCCGGTAGCATTCGATATAATCTCCTTCATGGCACCCAGAGTGTATTTCCCCCTGTTGGCCTCACTTGCTTTTTCCCATTCAGCGTCCATACCGTAGTCGTACTTCATCTCGCCAATCTTGAGGATAAATTCACCTTTTTTCACATAGCCGGCAATCGATTCAGGCAGCACATCCTGTACCTGCTTCCAGTTAGTTGCGTCGATTACATCGCCAGGCTTAAGGCCTATCTGCTCGAACATTTTGTCCTGCTCTGCCTTCCAGTTAGGATTATAGGCCATAGCATTTTGTAGGGAAAAAACCGCTATGAGCACAAACAAAAAGGACAGTAAAAAGATTTTCTTTGACATCTCAATCCTCCTTTTTTTGTAAGAGCAATAAAGTTAATATCAAGATAATCTGGCACTGTTGTGCACAAACCTCAAATTCTGTCCAAAATCCCATAGAATCGAACCTATGGGAAACAGGTCCCCCTAAAACACACCACCTCCCCTCTGTTGCTGAAAGGTTTATGCCTAACTTAAGCGCTGCGCTGCTATTAGTTTCTCTGTTGTCTGACGGTATTGCGGATTCGATTCACACGGCACTGACGTATGTTGATAGCGCCCTCGCGTGAAGCGGTGTCTTCGGTCCTATGGCGGAGTATTTACCGACCACCGCTTCATGTTTTTCATCCCATCGGCAGCTGTGCGATAATTGATCCCCCCGACCATCCAACTGCCCTTGGCGGAGGAGGTGTGACACTCGATGAACTCGGTGCAATTCTTGATATCCATTCCCAGGCGCTCCGCATTAATCTTTCATGCCCTCGGATGCGATATTGATGATACATCGTACAAGCGATACTGGTTTGTATTTGAAAATTCTCCTCACGAAAAAGAATCTGTAGTGTATTAATATATAATCATAGGATGGATGGCCAATATTAATAATGTTGTTTATTGATACCTTAAAGGTATATTTGACCTCGGATTGCCCCTTGCCGATCATTCACCAGATAATTTGGTTATCTGGTTATTCGAGAACCTATTGGCAGGGATTTTTTTGAAGACATTCAGCATGAGCTTCTGTGAAAGCCTGCTTTCCCTTGCTTCTCTGTTGAATCGGGAATGGCCTTTCGACCTGTCCCAAGCAAAAGATTAAATGCTCTCAGAAAAAAGGGGCTGGGGGAAGAATACTTTGCGATCCACTATATTTGAGAGAAACCTTAAGTCGTCCTGTATGGCAAAGTAAAACAAAGCCGTCTTCGATATGAAATAACATGCGCCCATTGATGTAAATAGAGGTCTGCTACTAATCACTACTTGTCGAGTGCCAAGACATCGATAACGATTTTTTGTGCCACGACATCGCTGACACTCAACTGAGCTATCGCAGTTTGTAATCGAATTCCTCTACCTGTTTTTTGTCCAGGAAGAGTTTTAGTTTCTGCTCTTTGACATCGATAGTAGCCACCACGTATTCAAGCATGGTCTCTGGCGGAGCCGAGAAGCATTCTCCGAAGATATTCAATTTCAGGTTGCTGCGAATGAGGCGCACAACGTGATATTTGCCAATCTCCGGCTTTTTCATTCGATGCATGGGAGGCTCCTCTGCTTTTGGAAACCTCAATTTGACATTCGAGGCGGCAAGAGCTTTCAGCGGTGTATCACCTTTGAGTTTGCTGTAGCGATACCTGCTGTTGTGCCGCTGTTCGAACGCAAGTGAGTTCAATTGCAGATCCCCTATGGACGCCATGATAACTTTGCCGAGAAATCTCTGTTGATAACGGTCGTTGAAGTTTTCAATCATTCCATTTCTCCACGGTTCGGCCATTGGTATGAACCAAGGCTCGACACCGTTTTGCAGACAGAGTCGGATAAGGGGACCCATTCCACGTGGATGTGTCGGGCTTCCGAAGAAAGACATGGCATTATCAACTTGGACACGCTCTGGTATTCCCATCCGCTTCCATGCGCTCCAAAACCCGTCAAGGATCATTTGCCCTGACTTGGCAATGGAAGGATGCAGTCCACACCGGACCGTTGCCGTATCAACGATGTTCAGGCTGTAAAAACGAATCGGTCCCTTCAGATAGCACGGGCCAACAAGATCAGCCTGATGGGTTTGGTTCGGCAATGTTGACGGCAGAACGGGATATGCCGTCCCTTTGGACTCATATTTGCCGGTTCGTCGATGTGTCAGTTCGTTCTTGGCGAGAATCCGGTTGATTGTCCTGATTGACGGCAACGGTTTGGCGCCAAGATCTTCTATCTCCCATAGGATTGCTTGAGCACCGCAGAACAAACCCTGATTATAGAGATTGAGGCGAACCATCTTGACGATTTCTTCGATCTCTAATGGTGTCCGGTTTGGGATCACACGGGGGCGACGAGAACGATCCTCGCACCACGAGGCATCGCCCTCGCTATACCGCTTGAACCACTTGTACAGCCAGAACTTCGACTTGCCCAGCGACGCACATATTGATTCGGGACTTTCACCGTTTATAAATCGCTCCACGGCCAAGACCCGTTGCTGCTTGTTTTCCTTTTCCATGAACACCTCCGTATCTATTTTGGTGTTCACAGAATTACGTGATCGCTATTCGATTGTCAGAGAACTTTGTTTGCTATGTGCTGGCACATTTTTCCGTTATCGATGTCTTGGCACTCAACAACTACTGTATGGAAAACAGCGGAAAATTACAAAAACTGCTTTCAATATTAAGCTGCAAAAGCTACTCATGGCAATTTAAATCTCAGGGATATGAATACCGGAGGAATTGAATCATTATGGAAATAGTTTTTTCGAAATCTATGGATGCCGCTTTATAGCAGTCAACTTTTCATCTTTATGGGACACAGGATTTGACTGTACATTTATTTTGGTTAGCTGACTGCTGTAGATTGTCTTACCGTTACGATAAATGGCCCTAACTCCTTCCAGACTAGCCCCTTTTTTTAAAAGTATCTTTTCCATATTTATGTCCTCATCTTTTTTAATGAAAGAATAAAAAACAGAAGTATACCTTTTAAACTGATTATCACGGTTCAAAAAACTGATTTATATTACACTTACATTTCTCGCAGAGACACCTATCTTGTCTCTCCTGACTTCAAAAATTACTGCTCGCCCTTTCTGCAAGACCATCAAATCTCTGATTCGAATGGCCTCACAGCTAACAAAAAAATCATCCCCATATTCATTCTCTAAAAATCCATAACCCCTTACCTCATCAAACCACTTTACTCTGCCTTGCAGCATCATATCTCCTCCTGTCCCCTGGATCCCATCCATCCCATACCTGAATGCCCGATCAACCAGATAAGTCCAGACTGCTATCTCGGGCTACCTAATACAAAGATATAAGCAGGTTAACCTAAAATCGTTTGACCACAAAGGGCTTCCTCCGAAGCTTTATGCCAATAAAGGTTGCTCTGATAAAATGAACTTACAGTTTTTGCATCCTTTCACGTTTTATTATATTACGTTGAAATCCTGAGACCGCTATCCTTGCCCATAGGATGAGAAACTATGGGCACGTTATGTTAAGTCAAAAAACAGGTATGTATGTCCCAGGATTTTCAGGATAAAGAACCGTTTTAATGACAGCAGTATCTGTTCTTCAGCGTAACCCTGTCTACCTTTCCCGTTGCCAGATGGGGCAGTTCATTGACGAAATCCACCGATTTCGGTCTTGCATAGTTGGCCATCTTATCTTTGCACAGGTCCATGATTTTTTCATAAGTTAGGGCCTCTCCATCTTTTACTTTGACTATGGCCTTGACGGACTCACCCCACTTCTCATCGGGCACGCCCAGTACAGCCGCTTCGTCGATCTGGGGTATCTGGAGCAAGGCCGCCTCTACCTGGGCGGGATATACGTTTTCACCGCCGGTGATGATCATATTGTTCTTCCTGTCAACGATGTAAATATACCCTTCCTCGTCCAGGGTGGCCAAATCTCCGGAATGCAACCAGCCGTCCTTTATCTTTTCAGAGGTCTCCTCAGGTTTGTTCCAGTAGCCTCGCATGATATTGGCGCCCTGAGTAATGATTTCTCCCACTTCCCCCGGCTTCACATCTCTTCCGTCTTCGTTGACTACGCGGGTAATGCAAAAATAGAGCTGTCTACCGCAGGAGGCCAGTTTCTCCTCCGCCTCGGGACTGCCGGTCAGGGCGTCGCGATGATCCTTTTGAGAAAATCCGGTCATACCGAAGGTCTCTGATGAACCGAGCGCCTGGAAATACTCACAGTTGGGCAGTATTTTATAGGCTCTCTTCAATAGCTCGGTGGGCATGGGGGCGGCACCGTAACGTACATACTCAAGGCTACTAAGATCGTACTTGGCAAGGTCGGGGAAATTAATAATAAAGTTCAAGAAAACCGGCGCCAGCGTCGTCTTGTTTATCTTCTCCTCCTGGACCAGGCGGCAAAATTCCCGAACATCCCAATCCCTCATGAAGACATTGGTGCCTCCGACGAAGACTATCGTCTGGGTAATATTTACCCCAACATGAAAAATGGGAAATACGTTCATATACCGGTCTTCAGGATTAAGATTTCCCTCAAGGGCTATGCCACTTACCCTGACCATGGTATTCTTCCGCGTCGTTACGCAGCCCTTGGGGACACCGGTGGTCCCGCTGGTGTATACGATCAGATCCGGATCATCTTCTCTGGTGGGGACTTCCGGTTCTGTTGTGGGGTACTGCTGCAGCAGTGATTCGTACTCGACCATTCCTTCCTTTATGCACCCTACTGATATGCATGTCTCCAGGAAAGGCACCTGCGGTCTCAGGGAACCTATCATATCGGCATATTCATGATCAACCAGCAGCACTCGACAACCCAAATCTTCCAGAATCCCTCTTACGCCTTCCGTATTAAGACGAAAATTAATCCCTCCAAGGATTACTCCGGTCTTTGCAGTGGCAGCCAATGCATCCATGTATTCGGCACCATTTTTAAGCAGGACGCCAAGGACGTCTCCTTTCTTGAGGCCCAGGGCCTGAAGGGCGTTGGCAAACTGGTTGTGACGTTTGCTCCATTGTCTGTATGTAAATCTTCTATCTCCATCGATGATGGCCACCTTCTCCGGGTATAATTTGGGACCTCTGTTGTAAAGTTCTTTCAGTAGCATTGTATCTTCCTCCTTTTTTAAATTTGCATTACCTGTTCAACTGCCTGAGTTTAATTTGAAACATAATTTCCAAGTGGTCGAACAAATGATGCTGTTTTTTCATGCGATCCCCCTTGCAATAGTAAGTAGTTTGATATAACCACTACAGAAGATCAGAGATATGTGCCAATACTAACGGGGACTTTTATTGATACCTGTAAGGTAATGATAATATGGAATTGAGACATTTGCGTTATTTTGTTGCGGTTGCTGAAGAACTCAATATGCGAATTGCCTCTGAAAAACTGCACATATCTCAGCCGCCGCTCAGCAGACAGATAAGAGATCTGGAATACGAACTCGGGACAAAACTCTTTGACCGGCGTAAAAAAAGGCTCTGGTTAACCCAGAGCGGCGAGTATTTTCTGAAAGAAGCAAAAGATATTTTGCTCAAATCCCGAAATGCCGTAAAACTCGTAAAGGCCGTGGACCGGGGGGAAGCAGGTTCTCTATCTATCGCCTACCGGGTATTTACACCCGGATTAATGCCAACGAGCGTGATAAGAAAATGCCGTGGAGTCTTCCCCTCTATGAAAGTTGTGATAAATCAGATGACGAACCAGGAACAGTTTATATCTTTATTGGAGAATAGAATCGACCTGGGTTACGTTGGCTATGCTCACTCAGAGCTAGGGTCTGTTTTACAATTCGAAGCGATGAAAGAGACAGAGCTTCTGGTTGCTCTTCCCTCTGAACATCGGCTTGCAAAAAAGCGGACACTGGATTTTACAGAACTTTCTGATGAACCCTTCATCTTCTTGGAAAAAGAAACGAGCCCATTGGCCTACGATTGGATGTTCAGCTTCCTGAAAAATTACGGATTGACACCTAATATTGTTCAGCATGTAGACAATCAACAGAATCTTTTCATATTGATCTCTGCCGGATTCGGGGTTTCACTGATTCCCGATATATATAAGCACTTCATCCTGCCTGGGGTAGTTTTCCGCCCCCTTAAGCACAAAGTAAAATATAGCTGGGTGATTGCCTGGCGTAAAGACAACAGCTCCCCTCTGCTTGCAACCTTCTTGAAGTTACTCCGGAAAGAGATAGGCAAGACGTGATTTAGAGAAAGGTGTCAGCCTGATCCTAATGATGGTTTATTCGGAAATGATGAATCTCTAGTTCCCCTTGTGGCGGCGTGCCTACCGGTTTGTGTTCTGTGCCGCGACGCAACCCTGGGAAAACTGTCCCCTTATCGTTTCGTTAGTCAGGTTGGCCCAGTTTTTCTTCATTGGTAACTACATGTTTTCTTTGAAATTGTTTTCCCTTCTTTTTATGTTTTACTGCATCACAATTAATATGGCCGAGGCTAAATTTTCACAGCCTCGGCCGGTTATAAGGTTGAACAGACAGGACTGTAGCTTAGTTAACAAACAGTTTTTAGGACCAGCTTGTCCATTTTCCCGGTTGTTGTTTTTGGGATTTCATCTATAAAATCAATTATTTTAGGCTTTGCATAGTTGGCCATTCTCGGCTTGCAGAATTCTATGATTTCTTCCCCCGTTGCCGTTTCCCCGGTCTTTAGAACTACGAAGGCCTTTACCGCCTCCCCCCATTTTGGATCGGGCATTCCCAAAACGGCCGCCTCCTTTATCTTGGGGTGCGAGAACAGGACATTCTCAACCTGTGCGGGGAAGACATTCTCACCGCCAGTGATGATCATGAAATTTTTCCTATCTACGATACTGATGAAACCCTCCCCATCCACCGTTCCAAGATCCTTCGTATAGTACCAGCCGCCTTTTAGTGCTTCCTCCGTCTCCTTGGGCTTATTCAGGTATCCGGTCATGATCGTGCCACCGCCCAAGATGATTTCCCCAACTTCACCGGGTTTTACATCCTCCCCCTTTTCGTTAACAACTCTGGCAAAGGAAAGTGCACATTGGCGGCCACAGGAAGTTCTTCGCATCGGACTCTCCGATAGTCCGCCCAGTGTCACGTGATGTTCCTCCGGCCGTAGATAAACACAGGAGAAGGCTTCCGAGGATCCATAAGACTGCGTAAAATCGCAGTACGGAAGTAGTTTTACCGCACGTTCCATCACATCATGGGGCATCGGAGACGAACCATAATTCAGCAATTCCATGCTGCTCAGGTCGTATTTATCAACGCCGGGCATATTCAAAACCATATTCAAAACAGTAGGGGCCAGATTTGTCTGGTTGATCTTCTCACGATGTACAATCTCACAAAATTCCTTAGCATCCCAATCACGCATAAGTGCAACTGTGCAGCATTTAAATATAGCTCCCATGGCCATGTAAAATCCCACGTGAAACATGGGAAATACCTGAAGATAACGATCATTAAGATGAAGATTCAATTCGAGAGCTACCTGGAGAACTCTATAAAGACTGCACTGACGGCTGGCGATAGCACCCTTTGGCGTTCCGGTTGTACCCGTCGTATAGATAACGCCCGCCAGATCATCCGGTAAAGAGGGGATCCCCGGTTCCAACGTGGAGTATTTACTGATAAGGTCTTCATACTCCAACATCCCCTCAACCTTAGCGCCGACGGAGATATAGGTTTGGACAAAAGGAAGTTGATTACGAATGGCGTTGATCGTATCTGCATATTCATGATGAACAACGAGGACGCGGGGGCTTAGGTCTGTAATCATATTCTTCATCCCCGCAGCGGCCATTCGATAATTGATACCTCCGACCATGCAGTTGACCTTGGCGGAGGCGGCATGACACTCGATGAATTCGGCGCAATTCTTGAGAACCATTCCCAGACGCTCACCTTTCTTCATTCCAAGATCAACTAGGGCATTAGCCAAACGGTTGTTTCTCTCCCCTATCTCTTTATAAGTTAACCTTCGACTTCCATCAATGATGGCTAATTTGTTCGGATAAAGTTTTGGCCCACGATTGAACACTTCTTTATACAGCATAATTTTCCCCCTTTCTCGTTTTGATCTCCAGCTTCGAACGGCGGTTGAATTCCCCTCTGAACAAAATGCCTATTATTCTTCTTTTAAATTCACCTGATTTTCGGATTAAACTTTCATTCCCTCGTACAGGACATAGGCTATTACTGATAAGTTGAATGAATGATTCGGGGTTGTATTTGAAAGCCCTTCTCACAAAACAAGATCTATGGCGTATTTCTATGCAATCCTTGGAAAAATGGCCAATATTAATAATGTTGTTAATTGATACCTGAAAGGTAAAGACGATATGAAACCTTTGCACAGATTTTGACCATAAAGCAGCAAGCGGAATCACGAAGTCCATCATGATCGGCTGATAAAGGATTTGAAAAGGAAGTAGCCCAGGCCTGGATATCCAATCTAACGTGATACGTCAATTTAGGCGGGCAGACCTAGAAAATAGGAAGATACCTTTCCAGATAAAAGAAAATTTTAATTCCAAAGAAAAGGGTTATCTATGGTGACCCGAGAGTTATTGCGGCATTGCTTGCAGGAGTTTAGAATTGATAGATCGGTGTTGTTTTCCGGCGATCCTCAAGGAACTTGATGTACAAAAGAGAAACACCGGGTTTATTCCAAATTGCATTTCCTTATTTTTATGTTTCACTGTGTCACAATTAATATGGCCGAGGCTAACTTTCAGTAGCCTCGGCCGGTTACAAAGCTAAACATAGAGGACTGTCGCTGGGTTACGCCAGCGCTTTCAGGGCCATTTTGTCCATTTTCCCGGTTGTTGTTTTTGGGATTTCATCTATAAAATCAATTATTTTAGGCTTTGCATAGTTGGCCATTCTCGGCTTGCAGAATTCGACAATTTCTTCCCCGGTGGCTGTTTCCCCGGATTTCAGAACCACGAAGGCCTTTACCGCCTCACCCCATTTTGCATCCGGTATGCCCAGAACGGCCGCTTCTTTGATCTTCGGGTGAGAGAACAGAACGTTTTCAACCTGTGCTGGGAAGACATTCTCACCGCCAGTGATGATCATGAAATTTTTCCTATCTACTATGCTGATGAAACCCTCTTCATCCAACGTTCCCAGGTCCTTGGTGTAGTACC
This sequence comes from Syntrophales bacterium, assembly GCA_963665835.2. Taxonomy (GTDB): domain Bacteria; phylum Desulfobacterota; class Syntrophia; order Syntrophales; family UBA2210; genus UBA6078. The sequence continues at coordinate 1,478,641 of CAXXWJ010000001.1, read as the reverse complement.
AGCCGTCCTTGAGTGCTTCCTCCGTCTCCTTGGGCTTATTCAGATATCCGGTCATGATCGTGTTCCCGCTCAGGAGGATTTCCCCGATTTCACCGGGCTTCACATCCTCCCCCTGTTCATTAACAACCCGTGCAAAGGAAAGTGGTCCCTGTCTGCCACAGGCCGTTCTGCGCATCGGATTCTCCGATAGTCCGCCCAGTGTTACATGATGTTCCTCCGGCCGTAGATAAACGGGACAAAATGTCTCCGATGATCCATAGCCCTGGATAAACTTGCAGTTCGGCAGCAGTTTCACCGCTCTTTCCATCACATCATGGGGCATCGACGAAGCACCGTACTGAATCAGCTCCAGACTGCTCAGGTCGTATTTTTTAACACCGGGCAGATTTAAAACCATATTCAAAGTAACCGGCGCCAGATTTGTCTGGTTGATCTTCTCACGATGTACAATTTCACAAAATTCCTTCGGATCCCAATCACGCATGAGTGCAACTGTGCCGCACTTGAATATAGGCCCCATGCCAATATAAAATCCCACGTGAAAAATGGGGAATACCTGAAGATAACGATCAGAAGGATTGAATCCTAACATCATGACGGAATTGCATATTCTATTCAAACTGCACTGACGGCTGGCGATAGCACCCTTTGGCGTTCCGGTTGTACCCGTCGTATAGATAACGCCCGCCAGATCATCCGGTAAAGAGGGGATCCCCGGTTCCAACGTGGAGTATTTACTGATAAGGTCTTCATACTCCAACATCCCCTCAACCTTAGCGCCGACGGAGATATAGGTTTGGACAAAAGGAAGTTGATTACGAATGGCGTTGATCGTATCTGCATATTCATGATGAACAACGAGGACGCGGGGGCTTAGGTCTGTAATCATATTCTTCATCCCCGCAGCGGCCATTCGATAATTGATACCTCCGACCATGCAGTTGACCTTGGCGGAGGCGGCATGACACTCGATGAATTCGGCGCAATTCTTGAGAACCATTCCCAGACGCTCACCTTTCTTCATTCCAAGATCAACTAGGGCATTAGCCAAACGGTTGTTTCTCTCCCCTATCTCTTTATAAGTTAACCTTCGACTTCCATCAATGATGGCTAATTTGTTCGGATAAAGTTTTGGCCCACGATTGAACACTTCTTTATACAGCATAATTTTCCCCCTTTCTCGTTTTGATCTCCAGCTTCGAACGGCGGTTGAATTCCCCTCTGAACAAAATGCCTATTATTCTTCTTTTAAATTCACCTGATTTTCGGATTAAACTTTCATTCCCTCGTACAGGACATAGGCTATTACTGATAAGTTGAATGAATGATTCGGGGTTGTATTTGAAAGCCCTTCTCACAAAACAAGATCTATGGCGTATTTCTATGCAATCCTTGGAAAAATGGCCAATATTAATAATGTTGTTAATTGATACCTGAAAGGTAAAGACGATATGAAACCTTTGCACAGATTTTGACCATAAAGCAGCAAGCGGAATCACGAAGTCCATCATGATCGGCTGATAAAGGATTTGAAAAGGAAGTAGCCCAGGCCTGGATATCCAATCTAACGTGATACGTCAATTTAGGCGGGCATGGCTGATATACGTCTCCCGGTAAAGGGCATATCAAAGGAGAGAAATACCCACAGCAAACTGCCAGGCATCCAAAACCTAATCGAATAACGTTAGCTGTTGAGTATGAATCTTTATTCGATTCTTTTTCCCGACCACCACTGAGAAAGATGACGGATAAGACTTTACCCAATTTTGAATAAAGGCCGGCTGATATCCTTGAACTTCCGTAGGGAAAAACAGATCGACCACATCCTTTTCTCATACGCTGGCTACATATCTATCTCTCTATAACCAGGTATGGTCTATGTAGACTCGATCGGATCCTAGGTCGAAGGCTTAACGGAAAAGACCTTCACAGCCATGATCGAAAGGGGTAGGTGAAACAGTGATCCAGAACGGGGTAATCGAAGAAGATCTGTTCGATCAGCGGATAGGGGTCCTGTGGACCACAAGAACTTCTTCCAAGCCACAGGGGAGAAATGATCAGACGGGTCTGAAGGGAACATTCCCTATAGGATGTCAAAATCGTAGATAAAGTAAAGCCTGAAATCTCCGTAATCATCTCCACCAAGAGCCTCATCCTCATCCAGGATGGAATACCTTGCCCTGAGGCTCACACCTTTAAGAATATGATTCAGACTGTATCTAAGATCGAAGGATGTTTCATCCCTGTCTGGGCTGGCATTGGGACCACTATCGGGGGTATTAGCATCGAAGTATATAAAGTTAGCATAGAGGCCTTTTATCCCTATGCGGCCAAGATCGTATCCCACTTCTACAGAGACCGCCTTTTCTTGGGCTCGTGAACAGTCGTTTATCTGGGCGTAGGTGAAGTGATTATTCCCCCAGGGGCGAAAGATACCCTCATCGGTGACTTCGCAATAGTTCAGGCAAAGATTCAGGCCATACACACCGATCCCCCATCTTAGCCCTAGCAGGTTTGTACTCTGAGACCCTCCTACGGCAAGACCTACATCTCTTTGATTAAAGAGCTGCGCTCCCCACAGCCATGAAAGCTCTTCCCCTATCTTTTTACAACCTTCGGCACGAATATAGAGACCGTTAAAGTAGTCATGGGCAAAATAGTCCCACAGCTGGATTTTGGAGCCATCAAATCCTGTGTACACAAGCCCTCCAATGGTTAAAGGCTTGTCGGGATCCATTATGCCTCCGAACTCTGTCATGCTGGCAAAGGTGGTGGTAGAATAGCCCTTTATTTTTGTGACATGTGAAAAAAAGATCTCAAGATCTTTTATGTCTCTGTTTGTAATGGTAGCAGCCTCGAAGGACTGGGGGGTGATCCTGATGTCATTGGTGTTAAGCCAGGGAGTATTTATGCCCTGCCTTCCAATCGTTAAGGTCGTATTCCCACCGTCCCACTGGACAAACCCCTCCCCGAGGAGAGACATATCTTTGTGATCTCCATTTCCGTCTCTCTCCAATAATCCATAGACATTTTTATCGGAATTGTTAAGTCCCAGCCCAAAGGACGAGTAGTAGGCCAACCCCGCACTGAACCCATTGACGGGGGCGGTCTGATACCACAGGAGACAGCCGGTGGCAAAATCCTGACTGGTGTTTTTGACGTCAAAGTCACGCTGGAAAAAATATGTCTTGATCCGTCCCCTAAGATATCCTTCTGTAAGGGCCTTGGAAAGTATACTCTCCGCAAAAGCTTCTGTGGTAAATATACAAAAAAAAATTACAAAAAAAACTACTTTTCTAATCAAAATCAAACCGATCCTTTCCGCCTTAAGGTCAAAAATCCGCCTTGTCCTTATAGGTACATTTTATATTAGTGATGACGAGTAATTACAGGCCTTTTTCAGACTGCAAACCTTACGCTACTGACTAGTAGCGTTTAAATTTGCATCTCCTATTCTTGAGCAATCGTTCGCTGAATAAAGCAAGATCTTTTGCCCGCAGGCCACAAGACAATCCCGAAAAACAGAACCCAGAAGAAAAGCGCCATCATAAACGCCCCACGGATACTAATGCAGCGTATGTACCGGTTTCCCAAACAGGCACAACGGCCAAACCACCCACCATCTAAACAGACGGCACGGGCTTCTACCATTTTCTGCCAACGTTTACAAGAATATATAAGCCTAGGTGAAGAATTATATTAAGACAAGGGCAACGGGTGCTTTTGATTAATTCGAAGATAAGACTCTTATCGAAAAAGACAGATACAAAAAACGGGAAGGGGAAGAAGGCTGCGCCCGCGATCAGGAAGGCAGCCATCTTTTAAGGGTCTCGGCCTGGGCCTAATGAACCGGGCCATCAATTTTTCATCGCAATCAATCTTATAATCTCAAAAGAGCATCAAAAAGGCTAAGATCTTTCCCTTTTTTCTTAAAGGCAAGAAGAGGAACATCGACAGTTCTGATAAGCCGTTCGGTCATGCTGTCCAGCAAAACCCTTGCGGCAGCCTTCTTTCCGCTGTACCCGATAACGATCATGTCTATGTCATTTTCTGCTACTGCCTTTTCTATCTCCTCGTGGGGCTTCTTGCCCATTCTCATGATGATAGGCTTTACGTAAATCCCCTTAAGATCGAGATTCCGAATAAAATCTTCATATTTCTTCTCCGCATTTGCCTCCATTATTTCTGAGAACTCTTCGTAACTTTTTCCCCTCTTGTAATAGCCCAGGGGGACATCGTATACATGGGCCGAGTATATGCGGGGGATTTCGTGTGTAACTGCAAAATCGATGGCAAGCGTCATGGCCTCGGCAGCGTTTTCAGAGAAATCATTGGGTACGAGGAGGTTAAGTTCCTGAGGTTGACTGGTTCTCGGCTCGGCCTTTCCCGGAATGTAAAGCGATGAGCAAGAAGCCTTGCGGGAGATCTTGACCGGGATGGTCTCCTTACCAGAGATTTCGCTGCTGACCGTTCCCAGTATTATCAGATCTATTTCATGTCTCTTTAGACTTCTTAGAATATCGATCTCGACAAGTGCAGATTCTTTGTTTACTTCATAATCGACATGTGTGCCAGGAGGGCCATCATAATACTTGTCGACTAGCTGCTCCATGTTACGAATCCTTTCCTCCACCAAAGTAGAGGAAACATCGGGACTCGATCGGCCCGGAAAATGCTTGCGACTAATGATGTGAGAGAAGGTAATCCTTTCCGATGAAGCCAGCCAGGCTACCAGACCAGCGTAGCGAATCTTAGCATTGTCTTGAGGCCCAAGGGTAAGTCCAACCATAAGATTCTTAAAGCGGTACATGGTTACTCCCTCCTTTCCGAGCTTAGTCAGGCATTGCAACACCTCATACGGCGTATGACATAATTAATCTTCCAGTCTGAAGGATACCTTTACCCGCGTCCTGAAACTCTTAACCTTGCCGTCCTCTATAGTCATATCCATCCTGGTTATCTCCGCAATCCTCAGATCGTGAAGCGTCACACTTGCCGCTTCTATCGTATTCTTAGCCGCTTCTTCCCATGATACTTCACTAGTTCCAACAAGCTCTATAATTTTGTAAACACTTTCAGACATGACCTCACCCCCTAATTGATATAAAAAGACCTTTTAGGCTAATCCAAAAAAGAACCTGCATATTATAAAGATGTGCTTGGGTACGTAAAATATCAGATATAACTCTTAGGCATAGCCTTGGAAAATCAATTTCGTTTTTGAGACAATAAGGTTTTATAAAACCCCATACCAAATTTCTTGAGCATGAAACTCAAAAAAAGAATGATCAATAACTAGGACTGTATGATGCTGGAGAAAAGAATTTTTGTCAATTCCTTTCTAACATTCTGTCAGGAGCAATTATTGCTCCGGTGATTGAATAGATCCATTATGCTGCATATGCAACCGCCGGATGCTTGAAATATTTCTTTGCGTGTTGCGGTCGTTTCTGTAAGGTCTTCATAAAAGAACGTGTCTTACTGACGATATCTTTTTCGTTTCTTGCCGGTATGCCTGAACGAATCTTGTTTTTCAGGTTGCCGTTGAGATACTCGTCCGGGTTGAGTTCTGGAGAATATGAGGGAAGGTAGAACACCTCTATTTTCTCCTTGTTTACTTCAAGCCACTCTTTGACTTTTTTTCCGTGATGTACACGGAGGTTGTCCAAAATCAAAAAGCTCTTACGGGGAACATCCTTTATCAGTCGGGACATGAACTTGATGAGCACCTGCGAAGCCATCTTCTCCCGATACAGCATGAATCTCACCTTTCCTTGATTGGTGATGGCCGAGATCATGTTGATTCTGTTCTTTTTAGCAGTGACCCTGACGACGGGTGTCTTCCCCTTTGGAGAAAAACCCTTCGCAGTGTAGTCACCACTTTGAATGCCAGTCTCGTCACCCCAGTGAATCTCGGCTTTCTCTTTTTTTGCCTGAGCTGCAATCACTGGGTACGTGGTATCAAGCCACTGCTGTACCTGTCGCGGGCTCTGTTCGTAGGCCCGCTTGGTGGGCTTCTGGGGAGTAAAACCCCAGCGCTTGAGATAGTCGGTTATAGTCCGCAGAGGCAAATCGGTTCCGCATCGCTGTTTGATTGCCAAACGGACGGCATCACGGGTCCAAAGAGCAAATGGAAGTTTGAGCTGATCCGGTGTTTTGTCTACCAAAAGTTTCTTTACCTCAAGTTCCTGCTCACTTGTCAGTTTGCGACTACCGCCGTGGCGACGACCTCTTTGTCCGAGCTTGATAGCGAAGCTGCCTTCCCGCAAGTATTTCTGCCAAATCTTGCTGGTGTGGCGTTCCGTGGCACCGATAATCTGGGCGACCTCTTTATTGGACCGCTCTTGCCTGCGTAGCCGAACTATCTGCTTGCGCAGAGCATACTGTACGTCTTGGCTAAGTTTTCGTGCATCTGGTTTTTCCATGCACAAACCATAACACACAATGTCGCTAAATGGAAGTGTTTAATCGCCTAGTCAATAATATGTCCGGGTTTGTAGCACGTAATCTGTCCGGTTAGTATGAGTCACCGGGAGGTGACCAATGAGACGGGCAAAGATGCTAAAGGAGGTCCGGGGGATGCGATTTGAGGAGGCATATGGTGTATGGACGGAAGGCCGATTGACAGAGGAAAAAGCGGCTCGGATCTTAGGGGTATGTGACCGAACGTTCCGGCGCTACATTGATCGGTACGAGGAGAGCGGTATTAACGGATTACTGGACAAAAAATTAACTCAGGCATCATCGCGTCTTGCACCTGTGGATGAAGTTATGGTGCTTGCCGGGTAGTATGAAGGTAGGTATCGGGGCTGGAATGTGAAGCATTTTCATTCATGGTACCGACGTCAAAACCTTGAACACCACATAACATGAGATTCAGAAAACATCTAATAAATACGAGCGGATATGCGCATTTTCAGGATTAGCTACTCCACCAATAGCAAGCCATCAAAAAGCTGAAATGTATTGCTCCTAAGAATTTGATGTGAAACAGTTTTTACATGGGGCTGTCTTTGAACTGCATATTGTAGAGTTTGAAATACTCCCCCCTTTTTTCAAGAAGGGTGTCATGGGGACCTTCTTCCACAACTTCACCATTCACTAAGACTACGATACGATCGGCATGGCTTATTGTAGAGAGGCGATGAGCAATTACAAGTGTGGTCCTCCCCTTCATAAGGTTTTCAAGGGCCCCCTGAACCTCCATTTCCGACTCCGTATCAAGCGAAGATGTGGCTTCGTCAAGGATAAGTATAGGCGCATCTTTAAGAAGAGCCCGCGCTATGGATAGGCGCTGTTTTTCTCCTCCTGACAGGCGTGCACCCTGCTCTCCAATTACCGTATCGAATCCCTGTGGCAGGTTGCGCACAAACTGGTATGCATTGGCAGACTTGGCTGCATCAATAACCTCTTCATCGCTCCTCTGTATATCACCGTAGGCTATATTATTCCTTACAGTGTCATTAAAAAGGATCGTCTGCTGCGTGACAATACCTATCTGCCCCCTGAGTGACTCTACAGTGACATCGCGGATATCGTGACCGTCTATCAATATCTGCCCCCTCGTCACATCATAGAACCTTGGGATAAGATTAACCAACGTAGTTTTACCCCCTCCGCTCATGCCAACAAAGGCGATCACCTCCCCCGCCTTCACGCTTAGGTTTATATCCTTAATTACATCTTCATCACCATAGCTGAAGGAAACATTTTTTATCTCAATCCCCCGAGAGATTCTGGGCAGATCAATTGCATTTTCGTTGTTTTTTATTTCGGGCGTTATGTCCATTATTCCAAAGACCCTGATGGCTGCCGATATCCCCTGCTGTATGGTGTTATTGACATTCGTAAGTCTCTTAACCGGTTCATAGAGCATTATCAGCGCGGTCAAAAATGAGAAAAATGTTCCCGGGGTAGATGTCCCCTGAATAACCTGGTATCCCCCATAAAAAACAATCGCGGCGATTCCCAGCCCGCCCAGAAATTCCATGAAGGGAGAGGAAATGGCACGTATTGATACCGATTTCATAAACAGCCTGAACAGATCTTCATTTTCCTTGGAGAATCGCCTACCCTCGTAGGCTTCCATACCAAATGCCTTCACAATTCTCGTCCCCGATATTGTTTCCTGTAGCATACTGGTTAGACTTCCCATAGTAACTTGGGTCCCTGTGGCCACCTTCCTCATTTTCTCACCAAATTTGGCTATAGGATATATTGTAAGAGGAAAAACCACAGCGGCAATAAGTGCCAACTTCCAGTCCCTGTAGAATATTACGAAAATAAGCCCTATTAAGGTAAAGGAGTCTTTGAACAAACTCGTTACGGCTTCCGAAACGGCCCCCTGAATAAGGTTTACATCGTTTGTGATCCTTGACATTAAGATTCCAGTGGAGTTCTTATTAAAAAAAGACAGGGACTGTTTCTGGATGTGGTTATACAGATCGCTTCGCAGATCAGTCACTACCCGCTGGCCAATGAAGTTCATAAGTATGGTTTGTCCGTAGCTGCAGGCACCTTTGATCAAATATATAATTATGATGATTATCGGTATCCACTTCAGCTTTGCGGCATCCTGGGCAAGGAATATTCCGTCAAGGGCTGGCTTGACAAGGAATGCAAGCCCCGAAGTTGTTACACCTACTGCAAGCATGCACAGCATTGCAATTAGAAACCTAGGAACATGAGGCTTCGACAATCTTAAAAGACGTTTAAATATTCGCATAACTAAATCCTATTAGACATATCGAAAATCTTAGACACTATCTTACCGTTACGGCGGCTTATGAAGGGACTAAAGTTTTTAACCTATATATTTTGCCTCTTCTGTGAGTAAAATAGGGATGCCGTCCCTAATCTCATATAACAATTTGCACTTATCACATACCAGGCCTTTACCTTCTTTATCCAGAAGAAGATCGCCCTTGCAGCCAGGACATGCAAGGATATCAAGGAGCTCCTTTTTGATTTTCATAGTCATCGCCTCCGTATGTAAGGGGGTCTATATCCATGACCATACAAAGTTAAAAGATTAATCCCCTAAAAGAATATCGAGTATCCTACCGTTCCGAAGCAGGAATCTATGCCACCGTTTGGCCTATGCAAGCCAGCGTTTGATAGATGACGTATTCGAAAGCCGAGATCTATGGCAGAGCTATCTGTCAAAAAGATCGAAAGGCCTACTCCCAACATATCGGAAAAAATAAAACCATTGCTCTGATCGACAGTCTTCACGGTTATCCAGTGGGGGCCGACAGATGTCATAAGGTAGGCAGAAACATGGTCCGTTATATGATGCATATACTTCAAACCGATCCCTACCCCAAATTCAACATCCGTTGAGGGGGCTGTTACGGGATTTATCTGCGGTTCCAGGAAAAAGGAAATAGCATTTTTCCGGCCCCCTACCGCTCCAGAAGAAAACTCCTTCAGGTTAAAACCTATATGCCATATCACCAGCATGGTACGGTATTTACCTTCTGAAATATTGCCTGCGCCATATCCCAAAATCAGGCCGGATTCCGATGCCTGATATGGAGGATCAGCATCGGCAAAGCTTTGGGCCGCAATTGCAAGAACCCCCAGAATAATTGACGCAACAAAAATTTTCTTCAACAATGTTTTCAACCTCATTAAATATTCTCTTTCAGCTTTTCTCGTACCGCCTGAAAAACATCATCCACCGATATTTCATTCATACAACTTTTTCTACCACATTTTTTCAAAAAACATGGGCTGCACTGCAGCCCTTTCCTGACAACGGTATGGCCTGTCCCGTATGGCCCTGTTCTTGCCGGGTCTGTGGGACCGAAAATAGCTACGGTGGGAGTTCCGACGGCAGCAGCAATGTGCATAGGACCACTGTCTGTGGTCAAGACAAGTGCAGAAAGTTTATAAAGATATGCCAGATCCCTTAATGTAGTCTTTCCAGCAATATCTACCGATGCAAGGCCCATAATGGATCGGATGTTCATTATACATTCCCTCTCGGGGCCCCCGGTGAAGATAACCTTGAATCCCAACTCCCCGGCAATCCGGTCACAAAGCTGGGCGAATTTCCTGTCATTCCACATCTTTGTATCCCATAGAGCCACCGGATTAACCGATACAAATCGATCATTTGGACCGATGCCACTTGCTTCAAGAAGGTTTTTTACCCTTCTTATATTTTCATCTTCTATGCTTATGTAAAATTCAGGATTGTCTGAGCTGGCACCAAGATAGCGTGGAAGATCAAGGTAACGGTCTACGGCATGCTTTGTCATATCCTCACGAACCTTTTCATTAAGAAAAAAACCCGAAAGTTCCTGCATGCTGTCGTATCCGACCTTGCGCTCTCCCCTGCTCAATGCAACCAGCAAAGAGCTTTTAAACAAACCATGAAAATCTACAACAAGATCGTACTTTCTATCCCTCAGGGTTGATAAAAGCAAGCGGATCTCATCAAAAGTACCCTTGATATCGCGCAGTCCCTTAAGATTCTTAACCCAGCGCTTTCTTCGTGAAACAATAACCATGTCCAGATAGGGATGCCCTGCTATAATATCTGCCGAGCCTTCCTCTATTATCCAGGTTATATGAGAATCGGGGTACTGTTTCCTCAGCGCCGCAAGGGACGGAAGTGTATGTACCACATCTCCTATGGCGCTTAGTTTCACGATAAGTATATTCAAGGGACGTTCCTCGTAATGATCCATTCCACCGCGCCCAGGATATCATCGGCTATATGAGCCGCTCTTACATTAGAGAGCACACATTTTGTGCCATAACCTGTTTTAACCAGAATCCCCGTAGCACCGCAGCTATTCGCAAGTTCAATGTCCCTCGCCGAGTCACCCACCACATAGGACTCCGAAAGGTCTATATCAAGCTCCCTTGATGCCCTTTGAACCATTCCAGGCTTAGGTTTTCTGCAATTACAAGATATTCGGTATCTGCCCGTCCCCTCAGTCGGATGATGGGGGCAGTAGTAAAAATCGTCGATAAAAGCACCTTTAGCGCGAAAGTCTCCTTGCATCTTTTCATGCACAGTCCTGACAAAGGCCTCATCGAAAAAACCCCTGGCAACACCGGACTGATTTGTTACCACTACAGCCTTCATGCCGGACTGATTTATCAGCCGAACCGCATCAAAGGCCGCAGGAAATATCTTCAAATCATCCAGGGTCTTAAGATATCCAACCTCTTCATTGATGGTTCCGTCTCTGTCAAGAAATACGGCCCTTCGGTCCATGCCGATCATCACCTCTCTGAGGTTTTACCTCCTGGGGCTGCAATAATCCCCTTGCGATAGAAAAAACATCATCCGAATATATAAGATCCATACACCTGAAATCGGTAGGACATTCCTTCTTTAGGCAGGGACTGCAGGAAATATCTTTGTGAATCACAACACTTTTTTTGCCCGGCGGCGACGTAGTAACTGGGTTTGTTGAACCGAATATGGCAACCAGCGGGACTTCCAAGGCCCCAGCAAGGTGCATCAGGCCCGAATCGTTTGATATGAAGAGGTTGCATTTTTTTATAACCGCTATTGCATTCTTCAGGGTTGTTGCCCCTGCAATGTTTATCATTCTATTTGAAGAATGTTCCTGCACAAGATCCGCCCTTTCCCGGTCTCCTGGACTTCCGAACAGGACAATCTTTGCTGAAAATTCATCTGCCAACCTGTCTGCCACCTCGGCAAACCTTTTAGGAAACCACATCTTTGCCGGACCATAGGTAGCGCCTGGGGCAATGCCAATTATTGTTTCTCCCTCATGTATGCCATTTTCTTTAAGTATCCTTTCAGCAGCAGCACGGGCATCCTTCTCAGGTGCTATACGAATCTTTTCCCCTGCCTCATTGAAACCCAGAGTCTTCACCATCTCCAGATAGTAATAAATCTGGTGAATTTTTCTGACCTCCCGTGTCCTATGAACCGAGTGGGTAAGTAGAAAACCCCTGCAATCGGAATTGTATCCTGCTCTGATGGGAATATGTGCAAGCCAAGCAATAATTCCCGCCTCTATTGCGTTCTGAAGCAAAATGGCAATATCGAATTTCCCATCCCGCAGCTCTTCGGCAAGTCTTAGTTTACCCCTTAATCCATCATGTCTGCCAGGACTCTCAAAAACTATAACATCGTCAACTTCGGAACATGCACGATAGAGGTCCGCAACCCAGGGTTTTGCCAAAACCACTATATGAGAATTTGGGAAAGTCTTCCTGACTGAAGAAACCGCAGGAAGACTCATAATGACATCCCCGATCCAGTTGGTCCCCCTGATCAGTATCTTTTTGATCTTCTCAGTATCAATCTCCCTTGAGGCCCGCATTTGAAGTTTGATGTCATTCATGAGCGGAGTTCCTGCGTAGCAAATTTTTCAACCACCTGCGTTTTCTTTGTTTTCCACCTCTGGTGGAGCCAGAACCATTGTTCAGGGTGTTCTCTTATCATCTCCTCTACTACAGTTGTGACCCTCTGCGTGTTATCAAGAAGATCTTTGTCGTAATCCCCGGTACTGGAGATTTCAATCTCGGGGCGGATAACAAAGCGATAACGTCCATCTTTCATCCTGTAATTAAAGCAAGGAAGAACAGGGGATCCGGTGTGAAGCGCTATGGCCACAAGACCGTCCGTCGTTGCAGCAGGTCTTCCGAAAAAATCTACAAAAACCCCCTCCTCCCAGGCAACATTCTGGTCTATAAGTATACCCACCATCTCATTCTTATTGAGCAGTCTGATGATTTTTTTTGCTGCCCTTTCTTTGGGTACAAGGCGGTTCCCCGTATAGCTTCTGATCCGGTCAACGATGTCCCTTATCACCGGATTGTCCATTTCCCGGTAAACAACATTAGCTGGCCCGCATAGCAAGGCGAAGGAGGTAGCCATAATCTCCCAATTACCGAAATGTCCAGTAAAGAACAGTATCCCTCTGTTCTTGGAATGTGCGGCCTCATAGTTCTCCAAGCCTTCGATATCCACCCAGCCAGACATATTGTCCTTTGTAATGGTCAGTATATCAAAAAATTCCGCAGCAACTATCCCGAGGCTCCTGTAACACCCCTTGGCTATCTTTTCCAATTCAGCAATGTTTTTTTCAGGAAATGCACGTGAAAGATTGTGAAAAACTATCAATCTGTTTTTTTCCGAAACATGGTAAAAAAGAAGAGCAAGCCCCTTGAACAGCATTTTTCGCAGTCCTGAAGGAATCGCTCTGAATATGGCAAAGATAACCCTCGTTGTCCACATTTGGTTCTTCATCTTTCCAGCCGTTTAATAATATATTCTTCAAAATCCAAATCGGGAGAAAAAATTTCCATTGAAATATCAAGCATCCAAAGCTCTCTAAAAAAATCTGGCCACTCTTTTAATTTGACACCGTCTTTTACGGTAGTAACCAGCATATGGGCTCCACAGTCGCGGTATTTTTTTCTGATATGTTCAATGTCACCCACGGTATATATGTGATGGTCCGGAAATGGAATCAGAGAGGTTAAATCACTGCACAAGGGCTTTAGCATACTCTGAAAACCTTCCGGCCTTGCTATCCCGGAAAATGCGCATACGGATTTACCGCTAAGATCGGCCAATGGATATTTATTATTGTCGAAACCTCTTATAAGATTGACGGGTGTCCTACACCCTCTGAAAACATGACTACAGTGAAACCCTGTGCCAAGCGGCCCATCATGGCTGCCCCCCGTGGTAAGTATAACTGTATCGGCCCTTTTCAGTGCCCGGTGCGGCTCACGCAACCCCCCTCTGGGAAGCAAAAACCCGTTTCCAAAGGGCCTCTCTTCGTCAAGCAAGACAATATCGATATCCCTGGTCAATTGGCGATGCTGAAATCCATCATCCAGAATAAGCACATTTGCGCCGAGCTTTTCAATAGCTAATCTTCCTGCAAGGGCCCGATCCGCCCCAACAATCACAGGAACAGACGGTAGACTTTCAGCTATTTGAACTGGCTCATCCCCCGCTTCCCTGGGTCCCATAAAAAAAGCCTTGCCATCTGAGACCACAGCGGCATCATTCTTATTCTTTCGCTTACCGCCGTATCCTCTGCTGAGTACCGCAGGCCTCCATCCATGCCCTTTTAACATATCAGCCAGCATTATTACTGTGGGAGTTTTCCCGGTTCCGCCAACCATTATGTTTCCCACGCTGATAACCGGGCATGTCACGCTTTGTGTACTAAGCAAACCACATTTGTATAAAAAATTCCGTATTCCTACAACAGCGCGATATACAAGCGATACGACAAATAACGGGAAAAATATAATCCGTCTTTTATCGTCATAGAATATCCTTGTAGCAATCCGGTCTAATCGCGCCATCCGTTACCAACCTTAGGCGGGTTTTTGAAAAAATTCTGATCCGAAGTTATCTTACCAGACCAAGGCCCCTCCTATAACAAGCTAGAAGGAAGATTTCAATCCTTTCAATGACATCCTGTCATTTTACAACCCTATAAGATCATATGCTAACCGGGCCGCCCTACCTGCCGCCCCAGGTTCTCCCAGCAGCTTTTTTACCTGCAAAAGATCCCTCTTCATCCTATCCAGCCTTGAACTATTATCAAGGATATCAAATACCTCATTGGCCATATTTTCTGCATTTGCTTCACTCTGGATTAATTCTGGGGCGACCGTTCTGCCCGCTATAAGATTTACCAACCCTATATGATCCACATGTACAATGGCACTGCCTACAATATATGTAATGGGTGATACCTTATAGACAATAATCATGGGCACTTCCAGAAGCGCTGTCTCCAAGGTGGCTGTTCCAGAAGCAACAACGGCTATGTCTGCCAGGCCTACAACATCATAGGCATCGCTCTGGGTGATACTGACCTCAACCCCGTGAGCTCTTATATGCCCATTCACAGAATCAAATTTTATGGTACTTGCCAGGGGAAGGACAAACTGTATACTAGGAATTCTATCTTTCAGGATCTTTGCCATTTCCAGCATTACAGGAAGAAGGCGATCTATCTCCCCCCGTCTGCTACCAGGCAGGAGTGCAACGGTAGTAACCCCTTCCCGCAAACCAACTCTCTTGAGAGCCTCAGGGCGAGTATATTTTCTCTTCACAGTATCAAGGAGCGGATTCCCTACAAAACGGGCATCAAACTTCAATCCTTCATAAACTGATTCCTCAAAGGGAAGAATCAGAGCCATTCGATCTACATATTTTTCGAGATCGTATATCCTTTTCTTTCGCCATGCCCACACCTTGGGGCTGATATAATAAAAAACCCTTACCCCGCTTTCATGGGCAAAGCGGGCCATAGGAAGATTGAACCCGGGGTAGTCTATAAGGATAACTAAAGAAGGTGGCGTTTTTCTGATCAAATCCTTAAGTTTACGCCTTACTTTCAGGATAAATCCAAGTCGGGGCAAAACCTCTACGGCCCCCATGACAGCCATTTCGGATGAATGGGCAATCAGGCGAACTCCCGCTTCCTGCATACTATCCCCGCCTACACCGTAGAAGGACAGTTCGGGACTTATGTTGAGCATCTGCCTGACAAGCTCAGCACCGTGCAGGTCACCTGACGCCTCACCCGCCACTATCATTATGGTAGCGCCTTTTACTTTCATAAGAAGAGGATTATCCATACTGCCAGATGATGAATTGCCTTTGGCATGGGAAGGGTTTAAAGTCTAAACCGATCAAGCCCGATCCGGTTAAAACGTTTTTATCCTTTATAGTTATATTTCCCAATTATAAATACTTTTAAACCGATTATGGAATATCAAAACAGGGGAAGAGGAATAGTAAATATGCTTAAGGGTTATCGACAAACCCCCCGCTCCGATTGCTGAATAAATTCTACGAAATGCTCAACCTCAGGGGAATCTTGGATCTCTTCACGTATTTTTTTAGCAGCTTCTGATACCATAAGTGACGAACGAAAGATTATCCGGTATGCCTTCTTGAGGCTAACTATCGTCTCTTCGGAAAACCCCCGCCGTTTTAATCCGATCAGATTCAGGCCGTAAGGGCTTGCATGATTTCCGGCAACCGTAACATATGGTGGGACATCCTGTGTAACAGCCGATGCGCCGCTTATCATGGCATGGCAGCCGATTCGAGTAAATTGATGGACTCCGGACAAACCGCCTATGATGGCATAATCCTCGACATGTATGTGACCGGCCAGGTTGGCAGAGTTTGCCATTACAATATTGTTTCCCAATTTACAGTTGTGCGCAACATGGCAATATGCCATTAGAAGATTGTTGTCTCCGATAAATGTCATCGCTATATCTGCAGATGTAGAGCGATGGATCGTGACACACTCCCGTATAGTATTGTTATTCCCTATAATAACCGGGCATAGTTCCCCTTCAAACTTAAGATCCTGTGGTGGAGCGCCAATGGATGTGAACTGAAATATGTGGCATCCCATTCCTATTCTCGTCGGTCCTTCGATAACCACGTGGGGTCCGATAACGGTGCCTTTTCCTATCTGAACATCAGGGCCTATAATGCTGTAAGGTCCTATCTCAACGTCTTCGGAAACAATCGCCTCCGACGATATAATCGCTGTAGGGTGAATCCCCATATTACTAATTACTCCTCACTGTCTATTAGCATTTCTTCCAGTTTCTCTATTCTCTTCAACAGGGAACCTATCGTTTTTTTCATCTCCGGCAGACGCTCCGTGCAGGCCTGTACCCGCAGCCACTTTCGGTGCGGCATATGAGGTGTTCCCGATACCATCTGGTTTGGAGAAATACTTTCATGGACCCCGGATTTCGCCGCAATCATGACATGATCTCCGATGGTTATGTGTCCGGCCAAACCTACTTGCCCCCCAAGTATCACACCTTCGCCAAGCCTTGTGCTTCCGGCAATCCCAGCCTGTGCAACTATGACTGAATTTTCTCCAACAACAACATTGTGCCCTATCTGTACCAGGTTATCTATCTTTACGCCCTTCTGTATCCAGGTTTTTCCTAGAGTGCCTCGATCTACAGTGGTATTAGCGCCTATCTCCACGTCGTCATCTATCTGCACAATTCCAACCTGAGGAACCTTCCTGTTATCCTCTCCGGGATTTGCGAAGCCAAAACCATCCGCCCCTATAACAACCCCAGCGTGCAGTATGACCCGCTCTCCTATTTTGCAGCGTTTGTATATGGAAACATTGGGGTTTAATACGGAATCTGCACCTATGGTTACATCATCACCAACAAAGACTCCAGGGTAAAGGACTACGCCCCTTCCGATCTTCGCCCCCTTTCCGACATATACGCCGGGATAAAGTGAGGCGTCTTCTGCTATTTCTGCATCAGGAGCTACAAATGAATCTTTGCTTATCCCCGAAGACACCCTTTCTTCGGGATATAAAAGATTAAGAGTCATCGCCATAGCGCTGTATGGGTCTTTTGTTATGATCAGGTTTTTCCCAGGACTTGCTACATCTGGGGAAACAAGTATTGCAGATGCCCTAGTCTGGGATAACCGGTCCTTGTATTTGGGATTTGCTATGAAGGTAAGGTCACCTTCTTCCGCCTCGTCAATCCCCCTTACATCGCAGACCACCACATCGGCATTACCTACAACTGTGCCACCTATATAATCTGCGATCTCCTGGAGTCGTTTCTTTACTAACATTTATATACGCAAAAATATTCTATTTATTGGAGCCGTAAGCCTTGTTATAAGCTTCTACAACTTCCTTTGTTATATCATTCTCCTTGGAATAGTAAACTACTCCACTGCCGCCGATATCCATAATACATGAATACCCACCCTTTTTTCCTATGGAATCAGCTACCTTTAATACCTCTGGTATCAGCTTTCTAGAAAGTTCCTGGTCTTTCAACTGAACCTCCGCGTTGGTATCTTCCATGAATCTTTTGTAATCTCTGTATTCCTTTTGGTAATCCAGCTCTTTTTCCTTATAAGCGCTTTCCGGCAAAACAGATGCCTGTTTTTTCAAATCAGCCTGCAGCCCTTGAAGCTTGCTTTCAAGCTCCATCCTTTTATTCTTTTTATCCTCCATGAATTTCTGCAGATCATGGCCGGCGGCTTTTCCTGCCTCCGACTCAAGAATAACCCTCTTCACGTCAATAAAAGCCATCTCTCTTGCCTGTGCAACACAGAAGCCTGCAAGAACGAAAGAAACTAAAACCAAAAACCCTATAAACTTTTTCATAAATAACCCTCCTGTTGTTATGTACAATATGACGATTGTTTAACCTACATTAACATTCCCAGCGTAAATTCCCACCTTCCACCAGGATCAGTTTCTTTCCTATCAAGGATGAACCCCCACTCCAGCCTCAAGGGACCTATCGGTGAATACCAACGAACCCCAACCCCTGCCGTCTTTCGCATATCTCCCGGATCGTAGCCGCTGTTCCAGGCATTACCAGTATCAAAGAAGAGAACCCCTTTGAGTCCAGCATCTTTTAACACAGGGAAAATTACCTCTGCCGTAAAACACATCATAGTTTCACCGCCTATTGGATCATTCCCCTCATAGGGGCCTACGTCCCTCAGCCCCCTTATAGAGTCCAGTCCCCCCAGGTAAAATCTATCGTACACAGGTATCTCTCTACCCTCGTTTGCCTGAATATATCCAATCCGCCCGTAAAGCCCCAGAACATTATCAAAGGGCAACCCGAAAAACCACTTCGAATTGGCTGTGTATTTTGTAAAACTCGCATCGCCCTGAAAAATTGTTCCTGTGTAATCCAAGGAAAGACTGTTTCGGGAACCTTCCGATGGAGAGAAATTGTCGTTAGTCGTATCTCTAGAGAGCGTCAGGGTAACGCCGCTGGAGGTGAGAGACCCTTCCTGTCTCCTTATATAGCTCGAAGCGCTACTTTCTAAATCATAGATTGTGTTGTTTTTCAGGGTGTAGCCCACATACCCTTTAACACGTTCAAAAAGAGGATAGCCAAGCGTCGTACGGAAACCATTAGTATCCACAGAGTAAGAGTCGTACTGACGCTCCATGTTCCATACCTCAAACTCACTCCAAAGGGGCATGTCAAAGAGCCATGGTTCAGTAAAGGAAAGCTTGTAGTTGGTTGTCTCCGAGCCCAAATAAGCTGTAAGACTGAGGGTCTGACCATTCCCCAAAAAATTCTCCTGGGATAGTTTCCCCATGAACACAAGATTCTCGGTACCGCTGTACCCGGCACCGACGCTAACCATACCGGTAGGTTTTTCGCTGACATTTACGTCTATATCCATCAGGTTTTCAGCTGAGCCTTTTTCCGTTTGAAAATTAACCTCTCCAAAATATCTAAGTTTGCTGAGATTGGCATAGCTCGTCCTGATTTTGTCGCTGTCGTAGAGCTCACCCTCAACGGATTCCAGCTCCCTTCTGATAACTTTATCCTTTGTCTTTGCATTCCCAGTTATTGATATCCTGTTGATGTATACCAGATTCCCCTTCTCTATATTATAGGCAACATCGATTTTCTGCTCCGCATCTTTGGATAGAGTCCTGGGCAAAACGGTGGCATAGGCGTACCCCTCTTGTTTGCAGGCCTCTGTCAGGATATCAATATCCTTCACTACGGCCTCACGATCAAAGTAGTCTTTATTGGTTATTTCAAGACGAGCCAGCAAATCAGACCTTTGTGTGGTAAGGGTATCTCCTGTAATCTCGACATTTCCCACCCTAAATTGCTTTCCCTCGGATATCGTGATCTTAACATATATCCACTCATCATCATTGGTAATTTCCGGTTCGCCAACAGCAGCATTTATATAGCCGTTATTCATGTAAAAAACCGTTAGCTTATTAGCATCCTGTTTTAATCTGGCTTCGTCAAACGCCCCGGAATCGGTGAAAAAATGCAGGAGCCCCTCCTCTGAGGACTCCATTATAGCTTTCAGCTCTTTACTCGCATACGCCCTGTTGCCCTCGAAAACAATTTCTTTTATTGTTAGCTTCCTGTTCTCCTTTATACCATATACTATGCGGAGCCCTTTTTCTTGCTCTTCCTGCCGATATTCGACCTGCGCATTTAGATATCCTGCATTTTTGTAGAATGTTTTTATGCTCGCTATATCAGACTGTACTTTACTAAGATTGAAAATCTGCTTCTCCTTTACGGTTATCAATCCCTCTATATCATCCTTGCTTACTTTTTCGGATCCTTCAATATCCACAGCCGTTATCAACGGCAATTCTTCCAGCTTAAAGGTTATTACCTTTCCGTCCCCTGTATCGGTAACGCTAACCGTTACGTCTCTGAAGAAACCTATCTTGTATATTGATTTTATATCCGACGAAATGTCCTCTTTTGAAAAGAGTTTTCCCTGAGTGCTTTTCAGGACATTATAGATAACCTCATCTTCGATCCGTAGATTTCCCTCCAGCCTTACTTCAGCAATCCTCTGCTCGGTCAATATCTTCTGAAGGATATCATTTTTTACCCTTAATATTAGGGTATCAAGATCGCTGCCCTGGACAAAAATGGAGTGCCTGGAACCATTCTTAACGTTTATAACTCCAACATCCATACTCGACATCTCGCCCAGGTTGGTAATACTTCCCAATATTACAAATCCGGCCTCCGTCTGCTCACCAACCAGAACGGCGAGACGATCATCCGATCTTTTACCCTCTATCAGTCCTTTAAAAGTCTCTTCATTGACAAGGTCCACATATCCGGATTCCGTCAATCCCGATGCAAGTTGGAATGCAATTTGCTTCTGAATGGGCATTGCATCGCCTCCACTGTGTACCTGAAATGGAAGAATAGCTATCCTCTTGTTGGCAGGTTGAGTGGCGGACGAGACATTAGAAGGGACAAGCATCACAAGGAGGAACAAGATAATAAATAAAACTTTTTTCCGGTTATAGATCATAAATCTTTCCATCCTTCAGGTTGATGGCCCGAGACATTCCATCGGCTAGTAATGTGTTATGGGTAACTACTATCAGGGTAGTATTCTGCGCCCTACCAAGGGCCAAAAGAAGATCTTGTATTTTCCCCCCCGTATCGGCATCAAGGTTGCCTGTGGGTTCATCAGCAAGGATCACATCCGGATTCATGATTATGGCTCTTGCTATCGCAACCCTCTGCTGCTCTCCACCGGAAAGCTCACCCGGCTTGTGCGCCAACCTATCATCAAGTCCAACTTCCGTCAAGCCAATCTCTGCCTTCCGGTAGGCATCCAATCTTTGCATACCGTTTATCAAGGCAGGCATCGCAACATTCTCCAGTGCCGTAAACTCCGGAAGCAGATGGTGAAACTGAAATACAAATCCGACTCGCCTGTTTCTGAAGCTAGCACGGCGAGCATCATTCCATTTGAAGACATCCTGGCCATCGAAGAAAACCTGACCCGAAGAGGGATGGTCAAGGGCCCCCATTATCTGCAGCAGAGTGGTTTTCCCAGCACCGGATGCACCAAGAATCGCCAAGGACTCCCCCCTATGAACGGTAAGGTCTATACCCTTCAGGACATCTATACGGGTTCCGTCCTTTACGAAGGATTTCGTCATGTGGCGGATCTCTATCATGGTATCGCCTGCCTACTCATATCGAAGGGCCTCGGCGGGCTCCAGCTGAGATGCTCTCCAAGAGGGATACATGGCCGCAAAGAAACAGATAACAAGCGCAACAACGGCTATGGCCGCAACATCGGAATAATCTACCTGCGATGGCAGCTCGCTTAAATAATAGACATCCTTGGGCAATATTTTAAAACCAAAGAAGTTTTCTACAAAGCAGCTGATTTTCTCCAGATTAAGGGCAACAGCAAGCCCAGCAATGCATCCCATTACTGTACCGATGGAGCCAATCACCATGCCCTCTATCATGAACACCTTCATGATTCCCAGTGATGTCGCACCCATAGACTTCAGGATTGCGATATCACTGGTCTTTTCCATAACGGTCATTATCAGGGTAGTTATTATATTGAAGGCGGCAACCAATATTATAAGGCTCAGGATAATAAACATTACTCTCTTCTCCAGCTTTAGGGCCGAGAATAGATTTTTGTTCATCTCCATCCAGCTCCGTGCCCAGTAAGGGTAACCCAGCTTTTCTTCTATAGTCTTAGCTATCTTTCCGGCACTGTATATGTCTTTTACCTTTATCTCTATTCCGGTAACCTCATCCTTCATATTTAGGAACTTCTTGCAGTTTTCCAGTGACATGAAGACGAGCGTCGAATCATACTCATATGAACCGGTGTCAAAAACACCAACAACGCTAAATTCCTTGATTTTTGGCATAACCCCCATAGGAGTAGAAATTCCCATGGGCAACAGAATCTCTACGGTATCAAAGAGAACAAGACCCAGAGCCTGAGCCAGCTCCTTACCTATAACCACACCGGGCATGTCTGCTTCACTGTTTGAGCCAGAGAGATTTTCTATGCTACCTTCCTTCATCTTCCCCAGATCTATAACGCTGGAGGATGTTTCTATAGACATTCCCCTTATAACCGCTCCGGTCACCCTGTCTGCATTTTTCAGCATAGCCTGACCGTATATGAAGGGGGTAGATGCAACCACCCCATCTACCGATTCCACCGCTTTCATAATCGCTGGATAATCCTTCATTCCCCCATCGTATTCCATCAGGACAATGTGCGAATTAATCCCCAGTATCCTCTGCCGAAGCTCCGCCTCAAAGCCGTTCATTACAGCCAGCACTATTATCAGCGCGGCAACACCTAGAAATATGCCTGCCACCGAGATAAAGGTGTTAACCGAGATAAAGGTCTGCTTTCTCTTTGCCCTGAGATATCGAAGACCTATGAAAAATTCATATGACATGGCGGAATACCCATCAGCAATTTAGAAACTATTTTCTGTTGTGTCCTGACAGGAAATACCTTCCTTAAAATACTAGATCAGCTTGGAAGCCTAGGTCGTAGTCGAACGAATCTCTCTCTTTGCTCTCATGTGAGGAAAGAGTATAACATCCCGGATCGATGGAGAATCGGTGAGAAGCATTACAAGCCGGTCTATTCCTATGCCTTCGCCTGCCGTGGGAGGCATTCCGTATTCCAAGGCCCTTATATAGTCTTCATCCATTTCATGGGCCTCCTCGTCTCCAGCCTCCCGCTCCCTTAACTGCATTGCAAACCTACTCCTCTGATCCTCTGGGTCATTGAGCTCAGAAAATGCGTTGGCAAGCTCCCTGCCATATATGTAAAGCTCAAAACGATCAGTAAGACCTGCATCGTCCGGGCTCTTGCGTGAAAGGGGAGAAACCTCTATTGGATAACGCGTAACAAACGTAGGCTGTATAAGCTGCGACTCCGCAACCTCCTCAAAAATTGCCACAACAATCTTCCCAAGCGGCTCGTCGCCATCTAAAGGAATCCCCAGGCTAGTCGCAAACTGCGCAGCAAGATCTCGATCTTCCAGCATATCAGTGGTGGCATCGGAATATTTCAGCACAGCCTCTTTTACGGTCATACGTTGCCATGGACGACTGAGATCGATCCGGGTTCCCTGGTACTCGAAACAGAGAGAACCAAAAAGTTCCATGGATAGGGATGCTATCATCTCCTCGGTCATCTCCATAAGGTCCTCATAGGTAGCATAGGCCTGATAGAATTCCATCATAGTAAATTCAGGATTATGGGATGTCGATATCCCTTCATTCCTGAAATTTCGGTTTATTTCGAAGACCCGTTCAAAACCGCCTACAATCAAGCGCTTAAGATACAGCTCCGGCGCTATCCTAAGAAATAGATCCATGTCCAGGGTATTGTGGTAGGTCTTGAAGGGACGGGCCACCGCACCACCCGCCATGGGGTGCATCATTGGGGTTTCCACCTCAAGGAAGTCACGATCCTGCATAAAATCCCGAATCAGCCTGATTATCCTGCTACGGGCATAAAATACCTCTTTTACATTTGGATTCATAATCAGATCGAGGGGCCGTTGTCGATATCTGGCCTCTACATCGGTCAGGCCGTGCCACTTTTCGGGAAGGGGAAGAACCGCCTTCGACAGGAGTCTTATCTCATCGGCATCAACAGTCAATTCACCTGTCTTTGTCTTCAGAAGCCCCCCTGATAGAAATACAATGTCACCAACATCAAATTTTTTAAAGATACCGTAGCTGTCCTTGCCAACCTTATCCCTGGCTATGTAACCCTGAATCCTTCCGTCCCTATCCTGTATGCTTATAAAAGCGGCTTTTCCAAAATTCCTAACCGCCATCAATCTTCCAGCCAACGCAACCTTTTCTTCAACGCCTAAAAGCCCTTCGTTATCCATACCGTCAAAGCGTGCAATAACGGATTTTGTAGTGGTTGTTATATTCACATCATTTGGATAAAGATCGACCCCCATATCCTGTAGGGACTGCATCTTTTCTCTTCTTTTTTTAAAAAGCTCGTTTTTCTCGTCCATAGTAACCCTCTTTATAAACTACCAATACAAAAACATTTTGTCTGAAATATGGATTGGGCAGTTTCAAAATTACCCGATCAATCAATTTACTGCACTTCAAGAAAGAAAAGGGATTGAAAAAGGGGCCGCGGGAAAGAACCCCTCGGAACACAGAAACTATCACTACGGGATTTAAGCATATCAGTTAAGCCACGTCACCATTCAGAAAAATCCTCTTCTTATGGATTCATCCTGAAATTAAGACCTCCACATACATCGCCTTAAAAAGCGTAAAGCGGTTTTAACTATCTCCTTTTGCCCATTTAGTCAAGGCTTTTAAGAAAAAGCATTGACAAAAAAGCTCTATGATAATAGCATGCTGCCTTTGCTGCGACAAGTGAGTGGCGAGCAGGGGGCCGGCACAAAAGGAAATAACACCCTTGCATTAAGAGGTTTTGAATCGTGAAAAGCATTATCAGCAAGAAAAGGGCCTTGGACATCATCGATCGTTTCGAACATTCGAAGGTTTTAGTGATCGGGGACATTATGGTCGACCAGTTCATATGGGGGAAAGTGTCCCGCATCTCACCGGAAGCCCCAGTACCTGTTGTTAACGTAACATCCGAAAACCTTCTCCTGGGTGGCTGCGCAAATGTTTTGAACAATGTATTTTCTATAGGAGGCAAGGCCTATGTCTCTGGCATCGTTGGCTCCGACGGCATGGGCAACTGGCTAATAGAAACTTTGCAGAAGATGGGAATCGATACTGGAGGGGTCATTGTAGAAGATGGACGGCCCACCATTGTAAAAACCAGGGTTGTTGCTCACAACCAGCAAGTGGTGCGATTCGATAGGGAGGACAAAAGAGCCGTAACCCCCGACAGCATGCAAAGGATAATATCCTATGTAGATTCTATGGACAATGACCTTGGTGCGGTCATTATCTCGGACTATAGCAAAGGGGTTTTTTCGGAACAACTGGCAAGCAAGATACGGGAGATAACGAAAAAACGCGGAATCATGCTGTGTATTGACCCCAAGCAGAGTGATTTTTCAGTATACCGGGGGTGCGACCTAATAACTCCCAACCAACAGGAAACAGAGCGCGCCCTGGGAATGGAGATCGAGAGTAGCAGCAACCTTGAAAAGGGAGGCGCTGCCCTAATGAATACCTTTGATTTTGGCGCCCTTTTAGTGACAAGGGGCGAAGATGGCATGACACTCTTTGAAAAAAACGGATCAATGACCAACATCCCAACTGTCGCCAGGGAAGTCTTCGACGTAACCGGCGCAGGAGACACGGTAATAGGGGTTTTCGCACTTTGCGTCGCGGCAGGTGCAACCCTTCGAGAAGCGGCCTACCTTGCCAATCATGCAGCAGGTATAGCCGTCGGCAAGGTAGGAACTGCCCCCGTGTACCGGGAAGAATTACAGAAGGCTCTATGAGTAGACCGTCAATTCCTGAACCGGTAAAGATCATCTCGAGCATATTCTCCGGAAATTCGGACATATTGGACAGTACATTAGCAATCCTGGAAGAAAAATGGGGGGCCATTGATTATATAAGCGCTGCTATCCCATTTGACTATACAAGCTATTACAGAAAAGAAATGGGGGCCTCTCTTGTAAGACGCTTTATATCTTTTCAGACCCTTGTTCCACCTGACATGCTCCCCGATGTTAAACTGTTCACGAACAAAGTAGAAGAAAGATTCATACTGGAGGGCAAACGAGTCGTGAATATAGATCCGGGATATATTTCGCAGGCACATTTGATCCTCGCCACAGGAAAGGCATACACCCATCGCCCCTATTTAAGGGACGGCATATATGCTGACCTTACCTTAATCTTTGAAAAGCATACCTTCCGGCGGCTGGAATGGACCTACCCAGATTATGCCGACAAAAGCACGATCTCAATCTTCAATAATATCCGGGAAAGGTATGCCGGTCAGTTGGCCCAGCAAAGGGCTTTGAAAACCTCTTGAACACTACGCGAACAGAGGGCGAATGTCGCCTAACCCAGGAGAATAAAATATGATAAGAAGCATGACCGGCTATGGAAGAGCAGAAACCGTATTTGAGGATAAAAAAGTTGCCGTAGAGAGCAAATCCATTAATCACAAAAATCTTGAAAGCTCTATACGCATACCCTCATCCCTCTCGTCTCTGGAAACGAGCATAAAAAAGAGAGTGGCAGAAGTAATCTCAAGGGGGAGAGTCGAAGTAAGTATCAAGATAGAGTCAGCCTCCGGCGGCAATGGTGCGGAAAGCCTGGGGGTCAACCAACCACTTCTTGAAAGTTATTACGCACTATTGAAAGGACTGAAAGAAACCTTTAACCTTGCAGGGGACATTAGATTGGAAACCTTGGTTGGGATTAAGGGGGCGGTGTTGATGTCCGAAACAGAAATAGCCGCTCAGGAAATATGGGGTGCCATAGAAGATGCGTTGGAAAATTCTCTCATTTCCCTCATAAAGATGAAAGAGGTCGAGGGGGAACTGCTGTACGAAGATTTCACCGGTCGACTCAAGATAATATCGGGACAAATTGCTATCCTGAAGGCAAGGGTGCCGGAAGTCTTGAACGCTTACCAAGAAAGACTCTCGGCAAGAATCAGGGAACTGACAGAAGGTATCGAATGCGATGAATCGAGGTTGATTCAGGAGGTTGCCATAATGGCCGAAAAAAGCGATATCACTGAAGAGATAGTAAGGTTCGAAAGTCATATAAAGCAATTCGGCCAGATGCTGCAAAGCGACGAGCCGATTGGAAGAAAAATGGATTTTCTGCTCCAAGAAATGCACAGGGAGATAAACACCATTGGATCAAAGAGCAGCGATCTGGTCATATCCGGTGCAGTAATAGAGGTAAAGACAGAACTTGCAAAACTGAGGGAACAGGCTCAGAATATAGAGTAGAATAGATATCACATGCGGAAAAACATATTACGCTCAAATACAGATGGAATCATCATAGTCGTTTCCGCTCCTTCAGGAGCGGGCAAGACAACTTTATGCAAAAAGCTTCTGGCCGAATCACCAAACCTGCGATTTTCCGTCTCCTATACGACGCGCACCGCAAGGCAAGGAGAGGTAGACGGGGTTGATTACCGTTTTATCTCTGAGGCGGAATTCAAAAAAAGAAGGGAAATGGATGAGTTTGTAGAGTGGGAAAAGATATATGGAAATCTTTACGGAACCTCAAGAATAGACATAGAAAACCTTACACGGCAGGGCTACGATGTGGTGCTTGATATAGATACTAGAGGGGCCCGTAATGTAAAAAGTCTGTTTCCCGAAGCAATTCTGATTTTTGTTATGCCACCATCCGTAAAGACATTAAAAGATAGATTAAAAAAACGTGGGTCCGAACCCGACAATATCATACAGGTAAGGTTTGAAAGGGCAATGGAAGAGATTGGCGAAAATGAATGGTATGATTATCTGGTTTTTAATGATATAATCAAGAATTCTTTGAGTTCGATCAGAGCAGTCTATGTGGCCGAAAAAAGCAGGCGGTCTCGGCTGCAAGGCAGAATAGATGATTTTTACCGAACAACCGGAGGCAAATAAGTCATGGCTAGAGTTACCGTAGAGGATTCCCTGGATAAGGCAAAGAACCGATTTGCCCTTACACACCTTACTTCGCAGAGGACCAAACAGCTACTTAAAGGGTCCAAATCATTCAGTGAAAAGAAAAACAATCGTGAAATCGTTACTGCCTTGCGCGAGATAGCGGAAGGCAAGGTTTTCTATGCCCACCCCGAAATCCTTGACGCAAGATCGGCGGATGTCCAACTTTTAGAAGAAATCATAATAAAAACCGCTGATATGGTGGAAGATGGAAACACCGAAGAGCAGCCGTGACAGACTTATATTCGCACTTGACCTGGGAGAAGATCTGAACGAGGCTCTTCTCTGGGCCGATCTGCTGAAGGATCACGTCGGGATGTTCAAGATAGGCAAAGAGGCCTTCACCCGCTTCGGACCTGATATTGTTTCAAAAATACAGGACAGGGGGGGGAAGGTTTTCCTTGATCTAAAATTTCATGATATCCCGAACACCGTGTCTATGGCCTCCCAGGCTGCGGTCAAGTTGGGCGTTTCCATGTTCAACATACATGCGCTAGGAGGTCGGGAGATGATGGAGCGCGCCGTTGAATCGGTGAACAAAGCCTCGCGTATGCTGGAGATAGCCTCCCCCGTGCTACTTGCCGTAACGGTTCTTACAAGCCTTAACGATTCTGACATTAAAGGGATGGGTTTCGAATGCACCACTTCTGAACTTGTCGAACGGCTTGCCATTTCCGCCCGCGACGCAGGCGTACCGGGAGTTGTGGCTTCTGCCCAGGACGTCCCCTCCATAAGAAAAGCTTGCGGAGAGAATTTCATTATTGTAACGCCCGGAATAAGGCCTGCCAACGATTCAACTAGCGACGACCAGAAAAGGGTTTTGACCCCAAGGGAGGCAATAGCCATGGGATCGGATTATCTGGTAGTTGGCAGACCCATAAGAATGGCGAAAGACCCGGTCGCTACAGCAGACGGGATTACCTTGGAAATATCAAAGGGACTCCGTTAGTTAATACTCATCACCTAACCAGAGGATTTTCAATGCAGGTAATCTACGGAGTTCATCCGGTTGCTGAAGCATTAAAAGATGATAGCTGCAAAATAGAAAAGGTCCTACTTACCAGAGAAGGAAGGATAGCAAGCGTTCGGGATCTTAAAGAGCTTGCAGCGAACAGGGGAATTCCCCTCGTCTTTTCGGATAGAGAACACCTGAATTCTGTCGCCGGAACGCAACACCACCAGGGAGTAGTCTGCGTATGCCAGGAATACAAGTATGCCGAACTTGATGAGATTCTGGATGCCGGCATCTCCCAAAAAAATGCTTTGATTCTAATCCTTGATGGCATCACAGATCCACAAAACCTTGGGTCACTCATACGAACAGCCCTGTGTTTTGGTGTCTCCGGTATAATTATCCCAGAAAATCGCTCTGCCTCTGTCACCCCCTCTGTCACGAAGGCTTCCGCAGGAGCTGTGATACATGTTCCCATCGCCAAGGTGGTAAACATATCGGTCGCGATAGATCGTATGAAAGAGAGTGGTTTTTGGATATATGGGGCCGACGCAAACTCCGGCGAAAATCTTCGCCGTCGGGACTATGGCAGCCATGTGGGAATCGTGCTTGGGAGCGAAGGTAAAGGAATACGCCCACTGGTAAGAAAAAACTGTGATGGCATTATATCTATTCCAATTACTGGCGCCATGGATTCTCTAAATGTTTCTGTTGCCGGGGGAATCATACTTTATGAGGTGTTTCTCCATCTGAGGGCATTGAAAGGGTAGGGGTAAAAAAAGGAGGATGGCTAAATGTCTGTCTATCTTTGGGAGGGAACGACCAAAAAGGGTGAGATGAAAAAAGGGGAACTGGAAGCCGCCGATGAGAGCAGTGTGCGAATACAACTGCGCAGGCAGCATATCAAGCCCGACCATATAAAGAAAAAACCTAAGGATCTATTCGAAAACATCCCCTTCCTTCAGCAGAAGGTTAAGGAAAAAGATGTGGTTGTTTTTGCCAGGCAGTTCGCAACCATGATCAATGCCGGCCTTCCTATTATCCAGTGCCTTGAACTTCTGGGTGAGGAGGAAAAGAACCAGACCTTCTCGAAAATTATCAAAACAATAAAAGAAGATATTGAGGGGGGAGCCTCACTCTCGGACTCGCTTAAGAAATATCCCGACATATTCGACGATCTCTTCGTGAACCTAGTGACGGCCGGAGAAGCTGGAGGAATCCTGGACGTCATACTCAACCGGCTATCAGAATATATGGAAAAGGCTATGGAATTGAAACGAAAGGTTAAGGGGGCAATGACATATCCCGTTACCGTCCTCTTCGTTGCCATGGCCGTTGTAATTCTGCTTCTGTACAAAGTCGTCCCCGTTTTTGAAGAGATGTTTTCGAGCATGGGCTCGGCGCTGCCAGGACCTACACAATTTCTTGTTGATGCCAGCCGTTTTGTCCAGAACAATATATTATATATACTGGGCATAATCATTCTTATCGGAGTCGCCCTTGGAAGATATTACAAGACAGAACCAGGTAGGCTTCAAATAGATCGTACCCTGTTGAAACTCCCAGTATTAGGTCTGCTGCTCAAAAAAGTCGCCGTTGCAAAATTTTCAAGGACCCTTTCCACAATGATGAGCAGCGGAGTCCCTATACTTGACGGCCTTGAGATTGTCAGTAAGACCGCCGGAAACAAGGTTGTCGAAAACGCCCTCATGAAAACCAGAAAGGCGATAACAGAGGGAAAAACCATATCCCAACCATTGTCAGAAGCTGGCATATTCCCTTCAATGGTTGTTTCCATGATAGCAGTAGGGGAAAA
This sequence comes from Syntrophales bacterium, assembly GCA_963665835.2. Classification (GTDB taxonomy): domain Bacteria; phylum Desulfobacterota; class Syntrophia; order Syntrophales; family UBA2210; genus UBA6078. Next base: position 1,447,908 of record CAXXWJ010000001.1, on the reverse strand, counting down.
CACGGGTGCCCTTGACAACATGTTGGAAAAAATAGCCCAATTCTATGATGCCGAAGTTGATGTCGCAGTTGGCGCACTTACTTCGCTCCTGGAACCCATAATGATGGTATTTTTGGGTGGCGTTGTGGGAGGTATGATCGTGGCCCTCTATCTTCCAATCTTTTCGATGGCAGGCGCTGTCGGATAGAAGAGACAGAAATGGTCGGGATGGCGCGATTTGAACGCGCGACTCCTGCGTCCCGAACGCAGTGCCCTACCAGGCTGGGCCACATCCCGACAGGCCCTAACTATATAATTGTCCGTTAAATGTCCATAAAAAAATGAAGCCTGCCGGAATATATGCTAAAATCCGGGAATGGCTTGTCCCGGTTTCAATTTCATGATATCGGAGCCTTTGCTATTGTCAGGAGGAACCAGCAAAGTGATAATATACGATCTGAAATGTGATAAGAAGCATACCTTCGAAGGATGGTTCAACGACATCAAATCCTTTGAAGAACAAAAAAACAAGAAACTTCTAACCTGCCCTGTATGTGGCAGTTCGGATATAGACATAGCCCCTTCCTCTATAACAGTTATGGGCAAGGGAACAGAACGACTTAAAAATTCTAGCAACAAAGAAATCTCTCAAATGAAGGCCCTTAAGCTGTTTAATGAATATATGGAGAAGTCCTTTGAAGACGTGGGAAACCGATTCGCAGAAGTTGCATTAAGGATACATGCGGGAGAAGAAGACCCCCGGAATATAAGGGGAACCACGACGGAAAAGGAAGAAGCATCTCTTGCTGAAGAAGGGGTCCAATTTGTTAAGATACCACTACCAAAATTCGACAGTTAAGCTCGCAGGCTTTGAAATGAACAAACGCTACAACAGTATACTTGACCTTATAGGCAACACTCCCATCGTCGAGATCCGCCACCTTAACCCCAACAAAAAGGTAAAGATATTCGCAAAAATTGAAGGCTCAAATCCTGGAGGGTCGGTAAAGGATAGAACTGCGCTTTACATGATAGAAAAGGCAGAGGAAAGGGGGGATCTGAAACCGGGAAAGATAATCCTTGAAGCTACCAGTGGAAATACCGGCATCGGCCTTGCGCTTGTATCTGCCGTCAAGGGTTATAAACTGACACTGACCATGCCTGAGTCTGCCAGCGAGGAAAGGAAAAAGATATTAAAAGCGATGGGAGCCCAGCTTCGCCTTACGCCGGCTGAATTCGGAACCGATGGAGCAATAGAAGTTGCATATGAGATGCTTCGGGCCGAGCCGAATCGATACTTCGCGACTGATCAGTTCAATACCGAAGATAATATACTGGCCCATTATCATGGTACCGCCGAAGAGATATGGGAGCAAACAGACCGGAAGGTTACCATGGTGGTTGCGACCCTGGGAACATCAGGTACGGCAATGGGGATCTCGCGGAGGCTCAAGGAATACAATCCTGAGATTAAAATTATAGGCGTAGAGCCCTATCTCCATCATAAGATACAAGGGCTGAAGAACATGAGGGAATCATATAGACCCGGGATCTTTGATAAAAAACAGCTTGATGAAAAGATCAACATCCTCGACGAAGATGCCTTCGAAATGGCCAGGGCATTAGCCCGAACAGAGGGTCTTTTTGCCGGGATGAGCTCCGGTGCAGCTATGCACGTGGCCATTGAAAAGGCGCGTGAGATGGAAGATGGTATTATCGTTGTGATCCTGCCCGATGGTGGCGAACGGTACCTCAGCACACCTCTTTTCTCCGATAAGGAGGACGCATCACTCAGAGTATACAATACCCTGACCCGGACCAAGGAGCCCTTCAAGCCTATCGACGCCGATCAGGTCCTGATGCATTCATGCGGACCCACGATGCATGAGGTTCCTCATATTGGAACCTACAGGCGTTTTGTTGTGGCGGATATGATAGCAAGATACCTGGAATTCAAGGGATATCGAGTAAAGCATATATCAAACATAATAGATCTGGCGGACAGATCAGTCATGGGAGCCCAGAAGGCAGGGGTAGGGGTAAAAGAGTTTACCCGCGGTCACACAGAGACATTCTTCAGAGACCTCAATAAACTCAATATCAATCACGACGACACATATCCTGCTGCAAGCGAAAATGTAGATTCCATGATAAAGCTTGCAGAGCATCTTGTAGATAAGGGTTACGCCTATGAAAAACTCCGTTCTCTATATTTCGATATATCAAGGCTTGACGACTATGGGGCATTATCCAACATAGACCTTGCAAATGTAAGACATTCCAAAACTATAGATCAGGACGATTACGCAAAGGACAGCCCCGTAGATTTCAATCTTCTCAAGCGCTCGACACTTGCAGAGCTTAAGGATGGTATATATTTCAAGACCAAGTGGGGTAACGTAAGGCCCGGATGGCACCTCGAATGTGCAGCCCTTTCCATGAAATATCTCGGTGAGGCCTTTGATATATATCTGAGCGGAACCGATATCATATTCCCCCATTGCGAGAATGTAATGGCCATAGGAAAGGCAGCCACCGGCAAGAATATAGCCAATTACTGGCTAGCCTCCGAACTGGTGATGCTCGATGGAAAAAAGATGTCTCGATCGCTGGACAACTTCTTCTCCGTTGCCGACCTTGAGAAAAGAGGATATTCCGGCGGAGAGATCAGATACTTTCTTCTAAGCTCTCACTACAGAAAACCGCTGGCATTTTCTTTCGGGGCCTTGGATACAGCCTGCAATACAGTGAAGAGACTCAACAACCTTATCCATAGACTGCTTCACTTTAGGGCAGGGGGAGGCTATCCCGAGACCGAACAGCATATATACGACGTCAAGAAGGGCTTTACCGAGGCAATGGATGATGACTTCAACATATCCGGGGCCCTGGCAGCTCTCTTTGAATTTGTAAGGATGATAAACATTCCGCTGGCTACGAATCAACTCGACATCCGACAACGCGATCTGGTCCTCGAAACAATTGATCGAATCAACTCTGTCCTGCGTATCATGGACTTTGATGAGAAAGATCTAAGCGAGCAGGCTATGCATCTCCTAGGTCAGAGAAACAGGGCCCGGGCGTCGGGCAATTGGAAGGAATCCGACCGCCTGCGCCAAGAGCTGGCCAAAATAGGGGTTCTTGTTCATGACTCTCCGGAGGGTACAACCTGGACCCTGCAATAACTACAGGCCCTTCGCAGCGCCCTAAACGATTAAACATTCCCAACCGTAGCGTACCAAGGTGATTAGAATGGTTCTGATATGGATGCCTTTTATACCACAAAGCAAGGCCTTCCCTTATAAGCCCTTCGACCTAAAAAGCTTCAATCAGGCTATTATGTTGCAAAGAAATTCATCGGTGCTTTGCCACGCCCACCCTGTCACAGTACAAGGAAACCGGACACCGGCTGCACAGAGGTGATACTGGACGGCAGATAGTTCTCCCAAAAGAAACCATCAGTGTATTATATTCTGTCCAGTATTTAGGGGGTAGTTTTGCACGCAGGGCATACTCCGTCTCATCGGGAGTTTTTGTTCCCAAATAACCCAAGCGGTTTGATATCCTGTGGACATGCGTGTCCACACATATCCCTTCGCCCCCATATCCCAGAGTTACGACAAGATTAGCGGTTTTCCTTCCCACCCCCTTTAGCGTGAGCAATTCATCAATATTGTCTGGAACTTGAGAGCTATATCTATCGATAAGCTCTTTACAGACGTGCAGAATAGTAGCCGCCTTGTTACGGTAGAACCCGACGGGATAGATGATATCGGCTATCTTATCGGGTGGCAGCAAGAGCATATCCTCGGGAGTTGAAGCCAGGGCAAAGAGTTTTCTGGATGCCACTTCCGTAACCTCATCCTTGGTTCTAAGGCTGAGAAGTGTGGAGATCAGTATATGAAAGGGAGGGCTATTGCCTCCGGCAAGACCGGAAACGATTGGTAGACGTTCGGATGAGAGGCTCTCTTTTAGAGCCTCAATAACGGCATTTATATCGGAATCTTTCATATTATTGACTCGGCGATTAAACACTTCCATTTAGCGACATTGTGTGTTATGGTTTGTGCATGGAAAAACCAGATGCACGAAAACTTAGCCAAGACGTACAGTATGCTCTGCGCAAGCAGATAGTTCGGCTACGCAGGCAAGAGCGGTCCAATAAAGAGGTCGCCCAGATTATCGGTGCCACGGAACGCCACACCAGCAAGATTTGGCAGAAATACTTGCGGGAAGGCAGCTTCGCTATCAAGCTCGGACAAAGAGGTCGTCGCCACGGCGGTAGTCGCAAACTGACAAGTGAGCAGGAACTTGAGGTAAAGAAACTTTTGGTAGACAAAACACCGGATCAGCTCAAACTTCCATTTGCTCTTTGGACCCGTGATGCCGTCCGTTTGGCAATCAAACAGCGATGCGGAACCGATTTGCCTCTGCGGACTATAACCGACTATCTCAAGCGCTGGGGTTTTACTCCCCAGAAGCCCACCAAGCGGGCCTACGAACAGAGCCCGCGACAGGTACAGCAGTGGCTTGATACCACATACCCAGTGATTGCAGCTCAGGCAAAAAAAGAGAAAGCCGAGATTCACTGGGGTGACGAGACTGGCATTCAAAGTGGTGACTACACTGCGAAGGGTTTTTCTCCAAAGGGGAAGACACCCGTCGTCAGGGTCACTGCTAAAAAGAACAGAATCAACATGATCTCGGCCATCACCAATCAAGGAAAGGTGAGATTCATGCTGTATCGGGAGAAGATGGCTTCGCAGGTGCTCATCAAGTTCATGTCCCGACTGATAAAGGATGTTCCCCGTAAGAGCTTTTTGATTTTGGACAACCTCCGTGTACATCACGGAAAAAAAGTCAAAGAGTGGCTTGAAGTAAACAAGGAGAAAATAGAGGTGTTCTACCTTCCCTCATATTCTCCAGAACTCAACCCGGACGAGTATCTCAACGGCAACCTGAAAAACAAGATTCGTTCAGGCATACCGGCAAGAAACGAAAAAGATATCGTCAGTAAGACACGTTCTTTTATGAAGACCTTACAGAAACGACCGCAACACGCAAAAAAATATTTCAAGCATCCGGCGGTTGCATATGCAGCATAATGGATCTATTCAATCACCGGAGCAATATATAACATACCGCGGCTGACTTCCTGGTCGATATTGCCTATCGGAAGAACAGCCGCGGTATAGAAAAGTTCTTACTCGTATCCCTCCTCATCGGCAAGGATGTCAAGATGGAGGGTCGCAATATCCTCCACGTCAAGGTTGGGCGCCTTCTCCACCTTTCTGAAATCGACGGCTTTTATATATTTGTTGCAAACATTGCAAACATCCACCCGGTACTTTTCCTCTTCCTCAATAGTGAAATATGCCAAAGTTTGCTGGTCTTCATTACCGCAGAAAGGGCATCTTATCCTCTTGAATGCCCATTCAAAGCCGCATTGTCCGCAGAAGAGAAATCTTCTTCCCCCCTCGCCCTTGAGTTCCGATATCTTAGGTTCCCGGCCACATATGGGGCAGTACCCTTCGGACCACTTCGCTTTATTGATAGCCTTCCCGTATTTTTCGGAAAGCACTTCCAGTGCCGGGCGCAGACTCTCCTCTACAAGGAAACCGAGCAGATCGAAGACCCCACCCTCTCCCTCTTCAGTATCATCCTCATCCTGCCTTGGGATAAAGGTTTCGCGTACCATTTCACGGTAATCAACCTCTCCCGATTTTATCTTGCTTATTATTTCCTGTGTCTCCTCAAGTTCCCTTTTCTGGGCTATATCGAGGAGAGCTATGAAATATTCCTTAGGTTCCTTAAGTTCGAAATCTCCCTCAGGGAAATCGACAAGGGGCAACCCCCCTTCAACCTTTTTCTCTATGAGAGATTCATCGACATTGAATATATCTTCCTCGATCTTTCGCCGATAGGTCTCTCTGAGGATAAGAACCTCCTCCAGGATATCCAGCAGCTCTTCGTAGTGGGGATTCATATTTTTATACCCGTCTATTGTTTTCAGGGTATCTCTCAGGGCCTGTGCCATCTTTCACCTCTTTTGGGGTCTCATAAACGAAGTCCCCCTATATATGCTTTTAACTTGAAACTCAAGATTTTCCTTTTTAAGAACAAAGGGGTCTGCTCCTGATTGAACAGACCCCCCATAACTATTATAACTGCATTTTGAGAGCGTTTACTTCGATACCTCCAGTTTTCCGCTTTCCTCCATCTCCTTGAGCCACTTCGGACACTGCTTTTCAGCCCAGGACCTCGTGACCCAGCCCGTAAGTATTGCTGATACGGAACCAGGGACACCTACGGTACCCAGGTAAAGGTGGATAAAGAAGAATGGAAATATTACCAGAAAACCAAGTGCATGGAGCGGGTACATCCAACGAACCAGATCCACCGGCAGGCCAAGCGGAAACCACATTACAAGACCGGTGATAATCATGATCACGCCGAAAAGAGCCACAGCCCAGAAAAAAGCCTTCTGACCAGGATTGTACTTTCCCGTCTCAGGGACCTTATCGACATGCCACAGGTACCCGCCTGCGACCTTTATCCACTCCAGATCCTCGGGAAACTCGAATATGCCGGCCTCTTTCCACCATATAAGAATAGCAAATAAGAGCGAAGGTATGAATACCAATCCTGAAAAGTTGTGAATCATTTTAAGGTTCTTCAACCCCCCGACCGGAACGCCAAGGAAATTGAAAGAATGGAACATCATCCCAAGACCAGAAATCATAAGGATAATACAGGAAATGGCCATTAGCCAGTGTACTATCCTCTCAAAACTGTCGGACGCTTTTATCATTCCCTTTTTCATATTTATTCTCCTCCTTCCTTCCCTGACTGATCCCCTCCACCACTGGTATCTTTGGGACCATGGGTGATGTAATGCAGGAAGGCCCCACCAATTACACCGCCAGCTGCAAGCAGGCTGAACGGTTTAAGCCAATCCTTCCAGGCTATGACTGAGAAGGGTACCCTTGGTTTCTCCGGAAGCTTGTCATATACGTCCGCCTTTCTGGGAAGAACATATATCATATGCGTTCCATCCACAAACGTGTCTCCGTATACAGAGGCGTCGCCACCAAGCTCCTTTGCCCTTGCATAAGCGTCCTTCAGCATCTTATCCTTCTCACCGAAACGCAGGGCACCGGTAGGACAGGCCTTCACGCAGGCAGGTTCCATGTCATGATCAATTCTGGAATAACACATGTCACACTTGAGAACCTTGTCTGTCTCGGAGTCGTACTTGGGGACCTCAAAGGGACAGGCAAAGACGCATTCCTTGCATCCTATGCATTTGCTGCTGTTAAGTGCGACGGTGCCATACTTTGTGTGAGACAGAGCACCGCTTGGACAGACCTTGACACAGGCCGCGTCGGTACAGTGCATGCATGCATCATGCCTGAACAACCAGTCCACTTTGCCGTTATCGGATATTTCCTGAAACCTTATTATATTCCAAGTATTAGGCTGAAGATCCGGAGGATTCTGATAGGAACCCCTGTTAATCGTCTGCTTCGCCGGCAGTTGATTCCACTGCTTGCATGCCATCTGGCATCCTCTGCATCCGGTACACTTGGAAAGATCGCACAATTTAACTTTCTCTGACATGGCCTACACCTCCTTCCTTTCGACATTGACCATGAAGGCCTTGCTCTCCGGAATCATCGTGTTTGGATCTCCGATGAAGGGTGTAACCAGATTGGCGGCATCCCCGGAGGTGAAGACTTCCGGCGTCTTGTCACCATGAACGAATTTCCTCATCGCCGTGGTCACCCATCCAAAATGCCACGGAATTCCAACCTGATGTATTGTCTGACCGGCAATATTGAATGGCTTGAAGCGGGGCGTGACTATTGCTACGCAATCAACCTCACCTCTGGCTGATTTAACTACGACCCTGTCACCATTTTTGAATCCCCTGAGCTTTGCAAGTTCTTCACTCATCTCAACGAACATCTCCGGCTGCATCTCCGCAAGCCAAGGAGTCCACCTTGTCATTACACCGGTCTGCCAGTGTTCACTGACCCGGTAGGTCGAACATACAAAGGGGAACTTGGGATCGCATGTCGCTCTCTGATCCATATCCGTACCGTTGACATCAAAACGAAATATGGTCGGGTTGATAAACTGCGGCGACATAAGATTCTTCTCAATTGGGCATTCCAGCGGTTCATAGTGCTCGGGGAAAGGACCATCCTTAAGTCCTGGCCCGAATATGCTGGCAACTCCGTGGGATTTCATGATGAAAGGGGGCCTTCCAGAACCTGGTGCGGCAACACCGTCGGGAACATCTCCTATCCACTTTGAACCGTCCCACCTTATAACCGGATGTTCCTTATCCCAAGGAGCTCCCGTTTCGGGATCAACAGAAGCGCCGTTGTAGATTATTCGCCTGTTTACAGGCCAACACCACGACCATTCCGGATAGAGACCGATACCGGAATCATCCTTCTTACTTCGCCGTGCCGCCATATTTCCTTTTTCCGTATAGGAATTACAGTACAGCCAGTTCCCGGATGAGGTAGATCCGTCATCCTGAAGAAAGGCAAAACTGGGAACCAGCGAACCTTTCTTGTAAAGCGTACCCTTGATCTCCCTGTCTTCCAGGAAATAGCCGTTGATCTCCTTCGCAATGTAGTTTGCGTCAACCTGGTGGACTTTTCCGTCAAAACCCTTGGGGCCGTAATCCCAGGTCATCTTTGTGATCGCCTCGGAAAGGGGGCCACCATCCTTTTCATAAAGTTCCTTTACCTTATAGAACAGTTCTGTAATTATCTCGCCATCGGGAAGCGCATCTCCCGGGGGATTGACCGCCTTATATCGCCACTGCATCCATCGCCCGCTGTTGCTAATGCTGCCCTCTTTTTCGATTGATGCGGCGCAGGGAAGACTGAATACCTCAGTCTTGATCTTTTTAGGATCCATCCCGGGGCCTCTCCAGAAGTTACCAGTCTCCGTATCGAAGATATTAACATTGACCATCCAGTCCAGTTTTGTCATGGCCTGACGGGTCTTGTTGGAGCTGGCACCACTGCACGCCGGGTTCTGCCCCCAGGAGAAGAATCCGGTAAAGTTGCCTTTGTACATCTCGTCGAATATGTTCAGCCACGAATAGGTCTTTCCGTCGTCGAGCCTTGGAGTGTAGCTGTATGCCTCTTCGAGGGTGGCATTCATGCCGTAATGAGCCCTTAGGAGACTTGCTATGTACTTGGGCTTATTACTCCACCAGTTAAGACTGTTTGGCTCCTTAGTGGTCGGGGTGTTTTTCGCGTTATATGCCTCAAGCGTCGGAAGGGAAGCAGCCGGGGTCTGCAGATATCCGGGCAGGATGTGGAAAAGCAGGCACTGGTCGGTAGACCCCTGAACATTCGCCTCACCACGCAAGGCATTGACACCGCCACCGGCAACGCCCATATTCGCAAGAAGCTGCTGGATTATCGCCATTGCCCTGATGTTCTGAACGCCTACCGTATGCTGGGTCCATCCCATGGCATACATGATTGTTCCGGCCTTGCCAGTTTCTCCCGTCTTCGCATAGGCCTTGTACACCTCAAGCAGTTTATCCTTCGGTGTTCCTGTAATCTCCGACACGACTTCAGGGGTATATCGAGAATAGTGTTTATTCAGGAGCTGAAAGACGCAATTGGGGTCTGTCATGCCCGGGTCTTTAATAACTACGCCTTCCGAATCCGTGACGAAAGACCAGGTAGATTTATCGTATACGCTGCCATTCAAGCCAGAATAAACACCGTCATTGTCACCGGGAAGCTTGAAGGCTGGATTGACGAGGAAAGTCGCGTTCGTGTAGTATCTTACATATTTTTCATTGTAGAGCTTGTTATCCAGTATGTACTTAATCATACCGCCCAGGAAGGCTATATCCGTCCCCGATCTCAGCGGAGCGTAAACATGTGCTTTGGCAGAGGTCTGTGTGAATCTCGGATCAACGCTCAGTAGCGTCGCCCCCTTGTCAATTGCCATTGTCACATATTTAAAGGATATAGGATGGTTCGATGCGGGATTACTCCCCATCGCCAGAATACAGTCGGAATGCTGGATATCAATCCAGTGATTTGTCATTGCACCGCGTCCAAACGACTCTGCCAGAGCCGCAACAGTTGCGGAGTGTCAGATACGGGCCTGATGTTCAATATATACCAGACCCAACCCCCTCAAGAATTTTTGATATATGAAGCACTCTTCATTATCCATGGCGGCGCTGCCGACAGAGGCAATACCATTTGTGCGGTTTACTACCTGACCTTTGCTGTTTCGATAGGTGAAACTTTTGTCCCTGCTTTCCTTTATATTATGGGCCATCTTATCTAACGCCCACTCCCAGGTCACCTCTTTCCACTCTTCAGCGTAAGGAGCCCGGTAAAGGACCTTGTCCAGACGGTTCTTGTTCTGGGAAAGCTGATAGATTGATCCGCCTTTACTGCAAAGAGAACCTCCGTTGATTGGGTGATCAGGATCACCCTCGGTATTGATCACCTTTCCATCCCGTGCGGAAACGATAATCCCGCACCCCACAGAGCAGTAAGGACAGATTGTTGTGGTCTCTTTCGCATACTTGATCTTGAGCGGCTGCGCATGAGCCTCGACCGGCTTCAGGTTAATGCCGATTCCGCCTGCCATAAACGCAGTGCCGGAAATCTTCAAAAACCCTCTTCTGCTGATATCCATAGATATGCACTCCTTTCAAAAGTTTTCATTCCCCAAGCGTTGACTTTGCCGTTCTCCTTTCCAAGCATGGGAGGCGTGACAGTTTCCCACCACACCCATTGTCCGGGCTTCATGGAATTTCTTCTTTAGAAGCAACGGATCGGAGAGCACTATTACATTAGGCATTCTCTATTGTTTATAGATCTTTCAAGAAAATGGCGGCAAGCAAAAACCACCACTGACCATCGGTCATTCCATATAGCCTGACAACAGCTTTGTCAAGCCTTTATTAGACAGATCCGCAATAATTGCAATACGTTATGCCAGATAAGACATAACATCTACTGAGGCATGTCCCCCGATATTCGCAATATCATGACAGGCCAGATCGATACACTGCTCCCAAGTATACAGACGTAATAAAGGGCTCTATTTTTATTTAATCCATAAGGGGCAGCTGTTTGGCGGATTTTTTCTTGACATTATTCGATAAAATACATATGCCTCGTAAGACATAAATTCAGGGGCAGCCTGTGTAGGCTCCAATGGAGAAAATCCGTTCCGGCGTTAATTGTAAGCGCTTTGTCAAAGCCGAGCGTTGACAAAATTAATCAGATATTGAAAGGGGGTAGTATGGGTAGGAGATCCGACTACGAAAATACTATAGGCAGGCAATACAGCGCGCTGATGGAACAATGCAAGGGCCATATGGAAGAGATTGAAAGGGAATTGCCCGAACCTGTCGAAGATTTCAAAACGCTTTTGCAGGAACGTGGTATCAGCAGAAGAAGTTTTATCAAGTGGACATCCATGACCACTGCGGCGCTTATGCTGCCACCCATATTTCGTCCCATGGTGGCAAAGGCGGCGGAAAACTTCAGTCGTCTTCCTGTCGTATGGCTCCACTTTTCTGAATGTACAGGATGCAGCGAAGCCCTGCTGCGATCCTCTTATCCCAATGTAGATGATATCCTTCTGGACACCATCTCACTGGAATACCACGAAACTCTGATGGCTGCCGCAGGGCATCAGGCAGAGGAAAACCTGGAGAAAGCGATCCACGATTTTGCAGGGAAGTTTATCTGTGTTATTGAAGGTGCCTTACCAAGAGGTATGGATGGCAAATACCTTACACTGGGACCGAAGGGAAAAACCGGCATTGAAATCGCCAGAGAAGTAACCGCCAAGGCAGCCGCTGTCATATGCATAGGAAGCTGTTCATCCTTTGGAAATGTCCCGGCGGCAAACCCTAACCCCACCGATTCCGTCGGAATAAGCGAGGCGCTGGGGATAAAAACCGTAAACATAGCAGGTTGCCCACCCAGTCCTGCAAACTTCACGGGAACGCTACTCCACTTCCTGCTGTTCGGAGCCCTTCCTCCCCTGGATTCACTTGGAAGACCGATATGGGCTTACGAAAAGAGGATTCACGACTTCTGCGAGAGACGTCCCCATTACGATGCGGGGGAATTTGTAGAAGAATGGGGCGACAGCGGCGCTCAGAAGAGCTGGTGCCTATATAAGATGGGATGTAAGGGCCCCTATACATTTTCGAACTGCAGCAAGGTCAGATTCAACGATGGCATTTCATGGCCGGTCATGGCAGGCCATGGCTGCATGGGGTGTACCGAGCCAGGATTCTGGGACACAATGGCCCCCCTTGAAAAACCCATTACTGACAAGACCATAGGTGGCGGGGAAAAGACTGTCGATAAGATCGGCGCTGTACTGACGGGGATTACTGCGGCAGGAATCGCCGCCCACGCCGGCTTGAGTGCAATCAAACACAGAGGCGATAAAGAATAATCTGCTCGCAGAAACGGGCAGAGGAACTTCCCAGGAGGGATAGAATGGCTAAAAGAATCATAGTAGATCCCATAACAAGGATCGAAGGACACCTTAGAATAGAAGTTGAGGTTGATGACAATATAATCAAGGACGCATGGGCGAGCATTACCCTCTGGCGTGGTATAGAAACCATCCTTAAGGGAAGAGACCCCAGAGATGCAGGTCTCATGGTTCAGCGTTTCTGCGGCGTATGTACCTATTCGCATTATGAGGCAAGCATAATGGCATGTGAAGATGCCTTTGGGGTAAAACCTCCGCCAAATGCAAGAATAGTCCGGAATCTGATAAACGGTGCGCAGTATCTGACCGATCATGTAATGCATTTTTATCATCTCCACGGCCTGGACTGGGTTGATATCGTAAGCGCCCTGTCGGCAGATCCGAGAAAAGCCGTTGAAATGGCAAAAGGCTATCATGCCAATCCCTACAACTGTTCCGAGACACATTACCGGGCTGTCCAAAATCGATTGACCAAGTTTGTGAAGTCCGGCCGTCTCGGTCCTTTCGCAAACGCCTACTGGGGCAATTCTTCCTACAAACTGCCCCCCGAGGCCAATCTTGTCATAGTGTCCCACTATCTGGATGCCCTGCAGGTTTCGAAGGTAGGCGCACAGATGATGGCCATCTTCGGAGGGAAGAATCCACATCCCCAATCTCTCGTAGTTGGCGGCATCACTTCCGTTGCCGATGCCCTCGATGTGAATCGTATAGGCCAATACCTATTCCGCCTGAAAGAGATGAAGAACTTCGTAGAAACTGCCTACATTCCGGATGTCCTTCTTGCCGCTAAATATTACAAGGATGAAGGGGCTGCAGGTATCGGTGCCGGGGTAAAGAACTATCTTGCCTACGGCGGCTTCCCCCTCGACGACGACTGGAATAATCTTCTCTTCCCCAGAGGCATGGTCAAGGCTGGAGATATTTCAAAACCATTGCCCCTTGATGAGAAGAAGATAGCCGAAGAGGTCTTTCACTCCTGGTATAAGGGCGGTGAGGGGCTGCATCCCTACGAAGGTGCAACAAATCCAGATTACACAGGATATGATAGCAAGGGGAATATAAAAGGCGACGAGAAATATTCATGGTGCAAAACCCCCCAGTATGAGGGGCAACCTTACGAGGTTGGGCCTCTAGCTCGATTCATCGTTGCCTATTCCCAGGGACATAAGGAAATAAAAGACCTGGTAGATGCGACCCTGAAAGCAGCGGATCTGCCCGTAACGGCTCTGTTCTCTACGCTGGGGAGAACAGCAGCACGAGCTCTCGAGACAAAATACGTCGGAGACCACATCGAAGAATGGATAAACGAACTTGTTACCAACATTAAGGGTGGGGATACCCGGACATGGACACGCTGTGACGTTCCCGATAAGGGCGAGGGACGTGGCATGGTAGAAGTCCCCAGAGGCGCCCTGGGACATTGGGTCAAGATCGAAAACAAGGTTATCTCGAATTATCAAGCGGTAGTACCCTCGACATGGAACTGCGCACCGCGGAACAAGGCGGGACATAGAGGTCCCTACGAACAGGCACTTATAGGAACCAGGATGGCCAATGTTGACCAACCTCTTGAAATTCTCAGAACCATTCACTCATTCGATCCATGTATGGCCTGCGCCGTACACATCATAGATCCGAAGACTAATGAAGTGAAGGAGTTCAAGGTAGCCTAACGTCGATAAGGAGGTCACGGTGGAAAGAATAGTCCCCAAAAAAGAATGGTCTGTTGCAATCAGGTTGAATCACTGGACCATGGTATCTGCGATATTTATCCTGATAGCGACTGGTTTTTACATTGCAGCCCCCTTTACAGTCAGTGCAGGAGAAACGGTAAACAAGTTTTTCATGGGGGATGTACGTTTTTGGCATATTTTTTTTGGAGTTCTGCTGGTTTTTGTCTTTATCTGGAGGGTGTACCTAGCATTCTTCTCCAGATTCCACGCGGATTGGAAGGATTTCTTCGCATGGACGGACAGAAAAAATTTCATGAAGCAGATGAAATTTTATCTTCTCATATCCAAGGAGAGACCGGACCATAATTATCTCTATGGGCCGTTGCAATCTCTTGCATATGGAGGTCTGCTAATCATGCTCTTCCTGATCGCCCTGACAGGCCTTATCCTGCTAGGCGCTGGCTATCATGCAGGATGGACCAGTATCGTATATGCTATGGTAAAGCCTTTTGAAAACATGATGGGTGGATTGGCCATGGTAAGATGGATTCACCACATACTGACATGGTGTTTTATCCTCTTTATTGTAGTGCATGTCTACATGGCATTCTGGTATGATGCTGTTTTCCAGGAGGGAACAATCTCTTCAATGATAAGCGGAAGGGTCTTCCGAAAAAGCCACGGCAGGTAATAAAGCGCATAGCTTCCATTTTTACAGACACAGGAAAAGGGGAGACCAAAAATCTCCCCTTTTTGTAACTAACCGACATGAAAAAAACGAACTTCATAACAATCCTGGGCCTGGGCAACATCCTCCTTGCCGACGAAGGCTTCGGCGTACACTTTATAGGCTGGTTTTCGGAACGATATCATCTGCCCGATGGCGTAGAAGCACTGGATGGCGGAACCCTCGGATACACCCTGCTTGATAAGGTGGGCAACTGCCAGCACCTGATAGTCGTGGATGTCATAAAGCTGGAAGACGGGGCCGGTTCCATGTACCGCTTCACGAGAGAAGCGCTGGAACTTCGTATGCCTCCTCCCACCTCAGCCCATGAGGTTGTATTTCTAGATGTTATCCTCAAGGCCGAACTGATCGAAGAGGCCCCCGATGACGTCATCTTTCTCTGTATTGTCCCCGAGGATTACGGCGATACCCGTCTGGAGATAACGGCAACGCTGAAGGGCAAATTCCCTGCCATGGAGAAACTCCTGCTCAAGGAACTCGAACTGCATGGCATTGTACCCGAGAGAAAAGATAATGCATGAACTCTCACTGACACAGTCCATCATGGACATAATAGAAGATTACGCCCAAAGGCACAGATTCGAGAAGGTGAATTCCCTGAAACTGTCTTTTGGAAGACTTGCTTCCATCGAACCTAAAGCCCTTTCGTTTGCCTTCAATGTTCTCTCAAAAGAGACAAAGGCAGAGGGGGCAAAGATGGAATTTGATATTCTGCCCGTTGTCATATACTGCATGTCCTGCGAAAAAGAAGTGGAGGTGGGCGGTTATACTGCAATATGTCCACACTGCGATGGTGAGGAGGTAATGCTGACAGGGGGGACCGAGGAGCTGAAGCTGGTTGAACTGGATGTTGACTAAAGTTTTGGAGTTTTCATATGTGTATAGGATTTCCCGGAAAGATAGTTTCGATTGACAAAGACAACTATGCCATCATTGATATCAGCGGCACCAGAAGGGAGGTTTGCCTTGATCTGGTCGATGAAGATGTGACTATCGGAGATTATGTCATATCCCACGCCGGCTATGCCATCCACAGGGTTGACGAAGCGCTGGCTCAAGAGAAACTCGACTTTTTGAAAGAACTCATCTCAAATGAAATATATTAATGAATACAGAGATCCTGTCCTGGCACGAGGACTGATAGATAAAATCGCCAAACTATCGGAAAAAATTGAAAAACCGGTAACAGTCATGGAGGTCTGCGGCAGCCATACCTACGCCATCGGTCGATTCGGGATTCGTGACATGCTACCGAAAAAGATCAATCTAATATCAGGTCCCGGTTGTCCCGTCTGCGTAACTTCCATCCGCGACGTGGACATAGCGCTGCACCTGGCTGAACAGAAAAACTGTATTTTTGCTACTTTCGGAGATATGTTGCGCGTTCCCGGATCACATGGCAATAGTCTGCAGAAAGCCCGGGCCCAGGGGGCGGACATTCGGGTGGTCTCCTCGGCCGCAGATTGCATACCCCTGGCGAAGGCCCACAAAGACAGAGAGATAATATTTATGGGGATCGGCTTCGAAACGACCTCTCCAACAATCGCATCAACGATCCTTGCATGCCACCAAAAGGAGGTCTCCAACTTTTCTGTTTTTTCCGTGCACAAAATAGTTCCCCCTGCGCTAAAGGCATTGATTGATGACCCTGCCCTGAATATTGATGGTTTTATGTGTCCGGGGCATGTCAGCACCATTACAGGGACAGATGCATACAGCATAATAACCCAGGCAGACAGGGCCGCTGTCATTACAGGATTTGAGCCGGTGGATATCCTGGAAGGCATCTTAATGATACTCAGCCAGATAGTGAAAGAGAAGTATACAATCGACATTCAGTACAGCCGGGGTGTAAGCCAGGGAGGAAACCCGCGCGCAAGGGAAATCATGATGTCCGTATTTCAGCACAGCGATTCCTATTGGCGTGGACTTGGTACAATACCGGGAAGCGGCCTTGTAATCAGGGCACCTTACGAATCATTTGATTCGCTCAAAAAGTTCGAAACCCCCGAAATCCATTCCGCAGAAAGCTGGGATTGTCGCTGCGGAGATATTTTAAAAGGGATAAAGACCCCTAACCAGTGCCCCCTGTTCAGACGTTCATGCACCCCCCTGAATCCAGAGGGGCCATGCATGGTTTCCTCGGAAGGTACCTGCGCTACCTACTATAAATATCACTAATACCACCTTTTTGATGTCCTTTGTGGAAGGAGAAACCAATGAAGATCAGCGTAGTAAAAAATGTATTGGATGCAAATGACCGCATTGCAATGGAAAACCGGACCCTGTTCGATAAAAACAATATATATGTAATAAACCTTATGAGCTCCCCTGGGGCGGGGAAAACAACCCTTGTGGAACAAACTATCGAGGCCCTCAAGGACAGATACTCCATCGCCGTTATCGAGGGGGACATCCAGGACACCTGCGATGCTGACCGCATTGCCAAGCATGGCATACCGGTTGTACAGATCAACACCGGAGGTGCCTGTCATATAGACGGCAATATGATCAGGGAAACTTTTCCGTCTTTCAACCTCCAGAATATCGACCTGCTGATAGTTGAAAATGTTGGAAATCTGGTATGTCCGGCGGAGTTCAAGATGGGCGAAAACATAAAGGCCATGATATTAAGCACCCCGGAAGGAGCGGATAAACCGGCCAAATACCCCCTTATATTTCAGGAATCAGCGGTCATGATCATAAACAAGATGGATCTTCTACCCTATGTGGACTTCGATATAGAGCGAGCAAAAAGAGACGCCATGGTAAGCAATAAAGATCTGAAGATATTCGAGGTTTCCTGCAAGACATCTTCCGGATTATCGGACTGGTTCCAGTGGCTTGGTGATAAAATAGAAGCATTTAAAAAATAAAGCCGTGATCAAGAGAGTACGCTATAGATTTGCCGGAATCGTTCAGGGAGTGGGCTTCCGGCCCTTCATCTACAGGACGGCCCGACTGCACACCCTGTCAGGATTTGTGAAAAATCGTCCCGACGGGGTTGTAGCTGAAGTCGAAGGGACCGAGGAGTCTATCGACGCATTTATGTCGGACGTAAAGAAAAACCTTCCCCCTCTTGCCGATGTGACCAAGATCTCGGCCATTGAATTAGCCGTCCTCAATGATGCCGAATTTGAAATCATTCCCAGCGATGCAGGTGGAAAGCCGGATGTCCACATTACGCCAGATGTCGCAACCTGCAGTCAGTGTATTGCAGAAATGCTTGATCCCGAGGACCGGCGTTTTCACTATCCCTTCATCAACTGCACGAACTGCGGACCAAGACTTACTATCATATCTGCGATCCCATATGACAGGGGCAACACCTCCATGTCCTGCTTTCCCCTTTGCAACGAATGCCTTAAGGAATACAACGACCCAGGGGACCGGCGCTTCCACGCTGAGCCAAACGCCTGTTCTGTATGCGGCCCCAGGCTTACGCTTCTTGACCAGGAAGGGAACGTGCTGGACGAAAAAGATCCCCTGCAGGCGGCCTGTGAGAAACTCCTGAGCGGTGCCATAGTTGCCATCAAGGGATTGGGTGGATTTCACCTCTGCGTCGATGCATATAACGATTCCGCAGTTGATCGCCTAAGGTCTCGCAAGTACAGGGAAGAAAAACCTCTTGCGATCATGGTCAAGGATATCGAAGGGGCAGGTCGGATCGCAGAAGTTGGAGAAACCGAAAAAAAGCTGCTTGAGTCCCTCGAACGTCCCATCGTACTTTTAAATAAGAAATACGGTCTGCCAACCTTAAGGAAGATTTCCCCTGGCATGGATACCCTGGGAATCATGCTGCCCTATACACCCCTTCATCACATACTATTCGAAAATGGATTCCGAGCACTGGTCATGACAAGTGCCAACCAGACCGATGAACCTATCTGCATAGGCAATCGTGAGGCATTAGACAGACTGAGAGGTATCTCAGATTTTTTTCTGATTCATAACCGGGATATTAAGGTACGATGTGATGATTCGATCGTAATGGCAGTCACCGATACCCCCTTTCTTGTCAGGCGTTCACGGGGATATGTGCCGAAAGCCCTTGCCCTTAACGAATCATATCCCGAGGTCCTGGCCCTTGGCCCCCATATGAAGACGACTATATGCATCCTTAAAGACAATCTGGCTTTTTTGAGCCCCCATGTAGGCGATCTGGACACACCCCAGGCAAGGGATTTTCTGGATGAAAGTACAAATCTCATGTATCAGATCGCACAATGCAGGCCAAGGCTAGTCGCCTGCGACCTCCATCCGGGTTACTACACAACTCAGGTAGCCCGCAATATGAAGGGGATTGACAATATAATCCCCGTACAGCACCACCACGCCCACGTTGTGAGCTGCATGGCTGACAATGGTATAACGGGCAGGGTCATCGGCCTTTCCATGGACGGGACAGGATACGGATCGGACGGCCACATCTGGGGTGGAGAATTTCTGGTCGCCGACGAAGTTAACTTTACAAGGGTTGGGCATCTATCATATTATCTGCTTCCGGGAGGGGAAAAGGCTATCCGTGAACCCTGGCGTATCGCATCAAGCCTCCTGAGAGAGGCCTTCGGTAATAATTGGCAAAACCATGCAATAGGCCTGAATATTATACCGAAAGATCATTGTTCGGATCTTATGGAGACCGTCATCAAGAGCGCTGTTAACTGCCCGCTTACCTCAAGCCTGGGTAGGCTTTTCGACGGTGTTGCCGTCATTTTGGGCCTTAGGCAAACAGTCTCCTTTGAAGGACAGGCGGCCATGGAGATGGAGGCCATGGCAAAAAAACAGAATGTGGGCACGCTGCCCTTTGATATCAAAGAGGAGGGCCCATGTCTGCTGCTCGACTTTATCCCCGCCATAAGAAGAATTGTGGAATCTCTTTTAACGGGTACATCGAAGGAATCTCTTGCATGGGCATTCCATGCCTGCTTGCACAGGGCCTTTTGTGAAGTTGCGGTTCGAATCCGCCACAAGACAGGCCTCAATCGAGCGGTACTGAGCGGTGGATGTTTTCAAAACCGCATCCTACTGGAAGGATGCCTAAAGGATTTAAACAATGCAGGGTTCGAGGTCTTTATTCATAAACGAGTTCCCACCAACGACGGGGGAATATCGCTGGGCCAGGCCGTATGTGCCGGCGCCAAAAGGAAAAAAGGTCCTTCCTCTGAGTAAGCTAGGACGAGATTCGTCGGGGGGGGGACATTTATAACTCCTGGGTATAATGTATCTGCAAAGAAAGGTCTGTAATATGAAAGGCGAAACCATAATGCTTGGTCATGGCGGGGGCGGCTTGCTTAGCCATGAGCTGATTACTCGAAAATTCCTGCCCCTTTTCACCAACAGCTATCTGGATCGCATGGAGGATGGTGCTGTAATTGACATAGGAGGTAAGAAGATCTGCTTTTCGACCGATTCATACGTGGTTAACCCGATCTTTTTCCCAGGCGGCGATATTGGATCGCTGGCTGTACACGGCACCGTTAACGATCTTTCAATGTGCGGGGGTAAACCTCTCTTCATCAGCACGGGATTTATCATTGAAGAGGGCTTCCCCATGGAAGACCTCGAAAGGATTATTAAATCCATGGCAGAGGCATCCAAAAGCGCAAAGGTAAAGATAGTAACGGGGGACACAAAGGTTGTTCCCCGGGGGGCAGCCGATGGTATTTTCATCAACACCACGGGGATCGGAATTATAGATTACGGTAGAGTAATATCAACCAGCAGTATCGCAGATGGCGATGCGATTATTTTAAACGGAACCATCGGTGATCACGGGGCAGCCATCCTTAGCGAGAGGGAGGAGCTTGGCCTGAACACTCAAATCATTTCCGATTCAGCCCCCCTGAACGGGATGGTGGAAGAGATCCTGCAGGCAAGTCCCAATATACACGCCATGCGCGACGCAACACGAGGCGGACTGGGCGCTATCCTGGCCGAGATAGCGGATCAGTCAGGGCACCAGATCGTTCTTGAAGAACGGGCGATCCCGGTGCAAAATGCCGTGAAGGGGGTCTGTGAAATCTTGGGCTTTGATCCCTTGTTCCTGGCCAATGAGGGGAAGATGGTGGTATTTTGCGCCCAGACCGATGCCCAGAAGGTACTTCAAACCATGAGGTCAAACCCCTATGGCAAGTCTGCGGCGATCATAGGAAGGGCTGAAAAGAAGGGAAGGGGACGTCTCATTTTAAACACCGTTATCGGCGGATCCAGGGCAATCGACCTGCCTGCGGGGGAACTGGTCCCCCGCATATGCTGATGAAATTCATAATACCTGACCGTTGCCTTTATGCAACCCCCTTTATCCTTGCCTCGACAACAATTTTTGGTATATCTTTTCCCTCATAAATTGGTTGGTAGGTTAATATTAAACAGAACAAAACAGGGGACTGTAGACTATAGAATGCATAAAAAACCGAATACCCCTCCCATCCTGCTCTTTACGCTGGCAGCTGCAGGGACTATTCTCGTCTTCATAGAGATAATAATGAAGATCTTAGGCAGCAGCCTCTGTTCATCCTATGGCTGCAAAACTGTATCGCAATATGTACGCTATGGTGACATAACCATCCTCCTGCTGGGAGGCGGCCTGTTTCTGCTGCTCTCCATACTCTCAAGGCCTGGGTCACAGAGAAATAGCGCATTCCGCGACAAGTTAATAAGCACAATCCTCTGCACAGCCATAGCCTCTGAGGGGTTTCTCATCGGGTACCAGTTGTTTCGCCTGCAGACCCCCTGCTGGTTCTGTTTGTTTGTGGCCGCCATATTCTTACTGATGGGAATAGTGTGGATGTGTTCCGGCCGCTGGGAGGTTGTTACAGGATTTGGAGGGTGTTTTGCGATCCTTATCCTCTTCTACTTGATCCTGCCTGTACACAGTGGCGAATCCCTTGGTGACCACATTGATAATAGTACGCTGACGCTGTTTTACAGCAGTTCCTGCGAAAGCTGCACAGAGATAGAGGCTTTATGCATAGAAGGTAATATCGTCATCACGAAGGTTGACGCCGATGAACATTTCGACCTCTTGACCGGGCTGAGCATCTACGAGATCCCGGTCCTATTCATCAACGGTACGGAAGAAAAAAGGGTTCTGATCGGTAAAGAAAAGATAAAAGAGTTCCTCGAAACGCAAAACTGACCAAAATTCAAAAGGCACCCGCATGTTACCTACAGACCACATATCCGGACAGATTCAGGCAACTCTTTCCCGCCTCAGTCATACCCTTCTTGTCGAAGAGGTGAGGATCGGCCTGGGCTATATCGGCGTGCGGCTCGAAGGGGGCAGGATGGGCCTGGCCGCCGTATTGAGAAACGAACTGGGCCCCGGTTGCTCAACAATTGCCAGGGCGGGGCAACTGGCGGGCGCCAGAGCTTCAGATCTCCTAGATTGCATTGTTACCGGTAATAATCCTCTGGAAAAGGGACTGGGACTGGCCACGGCAAATGCCCTGCTTTCCCCCGATGCCGGAGATGATGATCAGGACTCCATAGCCCTGATGAAACTTTCCCCTCAGGACATCGTCGCCATGGTAGGATATTTTGGCCCGCTGGTTGAACGTATAGAAAAAACCGGAGCGAAGCTTCATGTCATAGAAAAAGACCCGCAGCGGACCAGAAAGATTCTCCAGAAAACAGACGCAGACAGGATTATCGGGGGCTGTAGCGTAGCCATCATCACCGCGACCTCAATCCTCAATGAAAGCATCGAAGAGATTCTCAACAAACTGGAAGCGCCAAGGTACGTTGCGATCCTGGGACCGTCTACACCCCTATGTGAAGAAGCCTTCGCCAGAACACCCGTTACACACCTTGGCGGCTCCGCCATAGAGAACCAAACTATGGTAATGAAGACCATCTCGGAGGGGGGCGGCACTCCTCAAATGCGACCATATCTTCGTTTTATAGACAGGACAATAGACAAAGATGGAAAGAAATAAAATGATATCCCCTGAAGGAAATGCACCCGTAGTATCGATAATAGGGAAATCCGGTTCAGGCAAGACGACTCTTATAGAAAAAATCATACCGGAACTGACCAAAAAAGGCTGGCGGGTGGCTACAATAAAGCACAGTCGCCGAAGCTTCGACATAGACCGTGAGGGAAAGGATACCTGGAGACACCGGGAGGCGGGAGCATCTATGACTGTTATGGTATCTCCCAACCAGATCGGCGTTATTGAAACGTCCTCACGGGACCCGGGGATAGAAGAAATTAGAGGCTTATATATCCACGATGTGGACATTATATTGACCGAGGGATTCAAGGGAAATAACTATCCGAAGATAGAGGTCTTCCGGGAGGAGATGAAAAGGGAGCTGTTATGTTCCAAGGAGGACAACCTGATAGCCGTTGCCAGCGACACACCGGTGGAGATTAAAGTCCCCTGCTTTGATATAAACGACGGGCAGGGAATCGCAACGCTGATTACAGAACTCTTTCTGAGTCCACCCTCTAAGAAACCTGTATGAACGATTTCGACTATCTGAGAACCATAAAATGGATATCGATAGTCCTCCTTGCCGGTTTTATAGGGCAGTTCGGAAAAAGTTTCGCTAAACACCTTATGGAGAAGATTCGGCGCAAGAAAAGTTACGATATCGCCGAAAGATCGATCGACAAAGAAAAACCGCAATCTTTATGGATACATAGTGGAGGCACGGCTAAGCAGTACAAGAAAAAAACAAAGACCCTGGCAAAACATAAAAAAAAGGAGACCAAGGCGATCAAAAAACAAGAAGACAAATGATAGCATCTCCTGTTATCGGCCCTTTTCTTATTAGCTCTTCTTATTCACGGTTTGACTATTGAAGCTTTTTTCTCTATGTTGATCCAAACTTTATAATGGAGGGATTTATATGAGCGATAATCTTGCTAATCCAGCACCATTGGGACTTATGGGATTCGGAATGACAACAGTTCTCCTTAACATTCACAATGCCGGACTGTTCGAGATGAGCGCCATTATCATGGCCATGGGCATCTTCTACGGCGGGATCGCCCAGATCATAGCCGGTTGCATGGAGTTCAAGAAGGGGAACACCTTTGGTACTACCGCCTTTACATCCTACGGGTTTTTCTGGCTTACACTGGTATTCCTCATTTATTTCAACGGAAAATTTGGAATACCCGAAAACGAACTGGGTTTCATGGCCTGGTACCTCTTTATGTGGGGCCTGTTCACCTTCTTCATGTGGATAGGAACATGGAAAGCTAACAGGGGCCTTCAGGTCGTCTTCCTGTCCCTTACGATACTTTTCTGGATGCTCGCTGCACGCGACGCCTTCGGCTGGTTCGGAACGTGGGCCGTTGTGACCGGTTACGAGGGCATATTCTGCGGTGCCTCGGCCATTTACTGCGCCATGGCACAGGTGCTCAACGAGAATTACGGAAGGATCGTTCTTCCCCTCGGCCAGAAATAAACCGGATTAATCGGGTAGCCGGGGGTTTTTCTCCCCCAGCCCCCACACCACCCGGCATGCGGGTCCGCACCGGGCGGTTCCCAAAGAAAACGGACCGTAGTCGGTTAAAATATCACCCACAGATCTTTGAATAAAAGGCGGTCACTGCAAGTTGATGCGTGAGGAGTCACGTATCTTATGTCGCGCCCGTATATCCGCTCCCCCGTTCGGGTTCATCACGTTACGGAGCACATAGGAACACTTCCTCATACTTTGGGTTCGGCCCTTCGGCAGGATGAGTCCTCCCGGTTTTATTATTCACCGGGCTCGTTTCCACCCACCACACCGCCAAGAGTGGTGGTTTCCCATGCCTACTATGGCCTCTGCTGACTCCTGTCCGGTCCCCCGGCATGTTGCCATGACGGGTGCCACTCCCGAAGGAGTTGCAAACCGGGCAGGTCTCCCCGGACTCTTTTTAGTACCCCCTTGAGGGGTATAAGAACGTGAACTGTGACTATGCAACCGCAGCATTTACCGTATCTCCCGAATCCAGGGCTTTGTCATGTTGTGCTGACTTGCCCGGAGACTCGGCCTTGTATGCTGTTTCTGTTCGTCGGCTCATAGCTTTGCACTCCGGCTTCCTTTGGACGGTCCCTCGCAGTTCCGCCCTTGCCTTCGGCTAGTACTTGTGCCAATGTATTTGACATTGGCAGGATTCACATACAGGGGACTTACACCCCATAAGTTCACGCCCATGCCGGGCGTACACAATTCAATATGAAACGGGTTACGGAGCCTAGGCTCCGTAACCCGTTTATATTGGGGAAAATATAAATTAAGGGATCGAAGAGATTGAATCAGCTACCAACCGTAAGCTCAAGTGCCTGTATGACGTGGGGCAGGTATGCTGTCAGTCCCAGAAAGAGCCCCACAGTACCTCTCATGTACGGGGAAATACCCCGGTTGTGGGTGGGCAGTCCGTCAGTCTCGTCTCTTGATCGGAGGGATGAAAATAGTCAAATATCCTGCGTGCAGCACTTCCCCCTATTCCCGGAACGTTTTCAAGCTCTTTGCATGATGCACTGGCTATCTTTTCCAAAGCTCCGAAAGAGGTGAGCAGCGACCTCTTCCTGGAGGGACCGATCCCTGGGATATCATCCAGTACAGAACTGAAATCTTCCTTCGATTTGACTGTGCGATGGTAGGTTACAGCAAAACGGTGGGCCTCGTCTCTTAACCGCTGAAGGAGTAAGAGGGCGCTCGGATTTTTTTCAAGGTAAAGGGGGTTTTTCCGGTTTGGCAGATATATCCGATCCCTGTCGCGCGCTACATGTAACGTCCTGCTGGTTATAGCTGGAGTAGCCTCCTTCGCTAGCCCGATCACATCCAATCCCATTAGGCCCTCTTCCTTAAGAACAGAGATGGCGACACCAAGCTGCCCCTTGCCACCGTCAACCACTATTAAATCGGGCAGTTCAGTCCCTTTGGCGTAGCGACGATGAAGGACCTCTCTCATCATACCGTAGTCATCTGCCTCTTCTTTGGTCCTTATTCTGAATCGCATGTAACGCGATTTGTCGGGCAACCCTCTTGTAAACACAACCATCGACCCCACAGCATATTTTCCACCTATGTTGGATATGTCGAAACACTCTATACGAAAGGGTGCTTTTTTAAGGAGCAGTCGTTCCTTTAACTCATAAAGGATCTTTTCCTGTTCCGCCTCTCCTCTCCTAGAAGAAGAAAGTGAATTTTCAGCGTTCGTCCCAGCCATATCCAGGAGCGCCTTTGTGTTGCCTCTACGGGGAATGATAATGGATACCTTACCGCCTCTCTTATCGGCCAGCCATTGCTCTATTACATCAATGTCCTCAATCTGTTCGGGTATTATTACCTCGCCTGGGACCTGAATATCTGTGTCATAGTACTGTGTTAAAATGGAGGATAGGGCCTCCGGAGTTTCCATTCTCGTTTTGACAAGAGGGACCCCCCTCTGCCCAATTATAGCCCCTTTTCTCACATGAATTATATAGACCTGCAGGTTTTCTCCCTCTCGGTGAAGTCCGAAGATATCCTGGTCCTTGAAAGATGTAGAAACAATCCGCTGTTTTTCCAGGGTGGTCTCTATAGCACTTATCTTGTCCCGTATTCGGGCCGCCTCTTCAAAATTCAGCTCCTCAGCTGCCCTCTCCATCCTTGTGCGAAGCTGCCTCGCCAGGCCCTGGCTGCGCCCCTCCAGGAAAAGAGCCGCATCGCCCAGAATGCTTTGGTATTCCTCTACGGTGATAAGGCCGCAACATGGAGCAAGGCATCTTTTGATCTGAAATTCGATGCAAGGTCTCTTTCTGGTTTTAAAGTCCAGATCCCGGCAGGTCCGCAGGGGAAATATTCGATGCAGGTAGCGGAAAGTCTCCTTCATGGAGGTGCTCGACGAGTATGGCCCGAAATATCGTGCACCATCCTTTCTCATACGCCGAACAAGATTAAACCTTGGGAATTCCTGGGAGGTATCAACCCTTAGGCTGTAAAAATTCTTATCATCCCTGAGTGTTACATTGTATCTGGGTCGATGTTTTTTTATAAGATTATTTTCAAGTATCAGGGCCTCTTTCTCTGTCTCTGTCACCATGAAGGCTATGTTATGAATTCTTGAAACCAGAAATGGGATCATGCGGCGCAGGTCTGTTTTTCCGAAGTAGGTACGGACACGGGCGCGTATATTTTTTGCCTTCCCGATGTATATGATCCGTTCTCTCTCATCCTTCATTAGGTAGACACCGGGTCGCGAAGGGGCATCCCTCATTATTTCCTGCCAGGCCTTGTCATCCATTGATTTATACCGGGATAAACCCGCGCACCCCTTGTTTACAGCCCTATCTCAGAATCCAGTCGGGACAATTCACGTATATCATCCCTGAGCTGTGCCGCCTTTTCAAATTGGAGATCTTTGGCCGCCCTCTTCATCTCCTTCTCGAGCTTTTTGATCATTGCCGGGATGTCCCCCGACAGGTAGGCCTCCATTTTTTCATCCACACTTACCGTCAAATAGTCTGCTTCATAGACAGAACCAAGGATATCGCCAATATCCTTTTTGATAGATTCGGGGGTAATATTATTTTCTTCGTTGAATTGCTGCTGTATCTCCCGTCTCCTCTTTGTCTCACTTATACAGGCCCCGATCGCGGCGGTAATCTTGTCCGCGTACATGATAACCTGCCCCCTGATGTTTCGGGCCGTCCTGCCGCTCGTCTGTATAAGCGCTCTTTCGGAGCGCAAAAAGCCCTCTTTATCGGCATCGAGAATTGCCACCAACGAGACCTCCGGTATGTCCAGGCCTTCCCTGAGAAGATTGATGCCTATAAGGGCATCGTATTTCCCCATCCTGAGGTCACGTATAATAGAGACCCTTTCAAGGGTTTTTATATCGGAGTGGAGATATGCGACCTTCATCCCAAGTTCATGATAGTGCTCTGTAAGATTCTCGGCCATTCTCTTGGTGAGGGTGGTTACCAGCACACGATCGCCCTGTGCTGCCCTGCGGTTTATCTCGCCGAAGAGATCGTCCACCTGACCACCTACAGGCCTGATTATTATCTCCGGGTCCATAAGGCCGGTGGGACGTATAATCTGTTCGACAACGTCTTCGGCTTTTTCAAGCTCGTAATTTGCCGGGGTGGCCGATATGTAAAGCCTCTGGTTCGCAAATGCTTCAAACTCCTTGAATGTGAGGGGCCGGTTATCAAGTGCCGAGGGCAGTCTAAACCCGTATTCTACAAGGGTTTGCTTTCTCGAACGGTCTCCGCGGTGCATGGCATTTATCTGGGGAACCGTTGCATGGCTCTCATCGATGACAATAAGCGCCTCTTCAGGGAGATATTCTATCAATGTTGGGGGGGGGGCTCCCGGCATTCGACCAGTAAGGTGCCGCGAGTAGTTTTCTATACCCTGGCAGTATCCCATCTCCTCCATCATTTCAATATCGAACATGGTCCTCTGTTCGAGACGCTGAGCCTCAAGCAATTTGTCCTGCTTCTTTAGAAAATCAAGTCGCGGTGCCAGCTCGTCGCGTATTGCTTCGATGGCCTTGGCCATATTGTCTCGCGTAGTTACATAATGGCTTGCAGGGTATATGGTTATACGGTCAAGTCGGCCCATACTTTTCCCACGCAAGGGATCAACGACGGCTATGGACTCCACGGTGTCCCCGAAAAAATCTATTCTTAAGGCTTTTTCTTCCTCGTAGGCGGGAAAAATCTCAACAACATCCCCTTTTACACGGAAGGTACCACGGTGAAAATCTATATCATTTCTCTCATATTGAATCTCGACAAGCCTTCGGAGGAGACAATCCCTCCCTATCTCCATGTCTCGCCTAATAGGAATCTGCATCTCATAGTACTTGTCAGGTGCGCCTATACCGTAAATGCAGGAAACGCTGGCAACGACTATGACATCCCTCCTCTCAAGAAGTGAACGGGTGGCGGAATGACGCAATTTGTCTATTCGATCGTTTATGGAGGAATCCTTCTCTATATATGTATCGGTGGTCGGAATATAGGCCTCGGGCTGATAATAATCATAGTAACTGACAAAATATTCCACAGCATTTTGTGGAAAAAAGGTTTTAAATTCATTGTAAAGCTGTGCGGCCAGTGTCTTGTTGTGGGCGATTACAAGTGTAGGGCGCTGCGTTTTTTCTATCACGTTGGCTATTGTAAAGGTCTTACCTGAACCTGTAACCCCAAGAAGGACCTGGTGTTGTGCACCCTTTTCTACCCCGTCAACAAGAGCCCTAATTGCCTGAGGTTGGTCTCCCTTTGGCACAAAGTCCGTTATTATCTTCAATGGTTCCATTTAATTTTCCTGATCCACGTACCGTGGAGGTTTGCAATACTACTGATACCTACTCACGAAAGAGACTTTTCACTAACGGCCCCTCTTTGTCAATAAATTGATGCGCTGTTTAGCCCTTGAAAAAACCAAATTTTGAGCAACAGGTAAGTCGCATAATAATTATTCGCGCGCCGGACCAGACAGCCAGGGGTAAGAAGGCCTTTGATATGTTGACTTTTATTAAGGGGGAATATAGTCTACACAGGTAAAGCTTAAAAGATCGCCTGTCCTTATATGGTATAAGGACAGGCAGGTTGGCTCATACAAGACTGACCTTACATGACAGAAATATTTGGAACATTGGAATACGAACTGACCTTAAAACTCATATTGCTGGGTTTTCTTCTCCTTGTTTCGGGGTTTTTTTCCGGCTCCGAGGCAGCCATTTTTTTCCTTACCCCTCTGCACCTCCATAAGATGAGGGAAGATCGATTCCCTTTTATTTCATATGTCGAACGGCTCCTGGAGCGTCCGCGAAAGCTCCTAGTCACCATTATAACTGGGAACGAATCTGTCAATATCGCCATATCCGCCCTTACCACATCTGTATTGATATATACCTTTGGTGCAGAAGGAAAATGGTTATCGATCGCAGTTGCAAGTATCACTCTGAGCATCTTCTGCGAGGCCATACCTAAGAACCTTGGGATAATACACCCAATGAGGGTCTCCAGCGCTGTTGCCCTGCCACTGGTTTTATTGACCGGCCTGCTGCGACCAGTGGTCTGGTTTCTTGAAAAGATATCGGACTGGTTTGTTCTGCTATTCAGCAGGGAAAAGCAGGAAGATCGGGACCTGCTGACTGAAGATACATTCAAGGCCCTGGTTGATGCGGGCCATAAAGAGGGCGCCCTGGAGGAGGACCAGAAGGACCTGATTCACAAGGTGTTCAAACTTGCCGACACCAGGGTTTCGGACATTATGATCCCGAGAGTAGACATGTTCTGCCTCCCTGTTTCAATGGACCTAAGAGAGATTGAACAGAACATTATAAGAGAAAGAGTATCAAGAATTCCCATATATGGAACGGACAAGGACAATATTCTCGGGGTGTTGCATTCCAAACATCTTTTGGCCGAAATGGTAAAGGGCAGCAAAAGAAAGGGTTGGAAGCACCTGATAAACCCCCCCTACTTTGTCCCAATGGAAAAGAGAACGGATCAGATGCTCAGGGATTTTCAAAGAAGAAACATCCAGATGGCCATCGTGGTAGATGAATATGGTGGTGTGGCCGGGCTCGTTACCCTATATGATATACTGCAGAATCTTTTCGTTGATATCTACGACAAAAATGGTGATTCACCTGAAATGCTCAGACGAATCGGGGAGGATACTCTTACAGTCTCCGGAATGATGGACATTGAGGATTTCAGGGAGCTTGTGGATCTCCCCATTGCCATAGAGGATTTTGACACGGCCGGGGGATTTTTACTTCATCTCTTCGGCCAGTTGCCGGCCGAGGGAGAGGAGATATCTGCAGGGGCCCACACCTTCACGGTGGAAGCCATAGACAAGGCCAGAATCCTGAGAATAGGGATCAGGAAAAGGGATGGAGAAAAAGATGACTGATCTCTTGTTTCTTCTCCCAATTTTCATATTTCTCTTCCTGGAAGGGCTCTTCTCCGGGGGAGAACTCGCCCTGGTGGCATGCGACATAAATGTAATAAAGCGCAAGGCCGACCAAGGGTCACGCTCCGCAGCCATCGCCTTGAAACTGTTGAACCGGCCGGAATGGTTTCTTGCCACGACGTTGACGGGAACCAATCTTTGCGCAGTAAGCAACACAGTTCTAACCACAGCCCTTTTTATATCGAGGTTCGGAAACGAAAGGGGAGAACTCCTTTCTATTCTTTTTATGATCCCCCTTATCCTTATAGTGGGAGAGGTTATACCAAAAAGCATTTTTCAACAGAATGCAGATCGGATGGCACCTAAAATTGCATTATTTCTCTGGACTGCTTCCTGGGTTTTGTATCCGGCAGTTTTTGTACTTTCAAGGATATCGAGACGGGTCCTTTCCTCCCTTTCGGGGAAAAAGGATCTGTCTTACGCCGCATATATTACAAAAAACGGCCTGGAATCCCTTCTGAGAGAGGGTAAGAGTGAAGATATAATGAAGTCGGAAAAGGAGATGATACAGAAAATCTTTGATTTTTCCGACTCCACAGCCGGGCAAATCATGGTGCCACTATCAAATGTATCCGTACTGCCCTCAGCGATGACCATCAGTGATGCTGCTCCC
Source organism: Syntrophales bacterium (assembly GCA_963665835.2). GTDB lineage: Bacteria > Desulfobacterota > Syntrophia > Syntrophales > UBA2210 > UBA6078. The sequence goes on along the minus strand of CAXXWJ010000001.1, from coordinate 1,416,446 downwards.
ATAATAATAGAGAAGGGATATTCCCAAATCCCCGTATATAGTGATCAGATATTTAATATAGTAGGCATCCTGCATTCCTTCGACATACTGGAAACCCTCTCAATAAAAGCTAAGGGCTCTCTTTCTCCAGATGAAGTCCGTGTTGAAGATTATACAAAGAAAAATATACTGTACATCCCAGAAACGAAGCTGGCAAAGGAACTGTTCTTTGAGCTGCAGAGCCGAAGAGACCATATGGCTGTGATTGTCGATGAATATGGAGGCGCTGTCGGGATTGTCACGGTTGAAGACATTCTGGAAGAGATCGTAGGTGAGATCGAGGATGAATACCAAAGCGATGGAGCTGTGCTTTATAGAAAGGTGGGAACTAGTAAATATCTTTTCAATGCACAGGCAAAGATCGACACTGTCCAGAGCATTATACCAGTCAACATACCCCAGGGAGACTATGAGACCCTGGGAGGCTTCCTGCTTAACAAAATGGGTAGAATTCCAAAGAGAAGTGAGATATTCCGGTATGATAATGTAACCTTTGCTATAGAAGATGCTGACACAAAAATGATCCGGGAAGTGCTCATCGTGCTGCCTCCCGGTATGGATTTTATAAAGTAGAGAGGAAACTGCAAAATGATAAAAGAGAAGGAAAACAAGCTGGCTGCCATCATACTGGCCGCCGGCAAGGGGACAAGAATGAAGTCCGATCTGGCAAAGGTCCTGCATCCCCTCTGCGGAAAACCCATGGTATGGTATGTTGTAGACTTGGCCCGTAATGTCGGTGCAGAGAAAACGGTTGTTGTTGTTGGACATCAGGCTTCCAAGGTTATGGAGACAGTGTCCGGGCAAGACATTGTCTATGCCTTACAAAAAGAGCAGCTGGGTTCAGCTCACGCGGTGCTCCAGGCCTCAGATGCATTGAGTTCATTCGAAGGAGACGTGTTGATATTGTGTGGAGATGTGCCCCTGCTCCTATCCTCAACAATAGCTTCCCTTCTCGACAACCACCGTTCCGCAGGCAAACCTATTACCGTAATGACCACTATTCTTGAAAATCCCGGAAGTTATGGCCGAGTAGTAAAAAATGAGGAAGGCGATGTCCTCAAGATTGTCGAGGCACGTGATGCAAGCTCGAAAGAGATGGAGATCAAAGAGATAAATACTGGAATATACTGTGCCAGCAACAAGTTCCTTTTCGATGCTGTCCGAAAGATAGGTAATACAAACTCTCAGAATGAATACTATTTCACAGATATATTTGAAATAGCACTTAAAAAAGGCCAACGGGCAGGGGCATTTATATTGGACAACCCTTCCGAAGCAATGGGTATCAACACGGTGGAGGACTTGAAAGGTGCAGAAAACCTTTTTAAAATCAGACATGAAAGTTCCACATAACGTGACATAAAGAACAGATAAAAAAACTCTTTTATGATAAGGTGTGTTTCGTACTATTGACAGTACATTTTGCGGTTGACTTAAAAAGATGAAATTGTTAGGGAGACGACGTCTAAAAATATAAAGGTTTATCGGGAGGAATACTATGGAAGCCAAGAAGCTTGTTCTTTGGTTTAATGAAATAGAGTTAGGGGACATCCCTCAGGTTGGCGGAAAGAACGCTTCTCTTGGAGAAATGTTTAGAGAACTTCCCGTGAAGGGAGTTAATATCCCTGATGGTTTTGCGGTAACCGCCGATGCTTACAGATACCTCCTGGAGTCTGCCGGGATCGGCAAAGAGATTGAGCAGATACTTTCTGACCTAGACACACACGACATGCACAATCTCAGTGAGCGGGGAGAAAAGATTCGCTCGCTTATCTACAACGCCAGGATGCCGGATGATCTTAAGGAAGCTATCCTTGAAGCTTACGGAAAGCTATGCGAAGAATACGGAGAAAATACCGACGTAGCTGTACGCAGTTCCGCGACAGCGGAAGACCTTCCAGATGCTTCTTTTGCCGGGCAACAGGAAACATATCTCAACATTACCGGCAATGAAGGGGTTATAGACGCCTGTAAGAGGTGTTTTGCCTCCCTCTTTACCAACAGGGCCATATCTTATCGCGAAGACAAGGGGTTTGATCACCTGTCCATTGCCCTTTCGATAGGGGTACAGAAAATGGTGCGTTCGGACCTTGCAGCCTCTGGAGTTATCTTTTCGATAGACACCGAATCAGGGTTCAGGGACGCCATTCTTCTAACTGGCGCTTATGGACTGGGAGAGCTGGTTGTTCAGGGGACGGTAAATCCCGATGAGTTTTATGTATTCAAACCAACCTTGAAAACGGGATTCAGGCCGATAGTCCAGAAAAAACTGGGAACTAAAGAGGTGAAAATGGTCTACGCCTCCGGCAAGGCAGAACCAGTTGAGATAATTCCAGTGCCGGAAGATGAAAGAAAGAAGTTCTGCATATCAGAGGACGAAATTCTTAAGCTTGCCAGCTGGACGGCGATTATTGAAGACCATTACTCAGCGAAGGCCGGATACTTCAAGCCGATGGACATAGAGTGGGGTAAGGATGGAAGGACGGGAGAACTCTTCATTCTTCAGGCACGCCCTGAAACAGTGCAGTCCCAGCGAGATGCAAACGTTCTCGAAAGCTACAAGCTCGCCGAGACAGGAACGCTGCTCGTTACTGGAACAGCTGTCGGATCAAGGATAGGTTCCGGACCGGCACACGTTATTGAAACAGTCAGTGACATAAAAGACTTCAGAAAAGGTGAAGTCCTGATTACCGATATGACAGACCCTGATTGGGAGCCCATAATGAAGATCGCCGCCGCTATAATAACAAACAAGGGTGGAAGAACCTGTCATGCGGCTATCATAAGCAGGGAACTGGGCGTACCCTGCATAGTGGGAACAGGAGATGGTACGGCAAAGCTGAAGGGCGTTAAAGAGGTTACAGCGTCATGCGCTGAAGGCGAAGTGGGAAATGTCTATGAAGGAATCTTGAAGTACGATATCAAAAAAATCAACCTGGAAAGCCTGGCTCGTCCCAAGACGAAAATCATGATGAATGTAGGTAATCCAGAGATTGCCTTTGACGTTGCATCTATACCAAATGACGGTGTTGGACTGGCACGCCTGGAATTTATAATAAGTAATTTCATACAGATACACCCAATGGCCTTGATACAGTTCGACAAACTTAACGACAATAAGGTCAAGGAAGAGATAGAATCCCTCACCCTGGGATACGCAAACAAGGCGGATTTCTTCGTGGATAAGCTTGCACAGGGTGTTGCTAAGATAGGGGCAGCCTTCTATCCCAATGACGTAATTGTCAGAATGAGCGATTTCAAGAGTAACGAGTACGCGAATCTTATCGGCGGTCCGCTCTTCGAAGTTGAAGAGGAAAATCCCATGATAGGTTTCCGGGGCGCCTCAAGATATTACGATGACCGATACAGGGAAGGTTTTGCCCTTGAATGCAAGGCCATGCTTAAGGTACGCAATGAAATGGGGCTTTCTAATGTTAAGCTGATGATCCCCTTCTGTAGGACAGTAGACGAGGCGAAGAAGGTCGTTTCTGTAATGACCCAGAATGGCCTCGTACAGGGAGAAAGTGGCCTTGAGCTATATATGATGGTTGAGATACCGAGTAACGTGATTCTTATAGAGGAGTTTGGAAAAATCTTCGACGGATTTTCAATAGGCTCAAACGATCTGACACAGTTAACATTGGGACTGGACAGGGATTCCGCCTTGATCTCCCACATTTTTGATGAAAGAAACCAGGCTGTGAAGACTCTCATCAAAGACGCGATAACAAAGGCAAAAAAAATGGGGAGAAAGATCGGGATATGCGGACAGGCCCCCAGCGACTACCCCGAGTTCGCCGAGTTTCTCGTGGAGTGCGGTATCGATAGCATCTCTCTGATCTCCGACACCGTGATCGAAACAACGCTTAAGGTTCTTGAGACAGAAAAGGCACTTGGAAGATAACCTCCAAATTACCTAGCTAACCATGATAATAAAAAAAGGGACACGCTTCTTGGCGTATCCCTTTTTTTATTTGTGTCAGAGTAGATCTATAAGCCGAGTTCTGTGTCTCTATCGGGCAAACCCGATAGAGCGATGATCATTCATCTGGGACAACAGTTGCCTGTTGCCTCTAGCAACCTACCCGGAAACTTCGGACGGGCAGCCCTCAATCGTTTCCCTATTTGGTCTTGCTCCGGATGGGGTTTACCAAGCTTTCCCGGTCACCCGGGAAACTGGTGAGCTCTTACCTCGCCTTTTCACCCTTACCCCGAAAAAAATCGGGGCGGTATATTTTCTGTGGCACTTTCCTTAGGGTCGCCCCCAGTCGCCGTTAGCGACCATCCTGCCCTTTGGAGCTCGGACTTTCCTCCGACCCTCTTGAACGGGCCCGCGATCATCCGATCTGCTCTGACAAGCACTTATACCTTCATAACTTAAATAGCTTCGTCAATGGCCTCGTTTGCAAGCCGGTCTGCCAAGGCATTTTTTTCACGGGGCACATGAGCGATAGTGTATCCATCAAACAATGAAAGGCAAGCCCTGACTGCGGTCATTAGCTCCTGCAATCTACTGTTCTTTACACGGTAAATCCCCAACACCTGTCTTACGAGAAGCTCCGAATCCAAGAAGATACTGATCTTTTTGCACCCTTCCTTTTGCGCCGTCTGCAATCCCAGGATTAAGGCGTTATACTCCGCTTCATTATTGGTACAGGTACCCAGGAATTTCTTCGCCGACGCTACAACATTCCCATTTTCATCCACGAGGACCGCCCCTGCGCCACCATCTCCGGGATTGCCACGAGACGCACCATCCGTATAGAGGCTGATATCAAGCATCTCAGGCATCGGCTCGCCTGTCTTCCCAGTAGATAATCCTTTCGCAGTGAGGGCAAAGCATCAATCTGTCGTTTCGCTGCAGTTCGTTATACATCTGGGGAGGAATATTCATGTGACAGCCCTCGCAAACCGCTTTCCATACCGGGACAACAGCAAGAGCACCTTTCCTGCTCTTTATAACATCAAATTTTTTGAGGGTGTTTTCCTTGACCTTGCCCCTGATCTCTTCCGTCTTTTTTTCGATCTTTTGCACATTGGGTCCAATTGAATTGAGCTCCGATTCCATCTTCGCGATTTCTTTCTCGAATAGGGAACGCCGCCCAGCCACTTCACCCTCTCGTGCCTTTAATCCCTCAGAAACCTTGTCTATCTCCTCAAGCACATTGATTATCTCGTCTTCTATAACGCTTCCTTTATTATTTATTATCTCTATCTCTTTCAGCAGGGCTTCGTATTCTTTGTTGGTTTTTACCTCCAGAAGACGACCTTTGACCTTTCGTATCTGTTCCAATCCACTTTTGAGTGCAGTCTCCTTAGCCTTATGATCAGCCCTTAGGATTTCTAACCTTTGTCCATCTTCCTTAAGCTCTCTGTCAACGCGTTCAATCTCCTCACCGAGTTTGCTGATTTCCTGTGGCAAACCAACCCGTTTTGCTGTCAGGATATCCATCTCGGCATTGACCCCCTGAAGTTCAATCAACAGCCTTATCTGCTCTTTCAAAAGTCCTCCCCTTTCCAAAACTGTGTACAAAAAAAAAGTGCACCAAAATCTTGGTGCACTTATGAGTAAAAATCACAGGCGATGTTTTTTCTGACATCTGTATCTTTTTTCTAGAATATTCAACATATCCATATTTAAAATGGTGGGCCCACCTGGGTTCGAACCAGGGACCTACCGGTTATGAGCCGGTGGCTCTTCCAGCTGAGCTATGGGCCCCAAAAGACGCTCTAAGCTGACCGAAATTAGGCTTTCTATATGTTCTCACAAAAATTGTCAAGCCTTTTTATTGATCGTCAGCACATATGTTCCTGGCAGGGGCTTGCAGAAACCATTTACATAAATATTCAAAGCGGTTCTACAAAAACAAATGCTCTGCCAAAGCCCTTATGGTACCTATGGAAATTCTTTCTATACCTTTAATTATACCCGCCTCTCCCAAGGATGCGTCCGGCAATATGCACCTGCCAAAGCCCATCCTTGCCGCCTCCTTTATTCGCTCATCTACACGGCCCACATTGCGCACCTCTCCCGTCAGGCCGACCTCACCACATACTACAGTCTGCGTGTCAATCGGCCTGTTCATAAAACTTGACATCAGTGACGCGACAATCCCAAGATCAACGGCAGGCTCATCCAACTTGATTCCCCCTGCAACATTTATAAAGATATCGTGATTCCCAAGATTTATCCTGCAAACTTTTTCCATAACTGCCGCAAGAAGCGAAACCCGGTTGTGATCTACTCCGATTGTTGTCCTTCTTGGTATACCGAATGCATTCTCGCTGACCAGCGACTGAATCTCCACCAAAAGGGGACGCGAACCCTCCATGCTGGGGACTACGACAGAGCCTGCCGCGCCCTTGGGGCGTTCCGAAAGAAAGAGCGCGGAAGGATTAGATATCTCAACAAGCCCCCCCTCCCTCATCTCAAAAACCCCGATCTCATTGGTAGGCCCATACCTGTTTTTCACCCCGCGTACAATTCGGAATAGGTGGCCAGAATCTCCCTCAAAATAAAGGACCGCATCTACCATGTGCTCCAGTATCCGCGGCCCGGCTATCGATCCTTCCTTGGTCACATGGCCTATAAGAAATATTGGAATCCCCGTCTTCTTGGCCATCAGGATGAGTTTGCCTGATCCCTCCTTTATCTGACTGACGGAGCCGGGGGCCGCCGTAAGCGTAGACGAATAAACCGTCTGTATAGAATCGATAACTACGATGGCCGGATTCATGACTTTGATATGTTTGAGAATATTATTAAGAGATACCTCGGGAAGAACCATTAGATTTTTCGACAGGGCGCCTATGCGCTTTCCCCTCAGCTTTATCTGAGTTGCAGACTCCTCCCCGGAAACATATAGGGCAAGTCGCCCCCCCTCGGCAATATTCTTCAGCATTTGCAGCAAAAGTGTTGATTTCCCTATCCCGGGATCGCCCCCTATCAATACAGCCGAGCCACCTACTATCCCGCCTCCCAGAACACGGTCGATCTCGGCGATTCCGGTACTGATGCGATCGGTCTCATCGGCAGCTATGTCATTTATGGGGACAGGATCTTCATTAGCCCATTCCCCCATTAGATCTTCCGACTTTCCTGCGTCACATTCTTCTTCGACGCATTGGTTCCACTCCCCACAGGAGGGACATTTTCCAAGCCACTTTGCAGATTGATGACCGCAATTCTGGCAGAAAAAAACCGTTTTTATTTTTTTCACTTTCCCTTCTCCTAGTCCACATACAACCGCCATATCGCTTTGCAAACACTAACCATTTTAGGCATGTTGCGCAACCGAAAAAATTTGTCTGCCAAAATCATCAGCAAGCTTTACCATGCTTAATGAATATGAATGCCTAATTTTATTTCCCACATAACTTATGAATGGACACAAATTTACAATTCTGGTATGGAAACTTCTTGCCTAATATTTAAGAGAAGGGGTCACTTATGAACAATCCAAATTTCAGTTCCGGTCCGTGCTCAAAGAGACCGGGTTGGAACGTTAACGCATTGAATGGCGCTGCAGTTGGCCGTTCTCATCGCAGCTCTCTGGGAAGGGGAAAACTAGCGCAAGCGATAAACGAGAGCAAAAAGGTGCTCGGAATACCGGAAGATTACCTGCTCGGAATACTGCCAGGGTCCGACACGGGAACCTTTGAAGGGGCGATGTGGTCTATGCTGGGCCCGAGGCCGGTCACGGTTCTTGTTTGGGAGAGTTTCAGCAAGGGATGGGCTACTGATGTTGACAAACAACTGAAACTAAGCCCCACTATCCTGGAGGCGGATTATGGAGAGATCCCAGATCTTGGAAAAATCGACTGGTCGAGTGATGTGGTCTTTGTGGCCAATGGAACTACTAGCGGCGTCAGCATCCCCGACTGGAACTGGATACCGGATAATCGCGGGGGACTGACCTTTTGTGATGCGACAAGTGCGGTATTCGCAATGGATATAGACTGGTCAAAGATCGACGTTCTAACCTATTCATGGCAGAAATGCCTTGGCGGTGAGGCCGCCCACGGCATTCTTGTTCTGGGACCTCGCGCGGTAGAGCGTCTGGAAACTTACAAGCCATCCTGGCCCATGCCTAAGATTTTTCGTATAACGAAAAATGGGAAAATCGACAAGGCCATATTTAAGGGAGACACTATAAATACCCCCTCCATGCTTTGTGTGGAGGATTATCTTGATGCCCTGGCCTGGGCGGACAAGATAGGATTGGCAGGCCTTATTGAACGCAGTCGGGCCAATCTAGGTGTTCTGGAGGAATGGGTCGGAAGAACAGACTGGATAGATTTTCTTGCCATGTCTGAAGATATCCGATCCAGAACATCAGTCTGCTTAAAGGTAACAGACAGCCGGTTCCAGTCCTTATCCAAGGACGATAAATCGGCCTGGATAAAGAAGATCGTAGGAAAGCTTAGCTCGGAAGGTATTGCCCACGACATCGGGGCGTACAAAGATGCCCCTCCGGGGTTCCGGATATGGTGCGGACCAACTGTGGAGAAGGCGGATGTTAAGGTCGTTATTGATGGGCTTGAGGCGGCCTGCCTTGGAGCGCTTAACGAAATATAATCGCATGTTGTAATATATGTAGTATCAAAAATTGAGAAAGGGAAACCCTATGAAAAAGGTTCTTGTAAGCGATACGCTGTCGAAAGAGGGCGTTGATATATTTAAAAATGCCCCGGGTATTGAGGTTGACGTAATAACGGACCTGAAACCCGAAGGATTGAAAGAAATTATAAAAAACTACAATGGGTTAGCAATACGAAGCGCGACCAAAGTAACAGAAGAAATCATCAACGCAGCAGATAATCTCGAGGTGGTTGGACGTGCCGGGATTGGTCTAGATAATGTAGCGGTAGATGCGGCCAGCAAAAAGGGGATTGTCGTAATGAACACCCCCGGCGGAAACACCATAACCACTGCGGAGCATGCAATAGCCATGATGCTCTCTCTGGCCCGCCAGATACCTCAGGCAACTGCCTCGATGAAAGACGGCAAATGGGAGAAGAAAAAGTTCATGGGATCCGAAGTGTCTAACAAAACACTAGGGATCGTTGGCATCGGAAGGGTCGGCTCGATTGTCGCAAACAGGGCTCAGGGTCTTACCATGAATGTGATGGCCTTTGATCCCTTTATATCGCAGGAAACTGCTGAGAAGATGGGAATCGTCCTTGCGCCGCTTGACGAGGTTCTCCAAAAGGCTGATTTTATATCCGTACATACCCCTCTGACGGACGAGACACGGGGAATCATCAATGCGGAATCCTTCAAAAAGATGAAAGATGGTGTTTACCTTATAAACTGTGCCCGTGGCGGCATAGTTAACGAGGACGACCTCTATGATGCCCTAGTTTCCGGGAAGGTCGCCGGCGCAGCCCTGGACGTATTTATGGAGGAGCCAACAAAGAACACCAAGCTCATTGCCCTCGAGAATATAATATGTACGCCTCACCTTGGGGCATCAACGGATGAGGCGCAGAAGAACGTAGCCATTGCCGTTGCCCACCAGATCGTGGATTGTCTTACAACAGGAGAGATAAAGAATGCCGTTAATTTTCCATCTGTAAGTGCAGAAGCTCTGGCCCATATGAAGCCATATCTTGCCCTAGGAGAGAAGGTAGGACGGTTTGTTGCACAGATCGCTTCCGGAGGGGTGAAAGAGGTTAATATTGAGTACAGCGGTTCAATCCTTGACTACAATGTAGCACCTGTAACTATCTCTTTGTTGAAAGGGCTACTAACTCCGGCACTTAAAGAAGGTGTTAATTATATAAACGCCCCTGTCATTGCCAAGGAGAGAGGTATCAGCGTAATAGAATCAAAGAGCAGCAAGGCTAAAGATTACAAAAACATGATCTCCGTAACTGTCAAGACCGACAAGGAGGAGGCATTCGCTGCGGGGGCCATATTCGGGCGAGAGGATCTTAGAATCGTAAGAATCAATCAGTTCGTACTCGATGTCATCCCCGAAGGATCAATGCTGATGCTTTACAACAACGACAAACCAGGCGTGATAGGGAAAATAGCCACGACCCTTGGAGATAACGACGTCAATATATCCAGACTTCACCTTGGCCGTGAGCAGGTGGACGGGAAAGCCCTTGTCGTCCTGAGCACAGACAGCTCAATTTCCAAAGATACAATGACAAAACTAAGGGCTCTGCCGAATATTATATCAGTTATTGGAATGGATATGTAGTCTCTTTAGGCTGCAAAAAGGAGGCAAGCATCCATGGCACAGGTAATAGTAGTGGGGACCCAGTGGGGAGACGAGGGCAAGGGAAAGATAGTAGACCTATACGCCCTTGAGGCAGACGTTATCGCCCGCTTCCAGGGAGGGAACAACGCCGGACACACCCTTGTAGTGAACGGTCGGCAGACCATCCTGCACCTGATTCCTTCAGGAATTCTCCACGACAAAAAGATCTGCATACTCGGCAACGGTATGGTTATTGATCCCGAGGTATTGATAAGGGAAATTGACGAACTTCAGGGGAAAAAACTCTTCCCAACCGATACAAAACTGTACATCAGCGAAAATGCCCACCTGATCATGCCCTATCACAGGAGCATTGACAGGGCACGGGAGATGCGCAAGGGAAGTACAAAGATCGGAACAACAGGAAGGGGAATCGGCCCTGCCTATGAAGACAAAGCTGCTCGCACAGGAATAAGGCTGTGCGATCTTCTACATAGACAAACCTTTGCCGAAATGCTCAGGAGCAATGTCGATGAAAAAAATTTCTACCTGACCCAATTTTTCAACCATGCTCCCTTGGAATATGACGAGATACTAGACGAATACTGCGGTTACGCCGAGCGTCTAAGACAATACGCAGCAAACACGTCTCTAATAATTGACCATGAGATCAAGAAGGGCAAAGATATCCTTTTTGAAGGTGCCCAAGGTTGCCACCTTGATATAGATTACGGAACATATCCTTTTGTTACATCCTCGAATACCGCAGCAGGTAGCGCCTGCTGCGGGTCCGGGGTGGGTCCCGCCAAGATAGACGCGGTGGTGGGTATTTGCAAGGCATACACCACCAGGGTGGGTGAGGGACCCTTTGTAACAGAGCTTACAGGGGAGATAGGTGATCGGCTTCAGAAGGCGGGATGTGAGTTTGGTGCCACGACAGGAAGGAAACGAAGGTGCGGGTGGATTGACATGGTACTTGTCAGGCAAGCTGTAAGAGTATCAGGAATAACCGGCATTGCCCTGACAAAATTGGATGTGCTAACTGGAATCGATCCCATCAAGATATGTGTAGCCTATAAGACAGAAAATAAAGAATATACGGAAGCTGTTCCATCTAACAGCAGTTCCCTATATGATTGTACCCCCGTATATGAAGAAATGCCCGGATGGTCTGAGGATATAACAACTGCAAAAAGCATGGAAGAGCTTCCTGCAAATGCACGAATGTATATAAAAAGGCTTGAGGAACTGGCCGGCGTGGAGATGTCCTTGGTTTCAGTTGGGCCGGGGCGAGATGAAACCATTATGATTAAAAGTCATTTTAATAAATAATGCTAATTGGTTAGAACTTTTTAGGCTAAGCGTAACAACTCGGGGAGGTAGTCCTTATCAAAAAAATTTCGTTGAATCCGCAACAGCTTGCTCTACGGTGTGTCAATGCGGCGCTTGAAAGAAAAGCCGAAGATATTGTCATTCTGAGCGTGAAGGATGTGTCTTCATTTGCAGATTATTTTCTCATATGTAGTGGAAATTCCGATCGTCAGATACAGTCTCTTGCGGACCACATCGAACAAACCCTGAAACAGGAAGGTGTACTACCGCTGGGGACCGAAGGTCATAAATCAGGAAACTGGATACTTGTTGATTACGGCGATGTGGTTGTGCATATCTTCTATAAACCTGTTAGAGATTTTTATAACATCGAAGGCCTATGGGCGGATGCGCCCAAGATGGCAATCGAAGATTCCTTGAAAGAGCTTAAAGATCTCAATGATGATATGTGGTGAGGCAAAAGAAGCGGTTTCCTGTCTTGCTGACCTACTATTCCCTCCAATCTGTGCGACATGCGGTGCACTCCTTTCGGGCCGTGAGAATAAGCCCTTTTGTACAAACTGTTCTGAGGGGATAAAGAAAATAGCACCCCCAGTGTGTACTTCTTGTGGCCTTCCCCTGACAGGGCACGGGGAGAATCATCTCTGCGAAGGCTGCATTCTTTCGCCCCCGTGTTTTACGATAGCACGGGCGTTGGGCAGGTATGAAGGTCCTCTGCTCGAAGCAATTCACCTCTTCAAATATCAAGGGAGGATATCGTTAGGGGAGAATCTGGGTAGGATGATGGTCCGGGGTACATACAGCCAGCTTTCAATAGAAGATTTTTCTTTAGTAGTCCCCGTACCCCTCCACCCGAATCGCTTACGGGCAAGGGGATTCAACCAGTCGCTCATCCTCGCCCGGCAGATTGCAACGCACTTTTCTCTTTCGCTCAGTTATCGTTCACTCATAAGAAGCGTTGATACCGAAGCACAGGTTAGGCTATCGGGGAAGGGGCGAAGGACAAACGTCAGCGGAGCCTTTGAAGTAATTAAAATCGATAAGATAAAAGGGGAAAGCATATTATTGGTAGATGATGTATATACTACCGGTAACACGGCCATGGAATGCTCCAAGGTGCTGATTAAAAATGGTGCGCAGAAGGTTGCTATTTTGACGTTGGCAAGGGCCTAGCCTCCTGCTCCGAAAAGGATAAAAAATGAAAAAGATACTGTCCAGAAACTCGCTGAAAGCGAAAATTGCAACCCTTAAAGGAGAAGGGAAGCGAATCGTATTTACCAACGGCTGTTTTGATATTCTTCACGTAGGTCATGTAAAGTATCTCGAACAGGCAAAAGAGCTTGGCGATATTCTGATATTGGCTCTCAACAGCGACCGCTCTGTCAGTGCCATAAAGGGCCCTCTGAGACCCGTTGTACCAGAGGATGAAAGAGCTTACATAATGAGCTCCCTGGAGATAGTAGATTATGTGACAATCTTTGATGAAGATACCCCTCTCGAACTTATAGAATATATCGAACCGGACATACTTGTAAAAGGAGGCGACTGGAGTCCTGATACGGTCGTTGGCCGTGCATCTGTAGAAAAAAGAGGGGGCAGGGTTGCCATTATTCCTCAGTTCACAGAATCAGCTTCCAATAATGTGGCATCTACGACAAGCGTGATAGAGAGAATAATCCGATCCTATGGGAAAGGATAATTATTTTTCCTTTACAAAGACAGCATCATTGTATATATGGGTTCATTCAGTTTAAAATAAGGTGGGGAAAGACTTAAATGAAACCGGAGCAGCTTGAGTATTTCAAAAACCTTTTCAGCCAGAAAATCGAAGAGTTGTTGGGCGAGGCCGGAAAAACCGTTTCTGAGATGACGGGGGGAACCGAGAGCTTCCCAGACGTAACCGACAGAGCCTCGCAGGAGTCCGACAGAAATTTTGAGCTCAGGATAAGAGACCGCGAGCGGAAGTTGGCCAAGAAGATGAGGGAGGCCCTCCAGCGCATCGAAGAAGGAACTTTCGGCATATGCGATGTGTGCGGGAAAAAAATATCCGATAAGAGATTGATGGCGAGGCCTGTCACCACCCTCTGCATAGAATGCAAGACCAAGCAGGAAGAGCAGGAGAAACAAAGAGGAGAGTAGTAGCGGCCTTTGCTAGTCTCAAGCACTTGCCTGCACGTAGGGTGTTCTTTTGCCTCCAGCCTTTCCTCCTATGGGGTTCCATGAACTACGGGACCATATGAGAACCAAACTGCATCAGCGATGATAAAGACCTACGTATACATATTTTTTTTGTTCGCCATATCTTTTGCTCTGATGCCAGGCGGTTTTGCTTACGTCCCCTCCGCTGATAAGATCCTTCAGCCTTTTGTTAAATCTTGCAGGGGCCTGAAGTCGGCAACAATTCAATTTGAAACAACTATCTACGAAGATACTTCGGCCGTGGAAAAGGTCGCTGAAACCTTGTTCGTAAATCAGGGCGGTCAATTCCGGCGCGAAAGATCCTTCCCCGAGGGCATCAACCTGCTTCTACAGGACAAAGGTAAGGTCTTTACCATGGGCATCAGGGCCGATGCGAACAACGCCGGTGAACAAAGGCTGAATACCTTATTCCCAATCATATTTTTTCATAGATCCCCTGTCGAACTACTTAATGATCTAAATTCTCTGGGAGTTGAAACCTGTAAAGTAGGCATCGACCGAATTGGAAGAAAGATAACATTTTTTATAGGTAAAGGCCCCGGAGACTCGCCAGGAAGCCGTCTTTGGATAGATCGAGAAAGAAACCTGCCTCTGCGCTTCGTTGGAGTGGGGATGTCCGGTGGAGAGACGGTAATCCTGAGGGTAGAATATCTGGATTATCGTAAGACGGAGCAGGGGTTCCTGTTTCCAGGAACCATAGAATATTATAGGAATGACACTCTATATGCGGTAAGCGTACTGCAAAACATATCTTTGATTGATAAACTACCCGAACCCCTGTTCGGTCTACCCGAAAGTGCATCCAATATCTTCCCCGTAACAACGCTCCTCAACATCAAGGAATAACAGGTGCTTGTCAACGTAGTCATCAGCATACCCTCTTCGCACCCCTTCACTTACGGTGTGCCGGAGGAAATGGAAAAACAGACCGCCATCGGCAAGAGGGTCCTGGTGCCTTTCGGCCGCCGGAACACGATCGGATACATTGTCGAGTTGAACCCATCAATGGAAATAAAATCCGTAAAAGATATCCTTGAGGTATTGGACACGGAACCCCTTTTCAGTGAGCAGGACCTTGATTTTTACCGATGGACATCGCAATACTACCTTTACCCCCTAGGCAAAACCCTCAAAATGTCACTTCCAGGCGGAATAGATGCAAAGAGCCACCGCTGGGTTTATCCGTCAGACAAAAAGCGGCCTGAAAAGATGGAACTGTCAATTACTCAGTCCAGGATAATGGAAATACTGGCCGATTATCCTCAAGGCCTTTCTATTGATAACCTGAAAAAGGTTACCCAAAAAAAAGACATCCT
The DNA here is from genome assembly GCA_963665835.2 of Syntrophales bacterium. Classification (GTDB taxonomy): domain Bacteria; phylum Desulfobacterota; class Syntrophia; order Syntrophales; family UBA2210; genus UBA6078. The sequence continues at coordinate 1,401,349 of CAXXWJ010000001.1, read as the reverse complement.
TAATGAATTAAAGGAGCTTCAGGATCTCAGTCTTATAAATTTAAAGGACCGTATCGAGAAGGCCGCCGTAAAAAAGAAAGAAGGGTTTCTTATAAAACACCTTCCCCTCCCTCGCCAGGATATAAAGATCACTGAAAAACAGAAAAACGTCTACGCCTTTTTGGAGAAACATGGGGAAAGTGATATTGCCAGTCTCCGAGTCCAATTCAAGAATATCGGCGCTACATTAAAAACAATGAAATATAAGGGGCTTATTGATATCTCCACTCAGGAGGTCTATAGAACCAGAGCCCCCATTGCGCACATCGGAGAAAAAAATCGGGAGATACAACTAAACAAACAACAGAAGAAAGTGCTCGACCAGATCAGCGAAGGGATAAGATCATGCCAATATTTCCCCTGCCTTCTTCACGGGGTCACTGGTAGCGGAAAGACTGAAGTATATCTGAAGGCGATAGAGGAAGCATTGGCAATGGGCCAAAGCGCAATTTATCTGGTCCCGGAAATAACCCTGACACCCCAGCTTATGAGCAGGATCCATGGCCGATTCAACGGGGATATTATTGCCACCATCCACAGCAAAATAGGCCGAGGAGCAAAATATGACGAATGGCGCAGGATAAGCAGGGGTGATGCAAGGATTGTAATAGGGGCGCGATCGGCCATATTCGCCCCGGCCAAAGATCTTGGGCTTATAATCGTTGATGAGGAACATGACACCTCATATAAGCAGGAAGACCACATTCCCTATAATGCCCGCGACCTGGCAATCGTAAGAGCAAAAAAGCTGGGAGCCACCGTGATTCTTGGGTCGGCGACTCCGGGCATACAGACATACTTCAACACTAAAAACAGAGATTTCAGGCTCCTCGAAATGCCTGAGAGGGTTGCCGGACGAGATCTGCCGGCAATTGAGATAGTGGACATGAAACAAGAAGCTACAGGGGGCAGCCCTCCGGTCTTCTCGAAAGGACTCATAGAGGCTATCAAAAAAAACCTTGCTGCCCAAAAACAGACCCTTGTTTTTCTCAACCGGAGGGGTTTTGATGCCTTCCTGTGCTGTCTTGACTGCGGGCACATATTCAAATGCCTAAATTGCTCCGTATCGCTGACACACCACAGGAACGAAGGATTGCTCAAATGTCACTACTGCAACTTCCAGGTAAAGTCTCCTCCGCTCTGCCCTTCATGCGGAGGGGCGCGGGTTCACAGCTATGGCGTAGGGACCGAAAAAGTCCAAGAAGAGATGGTAAAACTATTTCCAGATGCACGCGTTGGAAGAATGGATAGTGACGCCGTATCTACTAGAGGGTCATACGAGAAGATCCTGATATCCTTAGACCGCGGTGAAATCGACATATTGGTGGGGACACAAATGATAACAAAGGGGCATGATTTCCCCGGCGTAACGCTGGTCGGTGTGATTTCCGCTGACACTTCCCTAAATATGCCCGATTTCAGGGCCGCAGAAAAGACGTTCCAGTTGTTAACGCAGGTTTCGGGGCGAGGGGGAAGGGGCGATTCTCCAGGCAAGGTGATAATTCAGACACTTAACCCCGAGAACTTGACGATCCGAATGGCGAGAGATCATGATTATTTGAGATTCTGGAATGATGAAATCTCCATTCGTCAAGAGCTTGGCTATCCTCCATTCAGCCGCCTAGTAAACTTGACAATCTCTTCAACCAACGAAACATCTCTTACCGGATACGTCAGAACGGTATCTGTCGCAGCAAAAGAGGCGGCAGCGCTCATGGGAGGCAATATATCCATCCTTGGTCCCGTCGAGGCCCCGCTCTATAAGATTAAGGGGCGATACCGATGGCAGATGCTTCTCAAGGGAACCGATATCTCTTCGCTACATGGCCTGACCAAACAGTTGCTAAACAATTTCAACTTCCCTGGAATGCGTATCAAGGCGGACGTAGATCCTGTAAATTTCATGTAGGCAGTCAACCGGTCTTTGATCAGAAAGGAGCAAAACTCTCATATCCTCTCATAAGGGCGCCGTTATGGGGGTCTGACCTGCATATACAACAACGTAGCGCAACACAAACCCGCCCACCAGTACAGCAACAGTCACCAGGCCAGAAAGCCAGGGATTGTGTTCCCTGAGGGCCGAACCTTTTATAAAATGCGGAACAAGTTCATAAACCTCCAAACAGAGCGGGGAAATAAGTCCTACACCCACTACCAGACCCCAGAAAAGAAAGGTGTACGTATAAGATGTGCGGCACCCACAGAGCTGAGAGGAGATGCATATAAGCCGAAAATGAAGAGCATGATGCGACTATAGCCAGAACCATAAGGATAAAATCGATTGAATGAATTATAAATTTATTGGTATCCATCTTCTCCCGGCTCATTCCACGAAAACCATAACAAAACATCCGATTAGACATATTGAGGCCGTCCCTGTCTTGAGAGCAGAAACGAGAAAGAGCATTGGTAGCATAGGATTGTTCCAGAAGGGTCTCGCAACCAGAACCCCCAGAAGCACTCCCGTGTAGATACCAACCATCGGGTGGCGGATGAGCCGTAAGCCCCGCAGGACTGAGGGGACGGGAAGCGTTCACTCAGTCTGAGGAGCTGCGGCTCTATTGCCTTGATAGGCGGAGCGTGAGCGGAGCCGGTCAAGGCAATGGCGAAGCATCCGCCACCCGATAAGCTGACCGGGAGCGGAGCTCGCGGTCAGCTTATCAGAGAAATAGGTATCCCCGCCAATGCTATCCAAGCCCTTAGTGGTCAAATCTTGTTGTGGTCAAGTAAAAACGGACAATTTGTTTTAAGCTGCTTTTCGGCATAGTTCTTTCTCATATTCGAACGGGGTTTTATAACCCAGCTTTGAATGCAGACGAATGGAATTATAGTAGGAGATATAATCAAGTATCTGCATCTTTGCCGACTGTCTTGTAACAAACCTGTAATCTGACAACCGTTCCGACTTCAGACTGCGGAAATAACGTTCAGTCGGTGCATTATCCCAACAATTCCCCTTGCGGCTCATACTGGCTATCATCCCATACTGATTTAGCTTTTCCTGGTAATCATGGCATGCATACTGGCTTCCTCGATCTGAATGATGAAGCAGTCCTGATGGAGGCCTTCTGCGCCAGTATGCCATCGCCAGGGCATCCAGGGTAAGTTGCTTTTTCATTTCTTTGTCCATGGCCCAGCCAACGATCTGGCGAGAATAAAGATCAAGTACCACAGCCAGATACAACCAGCCTTCAAAGGTCCAGACATAGGTTATGTCCGTTGTCCAACATGTATTCGGTGTGGCGACATCGAATTCACGATCCAAAAGGTTGGCAGCTATTGGAAACGAATGCCGGCTCTCTGTCGTGGCCTTGTATCGCTTCGGGGCTTTGGTTTTAAGACCAAGTTTCCTCATTAAATTACGTACCCTGTACCGGCCAATCTGGTGACCTTCATTCTTTAACTGCTTGGTAATGCGACGGGAACCATATTTGCCGCGATGTTCTTTGAAAATGGCTCTAATCCCTGCCTTTAATGCAATCTCATCAGGATCATCAGATCTTGAGAGGCTATGGAGGTAATCGTAAAATCTGCTCCGGCTGACTTCCATCACCTTACACAAAACGGTGACAGGATAGGCCTTCTTCTCTTGCCGGATGAAGTCGCACCTCAGTTCGACTCTTTCGCAAAGAAGGCCGCGGCTTTTTTTAATATTTCGCGCTCCATTTCAAGCCGCTTGTTTTCCTTTTTAAGTCGACAAATCTCGGCCTCCAGTTCCTTCCGGGGGATACCTCCTTCGCTAAGATCCTGCTGGTCTTGACGATATTGTCGCACCCAGCGGGAAACATTAGAAGCGGCAATACCAAGACGCCTGCCAACCTCAGGACAACTATATTGCTGTTCAACTACCAACTTTACAGCGTCTTGCTTGAACTCACTTGTGTAATTCGGGCGCTTCCCTTTCTCCTTCATTGAACACCTCACTTTCTCTATTATTGCTCTTAGCAGGGTGTCCGTTATTATTAAACCACATCATCTCATGGATCGAAGAGTTTTCTTACTCTGGCTTGCTTTTGCTTTCCTCTTCGCTCTAAGGGCTTTGAGTTTATCACCCGAAACAGGTCGAGGATATTCTTCTTTTTCTGTTTTCCCAGATATGACGGTGCTACTATCACGGGCTCAACCCGGTTAATATCCCGGCCCGCTGCCTTTAGCTCCGCCAGAAGTTTATTTGAATCCTGTTTATGCTTTGGGATAAGCTTTAGGAACCAGGACTTTACCTCTGGCCAACCTGAAAGTTTATCAATATCAATGCAAACTCGTACTCCATCCCCATCGTATTTTTCAAATAGGGTGATAGCGAATCTGCCGGTTTCGATTACCCGTAGCCAGCCGTTCCCAATGGTACAGGGTGTCAGAATCTGTATGGCATCAGGGAGACAACTGCTGGTCTCACTTATGGCGTCAAAGAGAGCTCCCTCGGAGAGGCCGCTACGCGTAAGATCTATCATGAATCCGCCTGCAACCATCCCAGGCGCAACCCTTCCATGAAAGTCCTCTATCATCTTGAGATATTTTTCAAAAGAATATGAACCGATGAGATCCATCTTTCACCCCATTTCAAGATAGATAAAAAAGACAAGATGCCGATGGGCATGAGAGCACTTCCGGGTCTCATGAATCGCTATTTGACGGTTACACCATCAATCCACTTAAGGTATGCATCACTGCCTGAACCGATCGGGATGCAAATTATCTCAGGAACTTTGTAGCTGTGATTTTCGACAATTACTTTTTCGATGGCATCGAAGGACAGGGACGGCGCCTTTATCAACATCAACTGTTCGTCATCTTTGTTGACAGCGCCATCCCATCTGTAAAAACTTGTAATGCCTGTAACCTGCACACACGCCACCAGCCTAGTCTCTAAGAGCAGACGGGCCATCCTCTCGGCATCGGCGCCACTGGCACAAGTCGTCAATATAACGCAATATCCCTTTGTTTCACTCACGATTCCTGCTAACTATCCGCAACCGCCGCCGCATGTACCACAGGTAGCACCAGCTGACAAGTTTGACGTGATAGAAAAACCAGATCCCCTAGATGAATCCACGAAATCTATATTGATCGGTTTAACCTGTTCGAACAACTTTTCCTCTATGACAAAAGTAATTCCATCTTCCGTGAAGATTTTATCGTTTTCCCTTGCCTCATCCAGAGACAAACCCAAAGAGGGCCCCGCTCAACCACCTGCGGAATAGATAAGGCGAACCGAGGGATTACCCTCTTTCGCCTCGATGACCTGTTTGATCATCTCCTGGGCTTTTTCTGAAACTGTAAACATGCTTTTTCTCCTTTTTGTTTTATATTCCATCTTGCAACAGGCAATCCAATATTAGGCTCAAGATACTGGTACCACATAGAGCTTCAATCGTCCATGCAGAATTATGATAGGCATGATATAAAATATGTCAAATAGTTATAAATCAACGGGTGAAACAGCGCGGAAGTGAACTTTACTCTTTAGGGCAACCATTGTACGGTCAGTGTCATAGAAAGATATTCTTATGCAAACACCGCAGTCGGAACTGATATGGCGGGGAACGGGGATTACCTTGTGTGATATTCCTGTTTTTTTTAGAAGCTTTTCGGCAAGAAGCGTCTCGCTCGTGGAATCAAAAAGGATAAATCGGAAAGTGGGAGTTTCTGTCATATCCTTACAACCCTCCCTGCGGAGAGCATGATCTCGGCAATATCGTACATATTCGAAATGATCCCCGCCCGCAATTTGCCCTTCAGTCCGAAGAAGTCAAGACATGTCCCACAGACCAAGATCGACACCCCTTTTACCTCTAGGGAAATAAGGTCTTCTAGAACATCGGACCCTTCCGTGGCAATCCTTACTCCTGAATTAAAACATATTACAATATCAGGCCGCTGAGAGATATCGTCCAGTGTATGCAGAAATGACCTTATGAGTATTTTTCCCAGATCGTCGTCCCCATGCCCCATCCTATCTGACGAAAAGACAACAAGCGTAGGTCCAATAGGAGAGGGCCTGGTTTCCTCTATTTTTTCTCTACTACCCCGAGCGACCCGGATGCGGAAAACATCCTCAATTTCCTCCACACAAACCTCGAAGCCCTTGCTCTTCGCCATACGGCAGACATTGTCCCTGGCCACCTCGTTGTCGACAACGACAACACAATCTATCCCGTCATCAATCGCCTTTTGGGTCATTATAACCGGTCGTGGACAGGCCAGTCCACGGGCATCTATCTCTTCTGTCATCTGGCGAATCTCCTCCTGATGATCATGTCGATGGCCGAAAGGGTGGCCCGGATGTCATCCTCTTCAATAAAGTATCCCATACTGAGCCGTACGGTACCCTCCGGGAAGGTACCTATCGTACGATGGGCAGCCGGAGCGCACTGGAGACCAGGCCGTGACATTATAGAAAATTCTTCATCAAGGGCAGTGGATACTTCTGCCGAACTCATATCCGATATGTTGAAGGAAATCAAGGCCGTCTGTAGCTCTGCATCGCAGCAGCCATAAATTGTTACCTCAGACATGGACTTCAAACCCTCTATAAGCATGGAGGTAAGGGCTCTCTCTTTTCCACGTATGGCATCGATGCCAACGGCTTTTATAAAGCCAACTCCGGCACCAAGACCTGCGATTCCTATGGTATTTGGGGTCCCAGATTCATAGCGATCAGGGAGAAAGGCCGGCTGTTCTTCCGATTCCGATCGGCTGCCGGTTCCGCCTGTCATTATCGGTTCGATCTTTCTTTCAAGTCCTTCGGAAAGGTAAAGCCCCCCAGTTCCTTGTGGGCCGAAAAGGGACTTGTGCCCGGTGAATGCCATTACGTCGATTCCCATCTTCTCTACATCAATGGCTATGGCACCTGCCGTCTGTGCGGCATCGACACATAATAAAATTCCCCTATCCCTGGCGAGCTTTCCTGCCTCGCAGATCGGCATTATAGTCCCTGTAACGTTGGAGGCGTGGGTAAGAAAGATTGCACGGGTGTTTTTTTTAACATGCTTTTCCAGATCGTCCGGGTCCAATTTCCCGGAGGGTGAGCATTGAACCACAGAGATTTCTACTCCCTCACGCTGTGAGGTCCGCAGAGGGCGCATTACCGAATTGTGTTCCATCCCGGAGGTGATTACATGATCTCCCGGCCTGACAAGGCCTCGGATGGCTATGTTGAGGGCCTCCGTGGCATTCTTTGTTAGTACTATACGAAGAATATTTTGCACGCCAAATAACTCCGCCAACGACTCACGTGTATCCAGCACTACACGGCCTGCCTCTACAGACATGCGATGCCCTGAACGGCCTGGGTTTGCCCCTGCGTTTTGGGCACAATCAACCATCGCCTTTATGACCCCTTCGGGTTTTGGCCATGACGTTGCGGCGTTGTCCATGTAGATTATACCGGCCATATGACCCTAATCTGCTTCCTTTTTCTTTCGGCACTCAGAAATCTGATACTCCCCGAACCTTACGGAAAAAGGGCCGGTTGGTCAAATGCAAATAAGCTATAACGATCGGGCCAGCCATAAGCATTCATGATGGCTTTATAGACGTTGCAACTCTTATGACCAATGAGGAAGTGGCATTAATAGATCCCGGATCCTTATTAAGGACCCGGGATTGATCTTTAGCCCATAGAGGACCATCCTAAAGATAGGAAAACCGGGGTTGACACCGGGCACATCTATAAACAAAATAGACCATCTTCGTATATTCTTATTGTCTTGCCATTGTATAGATGGGCTGTGACGTTCTTCTTCTCTGTGTTTACCAGGTCCCAGTGAAGTGCCGAGTCATTAAATCCAAGCTCTTTCTTCATCGCCTTTGTAAGGCTTGAGGGATCTCCGGCGTAGGTATCAGAATAGGAGGATCCGACAGCTATGTGGCAATTGCCCCACAGGCCGCCATAGTTCTCATCAAAAAGTGTATCGGCCATGAATCTGTCGATCCTGGAAAATCGCCTGTCTGTCAATGAAAATTCCCCGACCTGGCAGGCCCCTCTGTCCATGGAAAGCTGCTGTTTTACAAAATCCTCCCCCGATTCGGCCTCAACCTTGACAACACGTCCCCTCTCGAAAAAAAGCTTAACACCTTCCACATAATTTCCACTCCTGAAAGATGGCTGATTGGCAAGATAATGGCCTTCGGTACCCCGCCAGTCAGGAGACATAAATAGTTCGAAACTGGGGATATTATGACCAGAAATGCCTATCCACTTTTTTTTCTTTCCGGGCCTTATCCGAAGATCTGTATTTTCCGACTCCACATGATAGTAAGAAACACCCATCCCGTTGAGCCACCTCTTTATCGCACCTGCCTTACGGTAAACACTATCCCAGCTTGAAGCTGGGTTTTCGCTGTCCAGAAAACATGCCTTGACAATCTGCTCTGTATACTCGGCAAGGGTGAGATTTGCTTTGCGGGCAAGCTCGTCTGTTGGGAAGGTGCACAGGGTCCAGCCGAAATCACCAGCTTCTTCCCTTCTGTCCATTATCTCGCGCAGTGTTTTTCTTGCAACGACTGCCTTCGCTATATTTCTGGGATCAACATCCTTAAGATGAGTAAGAGATTCCGGGGCGTGAAGGAATATACTCCCGTTAAGTGATTCGTAGAGCGCCTGTTCGCCCGGGGGATGAAACACCAGTTGTCGTCCCTTTGCCTTCTTAAAAAATGAAAGTTCCATACCTGTGCTGAGACCGGCACGTGGGATAACATGCATCCCTCGTACCAGGAGTTTTTCATATAAAACTTCAGCCAGACTAATTGCCGGTATATCATATCTTAGCAGGACAATATCCCCACGACGAAACTTACCGGTCCTCGCCTTTAAAAGCCCCCAAAGCAGGGCATCGGCATATCCATTAAGTTGTTCTTCATTAAGCACCATTCATACTCCCTCTAAAATATCGATGGCTTACAAATAACTTCCCTGACCTTCAGGTTGAACAGGTCGGAGGAGTTTGCCGGCCGAAGCAACAGAGCCGTATCGGCACCCTTAGCTGTTCCTCCTATGGAGATCACATCTTCATCGGTCCTTATCAATCCGGCATCAGCCGCCATCAGAGCCAGCTCTACAGCCACCTTGGTCCCTTGACCGAACATCCTGAGGACATATGCTATAATTTCATCGACCTGGTAGGTGTTAAGTTTACGCCTTATCCCTCGCCCGACCCCTCCGAAGGCATGCTGACAGGTAAGTACGCTAACCCCCTTCGCCGCCAGCGCAAGTCGAGTATCTTGAGTCATCTCCTGCTGGTTGGGACCCTCGAACCCGGTATAATGGGTAATCGCTATAATATGTATGTTCGATCCCAGATGATTTAAAGCTTGCCATGCAGTATTCCCGCTGCAGGTAGCCACAAGTACGTTCCTAACTTCAAGCTCACCGGCCCTCTTTGAGACAACCTCCAATAATTCGGAGGTATTCGAATCACCAGTTTTCTCAAAACACCTGCATTTTATATCATATGACATTGAAACTACTCCTGCATATCTAATGAATCAGAGAAGCTATTCATCTCCACCGCTGAATACGCTTTCGAAAAACCTTGCCTTATCTTTCGGGAAATAGATCGTGGTACCACTGTCAACAATAAGTTTACCATCCAGATGGTCAAGCTCGTGCTGCACAACACGCGCAAGGTAGCCCTCGTAACGTTTGTTGATCTTTTCCCCCCTCTCATCGTAAGCCTTTACCTTGACGGAGGTAGCCCTAAAGATATCAACACTTATGTCGGGACAGGAGAGACACCCTTCCTGTGATTTTTCTCTGTCACCACGGACCTGGGTTATTCGCGGATTGACCAAGACATCATACTCGCCGCCCCCTTTGCGCAGAGGCGCCCTTTCATCAAAATTTCCGTTCTTGAATACCACTATCCGCTTGCTGATACCTATCTGTGGAGCGGCAAGACCTACAGCATCATCGCGTTCCAAAAAGGAATCTATGAGGAGTTCGATATCTCTTCTCCCTTCTTCATCAAAGGGAACGGGCACCTCTTGAGCCTTTCTTCGGAGTAAACGCGACTCATCGTCATTTATTTTTTCGTTTTCCCATAATTTCCAAGTTTTCATTGAGACCACCAGTGCCTTTCTATCAGGATAAGGTCCTATCCCTATAACATCATGGGATTGTTATTTCAACGCTATTGAAATAATTCTAAAATACTGATAGTGCAGCCACTGGGATAATGGAAAGGATGTATTGAGAGTGATCAACAGAATTATAACTGGAGTAACGAAACGGGAATTTTCACGGTCCCTGAGGTTCGAGGATGGGGTTGGGGCATCTCTGCCCCCGGGAAAGTTGAATCACAATCGCCTGCTGTATATCCACATTCCCTTCTGCGAAAGTCTTTGCAACTATTGTTCTTTCAATCGAATAGTCCTGGATAAGGCACTGTGCGTGAGCTATCATGATGCACTGAGGACCGAGATACGTCTATACCGGGAGGCGGGATACGATTTTTCCGGTATTTATGTGGGCGGAGGAACCCCTACAATCATGATGGAGGAACTGGAAAAAACGCTACAGCAGGCTGTAGACTCGTTCAATATCCAAAACATCTCTGTGGAGACAAACCCTAACCACCTTACCCCGGAATATGTCTCTGCCCTCAGAAAAATGCGCGTAAACAGGCTATCGGTTGGGATTCAGAGCTTTGATGACAGTCTTCTAAAGGCGATGGGGCGTTATGAAAAGTATGGCAGCGGCAGGGCGATCGCCGAGCGCATTGCAGAGATCTCGGGAAAATTCGACACCTTAAATGCAGACATGATCTTCAACTTCCCGGCCCAGACGGAAGAAACCCTTCAAAGGGACCTTGATCTTCTTGTTCAAACTGGAATCGACCAGGTGACATATTACCCCCTGATGGTATCTGATTCAACACGCAGAAAAATTGAGGGGTCCATGGGAAAGATCGATTTCCGGAAAGAAAAGAACCTCTACAGGATAATCTCAGAAAGACTTTCGACGCTGTACCGTTTTTCATCGGCCTGGTGCTTTTCCAGGAAAGGCACAATGATCGATGAATATATCGTGGACCATGACGAATACGCAGGCCTAGGAAGCGGATCAATAGGATACATGGCAGGAAGGTGTTACGCCAATACATTTGATATTCCCAGATATATTGAACTTCTAAAAAATGGACAACTGCCACTCATGGCATCTCGGGACTTTACGGTCCCGGAGCAGATACGCTATGATTTTCTGATGAAACTATTCGGCATGAATCTGGATATAGTATCCATGGAGCAGAAATATCAAGGCGGGCTCTTGCGCCAGCTCTGGCCAGAGATACTGGCTTTCATAATGATAGGTGGAATACGCTACCATCATGGAGTCCTGTACTTGACAGACCGGGGAAGATACTATTGGGTAATCATGATGAGAGAATTCTTCACCGCAGTCAATAACTTCCGTGACTTCTGCCTGAACAGGTAGAGATTTCTTGTTTGCATTTTATCAGGCTTTCTCATATTACGCTTAACCATAGAAAATTTTGCCCGATCACCCAGCATAACAATTTTAAAAGGTAATCTATTGGCATGGACAACGCTACAAGAGACCTGCTCAAGCAACTTCCGAAGATTGATGAGCTCCTACTCCTCCTTGAAAAGATGGGCGCCCTTGAAGGCCTATCCCGTGAGATAGCGGCAGGAAAATGTCGAGAGCTGGTCGATGAGATGAGAACGTCCATCCTTAACGGATCGAATCATAACATTTTATCAACAGCTGAGGGGGCACAAAAAATAAAAGCTCGGCTTTATGCATTAAAAACTCCCAGCCTGCGACGCGTGGTAAACGCCACCGGTATCGTACTGCACACAAACCTGGGAAGGGCCAAACTCTGTTCCGAATCCTTAAGGAGTATAATCGCCGTCAGCGAGGGGTATTCAAACCTGGAATTCAATCTTGGGGAAGGGAAGCGGGGTGCTCGTTACGATCATGTACGCGAGCTTTTATGCTCAATATCAGGTGCCGAAGATATCATTATCGTCAACAATAACGCAGCCGCCGTTCTTCTGGTTCTTAATACCCTTTCGGAGTACAAAGAGGCTATTGTTTCAAGGGGGGAACTAATCGAGATAGGGGGGGCCTTTCGTATCCCGGAGGTGATGGAAAAGAGCGGGTCCGTACTCCGAGAGGTTGGCACCACCAACCGGACCCACCTTTCTGACTACGAAGGTGCTATAGACGATAATACCGGAGTCATTCTTAAGGTCCACACAAGTAACTTCAAGGTCCTGGGCTTTACGGCCGAGATAGACCTGGAAGAGCTCGTAGCTCTTGGGAGAAAGAGGGGTGTCCCCGTAATAAATGACCTTGGCAGCGGATGTTTCGTTCCCCTTGAGGCCTATGGTTTTGAAAAGGAACCGACCGTTCAGGAGGTAATAAAGACCGGTGTAGATATCGTAACATTCAGCGGAGACAAGCTGCTGGGAGGACCACAGGCCGGTATAATAGCAGGCAAAAAACATATAATCGAAAAGATAAAAAAGAACCCTATTAACCGCGCTCTTCGCATAGACAAATTGACCCTGGCAGCATTGGAAGCAACTTTGATAAATTACCTTGACCTCGACGAGGCCATTCGTAATATTCCCGTGCTGCGATCACTAACGGAACCGATTTCGGAGGTCGAAAAGAGAGCACGCAGACTGATGGATATTCTGAAAAGTTTATCGATAGAAGGGATGACCTTTTCCGTTACAGAGGACCACTCGCTAGCAGGAGGTGGTTCGCTCCCGACTCAAACACTTCCCACCTTTGTCGTGAAGGTGCAATCAAGCAACATTTCTCCGAGCAGCCTGGAAAAGAGACTCCGTACGTCAAAAGTTCCCATAATAGTAAGGATATGCGAAGACAAGATCCTCCTTGACCTTAGAACTATAACAGAAGATGAATTAGCATTTATAGAGGAAGGCATGAAAAGCATAACGGACAGTGAGAGTTAGAGCTCCCCGGCTTATTGGAATGACTTGAGGGACAATTCTTATAATTTTGATGCTTAATATAACCCCGGTCAATATTCCCCGAGCAAAATCAATATGACAAATGAAACAATATCCGCTAAAGGCAGACCATTCACTATAGAGGTGGATTCTTCCGAGAATGCAGAACGGCTCGACCGCTTTCTTTCCCGACAGGGTCTTTGTGGTACAAGGTCGCAGATAAAAAGGGCCATTGAGGTAGGGCGAATCTTGGTAGACGGTGTTTCTGTAAAACCCAGTTACATCATCAAAGGCAAAGACATGATCTCCGTATCGCCGGAAGAACCTGTCGAGCCTGATATCGCTCCGGAAGATCTCCCGCTTGATATCTGTTATGAAGATCGGCACATCCTTGTATTAAACAAAGCCCCCGGAATGGTCGTACATCCAGGGGCCGGGAATAAAAGCTGCACTTTGGTAAATTCGCTTCTTTTTCACTGCAAAGATCTTTCCGGGATTGGCGGGGTCAGGAGACCCGGGATCGTTCACCGCCTGGATAAGGATACCTCGGGGCTGATGGTTGTGGCCAAATCCGATGAAGCCCACATCGAACTTTCCAGACAGTTCAAGGAGCACCTCGTAACTAAGGTCTACCAGGTGATTGTTCACGGAGACCCAAGCGATAATGAAGGGTTTGTGGATCTACCCATAGGTAGGCACCCCGTGGATAGAAAAAAAATGGCAACAAACAGCACAAGGGGGAAGGCTTCGAGAACCCGGTGGCGGGTCGAACGGCGCTATGGTTTAGCCTCCCTCCTGGAGGTTACTATCGAAACGGGAAGGACCCATCAGATTCGCGTTCACATGAATGCTATCGGCCACCCGGTTGTTGGGGATGGCACTTACGGAAATTCAAAAAAACAGATTGAGATGGTTCCGGATAACTTCCTTCGTGCGATATTGAGACAGATGCGACGGCAGGCGCTGCACTCGGGCTCGTTGTCCTTTAACCACCCAATAACCGACGTCCCCATGATTTTTTTTTCGCCTATCCCGAAAGACATGTTTCAGATATGCTCAGACCTTGAAAAGAGACTAGGCAATGTGTAAAGACTTTGGATCTGGATGTTTTGCGGGAGATTCAGCATTTCGCCTTTCCTACAGGAAGGGCATTAAATACCTGGAATGCTTGCCGTTAAAGGATTGTGCAGCAATAACTCACGCATTTTGTACAAGGTGGGGTGGCATAAGCACGGGAAGACTGGCCAACCTGAATTTTGGTCAACATCTCGGGGACAGAGAAGAAAATTTAAAGACCAATGGCAATCGCCTTTGCTCCGCCTTCGATATTCCCGATAACCTCACGACAGTCCGTCAGGTGCATGGTGATCGCATCCTGCTTATTGATAAAACTTTTAATCAAATAAAGCAGAATACCCCCCTGGAATATGATGGGATTATAACTGCGATACCGGAACTTCCAATAGGGATAAAAACAGCTGACTGCCTTCCTCTTCTCCTTGTGGATACAAAAAAACTTGTGATTGGCGCTATTCATGCCGGGTGGAGAGGGACGGCGATTTCGATCGCCAGCAAGGCCATAAAGATCTTCTTCGACACTTTCGCATCCAATCCGCATGATATCCTTGCGGTGCTAGGCCCAGCCATCGGGCCTTGTTGCTACGAAGTCGATGATGAACTCTTTTCACATTTTGATCAAACCGAAGAGGTTGAGAGCTGTTTTTCAAAAATTGGCAATAAAGGAAAATGGATGTTCAATCTTTCCGCAGCCAATATCTCCCAGCTTCTCCAATCAGGAATACCTAAGAAAAACATTTTTTTATCTGATATCTGCACGGCATGCACCGGAAAACTGTTTTTTTCACACCGGGCAGAGGGCGGTGATACTGGAAGACAGCTTACCTTTATCATGATTGGCAAAACCGTCGGCAAAGAAACTATTGAAAAAACTTCTTGACATCCTTGGTTATTCTATATAAGAATCTCCGTCCATTGATATTGTGTGCTAAACCTTCCTTTCCAAAGTATTTCAGGAGACCGTATTAGCTACCAAGACAACAAGGTCGTTGAGCAGTAAAACCTATATGAAGGGGCCGCTAGGTAGTCCCAACTCGTTCGAAATTCAGGATTTGTTCTGTAAACTACACACAGGCATTTAAAAGAATTGGTGCCGTAGGGAAGTATTCTGTCCTTCTCCAATTTCTTTTTCCTCTCTAGCGAGGAGATAGGTCGCCTGAGAAGATCATGCCCACACACATCATGCAATAATACATAATGATAATAAATCAATCCCAGCAAAGGAACGGGAAATGAACATTTCAGAGATCAAGAGTAAATCCATTGGTGAGCTCAATGAACTGGCAAAAGATCTAAACATCCCAGGGACCAGTGGAATGAAACGGCAAGACCTTATTTTTGCTATCCTTCAATATCAGACGGAGAAAAATGGCGTTCTCACAGGCGAGGGCGTCCTTGAGACTCT
Source organism: Syntrophales bacterium (assembly GCA_963665835.2). Lineage (GTDB taxonomy): Bacteria > Desulfobacterota > Syntrophia > Syntrophales > UBA2210 > UBA6078. The sequence continues at coordinate 1,385,883 of CAXXWJ010000001.1, read as the reverse complement.
CCCAGACGGATTCGGCTTCCTCAGGTCGGTGGGATATAATTATTTTCCCGGACCAGATGACATATACGTTTCCCCCTCCCAGATAAGAAGGTTCGGCATGCGAACAGGAGACACAATCGTCGGAGAGGTGAGACCCCCAAAAGAAGGGGAAAAATACTTCGCCCTTCTTAAGGTAGAATCCATAAACTTTGAGCCCCCCGAAGCCGCAAGAGGCAAAATACTTTTCGATAACCTAACCCCCTTATATCCCGAAGAAAAATGGCAGCTGGAAGCAGACCCAGAAAATTACTCAACACGGGTTATGGATATCTTTACCCCCATAGGCAAGGGTCAGAGAGGGCTTATTGTTTCACCGCCACGTACGGGAAAGACAGTCCTCCTGAAGGACATTGCCCACAGTATCGCGAAAAACCACAAGGATGCAGTACTCATGGTCCTTCTGATTGATGAACGCCCCGAAGAAGTTACGGATATGGAGAGAAGTGTTACTGGCGAAGTTATCTCTTCCACATTCGACGAAACCGCCTCCCGGCATGTCCAGATTGCAGAGATGGTTCTTGAGAAAGCCAAGCGACTGGTAGAACACAATCGTGATGTCGTAATACTCCTGGACAGCATCACCAGACTTGCCCGGGCCTATAACTCGATAGTTCCCCCAAGCGGGAAAGTGCTGTCCGGTGGCGTAGACTCCAATGCCCTTCATAAACCCAAACGCTTTTTCGGTGCAGCGCGAAACATCGAGGGCGGAGGAAGCCTCACGATAATATCAACTGCCCTTATTGATACTGGAAGCCGAATGGATGAGGTCATCTTTGAGGAATTTAAGGGAACAGGCAATATGGAGTTGCACCTTGACAGGAAGATTTCCGACAGAAGGATATTCCCCGCTTTCGATCTGGTCCGTTCAGGAACCCGAAAAGAAGAACTACTTGTTCCCGAGGAAGAAATGCGTAGGATATGGATATTGAGGAGACTATTGCAGGAGATGAACTCCGTGGATGCCATGGAATTTATAATCGATAAGATTAAAAAGACAACAAGCAATAAAGATTTTTTTGAATCGATGAAGCAGTAGTAGGGCAAAAGGCAGATTTATTTTCTTGAAATTCCGCTGAAGATGGATATAATACCGACTTTTTTAACGCTTTAGGAGGCGCTGTTGTTATGAAGAAAGATATTCACCCAGACTATAAGAAGTCTACGGTAACATGTGTGTGTGGAAATACCATAGAGACCAGATCGACCAAAGGCGACATAAAGGTTGAAATATGCGCTAACTGCCATCCATTTTTTACTGGAAAGCAGAAGATAATGGATACTGCCGGCCGGATAGAGAAGTTCAACCGCAAATATGGCGAGCGCGACAAGTAACTAATAGTAGTGGGTGTCAATAATTAGGCACAGAATGTCTTTGCCTCTACGGATCTATTCCGAGGGATACGGGTTCCTTTCCTTGTGCCTCCTTTTAATCTGATCTGCTCAACCCGGGACCGGTGGTCCCGGTAAAGGCGGCCCGTCTGTTTATTATATTCTCCCCTCTTAAGTTATCATCCTTATCAATCCAGGAAGGACCATATGCTTTTAAAGCTTAGGGAAATTGAAAAACGTTATGAAGAGCTGGAAGCTCTGCTGAGTGATCCCAAGATAATCGCTGATTACGGCGTATATCAGAAATATGCCAGGGAGCACGCGAACATTCTGGATCTCGTAAAAACCTACCGCGAATACAACCATATCTGGCATCAGATAGAGGATAACAAGGCCCTCCTCAAGGATGGCGATGACGAACTGCGGGATATGGCAAAAGAAGAACTCCCCCAGCTGCGGGAATGTCTTCAGGACCTTGAGAAAGAACTGATGATTCTCTTGCTTCCCAAAGACCCCAATGACGAGAGAAATGTGTTTCTGGAGATTCGCGCCGGAACAGGGGGCGACGAAGCCGGACTTTTTGCAGGAGACCTTTTCCGCATGTATACCAGATACGCAGAGCGATACAACTGGAAGATAGAAATAATCAGTTCCAGCATCTCTGGAGGAATTGGCGGATTCAAGGAAGTCATAATGATGATAGAGGGAAACGGCGCATACAGCAGACTAAAGTATGAAAGTGGGGTTCATCGCGTTCAGAGGGTCCCGGTTACAGAGGCACAGGGAAGAATCCATACGTCAGCCGTAACAGTGGCCGTCCTTCCCGAGGCAGATGAGGTCGAAGTCAATATTGATCCAAACGACCTAAGAATAGACGTCTATAGATCCACCGGCCATGGCGGACAGAGTGTCAACACTACCGACTCCGCAGTTAGGATAACACATCTTCCTAGCGGACTGGTTGTTACCTGCCAGGATGAAAAATCACAGCATAAAAACAAGGCAAAGGCATTGAAGGTGCTTCGTGCCAGGCTTCTGGAACGCGCTACGGAAGAGCATGATGCGGCTATTTCGGAAACTCGCAAGCAACAGGTGGGAAGCGGTGACAGGAGTCAGCGGATACGGACCTACAATTTCCCCCAAGGGAGGATTACCGATCACCGGATAGGTCTGACCCTTTACAATCTGGAAACCATCCTTGAAGGCGATATAGACGCGATCATAGACGCCCTGACTACACATTACCAGACCGAAGCATTGAAAACTTATTAGCAGCAGGAACTTCTTGTTTTCACTATTATAAAGTGGGTTCGGCTGCTTGAATTTTATTATGGAAAAAGCTTGTAATCAAAATTATCGCAAGGAGTAGGATATGCAACAATGGAACAACCCACCGGAGATGCTGGTAGACATCGAAAAAATCTATAAAGTGGTTATGAAAACCACTCAGGGCAATATTGAACTGGAGCTTTACCCCAGACATGCACCCAAGACAGTAAATAATTTTGTCTTTCTCTCAAGGGAAGGATTTTACAATGGCCTTTTGTTTCACCGCGTTATAGGGGACTTTATGATTCAGGGGGGAGATCCTACAGGTACTGGCGCAGGAGGACCAGGATACAAATTTGAGGACGAAACAAATGGAAACCCTCTGAGTCACGAAACAGGCGTAATCTCTATGGCCAATGCAGGCCCAAACACCAACGGCAGTCAGTTCTTCATAACACATTCTCCCCAACCACACCTCAACGGTCACCACACCGTCTTTGGAAAGGTAACTGAGGGACAGAACGTGGTGGATACAATCCGTCAGGGAGACAAGATAACCCACGTAGAGGTTACTGAAAATTAAAAAAATCCTAATATTGAATGTTTCCCTCTGCCTGGTTTTCTGGCTCGGCAGGGGGAAGCCTTCATTGCAATCCAGACATATATGATCTCTCTGCAAAACATATCAAAGCAGTACAGCGGCAAGTATCTCTTTCGGGATATTTCTCTCCATATAGATGATGGTTCTCGGATTGCTTTGGTCGGACGTAACGGAGCAGGAAAATCCACCCTGATGAAGATCATTCTGGAAGAAATTGAACCGGACACGGGAAAGATTGTTAAGTCTAGATTCAATACCGTAGGCTACCTTCCTCAGGACAGTTTATACCACACAGGCCGCACCTTATTTGAAGAGGCGGCAACCGCCTTTGACGACCTTAACCGGCTCCACGAAAGGATAGAAGAAATAGGACTGGAGATTGAAGTCCTAACTGCTGATGGATCGGGAAACAAGCAGGAATTACAGTGCCTTGTAAAAGAGATGGGAACAGCCCAGAGCATCTTGGAACAGCGAGAGGGGTACTCAATCGAAATCAAGGTAAAACAAGTCCTTTCCGGTCTGGGATTCCACGATCGTGATCTTTTACGTATGACGGAAGAGTTCAGTGGGGGATGGCAGATGAGGATCGCCCTTGCAAAGCTTCTCCTTCGCGAACCTACAATCTTGATGCTTGATGAGCCCACGAATCACATGGATATTGAATCCCTTGAGTGGCTTGAAGTGTACCTTGACTCTTACAAGGGCTCTCTTGTTCTCGTGTCGCATGACAGCCGCTTTCTTGACAATCTCATAGACAAGGTCATAGACATATCACGGGGCGAGGCAAAAGAGTACAGCGGAAATTATTCATCCTACCTGATCCAGCGGGCAGAGCACCATGCCGTTGTAGAGGCTTCTCTAAAAAATCAGCAGCGAGCGATTGACTCCACAACGCGCTTTATCGAACGATTCCGATATAAAAGTACCAAGGCAAGGCAGGTTCAAAGCCGAATCAAACAGCTAGAAAAGATGGATTCTCTTTCGGTTGAAAAAGATGAACGCTCAATATTTCTGGATTTTCCAGAACCTCCGCATGCAAGCCGAGTACTAATGGAAATAGAAAATCTTTCAAAAGCATATAATAATGATTTTGTTCTTAGCAATATTTCTCTTACCATAGAACGTACAGACCGTATAGCCTTCATTGGTTCCAACGGTTCTGGCAAATCCACACTGGCACGTATCATAGCCGGTGTAGATTCCTTCCAGAAGGGTTCCCGAAGACTTGGAAACAACGCCACGCTTTCCTACTATGCGCAAAATACCGCCGAAGAGCTTGACCCAAGAAATACCACACTGGAAACACTTGATGCCGCTGCCCCCCTGAAGTCTCCTGGTGAGCTCAGGTCCCTGCTTGGCTGCTTTTTATTTACCGGGGACGATGCCTTCAAGCCGGTTTCAGTCCTCTCAGGTGGCGAGAAGAGCCGGCTTGCACTGGCGAAAATGATTCTAAGGCCTGCAAACCTTTTGGTTATGGATGAACCGACCAACCATCTGGACGCACAGTCAAAGGCTATTCTACAGGGCAGCCTGCAGAGATTTCAGGGAGCCTATGTAATTGTGTCCCACGACAGGGATTTCCTCGCACCCTTGATAAACAAAGTGGCTGTCCTCAAGGGAAAAAACCTGGTTCTCTATCACGGAACAGTGGATGAGTACCTGGAAAAAACAAGCCATGAGCATAATGCCGCTGGCGTCACTCAACCCCTAGATCGGAAAACGCCAGATCTATCCACAAACAAGGAAGTGAAGAGAAGAGAAGCCGAGCTCAGGCAGGAAAGATACAGGCTTTTGAAACCATTAAAGGAATCCCTAGAAGATACGGAAAACAGAATTACCGTCCTCGAGAAGAGAAAAGGAGAAGTGGAAAAGATTTTTTCAGATCCGGACACCTATAGAAATGAATCTCTTATACAATCCTTACATATAGAATACTCTGAAGTAAAATCAGCCCTCGCCTACCTTTATGATATATGGACAAAAGTAGAAGAAGATATAGATAAGATTACCAACAATTCTTGAGCTTGACAGTTTAACTCCCCTTCTCTATATTTACCGGATGAACAGCACGTCATATTAGCATAATGCGATAAACGCCTTGAGAGCGTTGTGAAAGGGATAACCAATGAGAACAATTATATCTTTCAGCACCAGTGCCAAAGAAGAAATTGTTGATATCACCGAACAGGTAAAGTCTTTTGTACTTATGCACCGTAGCGATGGTTACGAATTGTGCAGCCTTTATGCGATGGGTGCAACGTCTGCAATCATTATACAAGAAAACTGGGACCCCAATATAAAGGATGATTTAATTAGATGCATACATAGAATCGCGCCCAAGTGCGAGAGACTGCACGGCAATATGGATGGATATAGCAATACCCATATTGAAGCCGGCCTAATAGGCCCTTCGGAGGTGCTCCCCATAGAGGATGGACAGCTCCTTCTAAGTACATGGCAAAAAATCTTCTTCTGCGAATTTGATGGTCCAAGGAAGTTAAGGAAGGTGATCATTACCTTGGTATAGCCGGAACAAAAGATCTCCGGCTTCGATCTTGCAGCCCAATTATGCCATCATTAGGTTGCCATGGCCAGGGACGCTGCTAAGAGATAGACAGTTATCAGCAACTTACATCGCAACTAGAGCAGAGATGTTTCACGTGAAACATCTCTGCCCCTATAACACTCAAAGTCCTTTACCCCAAGCTGCCAAGAGCCAATAAACGCATCATCCGCACGCTACCCTTGCCAGAGGTAAAATCAGACGGTCATTTATATCTGAATTTTTCAACAAGGAAGATGTTCAAGGGGACAGCCATTGCAAATGGATTTGGTCTTGCAAAATCGCTTTCCCATCTCAACAAATAGCGCATGGTACTGATTGAAAAGAGAAGTTAAATTTGGAAGGTTTGACATAAAAAGGCTCTGTATCTCTGAATAGTTACTGTTAGGATTAACGATATGGTGCCGCTCTAAAATTCTGCGTGTGTAGGCATCGACAACAAAAATAGGTTTGCCCCCGGCATAGAGCAGGATACTATCGGCGGTCTCCATACCTATACCACTCACACTTAAAAGCTTGTGCCGAAGCGTCCACAGCTCCTCGCGAAACATGTTATTAAGATCGCCGCCGTACCTCACGCGTAAAAAATCAAGGAATGCCTTTAACCTTCTTGCCTTAACATTGTAATATCCGGCAGGCTTGATCAGGCCTGCGATAACACCGTCACTCGCATCATACATGTTAATAGGATCTAGTAGCCCAGCTTTTTTTATTCTATCGATTGCAATTTGAACATTTTTCCAGTTAGTGTTCTGGGTAAGAATGGCTCCAACGATAATTTCAAAGGGTGTTTCACCAGGCCACCACTTAAGATCACCCCAAGTCATGTTCATGGCCTCATAGATGGAGTAGAGTTTTCCCTGTAGTTCCGTTTCTATCATCCTTAGAAACCCCTTACCAATAAAACGATTTCTTAAGAAATGGGGGGCATAAATAAGATAAAAAAAGGGCACTTGTAATAATTTGGATAAACCATTACAAGCACCTCTGTTAATTTTTATTTCCTAATCACTGCAAAAAACTTAGATGGCCCTCTCTGTACAAGTACAAGGACGCTATCCCCAGAGACGGCGCGTGACATAACGCTGCTATAATCCTCCAAGGATTTTACCCTAGACCTGTTAATCTGCCTAAGGATATCACCAGGTTGTATCCCAGCCTCCGCTGCAGGACTACCACTGGCTACCTGAGTTATCACCACGCCTTCTGTATCTGTAAGTCCCAAATGATCGGCAATCTCAGGGGTGATCTCCTGAACTGTCATGCCAAAGTGTTCAACACTAGATTTATTCTCTTCCCCCGTCTGCGCAATGTCAGTACCCTCCGGCCTTTCCGTTACAATAACATTGAAAGTTTTGTCCTTACCGTCACGCAACACCTTTATCTTTACCTTTTCCCCTACCGTAACACCGGCGACTATCTTGATCAATTCGTGGGTGTCCTTGACCGGTTTACCGGCAATCTCCATTATGACATCCCCTGCCTTTATGCCTGCCTTGTCGGCAGGGTCACCCTTGAATACGTCAGACACAAGGGCACCTTCTGTAGTTTTTAATTTAAGATTTTTTGCAATATCTTCAGAGATACCCTGAACGGAAACTCCTAGCCAACCTCGTATAACTTTTCCCTTGCTTTGAAGACTTGCCAGTATTTCCTTTGCCATATCAATCGGAATAGCAAAGCCTATTCCCTGGCCCTGGGCTATAATGGCCGTATTAATACCAACAACTTCTCCATTGAGGTTGAAAAGCGGTCCACCACTATTACCGGGATTTATGGAGGCATCTGTCTGTATAAAATCATCATATGGCCCTGCACCAATAACCCGTCCTTTGGCACTTACTATACCAGCGGTTACTGTCTGAGAAAGGCCGAATGGATTTCCTATGGCCATTACCCAATCACCAACTCGGAGCTTTGAAGAATCACCAAATTTTACAACAGGCAAACCATTATCAGGCTCTATCTTCAAAAGGGCGATATCCGTATTTCTATCCTTCCCCTTTATCGTTGCATCATATTCTTTACCATTCGAAAGTTTGACGACTATTTTATCGGCCTTTTCAACAACGTGGTTGTTTGTAAATATATACCCATCCTCACTTATTATGAAACCCGACCCCAAGCTCCTCTGCTGCGATTGTCTCTCTGGAGTATCCCCAAAGAACCGTTTAAAAAACTCATCACCTCCGAAAAACCGTTCAAACCGAGGATCGTTAAACGGCGAACCATACCCTCCAGAAGCTACCGTTTTTGTTGTACTAATATTGACAACTGCAGGCTTTAGCTGTTCCGCAAGATCAGCAAAAGAAGCTGGGGGGCTATTGATCAGTCCCTCAGTTGAAGCCGCTATGGCCTCACTGGAAAAAATATCAAACGAAAGGGACGGCAGTTTTACTATCCCTGAAAGAGAAAGGATAAAAAATACCGTAAGAAACAGACCTAATATAGATATGACTGTTTTTGCTTGCTTCGTTCCATGATACTTCATTGTAAACCCTCCTATTGCTAAAATAAAAATTATCATCACAGAATCCCGGCAAATCCCTCATTGCCAGGGCTTTTTCTCTCTAAGCACATAATTTTTAAGCTCTCCAATATTTTCAGTAAATACCGCAACCGTATCTCCCTCCTGAAGAAATACGGGGGGGGTACGAGAAAATCCTACCCCTTCCGGTGTACCCGTCAATATAACAGTTCCGGGTAACAATGTCATAGAGCTACTTATGTCACTGATTATTTTAGGAATATTAAAGATCATGTCAGATGTGTTTGAATCCTGCATGATCTTTCCGTTGAGTTTTGTTTGTATTCTTAATCTGTTTGGGTTTTCTATCTCATCTTTTGTAACAAGATAAGGCCCTAGTGGACAAAAGGTATCAAAACTCTTGCCCCTCGCCCATTGTTTATTCTGTTTGCGAAATTGCCAGTCACGGGCACTTATATCATTTGCACAAGTATAGCCCAGAACATAGTCCAAGGCATCAGCAGGTAAAACATTCTTAGCTTTTTTCCCTATTATAACAGCCAGTTCCCCCTCATAGTCAACCTCATGGGGCCCAGCATAGGGCAGGAGTATCGTTTCAGCATGTCCTATCAAGCTGTTTGTACCCTTAAGAAACATCAACGGTCCAGGCGGATTTTGGCTATCCATCTCCTGCGCATGTTTAGCGTAATTCATACCAAGGGCGATAATGTTAGGCGGAAAGACGGGAGGCAGAAACTGCCTTATGCGCTCTATCCTCCCAGAGGGTTCTATATGTCCATAAATATCACCAGAAAAAACATTTGCCACGTCTGGAAAATCTGGATCGAAAGCCCCATGCAGTATCTCGCCGCTTGGTGAAACAAATTTTACAATCTTCACATCAACCCCATAAATGGATATGCTATAAATGGATTAAACCTTTTTCGAGATAGACCTTGACGTAATCTGCTACCGCATCCTCGAGCGACATGGCTTCTACCGGACACCTGAACGAACGAATTTTTTCCATCTTAGCCTCAGTAAAATACTGATATTGATCTCTTATTTCTACAGGCATATCTACGTAATCAATCTGTACCCCTATTCCCATCGCGGAAAAAACCGCCCCCACAAGATCATTCCAGCTTCTGGCATGCCCCGTACCAAGGTTGAACAGACCTGTAACTTCTCTATTCTCTAAAAGCCACCAAATAACATCTACGCAATCCTTTACATAAATAAAATCCCTCTTCTGCTCACCATCTTTGAAATCAGCTCTATGCGATTTAAATAGGCTCACCTTGCCTGTATCGCGAATCTGTTCGAATGATTTATGAATTACGCTCCTCATATCCCCTTTATGATACTCGTTCGGTCCGAACACATTGAAGAATTTTATGCCTGCAATCTTTTGTTCCAATCCGTTCCTGAAAGCCCAAAGGTCAAATAGCTGTTTGGAATATCCGTACATATTTATCGGACGAAGTTGTGGGGTTAAACTGTCAGCATCGGAAAACCCTAAAAGGCCATCGCCATAGGTGGCCGCACTACTGGCGTATATAAACCGTATGCCCCTTTCTGTCGCCCATCCGGCAAGCTGTGCCGTATAGCGATAATTATTTTCGATCAGGTAGTTGGCATCACGTTCTGTTGTCGAGGAACAGGCTCCCATATGAACAATGGCATCAACATCAAAGGGCAAGGCGTCATCCAGTACCAGTTCCAAGAAATCTTCTTTATCAAGGTAATCCGCGAACCGCCTGTTTACCAGGTTCTTCCACTTGTCCGAGGTTCCCAGATTATCTACAACTATAATGTCATCAAACCCCTGCTCATTAAGTTTCCATACGACAGCACTGCCAATAAAGCCCGCCCCGCCTGTTATTACTATCATCAATATCTCCCTGTGTCTTTCTTATGGTATCGCAAGGTTATGAACATAACCGTAACGCACATCCAACCATCCACCTATATGGATAAAGTAATTTTCACACAACTCAAAGTCAAGTTTTTAATGTTATTTGCATATTACAATCTACAAAGCATTTTTTCTACCATATAGCTCAATCTGATGGCAAATCCCTCGGATGATCTTAATATCCTTTGCAAGCAGCTTCGTCCTTGAAAAAAGGCGTCTTACATTTGTCATCCAATAATCTGGGTCTTGCTTTTTTATGAAGCCTATTTGTAAAAACATTTCTTTCAAATGATCGTACATGGCCTCTGTTTCTGAAACAGTAGCAAATTTGGGGGTAAAAAGTGTGGATTTATCAAAAGCTGCCGTAAAGATCTCATAACATATTATCATAACCGCATGGGAAAGATTTATGGACTTTAAATCGTCCGAAGTGGGTATCTTCACAAGCATATCACAATATTTAAGCTCATCATTTGTGAGCCCTCGGTCCTCCGGACCAAAAACCAACGCAACCTCGTTCTTCTGGGAGACATCCGCGACCTTCTCAGCCATTATCGCGGGATAAACCATAGACCTTTTCAAGCTAGTGTCACCGGACCTTCCCGTGGTACCTACAACATACTGAAAAGTGGACAACGCTTCCGCAAGGCTATCAAAATATTTTATTTTTTCTACTATATCCATGGCAAAATGAGTCGCAAGCTGTTCAATCTTTTCACGATCAGTATTTAGCGGACTGACAACTATTACATTCTGAATTCCCATATTTTTAGCACACCTCGCAACAGAGCCTATATTTCCAGAATGCTTGGGTTTATTAAGGATAATTGAAAGGTTTTCCATTTTTGCTTTATTCACGTTGAACCTCTTTCACATTTTGTGTTGCATAAAAAGTGTCTCTGCCATAAACTTCCGTGTAATTTTCATATCACAACTGGCAAAGGTCTTCCATGTAAGATCCTGTATAATCTCCAAATCACTACCTGATTATTAACCTTTTCACTTTTCTCTGTCATAAAATTATGGATATTGCTATGACCATAAACAAAACGAAAGTTTTACTATCCGAAGCCTCCGAAGAAATGGGGATAGATCTCGACGATAACGCCATATCCCTTCTATTGGAATATTCTAGGGAACTTATTTTTTGGAACGAAAAGATGTCTCTTGTCTCACTTAAATCGGACATTGATATGGCTAAACATCTGATAGATTCCCTAACTCCAGTCTCACTAATCCCAGATAGCAACCTGAAGCTTCTCGATATTGGTACAGGAGCAGGTCTGCCTGGGATTCCCCTAAAAATAGCAATTCGATCTCTATCCGTTACGCTCCTAGATTCGTCACGAAGAAAAACCTCTTTTATTAAGAATATAGTGCGTAAACTTGGACTTATGAATGTCTCGGTTATAAACAGCAGGATTGAATCACTTGTACCGGACAATATATGTAAGGGATATTTCGATATTGTAATATCCAGAGCTGCTTTTAAACTTCCCGAATTTCTCATTTGGGGAAATTACTTTCTGTCTGAAGGCGGAACCTTAATAGCAATGAAGGGAGACCATGTAGATGCTGAGCTTAAAGAGGCCTCGACTAATATGCAAAGTACTGGGCTCTCGTTGATAAGTTGTCACCAAACAATCCTCCCAAAAACCAGGGAATCAAGATCACTTCTATGTTTTAGGAGGAGTCTATAATCAATCATAGGCCCAAACTTGATTCACTTTATGGGCCTACATCGGGAGTCTCTAAATTACTTCTTCTCAAACATTCTATTGTATGTTAGCATGCGGAACGTTACTTTTAATAGCCTTGTGTAAGAAAGAATCCTCTAAAAATATGAGAAAAGTCATATGTATAGCCAATCAGAAGGGAGGCGTCGGGAAGACTACGACCGCCATCAATCTATCCGCCTCCCTGGCCGCTGCAGAACGAAGGACTTTGCTCATTGATTGTGATGCTCAAGGAAATGCTAGTAGCGGTCTTGGGATAAATCCATCAATCATCGAAGATAAAAACCTCTACCATGCTCTTATGAATGATGTTCCCTTCGAGCATGTTGTATGTAAAACAGATATCGAAACCCTAGACATCATTCCATCAAATAGAGACCTTATAGGGGTTGAAATTGAGTTCGTTTCCCTCAGTGACAGAGAAAAAAGACTGAAAAACTTTCTAAAAAAAATTGACACATTTTACGAATTCATTATAATCGACTGTCCGCCGTCTCTTGGATTTTTAACCGTTAATTCTCTTGTAGCATCTGATTCACTAATAATTCCACTGCAATGTGAATTTTTTGCGCTGGAAGGCTTGGGGCAACTTCTCAATAGTGTTAAACTGGTGCAGGCTCGACTAAATCCATCTCTCTCTTTGGCTGGCATACTGCTTACCATGTTCGATCAGAGGAACAGACTTTCGCATCAGGTAGCGGAAGAAGCCAGGAAATTTTTTGGAGATAATGTTTTAAAAACAGTTATTCCAAGAAATGTGAGGCTTTCGGAAAGTCCAAGCCATGGTTTGCCGATTATCCTGTACGATATCAAGTCCCGAGGTGCTACTTCATACATGGAACTGGCTAGAGAAATCATGGCCAACGGAAGGTTATAATGTCTAAGAAAAATGCTCTGGGAAAGGGTCTCGGTGCAATCTTTCCCGATCTAATGGAAGATCCATCTACAAAACCTCATTTTGCCATGTGTGGAATCGAGGAATTATCACCGAACCGATTTCAGCCAAGAAAGATTTTTGACGGGAATGATCAAAAAAAGCTAACCGATTCCATAAAGAAGAACGGGGTATTACAGCCTATCCTTGTTAGAAAATATGACGATCGGCCTGGTTATGAAATTATTGCTGGAGAGCGAAGATGGAGGGCCGCCCAGGCAGCTGGTCTACGGGATGTTCCTATTATTATAAGACATGGTGCCCAGGATCAGGAGATCGCTGAACTTTCCCTCATAGAAAACATTCAACGCGAGGAACTAAATCCTATAGAAGAAGCTGAAGCTTATCAAACCCTGATTCAAAGATTTCATCTCTCGCAGGAGGAAATTTCTTTAATTGTGGGAAAGGATCGTTCTACGATCGCAAATTCTTTGCGTCTCTTAAATCTTCCGAAAGAGGCAAAGGAAGCACTGATTAAAAAAGATATTTCTGCGGGACACGCAAGGGCGATTCTATCTGTAGAACCAAAATCTGAACAGGTTGACGTATTAAGAGAGATAATCCGTAGAAACTTGAGTGTCCGGCAAACTGAAAGCCTCGTAAAAACACGAAATACCGGACCCCGAAACAAGACACGAAAAGAGTCATATATTATAGACGTTGAGAATAAGATATCCGAAAAGTTGATGGCAAAAACAGAAATAAAAAGCCTCAGCAAAGGAGGAATGATCACAATAAGATTCTTATCTGATGATGACTTGAATAGGCTTTTAGATGTCATTATGAGGGATAATAATTTCTTATAAAATTAAAGTAATTTTCTATTAACAACTGTTGATAATACTGTTTATAAAGGTACAAAAATTTGGAAGCTTTTTGGAATGAAAGTATTAAAACAATTAAAGAAAAGGTAAGCCAACAGAACTTTGAAACTTGGATAAAACCTATTAAAATTGTATCCTTGGAAGACAACAATGTATTACTTGGCGTTCCAAATAAGTTTTTTAAAGATTGGCTTATAGAAAACTACTTCGATATCATAACATCTTCATTATCAGATGTTTCAGGTATAAATGTTGATATAAAGTTTATCGTCAGTAAATTAGATAAAAAAGAACCTTCCGATGCCGGGGAAATAAAAAAACCTCCTCAAAACAGTCCAGCAAGACTCAACTCATCATTAAACATGAAGTACTCTTTTGAAAGATTTGTAGTGGGTTCTTCCAACCAGTTCGCTCATGCTGCAGCCCTATCTGTAGCTGAGCAGCCCGCGCGTAACTACAATCCCCTTTTTGTATATGGAGGTGTGGGTTTAGGAAAAACCCATCTTATAAACGCCATAGGTGTTCATACGATCTCACTATATCCAAATAAAAATATCCTCTATGTTTCTGCCGAAGAATTTATGAATGAACTCATTTACTCTATCAGATATGATAAAATGTCGAATTTCCGCGAGAAATACAGGAAAATAGATTCTTTGCTTATAGATGATATTCAATTTATAGCCGGTAAGGAGAGGACCCAGGAAGAATTTTTTCATACCTTCAACACCCTTCATGACTCTGGAAAACAGATAGTAGTAACAAGTGATAAGTTTCCTAAAGAGATACAAAAGCTTGAGGGACGATTAAGATCAAGATTTGAGTGGGGTTTAATAGCAGACATTCAGCCTCCTGACATTGAGACAAGGATGGCAATTATAGAAAAAAAGGCGCATGAAAATGGATTTCATATAACAGGTGATGTTACTCAATATATAGCATCGGTTGCTGACTCCAATATAAGAGAATTAGAAGGAATATTAACGAGGATAGCCGCCTACGCATCATTAACAGGAAAAGAGATAACGGTAGATATTGTTAGAGATGTAATTAAAAATTTACTGAAACACTCTGTAAAAAGGGAAATAACAATAGATGAAATTATAAAAGTTGTAGGTAAAAAATTTAATGTAAAGGCGCCTGATATTCGATCTCCTAAAAAAAATAAAGATCTTGTTCTATCCCGACAAATAGTAATGTATCTTGCGAGAAAATTAACCAACAACTCCTTTCCTGACATAGGTGCAAAGGTAGGGGGAAGGGATCATTCAACAGTTATATATTCAAATAATAAGATTAAAAAAAATATTGAAAAAGACTATGAGATTAAGAAAATAGTAGAAGAAATAGAAATGATGCTACAAAGTGGATATTAACACTTTATCAAGTATAGTTTTGGGTGTTAAGTTTAATATATTTAGATATTTTTAATTTTTCATTAACATATTAACATCTACTACTATTACTACTATTTTTTTACTTTACCATAATCTTTTATAAGGAATAGGTGCAAATATGGAATTTTCAATTAACAGAAATCTTTTTTTAGAGGGTGTTCAAAAAACTTTGAGCATTGTTGAGAAAAGAACAACTCTTCCTATCTTGAATAATATTCTCATTCAAACACAGGATGGAAGGATAAAGATATCTGCTACTGACCGTGAAGTAGGTATAGTATCGTATTATGATGCAAGCGTCATGACCCCTGGATCCATAACCGTTGGTGCAAGAAAACTATTCGAAATGTTAAGAGAAATAGATGGAGACTTGATAGGCTTTAAAGTCATGGATAATAACTGGGTCAATGTGACATGTGTGAAGGTCATTTATAAAATGCCGGGTATTTCATCAGAGGATTTCCCTCAAATTCACGAGGGAGATATATTGGAAACTCTTATTATATCCTGTGATCATATGAAAGATGTTTTTAAGAAAACTTTTTTTGCAATTTCTCAAGATGAGATGAGACCCAATCTCAACGGTGTATTTTTTGAGGTATTGGAAGGTTTTCTAACGGTTGTTGCTACTGATGGGCACCGGTTATCATTGGCGAGAGTTCCCATTGGAGAAAATTCGAATGATATTAAGGGAGTTATAATACCCCGTAAGGGAGTGTCAGAGATTAGAAAACTTGTTGATAGCGGAGATTTTGTAAAAATAAGTGTTAGGGACGGATCATTCATTGTAAGAAAGGATGATACGATATTGCGCGTCAGTCTGATTAATGCCGAGTATCCTGATTATCAGAAGGTTGTTCCAAAGGTTGGCGGGATAGAGATAAAATTAGACAAAGAAAAAATGTTGCATTCCCTTAGGCGCATGGCAGTTATGTCCACCGAGAGATTCAGTGGTGTAAAGATTGAAGTATATGATAAAATTATGATTCTTACTTCTACTAACCCTGATGTTGGAGAGGCTAAGGATGAGATAGATGTTTCCTATAATGGCGACAGGGTTGAGGTTGGGTATAGTGTAAGGTACCTTATTGATGCAATGGATCCTGCTGATGGGGATGTTATATCATTTGAAATTAGAGGGGGGGATGGTCCTGGTGTGATAAGGTCATCCGATAGTGATGCTTACATGTGTGTAGTCATGCCGATCAAATTAAGAAAGGATTAGATTAGAGATTAGTGGAAACTTCTTATAGCGCTGATAGTATTAAGATTCTTGATGGGCTTGAGGCTGTCAGGAAAAGACCTGCCATGTACATAGGTAGTACTGGTAAGGAAGGCCTGCATCATCTTGTTTATGAGGTGGTGGATAATAGTGTTGATGAAGCCGCCGGTGGATATTGCGACTCCATCCATGTCAAGATTCGCTTAGACAACAGTGTAACGGTAGAGGATAATGGGAGAGGTATCCCTGTCGATATCCACAAGACGGAGAAGGTTTCCGCAGCTCAGGTTGTCCTGACAAAGCTCCACGCCGGTGGAAAATTTAATAATGACAGTTATAAAATATCAGGTGGTCTTCACGGGGTAGGAGTTTCAGTTGTAAATGCCCTTTCTGAGTATCTTGAGCTTGAGGTGCGAAGGGATGGGATTGTATATAGACAGTCTTACAGGAAAGGTGTCCCCATTGCCCCATTGGCGGAGGTGGGGAAAACTAATAGGCGTGGGACTAAAGTTACCTTTATGCCTGATCTTGAGATTTTTGAAGATTCAGATTTTAGTTTTGATGTTCTTTCTAACAGGCTTCGAGAGCTTGCATTTTTAAACAGGGGGCTCAAGATAGACATTGAGGATGAAAGGGTAGATCAGAAAAATGAATTTTTCTATCAGGGTGGGATAATTTCCTTTGTTGAGTATATAAACCGCAATAAAAAGGTTCTACACAACCAACCAATATACATAAATGGTGAAAAAGATGATTGTTCTGTTGAGCTTGCCCTTCAGTATAATGAAGGGTATATCGAAAATATATTTTCCTATGCCAACAGCATCAATACCACCGAAGGGGGAACACACCTGATCGGTTTCCGATCTGCTATGACAAGGGTTATCAACAACTACATCGTAAGTAGTGGTATAGCAAAGAACGACAAAATGGGCCTTAAAGGGGAGGATGTAAGGGAAGGCCTGGGGTGCGTGATAAGTGTCAAGATTAAACAGCCTCAGTTTGAAGGACAAACCAAGACAAAGCTTGGCAATAGCGAGGTTAAAGGTCTTGTGGAAGCGGTTGTATACGAAAAGCTTGGCAGTTATTTTGAGGAAAATCCATCCATAGCCAAACAGATAGTATCCAAGTCTATCGATGCTGCGAGGGCACGCGATGCGGCCCGTAGGGCGCGGGAGCTTACAAGAAGAAAGAGTGCCCTAGAGGTTACATCTCTTCCTGGTAAACTTGCCGATTGTCAGGAAAAAGATCCTGCAAGGAGCGAGGTCTATATCGTTGAGGGAGATTCTGCAGGTGGCTCTGCAAAACAGGGAAGGGATAGACGAAATCAGGCCATTTTGCCACTCCGTGGAAAAGTACTTAATGTAGAGAAGGCACGTTTGGATAAAATGCTCAACAATAATGAAATTAAAGTAATTGTAACTGCCCTTGGAGCGGGTATTGGTGAAGAAGATTACGATATTGCAAAACTCCGCTATCATAAGGTCATTATTATGACCGATGCTGATGTTGATGGTGCTCATATACGAACTCTGCTTTTAACATTCTTTTTTAGATATATGCGTGAAATGATTGAAAGAGGATATCTATACATTGCTCAACCTCCGTTGTTCCGCTTGGTTGACAAGAAAAAAGAGTGGTACGTAGGCAGCGAAGAAGAAATGGAAGACTATATTCTGGCGAGTGGCGTAGAAAAGGTTCATATTGTTGCTGGAAGTGGTTCTGTTATAACAGGATCTAAATTATTGGGGCTGATAAAAAAGGGAATACGTCTAGATGCTATTCTAAAGAAATTTCATAAGAGTGGAAAAGATGAAGAGATTATAAGGTTGCTAGCTGGAGATTCTCTCTTCTCAGAGAAAGATTTTACTGACGAAGATCTTCTTTCAAGAACTGGAAATAAGATAAGCAAAGCGGTAGGAAAAAGATTGGTGTCAAACTGGATAGAGCCTGACATAGAGCATGGCGGGTATAAGATATTTTTTACCTTGCAGGAAAATGGGCACGGACATACTACATGGATCGACAAAGATATATTTAATATGCCTAAATTTACCGAGGCAAAGATGCATGTAGATCAGACAAGCCCCCTTGGAGAACCACCCTACATTATTGTGGAGTCTAATGGTGACGATGTCAGGAGTGAAAAGCGTATTGAGAACATGCGAGCCCTTATAGATTATATCGTTAAGGCTGGTCAAAAAGGTCTTTCGATACAAAGATACAAAGGCCTTGGGGAGATGAACCCAGAGCAGTTGTGGGAGACCACCATGAACCCGGAAAAGAGAACTCTTCTTCAGGTAAGGGTGGAAGACGCAGTAGCCGCCGATGAAATTTTCACAACACTTATGGGAGACCAGGTAGAGCCGCGCAAAAACTTTATCTTTAAAAATGCGCTCAATGTCTCAAATCTTGACATATAATGTCACATCGTCTGAGGGGTTATCAAAAAGTCAAACACCGCACTCAAGGGATTGAATGAGCGTAGAGTCCTGATAAGGAAGAGAGTGGTTAACCGTTAGAAAGGTTTTCAAAGCATGATGGATCAGTTGTTCCAGAAGAACATACCGGTAACTATAGAAAAAGAGATGCAGAAGTCCTACATGGAATACGCCATGAGCGTAATCGTGGGGCGTGCAATTCCTGATATAAGGGATGGTTTAAAGCCTGTTCACCGAAGGGCGCTTTACGCCATGTCTGAGCTTGGGAACAGGTGGAATAAACCATATAAAAAGTCTGCGAGAATCGTCGGTGACATTATCGGTAAGTATCATCCCCATGGAGACACGGCTGCCTATGATACGGTGGTGAGGATGGCACAGGATTTTTCTATGCGCTATCCACTTATTGACGGCCAGGGAAATTTTGGTTCCGTTGACGGAGACCCTCCGGCCGCCATGCGTTACACCGAAATAAGGATGGAGAAGATCACAGAGGAACTTCTGATGGATCTTGACAAGGAGACCGTTGATTTTGTTCCTAATTACGATGGATCTCTTCATGAACCGCTGGTACTTCCAGCCAGGATACCCACTCTCCTGCTCAATGGATCATCAGGAATAGCGGTCGGCCTTACAACTAATGTCCCGCCCCATAATCTCAGAGAATTGATAGATGGCATTATAGAGCTTGTACATAATCCGGAACTTTCTGTAGATGATCTTATGGCCTTCATCAAGGGCCCGGATTTCCCAACTGCAGGATTTATCAATGGTAGAGAGGGGATCGTCTCCGCATACCGTACGGGACGCGGTATTATCAGGGTGAGAGCCCGTGCCATAATCGAAAGAAATGCTCGAAACGATCGAGAGAGTATAGTCATCACGGAACTTCCCTACCAGGTTAACAAGGCAAATCTCATAGAGAAGATATCTGAACTGGTCAAGGAGAAAAAGATCGGTGGGATTGCTGACTTGAGAGATGAATCGGATCGTGAAGGGATGCGGATCGTTATCGATATGAAGAGGGATGAGATGTCTGGGGTGTTGCTCAACCAGCTGTATAAACATACTCAGATGGAATCGACCTTTGGAATCATCATGCTTGCGATTGACCAGGGTCAGCCCCGGGTCATGAACCTTAAAGAGATACTTGTTAAGTTTGTTGATTTCCGAAAGGAAATCGTTGTCCGGCGAACAATGTATGAGCTGGCCCGTGCCAGGGAAAAATTGCATATCCTGGAGGGACTAATTATAGCCCTCGATAACCTGGACGAAGTGATAGCCCTTATCAAGGCTTCGGAAAATGCGAAACGGGCATCGGAAGAAATGATGTCAAGATTTGGTCTCAGTGAGGAACAGAGTAAAGCTATTCTTGATATGAGGCTTCAGCGACTGACCGGTCTGGAGCGTGACAAGATCCGGGATGAACACATAGAGATCTCGGCCCTTGTAAAGAAGCTTGAGGGCATCCTTGCGGATCCTCAGAAGGTACTGAACATTATTATTGAGGAGCTTGAAGAGATCCAGAAGCGGTATGGCGATCCGCGTAGAACAGAGATCGTTCTGAGTAGTAACGATATAGGCATTGAGGATATGATAGTTGAAGAGGATATGGTAGTTACCATATCCCATCAGAACTATATCAAAAGAAATCCTGTAAGTTTGTACAGAAGTCAGCACAGGGGCGGTCGCGGCAAGGTTGGTATGGGAACAAAAGAAGATGATTTTATCGAACGCATGTTTATAGCTTCAACCCATAGCCATATCCTCTTCTTTACCAATCTTGGACGTGTATACTGGCTAAAGATATATCAGATCCCTCAGGCGGGAAGAGCCGCAAAGGGTAAGGCTATTGTTAATCTTATAGGCATATCGCCGGACGAGAAGATTACGGCTGTCCTTCCGGTTAAGGAATTTGTTCCGGATAAGTTTGTATTAATGGCGACTAAGAGGGGCATTATAAAGAAGACAGACCTTATTGCCTATTCCAATCCCCGATCCGGTGGAATCATTGCGATCACCCTCGATGAAGGGGATGAGCTGATCGATGTAAAGCAGACTAATGGTGACCAGGATATCTTCCTTGGTGTCAAAAAAGGCAACGCCATAAAGTTCAACGAGGAGGATGCCCGACCGATCGGGAGAACCGCCCGGGGGGTTACGGGGATCAGGATTGCAAAGGACGATGAAGTGGTTGGAATGGAGGTACTAAGCGACAGTAATTTCATACTGACCGTTTCAGAAAAGGGATTTGGAAAGAGGAGTCCTATTTCCGAGTACAGACTTCAATCACGGGGTGGAAAAGGGATAATCAATCTAAAGACTACACCAAAGGTAGGTTTTGTAACACGTATAAAACAGGTCACAGGTGATGAGGACATCATGCTGATCAGCAACACGGGCAACATTATACGCTTGGGTGTTAACGAGGTCTCCGTCCTGCATCGTAGCACCCAGGGTGTTAAGCTGATTGACCTTGCTGATGGTGAAAAGCTGGTGGGAATCGCAAGGGTGGAGCGCGAAGAAGCTGAAAAGGAGGAGGAACTTCCCGTTGATGACTCTGAAACCTTTGATTTTTAGGATTTTTTTAAAAGCGGCAATGTTTTGTAAGTTGAAAGGTACAAGTGCTTGAAAGGAATAGATAAACGACCAACTATCATAGGGGATATGTTTGACGGAATAGCCCCTTCCTACGATAACTTGAATCGGATACTCTCTGTTTCCATAGACAGGTATTGGAGGAAAAAAACAATAGAATCTTTGCAATTAGAAGAAGATTCTATTGTCCTGGATATCGCGACAGGTACCGGAGATCTCGCTATTTGCGCACTTAATGAAACCACCCGTTGCAGGGTCGTGGGTATTGATCTGTCTACTGGTATGCTTGGGCAGGCAGCTCGGAAATCCGGTCAACATTTAAATAACAGATTCTTTATTATAAACGGTGATGCTACGAAGCTGCCTTTTAGAAATGAAACATTTGACCGTGTAATGGTTGCATTCGGTATCCGCAATGTTGACAATCTTGAACAATGTCTTGAAGAACTTTACCGTGTAGTCAAAAGGGGTGGTATCGTAGCGATACTTGAATTATCGGTGCCTTCAAACCGATACTTTAGACGTCCATACCTTGCCTATTTTAGATACATTCTTCCTGTTATTGGGGGGATAATTTCTGGAAGCAGGAGTGCATATAGATACCTTAGGGATTCCGTAATGGATTTTCTGCCACCTGATCTTCTCTGTAAAACCCTCACCGAAAAGGGTTTTACAGTTATTAATTGTCATCCATTTCTCATGGGAATCTCTCATTTATATACGGTGAAAAGGTCTTGACCAGTAAAAGGGGCTGTTTGGCTAACACAGAAGAGTATATCGGATAAAGACCTTTTGTGTGGCCGTTCTTTCGTGGAAGACTAAATATATTTTCCAAAAAACAGGGGAGGTTACATATAATGAAAAAAAAATTTATCATTATTATTGCCGCTGTAATTGTCGTTTTAGCTGGTTTATTGATAACACTTTTTTCAAATTTGGGATCTCTTATAAAAACTGCTATCAATACTTATGGTCCAGAGATTACTAAAACAGAAGTCCGTGTTGCCGATGTGAGCCTTTCTCTTTTTTCGGCACGTGCCGAGATCAAAGGTTTTTATCTTGGAAATCCAGGTGCCTTCAAATCCAATAAGGCCTTTGCTGTGGAATCCATATACATGGATGTTGACGAAAAATCTTTGGCGTCGGACCCTATTATCATAGAAAAGATCGAGGTGGTTGCCCCAGAGATAACCTATGAAAAACTTGGGAAAACAGATAATTTCAAAACTATTCTTAACAACATAAAAAAGGCTGGAGAAACAGAAAAAAACAAAAAAAGTGACCCCGATAAAAAGGGAGAAGCGAAGAAAATTATCATAAGAGACCTTGTAATAAGGGACGGAAATATAACTTTGGTCACCCCGCTACTGGCAGGCAAGGAGATAACCACAGCGCTTCCAGACATACATCTCAAAGGGATAGGGGAGCAAAAAGGAGGGCTAGCACCAGCTGCGGTTGCAAATGAAATTATTGCTGTGCTTTATGAGAATGTAATGTCTCCTGGTATAACCAAGGCGCTTGATGAACAGATCCAGAAACTAGGTGGGGTCCTTGGTGAGACGCAAAAGGAGGTTACTAAGCAGACTTCGGCTGTAGTTAAAGATGCAGAAAAAACGGTAGAGGCCTTGGGGGATCGGATGAAAGGTATCTTCGGAGAATAGAGTGAGTCTTAAGGCCTAAAGTTCTCCGCTTCTCCTGATATAATTGAGGAGCCACAGGGCCTGCATAGGGGTGAGGGCCTCCAGTTTTTCGATAATAATTTGCGCGTCAGCGTGAAACTGTGCACTAATTTTTTCATATTTTTCAACATCTTCCATATCCCACGCAAGCAGTGCGGGCCATTCTGTTATGCGTTCCGGGTCGAACTCGTCGTTTTTGAAAACCTCCCATAAAAGAGACAGCTCCTCTTTCGTAAAATATTCTTCCATCCCTTCTCCGGTAAGATTAATCAGTTTGTATAGCACGGTCAGATCTTCTACAATGGAGACCGACAGATCCTTTGAACGTCGTGATGCCATAAGTTCTAGGTGTTCCGGTACGTGAACATTATATGTTCCCATTGATCTTCTCCACGATTGCCGTATTTTGTACAGGAGAAAGCTTTAACAGATCTAGATGGTCATAGCAACCACTGCGATGGGCTGATTTTAAGGAATAGGACTTCCATTCCTTGCAGAGGTGTTCTATAACCGAGAACACTCCAGGTGTTGGCTATGAAACAATATGCAATATTGTCAAAAGACCATTTTTACCGAATATTTGAGCATACGGCGGATTTGGGTCTGGAAATTTTCGGAAAAGACAGAAATGACCTTTTTAGAAATTCCGTCCTTGCCATTTCGGATATAATAATTGACAGAGGCAGTGTTCGGGACATTGAGAGCAGGGCATTTGACGCCGAAGGAAATAACATAGAAGAATTACTCATAAATTTTCTCAGGGAAATTCTTTATCTTTACAACGGTGAGCGATGGTTGATTAAAAAATGCAAGATCTTTGACATGAACGATTTAAAACTTAGGGCGTCATTAAAGGGCGAAGCATTGGACCCAGGGAGGCACTCTATTAAGATGGAGATAAAGGCGGTAACCTATCATGGGGTCGAGATACAAAAGCTATCCAACGGGTGGAGCGGGAGATTTATCTGCGATGTCTGAAATAAGGATGGACAAGGTAGATGAGTTTCGATGGCTAATACCTGCAGTCGGTGGAATGCGAGTGCCGGGAATGATCTATGCCGATGAGCGGATGATGAAGGCCATGGGCAAGGACGAGAGTCACAGGCAGGTTGCCAATGTGGCCCACCTGCCGGGGATTATCGGGCACTCACTGGCAATGCCCGATATTCACTGGGGGTATGGTTTCCCCATCGGGGGCGTTGCTGCCTTTGATCTGGAAGAAGGTGTTATATCGCCGGGGGGTGTCGGATATGATATAAACTGCGGTGTCCGTCTCATGTCAACCAATCTGCTGTTTACTGAAATCCAAACGAAACTGAGAGAACTGGTGATAGATCTCTTTCGTAATATACCATCCGGAGTTGGTTCTGAGAGCGAACTTAAGCTTTCGTTAGAGGAGGAAAAAAAGGTTTTGCGCCATGGTGCTGGATGGGCGGTTGATCGCGGCTATGGTTCTCATAACGATCTGGAGGCAATAGAAGACGGCGGCATCATGGTGGGCGCTGATCCGGCCCTTGTTAGCGAACGAGCGCATGAACGAGGACGAAGGCAACTGGGTACACTGGGTTCAGGCAACCATTTTTTGGAGATAGAGGTTGTGGAGGAGATCTTTGACAGGCCGGTTGCTTCCGCCTTCGGATTGAGGGACAAAGGTCAGGTTGCGGTTGCTATTCATACCGGATCCAGAGGGTTCGGATATCAGGTCTGTGACGACTACCTCGCAAAGATGGTAAAAAAACAGCAGAGCCTTGGATTTTGATCTTCCAGACCGTCAACTTGCCTGCGCCTACCTTAACTCCGATGAAGGTCGAGAATATCTGTCCGCCATGGCATGTGCCGCTAATTATGCCTGGGCTAACAGACAGATTCTTATGCAATGGACGGCGCAGACCTTTGAGTACGTATTGAAGCGTTCTCCCCGTGATATAGGGATGCGGCTGGTTTATGATGTATGCCACAATATCGCCAAGATAGAGGAGTTCTTGATAGACGGTCAGAAAAAGAGGGTATGTGTACACCGCAAGGGCGCTACCAGGGCGCTTCCCCTTGGTCACCCATCGCTTAAGGGTGTTTATCATGATGTGGGGCAGCCGGTTCTTATCCCTGGCGACATGGGAACCGGATCCTATGTTCTTGTCGGAACAGACGGTTCTCTAAGAGAGACATTCGGCAGTACCTGTCATGGAGCTGGACGGGTTATGAGTCGTGGTAAGGCCTTGAATGCAAGCAAAAATCGCTCTATAGCAACTGAGTTGGCCCATAGGGGTGTAATAGTTATGGCTGATGGCAAAAAGACGCTCAGTGAAGAGATGCCGGGGGCATACAAGGATATCGATGATGTTGTGAATATTGTCCATGGAGCCGGTCTGTCCCGGAAGGTCGCAAGGCTCAGGGCCGTTGGATGCATAAAGGGTTGAGGCCATGAATGCTTGGTGCTTGACAAAAATTGAAATGTAAATAAACTGACCGCTACAAAATGGAGAAAGGGGAGCTAAGTGGCAGATATTAATATACCCAGCGATACATATGATATTGTTATAGTTGGAGGTGGCCCCGGAGGTCTGACTGCCGGATTGTATGCCTCAAGGTCCGATATGAAGACACTGCTTCTTGAAGGGAATGCCCAGGCTAGCCAGATCACCATGACGGATATTATAGAAAACTATCCGGGCATACCGTCCATAGGGGGGGTCGAGTTAAACGACACATTCAAGAGACAGGCGGTTTCCTTCGGCCTGGAGATCAGGCCAGAGCAGGTAAGCAATATTGAGCGGCTGCAATTGGGAGATATCGAAGGGTGGCGGATAATAACGGAAAGGGGTTCCTACCAAGCCCTATCCGTTATAATATCCACAGGAGCCGCATGGAGCCGCCTGGGTGTCGCCCGCGAGGAGGAACTGGTTGGCAGAGGTATATCGTACTGTGCGACCTGTGATGCCCCCTTCTACAGAAACAGAGAGGTTGCAGTCGTGGGGGGAGGAGACACGGCTGTCCAGGAGGCGATCTATCTTACCAAATTTGCATCCAATGTTACCCTCATACACCGTCGGGATCGCCTTCGTGCCACAGCTGTTCTGCAGCAGAGGGCATTTGCCAATGAAAAGATAAAATTTGCCTGGGATTCGAAAGTGGAAGAGATCCTTGGCGCCGACGGAGTCAGTGGAGTGAGAATTAGAAATGTAAAAGACCCCAGCCAGTCGGAGGAAATTGACGTTGATGGTGTATTTATCTTTGTAGGTCTTGTTCCCAACACCAGCCTAGTTGATGGTGTTGTTAATCTTGATGCTGATCGCTATATCCTGGCTGACGCCGACATGAAGACCTCTGAGCAAGGCATTTTCGCCTGTGGGGATTGCATAAGCAAGTCTCTAAGGCAGGTTGTGACGGCCTGTGGGGACGGCGCTACAGCAGCCCACAGCGCTTCACTTTATGTCGACGACATCAAAGGGGATTCATATTAATCATGAAAGGGAGAAAAACTCGTGCCGATATATGAATATGAATGTTCACTATGTGGCAGGGAATTTGAGATGATCCTCTTTTCCAGCGATGATGAAAGTAAGATAGAATGTCCTGATTGCGGCGGTACAAAGGTAAAGAAGCGCATGTCACGTCCCGCAGCTTCACATGGTTCATGCGAATCATGTTCCTCTTCGGGTCATTCATGTTCTTCCTGCGATTGCTGTCAGTGAACTTTACCAGGTCCTGTTTTTACAGTGGGTTCCGACCTTAAAAATAGTCGGAACCGCAGATATGAAAAGAGACATTAGATGCCCCGAATGGTAGATTTTTGGCAGCATATCCCATGGCACATCAATCCGGCCTTTCTTGAGATAGGTTCATTTCAGCTTCGTTACTACGGGCTTATGTATCTTATTTCCTTCAGTGTTGTTTACCTGCTCATTATACAAAGGATAAAAAATGAAGGAGTCGACTATTCGAAGGAGGTAATCCAGGACTGTTTTGTTTGGGCGATAGTCGGTCTGCTGATAGGCGGCCGGCTTGGATATGTCCTGTTCTATAACTTGGAGTATTACACTGCCCACCCCCTCTCAATAATATTACCCTTTGACACATCGAATGGGTTTCGCTTTGTAGGTATCAGCGGACTTTCTTATCATGGTGGACTTGTAGGCATTATCATATGTTCTGTATTCTTTTTACATAGAAACCAGATCGATTTCTGGAGGTTTTCCGATCTTGTCTGTCCCGCAATCCCCCTTGGGTATACCTTCGGACGAATCGGCAATTTTCTGAACGGAGAGCTCTACGGGCGGGCTACAGATGTCTGGTGGGGAATGTATTTCCCCTTGGACCCGTTATATTCACTTCGCCACCCTTCACAGTTGTATGAGGCGTTTTTTGAAGGTATTTTGCTGTTTATAATACTTTGGACCATAAGAAAGGACGAACGCTTCGAAGGCCTTTTCTTTGCTTTCTATCTTATTGGTTACGGTATGGTGCGGTTTTTTATAGAATTTTTCAGACAACCCGATCCTCAGTTAGGTCTCTTGGCGGCTGCACTAAGTATGGGGCAGATCCTCTGCCTCATGATGATTTTTGCAGGTTTAACGATTGTCTTTTTTAAAAAAGCGAGAGGGTGAGCCAAATGAGCAGAGAAGTCATCGTTGTTGGAGGTGGGGCAGGGGGACCGTCTGCGGCTGCTGAGGCAAAGAGAAGGGACCCTTCACTGCAGGTAACAATGATCGATATGGGAAGATTTGTTTCATATGCGGCCTGTCCAATGCCATATTATATCGGTGACGTAATAGATGATTACAAAAAACTCGTAGCCAGAACCCCTGAAAAATTTGAAGATGCCGGAGTTCAGGTCATATTGAACACAAAAGTGGAAGGTATTGATACCACTAAGGGGATGATTTTCCTTGGTGGTGGTGAGGCGATGTCTTACGATAATCTCGTTGTGGCCACAGGTTCTGTTGCAACACTTCCTGACATCCCCGGAAAGGAGAACAAGGGTATTTTTGTTCTCAAAAATCTTGAGGATGGCATCGGGATAAAGGAATATATTCGGGCAAATCAATGTCGAAGTGCCGCAATAGTTGGGGCAGGATTTATCGCCATCGAAATGGGGGAGTCACTAAAGCGCCTTGGTATGGAAACCAGTATAGTTTACCGTGGTGACCTACCAGTCAAGAAATGGGACCCCGAACTCTCGGCGGTTATACTCGGAGAGCTTACCAAAAACGGTATAAACTTCATGGCCAACCATTCTCCTGTTGCCGTTGAAAAAGACTCGCACAATGGGCAATTTTTGCTGACCGACAAAGACAAAATCAAGGCAGATATCATCATCTTTGCGCTGGGAGTTAAACCCAACGTAACACTTGCGCGTGATGCCGGAATTGCCATTGGAGATACGGGAGCCATAAGCGTTGACTCATTCCAGCGAACTTCAAGGGAAGAAATCTTTTCCGCTGGGGACTGTTGCCAATCCTATCACCGTGTTAGCAGGAAATGGGTGAATATACCTTTGGGAGATATAGCAAATAAGCAGGGTAGAGTAGCGGGGCTGAATATCTCGGGGAATAAAACCGAATTCCCGGGGGTTTTGGGATCTCAGTCCTTCAAGGTTTTCGATCTGGAAGTGGCAGCAACTGGTCTTGACGAAAATGAGGCAAAGCGAAGCGGTTACGATGCAGCAAGCACCATTGTATGGGGAAAGTCTATGGCACCTGTCATGGGGAGCGGCCATCGGCTGGGCATAAAAATGATCGCTGAACGGGGGACTGGAAAGTTGCTCGGCGCGCAGTCCGTCGGACAAGGGGGTGCTGTGGGCAGGATAAACACCCTTTCTGCCTGCCTGTGGTCGGGCATGGGGCTTGACGATATAATATATATGGATTTTGCCTACAGTCCTCCTTTCAGTGCCGCCTGGGATTTGATTCATACTGCGGCCCAGGTTTTGAAAAGACAACTGTAATGATGCTAGAATCATACATCCTTTAACAGCCGATTCGATGGCGATTGTGCAATTTCATCTGTGAACTTTTGTAATATCTCGGAGAGAATCTTCACTTCCTTGGTGTTGGCAACCGGGATGGCATCTGTACCCCGGGTTTCAAGGGAATCGATAACCAACTGTATCGTAAGTGTTCCAATATCCCGGGCTGGCTGGTAGGCTGGTTCCCTGTATTCTTGGGTCTGGGTACCCGATACAATGCCGGACTCTGTCAGGTCGAAGAGTATCTGGTGTACAAGCCGGATAGGGATTTCAAGCCTGTGAGATATCTCAGTTGCCGTTATCGGTTTGCCTCCCTCCGAAAAGTTCGAAACCAGTAGTTGCGTGATCTGTAGAGAGAGGAGTCTTTTAAAGGAGTTGCTGATTTTAAGTGAATCTGGCTCAAATTCGTAGGTGTCAACATTCTGATGGGCGAAAGAAAATTCGGCACCGAAGAGAACAATAAGCCAACTCAGCTGCAACCATATCAGAAAAAGTGGCAATGCCGCAAAGCTGCCGTAGATTGCATTATATTTGGCCGCCCCTACCTGGAAAGTGATATATCCAAACTGTATTATTTGATAAATAGTGCCGGCAATAACCCCTGCCAGGATTCCTGACTTAAATCTCACCTTGGTATTGGGCATGAATATGTAGAGGAAGGCAAAAAGGACCCAGACGATAGTGTATGGAAGCATCTTAAGGACAAATGATATAGTGGGACCCAAAATTCCCAGTAGGGTTACCTTCTCAAAAATCATAGATACCTGTGTTGTAACGAATACAGCGACGCTGCTGGATGTGATCAAGAGGAGCGGGCACAGGAGCATAACGGAAAGATAATCGCTGAATTTTCTGCCGAGACTCCTTGATTCGCGTATTCCCCAGATATCATTGAAGGACGCCTCAATATGTCCCAGGACTTTTATAACCGCCCAGAAGAGGACGATTATCCCTATCCCGGCTATTAGACCTCCCTTTGTGTTATCGAGCAGTGAATTTGCAAAGATTATGACCCTTGTAACTGCCTCTTCCTGTCCGTGAATTTGTTCTAGAAGCTGTTTCTGGAGATGTTTTTCAAAACCAAAACCCTTGGCTATACCGAAGGCCATGGCAGCGACAGGCACGATGGAAATTAGGGAATAGAAGGTAAGAGCCGAGGCCCTTAACTGGCATTTGTCTTCGTCAAATCCTCTTGCCGATAGGAGAAAAATCCGTAATTGCTTAATGAAGAAGGATTGTTTGCGCGGAAGATCTTTAAGTCTGATTCTCCATATATCGCCTTTGATGAAAGATGTGAGCCGCGATAAGTTGCGCATGATTTTTTGCATAGGTCATGCCTCCGCTGAAGTGTTAGAATCCTTCTCCAAAAACAGTCAAACAATACATCGCCAAAATACTTTGTCAAGGATTATATATGGTTTGCTTGCGCTACTTTTGTAAAAATCCGGAAATCTTTTAAAAAAGTCCTAACCTGTCAGCATATATCTCCAAGATCTATTTCATTCCTTCTGTGAAAAAAAGATGTGTTAGGTTGCGCCGGTTTGGGGATGCGGTTATAATCAACCCCAATTTTGGAAGATGATAATAAAATGGGGGGATTTAATGAAGAAACAGTGCCATGGGTTCGAAATTTTAAGGGAGCAATACATAGGTGAGATAAAAACACAGGCGGTACTATACAGGCATTTAAAGACTGGAGCCGAGCTCTTGTCGATGATCAATGATGATGAGAATAAAGTCTTCGGCATTACATTCCGGACACCCCCCTTTGATTCAACGGGGGTTCCGCATATACTTGAACATTCTGTCCTGTGTGGTTCCCGCAAGTATCCTGTAAAGGAACCCTTTGTGGAGATATTAAAGGGATCACTACAGACATTTCTGAACGCCTTTACCTATCCGGACAAGACCTGTTATCCTGTTGCCAGTCAGAACCTTAAGGACTTCTATAATCTTATCGATGTCTATCTGGACGCGGTCTTCTATCCGCGCATCACAGCTGAGATCTTTCAACAGGAGGGCTGGCACTACGAAATGGAGACACCGACGGATCCCATTGTCTATAAAGGGGTTGTATTCAATGAGATGAAAGGTGCCAACTCTTCTCCTGATAGAGTTCTTGCCGAGTATTCCCAGCAGGCGCTCTTTCCTGATACCACGTATGGACTGGATTCAGGAGGGGACCCTGTCGTGATACCAGATCTGACTTATGAACAATTCAGAGATTTTCACAATAGGTATTACCATCCTTCCAATTCAAGAATCTTCTTTTCAGGCGATGACGATCCTGAGGAGCGGTTGCGCATTGCAAATGAGTATCTCAAGGATTTCAATCGAATAGTCATAGATTCAACAATACCTATACAGCAGCGCTTTGACGCCCCTCGTCGTTTGGAGCGTCCCTTTGCCAGTGGTGAAGACACCACCGGGGTTATGATGACCGTCAACTGGGTTCTCGGTGAAACGACGGATGCCTTTGCTAATATGGCACTGAATATCCTGGGGTATATTCTTCTGGGAACCCCTGGGTCTCCTCTGCGCAAGGCCCTTATTGAATCCGGGTTGGGGGAGGATATTACAGGAGGTGGACTGGAAGGTGAACTGAGGCAGCTCTTTTTTTCCGTAGGCTTGAAGGGTGTAGCTAAGGGGAATGAGGATGGCGTCGAGTCGCTGATAATGGATACCTTGAAACAGCTTGTCGCAGATGGCATTGATGATGAGGCTGTGGAAGGTGCGCTTAATACCATCGAATTTGCTCTTCGTGAAAACAACACTGGGAGCTACCCCCGAGGTCTGGTACTGATGCTGAGGGCGATGACATCCTGGCTGTATGATGGAGACCCACTTCTTCTTATTTCCTTTGATTCTCTACTGTCCGAGATCCGGTCCCGTCTTGATTCCGGCGAACCACTCTTTGAGAGTCTGATACAGAACCATTTCCTCGACAACACTCATCGGGCAACCGTTATCCTGAATCCGGATTCCCAATTGGAGATTAGAGTTGAGGAGAAAGAAAAAGAGAGGCTTGAATCGGTACGCGTATCCGCAGGTCCCGAGGGGTTGCAAAGGATCTGTGAAGATACAGAGAATCTTAAAATGATGCAGGAAACTCCCGATTCTCCAGAGGCATTATCGACCATACCGACCCTTAAACTTTCCGATCTGGAAAAGAAGAGCAGGACTATACCGATAGTGGTGCTGCAAGAAGGGAATACGGAGGTATTGTATCATGACCTTCCAACAAGCGGCATAGCTTACGTAGAGGTCGGCCTGGATCTTCGAAGGCTGTCATCAAAAGCTATCCAATATATTCCCCTGTTCAGCAGGGCGCTTCTTGAGATGGGCACTCATGCTCAGGACTACGTTTCTCTGTCTCAGAGGATTGACCGAAAGACTGGCGGGCTTCATCCCTCACTCTTTGTATCATCAGTGAAAGACAAGGGAAAAGGCGTTGATGCTAGGCTGTTCCTGTGCGGAAAGGCCATGTTGCCTCAGGTTGGAGATCTTTTCGACATTATCAGAGATATCCTTACAGATGTTTGTTTGGATAACAGGGAAAGGTTCCGACAGATGGTCCTGGAGGAGAAATCCAGGCAGGAGGAACACATCATCCCTGGTGGACACCAGCTCGTAAACTTGCGACTTCGATCTCACTTCGATGAGGCGGGTCATATTTCGGAACAGTTGAACGGCTTGAGCTATCTATTCTTTCTGCGAGACCTGATTGAGCGTGTTGACAGGAACTGGAGATCCGTACTTTCAACGCTTGAAGAGATCAGGCGAATTCTGGTTGACCGTGAAACGATGCTTTGCAATGTTACGGTTGATGAATCGGGATGGCAGGGCGTGTCGCAATCCCTGGCCAATTTTATCGGAAGCATGCCGGATGCACCCCTCTATGGGAGCGGCGTTCAGGGCAATGCCCTGATTAGGGAGATTGCAATCCCCGACAATGAAGGGCTAGTTGTCCCGTCTCAGATCAATTATGTGGGTAAGGGTTCTGATATATACCGATTGGGGTACTTATATCACGGCTCTATAAGGGTCATAACTAGATATCTCAGGACCTCGTGGTTGTGGGATCAGGTGCGCGTAAGGGGGGGGGCCTATGGTGCATTCTGTAATTTTGACAAGTTTTCAGGTGTTTTGACCTTTTTATCTTATCGCGATCCAAACCTTCTTAAGACCATAGAGATATTCGATAAAACTTCTGGCTTCCTCAGGAAAGGCACACTAAGCAATGATGAACTGCGTAAAGGTGTTATAGGGGCCATTGGTGATATGGATGCCTATATGTTACCCGATGCAAAGGGATACGCATCAATGGCACGGCATCTTACAGGTAATACAGAAGAGGATATTCAACGGGTTCGTGATGAGATATTTTCCACTACCGCAGAGGACTTCAAACGATTGGCCGATGTTCTGGATGAATGGGCGATAGGGGGATTGGTTAAGGTTCTCGGTTCCGAAGGCGCTATAAAAGAGGGGGCTAAATCTATTCCATCCCTGGAAGTGTTAAAAGTGCTTTGACCTTTAGGAGCCCTACCCTGAAATGTCCGGTATAGATCAAAGGATACAAAACCTTAAAGAGTGAAACCTTTTCGGCTAAAGGCGGAGTATGGAGTATCAGATAAAACAATCGAATCCAAAATCGAAAAGTCCTTCGTGGTGGATACAGATAGCCATAGTTACACTTACCGCCGCCGCGGTTGGTATAACGGCTTTTCTTGGGATACAGACTTACAGAACGACCCGCCACACAGCGCTGGAACAGTTCAATCAGCATCAGCTGATGCTGGCAAGATCCGCAGCAGCGGGCATTGAGACCTATTTCAGGGAGGTCAAGGCATCTCTGGTATCGGCAACAAAGGTAAATGCAATACGTGATATGACAGAGGACTCTCTGGAATACATGCAGAACATGTATATAGGGTTTATACCGCGGACATCTATTCGGCGACTTGATGAAAATGGGGTTTTGCGATTCATATATCCATCTGATGAATGGCGCAGTGAATTGATTGGTAAGGACTATAGCGGTGAATTATATTTCAAAAGTGCCCAGGAGATGGAAAATGTTGTTTTATCGGGGATAATCACAAACGAAATTGGCGAAAAAAGAATAAGAATGTCGGCACCGATCTATAGGCACGGCAACAAGGGAGGTCAAAAGGAATTTAAGGGGATTTTGATCGTGTCCTTCGATCTAAAAGCCATATCTGATATTTTTATTTCTCCTATAAAGTCAGGCGAAAGCGGATATGCCTGGCTTATGGATCAGAATGGATATTTCCTGGCTCATAACGTGGATGCATTTGTAGGGCAGGATGCCTTTAGAATAAGGGAAACTACAAACCCTGAATTATCTTATATTTCTATTAACGAGATCCAGCAGAAGGTGATGGTCGGAAGTGAGGGAGTTGGTCGTTATCTGTCGGGCTGGCATAGGGGTAGCAGGGGGCGCATCGAAAAACTTATCGCATATTCCCCAATACGTATCATGGACAAGAAATGGTCGGTGGCCGTCGTTGCACCGATAAATGAGGTCGATAAGATCATACGAAAAGCGGGCTCTCAGGCATTACAAACTTTTACATTCATTATTCTTTTCCTGATTTTTGGAGGGCTTTTTTCCTCTCTTTCTGTCTACAGATGGTCCAATATCTTGAGAAGTGAGGTGAGGAGGCGGACAAAGGACCTGAAAGAGACCATGGATTATCTCAACAATCTGATCAGTTGTGCCAATGCCCCCATTGTCGTGCTTAACGAAAGAGGACTGGTTACCATCTTCAATGACACCTTTGAAAGGATTAGTGGAAGAAAAAAAGAGGAGGTGATTGGTGATTCACTTGCTATTCTTTTTCCTGAAGCAACCCGCTTCGATTCTTTGAGAAAATTGGATTTGGCCCAGAAAGAAGGCATGGATCTTCATGCTGAAGAGATGGCGATACAGCACATAGAAGGAAAGATACGTATACAGCTTTGGAATTCGGCTAATATTTACTCTGAAACAAAAAACGATTTGATGGCAACAATTATACATGGCGAAGATGTTACAGATCGTAAAAAGGCGGAGGAAGAGCTTAAAAAGAGTGAGGAATGTTACCGAACCGTCGTTGAGCACCAGGCCGATCTTATCTGTCGTTACACACCGGACTGGAGGTTTACCTTCGTAAATGAGGCGTACTGCCGTTATCTGGAGAAAAGTCGGGAGGATTTAATCGGGAACAGTTTTATTCCCTTGATTTCGGAGGAAGATAAAGGGGAGGTTGCTGAATTACTTGGAAAAATAAGGGACAAACATGTTGGGGAGAGTACTAGGGTGCATCAGCTTGTAGACAGTAATGGAGGTATTACATGGCTTCAGTGGGTAAACCAAGGGATTTTTAATGAAGAAGGTGAGCTGATTGAATATCAATCCGTTGGAAGGGACATAACTGAGCTTAAGAAGGCCGAGAAGGCGCTGCAGGATAGCGAAGCTCAGCACCGGGCGTTTTTTGAAGGTGCTCCAGATCCCATTTTTCTTGCCGACATAGAGACGGGTTTATTGATTGATGCAAATCCTGCCGCATCACAGCTTATGATGATGCCAAGGGAGGCGATTATAGACATGAATCATTTGGATCTCTACCCTGAAGAAATAAGGGATACCGTAAGGGAAGGTTTTGGCAGAGTCATTCGTGAAGGTGAAAAACGTGTAGTCGAAAGGCTGGTTCGGCGTAGAGACGAAGTCATGGTTCCTGTTGAAATCTTGGCACAGGTTATGACCATAAATGGAAGAGGTGTAATTCAGGGAATTTTCAGGGACGTAACGGAGAGGAAGAAAGCTGAGAAGAAATTACGGGAAAATGAGGAACAATTCCGTAAAATCTTCGAAGGTGGAGCCCTCGGTATGGCCTTTTTGGATCTTGATTATAGGTTTCAACGGGTCAATGTCACTTTATGTTCAATGCTTGGCTATGAGGAGATCGAACTCAGAGGTCTTACATTTGTAGATATCACACACCCCGATTCTGTTGAGACCGACCTTGAGAAAGTGGCAGACTTATTGCGTGGTAAAATACCGTATTACAAGACGGAGAAAAGGTATATAAGAAAAGACAGTGGGATTTTATGGGCAAGCGTAACGGCTTCCATCATATATGATGAGAACCGAAGTCCGCTCTATTTTATTTCCATGATAGAAGATATTACTGATCGAAAACAGGCGGAAGAAGAAAAGGCGCATCTGGAGGCGCAACTGCTGCACGCTCAAAAAATGGAAGCCCTTGGTACATTGGTAGCGGGAGTTGCCCATGAAATCAACAATCCGATTAACAAAATCATGTTTGACATACCACTCCTTCAGAAGATTTGGTCTGATGTGATCCCTATACTAGAAGAACAGGTAGATAAAAATCCTGATAAAAAATATGGAGGCCTGACCTGTGATTTCATAAAGGAGAACCTTCCGCAGCTTATGTCTGACATCGAAATGGCAACGAAAAGGGTTGTGAGAACGGTGAACAATCTCAAGAGTTTTACAAAACGCTCTAGTATAACCGATAAATCGGAGATGGAACTAAACACGGCCGTACATAACGCGCTTCGGCTGATAGAGACAACCCTGAAAAAATCGAATATATCTTTGGAGCTTAACCTTACAAAAAAATCACCCATGATAGAGGGGAATCTGCAAAGTATCGAGCAGATTATAATGAATATTGCAATAAACGCCATACAGGCCATTGATCATAGCGGTGGAATAATCAGAATCACTACAAAGTTGCAAAGGAAAAATAGGAGGGCCTTTATATCAATATCCGATAATGGCAACGGTGTAGATCAGGCCATAATTGGCAAATTATTTGATCCATTTGTAACTACAAGGCAGGCTGAAGGAGGAACCGGTCTTGGTCTGCCTATAACTTATAATCTTGTTGAGGCCCATGGAGGAGAGATAGCTTTTACCAGTAAAAAAGGAGTTGGAACCACTTTTACCATTACGTTCCCTTCTATTGGCAAGTAAACTTAAAATTCACAGAGGAAAATATGACCTTAAAGCTCAAAGCAAACACCCCGATCCTTGCCGTTGATGATGATGCCGGTCTCTTAAGGAGTGTAAAGGTATCCTTGGCAAGCGCAGGCATGCCTGAGCCGGCCCTTGTTTCTGATAGCAGGCACGTGATGGATACGATCAGAAATAACAAATTTCACCTGGTGCTTCTGGATCTTGTTATGCCTGAGCCAAACGGCATGGAGCTTCTGAAGCAGATCAAAGAATCTTTCCCGGCTATCGAATGTATCATAATCACGGCTATTGATGATGTATCTTCAGCGGTACAGGCAATGAAGCTGGGGGCTTATGACTATCTGGTAAAACCTATCGATGCGGAACGACTGGTAATCGCTGTTACAAGAGCCCTTGAGCGGTACAATCTTAAAAACAAGCTTGCGCTTTTCGAAAGAAGGCAGAGTTTCGACAACTTACAAAACCCCTCTGCCTTCGGCGATATTATTGCAGAAGACCCCTCGATGGCTATGGTTTTTCACCAGGTTGAGGTTGTGGCTCCAACAGATTACAATCTGGTAATAACAGGTGAGTCCGGTACCGGGAAAGAGATGATCGCCAGGGTTATTCATAAACTGAGTAACCGTTCGCAGGGCCCTTTTGTTGCTGTAAACATGGCGTCATTCAACAAGGGTCTTTTTGAGGATGGTTTTTTTGGGCACACAAAGGGTGCTTATACTGGTGCTCTGGCGGACAAAAAAGGTTTTTTCGATGCTGCCCGGGGTGGTACGCTTTTCTTGGATGAAATAGCTGAATTGGATCCGTCTCTACAGGGGAAGATGCTTAGGGCTATTCAGGAAAGGGAGTTTTACCGTCTTGGGAGTACGGAAACGAGAGACATTGATGTCCGTATAATATCGGCAACAAACAGTGACATAAGAGAAGATATAGAAAAGGAGCGTTTCAGGGAGGATCTATTTTATCGTCTTAACATGTTCCATATTACATTGCCTCCCCTTAGGGAAAGGAGGGGTGATATTATTCCTTTAGCGCTTCACTTTTTAAGGCTCCATTGCCAAAATAATAAAAAAGATATCCATTCAATAGATCCTGAATTTGCCCAATCTCTACTGGAGTACCCCTTTAACGGAAATGTAAGGGAACTGGAAAGCATTATTGCGAAATCCGTTCTTATGGAACAAGGCGAAGTTCTAACGGCTTACGGCGTTGATGACGATATTCCTGCCTTAAGAAATCCCCACGCCAAGGGCCAGATGCTGACGCTTGAAGTGGTCGAGCGGGCACACATTCTTAGAATCCTTAAACAGACCGGTAATAACCGTACGCAGGCTGCACGAATTCTTGGAATAGGGTTGAGGACGCTCCAGAGAAAACTCCAGGATTGGAACCACGATCAAGGTGTGCCAAAATGACACTTGATACGTCATATTGGCGTTTTATTCAAGGCGCCGATAATACACTGTAAAAACCCATGGCCATTATTCTGCAATGCCAAAATGACCTTTCCCTGTGCCTGAAACATTAAGGGCATATCTAAGCAGGATCTTTCTGGAACCCCTGAATATCTGAATTTGCGATTTAATTATCGCTCTGCCTATCCCTATGGCACGATTCCTGAATTAGAATAAGTCAACGTTGGCGTTAGTATGAAAGGTGAAGGGGTCAACGTTATTATTAACTACCTGTCGACAGTTGGCAGTAGTAAAGGAGGTTGTAAGATTGTCGGCATTTACCCAGGGGGGTTAGGAGGGGATGGATACCTAAAGTATAGTGACTGGCGATTTTCGCATGATGGGTCTTTCCTCCTGATCCCCCGCATTACTCAGTTTTCGGGTATCAACCCGGCATTCATCCAAACCATGGAAGATGCTAAGAAGCGGTTGAAAGATAAGCCTAGGGCTGCGGAGTATCAACTCGAAGAAGATGCTTTGCAGATAATAAAGACAAGACACAACATAAAGTATAGATCATTGAAAGAAATAAACTTGGCAGAATTTCTTAGAAGATATTCTGTGGATACTCGCTAGTTACGATTCAGATTTCGTGGCGGTGGATGATTTTTATTCCCCCTCCTGTACGTCCACCGCCTCCCCCTCTGCAATCTGAGAGGTGCTATGATCTATCCCTTGCCTTTCAGTATATATAGAAAAAACGGTGACGGTTACTTTCCGTCACCGTTTTTTATGTTTCCCCTCAGAATACTACTTCAAAGGTACTGGGATGAAGGTGGAGCGGGCATCTGTCGTATGAGCAAAGTTGTCGGGGCTACAATGGAGATCGAATCTCCATGCGTATTTGTCGCTCATGCCGTTCCACTTTTGTCTTGAAAAAGGCAGCACTTTGGGATATTAGCGAAGAAAATTTAGGGCGGTTAACTCAGCGGGAGAGTGCTACCTTCACACGGTAGAAGTCACTGGTTCAATCCCAGTACCGCCTACCAATTAATATAAAGGGTTACGGGAATTACCGTGGCCCTTTTTGTTATATCCAGGAAAATAATGCATAAACTGTTGGTGTTGTTGGTTCATTACGTTTCTGCCATATAAAAGATTTTAAAGTAAAATGCGTTACTAGGAAAGTATCGGTTGTAATCAGAATTTTATGGAGAGGGGAAATCTCATGAGTTTCTATAAGAAATGGTTTTTGTCCACTAGGCCTTGGTCATTTACTATGACCGCTATTTCGATAAGCGTAGGCAGCGTTATGGGGGCCATGAATGGTGATTTTTCATGGATGTTTTATCTTATCACATTGGCTGGTGTGGTTTTAATGCACGGAGCTGCAAATCTTTTCAATGATTATTATGATGTTAAAAGTGGTGTAGATACCTTGGGGGTTTCAACCGTGCAATACCGGCCCCATCCCCTTGCAGAGGGGGCCCTCTCTTTGAATCAGGTGTTGATAGCGGCCGTATGTTGTCTTATCCTGGCTGCTTGTATAGCGATTTTTCTGACCTTGACCAGAGGGTGGATGGTTCTGGGCATATCCCTGGCAGGGGCATTTTCCGGAGTTTTCTATACTGCCCCACCATTTAAGTATAAGTATATGGCATTAGGAGAGATTTCCGTTTTCCTTATGTGGGGCCCACTGATGGTGGAAGGAGCCTACTTTGTCCAGCGCCAAAGTTTAAGCCTTGACGCGCTCTGGGTTTCCATTCCATTCGGTGTTCTTGTCGCCCTAGTCCTGTTCGCCAACAATCTAAGGGATACCGAGGATGACGAGAGAAAAGGCATAAGAACCCTGTCTATAATGACCGGTTCCCTAAAAGGTATATGGATATACATTGCCCTTGTGGCCTGTGCCTATCTTTCGGTCGGGGTTATGTCTTTTACGGGGCCTCTTGATTACTGGTCTCTCATCGTTTTTTTTTCACTACCTCTTTTTTTCAAGTTGCTTAAAAAGATGGTTCCCTCTCCTCCTATAGATGCCGACGCGCAGACAGCTCAATTAAACACCGCTTTCGGCGTACTGCTCCTTATATCATTGCTGGTAAGGGTCTTCTTGTGAAAATGGTTGGGGTTTCCGGACGTGCCTTATTTGCAACGGTTATCCTTGCTAACCTATTCTGGTTTGCTACCTTTTACCTTACATGCAGTAACTTCTGGCTCAAAATAGCGATATCAGTCTTATCTCTTTCACTGCTTGCCTTACGGATAATGCCATCCGGGGGGTTTAGGTTTCGAATCGAGGCGAGAGCTGTTGTCCTAGGTATAATTTCTGCCGCAATACTGTACTTTATTTTTTGGGCCGGGCAGGAGATTTCAACCGCACTCTTTCCATTTGGGGAAAGCCAGATAAAGGCGATCTACGCAAGGGGCTTGGGTACCAATATGTGGATGGTTTTCTTTCTTCTCCTATTCATAACGGGGCCTTGCGAAGAGTTGTTCTGGCGGGGATTTCTCCAGGATAGACTCATGGCCCGTTTCGGAGAACTGAGAGGTTTCTTCATGGCCACCTTGGCCTATATATTTGTTCATATCTGGTCATTCAATTTTATGCTGATCGGAGCAGCCGCTGTCGCCGGATCATTCTGGGGAATAATGTACTGGCGCACCCATAATCTTTTATCTGTTATTATTTGCCATTCGCTCTGGAGTGCCTTTATCTTTGTTATCTTCCCGCTTATCCGATTCGTTTGAGCTTTACAGAAATACCTGTCTCTGTATTTGCTCTGTTAAAAGGCGAGACGGCTTCCAGCAGTGGTTAAGACTGGAACAAAATAGTTACACCTTGGGTAAGACTGTGGTAGATAAATCGCCAAGAACAGCAGGGGTATTCGGGTTTTGTGGACATGCAAATCTTGGGAAGCAACTCATTTCAGTCTAATACAATTTCAACGAGGAGCCCTATAATGAAAAAACATTTAGTAATTATAGTTAGTTTAATGTTTATATTGTTTGGTGGTCAGGTACTGGCGAAGGGCACTGTAATGCAGGTATCTACGATAGACGCATTGGTTGCCGGTTTGTACGATGGCACAGTTTCATGCGGTCAATTGCTAAAGCATGGGGACCTGGGAATTGGCACCTTTGACAGGCTTGAGGGGGAAATGGTGGTGCTGGACGGTACGGTCTATCAGGTCAAGGCCGATGGTACGGTTTTTAAGCCGGGAGCGGAAATGACAACCCCTTTTGCGGCTCTATGCCAGTTCACTAAAGACAAGACAATCCTCTTAGGACAAGGGTTAGATTTTAAAGGAGTTGAGGCGGTTATCGATGAATCTCTTCCTGACAAAAACCTTTTTCACGCGATAAAGATCAAGGGAACTTTTTCCTATATGAAAACGCGTAGTGTCCCGGCACAGATCAAACCCTATCCACCGCTTGCGGAGGTAACAAAAAAACAGGCCTTATTTGAGATGCATGATATAACCGGTACGATCGTTGCTCTCAGGTGTCCTCCTTACGTGCAGGGGATAAATGTGCCTGGATACCACATGCATTTTATCAGTGAAGATAGAACTCAAGGGGGTCATATTATTGATTTTTTAGTCGATAGGGGTACCTGTGATATTGATACTTGCAATGAATTTCTGCTGGTCCTCCCAACGGAAGGGAAGGATTTCCAACGGGTTGACCTCTCAAAGGATAGAAGCAAGGAACTGAATCAGATAGAAAAATAAGCAGAGAGATATCGATGGAGAACTAGGATATATGCAGGCGGCAATTTTTGATATGGATGGCATACTTATAGATTCGGAGCCGCTGTGGCGGCGCGCCGAACGGAAGATCTTTGCAGGTGTGGGCGTTGATCTTACGAAGGATATGTGTATTGAAACTATGGGGTTGAGGCTTGATGAAGTCGTGAGATATTGGCATCAAAGATTCCCATGGGAAGGTAAGGCCTTTCGGGATATCGAGGATCAGATCATATCCACTATGGATGATATGATATCGGAAGAGGGAAAGGCACTGCCAGGAGTTTATGAGATCTTGGAATCGCTCCATGGAGCCGGGCTGAAGCTAGGTATTGCATCCTCTTCACCGCTAAGGCTGATAGATGTAGTTGTAAAGAAGCTGGATATTCTGAATTTTTTTCATGTCCGCTGCTCTGCTGATGAAGATGCCAATGGTAAGCCAGACCCGGCGGTATATATCAGAGCTGCCGACCGTTTA
Source organism: Syntrophales bacterium (assembly GCA_963665835.2). Classification (GTDB taxonomy): domain Bacteria; phylum Desulfobacterota; class Syntrophia; order Syntrophales; family UBA2210; genus UBA6078. Next base: position 1,343,272 of record CAXXWJ010000001.1, on the reverse strand, counting down.
TCGGTTGATCCCTCTAATTGCTTTGTCTTTGAGGATTCCCTTTGGGGGCTTCGTTCCGCGAAGGCGGCGGGCATGACGGTTGTTGCCGTTCCCGCATCAGAGCAGTATGGTGATCCAAGATTTAATGAGGCAGACTTCAAGATAAAATCGCTGAAGGATTTTTCCTTTGATATGCTAGGAAGTTCGAAATAGAGGTAAATTGCGGTGAGCGCTTCGTGAAAAAGTCAGCCTAGTTTTCTCTGTCCTTGGCTGAATAATATCAATAGAACACCAAAATAAAAGATCTGCTTGCCGAAAACTCCTCTATGTCAGATATGCTGGTCCAAATATTACTTTTGTGTAAATAACTTCCCTCAAAACGACGGATTGGTAAGATGCCTATAGGTCCCAATGCCCTCTTTCCTATAGGGTGCCCAGGGTCAAATAAACAGAGTTCGGTTTTAAAGAAACCCTTAAAATTTTAAACGCCTGTAATGACGATGTAATTTTTTATATCGAGGGTTCCTGGGGCAATCTCACTCCTCAGCAGTCTGGATTATTTAGCAGTTTTTTTGCCTGGCAAGGTAATTGCTGAATAGGGTCCATCGAATATAAAATTCAAATGGGGTGATTATGGAGAATGTAATAAATGCGGGAGATACGGCCTGGATACTGGTGTGCTGTTCCCTGGTCTTGATGATGACACCGGCATTGGCACTCTTTTATGGTGGTATGGTAAGGCGGAAGAATCTTCTTTCTACGCTAACGCTCAGCTATACTTTTATGGCTCTTATAGGTGTACAGTGGGTGCTTATAGGATATACCCTTTCTTTTGGTTCCGATATAAGCGGTATCATAGGAGGATTGAATTTTGCCGGCTTCATCGGTGTTGGCCCTTTGCCAAACGCCGATTACAGTGCAACGATTCCCCACGGACTTTTTGCAGCCTTTCAGATGATGTTCGCCGTAATAACACCGGCGCTGATTACCGGGGCCTTTGTTGAGCGTGTAAAGTTCAAAAGTTTTCTTCTCTTCAGCCTGCTATGGGCAACCTTGATCTATGATCCCCTCTGTCACTGGGTATGGGGCGCTGGAGGATGGCTTCGCGAGTTAGGTGTTTTAGATTTTGCAGGGGGAACGGTTGTACATATCGCAGCAGGATTTTCGGCAATAGCCTTTGCCATGGTAATAGGTCCCCGCAAGGGATACGGCAAATATCCCATGGAGCCGAACAATATTCCACTTACGGTACTGGGTACCGGACTTCTATGGGTGGGCTGGTTCGGATTCAACGCAGGCTCTGCCCTGTCGGCAAATGGAGTAGCGGTTAACGCCCTACTGACGACTAACACTTCAGGTGCAACAGCTGGCCTGGTGTGGATGCTTTTATCCTGGCTGGATGGTAGACCCAGTACCTTGGGGATTGCCACGGGAATGGTGGTTGGTCTCGCTGCAGTTACCCCGGCATCGGGATTTATTACCCCCTTGGCAGCCATGGGGGTCGGTGCGGTTGCCGCTCCTATATCCTACTATGCAATGCGATATAGGGAAAAAAGGGGCCTGGACGAATCTCTGGATGTCTGGGCTTGCCATGGCGTAGCGAGCATCTGGGGAATGATCGCGGCGGGCCTTTTTGCCACAACGGCGGTAAATCCTGCGGGGGGAAATGGCTTTTTTGCAGGAAATCCGGGGCAGATTGGTGTTCAGCTTCTCGCCATCTTCGTTACCATGGTATTCTGTTTTGTGGGGACATATATAATTGCCAAGCTATTAAATGTCAGCATTGGACTGCGTGTAAGCCCTATGGAAGAAGAGGTCGGTCTGGATATCAGTTCTCATGGAGAAAGGGCTTATTAGAAAAGAATAAGAGGGAGATTATGAGATGTTAAAAAAAATAGAAGCTATCATTCGTGAAAATAAGGTAAATGAAGTTAAAGAGGCTCTTGCTCATATAGGAATTGTAGGACTAAATATGTTTGAGATACGAGGACACGGTCGGCAGGGCGGGATAAAGTTGACAGGGCGATCAGGAACCTACCAGGTGGATATGTTGCCCAAGATACAGATCAACATTGTGCTGAGCGAGCGTAATCTGGAAGACACCATACAAACCATCAGGAAGGCTGCATACACCGGGGAGCCGGGAGATGGCCTGATCTTTATCTATCCCGTCGAAGAGGTTATACGCGTACGTACCGGAGAGCGTAGCGAAAAGGCAATGACATATCCCGGCGATATTGACGACAAGAAGCGGGAAGACCCAGGAAATCTTATAAAAAAATGATATACGTTTAAATGGGTCATTACGAGGGCCATTAGGTCCCCATTTTGTTTTTCAAGGGCCTCTTTATATAGAGTAAGAACCTATTTTGCTTATATAAAATAGGCGTTGTATTTTTCGGAATACCTGTAAATACCAGGCGCACAGTATAGAAATAAAGCAGAACTCTCCTGCCCGCATTAGGAAAGGGGTATATACCTGGAATGCTTTTGTTTAACGAAGTACAATTGTATACTCATGCCCATGGTTATGCTAAGATGCCTCTGTCGTAAAAGAAGAGAATGCAAAAAAGAATGACAAAGTAGGCAGAAAATCAATGCATTCTATCCTTAACAAATATGTCTGAAGGGATCTTGTAGGAAAGATATAAAGTAGAATGGATATTATTAAGGCGGTTGTCTTTGATTGGGGAGGGGTTTTGATCAGTAATCCTGCGCCGGGGCTGATATCTTTCTGTAGTTCTGTACTTGGGGTTGCTACTGATGATTTCATTCGGGTTCAATCTATTCACGCCCCTTTCTTCCAGAAGGGGTTGCTCTCTGAAGAAGAATTCTGGCGAAGGATATGCTTTGATTTGCAGGTGCCCCTACCGTGCAAAAGATCTCTTTGGGGGGATGCCTTCCGGGCAGCGTATCGCCCGGTAGAGGAGATGTTTGCTCTGGTTAGCTCTCTGCATATGCGGGGTTATCGAACTGCAATCCTATCGAACACGGAAGACCCGGCTGTTGCATACTTTGAGGAACTTGCCTATTCAATGTTTGATGTAACAGTTTTTTCTTGCCGCGAAAAGATCATGAAACCAGAAAGAGGTATTTATGAACTGACGCTTCGGAGACTTGATGTTGCGCCCACCGAAGCTTTGTTCATCGATGACAGGGCAGATTTTCTGGAAGGTGCGAGATCTCTGGGCATGAATATCTTGTTATGCAATGATCCCTTGGATACCGTTAGGGAACTGAAATTCCGGTTAAATCCCCTGTACAGAAAACAACTTTGATTTTCCGTAGGATCTCCCCTGGTCTTTTTAGGTTGACAATGACCACCCCCGATAGTAACTCCTGGAAAAACATATAGTCATGTATAAATGGGGAGAGGATGAAAAGTCTTCGTATAATTATGTCCTTATTCATATTTCTGGTTTTTTCAACTACAGGGTGTCATCGAAGCGATGAAGATATACTCTCCGTTACCTGTGCAACCGATGCAACTTGGCCACCCATGGAGATGGTGGATGAAAACAAGAATATAGTTGGTTTTGACATTGACTTTCTGAACGCTGTTGCAAAAGAAGCCGGATTCAGGGTTGAATTCAAAAACACCGCCTGGGATGGGATCTTTGCCGGTATCGCCGCCGGAAAATATGATCTCATAATGTCCTCGGTGACAATTCTTGAGGAGCGAAAAAAGACGATGAGCTTCTCAGAACCTTATATAAATATTGGACTTGTTCTAGTTGTTCCTAATGGATCGGATGCTACTTCGATAGCGAACCTCACCGGAGAGAAAGTTGGTGCTCAGATAGGAACTACTAGCGCCCGGGAGATAGAGAAGTTTGAAGGGGTAGAGTTGAAAAGCTATGACGAGATAGGGATGGCCTTTGAGGATATGGCAAACGGGCGAATAGCCGGTGTCGTCTGCGATACGGTGGTGGCTTCCCATTATGCGCTCAGAAGGGAGGAGTATAAAAAACGATTCAAGATGGCAGGGGATATCCTTACAGAGGAGAACTATGGGATTGTAGTGGGCAAAGACAACAAACTCCTGCTGGACCTTATAAATAAAGGTATCAGGGCCGTGAAAGAAAAGGGGGTCGACAAGGAGTTGGAGGACAAGTGGCTGAGATAAAAGGGGGTAAGTTTATTGAAAAAGTTAAACAGCCCCCTATATTCATAAGTGATGGACCGGCAATCCCTCGCAAAGAGGATAAGGGCCTATTCACGGCTTGGAGAATATCATTCTCAGGGGCAATAATCATCATTTTTTCCCTTGCGATATCAATGCCCGATCCATACTGGAAGATTCTCAAGTTTATACCCGATGGTATAATCGTAACATTTCAGGTTACGATTGCAGCGATCATTCTGGCCCTGTTTATCGGACTCTTTACGGGCCTTGGGAGAATATCGGAAAACAAAATAATAAACGGCATAGCATCTCTCTACGTGGAGATAGTAAGAGGGATTCCTCTATTAGTTCAGCTGTTTTACATATATTTTGCCCTTGGTCGCATCATAAATATTCCTGCCATGGCCAGCGCTGTAATCGCCATGGCTGTCTGTTATGGGGCATATATGGGAGAGATATTCCGTGCCGGTATGGAATCGATCCCAAAGGGACAGATGGATGCCGCCCTTTCTCTGGGGATGACCTATTCGCAGGCAATGCGACAGGTAATACTGCCCCAGGCTTTCAAGACCATCCTTCCCCCAATAGGAAATGAATTTGTAGCGCTGCTTAAGGACTCATCGCTGGTCTCCATACTTGCCGTTTCCGATCTCCTCAGGAGGGGACGTGAATTTGCGGCGGAATCTTTCAACTACTTTGAGGCCTATACCGTTGTCGCCCTGGTCTATCTGATCATAACCCTTTTACTTTCAAAACTGGTTGGTATTCTGGAGGAAAAGGTAAGTGTCAACAGACAGTAATGCTATGGTCGAGATGAGTGAAGTTTACAAGTATTTTGGGCAACTGAAAGCACTGGAAAATGTGTCATTCAATGTCCATGACGGTGAAAAACTGGTCCTTATAGGACCCAGTGGATGTGGAAAGACTACACTTCTGAGGGTGATCAATGGGCTCGAGCCGATTGATCATGGCAGAATCATAGTTGATGGCACCGATATCTGTGATCCCGATGCAAATCTCAATAAGATCAGGGAAGAGATAGGCATGGTATTCCAGTCCTTCAATGTCTTTCCCCATAAAACCGTTCTGGAAAATGTAAATCTGGCACAGATTATAGTGCGCAAGCGTTCTAGGAAAGATGCGTCGAAGATCTCTCGAGAAATCCTTAATAAGGTTGGAATGATTGATAAGGAGAATGATTTCCCGGAGAAATTATCAGGGGGGCAGCAGCAGCGCCTCGCCATAGCCAGGGCGCTGGCTATGAAACCCAAGATCATGCTCTTTGACGAGCCGACATCCGCCTTGGATCCAGAGATGACATCCGAGGTGCTAGACGTTATGATAACCCTCGCTGATGAGGGTATGACAATGATGGTGGTCACACATGAGATGGGTTTTGCGAGAGAGGTAGCTGACCGGATCATGTTTATGGACTGTGGAAAGATAATAGAAGACGGAACACCTGAACGCATATTCAAAGATCCCAAAGAAGAACGTACAAGAACCTTTCTGGGGCAGGTACTTTGACTTTCCCCAATCAGTTGCGCGACATCATGTAATTGACTGCGTCATCCAATCCGTCCAGTGTAAGCTCAAACATGGGGAATACCTTTCGGATGGCATTTATGCTCCAGGTGCCCGACCATTCATAGGTGGGGGCGGGGTTAAGCCATACACAGTGACGAAATGTCTGAGCAAGGAACTGGAGATTATCCATGCTTGCCCGTTTGATTTTTTCTCCGAAGTAGATAGATCCTCTCGGGTTGACGAGCTCATAGGGTGCCATGCTGGCATCTCCGACAATAATGATCCTCGTCTCCGGATCCCTCTTTACGAAATCCATGACACTTTCAGTATTGCGGTAACGGGCCGGGTCGGCCCATACGTTGTCGTAGATGGTGTTGTGAAAAAAGTATGTCTTGAGATCCTTGAACTGGTTTCTAACATAATCGAAAAGCGTCTGCACTACTGGGATATAGGGGTCCATGGACCATCCCCCGTTGTCTATCATCAGAACAACCTTTAATCTGTCCGCAAGGCGTCGTTCGAAAATTATTTCTATCTCTCCGGCATTCTTCATCGTGTGATAGATTGTTTTATCTATGTTTACCACGTCCATAGGTCCGGCAGGCACCATGCGGCGAAGCCTCTTCAATGCTTCTCCCATCTGTGACTGCGTTAAGGGTCCCTCCTGGGAATAGTCTCGGTAGCGTCGGTCAAGCGCTACCTTGGTGGCCGATTTATTGCGAGATACCCCACCTACACGCATGCCACCCGGATGATACCCGGAATGGCCCACAGGAGAAGTTCCACCTGTGCCGATCCACCTGTTTCCCCCGTGGTGTTCCTCGGTTTGGTCCTTCAGGCGTTCCAGAAAATATTGTTCCAACTCTTCCGGAGTCAGTTTTTGCAGATCTTCCTCTTTGACGCCCAGGGCAGCGGCCACCCCTTCGGGATTTTTTAGCCACTCCTCAAGCAGCAGCCTGGTCATATCGCTCAATTCTATGTCATCGGGGTCAAGGAGCTCGGCACCCTCGAAATGGTGTGCGAAGACCTGGTCATATAGGTCGAAGTACCTTTCGCTCTTAACCAGAAGTGCTCGGGCGACTACATAGAAGCTGTCCAAAGAGCGTATCGCTCCAATGGCCAAGGCTTTTTGAAGCCTGAGAAATGAAGTGGGGGTCACCGGGACCCCCCTCTCCCTCAGGTTATAGAAAAAACTGAGAAACACTATCTTTACCTCTGCGAGTCCTTTTTACACGAACTCTATCCACGACGTCGGCTTACGGCACCACTTACCAGCTTCATATCCGGACTCTTCTTATAAAGAACACCCAGGTAAGGGACATCGCCCTTTTTCAGTAGAGACACCTTAAAATCTGGATCGGCCTTCAGGGCCCGTATCCAGTTGATAAGCTCCCGGGTGGCAGGCTTTTTCTCAACCCCATTAAGTTCTCTGAGCGAATAAAAAGTCCTGATACATGCGTCCGTAACCTCACTTCCCAGATCTGGGAAGTGGACCTTGATTATCCTGTGCATTGCATCTTCCCCGGGAAACGCGATGTGGTGAAAATTGCAGCGTCCCAGGAAAGGATCTGAGAGATCCTTTTTTGCATTGGAGGTGATAATGATAACCGGACGATGCTTCGCGGAGATGGTCTTGTCCGTCTCCATGATGTCAAATTGCATCTGATCCAACACATCAAGCATATCGTCTTGAAAATCGGTATCTGCCTTATCGATTTCATCGATAAGAAGGACGGTCCTTGTATCGGAAACGAAAGCCTGCCCGATCTTGCCCATCTTGATATACTCTTCGATATTGCTGACATCCCTGCCGGAATCACTGAAGCGGCTGTCATTCAGCCGCGTCAGTGTATCGTACTGGTAAAGCGCCTCGACCAGCTTCATGCTAGATTTAACATTTAAAACGATCAGGGGCATGCCCAGGCTTTGTGCTATGGCGTATGCCAGCATGGTCTTCCCTGTACCGGGCTCGCCCTTCAAAAGTAGAGGCATCTCAAGGGCTATTGAGACATTAACAATTTCGGCGAGTTCATCATCCAAGACGTACTTATCGGCGCCTCGGAACCTGTAGAAGTTATCGTGAACCATAAATTTCAAACCTTATTGGACACTTTTATTTGCAGGACCTGTTTTTCCTAGATGTCTCTTGTCCAGAGAGAAGCCATACCAGGTCCGCTGCCCACACAAAGCGAAGCGCCTCCTGTGGTCTTGTTCAGCCGTTCCAGCTCATAGTACAGAGAGATTATGATACGAAGTCCTGTGCATCCTATTGGATGCCCGAGGGCGATTCCCGATCCGTTGTTGTTTACGTTGTCAAGGCTGAGAACTATGCCGTGCTCTTCCTTCAACATCCTGCCGACGCCCAGGAACTGTGCCGCAAAGGCCTCATTGATCTCCCAGTAATCCACATCCTCATATTTCATGCCCGCCCCTTTGAGGCACTTTGGTATGGCGACCGCCGGCCCAACGCCCATGATCAGGGGATCAACACCTGCACTGCATATATTAACCATTTTCAGGAGGGGTTTTAGCCCCAGTTCGGCCGCTTTCTCCTTGGACATTACAATTGCGGCCGCAGCGGCATCATTGACACCTGAAGCGTTGGCAGCCGTAACAACGCCACCTTTTCTGAAGGGGTTGGGCAGCTTGGACATCGTTTCGAGGCTGGCGTCAGGGATCATATGCTCGTCAGTATCAAATACCTTGACCCCCTTCTTTGTCTTGACCTCAAAGGGGAAGATCTCACGCTTAAAGATTCCCTCTTTCACGGCCCTTGTTGCTCTCTGATGGCTGATCAGCGCCAGTTGGTCGCATTCTTCTCGTGTTATACCATACTTCGCTGCTACATTTTCTGCTGTGACTCCCATGTGCCCAGGAACCAGTTCATCAACCAGGGCATCATGCAGCATATGATCTTCTATTGTGCCAGGGCCCATGCGGTACCCCCCCCTGGCCTTTGGGATGAGATAGGGAGACCCGGACATGCTCTCGACGCCTACGACCAGGCCTACATCGGTCTTTCCGAGTATTATATTACTACAAGCGATTTCCATCGCCCTCATTCCAGAAGCGCAGTTCTGATTAACAGAGACGGCGGCGCTTTCGTAGGGGAGGCCAATCCTCATGCTTACCTGCCTTGCCGGGAGGGATCCCTGCAGAGCCGGAAGGCACTGTCCCATTACGATTTCATCGATAATGTCGGCAGATATACCTGCCCTGCTAATGGCTTCCTTTCCGGCAGCTACAGCAAGATCACGAGCGGGAACGTCCTTGAGGCTCCCCATAAACTTGCCTATGGCTGTTCTACATCCCGATACAATGACAACTTCTTTCATAAGTGTTTCCTCCGTATAGTTTAATGTTAATTGTTAATCAAGGCAAAACAGGACAGAATATCCAGGTTGATTTTTACAAAAACCCATTCAATTCAAAGTCTTGGATAGTTTTTTGCTTGAGGGAGTCTGCGTTTGCCAGCTTTAGGAGCAAATAGAGCCTTTTTCCTACCTTCTTTATGGCGAATTTCCTACCCCTTTCCCAGATATCGTCCTACCGGCTTGGCCGGGCTCTTACCATAATCCCATATAAAATGGAAACAAAATAACGGTAGATCCTCCTACATGTCTAGCGGGAGATTCTTACATGGTATGTGTTGAAGATATACTTCAGCCCCTTTGTCCTTTTAGGACGGTTTTAATAAAGTTTATCGGGGACAGCACTCCTAAATGACTCGAAACGACTCGGCACCTTCGCGGTTTTGACTTGACACCCCTCGAAAGGGTGGTATTATTTCCAGCCATGGCAGCGAGAAAGAAAGATGCAGATTTTAATCAATATTTCAATTTTCTCTGGGAATACGCCCAGTCAAAAAGTATAAGCAAGGGCGTGTTCATGAGGAGCTCAGGCCTTTCTCCTCAGCGGTTCAGTGAATTTTCACAGGGAAGCAGAAACATAACCGCTGAGTACTTCCTGAAGATGCTCGAAGGGGTAGGGTTGACCACCGACGATTTGGAGAGGATCAGCGGCATACCCTTTTCAGAGGATCAGAGAAGCCTTCTTAAGCTTGATGCTTTTGTGAAGAGCCAAAGGCCTTTTTTGGAGGAATTGATGAACAATCCCTCCAAACTCCAGATTTGCAAGGCGGTCATCAAGCTAGAACGTTTCTGGAACAATCGATACATTCAGCGGTTGATAGGTAAAATCCCGGAACTCAAAGAACATATTCGGTCTTTCTGGCGCAAACTTTCCCGTATTCAGTAAATGTCTCTTAAACATCTTCGATCCTAATGGATTATTTTATTTAAGAACCTTGGGGGGAGGGGTGATCACCATGAAAAAAGAAAAGATCCCTTCAACTCCAGCGATTAGAGTTATGCAGGCAAGCAATATATCGTTCCTGTTGCGCCCTTACAAATACGAAGAGCGGGGTGGAACGGAGGTTGCTGCTCGCGAGCTGGCATGCGATGAACATCAGACCGTAAAGACGCTGGTCATGGAGGACGAGAAGAGGAATCCTCTGATCGTACTGATGCATGGAGACAGAGAGGTCTCAACAAAGAACCTGGCACGGACTATCGGGGCCAAAACTGTCAGCCCCTGTACCCCTGCCGTTGCAGAAAAACATACGGGGTATATGGTCGGCGGGACATCTCCCTTCGGCCTACGCAAGGCGATGCCGATCTACGTTGAGGAAAGTATACTCAATTTACCCATAATACTTATAAACGCAGGGCGTAGAGGTCTCCTTGCGGAGATGGATCCCGCTGATATGGCAGCGATACTGGAATTAAAAGCTGTAAAGGTGGGGATATGAGGGTAAGGTTCACAACGGTATTTACTGGAAATCAACCTCCGGAGGATTCTGCAGTTGAAGAGTTGAGCAGTTGGTGTAGGTTATTCCATGAAAGAGAGCTGACCCCTTCCTGCAATGGAAGTTCTTTGGGTAATCTCAGCTTCAGGCATCAAAAGGGTGCAAATTCTTTCATAATAACCGCCTCCCAGCTTGAGCTGAAGGAAAACCTATTGCCCGATGCCTTTGTGCTGGTCAAGGATTGTGATTTCGATCGGGCCACTGTCTATGCCATCGGAACCCGAGAGCCTTCTTCCGAAAGTCTACTGCATTGGGAGATCTATAAGTCAAGGAGTGATGTCAACGCTATTTTCCATGGTCACTGTGGAGTGATCTTGGACCTGGCTGATGAAATGTGCCTTACCACTACGCGAAGGGAAGAACCCTTTGGATCACAGGCACTTGTAAAAAGCGTCCTTAATGTACTAGACGGTAATGACTTCATCGTAATGAGAAATCACGGATTCCTTTCATTGGGATCAGATATGAGATCCGCAGGAGACCTCGCTCTTCATGTGCAAGGGTTATGTTGCCGATAAAAGACGGTATTGACAAACCCCATCTTAAATACTAGGGTAACACCGCTGGAGGGTAGGGACAACGACGGATAGGGTGTTTCCTAAGGCGATCGGTAAAATAAATGGAACAGTTTTTCAACCTTTACAACCAAGGATTCATAAAGACCGCAGTCTGCATACCGGAGGTCCGGGTTGCGGACCCTGACTTCAATGCCGCAAGAACGATAGAGCTTGCGGAGAGAGCGGCGAAAGAAGGGGTTGTCTTCTCTGTATTCCCGGAGCTTGGCATATCGGCCTATTCCAATGAAGACCTCTTTCATCAAGAGGCGCTTCTGGAAGGAGTGCTGGCGGCCCTGGATCTGATTATCGAAAAGACGCGAACCCTCAATATGATAATTGCCGTTGGCGCGCCTCTGCGAGTTGATTCACTACTATTCAACTGCGGGATACTTTTGTGCCGTGGAAAGATTCTGGGGGTTGCGGTCAAATCATATCTTCCAAACTATCGTGAATTCTATGAGGGTCGACAGTTCAGTCCTGCAGAAGAGATAATATCTAAAACAATTAATGTCTGCGGACAGAGCGACATACCATTTGGGGCCGATCTGATATTTGAGGCCGGGAATATAAAGAATTTCAGGATCTTTCTGGAAATATGCGAGGATCTATGGGTATCCATCCCTCCCTCGAGTTTTGCGGCGCTTTCTGGTGCCACTGTTATTGGCAATCTTTCCGCCTCAAACATTACCGTTGGCAAGGCGGAATACCGGGCTAGTTTGGTCGTAAACCAGTCGGCCCGTCTATTGTCCGCTTATCTCTATGCCGGATCAGGTCCCGGAGAATCTACCACCGATCTTGCCTGGGACGGGCATGCCATGATATGTGAGAATGGAAACCTTCTTGCTGAGTCAGAGCGTTTTTCCCAGAAGGCACAGATAATATACGCAGACATTGATCTGGACCGTCTGGTGCAGGATCGTATGCGGATGACCAGTTTCGGTCAAAATGCCAGGACTCATAAGGCTCTGGTTTCCAAGTTTCGTAAAGTCCCATTTTCTATAGAGGTTCCACGGGGAAAACTGCTCCTGACTAGGGAATATCCTCGCTACCCCTATATCCCATCGGACCAGACCAGGCGGGATCAGCGATGCTATGAGGCATACAATATACAGGTGGGAGGTCTGGCGAAAAGGCTTAAGTCATCAGGACTTGAAAATCTGGTAATAGGAGTATCGGGGGGGCTGGACTCGACACATGCCCTTATCGTGTCCTGCCGTACAATGGATCTTCTCGACCTTCCCCGTACTAATATAAAGGCTTACACGATGCCCGGTTTTGCTACGTCGGATAAAACCTACGCCAATGCGATGGCACTCATGAAATCGCTTGGTGTAGAGGCAAACGAGATTGACATCAGGGAAAGCTGCCGTCAGATGTTCAGGGATATCAAACACCCCTTTGCGCAGGAGCACCCGGTCTATGACATTACCTTCGAAAACGTCCAGGCTGGAGAGCGAACCTCCCATATCTTCCGGATTGCAAATCTGCGGGGTGGGCTTGTTGTCGGTACGGGTGATTTAAGCGAGCTTGCCCTTGGCTGGTGTACTTACGGTGTTGGTGACCATATGTCGCACTACAACGTAAACGCCAGTGTACCTAAAACACTGATACAATATCTGATACGATGGGTAGCTGGCGCAGGACATTTCAGCATTGAAACCTCGGAAATACTTCTAGATATTCTTGATACGGAGATCAGTCCGGAGCTGGTTCCTGGTTTGAACGGAGGCCAGCCGGCCCAGGTTACGGAAGATACGGTAGGGCCTTATGAACTACAGGATTTCAACAACTTCTATATCACGCGTTTCGGGTACCTTCCTTCAAAGGTTGCCTTTATGGAATACTGTGTGTGGAGAGATAAGGGAAAAGGCTCATGGCCAGCCGTTCCGGACCACAAGCAAAAGGAGTATACGATTGGGGAAATAAAAAACTGGTTGCAGGTCTACCTGTATAGATTTTTCAAGACCAGTCAGTTCAAGCGTTCCTGCATACCGAACGGTCCCAAGGTCGGTTCGGGGGGGTCCCTTTCCCCAAGGGGAGACTACAGGGCTCCCAGCGACAGCGAGGCCACGGTATGGTTGAAGAACGCAGAAACAATCCCGGATAAGGACAGTTGATTATGGTAAAGGCTTACAACGATTTTGACGCCACAGAACTTTACTGCCCGCGATGTAAAAGGGCTGTGCCGGTGCGCAAGAGATTGCTGCTACTGTTGACAGGAGGGGACAAATACGATTACACTTGCGTGTACTGTGGTACGTCTGTCGGTGACAAGACTGTATCGAACAGAGACAATATGAGTATATCTTTAAAATAAATTCCAGGGTCTTATTGTGCTGCCCCGGGATGATTCATGCGTATCTGCCTATCTATAGTATCTTCATAAGTGGTTGGGGGTAAACCGTCTGGGGTTAACTGGCGGCAAGTATAGCTTTTGTTGACTATTCCGAACGGTTACGGATATTGCAATTGCTTTTGCAAAGGACATGATGTGATTTTGTGCTCCGGTGATTGCTCGGGTTGACCTTTTCGCAATTCAAAAACCTGAGCCGATTATTATTTCGGATCCATCTACATTGTATTCGTTTTCTATTGCTCTCTTGCCGCGGCGTGGGTCTTAATGGATATAATCTACCTACTCCAGGTTGTGGTCTATCTATTGGTTTTTATGATTACCCGTGTAGAGCGTTACGCGGTAGATAAGGCGTAGCAGATATTTTATAGATCTCGTAAGGCCTTCAAATGTTCAGCACATTGAGATCCAGACGTAGATGCGTTGGAATAAACTTTATTTTCGAGATAACTCATAGGGTCTGCGTTAGGAGTTTAGAGATACCGTAAAGGTGAAATGCCTGTGTATATCTTTGTCGAGTTCCTTTGTATTAAAGAACGGAGTAAGTGTTATGTTCGAGATTTCGAAGTGTTGAATTTATGATTTTTTATCTGGAGGACATTGAATGCCATGAAAATTTTATGCGTTGATCATATTGGAATTGCTGCCGGGGATATGGAAGGAAGTGTAAATTTTTATACGCAGGTGCTGGGGCTTGAGATGGTTGGTACCGAAGAAGTTGTAGAACAAAAGGTTAAAACAGCCTTTCTGCCGGTGGGAGAGTCGGAGCTTGAAATTCTGGAGTCAACGGCTCAGGATGGCCCCATTGCTCGGTATATTGCCAAGAATGGCGAAGGGATACAGCATATAGCGCTGCGGGTCGAAGATATCGAATCGGCCCTTGCTGAGCTAAAAAGCAAGGGAGTCCGATTGATAGACGAGACCCCCAGAAGAGGTGCCGGTGGCACAAAGATTGCCTTTATACATCCGAAGGCTACGGGAGGCGTTCTTCTGGAACTGTGTCAGAGGGACTAATGCAAATTATTCAAACAAAGATAACTCGCTGAACTGTATCGTGTTTTGCGGGGGGCTGTGGTTCATGCCCAGTATGTAATTCGCCAACTTTATCTCTGCCTAGGCGGAATGGATATTATTTATGTCCGGAGGATAATGAGAGATGACTAACCAAGAAAAAATAAATGCCCTAAAGGCAAAAGAAAATAACATAGAAGCCGGTGGCGGTGAAAAGGCAAATGAAAAACTGCATGCAAGCGGCAGATTAACTGCGCGGGAAAGAATAGCCCTTCTCTTTGACAAAGGCAGTTTCGTGGAGTTGTATAAGTTTGTCGAACATCGTTGTACCAACTTTGGGATGGGCGACAAGGAGATACCAGGAGAAGGTGTTGTGACGGGCTACGGAACCGTCAACGGGAGGATGGTATTTTCCTACGCACAGGATTTCGGCGTTATGGGCGGATCGCTGGGGGAGATGCATGCGACCAAGATTGTAAGGTGTCTGGATCAGGCAACGAAGGCAGGATGCCCTGTTGTAGGTATGAGCGATTCGGGAGGTGCTCGTATACATGAGGCGGTAGATGCGCTTGCCGGCTATGGAAAGATATTCTACAAAAATACGATGGCATCGGGGGTCATACCACAGATATGCGCCATCATGGGACCTTCAGCAGGCGGAGCGGTCTATTCCCCGGCACTTATGGATTTTGTCTACATGGTAAAGAAGGATTATGCCCAGATGTTCATCACCGGTCCGGTTGTGGTGAAGTCCGTAACAGGAGAAGAGGTCTCAGCTATAGAGTTGGGTGGAGCAATGACTCACAACAAGAAGAGTGGAAATTCTCATTTTGTTGCCGACAGTGACGAAGAATGTATCGCACAGATCAAACAGCTTCTTGCCTATCTTCCGTCAAATCACAGTGAAAAGCCCCCAGTAATCGAATGTAGCGATCCAATCGATCGCCAGGATGACGGTCTCAATACGGTAGTCCCGGACAACAGCAAGCGCCCCTATGATATGAAAAAACTTATCAAAATGGTGGTGGACCATGGAGATATCTACGAGAGCCAATCGCTCTTTGCGCAGAACATAATAACCTGTTTTGCCCGGATGAATGGCGCCCCCGTTGGTATAATAGCCAACCAGCCAAAACATATGGCAGGATGCCTGGACATCGATGCATCCGATAAGGCGGCCCGCTTCATCCGTTTCTGCGACTGTTTCAATATACCCCTTCTGACCTTTGTGGATGTTCCAGGGTACCTACCTGGAACAAACCAGGAGTTCGGCGGTATCATAAGACACGGTGCGAAGCTGCTCTATGCCTATCCCGAAGCGACTGTTCCAAAGATAACCATAGTTATAAGGAAAGCTTATGGTGGTGCATACCTTGGCATGTGTTCCGGAGAGGCCGGTACGGACATGGTTCTTGCCTGGCCTACGGCCGAGATTGCAGTCATGGGTGCCGACGGGGCTGCTGATATAATATTCCGTGGTGAGTCCGAAGATTTGAGACAACAGAAAAAAGAAAAGTACGTAGAAGAATTTGCAACTCCTTATCAGGCTGCCTCTCATGCTATGGTCCAGCAGGTTATCGAACCCAGCCAGACAAGGCCCCTGATTATAAGCGCCCTGAATATGCTTAAGGATAAGACAGATGATCGACCATACAAAAAGCATGGCAATATCCCACTGTAATCAATAAGAAATCTATTGGCAGGCGGCCTTGCCAAGGATATTGAGCAACTGATCATACGATACTGGGTAATAAGAAGGAAAGAGTACTATCATGCCAGAGCATCCGAATATGGAAAAATGGAGAGGGTTAGCGGAAAAGACTTTAAAGGGAAAGCCTGTTGAATCCCTGAACTGGCTGACACCGGAGGGAATCCTGGTAAAACCCCTCTACACGGCCGAAGATCTAGAGGCACTGGAGTGTGTCAATACCCTTCCGGGTTTTGCCCCCTACACTCGGGGTCCGCAGGCCACCATGTATGCCCAGAGGCCATGGACGATCCGGCAGTATGCGGGTTTTTCCACAGCCAGGGAATCAAACGAATTTTACAGGAGAAATCTCGCAGCCGGTCAAAAGGGTCTTTCCGTTGCCTTTGATCTTGCAACTCATCGTGGATACGATTCAGACCATCCGAGGGTGATCGGCGATATAGGGAAAGCGGGTGTTGCAATTGATTCAGTGGAAGATATGAAGGTTCTTTTCGATCAGATTCCTCTGGATCAGATGTCGGTTTCCATGACCATGAACGGTGCTGTTCTTCCCTGTCTCGCCGGGTATATCGTTGCGGCTGAGGAGCAGGGTATTCCGCAGGACAGGCTTTCCGGAACGATACAGAATGATATATTGAAGGAATACCTGACTCGAAATACATATATATATCCGCCAGAACCCTCCATGAGGATCGTTTCTGACATCATAGGTTTCTGCTCTAAGAATATGCCCAAGTATAATACCGTCAGTATCAGCGGTTACCATATGATGGAGGCGGGGGCGAACTCTGTACTGCAGACGGCATTTACTCTTGCTGACGGGCTTCAGTATGTGAAAGCCGCACTGGCTGCGGGTCTTGATATTGATGCCTTTGCCCCAAGGCTTTCCTTTTTCTTCGGAATCGGGATGAACTTTTTTATGGAGATTGCAATGCTGAGGGCAGCCCGATTCCTTTGGCATGAGTTGATCCGTCAGTTCACGCCGCAGAATCCAAAATCTTCAATACTCAGGACTCACTGCCAGACCTCCGGTTGGAGCCTGACGGAACAGGATCCTTACAACAATATAGTGCGTACCACTATCGAATGCATGGCCGCGGCCCTTGGCGGTACCCAGTCCCTGCATACAAACTCCTTCGATGAGGCGGTGGCAACTCCATCCGATTTTTCGTCCAGGATTGCACGAAACACCCAGATTATTGTCCAGGAGGAATCGCAGGTATGTCATGTTATCGATCCGCTCGGTGGCTCCTACTACATAGAGGCATTGACGGACGGTATAATAAAAGAGGCAAGGAAGATAATTGAGGAGGTTGAGCAGTTGGGAGGCATGGCCAAGGCGATTGAGACTGGGATGCCCAAGATGCGTATAGAGGAGTCTGCCGCCCGAAAACAGGCCAGAATAGACCAAGGGCTGGATGTAATAGTGGGAGTGAATAAATATAAGATAGATGAGGAGCCTCTCGACAATATTCGTGAGGTATCTGAGTCTGTTCGCGAAGGGCAGATTGCCCGTTTGAAGGAACTGAAATCCAGGCGGGATCCGGTTGTTGTAAAAAAAACATTGGAGGCATTGACGCACTGTGCTGAGTCGGGTGGTGGAAACCTTTTGGAACTTTCAATCTCCGCCGCACGTGCCAGGGCTACCGTTGGAGAGATATCAAATGCCATAGAGAAGGTCTTTGGACGTTTTATAGCAACCACTCAGTGTATATCAGGGGTTTACGCCGCCGAGTATGCCGACAGTGAAATATTCGCATCTGTAAGAAAGCGTACTGAAAATTTTATGAAAAAAAATGGCAGGAGGCCCCGTATCCTGGTTGTTAAGATGGGGCAGGACGGTCACGATCGAGGGATCAAGGTGATCGCCACGGCATATGCTGATCTTGGTTTTGATGTTGATATCGGTCCAATGTTTCAGACTCCTCAAGAGGCTGCCAGGATGGCGGTTGAGAACGACGTTCATGTTGTTGGCGTTTCAAGCCTTGCCGCTGGTCACAAAACCCTTATTCCACGGCTTTTAAAAAGCCTCAAGGATGAAGGGGGCAGTGATATAAAGGTTATTGCCGGAGGGGTTATACCCCGTATCGATTATGATTTTCTCTATGATGCGGGTGTTGCCGGGATATTCGGACCAGGAACGCCGGTGCTGGAATCAGCGAACAAGGTGCTGAATGTTCTGGAGCATGGGCAATGATATCTGCTGACGCCCAGCCTTATATAGAAGGAGTGCTCAGACAGGACAGGCGTATGATATCCAAGACCATTACCCTGGTTGAGAGCTCCCTTCCTGAGCACAAAGAAATGGCAGGATTTGTAATTGAGCATCTGCTTCCCAAAACCGGTAAATCCATACGACTTGGAATTACCGGTGTTCCTGGTGCCGGAAAGAGTACTTTTATAGAGGCCCTGGGAATGATTTTGGTAAAAAATGGCTACAAAGTGGCCGTGCTTGCTGTAGATCCAAGCAGTGTCAGGAGCGGGGGAAGCATCCTGGCCGATAAGACCAGAATGGAACAGCTGTCTGTTGAAGGGAATGCCTTTATAAGGCCTTCTCCTTCGGGGGGGACCCTTGGGGGCGTTGCCAGCAAGACAAGAGAAAGCATTCTTATCTGTGAAGCTGCAGGCTTCGATGTTGTCATTGTAGAGACAATGGGTTCGGGACAATCAGAGGTTACGGTAGCATCAATGGTCGATTTTTTCTTGATTTTGATGCTCTCCGGGGGGGGGGATGAGCTTCAGGGTATAAAGAAGGGGACTTTGGAACTGGCCGATGCCATTGCCATAAACAAATCCGATGGCGATAATGTTCAAAAGGCTGATTTTACCCGCAGGCAGCTTGAGACGGCACTTCACTTTTCACTACAGACCCATAACAACTGGTCCCCCCCGGTTTTCACATGTAGCGCAAGGGGATTGAACGGAATAAAGGAGATATGGGATGCTGTTCTTAAGCACAGAGAGAAAATGGCCGCTAATGGAGAACTTGATATAAAAAGGAGGAAGCAGGCCATTGACTGGATGTGGTTTTTGGTTAGAGAGGGTATTAACGAGTGGTTTTATAAAAAAGCCTATGTAAGGGCGATAATGTCGAAGATGGAGAAAGAAGTGGAAGAAGGTCTTACATCGCCTAAAACCGCTGCGGATAAATTACTACTTTTCTTGGATGGAAAGCGATCTAAATGCAGGGAGGTTTGCAATGATTGATTGGGGGAAAGCTTTAGAGGTTTTTGTTGTAGGATTTGGCGGGGTGTTTCTGACCCTGATAATATTGCAGGCTGGGGTCTTTATTTTTTCTAAAGCCATAAATCAGATTGCCAGCCGGGTTGGGAAGAAAGACTAAAAGGGGGATAACAACTGGTATGGAAACAACTATGTTTCATAATATAATTTTAGACGCAGGATTTACGCATCTTACATTCGGGAATGTCATAATGTGGGCGATAGCCTTTACCTTCATATTTCTTGCGATAACAAAAAATTATGAGCCGCTGCTACTGATCCCCATAGGCTTCGGCATGTTCATCGTGAATCTTCCCCTTACGGATCTCATGAAAGAGGGACACCTCCTCTGGGTATTTTATCATTATGCTATTGATCACTTCGATTTAATTCCTCCAATTATCTTTATGGGTATAGGTGCTATGACTGATTTTGGTCCGGTCATAGCCAATCCCAAAACGCTTCTTCTAGGCGCGGGTGCACAGTTTGGTGTTTATGTTACCTTTTTCGGGGCCCTTATGTTGGGCTTTACCATGCCCGAGGCAGCTTCCATTGGAATCATAGGCGGTGCTGATGGCCCGACAACAATATTCCTGGCATCCGAACTTGCCCCTCAGCTTCTTGGCGCGGCTACCGTAGCAGCTTATTCATACATGGCAATGGTCCCGATTATCCAGCCTCCCATAATCAGAATCCTGACAACTAAAGAAGAGCGAAAGATCAGGATGAAGCAGCTCAGGGCTGTGGGAAAGCTAGAAAAAATCTGTTTCCCCCTGGTAGCAACGCTGATAATCTGCCTTCTTATCCCTGCGGCGGCACCACTGGTGGGTATGATGATGGTAGGTAATCTGTTTAGAGAATGTGGAGTGGTGGAGCGGTTCTCGGAAACCGCTCAGAACGAGCTGATAAATATAGTTACCATATTCCTTGGTCTGTGCATAGGAGCTACGATGCCGGCGGAAATATTCCTGAAACAGCAGTCCATGTTCATATTCTTGCTTGGACTTGTAGCCTTTTCTTTCAGCACCGCCGCAGGCCTTCTCCTGGCCAAATTTATGAATCTGTTCTTGAAGGACGGCAACAAGATAAACCCGCTAATTGGCGCGGCCGGTGTTTCTGCTGTTCCGATGGCTGCTCGTGTGGCACAGGTTGTTGCACGGGAAGAGGACAAACGTAATTTTATTCTTATGCAGGCCATGGGACCCAACGTTGCCGGAACGATAGGCACTGCGGCGGCAGCTGGACTTTTTCTGTCAATGCTGGGTGGAGGATGACAGTTCAAATGCTGGCAAGATAAGCTGATATCAGACGGATATAAATTTTGAGAAAAGCAGCAATAAAAAAGGAGGTCATAGACCTCCTTTTTTATTGCTGAACTATATAGTCCTCACTATGTAAGCGAGGCGTAATTTTTACTCTATTACTACAAGAAGATGACCGGTTTCTACGGTATCCATCTCCTTTACGTTCACTTCTTTTACGGTTCCATCTATAGGGGAGCAGATGGGGTTTTCCATCTTCATAGTCTCTAATATTATAAGTTCATCGTCTTCTTTTACCGTGTCACCGGCGCTTACCAAAACTTCTATAACTTTTCCCGGCATCGGAGCCAAAACTTCTTCCATCTCTGAACTACCTCCTAAAATTAAAATTACCAGTTTAAAACACTTGCTATCATATTTGATACAGTTGTGTCACCATAAAATACCTTAGCCGTTACTTCTGTTGCTACTTTTAAAATCTTATTTACCTTGAAAAGGTGTTATAGAATCGGGTAAAGACACTATCACTTTCTTGATGGCTGATAAACCATTATTTATATGTGGCAAAAGGAACCTGATCGGTATGGGTAACGTTTTCTGTACATTTTCGGTGAAAAGGATCTTTTTTTACGTTCTCCCCCTCCTTTTTTACATGCTTATAATATTCTCTCTTTCATCAATTTCGAAATACCCCGATGTATGTTCCTGGTTTTTGAGCCTTGATAAATTAATTCATGCCATTGAGTATTACCTGTTAGGTTATCTGATCATGCGATTGCTTATGATGTCATCAACGCGTGCATTTTCATGGATACCGGCCCTGATGACTATTTCATTGGGCTTTATTTTTGCGGCCAGTGACGAATGGCACCAATCATTTGTTCCCGGTAGGGACATGTCCGTTTTTGATCTTTTTGCCGATATATTGGGTGTGTCTCTTGCTGTTTTTACATACCCTTTTGTAAGATACAAAATAGGGGTAGTGCGTAAGATTGAAAACTCGATGGAAAAGGAGGAACTTGATGGGTAAGCGACTTATTGTAACCGTTGACGGTCCAGCCGGTTCCGGCAAAAGCACTGTTAGCAAGATGTTGGCAAAGTGTATATCTTATACATACCTGGATACGGGCCTTATTTACCGCGCAGTTGCATGGCGCACCATGGAGTTGGGTCTAGCTATTGAAGATGTGCATAGCCTGGGGGAAATTTGCAAAGACATCACTATTCCCTTCGGGGTAGGTGCGGAGATGCGGGTCCTGATAAAGGGAAAGGATATGTCTGAGGCACTCCGTACCGAACAGATCAGCATGCTGGCCTCTTCCATTTCCGCCATTCCCTCTGTAAGGGAGGCCTTGCTCCCCCTCCAGAGAGAAGTTGGTCGGCATGGAGGGGTCGTTGCCGAGGGAAGGGATATGGGGACTGTCGTATTCCCCGATGCCGATGTGAAAATTTTTCTCAATGCAGATGCAACCGAGCGGGCCAGGCGCAGGTATCTACAGTTAATGGAAAATGGAAAATCTGCGGATTTTGAAGATGTCAAAAGAGGACTTGAGTTGAGGGATCATCAGGACTCTACGAGGGCGATATCTCCTTTGAAGCCGGCCACTGATTCAGTTATTGTAGATACTACCGACCTTAGTATAGAAAATGTCTTGGAAAAGATGCGTATGATAATAGAAGCGTATGCTAAGCAGAGCTGAAGCAGCATTTCCCAGCCTAGATTATTGTCTGTTTTCTCTCAAAAATCAGACCAAGAGTTCTTAATTGTGGCTCTGCCATAAAAAGTGCTTGAAAAAAGCCGTAGATAATTGCTAAGTAGCGCGATACCGATTATGATCGTAATTTCTTTTTACCATAAGGGGGAATAACGTTATTTTATGGAAACTATAGTATCTGTAAAGCCGCTGTTGGCCGTTGCCGTTTCGCTCTTTGGCTCAATTCTCATTATACTATGTGGTAAGAAGCCGAATCTTAGAGAGAGTTGCACCATCGTTATAGCCTTGGTCAAGTTCGGCATTGTTTTCTCCATGTTGCCCCTTGTTCTTGCAGGCAAGAAATTGGTCTTCGATCTTTTCGAAATTCTTCCTGGTGTCAGTATTGCCTTTAGGGTCGACTCTCTTGGACTCCTCTTTGCGCTTGTAGCCTCCTCGCTTTGGATTGTGACAACAATATATTCGATTGGCTACATGAGGCCCCTTAAGGAGCACTCTCAGACCAGGTACTTTACCTTTTTTGCTCTGGCCCTTTCTTCGGCGGTTGGTGTTGCCTTTTCCGCAAATATCCTTACCCTCTACATGTTTTATGAGATGTTGTCCCTTTCGACCTATTCCCTGGTTACCCACCATCAGGACGCTGAGGCTCGACATGCTGGGAGAAAATATCTTACATATCTCATGGGAACCTCCATCGCGTTTTTCCTCCCGGCTATGATCATCACCTATTACTACACCGGGACGCTTGATTTTGCAGATCAGGGCATACTGGCCGGAAAGGCCGGATCACCGATGCTGATCTTTACATTTGTGCTCTTTATCGCGGGCATCGGAAAGGCCGCCATAATGCCGATCCATTCATGGCTTCCCTCGGCCATGGTGGCTCCAACGCCGGTTAGTGCGCTCCTCCACGCAGTGGCGGTTGTCAAGGTGGGCGTTTTTTCCGTGCTCAGAATATGCTTTCACGTATTCGGCATCGATCTTATGCACGCTCTTTCCCTCGATGTTTTTTTGATTTACTTCATATCCGTTACAATCATAGTGGGTTCGCTTTTTGCTTTGAAGCAGGACGATTTAAAGGCGCGGCTTGCCTACTCTACGGTCAGTCAGCTTTCATACATAGTCATGGCAGGGGGCCTGATTAGCGTAATGGGTATGACCGGAGGCGTTATACATATAGTAATGCATGCCTTTGGAAAAATTACACTTTTTTTCTGCGCTGGCGCTATAATTGCCCATACTGGGTTCAAGAAGATCAGTGAGATAAAGGGCATAGGCAAGATGATGCCAGTTACCATGGCGGCATTTTTTCTTGGCTCGCTGAGCGTTATAGGCATACCCCCTATGGGAGGTTTTATCAGCAAGTGGTATCTAGCTCTTGGTTGTATAGAAGCAGGTCAGCTTCCTATCTTGGTCATTATACTAACCAGTTCTCTTTTAAATGCCGCCTATTTTTTGCCGATAACCTACAATGCCTTCTTTTCCAGCGGGCCTAATTTTGATGCATCGACAAAGGTTAACGAGGCCCACATCTGTGCTGTTATTCCGCCAGTTCTGACTGCGGTTGCATCCTTTTTGTTATTTGTGCATCCCGGATTCTTCCTGGAACTTGCCCGGATGACCGCGAAGGCTGTAATTGGTGGGTAAGGTGAAAATTCTTATTCCCTGAAAATTACGGGGAATATAAGGCAGGTGTCATGCCGGTTATCGATATGGGCCAGCGCTTAAAAGCCAAGGCGATCGTCGTTGGTGTGGTGAAGTGGCGTTGCTTGAAGGTCTTTATACTGGTCGCGCTGGTTTTTGTTCCGATTTTAAGTGGTGTCTTAGTTACGCAGGTATCTGCGGTCAATAAAGATACTCTTAACATAAGTAAGGGTTTGAGCCCGAGTGCAACCCCCGGTTTATCCGAGTCTTTTGAGAGTAAGGCCGATCTCCTGAATAAGCCTCTGGCTATAATTCTTTTTCTTTCGATAATTCTCCTTTTTCTAACATCATTGCTTCTCTACAGGAAGTCCCGAGGCCTTGCCGAAGAGAAGGCCCGCAATCTTGAAGTCATGGAGAGGGCATTTGAAGAAAAAGAGAGAACCCTTCTATATATAGTCCAGGGAAGCACGATCCCCACCTTTGTCATAAATAAAGAGCACATAATCACCCATTGGAATACCGCAATGGAAAGACTTACCGGTCATAGGGCCGAAGATATGATAGGCACGAAAAAGCACTGGCAAGCATTTTACGCAGGCGAAAAACCCATCATGGCTGATCTGATCGTATATGGAGTTGGCGAATCTGAAATGCGGAAATACTATGGTGATCGGGGCCGTATATCTCACCTAATTGAAGGGGCCTACGAGACGGAGGATTTTTATCCACATATGGGAGACGGTGGAAGGTGGCTCTATTTTACTGCCGCTCCGATACGCGATCCAGACGGCAATATTTCGGGGGCTATTGAAACTGCCTGGGACACAACGGATTCGAAGCTTCTTGATGAAGAAATACAGAAAAATCTCAGATATCTCTCTGTATTGTGGAATGTTACTTCATCTCTCAGCGCAACGCTTGATCCTTTTGAGAGGGTTCATGTAGCAGGTGTTGGAATCTTCGAGAGTTTTCCCGATATAGATAGTCTGGGAGTATGTCTCAGAGGAAAGGACGGCAAATTTAAAATTACGTACTCCTTTGGATATAATCAGGATATATATCAGGAGGGTAACGATGGTAGTCTTGATATTGTAATAGATTCAGTGGTCGAGAAAAATCGAATGATGTTTTTCGAAGATATATCCGTTGACAATTCTCCTAGTAGGGAATTTCTGGATGAGGGATTAAAATCGGCAGCTTATATGCCGCTTGCTTCAAAGGAAATTGTTTTTGGTGTAATGAGGGCGTCAAGTCATACATCGGGCAGCTTTTCAGAAGATGACAAAAACCTCTTCTCCGTTATCGGCAACCATGTAGCCTTGGCAATTGAAAATGCCAGGTTGCACTATGAAGCGGCTGAATTCAGCAAAGCGCTGGAGCGGAAGGTCAAAGAGAAAACACAGGAACTAAAGGCCTCCTATCATGAGCTTGAACGGTCGGAAGAAAAGTACAGGATTATGTTTGATGCTGATCCTAGCCCCATAATAATTGTTGACCGCGAGACCCTGAAGGTTTTGGACGTTAATGCCACCGCTCTTGGATGTTACGGGTACACTAAAGATGAATTTCTGAAGATGTCATTTGCGGATCTTGGGGCGAAGATTGATCAGGAGGTCCTAGAGGGGCTTGAAGCAATCTATGACAATCAGTCAGAATTCTACTCCAGAAAACTCTACCGGAGAAAGGACAAGACAGCGTTTTATGTAAATCTGCACATCAGTTCGGTAACCTTTATGGGTCGGGATTGCCTGATAGTTGTTACTCCTGATGTAAGTGAAAGTGTTGAAAAAGAAACGCAGTTAATACAGGCAAGCAAGATGGCTACCCTTGGCACTATGGCTTCCGGAATCGCCCATGAAATAAGTCAACCATTGAATGTAATACAGGTGGCCTCAGATTTTCTGGCAAAGGTGGTAAAGGAGGGGGAGCAAATAAACAAAGAGGATATTTACACTGCTGCCAGGCAGATAGAAAAAAATGTCCAGCGTGCGGCACGAACGATAAAACACATGAGGAATTTTGTCAGAAAGTCCGATGTCAAGGGAGACAAAATTAATATAAATGCCCCCATCAGGGATATCTTCAAAATTCTCGGGCAGCAACTGAACGTTCACGGTATAGCGGTAAAGCTGGACCTGGCAGAAGAACTGCCTTATGTTTTTGCTGATCACAACCGGTTGGAACAGGTATTCATGAATCTTGTCACAAACGCCAGAGATGCCTTAGACGCCTTAGATGAAGACCTTAAATATGGTGAAAAAAATGAAAAAGTTCTTACTATCAAATCCTTTAGTAAAGACAAAATGGTTGTTGTAACCGTTTCGGATAACGGGATTGGCATGGCTGAGGATGTGAGCGAAAAGGTATTTGAGCCTTTTTTTACAACCAAGAAGCCGGGAGAAGGCACGGGTCTCGGAATGAGTATCAGTTATGGTATCGTAAAAAGTTACGGTGGAACTATTAAGGTGGAGAGCGCGGTTGGTGAAGGAACGACTTTCATGTTGGCCTTTCCTGCGGTTTTGTGAGTTGTATTTGTTCAACTAAAGTGAGTGAAGACTATCAAAATACGAAAGATTATTTCTTTCATGCACAGATCCTCACGAGGCTATAAGGCTATGAGATATGTTTATGAAGACTGACAGAATTTTACTGATAGACGATGAAGAAGATATACTGGAGGTCCTCTCAATGGCCCTCAGAAGTGACGGATATGATGTTTTTACCGCTGCTTCAGGAGAGGAAGGAATTAAGGTATTCGAAAGGGAATCTCCCCAGATGGTTCTTACGGACCTGAAAATGCCGGGGATGGATGGGCTGGAGGTACTCAAAAGAATAAAGAGCAGCAACCCCGATACGGAGGTTATTGTTATTACGGGGCATGGAGATATGGATTCGGCCATAGATGCCCTTAGGTATGGGGCCTCTGATTTTGTAAACAAACCGGTTAGGGCTGAGGCTCTTAAGATAGCCCTGATGCGAGCCAAGGAAAAACTGCTTATTCGGGAAAAGCTGAGTGACTACACGCTTGACTTGGAGAACATGTGCCAGATGGCCACATCTGAGGTAAAGAGAAAGTCTGATTTCCAGGATAAGATGATAACCAGTTCCAATGATGGAATTGTAGCAACCGACGAGAATGGAACGGTTGTCATGTTTAATCCCGGAGCGGAAGGCATCTTTGGTGTTTCTCGACTCAAAGTTGTTCGGAAAATGCATTTCAGGGAACTTTTCCCGGACGATGTTGCAAATCTCTTTAATATTATGTTTGAGCAGGGGAAACAATCTAATGGAGTGAATTGGAGTGAGATAATTATTGCGCAAGAGAAACAGGAGGAAGTCCCCGTCAGATTCTCCGCTACTCTTCTTTATGATGGGGACGATATAATAGGAAGCGTAGGATTTTTCCAGGATCTCAGAGAGATAAAAAGGCTTGAAAAGGAGCTGGTTAAGTCCGAGCGATTGGCTGCAATTGGTCAAACTGTGGCCAGGTTGGCCCACTATATAAAAAATATACTCACCGGCCTTAAAGGAGGCACCTATATCGTTAATATTGGTCTTGACAAAAATGATACCGATAAGCTAAGAACGGGCTGGTATATGGTCGAGAAGAATGTAGGAAGGATTTCTTCCCTAGTTTTTGATCTTCTCGCATATTCCAGAGAGCGTGCTCCCGAGTATAGAAGTTGCCTCCCCAACGATATTGCTGAGGATGTATGTGAGTTGTTGGAGGGTATGGCAATGGAGAATCAGATTAAGGTCATAAGGGACTTTGATAAAAACATCAAAGAGGTAGCGCTTGATCCTGATATGGTTCATCGTGCCTTGCTTAATCTGGTTTCAAATGCCGTTGACGCATGTATATTTGACCTTGATGTTACCAAGCAGCACGAAGTAAGTGTGCGGACGAAACTGGAAGAGGGTAGTGTTATCAACTTTGCTGTAGCAGATAACGGTTGCGGCATGGATGAAGAGGTGAGGAGCAAAATATTTACCGCTTTTTTCAGCACGAAAGGGGGAAAGGGGACCGGGTTAGGGTTGTTGGTAATTCAAAAGCTCGTGACCGAGCATAATGGCAGCATAGATATATTGTCGGAGGTTGGCAAGGGGTCGACCTTTATGATGCGGCTTCCCTATCTTGAGGCTCCGAAAATTGATTGAGTTTTAGTTCTGGAATCTTATCTCGGCATATAAAAGTCCAAGGGGGCAAGGTTCCGGAGATAGAGATAATATAGGATAACAGAAAATATAAGGAGATCTGTAATGTCAAAGAGGGTTCTTACCGTTGATGACGATCCCGATATCAGTATATTTGTCAAGACGGTCCTGGAAGAAAATGGATATACAGCGCTTGTCGCGAGAAATGGTGAGTCTGGACTTTCCATGGCAAGAGACGAGTCTCCCGATCTGATCATATTGGATGTCCTGATGCCCAAACAAAGTGGTATCCGTATGTACAGGGAGCTGAAAAGCGACGAGTCCCTTAAAAAAATCCCGGTTATTGTTCTTTCTGGTATAGCCAAGCGCACGTTCCTCCGTTCGCAGGAGGCCCTGACAGAGTTTGGCGATCAAATAGTACCCGAGCCCAATGTTTACATAGAGAAACCGGTTGAGCCGGCTGAGCTGGCAGAAACCATAAAAAGCCTAATAGGGTAAGAAACGGATAAGGCAGAAATCGATGAAAGAAAAGAAGCTGCTTTTCGTGACCCAGTTTGAAGAGTTGTGGTTTGATGCTCTTCAGTCTCTGATGGATCTCAGAAAGGCGGGATTTAACCACACAGTATTTTTGCACGTCATAAAGAGAGATAAGGTTGCCATGCACCGTGGCAAGGGCTACCTCAAGGATGAGGAAGTTCGGCTTCGGGAGATGGCGAATGTTCGCTTCATAGACTGGGCTGAGAGTCTTTTTGAGCAGGGTATGGAGGTTGGAGCATACATCGTTGTCGGTGATCCTCTGCCCAAAATTATATCTACGGCCAGCGAAGAAGAAGTGGATCTTATTGTGACGGGTCTTCACAAGCAGGGGAAATTTGAGGAGTTGTACGGTGGCTCAGAGACTTTGGAGATCCTTGAGCGAACCTCTACGCCGGTCTTGGTTTATAAGTACTTACTTCCTTCTGGCAAGGTTAATGAGCGTCCATTTGACAGGCCCCTCCTTACCCTGGACTGGTCAGTTGCCAGTGAAAAAGCAATCCAGTATCTCTTGTCTTTCAAGGATGTTTTGAAGAAGGTGATCGCCGTACATGTGATAGGAGAAAAAGAATTCAAGAGCACTTCGGCCATGGAGATCCAGTCTCTCAGGAAGGAAAACAAGCAGAAGCTTGAAGAGGTTTGCTTGGCCTTTGAGAGAGCGGGTGTGGAGGCCGAATCGCATCTATACATAGGCAGTGCATTTGAGCAAATAGAGAAAGCGGCAAGTGAGCGGGAAGCCACGATGATTGTTGCTGGTACAACGAGTAGTAATCCCCTAAAGGAGATATTCTTGGGAAGCGTTGCAACAAAGTTGACCAAACAGTCCATGTTTCCTAGTCTACTAGTTCCTGCGAGTGTAAAATTGCACGTGTAAATGAATATCATTTCTCTCTGGGGGTGAAAAGATAACAGTGCTGTACGTGACTGATCTTAGTGGACGCGAGTCTTCGGTTCGCGCCGTAGAAAAGCTGTTGCCGTTACAAAATAAGGTGTTCACCCAGGTGGTGTTTGCGCTGCCCCCTTCCTCAATCGGGTGGTCGAAGGATCTTCCTGAATGGAATGTTCCTTTGAAGACAAAGGCCCTCGAGCACTTCTCGTATCGGGATATTGTTGCTGCTGCAGAGACTGAGCATGTGTCTCTTGTTGTTGTAGATCTCGACAAGGGCTCTCATCTGTCTACCTTGAAAAGGCTCGCTACGGAGGCGCCATTTCCCGTTCTTGTTCTTGACCGGGAGAAATCCAGCTCCGATTTACTTGACCATGTGATTTTCGCCAACGACTGGTCCTTGGCATCTGAAAAGGCCATGGATCTTATTCTTT
Organism: Syntrophales bacterium; assembly: GCA_963665835.2. GTDB lineage: Bacteria > Desulfobacterota > Syntrophia > Syntrophales > UBA2210 > UBA6078. The sequence continues at coordinate 1,313,295 of CAXXWJ010000001.1, read as the reverse complement.
CCATGCGGGATCTGATTCATGAGATGGAGATAGTTCATGTCATAAGTGAAAAGCTCACAGTGAAGGACATGCGGGAGCTTAAAGAAAAGTTGGAGCGCAGCCGCAAGATATGTCTGGATGGGGGAATTGATGCCGAATCGCATGTCTATGCCGGAGAGGTTATAGAGGAGATATTTACGGCATCAGAAGACTACAGGGGCAGTATCATAATCGTAGGGGTTGATAGCAGGGGAACGTTATTTAAGCGGATGTCCAGAAAAAGCAGGGTGGCTGCTCTTATAAAGGGTGCGGAGCTTCCGGTATTATTTGTTCCGTTTGCCGGAAAGGGTGCTTGATTCTATGGAAGTAACACTTTTTATACATGCGGCGGATGATGCCTTTCGTGTAATGGAACGAGCGAAGGCGCAGGCCGTCGGGCTCCTCGATACGGCCACCAGGCTTACGTCGGAAACCCGATGGATGGAAGAAAAAAAACTCCAGGGTATACTTCAGGGTGCCCAGGCAGCACGATACGGATTTCAGAACTTTCTTGCCACCTTTTTGCTTCTGATGGCGTTCTGGGCGCTCATGTCCGGGAAGTTCGATGTCTTTCATCTTTCTCTCGGAGTCATCTGTTCTCTGATTGTTTCCTATCTGAGTCACGATTTGCTCTTTGCAAATGTGAGGGTGGGGGACGGTCGTGTTATTGCGCAGAGATTTCTCCAGTACATCCCCTGGCTCCTGCGCGAAATTGTAACGGCCAATTTTTATGTTGCCCGCCTTGCCCTATCACCGGGGATGCCGATTGATCCACAGATAACTACCTTCAGGACCAAGCTGGAGAGCGACATATCATGGGTGACTTTGGCCAATTCCATAACGCTAACACCTGGTACTATCACGATAGATATAGCAGATCGAGAAGTTATGGTCCATGCCCTCGACAGAAAAATGGCAGAAGACCTTGATACGGGGGAGATGGAAGACCGGGTAGCGCACATCTTTATGGAGGCTGACCACATATATATTCAGGATGTGTTGGATGTGTCCCGTATATTTGCGGAGTTGAAGAGGGGTATGTAGATGATTGCAACAAGTGATGACATTATCATAAAGACCATTGCAAGGATTTTTGTTCCCTTTATTCAATTGTACGCTCTGTATGTTATCATGCACGGGCACTACAGTCCCGGTGGGGGCTTTCAGGGAGGGGTCATTTTAGGTGCCAGTCTCGCACTGCTACTTATAACACACGGCTATGACCAGATAAAGAGGAGAATCCCCGAGGGGGCCATCATTTTTATGGGTAGCTTGGGAGTCCTGATTTATGCGGGGATAGGACTCACCTGTCTTCTCCTCGGTGGAAATTATCTTGACTACAGTCAACTGTCCGTTATCCTTCATGTCGATGCCGCCCATGCTAGGTCTCTGGGAATACTAGGAGTTGAAATAGGCGTGGGATTCACGGTTATGGCGATTATGTACTCAATATTTTTTGATATATCGACAGGCGGAATATTGCCTGGTGACGAGAAGCTGAAAGAAGAGTCGGACGATAACGTCTAGATTACTGACGCCTGGGGTTTCATATGAATGAATTTTTTGTTGCGGTAGGACTTGTCCTGTGCCTTTTGGTTTTTCTGGTACTTTACAGGGTTATATTCGGTCCTGGAGTATTTAACAGAATAGCCTCCATATCCGCTGTTGGAACTAAAACCTTGATTATACTCCTTGCCATTGGCTATGCGTACAACAGGGTTGACATGTTTATAGATATCAGCATGGTCTACGCCCTTCTCAATTTTATTGGGTGTATCGCTGCGGCAAAATATCTGGAAATGGAACGGTAGAGATATGGAATATATCAGAAGTATTCTTTCCATAGTTTGTCTTCTCGGAGGCCTTTTCTTTTTCGCGACCGCGACCATAGGACTTCTACGCTTCCCGGATTTTTTCACGAGGCTTCACGCCACAGGTAAGGGCGATACGATCGCCGTTTTCCTTTGCCTTGTCGGTTTTGCCATCCATGAAGGCTTGTCCCTTACCGCTCTCAAGATTGTTTTCATAGCGGTATTCATGTTTCTGGCGCAACCGACGGCAACGCACGCCATCTCAAAATCAGCCATACGGCATGGCGTCAAACCATGGGTGAAGGGAGAAAAAAGACGATGACCATACCTTTCGATATTGTTATTCAATTATTTGTTGTTATGTGCGCAATAGCGGCGATAACGGTCAGGGATCTTTTTAGTGCGATAATGATTCTTGGTGCTTACAGTTTCTTTATGTGCCTTATGTGGGCGCAGCTCGGCGCAGTCGATGTGGCCTTTACAGAGGCATCGGTCAGTGCGGGAATAGGAACGATCCTTTTGGTTGCTGCCGTGTTGAAGACGACGAGGAGGACAAAGGATTGAAGACTCTCGGTCTGATAGTATCTATTATTGCAGGTGCCTTTCTTATTTACGGCACCATTGATATGCCTGACTGGGGTGATCCTAATTCACCGGCCAGTATTCATGTATCACCCCGTTATATAACGAATACCGAAGAAGAAACGGCAACACCTAATATGGTCACGTCTGTGCTTGCTGACTACAGGGGCTATGATACCTTGGGGGAGACAACAGTAATTTTTACGGCAGGCATGGCCTGTATTATGCTGTTGAGGAGACGTGGTCGTATCAGGAAGGCCAGACGATAGGGGGAACTGATATAAATGGATTTTATTATAGCTAAGTACAATTACTGGATATATGTCATCCTCATGATGATAGGCTTCTATGCAATGATAGCCAAGACCAACCTGATCAAAAAGATAATAGGGATGAATATTTTCCAGACGGCTATCATACTTTTTGTTGTCTCTATCGCATATAAGAAGGGCGGGGCCACCCTCCCTATTCTTACAACCGCCGATGCACACGGTGAACACGTAATCCAGGCTGCCAATTACCTGAACCCACTGCCACATGTGCTAATGCTTACAGCAATCGTTGTTTCAATAGCAACACTTGGTGTTGCTCTGGCCATAGCTATCATGATGTATAGAAAATACAACACCTTGGAAGAGGATGAGATACTAAAGGCAATCAAATGATTATAGAACAAGCCCCCGTCCTGATAGTTGTTATTTCGCTGATGACTGCGGTTGCTACGCCGCTGGTAGGTTGGTTGAAAAAGGATCTTTGTTACCCATGGGTAATTCTATCCCTGCTGGCATCAACGATTTTATCCGTAGTCGTATTGAACACGGTTATTCACGGCGGTGTTATACACTATCGTCTCGGGAACTGGCTTCCTCCCTGGGGTATCGAATATGTAATCGATCATCTAAATGCGATGATGCTGGTACTAATTACCGGTAGCTCCTTTCTCGTAGCTATATATTCCAAAAAAAGTCTCGAGGCGGAAGTTGCTGATAGAACAGTCTATTTCTATACGCTTTTTCTTCTACAGGTCACAGGGTTTCTAGGCATCGTCATTACCGGTGATGTTTTCAACCTCTATGTATTTTTAGAGATAGCATCTCTTTCCGGGTATGCGCTGATAGCAACTGGAGAGGATGGTGCGCCTTTTGCGGCCTTCCGATATCTTATCCTGGGTACAGTAGGGGCCTGTTTCTATCTGATCGGTGTCGGTTATCTCTATATGGTGACCGGTTCCCTGAATATGGCTGACTTGGCCGAAATCTTGCCCGCACTGTATGGCTCCAAAGTGATTCTCGTCTCATTTGCCTTTTTTATGGTAGGAATAGCTCTGAAGTTGGCCTTGTTCCCTTTGCATATGTGGCTCCCGGATGCCTATACCAAGGCCCCTTCTGTTGCCAGTGCCCTTATAGCTCCATTAATGACGAAGGTTGCTGTCTATATAATGATCAGGATCATGTTCACCGTCTTCAGGCCATATTTCTCAATAGACATACTGCCCGTGACGACAATTCTGCTATATGCCGGTATCGTTGCCATATTTGCTGGAGCGATAATGGCACTTGCTCAGAGAGATTTTAAAAGGATGCTGTGTTACATTGTAATAGCGGAAGTTGGCTACATGGTCGGGGGCGTGGGCATAGCAAACGCCGTGGCCATAAAAGGTGCAATTCTCCATATTATGAATGACGTAGTAATGACACTAGGCCTTTTTACTGTGGCCGGTATTCTGGCTTATAAAGTTAAAAGCCACGAGATTAAAGCCTTTGACAATATATTCAAAACCATGCCAATCACCATGGCCGCCTTCCTTGTGGTAGCCCTGTCGGTTATAGGTGTTCCTCCAACCTGTGGGTTTTTCAGTAAGTGGTATCTGATACAAGGCTCCATCATAGCCGGAAACTGGAGTTTTGTAGTCGCGCTGCTGTTCTCCAGTCTGGTTAACGTTATCCTCTTTTTCAGGATTATAGAAACCGGTTACTATGATTTTGGTTCCACGAATGCGGGACACCACGAACATGCGGTAAGATCAGAGATAAGAGAGGCTCCTCTTAGTATGCTGATCCCAACTGTTATTGTGGCCGTAGCAATCATTCTCATTGGTCTTTATAATCAATCCATCCTTGACAATATCATCAATTTTGCCGTGCCGAAGTTGTAAGCCTTAAAGGTTTTGATGTTATCCGAGCGCGGGTTAGTGGCCGTAGCAACAGCGCTTCCTGTTTCACATAGAGAAACCAACCATGGGACAGCAGAATCTTCCGGCAGCCTCACTTTTGGGCGCTCATATGTCAATAGAGGGGGGATTGGAGAAGGCGCTTCTAAGGGGACACGCGTTAGGGTGTAATACCGTCCAGATATTCACCAAAAGCTCGAATAAGTGGAAAGAGCGGCTCCTTGAAAAAACTGAGATACGGTTGTTCCTTGATGTTAAGGCTAAAACAGGAATAGACCCTGTGATATCTCATGCAAGTTACCTGATTAACCTAGCTTCCCCAGATGAAGGCCTGTACGCAAAATCCCTGGATGCTATGGTGTCTGAGATTAATCGCTGCGAGAATCTAAAGATTAGTTTTCTGGTAGTCCATCCAGGCTTTCATAAGGGCCGAGGCGAAGAATGGGGAATTCGAAGGGTAGCGCAAGCCCTTAACATAATTCACGCAAATACCCCAAATGCGCAAGTAAAAATAGCGCTGGAAAATACAGCGGGACAGGGTACTGCTCTTGGTACAAGTATAGAGCAGATCTCGGATATTGCTGAACGGATTAGAGAAGACAATCGTATAGCATTTTGTCTTGATACCTGTCATATGTTTGTGGCAGGATGCGATATCAGGACAGAAAAGAACCATATTGATGTTTTGAAAAGGATAGATAATATCCTGGGCATAATCAGACTTGGCGTTATTCACCTTAATGATTCGAAAAAAGAAATAAGCTCTCGTTTGGATCGCCATGAGAACATCGGCCAAGGTATGATCGGTGAGGAGTGCTTTCGGCTGATTATGAGGGACCGAACTTTTACTGGAATTCCTAAGATATTAGAAACGCCTGATTATATTGAAAATATTCAAATGCTAAAAAGTTTTGTTTAACCAAACCTAAAGGAGATTGTGATGAAGAGGTATCTGGTTTTTCTCTGTTTTTTTATTGTATTTTCCCCCGGAATCGTCTGGTCTGAAGGGGCTAAGAAGGTTGCTGTCCTACCTTTTTCAATTCATAGCTCCGAAGATATAAACTATGTAAGGGACGGAATATGGGATATGCTCATTTCCCGGATGTCGGCAGGCGAGGGGATAAATGTAAGCACCAAAGAGCAGGTTAAAGAAGCGCTTTTAAAACTGGAGGGAAGGGAACCTGCTATTGCCGATGTATACGGTATTGGTAAGACCATAGATGTTGATTATGCCGTATGGGGGAGTATAACCAAAATAGGAGCAAATATAAGTATCGATGCGAAACTGCTCGATGTATCCAATTATAAAACCCCTATAGGTGTTTTTGAACAATGCAAGAGCATAGATGATGTTATTCCAAGGATAAACGATTTTTCAAAAAAGATAAACGCCCACGTACTTGGCATAGCTCTTCCTCAGGCAGAGCAGGGAATCCTTTTACCTGAGGTGAAGGGAAAACCCATCCAATCCATGCAGCCCCTTCAGGAAGATCAGGTGATACAAACAAGCAAGGGGACCTTTACCTCCGTTACCAGCAATACAGCCTTTATAAAGTCTTCAAATCCCTTATCTGGCGGTGATTTCTGGATGAGTCCACAGTACAGAAAAAGCTTTGTCGGTATGGATATAGGTGATGTGTATGGCGATAAAAAAAATGAGGTTGTGGTAATAGACCGTAACACCGTTTATATTTATCAAAAAAATGGAAATGAATTTGTTTTGCGTGAAAAGATGGTTGGTGAAGAATACTATCAGTACCTGAGTGTTGATGTTGTAGACATGAATGGCAACGGTATAGACGAGATTATAGTTACGAGTTTTTCGAAGGGAAGTCTTGCCTCTTTTGTAATGGAATTCAGGGACGGAGAATTTGGAAAGATAGCCTATGGGCTGGAGTGGTTTATGCGAGTCATAAACACCCCAGAAGGACCGCTTCTTATAGGACAGGAACTTCCTGTTGGAGACCCTCCATTTTCGGATCAGATTTTCGAGATAACATGTAATGATAATAATTCCTATCGAAAAGGGGACCCGATGTTCATACCCGAAGGCCTGTCAGTCTTTGGCGTGATGATTGAGAAGGTCGATAGCGGTATAGAAAGGGTTGTCTCATTTGGTGAGAATGATCATATAAACATATTTAGAAAGACCAAGACACCTCTATCAAAGATTCATGTAATAGGTGGAAGCGATGATCTGGTATGGAACAGCGATGATGTATTTGGGGGCAGCAACAACAAACTTGATTTTTCGGAGCACCAGGCTCCTGTAACCAGCGGTGAGGAATCCAGGACGGACAGGGTATACATAAAAAACAGGATTCTTTCCTATGATACCGATGGAGATGGGAAAAAAGAGATTATTGTTGTAAAAAACCTTTCACCTACCGGAAGAGTGTTAAAAAATGTTCGAGTCTTCACCAGTGCTGAATTATATGCTCTGGAGTGGGACGGCCTTGGTCTCGCCGAAAACTGGAGGACGAAAAAGATCCAGGGGTATGTTTCGGATTACCAGATAAAGGACATAGATAACGACGGTAAAGACGAAGTGGTTCTTGCTTTGGGTCTTGGATCGTCTTTGTCTAGGAGCGTCATAGTTGTTTACGAAATGAATGTGGAATAAGCCCCTTGACACACATCTAATTATGGGGTAGGAGTACGTCGCAAGCGTCATTAGGCAAGGCGGTGTAGCTCAGATGGTTAGAGCATACGGCTCATATCCGTAGTGTCCCCCGTTCGATCCGGGGCACCGCCACCATGAATTCAAGGGCTTAGAGGCTTCCTCTAAGCCCTTTTTAGTTTTCGTGTCATTTTCCGTGACAGTGAAAATATCATCCAGAACGCTGACCGCAGCCCTCCGATTCTCCTTTAAGGAGTAGAGGTACTTCTTCGTTGTTGTCAGGTTGGTATGACCGAGCAGATCGCTGACCGTCTGGACATCGGGGCGGTTCTTATCGCTTCCCATTGCAATCGTCGATGCAAAGACATCACGCAGGTCTTTTGCCGTGATCTTGATTCCGGTTCGTTGCTTGATCTTCTTGAAGAGCTTGTCACGTCTCAAGATTCGCGTTCCGTCAGGATGGTGAAAAATCCACGGAGAGTTTATCCTGTACCCCTCAAGTCCGTTCAATGTTTCATATAAACCGTTAGACATGGCTATTGTCCTCAGAGACCCTTCCGTCTTGGTTCCCCTCAAAATAATCTCTCTTCCTTCATAGTCAACATCCTCCCACGCTGCGGAGAGTGCTTCCGTCAACCTTGCCCCCGTAAAGAGGAGGAACCGAAAGAAGAGACGTTCTTCACCCTCAAGGGAAGCCTCACAGGTCTTTATCTGTTCTGGCGTAAATCCTTTCTTGATGACCCGTTCCGGTCGAATCCGTTTTCTAGACACTCGCACCATCGGGTTAGAATCAATCAGTTCTTCTTTAACCGCCCAATTCAGAAGGGCGTTAAGGTCTGTCACGTAATGGTGAATCGTTGTTCGTGATATGTTCCGCTTCATCTGCTGATCAATGAAATTTTCAATGTTCTGATGCGTTATATCCCTCAATCTCATTGAAGGTGTGAAAGAGGGGAGAACGAAGCTTCTGAAGTTGGAATAGAGGCCCCGGAGCCGGTTTTCAGATTTCCCGATCCGGGCCGAATATTTCATAAATCCGTTGACCGCCTCGACCAGGGACAGACTAGGTCCCCTGTCAGCCATTGCAATATCTCTTCTGAGCCTTGCGAGAAGTTCTTCTGCTGCCTTCTGGGCATCATCCCGCGTGTTCCATCCGCTCTTTCTGAATCTCCTTCCACGGAACGAGAAGTTGTAGCCCCATTTCTGGGTATCTTTCCGTTTTTTGATTCTCATCGAGCGCTACCTCCTCTTCAACTCCCGCATTGATATAACTGATTACGTCACTCTTCCGGTAACGGATCATTCCCCGACCGTTCCCTATGTGTGTTTTTCTAAGACCCTTTAAACTGTAAACCGTATTAGTTTTAAGCCTGAGAATTTCCGCTACTTCACTAGCTGTAAGAAGGTCAGGGCTATCAGCCAAAGAATCCATTTATGTAATATCCCCTTACATCCTTAAGTTTCCGACCTTTGCTTTCTGCATATTTTTCTATATCTTCAATGGGAATCCAGATGTATGTGTCGCTTCTCGTAATCAAGGGTTTCAGGTGCAACGGAATTCCCTTCCACACATCGTCTGTAAAGGCCAAACGGAACGCCCTAAGTTGCCCTTCCTTCTCCAGCTTAAAAATCATTGCCCGCGAGACTCCCAGCATCTTACCGGCGTGGATGGGTTTGACGATCTTCCCTTCAAAAGTTTCCGCAAGCTGTTTGTACTCATCATAGCTTTCTAGCCATATAGTACCGCTCTGGATTTCCTTCTTCTCACGCCGCTGATCCAACTCATTCAGGAAGCTGTTCTCGGTTTTTTGATTCTTCATGATGCCCTCGATGTTTCATTTTAAGACTAAGTAACATATGTTACTTAGTCGCTGTCAACAACTTTTTATAGATGTTTCTATCCAATGATATGACCTTATCACCAAACAAATATTTTCTATCAAAGAGGAATATTGAGTATTACAGCTGGAAGCGTAGTACGACAACAAAATCAGCGGGAGCGTAGCGAATCCGATGTATTGACGAGTTGGGTGTTTTATTGATTATTTATAAGTCTTTCTACTTTTGTTTTTCCTTGTTCGGACAACTTCCAAGTACCTGTAGGTAGGCCAGGTGGTGGAAGTAAAATTCCTTGTTGTACTAATTTCCTTTTTGCCCAATCTACATTGTGAATCCATCTTTCCTTCGGTGGTTTCTGGCTTTCCAAAAGTACATAATCTTCAGCGGAAAATTGGACCGAGAAAGCTGCATGAATTAGCTGTATGATCTTTTGGCGGCGAATTGCTCCGCCGGCCAGAATGACAAATGAAACTATAATGTCACAAAATTCGTCCTGCTCAACGCTTCCAAGATTACCGTGGCGCAGTCGTTTATTTTTCAGATGATCAGGAATCTGCATTTGCTCCTCCTCAATTTAATTGATTCTACACACCGAACGATGAATTCAGCAGATCGGCGCTGATTGCCGGGTCCGCTGAAATGACTTGTGTACGCCCGGCATGGGCGTGAACTTATGGGGTGTAAGTCCCCTGTATGTGAATCCTGCCAATGTCAAATACATTGGCACAAGTACTAGCCGAAGGCAAGGGTGGAACTGCGAGGGATCGTCCAAAGGAAGCCGGAGTGCAAAGCTATGAGCCGACGAACAGAAACAGCATACAAGGCCGAGTCTCCGGGCAAGTCAGCACAACATGACAAAGCCCTGGATTCGGGAGATACGGTAAATGCTGCGGTTGCATAGTCACAGTTCACGTTCTTATCCGGGGAGACCTGCCCGGTTTGCAACTCCTTCGGGAGTGGCACCCGTCATGGCAACATGCCGGGGGACCGGACAGGAGTCAGCAGAGGCCATAGTAGGCATGGGAAACCACCACTCTTGGCGGTGTGGTGGGTGGAAACGAGCCCGGTGAATAATAAAACCGGGAGGACTCATCCTGCCGAAGGGCCGAACCCAAAGTATGAGGAAATGTTCCTATGTGCTCCGTAACGTGATGAACCCGAACGGGGGAGCGGATATACGGGCGCGACATAAGATACGTGACTCCTCACGTATCAACTTGCAGTGACCGCCTTTTATTCAAAGAGCTGTGGGTGATATTTTAACCGACTACGGTCCGTTTTCTTTGGGAACCGCCCGGTGCGGACCCGCATGCCGGGTGGTGTGGGGGCTGGGGGAGAAAAACCCCCGGCTACCCGATTATGCCAAGGCGTTTTCATTCTTACCATCTTACATGTACACTTAGAAGTAAAAGAGCTGTTGCTTGCTCAAACTAAGACAAAAAAGAATAATCACTTGCGAATGACTTCCCGTTTATTCCGTCTGTGCCGGGAACCTGCACAAGTAGCCCACTGCCTCGATTGACGACATTAAATTTGAGCTGCCCCTTTGACTCACTCATTTCGTTGCCGTATTTCTCAAAAAATTTTTCTGGCAAAGGAATGTCGATTATTTCTCCGCTTTCGCGTTGGCATAAAAGAACTGCATGGTCGAAACCTCCAGCGGGGAGACCCAGAAACCATCTATTTGGTTGTCTTTCTGTCGCAACGGCTAGCCCCACCCGTTTACCAGACCTAGTGCGAAATATTGTCTTACCTTTAATTAGCTGGAGGTTGATTCCTTCAGTTTCACGATTGCTTAAAAATTCACTGCGAATTTGCTCACCAAGTTCTCTTGAGGTAAGCATTTGCCTTGACCGTGATTCGTTAACCGGTCTAGCAATAATACGGCGATTTTTTTGTTCAGGTATTTGTGGGCTGCCACTTCTCAACCCTTCAAGCTCTGAGATAATTTGACTATGGCGAGAAATCAGATTCTTAATTTTTTCTAATTTCTCACTTTCCGCCAATACCAAGTCGGTTATCCCCTCGCTTGCTGCTTTTGAAATTGATGATAATATTTTGTTTTTTTCGTTTTGAAGTTCTGTCAAAGCATCCATAAGGCTACCTCCTGAGTTAAAATATTATTTATCTTAACCAAGACAATAACACTGCCAAGTGTAAGTGTCAAGCATATTTTTTTCTTATGGGTAATTTGTCCAATAGCAGAAAAAAATCGTTATTAAGTTCGGATTGAAAGGTTGGATGCTCGTCAAAATTGCTCGATGCTACATTACAGGAAGCATTTCTTAATCTTTAGCCTGCTAAGGCATTCTCAGAAGTCTTTCACTACGCCAGACGCGAACAATTCTCACACGGTCTTTGTCGAGACGGTAAACGATACGAAACGGGGGGAAGATAATCTCCCTCAGATTCACAATCTCAAATTCTGGTACGATTCGCCCACTCTCAGGAAAATCAACAAGCCTTTCGACCTGTGCAATGATTTCCCTCAATAGTCTTTCGCCTACGTCGGGAACCTGTTGTTCAATATACCAGTCTCGTATTGCCTCAAGGTCATTGACAGCTGATACAGTGAAGGTGATTGCTCTTTTTTGCGCCATTGCTATTAACTCAATCCAAGACGTTTTTTGACATCATTCAAGCCTATTTCACGCCCTTCTTCCAGATCCATCAATCCTTGAACAACACCCCTCAGAAAGGCTTGTTCCTCTGTTTTCGCTTCATAATCTCTAAGCGATTGAACGATGGCAACTCCCCGGCCTCTGTTGGTCAGTAGTACCGGGCGGCTTGTTTTATCCACCTGATTGACGATACGCCCCGGATTCACCTTCATATCTGTGATCGGTACTATGTCTTCCGAATACTTAATTTCATTTGACTGCATATATTCCCCCTTAATGGTCTTTTCATTGGGTATTTAATAGCACCGATAAAGAGACCTGTCAAACGGGTTTATCAAACCTTAATAAGCCTTAAAGATTCCAGGATGATATTTTCTAAGATTTATTATTCCATACTCTAGACAAACCTCTGGTTCAAGCAACGTTCCAGAGGTTTGTTCAAACCTTCGTTACTTTGACGCGTTCCCCTGTAATCTGCATTGCTGAGCAACTTAGAACGGAATAACACCTTGAGTTGTATCAAGATGAAATGCCAAGGGACCACCTAAATCTATCTCGCCACGTTTCCATGCGTATGCGCTTTTACTCATGTAAAACTCTGCACCCTTGCCCCACTGGTATTCATAGATTCGGGCTATACCCGCCATGTTAAACCACTTATCTACATAATCCATACGTCGGACAGTATCGGGGACCATTCCAATCAAGGCGTGAAAATGTATTGCATCTCTGTGCTGAAACTCGGTGCCTCTGGCCCACACAACACCCTTTGACTTGTCTTTCCAGTATTTCACGCCATAGGCTTCACGATTAAGAGCATGAATCCAGTTATCCCAGGACTTTGATGCTGACTCAGGATGAACATGGTGTGTACTGTTGTGGTCAAGTAAAAACGGACAATTTGTTTTAAGCTGCTTTTCGGCATAGTTCTTTCTCATATTCGAACGGGGTTTTATAACCCAGCTTTGAATGCAGACGAATGGAATTATAGTAGGAGATATAATCAAGTATCTGCATCTTTGCCGACTGTCTTGTAACAAACCTGTAATCTGACAACCGTTCCGACTTCAGGCTGCGGAAATAACGTTCAGTCGGTGCATTATCCCAACAATTCCCCTTGCGGCTCATACTGGCTATCATCCCATACTGATTTAGCTTTTCCTGGTAATCATGGCATGCATACTGGCTTCCTCGATCTGAATGATGAAGCAGTCCTGATGGAGGCCTTCTGCGCCAGTATGCCATCGCCAGGGCATCCAGGGTAAGTTGCTTTTTCATTTCTTTGTCCATGGCCCAGCCAACGATCTGGCGAGAATAAAGATCAAGTACCACAGCCAGATACAACCAGCCTTCAAAGGTCCAGACATAGGTTATGTCCGTTGTCCAACATGTATTCGGTGTGGCGACATCGAATTCACGATCCAAAAGGTTGGCAGCTATTGGAAACGAATGCCGGCTCTCTGTCGTGGCCTTGTATCGCTTCGGGGCTTTGGTTTTAAGACCAAGTTTCCTCATTAAATTACGTACCCTGTACCGGCCAATCTGGTGACCTTCATTCTTTAACTGCTTGGTAATGCGACGGGAACCATATTTGCCGCGATGTTCTTTGAAAATGGCTCTAATCCCTGCCTTTAATGCAATCTCATCAGGATCATCAGATCTTGAGAGGCTATGGAGGTAATCGTAAAATCTGCTCCGGCTGACTTCCATCACCTTACACAAAACGGTGACAGGATAGGCCTTCTTCTCTTGCCGGATGAAGTCGCACCTCAGTTCGACTCTTTCGCAAAGAAGGCCGCGGCTTTTTTTAATATTTCGCGCTCCATTTCAAGCCGCTTGTTTTCCTTTTTAAGTCGACAAATCTCGGCCTCCAGTTCCTTCCGGGGGATACCTCCTTCGCTAAGATCCTGCTGGTCTTGACGATATTGTCGCACCCAGCGGGAAACATTAGAAGCGGCAATACCAAGACGCCTGCCAACCTCAGGACAACTATATTGCTGTTCAACTACCAACTTTACAGCGTCTTGCTTGAACTCACTTGTGTAATTCGGGCGCTTCCCTTTCTCCTTCATTGAACACCTCACTTTCTCTATTATTGCTCTTAGCAGGGTGTCCGTTATTATTAAACCACATCAGTGAAGAGTCGCAAGGCGGGAGAAAGGGTGCTGGGAAGCCTGAAACGGTTTCTGGAAAGTTCTCTCAAACTCAAGATCAATCAGGAGAAAAGCCGTGTTGTCCCGACAAATCAGGCAACCTTTCTTGGCTTTACTTTCCGGGGAACCAAAATCCGCTGGACGGAGAAGGCCTTCCGTGAATTTAAGCGAAGGGTCAAAGAACTGACCGGCAGATCATGGTTTGTTTCCATGGAGTATCGGTATAAGAAACTTGCCGAATACCTTCGCGGCTGGATGAACTACTTCGGCATATCGGAATACTATATACCGATACCCGAGATAGACCACTGGCTGCGCAGGCGGTTACGCATGTGCTACTTCAAACAGTGGCGCAGAGCAAAAACCAAGGTGCGGGAACTTCGCAAGCTGGGCACATCGCTGCATGCGGCCATTTCTGTGGCAATAAGCCGCAAAGGGCCGTGGCGATTGTCCAAGACATTGGCGACGCAAACGGGGATGACCAACAAATGGCTCAAGGATCAAGGATTGCTGTCTGTGAAAGACCTGTGGGTAAACATTCACTACCCGGCTACGGCCCGGTAACCTTTGTGAACCGCCTGGTGCGGACCCGCATGCCAGGTGGTGTGGGGGCTGGGGGAGAAAAACCCCCGGCTACCCGATCAAAAGCAACGCCTACTCACTGAGTTATCCAAGACAAGTTCTAAAACTCGATATCGATATACCCAAGGGCACAAATCAACGGGCTTGGCTAAATGAGCGTCTAACAACAAATGCAGGTGTAACTGTCGCCATGGACGATGGAGCACTTGCACTGTCTACTTCCCAAGAAATTCAAAAAGCCTTTGGGGTTACTCTCCGCAGCAACCCTGTTGCTGTTGCTCTTTCGGAAGAAGATGTCGCCAAAGACGGGAGAATCCGTTCTCTTCTCCGTCGCGCACTAATTCAAAGTGTCGCAAAACACGTTTATGTCGAGTCCGATGAAAATAGACGGCTATGGGAACCGACACACTATAAAAAAGAATTACTGCAAGGAGTAAGATTCTTGCTTCATCGAGCACTGTCTATCAGTGTGATTTCTTTGGAGGGCAAGACCCATGTGGTACTCATGCCTGAGGTTGTAGCAAAAACACAGGATGGCCAACTTGCAGATCCTGATTCAAGCAAGGTGCTACGCAATGCTGTCTATGGATACCAACATAACGACATCTTTGACAGTGATCTTAAGCACTGGACACAGAAAATTGCTGGCTACAGCATACAGTCACCTGATGGTGGAATATTTCAAATTTCCCGAACTCCCGTTTATGCGGGACTTGTTCAAAAGAATCGACACCGTCTTTCCAATAACATGCAACGTCACGCACGGCAAAGAGGACTAGTTGTCTCCGATGCCAGTTTGGTATTCAGCTCATTGAATGGAAAAACTGAGGTACAGTGTGCGAATCCATTAAAAGGATTGATAGAGAACCGCCCTTGGGATTTTCAACTTACAAGTTCCGGCCTCTCACCCTCGGTTGACATTGCCGTCATCTGCCCTCGGGTAGATAACGCAAAGCTCAGGAGATTTCTGCAACAGTTCCAGGAGCGGTCACAACCACTACCGACAGAACGGGATTATCTGCAAGACTACCCAGGTTTTAGTTCAGCATTTGGGCTACCTTTAATATATCCCAATCCCAATGAGTCTTTGTGGATTGACCTCGATGATTCCGCATCCGGCGATTCCTTGTCGGCAGCAAAACAACTCGCTCAGAGAATTTGCAGAGCGCTAGATGTCATAAGAACTTTGAAACCCGGTGCCGTTGTGATGATCTTCGTACCCACACGCTGGATGCCATATGAGACAATCGAAACAGATGATGAACAGTTCAATCTTCATGACTTTCTGAAGGCTTATGGAGCAAGACAAGGGCAAAGCACGCAACTAATTCGCGAGATGACAACAATCACGCCGCAGCCGTGCAGGGTCCGGTGGTGGCTTTCTCTAGCGCTTTACGCCAAGTCTCTTCGAACACCGTGGCGACTCGACTGTCTGGACGATGAAACCGCTTTTGTCGGAATTGGATACAGCATTGATACGGGGGCAAGTCGCGGGAGTCATGTACTTCTCGGATGCAGCCACATATACAACGCACGAGGTGAGGGTCTGCAGTTCCGGCTGGGACGCATTGAAAACCCTGTTATCCGTGGTAGAAACTCATTCATGTCTGAAGACGACGCTCGCAGGACTGGCGAGACAATTCGGCAGCTTTTCTTTGATGCGAAGATGCGCTTACCTAAGCGTGTGGTTGTACACAAACGCACACCTTTCACTCGTGACGAGCAACATGGCTTGGTTCACGGTCTAGAGGGGGTGGAAAATATTGAGCTTATTGAAGTTATAATAGAAGAATCACTTCGCTATCTCGCTTCAAAGCTGATTAACGGAGAGCTCCAGATTGACAAGTTTCCGATACCGCGAGGCGCTGTCATAGTTCAAAACCCCAGTACAGCGCTGTTGTGGGTGCATGGAACAGCACCAAGCGTTCAAAATCCGAGATTCAAATACTTCCAAGGAAAACGGCGTATCCCCGCACCACTGCGGATTCGTAGATATCTCGGCCAATCAGACATTGTCCAAGTAGCAACGGAGGTTCTCGGTCTATCGAAAATGAACTGGAACACGTTCGACTATTATTCGCGCCTACCCGCCACACTCGACTCGGCTAGTGCGATAGCGAAAGTGGGTACATATCTTAGTGGATTTAGCTCTGCTCCTTACGATTATCGCTTATTGATTTAGCTTTAAGAAATATTTCCACCAGACTAATGACACTTTGGGGAGCTTATGGGATTCCGTATCGCCGATACCTTCACCGATAGCCTCGCCAGGCTGACGGGTGATGAACAGAAGGCCGTCAAGACCACGGCCTTCGATCTCCAGTTGAACCCGGCCAATCCGGGTATGCAATTCCACAGGCTCGACAATGCGAGGGATACCAATTTCTGGTCTGTCCGCGTGAACCAGGATATCCGGTTGATCGTTCACAAAACGGATGCAAGCCTGCTTCTGTGCTATACCGATCATCACGACGACGCATATCAGTGGGCCTCCCGGCGCAAGCTGGAGGTACATCCCAAAACCGGCGCCGCACAGCTTGTCGAGGTCCGGGAGACAGTCAAGGAAATCTTTATCCCCAAATACATGGACGTGGAGCAACCGGCCCCACCTAAGCCGCTCCTGTTCGCTGACATCCCTGAAGACGATCTCCTGAGCTATGGCGTGCCTGCCGAGTGGATGGATGATGTGCGAAAAGCCGATGAGGACAGCATTCTCGATCTGGCGGATCATCTGCCCAGTGAGGCTGCCGAGGCGCTCCTGAATCTGGCTACCGGGGTAACGCCGCAGGTTGCACCGCCGGTTGCCGCCGGTGAAAATCCATTCAAACATCCCGACGCACAACGGCGCTTCCGGGTGATTAATAACATTGAGGAACTTGAACAGGCCCTCGAGTATCCCTGGGAGAAATGGCTCGTCTTCCTTCATCCCTCTCAACGCTCCCTCGTTGAACGGGAATACAACGGCCCCGCGCGGGTTTCAGGTTCGGAGGAATTCGGGGGGACACCAGTCTGATTTTTACAATGATTACATAATAGGTTTTGTCAGCTATGGGCTGCCTTTGGAACATATCTTGCCCTTCAAATAGCGATTTGGTAAGTGTTCTGAACTAAACTGGAGAAGGAGATATCGCAATGAAAGGATTTCCATGGTGGACAGAAGCTCATAAGAAACTTGCTACCGAAGTAAAAGAGTTGGCTGATCGTCTTATTCCTTTAGCGAGCGAGCTTGCTTACAAGAAGAAATTTCCCAAAGAAGCTCTGCAGGAAATAGCCAAGAAGGGTTATTTTGGGGCCTTTATTCCCAAGAAATACGGTGGGCACTTCGAGGAATGGGGAGTTACAGGGGCCTGTATAATCCTTGAACAACTGGGGAGGGCCGGTGAGGTCTATGCTCCTTTTACCAGCACCATGGTCGGTGGAGTGCACCAGATCTTGCATTTCGGAACGGAGGAGCAGAAGGAGCGGTGGCTTAGACCGCTTGCCCGGGGAGAGTATGTAACGGCGATTACCATAACCGAACCATTTGTCGGTTCCGATGCGTCGGGTATACGGTCAAATGCCAGGCTTGAAGGCGATCACTATGTACTCAACGGCAAAAAGCGTTACATAGCAAATGCCGGAGTTGCCGAAAGTTACATGGCCTATGTAACCACCAGCGATCGTCCCGAAGATAAGGCAAGGTACAGACACTTGACGGCCTTTGTCGTCGAAAAGGGCACACCGGGCTTTACCGTTGAACGCGTTGCCGATCTCAATGCCCTCGACGGAGTCTATGTGGGCTATCTTAATTTTGATAATGTCCCTGTTCCCGCCGAAAACCGGTTAGGTCAGGAAGGAGACGGCTGGAGGATTATGACCAGCGGCCTGAATGCCGAAAGGTTGATGGCAGGGACTCAGTGGCTGGGTCTGATGAGTGAAAGTATCCGATATGCGATCTACCATATGCAGAGAAGGTTGCAATTCGGGAAACCAACTATGGAGATTGCCAGCAATCAGCTAAAGGTTGCCGATATGATATCGAAATTGACAATCGCCAGAACATTCAGTTTCTATACGGCCCATATGATAGAGCAGGGTTTTGAGACACCAATGGAGTCCGCCGTTGTGAAGCTATTCAATTCCGATAGCGCTTTGCAGGTTGCCACAGAGGCGATTCAGTGTATGGGGGGCGATGGTTTGGCGAACAGTTATTTCCCGTCAAGGGCTATGCGCGACGCCAAACTTACGCAGATCGTGGCAGGTACGCAGGAAGTGAATAAGCTGGTAATCTTCCGGCAGGGGTTGGGGCTATTCGAGGAAGGTCTTAAATCTATTCCCTTTAAGTTTAACGAAGAGCTGAATGTTCCGATGCCGGCTTTCGAAATGATAGAGAAACAGAAAGGCCCCGAAGGTATCTTGAATGTAATGGCTGAGTATTACAGAGTCCAGCCGGGTCTCCATATGACACGGGAGGAACTTGCAGTCAGCATGGATATGGCCGATGAGGAACTGGATAAAGAGTTGCTAAAACTTGAAGAAGAAGGCATGGTTGATCTCTATCGTAACCGTAAGGGTGGAATAGCCTTGGCAAGATCGACTTACGAGGGCCTGGCAAAGGTTCATCCGCCTGAATACTACAGGTCTTTCCCAAACTGGGTTGATCTAGACGATATTTTCTAATCTAGGCAAGGAATTACGAATAAATAAGGTTTGTTATCTGCTTAACAGATCGCAGTTTCTTCAACAGGCCTTAACCGGGGTGGTCGGGTATAAGCCGATCATCCCGATTATGTCAATTTGCCTCTCTTCCACTAAGAAATAGGTTTGGGAGATCGTTTAATATTGAGTTTTCTTATGCGAGACCTTAGCGTTTCTGGATGAATATCAAGGTATTGAGCTGCCCCTTCTGGCCCACTTATTTTCCAGTTTGTTTTTTGAAGAATAGTTATTATTGCTTCGCGTTCAACTTCTCTTAGGGATTTTGGTTCCTGAGTAGAAAAATTCCCCCGCTGTTTACTTGACGATGACGGTATTTCAATCTCTATTTTTCTACCCTTGGCCGTTATTATCCCTCGCTCAACGACATTTCTAAGCTCTCTCACATTGCCTGGCCAGTAGTAGTTTTGCAGGGCTTTTATTGTTTGTGGTTGAATATCATCAAACCTTTCACCCTTCCACTTTTCATGCTTGCCGATGAAGTTTTGTATGAAAGCCGGGATATCTTCGGGACGCTCCCTCAAAGGAGGAACTAAAACAGGAAAGACGCTCAAGCGATACCACAGATCATGGCGAAAATGTTTTTTCGATACCTCTTTTTCAAGGTCCCTGTGTGTTGCCGCTATGATTCGAACATCAGCTTTAATTGTCTGACTGCCTCCGACACGTTCAAATTCGCCCTCCTCAAGCACCCTGAGTAATTTGGGCTGCAGCTCGAATGGAAGATCACCGATTTCATCCAGAAAGAGTGAAGTGCCCTTTGCCGTTTCAAATCGTCCCAGTCTCCTGTTTACAGCCCCGGTGAAGGCACCTCTTTCATGACCGAATAGTTCACTTTCTATAAGAGCTGGAGAAAAGGACGCGCAGTTTACCTGCATCAAAGGCCGATCTTTTCTAAGACTTGAGTTGTGGATTGTCCGAGCGATTATGCCCTTACCAGTCCCTGTTTCACCGAGAATAAGAACCGTAGCATCCGTAGGAGCCACCTGCTTTACATTCAAAAGTATTTTTTTGAAGGCCTGACTCTCAACTAAAAGATCGTCCATGTTATTGCCGACGTTAATTTCGTTGACAACGTAGTGATAGTCCTCTTCAAGCTGTTTTTTTAGTTCCTTTATTTCGGAAAGGGCATTCTGGAGTTTTTCTTCCGATTGTTTCCGCATAAGGGCGTTTATAAATACCTCTCCGAAAATGCGCAGACGATATACAAGCCCTTCGGGCCATGTTCGATGCGCACCGGTGGTACATACGGTCAGGACCCCCATTGTAGACCCTTCAAAGAGTATGGGAATAGATAGGGATGATTTGATTCCCAGAGATAATCCTACTTTTCTGGTAATCTCCAGGTCAGGAGCAATATAGCCTAACTCTGACCAGGTTGTGGCTGCCCCCTTGTTCCATGTCTCAAACAGATAGGAAAATCTGCTTAAATCAACATAGGAATTTCTTCGCAGCCAATCGGCAAGAGGTCTATTACTTTCCTGTTTTTCATCAATAAACCAAACCAGTGGCTTTATATTACGGAATACACCTGAAGGTTCGGAGTTTATGTATAGAATGCATCCGTCAAATCCTAGAAACCTGGTAAGCCGTTCAAAATCGTATTTGAGGACTTTTTCCAGTTTTTTTATGGGTAGGTTGATGTAGGTGGCTGATATCTCTGATAATAGCAGCTCAAACCGGCTCATCTAACTCTCCTTCTGAAATTTTTGCGCAGCTAACTTTAGCTTCTGCTCTGTGAGCCTACTTTGCAAAAAAACCCCAACTTCATAGCTCAATTAACACAACGAAGCAATTCGAATCAAGCGATAAGGGCACGGGCTTTAACCCGTTGCAAAAGAGTTAATAACGGGGGGGTGGAGATGGGAGTAATCTTTTTTTATCATACGCAGAATCGGGATTTATTGCTCCGGTGATTGAATAGATCCATTATGCTGCATATGCAACCGCCGGATGCTTGAAATATTTTTTTGCGTGTTGCGGTCGTTTCTGTAAGGTCTTCATAAAAGAACGTGTCTTACTGACGATATCTTTTTCGTTTCTTGCCGGTATGCCTGAACGAATCTTGTTTTTCAGGTTGCCGTTGAGATACTCGTCCGGGTTGAGTTCTGGAGAATATGAGGGAAGGTAGAACACCTCTATTTTCTCCTTGTTTACTTCAAGCCACTCTTTGACTTTTTTTCCGTGATGTACACGGAGGTTGTCCAAAATCAAAAAGCTCTTACGGGGAACATCCTTTATCAGTCGGGACATGAACTTGATGAGCACCTGCGAAGCCATCTTCTCCCGATACAGCATGAATCTCACCTTTCCTTGATTGGTGATGGCCGAGATCATGTTGATTCTGTTCTTTTTAGCAGTGACCCTGACGACGGGTGTCTTCCCCTTTGGAGAAAAACCCTTCGCAGTGTAGTCACCACTTTGAATGCCAGTCTCGTCACCCCAGTGAATCTCGGCTTTCTCTTTTTTTGCCTGAGCTGCAATCACTGGGTACGTGGTATCAAGCCACTGCTGTACCTGTCGCGGGCTCTGTTCGTAGGCCCGCTTGGTGGGCTTCTGGGGAGTAAAACCCCAGCGCTTGAGATAGTCGGTTATAGTCCGCAGAGGCAAATCGGTTCCGCATCGCTGTTTGATTGCCAAACGGACGGCATCACGGGTCCAAAGAGCAAATGGAAGTTTGAGCTGATCCGGTGTTTTGTCTACCAAAAGTTTCTTTACCTCAAGTTCCTGCTCACTTGTCAGTTTGCGACTACCGCCGTGGCGACGACCTCTTTGTCCGAGCTTGATAGCGAAGCTGCCTTCCCGCAAGTATTTCTGCCAAATCTTGCTGGTGTGGCGTTCCGTGGCACCGATAATCTGGGCGACCTCTTTATTGGACCGCCCTTGCCTGCGTAGCCGAACTATCTGCTTGCGCAGAGCATACTGTACGTCTTGGCTAAGTTTTCGTGCATCTGGTTTTTCCATGCACAAACCATAACACACAATGTCGCTAAATGGAAGTGTTTAATCGCCGAGTCAATAGCTTACGAATAGAGGAACGATTGAAATAAAAATTAGTCAGATGAGGACACACTCTGTTTTTGCAGGGAAGTTAAAAATTCCATTTATAATAATCAAGTCAAAACAATAATCTGATAACCCGATAATTATATGCCGTCAAAGCTGTTGAGTTTTAACGGGGGATAATCAGCTCCTTTACCAAGCCACACCTAAGCGCTCTATATAGGTGGCTGCTATCAACCTTTCTGTTCCAACTGTTCTACAACCGTCGATATTTTACTTCTGACCATCGCCGCTGTTTCTTCGGGGAGCATATTCTGAAAGGCTTCATATGGTATTTCTTCCAGGATTCTTACCCTTATAGAATGTTTTCCGTGAAAATTGAGGCTTTTTTTGGGCAGTGCGCCCGTTGTACCGTTGATAGCTATAGGAAGAATCGGCACCTTGTTTTCATGGGCCAGCAGGAATGCACCCGGTTTGAACGGTCGCAAAATACCCGTCTCAGATCGTGTGCCTTCCGGAAAAATGTAGACAGAAATTCCATCTTTAAGAGCCTTGTTGCAGTCCGCCATCATCTTTTTTATGCTTTGCTTGTTTCCGCGGGTAAGTTTTATATAGCGGTTTAATGTCATATTCCACCCTACAAAAGGGATCTTGAATATCTCGGCCTTCGATACCCACTTGAATGGAAAGAAAATTCTGAAAGCAACCAGTATGTCAAGGAGTGACTGGTGGTTGGAGACAACCACATAGGTTTTCTTCTCGATATGTACTTTTCCCTCTATGGATACCTTCCAGGCGGGCATCACCCATGTATAGATAGATCCCCAGAATGAGGTGAAGTAATGCAGTATATACAAACGCTTATCAAACAAAACGGTTACGGTCCAGGTGAGCAGAGCCAGGAAGTACAGGAGTATAGAGGAAAGTGCTATAAATATCAGGAATAAAAGAGAAATTACACGGCTTACCATTAATTAATGCTCCATATATCAGCTGATCTGGATGTTTCTTAAACAATAAATTTCCATTACCAGAATAAAAAATCCATATAAAAATATAGGTACCCAAAAAATATATTCAAAGATAGGGCCCTGATTGTTCTTTCATTGCAGGATCAAGCCTAAAAAACTTCGCCACAGAGTTATGGCTCTTCCATCCCTTCAATAAGGGCCAGAACGTTATCACCCAGGACACGGTGGTTATACCCCCCCTCTAATATAGCGAAGCCGCCACCGTTGTTTTTGATGCTGGCCTTGCGAACCATCCTTCCCAGTTCTCTGTAATCATCGGTCGAAAGCAGGCCACCCCAGTCTTCCTGGTGATTGTCAAACCCGGCGGATATCCCGAAGATGTCGGCATTGGTGAAGAGTTTTTCTTCTACCCCCCTTAGATATGCGTTGGGGTCGGAATCTGAAGGGTTGTATATAGTGACCCAATCGGAATTGCCCAATATGTTTACGGTGCCATCACCGAAATGAAGATCAAAGTCGAGGATAAAGGCCTTTTCTATGTCGCCGCTTCTTTTGAGTTTTGAGATTGCTATGGCCATGTTGTTGAAGAAGCAGAATCCCCATGATCTGTCGTAAGAAGCATGGTGCCCTGGCGGACGTATCAGAGCAAAGCATGGTTCGGAAAGCCCTATAGTGGCAGCCTCTACTGCTCCCCCAGCAGCCAGTGCCGCGATATCGTACAGTCCCTGTCTTTTGACATAGGCGATATGACTTTCAGAATGACAGGCGCGAATATCTTCTTCATCGGCCTGAGTCGCTTCGGTTAAGATGACAGAGTCTTTTATTGAATCAATAACAGCTTCCATACGCCCATAGGCCGCGGCTGGATCTGAACAATATGTTTCCTTAAAATCCTCGTGCCAGATTACCTTCATGATTTTTTTCCTATCGTAATAGCGAATCTAACAACTATAAAACTTCAGAGATTCTACATTTTAAATAAATTTGACGCCCCACGGCAAGAGATAAAATAAAAAAGCCGCAGGAAGAACCAACCGTCTCCCTGCGGCGCTTCCCCTGAATTATCAAGAAACCTTATTTCTTGATATTGATCTTTTTCACCGCCTTTTCTTCGGCTTTTGGGATGATAAGTTTCAGTATGCCGTCTTTGTAGGTTGCGTCAACCTTGTCAGCCTGTACGGCATCGGGGATCCTGAAGCTTCTGTGGAAAGAACCATAGGTTCTTTCGATACGGTGATAGGTTTCACCCTTGTCTTCCTTTTCCTGCTTCTTCTCGCCCTTTATATTGAGCATACCTCCGGTGATGGTTACTTCCAGGTCCTTTTCGTCTATTCCAGGCAACTCGGCACTGACTATATATCCTTTTTCATTTTCAGAGATGTCGAAGGCCGGGGCCCAGCTCTTATCGCCACGCAAAGGAAGAAACTCGTCGTCAAAGAGCCTGTCGAACAAGTCCCTTGTGTTATGAATTGAACCTGTCCTTGGAATCAAGCTTAATACATCTTTCATGATATCCACCTCCTTATAGTTTTTACTCTCTGCAATAAATTAAGCATGCCGTTTTTTTTGTCAAGAACCCGCAACGTCAAGCTTTTCATCCTTATTATGGGCGCTTATGATCTCCGTGGAAGGCGTTGGAATATGTAGGGCTTTTTTCTGAAGACAAAATGTGGTATTAGGCCTTGACAATTAGGCATATGCGCCTCAAGAAAGATAAGCATGGACAATATCCTGGCTGGATCCTTTTTCCTTGGAATGATTCTGATAGGGTTCCTGAGTCTGAAAAAAATCAAATCTGCAGCAAGTTACTTTGTGGCCGACCGTAAGGCATCAATCCCTGCGGTGTCCGGTTCGCTTCTTGCCACGATAATAGGAGGTTCGGCCACTATTGGCATTGCCGGAATGGGATATTCAAAGGGCTTGGTGGGCGCATGGTGGATGCTTGTAGGCGCTATCGGTCTATTCGTCCTTTCCTTATGGCTTGCCGAACGTGTTAGAGGGTATGCCCTATTCACCCTGCCTGAAATCCTCGAAAAGCAGTATGGTGGAAATACCATAAGGGTTATCGCCTCCCTGCTTATCTGTGCAGCATGGATGGGAATAATCGCTGCCCAGATAATCGCCTCTGGAAAGATACTGGCAGTACTATGGCCGGGGCAGACCACCCTTCTCATGGTAATCTCCGGGTCCGTTTTTATCATATACACCCTGTTGGGCGGACAATATTCAATCCTTCGTACAGATATGATACAATCGGTGCTTATATTGACAGGTGTGATTGTATGTGCCGCAGTAGGAATATCTGGTGCCGGTGGGTTATCAGGGATGGCCAACGCCCTGCCGCCCTCCTATTTTTCATTTCCCACATCCCCCGATTTTGGATGGAAGGATCTTCTGACTTTTCTCTTGTTTGTTGGCACGGCCTTTCTGGTAGGTCCAGATATATACTCCAGGATCTTTTGCTCACGTGATCCCCGGGTTGCCAGGAGATCTCTTATGCTTACCGCCTCGGTTATGGTTCCTACAGCATTTCTTATAGCTCTGACGGGAATCGCAGCCCGGGTTATTCTACCGGATATTCAGCCGGAGAGCGCACTTCCGGCTCTTGTAATGCATAGTATACCTGCGGGGTTTAGCGGTCTGGTCATCATTGCCCTCCTTGCAGCGGTAATGTCCTCGGCAGATACATGTCTGCTGACAACAAGCACAATTTTGACAGCAGACATTCTGGCGCCTTTGCTTAAGATCAGGGAGGATCGTCTGCTGAGCATCTCAAGGATATGCCTGGTTATCACCGGCGCATTTTCTATTATTATAGCGTTAAGATTGCAGGGTGTTATCTCCTCGCTGCTGCTGGGCTACACCATATACTCGGCTGGGCTCGTCATTCCAATTCTTCTCGGTTTCTACGCACAGCAGCTTAGACTAAACTCGACAGGGGCTATTATGGCAGTAGCCGGGGGCGGTGCAGCGGGCCTTGCTCTGAAACTTTTAGGGTATGAATCTTTGCTTCTCTATACAATACCCCTTTCGGCGGTATTGCTGCTGGCAGGGAGCTATGTTAGCAACAGGTTGAATGCAACCTAGATAAGGATTATAAAAATGTACAATGTATGGACATTTGTAGACAACCTAGAAAAATGCGATGCTGCTCGGTGCGATATACTTGGTGCACGGCACATCGGTATCGATACAGAATATGATTCCTTCAGGTACTTCCGTGAAAAGCTTTGCCTTATACAGGTATCTACTCCATCGCATATCTATATTTTCGACCCTCTCTTGGACATCGATTTTTCCTTTCTCGGTGAGGCATCGGAAAACCCGGATGTCGTAAAGATAATACATGCTTGTGATAACGATATCCGTCTGCTTAATAGGGACTACGGTTTCACGTTCAAAAACGTTTTTGATACTTATCGTGCGGCCTTTATCTTGGGAGATACCGGCCTTTCGCTCAAGTCGATAATTCAGGATTACCTGGGAGTGGAACTTAACAAGACCAAAAAAATTCAAAGGTCGAGATGGGACCTTCGTCCCCTTACAGAGGAACAGCTTGATTACGCAGCGTTTGACACACGGTATCTGATAGATATTTACTCCCTCCTAAAAGAGAAACTTCGGCAGCATAATGTGGAGACAGAGGCTGAAGCCGTTTTTAACAGGATGGCGGCCGTGAAGTGGCATGAAAAAACCTTCAATCCAAAGGGGTTTTTTGCGATTGACGGGTACGAGGATCTACGGGAATACCAGAGAAGCCGCCTGAAAAACCTCTACTACTGGCGATTTCAGACTGCCAGGAGGACTAACACTGCTCCCTTTCTCGTTCTTTCCGACAGGGACATTGTAGATCTGTCAAAAGAAAACGCTTACACAATAGAATCTCTCAGGAAGGGCGGAATTCTTTCTGACAAAAAGGTTCAAACCTTTGGGATCGAGATCCTGGAAATATTGAGTCCGGCGGCGGGAGCTGTCGATTAGGGGGTCCTGATTCCGAAGCGCCAGCAGTTTAATGCCCTATTGTGAAGATGGCTGATGTAAGATAAGAAATGTATTTTGACCTCCTCGCAGCTATTCCATTTGACGTAGCCTACGGAGGTACTCTCCTGAACGCTCCAGGTAAAATGACAATGCTTTGGAGAAGTTTTTTCCAACAAGACCGTTGAGAAGAAGCTGCGTTATCTCTCTTTCCATTTCAAGAACAGACTGTATCTGGATGAAAATTCGGCGCTCTTCGGGAGACATCTCACGAAACACGGAACGTAAGGTAACAACCGCTCGGGGCTGGTACATCCAGATATACAAAAGGTCCAGAGCATTTATTATTATCAACTTCTCTGCGTTGAGAGTTTTCACCTTTACGTTGTGGAGTAACTGTTTTGGTGACTCAGTCATGGAAAGGACATCCGATTCCGGAAAGAGCAGCTCCAGCTTCGAGTATGAATCAAACAATTGGGCAAGCTTGCTTTTATAGTCCCACATTCTGGTAGTAATGTTATTGTGACGGTCAGCAATCCCCTCTATTATGGCAGCCACACAATCCGATGCCCCTTTCGATATTATGGCAGCCCACTTCTGCAGAATGTCATCGACGTTAGCGATCCCTGCAGTCCCAAGAATACCGGCCGTTATCATGTTCAGTAAAACTGCAATAGGTATGGACAGAACCGTTCTGAAGAGATTGGCGAAGGCTGCCCCTTGTTGCAGGCCTCGAAAAATATTGTGTCCTGCTATGTAAAGACCGTTCACCAGGGCCATCACGGTGTAAAGCAGAACGGGGCTGGTAGCGGTATTTATGTCAAATAGCCTGTCCAGCAGCAGGGTTTTTACCAGGTAATCGAGAAGTGGAACGGAAAACCCTGTAAACAGAAGGGAGTCTGTCAGGCGGTCCCAGCTTACATAATCGTTCCATTTCAGAAGAGGCGATCGCCGTATGCCGCCACCTCCAAGTACTGACTGTATTACGTTACGAACCCCGGTGATCCCGAACCATATAACGGCTCCGAACCAGGCAAGCAGCCACCAGTCTTTGGTGAGAAAAAATGTCAGAAATGCAGGGATAAAACCTGTAAAAACCTTGAGCCAGTTTTTCAGCCGACTGTTAAGGTAAGGCCAGGAAGACAGGATCGATTGCCGTCTTCCTTCGGGTGCGGGGTCAAGTCTTACGCTATTGGCTGGTTGCTCTATAAGCCCTCCAAGGGCGATGACGTTACCGTTAACTCCTGTGCGCGTAGTTGAATACCTGGCAATCTGCCATTCTTCTACACGTTTCTTGCCAGCGGATTGCAGGCCCAAGACCTTCTCCCCAATGCTGTAAATTGCATCTCGGATTCGGCCTGAACTGACTACAGGCAGGTAGTTCACCTGCAGGTAAACCGTTGTGTAAAGTGGAATGGTAAGATAAGTGGAGGACGCCCCCATTATCTCGCGCTGTGCCCTTCTGGGAAGGGTTTCGCGTATCGCAAGTCCCATTCCGTACAGATGACGTGAACGTCCACTGGAGTCGCTTCCCACACGGCTTTTGAGAAGGCTCTCCTTATAATAGGACCTGAAGGTTGCCAGGTCATGTAGAACAGGCTTCAGGGATTCAGCCCGTGTAGGGTCTTTATCGTTTAAATAATCGATTGCCTCGCGGATAATCCTTTTAAGCTCTATGACATTATCGTCATTGATGGCTCGCTGCAGATCGTTAATCGTAGCATCGTGAACCACCTTGCCCGTTGCATAGTCCTTAAGATTGAAAACCTCCAGGTGGGTTATAAGTCCCTCGCAGTCGTAGAGAAGCTCTATTACGTCCTCGACATCTAGGCCGCCAACAGGAAGCGTTATGCTATAGCCGGCATTTAGACGTCCCAGCCTTTTTAATAATCCCTTGGGTGATAGAGTCAAGAGTTCGGGTACATCTTCTCCCTCCAATGGAATGCGGGGATCGGGTAGAGAGGGATTCTTTGCGGGACGCAGGTATTTTTCCACGATCTCCTCTGAATCCAGCCTGTTCAGATCTTCAACCGATGAGGTAATCAGTCGGCGCTCTTCATCGCTGGCGTTTTCGTAGCGTTGCCGCATGCCCTCCACATGGTCTCTTATCACTGGCAGCATCTTCGTATAGGCAAATTCCGCCAGGTGCAGCAAGGACGTCTGTCCCACGCCTACGAAGGATAGAAATTCCCGCGGATCAAGTACCGGTGGCGTAAAACCGTAGGCTTCTTCTATGGCCTTTCGGTGCCTGCTGTTGAACTCCTCCAGCAACGCCATGACGTTACGTTCCCTGTACTTTACAACTTCCCGTCCCTTTGCCATGAATGACTGGACCGTTTCATCCCCTAGAAAATTCAGAAAATCCTGTATTTTTATAAGTCCCCTGGGTGCCCAGATAAATTGGACGTAGCGCCCATGGAATCTGGCCGAAAACTCTACACCTATCCTGACCCTTATGCCCATAATAGCGGCCGCTTCCAGGAGTTCCTCGGCGACTTTTGGATTTACATGATAATAGTAGATAACCTTCAGTCTTCGTATGCCCTTGATCCATGCATCCATTATGAGGTGGGTTGGGGATTTCCGTCCCTTTGTATTGATGTCGTGGACGTGGTCATCTGTAGCGATGTGGTTCCACTCCTCCGGCATCTCCAGGAGGTTGTATCGTTTTAATTGCGCCCGTACTCTCCGGGGTTTTCCCGATGCCACCATGCGGAAATCGTGCGCCAGTTGGAGCTGTCGGGTATAGTCACCGCTGGCCTGTATCAATTTTTTCATGATCTGGAGAAGGACCCGGGCAGTGTTTTTACGTAAAAAGCTCTGAGCACTGTACAACACCTCATCTCGAAGAGAGTGAAGCGCTGACAGTCGATCCTCTGCCTTGCCGCCTTCCAGGGAATTGAGAAGGTGAATGACATTGTAGGCGACCCTAAGCTCTTTAGAAGCCGCCATCTCTTTGATGCCATGAGGGTGTAGATAGGGGTTCAGAAGATTCTTGAGATAGGCCCTTGATTTGTCGCGACTCATGACCTCGTTGACCATAACCAGAAGATCACGGTCTTCTTTATCAAAGAGGATTTTCGAATAGTCTTGGTCCATCGGTTGCATCTTCTCTACCGTAGTAAATATTGTCTTTCCGCAAAAAGTTGCTGAGAATCTCCGATCCTTAAGAAATATTTTTATGCTCTTCAAGTTCCGCGAACCAGACTGCGGCTAACGCTATTTTTACTCAATTCATCGGAAAAGGACATTCCCTGTACTTGAGCAGCTCGAAGCCATCAGCTGCCGATAATACCAGACTTTGATAGACTATTCTATACCCTGAAAGGAATCAATTGTGTCCGTTGACATTTGATCCCCTGTCATTGGCCGTCCCGAAAGGCTGTAACGGCCATTTGCCGGGAGTAAAGATGGAAAAATCCACGAGTCAAGGGTGTGATGGATGTAATATTGGTGTCTTTCTTTTGTTTTAACGTACTTCCAAGGTAAGCGTAAAGGTTTTCAAGGGTTCCCACTTTTTCTCCCAAGGTCTTTGATAGATAAGCCTCAGGGAAGACCTTCCTTTACTTAGAGCCCTGAAACGAAAGGTCTCAATGCCACCCGCACCTGGACGGGGTGGATTGACGTTGTCTGCTGTTGTAAAGTCCTTGTCTTCAGGCTGATCAATGACTGATCCTGTCCCTTCGGCAACGTGCCAGCTGTATCCGGTGCTCGGATTAGACTCCAGGGAGACAGCGAGGATCTGCCCTTTACGCAGTTCAATATGGCGACCACTGTCTCTAAGGCCCAGCGCCATGTCTTGCGATCCTATGCAGGATGAAGCAATAAACAAGATGGCCAGTAATGTTAAAACTGCCTTGCCCTGGATTTGATGTTTTTGCAATCTTTTAAAAGACCCCCTCCATGCCTTGTTGCTCTGAAGGTAACGCATCTTTAGGTAATTGCTCTTACTCTTTAGTCATTGACCACTTATGTAAAGTGATCATATTTTCCGAGGATGTCTCAAGGGATGGGGTTTGATTACCGAGCCCTCAATTTCTTTTTAAGATTTCCAAAGACCACGTCTAGATTGACAATCTGGTTAAGTAACACAGCAATAATTGTGGTAGTCGGGAGTGGATCAGTGAAGAATGTCTGGATAATATGAGGGGCCCGTGCGTAGAGGCCGGGAAGGAACGCGGTACTCAAGCCCAGTATCAGGGCCGTTCCTACGACGAAGGTCTTGCGCTGGTCCCATCCCTCGCTGAACATTTCCTGAAGACCCGTACATATCATGAAACAGCCTGCGAAGATAATCGATGCCCCCAGGACGGGTTTGGGGATCAAGGATAAGAAAGTTACAAATTTGGGAAAGAATGCCAGTGTCAGGAAGATAACGCCTGCCCCTACGCTGATCCACCTGCTGACTACCTTTGTGGCACCGGCCAGACCTATGTTGCTGGACGATGTGTCGACGGCCATTCCTCCCAAAAGGCCAGAAAATACCGTTGAAAGGCCATCCGCCATAAGGCCTTTCCGGATGGGAACGAAATCCGTTTCTTTAAGGTCAGGCTCCGATATCTTCTGGGCGGCAAGGAGGTTTCCGAACGATTTAAGGGAACCGCTGATTGCGATTACTATAAAGGGTAGCATCATCTTCATATCGAAAGTGATCCCCTTGAATTCCGGTCCTATTACGGGTACGGCGAAGAGAGGACAATTTTTAAGAATAGCGAGATTTTCCCCGTATTCCGGAATGAGTATTATGGCCAGAATCCACCCCGAAATCACACCAATGAGAAGGCAGTATATCTTGACGACCCCCTTTCCCCAGAGATTTGCGAATGCCATTACCGCCAGTGAAAAGGCTCCCACAAGGATGTCTGTGGCTTTTATGGCGTCACCGCGGAAGGACAGTCCGAAAAAGGAAGTTATCGCCGGGTTTACGATGCTCACCCCAACCATGGCAACGACCAGCCCCACGATGAAGGTAGGAAAGACCTTTTTTAACTTCTGTATTATCGGGGCCAGGGCCATTTCAACCAGACCGGCAACTATTATCATGCCGCGCATGAGGGGTATTCCCCCTGCCCAAGCGGCGGACAGGGAAAGGCTGAAGTATGAGGGTCCGCATAGGTTCGGGCAGAGATATTTCGAACCTATGAAGGGTAATCCCACCGATTGCAGTATAGACCCCAGACCCGATGCGATCATGGAAAGGGCTATCAATGTAGCGGCGAACTGGGCCGAGGCATTCATCTGATTGGCGAAGATAACGGGGAAGGCGAGAGATATGGCCATCAAAAGGACATGTTGAATGGATAGTACAAAAAGGTGCCCAGCAGGGGGTACCTGATTTACCGAATATTCGTAATTTTTGGCAGCCTTGGCCATGCATTCCTCCTGTTTTAGTACGGTGGTTCCGGAAGGTCGGTTATCGCAGCCACGTATATGGTCTCTTTGTCCATTATTGTTTTTCTCACGTAGAGACATTTCTTTATCAGCTTCCGCTGGTATCTGTTTTTAGACATGAAGACCCCCCATGCTCCGTCTTTTGACTCCAGTTCCTCCAGGGCCTTTGCAAAGGGTCTATGGCCTACCTCATCAATACATTCCTTAAGATGGGTCTGGGGAAAATCGCAGTTGATTGCCGGGGAGATCAAAATCCCGCCGTCGGAGCGAAAGACAAATACGTGGACATCCCTGTAGTTATATTTCGACACGGGATCGGATATCTCGGCGATAGCCGCTGCCCCTTTCTCTTTTATCAATTGGGTGGCATCGTCGACGATTATTCTTATAAATTCCTGTTCTTCGTGAGGATAGTCGATTCCGGCACCTACAAACAGGACGTTGCCTTCCGCTGTTTTTACCTTGAAGTGGCAGGAAGACTTCGGTACCGGATAGAACTTATCCGGTTTCCACCAAGAATAATGGACCCAGGCGTGCGGATTATTTGGGTTTTTCAGTGCGTCAAGAACAAGGCCTATCATCTTTTTCCCGTTTTTGTCTGTCGCATCACGTAGACTTTTCCCCTCCAGCTGTGGCATCCCGGCATGATAAAGGTTGATACCCTCCATGTTGTATATATAAAGGTAATAATCAGGTGTTTTGAACTGATCGGGGTTTTTTCTGATATAGTCCAGGCCGTTCTCTTGCCTGAGCATTAGAGATGCATCATAGACAAACTTTACCAGAGCCGTTGTATCCCGGTAATGATACATCGAAAGGTCGAGATCGCTGTATTTGCTTTCGCAACCGGTAAGGGAGAATAGAAGGAGCAAAAAAATAAAAGATGCAACGACATGAAAGCTTGATCCTTTAGGCGTCCTCATAGGGTCTCCTTGGCGGCTTTTTCTATTCTTCCTGTCCGATGCTAACAGATTCGTTTCATATAGTGTAATGATTAAATTATCGGTCTGTATTATTGGTTATATAAAATCGACATAACCCATTATTTCGAATCTTTAAGATATATTGTCTTTGCCCGGTTGCGATCACCCATGAGATGTGCCGATCGGTGCCGGATAGGTCAGGCCATAAGAATACCCGCTTTCCCTACCACCCGGAGAATCGACTGTCAATGGGAGGATATGATTGTAGAAAACTATAGATGATCTGTGATAGACTGACCCAGTCAATCTTTCATGCCCCCCCCACTTTTTTTACGCTTCCATTTTCCCACTGAATTTTTCCCGCAGATGTTATTTTTTAACGAGCCACAACACAAGCCGGAGGATAAGAAAAATACATAATCGTAGCTCTTTGTGGATTTATAGGACATAGCGGTATATTTCTCCTAGGCATTTGATTTTGTATAGCTCATATATATTATGTAGTTATGTTGAAAGGCGTTTTTGGCACCGTAATTGCTTATATTCCCGGATGTTGTTTTTTAAAAACCTTGTTGGAGGTGGGTGATATGAATGCAGGAGATACGGCGTGGGTAATGGTCTGTGCCGCACTGGTGTTTATCATGACGCCAGGGGTGGCTTTCTTTTATGGAGGGATGGCGAGAAGGAAAAACGTGCTCTCAATCCTTACGCAGTGTTTTGCAATTATCTGTCTGGTTAGTCTGCAGTGGGTGTTATTTGGTTACTCCCTGTCTTTCGGTCCCGATGTGGGGGGAATTATAGGCAACCTTGACTGGGTAGGGCTCAAAGGTGTGGGGCAGGAGCCCAGCGCAGTCTATGGCACCACCATACCTCACCTTGTTTTTATGATGTTTCAGGCGATGTTCGCCATCATCACCCCGGCGCTTATGGTCGGTGCATTCGCGGGGAGGATGAAGTTTTCGGCCCTGGTACTATTCACGCTTCTATGGACCACTTTTGTTTATGATCCCATCGCCCACTGGGTATGGGGCGCGGGCGGCTGGCTCAGCGGTATAGGGGCTCTCGATTTCGCGGGCGGGATTGTCGTCCATGTAAGCTCCGGTGTTTCAGCCCTCCTTGTTGCCATTCTGATAGGCAGAAGGATCGGTTATGAGAAGCAGGCCTTTGCTCCCCATAATCTGCCGATCACCTTTCTCGGCGGCGCGCTTCTTTGGCTCGGATGGTTCGGGTTCAACGCCGGAAGCGCCCTTGGCGCAGGCGGGCTGGCTGGAAACGCTTTTGTAACAACCAATACAGCGGCTGCGGCAGCCGGCATGGCATGGGCCTTTATGGAATGGAAGATGGACGGGGCGCCGACAGTCCTGGGTATCGTCAGCGGTGTCGTTGCCGGACTGGTCGCCATCACCCCGGCCTGCGGATTTGTAAGCGTAATGTCGGCAATCCCGATTGGATTGATTGCCGGTATTATATGCTACCTTGCAGTTGCCAAGCTGAAACCCCTGCTTGGTTACGATGATTCACTTGACGTTTTCGGCGTACATGGCATAGGCGGGATATGGGGAACGCTGGCGACGGGAATATTTGCGGCGGTAGCGGTAAACAGCGCCGGGGCCGACGGCCTTATATTCGGTAATGCCGGGCTCCTGGTTGCGCAGTTGATCTATTTAGTGGTCTGCATTGCCTACGCATTGGTGGTTACCTGGATACTGTACAAGATAGTCGATGCTCTGGTCGGCATGAGGGTTGACAGGCAGAGCGAGCTGATCGGTCTCGACCTGACACAGCACAACGAATCTGCTTACACCGTATTGGAATAGGAGGCACACAATCATGAAATATATCATTGCAATTATACAGCCTCACAAACTGGACGAGGTAAAAAAAGCCCTGGAGGCCGAAGATATTCACCTGATGACCGTATCCAACGTACTTGGCCAGGGGAGACAAAAAGGGCGCACCCAGATCTACAGGGGGGCCAGGGAGAGCGGGGGCCTGCTTAAAAAGGTCAAGCTGGAGATAGCGGTCAACGAGGACTTTTTGGAGCGTACCATAAGCACCATAACAAAGGCCGCCCAGACAGGGCAGATAGGAGACGGAAAGATTTTTGTCTTCGATCTTGACGAAGTCGTGCGAGTAGGATCAGGCGAGCGCGGCAGCATTGCTATAAACTGATTATCTTCAAAGCAAAGATTTTTCAGTTCTCTATTCCCGGAAGGGGGCACTCCGAAGATGGTTGGGGAAATCAGTTCTCCATCCGTCTTCCCCGCCTCCGGGATGAGTTCCAGCGGGTCAGGGTCTGGAAATGTTTGTTAAGGTTAAGGTCTGCATCTCTCCGCACCATAAACTGACCCGCCGCGATATGGTCGATGGCCCTGTTTGAATAGCAAAACAGGTTCCTCCTTTTTATAGCAAATTTCATTGATAGCTTATTCGTTATAAGCACGAATTCCTTAGTCTTTCGGATCATCGGAAATCTTTACCAGTTGTTTTCCTGTGTTAGTTCCCGCAAACTGACCTAATGCGGCGTCCGGCACAGCCTCAAACCCATCGGCGACGGTCAGGATTTCTTTGATATGTCCTGCTTTCAGCCATCTCGCAAGTCTATCCATGCCTTCCGCAAAACGACCAACGTGATCAAAATAGAAGAAGCCGCCCATCGTGCAGCCTTGGATGGCCAACATCAGATGGTTTTTTAATCCGTAGGCAGGTTTATTATATCCGGAGATGCCGCCGCAGATGACGATGCGGCCTCGTCGGGCCATGCTGGCGAGCGCTGCATCCAGAATCGTTCCGCCCATGTTGTCGAAAAAAACGTCAATCCCCTTTGGACATAGTTCTGCCAGACGGCTCGGGACGTCCTCATTTTTGTAGTCGATAGCCGCCTCAAAGCCGAGTTCATCTGTCAACAGCGCGCACTTTTGGGCGCCTCCAGTAATGCCTATGACCCGTGCCCCGGCGATGAGGCCGAGCTGGCCGGCCACACTTCCAATGGCGCCTGC
This sequence comes from Syntrophales bacterium, assembly GCA_963665835.2. Lineage (GTDB taxonomy): Bacteria > Desulfobacterota > Syntrophia > Syntrophales > UBA2210 > UBA6078. The sequence goes on along the minus strand of CAXXWJ010000001.1, from coordinate 1,276,939 downwards.
CGCGCCGGATACTACCATGGTCTCACCCAGCTGCGGCTTTCCAATGTCGGAAACCCCGAAATAGGCGCATAGCCCGGTCATCCCCAGTGTCGCCAGACCGGAAGCCATTGAAAAACCATCAGGAATGCGCTGCAATGGCGTTCCCGTCAAGTCGCAGGCGCCGGTTGTAACGTAATCGGACCATTCGAGGAAACCGGTGACCGCTTCACCTGCCCTGAAGTCAGGATGACGAGAGGCTATAATCCGCCCCGCAACGCTGCCTCGCATGGGGTTGCCCACCGGTATGGCAGCGAAACGGCCACCCAGCCCCTTGACCCAGGCGTGATTCATAGGGTCGCAAGAGAAGTAGACATTCCGAATCAGAATTTCCCCATCCTGCAAAACCGGTATCGCCGCTTCATGGTAGGCAAACTGTTTGCGGGCCAATGCCATCCCGTCGCTTCCCGGTGCATCCGCCACACACCACTGTCTGTTCAGGTTTGTCATCACTTACCTTTTCTCAGCCGTCTACGATTCCCCACAAATCTTTGCTATCGACCCAGCCTCCTTTTTCCAGCGTAATGATACTCTATTTTGTCTGGAATGAAAATATAAAATCACATTGTAAAATCAAGATGATGGTACGTTTTCCCTTGGGAATTTTGTGGTAGTAAAGAGAAAACCCAAAGGGCATAAATGGGGGCTGAGCTGCTTCCAGTCCGGAATGTTGCTCCAGGGCTTTGATGGCAACCTTGATAGTGAGGATTGTCTGCGCCTGCAAGAAAAGCAAATCAAATCAAAACAACGGGACTTATTCCGTAATTTTGTTTATAAAGAACTACGAATCATGGTGGCATCCATCCAATCAGGCTGATTTTGCAGAGGGACGGGATGATCAATAAGGAACAGGCGGTGAAAACGATTTTTCTTCTGGTTTTTTTCCTCATCTATGGTGGGATACACCTGTACCTCTTCCTGGGGGCAAAGGCATCTCTTGCACCTGGAGCCAGGGCTAGCATATTTATTGCGCTCTTCATGGTCATCATGGTCCTTGCTCCGATTATTGTCCATATGGCGGAGCGAAGCGGCCTTCAATCTCTAGCCCATTTCTTTGCCTGGACGGGGTACCTGTGGATGGGGTTTGCTTTTTTACTCTTTTCTCTGTCCCTGGTCTTCGATTGCTACCGCATTCTTGCGCATCTGGGCGCAGGATTTTTTTCATTTGAAGCCTCATGTGTAGTCCCTCCCCTTCGGTACGTTTTTATGGCTCTGCTTTCCCTGGCCGCTGCCCTTACGCTGTACGGCTATGTCGATGCCTTGCATATTCGCACTGAAAGGATCACCATCCTGACGCCGAAGGTGCCGGAAGAGGTAGGGAGTTTACGAATTGTCCAGATATCGGATTTGCACCTGGGGCTAATTGTAAGGGAAAGGCGGCTTAAGCGAATAGTTGGCGAGGTTAGAGCTGCGGAGCCCGACGTTCTGGTATCTACCGGCGATCTGATCGACGGAGAGACAAATAGCATGTCCGGTCTTGACGCACTCCTGCGTGACCTGACTGCCCCTCATGGTAAGTTTGCTGTTACGGGGAACCATGAATTCTATGCCGGTCTTGCCTCTTCGCTCGCGTTCACAAAGGGTGCAGGCTTTACTGTACTCAGGGGTGATACCGCAGAGATCGGGGATTTTCTGGTGGTAGCCGGTGTCGATGATTTCACAGGCAGGATCTACGGGACCGGGGAAGGGCGGCCGGAAGCTGAACTGCTGTCCGGGCTAACCGAAGATCGGTTTGTTGTTCTTCTCAAGCATCAACCGGTGGTGATCGCATCGTCGCCCGCGTCCTTTGACCTACAGCTTTCGGGACATACCCACAGGGGGCAGATATTCCCCTTTACCTTAATCACTGCCCTGGCATTTCCCTATAACAGCGGATTTTACGAACTGAACGGAGGGGCCAGGCTTTACGTAAGCAGGGGCACCGGGACCTGGGGGCCTCCCGTCCGGTTTCTTGCGCGCCCTGAAATAACAATTATAGACCTGGTGCATGGCAAGTCCTGAAATTACTATTGATTAAAAGCATAAACACCTTAATGCCAGCCTTTTGTTTATTGTAAAACCCCATAAAATGATATATACAAACCACCCGATCAACAGAGGGCAAGGACGATAGAAATCATGGGTAAACTTTTCGGTACAGACGGTATAAGGGGGGTGGCAAACGAATATCCCATGACGTCGGAGATGGCCCTGCGGATAGGTATGGCAACGGCCCATCTCTTCAAACGCCGGGGGCACCATCCAAGGATCATCATTGGGAAGGATACCAGGGTTTCGGGCTACATGCTTGAGCACGCCCTTGTTGCCGGGATATGCTCCATGGGTGTGGATGCCTATATGGTAGGTTCCATGCCTACGCCGGGGGTAGCTTTTCTCACCAGTAACATGCGTGCCGATGCCGGTATCGTCATATCCGCCTCTCACAACCCCTTCCAGGATAACGGAATCAAGATATTTTCAGGTGACGGATACAAGCTTCCCGATGACAAGGAGTCGGAGATAGAGGAGATGGCCCTCGCAAACAACATGAAGGGTCTACACCCTTCGCCGAACAAGCTTGGGAAGGCCTACAAACTTGAAGGTGCAAGGGGAAGGTATATAGTCTTTTTGAAAAGCACCTTTCCGAAACAGTATTCGCTTGAGGGAACCAGCGTTGTCCTTGATGCGTCCAATGGCGCTGCCTACAGGATAGCTCCGAAGCCCTTCTTCGAAATGGGGGCGGAGGTGCAGACCCTTTTCGCAGACCCGAATGGTGAGAATATAAACGAAGGCTGCGGTTCTCAGCATCCCGAAAAGCTGGTCGAAGAGGTTCTGAAAAGAAACGCCGATGTAGGTTTTGCCTTCGATGGAGACGGTGACCGGGTAATTGCTGTTGACGAAAAAGGGGGAATATTGACCGGCGATCGCATCCTTGCCATATGCGCCAGGATGATGAAAGAGGCAGGAGCGCTATCCAATAATCTGGTCATAGATACTGTGATGAGTAATATAGGGTTGGGACTCGCGCTGAAAAAGCTCGGTATAGAGAAGGCTACAGCACAGGTTGGCGACCGCTATGTTCTTGAAATGATGAAGGAAAGGGGCGCTTCAATCGGAGGCGAGGATTCGGGGCACATGATATTTCTGAACCATCATACTACAGGTGACGGCATCCTTTCAGCGCTGCAGGTACTGGCGGCCATGAAACAAAGTGGCAGGCCTCTGTCCGAGCTGGCCCAAATCATGCGGGTCTTTCCGCAGAAGCTTGTTAATATTGATGTGTCATCTAAACCGGATATATCGACGATCCCTGAGCTTGTTGGAGTCATTAACGATGTGGAGAACAGGCTGGGAGACAAGGGGAGGGTTCTTGTACGCTATTCAGGTACACAGAATATGTGCCGCGTTATGGTAGAGGGGCCCACGCATGATGACACCGAACTATACTGCAATAAAATTGCTGCAGTGGTGAAAGAGAAACTGGTATAGAATTTCGTGGAAGAATCAAGAAAAACAGATATGGTGCACAGGATAGAAGTAGGATTCCGGCAGGAGGTCAGGGATGTCCTGGGAGAGAAGACGATGGAAAAGATCGTTGAACATCTCGGGATTGATGTTGCTGCGGTCAGGACCATTGAGGTTTACACCATCGAAGGGGATCTTTCCCCAAATGAGTTGACCGAAGTGGCGAGAGGTCCGCTTTCCGACCCGGTAATTCAGGAATATGCTGTAGGCCGTCCGGTCGCGCAGGATTTCGACTGGCTGATCGAGGTGGGTTTCAGGCCCGGCGTTACTGACAATGTAGGAAAAACCGCCCGTGAGGCCATTGCGATGGTTCGGGAAACAAGCCAGCCAGTTCAGGTCTATACATCCAGGCAGTATGCCATCAAAGGAAGTTTCGGAAGAAGTGACGCGGAGCGGATAGCATCGGGGCTTCTGGCCAACGAACTTATACAGCACTACGATATTATAGGCAGAGATCAATGGGACCCCCTTCGGGGCGTTTCTCCTTACATTCCGCGCGTTGTCATCACCGATGACCCCGTTATTGAAGAAGTCAATCTAGATCTAAGTGACAGGGAGCTTCAGGCTATCAGTAATACGCGGGTACTTGCCCTTACCGTAGACGAGATGAAGATAATCCGTGATCATCTGCGTGACGAGGATGTGCTGAGGGGTCGCAATGCCGTTGGCCTGGGCGAAAAGATCACTGATGCCGAACTGGAGTGTCTGGCGCAGACGTGGTCCGAACACTGCAAGCACAAGATCTTCAACAGTATTATTTCCTATGAGGATGAAAATGGCGATGTAGCAACTGTCGATTCTTTGTTTTCCAGCTGCATCAAAAAGGCTACGAAGCAGATCCGCGAGTCGCTGGGAGGCGATGACTGGTGTCTGTCGGTCTTTGTCGATAATGCGGGAATAATAAAGTTCAACGACGAATATAATCTTGTTTTCAAGGTGGAGACGCACAACTCTCCCTCAGCCCTGGACCCCTACGGCGGCGCCCTGACCGGTATCGTTGGCGTCAACCGCGATCCTTTCGGTACGGGCAAGGGATCGAAGCTGATCTTCAATACAGATGTATTCTGCTTCGCCTCTCCCTTTCATGATGCCCCCCTTCCACCAAGGATACTCCATCCAAGGCGCATATACGACGGGGTGCGCGAAGGGGTAGAGCACGGAGGTAACAAGAGCGGTATCCCGACCGTAAACGGCTGCATAGTATTTGACGAGCGATATCTTGGTAAGCCGCTGGTATATTGCGGAACTGGCGGAATAATGCCGGCCCGTATAAAGGGCGAAACGACTCATTCAAAATCTATAATTCCTGGCGATTTGATCATCATGACCGGGGGACGAATTGGAAAGGACGGCATCCACGGCGCCACCTTCTCCTCAGAGGAACTTAACGAGAATTCTCCCGTCACGGCAGTGCAGATCGGCGACCCCATAACGCAGAAAAAGATGACCGATTTTCTCCTTATAGCACGGGACCGCGATCTCTATCGGGCGATAACGGACAACGGCGCCGGCGGACTCTCATCATCGGTTGGTGAGATGGCCACCCTCTGCGGAGGATGCGAGATTGATCTGAAGAAGGCCCCATTAAAGTACGCCGGACTGAAACCATGGGAGATTCTTATATCGGAGGCCCAGGAGCGCATGAGTCTCGCCGTCCCCCCGGAGAAGAGCGAGGCCTTTCTGGCTCTGGCGGCAAAGATGGGAGTAGAGGCAACGATCCTTGGGACCTTTACTGACTCGGGATTTTTCCATGTCTGTTACGGAGATGCTACGGCCGTCTATCTATGTATGGACTTTATGCACGATGGCCTTCCCAAGATGCGGCTGAACGCTCGCTGGACACCTCCCCATCACAAGGAGCCGGACTTCCCTGTGCCGCAGGATATGGGGGAGGCCTTCAAGCAGATGCTTTCGCGTCTGAATATCTGCAGCAAGGAATCGGTTGTCAGGCAGTACGACCATGAGGTCCAGGGAGGCAGTGTTATAAAGCCTCTGGTTGGCATTGCGAATGATGGCCCCAGCGATGCGGCAATTATCCGGCCCCTTCTGGACTCCTTTGAAGGAGTTGTCGTTGCCAACGGTATATGCCCTCGCTACAGCGATATTGATACCTATCACATGGCGGCTTGCGCTATAGACGAAGCCGTGAGAAATACCATAGCCGTGGGGGGCTCTCTTGAACGCCTTGCGGGTATAGATAATTTCTGCTGGTGTGATCCTGTTGAATCGGAGAAGAACCCCGATGGTCGTTACAAGCTGGCGCAGCTTGTACGGGCAAACCGTGCCCTTTATGATTATACCACCGAATACGGAGTCCCCTGTATCTCCGGAAAAGACAGCATGAAAAACGATTACATAATCGGAGATACGAAGATATCTATCCCTCCGACTCTTTTGTTTTCCACCATGGGAAAAATAGAAGACGTCAGGAAGGCAGTCACCATGGACGCCAAAAAGGCGGGCGATCTTGTTTACGTTCTGGGAAAGACCTGCAATGAACTGGGCGGCTCCGAGTGGTTCGCCATGCATGGTTTTGTCGGCAACAATGCCCCCAAGGTCGATGCTAAAAGGGCAAAAGAACTCTACGCTACGCTAAGCGAGGCAATAGATAAGGGGCTGGTAGCTTCCTGCCACGACTGTTCCGACGGCGGACTCGGTGTCGCCCTAGCGGAAACCGCATTCGCAGGGGGATTGGGCATTGATGTGAATCTTTCATCTGTACCGCAGGAAGGGCTAGAGCGGGATGATTACCTTTTCTTCTCCGAATCGCAAAGCAGGTTTATCGTAACAATTTCGCCCGGGGCTCGGGAAGAATTTGAAAAGATTATGGCGGGGCAGGTATACGCCTGCATCGGAACGGTGATATCCGAAGGAAACTTCAGGATTTTCGGAATGCAGGGAGGACTTTTAATGGAAGAAGAAATCCTTTCCCTGAAAGAAGCATGGCAGAAGTCCTTGGATTTTTAGAGAAAATAGAGAGATGACAAAGAAGGCAAAAACAATAGTATTGACTGGAAACGGCACTAACTGCGAGATGGAGATGGCTCACGCCTGCAGGCTTGCCGGATCGGACGTTGTCGATATCGTCCATATAAGCGAACTGCTCTACGGCGAAAAACGCCTTGAGGATTATCATTTTCTGAATCTCCCCGGAGGCTTTCTTGACGGTGATGATCTCGGCTCTGCAAAGGCTGGGGCGAACCGTATAATTCACGCAAAGATAAGGGAAACGCAGGAAAAACTATACGATCAGCTGATCGACTTTATACGGGACGGTAAACTTATTCTTGGCGTGTGTAACGGGTTTCAGCTGATGGTCAAGCTTGGCCTACTGCCAGCATTTGACGGTAACTATATCAGCCAGAGCGTTACGTTGACCTTCAATGATTCTGGCCGGTTCGAGGACAGGTGGGTTCATCTGAAGATCAACGAAGATTCTCCCTGCATATTTACGCGGGGACTGAAGGGCTTTTACCTTCCCGTCAGGCATGGTGAGGGAAAGATTGTTACGGACAATCCAGCTACCTTGGTAAAACTCCAGGCAAAAAACCAGATAGCCCTTCAGTACAGCGATGCAACATATGAAAAAGCTGTTATGGATTATCCCGGCAACCCTAACGGCTCCTTGAATTCCATTGCGGGAATATGTGATGAAGCAGGAAGACTATTCGGCATGATGCCCCACCCGGAAGCCTATCTTCACTATACCAATCATCCACGCTGGACGAGAGAATCTCTTCCCGAGGACGGAGCGGGACTTTCGATTTTCAGAAACGCCATCGATTTTGTGAAAGAGGTTTTTTAACATTGAATCCTAGCTTCTGATCCATCCACAGTGGAGAATCACATTGAAAGGGTGTGCTTCAGCACCCAATATCTCAAGGCAGAATACTGGAAGCAGGCAAAATAAGGTTATTGACAACATTGAAGCAACCCCGATCTTTTGGAGGTTACCCGAATGGTGGGGAAGTTGTACATAATTGTGGTTCCCTCCGGATCACCTTACAAGAATGTAGTCTATTTGGGTCTTTAAATCGGGGGGGCTGGAAAAACCGTAGAGAAAACATGATAAAACAAGGCATTTTTAACGCCAGGGCCTATTTGGTATTAATATTGCTTTGAGGAAAGCGTTTGGAGTATACCCTATTCAAGCGCATAAGATTTTAAGGGAAGCCATGAGGATCAATTCGGAAATGGATAGAACGGTTATATTCTCCAAGATGTCTGGTCATGGGAATGATTTTATCGTAATAGATAACCGTGACATAGATAGAAAAATAGATTGGAGCAGGCAGGCCTCTGTGTGGTGCAAACGAAGGGTTTCCATAGGGGCGGACGGCCTTCTGCTGATAGAGCCCAGTGCTGTCGCAGATTTCAGGATGCGGATATTCAATGCCGACGGTAGCGAGGCGGAGATGTGCGGTAATGGGGCAAGGTGCGCTGCGGCCTTTGCTGTTCGAAAAGGAATTGCGCAACCCAAGATGGTTATGGAAACAATGGCCGGTCCGGTAGGCGCTTCCGTTGATGGCGAAATGGTTGCAATCCAGTTGACGAATCCTTCTTTCCTCAGGGATGTGGGCTTTGTTGAGCTGGATGGCGGTAAGGTCCACTGCTATTTTCTCAACACCGGAGTTCCTCACACCATTGTCTTCATGGATGCCCTTTCGGATGTTCCTGCCGATGAGATAGAGAAGGTGGGTTGTGAGTTAAGGTTTCATGATGTTTTTTCCCCTGAAGGAACCAACGTGGATTTTGTCCAAGTCATTAGGCCGGGATATATAAAGACTCGCACCTACGAACGTGGTGTTGAGGAAGAAACCTTGGCCTGTGGAACCGGGGCTGTAGCATCGGCTATTCTAAGCAGCGTATTTAGAGATGCGGGAGATTCTCCTATCGATGTAGAGATGCCTGGTGGAACCCTGACGGTAGACTTTGCCATAGGGGAAGATTCTTTTGGCGATGTTTGGCTCAAAGGAAATGTAGCTTTTGTCTATGAAGGAAATGTCTCGCTGTAATGACATGGATATCCTTTTAGAAAAGGAATAATGCAGTGTTGTCTATACCACAAATGGAATGTGACTGTGATCCCGATCATCTCAGGGATGCTTGCGGTGTTTTTGGAATATTCGGAGACCCGCGGGCAGCCGAGAAGGCATATCTTGGACTCTACGCCCTGCAACACCGTGGGCAGGAAAGCGCTGGTATAGCCGCCTCAAACGGAAAGATGATATCCATGCATAAAGGCATGGGGCTGGTGCGAACGGTTTTTTCCCACGCCGACATAATGTCTGGTCTGCAGGGAGACTCTGCAATTGGTCATAACCGTTATTCGACTACAGGCGGATCGGGGTTTATAAACGCCCAACCCATATTGATACAATTCAAAAAGGGTCAGATAGCCGCCGCTCACAACGGGAACATAATAAATGCCCTGAATCTTAGAAGAGGCATGGAAGATGCCGGTTCCATATTTCAGACCACAGCAGACAGTGAGGTGGCCTTACATCTTATTGCCAGATCTGAAAAGGACAACATAGAGGACATGGTGGTGGATGCCCTCCAGAGGCTTGATGGGGCCTACTGCTTTCTTTTTCTTACCCCCTCGAAGCTCATCGCGGCCAGGGACCCTCAGGGTTTCAGGCCCCTTTGCATAGGGATGTTGGACGATGCAGTGGTTGTTGCCTCAGAATCATGCGCCCTCGATATCATAGGCGCCCGCTATATAAGGAGCGTCGACCCTGGCGAGGTAATCATCATTGATAAGGCGGGCATGAAATCCAGAAGACTTCCTGAGGCCCCGAGGAAGTCATTCTGCATCTTCGAATACATCTACTTTTCCCGGCCGGACAGCATAATCTTCGATGAAAAGGTAGACAAGTTCAGGAGAAGGCTTGGGAAAAAACTTGCAGAGGAATCACCCTGCAAGGCCGATATTGTCATGAGCATACCCGATTCGGCGAACACGGCCGCTCTGGGATATGCGCAGAGATCGGGGATACGCTTTGAGATAGGGTTGATACGGAATCACTATATCGGCAGGACCTTTATAGATCCATACCAGCACAAGAGGGATCGGGATGTTCGTATAAAGTTCAATCCCGTCAACGGTGTTCTGGAGGGAAGGCGGGTTGTTGTTGTAGATGACTCCATAGTCCGGGGGACAACAATGAGACAGCTTGTACGCCTTATACGAGAAGGGGGCGCAACCGAGGTACATGTAAGGGTTGCTTCGCCTCCGGTGAAGTGTCCCTGTTTCTATGGGATCGATATTCCCAGCCATGAGGAGCTGATAGCCTCATCGAAATCTGTAGAGGAGATCTGTCGGTATATAGGGGCGGATTCGTTATCGTATCTTTCGGTAAAGGAGATGCTGGGAGCTGTTCCGGACGGCTCTATTCAATGCACGGCATGTTTCACAGGTGACTATCCGACTGCTATTCCGGAAGGATTCCGAAAAGAGCAATTCTCCGTAGAGTGATACTTGAAAGGCAAGACCCTACTCTGTCTTGTGGACTTGATGAGCACGCAACCGGTAGACTCAAAAAGGGTGTGGCTCGCGGATAGAATTGAAGGCAGCACATATTATGTTTGCTGATAAAAAAGGTATTTAGAAGGACGCGAAGGAATGGATTATAAAGAGCGATCAGAATGCGGCGCACTCACTATTTTCGATGTGGAGCGTACCGTGCAGTTGGCAGGATGGGTTGATGCCCTCCGTGATCATGGGGAGGTTATATTTATTCATCTCCGTGACCGAAGCGGCATTGTTCAGGTGGTGTTCCGTCCGGAATTCATATCTTCCGAGGAATCGAAAAGAGCGGAGACCCTGAGAAATGAATTTTGTATATATGTTACCGGTCGTGTTGCAAAGCGCGAAAAAGGTACGGAAAACTCAAATCTGGAAACCGGATTGATAGAGGTCATAGCCGATAATCTTGTTGTATTGAATAAATCCCGAGCCCTTCCCTTTTCCATATCGGAGAAGGCAATGGTTGCCGGGGCTACAGTTGCGGGAACGGAGGCAGTTGGAGAAGATCTTCGACTTAAATACCGTTATCTTGACCTGCGCAGACCCACCATACAGGGAAATATCATAAAGCGGCACCGGATAAACCAGTCTGTGCGTAACTACCTGGATCAGCGCGGCTTCATAGAAGTTGAGACCCCCATGCTTACAAAAAGTACACCGGAGGGCGCGCGCGACTACCTTGTTCCCAGCCGGGTCCATCCCAAAAAATTCTATGCCCTTCCGCAATCCCCCCAGCTCTTCAAGCAGCTGCTGATGGTTGGCGGGTTGGAAAGATATTACCAGCTGGCGCGCTGTTTCAGAGACGAGGATCTGCGGCCAAATCGGCAGCCGGAATTCACGCAGCTCGACATGGAGGCCTCTTTTATAGATGAGGAATTTATATATAATGTGACGGAAGAGTTGGTGGTAAGGATGTTTGCCGTAGGAGAAATTACCATTTCAGCCCCTTTCCCCAGAATGACCTGGCAGGAGGCGGTCGACACCACGGGTACCGACAGTCCGGATCTGCGCTTTGATCTTCGCCTTGTGGAGCTTACCGATATACTCCGGGATACATCTTACGGCATACTACAACAGGTCATAGCCCGGGGAGGCATCATCAAGGGAATCAACGTAAAGGGTCAGTCCGAAAACCTCAGCAAGAATGTGCTCCAGAATGAATACGCTAAAAAGATTGTACCCTCCTTCGGCGCCAAGGGGATGACCTGGATGAGGGTGACCGGCGGAAAACTGGAATCGAATATCGTACAGTTTTTCAGCAAGGAAGAGCAGGATGCCATAATGCTCCGTCTCGATGCCCAGGATGGCGACGTACTGGTACTTATAGCCGATGCCTCTCATGCCAGGGTAAACAAGGTGCTGGGTCTACTCCGTCTCCATATGGCAGAACGGCTTGACCTTATTCCCAAAGATGTATATTGTCCTGTCTGGGTTACGGACTTTCCCCTTTTTGAGATACACGGAAAGACAGTAACCTCGACCCATCACCCCTTTACTGCCCCGGACCGGACGGACTTTGATCCCAGTGATCTGCCTGCGCTGGCCTCTCTAAAGTCACGATCCTATGATATCGTGGTCAACGGTGAAGAGATAGGTGGTGGAAGTATCAGAATAAATGATATAGAAGTGCAGCATAAGATATTCCAGGCGCTTGGTCTGGCCGAAGAAGAGATAAAGGATAAGTTTGGGTTTTTCCTGCGCAGTCTCCGGTACGGGGCACCTCCCCACGGAGGTCTTGCCATCGGGATGGACAGGGTCATTTCCATGATACTGAAAACGATCTCGATCAGGGATGTGATCGCCTTTCCGAAGAACAGGAGCGCCTCATGCCCTCTTACAGAGGCACCGTCGCCGGTATCGGATAAACAGTTGGTGGAAGCGGGGCTACTCGAAGCGGTAGGGGTTGGATGGGTAGATGGTAAAAAAGTGGTAAAATACTCTTCATGATGTGTTGATTTGAAAGTTGGCGGATATAGATGAAGGCATTGCTTGCGTTGGAAGATGGTCGTGTATTTGAAGGTATCTCCTTCGGAGCCCAGGGTGAAGGTGCCGGTGAGGTTGTATTCAACACCGGGATGACGGGGTATCAGGAGGTTCTGACCGATCCCTCCTACAAGGGACAGATTGTGGCAATGACCTATCCCCTTATAGGAAACTACGGTGTCAACGAAGATGACGCGGAGTCGAGGGGATTGTGGCTTGAGGGCTTTGTAGTAAAGGAATTGAGCGAGGCACCAAGCAGCTGGAGGTCGCAAAAAGATCTGGACACCTATCTCAGGGAAAGCGGGGTTGTGGGTATTCAGGGGGTTGACACACGTGCCCTCACAAAACATATAAGGGAAGCCGGTGCCATGAAGGCGGTAATATCTACCACCGATCTGGACCCTAAGTCGCTTGTAGCGAAGGCCCGACAGTCTGAAGGCCTGTCCGGCCGGGATCTGGTTAAGAGCGTTACCTGCGATGAGCCCTTTATCTTTGCCGACCAGGAAGGCCCGACAGTCGTAGTAATAGATTGTGGTGTAAAGTACAGTACATTGCAGCAGCTTCGCTATTTGGGATGCAGCGTTACCGTTGTTCCTGCGACGACCACCCTGGATGAGATACTGGAATACCGTCCGGCAGGAATACTTCTGTCGAACGGGCCTGGCGACCCTGCGGCGGTAAAATACGTGATAGAGACGGTGCGTGGGCTTCTGAAGGATGGGACCATACCTCTTTTTGGCATATGCCTTGGACAGCAGTTCCTGGGCCTGGCCCTTGGAGGAAGCACGTTCAAGATGAAGTTTGGTCACCATGGTTCCAATCATCCGGTTAAGGATCTTTCTACCGGGAGGATCGAAATAACTGTACAGAACCATGGGTTTTGCATAAATTCTGATTCTCTTGACATGAGCGCCGTGGAGATCACTCACGTAAATTTGAATGACAATTCTCTTGAGGGCATAAGGCACAGGACCCTTCCGGTATTCTCTGTGCAGTTTCACCCGGAGGCGGGTCCCGGTCCCCATGACTCACGGCACCTGTTTAACCGGTTTGTAGAAGCAATATCTAAAAGCTAATGAGGACATAGTAGAATATGGATGAAATGGTTGCGGTCTTTGATTTCGGTTCACAATATGCACAGCTTATAGCCAGGCGGATACGCGAGCTTGGGGTGTACTGTGAGATCGTTCGTCACGATACCTCCCTTGAAGAACTTGAGGCTTTAAACCCTGTAGCTGTTGTACTGTCTGGTGGACCCTACTCAGTTTTTCAGACCGGACACCCTCGCCTGGACAGGCGTATACTGAAAATGGGCCTTCCAATCCTGGGCATCTGTTACGGCATGCAGCTCATGGCCCGTATTATGGGAGGGACAGTTGAAAAGGGAAAAGGGGGCGGTGAGTACGGACCTGCACGTATAGAGGTGGAAGATCAGACAGGAATCTTTGATTCTATGCCTTCAACCCTTGATGTATGGATGAGTCACGGGGATCACGTTGTCCATCTCCCCGAAGGCTTTAGTCTGCTGGCCGGTACGCCTGCCTGCCCCATTGCGGCTATGGTCAGCGGCGACAGGCGTATATATGGGATACAGTTTCATCCGGAAGTCGTGCATACCCCGCAGGGTCTTGCAATTATCCGAAACTTTCTCTTCGGCGTTGCATTATGCAAGGGCGGCTGGACCATGGGTCGTTTCATTGAAGAATCTGTGACCAAGATCAGAGAAGTTGTAGGTGATGGGACGGTTATCTGCGGTCTTTCCGGGGGAGTCGATTCATCGGTGGCCGCGGCACTAATACACCGGGCTATTGGGGACCAGATGAAGGCCATCTTTGTCGACAACGGTCTTTTGAGAGAGGGAGAGGTCGAGGAGATTGGGATACTTTTCACCAAGGAATACCCCTTGGATGTAAGGATCGTCGATGCCTCGGAGCGGTTTTTGACCGAGTTGAGCGGGGTGTTTGAGCCCGAAGCCAAGCGCAAGATAATAGGGAAAACCTTTATTGATGTATTCTCGGACGCGGCAGAAGATGTAAAGGGTGCGGAATTCCTTGCCCAGGGCACACTCTATCCGGACATCATCGAAAGCCGGTCGCCACTGGGGGGGCCCTCTTCCACCATAAAGAGTCATCACAATGTGGGGGGGCTGCCGGAGGACCTGAACTTCAAACTTATAGAACCGCTAAAAGAACTCTTCAAGGATGAGGTTCGTCTCCTGGGTAAGGAACTGGGGCTGCCGACAAGGCTCCTTCAACGCCAGCCCTTTCCCGGTCCTGGACTTGGGGTTCGAGTGATAGGGGAGATCAAAAAGGATGATCTTGATACCCTGCGCAAGGCAGATCTTATTGCAAGAGAAGAGATAGAGGCCTACGATACGAATCACGGAATATGGCAATTTTTTGCCGTGCTTCTGCCTGTAAAGAGCGTTGGTGTTATGGGGGATGAAAGAACCTACGCCAATGTAGTTGCGATCCGCGCTGTCACCAGTGAGGATGCAATGACGGCGGACTGGGCAAGGATACCGTACGATGTTCTCGGACGTATCTCATCTCGTATAATAAACGAAGTTTCAGGCGTTAACCGCGTTGTATACGATATCAGTTCAAAACCACCAAGCACAATTGAATGGGAGTAATCTGACAGGGTATGCCCAAACGTACAGACTTAAAAAAGATACTTATTATCGGGTCAGGTCCTATAGTCATAGGACAGGCCTGTGAATTCGACTATTCCGGCACCCAGGCCTGCAAGGCGCTGGTGGAGGAAGGGTACGAGGTTATTCTGCTTAATTCAAATCCGGCCACTATCATGACGGACCCGGAGATGGCGCATCACACCTATATAGAGCCTATCACAACAGATGTTATTGAGCAGATCATCAAGAAGGAAAGGCCACAGGCCGTCCTGGCCACCATTGGGGGCCAGACCGCACTTAATGCGGCTGTGAAGGCCGCTGAGCGTGGCATCTTTGATGCTTATAATGTGGAGATGATAGGTGCCGATCTGGCGGCAATAAATAAAGCCGAAGACAGGGATGCATTCAAAGAGGCGATGACTGAAATAGGTTTGGACACCCCTAGAAGCGCCGTTTCAAAGACGATGGAAGAGGCATGGGAAATTGCCCGGGAGATAGGGTTTCCCCTCGTTATAAGGCCGAGCTTTACCCTTGGCGGGACCGGTGGTGCTGTTGCCTATAATGCGGAAGAGTTCGAGACATTTGCTTCGAACGGTATGGAACAGAGTATGATAGGGGAGATCCTTATCGAGGAATCGGTTCTGGGCTGGAAGGAGTACGAGCTTGAGGTCATGCGCGATCAGAAGGATAACGTCGTTATCATCTGCTCCATAGAAAATTTTGACCCCATGGGCGTGCACACAGGTGATTCCATCACCGTTGCACCGGCTCAGACCCTTACCGACAGAGAATACCAGAACCTGCGAAATGCATCTCTCTCGGTTATCCGTAAGATAGGTGTCGCCACGGGTGGGTCCAACATCCAGTTTGCCGTACATCCACAGACCGGACGGATAGTCGTTATAGAAATGAATCCCCGTGTATCCCGGTCATCTGCCCTTGCATCGAAGGCGACTGGTTTTCCAATCGCAAAGATAGCGGCCAAACTGGCCGTCGGCTATAGCCTTGATGAAATACCTAACGATATTACAAAGAAGACCCCGGCGTCTTTCGAGCCCACCATAGACTACTGTGTCGTTAAGATCCCACGTTTTGCCTTCGAGAAATTTCCCGGTGTGGAAAATACCCTTACCATATCCATGAAATCGGTTGGGGAGACTATGGCGATAGGTCGTACCTTCAAGGAAGCTCTCCAGAAGGGGCTTCGCGGTCTGGAAATAGGGCTCTTCGGCCTTGACCGTATCTGCGAAAGAAAGGTGGACCCCCAACAGCTCGAAGCACGTCTCGTACGGCCTACCCCGGAAAGGCTTTTTTATGTAAAAGCGGCCCTTAAGGCGGGGATCTCAGTTGAACGCATTTCCGAAATCAGTGCCATAGACCCCTGGTTCTTGAGAAATATCAGAGAGATTGTGGATATGGAGCGATCTATAGAGGCATACGAAGAGTCGAAGACCATTCCCTCGCCGCTCCTGAGAGCAGCAAAGGAGATGGGTTTTTCGGACCGCCAGATCGGCGATATAATCGGTATAGATGAATCCCAGATGCGCCTACTGCGTGAAAGGGAAGGCATCAAACCGGTGTATAGGCTGGTTGATACCTGTGCCGCAGAATTCGAGGCCTCTACCCCCTACTACTACTCTACCTACGAGAGCGAGGACGAAGGGCGAACGGGAAGTGCGAAAAAGGTCATGATTGTGGGGGGAGGACCAAATCGTATCGGTCAGGGAATCGAATTTGACTATTGTTGTGTGCATGCCTCCATGGCCTTGAGGGAGATGGGTTACGAGACGATCATGGTCAATTCAAACCCGGAAACTGTTTCCACCGATTATGATATATCGGACCGTCTTTATTTCGAACCGCTGACCCTTGAAGATGTTCTCAATATTGTTGATGCGGAGAAGCCTGAGGGCGTTATAGTTCAGCTCGGGGGGCAGACACCACTGAACCTTGCCCTTTCACTGAAACAAAACGGGGTCAAAATTCTTGGGACCTCGCCGGAGGCTATCGACAGGGCTGAAGACCGCAAGCTGTTCAAGGAGATGGCGGATAAATTGGGTGTCAGGCAACCGGATAGCGACACGGCCACCTCCTTTGAGGAGGTAGAGCGTATCGTGGAGAGGATCGGCTACCCTGTTCTGATTCGGCCTTCATATGTACTGGGAGGCCGGGCCATGGTAGTAGTATGGGGTCAGGCCGATCTGGAAGGGTTTGCAAGGGATGCATTCGAGGCGTCGCCGGGCCATCCTATCCTCATCGACAAATTTCTCGAGGATGCCATTGAGGTTGATGTCGATGCCGTATGCGACGGGACCGATGTTGTGATCGGTGGCATTATGGAACATATAGAACATGCGGGGGTACATTCCGGCGACAGCGCAATGGTGTTGCCTGCCTATTCGCTTGATACCGCAATTATCGAAGAGATCAAGGACAAGACGCGCCGCATGGCCCTGGAACTGGGAGTGCGGGGTCTTCTCAATATACAATACGCGATCAAGGGTAGTGATATATACATCCTGGAGGTTAATCCCAGAGCTTCGCGAACGGTACCCTTCATATCCAAGGCGACCGGTGTACCCCTCGCAAAGGTGGCTACCCGGGTCATGGTGGGACAGACCCTCAAGGAACAGGGGGTAACTCGAGACCCTGAATCCTCCTATATCTCCGTAAAGGAGTCGGTGCTTCCTTTTAATCGCTTTCTGGGGGGAGACATTGTCCTTGGACCGGAGATGAAATCTACCGGAGAGGTTATGGGTATAGATACCGATCTGGGTGCGGCCTTCGCAAAGAGCCAGATAGCTGCAGGTCAGATGCTTCCCCTTTCTGGAAAGGTTTTCATCAGCGTAAAGGATTACGACAAAAGAGACATTGTCAATGTGGGAAAAAGGTTTGTTGAGATGGGCTTCGAGATTCTGTCAACATCCGGAACCGCGAAGGTCCTGATGGAACATAATATCCCGGTAACGCAGTTGAACCGTATAGATGAAGGAAGACCGAACCTTTTGGACTACATCAAGAATAAGGATGTTGGTCTTTTAATCAACACGCCAAGCGGTCCTAAGCCTGGGCGTGATGAGGTAATGATACGTAATGTTGCGATATCGCACGGTATACCGGTAGTTACCACCATTTCAGGTGCCGTTGCTGTTATTGGTGGCATAAAGGCTCTGAAGGCAGGCTCCTTCGAAATACGATCACTACAGGAAATCTATGCGTCGTAGTGCCTGGGGGCATTGACGTATAATACGAAAATCATGGGTTTCTTATCTTTGACGATGGGAACCCATGCCCCCCCCTAATCAATCTTTAATTTTTTTCCGCCCCGACCCTATATCCAACATGGTTTTTTTACCTAGAAAGGGCATAATCCGGTCGATGTCAATCCCTGCATTGCGCCAATAAATTGTAATAGGAAACATAAACGGACCATGATATAAGGTGGAAATGTGTGCTATCCTCGTGTAGTAACGTTTCAGCAGGACGGGTTTTTTCACACAATACTTATTGGGGAAGGATTGGATATGAACAAGATTTTTTCTTTTACCGGTGCGGGGAAGATAATATTTGGAAATGGTGCCTTTGGACAGCTGGCGGAACAGATAAGCTTTCTGGGGGGAAAGAGACCTTTAGTCGTTCTTGACAAAAACCTGTCCGCCTCAGGGATGAAAGATAATGTGTCCGACTATTTCAAAAGGGCTAAACTTAAGATAGTTATATTTGACGAGGTTGACGGAGAGCCCCCACTGGAGCTGGCGGACGAATGTGCCGAGGTAGCCGCTTCCGGAAAGTGTGATATTGTAGTCGGGATCGGAGGCGGAAGCACCATGGACCTGGCAAAGGCCGTGGCGGTAATAACTGCCAATAAGGGGAAGGCAAAAGATTATCTTGGTCTTAACAATGTTCCCGGGCCGGGATTGCCCACGATAATGGTCCCCACAACAGCGGGGACGGGAAGCGAAGTAACCTTTACCTCCGTCTTCATAAGGAAGGATCTTAACAAAAAGGAAGGTATGAACAGCCCTTACCTCTATCCTAATATCGCGCTCCTTGACCCGGAACTGACATTGAGCATACCGCCATATGTTACAGCGACAACAGGGATAGACGCACTGTGCCACGCAATAGAATCATATACTTCGATCATAGCAAGCCCCATGAGCGAATTGATATCCCTTGAGGCCATAGATCTGATCTCCTCCAACCTGCGTAAATGCGTGCACAACGGCACGGACCTCGAGGCCAGGGGCCAGATGCTGCTGGGAAGTCTTTATGCCGGGCTCGGACTGGCAAATGCCGGGGTCACGGCCGTACACTCACTCTCCTATCCTCTGGGGGGCATGTACGGCATCCCGCACGGCCTTGCGAATACGATCCTTCTGCCTGCGGTCATGAACTTCAATCTCCCGGGGGCTCTGGAAAAATTCGCGGTAATAGCCGAAGTTATGGGTGTTCCCACCGATGGTATGTCTCTGAACGAGGCGGCCGGGCTGGCAGTAGGTGCTGTTGAAGATCTTATTGATGACTGCTGCATATATGACACACTGGAGACCCTTGGAATACAAGAGGAAGTCTTTCCGAAACTGGCACAGGTTGCCATGACGGTTGCCAGACCTCTGGCGAACAACCCAAGGAAGGTAACGGAAGAAGACGCAATAGAGATATACAACGACGCATATTAAACCGGAGGAAATAGAAGATCATGGCAGGCAGTGAACTGATAGGAAAAGAAGAAGCAAAAGAAGTTATGGATATCCTGGAGACAGGGGTCTTCATGCGCTACGGTTTTGATCAGGAGCGCAAGGGTGTATTCAAGGTAAAAGAGTTCGAGAAGGCATTTGCCGAATATCTGGGTGTTGGATATACTCTGGGTGTAACCTCCGGTTCATCGGCCCTCAAGGTCGCCCTTACAGCCATGGATGTGGGGCCCGGGGACGAGGTCTTGGTGCCGGCTTTCGATTTTATTGCCACCTACGAAGCGGTGCTTGAAGTTGGCGCCATACCGGTGATGACCGATATCGATGATTCGCTGAATTTGGACCCCGATGATATGGAGGCAAAGATAACCCCCTTCACGAAGTGTGTCCTTCCCGTTCACATGTGTGGCGCAGCTGCAAGGATTGACCGTATCATTGAGATCGCCAGGAAGCGTAACCTTCTTGTCCTTGAGGATAACGCGCAGGCCTGCGGCGGTAGTTATAAGGGCAAAAAGCTTGGGACCTTCGCTGATATGGCTATACTGAGCTTTGACTACTACAAGACCATAACCACCGGGGAAGGTGGAATGGTCCTGACAAACAGCAAGGCCCTGTACGACCGTTCCGACTGGTACCATGATCACGGCCACGATCATAATCCAAACGTGGGCAGGGGAGACGAGGGGCGTTCAATCCTAGGCTTCAATTACCGCATGAATGAGTTCCAGGGTGCACTGGGACTGGCACAGCTCAGGAAGCTGGACTATATCATTGCCGAGCAGCGCAAGAACAAGGCTGCCATTAAGACCGCCCTGGGTGCTGTAAAGGGAATAGGATTCAGGAAGCTTTTCGATCCCGAAGGCGATACGGCAACATTCCTGGGATTCAACCTTCCCGACGAGCAGACAGCGAAGCGGTTCCAGAAGCTGCTTGGCGCAAAAGGTGTAAACACCATATACTACCGTGATAATGCTTGGCATTATGCCCTTCGGTGGGAACACCTTATCGCACGGGCAACCGCCAATTCCAAACAGTTTCCTTTCACAAATCCTATGTATAAGGGGACCGTTTCTTATCGACCGGAGGACATACCCAATGCGGAAAAGATCATGAGTCGCACCCTGTTCATGATCGCGCCCGTAAAGATGCCAGCAGAGAAGCTGGCGCAGATCATAGCCGGAATCGAATCGGCGGGGAAGGAACTGTAGTACCGGGGGAACGTTAGTTATGCCTGAGGTTATATGCGTAATACCAGCGAGATACAGTTCGTCGCGTTTTGAGGGAAAACCCCTTGCGGACATCTGCGGCAAGCCGATGATACAGCATGTCTACGAGAGGGCCGCCGGGGTTGATATGGTTTCATATGTGGCGGTGGCTACCGACGACGAGCGCATATTCGAGCGGGTGAAAAAATTTGGAGGAAATGCCGTCATGACCTCCGAACGGCACCGTTCCGGTACGGACAGAATAGCCGAGGCGGTGGAAGGTCTCGGCCTGGATGAAGCCGATATAGTGGTTAATATTCAGGGGGATCAGCCCCTCTTTGTTCCGGTTCAGATCGAGGAGGTGGCCCGGCCCCTCCTTGACGATCCGGCACTGAATTTTTCGACGCTGATCTACAAGATAGAGCGCGAAGAAGAGGTGCACCATCCCAATGCCGTCAAGGTTGCCTTCGACAACGAACACTATGCGCTCTATTTTTCGCGGGCCACAATACCATACGATCGCGACAGAAGAGAGCCTGTTTCATATTATAAGCACCACGGTATATATGGCTACCGGAGGTCTTTCCTGAGGATCTTCACTTCCATGGAAACCGGGACACTGGAAAAGATAGAATCGCTGGAGCAGCTTCGCGCCATGGAAAATGGCCACCGCATAAAGGTTGTTGAAACGATACACGATTCCGTAGAGGTGGATACGCCTCAGGAACTTGAGCGGGTCAGATCGATTATTTCCGGCGAAGGAAAATGATACTGGATGTTTTGTAAAACTGGGTTTTTGAGATCTATGAAAACGCTATTGACATGCCTCTTCGTCCTAACTATAGTTTAATCCGAAGGAATAAAAATGGGTATCAATTGTTGAATCTGAATCTTTTTTGAATAGAAAATTAATTTTATGGTAGATGTTCTTGTAAACAACTTATTTGCGCCCCTACATTTTGAAGTGGTTTATCCTTCAATGAGGTGCAAAATCAAAAAGAAAAGGAAACATAGTTATGACTAAGAGAGTAGCCTTTGGAGACGTGACGCTTCGTGACGGGGCCCAGAGCCTTTGGGCGATGAACATGTCACACGGGACCTACGATGCGGTTGCGGAGCATCTGGACAAGGCGGGATACAATTACATAGAGCTTCCGATGCACGCCGTCTACATGAAGATGGCCGTAAGGTACATGAAAGAGAATCCATGGGACACGATGCGTATTTTCAAGAACAAGATAACGCGGACAAAGAAGAGTTCCGTGATACTGGATTGTCTGGATGTTCTGGGCGAGTCAGAAGAGCGATCGGTGGTGAGATTTTTTTATGATCTTGCGGCGCGCACGACAGGCGGGCACCGGTTTTTCACCCTGGCAAACACTCGAGACGAGATTGACCGATACTTTCCCTGGCTTGTTCCCATAGCCAGAGACATTGGAATGGAGCTGATGCTGGGAGTTTGTTTTTATCCCAATCCCCGCACCACCGACGAGTACTATGCGAAGGTGACTAAGCGAGTAGCGGAATGGAAGCCTGACATGATTCAGTTGAAGGATGCGGGCGGTCTTTTGTCAGTGGAAAGGATAAGGACCCTTCTCCCTGCGATGCAGAAAGAAGCCAATGGTATTCCGATAGAGCTGCACACCCACGGGATGAGCACGAACCAGGGCCGAGTTGCCGTTGAAGCCATGAAGCTTGGGATAGATACCATTCACACCTGCGTACCGCCGCTGGCCTCGGGATCCTCCCATGTCTCTATCTACAATGTGATGCACAATGCGAAGATTCTGGGTATAGAGCACAACATAACAGACGTTGAGGCCCTTAAGGAAGCCGAGCGTCGATTTCGTATGATAGCGAAGATAGAGGGCTATCCGGAAGGGGTTCCCCTGGAATACGATCATGGTGTATATACTCACCAGGTTCCCGGAGGAGTTATATCCAACCTGAGGAACCAGCTGGGTCAGTTGGGCATAGCGGACAAGATAGACGAGGTACTGGACGAAGTGATCCGTATCATAGAAGACCTTGGCTATCCTATCATGATCACGCCGGCATCTCAGTTCATAGTATCGCAGGCAGCGGTAAACGTAGCGGTAGGAGAGCGATACAAGGAGATACTGGACTGCATGATCGAGACAGCGGTAGGTGTCTGGGGTTGGGAGGATGCGGCAGTTCCCTATATGAAGCCTGAGATACGTGACCGGTTCCTGAGTCATCCGAATGCGAAGAGGATTCAGAAGATGTGGGACAAGAAGCAGGAGGTCCAGTCACAGGAAGGTTCGATCACGAAGATCCGTGCGAAATACGGTATGCTCAATGCGTCCGATGAGGACTTCATGCTTTACCACATCATGAAGGGCGAGGAAGAGATCAATCGGATTCAGAAGCCTTATAAATCCTATTATACCGGTAGAGAGCCTCTATCGCTGCTGCTCAAGGAACTGAGCAAGGATCACGACATAAGGCGGTTGAGCCTGCAGAAGGGCGACAGCGTATTCGAATTCGGGCAGAAATAAGCTTTTTAAGGCAGTTACTTAAGTTTACACATTTGGTGACACCTCCGGAATTTTGAGCTGGGGGTGTCACTTTTTTCTTTTCGATAAATAAGGTAGAACAAGTTTTCACCCTTACTTCTAGTACTTTTTAGCAAGCAATCTTTTATAAGGTCACACCTATGGAACCATTGATATCACGTATCGACCACGTATCCATCGCTGTCCGCGACTATGAGAAGGCGGAGAGATTTTTTCGTACCATTCTGGGAGGGATACCGGGGGCTGCATCAGAAGATCCTGGCATGAAGTATGTCTGGCAGATATTATCTCTGGGCGACTTAAGTCGTGTGGAACTGATGAGGCCTACGGGGAAGGGCAGTTTCCTCGATAATTTTCTCTCTGAAAGGGAAGGGGGAGTTCATCATATATCCATCCAGACCCCTGACATAGAAAAGACTAGGCGCGTCCTGGAACAAAACAGCATCCCTTATTTTGGATATAATTCATACTATGATTGTTACTGGAAAGAGCTTTTCATTCATCCCCGGGATGCTTTTGGTGTTCTGATCCAGATCGCCGAGTTTAACGCTCCTGACTGGCTGAACCAAGAGGTCAATCTCAAAGGTGAGAAGCGCTGGGGCATCAAGAAAACAGATGGGGGGATTCGGATAGACCTTGCCCATCCCGGCGGAGGTCGTCTGGCTCTGGATCTTACCAGGGATGAAGTTTCAGATCTTATTGTCGATCTTCAAAGGAATTTATAAAGAGGTTGATTGTTTTCAAGGCAGCGGGAATGCATCCGCTGCCCTTTATGTAAAACAAATTAGAACTCGAAGCCAACGGCCAGAGTTGCGCTCCAGTCGTAGTCATTGGACAGGCTTTCATAGAACATGCCCGCCAGGAACAGCTCTTTTGACAGATTGAACCGGGCACCAAGGCCTGCCTCTGAGCTACTGTCTGAGCTATCCCACCGAGCTGTCCAGGTAGCAATAGAAGCATTGAGACTAAATTTGTCATTTACGGGATAGACGCCTTCAAGAATGGCTGAGAGAACAAAATCCTTCTCCCCCTCTCTTGAATCTATGATCGTGTAACCACCAACGTTGGCAACCGCGATTATTGGTCCAAAGGTCTTAGAGGCAATGAGAGTTATTCCAGGTTCTACGCTGCCGGACCCCAGATACTTATCTTCATCCCCGGTAGGCAAATCTACAATGCCTATTATAGCGAGATCCAGAAAGTCTTCTGACTCATCAAGAAAAAGGTAGGTTGTCATAAGCGTGGTGTCTGAGATGCCTGACTCCGAGTCACCGCCATCGACTTTCCATCCGTATAAAGAAGGGGAGACGCATACCGCCCAGTTATCTGTAACACCGTAGTTTATATATACTGAGCCCATAGTGTCTTCTGCATCTGTTCCATTAGATTCCGATGCCCAATAGTTGGACCAGAAGGAGATCTGTACTTTTCCTGCACCGGGCAGCTGCGTGTCCCAGGCGCTGACAGTTCTTTCCCAGGCGGCATAAGTAACAGCCGGGAGTAAAAATAAAAAAGCCAAAACAATCAAAAATTTATTTGTTTTCATTTTTTGCCCTTTTTTTTAAAAATTTCCAAGAAGTTAATGTCTACTATTAGGTCAAAAGATAAATAGGTCATCTTAGGGAAAGTTTCGAACGCCTCTTCTCTCTCCTTCCTACTATCATGCCTATGATAAGGCCGAAAAGAAGCACCAACGCCCCCGATAAAAACCACCTGTTCGTGTTGGATGATCTCAGAATATTGTTTTCTCCCTTTACCTTTGCAAGTTCATCCGTTGCAATTATAAGGTCTGACTGAATATTCTCAAATTTTTCTTTCAGATCTATAAAATCGGAGGCATCTTTCTTGAAATATTCGTAGGTCTTCTGAAGTGTTTCAAGTTCGGAGGTCTTTTCCCCCAGTGTTTTTGAGAGGTCAGCATTGTTGACCTTTACATCTCTTAGGTCATCCTGGATTGTAGATAATCTGCTGCGAAGATTTTCATTTTCTTCTTCCAGGGTCTTGACCCTTTTGCCCCAGGGTTCCCGGTTCATAAGATAACGGCTTAGGATCCATCCCTCTTTGTTACCCCTGTCTACGGTTCGGACACTGCTCCATCCGTCCTGTTCGGATATTACCTCTACGGGTTGTCCCGACCTAAGGACGCTGACGATCTTATATTCCGTGCCTGGACCGCTGCGCATCGGGGCCTCCAGACTATCCGAAACATACACGGCAGCCCACGATGAAAGAGCGAAAAGGCATAACCAGAGGGATAAAAATAGAATAGTTGCAACTTGTTTCATGGTCGATTCCTCATTACAAAAATATGCAGGTCCACATAATATGTTTTCAATTAGATAGACCGGGACCTGGAAGACAAAATAAATGTTGAAACAAAACATTTTGCGCGAAGATGATACAGCACCTTCGACGAGTAACTCCATAAAAATATCATGTCAAGAGAAATTAGATCGGGAATCTGACTTTTAAAACATCAAGAAACTGGGGAAGTCTGGGTAAAAATGTGGTACTATTCAAGCATAGATCACAGCTACGCAGTGCTAGACTACCAATAAATTCAAATGAGGAGGCCCGATCATGGAATTGCAGGAAGCCATCCTGAAAAGGCGAAGTGTTAGAAAATTTACGGAGGATTTTGTTAGCGATTCAGAATTACAGCAGATATTCGAAGTAGTCCGCTGGTCGCCTTCATGGGCGAATACACAGGTCTGGGAATTTGTCGTTGTGAGGGATAAGGATTTAATTCAAAGAGTAACATCGACCTATAGCGAAAAGAATCCCGCAGCCAAATGTTCCCTTGCTGCATCCGCCCTTATTGTTGTTTGTGGGAAGACCGGGATATCAGGTTGCTACGGAGGTAAGGAAGCAACGAAGCATTCCAACTGGTATATGTTTGACCTTGGGATAGCAACGCAGACCCTTTGCCTGAAAGCTCAGGAAATGGGCCTGGGGACAGTTGTGGTGGGTCTTATGGATCATGACGCCTGCAGTAAGGTTATCAATCTTCCTGAAGGGTACGAAGTCGCTGCCGTAATCCCTATCGGTCGACCGGCGGTCGAAGCCAAGTCAGGTCCGGCACGTAAGACGATATCCGACATGGTTTATCTCAATATTTTTGGCAAGAAGATGTTTTGACGACTCCATATCCATTATGGCCACAAGATTCATCGGGGGTATTTTACCCCCGAAGGCAGTGCGCGAATGACGGGAAATTAAGTAGTCGGAAGTTGATTTCTTGTTGCATTTCGTAGCATTGGAATTATTAATAAAAGACGGAAGCAATCTTATCTTCCCGTTGCGTGACCATGGCAGGCTCTACCATCAAAATATCCTAAGGCTAGCCTCAAATGTTTCTGTGGGGCTGACTGAAGTTTGAATTTTCTGCAAGGGGGAGACTCTGGTCTGCAAATCCGAAGAGGACAACTCTCGCTGTCTGGTCCATCTTGGCGCACTTGGCGGCCCGCGCTTCAGCAAGGGTATCCCTATTGAAAGAACCTCTGATTTTAAAGAAAGGAGCTGCTCAGGTATCTGCCGTCCCCATCATTTTCCTTCATAATTCGAACATAATCTAAGCACTAAAAAGTCAAACTTATCCTGGAGTTCCCCCAAATATGCTATTGACATGCCTATTTCATAGGAATATATTTCAATGCCGGATATGAACTCCGCCCAGAGAGGAGACTGGCTAAGATGTCGAGAAGCGCCGAACGATACTTGCTCTGTCTATTTTTGCTGTTTATTTTTTTGACGGTATTCAGCATCACTAACGCGGGGGCGGTGCCCATCTTCGTTGACAATGAAGATGGGACGGTATCCGATAACGCCACGGGCCTGATGTGGCAGCAGAGCGATGCACAGAACAGCGCCAGATACACCTGGCAAGGGACCATTAATTACTGTACCGGCCTTGTTCTGGGAGGACGATCGGACTGGCGGCTACCCACTCTTGATGAACTGCAAAGCATCGCCTTCAGCTACGATAATGATCCCAGGATCGACACCAAATTTTTCCCCGACTGCCTCTCCGAAATCTACTGGTCCAGCAGTGACTATGCAAAGGATCCCTACCCCTATGATCAGGAAATGGCATGGGGCATCGGGTTCTATTCCGGCGGAGACTACTACGGAGAGAAGAGCACCCTTGGATGCGTCCGCTGCGTGCGCAATCAGGCCGATACGGCCCCCATGACCTTTGCCCCCTCGGCCCTGGACTTCGGAGCCCCGGCGCCGGGGGAAAGCGTCGAGAAAACAGTGACAATCACCAATAACACCGAGTACGTCTTAAGGGACATGCAATTGACCTTTAACGGGCCTGCCTATGCCTCGCTTTTCACCGTCCTTTCTCCTGACTTTACCGCTTATGAAAACAAATACCTCTATCCCGGCCAGTCGGTAGATGTCACGATCCGCTACAGCGCAACCGGAAAGGGCCTTGTCCGCGAGCAGGCCGATTTTGACTATATGTACAACAACGATGATGGCGACACGAGCGTACTCGATGTCCAGGCCGGTGCCCTAGAGGAAAAAACTGTAACCTACGGAACAAAGAAGTGCCAGCAGACCAGCGACGATCCCGTTGCCCTTGCCACGGGGGAACTGCTTTACGGCCCGGAAGAGGTAATAAATCTCGGCGGCCCCCTGCCGCTAACCGTATCGGTCTGGCACGCCGGACGCCTTGCCCGCGAGAACCTCTCCGACAATTCCGATTATTTCATAGGCCACAACTGGCTGCACAACTACTCCATCTCCATAGAGAACGCCGGTGACACATCTGTCGAGATATCATTTCTCCGGGGTGAACGCCTGCGCTTCGTCAAGGCGGAAGGGCAGTGGCAGCTGGCGGATGCGAATACCGTTCCCTACCAGTTGTCACAGGACGGAGGCGGGTGTTATCATCTTATGGACCCGGGGGCGGGGGATGCGCGAATCTACAGTTTTATAGCCGACGGTCGCCTCAAACGGATAGGGGACAGAAATGGCAACTGGATTACAGTCACCTATGTGGACGAGATTCAGGGGGGCGACATCCGCTCCATCAAGGCCATCACCGACGGTCTGGGCCGCTCGCTTACGGCAGGACCGTTCAGGATAGATGCAAACCGCCTGGCGTTGCTTTACCGTACCGACGGGTATCTCACCTCCATCAAGGATATGCTAGGAAACACTACCCACTATAGCTACACAGGCGAAATAGGCGACAGCGGATACCAATTGACCGCCGAGACGCGCCCTTTGGGCAACACCCCCTGGACAAACGCCTACGACAGCCATGGTCGGGTCATCTCACAGACCGACGCCTACGGAAATGCCTGGACCTTCGATTACGACACCCCGGAAGCAGGTGTGACCCGCATCACCGATCCCGAGGGGCGGGAATCCTTTTCCCGACATAGTGACGTTGACGTTTGGACCGGCTTCAGCGATCCCTCGGGGAAGGGTTACACCCTGGTCAGTGACGAAGTGGGCAGGCCGAAGGAACTGACCGACCGCCTGGGGGATAAAACCTCATTCACCTACCACGCCCCGTCTGGCCGCTTGGCCTCCAAGACCGACGCCAAGGGACGGAGCACCAAATGGAACTATGAGTCGCAGGAACAGACTTTTGCCAATCCCGACAACGATCAGACCTTCACCTTCACCTTCTACAACCTGACCCGCATCGAATGTGCAGACGGCACCCACCATGCCTTTATCTACGATGCCAAGGGCAATGTCCTGACCAGTACCGATCGTGCGGGACACGCCTGGAGCTATACCTATAACGACAGGGGACAGGAACTGACGGCAACCAATCCCCTCGGCGGCACAACGACTTACACATACAATGCCGACGCCACCATGGCCAGCAGCACAGACAGCGACACCGGAACAAGGACATTCGGGTATGATACCTACAAACGCCTCAACCTAGTCACCTATCCGGATGAGTCCACCGTAAGAATGGTCTACGACAAGAAGGACCGCCTCACGTCGCTGACCGATGAGCTGAACCGGACCACCACCTATACCTGGGACGCCAACGGCAACCTGATCAAGATCACCGATCAGGAGGGAGGAGAAGTCCTGTTCGAATACGACGTCATGGATCGTCTGGTAAAGACAACGAACCGTCTAGGCGCCGCATCGACCAGGACCTATGACGGGCTGGGTCGTCTCGCCGGAACGGCCGACGCAACAGGCGTAAAGGCTGCCTATCAGTACAACTCCCGGGGATGGCTCAATCAGGTCACCCGGGCCGAAAAGACATGGACGATGACTTACGATGATGAGGGTGTCCCCGTGACCCTCACCACGCCTCTTTCGCGTACAACGATGGAAGCCACCGATAAGCTGGGGCTCGTTGCCTCGGTTACCGATCCCATGAAGGGGACAACAGGCTATAGCCGGGACGCCATGAACCGTGTTACCTCAATCACCGCCCCGGACAACAGTATCACAAGGTACAACTACAACGCCCTAGGGTTGTTGACCGGTGTGACCCTGCCCGGAGGAGAGGGTGTCACCTACAGCTATGACGATATTGACAATCTCACACGGATCAGGGATTTCAATGGCAGCTCCTGGAGCTTTGACTACACTACAATGGGACGTCTAAAGAAGCAAATCGACCCGCTGAGCCGAACCGTTCAGTATGGCCATGACAGCCGGGGACAACTGAATACCGTCGCCTATCCCGACGAAAACACCCAGACCATTACTTATGATTCCGCCGGCAATGTTCTCCGCAGACAGTACAGTGGCGGTCCCGATCTGGTCTATACTTACGATGCCCGGAACCAGCTCGTGACAGCCAACGATCTTTCCATGACGCGGGATGCTGAAGGGCGGATTACCGCAACGTCCGACGGCGATACCATCTTCGGCGCTACCTATGATGACGCGGACCGTCTCAAGGCCGTCACCTATAATAACGTCTTCACTGTTACGTACTCCTATGATGTGGGCGAAAATGGAAATGGCCTGCTTACCCGGGTCAGCGACGATCTGACCGACACCGAAATCACCTTCACATACGACGACGACCGTCGCCTTACAGTCACAGCCCTGCCTGGAGGTAAGACAATTACAAGGATTTGGGACAATGCCGATCGCCTGACCCGTCTCAAATCAGGGGATCATGTCGATCTCTCCCTAACCTACGATGTGGGGGGCCGTCTTACCGCTATGGACATGACGGCGCCCCTTACGTTGGAATCGTACATGCCGACCTTAAAAAACACCATGACCTATGACAACGCCTCCCAGATCATCTCCGCCGGCTACAGTCACGACGCCTGCGGCCGCATGACCGCCGTACCGGGTCTGGCTTTATGCTGGGACGGCGCTTCGCGCCTGGCTTCAGCGGGGGATACGACGCTGACCTATAACGGCTTGGGGAAACTAAGAACGCGAACCGGCGGCGGCACAACCACGCACTTTTATGCAAACCAAGCCATAGGGCTATCACCTGTTGTTGCTGAAAAGAACAAGACAACCGGCCAGTTTTCACGCTACTACGTGTGGACTCCGGAAGGACGACTGCTCTACATGATCGATGCCGACGACAGCAACAAGGTCTATCTCTATCACTTCGATCAGGCGGGAAACACCCTTGCCCTGACCGACACTAGCGGCACAGTCACTGACGCCTATGCATATGATCCATACGGCCGCCTGCTCGCCCGAACCGGCTCCACAACACAGCCATTCACTTTTTCCGGGGCCTGGGGCGTGCGACAGGAGGGTGAAAGCGGTAAGCTCTACCAAATGGGTGCCCGCTACTACGATGCGGGAACCGGACGTTTTCTTACATCCGAACCCCTGTGGCCTCAACTGGACAAACCCAGAGCTGTCAATCCCTATCAGTATGCACTTGCAAACCCTCTCTGTCGTGTGGATCCGACAGGGCTTGATGACACACTAGCTGTCGTACCCACAAACCATGCCGAACGTATGACCTACTTGCGGGAACGGATCGAAAAGATTAAGGTTCAGGAAAAACAGGAAGCGGCCGCACATGAGGAGAAACGTAGGCAGGAGGAAGCCAGAATGGAAAGGGAACGGCAGGAGGGGCGTGAGCGGGAAATGAAAAACCTTGCGGCGAAACTGAATAATGAGTTGATGGCTTGCGTCTTGAGGGAGCATGCTCACTTGCGTCCCGCGGAACTGGAAGAAGAAATACGAGATAACGAGAAGTTTATCCCCGCCGCCTGGAACCAGTTTTTGAAAGGGCTCGCGAAGCGGGATGAAATGCTTGCCGATCTGGAGGGAAGACGGGAGGCGGGCAAGAAGATTGAACCGGAGGAAATGGAACAATTCAAGCACCTCAGCATTGGCCTTGGACTGCTGTTAGGTCAGATCGAATCGACATTGAGAGAGCTTGATCAGGCTCGGGCGGAATTGAAGGAGCTTCGGGGGAAATAATGGAAATGCGAAAAAAATCGGCAATCAAGGCTTTTAGAGCCAAAGAAACACCTAACCCAACCGCCATAGTGGAGAATGGAAAATGAACAGGAAGTTCTTGTTGCTTTTCTTAACGGTAATTTTGGCAGGGACAGGACTTGTGTTTTCCGTGCAGTCCATTCAGGCAGTTACAATCGATTTCTCCTACGACGACACTGGTCGGCTAGTTCTGGCAGATTACGGGGCTGGTAAGAGAATCAGCTACACATACGATGCCAACGGCAATCTCCTGATGAACAGGTTCGTCGGCGAGATCGAGCGGGGGGACGTAAATATTGACGGAGAGGTTAATCTCTTGGACGCACTGGTCACGCTGCGGTTACTGTCAGGCTTTACCATCGACAGTTATAAGGAGATGGCCGATTACAGGGCTAGCGAAAAAAGTGTTGAAGATAGGGTAGGCTTTCCCGAGGCCCTATGGATACTTCAGAGAATCGCAGGCCTACGTTGACCCGGACATTACCAAACGATTTAATATACTTACGACAGCATGGGGAACATCTTTGAGGCCCTGTGAGGATCAACCCCAGGTGATGTGAATGCCGACAGTTCGATAGACCTTGAAGAGGCAATCCTGGCGATGAGGGTCGCTTGCGGTGTGGACCGGCGCCTGACTTTTTTGATGGGTGACGTAGGTGGCGATGGCCTTATCAGCTTCAAGGAATCCATATATGTTACTGAAATGTGGCGGATCTTAGGGAGTGATACCTTTTTTGTTTTAGAAAAAACTTGAAGATAGCTTGGCATTTCGCGGGCGTTTCTCACTATAATTTCTCAATCAGGGTCCTATTGATAAAAAAGGGCCGACGTCAGGGCCGGCCCTTTTTGTGAAGTGCAACTTAATAACAATCCCTAAAGCTTGAAGAACAGGTCTACGTAAGTTGGCAGGGGCCACATATCGGCCGGCACCAGGGTTTCAAGTTCGTCGATATCCTTCCGAAGCGCCTGCATTGAAGTAAATACCTTGTCGCGGTAGGCTTCGGCCTGTTTGACCGTTCCGTCGGTCTTCTGGGCCTTTTCTATAGCACCTTCCAGTTTGGTAAGGGTTTTGTAAGCGGAGGCCAGAATGGTGCCGACCTTTTTCAGGAGATCTTCCTGCGCCGGAGCGGGAACCGATGCCCCCTTCATGCTTGCAATCGAATCTGCCAGGAATGTGGCATATTCAATCCCTGCGGGCATAAGCTGTGTTTTTACCATATTTATGGCCGTCAAGCCTTCGATATTGATTTGCTTGGCATAGGCTTCCACATAGATGTCGTAGCGGGAATGCAGCTCTTTATGGGAGAGTACCGAATATTTTTCAAAGAGGGCCAGTGACTTTGGCGTTACGAAGGCCTTAAGTGCATCCACGCTGTTGCGCACATTGGGCAGACCGCGGGTTTCTGCTTCCTTTGACCATGCCTCGGAATAGTTGTCTCCGTTGAAGAGAATTCTGTTGTGCTTATTGTAGATGTCCTGAATGATCTTGGCTACTTCGGCGTCCCTGTCCTTGGCGGTTTCCAGTCGGGTTGCTATCTCGTCAAAGGCTTCTGCGGCGATGGTGTTCAAGGCCACATTCACTCCCGCAATCGACTGGGCTGAACCAACCATGCGGAACTCGAACTTGTTGCCTGTAAAGGCAAAGGGCGACGTTCTGTTTCGGTCGGTACTGTCCTTGGGAATGACCGGCAGCGAATCCACTCCGACATGCAGTCCCTGGGGATCTTTTGTGGAGAGTTTTTCGCCTTTCGCGATCTTTGCCAGGATATCGGTCAGTTCCTCTCCCATGAAGATGGAGATAATGGCCGGAGGAGCTTCGTTGGCCCCCAGGCGGTGATCATTGCCGGCGCTGGCGCAGGTGGCCCTCAGAATATCTGCGTGGGTATCAACCGCCTTGATCATGGCGCTAACGAAGATGAGGAACTGTATATTTTCGCTGGCGGTATTGCCGGGATCCAGCAGGTTTATGCCGTCGTTTGTTGAAACAGACCAGTTATTATGCTTCCCCGATCCGTTTATGCCCGCGTAGGGTTTTTCGTGGAGAAGACAGACAAGGTCATGTCTGAGTGCTACCTTCTGCATGGTCTCCATTACCAGCTGGTTATGGTCAGTCGCAATATTTGTAGTAGCGTAAAGAGGGGCCATTTCGTACTGCGCGGGAGCGACTTCGTTGTGCTGGGTCTTGGAAGTGATCCCCATCTTCCACAGTTCGTTGTTCAGGTCCCACATATAATCGGCGACCCGGTCCTTTATGGTTCCGAAATACTGGTCTTCCAGTTCCTGTCCCTTGGGCGCGGCGGCACCGAATATCGTTCGACCCGTAAGCATCAGGTCCAGTCTCTCAAGGTAAAAATCCCTGTCAACCAGAAAATATTCCTGCTCCGGACCTACCGTTGATACAACCTTTGTGGAGGTAGTATTTCCCAGAGCGTTCAATACACGCAAGGCATGCTTGGATACGGCGGTCATGGAACGTAGCAGAGGGGTCTTTTTGTCCAGTGCCTCTCCGTGATAGGAATAGAAGGCCGTAGGAATGGTGAGGGTCACATTGCCGCTCTCATCGGTCTTTAAAAAGGCGGGGGAAGTGCAGTCCCATGCCGTGTAGCCTCGCGCCTCGAAGGTTGCTCGCAGTCCTCCGCTGGGGAAGGATGAGGCATCCGGTTCACCCTGGATAAGCTGTTTTCCGGAAAATTCAGTAACGCTTGTGCCATCGGCTGCCGCCGTGATGAAGGCGTCGTGCTTTTCGGCGGTAAACCCTGTAAGCGGCTGAAACCAGTGCGTATAGTGGGTAGCACCTTTTTCGATCGCCCAATCCTTCATTGCGTTGGCGACGACGTCCGCAATGTCCGATCGCAATGGAATGCCATTTTCAATGGTTTCCATCAGGGCCTTGTAGATATCCTTTGGGAGGCGTTGCTTCATCACCTTGTTGTTAAAAACATTAGAAGCAAAAACTTCTGTAACGTCCATAATTTTCCCCTTTCATTAACATCATATTCTCATTTTTTGAGATATGATCAAAAATCTGTTCCTGTCTGTCTCGAATTTACAGCAAGAGACGTACCAGTTTTTAATTACCAGTTTTATCAGCAAGTTACCCATGAAAACCTTTAAGCGGACGATCGATTAGGGAACATGTCTGTCAGGTACTGCTCCTGATTCCTACAATTTTGTAACAATAAGGCTGCCCTCAGGCAGTGAATGTGGGTCCTTACATTGAGGCCTTAGCCGAGCATTGACGACAGCGCGGGAATATATCATTAAGTTGTCGCTTCAATCGACCATAAAGAGGTGGTGGATGATATTATATGACATTTAGCAACAGGGACCAGATGAGGCGCTCTCAATTTTCATGAAAAAGTATATTTTATCAGGAAAGTTAGCATAGCCCTAACGGACCCTCCCGTACACTTGTAACAGAAGGAGCCATTCTAGAGGGTCGAGAGTTTATCGTCAATAGAATAAAAGGAAAATAAAAGGAGCTGCATCATTTTTGGTTGACTGTGATTACTTAGATTGACAATCAGAGCTGTTTTTCGTTAACTTCTCGAAAAACAACCTACCGGAAAGGTAACTGATGAAGATATTAGTAATGGGTGCCGGGGCTATAGGCAGCGTATTTGGCGGGTTTCTCGCAAAAAGTGGATGTGATGTTTATTTAATAGGCCGCGAGCCTTACATCAGGGCAATTCAGGACAGGGGCCTTAAAATAAGCGGTATCTGGGGCGATCACCTGATACGCAACTTTAAGAGCTTTACCTCTGCTGGAGATATAGATAATAACGCTTTTGACGTGATTTTCCTCTCCACAAAATCTTTTGATACCGAAGAGTCGGTCAGAAAGATTTTGCCCCTTATAGGTGCTGATACGATAATAATCGCTCTCCAGAATGGCCTTGGAAACATCGATACAATCAAGCGGGTTTCCGGGAAGGGACAGGTCCTTGGCGCCCGTGTAATATTCGGGGTCGAGCTTGTTGAGATGGGTCACTTCCGGGTCACTGTTATTGCCGATAAGGTCCTGATCGGTTCAACAGAGCAGGATGTCCCGATACAGAAGATAGAGGAAATAGCTTCCGTTATTGATAGGGCTGGTATTCCAACCGCTGCCTCAACCGAAATAGAAAAGTTCATGTGGATGAAGGTCCTTTATAATTGCTGTCTTAACGCCACTTCTGCGCTGCTGGATACCTGCTATGGGAAACTTGGCGATTTCGAGGCTACCCGCGAAATCATAGGGGCTGTTATAGGCGAGGTGCTCGCTGTTGCAAAGGGCCGTGGTGTAGACACGGGATTTGCCGATAGGGCGGCTTATGAAAAGTTTTTTTATGAAACCCTTCTCCCTCCAACCTATGCCCATCATCCCTCGACGCTCCAGGATCTAAAAAACGGCAAGAAAACTGAGATCGATTCATTGAACGGCGCCATCGTTCGCATGGGAAGGGAGCTGGGAATACCTACGCCAGTAAACTGGACCCTTACTCAGCTTATTCACGGGAAGGAGAACGTGGGGCCCGACCCGTCCTAGAGGCAGATTGTCCCCTAATTCATATCCCCCTTTTCATGGCGGGTGGATTTTGGCCTGTTGCAGTGTTTTGATAAAGTTGTATTTACCCGATCTGCATCAGCGAATTCCACCGTTCGATCTCCGTAGAGACGGGCAGATTGTTTTGTCGGAGAAAGGTTATAATAGCTGGGTTATTGAACCTAAGGTAGGGATTAATAGCCCTCTCTTCCTCCAGCGTCGAGAATACGTGAGAGGGGTCATAACTTCCAAGAAAGAGGTCTATCGCATCGTTTTCAGGCTCAAGGTGTCGTGCGAAGACAAGGGAACTGTGGACATAGTCGTGACCTGCGTAAACAATAGTGCTGTCGGTCATGGCGATGAGTTTCTTTATCGAATGATAGAAGACCTCGATAGAATCGGTAAAGCAGTTACCTATGGTCCCGTTGAATAGGGTATCTCCCGTTACGATGACATTTTCTGAACGGAAGCAGATTGAGTCCCCAGTATGCCCCGGGGTATGATAGACATCAATCTTTTCGCGGTCCAGGTCAATGATATGCCCCTGTCCCAGGTCCCTGTTGTCCATGAAGGTTGCACCGGTACGTTCTATTAGCTCCCTGTTCCCGCATGTGTGGTCACTGTGCTGGTGTGTGTTTGTCACGAAAGATAGCGAAAGACCTGCCGAGTCTATGAACTCACAGATCTCATCGACTGCCCCGCCGTCTACGGCAAGCGCGGACTGGTCTGTATAGAAAAGATAACCCAGGTTATCGGTTGCATATCGAAATTGTCTTACTCTCATCGTTGTCTGTTTCGTCCAATAGCCAATGATTTTAAAGCAGGATCACGGTTGGGCGGCAAGCCACCTTTTTATGAATTGTGCCTCTTCCGAATCCCATTTGGGGGACAGGCGGGTTTCCAGAAAGAGGGCAAATAGGCTTTCCATCGTCTTCATTGCGACCTCGGCCAAGTATACTCTTTCCAGTATTTTACCATCACGGTCTTCTTCCTCTGTATCTGTCGGTACCGGCAGTCTGAGGGACTGGAATGAAAATGAATCGGCCTTGAAGGTAAATTCAAACTTTTCATCCCCGGCGCCAAGCTGTATGCGAGCTTCCGTAACTTTTTTCCCCTTTCGCAGCGCCGATTTGCCTTCCTCCAGATCGGCATGAAGCCCCCTGCAGGCGACCGTTTCGGAATATTCTCCCTCTCCCGATTCCAGGACTATCTTTTGCAGAAAGATTACTTCCACATCACCCCTTCCGGGGATCATTATGCTTCCTCCACGTTCTTCACTCTTGAACCATAGCCAGGTAAGGAATTCTCTGCCCGGTAGAGGAGTTCCTTCTGGCAGTGCGTTCGGATCCCATGGTAGAAATTGGGACAGTGAAAGATCAAAAGCCCTTTTGAAGAGGTCCTTGAAGTCTTCATTCACTTTTTCCGTGAGGGTTCCAAAGATCAACCATTCTCCGGATACCGACCAGCATACTTCATAGAAAGAGGGGACCGGCTGAGCCCTTCCGAGCAGCCCCAGTTTGACCGTTTCCCTGATATCCTCCCGTTGTCCCTTGTAGAGTTTTTTCAGTCCCTTTTCCTCAAGAAAATCTTTTTCTGCCTGAAGGACCCGGAGTTTCAGAAGCGCGGGAGGAACGGCGCGTCGGTCAATTCGAAGAGAAAAAGCAAAAAAGTCTCCAATCGAATAGTTGGCGTACTCAAAGCCGGTATCCAGTACGTTGTCCAGACTGGTCCAGCCCATAGATTTTTCTTCGGTGCCTGCTGAGAGTTCCCTGAATGCGAAGAGCTTGATCTGCCTGTCCATGAATTCCGCAAATGAATCCGGTGTTTCGCCGGTAACGCGATAACGTGTAAATGTCAGAGTTCCCTTCGATAATCCCATAGATGCTCCTTATCTTATAAGCGGCAGATTGTCATCTGCCGGGCGGGACCCTTAACGCCGTTCCCGTTCCGATGTCAAACCTTTAAAAAAGACGCTGCCGGATGCCAGTCGAGACAGTCTCTGCCTGGATTTTGGATTAAAACCTTTTTCTAGTCGATTGGAAGTACGGACCCATCGGGAGGTGTGTACGGATAAGGCGCACCCGCTCGGCGCCTTGCCTCCTTGATTTCGGTCATAGTGTATCCTTCTCTGGGGATAACAAAGGTCTGCTCCGGATAGATCATATCCGGATTACCGATACTCTCTTTGTTCGCTTTATATATAATCGGCCACATAAAGGGGTCGTTGTAAATGTCCTCGTACTCTGCAATCCACCAGAGACATTCACCTTTCTTTACGACATGTTCCTTTACTGCAGAAGCCGACTCTTCCACGACGGCATCATTTATATCTGCCACCGTGTTTTCCTCTTCAAAGGCAAACGGTTGTGTGGCCGGCAGGATAGTTTCCTCGGTGCAGCAGCATGAGGAAAGCAGGAAGGAAAGAGCCACTGAAAGCAATATAATAAACAAAGATATATCTTTTTTCATCTCAATAACCCCCTTTGCTGTGTGGGTGTCTTCTAATGAAACAATAGTTACCACTTATAGGGATATCATCCCTCTCTGTCAAGTGGGAAGGTCTAAGTTACATATTACCTACTTGATATTTAAGTGCAGCTCATCAAGCTGACCTGTGCTTACCTCCGAGGGCGCTTCGCTCATCAGGCATGTTGCCTTAAGTGTCTTCGGGAATGCTATTACGTCACGTATGGATTCTGCCCCGGCCATGATCATGATAAGGCGGTCAAGTCCGAAGGCTATCCCCCCGTGAGGGGGCGTTCCGTACTGAAGGGCATCAAGGAAGAACCCGAATTTTGTTCTAACTTCTTCCTTTTCAAGTCCGAGGGCCTTGAAAATCATCGACTGTACATCCGATTTATGGATACGAATGCTTCCCCCTCCTATCTCGGAACCATTCAGCACCAGATCATAGGCACGGGCCCTGACCGCTCCAGGATCGGTTTCAAGCATGGGAAGATCCTCTAGTACCGGTGATGTGAAGGGATGATGGGTTGCCATATAGCGACCTTCCGTTTCACTGTACTCGAACATGGGAAATTCCGTAATCCAGGTGAATGACAACTTGTCCGAGTCGATCAATCCCATCCTGTTCCCAAGGTATAACCTCAGCGCGCCGAGGGAGGCACTGACAACCGCCGGTGAGGTGTCGGCAACGAAAAGGATAAGCGCGCCGGGCCGGGCACCTGTTTTTTCATGCACCTGATTTATTGCTTCATTATTGAAAAACTTGGATACAGAACCACTCCATCCCTCTTCTCCAACTCTCACCCAGGCGACACCCTTTGCACCATAGGGACTGACAATCTCTCCCAGCCCGTCCAGGTCTTTGCGCGAGAATGCCTTTCCATCTTCTATTGTAATGGCCTTGATGGAGCCGCCTTTTTGCGCGGCCTCTGAGAAAACTCGAAAATCGGATTGGCCTGCTATGTCGGTAAGATCGGCAATCTCGAGGGCAAAACGTCTGTCTGGATTATCCCTGCCGTATCGGTTGATAGCTTCCCTGTAGGTTAGTCTGGGAAAGGGTGTCTGTACCTTCCTGTCGAGACATGCATCGAAGATGTGCGCCATCATCCCTTCGATGATTCCGATGATATCGTCTTCGGATATGAAGGACAGTTCCATATCTATCTGGGTGAACTCCGGCTGCCGGTCCGCCCGCAAGTCCTCGTCCCTGAAACACTTTACTATCTGGTAATACCTGTCGAAACCCGATACCATCAGCAGCTGTTTGAATATCTGAGGCGACTGGGGGAGGGCATAAAAGGTGCCGGGGTTGACCCTGCTGGGCACAAGATAGTCACGAGCCCCCTCGGGGGTGCTTTTTGCCAGGAAGGGGGTTTCAATATCTATAAAGCCCTCCTTTTCCAGATATGATCTGGTTTCCGCCGTAACCTTGCTTCTGAGCATGATGTTTTTCTGGATTTTTCTCCGTCTTAGATCAAGGTAACGGTACTTGAGCAGAAGATTTTCCGATACGTCGGTCTCCCCATCCAGGACGAAGGGGGGCGTATTGGCTTCGTTTAGGATCTCCATTTCTTCTGCTATTATCTCTATCTCTCCCGTCTTCAGCGAGGCGTTGACCATCTCGGCCGGTCTCAGATTTACCCTGCCCTTTATAGCCAGGACGAATTCGTTCCTTATGCTATGGGCAAGTGCGTGCGCCCTTGGTCCCCCTTCCGGATCGAAGACGATCTGAACCGTGCCTTCCCTGTCTCTGAGGTCTACGAAGATAAGTCCTCCGAGGTCTCTTCGTCGATGGACCCATCCCATCAGGACTACCTGTTTATGTGCATCTTCGGCATTCAGCGAGCCGCAGTAATGTGTCCGTTTTGCTTCTGTTATAAATTCAGACAAGTTATATGCCCTTCTTTCTATTTTTCTTGTAAGGTTATGTCAGTTGTTTATCTTCTCTATCAGGGCGTCGGCGTTTTTTATGGCTACGGAATCCTGGGTTCCATCCCGCATATTTCTGAGCGGAGCAATCCCCTCTTCCAGTTCGGTGTCGCCGATAATAAGTGTATGAGAGCAGTTCAACTTGTTCGCCCGTTTCATCTGAGCCTTCAGACTCTTTCCGGAAAAGTCCATATCTGCTCTGATTCCGGCCCTTTTAAGGGCATTACAAATGGAGAATGCCCGTCCCTGTGCACTTTCACCCATTGTTGCTATAAATATATTCGGGGACCCTGTATCTTCTCCATAGTTGTCGGGGAGCATCGATATCAGGCGATCAAAGCCTATTGCGAAACCGATCCCGGGCATGGCAGGACCGCCAAGCATCTGGACCAGACCGTCATATCTGCCACCTCCTGTTACGGCGTTCTGGGCGCCCAGGGCGCCAGATGTTATCTCAAAGGCAGTTCTCGTATAGTAGTCCAATCCGCGGACCATTCGTTTGTTTATGCTGTAGGGGACATTAAGAATTTCAAGATGGCCGGTTACCTTCTCAAAATGCCCGGTGCACTCAGGGCATATGAAATCCAGGATGGTTGGGGCACCGGAGATTGTCTCCTGGCAGGACTCGTTTTTGCAGTCGAATACGCGAAGGGGGTTTGAGCCCAGTCGTCTCCGGCAATCCTCGCAAAGCCTATTCTCTTTATCCTTGAGAAAAAGAATCACCTTTTCCCGGAAGGCCGGTCGGCAGGTATCGCATCCCAGAGAGTTTAGCTCCAGCTTCAACCCTTCGAGCCCTAGTTCTGTCAGAAGATAGATCAACATGGACATTAGGTCAGCATCTATTCGTGGATCGTCCTGTCCCAGAAACTCGACGTTGATCTGATGAAACTGACGAAAGCGCCCTTTCTGCGGCCGCTCTCGTCTGAACATGGGGCCAATGGTGAATAGCTTAGCCACAGGGTCCTTTTCGTACATATGGTGTTCTATGTAAGAACGTATAACGGACGCGGTTGCCTCGGGACGCATTGTAAGCTGTTCGTTGCCCCGGTCTACAAATGTATACATCTCTTTCTCGACTATATCGGTAGCCTCGCCGATCCCCCGTTTGAAAAGCTCGGTCTTTTCCAGGATGGGTATTCGTATCTCCTTGATACCGAAATTGAAAAATATCTTCCTTATCTTTTCCTCTACACGCTGCCATTTAGGTGTCTCCTCCGGCAGTATGTCACGAAATCCGCGTACCGAGGTTATATTTGCCATAGCACACTATCTCCTGTTAATTTAACGGCAAATCACTAACATATATCAGGCCAAAAGGCAAAATGGAAAGGGGGCGTAACCGACAAAAAATCTTGTGTTTATCGAAAAATCACAAGTTGCATCAGGCCTAATCACCCCGGTCTTATAATATTTATTCTTTCCCCATCCGTGCCTATGATTACAGCGCCATCCCTGTCCGTCCGCATTACCCTTGCCCCTGCCCTTTTGTATCTATCAAGGACATCGGTATTTGGAAAGCCGAAGTGGTTGTCCTTGCCACAGCTTATTACGGCTATTTCAGGGCGAACTGCGTTGAGAAACGCATTGCTGCTGGATGAATGTCCTCCGTGATGTGGAGCCATGAGCATGTCCGATCTCAGGTCTGCTCCCGAGGATATAAGCTGTTTCTCGGCAGAGGCCGATATGTCGGCTGGTAGAAGTATACTTTTCGATCCAATGGTTATCTTCAGAACAATGGCGTTGTTGTTATAGTC
The DNA here is from genome assembly GCA_963665835.2 of Syntrophales bacterium. Classification (GTDB taxonomy): domain Bacteria; phylum Desulfobacterota; class Syntrophia; order Syntrophales; family UBA2210; genus UBA6078. The sequence continues at coordinate 1,234,715 of CAXXWJ010000001.1, read as the reverse complement.
AAAGCCGGGGAAGAGAAACCCCTGTCCCGATTCGGATTTTTGGGGATTCAGTATCTTTAATGACACGTCCCCGACCCTTATTTCGGGCGTGTCCGAACTTACTCTCAGGTGGGGGATGCTCTTCTCCTCCGCAATATCAAGGAGCCTGTGGCATGCCCCTTTTTCTGATCCTTGACCGTTTGTCCAGATTTCCCCCACCTCGAAGTTTTCCGCTATGAATGGCAGACCGCCTGCATGATCCTGGTCAGCGTGTGTCATTACCATGATATCTATCTTTTTTATCTTTTCTCGCCAGAGATAAGGAGCCAGAACGCGTTCTCCCAGATCGAAGTCGCTGTCATAGAAACCGCCCCCATCGACGAGGATGACGGCCCCGCCAGGGAGGCGAAGTAGGGTGGAGCTTCCTTGCCCGACATCTAGGAAAGTCGCCTCGACAGCGCCACGGCCGGAGGCCCTGGCGCTTATACAATAAGCATTGGCAAAAAAAGAAAGCAGGATCAGTCCCAGAAAAAAAGCCAGCAGGGTTTTTTCCTTCGCAAGGTACAGATTTCTGATATTCCAGCTTGAACCCCTACAGATCAGGACTTCCCGGTTGCAGGATTTATAGATTCCTTTCTCTGTCCATAACATTAGCAGTCGAAGGCCTGTAAATACAAGGAGATAGTAAAGGGTGATTTCGAGGAGCGCAGGTGTCGTTACGGTAAAGCTGGCAAATTCAGGAGAAGATAGGGTGTTGATTATATGGACAGCGATACCTGTGAAAAAAGAGGCCAGCCCTGTTATCAAATGTGCTAATGGAGCAAAGGGGGCGGCTATTATGGCAAGCATCCCTATAGGCAGGGCCGCAAAACCAATGACAGGTATGACAATAAGGTTTGATATAAGGGAAATGCTTGAGATGCGGTTGAAGTAAAGGGCTATGATGGGGGCGGTCCCGATTGTGGCGGAAAGACTGACCGCAAGGAAAAGTAGAAGGGATCTTAACCCCTTTCTGGAAATTCCCTCTCCAGAAATCCCGGAAAGTGCATTTACTATGACCGGGGCTGCAAGTATTATGGCCGTAACTGCGGCAAAGGAGAGCTGAAAGGAAACATCAAAAAGGGATGCCGGGTTTATGACAAGGATAAGAAAGGCAGCAAATGCAAGAACATTCAGAAGATCCCGATCCCGGCCCGTAAGGAGGGCGATCAGATAGCAGATGATCATGATCATGGCCCGTATTGTAGATATATGAAGCCCTGCAATAAATGCGTATGCTATTACAGGGACTAAAGAAATCAGTGCCGATACCTTTAACATATTGAATCTGAGGAGCAGGTACTCGGAAGACTTTATGACGCCCTTAATGATAGAGAAGGAGATCAGGGCTATGATCCCCATATGCAGCCCCGATATGGCAAGTATATGCGATACCCCGGCCCTGTTGAATTTTTTTATGATATCTGACGGAATGCCTTCCTTTTCCCCAAGTATCAGTGCCTGAAGTATCTTTCTTTCCGGGGAGGATGTCGTCTCAAGGATGCTTTTTCTTATAAGAGAGCGGTATCTCTCCAGCCCTGTTCTTAAATAACCTCCCGCGCTGTTCCGTATTACGATAATGTCTGTTGGTCTGCTGATATATCCGCGAAGATGGATTCCGCGATAGCCAAGATAGCGTTTATAGTCAAATCCTCCGGGATTATTGAAGTTTCCAGGTTCTTTCAGTTTTGCCCTTGCCCTGATATAATTTCCGTAAATGAAAGGATTGTTGCTATCTTTTACGGAGAGTAGTATCTTTCCCCTGACTGGAATTCTCTGATTATCCTGAATTATTTGGGAGGTTTTAACCAGAAGAAGCGTTTTGTCTCCGACAATGCGGGGAGGGGTGCAGATAATCCCTTCGAAGGTCAGGGGGCCGTCTCCGGCGTGCCTTGTTATATCACTTCTGCCGTAGTGGGGATGAAGATAAAGATTTATGTTCAGTATGCCGAGAAGAAAAAGCGAGACCAGCAGGAAGCTGCATGCCATGTACCGTGAGCCTTTTAAGGCCGCAACAAGAAGCAAGGCAAGTACCAAAAAAAGTGCTATCACTGTCGGGCTATCGGGGATGTTCAGAGCGTTACCAGTGATTATTCCCGATATGAGAGCTATAACTAAGGGGATTACCGGTCTCGACACTAGCCTTGTGCCCCCTCTTTCCTGATCTGTGGTCTGGAGGAAATTCGTTGAAAAGCAAACAGCAGGTACAAAACTGGCTGCCCGTACAGAGGCTGATGTTACTCAGGGTTGTAGTGGTATCTTTTCTGCTTGGGATCGCAGCCCTTATTCAGTTCCGCCTGCCCTACTCACTGTCGGCATCATCCATACATTCGATATATATCATAACTGGACTAACATATCTTCTCTCAATTTGTTACGTGTTACTGCTGAAGTTGACAAAAAACGTCTCGCTAAATGTTTATATACAAAGTACGCTTGATGTCTTTATAATTACCCTGCTGGTTTACTGTACAGGAGGCGTAGAGAGTGTATACTCTTCGCTTTATACTCTTGTGGTTATATATTCCGTACTTTTCCTGGGTAGAAAAGGGGGGATGTTTGTTGCGTCAGCCTCCAGCATCCTTTACGGGCTTCTTGCCGATTTTGAATTTTACGGGGTTATTACCCCTCTATACAGCGCTACATATCAATACACCCTTGAGGGTGGTCAGGTTATTCTCCGGATATGCATCCATATAGCATCATTTTATATTGTTGCCTCGCTGGCCAGTTTCCTGGTGGAACGGGAGATACGTACTCAGAACCTTCTCTCGGAGAAGGAAAGTGCCTTTGATCAGCTCGACATACTCCACAAGAGTATCATTGAGTCGGTCGGTTCCGGAATTATGACAGTCGATCTGGCCGGTAGGGTAAAGACCTTTAACCGGGCGGCGGAGAGTATTTCCGGCATAAAGCCAAAGGATGCCATAAACAGAAATGTTGACCATGTTTTCCCCGGTTTTTCCAGGGCCGTTGAAAGGGCTGAAAAAGGCAATGGTTTGCCGACACGGCGCCGTGAGATTGAGGTTCCATTAAATAATAACGATAAAATACTTGGATTTTCCATATATCCCCTTATCGACCAGGAAGAAAACGGCATAGGCAGGATATTTATATTTCAGGATCTTACTTCCTTCAAGGAGATGGAGGTAGAAATTGAGAAAAACAGGAGGCTTGCACTTATGGGTGAGATGTCGGCAATCCTTGCTCACGAGTTAAGAACACCGCTCTCATCTATGGGGGGTTCCATAAAGCTGCTTATGGAAGATCTTCATCTGGGTGGATCGGACCGAAGGCTTATGGAAATCATCCTTAAGGGAAGGGACCAGATGGAGTGTCTGGTAAAGGAATTTCTGATTTTTGCCAGACCGGATAACCCTGATCGTTCCAATGCTGATCTCAACGAAATATTTACTGATATTTTAGAAGGTCCAGATTTCTATTCAAATGCAAATGAAAATATTGAGGTAATAAGAAAACTTTCTGCAAACGGTGATGTATACGGTAACGGTATGCAGATAAGGCAGGTACTGTGGAATGTAATCCTGAACTCGCTGCAGGCAATGCCTGACGGGGGAAGGCTTGAGATTGAGACAAAGTCTGGTACAGGCCGACAGGGGCGTAAAAACCTGATCATATCTATAAGTGATAACGGTTTGGGCATAGAAAAGAAAGATATGGACAGGATGCTTGAACCTTTTTATACAACAAAGGAAAAAGGCACGGGCCTAGGGCTTGCCATCGTAAACCGGATTATTGAAAGTCACGGTGGTAAAATTCATTTTGAAAGCAAACCAGCCATGGGGACGCGATGCATAATCGCTCTGCCGGTTTCCAGACCAGAGGGGGAATAGTTTATTTATGGCCAGGATTCTTGTTGTAGACGACGATCCGGGAATGAGGGAATACCTTGAAATAATGCTGTCAAGGGAAGGATACGAGGTTAATGCCGCTCCCGGCGGCAAGGAGGCTCTCACGCTATGCAGAAGACACAAATTTGATCTGGTTGTTACCGATCTTAAAATGCCAGGGATGGATGGAGTTGATCTGCTGAAGGCTGTTAAAGCTATATCCCCTGAAACCATTACGATCCTTATTACGGGATACGCTTCGGGGGAGACAGCGGTGGCCGCTATGAAGGAGGGGGCATATGATTACCTGGAAAAGAATTTTGAGCCCAATGATCTGAAAATCCTGGTCCGGGAAGCTCTTGGCAAGGTGGGGAGCAGCAAGGAAGACGCGCAGTTCATGAAAGATGTTACACGGGATCTTTCCTTCGCCCGGATGACAGGGAAAAGCAAGGGGATGCTCAAGGTCTATACCCTTGTTAAGAAGACAGCAGAGACCTCCGCTAATGTCCTGATCCTGGGTGAGAGTGGGACCGGGAAGGAACTGGTTGCTAGGGCCATACATGAAAACAGTTCGAGAAAGGACAGGCCTTTTGTGCCGATCAACTGTGGCGGTATCCCGGAGAACCTTCTGGAGAGCGAGTTGTTTGGATATATGAAAGGGGCCTTTACCGGGGCCTATGCCGATAAGGCGGGCCTTTTTGAGGTGGCCGATACCGGTACCATATTTCTAGATGAAATCGGGGAACTTTCCCCTTTCCTTCAGGTCAAGCTGCTTAGGGTGGTACAGGAAAAGACCTTTCGGCGGGTAGGTGGCGCCAGGGATGTGAGTGTGGATGTCAGGATTATATCGGCTACTAACCGAAACCTTGAGGCCCGTGTTAAAAGCGGTGATTTTCGCGAAGACCTTTTTTACCGACTTAATGTGATTCCCGTTGAGGTGCCGCCGCTTAGGGATCGTAAGGAGGATATTCCGCCCCTGGTTGATCATTTCATGGAGAAATATTCCATAAAATATGGCAAGGAAATCAAGAAGATCTCTCCCTACGCGATGGGTCTTCTTGTGGAGTATCCCTTTCCTGGAAATGTCAGAGAGCTGGAAAATATAATAGAAAGAAGCGTTGCCCTCGAAGCAACAAATATCATCCTGCCTGATAACCTCGAGATTACAGTGAATGGTGGTACGGCCTTTCCCTCGGTCGATGATATTAACATGCCGGAGGATGGGATAGATCTTAATGAAGAAGTTGCAATGTTCGAAAGTACCCTTATAAAAAGGGCACTCCAAAAGACCGCAGGGTCCAAGGTAAAGGCCTCCGGACTGCTCCGTATCAGCATAGATTCTCTCAGGTACAGGATGGATAAGCTTGGTATGATGGAAAAGGATTAACAGATTAACCTTAATCAAAAAAGTCCTGAGCAAATTTCTATTTCAGGCCCCTTTATATATTACCGTCAAATTTACGCATGGAAGTTGGAAGTTGCCCGGTTTTTATCCGGCAGTTCCGCTTCTGAGAAAAAATATCAAGTCCCCAGAGTCTTTTATCCGATGTTATATCAGAACCTTATAGTATATAGAATGGAGATGGTCAGGGATGGCACGCTGATTGCTATTTAAGAAAAACAAATGCATACCGATAAGCTTATTGAAGAAATTAACATTATATTAAGGAGGAAAAAGTCATGTTGATGAAATTGAACAAAAAAAAGGGCCAGAAGGGTTTTACGTTGATCGAACTTATGATCGTCATAGCGATTATAGGAATTCTTGCGGCGATAGCCATCCCGCAGTTCGGGTCTTATCGGGCGAGAGGATTTATGGCGGCGACAAGGGCGGATGTAAAAAATGCATACACGGCAGCGCAGGCTTACTTTGCTGACAACCCAAGTGCCGCTGCATTGACCTCGGCAAACTTGACTTCCGGCGGATATCTTGCGACTACGGGTGTAACAGTTACGGTGACATCAGGTGGTCCGACTACCTTTAGTTTAAGCGGTGCTCACACGAATCTCAACGGAACCTATGTAATGGCCGCTACGGGGGCGGTAACAGACACACTGGCACCCAAGTAACTAACTACAGTTATTCTTAGATAGCCAATCCCATGATAATTGTATTCTAAAGGGGGCCCTAGTGCCCCCTTTAGAACTATTAGTTGTTATCCTTCCCCATATCACGGAGAAGGTCATAAAATCGGAAAGTTGTCTTTAACGCCTGCTGCATTTTGCAGCCTCTCTGATCTTAAAGATTTCTATCTCCGTCTTTTGGCATATCTTCTTATGCATTGGAACAAATCAGGGCCGTGCATAAATATGGAGCCAGATTTTTTAAAATGATTTGCTCAGAGTGAAGACAACTTTTGTAGATTCCGCTTCATTCCTGGAGCCAAACTCTTTCAGGACTCTCAAATTTCCCTGTATCAGGTATGGCGGTAGCCAGAAAAGATTGCATTCAGCGCCGATGGCGTAGTTTCTGCCTTTGAGATCGCCTGTGCCGGGGCCACTGTCTTCGCCTACCTGGTTATAGGTATAACCGCAAATCCCCGGTCTTAAAAGAACAGCTTTGGATATGGGGAACTGTTTCCCCACACCCCATTCAATGATAAATTCCCATCCCGGTGTGACATCGGTATCATCCTGCTCGCCGTAAAGAAGCGTTCGTGTCAGTACTGCCGCTGTCCAGCTCTTGGCCTCGTCAAAGTAGTATGTACCACCGAAGGTCAACAGTCCGCTGAAATAGCCGTTGCCGCATGAGGCTGGATCATTCTGGTCGAAGCTGCCCGTGGGAAGGTTTACTCCCAATCCCAGGCCGATATCGTAACGATCTTTATGCCATCCAAGTACCAGTGGTTCCAGAAATATGTCACCCATTCCGAGCTCGGACTCATCCAGATTATAGGCACTCATTTTGAAGTCCGTTGATACTATAGGGACTATCGCGCTCATGCCGTAATCGGCACCGAAGATCTTCTTGTCTGTAATCCATACGAATCTATGGGTCTGGGCAAAAACCTGTAGTTCAAAGCCCAGGTTCCGTTCATTGCCATTGTTGTCTGTCACGGTATCGGAATCTACAAGGACATTATACATGCGATAGTGGAAGCCCTGGGGCGGAATGGTTCCGGCCATCACCCCTTCACAGCCGGGGGTATATCCGTTGCCCGTTGCGTAGGCCTTTTTAAGGCCCACTGGGGCGAGAAGAATAATAATTGCCAATACAACAAATAAACGTGAAACTGCTTTCATCTATGGATACTCTCTCTATAGTAAAAGGGTTTTCAATTAACGGCTTTTCAGCAGCGCTGCCTTGCCGGCTTCTATTCCCAGTGCAAAGGCCTGTTTGTTTATTTCCAGTGCTTTTGCCGGTACATGGGCTTTCATTGCCTCAAGGGTTGCTTCTTCGGACAGCATGCCCGTCATACCAAGGATGACACCCAGGGAAACTATGTTGGCGGTTATTGGTTTTCCAACCTGGTCATGGGCTATGTCGGTTATCGGAACTGCGTAAATTCTATCAGGCAGTGTTACGGGGTCGACATCTCCGTTAATTATTATTATTCCATCCGGTGCCAGTGATGGGAGGTATGTTTGGTAATCCCTGTTTGACATGACCACAAGCACGTTGGGGGAATCGATCTTGGGATAAAGGATGCTGTCATCTGATACAATAACATAGGAAGTGCTGTGTCCCCCACGGACCTCCGGGCCGTAGTTCTGGGACTGGACAACATTTCTTCCTTCATGGACTGCTGCCTCGGCAAGTATGATGCTGACAGTCACCATGCCTTGACCGCCAGTTCCTATAAGTCTTACTTCCCATCTTTTAGCCACGCTTTGCACCTCCTTTCCTGACCCTTTCAATTAACTTGTCATATTCTTCCACATATTCAGGGGCTTCGGCCTTTTGAAGCTCTCCAATAAGAAACATTCCTTCAAGTTCTTTATCTGTCATCCCTTCGGCCTTATTCACTTTAACGCCATGTTCCTTTTGCCAGTTCAACATGTCGACAGGTGTATCAAATTCGTTTCTTCGGCCGAAATTTACGGGGCAGTGCGTTATTACCTCAACAACCGAAAAACCCTTGTGTTCGGCACCTGCTACTATGAGATCAGTCAGCGTCTTTGCGTGATAACTGGTTCCCCGGGCAACGTAGGATGCTCCGGCCCCTATGCAAAGTTTCGCAATATCAAAATGGGGGTCTATAGTTCCATATGGAGCCGTGGTAGCGTATTTATCCCGGGTTGTCGTAGGTGAGTACTGTCCCCCTGTCATCCCGTATATGTTGTTGTTCATTATGATTGCCGTAATATCAATATTCCTGCGGCATGAATGTATAAGGTGATTACCTCCTATGGCAGTTGCATCGCCGTCCCCCATGAAGACAAAGACCTTGAGCCGGGGTTTGGCCATCTTTACCCCTGTGGCAAAGGCCAGGGCCCTGCCGTGGGTGGTATGCATGGTGTTGAAGTCCATATATCCCGTTATACGTCCCGAGCAGCCTATGCCCGATACAGCTGCAACGTCATCTTTTTCGTATCCTAGTTTTTCAATGGCACGGATAAAAGCGCCCATGATGATCCCGTGTCCACAACCGGGGCACCAGATATGGGGTAGTTTGTCCATGCGCAGATATTTTTTGTGGATGTTGTCCATATTATAATATCTCCTTGATGAGATCGGAGATCTCATGCGGCGTTATAAACTGTCCGTCCACCCTGTTTAGGGGATATATGGGCACCTCGCCAGCTATTGCCCGTTCCACCTCGCGAACCATCTGTCCCAGGTTCATCTCGGGGACAATGATCGCCTTCTTTCCCAAAGCCGCTTTCCGGATTTCCTCATCAGGGAAAGGCCAGACGGTTACAGGCCTCAGGAGACCTACCCGCTTACCGGCTTTTTTCATGCTTCTGATCACCTCTTCGGCTGATCGGGCAACGCTGCCGAAGGCAATGATCAGGATATCCGCATCGTCTACGTCTACGTATTTTATCTTCGTAATCTCGTTTCGATAGAGGGTGAGCTTGTCGTTCATCCTTCTCATAACCCTGTCGATCGTTTCAGGGTTGCTTGTGGGGAAGCCCGTTTCATCGTGTATAAGACCCGTTACGTGATAGCGGTATCCGTCTCCAAAACTTGAGAAGGGTGGTATGAGATCTCCCGTGTCCTCAAATGGCAGGTATCGCACCCCTGATGGTGTTCCCTTGCGATCAACGACCGTTACGATATCCTCTTCTTTAAACTCCACGCGCTCCCTGAGGTGACCAATCACTTCATCCATGAGGACTATGACCGGGATACGGTATCGTTCAGAGAGGTTTACTGCCCGTCCCGTTTCTCGATAGGCCTCCCTTGCAGTATAGGGGGCAATAACAATTATGGGATGATCCCCGTGTGTTCCCCAGCGGGCCTGCATGAAATCGCCCTGGGATGAGTTGGTGGGCAGACCCGTGCTGGGACCGTATCTCATGACGTTTATTATGACGCATGGTATTTCCGCCTCGGCTGCGAATCCTATGTTTTCCTGCTTCAGAGAGAATCCAGGTCCGCTTGTGGCAGTAATAGCTTTAACCCCCGTGCAGGAGGCTCCGATAATCGCACCCATGCTGGCGATTTCGTCTTCCATCTGCATGAACTTACCTCCCAACTTTGGAAGTTCGCGGGCAAATATGTTCGCAATCTCTGTTGACGGGGTTATGGGGTATCCCGCGAAGAAGCGAACTCCGGCCGCCAGAGCCCCGAATACACAGGCCTCATTTCCCTGTAATAATTTTGCATCAGCCATTGGCAAGCTCCTCGACGTTTATACAGTAGTCGGGACACATCAGTTCGCACTGCCTGCATCCGATACATTCTTCCGGTTTGTTAACAACCGCCTTGTCATCGTGATCCGTTGTGAATACAGAGGCTGGGCAGAAGGCTACACAGATGCCGCATGCCTTGCATGTTTTCCGGTTTACCGTTATTAAAAATTTCTTTTTGGCCATAGAATCCTTTCCTCCGCATCAGATCGCGGCAATCTCTGCCGATCGATTGTAATGCTGTTGTACTCAGGGAGAGAGGGGGGGTCCCCTTCGTGATTGAGTGGCGGGCTGAAAGCCGCCAAGACCTAATGTGTATGAACCTTGTCTGCGATGGTGTAGCTTATTCCGAACAATATGTTTTCCCCCTCGTATTTTAAGGGTGGAAATGCATCTCTGGTTGAAGGCCTAGCCGCAAACAACTTAATCCCTGTAAGCTATTGCACGTAAAATAGAAATCAAAACTATCCGCCTAGAGAAGACTATCCAAACGTAAAGGGTTTGGAGCACTTACTAAATTCATCGGGGGTCCCCCGTTTTTTTGCACCCACAAAGCTGATGATTCCAATGGGACAGCTAAGAAAAAAGGACGAAAGTCCATTATTACGTACATCTCGATACTACCACACCCGATAGTAGCTTAAAAGTTCCTTTGTCTACTATATCGTGTGGCTTTGGTCAAACAAAAATTCCTATATGGTCATATAAAGGAACTTTTCCTACCATATTGTGTAGCTTCAATTTAATAAAGAAAATTCTGGCGGGTGCCTACGATTTCATAGTATCAAATCTCGATTGATTGCAGATCAGAGAAAAAATATTTTTTAAGGCAAGAGCCTTTCCCCCAAATGTCTGGTAAAAGAGTTTGAGACATGGGCGATAATCATATATGTCTGAAATAAAGGGGATGGCTCCATATGTATGGAGCTATCTAGCTGTAAATTATTTCGGACAGGTTCCATTATCAGGAAAAACATGCGCCCCCCGGCAAAAGAGGGTTCTTAACCTGCGCCCTACAAGGATGGATTGTGAGCATCGAAGATCGCATTTTCATGAGGGAGCTTCTCCCTAGGGTAACAAGTGCAGGAAAAGCTGCTGGTTTTGTAAAGGATCGAATGACGCTCGCCTGCAGCGGATTTACGTCATGCGGATATCCTAAAGTTGTGCCCCTTGCCCTGGCTGATCGGGTCCGTAAGGGAGATAAGATAACGGTAACCCTTATTACCGGTGCATCTGTTGGCGAAGAGTTGGATGAGGAGCTTGCTTCGGTAGGCGCCTTAGCGAGGCGTTATCCCTATCAGACAGGGACCGGGATATGTAATTCAATAAATGATCGTGGAGTAATGTATCATGACCTTCATATTAGCAGATTAGCCGAGCAGATTCGATCCGGTTTTCTGGGGTCTATCGATATAGCAATTATTGAAGCTACTGCCATTATGGAGGACGGCAGCATCGTTCCCACAACCTCGGTGGGTGGCTCTCCTGTATTTCTCAGCGAAGCAGATGCGATAATTGTTGAGGTCAATACTGCTCAACCCCTTGATCTGTTGGGAATGCACGATATATATATTACCGATAGCCCCCCGCAACGCCTTCCAATACCGATAACCGAAACTTGTCAGAGGATAGGAAGGGTGTCCATGCCCTGTGATCCGAGAAAGATAATAGCTATCTGTGAGTCTGATATTCTCGACAAGACCAGGTCCCTGGCGGCGGTAAACGATATATCGAAGGGCATTGCCTGTCACCTCATAGCCTTTATAAACGGAAATGTACGTGGAAGACTCTACGATGATCTTCCGCCTCTCCAGTCCGGAGTGGGGAGTATTGCCAATGCAGTCATGGTAGGAATACTTGACAGCGACTGGACCGGCATATCTTTGTGGGCCGAGGTAATACAGGATTCAATATTCGATCTCATTGATGCGGGAAAACTTTCCTGTGCATCGGCTACCTCTCTGACTCCCTCACCGGAGGGACTCAAGAGGTTCTATAGGAATATAGATTCATATCGTGAAAAGATAATCCTTAGACCCCAGGAAATAAGTAACAGCCCTGAGGTCATAAACCGTCTGGGCGTTTTGGCTATGAATACGGCTCTGGAGGTGGATATATACGGGAATGTGAATTCCACTCACAAGTTCGGCAGTCGTGTGGTCAATGGAATAGGGGGATCAGGTGACTTTTCCAGGAATGGATTTCTTTCTATATTTATGACTCCATCGATGGCCGGTGGGGGTGCTATCTCAAGGATTGTTCCTTTTGTAACGCATGTGGACCATACTGAACATGAAGTGCATGTAATCGTAACCGAGCAGGGGATTGCTGATCTTCGGGGCCTCGACCCAAGGGAACGCGCAGAGGTTATTATCGAAAATTGTGCACATCCCAATTACAAAGACGCCCTTCGGGATTATTACCGCCGAGCAGTCAAGGATGAGGGTGGCCATATCCCGATGTTGTTGAAAGAGGCCTTCTCCTGGCATATAAACTACCGTAAAAATGGGACTATGCTCCGCTGATAAGCCTGCTGTCGATATGGTGAGGTTAATCGAAGACGACCGGTTCCCTTAGAATTGTTTTTCTAGCTGCCGCGGCAAGGGCCGATTCCAGCGGATGTGATTCCCTTAGAGATGCTATCTGATGCAGGCTGTCTGCTGTTCTTGATATCAACATGGCAAGGTCTCCCTCTGCCATGTTTGATCGCTGGATAACCTTTCCCCAGTCTGCCCCCGCCGCCCAGCCGTAGATAGCTGCGGCTACCCATAGCTGGAGGGGGGAGGTTTCAAATCCCGCCTCTTTCATCCGTTTCGTCATAGGTGCCGTTGATCCGGATACCCTATCGTAGGCCTTTCTTAGTTTTTTGGGCAATGAACTTCTAGCTACATAGTTGGTAGAATTCCTGTCATAAACAAAGGTGGCCATAATCGCCGCAAGAAGAGCCTCATTATCGTTGGGTAAGGCCTTGCTTCTGAGGCACTGCGCAATCATTAAGGGCTGGTCCAGTCTGAGTTGGGAGGTCCACATACCATCGTCGGTAAGGCGATTTTCAGGGTCTACAAAACCCTCCGCTTTCAGAAAGTCCAGGTGCCTTTTAAAGTCATTCCAGAGATTTGTTTTCCCCCTCGTCTGGCTGTGTTGATAATCTGCGAATGATTTCTCGAATATATCCCTGATGTCTTCAGGGGTGTGGGAGAGGAGAAGATTTAGAACCATTGAAAAATCGCTTCTGATTCGGCTTTTTATCTCCTCCGGCTTTGCAGAAAAGACCTTACGGATATGCTCAAGGTCCATAAAACTTCCAGGGAAGGCAAGCATGAAGCCGATATTGTCTTTTCCCCGCCTTCCTGCCCTTCCGGTCATCTGATGAAATGCTGTCGGGTTCAGGGGTATGAATTCCTGTCCATTGAACTGGTCAGAATTGAATAGGACTACGGTTCTTGCCGGAAAATTGACGCCGGCTGCCACTGTCGATGTGGCAAAGACGACGTCCATATGACCCTTATTCATCATAGTTTCGATAAGGGATTTCCATGCAGGTAGCTGACCTCCATGATGTGCGCCAACCCTTGAATACTGAAGGGTTGAGAGTTGTTTGTGATTTTTCAGGTGTGGGTGGCGTTCGAGGACCTCTCCAAGGTCTTCCTGGAAGAAGTTGTATTTTCCACGGTTGGAAGGCCGGTTGCAAAAGTTTACCGCGGAATCGCACTCTCCCCTGGATTTGAGAAAAAAGATTGCAGGAAGAAGGTCGAAAGCACTCATAACATCCATTATCGTATCAAATGGGAGTAGTTTTCTTTTGAGGTATCTGCTGGTTCTGTTTTTGGCGATCCAGTTGAGAGGCGCCTTATGCAGGTTATTCCCGTTGAGCAGGGGTGTTATTTTCCCTGGAGGCTCAAGAAACAGGGGATAGAGGGGTACAGGCCTTTGGGTATCTTCTATAACAACGCATTCTTTCTTTCGCAGGGAACTGAGCCACCCCGCTACCTCTCTGTTATTCCCTATCGTGGCCGATAGCATAAGCATGTGTATCCTTACGGGGAGGTAGATCATGATCTCTTCCCATACCACGCCGCGGTCTTCGTCGCCCAGGAAATGGGCTTCATCCAGTACTACGAGATCATAGTCGAGATCCTCCCCCCTGTACATGGCCTCGTAAAGCTTGTTTCTTAGTATCTCCGTAGTTCCCACTATTATGGGCGCATCAGCGTTTTCCTTTGTGTCTCCGGTAAGTATCCCGACCTTATCCTGTCCGAATATGTCTCCGAACTCGGTTCGCTTTGAGTTGGTTAGGGCCTTGAGTGGGGATGCATACCAGCATCGCCCCCCCTTTGCATGGATCAGTCCTATGGCCTTTTCTGCGATCCATGTCTTTCCCGCTCCTGTAGGTGCGGTAACAAGGCAGTCGGTTTCCTGTATTGCCTTAAGCGCATCGAGTTGAAATGGATCAGGTTTGAAAGGCAAGGGTTCTGGCAGTCCTATCAGAGAGAACACTTCCGATAGTGCCGGATCGGCCTGTGGTACTAAAGGCCGTCGAGCTTCTAGATCCCTTTGCGGGGATTTTTTATTTGAATATTGGTCTTTATTACCGCTTCGTTTTTTGTAAGTGGCTGCGTAGCGTCCATAGGCTGACATATCGGATATTTTACTCCATATCGAGCGTAAGCTGATATCATACTTTGGCGAACCCGTAAAAAATAACAATTATAAATCGTATGGAATATATAGTACAGTTGGCCTGTTATGACTATGATTTTTTATCAGACCCGGCTGTTGGTCGTTGATGTTATAGCAGTTTCTGGCGGTGGCTCCCTGATAACTTTGATGAAAAATTCTACGGAATCTCTTTCTATTAATGTCGGACCCGTATAGGTTTATATGACGGATCTAGCCGTTTAAAATTGAGGGGTTGTGGGTAAGCTGTTAATATTACATAGGTTAAGCGTCTGCTCTATCTTTGGGCAATATGCTAGAACCCAGTGCTTCTAGGGCACTTACAAACCCTGTCAACAGGGTTATGCACATGTTTTTCAATCGATCTGTGGATTTCTTTATTGCTGCAGCTTCAGTATCAAGATAAGGCCTTGAAAATTGTAGGCAAGATCTTTTGAGCGAAGATATCTTATGGAAAGAAAGCCTCCCCGGGGCTTATTATCTTTTTGGTCATCTTTCTGCGTAGAAGCATAAGAATATTGCCATTGTTTTAAAAGATAAAGTTTTGTATTGATGCGGTAACGCTTTTATAGTGGGCGGGAATATAAATTGCCTGAGTATTGCTTTGAAGGGGCGATTGTTTTTCTCCTCGCAGGAAATCCTGTTATTTTAATTGTCGCACAGTTTAAGGGTTTTGCATTAAGATTTTCAGCTATAAGCTGTTGCTTGCGTTCCATGGCTGTTTAGTGATTCTCTCTGTCTCGCTTTAACGCTGCCGAGCTACAAGAAAAGTGGCAGGTTGAAAATTTTGGGCTAACAGGAGCAGCCTTATTCCCCCATGAATATCATAGACACAGTAATGACAGGACTGGCCGTTCTTGGTGCTATGGTAAGCGCGGCCCACGCTCTGATATCAAAGCGCGATCCGAAGGCAGCTATAGGGTGGATTGCTGTATGTATCCTTATTCCCTTCGGCGGGCCTTTTTTGTACTACCTCTTCGGTATTAACAGGGTTAGGACTAGAGCAGAGAAGCTTCAGCGTCGCTCCGATTTATCACACGTAGAATTTACAATACCATCCTACGGTAGCAATAATGTCGCAAAGGCCCCTGAAACGGACACCAGGGTTAAAGGCGATCATCCTGAGCTTGTAAACGTCTCGGATATTATTACAAACAGAACACTTGTCGGTGGCAACCTGATTCAGGTCCTTCATAACGGGGAACAGGCATACCCGGCAATGCTTGCCGAGATTGAAAACGCGCAGAGGTCGATATTTCTGGCTACTTACATCTTTGAATGCAACGAAACCGGTCATGCTTTTGTCGATGAGCTGAGTCGGGCGTCACAGAGGGGTGTAGATGTCAGGGTAATGGTCGACGGCCTTAGGGATGTACTTTCAGTTAATCGTGCCAGCCGGCTTTTAAAAAAACGAGGGATTCCTGTCGCAAGATTTCTTCCACCTAGGCTTATGCCCCCTACGGTGCCTGTCAACCTTCGAAATCACAGAAAGATTCTTGTGGCTGATGGAGAGATAGGATTCACGGGGGGGATAAATATTGGCGACAGCTATCTGGCGGAGCGGAGCGAAAACCCCAACAGGGTTGTTGACCTGCACTTCCGTATTAAGGGTCCTATAGTAAAACAACTTGAAGCGGTTTTTAGAGAGGACTGGGAGTTTCTTACAGGGTTTTACAATGTTTCTGTTCAGGAAGACCCCGTTCCGGCAGGCTCATCGGTGTGCAGGGTAATTACCGAAGGTCCGAATGAGGATATTGATAAACTAGCCCTGATCCTCATAAGTGCCGCATCGGTGGCACAAAAATCTATCGTTATAATGACCCCTTATTTCATTCCCCCCCGAGGATTGCTTGCGGCCCTACAGTCGGCGGCCTTGCGAGGTCTTAGTGTAAACATTATACTTCCTGCAAAAAATGACTCCTTGGTGGTGCATTGGGCGACTCGAAATCTTTTATGGGAACTGCTTGAGCGTGGAGTCAACGTATATTATCAGCCCCCCCCCTTTGTTCACACCAAGCTTGTAATAATAGATAACTACTATGTACATATAGGTTCGGCAAATATCGATCCTCGCAGCCTCAGGCTAAATTTTGAACTGGCTGTTGAGGTTTTTGACATATCGCTGGCAGAAAACCTTACAAATCATGTGCGAGCTGTGATAAAAAGGTCACGGGCTGTGACGCTGGAGGATATTGATAACCGTTCCTTACCGGTCAGGCTGCGTGACTCGTTAGCTTGGCTTCTTTCACCCTATCTTTGAAGCCTGGGAGCCAAAGCCAACAGGTTCTTTTTTTACCATCAAACTTGACTGGGGATCAGTGAGTAGATTTTATATATTTCCCCAATATATAAAATATTTTACCGGAGTTGAAGGCATCAGATATGAAATCCAGAGATTGGAATATTAACCCAGGGAGGGCAGTTTAATTATGTCTATTAATTACAAGGATAAACCGTGGCTTAAGTCTTACGAAGGTGGGGTGCCAGAGTTTCTTGATTATGAAGAAAGATGTTTGCCGGATTTTATTGACCGCTCGGCAAAGGATTTTCCAAAGAACAATGCCCTTGTCTTTCAGGGCTATAAGGTTACCTACAGTCAGTTGAAAGATATGGTGGACAGATTTGCGACCTGTCTTGCAGCATTTGGCGTAAAAAAGGGGGATGCAGTTGCAATACTGCTTCCAAACATAATCCCCTGTGTTGTAGCATATTTTGCCGTTCTAAAGATTGGTGCAATAGCGGTAATGAACAACCCTCTTTATTCTGATGGTGAACTTGAGCATCAATTCAATGATTCAGAATCTAAAGTTCTTATAACAATTGATCTATTGGGAAACAGGATGATTAATCTTCGTCCGAAAACAAAGATTAAGGAGATTGTATACACCTCCATAGGCGATTATCTTCCCTTTCCAAAGAATCTTTTGTTTCCGCTGGTTGGAAAGAAAAAGGGCCTTTCGGCTGATGTGAAAACGGCAGCGGATGTATACAAGTGGAAGGAATGTATAGCAAAGTATAAGCCCAATCCACCCACTGTAAAACTCGGCTTCGAAGATACCGCCATGTATCAATATACGGGGGGGACGACCGGCGTTTCAAAGGGGGCCGTACTGACCCACTCCAATCTTAGTAAACAGGTGCAGCAGGTTGCTGTATGGCTTAACGCCTTCAAGCGGGGGAAAGAGACGATACTTGGAGCACTTCCCTTCTTTCATGTATTCGGACTTTCTACGACGATGAATCTTTCCGTATATATGGGATGGACCAATATCCTGGTGCCAAAGCCCCAGCCGGAGCCTCTTCTGGAAACCATAGAAAAATTCAAACCCTCTTTCGCTCCTCTGGTTCCAACCATGTACATAGGCATGCTAAGCCATCCAAACATAAAAAAAACGGATATGAGCTCCATCGCTGGCTGTTTCTCCGGGAGCGCACCCCTTCCAGTGGAGGTCATAGCTGATTTTGAAAAAATTACAGGTTCAGCCATCGTTGAAGGGTTCGGAATGACAGAGACATCTCCCGTGACGCATGCCAATCCCTTTAACGGGGGCCCTCGTAAACCGGGGAGTATTGGAGTTCCTATTTCCGATACCCTGGCCAAGATTGTAGATCTGGAGAATGGTGTGACTGAAGTGCCTCTAGGCGAGGCAGGGGAGCTTATAGTTAAAGGGCCGCAGGTAATGAAGTGCTACAAGGATATGGCCGATGAAACAGCCAATGCCCTAAGGAACGGCTGGATGTACACAGGCGATATTGCAAAGATGGATGAGGATGGATATTTCTATATAGTGGATCGGAAAAAGGATCTTATAATATCGGGTGGTTACAATGTTTATCCTCGAGACATAGATGAGGTCTTCTATAAGAACCCAAAGGTTCAGGAGGCTTGTGCCATAGGAATCCCCGATGTCAAGAGGGGAGAAAATGTGAAGGTTTTTGTAGTCCTTAAGGATGGCGAAAGCTCTACAAGGGAAGAAATGATATCTTTCTGTAAGGATAAGCTTGCAACATACAAGCTTCCTTCGGAGATAGAATTCCGTAAAGATCTTCCCAAAAGCAATATTGGTAAAATACTGAGAAAGGATCTCAAGAAAGAGGAGTTGGAGAATAGAGGATAGCTTTCACTATAATCTTGCAAATACTTTGCAAGCCCAGATATATACTTTTTATTTGACTTCTGTCAGATGGGACAGAGGGGTGTATTCCTGATTATGCCTAGAATACTGGTTGTTTACAGTTCTCAGACCGGCAATACCGAGGCTATGGCAATGGCAGTTGCTCAGGGAGCTTCGGATATAGGGAGCGCAGAGGTGACCTTGAAAAAGGCCTGTAAGGCTTCACTGGAAGATCTGCTTTCCTGCGACGGGTTGGCCATAGGAACCCCTGAAAATTTCGGATATATGTCTGGCGCCGTGAAGGATTTTTTTGATCGTACCTTTTACCCGGCAGAAGGGAAGGTTTTCAGGAAACCCTATGTTGTATTCATAAGCGCAGGGAATGATGGCAATGGAGCCCTCAACAGCATAGATCGAATAGCTCTGGGCTACCAACTTAAAAAGGTCTACGAGCCGGTGATTTCCAGAAGTTCCCAAGGTGGAATAACGGAGGAAGTTCTTCTTCGTTGCCGCGAGTTGGGGCAGACTATCGCTGGTGGTCTAGATGCTGGAATTTACTGAACTGAAACGCTAGGGATTTAGCAGCTGAACTAGTCCGCATCTTGTTGCAGGGGGGACTTTAATGTCCCCCTCGGGGATGGTTGAAATCCCTCGCCTTTAGGCGAAGAAAAGTTTATACATGTCGCTATGCGACGTTATCAAATTGGAGCTCATACAAAAACTGATTTAAAGGTACATCTCGTTTGGATACCGAAATACCGAAAGCAAGTGTTAACCGGTCCGGTGGCAATTCGCGCGCGAGGGTACCTTGCTGTCAGTTCCGG
The DNA here is from genome assembly GCA_963665835.2 of Syntrophales bacterium. GTDB lineage: Bacteria > Desulfobacterota > Syntrophia > Syntrophales > UBA2210 > UBA6078. The sequence continues at coordinate 1,215,434 of CAXXWJ010000001.1, read as the reverse complement.
TAATATAACCGACGAGATGATAGCGCAATATATTCAAGAACAAGAAGGGGAGCCGATAGTTGACGACAGTCGATTTTCAATCGACCCGTCATAACCCCTCGACTTGTAGTCGAGGGTAGTTAAGTTATCTTAAAGTCTAGACCAATAAGTACGAAGGTCTTCAGGCTGAAGATTTGAATGACGCTGTTGCTGTACTTCTTTTAAAAATTTATAGATTTCTATCAAGCACATGCCGTCACGATTCTAAAGTGTCACAGGCTCCAGGCTACTGCCGTCTCGTCTATTTAACGGGGTTTTGCTGTTATACTGATCAATGGTTCCAGGTAGTCAGCCGGCCGCTCATACCCCAACAGCATGAGGATCGTTGACGCGATATTTCCCAATCCAGGGTTTGCTATCTTGTTGATCTCGTATCGGTAGGTCTCGGGGCCGTGTATGATAAAAGGGACTGGGTTCAACGTATGACTTGTCTGTGGCTTGTATATCCCTCCAGGTCCCATCAAGGGCTTGCCAGTCTTTTCATCTACGGCTATCATCTGTTCACAGTTACCATGGTCTGCGGTTATGATAACCGTTCCACCCATGGAATCCGCCGCTTCGATGATCTTTTTTAGGGCAAGATCAACGGCCTTGATGGCCTCAACCGTTGCAGGAAGAGATCCCGTATGGCCCACCATGTCTCCGTTTGGAAAATTAAGCCTTAAAAACCTGTGTCGGCCTGATCGCATAGCAGCAATAACCTGAGAGGCAATCTCATCGGCCTTCATCTGCGGTGCCTGATCGAAGGGGATGCGGTCCGATTCGATTTCCAGCCATTCTTCGGTTTTGGTGTCGAATCTGTTTGAGTTGTTTCCGTTCCAGAAATAGGTTACGTGACCAAATTTCTGGGTTTCGCTGACGGCATACTGTGTTACGCCGTTTTGGGCCAGGTACTCTGAGACTGTTCGGTCTATGGCTGGGGGCTCAACAAGGTATTGGGGTGGCATATGAGTATCCTCGTCGTACTGCAATATCCCGGCATAGAACGTCTTAGGGTGCTGTCTTCGTTCAAAGGCTGTGAATTCTGATTCTACAAAGGCCCTGCTGATCTCAATGGCCCGGTCTCCTCTGAAGTTGAAAAGTACAACCCCGTGCCCGTTTTCTATACGGGTTAGAGAGGTTTCAGGCTCTTCAGGATTTTGTATCACCCACTGTGATATGTACTGGTCATCGGCAAACTCACGTTCACGCATAACCCGGATAGCGGTCAGGCTGTCGGGGAACAGGGGGCCTTCGCCCAGGACATGTGCATTGTATCCCCTCTCGACGATCGACCAGTCTGCCTCGTATCGGTCCATGGTGGTAACCATCCTGCCACCCCCGGAGGCTACAAAATAGTGCCGACGGTTGCCCTGATTGTGGGCCTGCGACCTCAGAGACCAAAGATAGTCTTCCAGTTCGCCGAAGTATCTGAGGGCGCTTATGGGAGGTACGTCTCTTCCGTCCAGAAGCCCGTGTACGTAGACCTCCTCAATTCCTTCCCTGTCGCATTGCCCTATGAGGGCGATCAGGTGGGCTATGTTGCTGTGAACGTTACCGTCGGATATGAGGCCTATGAAGTGTACCGGTGTTTTGAGCTTCAGGGAATTGGAGATAAGGGCTTTCCAGGCTGTTCCTTCAAAGAGACGTCCGCTTTCGATAGCCTCATCCACAAGCTTAGCCCCCTGGGCAAAAATTCTTCCAGCCCCTATGGCGTTGTGTCCTATTTCGCTGTTTCCCTGATCACTGTCGGAGGGCATTCCGACAGCCTTTCCGTGGGCCTTCAGGCGCAGCCCGATCTTCTCCTCTTTGATGAGATGGCAAAGGGTTGGCGGGGTTGCGATATCCAGTGCGTTGCCGGGATATCCCTCCTTCAAACCCCTGTATAGACCCACGCCGTCCATTATGACAAGAAGAAGGGGTCCTTTGACCCCTTCGTAGTAAGGCAGCCTGTTAAGTTTAAGGTCCATAAAATTTCAAAGGTGAAGGTAATCTGTCCCCTATTGCTGTGGGACAATTCATTTATTCGGCGTAGTTGTAAAATCCTCTTCCCGATTTTCTTCCCAGGAAACCGGCATCCACATATTTTTTGAGGAGGGGACAGGGGCGGTATTTCGAATCGCCGAATCCCTTGTATAGTACCTCCATAACGGCAAGGCAGACATCAAGTCCTATGAGATCGGCTAGAGTCAGGGGACCCATTGGATGATTTGCACCCAAGCGCATCATGGTGTCAATACCTTCTACGCTGGCCACTCCCTCATAAAGGGCGTATACAGCCTCATTTATCATGGGAACAAGGATCCTGTTGAATGCGAATCCTGGAAAATCGTTGCATTCTACTGGGGTTTTCCCGAACTTCTGGGAAAGGCTCTGGGTAATATCAAAGGTCTCCTGAGACGTTGCCAGCCCCCTTATGATTTCCACAAGCTTCATGGCCGGAACGGGATTCATGAAGTGCATTCCTATGATAGCCTGCGGCCTCTTTGTGGCAGTGGCGATCTTAGTGATCGGGATTGAAGATGTGTTTGATGCCAGGATAACGCCTGGACGGCAGATAGCATCAAGTTTTCTGAATATGTTGAGCTTCAGATCTTCCCGCTCTATGGCGGCTTCCACTACAAAATCTGCATCCTTCATGTCTTCCAGATTGGTGCTTTTGGTAATCCTGGCAAGAATTTCGTCTTTCTTTTCCGCGGTTAACTTCTCTTTGGCGACCATGCCTTCGAGACGTTTCGCTATGGCTGCATATCCTCTCTCAACAAATTCATCTGCGATGTCGTTGAGGATAACCTTCAGCCCACCCTGATGTGCCACGACCTGCGCTATTCCGTTTCCCATCTGGCCGGCGCCGACTACGCCGAAAGTTTTTACTTCCATTTTATGTTCTCCTTAAAGTAGTGCCCTGTATATGGCCGAATTAAGCTTTTTACAGCGAATTAAATCAAAGGGGAAAAATAGGGCGGGGTAGGACGACGCGCCCACCCCATGCCCCTAATCCCTACCGCTTTTTATTATGCCCTTTCGAGGACCATTGCCATACCTTGACCACCACCGATGCAGAGGGTTGCAAGGCCCAGGTTCAGGTCTTTCTTCTGAAGCTGCATGGCCAGACTGTAAACGATTCTAGCTCCGGTGCATCCTATGGGATGTCCTATCGAGATTCCGCTGCCGTTCAGGTTACAGTTGTCCATGCTGATCCCAAGCTCCCTCATGCAGGCTATAGCCTGGCAGGCGAAGGCCTCGTTCAGCTCTATGTAATCCATATCCTTTACAGTAAGACCCAGCTGATGCATTACCTTCCTTGTCGCCGGAATCGGCCCCAATCCCATATAAGCGGTGTCAACACCACCTGATGCGTAACCCTTTATCTTCGCGATTGGTTTGAGACCCAGCTCTTTTGCCTTTTCGGCGCTCATCAGTACCAGGGCTGCAGCGGCATCGTTGATGCCGGAGGCATTGCCGGCCGTTACCGTTCCCTTGCCGTCTCTTGTGAAGACTGGGGCAAGTTTGCCCATCTTTTCCAGCGTGGTATCCATGGGGCGTTCATCAATCTCAAATACCTTTGGTGCGCCCTTTTTCTGTGGCATTACAACGGGCACAATCTCATCCTTGAACTCACCGCGGGCGATTGCGTCAAGCGCCCTCTGGTGGCTTAGGAGTCCCAGTTCGTCCTGCTCTTCCCGGCTGATGCCGTAGAGGGTGGCGATATTCTCGGCGGTGAACCCCATATGATACTTGTTGAATATTTCGTAAAGACCGTCATGGACCATGATATCCGTGATCTGGCCGAAGGGCATGTCCATTCTGTAGCCCCATCTGGCCTTCGGGAGCGCGTAGGGGGCGTTACTCATTGACTCCATACCACCGGCGACGATAATATCCGCATCCCCCGCCTTGATGGCCTGTGCTCCCAGTGCCACTGCCTTCATTCCCGACGCGCAGATTTTGTTTACGGTGATTGTTGCAGTCTCTTCTGGGAGGCCTGCATAGATGGAGGCCTGGCGCCCGGGGTTCTGCCCCTGCCCTGCCTGGAGAACATTTCCCATGATGCATTCATCAAAGTATGCAGGTGTTAGAGAATTGTCATAATCGTAGTGCTTTGCATGTATGGCTGTCTTGTCGAATTCTCCGAACATGTCCGCCCGGCATGATTTGATGAAATCCGTAATTGAGGGCCTCAGGCCGGCTCTCTTGATTGCCTCTTTGATGACCAGTGCGCCCAGATCAATGCACTTTACATCTTTGAGAGACCCACCGAACGACCCGACGGCGGTCCTGGCTCCACTTACAATAACGACTTCTTTCATAAAAGGTCTCCTTTTCTTATCTATATACCGAGGATATTCCCCGTTGTGTCCTCAATCAAGACTCTCCACAAATTCTACTTTCCTGGGAGTTTTGTATGATGCGAGATAGTGCCTGCAGTGTTTCGTAATGTCCTGTCTTTCGAGCTCGGCACCCTCTTTTTTTACGATAATCGCCTTGACTACCTCTCCCCTCATAAGGTTTTCCTGTCCTACGACCCTTGCATCGCTGACCGCAGGGTGCATTTTGATGACATTTTCTACCTCCGCAGGATATACGTTGAATCCGCTGGTTATAATCATCCTTTTTTTCAGGCCCTCGAAAAAGATAAAACCCGCTTCGTCGACCCTTGCCAGGTCTCCCGTATATAACCAGCCATCCTTGATGACACCGGCGGTCGCCGGTTCGTTCCCGTAATAGCCCTGCATCACATTGTCTCCCCTTACGAGGAGTTCCCCCACTTCACCTGCCGGAAGCTGCAGCCCTTCTTCGTCTATCACCTTTACTTCCATTCTCGGGATAGGCATTCCGATCGATTCAGGCTTTCTTACTCCGTCCAGCCTGTTGACCGAGCAGACCGGTGAGGCCTCGGTGAGGCCGTATCCCTGAATCATTGCTACTCCGAAGCGTTTTTCGAACAGTGTTATGTACTCGGGGGGTATTGAAGATCCGCCGGTAATGCAGAATCTGAGGGAACTGATATCATATTTTTCGGCTCTCTCAAACTGTAGCATGCCGAGGAAAACCCTCGGAACTGCAGCTATATATGTTACCTTATGCTCCCCTACTGTTTTGAAGATGCTTTCGGGGTTGAACTGGTCTATCATAACAAGACTTCCGCCGATCTTGAGTATCATCAGCATATTAACGGTGGCACCGAAGGAATGGAAAAGAGGTATGAGGCACAATCCCCTGTCACTTGATCTCCCTTGCAATACCTCTTCAAGGAGGACAGATTGTGTTGACAGGTTTCTATGGGTCAGGACTGCGCCAAGCGGTTTCCCCGTAAGGCCCGCCGTGTAGATCATTACCGCAGGATCATCACCGGTAGTATCGGTTATTTCAAGCTCCGGAGATTCTTGCTCGAGAGAGCCTTCTAGGGAAAGCGTCCCAGGTGTTTCGTCTGTTGTTATGAGATTTTTCAGCTTTGGTAGCTTATCCTGTATCTCTCGAAATCTTTCTGCAGATGCCGGGGTTGTGATAAATACCTTGGCATCGCAGTTGTCCAGGAGGTACGACAGCTCGTAGGGGGTCGACATATTGTTGATGGTGACCGCAACGGCTCCGAGCTTAAGGACGGAAAAATAGGACACGATGAATTCCGGTGTGTTGGGAAGCATTATAGCAACTTTGTCTCCCTTTACCACACCACAGGTCTTCAACCTGTTTCCAAAGCAGTTTACCGCTTTGTCGAGTCCATCATTAGAAACAAAAATATTTTCATATATTAGGGATGTCCGGCCCGGATAAGCTATGCGATTATCCTCCAGCATCTTTCCCAGATTTTGTATCATGTTACACTCCAGCATCATCACAGATAATTTTTCCCACCTATCACAACAGATGCTTTACTGCAACAGAATTGCAAGGATGTCTCCGCCGAGCTCCCCTGGTCGGAGGGCGGCGGTGACCGATTACCTTGACATTTTGTGGTTGTGTTATATAACGGTCAAAGTCTGGTGGGGCATCTCACCGTGGTGACCAGAAAACTTTTTATGAGGAGAATCATGACAGTAATTATCGACGGCAAAAGTGTTTCTCAGGATGTAAGGAATGAGATAAAAAAAGAGGTAGCTAGGCTCAAGGGGAATAGGGGCTTCGTACCCGGCCTTGCCGTTATACTTGTAGGTAATGATCCGGCCTCTCAGATATATGTAAGCGGGAAGAAGAAGGCCTGTGAGGAAGTAGGTTTTTTTTCCAGGGAGTATAAAATTCCCGGTGATACCGATGAGGCCCGGCTGCTCGATCTGATAGGTGAATTAAATGGCGATCAGTCAATACACGGCATCCTGGTTCAGCTTCCCCTTCCCCCACATATCAATCCCGACTTGGTTATCAATTCCATAGACCCCAAAAAAGATGTGGATGGATTTCACCCTCTCAACGTAGGTCGCCTGCTGACGGGGAATCCTTTCCACACCTCCTGCACTCCGGCGGGGATAATAGAACTTTTTGATCGTTATGGAATCGAAATAGAAGGCCGGGAGGCGGTTGTTGTTGGCAGGAGCAACATCGTTGGCAAACCTCTTTCGCTCCTGCTTTTGTCAAGAAATGCCACTGTTACGATCTGTCATTCCAGGACTCAGGATCTTTCCGATGTTACGAAAAGGGCAGATATCCTTGTCGCCGCTGTTGGAAGTCCCGAGATTATAGTCGGGGATATGGTAAAGGATGGCGCTGCCGTTATTGATGTCGGAATGAACAGGCTTCCTTCAGGCAAGCTGTTGGGAGACGTGGCCTTTGCTGAGGTCAGCAAAAAGGCCGCATATATCACCCCTGTTCCCGGGGGTGTGGGCCCCATGACCATTGCGATGCTGCTCAAGAATACGCTTCATGCGGCCAGTGATTTTTAGTCTGGGTCTTTAAATACAGGAGATAAAATGGATTTTAAGATTATTTCAGGGGTAATAGGGGGACTGGGACTTTTTCTTTTCGGTATGTATCTCCTTAGCGACTCGCTAAAGAGATTGTCCCTGGGCCTGCTGAAGTCTATGCTGGAGAAGGTGACAGCGGGAAGGCTCAGGGCTGCTGTTATGGGTGCCTTTGTTACCTCGGTAATACAAAGTTCCAGCGCCACCTCGGTTATTGTAATAGGCTTTCTTAACGCCGGTTTCATACCGCTCTTGGGTGGGGTTGCGATAATGATCGGGGCCAACGTTGGAACAACGATTACGGCCCAGTTGATAGCCTTCAAGTTTACTGCTATTGCACCTATCTTTGTCTTCATCGGCGCCGTAACCTTCCTCGTTGCCCGTAAGGACAAACACAAAAACAAGGGGCGCGCTCTTTTGGGGTTCGGACTGTTATTTCTAGGGCTTGCCATGATGAGTTCATCGATCAAACCCCTGACTGGGAATGATATGATACGGGAAGCTTTTATCAGTTTGGGTACTAGGCCTTTTCTCGGAATACTGACCGGTATGGCTGTAACGGCAATCTTGCAGAGCAGCAGCACTACAACCGGTATGATTATTGCCCTTGCGTCGGTTGGTTTGTTGAATCTCCAGGCCTCTCTCTACCTGCTTTTCGGAATTGAAATCGGCACATGTATTACAGCCGGGCTTGCCAGCCTGGGGGGGAACCTTTCCAGCAAGAGGCTTGCCCTTGGGCATACCCTCTTTAATGTTACAGGGGCTATGATAATGCTGCCCATGGTTCCCTTCTATTTGAAGTATATCCCTATGACCTCTGGTGACATAGCGAGGCAGATAGCCAATTCCCATACGGCATTTAATGTTATCAATGCCATAATCTTTCTTGCGATCCTTCCCTTATTTGTTAAGCTCTTGGATAAGGTTTTGCCTGGACAGGATTACGAAAAGAGAGAGACGAAGCATCTTGACAAGAATCTGATGATAACGCCCAATCTTGCCATTGAGGCGGCAATCAGGGAGATGGTCTCGATGCTGGGTCTGTGCCAGGAAATGTTTGAAAAAGCGGAACAGTGTATCACAACTTACAACCACAAAATAAGGAACGAGATTGCCCTTGATGAAGATTCTGTAGATGAGATGCAGAGGAACATAACACAGTATCTGGTCGAGATAACCAAGGGTGAGCTTTCGGACAGAGAGCGCAATCTGGTACCGGCGTTGCTTCACAGTGTTAACGATCTTGAAAGGGTAGGGGATTACTGCGAGAGCATAGTAAAGCTGTCCCAGCGCGGTTATGAACACAATCTAAGCTTTTCCCCCCCTGCGCATATAGAGCTTGCCAGGCTCTTTGAAAAATCCCGGGTCCTGATGAAGCAGGCAAAAAAGGCCCTTGAAAGCGACGACCATAAGGCTGCTGCCGTAACACTGAATATAGACAGGGAGACACATGCCTTAGTCAAGCAGTACCGTACGAACCATATAGAGCGGCTTGGAAGGGGTGAATGTATCAGCGATGCCGGGCTTGTATATTCGGATGTTCTTACGTCTATTGACAGGCTGAATGATCATCTCTGTAACATAACAAAGGGAATATTGCACATAGGAAAGAGATAGTACAAGGGTTCGTCGCTCGTCGCATGTTTGCTGTAAAAGAAACAAGGGCGTGCAGGGGGTGCTGATATGATTCAAAATATCTTCTGGTTAGGTCATTCAAGTGTCATGATAGAGGGGGAAAAGATCATCTATATTGATCCCTGGAAACTGAAAGGCCCGGAGAATAAGGCAGACATCATATTGATAAGTCACAGCCATTATGATCACCTTTCTGTGGAGGATGTCGAAAAAATACAGAAAGAGGATACAGTTGTTGTTGCCACGCCAGACAGTGCCAGGCAGCTTAGCGGTAACGTAGAGATTATAAAGCCCGGTGATAAGTTGCGGATCGGCGATATAAAGATTGAGGCAGTACCCGCATACAACACAAACAAGCCCTTTCATCCCAGAGAAAATGGATGGGTAGGATTTATTGTTACGATAAATGGTAAGCGGATCTACTACTGCGGTGATACCGATCTGATCCCCGAGATGGATGCCATCAGGGCCGATATAATGCTTGTGCCCATAGGCGGGACCTATACGATGACCCCCGAGGAGGCTGCAATGGCGGTCAACTCCATAGGCCCCGATATTGTTGTGCCTTTACATTACGATGACATTGTTGGGTCCCAGGAGGATGCACGAAAGCTGGTGAAACTATGTGGTCCACCGGTGGAGATAAAAAAACCGCAATTTTTCTGAGCGACCTTGACATGAATGAATTGATGTTTATGTTAGGGCTTGTTGAAATTTAACCGGGGTTTTCTAAATAAAAATTAAGTATAAGGGAGGAGAGTACAAAGGATGAAGATACGACCATTGCATGACAGGATTATTGTTAAGCGCCTCGAAGAAGAGGAAAAGACAAAGGGTGGGATCATTATTCCTGACAGTGCGAAGGAAAAACCCATGGAGGGAGAGGTGGTTGCCGCCGGAAACGGGAAGAAGGCAGAAGACGGCAAGATTATCAAAATGGACGTAAAGGCCGGTGACAAGGTGCTTTTCAGCAAGTATGCCGGAACAGAAGTAAAGATGGACGGTGTTGAGTACCTTATCATGCGCGAGGATGATATACTCGGAATAATTGAGAAATAATAATCTGACTATAGTAAGGAGGAAGGTTTGATGGGAGCTAAAATTCTGAAGTATGATGAGGATGCCAGGAAGGCGATCCTTGCAGGCGTAAACGCTCTTGCCGATGCAGTCAAGGTAACCCTTGGCCCCAAGGGGCGTAACGTAATATTGGAGAGATCCTTCGGTGGGCCTACTGTAACAAAGGACGGCGTTACCGTAGCAAAAGAAGTAGAACTGGAAGATAAATTCGAAAACATGGGCGCCCAGATGGTCAGAGAGGTTGCCAGCAAGACGAGTGATGTGGCTGGTGACGGTACTACAACGGCGACAATCCTTGCTCAGGCCTTGTACCGTGAAGGCGTTAAGGCTGTTGCCGCCGGCAGCAACCCCATGGATATCAAGAGGGGTATCGAAAAGGCGGTAGAGCTTGTTGTTAAGGAACTCCAGAGGATGAGCAGTCCTACAAAGGACCAGAAGGAAATAGCGCAGGTTGGAACCATCTCTGCAAATAATGATGAAACCATAGGTAATATCATTGCAGAGGCTATGGGCAAGGTCGGCAAGGAAGGTGTTATCACCGTGGAAGAGGCAAAAGGCCTTGAAACGGAGCTGGAAGTTGTGGAAGGCATGCAGTTTGACCGTGGATATCTTTCCCCCTACTTCGTCACCAACGCGGATAAGATGGAGGTAGTTCTTGAGGATCCGGCAATTCTGATCCATGACAAGAAGATAAGCAGCATGAAGGACCTGCTTCCTGTACTTGAGCAGATCGCGAAGATGGGGAAGCCCCTGTTGATAGTGGCCGAAGATATAGAAGGAGAGGCCCTTGCAACGCTGGTTATCAATAAGATAAGAGGGACGCTGAATATCGCTGCTGTCAAGGCCCCTGGCTTTGGTGACAGGCGAAAGGCAATGCTGGAGGATATAGCCATCCTTACCGGTGGAAAGGTGCTTTCCGAGGAGATGGGCGCGAAGCTGGAGAATGCTCAACTGGAAGATCTGGGCAGCGCAAAGAGGATCGTGATAGACAAGGATAACACGACGATCATAGACGGTGCAGGCGACAGGGCCAGTCTCGAAGGACGGGTAAAGCAGATCAGGGCACAGATCGACGAATCAGGCTCCGATTATGACCGCGAGAAGCTTCAGGAAAGATTGGCAAAGCTGGTCGGTGGTGTTGCCGTTATCAAGGTTGGTGCCGCTACCGAAACCGAGATGAGAGAGAAGAAGGCACGCGTTGAAGATGCACTTAACGCTACCAGAGCGGCTGTTGAAGAGGGCATAGTCCCCGGCGGCGGCGTGGCATACATCAGAACCCTTCCTGCCCTTGAAAAGATTAAATTCGAAGGTGATGAGCAGATAGGACTCAATATTGTAAAGAAGGCTATTGAGGAGCCTATGAAGATGATAGTTGCCAATGCAGGATTTGAGGGTGCCATCATAGTAGAAAAGGTTAAGGGAGAAAAGGGAGACTACGGTTTCAATGCAAGAACCGACAAGTACGAGCACCTTGTAAAGGCTGGGGTTATCGATCCCACCAAAGTTACAAGATCAGCGCTCCAGAATGCGGCGAGTGTTTCTGCCCTTATGCTTACAACTCAGTGCATGATTGCAGAGAAGCCGAAAGAGGACTCTGGTATGCCAGGAATGCCTCCGGGCGGCATGGGTGGCATGGGCGGCATGGGCGGCATGATGTAAGATAGCAGCCGCACAGCCGATTTACCCTGTGCATGTGATATATGATTTTAAAAAGGCCCCTTGATAGTTGAGGGGCCTTTTTTGATTTTATCTAATACCTTAAAGTATTAGATCTTTATAAGGTCATCCGGGGAATCTGCCATATAATCAGGGTCCGCTCCTTCAAGCCGCTTTTTTTCGTGCCATCCCCAGGTAGCCGCAACCGTTTTTACATTGGCGGCCCTGCCTTCCCTTATATCGCCCACCGTATCTCCAACATAGTATGTACGGTCGATCTTTGCATTGTACTTCTCGACCATGGCCATGATCTTCCCCGTCTTGCTGAGCATGAAGTCCGCTCCCAGGACTTCCTCAAAGATTCCCTCAAAGCTGTACATTGAAAGGAAGGTTCTTATGACGGAAGAGACGTTGGAGGATATCACAAGCAGTCTGTTGTCCATCGAAAGTTTCTGCATCACCGGCAGAATGCCCTTTACCGGCCGGATCTTGTTGTAGTCCGTATCCGGAGCCGCAGCTATGACGGCATCGTTGAAGGCATCCACGTCTACACCCCTTGTTGAAAGGGTTTCATAGAAATTGCCGTCAAAGAGGTCTAGAAAATCTTGACGTTTTTTTATTATGGGCGCCCCTATTTTTTCAAGATTTGTCTTTACAAGTTTCTCGTAGAAGGGCAGGGATTCGGCGATAACTCCGTCAAAATCAAAGATAAATAGCTTGTTCATGTCAGTGTTGTATCTGTCCTCTATCAGGGACCCTATTCTCGTAGCCTATCGTCTGATGATACAGGACTGTCAAGAATCTCCCTGATGCTTTTTCCTAATGGTTTTTTGATGATTTTTCGCTCTGTAATTATTGCCGAAATATATCGGTTTGGCGTTACATCGAAGGCAGGGTTCAATGCGTTAAATCCCCCGGGCGCGATCTTTGTCCCATGAAATGCCAGAACCTCATCCCGGCTTCTCTCTTCGATCGGAATAGTTCTGCCCGTCCTTGTATTTCTGTCTATTGTGGAGATGGGGGCCGCCACATAGAATGGTACACGGGTCTCCTTTGCCAGGACTGCAAGAGAATATGTGCCTATTTTGTTAGCCGTGTCACCGTTGGCCGCTATGCGGTCTGCGCCGACCAGAACGCAATCTACTTTTCCCCTCTGCATCAAAGAGCCTGCCATATTGTCGGTGATGAGTGTAGCGTCTATATCCTCCTTGTCCATCTCCCAGGCGGTAAGCCTTGCCCCCTGGAGGAGGGGTCTCGTTTCGTCAACCAGTACGTGTATCCGCTTTCCTTCCTCATGAGCAGCGCGTATTACGCCCAAGGCTGTTCCATAGCCGCCTGTAGCCAAAGCACCGGCATTACAGTGTGTCAATATGGTACATCCATCCTTTATCAGTTCTTTCCCATTTGCTCCGATCTGACGGTTTGCCTCGATGTCCTCCATCAGTATCCGAGATGCTTCTTCCACGAGAGCCTCTTTTAAGGCAACCTCGCCGGGGATATCGGATGTCTCAAGTTCGCGTTCCATACGAACTTTCATGCGGTCAATGGCCCAGAAGAGGTTTACTGCGGTTGGACGGGTTCGGGAGAAGGCTTCGCATATACGATAAAATTCTTCCTTCACCTTTCCTTCTGATATGTGAATGGTACCCAGGGCAATCCCCATGGCGGCTGCAATTCCCACAGCGGGCGCCCCCCTGATGGCCATGCTGTTGATGGCATCTATGACTTCCTGGTATCTTATGCAGGTAATGTATCGTTCTTCATGCGGGAGGGCTCGCTGGTCTATCATCACCACCGCGTCTCCCCTCCAGGATATAGTGCTTATCATGGTCTGGAAAGTTTCTTTTTCAAAAGTTCATTGATAATCTTAGGGTTAGCCTTACCGGCTGTAACCTTCATGGTCTGTCCCACAAAGAAGCCGAAGAGCTGATCCTTCCCGTTGCGATACTGCTCAAGCTGCTGTGGGTGTGCTGATATTACTTCTTCCACAGTTTTTTCGAGCTCATCGGTGTCGGTAATCTGGACAAGACCCTTTTCTTTGACGATGTCCCTGGGCCCTTTCCCGGTCTTCCACATATCCTCGAAGACCCCTTTTGCGATCTTGCCGCTTATGGTTCCGTCCCCTATTATTCCTATCAACTCAGCCAGATAGGCTGCCCTTACAGGGGCTTCTTTTATCTCCAGTTTTTCCTCGTTAAGGTGCGCAAGGAAATCTCCCATAACCCAGTTGCTTGCTATCTTAGGCTTGCCGGAGAGATTGACAACCTTTTCATAGTAATCCGCCAGGGCGCGGCTGGCAGTCAAAACCCCCGCGTCATAGGGTGGTATGCCGTATTCACCAACGAGTCGTTCTCTTTTCTCCTTGGGCAGCTCGGGGATGGTTGTTCTTATTTCCTCCTCCCATTCGTCGGATATCATTATCGGGACGAGATCGGGTTCTGGAAAATAGCGATAGTCGTGTGCCTCCTCTTTTCCCCGCATCGGTAGAGAGACTCCCTGTGAGGCATCCCAGAGGCGTGTCTCCTGTACTACCTGGTTCCCTCTGTCCAGGATCGCGCTTTGTCGATGAATTTCGTATTCAAGGGCGTGCTGTACGTTGTTGAAGGAGTTCATGTTCTTGAGCTCAGCCCTGATCCCGAAGGCCTCTCTTCCCTTGGGTCTCAGGGAAATATTGGCATCACATCTGAAACTTCCCTCCTCCATGTTTCCGTCGCAAACCTCAAGATAGACCAGTATCTCGTGCAGCCTTCGTAGGTATCGGGCAGCCTCTTCCGGGCTGCGCATATCCGGTTCGCTTACGATCTCTATTAGGGGAACAGCCGCCCGGTTCAGATCGACGTAGCTTGAATCGCTCATATCATCGTGTATGGACTTACCGGCATCCTCCTCCATGTGTATGCGGGTAATACCGATTCTTTTTTCTCCCGCCCCCATTTCTATGTCGACATATCCGTGCTCTGCTATGGGATGGGCGAACTGTGTTATCTGGTAACCCTTGGGGAGGTCTGGATAGAAGTAGTTTTTCCTAGCCCAGGTGCTTGAGTGATTTATTTTGCAGTGGGTGGCAAAGGCCGCCTTCATTGCGAACTCTACAACCTTTCTGTTAAGCACGGGCAGTGCGCCGGGCAGCCCGAGGCATACGGGACAGGTGTTGCTGTTTGGTGCTTCGCCGAAGCGTGTAGAGCAACCGCAGAATATCTTTGTTTTTGTAAGTAGCTGGGCGTGTACCTCAAGCCCTATTACTGGTTCGTATTCCATTATAGTTCGGGTTTCCTCTTCTCTATGTCTGAATTTTTCTCGTATGCCGAGCCTATCTGAAGCAGCTTTTCCTCGTCAAAGTGATTGGCCATGAACTGAACCCCTACGGGCAATCCACTGTTTGTGTAGCCGCAGGGTATGGATATGCCTGGTATGCCCGCGAGATTTGCAGAGAGTGTAAATATATCGTAAAGATACATCTGAAGGGGGTCATCCATCTTCTCTCCTATCCGGAATGCCGGAGTCGGGGTTGCCGGTGTTAGGATGACATCACATTCTGCGAAGGCCCTGTCGAAATCCCCTCTGATCAGGGCTCTGACCTGCGAAGCCTTCTTGTAATATGCATCATAGTATCCAGATGACAGGGAATATGTTCCGATTATGATCCTCCTCTTTACCTCCTCGCCAAAGCCTGATGAGCGGGTCTTTTTGTACATATCGAGGAGATTTTCTCCATCGGTGGCCCTGATACCGTACCTTACGCCATCATATCTGGCAAGGTTGGAGCTGGCCTCTGAGGGTGCTATGATATAATAGGTTGCCACGCAGTATTCGGTGTGTGGAAGTGATATCTCGCGGCACCGGGCTCCGAGTGCTTCGAGTGTATTTATGGACCTGTCAATGGAGGCCCTGATCTCGGGGTCTATCCCTTCGACGAAGTATTCTTTCGGGATACCGATTGTCCACCCCTGTATATCTCTGGATATGAACTGGCGGTAATCGGGGACCTCCGCAACTACGGAAGTGGAATCGCAGGGGTCATGCCCCGATATTGCGTTCATCATGATGGCGCAATCTTCCACATCCTTGGTTATTGGACCTATCTGGTCCAGCGACGAAGCGTAGGCTACCAGACCGAAGCGCGATACCCTGCCATAGGTGGGTTTAAGTCCTACTACCCCGCAGAGGGCAGCGGGCTGCCTTATGGACCCTCCCGTATCGGTGCCCAGCGATGCGATGCATTCATCTGCGGCAACTGCGGCGGCGGAACCGCCACTTGATCCTCCCGGTATTCGCTCCAGGTCCCAGGGATTTCTTGTTATACCGAAGTGCGAGGTCTCTGTCGAAGAGCCCATGGCAAATTCGTCCATGTTGGTCTTACCTATGAAGACGGCCCCGGCATCCTTTAGCTTCCCTATAACTGTCGCATCATAGGGTGGTATGAAGTTTTCAAGGATGCGGGATCCGCAGGTCGTCTTTGTACCTTTTGTACAAAGTACGTCCTTTAAGGCGATTGGTATGCCCGTCAGTGCCGCTGCAGTTCCTTCCTCTATGCGTCTATCGGCAGCTTTTGCCTGCGCTATCGCGATATCCTTGGTCAGCGTTATATATGCATTTACACGGTCTTCTAAGGATTCTATCTGACTGTAGACGGACTCGGTGATTGCAACGGAGGAGATGGCTCCTTCTCTGAGCTTCTCCTGCAGTTCATGAATGGTCAAGCTGTTCAGTTCCATATATCTTTCCTGTTCGGGCCCAGATACGGATCAAGACCGGTGGACCTTTTGTACGTTATTCTATAATCTTGGGAACGCCGAAAAATCCCATATTGCCCTCCGGGGCGTTAGCCAGTGCCATCTCAACCCCGATTGATGCCTTTTCGTCGTCGTCTCTCAGGACATTGGTAAGAGATATGGCGTGTGTCATTGGTTTGATCCCCTCGGTGTCCACTCCATTCAATATATCCATATAAAGTAGTATGTTATTAAGCTGGGAGGTAAGGGTCTCCTTCTCTTCCTCGCTGAGTTCGAGACGGGCAAGGTGTGCAACGTATCCTGCCTCCTGCGTTGAGATTTTCACTCTTTTGGCCTCCTTTATGGTAGGGTCCCACTTATTTGTGACTAATATGGGATATACGGTATGGTGCTTACGCTCCTATCCTTATTTTCCACATACATGTGGCAAGGCTACTATCACACAACCCTGGAAGTTGCAACCGGTTAGGCCTGTTTTCAGATTGACAAAGATTAAAGCAGTACTATATCATGCTTCCAGTCTTATGCGAGGATGGTGGTATTATGTTTGGCATTGGGATGCCGGAACTTATTATGATACTGGTTGTAGCTCTTTTGGTCATCGGGCCGAAGAAGCTGCCCGATCTGGCGCGTTCTCTTGGCCGGGGGCTTGCGGAATTTCGCCGTGCCACCGATGATGTCAAGGAAAGCCTCAATGTAGAAAAAATTAAAAATGAGGCGAGCGATTTCAAAGATTCCGTACTTTATGGAAAGAAGAAGGAAAACACCGAGGCAGGCAGTCCCGAAGCTAAGAAGCCTACGGAGACGTTGGACGGAGATTCCAATTAATCCCCATTGATTTCAAATTTTTGTCCTTGTAAACTAACGAAACTGCTGTATTATACCCTCTAATCATTTTCATTGCCCATTCCCCAGGCTAAAAGGGTTCTGAAATATTGCTGATGGACGAATTGATTTCAAACAATGTTTATAAAGGCCGGCAAGGAAGGGTGACACAGGTCTCAGTATGACCGATCAAACAGATGAAAAGATGCCCTTTACCCTCCACCTGGAGGAATTAAAGAAGCGACTGATAAGGGTACTTGTTGCTATAGGAATTGGCTTTGTTGCCTGCTATCTCGTTAAAGAGAAACTTTTCTGGGTCTTGACACGTCCCCTAGTCGCCGTGCTCCCCGAAGACAGTTCCATGATATTCACAAGCCTTCCCGAGGCATTTTTTACCTATATGAAGGTGTCCTTTCTTTCGTCAATCTTTCTTGTAAGTCCATACATCCTCTACCAGATATGGAAATTTGTATCGCCTGGCCTATATTCATCGGAAAAAAAACAGGTTGCGCCCTTCGTTGCCTTCTCCACAATATTCTTTCTGGGTGGAGCACTCTTTGCGTATTACATTGTATTTCCTTTCGGATTTAAGTTTTTCGTAGGTTTCGGTAACGATTTCATAAAACCCATGCTTTCTCTTAAGGAATACCTTGCCTTCTCCATGAAGCTCCTCATAGCATTCGGAGTTATATTTGAGCTTCCCATTTTCATGTTTTTTCTTGGCAAGATAGGAGTTGTTAATTCTCAAACTCTCAGAAAGAAGAGAAAGTATGCGATCCTTATGGTCTTTGTAGTCTCGGCAATTCTTACTCCTCCTGATGTTTTTACTCAGTGTTTGATGGCCATACCACTGATGCTGCTTTATGAGATAAGTATCTGGGTGGTAAAGGCGGGAGAGAGGAAGCGCTCCGCTCTTGAAGAAGATGACGAAGAGGAAGATATTGAAAAGAAAACAGATGAACAATAGTAAGCAGCCACTTGAAAGTGCCAGGTACAAGAATTCAAAAAAAGGCCGAATGGTTCTCAAGATGTGTTCCTGGATCTTGGGAATTAGCCTTCTTCTGGCCCTTGCGGGGGCCGGTTTTTTATATTCCCTTTTGAATGGGCTCCCAAGTATATCTTCTTTGAAGGACTATCGCCCAAGTATAATAACAAGGGTATATGCAGATGATGACCAGCTGATAGACGAATTTTACCTTGAAGACAGAAAGGTGGTAAAGGTTACCGATCTTCCTAAGTTTGTAATACAGGCATTCGTGGCTGCCGAGGATGCCCGTTTTTTCCGCCATAAAGGGATAGATTTCCAGGGTATTATCAGGGCTTTTTTTAAGAATATGGAAGCTGGTGCTATTGTTCAGGGAGGGAGCACCATAACGCAGCAGGTGGCTAAGGCTCTTTTCTTGTCTCCGGAGAAGAAGTATATCCGTAAATTCAAGGAGGCCATACTGGCATATAAGATAGACAAGTATCTTAAAAAATATGAGATCTTGAATCTCTACATGAATCACATATATCTGGGGCATGGGACATATGGAATAGAAGCGGCGTCAACGCGTTACTTCGGAAAATCTGCTGAACAGCTTACCCTCCCGGAAGCGGCGCTATTAGCGGGTCTTCCAAAGGCCCCCAGCCGTTATTCTCCTTCGCTTCACCCGGAAAGAGCACGGAAACGACAGTTATACGTACTGGATCGGATGGCTGAAGATGGCTACATAACTGAAGAAGAGAAGATGGCGGCCCTTGCTGTAGAGGTTAAGCTGAAGAGGGATGAAGAAAGAAAAGAGAAGATAGCTCCCTATTTTACGGAAAATGTCCGTCGTTATATCCAGGCCAAGTACGGAAGCGATGTTCTGTACAGCGAGGGCATCGAGGTCTACACAACGTTGGATATCGCCTCTCAAAAGGCAGCCCGTTATGCAGTGAACCGTGGGCTCCGGGAGCTCGATAAGCGAGAAGGTTATCGGGGACCTCTTAAGCATATACCAGAAGAAGAAATTGAAGAATTTATAGAAAATATAGGTATCGATTCTGAGGGGCCCTTTAAGGATCTGATCATACAGGCCGTTGTGACCTCTGTCGATAGTGAGGAAAAGCGGGTTGTATTACGGGCAGGTAAATACGAAGGCATTATAACACTGGACCGTATGTCCTGGGCCCGTGTTCCCGATTCCGAGGTGGCCTACAATGCTGTTAAAGTGAAGGATCCTGCCGAGATCCTTGCTAGAGGAGATGTCGTCGAGGCAAGAGTGCTGGGTTTTGCCGGGAATATCCTGGAGCTTGCTCTCGAGCAGGAGCCCCGTGTACAGGGCGCCCTGCTGGCCATGGATTCTAATACCGGGGCCATAAGGGCTATGGTAGGCGGGAGAAGCTATGGGAAAAGTGAATTCAACCGTGCTACGCAGGCAAAGAGGCAACCGGGATCAGCATTCAAGCCCTTTATATTTACTGCGGCTTTTGACAAGGGGATGACCCCGGCTACGATCATCATGGACAGTCCTGTTATCTATCGTGATACACTCAAGGACAGTCTTTGGAAACCGCAGAACTTTTCTGAAAAGTTTTATGGTCCTACTACCCTTCGTACCGCACTTATACACTCCAGAAATCTGGTTACTATCAAGCTTTTAAAGGAGATAGGGATCGATTATGCTGCTGATTACTCGGTCAATATGGGGATAAGCAGTCCCCTGACCAGGGATCTTTCTATGGCCCTGGGCACGTCAGGCGTAACCCTTCAGGATATGGTTAGGGGTTATGGTCTATTTGCAAACGGTGGTAAGAGGGTCAAACCTTATTTTATAAAGAAAATAGTTGACCGCACCGGCAATGTGGTAGAGGAAAATGTCCCTGAGGTAGAGCAGGTTATTGATCCCGCAATATCTTATATAACATCCCATCTTCTGCAGGAGGTCGTCAAGGGAGGAACGGGATGGAGGGTTCGTGCGCTGGGACGCCCTGTAGCAGGAAAGACCGGAACCACAAACGATCTAAAGGATGCCTGGTTCATGGGTTTTACGCCATCAATGGTTGCCGGGGTTTGGGTAGGATTTGATGACTTGAAGCCCTTAGGAAAATATGAGACAGGGTCGCGTGCTGCCAGTCCTATATTCCTCTATTTTATGGAAAAGGCTCTTGCCGGACACCCGGTTGAATCCTTTTTGCCGCCCAAGGGGGTTGTTTTTGCAAAAATAGATCCTGATACAGGGATGCTTGCCAGTTCGAACTCTGAGAAATATATATTTGAATGTTTTCTGGAAGGAACGGAACCAACCGGGAGTGTAGTGGAAAAGGATAACATTAAAGACAGGGGTTTTTTTAAGGATGACCTGGAGTTCTAGGAACATTTCCAGAGACAGCCTGATATTCAACCAATCTTTTATTTCATACAAAAATCTTTGTTACCTTTTTTAGTACAAACTCAACAATCTTATTTATAGGAATATACCTTTGAGGCGCTATGAATTTTTTTAGAAAGATCAACATACACAACAATGAGCATGCCGTGATGATATTCATGGCTATTATAGTCGGAGTTCTCGGCGGATACGGGGCAATCCTGTTTCGCCTGATGATAGGGTTCTTTCAGGCAGCATCCTTTGGAAGTGGTGGTGGAGAGATATTACCAACTCTGATGGCTCTTCCCTGGTACGCAAAGCTTTTGCCCCCAGCCATAGGCGGTCTTTTGGTCGGTGTTATTGTATATTTATTTGCCCGTGAGGCCAAGGGCCATGGGGTTCCTGAAGTTATGGCGGCAGTTGCTCTTAAGGGAGGAATAATAAGGAAACGAGTTGTACTGATAAAATCTCTTGCCTCTGCAATATCAATAGGCACCGGCGGATCGGTGGGCAGGGAAGGTCCCATTGTTCAGATAGGTTCGGCCATCGGGTCTTCATTTGGACAGATAATGAAGGTTTCTGCGGACCGTATGAGGACTCTTGTTGGATGCGGCGCGGCCGCAGGTATAGCTGCAACATTCAATGCTCCGATAGCGGGGGTCATGTTTGCCATGGAGGTTATATTGGGGGAGTTCGGCATCGCCACATTCAGCCCCATAGTTGTTTCTTCTGTGATGGCAACCGTTATCTCCAGGGCATATCTTGGAGATTATCCCGCCTTTATTGTGCCCCATTATACCCTTGTGAGCACATTGGAGATGCCCTTCTATGTGATCCTTGGTGTGCTTGCCGGTGTGGTTGGGGTTGTTTTCACATCAACGCTCTATAAAGTCGAAGATTTTTTTGATGTGTTGAGGATTCCCGATTACACAAAGGCGGCAGTGGGGGGGCTACTGGTGGGTATCATAGGACTCCTCTTCCCTCACGTCTATGGGGTCGGGTACGATGCCATAGGAATGGCTCTCCTGGAAAACCTGTCATGGTATATGCTGCTGGCCCTGATCGTCGCAAAAATACTTGCCACCTCTTTTACTATAGGCTCCGGAGGATCGGGAGGCGTCTTTGCACCTTCTCTCTTTATCGGGGCCATGCTTGGTGGGGCCTTTGGATCTCTGGTTCACCATTTTTTCCCCACAATTACAGCCACATACGGCGCCTACAGTCTCGTTGGCATGGGGGCGCTGGTCGCAGGGGCCACCCACGGTCCGATTACCGCCATTTTGATACTCTTTGAGATGACAGGAGACTACAAGATCATCCTCCCTCTGATGTTGTCCTGTATTCTGAGCTCCGTTATAGCTTCGCAGATACGAAAGGAATCCATCTATACGATGAAGCTGATAAGAAGGGGGACCGATATCAGGGCCGGTAGAGAGGTGAATGTGATGAAATCTCTGCTTGTCGGCAAGGCTATGACGAGAGACGTAGTTACAGTTTCGGAAGATATGCATCTGAACAAACTTCTGGAACACACCTTCTCAAGCAAGCATTCTAGTTTCCCTGTCGTAGATGATAAAGGGCTTCTAAGTGGCATAATAACTTTTCAGGATTTCAAGGAGGTTGTTTTTGAAGAGGACCTTGGGGATCTTGTAGTTGTAAAGGATATTGCTATTCCGAGCGTCATCACAATAACGGAGGACCAGAATCTTGATGAGGCGCTTAAGAAAATAGGATTGAAGAATATTGAACAGCTTCCAGTTGTAAAAAAAGACAATCCCCGGGAGATAATAGGCATACTCTCTCGCAGGGACATTTTTTCTGCATACAACAAGGAAATAATAAACAGATCCCTGGTAGCAGGGATAGGCAGTGACCAGGAAGGCAGGGAGAACCGCAAGACATGAGGCCAAGCTGTTGAAGCGGCCGCCTCGAAGCCAACGGTGTTTACTGTGAAACTTTTATAAGAATATGCTGTTTTTTCCCTTTTCTAAGGTGGATTTCATTGTCTATGATGTCACCGGAGCCAATGTTTTCATCAAAGGTTTTTACCTGGCGATCGTTGACGTATGCACCACCCTGTTGAATCAATCGCCTTGCTTCACTTCTGGTTGCACACAAATCGACAGCATGGAAAAGCTCAAATGCTGGAAACCCTGACACAAATTCTTCCCTTATTTTTTCCACCGTGGGGATTGCTGACATATCAACAGCGGCAACGGTTCTCGGAATTACGCTTGATGGGAACAGGCTGGGGCTTACAGGTTTCAGTCCAAAGTTGCTTACCGCCGCCGCCCAGGCCGATACGGCAGCCTCCTGACCGTGGGTTATCTTTGTAGCTTCGAAGGCAAGAACCGCCTTTGCCATATTAAGTTCGGCATCCAACAGCCTTGCCGTTTCGTTTATTTCTTCCATTGGGAGGAGGGTGAAGAGGGCAAGGAACCTTTTTACATCGGCGTCTTCGGTATTTATCCAGTACTGGAAATACTCGTACGGTGTTGTAAGATCGGCGTCTAGCCAAACTGTACCTTTTTCCGTCTTTCCCATCTTGTGTCCCTGCGAGGTTGCAAGTAGTGGAAAGGTCATTCCATATACCTTTTTTTCCTCAAGCCGCCTGGTCAGATCTATACCGGCGACTATATTTCCCCACTGGTCATTGCCGCCCATCTCGAGAACGCAGTTGTAGTTTTTGCTTAGATAGTAAAAATCGTAGGACTGGAGAAGCATGTAGTTGAACTCAATGAAACTGAGACCCTTTTCCATTCTCATCCTGTAGCTTTCGGCAGCGAGCATACGGTTGACGCTGAAACAACGCCCGATGTCTCTCAGAAATTCTATATAATTCAGATTGGCGAGCCAGTCCGCGTTATTTAAAAGGATTGCCTTTCCCTCCCCGAAGTTCAGATATCTTGAGAGCTGGTTCTTTATGGCCTCGGCATTTATATCTATTTCTTCCCGTGTGAGGATACGGCGCATCTCCGTCTTTCCGCTGGGGTCTCCTATCAGGGCTGTCCCGCCGCCGACGAGCGCGAGGGGCTGATGCCCGCAGCGCTGCATGTGAACCAGGGACATGATAGGCACAAGGCTCCCTATGTGGAGGCTGGAAGCAGTTGGGTCGAACCCTATGTAACAGGTGATTGATTTGTTTCCCAGGAGGTCTTTGATGGGTTCTTCATCCGTTATCTGTTCTATGAAACCCCTTTCTTGCAGGATATCATATGCGTTTTTTCCGCTCATTTCTTCTCAACTTTCCATGCTAATATTCAGCCTCTCTATAGAAAGGCCCCTGCCCGTCTCATCATCAACATCCACTATGACTCCCTGGAGGCGTACATCCCCCTTTGCAACTTCGTATCGGTTGGGGATGAGAGTCATGAATCTCTCAAGGGCCACCCCTTTTTTTATCCCAAGTACAGAATCAAAGGGCCCAGTCATTCCAACATCCGAAATATATGCCGTTCCAAGGGGGAGAATGCGTTCATCCGCTGTCTGCACATGTGTATGTGTCCCGACTATTGCGCTCACTCTTCCGTCAAGAAACCATCCCAGGGCCTCTTTCTCAGAAGTGGCCTCGGCGTGTATATCTACAAAGATTATATCTGTCTTTTCCTTCAGTTTAGCTATTTCTCTCTCGGCTATCCGAAAAGGGCAGTCCAAGCTCTTCATAAAGACCCTCCCTTCCAGGTTCAGAACACCGACAGATGTTCCCAGGGCGCTATAGACCACCACGCTCCCTTTCCCCGGTGTTCCCTCCGGATAGTTGGCTGGGCGCAAGAGGGTGTCGTAGTCACTGATGAAATCTTCTATGTCCTTCTTGTCCCATATGTGATTGCCGGAAGTAAGAACGCTGATTTCATTGCCATACAACTCCTCGACTACCTTCCTTGTTACTCCAAACCCACCCGCCGCGTTCTCGCAGTTAGCAATAGTGATGTCTATTGAGTGGCTTACTATGATTCCCGGAAGAAGGGCCTGCAGGGCCTGCCTTCCAGGTTTTCCAACTATATCGCCTATAAACAGTATCTTCACGTCTCAAATCTCTCGGTCTCACTTGGCAAAATCAGAAACCCGCATCTCCCTTATTACAGTGACCTTTATCTGGCCAGGGTAGGTAAGTTCCGCCTCGACCTTCTTGACTATATCTCTGCACAGCATTACAGCGTCGCTGTCAGATACCTTTTCATTTTCTACCAGGATTCGAATCTCTCTACCTGCCTGTATTGCATAACACTTGTCCACTCCATTGAATGAAGTCGCTATGCTCTCCAGTTCTGTTAACCGCTTTACGTAGGTTGCAAGCATTTCTCTTCTTGCACCCGGTCTCGCGGCGGAAAGGGTGTCAGCTGCCTGTATTATCACACCCAGTATGGTATTGTTGTGTCCATCGTCATGATGGTGGGCTATCGCCTCTACAATCCTGTCCGACTCCCCGAATTTCCTGGCGTAATCGGCTCCGATCGTGGCATGGGGACCTTCGATCTCATGATCGACAGCCTTTCCGATATCGTGGAGCAGACCTGCCCTCTTGGCATCCTTTACATTCATCTTTAGCTCTGCTGCCATCATGCCAGCAAGGTGCGAGACCTCCATTGAATGTTCGAGAACATTCTGGGAAAAGCTTGTCCTGAAGCGCAACCTTCCGAGGAGTATGAGCAGCTCGGAATGTACGTCATGAACGCCGGCATCGAATGATATCCTTTCTCCTGTTTCTCGGATAAGCTTGTCAACCTCGGACCGTACCTTTTTGACGATTTCCTCTATCCTTCCCGGGTGAATCCTACCGTCATGTATCAGGGTCTCCAGTGCCCTCTTTGCGACCTCACGACGTACAGGATCAAAGCTCGAAATTACTACGGCCTCTGGAGTATCGTCTATTATAAGGTCTGTTCCTGTTGCGGCCTCTATGGCTCGGATATTTCGGCCTTCCCTGCCTATAATGCGGCCTTTCATCTCATCTGATGGGAGGTTAACTACGGAGACGGTATTCTCCGTCACAAAATCCGATGCGTAACGCTGAACGGCATATGCCAGTATCTCCCGGGACTTCTTTTCAGATTCCAGCTTTGTTTCTTCTTCTATCTTCCTTATTATGCCCCCGGCTTCGTGCCTGGCATCATCCACCATCAGTTTGACGAGCGAGTCCCTCGCCTCCTCTGAAGACAGACCGGCAACCTTTTCCAGTTCTTTTCTCTTCTCTTCTATTATTTTGTCTACTTTACCATGTTTTTCATTCAGCAGATTTTCTTTATCGTTTATGGAGCTTTCTCTTTTTTCAATATGGTTCTCTCTCTGCGCAAGCTGGTCTGTTTTCTTATCTACGCTTGCCTCCCTATAGCGTATTCTCTCTTCTATCTTTTCAATTTCGGACCTTCTGTCCCGGGACTCTTTTTCAAATTCATTTTTTGCCTTGAGAAGATTATCCTTGGCCTGCAGGATGGCCTCTTTCTTTATATTCTCGGCCTCCTTCTTCGCCTCGCTGGTAATCCTCTGTGCCAGCTGTTCCGATGAATCCAGCATCTTACCGGAAATCCTTTTTCTTAGAAAATACCCCAAGACCGCGCCCAGAGCTGAGGATACCAGTACCACCAATATTATGAAGCTGATATTTAACAAGACTCTTACCTCCCCCCTTGATTAGTTCGCAGAGACAGAAATTTTACCTTAGTCATGAAATAATAGGATTGAAAACTGTGCGACATGTCCTAGGACAGCCACAGGAAAGGGATCCATATAAAGGATATGCGGTCTTGGGAGAGATGAAACTGCTTCGCCATACTGCTCCCCCGCTCATGCCGTGACAACCAATCTTTTGAACCTTATAAAAGTACTAGCGCTCTGTTGCTGCTTCAGGCTTTCCATCTCATCCCCGAAGGGAAATGATGGCCATGCACACCACAAGCAAAGAAGAGCACTCAATCATAAGGTGTTGGTTCAAAAAAACTACAAGCTGCCACGCACATCGCAGGGGAATATTGTGCTTTTATTGTCTATGTAGCTTATTAATTCCTCAATTCCATCTTCGAATCTGCTGCACAGATTCTCTTTTTCTTCTTCTGCACCGAACCGTTCCTCGGCAATATTTAAAGCAACCAAAATGGCAATATCTGAAGCTGTTGCATTTTCTGAGGACTCTCCTATCTCCCTGGCCCTCTCATTCACGTACCGTACAACCCTATCTACATACTCCTCCCCTTTATCGCTAAGGACCGAAAAATTCCGCCCCATCACCGTTATGTCGAAACGTTTTTTCAATTACTGCCCCCCTTACGTTTACGACACCTCTACATCCTTTAGCATATCAAGCAACATGTCCACCTTTACGCGAACAGCATCCTTTTGCTCATTCAGAACCCTTCTACTGTCTTTTATCTCTTCAAGCTGGGCGTTCTTTTCGTCCAACATTTTTTGTAATTCCTGGTTTCTGTCTTTCAGAGAGGAACATTCCTCTACTATGCCACGAATCCTTCCTTCCAGCTCGCTAAGTCTTTCTAACTCCACGGTTAACCTCAACTTTTATTGTATGTAAACTTCTTTTGATTGAATTATGCCAACTCGGAGAATAAAAGTCAAGGAGCTATTTATCCACAGTTAGTGATATATGTCTGGTCCATCAAAAAACAACCGGGAGTCGTTGAAAAGTAACTTTAAGGGATTGCTGTGCTTTGCGATTTTACACCATAGTGTGATATGGGGGAGGATAAAATACTGGTACAGGGTGAATCGACTTGAAGATTACATCGGCTGAATTCATAAAGAGCGCTGTGGATCCCCTTCGCTACCCCGAAGGACTGTTGCCCGAGGTCGCCTTTGTCGGCAGATCGAATGTGGGTAAATCCTCCCTTATCAATGCCCTTGTCAATAGGAAAAACCTTGCCAAGACCAGTAATACACCCGGTCGTACCCAGCTCATTAATTTTTTTGTTGTGAATGAGATGTTCTCCTTCGTGGATCTTCCGGGGTATGGGTATGCCAAGGTTCCGCTCGCCGTCAAGAGGGGTTGGCAGGAAATGGTGGAACTATACCTTGAGAGCCGGGAAAATCTTCGGCTCGTTGTTATGATTCTTGACATACGCCGGGAACCATCGGAAAGCGACGGTCTCCTTATGCGCTGGCTCATTGATCGCCATATTCCGACCGCTTTTGTTCTTACCAAGGCTGATAAATTTTCAAGGGGCCAGGTCAACATATCCAGAGGAAGGATCGGAGAGAGTCTTGGAATATCTTATGACGACCTTATTCCCTTTTCCGCCAAAACCAGGTACGGCAAGGACGAGATATGGAGGGTCATAGAAGAGGCCTGCCTGTAATATGTATTGACAATTTAGATGACGGCTTTTGGGGCAGACGGTTACCCTCTGGAATTTGGCATTGATTGGGTCAATGCTGGTGTCGGGAATCCGGGGGGTAGGTTTTTTGGTGATTTGTCAATATTTGACTTGACAGGCGAGAATATTTTTGTAATACCCCGTGCGTCAGAATTAAAAGACCCTGTGTTGTAATAAGGGGAACTTCTTAACATATAGGAGTGTAACCAGTGATAGTAGTTGCTTGCATTAAACAGGTACCGGACACTACTCAGGTGAAGACTGATCCGGTAACAGGTACACTTATCAGGGACGGCGTTCCGTTCATCGTTAACCCTTTTGACAGTCCGGCGTTGGAAGAGGCTCTCAAGCTCAAGGACAAATACGGATTTAAGGTGGTAGCCATTTCCATGGGGCCCCCAAATACCGAGTTTACCTTGAAGAAAGCCCTAGCCCTTGGTGCAGACGATGCCATTCTGTTGAGCGATCGCGTTTTTGGCGGGGCTGATACCTTGGCCACCAGTAAGGTCTTAGCGGGTGCGATAGAGAAGATTGCAACGGAAGGCGAGATAGCGGCCGTTATTTGCGGTCGTCAGAGCATTGATGGGGATACCGCCCAGGTGGGGCCGGGAATAGCCACGCGCCTTGGCTACACGCAGCTTACTCTAGTGGATCAGATTCAGGCCCTGGATCTGTCGGCTAAAAAGATGAGAGTAAGGCGTAAGCTGGAAGGTCGCCATGAGATAGTAGAGACGCCTTTCCCGACCCTGATTACGGTTGTTCGTGAAATCAACCAGCCGCGATATCCAACAGTTCCGATGCGGCTGATGGCTTCGGATGCCAAGGTCAGGCTGTGGGACAACAGCGTGATGGGCCTGCCAACTGAACTTATCGGTCTTCAGGGTTCTGCTACCCAGGTCCGGAAGATCTTCTCCCCGGAAAGAACGTCGGGGGAAATCCTTGGTGATGGGGAGAATAATCCCAGTGAAGCTGCCTGCATGTTAATTGACGTTCTTGCGGGGCAAGACTTAATTTCTATTTAACCTGTAAACGGATGAAGATATGGATGATAAGAAAAAGAAGATAAAGAAACCACGAGGTGTGGCCCGCCTGATTTCCGGGAAATGTATAGCTTGCGGTGGTCGATGCGAAAGTTCCTGCCCCAAGGGATGCATAACGCTGGATGATAAGGGTGAGCCAATTATCGATCCTAAGGATTGTATTGGTTGCAGTAAGTGCGTTAAGGTATGTCCTGCCGAAGCTTTGGAGATGTACTTCACGCCTGAGGAGCTCGAGATCCTGAAGCAGTTGGAAGCGGAGAAGAGCGATAAGGGCAGTGACGATGAGGCGGAAGATCTTACACCGGAAGAGGCTGCCATACGCGACAAGATAAGGCAGTATAAAGGAGTCTGGATATTCATAGAGCATACAGCCGGTGAGCCTGCTACCGTATCGTGGGAGCTGCTGGGTGTAGGGTCCGATCTTGCCAAAACATTGGGTGTTGAGTTGTGTGCCGTCGTCATAGGTGATAATGTTGGTCACCTCTGTGAAGAATCTTTCTATTACGGTGCTTCAAAGGCATATCTGATAGACGATCCGGTTTTTCATGATTATAGAACCGAGTCCTACTATAAAGCGGTCTGTTACTTGGTCGAGAAGTACAAGCCGGAAATACTGCTTGTCGGGGCTACGGGCCTTGGCAGGGATGTCGCCGGGGCTGTGGCGAGCCAGTTGTTTACGGGCTTGACAGCGGATTGTACCGGTCTGGCCATTGACGAGAAGGGCTTCCTCATGCAGACCCGTCCGGCCTTCGGTGGAAATATCATGGCAACAATCATGACGGAGCGGACCAGGCCACAGATGTCAACGGTTAGGCCCCACGTTATGCAGATGCCGACGAGGGATACCTCCCGCAAGGGTGAAATCGTCAAAGAGTCAGCACCCATTAAGGAAGATGATATCCTGGTCAAGGTGCTGGAGGTGATTGACGATCGCAAGGAAGGTGCCGATGCCATAGACGTTTCCGCAGCCGAGGTTATCGTGGCGGGCGGGCGCGGTATGGCAAATCAGGAAAATTTTGCTATTCTACAGGCACTGGCCGATGAATTGGGTGGTGTTGTGGGCTGCTCTCGTGCCGCTGTAGAGGCCGGTTGGCTGCCGCTGGAACGTCAGGTAGGTCAGACCGGGAAGACCGTAAGGCCGAAGATCTATGTTGCCTGCGCAATCTCGGGGGCTATCCAGCACTTGGTGGGCATGCAGGATTCGGAAGTGATTATCGCTATAAATCAGGATAAATCAGCACCGATTTTTGAGGTTGCCACCTACGGCATAGTCGGCGATGTCTTTCAGGTAGTACCGGCCATTACAAGCCGTCTGAAAGAGTTGCGTGGCAAAAAAGCATAAAGTATTCGAGTAAAACAACAAAGGAGTAAGCCGTGTCTGCCAACACTTTGACATTTATCGTGATCTTCATCATCTCCATGGCCTTTTTTGCCTGGAGTTGTTATAGTCGGTTCAGGCTTGTGGCCTTGGGAAAACCGGACAATCGCTCTAACGATATGGGCAAGCGTATATGGAATGCCATATACTACCCCTTCGCACAGCGCTGCACGGTTTCGCATGGCTATCGTTTCGGAATAAACCATGCCATTCTTTTCTGGGCTTTTATAATCCTGCTAATAGCGAATGCGGAGTTTCTGCTTCACGGTCTGGCACCGGATTATATTGCGCTTTCGATGCTTCCTACAGGGCTTTATTATGGCTTGGCCTGGGTATTCGATATCGCTTCCATAGTAGCCTTGCTAGCCGTATGTGTTGCGGTTTTCAGAAGACTCTTTTTTCCCCCTTCATATATAGACGCGTTGAGCGGCGATGCCTTTATCATTCTTAGCCTTATCTCCACACTCATGCTGGCATTCTTTGCCGTGCATGGTGCAGAGATAGCCATGGGGCTGGAAGAGGCCGTTGCATATATGCCAGTTTCGGCCTTTGTCGGGACAACGCTTTTTGCAGGTATGTCGCCCGAAGCCCTTGAGGCAACGGAGTTTGTATCGTGGTGGATTCACGCCATAGTGCTTCTGGTCTTTATGAACTATCTGCCCTACAGCAAGCACATGCATATTCTTACGTCGATTCCCAACTGCCTGTTCAGGAGCCTTGACAAGGTAAATACCCAGAGCCGTGAGGCTTTTGCCAAGGGTAACTCCTACGGAGTGGAGAGGGTCGACGAATTTACCTGGAAGGATCTCTTCGATTCCTACTCCTGTACAGAGTGTGGACGTTGTGTGGATAACTGCCCTGCCGCATCCACCGGAAAGGTTCTTGAGCCCAAAGCCATTATCCATAATCTGAAGATGAATCTGCTGGCCAATGGTCCTGGTCTGGTTCAGAATCGTGAGCCTATCCATCCTTTGATAGGTACGGGAGCTGAGAGCGTATCGGAGGAGGCGATATGGGACTGCACAACCTGCGGGGCCTGTATGGAAGTCTGCCCTGTCTTTATTGAACACGTGCCGAAGATTGTAGGGATGAGGCGTAACCTTGTAGAGATGAGGGCCCAATTCCCCCATGAGCTTCTTACTTTCTTCGAGAATATAGAAGGACGTAGCAACCCTTGGGGTATCGCTCCAGAAAAGCGCGCGACTTGGATGGATGAGGCAGGCGCCAAACTCTTTGAATCAGGTACGGAGTATCTGTTCTATGTGGGCTGTGCCGGTGGTCTGGACCCCCGTGGCAAGACCGTAACCCTGGCTACTGCCAAGGTTCTCAATGCGGCTGGTGTATCCTGGGGTGTTCTGGGCAAGGATGAGCTTTGTTGCGGTGATAGTTTGAGGCGCCTGGGCAACGAATATATCTTTGACGAGATGGCCAAGAAAAACATGAAACTCTTCCAGGAGAAGGGTGTAAAGAAGATAATAACCCAGTGTCCTCATTGCTACAGCACACTGAAGAATGATTATAAGCAGTACGGGGCCAATTTCGAGGTTCTTCACCATACCGAATTCATAAATAGCCTTATTGAGAAGGGTAAGCTGAAACTCAAGGGCGATGCGGGAGTTGGGAAGGTAGTATACCATGACTCCTGCTATCTTGGCCGTTATAATTCAGTCTATGATGAGCCGCGAAAGGCCATATCTGCAGTAACGAAGAAGGCGCCTGCCGAGATGGAACGCAATCGGGACAAGGGTTTCTGTTGTGGTGGCGGTGGCGGTCGTATGTGGCTTGAGGAAAGTGTAGGGGACAGGATCTTTTTGAAACGTACCGAACAGGCTTTGGCTCAGTCTCCAGATACGATATGCACCTGTTGCCCCTATTGCATGACCATGTTTGAAGACGGTCTGAAGGATAAGAAGGCCGATGGTTCGGTACGCGTACTGGATCTGTCCGAGATAGTTGCAAAGGCTCTGAATTAATGTAGGGGAAGGGCAACGGTTATAGGCGTTGGCCACGTCGCAAGCATAGTAAGACGAGGGACAGCACGTCCCTATGGCAGCGATATAATCCTCCCCAAGCTATTTTACTCATACCCGCGATTTTTGCGGGTATGAGTTTATTGCTAAGGTTAGTTTCGGTCGCTGTCGTGGGCTGCTGCCAAGAGTAGCCTGAGAGTTCTTATAACGAGTTTTCCTAAAGACAGTTCTTTTGCGTCGAAACATGATTTACCTGACCCCTGCCTGTATTCAACTCACACGATGATATCCGAGTTTTGAAGCGTTTTCTAACACACCTATTTTAATGCTGTTGAGTGGCTATAGGGGAATAGTTGCTGTAGAGATTGAAAAATCGTTGTGGGCTCAGTTCCCTCGGGGTGAGATCTTTTGAAGAGAACTCTGTTAATGTTTAACAGATACAAACTGGTTTGGAGGTGTAGGTTTGAACAAGATCGTAGAAAAGTCGCAATTGTCCGATACCGTTTTTAAGATGGCAATTGCAGCGCCTGAGATTGCGGCAAAGAGAAAGGCCGGGCAGTTTGTTGTCATTATGACCGAAGAGAAGGGGGAACGCATACCCCTTACCATAGTTGATTCTGACAAGGAAAAGGGAACTGTCACCATCATATATCAGGTAGTTGGCAAGACCACCATGTGTATGGCAGCCATGAACGAAGGTGATGACCTCTTTGCTGTTCTCGGTCCGCTTGGAGAGCCAACTGAGATGGAGAAGTTTGGCACTTCGGTTGTTGTCGGTGGTGGTGTTGGAATAGGTGTTGCCTATCCGATAATAAAGGCTCTAAAGGAAAAGGGTAACAAGGTCATAGCCATAATAGGTGCCAGGACCAAGGACATCCTGATTCTGGAGGACGAGATTAAGAGTATATGTGACCAGCTTATAGTCAGTACAGATGATGGCAGCTATGGTGTCCATGGGTTTGTCACAGATGTCTTGAAGAACCTGATTGCTTCCGGAGAACCTGTTGCAAGGGTCTTCGCAATAGGGCCCGTACCGATGATGAAGTTCCTCTGTGAGGTGACGAGGCCTCACAGTATAAAGACAATAGTGAGTCTTAATCCCATCATGGTTGATGCAACCGGTATGTGCGGAGCCTGTCGAGTTTCCGTCGGCGGGGAGACCAAATTTGCCTGTGTCGACGGCCCCGAGTTTGACGGTCATCAGGTAGATTTTGATCTTCTGATTAAACGCCTCAGGATGTATTCCAACGAGGAAGAGGCAGCGAGAAAGGGGTGCAGATGCCATGAGTAAGACGGAAAAAATTCCAAGGCAGAAAATGCCGGAGCAGGATCCCAATGTTCGAAGGGCAAATTTCGAAGAGGTTCCATTCGGTTACTCCGAAGAAACGGCGGTTCTTGAGGCCAGTCGTTGCCTGCAGTGCAAAAAACCGGCCTGCGTTGAAGGTTGCCCCGTGGATGTCAATATCCCGGGATTCATAAAGCTGATAGTTGAAAAGGACTTTGTTGGTGCGGCCCGTCGTATAAAAGAGACAAACAGCCTTCCGGCCGTCTGCGGCAGGGTATGTCCTCAGGAGGCCCAGTGCGAGTCTCGCTGTATCCTTGGTAAAAAGGGCGAATCGGTTGCTGTCGGAAGGCTCGAGCGTTTTGCGGCTGATTATGAGCGCAACGCAGGTGCAGTTCAGATTCCCGAGATGGCGCCGCCTACAGGTAAGAGGGTTGCCGTTGTTGGTTCCGGACCTGCAGGTCTGACCATCGCCGGAGATCTTATAAAGTTGGGCCACAGTGTTACCATGTTCGAGGGTTTGCACAAGGCTGGCGGCGTTCTTATCTATGGTATACCGGAATTCCGTCTCCCCAAGGTAATCGTCGATGCGGAGATAGACTATCTTCAGAAGATGGGAGTCGAGCTTGTACTCAATTCCGTTATTGGAAGAGGGAAAACAGTCGACGATCTTCTAAGTGAAGGTTACGATGCAGTATTCCTGGGTGTTGGTGCCGGCGCTCCTGTATTTATGGATGTTCCTGGGGAAAATCTCAGCGGTATTTATTCCGCAAACGAGTATCTGACAAGGTCTAACCTTATGAAGGCCTATAGGTTCCCCGAATACGATACCCCCATAGCAAGAGGGAAAAACGTCGCGGTTCTTGGTGCCGGTAACGTAACCATGGATTCCGCGAGGACAGCACTTAGGATGGGTGCCGATAAGGTCACCGTCGTCTACCGCAGGACAGAGGCGGAGATGCCGGCCAGGGCCGAAGAAGTCCATCATGCAAAACAGGAAGGTGTTGAATTCAAGATTCTTACAAACCCGGTAGGTTATATAGGCGACGAGAACGGATGGGTAACTGGCATGAGATGTATCCAGATGGAGCTTGGCGAGCCCGATGCTTCAGGAAGGAGAAGGCCGGTCCCTGTAAAAGACTCTGAGTTTGTAATAGATGTCGACATGGTAGTTGTTTCCATAGGCACAAACGCCAACCCGGTTATTCCTATCACAACCCCCGGTCTTGATACGAATAAGTGGGGCTACATAGTGGCAGATGAAGAAACCGGCAAGACCAGCAAGGAAGGGGTCTACGCAGGAGGCGATATCGTTACGGGAGCAGCAACAGTTATTCTTGCAATGGGCGCCGCGAAAAAGGCAGCCAGGGCAATGGACGAGTATCTAAAGCAAAAGTAAAAATAAGATGGCACCAGAATAGGTATGGGTTCCGGAACACTTTTTCATGCCCGTTACCCTTTCCCAGTCAGCTAATCTTTGCCCTAACATATCTCTGTTTCTGAATCAGGTTAAAATTCTGATTCTGTTAGGGTTGATGAGGAACTCATAAGGCGGTCGAAAACCTGGACCTCTAGTTGGTCTGCAGGCTTTGGCCGCCTTTTCCATTTCTGCCTTTTGATTTCCCCCATTTTGTATCTGCCCAACAGCCCGTTACAGGATATAAGAAGCCCAAGTATCCTAGCTTGCAGAATAGAACAAAAAATCTCCGTTGACATCTATTTATCCCTGTTTTATCGTACTGACAACGACTGCTTTGGGCGATAAAACACTCTCCAGTCTAAAAGGACAAACAACTAATGAATAAAAATAAAAAAAATAGTCGCCATAGTTGGAAGTTACCGCAAGGGGGGTATAATTGATCAGGCTGTCGACGAGATCCTTTGGGCGGCGGGAGAGGAGGGAGCAGAGACTGAAAAGATATACCTGATCGACGTTAACGTAGAATTTTGCAGGAATTGCAGGTTATGTACACAGCAGGAGGGTCAGAAAAGAGGGGACTGTGTTATTGATGATGACATGGGAGCCATCCTGAGCGGGCTGGAAAGTGCCGACGCAATTGTACTTGCCTCACCTATGAACTTCGGTTCGGTGACCGCTGTCATGAAGAGGTTCATAGAAAGGCTTATCCCTTTTGCCTATTGGCCCTGGACCATGGGTGCTCCCAAGGTTAGGAACCGGGTAAAGGATCGGAAGGCCCTTCTTGTCGCCTCATCGGCAGCTCCCTCAATTCTGGCACGTATGTCCAGCGGTATGATAAAGCTTTTGAATACTGCCGCAGGTCTCCTCGGAGCCCGGAGGATAGGCGTGCTTTTCATAGGTTTGGCCTCCATGGACAGAGAGCAGCGGATCGGAAAAAGGACAAAGAACAGGGCGCGTCACTTAGGGATAAGGCTTGCGCGGTAAAATAGGTTCAAAAGGCAGGATAGTCCTGTGATTCCGAAGGCCTTCCCCGTCCTTCAAGTAATATCTGAAATACCCTCAGCAGCAACGGTATGTTCCCGACTCATCAGGCTGTCCTGGGCGATGTCATCATGTAACATAGATGCGTTTTAAGCGCAGGTCTTGTTGATTAAATCCGAGACAGATGACATGTAATCCCTGAAGCCTATCATGAAGATAGTGTTGTGGTCCGCACCGGGTATCATCAGCAGGCGTTTTTCTACGGCGGTGCTTGCCTCATAGAGAGCCTTCCCGTCGCTGAAGGGGATAATCTGGTCAAACTGGGCGTGTATGATTAGCGTAGCTTTGTCAAAGGCCCTTATTTTTTCAACATTGCGGGGACCATCCTCCTCGGATATCCCCATGGCCAAAGCAGGAATTCCCATAAGACTTAGCAGTGGCATCAGGTAGGCAAACCCGCTTTCAATTATAAGCCCTGCGATATCAGCCTTATGACTCGCGGCTATTTCAATGGCAGATGCGCTGCCCAGGGATCTTCCCATTACGATCACAGGACCCCAATATTTCCTTTGATGCAGCCAATTCGTTGCATATTCGAAGACTAAGTGGCAGTCCTGCATCATCGTAGTTACCGTAGGAGTTCCCGTTGATCGGCCGTATCCGCGGTAATCTACGGGCAGAAAGTTTATGCCCCTCTGGACATACAGGGGTGCGATGTCGTCATAATCGGCGACGATCTCGCCGTTTCCATGGAAAAATAGGATAGTTGGGGCTGTTTTTGCGGCGTGGTGCAAACGGGCGCCTACGTTGATGCCTTCGTCTACCGGTACCTCTATTTCAAAAATATCTCCTCCGGTGGGGGAGTGTCTGCCGTCGGTGCGGGGACAGAAGAGAAGACTTAGGATTTCCGGTCTGTCAAAGGAACTGTAGTCCGGTTTCTGGTTATCTGCCATGAATCGCTCCTTTCTGGACCATTAACCTATCACGGTGGGAAGAGTTTTTTCCAGCGACTATTTAAGGCTAAGGGATAGGGTTCCTGAGATTGTATTTTGCCCTGTTTGGTGATAATGCTCCTCCATCCCTTAATGTGATGAGAGGAAAGGTTCTTATGGATTATCGATGGATTGAAGTAACGACGGAAAAGCACGTTGCAACGGTGGCATTGGACAGGACGGATAGCCTGAATGCTCTGAGCCTGGAGTTTGCGAAGGAAATTTTCGCGGTCTTCGAAGAACTTGACAGGGTTGACGATGTAAGGGTCATTATACTTAAGAGCAATGCACGCATCTTTTGCACGGGTCTTGATCTTAAGGATGCAATGTCAAGGGGAGTAATAGGTGACCCCAAACAGATGTTGAACTTTCCAACCAACGACAGGGCCATGTTTGAGTGTTGCCATGCCATTGAGGAATGCAGGAAGCCTGTTATAGCGGCCGTTCACGGGATGTGTATCGGTGCGGGCTTCGACATTGTTTCGGCATGCGATCTTCGCCTCTGCACCGAAGATGCTACATTCTCCCTTCGGGAAGCAAGGATAGGGGTTGTAGCCGATATGGGCGTACTGCAGAGGCTTCCCTATATAATCGGCCAGGCCTTTACACGTCAGATGGCATATACCGGGCGCTTTTTCACGGCCAGAGAGGTGGAAAGAATGGGGATGGTGATAGAGGTCTTTCCTGATCAGGAGGCCCTCATGGCCGGTTCCCTAAGGTTGGCCGCAGAGATAGCAGAGAGTGCTCCTCTGGCGGTCCAGAATACCAAGGAGGTTTTAAATTACAGCCGGACTGCGACTGTCCGTGACGGGGTTACGCTGGCGGCCCACAAAAACATGGTTCTCTTTAAAACGGAGGATTTTCAGGAATCGGTAAAGGCCTTCGAAGAGAGACGGAAACCTGAATTCAGGGGGAGATAGGTATACTGGTACTTCTGCGACGGCCACTTTTTTGAGTTTTTTCTTCAAATCGATCGGTTACCGGTTTTGGTTTTGTAGGTTTGATCGTTATCGGTTATCGGTGCGGTTGATTTGATAAGTGGTATTGACCAGTTGGGGGGCTCTTTTATCAGTGCCATGATAGTCAACCTGCTAAAAATTGCTTGTATAAAAAATGTCTCCCTGTTAGAAATTCACCATTTGAGTATTTGAGGGGTGGTTATAATGGAAAATATATCTGATGCGACAAGGCACTTCACTGATCTGAGACGTCATATGTGGATGGCGAGTATTGATATGGACCTCCGCAGGCTCATCTGGCAGATAGCGGTTACCGGAAAATATATTTCTTCAAAGATACAGGAATCTAACCGGAAATTGGCAGGTTGTGAAAATATCTATGGGGAAAAACAGCTCGCCCTGGACATGAGTTCAGATGAAATCATAAAGAACCAGCTTGAGTTCTCGGGCTTTGTCAGTCATTACGCTTCGGAGGAAAGAGAATCGGTAGTACAGGTTGGTACAGGGAAGGAAAAGTATGTAGTAACTGCGGACCCCTTGGATGGCTCCTCACTTGTAGATGTAAACCTTTCAATAGGGACAATAATCGGCATACACAACAATTCCTTTCTTGAGAAAGGTGACGAAAGTCTTGTTGCTGCAATGTCCATAATCTACGGACCCCTGATTACGATGATATACTCTGCGGGAAATGGAACGCACGAATTCGTCCTTAACAGGGAAGGTGAGTACGTCCTGTCCGGCTCAGATATCATGCTCAATGAAAAGGGCAGTCTGATGGGTGTAGGAGGGCTAAGGCGAGACTGGACCGCAGAACACCTTGGATATATACAATATCTTGAGGATGAAGGTTACAAGCTGCGCTACAGCGGTGCTTTTGTGTCCGACGTGAACCAAATCCTCATAAAGCGGGGTGGAGTTTTTACCTACCCGGCCCTAAAAGGGAATCCTCGTGGTAAGCTGAGGCTTGTATTCGAGCTGCAGCCGATGGCATTTCTGGTGGAACAGGCAGGCGGCCTGGCCACCGATGGCAGGCAGCGCATCCTTTCAATAAAACCGGATTCGCTTGATCAGAGGTGTCCCATATATATTGGAAGCAAAAACGAAGTGGAAAAAGCAAAATTGTTTCTTGAAAATTGATCTTTCACCTTGAAGCAACCCTGGAAGAGAAGAGAGAGAACCGATGATTTATCAAACTATCGAACAACTTAAACAAGCCATTTCTGGCGTATTGACAATTGACGGCAGGAACCTAACCGTCTCGGACTATAAAGGCCTGCGTGATTTCCTGATCGATGATCTGGCTTCTTCTTCCGTATTTAGTCCCAGCATCTCCGTCAAGGCCTGCGCGAGATGGCTTGTCAGGAGAGCAGGTGCAAAGTTAGGTTGCCTTGCCTCCTCTATCCAAAGTCTGTACGAAGCCATGGGCAGAGGGGATGTGTCGGGATTCACGGTGCCCGCTATTAATCTTCGGGGCATGACCTATCACAGTGCTCAGGCGGTATTTAGAGCTGCCATGAAGATGAATGCCGGCCCCGTAATTTTTGAAATAGCCCGATCTGAAATCGGATATACCGAACAACGCCCCGCGGAATATACAGCCGTAATAACTGCCGCTGCGATAAAGACAGGGT
The DNA here is from genome assembly GCA_963665835.2 of Syntrophales bacterium. GTDB lineage: Bacteria > Desulfobacterota > Syntrophia > Syntrophales > UBA2210 > UBA6078. The sequence continues at coordinate 1,176,278 of CAXXWJ010000001.1, read as the reverse complement.
ACAGGGGGCCGCTTTTCCTTCAGGGTGATCATTTCCAGATCAATGCAAAAAAATATGCCGCCGATCCCGATGCCGAGATAGAGGCAATGACTTCGCTTGTCACCGAGGCTGTCGATTCGGGGTTTTACAATATAGACATTGACGCCTCTACCGTAGTCGATATAAGCCGGGCCACTTTAAAGGAGCAGCAGGAGGGTAATTTTTTAATAACGGCCGATATGACAGCCCTGATACGTCATATAGAACCGGCAGGGGTCACCGTATCAATAGGAGGCGAGATCGGGGAGATCGGAGACAAGAATACAACGCCGGAAGAATTCGTCGCCTTTATGGATGGTTACCTTGAGGCTATACGCACGAAGTCTGATGGTTCCTTTAAGGGGATCAGCAAGATCAGCATACAGACCGGAACGACCCATGGAGGAGTTCCATTGCCGGACGGTTCGATAGCAGAGGCCAAGATAGACTTTGCAGCCCTGGAAGATATATCCCTTGTGGCAAAGTCCGAATACGGGCTGTCGGGAGCTGTTCAGCATGGGGCCTCTACACTGCCAGATGAGGCATTTGACCGCTTTCCCGAGACGCAGACTGCCGAGATACACCTGGCGACTGGGTTTCAGAACATTATCTATGACAGCATGCACTTCCCCGCTGAATTAAAGGAAAGGGTGTATAAATATATAAATACTGATCTGAAGAATGAGAAGAAGGAGAGGGATACGGAAGAGCAGTTTATCTATAAGACCCGTAAGAAGGGCTTTGGCCACTTCAAAAATGATATGTGGAGCCTGCCGGCGGACATCCTTGATGCGATAGGGGCTGAGCTTGAGGCGAAGTTTTTCTTCCTCTTCGACAAACTAAGGCTATCAGAGACCAGGGGAGCTGTAGATCGCTTCGTAAAATCTGTAGATGTTCAGGTTGATATTCCTGAGGAACTTAGAGGGTAGGGCTTCGCATCGCAGGGTTCGTTTAGGATGGTATCTTTGTGCAGCCCTTCCAGTTCTATGAGATAACAAACAGGACCAGATCTCATCAATGATAATCCTTTTCACCGGCAATTTATGCTGTCTTTTGTCTAATGAAAAAACAAATTTTACAGTGGATGCCGGGCCAGTTTTTTCTTGAATAAAAATGGGAACAACGATATGCTCCGCCGATCTGGTTCGGCGGTGTAATCAGTTATGCTGGGGAGTTTTTTTCTTGCTACTTTCTTTGTGAGAGTGTTATGGAGTCCTTCCCGGTAGGTGTATAGGGGTTCGGCATGGGATGAGATTTGCATGCCGATGCAATATTCCCTATGTGTGGGGAGGCGTTTCTTATGCCTGAGCATAAGATTATTGGGCCAATCGTAAAACAGTAAAAAATATAAGGGAAGGGGATTTTAAATGACAGCTAAATATTCTGAGATTTATAACCGTTCTATAAACAATCCCGAAGAGTTCTGGGGTGAGGCCGCCGAGGCGGTGAAGTGGGATAAGAAATGGGACAAGGTTCTGGACGACAGCAAGAAACCTTTTTACCGTTGGTTTGTAGGTGGAATGCTCAATACCTGCTACAATGCGGTAGATTGTCATGTAAAGGACGGAAGGGGAGACCAGCCGGCCATCATCTACGATAGCCCGGTTACAAACACCGTAAAAAAAATAACATACAGTGAACTGCTGGATCAGGTATCTAAATTTGCAGGCGCCCTTAAAGAGCTTGGTGTGTCGAAGGGTGACACTGTCATCGTCTACATGCCAATGATTCCTGAAGCACCAGTGGCCATGCTTGCATGCGCGAGACTAGGTGCAATACATTCCGTGGTTTTCGGTGGATTTGCGCCGAACGAACTGGCGATCAGGATAGATGATGCCAAGCCGAAGGTTGTAGTCACTGCCTCCTGTGGTGTTGAAGGTAAAAAGGTTATTCCCTACAAGCCTCTCCTGGATGAAGCAATCAGATTGTCCACCCACAAGCCGGAGCACTGCGTAATCTTCCAGCGTCCCCAGGTTGTGGCTGAGCTTGTAGCCGGCCGTGATTTCTCTGCAGCAGACCTTATCAGCAAGGCGAAGGCTGCGGATTGCGTTTCAGTAGCGGCTACGGATCCTCTGTATATCCTTTATACCTCCGGTACAACCGGCAAACCGAAGGGGGTTGTCCGCGACAACGGTGGATACGCCGTTGCCCTTAAATGGTCGATGAAAAACCTCTATAACGTACAGCCCGGTGAAGTGTTTTGGGCTGCCTCCGACGTGGGTTGGGTGGTAGGTCATTCCTACATAGTCTACGCCCCTCTCCTGATGGGCTGCACAACAATAATATACGAAGGCAAACCTATAGGTACACCGGACCCCGGAGCTTTCTGGCGTGTAATTTCGGAGCATAAAGTTGCCGCACTCTTCACCGCTCCTACGGCCCTTCGTGCCATAAGGAAGGAAGACCCGGAAGCCGAATATGTCAAGAAATATGATATAAAGTCTATGCGAGCCCTCTTCATGGCCGGTGAGCGTCTTGATCCCGACACCTATCACTGGGCAGTAGAGAAGCTTAAGATTCCGGTTGTCGATCACTGGTGGCAGACAGAAACGGGATGGGGGATTGTAGCCAACTGCATGGGCATCGAGCCTTTCCCATTCAAGGCTGGTTCCCCCACCAAATCAGTCCCCGGATACAATGTCCAGATCATCGATTCAACAGGGAAACCTATTCCTGTCGGCGAAGACGGCATTATAGGAATCAAGCTTCCTCTTCCTCCAGGCTGTTTGCCGACCCTTTGGAACGACGACAAGCGTTACCTTGAGTATGTAACGGAAATAGAGGGATTCTACGTTACCGGCGACGGCGGTCATGTGGATGAGGACGGATACCTCTTTATAATGGGGCGTATCGATGACGTCATCAATGTGGCAGGGCACAGACTCTCTACCGGCGCTATGGAAGAGATTGTTGCAAAACACAAGGATGTTGCCGAATGCGCTGTACTAGGGGCAAACGAGCAGCTTAAGGGACAGGTTCCCCTGGGATTTGCAGTCTTGAAGGCAGGTGTTGATCGTCCCCACGAGGAGATTGTAAAGGAACTGGTAGGTATGGTTCGTGCGGATATCGGTGCTGTCGCATGCTTCAAGGAGTGCGCGATTGTATCGGCACTGCCCAAGACACGCTCCGGCAAGATACTCAGGGCAACCATGCGTAAGATAGCCAATGGTGAAAAATATGTTGTCCCGTCAACCATAGAGGATCCGTCGGTACTTTCCATTATCGAAGATGCAACTAAGAAACTTGGATATGGAAAGTAAGATCAGGCCGTGAAGCCTGGCGTAGTGATTCATTCCGCCCTGGCTTTAGTGGGGCGGTAAGTGCGGTGAAGGCTGCTTGCAGCGGGAGCCGCCAATAGAAGTAATAATATTTCGTGACAATCGAAGTGTCCCCGCAACTTGTTGCGGGGATCTTCAATTGGAGAAGGCACGATGAAAGAAATACTGCAGAGGGCTATAGGCAAGAAGCAGAAGGCCCTTTCGGAATACGAATCTAAACGGGTTGTTGCGTCGGCGGGAGTTTCTGTTACCAGGGAGAGGCTTGCGGCCTCCAAAGCTGAAGCCACAAAAATGGCCGAAGAAATAGGTTTCCCTGTTGTGCTGAAGGGTTGTTCCAGCACGGCTACTCATAAGACAGAGATGGGTCTTGTGAAACTCAACCTGAGTTCCGTAGACGAGGTCGAGCTTGCATATGATGAGATTACAGGTGCAGATTTATCTCTCGACGGTGTTCTGGTACAGGAGATGATAAAGGGGGCCAGGGAATTTGTAATAGGACTTACCCGTGACCCGCAGTTCGGTCCCTGTGTCATGTTTGGCCTCGGTGGAATATTCACAGAGGTTCTTAATGATGTCAGCTTCAGGGTGGCGCCCATTTCCGAGTTCGACGCCATGGAGATGATAGAAGAGATAAAGTCCAGGAAACTGCTTGATGAGTTTCGCGGGAGCCCGGCTGTAGACAAAAAAGCCCTGGTTAAGGCCCTTATTGGGATCGGCAGGTTGGGCTGTGAATATGATCAAATAGCGGAGATAGACATTAATCCCCTTATAATTTCAGGGGATCAGCCTGTCGCTGTTGACGCGCTGGTTGTACTCAGTAATTCGTAAAGATTCAATTCTCGTACAATACAATTAACGGCTGTCACCATGTGGTAAGCATCGTGACGGCCGTGCCTAGTCTCGTACCGTTTCTGTAAAAACACGTTACCATCTTTTTGATAAGAGTGTTTCCACCAGGAGAGGGCTTGCTGCCATGTTCCGGGAAAATAAAAATACCGAAACCAAGTCCCGAATGCTGCCGGTTACAGTGGCTCTCTTTGCCCCGAGGGGATGCAATGCCGTAACGGTCCTTCATTTTGTACTCTTTTTCCTCTTCATGAGCCTTTGGGGATGCATCAAGATGGGTCCAGATTTTACAAAACCCGATATGGGCCAGCAGATCAGGGCTTCATATCAAAATGCTCTCTCCGGAGGCGGCGAGGGAGAGCTTGCCGACCCATGGTGGACCTCCTTCAATGATTCCGATTTAAACCAGCTTGTTGAAGAAATTGCGGCAGATAATCTGGATATTAAAAAGGCCATGGCAAGGGTCTTGGAGCTGAGGTCTTATTTTGTGCAATCCCGGTCCGATCGATTGCCAAATCTCCAGCTTCAGGGAACGGGGGGGAGGCAACGCACCCTTTCGGGCGAGTCTGACCTATATAATCTTTCCCTGCCAGCATCTTTTGAGGTCGATCTATGGGGACGCCTGGCCCGTGCCGAGGAATCCTCCATGGCAATGCTCCTTCAGATGGAGGAGCATGCCCTAACAATCGCCCAGACCGTCATATCCGAAGCGATAGCTTTATACTTTCAGATTGAATCCCTGGAGCGAAGGATTCAGATAGCTGAACGGAGCATTGAGAGTTACCGTAAAAGCCTTTCTTTTATAGAGAGGCGCTATGAGGGTGGACTGGTCTCTATCCTTGATCTAAGGCAGTCACGGCGCACCCTGGCCCAGGTGGAGACAACCCTTCCCACGCTGCGACAGGAACTCGGAATAAAACAGCAACAATTGAGCGCCCTTGCCGGTTGTTACCCGGAAACCCAGGGGCCACGGGCCCAACCCGAGGACTACTTCATCCTTCCTGCCCCCGTACCGGAGGGTCTCCCCTCCGATCTCCTATTGCGTCGGCCAGATATCAGAGCGGCCGATGCATCTCTGCGGGCGCTTAACGCGAAAATTGGTGTCGCCAAGGCCAGCCGCTTCCCCTCGATAAGGCTGACAGGCGCCTTCGGTTACTCCAGCAGTGAACTGGACCAGCTCTTTGTACCGGGGAGCAGTGTCTGGAATATAAACTTCGGGGCCCTTAAGCCGCTCTTCGATGCGGGGAGACTGAAGGCCGCTCAAAGCGCTGCCGAAGCACAGTTCCAACAGGGAATTGCCGACTACATCAAAACCGTCATATCCGCCTTTTCGGAAGTCGAAAGTGCTCTCCTGACACGAAAGGAACAGCTGGAAAAAAGGGAGAGTATGCTTACTTTCCTAACAGAATCTCGTGCAACGCAAAAAGTAGCCGAGAGCCGATATGAGAGGGGGCTGATCAGCTATCTTTCCGTAATTGATGCACAGCATACCCGGTTTGAGGCTGAGGAAAGCCTGGTACTGGTAGAACTTGCCATTCTCACCAACCGTGTGACACTGTATCGTGCGCTTGGAGGCGGGTGGGGTGGTCCGCATTGTGAAGAAGTGAACGAGAGGGAATAAAAGGGAGCCGCGACAAACCATGATTGACAGCCAGCCTTCCGAGGGAAAAACGATGTACCAGAAACGAAAACGCCCTATCCATATAATCGTAACCGTGGCGATTATAACCGCCGGGGTGGCCATCATGGGTGCCCTTACGTCCAGTAAATCGGGCATTGAAAAGGTGCAGACATCAATCCCGGTACCTATGGTTCGTGCCTTGGAAGTTACAATGGGTGAGCAGGTCATAAAGATCAGGGGTGAAGGAACGGTTGCCCCGCTCCGGGAGATCGAGCTAATTCCACAGGTCAGCGGTAAGATTGTCAGCCTGTCTTCCTCACTGGTCAGTGGCGGCTCATTCGCCAGGGGAGAGGCTTTGCTCTCCATAGATCCCGTTGATTATGATCTGGCTGTAACCTTTGCAAAAGCGCAGGTCAAAGATGCAGAAAGCAGTCTGAAGATTGTACAGCAGGAAGCGCTGGTAGCGAGGGAAGAGTGGAGAAGTTACTACCAGGACGGCACAAGGCTTACAGAGGAACCGCCACCCCTTGTAGCAAAGGAACCGCAGCTGGCGGCAGCCCAGGCCAAGCTTGACGCCAGCCGGGCCGATCTTCAAAAGGCACTGCTGAATCGTGAGAGAACGGTGCTGAAGGCACCTTTCGATAGCCGCGTAAATAAAAAATTTACTGATCTGGGACAGTATGTAACGCCGGGCCAGAACCTGGCAACGCTCTTTTCCACCGAAGCTGTTGAAATTGCGCTCCCCATGGAAGATGGGGATCTTTTCTGGTTCGATGTGCCAGGCTTTACAGTGGAAGGATCCCAAGGGTCCCCTGCGACAGTTCATGGAATGGTTGCAGGAAAAGACCTCACTTTTCCGGGCAAGGTCGTCCGTGCAGAAGGAAAGATAGATGCACAAACCCGAATGGTAAGAGTTGTCGTGAGAGTTGATAAACCCTACGCGACAAAACCGCCTCTTGCGGTAGGGCTGTTTGTATCGGTTGACATTACAGGGCGGATTCTGCCGGATGCTTCCGTTATCCCAAGGTCCGCCCTTCGCCAGGGGAATATTGTATGGGTTGTTGATGATAAAGGCACCCTTCATTTTCGGGAAGTCAAGGTCGCCCGGAACCAGGGAGAAGAGGTTATTATCAAATCTGGACTTAAGGCCGGTGAGAGGATAGTCTTTTCACCTCTCAAGGCTCCTGCCGATGGCATGACCGTCCGTGTTGCAATGGAGGGGAATAGATCATGAAGGGCCTTATAGCTTGGTTTGCCGGAAATCACGTTGCGGCAAATCTGCTCATGATATTCATGGTTCTCGCGGGGGTTTTCACCCTCTTTTCCATCAAGCTCGAGGTGTTCCCCGAGACCTCTCTTGATAAGATATCCATAACCACCCAATATCTAGGGGCTTCCCCTGCCGAGGTGGAAGAGGCTATTACCCGAAGGATTGAGGAACAGGTGGCCGGTCTCTCCGGAATTAAGCGTATAGACTCGACATCAAAAGAGGGGAGTAGCGCTGTTATTGTTGAAGTTATCAAGGGTTGGGATGTGCAGGAGCTCCTGGATGAGGTGAAGGCGGAGGTTGACCGTATTACCACATTTCCTGAGGAAGCCGAAAAAACCGTTATCCGCGAGATCATCCAGCGAGTCCAGGTAATAGATATCGCCATCTACGGCGATGTCCCGGATGCAACCCTTAAATATCTCGCCGAAAAGTCCAAGGAGGACATCACCAATCTGCCCGGAGTAACCTCTGCCGAGATACTGGGTGTACGCAATGAGGAGGTCCACATTGAAATCTCTGAAGAGATGTTGCGACGCTATGGCCTTACCCTTGGCAAGGTGGCCGATGTTATCAGGCAGGCAAGTCTCGATCTTCCGGCGGGAAGCGTCAAGGAAAAGGGCGGCGAGATATTGATACGTACCAAAGGCCGGCGTTATTATGCCGAAGAGTTTGCCGATATAGCGGTAATCACCCGATCCGACGGCAGCAAAGTTACGGTTGATCATATCGCTGAAGTCAGTGATGGCTTTGAAGATGTCGATCTTTTTGCCCGTTTTCAGGGCAAGCCCGCAACCATGATCCAGGTATATCGCGTGGCCGATCAGAGCGCCCTTGATGTGGCAGGAAAGGTGAAGAAATATATTGCCGATATTGAGCCATCTCTTCCTGCAGGCGTCGGCATCTCCTTCTTTGCAGATATGTCTGATATTCTGAATAGCCGCCTTCAGCTACTGCTTAGGAACATGGCCTTCGGGCTGGTGCTTGTTATCCTAATACTCGGGACCTTTCTAACAGCCAGGCTATCATTCTGGGTGACTCTAGGCATTCCCATATCCTTCCTGTCCGGGCTGGCAATGCTCCCCTTCCTGGATGTGACGATCAACATGATCTCGCTTTTCGCCTTCATAATGGTTCTTGGTATCGTGGTTGACGATGCTATCATAATTGGAGAAAACATATTCCGTAAACAGGAGGAGGGTCTTCCGCCACTGCAGGCTGCGACCCAGGGCGCCCTTGAAGTGGGGCACCCGGTGATATTCTCTGTCCTCACCACTATGGTAGCTTTTGCTCCGCTTCTCATAGCAACCGGCATGATGGGCAAGTTGATGCGCAACATACCGATAGTTATCATAGTTGTACTACTGGGATCTCTGATCGAGTCGCTTCTTATACTCCCCTCCCATCTTTCAGGGGGCAAACATGCGGAACCCCGCCACGGCAGTGAAGAGCATAGGGAAAAATGGGTAGCGCGCATACTTCGGGCATTTATAAACGGGCCTTACCTGAGGACTGTGGACTTCTGCGCCAGGTGGAGATATGCCACGGTGGCCATGGGAATAGCCATGCTCTTAATTGCCCTGGGACTCGTCAGAGGCGGTATTGTCGGATTTACCTTTTTCCCAAAGGTGGAAAGCGACATACTGGAATGCACTTTGGCATTACCAGCCGGGACCCCTCTGGACCGAACCTCCGAAGTAGTTGGGCATCTGCTGGAGACAGCCAGGCAAACTCTCGCCGATGCGGATAGGGAGAGCCCCGGTGAGGAGCCCCTTTTTAAACACAGTTTTTCACTCATAGGTGCGCAGATGGGGGAAAGCGGAGATGTGACCGATTCTGGGGGGCACCTGGCCCACATCTGGATACAGGTGCTGGAAGGTGAAAAGAGAAAGGCAAGCACTGCCAGGCTTGCGGCGCTCTGGCGTCAGAATGCCGGTACGATTCCAGGAATCGAATCAATCGCTTTCAAGAGCGTCTTGCACAGTGCGGGTAAATCGGTCGAGGTTCACCTGTCGATGGATGACCATGAAGGGCTCTTGGCTGCCACGGAGGAGTTGAAGGCGGAACTTCAAAGCTACCCCGGTGTATATGATATCAACGACAGCTTCATGCCGGGAAAACAGGAGATGCAGTTTAATTTGAAACCCACCGCCAGAACGATGGGGGTCACCCTCAACGATATAGCCACTCAGGTCAGGCACGCATTCCACGGTGCCGAAGCCCTTCGCATGCAGCGGGGTAAAAACGAGGTTAAGGTCATGGTTCGCTACCCGGAAGAGGAGCGAAAGTCTACAGGCCACGTCGAAGACATGCGCATACGCACCTCTGCGGGAGCTGAAGTGCCCTTTGGTGTCCTGGCCGATGTCACGATGAAACAGGGGTACGTTTCCATCGAACACGCGCAGAGACAGCGTGTGGTCAAGATATATGCCGATGTCGATGAAGCCGTGACCAAGGCCAATGAGGTAAGGCAGACCATCGAGCAAGGGCTCTTGCCGGATCTTGCGAACCGTTATCTCGGACTGCGTTATTCCATGGAGGGCGAGGGTAAGGAGCAGGCTGAATCACTTGGCGATCTCAAACTGGGTTTTCTCTTTGCCATTTTCTGTATATACGCGTTGTTGGCTGTTCCCTTCAGATCTTTCATGCAGCCCTTTGTTGTTATGATTGCCATTCCCTTCGGGGTAGTGGGCGCTGTCATTGGACACCTCATTATGGGGATGGACATTACCTTTATCAGTCTCTTCGGAATAGTGGGGCTTGCTGGTGTAGTCGTAAACGATTCCTTGGTGCTGATCCATGCGACGAACCGCCTTAGAAAAGAGGGTGCAACCGCCCACGATGCGGTTACAGAGGCTGGCGTTCTGAGATTCCGGGCCATTATTCTAACATCGCTCACCACCTTCGCGGGACTGGTCCCAATTATCCTGGAGCGGAGCCTCCAGGCAAAATTCCTGATACCCATGGCGGTAAGCCTGGGCTACGGTGTGCTTTTCGCAACATTCATAACGCTGCTTCTCATCCCCAGCCTCTACCTGATTCTCGAGGATATCCTGAATTTCACTGCAAGGCTGAAGGAAAAAATCGGTTCCTCCGGGGTTTGAGTTTAGTTTCCATAAGCCGTAACACCACGACCTTACATATCAGTTTATTTTCTTGAGGTTGAATTTCACGCATCTTGGGGTGTTCAGTGCCCTTAAGGATACTCCACTGCTTGTGGTGTGTTAGTTCATTGTTCTCGCAACTGGTTCCCTGCGCAGCATTTTTATATTCCATCCAAACCTTGGAAATATTTCATCAAAACATGATATAAGGATATGTATGGATGATTTTGTAAGTTCCGTTGTGAATAAATAGGGCGCGCAGACTAAAAAATGGCAAAGTTAATCAAATATATATGCATTGGTTTTACCATACTTCTAGTAACGGTCTGTATTTTGATAATGGGGGCAATCCTTGCCCTTAAAACCGACCGGGTGCAGAAGTTCATACAAAATCAAATTAATGCGGTTATCCCCGGTTCCCTTCAATGGGAGCGTCTACGATTTTCCCTTATAAGAGGTGATTTTGAAGTAACGAATCTTACCCTTAAAGGAATCTCAAATGAAGAGCTGGCCGGCGTTGACCACATTTCGATGGGTCTGCAATGGAGCGAGTTGAGGGCGGGGAATATTGTCTTATCGTCAGTTATCATTGAAAAGCCCAGTGTTGTAATTCGGATCGAAAGGGACGGCAGCCTGAACTTGGCAACAGCCTTAACGCCTGTCATTCCGCGGGAAGGAAAAAACGAAGCCGGGAGTAACTCTGTCCCTCTGCCCTTTAACATTGTGATTAAAGATCTTGCGATCAAAGACGGCTCGCTTCGATATTCAATGGCCGATAGCAATTTTCGGGCAGCAATAGACACTGTGACTATTTCCGCCGATGCAGAGCTGGCTGGCATGGTTGGCGGGCTTGTTCTTAAAATTGGCAACGGGGTAATCGGTACCGGCGAAGGTGAGGCCAGTTTTAACAACCTGGAACTAAAAACGAGGTTGGAAGACCGCGTGCTGACGCTAGACACCTTCAGGGGGAACATCGCCGAAGGCAATCTTGAGATAACCGGCCAGATGGACTTTAGAAAGGCCTTTCCCGAGGGGCTCATTGCATCAGTCCCTGACTTCGATGTCGTAAGTTACATAATATCATTTCAGGGAAAAGGGATTGATATAGGGACTATTTTTAAAGGCAGCGATATTAAGGGTCTCGTCAGTTCGTCATTCTCTCTCGAAGGAACAGGCCTGTCCCCACAAACGCTTGTGGCGCTCCTTAAAGGAGAAATACGCGCCGAAAAGGTTGCTGTCGGAACAGGTACCACAAGTCCCGTTGATATCAAGGCTTCGCTTAAAGCTAATCTTGACAGGGGCATTGCAACGGTTGAAAAACTTGACGCCAGGGCCGGTGCTATAACCGCGGGAGCGGATGGAACGATTGATCTTGCCTCCCGGGCCATAGCGGCTCATCTCGAACTGAATGCCCCGGATCTTTCGGATACCTTGTCATCGCTTGGTATGGATGGGGTCCAGGGAGAAGCTCATATTGAGGCAACTCTCTCGGGAACAGAAAAGCAGCCCCTTCTTTTATGCCGAATTGATGGTAAGGGATTTGTTTATCAGGGCTTCAGGATAGGAAATGTTCACTCAACAGCGGAGCTTGATAAATCGGGTCTTCTACGTTTACAAAAATTCAATCTGCGCAGTGGTGACTCTGATGTTTACGCCTCCGGCGAGGTCCGGCTTTTTGACGACAGAGGGCTACTCGAAAACCCTTCTTTTCAGTTGGATTTTCGAGGTAAATCAATATTTCTGGGCGATTTTGACGAACGGCTCAAAGGGGAGCTATCCTTGTCTGGTCGCTTAAAAGGCACCAAAGACTCTCCGGAGGGGATTGTCGAGATACAGGGCAGGGATGTGGATTCTGGCGTGCAGAAGATCAGCGGATTCGGGCTCTCTGCCGCGCTGGACGGAAAGAAGATTCATGTTTCAAAGCTTACCATTGGTCTGGTGCCGGGAGAAAATATAGAAGGATCGGGATGGGTCTCTCTTGACCGGACTTACAAATTGCATCTGGCATCCAGGGGAATCTCGCTTGGCTCAATCGATAGTCTCAAAGATCAAAAGATCGCAGAAGGGAGCATTGCCTTTAATATTTCCAGTGAAGGACTCCTTGATAATCCCAGCCTGATCGGAACGGCTGTCTTCCATGGCATTCAGATAGATGGCAGAGAATTTGAAGACTTAAAGATTGATATCAATTTGAGTAACGGCCTCGCAAAAGCCTCGGGCAGGCTTAATTTCAATTTTGATGGGTCATATCACCTCAGAGAAAAAGATTTCCAGGTTTCCGCAGATTTTAAGGAAAGCAACCTCACTCCATACTTTGAAATCGCGGGAAAAAGCGACCTCAAGGGGGTCGCTACAGGTAACCTGATAGTGAAAGGTAACACGAATGCTCTCAACCGAATGGAGGGCTCCGCAGATTTTAGTGAACTCACTTTCTATTTCAGGGGTCTTCAACTGCTCCATACCGGAAACCTCCATGCAGAGTACTTGAATAAAGAGTTTATTCTTTCACCATGCCATCTCGATTTTCTCAGAGAGGGATATCTGGATATGGAAGGGAAGGGTAAAGCTGATGGCCCTATTTTACTAAAAATCGACGGGAAGCTCCCCATGAGCCTCGCCGTACCCTTTGTCGAAGATATTACCGACATAACAGGAAGTGTCCTGATCTCTGCCCGTGTCGAAGGGCCTCAATCCGATCCTGATATCCGCGGCCGTCTCACGCTGCAAAAAATCGGTTTTACCCTGCCTGTACTCCTGCAGAAGCTTCATGATGTAAATGGGATTATTGAGATTATACCCGAAATCGTTAACATTAAAGAGATAAATGGGAAAGTCGATTCAGGAAACTTTGATATTAAGGGTACAATTGACATAAAGGATTTTCAACCTGGCCAGATTGATATCACTGCCACGGCAACCGCACTTCCTCTTTTGCTGCCGGATATTATGGAAACGCTTCTGAACGCGAAACTTAAAATTTCCGGGGCTCCCGAGCAATCCAGCCTCCAGGGCGAAGTAGTCCTTCTCGAAGGAACCTATTACAGGGATGTTAATCTCGACCTTCTCCGGCTTGTTAAAGAAAGAAAGCGGGAGGTGGAGTCCCCGCCCAGTGAGATAAATTATCCTTTTGTGAAAAACATGAAACTGGACCTGTCGGTAAAGGGGCGCAACCCCTTTCTAATAGAGAACAATATTGCCCATCTTCAAGTCAGCCCCGATCTGGTTTTTGTTGGGACGATAAACAACCCACTGATCAAGGGACGAGCCGAAGTTAATTCTGGGACTGTCACATATTACAAAAGGACATTTGATGTAAAAAAAGGGACTATCGACTTCCTGAATCCTTATAAGATTGAGCCTACTATTGATATCGCAGCAAAAACCCAGGTGAAGAAATGGCTGATATCTCTTCGTATATCAGGGACGCCAGATAGGCTCGCCTTTGATCTCACATCGGAACCGTATGAAGAGGCTGCCGATATCGTATCGCTGCTGCTACTGGGCAAAACTGCAAAGGAGTTTGCCGCCCTGGAAGGGGGAGCGACCCTTTCGACGAAAGAAATGCTGGCGGAAATGATAGCAACAACCTTTGCCGAAGATATAAAGAAGACAACGGGCTTGGATATATTGGAAGTTCAGGCGGAATCAACGGAAGAAGAAAAAGCGACCTCGGAGAGTATCAAGGTTACTCTGGGCAAACAGCTAACTAAAAGAATGACCGTTAAGTATGCTGCGGAAACAAAAGACGGGGAAATGATCCAGCGCGCAATCGCCGAATATCAGCTGCTTGAAAATATACTGCTAAATGGTTTTCAGGATTCAAAGGGTATTTTTGGTGGAGAGGTGCTGTTCAGACTGGAATTTCGTTAACACCGCGGGGATTGAAATGTCTCAAATAAAGGAAAATTTTTTTTCTCTCCGGCTCCTATGCCTCGCTGTCCTTTCCGCAATGGCCTGCCCAACCCTTGCCGCAAGCCCGGCAGAGAGATCGGCTTATATGTTGTCAGGGGGCGATGCGGTAATAACGGATATTGCCGTGCAGATCATTGACTATCACGGCGATGGGGAAGCCCTTGCAATGATGGCGATGGACTTGATCTTTATTAAGAAGGGGGACCCCTTCTCCGCAGATAAAATGACACAGTCAATCGACGCGCTGAAGCTATCAAAACGGTTTCAGGAAATCAATGTTGATTCTAAGGAAGACAGGGATGGAATTGCTCTCGGCTTTAAACTAAAACCCTTTAAGTACATCAAAAACATTATCCTTGAAGGCGCATATCCTCTTTTTGAACGTAATGTTTTCAATGTGATGACAATCTATAGGGGCGATGTATTTACAAGGGAGGCCCTTCCCCGGCAAAAACAGTTGATCCAAAATCTTTATAAGCTGGAAGGATTCGTGAATCCCCTTGTATCAGTGACGTCGGAGGAAGACCTAAAAGACGGGAATGTTGCTGTCCATATAAAAATAGAGAAAGGCCATTACTATCGACTCCGAAAAATAGATATTGATGGGAACCGAGCATATTCGGATGCTGCGATCAAGCTGAAAATGAAGGCCTGGCGGGACACTTTTTCCCCTGCTATGGGGGGACGCTTTATTGAGGATACCTTAAAACAGGATATCAAAAATCTTGTCCATTCCTATCATGACAAGGGTTATCTGGAGGTCCGGATCGACCAAGGCATATCGAAAAGCCCGGAGTCCGGCGAAGTTATGGTATCCCTTACAATTGCTGAGGGGGTTCGGTACGAAATTGATTTTTCAGGGAACAAAGCCTTCTCCAATCGCACATTGAGAAAGGAGCTCGCTTTTTTCCAGGAGGGGGCTATAAATAGCCGTGGGCTGAAGAGGGGTATCAAAAAGATCAAGGATTTTTATGAGGGGGCGGGGTACCTTGGTGCGGCTGTGACAATCGATGACCGGCAATCTACCGATGACAATGATTCTATCAGAAGGATAAATTTCATTATAGACGAAGGCCCCTGTTCGTCAGTCAGGTCCATTGCCATCAAAGGAAATAACTCTATTGATGAAGAAAGGATTTTTAAACAGATGCTGACCCGTATTGAAGGGGTCAGAGATAAAGGTCTGTATCTCCCTAAAGTTCTGGAGGAAGATCTCTTCGCCATAAAATCGCTGTACCTCAAAGAGGGGTACATGGATGCCGAGGTTGTAAAATCGGTAGGTCTCATTGGCGACAAAAGGGATGCTGCAATTATCATAACCATTAATGAGGGAACAAGGACCCTTGTCTCGGATTTGAAAATTAAGGGCCTCACCATCCTGGAAGAAACATTGGTGCTGAAAGCCCTTACCTTGAAAGAGGGGGAGCCTTTTCGAAGATACCTCATAAAAAGTGACGAAAACGCCATCTCTGCCCTTCTTTCAGAAAAGGGGCATCCTCATGTTACCGTAAAAGGAGAGCTTTTGATAAACCCCGGCAAATCAGAGGCCGGAATCACCTATGATGTTACTGAAGGCCCCTACGTTGAGATGGGTAATGTCTATTACAGGGGAAATTTCAGGACCCGCGAATCGGTTCTGCAAAACGAGATCGAGCTCGAACCGGGGAAACCTTTCTCGCTGGTCGGAATCTTGGAAGGGCAGCGAAATATAAGAAACATGGACATCTTTCAGAGTGTACGATTCAAGACAACTGGCCTGAAAGAGCAAGCAGAGCGCGTTAATCTTCTGGTGGAGGTTGAAGAAAAACCCCCCTATTTCGTTGAGGCCGGGGCCGGATATGAATCGGAAAGCGGCTTTTTCGCCCATTCTAGAGCGGGCGATCATAACCTGTTCGGGGCAAACAAAAGCACCTGGATAGCGGGAGAAATAAGCCAGATAGGTTACAGGGTTGACACTGGCCTGACCGAACCCAGACTTTTGGGCTCGCACCTTTCAGCCACGCTGGCCCTCTTTACTGAACGGCAGGAAGACTTCAATCAGGACTTCGGAACGCAGGTTTACGGTTCCTCATTGATGCTTTCCAGAAAATTCTTGACAAAGATAACGACAGGCCTGGGGCTTCGCTATGAAAGACGGGAACAGTTTATTCGTGGCAGTGCAGGAAGCGTACTTCAGACGAATTATGATGAATTTGAACCGAGAAGCCTCTTCGTAACTACTCCTTCTATAAGTTACGACAGCAGAGATTCCTTTATAAGCCCTCAGAGTGGGGCCTTTTCCTCATTCTCTCTGGACATCTCAAAGGGTCTGAGGAACTCCCTGGATGATTTTTTGTGTTATCGTTTTGATTTACGCTATTTTTTAACGCCCTTTGAAAGATTGACCTTCGCCCTACTTGGCCGTGGCGGTTATATACAGGCATATGGGGCTGCGGGCAAGATTCCCGACGACCAGCTTTTTTTCCTTGGAGGGGTTAGGGATGTTCGCGGATTCAGTGAAAACATGCTCAGATTTGATGAAAATAGTGATCCCCTGGGGGGTAAGGCGGTCCTTGCGGGCAGTCTGGAGGCGAGGATTAAGCTGAGCAGCAATTTCGAGCTCCCCTGTTTTTTCGACACGGGAATCCTCGAAGACTCTCTTGGAGCAATCAGTTCCGGTAATTTCCGTTTTTCCGTAGGGGCTGGTTTGCGGTACATTACCCCAATTGGTCCAATCGGTATCCTCTACGGGATAAAGCTTGATCCCAGGGATGGCGAAAGCCGCGGCAGGATTCACTTTTCAATAGGCTATACCTTCTAGTCAGTGAAGGGAATCGGGCATTTTTCTTGCCCTGTCCCGAGAGAATCAACGTTTTTCTCCTCTCCTGAAGTAATTATTTACACCTTGACACTACTGGGTGGGTTTTCTATACTCGCTGCGCTTTAAAAACATTTTGTCAAAACATATACCATGGGAAGGATAGAATCATATGCCCGCAAGAACGGATATACACAAAATACTTATCATAGGATCAGGGCCTATTATCATTGGACAGGCCTGTGAGTTTGACTATTCTGGCACACAGGCATGCAAGGCTCTAAAGAAACTGGGGTATGAGATTGTCCTGGTCAATTCCAATCCGGCCACGATAATGACCGACCCGGGAACGGCCGATGCTACCTACGTTGAGCCTCTCAACGCACGGTACCTGGAAGAGATTATTGATAAGGAGCGTCCCGATGCCATCCTTCCAAATCTGGGTGGTCAGTCCGGTCTCAACCTTACGTCGGAACTTGCGAAAATGGGCATTCTCGATAAATACGGGGTTCAGATCATAGGCGTCAACATAGACGCAATCGAACGCGGCGAAGACCGTATAGCATTCAAGAAAACAATGGACAGCCTCGGCATTGAGATGCCTAAGAGCAAGCCATCCTATACCGTGGAAGATGCGGAACAGATAGCTGAAGAGCTCGGGTATCCCGTGGTCATCCGCCCCGCCTATACAATGGGAGGAACCGGAGGTGGGATGGTGTACAACAAGGAGGAGCTTCAGACCATAGCGGGACGGGGTATAGCGGCCAGTCTGATCGGTCAGATTCTTGTTGAAGAATCGGTTCTGGGCTGGGAGGAGCTGGAGCTTGAGGTGGTTCGTGACGCAAAGAATCAGATGATAACGGTCTGTTTCATAGAAAACGTTGATGCCATGGGCGTCCATACGGGAGATTCATACTGCACTGCCCCGATGCTGACAATTTCCCCTGAGCTCCAGGAACGCCTCCAGAAATATTCCTACGCCATCGTCGAGGCTATTCAGGTGATCGGGGGTACGAACGTCCAGTTTGCCCATAACCCTGAAACCGGCAGGGTCGTTGTAATAGAGATCAACCCC
Organism: Syntrophales bacterium; assembly: GCA_963665835.2. Taxonomy (GTDB): domain Bacteria; phylum Desulfobacterota; class Syntrophia; order Syntrophales; family UBA2210; genus UBA6078. The sequence continues at coordinate 1,158,360 of CAXXWJ010000001.1, read as the reverse complement.
CGTACATCTCGATCATCAGCCCTTGCATCCAAGGCGACAGGTTTCCCCATTGCACTTATTTCATCGATGCTGGCGGCGGGACTGACCCTGGACGAGATACCTTACTGGAGAGACGGATCTCTTGAGAAGTATACGCCCTCGGGCGATTACGTTGTAGTAAAATTCGCCCGCTGGGCCTTTGAAAAGTTCGTCGGCGCCGTTGATGAACTCGGAACCCAGATGCGTGCTGTCGGAGAGGTAATGAGTATCGGAAAGAATTACAAGGAGGCACTGCAGAAGGCGATCCGATCTCTCGAGAACAACCGTTACGGCCTTGGTTTTGCCAAAGATTTTAATGCTAAATCCCTGGATGAGCTCATGGGTTTGCTCTCCAAGGCTACCAGCGAAAGGCAGTTCATGATGTACGAGGCCCTACGAAAGGGCGCAAGCGTTGAAGACCTACATGCAAAGACCCACATCAAGGCCTGGTTTATTGAACAGATGAAGGAACTGGTTCAGCTTGAAGAGGAAATACTCCGCTTCAAGGGCAGTTTACTGCCGGACGACATTCTGGGCAGGGCCAAGAAAGATGGTTTTGCCGATCGCTACCTTGCGAAGCTGCTTGCAATGCCGGAAGAAAAGATACGCAAACAGAGAACAGCTTTGGGAATTGTCGAGGGGTGGGAACCTGTTCCCGTAAGCGGTGTAGAGGATGCGGCCTACTATTTCTCTACCTACAATGCACCTGATAAAGTTCAATCCACGGACCGGAAGAAAATAATAGTTCTCGGAGGCGGGCCGAACCGGATAGGGCAGGGAATAGAATTTGATTATTGCTGCGTACATGCTGCCTTTGCAATCAAGGACGAGGGTTTCGAGGCAATCATGGTCAACTGCAACCCCGAGACGGTATCTACGGACTACGATACATCGGACAAGTTGTACTTCGAACCTCTTACTGTGGAAGATGTGCTCAGCATCTATGAAAAAGAGAAACCGGAAGGGGTCATTGTACAGTTCGGAGGGCAGACTCCCCTGAATATTGCAAACGAACTGGCTGCTGCGGGGGTAAAGATCATAGGGACCTCGCCGGACATGATAGATCTGGCCGAAGACAGGGACCGTTTCCGGAAGATAATGGAGAAACTTGGAATACCGGAACCGAAATCGGGGATGGCAAGCACCATAGAAGAGGCCCTCGAAGTTGCCAAGGAGATAGGATATCCCCTGATGGTCAGGCCCTCCTACGTACTGGGCGGGCGGGGCATGGAGGTTGTTCATGACGAGGAGATGCTGAAGCGCTACCTCGCTGCTGCCGTTGACGTGACACCGGAACGACCGGTCCTTATCGACAAATTTCTGGAAAATGCCATCGAGGTGGAGACCGATGCCATCTGTGATGGAACGGATGTCTTTATTCCTTCGATAATGGAGCATATAGAGCTTGCAGGAGTCCATTCAGGAGACTCGGCCTGTGCTATTCCCCCTGTCAGTCTTTCTGATGCAGCCATAGCTACCATCTCCGAATATACGAAAAAGATCGCCCGGGAGTTGCATGTGGTAGGGCTGATGAATATCCAGTATGCCATAATGGATGATGTGGTATATATCCTGGAGGCTAATCCGAGGGCATCTAGGACTGTCCCCCTCGTTTCGAAGGTGTGCAACATCTCTATGGCCCGCATCGCCACCCAGCTTATGCTGGGAAAGAAACTGAAGGATCTTGACCTCCAGGCGGCCAAGGTAAGTCATTTCGGCGTCAAGGAGGCCGTATTCCCATTCAACATGTTTCCCGAGGTGGACCCCCTTCTGGGGCCGGAGATGCGATCGACGGGAGAGGTGCTGGGTATGGCCGATTCCTTTGGGCTGGCCTTTTTCAAGGCACAGGAGGCCACCGGGCAGGTCCTTCCCCAGGATGGAACAGTGCTGATAACCGCCTATGACGACGATAAATCTGCCATTCTTGATGTGGCCCGAGAATTCGAGAGGCTGGGTTTTACTATTAAGGCTACTAAGGGTACCAGTGAGTTCCTTGCCGGAAATGGGATCGCCTCTGAAATTATACTCAAGATGCATGAGGGTCGTCCCAATATAACCGATGGCATCAAAAACAGAGAGATCCAGCTTGTGATAAATACGCCGAGCGGCAGGATGAGCAAGCATGACGATTCATACATACGAAAAACGGCTATCAAATACAAGATTCCCTACATCACTACGGCCGCCGCCGCCAGGGCTGCTGTCAAGGGTATCTCAGCGGTAAGGAAAAATCACGGCAATGTCCGTTCCCTCCAGGAGTATCATTTGGGGATGAGGCGCCCCTGAGATAAATGCTCTCAGCTTTTATCCAGGAAATAAAAATTGTGTAGTGAAAGAAGGGCCAGGTTCATGAAATTCATACAGGAAAACTGCGGTGTTTTTGGGATATATTCAAAAAGGGATTGTGTGGATGATATTTACCAAGGGTTGGATTTTCTACAACACAGGGGACAGGAATACTGTGGCATCTCCACCTTTGACTCTGAGATCAACCACGTAACTCACCACGGCAGGGTTACCAACAGATTTACCGCAGAGGAACTGCGAAGCCTGACAGGGAAATGGGGGATAGGGCATGTTAGCCTGAGGGATCGCCAGCCCATGAAGTGGCTGACAAGATCCGGCGAAATTGCCGTAGCCTTCAGTGGCAATGTGATAAACGCCCAGGTGCTGCTGGAAGAGATGATGAACCGTGGTAAATCGTTCTACAAGGGTTATGATATAGAGATCATATCAAAGATCATCATTGAGGATGGTGAGGGGGATATCATCAATGGCATCTCCGCCCTTGCGGAGAAGGTCAAGGGATCTTATTCTCTCGTAGTCCTGACCGCAGAAGGGATCTATGCTTCCCGTGATGTCTACGGTTTCCGTCCCCTTGTCCTGGGAATGGACGAAGACCGTTTTGTCGTTAGCTCCGAGTCCCGTCCCATTCAGAACATGGACATGGAAATGGTTCGTGATGTAGCCCCGGGAGAGATTGTTCTTATTGACGGCAAGGGATTTCACAGCGTCAAACAGCTTGTCTCCCCGCGGACCGCCCATTGCGCTTTCGAGTGGGCCTATACGGCAAGCATAGATTCGATCATAGATGGAGTATATGTACAGGAAGCGCGTAACAATCTTGGGGAAAGCCTGGCTCAGAGGGATATAGACGAAGGCGGTCTGAGCGCCGATGTCGTTGCGCCTGTTCCCATGTCGGGCGTAGGGCATGCACTGGGGTACCACAGGAGATCGGGGATCAACTACCAGGATGTCTTTCTCTACAACAGGTACGCTGACCGCAGTTATACACAGATCACCCAGATTGCACGGGAGAAGATGGCCAAACGCAAGCTTGCCGTTCTTCCCTACGTCAAGGGGAAAAATGTTGTCCTTTGCGACGATTCTATAGTAAGGGGGACCCAGATCCTCAACAAGGTAAAGGATCTTAAAAAAGCAGGGGCCAAAGAGGTCCATGTAAGGGTTGCCTGTCCACCCCTTATGTACCCCTGTGCCTTTGGTATATCTACCCGCTCCGAAGGGGAACTTCTTGCCAGAAAACATATAGAGGCCGGTGATATCCTCTCGAAGGAGCAGCTGATAGATCTTGAAGGATGGATAGCCCGTACGATAGGAGCTGATTCCTTGAAATTCAACACCGTAGATGCCTTTGTAGCATCACTTCTGATACCAAAGACCAGCCTGTGCCTCCAGTGTTTTGACGGGATATCTCCATCCAAACCATAAAAATTCTTATGGGTTACACCTGAAAAAGAGAGCTTTGTAGCGATTTGTTTTTCTCTATGCCATAGGTTCGTTAAGCGGATGGACAGGTGTTTTTGCGACGTTGTTTTATTCCCCATAGATGTGTTACTGTGCCAAATTGGGAGATTGGTCTATGAGTAAGTTAAGGGTGATGGTGACTGGCGGAGCAGGGTATATCGGGAGTCACACCTGTCTGGTCCTTCTGGAGGCCGGCTATGACGTTGTTGTAATAGATAACCTCTGCAACAGTAGCGAGGAATCACTGAAACGTGTGCAGCAGATCACAGGGAGGACGCTCAAATTTTACCCGGTGGATCTGCTGGATGCCGATGCCCTCGATAAGGTCTTTGATTCAAATCATGTTGATGCAGTTATCCATTTCGCCGGGCTCAAGGCTGTTGGAGAGTCTGTTGCTATTCCCCTTCGATACTATCATAACAATATAACGGGGACTCTGCATCTCTGCGAGGCCATGGTAAGGCACAATGTAGAAAAGATTGTTTTCAGCTCATCCGCAACTGTCTACGGCGAGCCTTCTAAGGTGCCCATAACGGAGAATTTCCCACTGTCGCCCACCAACCCCTACGGCCGGACAAAGCTTATGATTGAAGGAATTCTACGGGATATCCCCTCATCGTCTGCCGGGAACAGATGGGGGATAGCTCTCCTGAGATATTTCAACCCCGTAGGGGGGCACCCCAGCGGTCTGATGGGGGAAGACCCGAATGGTATACCAAACAACCTGTTTCCTTATGTTGCCCAGGTTGCCGTGGGCAAACGGGATGCCCTGAAGATTTTTGGTAACGACTATCCTACGGTGGACGGTACAGGAGTCAGGGACTATATCCATGTCATGGACCTGGCGGAGGGACACCTCAAAGTCCTTGAGAACGGGATGTCCGGTCCCGGGATCGTGACCTATAATCTCGGAACCGGTAAGGGGTACAGCGTTCTCGAGATTGTCGATAAGTTCGAAAAGGCCTCCGGCCGTAATATCCCCTACGAGGTGATTGGGCGCCGCCCAGGTGATATCGCCACCTGTTATGCTGATCCATCGAAGGCCAGTATGGAGATAGGGTGGTCGGCCACTAGAGGAATAGCCGAGATGTGCGCCGACGCCTGGCGCTGGCAGTCCCTAAACCCTGACGGATATTGAATCAAGAGAAAAGATAGAAGCAATGACTGAAAAGACGCCGCAACCCTTGGTGTTTCTCATAGACGGGACTAACTATATCTATAGGGCCTTCTATGCTATTCGCGGGCTTTCCACCTTGCGGGGTTTCCCCACCAACGCAATCTACGGATTCACCAATATGCTCATGAAGCTCTGCCGGGACTGGGCACCGGACTATATCGCCGTCGCCTTTGACAAGAGGGGCCCCACCTTCAGGCACGAGGCCTACGAGCAGTATAAGGCGAACCGCAGTGCAATGCCGGAGGAGCTTCGGCCACAGATTGATCCCATCAAGGATATGGTGCGAGGGTTCTCCATTACCGTAATCGAGGAGGATGGTGTCGAGGCCGATGACATCATCGGAACCATGGCGAGGAAGTGCGAGAAGGCGGGGATGCGTGTGGTAATTGCCTCCGGTGACAAGGATCTGATGCAGCTAGTTTCCGAGAAGGTCCTGATGGTTGATACTATGAAGGATATATCCTATGACGTAGAGGGTGTCATTGGCCGTTTCGGAGTAGGTCCTGACAGGGTGACCGACATACTGGGTCTTGCTGGGGATACATCGGACAACATCCCCGGAATACCTGGTGTGGGGGAAAAGACGGCCCTCAAATTGATAACAAGATTTGGTTCACTTGAGGCGGTTCTTGAAAATGCAGAAAAGGTCACAGGGAGGGGGCTTAGCGAAAAGCTGAAGGAGTTCGCCGGGCAGGCCAGGATGAGCAAGGATCTGGTTACCATCAGAACCGATGTCAATATTCCCTTTGAACTGGAGGATCTTCGGTTCAAGGCACCAGATGCCGATGTCCTTAAGGGCATGTTTCGCCAGTTTGAGTTTCCCGGTCTGATAGCCAGGATGGGAGAGCCTGAAGATGTCAGAGACGCGGATGAGGCAAATTGCCGTCTGATAACCGATCCTGAGGAGCTTGCTTCAACTCTGGATGAGCTGAGAGCGGTTGGCGAGTTTTCCTTTGATCTTCATTTTATTTCCGACGAGAGGACTGGCAACGAAATTCTAGGGGTGGCCCTCTCCTGCGGTCCTGGCAGAGCCTGCTATATCCCTATGGGGCACACCGGTGAGGGGGTGTCAGATCAACTTGACAGGGAAATGGTGCTGGCCTCCCTGGGGGAACTGCTTTCCTCTGATTCCGTTAAGAAGTACGGGCACAACATCAAGGCCGCTATCATGGCTTTCAGGCGCCGAGGGATTCAACTGGGTGGGGAGATATCGGATGTAATGCTGGCCGCCTATGTCCTGGATCCTTCTCGCCGCGGCTATGAACTGCCCGATCTGGTACGGGAGCAGTACGGCGTGAACATTTCCTCCATGAAGGATCTTACAGGCAGTGGCTTGAAGGCAGTATCAGCGGACTCCCTGTCTGTTGATGCAATGGCCAGGTATGCTTGTCGGCGCGTGGAATTTATATTGAGCCTTGTTCCTTTTCTCTCATCGCGAATGGATGATGCGGGATTGAGTGAGCTATTCCGCGATGTGGAGATGCCCCTCATCAGGGTCCTTGCCTCAATGGAAGAGAGGGGGGTTTTGCTTGACCTTGACCTGCTTGCCCATATGTCAGGGCAGTTGAAGCAGTTACTTGAAATATCAGAAGCAAAGATCTATCGCCTCGCCGGTGAGCAATTCAACATAAACTCACCGAAGCAGCTACAGGCGGTACTCTTCGAGAAGCTTGGTCTACCGCGAGGTCGGAAGACAAAGGCGGGCTATTCAACCGATGTAGATGTACTTACTAATCTCGGCCGCTCATACGAACTCCCGGCGGAGATCCTTGCCTACCGTAGCCTGTCAAAACTCAAATCGACCTACATCGACGCACTTCCTCTTCTAGTCCATCCCGAAACGGGTAGGGTACACACATCTTACAATCAGACGGTCACCGCTACGGGCAGGCTTTCAAGTAGCAATCCCAATCTACAGAACATTCCCGTAAGGACCACAGAGGGGAAACGAATACGCCAGGCCTTTATCGTCCCTGCCGGGTATAGGGTGGTTTCAGCCGACTATTCTCAGATAGAACTTCGCATTCTGGCGCACCTTTCCGGCGACGAGCTTTTGATAGAGGCCTTTCGCGAGGGTGATGATATCCACACTAAGACGGCATCGGATATCTTCGGAGTCTTTCCCGGTATGGTAAGTGAGGATATGCGAAGGCAGGCAAAGGTCATCAACTTCGGTGTAATATACGGAATGAGCCCATTCGGTCTGTCCCGAGAACTCAACATCAGCCAGAAGCGGGCCCAGGATTATATCGAAAGCTACTTCTCGCGTTTCTCCGGTGTTCGTAGTTTTATAGATGAGACTCTTGAGGGAGCCCGCAGGCAAGGGTTCGTGACGACCCTTATGAATCGCAGACGCTACCTTCCCGAGATCAATGATTCTAATGCCCAGGTACGCCAGTTTGCTGAAAGGATGGCGGTAAACACACCAATCCAGGGGACAGCGGCCGACCTCATAAAGGTGGCTATGCTAAGAATCGAAGAGAAGATTGAAAACCTTAATCTATCTGCACGAATGATCATGCAGGTACATGACGAACTGGTTTTCGAGGTCCCGACGGCGGAAGTGGAGGAAGTCATGTCTCTCGTCATTAGGGAGATGGAAGAGGTGATATCCCTACAGGTTCCTCTTAAAGTCGAAATCGCTTCTGGAAAAAACTGGGATGAGGCTCATTAATACAAAGTTGTCCCGAAAGTATAAGATGACAGATCATAGCGAAACAAATAAAGACGCAACGATTCCTGCTGGAGGTTCTAGTGCAAACAGGTCGTACTCTGTTGTTGTAGTAGGTGGAGGTGCTGCGGGTATGATGGCAGCGGGACAAGCCTCAGGATTGGGGGGGGTAAGGACGCTTCTCTTGGAAAAGATGCCCAAGATGGGCCGCAAGATAGGGATAACCGGAAAGGGCAGATGCAACTTGACCAATGCAGCCTCGATCGATGAGTTCATGGCCCACTTTGGACAAACGGGAATCTTCCTGCGGCAGGCATTTCACCGTTTTTCCAACGATGACCTGGTAACTTTTTTTAAGGAACTAGGCGTGGCAACCGTTGTGGAGAGGGGTGGTCGAGTATTTCCAGAGAGCGGCAGGGCCCTTGATGTCGTTGACGCTATGGCAGATTGGCTTCGCATGCAGCGAGTGACTGTACACAGGGGGGTTTCGATTAAGGATCTTCTTCTTGAAGGAAAAACAGTTACAGGAGTCCGGGGGTCAATGGGGGAGGAGTACCATTCCAATGCCGTTATCATTGCCACAGGTGGAATGTCATACCCGGCAACGGGTTCTACTGGTGACGGCTACCATATGGCCCTGGCTGCGGGGCACTCCATTATCCCCCTCAGGGCCGCGCTTGTCCCTATCGAGACCAAGGGTGATACCGCTAGCCGTCTGCAGGGTCTGAGCATGAGAAATGTATCGGTGAGTCTTTTTGTAAATGATGCGAAAGGTGCTGAAATATTCGGCGAGATGATATTCACTCATTTTGGTCTTTCCGGGCCTGTTATACTCTCACTAAGTGGTGACGTGGCCGATGCCCTGCGGGAGGGTAGTAAGGTTGGTGTCAGCATAGACCTGAAGCCGGCTTTGGACGCGAAAAAATTGGACGAAAGACTTTTGCGTGATTTCGATCTCTATGGAAAAAGAAAGTTTGAGACTCTACTCAAGGGGCTTCTTCCCCCGAAAATGATCCCTTTATGCGTTGAGCAGACGGAGATATCGCCTGAAAGAAGAGGGCACCAGATAACGTCCGAGGAACGAGGTCGCCTGCGGAGATGGCTCAAGGATTTCCGTCTTGAGGTGATAGGGATCCGTCCCATAGCCGAGGCCATCGTTACGGCCGGTGGCATCAATACCAGAGAGATAGATCCTCGTACAATGGAATCGCGACTTGTAAAGGGGCTCTACTTTGCTGGAGAGGTTATCGATCTTGATGCCGATACGGGGGGCTATAACCTTCAATCGGCCTTTTCTACCGGGTGGCTTGCCGGAAGATCAGCTGCGGAAGCGGCTGGCGGAAAAACAGCCTAGCGCTTGAAGCGGGACTATTCGCTCTCTCTGTCGGATACTTCGAGGGATTTCTCCACGCGGAACTTCCCCTTCTCGATCCTGCCGATAATTTCCTCAAGACCTATCATTGAATCCTCGAATCTTACCCTTATAGTTGAAGCGTCCGGGTCCAGCTTGAATGCAATGACATCGGTAGTTTTCAGGATAGAACTTATCCTGGCCTTTCCTGATCAGGTCCAGCACCCGGAGACCTTGAGGTCATAAATCCTTTCCTCAGCAAGAGATGTCTGAGAAATGGCAACTAACAGCAGGCACAGAATAGGCAGGAGCAGGATAATAAAGTTTTTTTGTTCATTGTTATAGGTCTTCAAGATTCCTTAGTATCCTCAATTTACCCGTTTTGGTCATTTCGTCCTTTATACCGTCCACCCAAGACATAAAATATCTTTCCCCTCTGACTCTCAGGAGAGAATCCTTTACCAGTTCTTTTTTTGCCTTCCAATCCTCTTCATCCAGGGAGCTTTCCTCTTTTAGCCCGATCAGAACATAGTTTCCATCAACAAAGAATGGTTTGTCAGGATAGGGGGATTGTGCGGACAGCTCAAGGATGGCGATCTGCATATCCGGGGAGTAACCTACCTGGGGGATCTCGGGGCCTGGAAGAAAGAGGCCGGTTTCTGACAACTTGAGTCCATTCTTTTGTGCAAGCGCCAACATATCCTCGCCGCCCTTCATAAGGCTCAGGATATCTTCGGCCTTCTTTTTTGCCGCCTCAATTGTGCTGTATCTATTATAGCTTTCTTTTACATCATTTGAAACTTCGGTTAGTTCGGGGATACGTGACGGTTTGAGAGAGGCAAGCCTGAACAGATAGTACCCTGTGTTGTCTGAAAGAACTCCTCCCAGCTCACCTTCCTGTAGTGCGAACACCTGCTCGCCTATATCCTGTATGCCCGCCAGTCTACCGGCAGGGGGGGCGTTTCGGGACAGCTCGGCGGTTTCCACCTTAAGGTCCAAGGCCTTTACGTATTCATCAAAATTTTCATTCTGGTATATGGAATCGTGCGTCTCCGAAGCCTTTTCGAAGGCCTTGTCCATTCCCTTTATCATTTGTATTTTTTTTACAATTTCATCTTTTACACTCGACAGGGATTTGGTTTGATCTTTATCCGTGAACTCCTGTTTATTGGTTTCGTAGTAATCTTTTATTTCTTCATCGGTTATGTCTGATGCTTTTCCAAGGGCCTCTCCGCTGAAGTATACATATTCGATAGTGGCTATCGGAGGGATAGCAAACTCTTCGCTGTGTTCCTTGAAGTAAGCCCCCAGGGTCTCTTCCGAGATATCTTTTCCAACCTTGATGCTGTCGGTGGCTATTTTTAAGAAGTTTACGTTTACCTTCCTGTTCTGAAGGCCGTATACTTCGTATGCTTCCTGCTCGGACACCTTGGCCGAGCTCCTTATCAGCCGCTCCATTTTTTCTATTTTGAGTATTCTTCTCCTCGTAGCCTCGAATGTCTCGGGGGTCATCCTTACATTTCTGAGGGCTCGCCGGTATAGGTCATTGTCAAAGGAGCCATCTCTCTGAAAGGCCGGATAGGCCAAAATGGAGGCCTTCAGCTCTTCATCGGTGATCTCCAGTTTCATCTCATCAGCCTTTGACAGTATAATCGTCTGATTCAGGATGCTCTCAAAGGCCCTTTCTTTGAGAGACATTCGTTTGATCAGGTCACTGGTGAGGCGCTCTCCATATTTCTGTCGGTAAAAATCAAGCAATGCCTGATATTCACTTTTAAAGTCAGCGTACGCTATTTGTGTGCCATTTACTGTTGCAATGGCTTCGGCTTTCTGTTTCTCCCGCATCGATCCGAAGTAGAAGATAAAGACGAGGATGATAATGCCCAAGACCAACTTCATTAGCCAGTTTCTGGCATGGTTCCGCATCAGCTGCAGCATATTTTGATTTTCTACCTTTCATTTTTAATGAGTGGCATTAGTTAGTATAGTAATATGCAAAATGCAATGATTTTCTGGAAAGAGCAGCGGAGATATTAGATCCTTGAGGTAAGGCAAAACAGGTCTATCCCCCAGCAAGGGATGGGTGGGCTGGCAATGCAGGTGGCAAGGCCTCCTGTAGCTAAAGTTTTTGTGTTTTCGCCCAGTTTTTTCATTGATTAGGTTATTGAAATGCTGTATAAACGAGGGCCGACTGTGATGAATGGGTAGGGGGGTGAAGAATTGTTATTCGACTATATCCTGGGCATGATTTCAAACGATTTGGCGATAGATCTGGGAACTGCGAACACCTTGGTTTATGTGAAGGGTAAGGGAGTGGTCCTGAGTGAGCCTTCAGTCGTTGCCGTACACAGAGATTCCAGGGGGGTTAAAAAGGTCTTGGCTGTCGGGATGGAAGCGAAGATGATGTTAGGAAAGACCCCTGGAAACATAATGCCTATACGCCCCATGAAGGATGGTGTTATAGCCGATTTTGAGATTACCGAGGCCATGTTGCGCCACTTCATACTTCGTGTGCATAACAGGCGCACCTTTGTCCGACCCAGAATCATAATATCCATTCCATCGGGAATTACGCCTGTCGAGAGAAGGGCTGTAAAGGAGACCGCAGAGTCTGCCGGAGCCCGGGAGGTGTACCTGATCGAAGAGCCTATGGCTGCCGCGATAGGCGCTGGACTTCCCATAACGGAGCCGGTAAGCTCCATGATAGTGGATATCGGGGGGGGGACCACGGAGGTTGCAGTTATCTCCCTGGCCGGTATTGTATATTCCAAATCGGTCAGGGTCGCAGGCGACAAGATAGATGATGCTATAGTTCAGTATATCAAGAGGAAATACAGTCTTCTGATCGGGGAAAGATCAGGAGAGATGATAAAGACTACCATCGGGTGTGCATATCCAGAAAAAGAAATCAGAACGGTAGATGTCAAGGGCCGTGATATTATATCCGGGATCCCTAAAATCGTAGAGATAAGTTCCGAAGAGATCACTGAGGCCATGTCGGAGCCGATCAGTGTCATAGTCGAGGCGGTAAGAGATGCCCTTGAGAATGCGCCTCCCGAGCTGGCGGGGGATATAGTCGATAGAGGTATCGTGCTGGCCGGTGGCGGTGCTCTTCTGAGAAATATGGATGTGCTGCTCAGGGAGGAAACGGGATTGCCCATAACAATAGCGGATGATCCACTATCGGCGGTCGCCAGGGGTGCCGGAAAAGCTCTTGATGAGCTTAATATATTGAAAGAGGTAACTGTTCAGCTATAGGCGCAGGCACCAAAACTAATCTGATTTTTCTCTCTACAAATCCTAATATGGTTCGTCTCAGCTGTGTTCGTGTAGCAACATCAGCCCATAAGAGGGCAGGAAATGGCATCCCCTAAAAGATTGTATACTGCTGTCGCAGTCCTTGTCCTTGTGGCGGTTTCTCTTATAAGTATTTCCCTTTATTTTAAGTCAGCTGGAAGAACAAGCTTTCTGAATAAGATTGTGCTGGAGGCGGTAGCTCCCCTTGGGGGTGCCGTAAATCTTGCGTTCGGCTCTTTAGGGCATGGATGGAAGAGGTACGTGCTTTTGGTGGCAAGGGAAAAAGAAGTTGAAAGAATGGAGGGGGAGATTATTTCTTTGACAAGAGAAGTAAATGATCTCCGAGAGATGTCCAGTGAGTTTGCGAGGCTGCTTAAACTTATGGACATGAAAGAGAAAATAGACTTTCCTTCTGTTGCTGCCAGGGTTGTTGGAAAAAACCGGTTCTCAGTTTTCCAGACATTGCTGATAAACAAAGGGTCTGCCGATGCCATAGAGATTGGTTTCCCCGTAGTGGCGGCGGAAGGGGTGGCTGGAAGGGTAGTGGAAGTCTCCCATAACATTTCCAAGGTGCTGCTCCTTGTTGACTATAACAGCAATGTAGATGCCATCGTTCAGAGGAGCAGGTGTCAGGGGGTGCTTCAAGGAGCAGGTAAAGGGGGCTGTAGGCTTAAGTATGTGCAGAGATCCTCAGATCTGCGCGTTGGGGATCAGGTGGTGTCCTCGGGCCTTGACGGTGTTTTTCCCAAAGGTTTATTGCTGGGCACCGTTTCATTGGTTAAAAAGAAGGACGCAGGTCTTTTTCAGGAGGTTTCGGTAAGGCCGATACTTGACATTGATAAGCTGGAAGAGGTCCTTGTTATAATCAAGCGCACGGGAGATAGTTAAGATGATATACTATCTTTTCCTGCCCGTTTTTTCGCTGTTGCTGCTGACCCTCCAGGTCACCTTCTTTAATATATTTCCACTGGGAAAATTTTTCCCCGATATGTCATTGATACTGGTTATATATGCAGGTTTTTACCTGAGCCTGACCAGGGGAGGTGTCCTGTCTGTTGTTCTTGGGTTTATTATGGATTGTATTACCGGCTTTATGCCCGGATTCTTTATTCTAAACTATATGCTTGTATTTATGATCTCTAATTTGGCTGCTTTCAGGTTATATGCTGGTGGGATGATTTTTGTTGCATCTTTTACGGTTCTGTGTGTTCTAATCGAGAAGGCTATGATAGTGTTGACCTATGCGGTTTTGTATGATGTGAGCGTTTTTTTTGATGTATTCGACATTTCGCTGCTTCAGGCCTTTGTAACGGGTGTCTTTGCACCTGCCTTTTTTGCCCTCTTCAATAAAATTGAGGTTTTTTTGAGTGTTTGGGAATCGAAAACACCTAACCAACTATGATTCAAAGACGTTCAGGAAGAAGATACTTGCCTTTACGTGGTTTGTATTGTGCTGTTTCATTCTCCTAGTCGCCAGGATGTGGTATCTACAGGTTTTCAGGGGGGACGAACTGCGGCAGCGCTCTGAAAATAATAGAATCCGTATGCAGGAAATAAAACCGCTTAGAGGATTAATCCTTGATGCCCGGGGGAGGATGCTTGTAGATAATGAGCCTTCTTTTGATATATCGATTATCCCTGAAATCGCAAAAAACACACAGGAAGTTCTGAACAGGTTGAACGATCTATGCGACTGGAAAGAGGACAAGATCTTTTCTGAAAAAAAGCCTTTCAAGGCCGGAAAGGCCTTTATGCCTGTAAAGATTGCAATGAATGTTGGAAGGGACAAGTTGGCGGTTGTAGAGACCAATTCTCTGGATCTGCCTGGTGTTGTTGTGGATGTTGTTCCGGTTCGTGAATATATATACGGGGAGGCAATGGCACACATGCTTGGATATGTTGGTGGAATTGCTTCTTTCGAACTCGGGATAAGCGCTTTTGCTTCCTACCGGGCCAACGATATAGTCGGCAAGTACGGAATAGAAAAATATCTGGACGGGACTCTAAAGGGCAGGAGCGGTGGAGAGCAGGTGGAGGTTGATGCTTCCGGAAGAAGATTGGGCGTAATGGGGCGTCTTGATCCTGTGCCTGGCTATAACGCTGTTTTAAATATAGATTCCGATCTTCAGAATCTTTGCTGGGATGCCTTTCAAGAAAGAGCTGGGGCCATTATCGTTATGGACCCCCGCAGCGGTGCAGTTATATCGATGGTAAGTAAGCCTTCCTTTGACCCAAATCTTTTTAACCGCGGAATTTCGGAAGAAAATTGGAAGTTATTGACGATAAATCCGCTATGCCCTTTGCAAAACAGGGCGATCTCCAGCCAGTATCCGCCGGGGTCTACCTATAAATTAATTGTTGCCGCAGCTGCACTTCAGGAGGGTCTCATAACGAAGAATACCAAGTTGCTATGTGACGGAACCTATCAGATGGGGGATAGGACCTTCAGGTGCTGGAAGAAGGGTGGTCATGGAACCGTAGACCTGCAAAGGGCCATAGTCGAGTCCTGCGATGTCTATTTCTATCATTTAGGAGAGATGCTGGGTGTCGACAAGTTACAGGAATATGCGGAAAAGTTTGGTTTTGGTTCCGTAACGGGCATATCGCTGCCTGCCGAAAAAGGTGGTCTTGTTCCGTCGAAGGACTGGAAACTTAAAAAGTATAGAGAGTCTTGGCGCAAAGGTGAAACAACCTCTCTTTCAATCGGGCAGGGCTTTGTCCTTGTCACGCCTCTCCAGCTTGTCAGGGCCTATTGCTCCATTGCAAACGGGGGCATTCTTTATAAGCCGCGTCTCGTAAAGAGTATTGAAACTTCAGAAGGGCAAACGGTGGAGGCCTTTCCTCCTGAAAAAGAAGGTATAATCCCGCTCAGTAAGGAAAACATCGACATCTTAAAATATGCATTGTGGGGTGCGGTGAATGAGCCCAACGGTACCGGCGGTGCGCTTAGGAGAAAGGAAAAAGACGTTTGTGGAAAGACAGGTACAGCGCAGGTCATAAGTATGGGCGACAGTGAAGAGGATATTGCCCCCGAGATTCCTTACCGATTCAGGGATCATTCCCTATTTGTCTGCTTTGCCCCCTACGAAGCTCCCGAAGTTGCCGTTGTGGTAGTTGTTGAACATGGCGGGCATGGGGGATCGGTTGCTGCGCCAATAGCGCGAAAGATCGTTGACGGATATTTTAGTCTTTCTAAAGAGAGGGGGGGACGTGAAAATAGATCGAAGGCTGCTTATTAACTTTGACTGGGTGTTTCTGGGTGTCGTACTTCTTATAAGCGCCATAGGCATCCTTAATATATACAGTGCCAGTCATAACCTGTATGTGAGGGGGGAGCCTTTTTACATTAAACAGCTATACTGGCTTCTCATAGGATGTATGCTTATGGTAGTAACTTTCAGCATTGACTACCATACCATTATGAGGCATGCCTATCTTATATATCTGACCTGTGCTTCCCTCCTTTTGCTGGTTTCCCTTCTAGGAGATGTCGCCCATGGTTCGCAAAGATGGCTTGCCATATTCGGATTTTCATTCCAGCCTTCGGAATTGATGAAGCTGGTAATGGTAATCACCTTGGCCAGGTACTTCAGCGACAATGAGCAGGAAGGATACCACTACCGAAACGTTTTTGTTCTTATCTCCATCGTAGCTCTTCCCTTTGTACTGATAGTCAGGCAGCCTGATCTTGGTACGGCCATGTTTCTGATCCTTATATTTGGCTCAATAGCCATATTCATAGGGGTAGGGAAAAAACTCCTTTTATGGTGCGTGTCGGGGACTTTGGTTTTGGCCCCTCTTTTCTGGTTTTTTCTGAAGGATTATCAGCAACAGCGAATCTTGACCTTTTTAAATCCCGATCGTGACCCTCTGGGTACGGGGTACCACATAATCCAATCTATAATTGCAGTAGGATCGGGAAGTCTCTTTGGAAAAGGTTTCATGAAAGGAACCCAGACTCAGCTCAAGTTTCTGCCGGAGCAGCAGACTGACTTTGCCTTTTCCGTTTTTGCCGAAGAATGGGGGTTTGTGGGGGTTGTCTTCCTCATGTCCATATTCCTTGCATTGATACTGTGGAGCTTGAAGATTGTCCAAAATGCGAGAGACATGTCGGGAGCTGTGCTGGCTTTTGGCGTAACCATGTTTTTTTTCTGGGGGATATTAATAAATATCGGCATGATCCTGGGTATGTTTCCTGTTGTAGGGATCCCGCTGCCCTTTTTCAGCTATGGAGGCTCTTCTCTTGTCGTCCTGATGATAGGGTCGGGTTTGCTGCTGAATGTTAGTATGAGGAGGTTTGTTCTGCATCCTTAATATAGAAAGAGGGGGATGTCTATTAATTTAAAAGGAAGGCTCGGGGTAATCCCGGCTTAAGGAAATGCGAAGTAGGGCCGATGATGGAATCTGGTCGAGCCAGTTTCTGGAAGGGGCAATCATCCGCCATTCTATTACTATAGTATGCAATAGATAATAAAAGAAAACCCTGTGAACAGGGTTTGTGCGAGGAGGACAGGGATGCTTAGCAGAAAAGAAGGAAAGGGTGAAGATGTAAAGGCCTTTTTGGGCAAGGGTGCCGAATTTCACGGGAAACTTATTCTTAATGGCTCGGTTAGAATCGACGGTGAGTTCAGGGGCGAGGCCATGGGAGGCGGAATGCTTATAATTGGGGAGGGGGCCTATGCCGAAGCCGATATCGCTGTCGACAGCATCATAATTTCCGGAGAGGTCAGGGGCAATCTTGACATAAAAAATAAAACAGAGATCTTGTCCACCGGTAAGCTTGTTGGTAACGTAAAAACTGCGGTGCTTGTTGTTAAAGAGGGGGCCGTTATAGATGGCGCATGTCAGATGTCAGGTGGTAACTGCTTTGAAGACACTAAGGATAACTCTTAGCAATGGCAGTCTCCGTATGCGGTCCAGCGCTATGGGATCTAAAAATAACGGTCCCTTTTCAATATGACCACCGGTCAAAAAAAACTTGACAAGGTTTCGGAGTTATGGTTAGTACTCTCCGGCCTCTAGCGGGCGGCAAGCATCTGAGGGTGAAGCCGTTTCCGGGATTTGAATTGGAAGCGGTGATTTTCCAAATACATAAACGGATGGTGAGCGGTAATGGTAGAACTGAATTACACAGTTTGGATCCAAATGGCCAACTTCCTCGTGTTGATTCTTATACTCAATTTCCTTCTTTACAGACCAGTGCTTAAGATAATCGAAGCAAGAAATCAAAGAATTGAAGCGTCAAAAGAGAAGGTGCGGTCCCTTGACGAGACTATTGAGCGCAAGGTGGCCGAATACGAGGAGAGAATACGCCAGGCAAGGACAGAGGCGGCACTCCAGCGAGATGCCCTTAAGGATGAGGGGACGGAGCGTGGCAAGGAGATTGTCGGAAAGGTGCGGGAGGAAATTTCTAAAACGCTGGGCGATTTTAAGGTTCGGTTGCAGAAGGAGGCCGATGAGGCCAGAGTTTCCCTTCGAGAACAGACCAGGGAAATAGCCGGTGAGATTTCCAAGAAGGTGCTGGGAAGGGGTGTTCAATGAAGCGATTTCTTCTTACGGTATTGATTTTCACTTTGGTTCCCGTTGTGGCTTATGCCTCGGGAGGCGGAGAGGCGTCGAACGAAGGTGGTATGGGAGACTTTTGGTGGCGTCTTCTTAATTTTGGCATATTGGCTGCCGTTATCTATAAATTTTCAGCCAAGGCGATTGCGAATTTCTTTGTAGGTGACCGCATGTCCATCAAGAGTTCTCTTGATGAGGCTGTAACGGCAAAGGAAGAGGCGGAAAGGAAGCTTGTGGAGCATTCTGCGAGACTGGACAAGGCCAATGCAGAGATAGCGGGTATCGCAGATATGATAAAGGCGCAGGGCATTGCAGAAAAAGAGAAGATTATAGAAGAGGCGAAAAGAAACGCCGCTAAGATGAAAGAAGACTCAGAGGCGAGGATTGAACAGGAGTTCAAGCGGGCCCTTCAGCAGCTTAGGAAGGAGGCCACGGATCTTTCCGTCGCTATGGCCGAGGAGATCCTTCAGAAAAACATCGAGGCAAAAGATCACGAATCTATGGTCAATGATTTCTTAGATAGGATGGTGAGCCGAAATTGATAGGGAGCGATATTGCGAAAAGATACGCCAGAGCGCTGTTTGATATAGCGCGTGAAGAGGGTGCGATAGAGGCCATATATGCCGAATTGAAAGAGTTTTCCTCTATGCTTAGAGAGAGTCGTGACTTGGCTGATTTTTTTGCCAATCCGGTGTTCGATAGCTCTGATAAGTCGGCCGTTGTTGTCGAAATTCTTAAAAAAATTGAAGTGTCAGTAACTACGTCGAACTTTCTGAGACTTCTGGTGGACAAGAAAAGGATAGCGGTCCTTGGTCAAATCGAAGATTGCTATCGCAGATATATGGATGAAGTCTTGAACAAGGTCAGGGTTAACGTGAAGACGGCATTCCCGCTTTCAAGCGATTTGTCCGCCAGGATCAAGGAACAGATGGAAGGAATGACCGGAAAAAATGTTGAGATGGTTATTAGCGAAGATCCATCACTGCTGGGCGGTGTGGTCATAGGTGTAGGCGATACATTGTATGATGGCAGCGTTCGGGCTCAACTGAACAGTATAAGGGAACTCATAAAGGAGGATATGTAAGGGATGGATGCAATCAGGGCAGAGGAAATAACCCAGGTAATTTCCAAACAGATCAAGGATTATGAGAAAAAACTGGATGTCAGCGAGGTAGGAACTGTCTTGTCCGTTGGCGATGGTATTGCCAGGGTATATGGTGTGGAAAATGCCATGGCCATGGAGCTTCTTGAGTTCCCCGGTGGCATACTGGGAATGGTGCTCAACCTTGAGCGTGACAACGTAGGTGTTGCAATTCTGGGTTCAGATATACATATAAAAGAGGGCGATGTCGTCAAGAGGACGGGAAAGATTGCGCAGATACCAGTCGGGGAGGCTCTCCTCGGGCGTGTCATCGATGCCACGGGGGAGCCCCTGGACGGTAAGGGGCCGATAGAGACTGATACCTACAGCAGAATCGAGGTGGTCGCTCCCGGTGTTATCAAGAGGCAGCCGGTAAATCAGCCTGTATACACAGGTTTGAAGGCTGTTGATGCTATGACCCCAATCGGAAGGGGTCAGCGTGAGTTGATAATCGGTGACCGTCAGATTGGAAAGACGGCCATTTGTATAGATGCAATAATCCGGCAGAAGGATACCGGGATTAAGTGTGTGTATGTTGCTATCGGCCAGAAAAAATCAACTGTGGCCCAGGTCGTTGAGGCCTTGAGGAAGTACGATGCCATGGATTATACCTGTGTTGTTTCGGCCTGCGCCAGCGATCCGGGTACGTTGCAGTATATTGCAGCATTTGCAGGTTGTAGCATAGGTGAATATTTCAGGGATAGAGGTCAGGATGCTCTTATTATATATGATGATCTTTCCAAGCAGGCTGTCGCCTACAGGCAGATATCTCTGCTGTTGAGGCGTCCGCCCGGACGTGAGGCCTACCCTGGAGATATTTTCTACAACCATTCGCGTCTGCTTGAGCGTGCTGCCAGAGTGAGCAAGGAGTTGGGTGGAGGATCTCTTACCGCTCTTCCCATTATCGAAACCCAGGCCGGTGACGTTTCTGCTTTTATCCCTACAAATGTTATATCGATTACTGACGGCCAGGTTTTCCTTGAGCCTGATCTCTTCTACGCCGGTGTAAGGCCTGCCATCAACGTTGGTATCTCGGTTTCGAGAGTCGGTGGCGCCGCACAGGTTAAGGCTATGAAGCAGGTTGCCGGTACCCTGAAGCTCGACTTGGCGCAGTACAGGGAGCTGGCCTCCTTCGCACAGTTCGGCAGTGACCTCGACAAGTCTACCCAGGCACAGTTGGACAGAGGAATCCGCTTGGTAGAGATACTGAAGCAGCCTCAATACCAGCCAATGTCACTGGCTCAGGAAGTTGTAGTGCTGTTCGCAGGTGTCAGGGGATTTGTAGACAAGTATCCCTTGGATAAGATCAAGGAATATGAGAAACAACTCCTGGCCTTTATGGGCAGCAAACACCAGGATATAATGAAAGAGATAGATGAGAAGCAGGCGTTGAGTCCTGACCTTGATAACAGGATAAAGGGTGTCTTGAAAGAGTTCGATTCGGTATTTGCTGCCGACTAGGAGGACGACTGATATCCACAGGATCGGTTGATCCTGGATATGATATAAGGGAGTACGTGTCAATGGGTGCATCGTTAAAGGACATCAAAAGACAATCTGTGGCCGTCGACAAGACCCGACAGATAACCAGGGCCATGAACATGGTGGCCGCGTCGAAGCTGAAGGCAGCGCAGATAAAAATGGAGAATTTTCGGCCCTATGCCGATAAGCTGATGGGTGTGTTCACCAGCTTATCCAAGAGGGTGGTCGCAACTACTGATCCCCTTCTTGCGGTTCGTAATTCTGGGAGGGTCAGGTTGATCATTATGACATCGGACAGAGGCCTGTGCGGTGGGTTTAATGGCAACGTGATCAAGGAAGTTGACAGGTTTATTAAGGCAAAGAAGGCTGAAGGCAAGGAGATTTCCCTTATCTCTGTTGGCAAAAAGGGCAGAGATGCCTTCAGGAAAAAGACCCATATGGTTGGTTCTTATGTAGATGAGTTGAGCCGTTTCGATATAGGCTTGGCTTCACGAATTGCCGAAGAAGTTATATCCCCATTTATTGCTGAAGAATATGATGAGCTGTATCTCTGTTATAATGAATTCAGGAATGTTGCATCACAGAGACCAGTAATGGTCAGATTATTGCCTGCCGAGTCTGCTGCTTCTGGCGAAGAAGATGCCGAGTCCATTGCGGGCTATGTATACGAACCCTCGGAAGAGGAGCTTTTGGGCCACATTGTTCCCATGTACTTGAGGGTGCTTATCTATAAAGGCTTGCTTGAAACGTCGGCTGGTGAGCATGGCGCAAGAATGGTGGCAATGGATAACGCTACCACCAACTGTGAAGAGATGATACACAGTCTGACGCAGAAGTTTAACAGGGCGCGTCAGGCGGCCATTACGATGGAGCTTATGGATATTGTAGGCGGTACGGAAGCACTGGCGGCAAAGGGGTAGCCGCATATAGAAGGATAAACTAGTGTAAGGAGATGGGAATGAATACAGGAAGGATTGTACAGGTAATCGGGCCGGTAATTGATGTGGAGTTTGCTGAGGGAAATCTTCCCAGCATTCTGGATGCTCTCACGGTTACGAACCCCGCCATAAATGATGAAGAGGATAATCTTGTTGTGGAAGTTGCCCAGCATCTTGGTGATAACGTCGTAAGATGCATAGCCATGGAGATCACCGATGGCCTCGTGAGGGGAATGCAGGTGAGAGATACCGGAGCCCCAATAACGGTACCGGTAGGTGCGGCCTGTCTGGGCAGGATAGTCAATGTTATCGGAAAGCCGGTGGACGGTTTAGGGCCGATAAGCTCCGAGAAAACCCTGCCGATTCACCGTGAAGCCCCCTCCTTCCTGGAGCAGGATACGTCAGTACATGTTCTTGAGACTGGCGTGAAGGTTATTGACCTTCTGGTTCCGTTCCCCCGTGGTGGTAAAATGGGTTTGTTCGGAGGAGCCGGGTGTGGAAAAACAGTTGTTATGATGGAGATGATTCATAATATCGCCATGCACCATGGTGGTATATCGGTCTTTGGAGGTGTAGGTGAGCGTACCCGTGAGGGGAACGACCTTTACCTTGAAATGAAGGATTCCGGAGTTATCGACAAGGCGGCTCTTGTGTACGGGCAGATGACGGAACCTCCGGGAGCGCGTGCGAGAGTGGCGCTTACCGCTCTGACTGCTGCAGAATATTTCAGGGATGAGGAAGGCCAGGACGTGCTTCTCTTTGTGGATAATATATTCCGTTTTACTCAGGCTGGATCTGAAGTTTCGGCCCTCCTGGGAAGAATGCCCTCTGCCGTTGGTTATCAGCCTACGCTGGCTACTGACCTGGGAGAACTACAGGAAAGGATCACGTCAACGAATAAGGGTTCTATTACCGCAGTACAGTGCGTGTATGTTCCTGCAGATGACTTGACCGACCCGGCGCCGGCCACCACATTTGCCCATCTTGACGGAACCGTCGTTCTTTCCAGACCTATTGCGGAGCTTGGTATCTACCCTGCGGTCGACCCTCTCGATTCTACATCGCGAATCCTTGATCCCAATGTATTGGGTGAGGACCATTACCAGACTGCCCGTGATGTGCAGATTATTCTGCAGAAATACAAAGACCTCCAGGATATTATTGCTATTCTCGGTATGGACGAGCTTTCGGAAGAAGACCGCATTACGGTTAACAGGGCGCGTAAGATTCAGCGATTCCTCTCACAGCCCTTCTATGTGGCCGCACAGTTTACAGGTGTGGAAGGTAAGTTTGTATCTGTTGCCGATACGGTCAAAGGATTCCGGGAGATTTTGGATGGCGTTCACGATGAACTCCCAGAGCAGGCATTCTACATGGTTGGCGGCGTAGAAGAGGTCAAGGAAAAGGCTGCGCGACTTGCAGAAGATTAAGCCGGAGGATTGTTAGATGGCTGATGAACTTATACTGGAGATAGTAACTCCCGAAGAGCTCGCTTTCAGTGATGTTGTGGAAGAGGTGACATTGCCGGGAAGCGAGGGAGAGTTCGGTGTGCTGGTCGGCCACGTGCCGTTCCTGAGTTCTATAAAGGTTGGCGAACTCAACTATACAAAAAATAATAAAAAGACATATTACCTTGTCGGCGAAGGATACGCCGAGGTTACGGGTCTTAAAGCCACCGTGCTGGTTGAGTCAATTGAGGAGGCTGATTCCATTATAATAGATGAGGCCAGGAGGGCCAAGGAATCTGCAGAATCCGCAATGTCCGCTACCAGTAAGGATGACCCCGGATTTGATAAGGCTAAGAAGGCTCTGGATTTGGCTGAAGCGCGCCTTAAGGTCGCAGAGAAGATGTGATTTTAGCTTAGTTGGTTTGATTTGCGTCAACGTTATTTTTAAGGTTGTTTAGATATTCAAGCCAAGAGGGGTTTGCCCGCTTGGCTTGTTTTCTTCCTAGTTGGGAGAAAAGAGGTGACAGATGAGTGCAAGGAAGGGTCTAAATGTCCTGACGTGCACTTTTATATGCTTTGCGCTTGCATTTGTTTTTTTTGACCCTGCTTTTGCAAGTGAGGTCGCAGGCCACGGTGTAGAGGGTGCAGTAGTACATGGACATGATATAGGGGCAGGGCTTCCCGTCTGGACAGCGATCCCTTTTGCAGGGATACTGTTGTCGATAGCGCTGTGCCCGCTTTTAATGCCGCATTTCTGGCATAACCATTTTGGAAAGATATCCGCCCTATGGGCGCTGCTGTTTGCCGTTCCCTTTCTTTTCTTCTATAAAGGGGTGGCAGTCTATCATATCCTCCATATATATCTTATAGATTATATCCCTTTTATAATACTGCTATGGGGGTTATTTACGGTAGCGGGCGGTATAGTCGTCAGGGGATCGCTCAAGGGAACCCCCATTCTTAATACCATACTTCTTTTGATAGGGACTATTCTCGCTTCATGCGTTGGTACTACGGGAGCTGCCATGGTCATGATTCGCCCTGTGCTTCGGGCGAACAAGGATCGCATCAAGAAGACGCATATTGTATGTTTTTTCATCTTCCTCGTGGCCAATATCGGTGGTTCTCTTACACCGTTGGGGGACCCTCCGCTATTCCTAGGGTTTTTACATAATGTTCCCTTCTTCTGGGTAACGGAAAATATTTTTCCCCATATGCTTGTTAGTTCAGGCATACTTCTTTTGATATTTTTTATTATCGACAGCCTTTATTATCGCAAGGATAAGGGAGATCTGAAGAGCGAGCCCGAGGAACCGAAGGTTCCATTTAAAATTGAGGGGGTTGTTAATTTTCTTTTCCTGTTGGGAGTTGTCGGGTTGGTATTGATGAGCGGGTACTGGAAACTGGGTACTCTAAACATCTTGGGAGTGCATCTTGAGTATCAGGGTGTCCTGAGGGATCTTGGTATCGTAACTATGGGTGTACTTTCGCTGGTTTTTACCTCAAAGGCATTGAGGGAGGCCAACGACTTCAGCTGGTTCCCCATATTGGAAGTGGCCAAGCTCTTTGCCGGTATATTTATGACAATTATCCCTGCATTGGCTATATTGAAGGCAGGAAGTGAAGGGGCCATGTCCGGCCTTGTTGCTGTTGTAAGAGAACCCTATCATTACTTCTGGGTCACCGGTGTGCTATCATCATTCCTTGACAATGCACCGACATATCTTACCTTCTTTAATCTGGCTCTTGGTAAGCTTGGCATTGCTGAGTCGGCTGTCCCCGCCGCGCTTGCGGCTAATGCGGCAACAGCCAACCCTGAGTTTATCCTCTACCTTAAAGCCATCTCGGCCGGTGCAGTTTTTATGGGAGCTAATACTTATATTGGAAATGCCCCTAACTTTATGGTCAAGTCCATAGCGGAAGAAGCAGGGGTAAATATGCCCAGTTTCTTCGGCTATATGCTAAAGTACTCAATCCCTATTCTTATCCCGGTATTCATCCTAGTGACCTTGATATTTTTTTAGGGGCCGATAGAACTGGATAGGGGAATAGCGAAAAAGGTATATTGGGAATGAACAAGGAATATTATGAGATTGTAGTAGAAGGGCCTTTTGACCTGATAAAGGGATTTGTCGTTGGATTTCTTGAAGGAAGAGGCATTCAGGGTGAGGCCATTTTTGGTGAGGACCACCACGTAGAAAACGAAGGCAGGTTTGGCCAGTTGATGCGTCTTATAGGTATCAAAGGGGACCGTGTTCACCTCATAGTAGGTGAAGGTTTCATGAATATACTGAAAGAAGGTATCGAAAGGCGAGGCCATGAGCTTGCGCTAAAGATAGTCTCCGAAAAAAAGATCATACAGGCATCATTCGGCTTTCGTTATAAGGCCTATAAGAAAGATCTGGGAGAGCAGTTGATATCGCTGTTCGGTGATCCGCCGGTAGGGCTCTCTGTTGCAGATTACGAATCCAAAGAGACCTTGTTGCCTGAGGGAAAGGGTGTAGAGGCCTACGCCCCGCTCCATGAATATGAAGTGAATGGGAGCGGCAGGATATATGGCTCAATAAAGGATGTTATAGGTTTTTACGGCACTGTTGAGCACCGAAGCATGGTGGAGCTTGATGCGATAAAGCTTGAGTACAGCGGAACCTGATTTTTTATCGCTTTTTGCGAACCACCTTTCGCACAAATACTTTTTTGCGCGGATTGTTGGTGCTGGAAGGTTCTCCGGGGTCCCTGGGAGGGTTTGGCTTTTTCTGATTTTCCAGACCTTCCGTTTCATTGGAAGGGTGCTTTTGCCAATGGATACAGGTTGCCCTCGGGCATTTCAGGATCATTTCACCGGCGATATTTGATGATTCTACCAGAAAAGGGTTGTTACAGTTGGGGCAAACCAGATGATATGGCTTGCCCCAACTTATAAATGTACAGTTGTTCTCTGTGCATACATAGTAATACTTGCCCTTGCTGGTTTTTTGAGATCTGATATATCCCCTTCTGCATAATGGGCATTGCATCGCCAGGCCCTCTTCAAAAGCGGCGATTCTTTTTTCAATCGTGTTCTCATCACCGTTAGTGGTATCTTCATCTAAGAGATTTATATCCGATTTATCATCTTTTTTATGATTCCTATCGTCGCGGAGTATGAAGTTTCCTTTTGTGTCACTATCTTCCATGGGACATTTAAGAGGTATGCCAGATGATTCTTCCAACTGGCGGGGCGCTGCTTTTTCATCAAGCAAAGTCGGCTTAAGGGACTTTTCGACCGGATCGGGTTCGTTAACCACCGATACAGGCTGAACCACCATGCCTTTAGCGGATATTTCAGCCGCTTCCCTAGTCCCATTAACTATCAGGGCAGGTTCCTTCCTGATTTCCTCTGCGGTATTTTCGGATTCGGGGGGAAGAATAGGCGCAGCAGGGGATTCCATATACTCCTTTGGTTGAAGCCTTTCCTGATCTTTAATCTCTTTTTGTTGAGGCTTTTCCTTTTTGTCAATCAACGCGGCTATATTTTTTGTGTTAACTTCTTCCTCTGAGCTTTCGTTTTTAGGTTTTTGATATGCAGCGCTGAAGTCAGCGCTTTTTATGACCTTGCTGCGTGAAATTCCAGGTTTTACCCTTAAAGATTCCAGAATCTTGTTTTTTAATAATCCCTGATTGTATTGAGGCTTAGCGGGTTGATTCTCTTTTTGTGTCTTTATTCTTTTTTTAATAGGGACGCCATGCAGGTTTAGGGTATGGTCAAGATGGGTTTCCGCTGTTTCAATAGATTTACGCCCCGATTTTACCTCATCCATGGATTGACCAAGGTAGGCAATTAGATTTAGTCCCGGCATATTGGGTAAAATCTTACCCAGGACTTTAGCCATTGTAATAGTATTGTTTCTTATCACTATATTGTCAGAGTCTACCCCTATATATCTTCGCTGAATCATATCCGGTATAGTGGTATTCAGTATATCCCCACCGTCAAGCGACAGATCATTTAATTCATCATGCAGCATCTCCAATGTGTATTGAATGTTTTGAGCAACGTCTTCATTTCTCCCCTTGAATTGCTCTGCAATAAGAATAATGCATGATATTAAATTAATATTTATTGGTAATTCTCCGATACCATAAGCGGTACCGAGCAGTCTTTGCATATGCAGGCTGATGACAGCGTCAAATATTTCCCTGACATTGTTTCCGCCAGGCGCATTTCCCTGAAATGTTTTTTGCATCAGCCCTTCCTCTGTCTTTATCAATTCTCGCTATTGAGAAGTTGGGCCGATCTAAAATCCATATTGACTTCGCTTTCATCTTCGATTGATCCGTAAATAGATTCATTGCAGGCGCTGTTTCCATCGCTGTAGGATGCTGAAAGCGTAGTGCTATTCTCTGTGGCTTCGTCCATCCTGAGCTTGCAGGCATCATCTGCATATTCATGACCTTCCGACTCAAATTCATCTTTAACCGGTTCATCGGAGGAATGGCTTGGGTCTCTGCTGTCAGGTTCAAGGCCGGTCGAAAGGGACAGATAGTTTCCCTGGCGGTCCAAAACTATTGAAAGGTTGAATTTTACAGAAAAATCCAGCTTATAAGCAATTTTATTGTCCTGTACAATTATATCGCCATTTTTATACTCTACGTCATCGTCAATATTCAATTTGTGTTTTTCCAGAAAGACTTTTCCGATTGCCCCCCAATCCATATCGCCGGTTATGGCATCGATCAACTCGCTCTCACCACCCTTGATTACCTCTGGATCTGTTATTTTCATCGATTAGTACCTTTCTTATGCATGTCGAGCCTATTAGCCAATGTTCAAATAGAATATGAATTACAGCCTTTGCCTGAAAATCAAAAAATATCTGGCCATAATGGCAGTTGCTTGGTGGTGATGTAAAATTAAATTACGCCTTACCGGGAAAAGAAAGCAAATTCCATACCCGGGATATCCCTCTCAAACTTATGATAATAATCGGTAAAAAAAGCCATACATGCCAACCCCGTTCCTAAATCAAGGTGATTTGAATGATCGGTTAAACATAAGAGATGGTCATCAAAATGAAGGTATCTATTTAACCCTAGTCATTCGGCATGGTTAGTGCCGTGACCATTATTTTCATTCATTGCTGCTAGAAATCGCAGCGGGGTGGTATGGAGAAAGATAAGATCAAAATAGTCAAGATATTGACTGGGAGTGATATTGTAGTCAATTATTTTTCCATCATAGCCTGCAAAGAGTTGGGTGAAATCTTACCAAAATTATATTGTTAAGATATATTATCTCAACGAGGCATATTTTTTGCCGAAATATATGAATGTAGGATTTATCTGAGTGCTGTCCAGCGGAGGATTTATCATTGTTAAGCAGATATTATTTTCTCACTAGTTTGCTGTTCAATCCAAAGGGTAATTAGATGGCCTTTACAATAACATTTGCGGGTATTGATGAGGCTTTATCTCATTTTGATTCTAGGAATAAAAATGCCCTAAAATACCGTCTTGTTACTATTATCAGGGAGCATTATGAAAATACTTCCAACCCTGAAACAATAAGCCCCATTGATACTGATGACCTTGTCAGGATTATGTGGGATATCGGAAATGATTCCATAGCCGTAAAAAATAGACGTAAAAACCTAATTAGCATAAGGTCTTCCATCAATAACGAATTAGAAAAGCTTTATGAAAAGGGGAAAAATCCAGAGGGAATTATTATTGGACCTGGGAACACTTTTGTCATGTCTGATGAGGCGAGAAACAAAGTCTTGGATGCCTTTGTACAGGACTCAAAAGAGGGCCCCCGGGATGAGGCTTTAGGTCAGATAAAGGAAACTTTGAAGGCGCTCAATGGGATGCTTTCTGGCTTGAATGGAATCAATGGTAAACATGAGACGGGGGGAATAAAGGAGATCCAGTCCCTTATTCAGGCTCTTAACGAGAAGGTGGGTTTCAGTGGCACAGCTCTTTCGCGTTCTCATTCAGAAATTTTTGATGCAAAGGCGTTCCTTAATTCGGATGGTTCTGGTTCTGCGGATGAGGGGTTCTTCGAAGGTGATGTTAGTGATGCTGAAGGCCCTTCGGGGGATCTGCTCTCCGGAGCGTCCCTGGATGATTTTGAAGAGGTGGAGGTTGAAGAGGTCGGATCTGATGAAATAGAGGAGGTTCTTAATTCGGATGGTTCTGGTTCTGCGGATGAGGGGTTCTTCGAAGGTGATGTTAGTGATGCTGAAGGCCCTTCGGGGGATCTGCCCTCCGGAGCGTCCCTGGATGATTTTGAAGAGATGGAGGTTGAAGAGGTTGTATCTGATGAAATAGAGGCGTTCCTTAATTCGGATGGTTCTGGTTCTGCGGATGAGGGGTTCTTCGAAGGTGATGTTAGTGATGCTGAAGGCCCTTCGGGGGATCTGCTCTCCGGAGCATCCCTGGATGATTTTGAAGAGGTGGAGGTTGAAGAGGTTGTATCTGATGAAATAGAGGAGGTTCTTGAGGAGGTAGACGATTTCCATATTGAAGATGAAAAAGAGCAAAGCGATACGGGCCTGTTGGATGTCAACGATTATAAAACTATGGGGGGAGATGATGAGAAAAAAAATTCTCAGATGTTAGCGGAAAAATTTAACGAAGCCCTTGCCGCAATGGATAAATTCTATAATCAATATATCCGAATACCAGAGGGTACCTATACCATAGGTGGAGGTACTTCCTCGTTGATTGAAAATATAGGCCGTATGGTTCGCCTTCCTTCATTCTATATATCGAAATTTCCGATAACTAACAGTCTTTTCGAGATTTTTGTCCATGAGACCGGGTACAAGACGACTGCAGAAAAGGTTGGATATGGAACAGTTTTCCATGGTCGGCATTTCTGGCAGGACAGCGGGGCGAAAGGTGGTGGCTCAAAATTTTCATCCGGTGATTCAGCCCTGAGAATAAGGGTTGTCAAGGGTGCTTTCTGGTACCAGCCCCTCGGTCCCGGCAGTACGCTCTACGGGAAGAGACATCACCCCGTTGTGCAGGTTAGCCTGGAGGATGCAAGCGCCTTCGCAGCATGGACGGGCAAGCGGCTTCCCAGCGAAGAAGAATGGGAAGCGGCTTCGCGTACATCCTCTGGTTTTAGCTTTCCCTGGGGATCTGAATGGCTGGAAGATGCCTGTAACTTTGATGGCAGTCGTATCGGTGATACCACTCCGGTAGACAGATACAGCTCTTTTGAAAACGTATACGGGCTCTGCGATTCCCTGGGAAATGTATTGGAGTGGACCAATACGCATTCCAAAAAGCCTAATAAAGGTGAAGGCCTTTACGTTACAAAGGGGGGAAGCTTTATATCTGGGAAGGGCTTAAAATTGTCTGACCTTACTGTTCTTGAATCACGTTATCACTCAAATCTTCTGGGATTCAGGTGCGTAGCCTATTAATCGAATGATGCCCGGAAAAGGCTTGTTGCGGATTTCATCACCCCTGTTTAAATTAATCTATTGGCCAATAATATTCCAGCATTTAAGAATGGTGGCGCCAAGTAGTATAAGGCCCGTATTGGTATCTACCAGTTATTCATTGACAAAGAGTAGCGCTCATTGTACTTCTGTACCCAAAAATGGGGTGTGAAGTATATAATGAATGAACGGTTCATAAGGATTGCCGCAACGGGCCTGGGAAGTGGTCTTTCACCTTTCGCCCCCGGTACGGCAGGCACTCTTGTTGGCGTACTGCTCTATCTGGTCTTTAGCCATTTCCACTGGTCCTTGTACCTTCTTTCTGTCCTGTCCTTTTCAATCTTTGCCGTATACGTATCCCGTGAGGCAGAGGTAATATATCATGAGAAAGATCCATCCCGGATAGTTATAGACGAGGTTGCAGGTTTTCAGGTCGCCATGTTTCTTGTACAGCCAACGCCTTGGAACGTGCTAATGGGATTCATACTGTTTCGCCTTTTCGACATCGCCAAGCCCTTTCCAATAAAATTGTGCGAGAGTTTCAAAGGGGGATACGGTGTTGTTGCCGATGATCTCGTCGCCGGCATTTACGCAAATATAGTACTTCTTCTGCTTATCAGATTTGTTATTCAGTGAATGAAATGAATATAGGCATACTGGTTATAGGAAATGAACTGACTTCCGGAATGACCCAGGATACAAACTCTTCCTTTGCCGCCCGTGAAATTAATGCTCAGGGTTGGCGTGTATCGGCAGTAATGGCCGTGGGCGACGATGACGGGGCCATAAAGGATGGGCTTGAGTACCTTTTAAAAAAATCCGATGCTATTATTGTTGCAGGCGGTTTGGGTCCCACAGTTGATGATATGACAACCGCCTCCATTGCCAGGGCATTCGGTCTTGGGCTGTATACCGATGAAGCCGTCCTGAAGGGGCTGAAAGATAGATTCGCCAGTCTTTCCATTGCGTGGACGGACAATAATGCAAAGCAAGCCCTGTTCCCCAGCGGATCCGTCATAATAGACAATAGGGCAGGAACGGCCTGCGGATTTATGATGGAAGATTTAGGCCGACCGATAGCCGTAATTCCCGGGGTTCCTTCCGAAGCCCAAGAGATGCTTACAAAAGAGGTTATGCCTCGGTTCAGGGGTCGGCTGGCGGCCGGTGAACAGGTTGCGAGACGGACGATAAAGCTCTTCAGGGTTGCAGAGTCAAGGGTAGATCAGGAGCTTGCCGGTGAAGATCTAAATATTCCCGGGATTGGCATCGGTTTTTATCCCGATTTTCCTCATCTTCGTTTGGTTCTTACATCCAGAGGGGAAGAAATATCAACGGTAAGAGAAAACCTCGCTATAGCCGAAAAACGGATCAACGGGCGGCTATGCGATTATGTATTCGGATATGATGACGAAACCATGGAGGGGGTAGTCGCATCCCTGCTGACCGGTCGGGGGCTTACCCTGGCGGTGGCCGAGTCCTGTACAGGGGGACTCATTGCCGATCTTCTTACGAATGTGCCGGGCAGCTCTGCATTTCTGGAACGTGGCGTTATTGTATACAGCAATGAATCGAAGACCGATCTTCTCGGGGTCTCCTCCTCCATCATAGAGGAGCATGGAGCTGTAAGTGAAGAGACGGCAGTCCTTATGGCCAAAGGCGTAAGGCGCATAGGTAAGACTGATATCGGGATCGCCACGACAGGGATAGCTGGTCCGACGGGGGGGACTGCTGAAAAACCCATAGGAACAGTCTTTGTAGCCCTATCCTGCCGGGAAAAAACAATCTGCAGGCGTTACCAGCTTAGGTGGAACCGCAGGAGAAACAAGGTGATGTCGGCGCATCTTGCACTGGACATGCTCAGGAGGAGCCTGATCGGCGAGGATATATTGACATAAATCTGCCGGTGCATTAGATAGATCGCTATTATTTCAAGGTAGCCCGATGGGAGAGGCAAAATATATAAGGGCTTTTCTGGCCATAGAGGTGCCGCGAGACACCATGAGAGTTCTGGAATCGGTCCAGCAAAGATTGCGAAACCTGACAGACGGATTCCGGTGGAGCAGGGTGGATGGAATACATCTAACCCTGAAGTTTTTTGGTGATATATTGCCGGACGATGCAGACCGTATTCCTGAGATAGTAAGAGAACATGTTGTAAATGTACCCCCCTTGAACCTATCGTTGGGAGATCTGGGAGGGTTTCCCAGTCTTGAAAGGCCCAGAGTGCTTTGGGTGGGTGCTGGCGACGATATAGGAAGGCTCAAGAATCTTCAGCTTGATATAGAGGGCGGCCTTAGACGGTACGGTTTTCCCGTCGAGGCGAGGCCTTTCGCTCCTCACCTTACCCTGGGAAGGTCCAGATCACACTTGGGGTCTGCCTTCGAAGCGGATAAGCTCCGTGCTATGGCTGGAGAGCTTGGCAGGCAGCGCTTTGAGGTTAGGGAACTGGTACTTTTTAAAAGTGATTTAAGGCCTTCGGGCCCTGTATATACAAGGCTGGCGTGTATTAGACTGGGAGATAGCGCGCTGCTCGATGGGTGACTCTTTTATCTTAATGGTAAAATTATAATTTTGAATGCGGCACAGGATGCCTACAGGAGGAGGGATTTATGAGGTCTGACATGGATAGGGAAAAGGCTGTCGAGCTGGCAATAACCCAGATCGAGAAGCAGTTCGGAAAGGGTTCCATCATGAGGCTTGGGGGGGATGAATTCATATCAGATGTACCTGCAATACCAACAGGTTCCATAAGCCTTGATATAGCCCTTGGCGTAGGTGGTGTGCCTCGTGGTAGGGTCATCGAGATCTTCGGCCCCGAGTCGGGGGGTAAGACCACACTTGCTCTTCATATCGTTGCCGAGGCCCAGAAGAGGGGCGGTCTTGCGGCATTTGTGGATGCCGAACATGCCCTTGATGTAGGATATGCGAGGAAGATAGGTGTAAATACCGATGATCTCCTTATATCTCAGCCGGATACTGGGGAACAGGCCCTGGAGATCGCAGAGGTGCTTGTCAGAAGCGGTGCGCTGGATGTACTCGTTGTAGATTCCGTTGCGGCCCTGGTGCCCCGTTCGGAACTCGAAGGTGATATGGGAGATGCGCAGATGGGGCTTCAGGCCAGGTTGATGTCGCAGGCTCTGAGAAAGCTGACGGGTACCATCGGCAAGACAATGACAACTGTTATCTTTATAAATCAGATGCGCATGAAAATTGGTGTATTTTTCGGAAACCCCGAAACTACAACCGGAGGAAATGCCCTGAAGTTCTATGCGAGCATGCGCCTGGATATCCGCAGGGTGTCAGCAATCAAGCAGGGGCAGGACGTTATAGGAAACAGAACCAAGGTGAAGGTCGTGAAGAACAAGTTGGCCCCCCCATTCAAAGAGGCGGAATTTGATGTCATCTTTGGTGAGGGCATATCGAAAGAGGGCGATCTCCTGGATCTGGCATCCGAAAGCGGGATTGTTGAAAAATCCGGTGCCTGGTATTCTTATGGAGGGGATCGTATCGGTCAGGGAAGAGAAAATACGAAGGCATTTCTCAAGGCCAACCCGGATATTCTGTCCCGTATAAAGCAGGAAGTCTCGGACAAGTTTTCGATAAAGAAGGTGGAAACAAAGGAGCGGGAATAGTGGAGGATGATCCCCTGTACCAAAAGGCCTTCAACAAGACGCTGCGATATCTTGCATACAGGGGGAGAAGTATAGCCGAGGTGCGAAACAAACTTGAAGTGCAGGGGTTTGAAGGGCCTGTAATCAAAAAGGTTATTGACAGGCTTTGCGATCTTGGATATCTGAACGACAGGAATTTTGCATTACAGTGGACAAGGAGTCTGGCCGCGGGCAGGTTGTGGGGAGACCGTAAGATAGAGGGACGCCTTCTTGAGAAAGGCATATCTCGTGATCTCATACAGGATGCCCTGGCAGAGGCCAGGGGAGAAAAGGACGAAAGGCACTCCATAAAAGAGCTTATTGAAAAGAGACTTCGCAAGGAGCCTGCCCACGAAGTTCTTTCATATAAGGGGAAGCGACGATTGATACAGGCCCTTGTGGGGAGAGGCTTCACCCTTGGTGTAATACTGGAGGTGCTAAGAGAAATGGGAGATACATATAATGACCGGCAGTGAGATCAGAAAAAAATTTCTTGAATATTTCAAAAAACATAATCATGCGATAGTGGCCAGCTCATCGCTTATTCCCAAGGAAGACCCTACGCTTCTCTTTACAAATGCCGGGATGGTTCCTTTCAAAAACCTCTTTCTTGGCATGGAAGACAGGGGTTACAGCAGGGCCGCATCTTCACAGAAGTGTGTAAGAGCTGGCGGGAAACACAACGATCTGGAAAACGTTGGATATACGGCACGTCATCACACCTTTTTCGAAATGCTGGGGAACTTCTCCTTTGGTGATT
The DNA here is from genome assembly GCA_963665835.2 of Syntrophales bacterium. Lineage (GTDB taxonomy): Bacteria > Desulfobacterota > Syntrophia > Syntrophales > UBA2210 > UBA6078. The sequence continues at coordinate 1,123,670 of CAXXWJ010000001.1, read as the reverse complement.
ATTTCAAGGAGGAAGCCATAGAATGGGGATGGGAATTTCTCACTGATGTGATGGGAATACCGAAGGACAAACTATGGGTGACTATATATAAGGACGACGATGAGGCCTTTGAGATATGGACCACGAAGATGAATGTCCCCGCCGACCGTATCTTCCGCCTGGGCGAAAAGGAGAACTTCTGGACCATGGGTGATACCGGTCCATGCGGTCCCTGTTCGGAGATCCACTTCGATCAGGGTGAGGCTGTCGGCTGTGGAAAGCCGGGCTGTAACATAGAATGTGACTGCGGACGATATGTCGAGGTGTGGAATCTCGTCTTTACGCAATTTGACCGTGATGCTTCAGGAACCCTAACCCCGCTTCCCAAACCGAATATAGATACGGGAATGGGGCTCGAACGCCTTGCGGCGGTCATGCAAGGGGTGACAAGCAACTACGACTGTGATCTCTTTTCTGAAATCATCGAAAGCATTGAAAGGATGTCCGGAAAGAAATACCGGGAAAGTAATGACAATGACATTGCAATCCGGGTTGTAGCAGATCACTGCCGCGCCGTGACGTTTCTAATCGGCGACGGCATACTTCCCAGCAACGAGGGAAGAGGGTATGTGCTTAGGCGTATACTGAGGCGTGCCGCCCGTTTCGGAAAACTATTAGGGCTGAATAGGCCCTTTCTGCACGATCTTGTTCCCGTTGTGATCGACAAGATGAAGGACTGCTATCCGGAGATGCTGGACAAGGAGTTTTACATAAGAAAGGTTGTTGTAAATGAGGAACAGCGTTTCATGGAGACCCTCGATACAGGTCTGAAGATTCTCAACGATGAGATAGCTTCCATAAAGAAAAAGGGAGGCTCGGAAATCCCCGGCGATGTAGTTTTCAGACTCTATGACACATTCGGATTTCCGACAGATCTGACCGCCGAGGCAGCCCGATCCGAGGGCCTTACCCTTGATATGGACGGCTTTGAGGCCGCCATGGAATCCCAGCGCACCAAGGCTCGGGAGGCATGGAAAGGGAGCGGGGAAGAGGCCGTGGCCGATGCGTACAGAAGACTTTCCATTGGTGGAATAAAGACAACCTTTGTGGGTTATGAGGGGAACACGGAGGCTTCGTCCCGGATTATTTCCATACTTAAGGAAGGCAAGCCCGTTGATAATCTCTCAGAAGGAGAAAGTGGAGAGGTCTTCGTTGAAAAGACCCCCTTCTATGGTGAGATCGGAGGACAGGTAGGCGATGTTGGGATTATTCAGAGCGATTCTGCACTGTTTGAAATATCAGACACCCAGAAACCCCTTGATGATCTTTTTGCCCACGTAGGAAAGGTAAAGACGGGTACCCTCGCAGTGGGGTCCGCTGTTGCCCTGAAAACGGATGAGGCTGTTCGTCGTGCCGTTGAGGCAAATCACTCCGGGACGCATATTCTTCAGGCGGCCTTGAAGCGGGTACTGGGAGATCATGTCAAGCAGTCAGGTTCTCTTGTAAACGCCGAGCGTCTAAGGTTCGACTTTACCCACTTTGCAAAGATAGAGGATGAAGAGATAGAAGAGGTTGAGCGTATTGCCAATGCATATATAAGGAACAATGTTCCGGTCGACACCAGGATTTTGGAACGTGACGAGGCTATAAAGACCGGTGCTACGGCTGTTTTTGACGAGAAGTACGGAGAGTCTGTTCGTGTTGTAAGGATGGGAGACTACAGCATGGAGCTTTGCGGCGGTACTCATGTTCTCAGGACCGGTGACATAGGTTTTCTGAAGGTTGTAGGTGAATCGTCTGTTGCCGCCGGAGTGCGGAGGATTGAGGCGGTCACCGGAGGTGAGGCTGTAAAGCATGCTGAGGCCGTAGAAAATGAGCTGAAAAATTCGGCACGTCTCCTCAGGGCTGTTCCCATGGAGGTCAGCAGGAGGATTGAGAAACTTCTGAAAAATCAGAAAGACCTTGAGAGAGAGATTGAGGCACTAAAGGGAAAACTGGCTGCCAAGGATTCCTCAAATCTGCTGGACGCTGTAAAAAATATCAATGGTATAAGTCTGCTTGCAGCCAGAGTTGATGTCCCAGATGTTAAAGCTCTTCGTGATTTCGGAGACAAGGTTCGCGATAAGATATCTTCCGGGGTCATTCTGCTGGGAAGCCAGGTGGAAGACAAGGCAATGCTACTGTGCATGGTTACAAAGAACCTGACCAACCGCTACAACGCGGGGAAGATCATTGGTGAGATCGCCCCGATTGTCGGGGGCAAGGGCGGCGGTCGGCCCGATATGGCCCAGGCCGGAGGTTCAAAACCAGAAATGCTCAATGATGCACTGGGAAAAATAGAAGAAATCCTTCTGAGGTAGGATAATGTCTATGTTGTTGGCATATATTCCCTCTGTTCAGCTCTTCTTTGCATGTGGCAAAGCGCTGCATCCAGGGGTGGAAGTGTTGCCGGTGGATTGATTTAACGCCCTGAATTAATTGAGCTGTAGATAAGGAGATGAGGTCTGTGCCCGAATATCCTGCTCGGTGTGCGAGCTTCAGGAGCCTTGACGGCCTGGAAATCTTCTACCGGATCTACCCGTCTGATTCTGAGAGGGCTAGAATAGTGGTTGTCCACGGGCTGGGAGAGCATTCGGGGAGATATGGCAACCTTGTCGAAAGTCTCCGCCCGCGGGGAATAAGCATATGGGCACATGATCAGAGAGGTCACGGGCGAAGCTCCGGCACAAGGGGGCACGTATCTTCATTCCAGAGGTATGTCGATGATCTTCATTCCATGGTTGCCATATCAAAGAAAGGCCTGAACAAGGGGGAGAAGACCTTTCTTTTCGGTCACAGTCTCGGAGGGCTGATATCCCTCAGCTTTGCAGCCCTTTTCATGAAAGAGATCGACGGCCTTATTCTTTCCTCTCCGGCACTCGGTTTGCCTGAGACTTTTCATCCGTTCAAGAACTTTGTAAGCAGGATATTATCTGTCCTTTGTCCCACGCTGGGTTTTTCCAATGCCATTGATGCATCCACGCTAAGTCATGACCAGGGGGTTGTGTCGGCCTACCTGGAAGATCCCCTTGTTCATTCAAGAGTGACTGCCCGCTGGTTCTGCGAGTTTGTCCGCGCCATGGAGGAGGCAAAGAGGGTAGCTGGTCAGCTTGATATCCCGGTACTTATACAACTCGCAGGAGACGATACCCTGACCAGTTCATGTGCTTCGAAGCAATTTTTTGAAGAGCTTTCCTTAGAGGACAAGACTCTATTTTCATATGATGGACTCTACCACGAGATATACAACGAAAAGAATCCGAATCGTGACAATGTAATTGGTGATCTTTGCTCCTGGCTTGAACGGCACATCTGAAGAGTAGAAAACTACAGAATAATCAAATTCTTTCTGTCATTCGCAGCATGGCCCGCTAATGAATGAATAGGATAGCAGTATTGGTCTGTATTTTGATACCAGAAAGCCCCCGTTTTTGAGGACGGGGGCTTTTGGAATAATCTATTTGAGATCAGCTACGGTCTTTTTCTGTTTTCCCTTTCCATGTTCAGACATGCTTCCCCGTATAGTCTCCAGATGCAGAGGCCGACAGCAAGGAAGAAGAGGCCGAACATGAAACTTGGTTCAGTATTGAACTTGGTATCTATCCAGCGACCTGCATAGAGGAACATAAACGAGGAGGCAACGATAACAAATCCCCACACGCTTATCTGCAAGATCTGAGAAAGATTCGACCTCAGGTTTATCGAGTTATGTCTGTTATGAGTGGCAATCATTTTCCGTGTCCTCCTTTCACAATTTCCTTAAGATCTTTTAGCTTACCATGGTTTTTAACGCGTTGACGACCGGTGCGGTGAAAAGAGCGACCATTACGGCATAAAGTGCGAAAGAACCAACTGCTTCACTGAGATACAGCTTAGAATATTTGTGTTTCAGAGAAGTGATGATCAGTCCACCGACTATGAGACATCCGAGATGGAAGTAAGGGAAGTTAGCGGCGTTGGTTGCAGTATATTCGGCATAACCGAAAGATGCGGTTACTAGAACTACGAAAGCTGCCATGACCAATGTTTGTAATGTTTTTTTCATGATTTATGTCCTCCATAATTTTCTAGGTTTTTTATTACTTTTGACTTTTAGTAATGGAATAATCGTGCCACTTACGTGACCGAAGGTCAAAATAGCATATAACCTGCTGAATATATGGGGGTATAAAATTAAATTGCCATCACAGGCCTGTATGGGGACCCATAAAAATGGTCTTAGTATTAAAAGAAATGTGAAACGCCATTTAAAAAAATGTTAAGAAGGGGAGGCGGAAGAAAAACACCCAGAATGAATCCCTTATCTAAAAATATCCATGGCAGGTCAATAAAAAATCATTATTTCTGTTCCTTGCAATATTTAACTGTTCAAACTTCCTTGACAAAAAAATTCAAGGGGATACAGTGGCTGTTGATTAGATTGGGCTACTCTAATAAACTAATAGCCATAACTTCCTTAAAAGGATCGTCGTTGATATTATTTTTAAAAGAAAGAAAAATTGATGGTGGAGGTGCTGGGAGATATGCTTAACAGCTTTGAAAAACTTTTTACACCGGCAAAAATTGGAAAGATGGGAGTTAAGAACCGCATAGTAATGTCTCCTATGGGTACGTCCCTGTCTCTTCCGGATGGGCGTGTTTCCAGAGAGCAGATTGATTATTATTCGGAAAGGGCTAGAGGTGGTACGGGGTTAATTATTTTTGAAGCAACTTTTTTGACAAAGGAACTTTCCGCTGGTGTTAAAGAATCCTATGTTGAGGCTGACTATGTAATTCCTTCGCTTGCAGATTTATGCGATGCAGTTCAAATGTACGGTGCAAAAATATGCGCCCAGCTTAGCTGTGGATTCGGACGTGTTGCCTCTAATGTAGGCGATGTTCACCCGATTTCCTCCTCGGCCAATCCAGCTTATGCAGACCCTAGTTTACTTTGCCACGAGCTTAGAAAAGATGAGATACATGATATATTGGATCTATTTTATAAATCCTCGGTAAGATTAAAGCTTGCCGGGTTTGATGCAATAGAGATTCATGGCCATGCCGGATATCTGATAGATCAGTTTATGTCCCCAGTCTGGAACAGGCGTAATGATGAATATGGCGGATCTCCTGAAAATAGGGCGCGTTTTGCTTGCGAAATAGTAGAATCGATCAGAAGGGCCGTGGGAGCTGACTTTCCTATAATTTTCAGGTTGGCATTGGATCATAGGTTCGAAGGTGGCCGGACGCTTGAAGAAAGCCTTGAAATTATAAAGATATTGGAAAATGTGGGGGTTGATGCCCTAGATATAGACATTGGCGCCTATGAATCAATAGAATATATTTTTCCCCCTTCATATATGGGAGATGCCTGCACGCAGTATATCGCCGAAAAAGCCAGATCTGCCGTCTCTATCCCATTAATAAATGCCGGAAATCATACCCCCGATACAGCCCTGGCAGCAGTTGAGTCGGGCATGCTGGACTTCGTATCCTTTGGGAGACCGCTCCTTGCAGATCCATTCCTGGCAAAAAAAATGCTCAACGGTAAATCAGAAGAGGTAAGACCCTGTATACGCTGCAATGAGGAATGTCTCGGAAGATCTTTAACCCACCGCTCCTTGTCCTGTTCTGTTAATGTACAGGCAGCGCACGAAAGATTTTATGCCTTAAATAAAAAAGGGGATCCTAAAAAAGTGATTGTCGTTGGTGCCGGTCCTGCCGGACTGGAAGCTGCTAGAGTTGCCGCTGAAATGGGGCACCAGGTTGCTCTGTTTGAAGCTAATGCCTATCTGGGGGGACAAATTGCAGCGGCGGCAACCTCGCCTTTCAAATCACAGCTTAAGAATCTGATTTCCTGGTATGAGTGTCAACTTGTAAATCTAAATGTTGATATAAGGCTGGGAAGTAGGGTTAAGATAAATAGTCCTGAGCTTTTCCATGCCGATCATATTATAGTGGCAACCGGTGCAGTCCCCATTACACCGCCTATCACAGGAATTACCGGTGGAAACGTAATTGATGTGATTGATGCTCATCTTAATCATGATTTGGTAAAGGGAGAAAAAATCATTATTGCCGGTGGAGGACTATCTGGTTGCGATGTTGCGTTGGAACTGGCGATGGAAGGCAAAAAAGTTACCATCATAGAGATGCTTGATACTATGGCGCAGGGAAGTTTATTCATTAATGCAATTATTCTGTTCAAGATGCTGGGGCAATACGGGGTAAGGCAACTAACCGGTCATAAAATAAAGGCTATAACAGATAACGGTGTAGTTTGTGAGGCAGCAGATGGGCGAGAGATTCATGTAGAAGGCAGCACTATTGTCAAGGCCTTTGGAACAAGATCAGACAACGTATTGGCAAATGAAATAAGAGAAAAATTTTATTATAAGGCAAGTATAGTTGGAGACTGTGCCAACATTGGTAAAGTGGGCAACGCAATAAGGTCAGGTTTTAATGCCGCCTTTATTTTGGAATAAAGATTTTTGGAAAGCCTGCATATAACCTTCGACATAAAAATTTTTCTTACCTGTTCCTGTTGCATGGGCAGGTAAGAAAAAGCTATCTATATTCGTGGAAGGAGTAGAAGGGCAAAATACTGGAGAAGCCATGATAGGAGCCTTGAAGGGCATAAGGGTTGTTGATTTGAGCCACGTTCTGGCGGGGCCTACCTGCACCATGTTTCTGGCGGATCTTGGCGCTGAGGTTATCCACGTTGAGCCCCTTCAAGGAGATGATTCTAGGGAATACGGCCCTTTTGTGGGCGAACCGGACGGAGATAGGAGCGGTTATTTCATAAGCCTGAACCGCAACAAAAAAAGCATGGCCCTTAATTTAAAGAAAGATCAAGGAAAGGAGATACTCCGTCAATTGATAGGGGTATCCGATGTTATTGTTGAAAATTTCAGACCCACCACCATGGAGAAGTTGGGCTTCGGGTGGGAGAGGATTCAAGAGATAAATCCAGGTATTATATATGCCTCCATATGTGGATTTGGGCACGATTCGCTTGCACAATATGCTGAGCGACCTGCCTACGATATGGTTGCTCAGGCTTACAGCGGTATCATGAGCGTTAACGGACCGGAGGACGGACCTCCTTGCAGGGTAGGATCTTCCATAGGTGACATCCTGGCCGGTCATCAGGCGGTAATCGGTATCCTTGCGGCATTGTACAGGCGTCAAGAAACAGGGAGGGGGCAGCACTACGACGGATCTATGGTAGATGGTCTTTTTTCTGTGCTGGAAAATGCTGTTGTCAGGTACACGATCGACGGGGAAATCCCTGGCCCTCTGGGAAGTATGCACCCCTCGATAACACCTTTTCAGGGATTCAAGACCTCGGATTACTGGATCGTTGTTGCCGTAGGAACTGATGCACTATGGGAAAAATTTTGTAAGGTGATAGGCCGGGAAAGGCTTGCCGATGATCCTAAATACAGGACAAATTTGCTCAGGACGAAGAATAGAAAGGATCTTAACGCCATTCTTGAAGTTGAGCTGGCAAAAAAAACGACGAGAGAGTGGAAAGATCTATTCGAGGCTTCCAGGCTTCCCTATTCTCCCATTCATGATATCAGGGATATATGTGAAGATCCCCACATAGCCCACAGAAAGATGCTGGTAGAGATAGATCAGCCTGGAGTTGGAAAAATGAAGATTGCCAATTCTCCGATCCGTCTTTCCGAAACACCGGGAGCCGTCTATGCTCCGGCGGCGTTTCTTGGCCAGCACTCGGAAGAAATATTAATGGGTATACTTGGCTATTCCCAGGAAGAAGTCTACAGCCTAAGGGGAGAAGGGGTGATCAATGAAACTGCTAAATAAGGCTCTTTCATTATAATCTACAATGACTTCGGTTGGATTTTGCTGTTGAAGGGGACAGGCTTCCCCCTCCCACCCTTTAAAAAATAGAAGCACTGCATACTTTATGTATGTATTATTTATTCTTTATGCGCAGTAGTTTTAACAGGAGATATTTTAAAAGACATGGTATAAGCAAAAAACAGTTGGATGTTTGTTCCTCACGCCGGTAACGCCGACGTTCGGCAAACGTGAAATTGACAATTTATTGCAAAAGGAGATCAGGATGAAGATTTATGTGGGAAATTTGTCGTACGAGGTGACAGAAGATGACTTACGGCGTGCTGTGGAACCATTTGGACAGGCTGAATCGATCACCATCATAAAAGATAGGGATAGCGGCCAATCAAAAGGGTTTGGATTCATAGAGATGGCCTCTAAAGCGGAAGGTCAGGCGGCAATTGAGGGCCTGAATGGGAAAGAATTAAAAGGAAGAGCTCTCAACGTGAATGAGGCTCGTCCCAAAGCAGAAGGTTCCGGTGGAAACCGGGGCGGCGGCCGAGGTGGTTTTGGAGGTGGCGGCGGCCGAGGCGGTTTTGGAGGTGGCGCTGGTGGTGGTCGAGGGCGTCAGGGTGGTGACAGAGGCGGACAAGGACGGGGCAGGTAAATATCACACGTCGGCATTAGCTTATAGCAATCAGCATCCAACAGATAGGCCATGATCATATAGATTTTGTTCCACAAGCCAATCAAAACCCGACCTGAAAAAGCTTAACGCTTTTTCAGGCGGTTCATTTTTCAGTGCTATAGACATTCATATACAACGGATGGGCGATCTTTTTTTGTCAGGATTTCTGTATACGCTGAGCGATGGTGATTTCTAGGAAACCTGCAAGAGATGATCTTTCGCAGAAGGGTTATGACTGACATATCAGGCTGATACCAGGAGAATGGCCCTTTTCAAGCTCATAGCCAGCTGGCGCAGATTTGTTAGCCCTCTAGAAGTAACTGTCATTAAGTCGGCGAACCGGAACATTCCGGGGTTGTAAATTTCCTTTCTCATTCTTTCAAATAAGGTTGTTTTCTGACATCCCTTTCTGTTATTACCTGTGTCGCGAGGTGGCTATGCTGACGTTTGCTGAAGAATTGATATTGCTGGCTTTGGATCATGAAACCGGGCGTTTTAAGATAAAATCCAATTCAAACTTTCATCTTGCTCTGGCCGGATCAATCCTCATGAATCTGGCGCTCATGGATAAAATTGATACGGATTTGGAAAAACTTATGGTTGTGGATGGGGCTTCCACAGGCGTCCCTGTCTTTGATAAAGTTCTCGATATGCTCATACAATCCACCGATCTAAAATCGACAGCTCACTGGGTAGACAGGATAAGTCAGGAATTTCCAAATCTTCGTGAAAGCTTCATTGACAGCCTTGTAAAACAGGGAATCTTGGAAGAGCGGAAACAAAAGGTGCTGGGGATATTCAAACAGCATAGATATTTTATCTCCAACCCTGGTGCTAAAAAGGAAATAACGGGCAGAATACGTAATCTTGTATTGAATAGTGACATTCCCGATCCGTGCGACATAGTCCTTGTCGTTCTAGTAAAGACATCCGATCTGATAGATAAAGTCTTCGCAAAAGAGGAATTAGAAGAGGCAACGAAGCGCATATATCAGATTTCTCAGATGGATCTGATAGGGCAGGCCGTTACTCAGGCGATTATAAGGGCGATGATATCACACGCTGCATACATGTCATATTAGTAGGGAAGGCTATAGGCCCTGGGATACAGAGCCCCTTTATCGAAGGATCACTTAAATACTGCTCCAGCGCCAGTCTCCCCTATCGTATTTCAATAAAAGCTTCCTAGATCAATTTTATTTTTTATCTCTAACCTCAGAGACGGTTTGCAGGATATAGAGGGCCTCTTCCAGTCCTACCCGGCCGTCGCCGTTTACGTCGGAAGGGCAAGCCTGATGCCCCTGCCCGGTCACAAGTTGCAGGCACAAAATGGCATCGGCTAAATCCATAGAGAGAAAACATACATTACTCTCCGGGTAGCGCCTTTGCCCCCAGATCTCGCCGTCTTCACCGGCAATGCCGCTTCCGGCATCGGTCACGCCGGGGGGATTTCCGTAGACGGTACACCACTTAAAGGTCACGTTGAACTGGGTGATTGCCCCGCCGCTGTAATAGAGCCCTCCGCCGAAACCACCACCGCCGTTGCCTCCGTCACCGCCGGCACCGGATGCACCACCACTCCCGCCGTTGCCACCGTTACCACCTTTTCCGCCATTGCCGGCATCAGGGAGAAATGATTCGGGTGGAATACCACCTTCCACCCCGTCTGTTCCATAGGTACGCTCGCCGCCGATCTGTCCCGCGCCGTTGTTCTCGTAAGAGCCTCCGGCACCTGCTGTACCCCCTGAACCGCCTACGCCGCCTTTACCGCCAATTGTACGAGGAATGTCTGTTGTGTCTATATAGTATGCGGCGCCGTCCCCTCCGCTACCGCCGTTGCCGCCGTCACCGCCGGCACCCCCTGAACCGCCGTTACCTCCAGGCGCACCATTCCCCCCATACCCTCCGTTGGAGTTGCACTCGTAGATACTCGCCGAGGTGAGTGCGCAGGTACCGTCGGCAACAGCAATGCCGCCCCCGTAGGCATTTCCGCCATTACCGCCGTCTCCCCCCAGGTTGCCCATTCCACCCGCATCGCCATCGCCACCATTTCCTGCGTCAGCACCGTTGCCGCCGACACCTCCGGTAGCGCCGTCTTGAAAATAGGACGCATACCACATCTGCGGACCGGAACCTGCGGCACCGCCATTCCCTCCCGGTGCACCGTTAGTGCCACGGCCTCCGTTGCCTCCGGCACCTCCGTTACCTCCGGTGCCTGCGTAGAGGTTGCTTTCGTTGATCGTAATGTCGGTCAAGGTAACCATACCGCCGGCAAGGTACAGCGCACCGCCCATGGCATTGGCACCTCTGCCGCCATTTCCCCCTCTTCCGCCGTCCGCCCCAGGTCCTCCCTTGTTACCGAGAAAACCGGCGCCGCCGGCACCGCCGTTGCCAATATGCAATTCATTTACGTTGCTGCCGTTACCGCAGGCACCTCCGGAGCTCCCGTCCGTGCCATTAGTTGTAGCCGCCTGTTCCAAGGGAGACCGTTGTCCTCCTACGCCACCGACTCCACCGTTGCCGCCGTACCCGCCCGATGCGTATCCGCTCACGAGGATCTGACGCAGATTGTGAACCCCGCCGCCTACATATATGCAGCCTCCGTAAGCCGTCCCGCCTCTGCCGGCGCTGCCGCCATTCCCGCCGGGCACTGATGCCCCCTGCGTGCTGGGTAGTATTGTAAACGAGTTTGACGGTGCAGCGCCGTCTTTTCCACTGCCACCTAGGCCCCTGGGACGATCGCTGCCGCCGCCGACCCCGCCGCTACCGCCGGTGGGTGGATTCTCGGAAGGGCCAAATGCTCCGGAAATACCGGGGCTGCCGCTTTTTCCTGGCAATCCGCCATGGCCTCCACCATCAACCCAAGCCCACTGCGCGTTGTATCCCCCTGCGCCGCTTGCACCGTTGCCGCCATTGCCCCCGGCACCGCCACATACGCTGTTATTTACTATCTGATGGGCATCGGTCCCCTGGGGCACTTCAAAAGCCGTATCGGCCACGGCATAAATACCCCCGCCATAGGCACTGCCGCCGGCACCACCAGGACCGCCATCGCCCATTGCTCCGCCGTCTCCGCCGTTGCCGCCGCCTGTCGGCGTACCGCCATATCCATGGATTCCTGCCTGGCCGCCATTCCCCCCGGGGGTGGCATTGATGTCATGATTGCAGGTGCCTCCATGGCCCCCTGCACCCCCTGCCGGCCCGTCTCCGCCGTTGCCGCCGAGCCCGCCATAACCGCCGTTACCGCCATAACCGCCGTTACCGCCCGGCCCGCCATTGCCGCCCCGAGCGGTGTTGTTGGTTACAAAGGTGAGACCGCTTACCACCAGACGGCCTCCCAGATTGGCAATACCGCCGCCATAGCCCGCCCCGCCGTCCTGGCCGGCGCTCCCAGTACCCCCTACGCCTCCATTGCCGCCGTCGGCGCTATATCCCCCTGCACCGCCATAACCGCTGCTGCCCCCATTGCCCCCATCTCCAGGAACAGTATATGAAGCAGCTCCGTTGCCGCCATAACCGCCCTTACCGCCATAACCGCCCTTACCGCCGTTCCCACCCTTACCACCATCGCCGCCGGCGCCGCCGTCACCACCATCTCCGCCGTCACCACCTGTAACAGTGTTTAAACTGACAGTGGCACTGTCGAGCACCACCGTTCCCTGCAAAATGGCAATGCCGCCCCCAAAGGCATTGAGGCCGATTGAACCATCTCCGCCGCCGTCACCTGCCGTGCCATTTTCCCCTGCTGTGCCGCTCGTTCCATCTTTACCGTCGCCGCCATTTCCACCGTTGCCGCCATCTTCCCCGTCCGCCTGACCGAATACCCCATTGGCCCCTGCGGCCCCGTTTTCACCGACTGCGCCATCTCTGCCTGCTATGCCGTTCTCTCCACTGGTCCCGGCCGCTCCCGCTTCCCCGTTCCCGCCGAGTGCATAGTTTTCGGTCACGGTCGTGTTCTCCAGGGTCAGGGTGCCGCCTTTCACCAGAATGCCGCCCCCCATGGATGAGGTTACGTCGGTGCCATTGTCCCTGGCTTCGCCGTCCCTTATGGTCAGGTTACGGAAGACCACCGTTGTGTCCGACACTATGTGGAAAACACGATCTAGAAGTTTACTTTGTGTGGTCTCAGCCGCAGTGATGATGGTCGTGTCCGCGCCTGCTCCGACTATGGCTAGAGATCCTCCAGACTTGTTTACATCCAGATCGCCGGAAGCCGCGAGATCTTCTAGAGGGCCGCGCAGTGTCAATGCGTAGGTGCCGGCAGGCAGCGTGATGACATCGTCGGTTTCCGAGGCATTGGCCTGTATAATGGCATGCCGCAGCGTTCCCGTATCTACGCCGTCTTCGGTTGTTGTTACCGTAAAATCTGCGGCAAGAGTTGAGGTGGAGAACATACAGAAAAAAATGAAAACAGAGACCAACCTAAGTGGATGCATAACGATACCTCCTTATGGTTCGCTTATCTCCGGGCTTTCGGTAGGTGTCGAAGGAAATGGATCCGCCCCCAGCATCCGATAGCGGTTACCCCGGTCGAGAAGGACAGTATTGTTGCTTAATAATAGAATGGGTCAGATTTCTTAAATATGAGCGTAACATATAAAAAATGAATTTGTGATGTCAACAAAAAAGGCACCGATACATTGGGATATTAGTAAATAGTTTCAATCTGATAAAGGCCTGTTAAACAATATTTCAGTACAGACGAACTTTCAAATCTATAGCGAATCAATTTACATGGACAACAATTGAATCTTAGCCGTAACAAATCGTCTGCCATGCATAGCAAATTAACAAATCCCAGGGGATCACGATATTACTTCAGGCTATTAATTGGCTGTTGGACAGTTTTTTAATTGTTTTAGAGCTATAGAGGTAGGTGTGGCAAAGCTGCTGGTATCTGTAATTTTCATTTCAGGGGAGTTTTTTGCCTCTTATTGTATCGGCAGAAGAATTGTACTTTATCGCTCTTAAATCTCAAGGATCATGGGTGCATGAATATAACCGAAATTCATTTTTTACAATCTTCCGGAGAGACTTGCGATTGGCGGCAGCCAGTCCTTTATTCCTTGACCGGTTTTGGTTTTTCTATTACCGTGTCCAAGATTCTTGGGGCCGTCCGGTAGGCCAACAGAAAATTATATTTACGAGGAATATATGGCTCCTAAACTCTGGAATATTCTTTCCAGTACCCGGGATAAATCTTGCCGTGTCTTCAATCTGCGCACAGACCACGCGCGTTCGCCGAGGACCGGGGAGACGCATGATTTTTTCATAGTCGAATCGTCGGACTGGGTAAATGTGATCCCCATAACCCCCGACAAGAAGGTGGTGTTAATAGAGCAGTACCGTCACGGAGTCAGGGACATTACCCTTGAGATTCCGGGTGGAATGATAGAACCCCACGATACCCCTTTGTCGGCTGCGGGTCGCGAATTACGTGAAGAAACGGGTTACCGTGAAGAAGGATTGGTTTCGCTTGGATGGGTACATCCGAATCCCGCGCTACAGAGTAACAGGTGTTATTCCTTCGTCGCCACGAATGTTGTCCTGGATGGAAGACAGGAGCTGGACGATAAGGAGGATATCGAGGTGGTGCTCTATCCCCTTAGCGAGATCCCGGGGCTCATTGCCGGTGGGGCGATCACGAATTCGCTTATTCTGGCGGCCTTCTACCGGTTTTACATGGAATATCGTTGAGAAGAACCTTAGGCGGTAGAAAGTCGAATACATTCATGCAAGGACCTGAAAAGATTATTAAGAGTATTGAAGCCCAATGCTCAGGGGGATAGACTGTTTCCCTGAGCCTCTATACCCATAGGCCGAGCCGTAAAAAATGAATTATATGGGGTTTTAAATATCCGAGATGGGTGGACGGAAGGCAGTTAAATAGTTAAAGACCCGGGAGATGCATCACAGATTCAATTTTTTTATCTTATTGTGCAGGGTATTTCGGTTTATCCCAAGAAAATCAGCTGCGGAAGATTTAATATTATTGGAGTTTCTCATGGCTATCTTTATAAGGGCCTTTTCGACGATCTCCAGAACCGCCTCATATACCCCATCCCTCCCATTTCTGCCTGCCCCGAGAATCGTAACTACCTCCTCGATCCTCTTTTCAAAGACCTCTTCAATAAAGGACAAAGGCGACCCCGAACGCTCCTCTTCGCAAATAGCCATCACCCTCTCCTGTTTTTCCACAATTTTCCCCCTTACCTTCAAAGTATATAAGCCCAAAAAATAGTGGTCAGTAGATAACTTTCAGGACTATAACTCCCAAAAGTATAATACACACAAGCCAGGAAGATACCACGTCTGATATTCTTGCTACAGGATTTTCAATAACATCCTGGACGCTTGCCTCAATCTTTTCCTTATCAACATGATCGGTAATATCCCTTACGAGAGAGGGAAAATTCCCGTGAGCGTTGGCTAATGCATAGAATCCTTTCGTTGTGGTCAGTAGAAGATACACCTTTTTACGTACTAACAGAACGTCTATGTTTGTGATGTCCTCCCATAGGAGGTGTTTTTCCCTGAAAAGCTTTCTTATCCTGACACCGTCAGATCCTACTATTGTTTTGCGCCGGATGGATCCAAGAAATATGTACAGGGTGGGAATAAAGATAATTGTAAGAATAACTACCTCGGGCGGAAAAGCTCTGTCAAAAAGGGAGAGCACCAACAGTACCAGCAGTAATAGTGATGCCAGGGAAAATGGTACAAGAAAACTTCGTCTTGTAGTATAGGTGCTTGATCCCATTGATTACTCTTTCCTCAGGAATGTACCGCTTTTGCCGCCGCTCTTTTTCAACAAACGTATATCAGATAGAGTGATTTCCCGGTCTGCTGATTTGCACATGTCGTATATGGTAAGCGCCGCAACGCTCACCGCTGTCATAGCCTCCATCTCAACCCCTGTTCTGCCCAGGGTCTTGACGGATGCTGTAATTTCCACTTCTCCCTTTTCGGGATTGGTGGAAAAATCTATCTCGACGCCGGTCAGGTTGATGGGATGGCACATGGGGATAAGGTCGCCTGTCTTCTTTGCTGCCATAATGCCGGCGATCTTAGCGGTGGCGTAGACGTTACCTTTGGTGATCCCCCCCGAGTCGATAGCTGTGACAGTCTCGGGTCTCATATAAACCCTGCCGCTTGCGACAGCTTCTCTCAAACTCGATTCCTTGCCGGTAATATCTACCATCGTCGGCCTGTTTTTATGGTCCAAATGTGTAAAGTTCAAGTTGCCCCTCTCCGTTCAGGGTGGGAAAAGTAGCATAGCCCGACCCATTCAGTCAAGGGGTCTTAATTTTGCCCGGATATTTTGCCGGTTTTGCATCTTAGCGGTGCCCTTTATATTAAGGGATTTTTTTATGGCTTCTTATATAAACCTTTGAAAAAAGGCATTAAAGGTTGATTAATACAGCAAATCCATATTATATCTATGGCATCAAAACAATGGGGATTTCCGGTGTTAAAAAGGTTATTATCGTTTACAATCTTTTTGTTGTTTCTTCTGGGTGCAGCAAGTTTGCGGGCCTATGAGTTTTCTATTCAAGAGATAATGGATAACCCCACGGTAGCCTGCGAGAGGCCTTTTGGCTTTGATGTTCCCCTGGTTATATGGGAGCGGTTACTTGAGAATCCCTATATAATGGGTAAGCTTTGGGAAATATACCTTTTTTCTCCTTATTACAGGGTTGTAAAGACTGCTGGCGGGATGCATATTTCGGATCCGTCAGGTATTGAAGGTGATATACGGCAGGTCGGTAAATCTGATGGGCATGTAACTTTTTACGGGACCGGGACATTTGATCACTGGGCGGTCCCCTCTTTTTTTACCGCAAGTGGCGTGGTCATCTTTGAGTACAAAGAGGCATCAGAGGGGTTTTGCGGAAATGTGAATATTTTCATGCGGGGAGATAACCTTATCTCCCGTTTTGTAATGAAGCTCTTTGCTGGCAGCATAAGCAGCAGAATAGGAAATCGGATGGGCAGCACCTTGAAAAATGTGGAGAAGATGATGGCTGATATAGCTAACAATCCCAAAGGGTTGAGGGAGAAGCTCCCCGACGATCTGTTGAACTATTTTGATAAGACCTTTCCGCTGACCCTGAAAGATAGTACTGACAGATAGGGATGGGTCATTTGTCTTTAGTCTTTTTTGCGAGCGCGTCGGCGATTTTCGCCAGGGGAATTTTTTCTATAACCTCCTGCATCGTTTCCGGTCTTTGTACGAGCCTTTCTTTTTGTGCCTTCGAGAGTTTCTTGATCGTTTGCTCCAGTCTCAATGCCGATGCCCGATCTTCAGTCTCTGTGGAGAATACAAGCTGAAGAGGCCCCTTCCCTTTAAGATACCTTGCCGCTCTGGGACCTGAGGACTGGTGTTCAGCGAACCTGCGATCAACATTGCTGGTTATCCCTGTGTACAGGGTCTTGTTGACGCATCTGATCATGTATACATACCAGTTCGACATATGGGACCATCCTGGTTTCATTCACATTAATCTGTAAATGTTGGGTTGAAGAATACATCTTAGTAATATTATGTCAAGGATCTTGGCCGCCTATAGAAACTGGCCTGTAATTGTTTGCCTGAAAAGTTTGCAAAGTTTAAGAGTTGTGATAGTGGATGACGCTATTGCTTGATTTTCTATGCTCCTAATAATAGAGGAGTCTTGTTTCCTTTAACCCGGAATGCCTTCGTGTAGGAATATATGGTAGGAAAAATGATAAACGGTAACTCTTCAATGGCCTCCCTTGGCAGCGGGCTTCAACTGGCTTACGAAACCTTTGGGCGAGGCTCCGATCCGGCTATTCTCCTTATACAGGGTCTGGGTTGTCAGATGATTATGTGGGACGATCTATTCTGCGGCACGCTGGCCAGTAGGGGATTTTTTGTTGTACGTTTTGACAACAGGGACGTGGGGCAATCGACTCGAATCGAAGGGGAAGGCCTTTCCAGAATACCCCGCCTCCTGGCGGAGATTTCCGCCGGTCGGCATGTCAGGGTTCCCTATCTTCTTTCAGACATGGCTCAGGATTCCTTTGGTCTTATGGATTTTCTGGGGATAGCATCGGCACATGTGGTCGGTACATCCATGGGGGGTATGATAGCCCAGAATATGGCCATACAGGATCCGGCTCGGCTGCGATCCCTCTCCTCCATATCATCTACGACAGGAGCCCCCGATCTCCCTCGACCTGCCCCGGAAGCGCTTAGGGCAATAATGACCGCTCCTCCTACTGACCGGGAGGGTTTTATAAAAAATTCTGTCGCAACATGGCGGGTGCTAAATGGTTCGGCATTGCCATTTGATGAAGATAGGATTCTCGGATATGCCAGGGAGACATTCAGGAGAGGGCTGACACCTGCGGGGGTAGCGCGTCAGATAGCGGCCATCAATGCCTCGGGTAGCAGGAGAGAAGCATTAAGGTTCCTGAATGTACCGGCACTGATAATCCACGGTGACGCAGACCCTCTTATGCCGGTGGAGTGTGGCATAGATACAGCAAGGGCCATTCCCGGGGCTGAACTAAAGATAATAAAAGGGATGGGGCATATGATGCCGAAGGCGGTATGGGATGAGGTAATCGGTGCGATATCCGATTTTGCAGGGCGAAATTGAAGATAAGGATAAGATCCCGATCTTTATTTAAACAAAAGCTTTGATGATTCTGGTATGCGTAAGCCCCCCGTAACCCGTCAGTAAAAACAAGTTTTGCTGTTGACACATCAGCTTGCTTTCCCGTATACTCCGTGCTCTCCGTGAAACAATCATCTAAAAACAAGGGTTTGATATGATAAAGATTAATGAAAATTATCTTAAGCTGCAGTCTTCCTATCTCTTCTCCGATATTGCTAAGAGGGTAAATGCCTTTTCTGCCTCCAATCCGGATAAGCACATAATAAGGCTTGGGATCGGCGATGTGACCCGAGCCCTGCCAGGCGCATGCATAGCGGCCCTTCATTCTGCAGTGGACGAACTCTCTTTCGACAGCTCATTCCGCGGTTACGGTCCTGAGCAGGGATACGAGTTTCTGCGCGATGCCATCGCTAAAAACGATTTTCAGGCATACGGCGTGGACATTCAGCCCGAAGAGGTTTTCATAAGTGATGGCGCTAAATGCGACACGGGAAATATCCTTGATATATTCTCCTCTGATCTGAAAATAGCGGTTCCAGATCCGGTATACCCCGTCTATGTGGATACAAACGTCATGGCAGGCAGGACCGGGGGGTGGAACAATGGCAGGTACGAAGGGCTTGTATACCTTGAGGCAACCGAGGAAAATGGTTATGTGCCGGCCGTTCCTGATGAGAGGGTAGATCTGATATACCTCTGTTTCCCCAATAATCCGACGGGGGGAACCGTTACCAGGGAGCAGCTCTCCCCGTGGGTCGATTACGCCCGGGAACACAAGGCCCTGATACTTTACGATGCGGCCTATGTGGCCTTTATACGTGATAAATCGCTTCCCAGAAGCATCTATGAGATAGAAGGTGCCCGTGACGTTGCGATAGAATTCAGAAGTTTTTCGAAAACGGCCGGTTTTACCGGAACCAGATGCGCATACACCATTGTCCCCAAATCATGCATCGGCTACGATGAGAAAATGAATCCCCAGTCTCTGCATTCCCTGTGGAATCGTCGGCATACCACGAAATTCAACGGAGTTTCCTACCCGGTACAGCGAGCAGCCGAGGCGGTCTATTCCTCCGAGGGGAAGGAACAGGTAAAACAGTTGACCAATTATTACCTGAAGAATGCCTCTCTTATGCTGGAAAAGATGAGAAGACTGGGTTATGCCTGCTCCGGCGGAGAAAACTCACCTTACGTGTGGGTGAATACGGGGGTAGATTCCTGGGACTTTTTCGACCGTCTCCTCCAGACGGCCGCCGTTGTATGTACACCGGGGAGCGGATTCGGCGCCTGCGGCAAAGGTTACATAAGGCTCAGCGCCTTCAATCAGTACGAACAGGTCGAGACGGCCATGGAGAGGATCGCCAAAGTCGTTAGGTGAACTGCTGAACAAACGTTTCCCTTCCCGTTGTCTATTTCGATACCGATAGGGTGTTTTACTATAGCGCAGGTATCCACAGTGGGTTCATTTTTTTGCCATACCTCCAAAATTATCAGAGAAGATTCACTACCTGAACAAAGAGGGGGCCTTTTTTCTGCATACCGGTCCTAAAGCATTGGGCTTTCATCCACTCTTAATCTACCCGTCATAACGAAGTAACAATCTTCTGTTATTCAACAATCTGTATTCACAAGAACGTCAACCATAAAGGATGTTTAGGGGATGGAATGCCATATTATCGAGAAAAAAGATTTTACCCTGGTAAGAATTTCGGGTCCCATAAGGAGGACCGCTTCTTTTATGATAAGAAATACCATTAATAGGGAGTTTCGTTCAATGGAGCCAAGAATTATTCTGGATATGGAAGACATCAGTGAAAAAGAGGACATATCTCAACAGCTGGCCATAATGAACGTATTCAAAAAGGAGACGGACATGATGAATGGATCTTTGAAGATCTGTTCATTGGCGTTAAAGATGAAAGCTTATCTTGTAAATAACAGGCTGGACAGGATGTTTGATATCTATGAGACTCTGGACAGCGCTGAAAACAGCTCTTGGAAGAAAAAAGGATATGGAGAAAAAGGACAGGATAGTGGAGCTGCGGCCTGATATCTTCAGGGTCAAAGGGGATGGTACCAGCAGTCACAGTTATGTAATCAAGGGAGATTATGCAAATCTTCTTATTGACTCCGGTGTTGATTCTAATTTTGCTGCTCTTCAGAAATCTCTCCTAAAGATGGGCTTAAAGGTTCGTGATATAGATATGGTCATCAACACGCACGAACATTTCGACCACATTGGCGCTAATCGCTATTTTCAGGACCATGCACTGATAGCGGCTCACCGTTTTGCGGCCACAAAAATGATATTCGGCGACAGGTATGTCACACTTTACAAGTCTTCCGATCTGAATGAGATCCCCCTGAAGGTGCACCTGTGGCTTGAAAGCAAGAGCCGTTTTGATCTCGGAAACTACAGCCTGAACGTAATACATACTCCTGGCCATACTTCTGGATCTATATGTCTTTACGAACCTGCAAAAAGGATCCTCTTTACGGGCGATACTGTATTTGCCGGTGGAACCCTTTCATACATAGCGGAATCGGGAAGTGTAGGCGACTATATAAACTCCGTATCTTCACTGAGTACCAGGAAGATCCTTGAGATATATCCAGGTCATGGGGATATCTCGGCAAACCCCGAAGAAGATATGGAGAATGCAGTCCGGAATGCAAAGGTGTTGCTTAAGAATGAAGATGCAATCCAGGTTACACATTTTAAAGAAACCCATGTAAAAGATGCGAAGCGGAGGAGATAGCACTAACTCGTTTCTGAATAAAATAGACCCTATCTGTTGATGTCAGATCGTAACAGACCGACATCATTGTCTATAGATTTTGATCTCAGACCTCTACAGCATTAAGCCGGTGCCTTTAATAAATAGGGTAGCCCCTGTCAAATGAAGGTTGAAACTTTTCTGCGTCTTGCCCTTTAGCGTGTCGACATTTAACAAAACCTTAACAATACAGAAATACTCCTGTCACCTTTTTTGTCTATAAGTGGTCCTAAGTAAGACAACTACATCAAAAACAATTAAGAAGGAGGATGTTTAACGTGAGAGAGAAGAACAGGAGAAGTACCGTTGGGCTTAAATATGTTTTCACCATAGTGCTGGTTTCGGTCGCCGTCATGCTGTCGCCGGTGCTCGCATCGGCGTCAGGCGTAACCGTGTACAAGGATGGAGATAAGTACGTCAAACTGGGTGGCCGAATACAGCTCCAGTATTACATGGCAGATCAGGACACGGGAAGCTCTTCCGATACGAAAACCGATGAGCTCTTTTTCCGCCGTTTCCGCCCCTACATTGAGGGCAGCATCCACGAAGACTGGATGGGCAAGTTTCAGTGGGACATGGGAAAGGCGAGCGGTGAAAATGAAATTTCTGTTGAGGAAGCCTATTTCAAATACACGGGTTTTGATAATGTTAGTCTTATCATCGGTAACTACCCATTTCCTTTTTCAAGAGAAAATCTGACTTCCTCAAAAACAAAACAGCTGGTGGAATCTCCCTTTACTGGCAGCCACGACTACGGAACTCCGGCAAACAACGCCGGAATCCATGTCTCAGGTTATGTTGCAGAAGAGAAGCTTCTCACCTGGGGCATTTCAGTGGCCTCCGCCTGTATAGATCCCTCCAACAGTAAGCTCGATTTCGACACGCCTGTTAATAAAGATGCCGACTTCAACCAGGGCTGGATGGTCGGTGGTCGTGTCGATTATCACCCCTTCGGTGAGCTTAAATTTTTGCAGGGAGATTTTGATCGTAAAATTAAGGCGACCATTGGAGTCGCTGCATTCACTTGGTCCAACGATGATGACAACAATATAACTGTCGGCAAGGATGTAGATAGTGTCACAGGTTTTGAAGTGAGTGGCGCCTTGCGTTATGCCGGTTTCTCCGCCGATGCGGAATACAACATCTTTAACTCGGATTTGATAGATACGACGAAAACCGATGGAATCTATAAAAACGGAACCACCGATTTGAAGAACTGGTCAGTATGTGGCGGCTATATGATTGTTCCTGAAAGATTGGAGCTGGTTGCTGCCTACGAGAATCAGGATGCCGATAACTACGCAGAGGCCTGGGACAGGGTCGATCTGGGGGTGAACTGGTTCCTGGAAAAACAGGATATCAAACTTCAGCTTACCTATCGTATTAACCAAAATAAGGATGGCCGTAAAGACAACGATCTGAATGAACTGTTCATTCAGGCACAGTATGTATTCTAAAATATCCGGCAGGTAGCCTTGCTGGAGATAATGTATTGAGAGATAAAAACGGGGGCCTAGGGTCCCCTTTTTATTGCGTTTATTCGGAGTCTTGGCAAGGAGCAGCCTGAAAAGCATAATCGGGAATATTTTATGTGATACAGGCAGACAGGATTGGCAGACCTTTTTTGATCTGTTGTTGTCAGCGGGTCGCCTTGTCTTTTTTATAATAAGGTTGAATCAGAAATGTCGTATGTTGTAGAATACAGACCATTCTCATATGCCCTTAAGGCTGGTCCTTTTTTCTATATCCTCTTCAGCGGGAAACTCTATAGATGTTTTTGCATTCCACCAATGAACTGCCGGATTGATCTTGTAAGCGAAGTTTAATCGGATTGTAACATAACTGTAACAATCATAGTGTATATTATTATCACTACTAAGAAAATAGGAGGAAATAAATTATGAAAAGGTTGTTACATGTTTTTGTTGTTTGCCTCGTGGCTTTCGGTATTAATGTCGGGACAGCCCTGGCAGGCGAAACGCTGGTCATAAAGGGATCTACTACGGTACTCCCCGTTGCACAGGTCGCGTCTGAGGCATATATGAAGATGCACCAAGACGTAAATATCTCCCTTTCGGGTGGGGGATCGGGGAACGGAATCAAGGCGCTTATTGACGGATCGACCGATATCGCCAACTCATCCCGCTTTATAAAGGACAACGAGATAGCACTTGCGCAGGAGAAGGGGATTTTCCCTGTAGCGCATCGTATCGCCATTGATGCCATCGTACCGATCGTTCATCCTGATAACCCGGTCACCAACTTGTCTATAGAGCAGCTCAGCCTGATCTACCAGGGTAAAATCGAAAACTGGAAAGAAGTAGGGGGAAAGGATCTGAAAATAGTGGTCGTCTCTCGTGACACCAGCTCCGGAACGTATGAGGTGTGGGAGGAGAAGGTGCTCCATAAGGCAAAGGTGACCTCCAGGGCGCAGCTTCAGGCCTCTAACGGTGCCGTTGTTCAGACAGTTTCCAAGAATAAGTATGCTATCGGTTATATCGGCATCGGGTACATTAACGACAGCGTCCGACCAACCACGGTAGATGGTATTGTTGCAAGCGCGTCGATGGCGCTTTCAGGTAAATACCCCGTTGCCCGTCCTCTCTTCATGTTCACGAAAGGGTGGCCCACGGGAGTTGCCTTGGATTTTCTTAATTTCATCGTCAGCAGGGATGGACAGGCGCTTGTCAGCAAGGAAGGATTTGTTCCCCTCTTTTAGCTGGCAGATTAATCCATGAAAAAAATAGAGGGGGCCTTAGGCCCGGGTCCCCTCAAGGTGTATTGCGGCGGTTATAGCAGATGTCGAGAAAAATCAAAGAAATTATCATAAAGAACATCTTCCTTGGGTTCGCTCTCTTGTCGATAGTGATCCTGGGGCTTATCATACTGTTTCTCTTTGTTGAAGGGGTCCCCATATTTGGTGCTGTATCGGTGAGGGGTTTTCTTTTCGGCATGGAGTGGTATCCGACATACGACCCGCCCGAATTCGGGATATTCCCGCTGATAGTAGGTTCATTTATTGTAACGGTATTTGCCTCTATGATTGCGGTTCCCCTTGGGGTTCTTTCTGCCATATATATCGCAGAAATTGCCCCTCCCCTTGTAAAAGAGATTTTCAAACCTGTTGTGGAACTGCTTTCAGGTCTCCCCTCTGTGGTTTTGGGTTTTTTTGGAATGGCTGTACTGGCGCCATGGATGCAGGAGACATTCGATCTTCCGACAGGTCTTAATATCGTAAATGCCTCGCTGCTTTTGGCATTGATGGCGGTACCGACAATATCGAGCATATCGGAGGATGCCCTCTACTCGGTCCCTAAGGAATTCAAGGAGGCCTCATATGCGCTGGGGGCAACTCGTGTCGAAACCATCGTAAGGGTTGTCGTGCCTGCTGCCCTGTCGGGAATATCAACTGGAGTTATACTGGGGATGGCCAGGGCCATAGGCGAGACGATGGTTGTTCTTATGGTTGCCGGTGGGGCCGCCGCAATCCCGGAGAGCATCTTCGATTCCGTAAGGCCGATGCCGGCCAGCATAGCGGCGGAAATGGGGGAGGCCCCATTCAGGAGCCTTCATTATCACTCGCTCTTTGCAACGGGCATGGTCCTCTTTTTCCTGACCCTGGGGTTCAATCTCATTGCCGACTATGTATCGCATAAATTCAAGGAAGTAGGTTCCGCAACACTATGAGATGGCGTTACCTTAAACAAAGACTCTTTCTGCTTGCAGTTCGTCTTTCCGCACTTACTATAGCGGTGGCTATAGGCTTGTTTTTGTTGTATATATTGGTGAATGGGGTCGGCGCAATCAGCTGGGAGTTCCTGACCCAGCCTCCCCGGGATTCGATGACAAAGGGTGGGATAATGCCGGCTATCCTGGGGACATTCTATCTTACTGCCGGTGCGATTCTGATATCGCTTCCACTGGGAGTTGCTTCGGCCATATACCTTAGCGAGTATGCTAAAGAGGGAAAGTTGATCAGGGCCATACGTATCGGTATCAACTGTCTGGCCGGGGTTCCGTCGATAGTATTCGGGCTTTTTGGACTTGCGATCTTCGTTGTCTTCCTGCATTTCGGGTCCTCTATACTTTCAGGTTCCCTGACGTTGGCATTTCTGATCCTGCCCACGATCATAGGTGCATCAGAAGAGGCATTGAAGGGGGTACCGCAGACCTTCCGCGAGGCGTCCCTGGGTCTCGGGGTATCAAAGTGGCAGACGATTTTGCGTATCGTACTACCCAACGCCCTGCCAGGAATTCTTACAGGGTCCATCCTGGGCATAGGAAGGGCGGCGGGAGAGACGGCGCCAATAATGTTCACCGCAGCGGCCTTTTTCACTGCCAAGCTTCCTTCATCGATATTTGATGAAGTGATGGCTCTTCCCTATCACGTTTATGTCCTTGCAACTGCTGGGACGCATATAGAAGAGACAAGGCCTATACAGTACGGAACCGTTCTTGTGCTGGTTGCTCTTGTACTGGGGATCGACCTTATAGCAATAATCATACGCAGTTATATAAGAAGGAATAAAGGGTGGTAGCTTTGATAAACCCAAATGTTATAGAGGCACGGAATGTCAATTTCTACTACGGCGATTTCAAGGCTCTGACGAATGTGACCATGAACTTTGAGCGCAACCGTGTAACGGCGCTGATCGGGCCCTCCGGATGTGGAAAATCTACACTGCTGAGGCTTTTGAACCGCATGAACGATCTGATTCCCGGAACGCGGGTAGAGGGTGAGATTATCTTCGAGGAAACGAATATCTACAATCCGGAGATAGACCCTGTGGATGTACGCAGGAAGATAGGTATGGTCTTCCAGAAACCGAATCCCTTCCCAAAATCGATATTCAACAATATTATTTACGGGCCTCGGCTTTCCGGAAAAAAGAGCAAGTCCGAACTGGAAGCTCTGGTGGAACAGAGCCTTAGGCAGGCCTCACTGTGGAACGAAGTTAAGGATATCCTGGGGCAGTCAGCCATGATGCTATCGGGGGGACAGCAGCAGCGGCTGTGCATTGCCCGGGCCCTTGCCATGAAGCCCGAAGTCCTGTTGATGGATGAGCCGACATCGGCGCTGGACCCGATATCAACGGCTAAGATCGAGGAACTTATTGAAGAACTGAAGAAGGATTACACAATTATAATAGTAACTCACAATATGCAGCAGGCTGCAAGGATATCAGATTATACAGGCTTCTTTTACCTCGGCAGGCTTATAGAGTACAGCCCTACTGAAAAGCTTTTTACGGCGCCGGAGGTTAAGCAGACTGAGGAATATATCACCGGTAGATTTGGTTGATAACGGACAGGGAGAGGGAATATGCCAGATAAAAAGCACACCAGCATGCACTATGAACAGGAACTCCAGGACATAAAGAAAAACCTTCTCTACGAAGGAGCCCTTGTGGAACAGGCGATAGACCGGGCCGTTCGATCTCTTCTCGACAGAGACTCGGATCTTGCCGGAAAGGTTATTTCCTCCGATTCCCAGATCAACGACATCGACGAGAAGATTGAGGGGGCATGTATCCGCTTACTGGCTCTAAGGCAGCCCACTGCAAAGGACCTGCGATTCATTACAACGACGATCAAGATAAATGGACACCTCGAGAGAATCGGAGATATAGCCGTAAATATCGCAAAAAAAGCCATAGCGCTTAATGAGGTTCCTCCTGTAAAACCCTATATCGATCTGCCGAGAATGGCGGAAATTACCCGTGAGATGGTAAGAAACAGTCTCGACGCCCTTGTTAATGAAGATTGCGATCTGGCCCACGCCGTTAGGGAAAAAGATGAGGTGGTTGATAATATTAATGAACAGATATTCAGGGAGCTCCTAACCTTTATGATGGAGGACCCCAAGACTATTCATAGGGCTTTACTGATAACCCAGATATCCAAGAACCTGGAGCGGATCTCCGATCATGCCGAGGGTATAGCAAAGATGGTTATCTATATGATTACGGGAAAGAGTGTGAGGCACCTTGATCCCGGCAATCGGCCTTTATAGAGTGGTTAAAACATGAAAGATAATCTGTTCTACAAGGTTTTCGGAACATACATTATTATTACCACAGTAGCTATGTTGGTGGTGGGTTTGTACGCAACCAACAGGATAAAAACGGGCATAACTGAACGTATTGAGAAAGAACTGATCTCATATACCCAGATTATCGAGCTTGGTTTTTCGGGATCGCAGATTGAAGGTAATGTAGTCAGATTGTCTAACCTTTCCAATTCCAGGGTCACCCTTATCGATTCCCAGGGGGTTGTCCTGGCCGATTCGGACGAAAAGGCCTCAGGTATGGATAATCACCGGAACCGTCCGGAGATACAGGAGGCCCGTGTAAAGGGGAAGGGCAGGTCGGTCCGGTTCAGCAAGACCCTTGAAATCGACACACTTTATCTGGCGGTTGCCATGAAAGAGGGTGCCAAGATAAGGGGATACGTACGTTTGGCAAGGCCCCTTTGGGAGGTCAGGCAGTCGGTTAAAGATATAAATATATTGATCTTGCAATCTTTCCTAATCGTGGGCGCGTTGTCACTTTTCATAGCCTTCGTTTTTACCTCCAGGCTGGTCTCCCCAATACAAGAGATGGAGCAGTTTACAAAACGTCTACAGGATGGGGAAACGCCGGGGAGCCTCATGATAACCTCAACTGACGAGACGGGGCGGCTTGCCCGTAACATCAACTACCTGGTGGCGGAGCTGAAGGAAAAGATTCGATGGGCCAATGAGGAGAAGAGTAAACTGGAGGCGGTTTTCTCCAGCATGGAGGACGGTATTCTGGTCCTGGAAGCCCATGATATAATAGAGTCTGCCAATGAAACGGCACAAAATATCTTTGGTCTAAACGCGGAAGAAATCACGGGCAAGACGCCCCTGGAGGTTTTGAGGAATATATCTCTGCAAAAGGCGCTTGATCTGTTTAAGAAAAGCCGAAGATCAATCTCATCGGAAATCATCCTCGAGGATAAAGAGTGCACCGCACTGGACGTGACCATCTCTCCCGTGCATGGTCGGTCTTTCGGAGAAGAAAAGACCATGATAGTTCTTCGAGACGTAACCCGTATAAAGAAGTTGGAGCGGGTCCGGGCCGATTTTGTGGCGAATGTTACCCATGAAATCAAGACTCCCCTTACGGCGATTTTAGGTTTTATCGAGACTTTGCAGGATGGGGCCATAGAGAAGAAGGAAACGGCCAGAGGTTTTCTTGAAACCATCCAGAAAAATGCCGAGCGACTCAACCGCTTGGTGGATGATCTTCTGGTAATATCCAATGCGGAACTTGGAAAGATGACCTTTATCTTTGAGGCTGTTTCCCTAAATGGTATTATAGAAAACGTCCTGGCCTTTATAGAACCGGTTGTATTGAAAAAGGGGCTTGATGTAAGGACGGACATTCCGGACGAGCTTCCATTGATTAGAGGTGATCGGGACCGCTTGCACCAGATCCTGCTTAATATTCTCGATAATGCCATTAAATTCACCCCCGATAAAGGGACCATCTCGATACAGGGCATTGACCGAAAAGACGGTAAAGTATCCATTAAGATAACTGACACTGGAATAGGGATTCCCAAGAATGAGGTTCCGAGACTTGGTGAGCGCTTCTACCGGGTTGACAAGGCCCGCTCCAGAGAACTGGGAGGAACCGGCCTGGGTCTGTCAATAGTAAAGCACCTCATCACGGCACATGGTGGTAGGCTGGAGATAGACAGCCATTTAGGGAAGGGCACCACGGTTACGCTGGTGTTCCCGGTTTTCCGTGAAGATGCCATTGCATAAGCTGTAAGGGATGGATTTTATGCCTGAGAAGGAAAAGATTCTGGTTGTTGATGACGAGAAGGATATTGTAGATCTAATAGCCTATAACCTGGAAAAAGAAGGTTTTGCAGTAATAAAGGCATATGACGGAGAAACGGCCCTGAAGCAGGTCAGAACAGAAAACCCGGATCTGATGATACTTGATCTTATGCTTCCAGGCATTCAGGGTATAGAGATATGCAAGCGTGTGCGGAGCGGCCCTAAGGGTATAGATCTTCCGATTATTATGCTGACCGCGAAGGGTTCAGAGGTGGACAAGGTCCTGGGGCTGGAAGTAGGCGCCGACGACTATGTGACAAAGCCTTTCAGTGTGAAAGAACTTCTGGCCCGTGTTCGTTCTCTCATGAGAAGATCCGCTATGGCGAAGGATGCAGTTGATAAAACCACCTTCGAATACAAGGATCTGCATATGAACTACGATTCTCATCTGGTTATGGTCAAAGGTGTGCCGGTAGATTTGAGTCCCACTGAGTTCAAGCTCTTGAAATTCCTTGCGCTCAATCCAGGAAGGGTCTATACAAGGGACCAGCTTCTGGACCGTGTGTGGGGGGATGAGACCTTTGTTGAACCAAGGACCGTCGATGTTCACATCAAAAGACTCAGGGCTCGGATAGAGGAAAATAAGGTACGTCCACAGTACGTTCTCACGGTGCGAGGCTTCGGGTATAAGTTTGCCGACATATGATCCACCCCTATGGAATTCCTCTTTATTAAAATATTTTTAACAACTAAATAATGCGAGGCATATATGGCCAACTTTACCCGTAATACCCCTATTCTTATCACCTGTTCCAAGGGCGTTGCCCCCTTTTTGAAAGAGGAAATAAAGGCCCTTGGTCTTCCTGTGCTGTCAGAGCTTGTTGCCGGGGTCGAGACAGAGGGAACCCTTGAGGATTCCATGAAGCTCAATCTGCGATTGCGCACAGCGCAGAGAGTCCTCCATCTCCTCGAGAGCTTCGCCGCCAGGAGCCCCGACGATCTCTATAAAAGGATGGTGGAGATACCATGGGAGGACTACTTTCCCCGAAACGGATATATATCAGTCACCTCCTCTGTGGACAATCCGTCCGTGAAGGACAGCCGCTTTGCCAATCTTAGGGCGAAGGATGCCGTTGTGGACCGGTTCTATAAAAAATTCAACTCCCGGCCCGATTCAGGCTCAAAGCGGGACAGATCGGTGGTTTTTATATACTGGAAGGGCACCCGTTGCAGCGTCTATCTAGATACATCCGGTGACTCTCTTTCACGCCGTGGATACCGTAAAATTCCCCTTGCCGCTCCAATGCAGGAAACGCTTGCTGCTGCGGTAATTCTCGCTTCCCGCTGGCGGGTAGAGGAAAACTTTATAAATCCAATGTGCGGTAGCGGTACGCTGGCTATAGAAGCGGCAATGATTGCCATGGGGAAAGATCCTGGGTCCATTCGAGGCAATTACGGATTTATGCACATAAACGGATTCAGCATGCCTTCATGGAGAAAGATGAAGGGCCTGGCGGAAAAGAGAAAGAAGGCGACTCCCGGAAGGATTATAGCCACGGACATAGACCCCAAGGCGATAGACGTAGCAAAGATAAATGCAAAGGCAGCCGGTGTTGCCCACCTGATTGAATTTCAGGTCTGCGATTTTTCTGAGACAACTGTTCCGGAAGGCACAGGTGTGGTTATGCTTAACCCGGAATATGGGGAAAGGATGGGAGAAATCAGCGAGCTGGAAGATGTATACCGATCAATAGGAGATTATTTCAAGCGCAGTTGTAGTGGCTATCGTGGATTTATATTTACCGGTAATATGCAACTGGCCAAAAACGTCGGTCTCAAAACAAAATCAAAAACCCTTTTCTACAACAGCAACATCGAATGCAGGCTTCTGGGGTATGATCTTTATGGTGGCACCAGAAAACAGTCGAAAGAGCACGAGGGATAACGCTTGCTGGTATAGAATTCAGGGGATTGATTTTTATGCGTTGCAGGTTGCCGCTGGTATGCTTCCTGATTCTTTGGATGTTACAGGCAATGATGATTGTTCAGTGTGGGATGTTATAGCCAGGGCGACAATGGATGAGAACTTAACACTTATGACCCTTATTTTTAAAGGTTTTTTTGTGATGAATATGGTGGTAAGGCGGGTGTATTTTCAGCCATTCTCACTAAAGACTCGACAGCCGTACGGGTAATTGTATCTGGGGCTGTGACCTACAATGGTTCTCTTGGCAGGGTCAGCTAAACGAATCCTATCTTTGTGGTGATGACGCCTTCCTCCATGGCCTTCGATAATGCAACGGACAACGGAAGCAGTATCCAGGTTGCCACAACCGATATCTCCTTTGCGGACACTTTCAAGGTTGGGGATTAGGGGTATCAAAAAAAGGGTTACCGATGGCCTTGACATAAAAACAATCCGAGGCAGGGGGAACTGTTTTCTCCTGGGGCCGCAGGATCAAATGCCAACCGCTATCATATAAATTCAAGGGAGTCTGGTGGAAGATATCAGGGCATACTGAATGGAAATTGAAGAGGTCCGGGATCTGAAGAGTGGCGTAGAAATCTTGTTCGTGTTATTAAAGGCCAAATCTGTTTAATGCTTCCTGTAAGGGCTTACAATAAGCAGAGGACATCATGGCCTATACGATTTCAAAGCAGTGGAGAAGCAAGATAGCGTCTGTAGCGGATGTCCTTTCCAAGATGCGGCCGGGGATGAACATTTTTGTCGGAACCGGGGTGGCCGAACCCCGTACGTTGATAAAACACCTGATGGCTTCTAACGAAGGAAATCTCAGGGATCTAGAACTTATACAGCTTTTGAGCTTTGGGGATGCCCTCCCCGTCGATGAACGTTATTCAAAAAAATACCGACTTAAGACATTCTTTTCAGGTTGGACAGCCAGTGAGGCAATCACGGCAGGGAGGGTAGATTTTGTTCCAAGCCAGAGCTTCCGGCTTCCCTGGTTATTCAAATCAGGTGTTATCGATATCGACGCGGCCTTCGTTCAGATATCTCCTCCCAATGAAGCGGGGTTCTCAAGTTTCGGGATATCGGTGGATGTCGCTAGGTACGCCATGGAGCGTGCGTCGATTGTAGTAGGGGAGATAAACGAAGGCATACCGCGTACGCACGGCGACACTGTAGTGCACGTAGATGACTTTGATCACCTTGTATACTCTGTAGATCCTCCCATATATTTCCCCCGATGGCCGGTGGACAAAGTTTTTGAGAAGGTGGCGGAAAATGTGGCCTCGGTCATCGAGGACGGAAGCTGCGTTGCCTTTTTCATAGGTCCCCTCTTTGAATCACTTTCCAGGCAACTGGCTCACAAAAAAAATCTGGGGGTCCACTCCCTCATGATTACAGACGCCCTTATGGACCTGATCAGATCGGGGGCAGTCACCAACCGGTATAAATCATTTTTCAAATATAAAAGCGTTGCCTCCTATGCGATGGGTACAAAAGAACTGATGGCCTGGCTGGACGACAATCCTCTTGTGGAATTTCAGGGGATAGATGTCACCACAGACCCCAGCAGCACCAGTCGTAATGACCGCTTCATAACTATTTTGCCGGCACGCAAGATCGACCTGACGGGCAATATAACCCTCCATGTGGGGAAAGGAAACGTAACCCCCGGAACAGGAGAGACGCACGATGCCTTCTACGGTTCCAATCTTTCCAAGGGAGGGCGTGCCATATTTGCCTTGCCCAGCCGGAATCTTGAGGGGGAATCGAATATATTGCTTTCAGTTAAAAATCTTCCCCATCAATTCACCAGTCGCGAATCACTGGATCTTATTGTTACTGAGTTTGGAGTAGCCTCTATGAGGGGGCGCAGCGTACGGGAAAGGGCGTTGGCCTTAATTGACATAGCTCATCCCGACGATCGCGGGGAACTTGTCAGAAAGGCGAAAGAGACAAATATCCTCTATCCTGACCAGATATATCTGACGGAGTATGGGCATCTGTTCCCAGCAGACATAGTATATACGCACCTGTTCCCTGGAAACTCCACCGTCCGGTTCCGTGCAATCAGGCCTTCCGATGAGGAGGAAATGCGAAAACTCTTTTACCGTTTTTCCGACAGGGCGGTCTACTACCGTTACTTCAGCCCAATAAAGACAATGCCTCACATGATGATGCAGGAGTACGTAAATGTCGACTATAGCCACATAATGTCGATCGTGGGCGTTATCGAGGAATCTGGAAGGGTTCCTCGCATCGTTGCGGAAGGCAGGTATGCCCTCTCGGCTGATCGTCCCTATGCCGATGTTGCATTTGTCGTTGATGAAAAATTCCAGGGGGTCGGGATCGGCTCTTTTCTGCTGAACGCTCTTATTGTAATAGCAAGAAAACGTGGGATAGAGGGGTTTACAGCCGATGTCCTTGTAGAGAACAAACCGATGCTCAAGGTTTTTGAAAAGGCATCCTTTCCCCTGCACGCCATTGTCCGAGAGGGTACCTACGAACTGACTATTCACTTCGCGGAGGTTTCCGAACACAGTTATAACGATATGAATACCGATGCCTCTGAAATGGGGTCGTGACCTAAAAATGGTAATAAGTGATCTTTGATTATCGTAAAAAAGATGTTATCATCTTTCCAGGTTTTTGCCGTCACCGTTATGGGAAAGGAGGAATTTATGCCAAAGGAAATTAAGGCAGGGTGCGCACGTCCCACAGGAGGGCCTGTTGGAGAAGCGGCAAGCGAAAACAAAAAGGAAAATAAACCCGTTCGTGAGGAGGTGAGGAGTATGGTGCAGGTTGGAAAGAAAGCCCCGGATTTTATAGCCCCTGGATATCAGAAGGGTGAATTCGTCAATGTTCAACTCTCGGAGTATCTCGGTAAATGGGTGCTTCTCTGTTTCTATCCAGGTGATTTTACCTTCGTCTGAGCTACAGAAATTTCAGCAGTTGCTGAAAAGTATCCCGAATTTCAGAAACTGGGAGTTGAAATACTCTCGATGAGCATAGACAGCGTCTTTGTGCACAAGATGTGGAACGATAATGAATTGTCCAAGATGGTTAAAGGTGGTGTGCCCTTTCCGATGCTCTCCGATGCCGGTGGAAAGGTGGGAAAGATTTTTGGTATATACGACGAAGATGGTGGTGTCGAAACACGGGGACGCTTCATAATAGATCCGGACGGTATCATACAGGGTTATGAGGTCCTGACCCCTCCTGTAGGAAGAAACGTAAATGAAAGTCTGCGCCAAGTCCAGGCCTTCCAGCTTGTGAGGGCCTCGGAAGGGTCGGAGGCTACACCATCCGGCTGGAGACCGGGGAAAAAGACCCTCAAACCGGGACCGGAACTGGTCGGCAATGTTTGGAAGGAGTGGAAAACGGAGATGGCCTTCGATTAAATATCCCATGCAGAATAATCTGTTACATTAGGGCGTTTTCCTGGAGGGAGACGCCCTTTCTTTTGCTTTAAATGACTTTGACAGTAACTCAGCGTTATGTTTTAATGTTACACCATAAGATATACGGAAGCTGCTGAGTAATATCAGGGATAGGGCTCCATATCTGTTGCCTCGGCAAGCCGGGCCGTAGGTACGAGTTATTTGTAATTTCGAGTGATTATGGGTGATATAATGAATGTTATCGTTGAGGATTATTTCCGGTTTGCCCTTGAGAATACCGTTGATTCCATAATCATTACGGATATGGACAGCGTAATACTTTTTGCCAATACCGCCTTCACCAGTATCACAGGTTACCCCTCGGAAGAAGTCATTGGCCAAAAACCCAGCGTCATAAAATCGCTCCATACAACACTGGATACATATAAAGGGATGTGGTCGGTAATCCTCGATGGTGGGTGGTGGCGGGGTGAAATCATCAATAGGAAGAAGTCTGGTGAGTTGTGGGACTCCTTCCTTTCCATCTCTCAGATTCACGATAATAGGGGTAAATCCGTTGGCTACATAGGGATTGCAAGGGATATCACTGAAATGAAGCGGATGGAAAGGATGTTATACGAGATGAGCCTCGAGGCCATTTCTATGCTTTCTCTGGCGGCGGAGGCGAAAGATAACGTTACGGGCAGTCATCTTCAGCGTGTCCGGTACTATTCCGAGGCCATTGCAAGGCAATTGGGTCTTCCTGAAAAAGAAGTTGCCGAAATCGGCTACTCGAGCATGATGCACGATGTCGGTAAATTGCATGTCCCTGATGTTATCCTGAAGAAGGCAGGAAAACTGACTACCAGCGAATGGAAAGAGATGAAGAAACATCCTGTTGGAGGGGTAGCAATTCTTAGGGATAAATCTTTTTATCAGGTAGCCCGGGATATTGCCGGTAATCATCATGAGCGGTGGGACGGTTTGGGTTATCCCCAGGGAAAGATGGGCAAGGAGATACCTCTATGTTCGAGGATTGTCAGTGTTGCCGATGTGTACGATGCCCTTACAACCCCAAGGCCCTACAAGGATGCATGGCCTGAGGAAATGGCCATGGCCGAGATTATTGAGGGCAAGGGGAGTTTTTTTGATCCAGAAATTGTAGAAGCCTTTGAGGCACTATACAAAAAGGGCCTAATAAGCAATATTAAAAGGCAATATCCAGCGGAATAGAGGCTGCTGGTAGCCCTTCAACGGGTAGGCCGATTCTAAAGGGCATTTAACGGGCTTTTTTTGACAGTGTTTACTTTTGAAAGTTACTGAATAGGCTGTAACGGTATGTTTGAAAATTGAGATGTTGCCCTTTTATAAATTGCTATTTTCGACTTGAACTGAGCGTTAACAAAATACAGGATTAGCCATTACATCTGATCCCGTGCTCCAGTATTTTCTCTGATTCTCCGTTCCTTTTGTTCGCTGTAATCCTATAAAACTTAAAGGGGGTCAGCTATGTTTGAGAAGATACTTTATCCAACTGATTTTTCGAGTGTGGCGGGAAAGGCTCTGGATTTTGTCATATCCCTGAAGGATGCCGGAGCAAAAGAGGTGATTCTGCTCCATGTCATCGACAAGGGCGGATTCGAAGCAATAGCTCGTTATGCCACCAAGGATGTTGCCGATATTGAAAAGAATCTCAGAAAGCGCGCTATTGCGGAGATGGCGCCTATCGAAGAGAGGCTGAAGGAAAAGGGGCTCAAGGTGAAGGTTATAATAAACAAGGCAGTGCCTTATATGGGTATACTGGACGTTGAAAAAGAAGAGAAGGTGTCACTCGTCGTGATTGGGTCCAACGGTATGAGCAATATTTCGGAAATCCTGCTCGGTTCAGTATCTGAGAAGGTTGTTCGGAGGGCAAAGAGTCCGGTTCTTGTGGTGAGGTGACTTGAATTACGATTTTCTACAGGTTATAGCGTCTTTGGTTTTTTTAATAAAAGAGCCCGCCGGGGATGACGGCGGGCTCTTTTGTATATCTTAAAGTCTCAAACTAACCAAGCCATGGTTTTCCTGCCGGGAGAACATCACGTCCGAACACGTCAGCGAAAATAATATGTGCCATGGTGTACCATGCCATAAGTGCACAGGCCATCAGTTCATAGCCAGCCACTTTTGACAGGGCCGGATATCCGAAATGAGCCAAGTCCAGAAGAATGAAGCCTATCAAGAGCAGCGTGAAGGTTATCGCAAGGGCTCCGTTTATGCGCATGGATCCGATCCACATGATTGCGGTATAGCCGGTAAAGGCAACAAGGAACCATCCGATATCGGTTCCGCTTGATTTATAGATACCAAAGTGGTTCAGAAGAAAGATAATAGCGAGACAGATCCAGAAGGCACCGTAAGTTGTAAATGCACTGTATCCGAAATTATTTCCCGTCTTCATTTCCTGAAGACCTGCTATCATCTGTGCCAATCCACCAAAGATCAGCCCCAGAGCCACGACCGGGCCAACCCCGCACCAGCCAACATTGTGAAACTGCAATACTAAAGTTGTCAAACCAAACCCCGCCAAACCCACAACAGCGGGGTTTCCCAATTTCTGTTCGGACATGCAAAAACTCCTCCTTGTACATTTTTGCACCTCATAGCACAAATCTGACTAGGGATCGATATAAAAATGACATGAAAAAAATAAATTTCACTATTAAAAAGGATTTTTTAATATGTCCCTTGAAGGATAGACATAGCGGCTTTTATCCCGTCGGCACCGCTCGATATGATCCCTCCGGCCCAGCCGCTTCCTTCTCCAACTACGTAAAGATTTTCAAAGCTGTCGCAAAGTCCGCTTTTATCCCTTACTGCCTGCACCGGCGAGGATGTCTTACTCTCAAGCCCCATGATTGTTCCCGTTTCAAAGCCCTTTATCTTACGAACAAAATTTTTGATCCCATCGCGAAGTGCGTTGCTAACCTGGATAGGCAGAAGTTCCCAGAGGGGGGCCTGTTTAAGTCCAAGGGGGTAGCTCGACGTACATTCTCCACCCCGCTCTTTTTTCGTGATAAAGTCAGATATTGTGCAAAAGGGAGCAGCGAAGCTCTCGGTGTAGAGGAAAAAATTTTCCTCAAGTCTTTCCAGATACTCTAGGGCCTCCAGGGCGCTGGTCTCTTTTCCTGTGAGAATCTCCGGTTTTACCGCAGCAACACAGGCCGCGTTGGCGAAGTTGCCGTCACGCAGGTAACGACTCATCCCGTTCACTATGTTTGTTTGGGCGTATGCGGTGGCAGGAACAATCACTCCTCCGGGACACATGCAGAACGTGTAGACAGGCAGGGTGCTGTTTCCCTGCGAGGTCAGGCGATATTCAGCGGCAGTTATCCCCGGCAGCGTTTCCCTCCCCCATTGTGCAAGATTTATAAGTTCCTGGGGGTGCTCGACGCGGGAACCAAGGGCAAAGGGCTTGGTGCGGAACCCTACGCCACGTTCTATCAGCATCCGGTAGGTGTCGTAGGCGGAATGCCCCGGGGCTATAATGAAATAATCGGCTTCTATATCGCCAGCGGCGATCAATGCGCTAACAGCGCGGTTCCCCTTTACCTTGATATCTTGAACCATTGTTTCAAACATAAAAGACCCTCCCAGGCCAAGAAATTCCTCCCTAAGATTTGCTACTATTGCCTTAAGGTTGTCGCTTCCCAGGTGAGGGTGGGCCAGGTAGCCTATCTCTTCAGGGGCTCCCGCCTTTATATAGCTATCAATAATAAACTGTTTTTCCTTTGATATGTGTTTTGATCGTGATGTCAGTTTCCCATCTGAAAAGGTTCCCGCACCTCCTTCCCCGAAGGCGTAATTGCTGACGGGATCGAAGAGCCCTGTTGCCTCAAAGGATTTTATGCCCTTTTCCCTTTTATCAACCTCGCTTCCCCGTTCGATCAGCGTTACATGAAAACCAGCCTTTTGGAGAACAAGGGCGGAAAAGAGTCCTGCTGGACCACTGCCGACCACCGCCACTCTTTCATTTCTTGCACGATAAGGTAAAGCAAGCTCGGGGCCAAGGGGGGGGATATCTCCTGGGATTTCATCGGAAATGACTGAAACCTGCATATTCCAGTGAATATTAGTTTTCTTACGGGCATCCAGACTTTTGAGTCCGATCTGCCAGGAGAAGGTCTTTATCCCAAGCTCTTTCGAAATAGCGTCCCGTAGATCCCCTTCCTGATAGTCGGAAGGTAGTTTGAATGACAGTTCCTGATATCCCATGAAAATATTAACTCCCCTTAATAAATAGAAAAAATAGATACCACAATATCACAAAAATGCCTTTTGAAGAATGAGGGCTTGCAATTTATGTATCATAACTCTATGAATAAAGGAGTTGTAACAACATTGTTCTTGACGGGCGGCGTTGTTTTAAATAACATCGCACGATCTTTGGTTTAGTAATAAATGCTGGCCTTCAGCCGTCAGCGAAGTATCTTGGGAGGTATATGTAAGTGGACAAAGAGAGATATGAACTGAATGTTCAGCTGGCCCAGATGTTGAAGGGCGGAGTTATAATGGACGTCGTAAATGTGGAGCACGCAAGGATCGCTGAAGAGGCCGGGGCCGTTGCTGTTATGGCCCTTGAGCGTGTACCTTCTGATATCCGCAAGGAAGGCGGCGTAGCTCGTATGTCAGACCCCGCACTCATTGCCGAGATAAAAGCGGCCGTATCGATACCGGTGATGGCCAAGGCGCGCATCGGCCATTTTGTGGAAGCACAGATCTTGGAATCTCTTAAGATAGACTATATCGACGAGAGTGAGGTGCTGACTCCGGCTGACGAGGAATGTCATATAGACAAAGCCCAGTTTGCAATACCTTTCGTATGCGGAGCCCGTAATCTGGGCGAGGCCCTGAGGCGGGTAGCGGAAGGAGCCGCAATGATACGTACCAAGGGGGAGGCCGGGACAGGAAACGTTGTTGAAGCAGTACGGCACATAAGAACTGTGAATCGTGAAATCAGGCAGCTTGTAAATATGCCGGTGGAGGAAGTTACCGGCTTTGCCAAGGCTAATGGGATTCCCTATGAACTGGCGCTTCAGGTAAGGACGCTGGGCCGACTGCCGGTTGTAAATTTTGCTGCAGGAGGCATTGCGACGCCCGCAGATGCAGCTCTGATGATGCAGCTTGGATGCGACGGAATCTTTGTTGGTTCCGGTATATTCAAATCGGAAGAACCAGCAAAGCGTGCAAGGGCAATCGTAAAAGCTACAGCATATTACAACGATCCGGCGAAGGTACTGGAGGCCTCTATTGGGCTTGGAAGTGCAATGCCCGGTATAGAGATATCCGATATACCGGAATCGCAAATACTTGCTAAACGTGGGTGGTAATCTCCGTGGTAAAGTCGGCGGGAAACACCATCGGTGTGCTTGATCTGCAGGGGGATGTAGCCGAACACATTGACCATCTTGAACGTCTAGGGATTACCGTTGTACCTGTAAAGGAAGCAGCTGACCTTTCAGCTCTTGCAGGGCTGATCATCCCCGGCGGAGAGAGCACCTGTCTGGCGCGGCTTCTGGATATCTTTGGAATAAAAGATGCAATTCTCAGCGAGTTCCGCCGGGGCCTTAAGCTCTGGGGGACCTGTGCCGGAGCCATACTTCTGGCCAATAGGGTTGTTGGTGAAAGACCTTTCCTTCCCCTTATCGATATCGAGATAAAGAGGAACGCCTTTGGTAGCCAGCTGGACAGTTTTGCTTCTGAAGCTGTTGTATTAACTGTCGCTCCGCAGCCCATACCACTTGTATTTATACGAGCCCCAAAGATTATCAGCGCTGGTGGAGATGTTGAGATCTTACTCCAGCAGGGCGATTATATAGCTGCGGCGGAAAATTCCGGCATCCTGGTTACGGTTTTTCATCCGGAATTGACCCCTTCCCTTGCCTTTCACCACTATTTTGCAAAGAAATGCGGGCTTAATCCCTCTGTTAAGGATTTAAATATGACAGCTTCTACGTGGGACAAAAAAAGCTGGACCCGTTACACCCGTCTCTGAACCATCTATTTGTAAAAATAAAAGGGCCTGAGGCCTCATAACATGTACTTCCAAACCAATACCCTTCCTGCATTTCTGGTGACATGAAAGACAAAATACAGTATAAAGGAATCCAAGCACCATATACAAGGAGGAGGCACTATGATCTTTAACGAAGAGTTTGAAACGCTGCCGAGGGAAGCCCTGGAGGCCCTTCAACTTAAACGTCTACAGCAGGTGGTCAAGCGTGTCTATCACACGGTGGGTTTTTATAAGCGGGCATTTGATGAGGCAGGCGTAGTACCTGAAGATATTAGAAGCCTGGATGATATGCGAAGGCTGCCCTTTACGGTGAAGCAGGACCTGCGTGACAATTACCCCTTTGGCCTCTTTGCTGTTCCCATGAGTAATATAGTACGGCTCCACGCCTCGTCTGGCACCACAGGAAAGCCGACGGTCGTCGGTTACACCAGAAGGGATATAGAGACATGGTCGAACCTTATGGCAAGATCCTTTGTGGCAGCCGGTCTGACCAGTAATGATATTATACATAATGCCTACGGCTATGGGCTTTTCACGGGTGGGCTAGGTGCTCATTACGGTGCGGAGAGGCTTGGCGCAAGTGTTATCCCAATGTCCGGGGGGAGCACTAAAAAACAGCTTATGATACTTCAGGATTTTGGTCCGACGGCCATCTGCTGCACGCCCTCTTATGCCCTGTACCTTGCGGAGCAGGGAGAAGAGATGGGGGTAGATATGAGATCCCTGCGCCTTAGGGTAGGCATCTTTGGTGCAGAAGCGTGGAGCGAGCGGATGCGCCAGGATATAGAGTCGCGTTTCGGTATCACCGCTCTGGACATCTACGGACTGTCGGAGATTATGGGTCCCGGCGTTGCGATAGAATGCTCTGAAGGACGAAGCGGGCTGCATGTCTTTGAGGACCATTTTATCGTTGAAACCATCAATCCTACTACGGGAGAACGGGTATCCCCCGGCGGAGCAGGAGAACTGGTCTTTACATCACTGACAAAAGAGGCATTCCCGCTCATTCGTTATCGCACTAGAGATCTTTCGCGGCTGATCGAAGAGCCCTGCAAGTGCGGCAGGACGCATGTCCGGATTGCCCGCATATCAGGGCGCAGTGATGACATGCTCGTCATACGGGGTGTCAATGTTTTTCCGTCACAGATAGAGAGCGTGCTCCTGGGGATCGATGGAATCGAACCCCACTACCAGCTCATTGTGGATCGAGAGGGGACACTGGACACCCTTGAGGTACAGGTTGAGATGAGTGAAACATTGTTCTCTGACGAGATCAAAAACCTCCAGAATATCGAGAGGCGTATAACAAAAGATATAAAGGATTATCTGGGCGTTACTGCGAAGGTAAAACTGGTGGGTTCCAAGAGCCTGGAGAGATCTGAAGGGAAATCTAACCGGGTTTTGGACAGACGAGAACTGTAAGGAAAGGGAGGTGTATCGGCTATGAAGGTAGAGCAGATTTCCGTGTTTATGGAAAACAAGCCTGGCGGGCTGGAGCACGTAACAAGGGTTCTCTCTGATTCGGGAATTAATATCAGGGCCTTGTCTCTTGCAGATACGTCAGATTTCGGAATACTACGGCTCATACTGAACAATACGGACAGGGCAGAGAAGGCCCTACGGGATGAAGGTTTTACCGTAAGGCGCTCCGATGTTGTGGCCGTAGAGGTTCCCGACAGACCTGGGGGCATGCACAGCATCTCCAGGGTCCTTGGGGATGCCGGTATCAATGTGGAGTATGCATACGCCTTCGTGGAAAGGAATGGTGAAAATGCGATCATCATATTCCGCTTCGACGACATTGAAGGCGGTATAGATATCCTGATGAAAAATGGTTTTGTCGTGCTACCGGGGGGAAAGATTTCTATGCTGTGAGGCAGTAGCACAATCTCTTTTTCAAGCCGCGTTTAGCCCCGACAGATCCATGTTTAAAACCTTGTTGACATTGGAGATTTTTGGTGCTAGGGCGCCTTTGTACATATGTTTTACAGGCGAGGGGGGGCATATGGATACTGGCAAAGAGCGGCTGAGGCGTTGGAGGGAAAAGAACAGGGCGGAAGGTAAGCAGTCCTTCACTGTTATGCTTTCGAAAGAGGCCGTCGATATCCTGTCCGATCAGAAGCAGGCCTGCGGTGCGAGTTATGCCGCGATCATTGAAAAGGCTCTCTTGGAATTTAGAGATAAAC
This sequence comes from Syntrophales bacterium, assembly GCA_963665835.2. Taxonomy (GTDB): domain Bacteria; phylum Desulfobacterota; class Syntrophia; order Syntrophales; family UBA2210; genus UBA6078. Next base: position 1,081,355 of record CAXXWJ010000001.1, on the reverse strand, counting down.
CGGGTATTACATTTTCAACTGAGACAAAGCAGAAAAAGAAAACCAATGTACTTATAGATGAAAACGGTATAGTCCGGGGAGAGGTTCCGCATGAAGGGAATCCCCGCCATAATATATATGTAGCAGATTCCAACCCCCTGAGCAGTGGCTTTATCCCGAGGCTCTTGAAACGATCCAACCAGGGGTTTTATAAGCTGAAGAAACGTAAGGGATAAGCCTGATCTGTTTTGTTCTGAAGGGTTAAGCAGTCTGGGGATTGTTGCTATTCCTGATGTTCATTAGGGGCAACCCGTTTCCTTTTTCTCGTCGGCAAGACGGGCCCTCATCTTATACCACTTATCAATCCTGTCCTTTATGATCTTTTCATAACCCCTGGTGGTTGGATTGTAATATATGCGACCTTTAAGTTTTTCCGGCATATATTCTTGGGGAACGTGGGCATCGGGGAAGTTGTGGGCGTATTTATACCCCTTCCCATATCCCATATCTTTCATCATTCCCGTCGGTGAGTTTCTTATATGGAGGGGCACTGGAAGGGTTCCTGTTTTGCGGATATCTTCCTTTACTTTCCCAAAACCGGTATAGAGGGCGTTACTCTTGGGGGCAGTTGCGAGATATACCGCGGCCTGCGCCAAGGCGAGCTCCCCTTCGGGATGTCCTATAAACTGAAAGGCCTGAAGGGCTGATACGGAAACTCCCAGTGCAGCCGGGTCCGAATTCCCCACATCCTCGGAGGCGAATCTTATCATCCTGCGAAGTATAAAGAGGGGGTCTTCGCCGGCCTCAAGCATACGGCCAAGCCAATAAAGGGCGGCATCCGGGTCGCTTCCTCTAAGGCTCTTATGCAGTGCCGATATGAGATTGTAGTGCTCCTCGCCGTTTTTATCGTAATTAAGGGCCTTTTTCTGAAGAGCCTTCTCAACTGTCTCCAGTATTATGGTTTCACCCGGCCCGACAAGTGAAGCCGCAACTTCCAGGTTGTTAAGGGCTGTGCGAGCATCACCATCGGCTGTCCAGACCATGTGTTCAAGTGCTGAATCGTCTACGGAAAGACAACGGCTGCCAAGCCCCCGCCTTTCATCGTCCAGGGCACGCCTGAGGATTGCTGACAGTTGATCCGTTGAATAGGGTTCAAGGACCATGACCCGGGCCCTTGACAAAAGAGGGGATATTACCTCGAAAGAGGGATTTTCGGTGGTAGCGCCGATCAGCGTGATAAGACCGCTTTCAACATGTGGAAGAAAGGCATCCTGCTGAGCCTTGTTGAAGCGGTGAATCTCATCGACGAAGAGCACAGTTCTTTTTTGCTGGTTCTTAAGCTGATTCTTTGCCTCTTCGATAACGGCCTTGATCTCCTTGACCCCGGACAGTACGGCGGAGATCGTCTCAAAATGGGATTTTGTCTCATTGGCGATTATGCTGGCCAGGGTGGTCTTGCCAGAACCGGGAGGGCCCCATAAAATAATTGAAAAGATGCGGTCCTCATCAATTGCACGGCGAAGCAAGCTTCCCTTACCGATCAGGTGACCCTGTCCCTCAAAGTCAGCAAGGGTTTCCGGTCGCATCCTGTCCGCCAGAGGGCGTGACGCCATCTTCGGCTTCTGTTCAGCAAAGAGATCCATTCAATGTCTTCCCCCTATATAAATGCCAAGCGTTTCTTACAGGGGGGACCATACCACAGTTCGGGGAAATTCCATATCTACTTTGCGCCCTTCACCCTTCCGGCTATCTCCAGAATGGCGGACAGCCTGTCCTTGGGCTGTGTATTGAAGCAGCGGTCCCATTCTTCATCGGAAAGATGTTTTCTCAGATGCTCCTCGGCGGGTATGAACCCCTGCCAGCAACTAATTGTCATGCGGCAGGGGAGGGTACCCTGTTCTCGCCTGCAATAGGCGAAGGTAACCTCCCCCCCAAGCCGGGGACAGCGCAACATCAAACTATCAAATCTGTCCATTTTGAACCCCTGTTCAGTACGAAAATATGTAGGCCGCTAATCAGGACGGGCACCAGAGCATATGCTAAGGTTTTGGAAACTTGTCCAGAGTTTTCTTCGCCCTTTCTATTTCCGCTTCAGGAAGCATGTAATCGGTCAATTTTCCGGAAAGGTAGGCATCGTAGGATACCAGATCCACCAATCCATGGCCGCTCCAGTTGAAGAGTATAACCTTTTCTTTCCCCTCTTCCTTTGCCCTCTTTGCCTCCTCAATTACGGCTGCAATAGCATGGTTTGTTTCGGGGGCGGGGATGAATGCCTCGGAACGGGCCCATTTTATGCCTGCCTCAAAGGTCTCGAGCTGATGATAGGCCCTGGCCTCAACGATCCCCTCTTTCACGAGGTGGCTTACTATGGGGGCCATCCCGTGGTACCTTAGCCCTCCGGCGTGGATGGGGGCCGGTACAAAATCGTGTCCAAGAGAGTACATGGCCAAAAGGGGGGTTGTCATCGCCAGATCACCAAAGTCGTATCCGAAGGGGGCCTTTGTTAGGGTTGGGCAGGAAGTGGGCTCGGCACCGATAATAGACACCTCTTTCCCGTGTATCTTGTCGCAGGCAAAGGGCAGAGATATCCCGGCAAAGTTGCTTCCTCCGCCGGCGCATCCTATTACAACATCAGGATATTCTCCGATCTTCTCCATCTGCTTCTTGGCCTCAAGACCTATAATGGTCTGATGAAGCATTACATGATTAAGGACGCTTCCAAGAGCATAGCGCGAATCTTCCTTACCCACCCCATCTTCAATTGCTTCGCTGATTGCGATCCCAAGGCTTCCAGGGGAGTCGGGGTGTTCTGCAAGGATCCTCCGCCCCGTTTCCGTGAGATTGCTGGGACTGGCAAAGCACTTTGCCCCCCAGGTCTGCATCATAAGACGGCGGTACGGTTTCTGGTCATAACTGACCCTAACCATGAATACCCTGCACTCCAGACCGAACATGTTGCATGCCATGCTCAGTGCACTTCCCCATTGGCCTGCGCCTGTCTCGGTCGAGATCTTCTTGATACCGAACTCCTTGTTGTAATAGGCCTGAGGAACCGCCGTGTTGGGCTTGTGGGATCCTGCCGGGCTTACCCCCTCATGCTTGTAATATATCTTTACCGGTGCATCGAGGAGCTTCTCCAGATTATGTGCCCTGTAGAGAGGACTTGGTCGCCAGAGCAGGTATTTTTCCAGTACACCTTCGGGAATATCTATCCACCGTTCGGTACTCATTTCCTGCTCTATGAGATTCATCGGAAAGATCGGGGCCATGTCTTCCGGTTTCAAGGGTTGTCCCGTTCCGGGGTGAAGTGGAGGGCTCATGGGAGTTGGCAGATCGGCCATTATGTTGTACCACTGCCTCGGGATCTCGTCCTCATTCAAAAGCACCTTTACCTGTTTCATACCATCTCCTCCTTTTTTCATAGTAAAAAATCAAACTGGGGCTTCGCCAAAAAAAACGCCATGGAAAACTCCCATGGCGTCCTAAAAAGAAAAGCCGTGGGAACTCCGCCCACGGCTGAAACTTCACCTACGTGGACAGATCCTTATGTATCCGCCACCAGCAGAACAATCTGATTTTCAGCTCTGAATGTTCCATTAAAATAACCCTGCTAAAAAAGTTGACATAACATCAACATAGCCGGGGATAATTGTCAAGCCCAAAATAATATCGAGGATTGTCGAGTCTATAGAGGGGTGACTGACCAGTTGCCTCACAATAAAATGTTACCGAAGGAGAGGAGATAGGATGGTAACGTTGCCTCATAAAAGATGTTACCCATGTTTGTTATTTATGGAGAAGATTTTTTTCATTTTTTTATCCATGATTTTTCTTAGCAGAAAGGGGTTCAGATTTTCAAGTTGTTTGGACAGGGATTTTTTGACGTATTCATGGATATGAGTGGATTCCATGATTCTCTGATAAGGGGTTTTAGGAGAGTCGTGGTGTTTGATTGTTTTAGAACCGATTCTTTCTTTTGCGATGAGTTTTACGGAGGGACAGAAGAAGTTATGGAAGAGCCTCCATTCCTTGGTATAGAGGTTGTTGAGGGATGACACGACGTTGGGATTATCCAGGCGGTCATATCCGATCCACTGCCTTATGTGTGTCCAGTTTTTCTGTTCGATATGGGCGTTGTCATCTTTGTGGTAGGCTCTGCTTCTCGTGAACTGGACAGGGTGTTTTCTTTCGGTAAAGTGCCTAAGGAGGTGATAATTGAGGAACTCGCCTCCATTATCGCAATCGAAGCCGAGGATTGGGAATGGGAGGGTTTTTTCAATGTTTTTGATCTGTTCCAGGACTCCGGATTCTCCTTTTCCCCAGACTGCGCGTTGTTCAGTCCACCCGGTAGCGATATCGACGAAATCTATGGTGTTGACGTACATCCCGGCGGTGGAATCGCCGCAATGAGCGACCGTATCGGCTTCGAGAAACCCCGGTCTGGATTCGTTCCACTGGTTGGTTTTGATGGGGATATGCTTTCGTAGCAGTGTTCCCGGTTTTGTGGTGGACCGCCCCCGTTGTGTGTAATGGACTCGGATATGAGAAAGGATTCTGTCTATGGTTGTAGGAGAGATGTTCAGTAGGGCATTTGTAGCCTCAATAGAGAGTTCTCCGAAGAGTTCGGTATATCCGGGCAGCCAGATAGGCAGGATGACCTTGAGACGCTTTGAGCATGGTAGATTTGCCACAAGCCAGATCCGCTTTAGCGGTGTAATGATCTCATCTTTCCGGTAGATGGGTTTTGGTCCTCGCTTCTTTGGTTTAGGTTTCGTAAAACGTTTCGGATTGTCCCAATTTAAGGTAGTAGATTTCTCTTGACAACATATTGCATATCTGTTACTCTTTGTCCCAACAGGGGGTAGCAGATATGAATATCATAAAAATCTATCAAAAGTTTCCTACCGATAACGATTGCCTTAAACACCTTGAGCTTGTGCGTTGGAATAACAAGCCAAGGTGTACCTATTGCACTTCCCTAAACTGCACACCACGACCAAAAGAAAACCGCCACCACTGTAACAACTGTAATACCACGTTTAGCGTTACGGTTGGTACTATTTTCCACCACACACATCTACCCCTACAAAAGTGGTTCCTTGCTGTCACCCTTATTCTCAATGCGAAGAAAGGCATATCTGCACGTCAACTGTCCCGTGATCTTGACGTGAACAAAGATACAGCATGGCGCATTTCAATGAAGATCCGCGAAGCCATGATGGAACGAGCACAGCGCGATTTATTGACGGGGATTGTTGAGGTTGATGAAACCTATATAGGCGGGAAGCCACGAAGGGGAGGCCCGAACGGTGGAAAAAGTCACCGTGGACGTGGCACCACAAAGACACCTGTTGTCGGTATGGTTGAACGTGAAGGCAGGATAAAGGCCAAAGTGGTCAACAAATACAAGCTCAAATCGAAAGACCTTAAATCGCTTATCAGGCAGAACGTAGACATAAAGAACACCACACTAATGACAGACGAATACCGTGGCTATGCCGGAATTCAGCAGATCATGGCGCACAAGGTTATCAATCATTCGATATGGTACGTTGACGGTGACGCACATACCAATACCATTGAATCCTTTTGGGCTTTGTTAAAACGTGGTATCATAGGCCAATTTCATAAAGTCAGTATTCGCTATCTCCCCTGCTATGTGAACGAGTTCTGCTACCGCTACAACTACCGCGACCATGAAGATTTGTTTGGCCTTACAATAAAAAGAGCATTGGAGGTTTAACGTATGGGAAAAGCACAACAGGCACCATTTCAAGGGAAACTGCACATTGGAGAGATTGAGATACCCTGCTTCGTGTTGGAAGATGGAACAAGGGTAATATCAGGGCGAAGCCTGACAACATCTATCGGAATGAAGGGGCGTGGCCAAGGAGCGCCAAGAATAGCGACCCACAAAACACTAAAACCCTTTATTGACAATGATTTGCGTGTGGCCATCGAAAACCCCATACAATTTATTGGAATTGGTGGACGGGCAACTAGCGGATATGAAGCAACGGTCTTACAAGAGCTATGTGAAGCTATACTAAACGCCAGGGATACCAATGCTCTAAAAACAGAACAAGAACTTAGGTATGCCAAGTTCGCCGATATGCTTATAAGATCGTTTGCCAAGATCGGCATTATAGCTTTGGTAGATGAAGTTACCGGATACCAAGAGGTAAGAGATCGGGTAGCCCTCCAAAAGATTCTTGATAAATATCTAACCGATGAATGGGCAAAGTGGACCAAGACATTCCCCGATGAATTTTACAGGGAACTTTTTCGCTTAAAGAACACCCCATATCCGCCCATTTCGATGAAGAAACCTAGCTATGTTGGTCATTGGACAAATGACATCATCTATTCGCGCCTTGCCCCCGGTATTTTGAGTGATCTAAAGAAGAAAAATCCTAGACTAGGGACTGGCCAAAGAAAAAGGAAACACCACCAATATTTTACAAGGGATGTTGGGCACCCTGCACTAAAAGAGCACCTATCCAATGTTATGTTTCTCATGAAGGCATCACCAAACTGGGCAAATTTTCATAGAGCACTACAAAGGGCTGCGCCAAAATACGGAGACACTATTGAAATGTCACTTGAAAGCACGTCTGATGAATAGGTCTTTTTTCTCTTGACATTCATTTTAATAAGCATAAAATGTGTCCTTCGTTTAAATTCCTTGTTCAGTCGTTCAATAATGTTTGTGGTCCTCAGCGAAATCCATTCATCCATTTTGAGGAAAATATGATCGAATACTTGGTAAAGGCTGAACAATTGTATAACTATGATTAATTTCATCTTGTAAAACCGTTTCGACATTAGCCCAAGAAAACCCCAAATAACTTCCAAGATAACTAAAGGTTTCTGGATCTGGAATGTGTGAAATCTTTTTCCCTTTAACGATATAACATTTCCCAGATGTCGGATCTTGAATAAGCCGAATTTTTTGTTTTTTTTGAGATTCGCTGTTTGATAAAAAATACAGAACCCCAGCAGATATAACTGCGATTATAAGAAATACATATGATATATTTGTAAGCATAGTCGACCCCACCATTTTAGTAACCGCTTCCCACCGATCAATTAACGTCACAATTACATACAAGATGAAAGAAGCTATTACTGATATATTTGCAATCCCCTTTATCATAACCCACCCCCCTATTTTGTGTGAGGTGAGTTATACTATACAATCGAACACCAATCAATTTCTAAAAGAAAAAACCACTACCTTAAAATGGGACATTCCGAAACGTTTAAACCTTTTGAGGATTCTTATGGCATGTTTACGGTGGTATTTACAGGTGGCACAGAATTCATCCAGGATAGCGGTTTTTTCATGACGAGTAGCATTTTTATACCGCAAACAGACTGCCTCACGATACTCTTGCTTGGATCGTGGACTCATGGTTATCCCCCCTTTCAAAGGTCCATGTTCGGTAACATCAAATTATGAGTCAACGATCCTTTTTATTCACCCCCTTCGGTAACATTTAATATGAGGCAATTCGCTGATCGAAAGATGTTTGACGAATATGTACTTTTTGAGTATAAGCTCGTAACTTGCCATATACCCTTGTCAGGGAGGAAAAGATGACAACAATACTCTTGATAGGGAACGGTGCCAGAGAACATGTGATCGCGGAGACCATCAAGCGATCGCCCCAGGGCACCGAGATCGTTTCCTATATGAAATCCAATAACCCCGGGATCGCGGCACTTTCCAAAGCGGTTCTTATTGGCAGCTACAGTAACCTGGAAGCAATAGCAAGCTTTGCAGGGAAGCACGGTGTGGATTTTGCGATAATCGGCCCCGAGGATCCTCTCAACAACGGGGTGGTAGATTTTTTGAAAAAGAAGGGTATCCCCTCTGTCGGTCCCAGCCAGGGCCTTGCGCGGCTGGAAACGTCGAAGGCCTTTACGCGTAACCTTCTGGAGAAATACGGCATCCCAGGAAACCCTCGATACGGGACCTTTTCCTCTATGGATGGTGTCGAAGCGTTCATAGAAGAACTGGACGGAGTAGTCATAAAGCCCGATGGACTCACCGGGGGAAAGGGGGTTATGGTACAGGGCGATCATTTCCAGACCAAGGGTGAGGCAGTTAAGCTTTGCCGGGAGATCCTGGCGGAACATTCTTCGCTTATAGTTGAAGAGCGTTTTGAAGGTGAAGAATTTTCTCTCCAGTGTCTGTGCGATGGCATAACGGTTGTCGCCACCCCTCCCGTGCAGGATCATAAAAGGCGGTTCGATGACGACCAGGGGCCCAACACCGGCGGAATGGGATCCTATTCCATGCACGATCACTTGCTTCCATTCCTTCGGGAAGATGATATAGCGCAGGGACTTGACATTACCAGAAAGGTTGCAGAGGCAATCCGCCAGGAGACCGGTGAATATTACAAGGGAATAATGTATGGCGGGTTTATCGTCACCGGCGAGGGGGTCAGGCTGCTCGAATACAATGCCCGCTTTGGTGACCCTGAGGCGATGAATATCCTTCCGCTATTGAAGACCGATTTTGTGGCCCTCTGCCGTTCCGTTATAAATGGTACTCTGAATAATCTCGATATAGAATTTGAAAGAAAGGCGACAGTCTGCAAATACATAGTGCCCAAGGGGTACGGTCTTCCCTCAGATCACCCCGATGCGCTTTCTACATCGGCCAAGATAGAGGTAGGCAATACAGGGGACGCCCGGCTCTATTATTCCTCTGTTGATCAGAGGGAGGATGGGCTGTACATGACGACCTCAAGGGCAATAGGTGTGGTTGGGATCGCCGATAACCTTGAAGATGCGGAACGTGTAGCCGAGGGAGCCATATCGGCGGTGAAGGGTCCCATAGCCCACAGGGCCGATATCGGAACAGAGGCTATTATTGATAAGAGAATTAAACACATGAAAGGTATACGGGGATAGCACGATATGAGCATCATAAAAAAGGCACTTATAAGCGTAACGGACAAGACGGGCATAGTCGACTTTGCACGGGGATTGAAAAAATTTGATGTAGAGATACTTTCAACCGGTGGAACGGCAGCGCAACTCAGGCAGGCCGGGGTAGACGTGACCGATGTATCCGATTACACGGGTTTCCCCGAAATGATGGACGGAAGGCTTAAGACTCTTCATCCCAAGATACATGGCGGTCTGCTTGCTCTGCGCAGTAATGCAGGGCATATGGAATCGGCAGGAAGGCACGGAATCGAGATGATAGACATGGTTGTAATAAACCTCTATCGATTCGAGGATACGGTAGCAAAAAAGGGGTGCACCCTGGAAGACGCTGTTGAAAACATAGATATAGGCGGTCCCACCATGCTGCGCGCAGCGGCAAAAAACCACCATTTTGTATCGGTCGTTACCGACCCTGATGATTATACGCGAATAATTGATGAGATGAATCAGAATAACGGGGCCATATCGGAGGCAACCAATTTCGCCCTTGCTACGAAGACATTTCAGCTCACCGCCCGCTACGACGGGGCCATCTCTAATTATCTGGGAACCATGGATAAGGGTGAAAAGACAAAGAAGTTTCCTGATACCTTTACCATGCAGTTTGACAGGGCGCAGGATCTTCGGTATGGGGAAAATCCTCACCAGGATGCCGCCTTCTACCGTGAAAAATCCCCCCCGGCCTCATCCATAGCGTCGGCACGGCAACTCCACGGAAAGGAACTGTCTTACAATAATATCATGGACAGTGATGCCGCTTGGCAGATGGCCCGAGAGTTTGACCTGCCTGCGGCGGTGATCATGAAGCACTCGAATCCCTGCGGAGCGGCCACATCCGATGGGAACATCAAGGATGCCTATGTCAGGGCCATGGCGACCGATCCCGTTTCTGCCTTCGGAGGAATAGTCAGTTTTAACCGGCCGGTTGACAAGGAGGCGGCAGAAGAACTTGCCAAGACCTTCCTTGAGGTTATCATAGCGCCGGGATTCGACAGGGAAGCTCTCGATATACTTACAGCCAAGAAGAATGTTCGACTTCTGGAGATAGAGAATCAGGCAACTGGTCATGTCGAGGAACTCGATTTCAGAAGGGTTATCGGGGGGCTGCTTATACAGGACCGTGATCCGGGGCGGGATGATATCATGAAAGCGAAGGTAGTGACCAAGAGAGCCCCCACAGCGGAGGAATATCAGGCTCTTGATTTTGCCTGGAGGGTAGTCAAAAACGTAAAGTCCAACGCCATCGTCTTTGCAAACAAAAACCAGCTGGTTGGTGTGGGCGCGGGGCAGATGAGCCGTGTTGATTCGGTCTATATAGCCAAGATGAAGGCCAATCTTCCCACTCAGGGAACGGTCCTTGGGTCCGACGCCTTCTTCCCCTTCAGGGACGGTGTCGACATGGCCGCAAAGGCGGGTGTTACCGCCATAGTCCAGCCTGGAGGATCTGTCCGTGATGACGAGGCCATACAGGCAGCCGATGAGCATGGTATCGCCATGATCTTTACCGGTACTAGACATTTTAAACACTAGAAGCAACTGCCGATATCAAAGATAAAAAGGACTCTTCAGTGAGAGGGGGCGAAAAGGTGAAAGATAAAAAGGGCGTGCTTGTAAGTATAGCGATGGGAAGTGATTCAGATCTTTCTGTCATGAAGGAAGCGGCATCGGTTCTGGAAGAATTTGAGATACCTTACGAGTTATTCCTTACATCAGCACACCGCTCACCGGAAAGGACTTCGCTTTTCGCAAAAAAGGCCGCGTCGAGAGGCATAAAGGTCATGATTGTCGGTGCCGGGATGGCGGCTCATCTTGCCGGGGTAATTGCCTCGCAGACCCTGCTTCCCGTCATAGGAGTGCCTCTTGATTCATCAGCTTCACCGCTGAGTGGTATCGATGCGCTTCTTTCAACGGTTCAGATGCCTGGCGGCGTGCCAGTTGCGTCTATGGCGATAGGCAGGGCGGGGGCAAAAAATGCGGCCTTTATGGCTGTCAGGATACTTGCCCTTGAGGATGAAAAGCTCCGCATCAGGCTGGAGGAACATATCCGTAATGTGGCCGCCAAAATAGACGAAAAACAGAGTACTATTTGCTAGTTAGACTAAAATTCTCACTGTACGATGGCAATTATAATAAGAGCAGATTCCGACGAAGTATCAATAACAAGTGTGGCTTCCATTATAAAAAATGGAGGTGTTGTTGCCTATCCTACTGAAACATTTTACGGTCTTGGCGCGGATCCCGTCAACGAGAAGGCCGTAGAAAAGATATATGCCATCAAGGGAAGGGGTTTTGATAAGCCAATCCCCATAATTATAGGGAGTCCTGATGACCTTCCGCGATTTGTCGTAGATACAAGCCCCCTGGCCTCAATCCTCATGGCCCAGTTCTGGCCCGGTGGCCTTACGCTGCTGTTTAATGCATCTAAATCTATTCCCGAGCGCCTGACAGGGGGAACAGGAAAGGTAGGTATCAGGCTTTCCAGCCATCCAACAGCTACCCTTCTTGCACAGAAAATGCTTGGTGCGATTACTACAACCAGCGCAAACAGGTCCGGTGGGCCGGAATGTACCTCTGCCGGTCAAGTTTTAAGCGCCTTGGGGGATTCGATTGATGCCGTGATTGACGGGGGTAAAACAGTCGGCGGGATGGGCTCAACGATCGTGGATGCCACTTTGGATCCACCCGTTGTCATACGGGAGGGTGTTATTCCTTCCTCTTTGATTTTTGGGGCGATAAAACTGTCAGCAGAAACCTAACCTTTAAGGTATGAATGAACCTGGCGTGGTACATTAGCCCTGGCATATCTTTGAAAAGGCGGCCAGATTATCCCCCTCACCAAGGGAGATAAGCGTATCCCCTGATTCTATTACGTATGACGCCATGGGGTTGAACAGCATTTTCCCCGATTCCTTCTTTATGGCCACTACGATCAGGCCGTACCCCTTTCTTATCCCCGCCTCTTCGAGATTCTTGCCTACTATCTCGGCATCTCTACATACTTGCACTTCTTCCATCTTGAGCGCGAGGCTCTGTCTTCGGGTTGTGATCTCTATGAAGTCCAGCATGGCAGGACGCAGTATGGCCTGGGACATCCTCATGCCGCCTACTCTGTAAGGTGATATAACCCTGTCCGCCCCGGCCTTTATGAGCCTCCGTTCCGATGCGTTGTCTTCAAATCTGGACAACACATATGCATCCGGGTTGAGCTCCTTAGCAGTAAGGACTACATAGAGGTTGTCGGCATCGGAAGAAAGTGCGCAGACTACGCCCTTGGCCCTTTCAATGCCTGCCCTGAGCAGTATCCTGTCTTCCGTTGCGCTTCCGTTTATGTAAATGAAGCCGTCGCTCACTATCTCCTGTGCTACATCGGGGTTGCTTTCAACTATGACAAAGTCTACCCCTTCATGGGCCAGCTCCGTGCATATCAGCTTTCCTATCTTCCCGTATCCGCAGATTATGTAGTGGCCATTAAGTTTGTTTATCTGTTTTTCCAATTTCCCCCTCCCTAATATTCTTCTGAGGCGGCCCTCCATGAAGGCTTCCATTATGACTGCAAAGGTGTAGGCCATCGTTCCCACGCCAAAGACGATAAGAAAGATCGCAAATGACTTGCCTGCCGCTGTTACGGGGTAAAAATCGCCGAAACCCACGGTTCCCAGGGTCACAACTGTCGCATAAAGGGAATCTCCCAGTGACCACCCCTCAAGGGTGTGGTATCCGAAAGTCCCCACAACCATTATGATGAAGAGGAATGAAAAGGCGACCTTTGTTTTCATCGTAGACAGCACTTAGGATCTCCCACAGGACTATTTATTGTCAATTCCATATGGATTGATTTTCACCGCAGCAGATTGCAGCTTGGACAAACGGTGAATTCCTGTTGTCAGGAAAAATGTTTATTACCTGTTCGGCCAGCCGTTCGATGCAGGGATTATTGAGCCTTTGCAGCCTCTATTCCCGCAAGCTCCACAACTATTTCACTTGCCTCTCCGGAGGGCATAAGAATAACCAGCATGAAGGGAATCCTGTCCCCCGGAGCTATATCGGTGTTACGGAAATTCCTGCCGTAGATGTTGGAAAGTTCCTTTTTAATCTCTTCATCGGTCATGCTTTTCAGTTCATCGTCAGTCAGTATGGTGCCGCAACCGGATTTTTCTTCGGAAAGGACTTTACCTGATGAATCTAGGATCTTTCCCTTAACATTTATATTGGAAACGGCAATCGTGCTGTCGTTTACGGCAAAACCCTCGATCACCATGATGTTCTCATCAGTCCATCCTTTTACAAATCTCTCTCCCAAATCTACCAGTTTCACCTTCAGCTCAGGCAATAGATCTTTCGGGATATCTTTTGCTTTTACTGCCGACAAATTGTCTGTTTTTGGCAGACCAGCTTGCCTTGATTTTTCGGTCTTTCGGGAATCTTCTGCACCCAGAAATTTTTCCATCAATGGAGAAGCGCTGTCAATAATGGCCTGTCTGGGTTTGGGTGACAGAAAAATGTAAGCCAGACCGGAGAGCAATGAGACAAGCAGCAGGCATAAAAAAACCTTCTTCAGCACCCTCCAAACGGTCCCTATTTTGTTACTTGAGGCTTTTTTACTGCTCTGTCTGTTTTCTTCCGCATCATCAAATAACCAGGGGTCCCGAACACGCTGTCTTGCAGGGACGGGGCCGGCCTCTTTTTTTTCGACTGTATTTAGGTCGCTTTTTTCCCATTGAGGGCCCCTTGCCGTATAGTCTGTTTCGGGTTTATCGAAGGGATCTTCAATGTCCTCAGATTCCTCATTACGGGAGCTCTCAAGTTCCATTTTGTCATCGCTATCGATAGCGTGTTCTTCCATTCTTGGCATTGGTTCTTCAATCCCGGCATCGATATCTCCAAGGATCTTTTCACTGGCCATATCTTCTTCGATCTCTATTTCCTCATAGCTATTATCATTCCACATAGATCCCGATTCGTCATCGGCTATTTTTATATCTCCCAGGGTTTTATCGGGCGCTGTTTCTCCAAGTTTCGCCACGTCGTTTTCGAGGTCGGGTTGATCATCCAGTGTATAATCCAAGGCCGGTTCTGTGATGATCTTTTCTATGGGATCGACATTAGAGACAGTTTCTTCTGATGTTTTTCTCCCGTGGGCAACCATATCCATCAAAGAGGAGATTTCAGCCAGGGGATTTTCCTGAAAGAAAACATTCCCGCATCTGGTGCATCTGACCCATACCCCGTCGCCTGCCACCTTTGTTTTTTCAAACCGGTATTTGGTCCCGCAATTTTTACAGTGAATTATCACAATCCCCCTCCTTGATTACGTAGATTCCTGGCAGGCACCTGTATTTTTCATCAAAATCAAGCCCGTATCCTACAACAAACCCCTCTTCTAAAAAAAATCCTACATAATCGGCGCTGACGTCCCTTTCACGCCTCTGCTTCTTGTCGATAAAGGCACATACCTTTATGGATGAAGCCCCCCTTTCCTTAAGCTTGTCCTGTAGAAAGGCAATGGAGGCTCCCGTATCTATTATGTCCTCCACTATCACCACTTCCTTACCTTTTATGTCAGTTTCTATGTCCTTTGAAAATTTTATGGTCCCCGAGCTTACTGACCGGGAGCCATAACTGGCAAGTCTCACAAAATCAACGGTATGGGGGATATCGAGGTGTCGCGCAAGGTCCGCCAGAAATATAAAGGCGCCCTTCAGGACTCCGATAAGGACAACATCTTTCCCTTCGAGATCGCAGGATATCTTTTCCGCAATCGCCTTTACTCGTTCATCTATGGTCTCTCTTGAATAAAGGAGTTTTTTCTTTTCCACGACATATCCTTTCTGACAATAAAGAAGTTATCGATAAATTAGGCCGGACGGCCGCTGGTGACAACGTAAGTATAACATGCTATGAATTCATCAATATTTTCTTGGATTATCATCTCCCCCAGCCTGAGTTCCTCAAGGTTTTTGAAGCTTGATGTGAGGCTGAGAAATATCTTGTCGAATTTTGATCTTTCGCACCCGATGGCTTCGTAATCTATATGGCTTATCATATACTGGGAACCATCGAAGTAGTACTTTCCGAATCTATTTGCATCGGCTGAGCGGAAGGGCCAGGAAGTCTTCAATGAAAGGAACTCATGAGCTATCTTTTTTAGCCTTCCATCTAATCGCTCAGGATTTACAACCTCGAAGATGCCTTCGCTTATGAATCGAAAATATTCCTTAACCAGGTCTATATCTGTAATGCACAGGCCATAGAGATACCAGTCGTCTATAATCCGGATTATGAGCCTTTTTTCTTCAGATGATATGAAATGATAGCTGGGGCAGAAGTGTCCGTTGCATAACTCGACTCCGTAGAATGACACATCCCTCATATCCACCCCGTCGTTCTGGAGGGGATGCAGCAGGCAGCCCACCCTTTTTTCGTCGTCGTCCAGAAATCCCAGATATTCACAGCAATATATTACTTCATAGAGCTTGTCTGCCGGCTCATCTTTTCTTATCCGATCCGAGAAGGCCTCAAGATCCTCGGGCCCCCTTACCGTATCACGAAACAGTTTTGTCCTGCCCCTTAGTTTCATGGTCAGGGTTTCACGTGTACTATCGGCATAATTGTAAAGGCCGCAGCAGGCGCCGCAGGATTTACAAAGATCAGGCTGACAGAGATGAATATCTGGTATCAAATCAACAACACCCTTCCAACAATTGCCCCTTTATATAGTCAAGCTGCAAAAAAAGGCAAGGGATATTGTGGTTGTAATCTTATGCAAAACGGTATAGTAGATGCCCACAGAGGGATGCGGAAGATGCTGTCTCCCTGTCCGGATTATCGGCCTTTTCAGGAAAACATACGAGTAAAGGGATATAAAAAATGAGCACTGACAATAACCAGGTTCGGGTACGATTCGCCCCCAGTCCTACAGGGTACCTCCATGTTGGCGGATTAAGGACGGCCCTTTTTAACTATCTTTTCGCAAGAAAAGAGGGCGGCAAATTTATCCTCAGGATTGAAGATACGGACCAGAAAAGATCAATCACAGGGGCTTTGGAAAACCTCATAACTACATTGACAAGGACCGGGCTCCACTACGATGAAGGACCGGACATAGGTGGAGATTTCGGGCCCTATATTCAGTCCGAACGACTTGATATATATAAGGAACATATTCAGAAGCTCCTGGACTCCGGCCATGCATACTACTGCTTCTGTGATGAGGACAGATTGGAAAGGCTCAGGGAGGACCAGCGGAGCCGGAAGATTCCTCCCATGTATGATGGCCGTTGCAGAAATATCCCTAAAGAGGAGGTGGCGGATAAGCTGGCCCAGGGTCTACCCTTTGTCATCAGGCTCCGATATCCTAAGGAAGGGAAGACCGTCTTTGATGATATCGTCCGCAAACGTGTCGCCATAGATAACTCACAGGTGGACGATCAGGTCCTGATAAAATCCGACGGGTTTCCCACATACCATTTTGCCAGCGTAGTGGATGATCACCTCATGAAGATAACCCATATTATCCGCGGTGAGGAATGGCTTTCCAGTGTTCCTAAGCACATATTCATGTACGAGGCCTTCGGATGGGATGTTCCTGTTTTCGTACATCTTCCTCTGCTTCTCAATTCGGACCGCAGCAAGCTGAGCAAGAGACAGGGCGATGTATCTGTGGAGAGTTATCTGGAAAAGGGTTACTTGACGGAGGCTCTCATCAACTTTATCGCACTTCTGGGCTGGCACTCGGCTGATGACCGGGAGATATATTCCCTTAGTGAATTGGCAGAGGTTTTTTCCCTAGATAGGATAAATAAGGCGGGCGCCGTGTTTGACATGGAGAAGCTCAACTGGATGGGTGGCACCTATATCAGGCAAATGGAAGTCTCATACATAGCCGATCAGGCCAGACGCTTTTTTGAAGAGGCCGGTATAGATATAAGCAACAACGAAAAATATCTGAAGGTAATAGCAACCGCCCGCGATTATGTATACTGCCTTTCCATGACAGTAGAACATGCCAGAATGTTCTACGACAGCCTTACCTTCTCTGAGGACGACAGGGCGCTGCTTGCTCAGGAGGACTCCATGCGAATCTTATCATACATGATGAGTGCGCTGGAGGGTAGGAAAAAATGGTTGCCAGATGACGTGTCGGCCCTTGTAAAGCAGGCTATAGGCGAACTGGGTATAAAGGGTAAGGGATTTTATTTCCCGCTGCGGCTTGCCTTGTTCGGAAACTGTCATGGTCCGGATATCCCGACTCTGGTGGATATACTGGGAAGGGATGAGGCGCTGAGGCGACTGGCCGATGCGATGAAATAGGACATCGCCTCCCGTTCCTCATAAAAGATGTTACCCATGTTTGTTATTTATGGAGAAGATTTTTTTCATTTTTTTATCCATGATTTTTCTTAGCAGAAAGGGGTTCAGATTTTCAAGTTGTTTGGACAGGGATTTTTTGACGTATTCATGGATATGAGTGGATTCCATGATTCTCTGATAAGGGGTTTTAGGAGAGTCGTGGTGTTTGATTGTTTTAGAACCGATTCTTTCTTTTGCGATGAGTTTTACGGAGGGACAGAAGAAGTTATGGAAGAGCCTCCATTCCTTGGTATAGAGGTTGTTGAGGGATGACACGACGTTGGGATTATCCAGGCGGTCATATCCGATCCACTGCCTTATGTGTGTCCAGTTTTTCTGTTCGATATGGGCGTTGTCATCTTTGTGGTAGGCTCTGCTTCTCGTGAACTGGACAGGGTGTTTTCTTTCGGTAAAGTGCCTAAGGAGGTGATAATTGAGGAACTCGCCTCCATTATCGCAATCGAAGCCGAGGATTGGGAATGGGAGGGTTTTTTCAATGTTTTTGATCTGTTCCAGGACTCCGGATTCTCCTTTTCCCCAGACTGCGCGTTGTTCAGTCCACCCGGTAGCGATATCGACGAAATCTATGGTGTTGACGTACATCCCGGCGGTGGAATCGCCGCAATGAGCGACCGTATCGGCTTCGAGAAACCCCGGTCTGGATTCGTTCCACTGGTTGGTTTTGATGGGGATATGCTTTCGTAGCAGTGTTCCCGGTTTTGTGGTGGACCGCCGCCGTTGTGTGTAATGGACTCGGATATGAGAAAGGATTCTGTCTATGGTTGTAGGAGAGATGTTCAGTAGGGCATTTGTAGCCTCAATAGAGAGTTCTCCGAAGAGTTCGGTATATCCGGGCAGCCAGATAGGCAGGATGACCTTGAGACGCTTTGAGCATGGTAGATTTGCCACAAGCCAGATCCGCTTTAGCGGTGTGATGATCTCATCTTTCCGGTAGATGGGTTTTGGTCCTCGCTTCTTTGGTTTAGGTTTCGTAAAACGTTTAAACCTTTTGAGGATTCTTATGGCATGTTTACGGTGGTATTTACAGGTGGCACAGAATTCATCCAGGATAGCGGTTTTTTCATGACGAGTAGCATTTTTATACCGCAAACAGACTGCCTCACGATACTCTTGCTTGGATCGTGGACTCATGGTTATCCCCCCTTTCAAAGGTCCATGTTCGGTAACATCAAATTATGAGTCAACGATCCTTTTTATTCACCCCCTTCGGTAACATTTAATATGAGGCAATTCGGCATGTGTATAGCTGATTGATAAAGATGACGCAAAAGGTTATAATCCCCATGAACGAAAGAGGGCGGCAGTTATGAAACCTAAGATACTATTTATGGGAACCCCGGAATTTGCTGTACCCTCACTGGAGGCCCTGGTAGAGGCTGGGTATAATGTTGTGGGGGCCGTTACGCAGCCGGACAGGCCCAAGGGAAGGGGGCGCAAGCTGATACCTCCACCGGTCAAAACCCGAGCTCTTGAGTTGGGGATAGCGGTCTATCAGCCAGAGCGAGTAAGGGCCAGATCTTTCCTTGAGATATTCTTGGATATAGCTCCGGAGATGGTGGTTCTGGTAGCTTTTGGCCAGATTCTTCCACTGGAGATTATCGAAGCCCCGCGCTTCGGATGCATCAATGTACACCCTTCTCTACTTCCCCGATACCGTGGGGCAGCCCCTATCAACTGGTCCATTATAAATGGGGACAGGGAGACGGGAGTTACTATCATGCTCATGGATGAAGGGGTTGATTCGGGGGATATCCTCCTCCAGCAAGCGGTTCCCATAGATCCCGACGAGATATTTGACGATCTGCATGGCAGGCTGTCTATCCTTGGGGCAGATCTCCTTGTCAGTGCAGTTAAGGACCGGATAGATGGTATTTCGGAGAGAAAGGTCCAGGACCATTCGATGGTTTCCCTTGCTCCACGGCTCGAACGAGGTGTGGGGTATATCAACTGGAAGGATGATCCGGACAAGATTGTTAATCTTATTAGAGGATTATCATCAAGTCCCGGAGCCTATTCGTTTTTCCGTGATAAGAAGCTGAAGATATTGTACGCCGTGGCCGGAAAAGAAAGGGCCTCCGGGGAAAAGGAGCCTGGCAAGATGGGCAGGCTTATGGAGGCAGGGCTCCAGGTTGCTACGCAGGATGGACACGTCTATCTTAAGGAAGTGCAGTTGGAGGGGAAGAAACGGATGATGATTGAAGAATTCCTTAGGGGGCACCCCCTGGCACCTGATGACATCCTCGAATAAAAAACCACAGGCAATTAAAGAGAATCCAAGAACACTGGCGGTTGAGATCCTTAACCTGGTCGAGGATGGGGCGTTTGCGCAGCCCCTTCTGGACTCCTATCTATCTCGTCGCACACTTGAAGCACAGGATCGTGGACTGCTGACGCAAATTGTATACGGCACCTTGCGCCTTCGGGGCCGTATGGACTGGGTTATCCGCGCAGTCTATACCGGCGATTTCCAGCGTATGGAGCCGGGGATACTCAATGTCCTGAGAGTTGCATTGTACCAGATCATGTGTGCCGACAGGGTTCCGGCCTATGCAGCGACAAACGAAGCGGTAAAGTTGGCAAAACTCCTCTATCCGGGGAGGTCGAACCTGGTAAATGCCATCCTTAGAAACGCTGTGCGCAGGATGGACACACTCCGTTTTCCCGGTCAGGGAGATCCCCTATCCAGCATATCGGTTATACACTCCCACCCCAAATGGCTGGTGAGAATGTGGATAGATCAGCTCGGGATTCAAGAGACCCGGGCCTTTTGCGAGAGCAACAACGAAATTCCACCATTGGCAGTCAGGGCAAACCTGCTGAAAACCACTACATCCGATCTTATCGCGGTCCTTGAGGCTCTGGGCTGCAGGGCAACCCCTTCACGTTATGCGCCCGACGGAATCGTCCTTTCCGATTTGCCAACTCCTCTTGCTGAAACTAAACCCTACAGGGAAGGTAAGCTACAGATACAGGATGAGGCATCCCAGCTGATATCCGTTCTGCTGGACCCAAAACCAGGTGAGGCGATTCTTGATGTATGTGCCGGGGTGGGGATCAAGACGACTCACATTGCCCAGTTGATGAAAAACAGCGGCAGGATAATTGCTATGGATATTAGCACTGCGAAGATTCCCTCTTCGCAGGCGCTTTCCAAGAGGCTTGGGGCTACGATTATCGAACCTATGGTTTACGACGCGACGCAGGAACTCCCCCGGGCTTTTCATAAAAGCTTTGACCGTGTTCTCGTGGATGTGCCCTGTTCTGGATTGGGGACATTGCGACGCAATCCAGAAATCAGATGGCATGCGAAAGAAAAGGATCTCCGGGCCCTTTCCTCTCTTCAGGGGCAGATTCTCAATCGTTCGGCCGCATCTGTTAACGCGGGCGGGATTTTGGTTTACAGTACCTGCACTATCTCATCTGCTGAAAATGAAGATATAGTAAAGGCTTTTCTCGACGTCCATCCTGATTTTGAAACTGTACGCCCATCGGGGATGCCACCGGAAGTGCTGGACGGTAAAGGAATGTTCCGCACATTTCCTCACCGCCATGGTACAGACGGTTTTTTCGGGGCGGTGCTGAAGAGAAAGAGGGGGTAAGCCTTAATAATATTAGGGGTTGCAGCTGCGGTTTTCCGGAAATAAGATGGATCAGCGTTAGATTTCCGGATAAACCTTCGGGACAAACTTTTGTATTGACAGAGCCCCACCTATTCTGTTAAAGGAGCAAAAAAGTTTGAAAAGCGAGTGCTGTAAGATGATAACAACTTCAAGGATGAATAACTGGTGGTGGCGAAGCTCAGAGGAGAGGTTCGTCTGCCGGTAGGCCCTTGAACAATAGAGGATTTAAGCCGCGGAGGATCTTTCCAGAACTCCGCGGCTTTTTTGTTTTCAACGTTGAATACAGAAAGGCCGTGAGCAATCACGGCCTTTTTTATTTTTAGAGAAGAGGTAACAAAACCATGTACAATCCATCGTTTGAGACATTTAAAAAACTTGCCTGTGAGGGAAATCTTATCCCCCTATACCGCGAGATACTTGCCGACACAGAGACCCCTGTCTCGGTACTGATGAAGCTGCGTACAGGGACTCACGCATTTCTCCTTGAGAGTGTCGAAGGTGGTGAAAAGTGGGGTAGATACACCTTCCTAGGCACCGATCCCCGTGTTATCTTCAGGGTAAAGGGGGAAGATGTCCAGATAGAGGAAAATGGAACTCTGGACTGTCACAAGCACGGTGGAGATCCCATGCGTTTCATGCGGGAGCTCATGGCCCGCTACAGGCCCGTATCAGCAGAGGGGCTGCCCCGTTTCTATGGTGGTGCGGTGGGATTTCTCGGCTACGATATGGTCCGTTATTTTGAACGGCTTCCTGCCGGAGCTGCCGATGACATGGAAACCGATGACTCACTATTCCTCATAACCGATACACTTATTATATTTGATAATATCCGGCACACGATAAAAATAGTAGCGTCGGCCTTCACGGAAGGGCGGGAAGATCTGGGGGCGCTCTACGAAGAGAGCCTTGAAAAGATCGAGAAGATGGTCGCTATTATTCAGGCCCCTGTTGAGGTGAAGTCCTCTTCGCCGGAGAAGATCGCTGATGCTGGACCCCTGAGGTCAAATATGACGCCGGGGGAATACAAGGACATGGTCAACAGGGCCAAGGAATACATAATGGCCGGTGATATAATCCAGGTTGTTCTTTCCCAGCGATTCTGCATGACCAACGATCAGGATCCCGTTAATCTATACCGGGCGCTGAGATATATAAACCCCTCCCCCTACCTCTTCTATCTCCAGGTCGACGATATGGCTCTTATCGGTTCCTCGCCGGAGGTTATGGTCCGCCTAGAAGAGGGCGTAGTTGAACTCCGGCCCATCGCAGGTACAAGGAAGAGGGGGAAGAGCGAACAGGAAGACTGGGCTCTTGCCGACGAGCTTTTGAAAGACCCGAAGGAGCGGGCTGAACATGTCATGCTTGTCGATCTTGGCAGAAACGATCTGGGGAGAATTGCGCAGACCGGAAGCGTACAGGTCAATCAGCTGATGACCGTGGAGCGCTATTCCCATGTCATGCATCTGGTTTCCAACATACAGGCCCACCTTGCCCGGGGCAAAGATTGTTTTGATGTCCTTAAGGCGGCCTTTCCGGCGGGTACCCTCTCCGGTGCTCCCAAGATCCGGGCCATGGAAATTATAGACGAATTGGAGCAAACCCTTCGGGGGCCCTACGGCGGTGCCGTCGGTTACTTCAGTTATACGGGAAACATGGATCTGTGCATCACCATAAGAACCATGGTGGTCAAGGGTAAAAATATCTTTGTCCAGGCCGGAGCGGGGATTGTAGCCGATTCGGATCCAGATGCGGAGTATCAGGAAACGGTGAACAAAGCCGCGGGTATGATGCAGGCCGTAAAGCTTGCCGCCTCGGGGTTTCAAATAGTGCAGAATAATGGAGAAAAACGATGATTCTTATGATCGACAATTACGATTCTTTCACCTACAATCTTGTTCAGTATCTGGGGCAACTGGGTGAGGAGGTAGAGGTTTACCGGAACGACGAGATTACCCTTGATCAGATCGAAGAGATGAACCCGGAAGCTATCTTTCTTTCCCCCGGTCCCGGTTCACCGGAGGATGCCGGCATAACCGTTGACGTTATCAGGCGGTTTCATGAGAGTATTCCCATCATGGGAATATGCCTGGGGCACCAGGCAATCGGCTATGCCTTCGGTGCCGAAGTTGTCCGGGCCGGCAGACTGATGCATGGCAAGACATCGGGGGTCATGAATGACGGCAAGACGATCTTCAAGGGAATTCCGAGTCCCTTTGAAGCGGGGCGCTATCACTCCTTGATCCTCAGAAGGGATTCCATCCCGACCTGCCTCGAGATAAGTGCAGAGACCGAAGAGGGGGAAGTTATGGGGATCAGGCACAAGCAGTATCCTGTGGAGGGCATACAGTTTCATCCGGAATCGATACTTACTCCGAGCGGGAAGAGGATTATCAAAAATTTCATCGATATGAGGAAGGAGTTTCTGTCATGATAAGAGAGGCGATCGGAAAGGTGGTCGGTAAAGAGGACCTCACGGAGCGGGAGATGATTGAGGTTATGGATGAGGTTATGGATGGGAAGGCTACGGATGCGCAGATAGCCGCCTTCATCACGGCCTTGCGGCTTAAGGGAGAAACTGTGCAGGAGGTAACCGGTGCTGCCCGTGTCATGAGACAGAAGGCGACGAGGGTGGACGCCCGTTCGTCTGTTATAGTAGATACCTGCGGTACAGGCGGGGATGGCATGAATACCTTCAATATCTCGACCACTTCGGCATTTGTAGTGGCGGCAGCAGGCCTGACAGTGGCGAAACACGGGAACCGTGCTGTATCCAGTGGCTGCGGCAGCGCCGATGTTCTTGAGGCCCTGGGTGTTAATATCGGTGTCGGGCCGGAAATTGTGGAGGAGTGCATCCAGCAGGTCGGGATAGGTTTTCTATTCGCACCCAGGCTACACGGCGCGATGAAATACGCAATAGGTCCCCGCAGAGAGATTGGGATCCGCACCATATTCAATATGCTGGGACCGTTGACCAATCCGGCCGGTGCAACCTCTCAGCTGATAGGGGTCTATGACCCGGCTCTTACGGAGATGTGTGCCGCTGTTCTCAAGAATCTGGGGACAAAGAGGGCTTTTGTGGTCCATGGCTCAGACGGCCTTGATGAGGCAACCGTTACAGGCGAAACGAGGGTTTCCGAACTGAAGGATGGCATAATAAGCACTTACAACATAAACCCCGTTGACCTCTTTGGAGATCTATATCCTGGAGAGGCTCTTCGCGGAGGCGATGCCTCTGCCAATGCGCAGATCACCAAGGACATCCTTTCCGGTAAAAACGGTGCCCGTCGCCGGATCGTTATACTCAACTCCGCACTGGCCATCGTTGCCGGGGATAAGGCGAAGTCAATCAAGGAGGGAATTTCTTTGGCCGAAGAGTGCATAGACAGCGGGGCGGCGATCAAGAAGTTGCAGGCTTTAATAGAGATGAGCAACAGTTGAGTTGATGCGATGATATTAGAAAAGATCGTAGAGGTTAAGAAAAAAGAGGTTGCAATTCTGAGGGGGTCCACTACCTTCGATTCGATGTTGAAGGCTGCGCTGGATACATCCAGGCCGCGTGATTTTAAGGCCGCCATAGCTGGCGCCGATTGTTCCATAATTGCCGAGGTAAAGAGAAGTTCCCCTTCAAAGGGGAGGATAAGGGATGATTTCGATCATGTCGCCATAGCCACTCTGTACGAAGCAAGCGGAGCTGTAGCGATCTCCGTACTTACGGACGAGCAATTTTTCGAGGGGAAGAAGGAATATCTCTCGGATATCAAGAAAACGGTTTCGCTACCGGTTCTCAGGAAGGATTTTATAATAGATCCATACCAGATATGCGAGGCCCGGATCATAGGGGCCGATGCCATTCTGCTCATTGCGGGGATACTTGAAGATCCGAAGCTTCAGGAAATGATAGAAATGGCCAGATCCCTGACGATGGAGCCCCTCGTGGAGGTCCACTCCAGAGATGAACTGGAAAGGGCGCTGGCCGCCGGAGCTCAGATAATAGGTATAAACAACCGCAATCTCAAGACCTTCGTAACGGATTTGAAGACCAGTCTTGAGCTGGCCCCTCTTATTCCCGATGGCAGGATTGTTGTCAGCGAGAGCGGCATTGAGACGCGGGGGGATATAGAAATGCTGGTGAATAACGATATTCATACATTTCTTATCGGCGAAACTCTTATGAGGGCATCGGACATGGGGTGCAAGCTCAGAGAACTCCAGGGAAAATGAGGAGGAGCCAGTGCTAGGTATCAAGATATGCGGTATAACCGGGCTGGAAGATGCCCTTGCTGTTGCCGAAGCGGGTGCCGATGCGCTAGGGTTTATCTTCTACCCCAAAAGCCCAAGATACGTGTCGCCTGAAAAGGCAAGGGAGATCATTGATGGTCTTCCGGGAGGGATCGCGAAGGTCGGGGTCTTCGTAAATGATGACCCCCGACATGTCATGGGTGTTGCAGAAACCTGCAGCCTTGATCTCATTCAGTTGCATGGGGATGAATCTCCGGCCTACTGCAGCAGATTTCCGGCATCGATGATTATAAAGGCCATGGCTCCAAGGTCCGCAGAAGATATGCAGAAGGCAGCCGACTACGATGTCCGCGCAATACTTATAGACACCTTTGCTCCCGGCCTCTATGGCGGAACGGGGAAGGTGTCAAACTGGGTTGCGGCCAGAATACTTGCGCAATCATACAGTGTAATTCTTTCCGGGGGACTCAGCAGTGAAAATATAATTGACGCCATTGAGTCCGTCGGGCCTAGTGCTGTCGATATAAACAGCGGGGTAGAGTTGTCACCCGGGAAGAAGGACCACAATAAGATCAGATCGATTATAGAAATTACAGTAAGGGCCGGTTTCAGAAGCGGCCCGGGGGGGAAGAACATATTCCATGATAATTAAAAATAAAAGAGGACACGGTTTTACAATGAAAACAATGCCCGATAAAAAAGGTCACTTCGGGGCCTTCGGCGGATGCTATGCCTCTGAGACATTAATGCCAGCGCTTATAGAGCTGGAAGAGGCATATCGAAAGGCGAAGAAGGACCCATCCTTCCAGAAGGAGCTTGCCTTCTATCTGAAAGAATATTCCGGAAGGGAGACTCCCCTATACTTTGCCAGGGGTCTGACGGAAAAATTGGGTGGCGCAAAGATATACCTCAAGAGAGAGGATCTGAACCACACGGGGGCTCACAAGATCAACAATACTCTGGGGCAGGCCATTCTGGCCCGCAGGATGGGAAAGACCAGAATAATGGCGGAGACAGGGGCGGGCCAGCACGGCGTGGCTACGGCTACCGCTGCCGCCCTCTTTGGTATGGAGTGTCATGTATTCATGGGCGAAGAGGACATACATCGGCAGGCACCCAACGTCTTGCGCATGAAGATACTAGGCGCAACGGTTATCCCCGTATCTTCCGGTACAGGAACATTGAAGGATGCCATGAATGAGGCAATGCGCGAATGGGTTGCCCGGGTTAAAGATACCTTTTACATAATAGGAAGCACCGCAGGTCCACACCCCTATCCTATGATGGTTAGGGATTTTCAGACCATAATAGGCAGAGAGACCAGGCGGCAGATCATGAAACATGAAGGGAGACTTCCAGATGTGGTAATTGCCTGTGTTGGAGGCGGGAGCAACGCAATGGGAATCTTCTGGCCATTCAGGGAGGATTCCGATGTAGCCCTCGTCGGTGTCGAGGCTTCGGGAGAGGGGGTAGCCTCCGGAAGGCATGCGGCGAGTATATCGGCGGGACGGCTTGGTGTGCTTCACGGCAACAAGACTTACCTGCTTCAGGACGATAATGGTCAGATATGCGATGCCTACTCGATAGCGGCCGGTCTTGACTATCCTGGAATAGGGCCTGAACACAGCTATTTCCACGAAACGGGGAGGGCTAGCTATGTAACTATAAATGATAAGGAAGCGCTTGATGCCTTCCTTTATTTATCCAGATGCGAAGGCATTATTCCCGCTATGGAAAGCGCGCATGCAATTGCCCATGCTATGAAACTGGCGCCGACACTTGACAGGGACAAGATCATCGTAGTTAATCTGTCCGGCAGAGGGGATAAGGATCTAGGTGCCATCGAAGAGAGAGGGGAGGTAGGTCTGCTGTGAGCAGGATAGAAGAAAAATTCAACATATTGAAAAAAGATGGTTCAAAGGCCCTGGTTGCCTATCTGACGGCCGGTGATCCGAGTCTGGAAATGACAAGGGAAATTATACTCGGACTGGATCGTGCCGGGACGGACATCCTTGAGATAGGGGTTCCATTTTCCGACCCCACCGCCGATGGGCCAATTATTCAGGCCGCCTCCCACAGGGCTGTCAAAGGCGGGACGACCCTCTCCGGCATCCTGGACATGATCGAGTCGGTAAGAAAAGTCAGCGAGATTCCGATAGTCCTCTTCGGTTATTATAACCCGATCCTCAGCTACGGCAATGAACGCTTTGCCAGAAGGGCTAGGAAGGTCGGCGTCGACGGGATACTGGTCGTTGACCTGCCCCCGGAGGAGTCAGCGGAGCTGAGAGTTTTCACCGATCGCGAGGGTTTAGATTTTATTTCCCTCATAGCACCTACAACCACAGATGAGAGAATCGGAAAGATTGCAGGGGGCGGTAGAGGATTTTTATACTATGTCTCCATCACTGGAGTTACGGGGACAACGAAGCCCAAGGCCTCAGATATCAAGAAGGATGTGGAAAGGATAAGGAAGGCGACGACCTTGCCCGTAGCAGTGGGTTTCGGAATATCCACCCCCGAACAGGCGGCAGAGATAGCGCCCCATGCCGAAGGCATTGTCATAGGAAGCGCATTTGTAAGACTTATCGAGCATAACGGCAGTTCAAATAACCTCGTGAATATCGTTGCCGATTATGCTAAGAAGATAAGACAGGCCATTTAATATACAGGAAAAGATATAGGCGAGACAGTAACCAATGGAAAATTTCCAGATAGGCATTATAGGTGGAACCGGTGGAATAGGCAGGTGGTTCGCCGATTTTTTCGAGAAGGAAGGTTACGTCGTTCATGTGTCGGGGCGAACCGCCGGAATGAGGAATGACGAGATGATCCGGAACTGCCCGGTTGTGATCGTAAGCGTTCCGATCAACGCCACACCGGCGGTTATAGCGGATGTTGGTCCCAGGATGCCCGAGGGGTCGCTGCTGATGGATCTTACCTCTCTCAAGGCCGGGCCTGTAAGGGATATGCTCTGCAGTTCCCGTTCGGAGGTTATGGGCTGTCACCCGCTGTTTGGACCCGATGTGCCTTCCATAAAGGGGCTCAATGTGGTCATGTGCCCGGCCAGGATTGATCGGTGGTCCGGCTGGCCTGACGATCTTTTCCGCAATGCCGGCGCCAACGTATTTGAAATGAGCCCAGAAAAACACGACCATTTTATGTCCGTTGTCCAGGTGCTGAATCATCTGGACACAATCGTGATGTCGCTGGCCCTGAAGGAGACCGGCATGGACCTCGACGAACTGAAAAGTCTATCCACCCCCTTTTTCAAGACCAAACTGGCCATCATAGAAAAGACCTGCACCAACAACACCCGGCTCTACGCCGATATCATCACCGGCAATCCTGACATACTGAAGATAATCGGGAACTACGAAAAGAGCCTTGCCAGTATCAAAACCCTAGTGGAAAAAAACGATGCCAATGCCCTGGCTGAACTCATAACCAGCAGCCTTAAATAGGGAAGGCTTCTGTGACCGCTTTGTTTTTCCAATAAAAAATTGATTTTTAATTTGATCTGTTTATCACCAAACCTTAGAGGAAAGGAGATCGGAGATGGATCAAAACAGCAGGAGCCCGATAAGGGGCAGTGGCACGTCTAACCGGGACTGGTGGCCAAACCAGTTGAATCTCAAGATTCTTCATCAGAACACTCCCATGAGTAATCCCATGGGCGAGGCGTTCAACTATGCTGAGGAATTCAAAAAACTTGACTTGGAGGCCCTGAAAAAGGACCTATATGCGCTGATGACTGACTCTCAGGACTGGTGGCCGGCCGACTGGGGGCACTACGGGGGACTTTTTATCAGGATGGCCTGGCACAGCGCAGGCACCTACCGTATGGGCGACGGCCGCGGGGGTGCTGGGTCTGGAAATCAACGCTTTGCGCCCCTCAACAGCTGGCCCGACAATGTGAACCTCGACAAGGCGCGTCGGCTGCTCTGGCCGATCAAACAGAAATACGGCAGGAAGATCTCCTGGGCAGACCTCATGATCCTCGCCGGCAACTGCGCCCTGGAGTCGATGGGATTCAAAACCTTCGGTTTCGGTGGCGGGCGGGAGGATATATGGGAGCCCGAAGAAGATATTTACTGGGGTTCTGAGGCCGAGTGGCTTGCTGACAAGCGCTACTCCGGCGACCGGGATCTTGAAAATCCCCTCGCGGCTGTTCAGATGGGCCTGATCTATGTGAATCCGGAAGGGCCGAACGGTAACCCCGATCCGGTAGCCTCCGGTCGTGATGTTCGGGAAACCTTCGCTCGCATGGCGATGAATGACGAAGAGACGGTAGCACTTGTAGCCGGTGGGCACACATTTGGGAAATGCCATGGCGCAGGTCCTGCAACCCATGTGGGGCCTGAGCCCGAAGCGGCAGGCATCGAAGAGATGGGCCTCGGCTGGAAGAGCAGCTTCGGCAGCGGCAAGGGGGGCGATGCGATAGGCAGCGGCATCGAGGGCGCCTGGAAGCCGAATCCTACCAAATGGGACATAGGCTATCTCAGGGTGCTTTTCAAATACGAGTGGGAACTGGTCAAGAGCCCCGCCGGTGCGCATCAGTGGCTGGCCAAGGACGTGGCCGATGAGGACATGGTAGTTGACGCCCATGACCCGTCGAAGAAGAACCGGCCGATGATGACAACTGCGGATCTCTCCCTTCGCTTCGATCCTGTCTACGCGCCCATAGCCAGGCGCTACGGGCAGAACGCCGGGGAATTCGCGGAGGCATTCGCCCGGGCGTGGTTCAAACTGACCCACCGTGACATGGGCCCCCGCTCTCGCTATCTTGGTGCAGAGGTCCCGGAGGAGGAACTGATCTGGCAAGACCCGGTGCCCGAAGTCGATCATAAACTGATCGATGCGCAGGATATCGCAGCGCTCAAGGGCAAGATACTTGCCTCGGGTCTGTCCATACCGGAACTGGTCTCCACAGCCTGGGCGTCGGCGTCCACTTTCCGAGGCTCCGACAAGCGCGGCGGGGCGAACGGGGCGCGCATTCGTCTCACGCCGCAGAAGGATTGGGAAGTCAATCAGCCGGAACAGCTGAAGAAGGTCCTTCGAACTCTTGAGGCAATACAGAAGGCCTTCAACAGCGAGCAGTCAGGGGGGAAGAAGGTGTCGCTCGCCGACTTGATCGTTCTCGGTGGATGCGCAGGTGTCGAGAAGGCGGCGAATAATGCCGGCCGCAAGGTGATAGTTCCCTTCACTCCTGGACGGACTGATGCCTCCCAGGAGCAGACCGATGTGGAATCATTCGCTGTACTAGAGCCGACTGCCGACGGGTTTCGTAACTATCTCAAAGCCAAATACTCCCTTAGGGCAGAGGAGCTCCTGGTTGATAGGGCGCAACTGCTGACGCTGACCGCTCCTGAGATGACAGTTCTTATTGGAGGTATGCGTGTCTTGAATGCTAACTTCGGCAAATCCCAACTCGGCGTATTCACCAAGCGACCGGAGGCGCTCACCAACGACTTCTTCGTCAATCTGCTCGACATGAGAACCACCTGGAAACCAATCTCGGAGGATGAAGGGCTGTTCGAGGGTCGTGATCGCGAGAGCGGCGAACTCAAGTGGACCGGTACCCGTGTTGATCTAATATTCGGTTCCAACTCCCAGTTGCGGGCCCTGGCGGAAGTCTACGGCAGCGAAGACTCGGGAGAGAAGTTCCTTCAGGACTTTGTAGTGGTGTGGAGCAAGGTAATGGATCTTGACCGCTTTGACCTTGCCCGATCGTAGCCCAAATGCATTCCAGGGTTTTTGAAAGGCAGCGAAAGTGGTAATCTAACGGGTGGCGGATGAGCCGTAAGCCCCGCAGGGCTGAGGGGACGGGAAGCGTTCACTCAGTCTGAGGAGCGGCGGCTCTATTGCCTTGATAGGCGGAGCGTGAGCGGAGCCGGTCAAGGCAATGGCGAAGCATCCGCCACCCGATAAGCTTACCGGGAGCGGAGCTCGCGGTCAGCTTATCAACCGGTTCAGCGGATGGTTTCTCCATCCGCTGAACCGGAAAGTTGCAAATGAAAGTGAGAAGCCCGGGGGCTCGGGGACGGCAACATAAATTTATGTCTATAAATTGCGGAGAGACCTTTTAAAAACACTAGGATACTTCTAGGCCTTTTCTCATCACTATCACAACGATATCCGGCAAATATCATCCATTCCATAGGGCAAAGCGGGGGTAAGCCCCGTCACTGTGAATAATCCTTTTTGAAGAAGATAAGAAAAAGTCTTGACAGAAAATAAAAACAGGACTATTTTAGTCCCCTATGTTTAAGATAAACAGAAAAACAGAATATGCCTTGAGGGGTCTGCGCTATCTGGCCAAAAAGGGGGCAGATGAGGCTGTCATGATCCGTGAGATTGCCAAGGCGGTGGATGCCTCGCCGGTATTTCTGGCGAAGATCTTCCAGACCCTGAATGCCGCCGGACTGGTAGTCTCTACACGTGGAGTGGTCGGAGGGTTCCGTTTGAGCAGAGCCGCGGAAGAGATTAACCTGCGGGAGGTCCTGGAGGCTACGGAAGGTCCCGTAGGGGTGAATTTATGCGTGATCGACGAAGACGCCTGCAGCCTCACTGAAAGCTGTGCTGCACACAGGGTCTGGATTCAGTTAAAGGAAACAATTGACGGAGAGCTGGAAAAGATTAGCATCAGGGACATCTAGGGAGATTTTTTTTGGCTTTATACAGGACAAAAAAGGTCCCCTATTCGGATTACAGCACAATATAAGTATGGACAAATAAATATAACATAAAGGAGGAGAACCGTGAAAAAGTACCTATGTCAGATCTGTGGCTATGTTTTAGAAGGAAAGGATGTTCCCGACAAGTGTCCCCAGTGCGGCGCCGCAAAGAATAAATTTGAGGAGCAGACTGGTGATCTGGTCTGGGCTGATGGCCATGTAATCGGTGTTGTCGGCAAAGATACCGATGCGGAGATTCTGGAGGGGCTCAGAAATAATTTCAACGGTGAGTGTACGGAGGTGGGGATGTATTGACTCGGCGATTAAACACTTCCATTTAGCGACATTGTGTGTTATGGTTTGTGCATGGAAAAACCAGATGCACGAAAACTTAGCCAAGACGTACAGTATGCTCTGCGCAAGCAGATAGTTCGGCTACGTAGGCAAGGGCGGTCCAATAAAGAGGTCGCCCAGATTATCGGTGCCACGGAACGCCACACCAGCAAGATTTGGCAGAAATACTTGCGGGAAGGCAGCTTCGCTATCAAGCTCGGACAAAGAGGTCGTCGCCACGGCGGTAGTCGCAAACTGACAAGTGAGCAGGAACTTGAGGTAAAGAAACTTTTGGTAGACAAAACACCGGATCAGCTCAAACTTCCATTTGCTCTTTGGACCCGTGATGCCGTCCGTTTGGCAATCAAACAGCGATGCGGAACCGATTTGCCTCTGCGGACTATAACCGACTATCTCAAGCGCTGGGGTTTTACTCCCCAGAAGCCCACCAAGCGGGCCTACGAACAGAGCCCGCGACAGGTACAGCAGTGGCTTGATACCACATACCCAGTGATTGCAGCTCAGGCAAAAAAAGAGAAAGCCGAGATTCACTGGGGTGACGAGACTGGCATTCAAAGTGGTGACTACACTGCGAAGGGTTTTTCTCCAAAGGGGAAGACACCCGTCGTCAGGGTCACTGCTAAAAAGAACAGAATCAACATGATCTCGGCCATCACCAATCAAGGAAAGGTGAGATTCATGCTGTATCGGGAGAAGATGGCTTCGCAGGTGCTCATCAAGTTCATGTCCCGACTGATAAAGGATGTTCCCCGTAAGAGCTTTTTGATTTTGGACAACCTCCGTGTACATCACGGAAAAAAAGTCAAAGAGTGGCTTGAAGTAAACAAGGAGAAAATAGAGGTGTTCTACCTTCCCTCATATTCTCCAGAACTCAACCCGGACGAGTATCTCAACGGCAACCTGAAAAACAAGATTCTTTCAGGCATACCGGCAAGAAACGAAAACGATATCGTCAGTAAGACACGTTCTTTTATGAAGACCTTACAGAAACGACCGCAACACGCAAAAAAATATTTCAAGCATCCGGCGGTTGCATATGCAGCATAATGGATCTATTCAATCACCGGAGCAATATCTTGCCATGTCACGGCAGGCAGGCCGCGAAGGTTACCCTGAGGTAGCCGAAGCATACAAACGAATCGCCTTCGAAGAGGCATAACATGCCGCACGCTTTGCCGAACTGTTGGGAGAGTGCCTGTGGGCCGATACCGGCAAGAACCTGGAGGCACGGGTAATCGCGGAAAACGGCGCCTGTGCCGGTAAGAAAAAGATTGCCGGAAAGGCAAAGGAATTGGGCTATGATGCCATTCATGACACCCTCCACGAGATGTGCAAGGATGAGGCAAGGCACGGTATGGCATTCAGAGGACTTTTAAATAGATACTTCACCAGTAAGTAACAGAAGGGGCCTCCCGACAGGGAGGCCCCTTCTGTTTTTTTTGAATAACCAGACAAGCACTCTGCTTTCCCGCATTTTCAGGACCTGCGATAATATCGTACAATGGGATTAATGCGGAATTATTTTGTCTTGATTAAATATTCAAAGATGGTGGTGCTTCGTTGCCACCTCCATTTTTTATAGATCAATCTGTAAGCTGTTTTTATTGTTTTGCCAGCGTTCTCAAAATATAAATTGCATCTCCCTGGTCGATCTTGCCGTTTCTGTTGATGTCAGCCCATATTTGCCCCGGGCTATCAGTTATTTCTGAGCTTATAAGTATTTTCAGTATAATCAGCAAGTCTTCAAGGTCTACGTCGCCGTCCATATCAATGTCGCCGTATAGGGTGCTCAGAAAATCGGTCAAGCTATAGCTGTGAAGCTGATTGGTGCCATCTTCCTCTTGCAGAATTCCCAGCAGGTCCAGTGGTCCGTCCATTGCGCCCCCTTGGAGAGCGGGAGAACGGAAATCTCCTTTTTCCAGGGCGGTCACCCGTGCTGTCCTCTTCAGGGTTTCTTCGGATGGATCTACCACCCCGTAATACATGTTGGTCGCTGCCCCGTCGCTTTCGGTCCATGCCACAACGATAATTTCCCTGTCATCTTCCTTGATTACAGCCATGGAAATTTCTCGTGGTGCGGCATCGGGAAAGATAAGGCCCCTGTCTGTCCAGGAGGCGGCCCCGCCGTTGCTCTCAAAGACGCCTATCCCATCATCAATTGCACTGTATGCCAGGTAGGCTTCATTGTTACTGCGAATCAAGGCTATGGCGCTGCCCGTTTCCTCCCTCAACAGTAGCGGATCGGATACATTGTCCCCCCATTCTGAAAGGTAGAGTTCCTTTGCATCATTAACCCAGGCGACCAGTGTAGTCCACTGTTCGAGGTCCTTTTCCCCCAGGGTATCAAAGGTTGCAACGGAGTCTGGAATAAGACTCAGGGGTCTCGACCATGCGCCATTAGTCCAAAGGATGGCGTTAATTCCAGTGTTCGATCCTGACGGCCCTTCTTTTGCCTCTGAGTAGAGCAATGCAATGGATTCGCCGTGGTAAGTTAGTTTTAATTTGTCCGCAACATTATCCAGAGCTGCAACCTGAGCGGGAGTTGTCCATTGGGTACCGTTCAGGCTTCCAATGGCGTACATGATCCTTGAGGGCGGATAGAATTCATTCGCCACATCATTGCCTATTTCCGTCCATAGGGCCAGCCAGCCTTCTTCTTCTGGCAGGGCGATGATATCAGCGGCGACCACTGTTGCGTTCACCTCGGCAATTTCGACAGGAGTTGTCCAGTCAAGGCCGTCCTTCCTCATGCTGACCCGGATAGCCATGGCGCTATCAGAAGATGCCACATCTGTGTAAAGCAGCATGTCCCCCGATAGGGATGAGGTAGAAGTGGCAATGCCCATAGGTATGAAGTTGTCTACCACCACCGGCGATTCCCCCTCGAATGTTGCGGGGCTGCAGTCTGCCAGGTCGCGACGTTCGGTAACTATTTCCATTTCGATCATATACATGACCGATTCAGTGCCGAACTGATAATCAATGGGCCAGGCCTTCCAGTGCCATTTCTTCTGGAACTGGGCGACCCATGTTGACAGATAGGCCGTCAGGACCGCCCTCAGATCTCCCCGGGCACGCTTTATAATTGGCCAGTCCCCATTCGGGTTTACGTCCAGGAGCATGGCAGGCGCTCCGGTCCAGGCGTCGTCCCCGGCTATCTCTATGGTGCCTGTGGCTCCCAGGCTGTTTTTTGCGGCTCGGACGTTCATTCCCACACCGAAACCGAAGGCGATATCCAGGCTCTCTGTCTTCTCCGGATCATTGGCCTTTACCGGGTCTCCCACTTCATTGCCCCCGAGAAAATGTCTCCTCAACTGTTTGGTCTCAGACGCCTGGACGGTGTAGTGCTCCTCCTGCCGCGGGAAGGTGGTCTTGAACCCGCTCAGAGAGCGTACTCCGACAAGCCCCTTGGTCAGTGCCCGAATGTCCATGGCTCCCGACTTGTGGAGCAGAAAAAGGACGGGGCCGATCTTGGGAATGTATTTAAGTACGGGGAATATGCTTGCAGATATCTCGGTTCCAACCTGACCGCTCATGCCATAGAGCACTGCCACTTCGTCCGGATTGTTATCGGCGTCGAACTTGTAGCTGTCGTAGCTGTAAACCTCCCCTGAGGGCGCAGGAGTAAGTACCGCCGCAGCCCCCAGTTTTTTCAGGAATCCCGGCTGGTAGTCCCCTTTGTTGACGCTATTTGGGGTAATTCCCCCCTTGAGCTGCACGTAAAACTCACGGTCCTCCCCTTTGAGGGTGGCTTCGACCCCTCCGTAGAGACTGAGCCCCATGAATCCCGGCGAAAGCCCCAGGACGCCACCGATCTTGTTCTGCATCCCCTCCTTGATCTGTGTATCGATGCTGTAGACGTAATCCAGGGCCTTTGTAGCCCTCAGGACCACGTTAGCCGTGAACTTGGGAAGGGCGATAATTTTTCCCTTGGGGAGGGCGTTTTTCAAGCCGTCACCCAGCATGGCCTGAGACCCGGCAACCGAGCCCATGATGTCCGCCATACCGGCGAACCAGGGTGGGAGCCTTGCGCCTGTCAGCTCCTTGCCCGCCCATGTCCCTGCATAGTCAAGGACATAGGCGTTTACAGCTCCCAGCTTCGTGACCACGATGAAGGCGGGTTTGAAAAGGTCCGGCGGGAGCTGCCAGAGCTTTATCTGCCCGGTCGCCCTGACGACCTCCGGGTCGGAGTCATCGTTGGCGAAATCGGTTACTCGCCGGTAGTAGACATTTTCATACCCTTCGGCCCCGGTTTGGATATTTTTCAGGAATGCGGCCCCCTCGGCAGGTTCCAAAGTTTCCGGCAGTCTCAGCTCCACAGGATCGTCGTTATAGCTGCTGTCCGGGAAACTCTTCATGTCCACAAGCCAGACTTCCTCGATCCCGTCCTGGAACACGAGGGTCTCATCGGCACTCGGCGCACCTGCACTGTCGAAGGCGGGCAGGGTCACAGAGTATTGCTTCTGCTCCAGCCCCACATCAAGAGACCATGTCATGGTGAGGGGGCCGTCGGCATTGAAGGCGTTGAAGGCCGATTGGTTTCCGGCCTTCTTGGCCCCTGGGAGAAATGCCCCTTTCCGGTTCATTGTCAGGGTTTCCCCTGCAATGACGGGTTTCTTGAAGGGTGTCAGCTTTATGGCATCCTGTTCTTTTAAGATAAAGGTCCCATTTTTCGGATCCTCGGCAGTGACCACCAGGTCTTCCGGCCCCAGGACTTTTCTGTAGGGTTCGTACCCGTTGGCCCTGACATCGAGCAGATAGTAGGTCGTGCTGCCCTGCGCGGCGAAGGCATTCAATGCATAAGGCGATACAAAAGACCCATTTTCATCCGCCACAATCGGTATTGCCAGACCGTTGTTGTAACGCACCTTGATGCTGGCGCCAGGCACCCCGAGCCCCGTCTCGGCATTGACGATTTCCCCCTGCAGGGAATGGCCTCTGCGCATGTAAATGGTGATGACCTTTTTTGCCTCCGCTCCGGTGGACCAGGCCTCCCCGTCTGTGACGAAGTTCCATTCGGGGTGGGAGTATTGCTGGGTGGAATCCATTGAATATTCTGCTTTGCCGATCAATATCGCCGGGGTGGTCACTGGGTCTCCGCTCGGGACCGGCACCGACACCCCTTCGATGGTTTCCTCTTCGTTGTCGATGTTGCGCGCCTCGATCACCAGATCGTAGGCCACGCTGAAGCCGGAGGGCGCCGGTGTCGAAGGAGTCGGCCCCTCGACGTAAATATTGAACGTTGAATCTCCTCCGGTACTATCGAAGTGGTACCAGCCCTCTCCACCGCTGTAATCTACCTTGAACCACACGGCATATGGTCTCGAGTCGGCACCGTGATATTTGAAAACCCTGTTTCCGGCATGGCTGAAGCTTATGAAATCGGGTTCGGCAGAGTACCAAACCCGGTACTCTGTTGTTCCATCGAGGTATTCTGTCCACTTGTAGACCCGCATCGTTGCCGTACTGAGACCTTTATGGCCTATAGTGACAGGGACTGTGACAATGGGCTCCAAAGTAGAAAAAGCAGCGGCTGGTAAATATCCGGGGCCTGGAATCAGTTCCGGATTCCACTGGAAGGTGTTTTCGGGAGGACTGCCGGGGGCCAGCTCGAAATCGGGATGATCGAATCCGATGGCATAGGTTCCTGAAAGTGTTCCCGTAATGCTGCTTTCTGCGCCCACATCTCCCGCGGTAACCGCTCGTTTGAAGGGTGCGCTGAGTTCTTCCGGACCGGTCAGTTTAAAGGCCGCTCTATTTTCCAGGTCGATAGCGGTGTATTTCCGGGTGTATCCTGTTCCGGCGTCTTCGCCCGAGGAATACACCACCATATCCACGAAAGGATTGTTTTCTGCCTGGTCGACATACATTTGAACGGAAAACTGCTTCTTCCCGATCCCAAGCTCTCCGAAAACATCATCGCCGGAAGAAAAGCCCATGCCGCCGATTCCCCCCGATGACACGAAGTAGCCTGCCGGGTAGTGGTACTCTGCGGATTCCTTGCTGAAGGGCCAGATCTGATAGAGAGGCCAGTAATACATGGTGGAGGCTGTGTTTCCCGAAGACTTCAGGGTAAGAAAGGCGCCGTAATAATTTTCAAGATTGGGAATGATGAAGCCGTAGAGCCCTGGAATAAGGGAGACGTTGAACATGCCGTCATCATCGGTGGTCACCTCCAGGAGATGGGTTTCCTCGGGCATGATGCCCCAGGCGTATTCGGAAGCCCGGATTTCAACGGTGACATTCGGGATGCCCAGAGAACCCCTGAATTGGACGGGCAACGGTTTCAGAAACAGATCCACTTCATTGGTTGTATCGGCAAAGGCATCCATATAATCCAGCGCGGTAAAGCGAACGGAAAAACTGTTGGATGGATTTGTTTTTCCTGCCTGGATATCCTCTCCATCTATCAGTATGGGCACCGTCTTTGTGACCCTGTCGTCCACCGTGACCGAGTATGTGCCTGGAAGTATCCTGTCGAACATTACCACCGCACGGCGTTTTTCCGCTTCGTACCCAGCCGTTCCGATCCTGTTTATTCCCTCGGTGTTGCTGTCTTTAAGACCCTGAAGCCGCACTTTCAATCCTGCGAGCATTTCCGGGTCGTTGTAGGGGGTATTGATGACGACGGTGAGCTTCGTGTCCTGGAGGGCCATGTCGAGGCGCAGTTCATTCGGAACGAGTTGGGCGCTTGGATCGGCGACGACCGCGGTTTCGCTCAGTCTGTAGCCCAGGCGTTTACCCTGAACGATCCAGTTGATCGGGGGCAGACCGGTAAATATGACCTTCCCGGCCATGGTGTTGTCCCAGTAGATGTCATTTTCCTTGCGGATGCCGCTGACCCCGGTCTGGGCGGGGACGAGAACAATGTCAGGATCGTCGGGATGGACCCCTTCGCACTCGACGACGATCCCTCCCAATGGAACGTTGTCTTCTTCGGTTACGGGGTTAAAGCCGTACACCGTGGCGGTGATCTGCCTTGCCTCGGGTTTGAGCAGCACGTCGGCCCAGTGGGTACTTTTGATTTCTTTCGTCACCGTCTGGGAGAAAGATTCCCATCCGGGGATCTTGCCCGCGCCGTCGTTGACGGAAAATCTGTAAAATCCAGCGGGGAGTCCCGTGAACTGGATAAGCCCCAGTGCGTCTGTCCTGTCCGTCCGTTCGATATCATTTCCGCCGTCGGTGGGGGTGCCGGTGATGGTTACGGGAACATTATTCAGTTTCATGCCCGTTGTTACGCAGGACACTTCCACGAAGATATCGATAAAGGATTCTTTGAGTATTAGAGAAGTCTGCCATCTGTTCTCGTTATCTGCGCTGATGAGGACATCTTTTTTGTCGCTGGACTGGTAGGCCGGATGACTAGCTTCGAGGTTATATGTGCCTGGTTCAATGCATTCGATGCGGAACATGCCGAATCCGTTCGTTAGAGAGGTGTAGTACGACTCGTTATCGGCAGCGCTTACGGTAATATTTGCGCCGTCGATGGGCAGCTTCGTCTGGTCGTCGGTGACTATGCCGTAAAGGCTTGACTGGTCAGCGGCAAGGGTCGAAGATGCAAGCCCCAAGAGTAGGGCGGCAACGACAAGAAAGATAACCGTTGAATAAAAAACCGGCTGAATGCATTTCGCTGTTCTGCGATTAAATTTCATTCCAGGGATCCCCTCCCGCATCTCCCCGCGATAGAAACAATCAAAAATTGCTTTCTTCGGAAGTATTGTAATGACCTGTATTGTATGGGTATGAATTAAGAAAAAGGCATTTTAAATGCACGAAAAATATGGGCCGGCCCGATTTAAATGTCAAGTAAAAACTCATGGTGGAAGGGACGCCTAACAGGTAAAAACCAGACGGTAAATCCCCGTAACCTTGACTCTCTGAAGAGGCATTATATTCTTTTCCGATGAAAAATTTTGGCTTATTCAATAAAGGACTAATGTTGTGAGAGGTGTCTACCGATAATCTACATAGTGAGGCTTTAGTTTACATTGCTTGCATGGATTTTCTCTGCCCCCTGTGTTGTAGTATCCCTGTTCGGAGCAACGTAAAGTGTCGAAGAATCAATAAAGCCTTCACGCGTAAACCCTTTGAAGTTGGGCCTTTTTTCAGTGGATACTTTTTTGTTCCCGGCCGACTTCCCTTTAGGTGGATCATAAAGAAATGAAAATTAACAAAAAAAACGAAAAATGGGAGAAAGAGGAAAACGCTGATATTGTAATCAAAGTTCATGAAGCCCAGATAGGGCATCTCCATGAACAAACCTGGATTGCCCTGACCGGGGTCATTGTTGTAACCTTTTCGGTTTGTTTTGCTCTCTGGGGGATTATCCCCCGGTGGAAACTTTTATCCTGGGGCGGTGTTTTGATTTTCATCTACATCGCTCGAGCTTATTTTACCAAGATTTTTCAAAAAAGATCGATAGCGGGACCGCAGATTTATGAGTGGGCTAAGCTGCATGTATCAGGTGTTATGGCCTCTGGTTTTATGTGGGCGCTGCCCCCCCTTTTTTTGTGGCCTACAGATTCTCCTGTTCATCAGTTGATCTGGCCGATATGCATAGTGTCTCTTACTGCTGCTGCCATATCAACATACTGCACGTGGATGCCATCCTATATTTCATTTCTCCTTCTGTCTATGTTGCCCTTATCGCTTCGATTGTTATGGGAAGGTGGAATGGTACACACGGTCCTGGGATTGCTGGGATTGTTTTTTACCGTTTTTCTGGTAAAAACAGGTAGGATGATGCACAGCGCCAGCGTGGTTTCGCTTGTAATGGGAATTCGCAACGAGTCGCTGAATGGATTTTTATCTGAGGAGAAAGCAAAGCAGGAAGAACTCACCCGTAAACTGCAAATAGCCCATGACCAGCTTCGCAAGCTGAGCATGACAGATGAACTAACGGGCCTGTGGAACAGGCGTTTCCTCAACGCTACCATTTCTGAAGACGTGGCCCAGGTGATGCGAAATTACCATAACATCGGCCCGATGCTCGAAAAACCTCTTATAAAAGATATAGACATAATTTTTGCCATTGTGGATCTGGACCATTTCAAGGCCGTAAACGATACTTACGGTCATATTGCCGGAGACCAGGTGCTCACGCAGATGCGCCAGATTTTGATCGAGTCCTCCCGCGAAATGGATACCGTTATACGCTGGGGCGGCGAAGAATTCATGGTAGTTGCCCGGAATGTCTGCCGCGATAATTATGTATTTCTCGTGGAACGTATCAGGAGGGCAGTTGAAACCCATCGGTTTGATATAGGGGAGAGGAAAGCGCTGAGACTTACCTGTTCTGTCGGAGCGGCGGCATTTCCCTTTCTGCAGAAGTTCCCGGATGGTCTTAGCTGGGACAGGGTTGTGGAGGTGGCTGACGCCTCTCTTTATGCTGCTAAACATTCAGGTCGTAATGCCTGGGTAGGAATAATTCCTACTGCCAAGGCAACAATGGAAGATCTAACCTCCGATTTCGTCAAGAACATCCCCGAACTTATTGATTGTGGTAAGCTGGAAATGAAGACAAATCTGCCGGACAATGTTATAGTGTCGTGGTCCGAATCGCGTATGGATCTCTCTGTATCTGGCAAAACTGATCGGGTCGTCGCCTATTTCGGCTGATACACTACAATTGTTTAAGATTAGGGATATAGAGGGGATACCTTGAATTTTTTGAACACCTTATTTGAGTGGTTGCGGAGCCACAGCCTTATACTTTGGGCATTGTCCCTTGTTTCCCTGTTGACCTTCGTTATAACAGCGGCGGCGTTGCCTTTTTTTGTGGCCCGCATACCTGCCGATTATTTCCTTCGTTCAAAAAGACGATATAGGCGGCATCGTCCAAGCTCTGCCAGGCGTATTTTGTTCCTTACCGCAAAGAACCTTACAGGTATTGTTTTTGTGGTGACCGGAATATTGATGCTTTTCATGCCCGGACAGGGCGTCCTGACCATTCTTATTGGCATAATGCTGATGAGTCTTCCGGGGAAGCACCGGTTTCTGCTCAGGTTGATCAGGAAACCCTCCGTCCTTGGTGCGATCAACTGGATGCGTTCCCTGTCGGAGCGGCCGCCGCTGGTGCTTCCTGATCCAGATCTGCTGAAGCAGGGATAGAAAATTCCCGAATTTATCAATATCGCTACTTGAACTCCAGCCATAGTGGAAGTACAATCGGCACATGTTCAACCAAAAAAATTAAACGTTCGAGGAGGGAGAGAATAATGGCTAAAGGGAAAGATATTCAAAAGACAGAAAAGAAAAAATCAACGAAGACACTGAAAGAAAAGCGCAACGAGAAAAAAGAGAAGAAAGCCCAGAAGGGTAAGATTTAAATTTCCTGTCAAGTACGTTAAATACAACAGTCCATTTCCCATGATTAAACTCTGGTAGATTCCGGGGGCGTATTCTGATCCCTTGCAGGTGTAGATGAAGTGCGCGCCCTCGGCCTTTCCAGCCTTATTTGGTGCCTGACTGCCGGTAGATATGGATTTTTTGTGTCTATATTCTTTGACAGCCCTGACTGAATGTGATAGAAGCGCCAGCTTGCTTAATTATCGCATAGACCCATTCTGTACATGCTAAGTATCATCTACGGTACACTTGAATAATGTGATTATGGCGTTTTAAAGGGAGACGCATTGGTTGCGTGATTGTGTGCCGCCTGCTGGTTTAACACAAGACAATAGCCTTAGGGCTGTGGATACAGCCTGGATCTCGGTGGAGATCGTTTCAATATGCAATCCGTTATAATCGGAAAATAGGTGGGATATATCCGTAACCCTGATGATTGAAACTGCGAGGTCCGGGGGGAACTACTTTCTGAATTCATCGGGCAGGCAAGATCCCCTTTGGGGGGCTATTTTTGTGGAGATCATAGGCCATAACCGCATGGCCCGGTTGAAGATATGTTCTGCTAAGTTTCGCAATTAAAAATAATATGTGGAGGAAAGTAATGAAAGACTGTTCAAAGATTAAATTTTTCAGCGGCGGATTGAAGGGTGCGGAGACTGCTTTTGGAGAAAATGCAGAGAAGTGGGGTGTAAATGAGATCACCTTTTCGTTCCAGGCAAACGAGCTTACACGCAAAAAGAATGTCAAGATCTTAAGCGATAAGGAACTGGAGTGTGGTGATGTCAGCATGGAGATCGTTTCCAAGCGTATGGGTAGACGATATACTCACTCAGAGAAGATAAGAAAAGTAATACAGGTTATTTTTCAGATGGTGAACAACGGGTTTCAGGTTCTGGTGGTGGGGATGATCATGGAAGACGGTACCGTTAAAGGCGGAACCGGTTGGGCTGTCGAACTGGCAAAATTTTTTAACCGTCCCCTGAGTGTTTTTGACCAGAAAAGCGCTAACTGGTACACGTGGAAGAACAACGCCTGGGAGAAGGACGTGCCGGTCATAAGCTATGATTCGTTCTGCGGAACGGGGACTCGAAACCTGACCGAAGAAGGTGCCAAGGCAATCAATGATATTTTTGAGCGGTCTTTCAGCTAGGTTATAGTGGTCTTTCCTCCGCATAATTGCTTTGCAGCGGTGTTCCTGTGCCATTCCTGCTTGCTTGCGTGGCAAGGATTTGAAATTACGGGAGATCATACTTCTTTTTCGAAGAAGGAAAGGACAGTGTGATATCCCAGAATTTCCATGTCTTCTATACGAAACTCGCAAACGTCCAGGCAACATAGCGAGCTACGGCTCGCAGCAGACGCGGTCTCTCCCCTTTCTTTTTGCCTGGTACATGAACTCATCCGCCCGGCTGACGAAGCTCTTAATGTCCTCCTGCTCCTTGTATTGCGCAATGCCTATGCTAACCGTCATATGGACATCCTGATCCTGGCCCGTGACAGGGTAAAAAACCTCCTTCTTAAACTCTTTCCGGATTCTCTCCGCTATGATGGTTCCCGCCTCTTTGGTTGTCACCGGCAGCATGACTGTAAATTCTTCACCGCCGTAACGATAGCCGGAATCAATATCACGCAGAGATCCTTTCATCACCTGACCCAGGCGCGATATCACCTGGTCGCCTTCCACGTGGCCGTAGGTGTCATTGAAAAACTTGAAATTGTCGATATCCAGCAAGAGAAGGGACAGGGGTTGTTTATAGCGGTTCGACCGGTCGATCTCAACCTTGAGCTGATTATAGAAATGTCTCGAATTATAAAGATTGGTCAGGTTGTCGATTATGCTGAGCTCCCGGTATCTCTGCTCGCTTTCCTTAAGGGACTCTTCTATAAGCTTGCGGCCGGTTATGTCCCAGATGCTGGATAGTAGATGCTCTTCGCCGTTGATGTGGATGATCTCTGCAGAGAAAAGGCCCGTGGCCGCTTCACCGAATTTTTTCCGGAAGCGGAACTCCCTGTCCGCCACCTTTCCTGATTTTGACAGTGTCTCGAAGACAGAATCCCGATCCTTGACATTTTCCCATAACTGCAAGTTTAGCGTCCTTTTTCCGATAACCTCTTCACGGTCATATCCTGTGAGGGCCATGAAGGTTTTGTTCACGTCGACAATTGTCCCATCGGATACCCTTGTGATGGTGA
The DNA here is from genome assembly GCA_963665835.2 of Syntrophales bacterium. GTDB lineage: Bacteria > Desulfobacterota > Syntrophia > Syntrophales > UBA2210 > UBA6078. The sequence continues at coordinate 1,036,615 of CAXXWJ010000001.1, read as the reverse complement.
TGGCATAGGGGGCGGAATTAAAGGCCTTGAGGAATTTTTTTTCCTGGTTTGCGATCTCCATTATCAGGCGCCTGTTAACCATAAGAACCAGGCCATAGGTCAGCAGGATCAAGAGCATCATGTAGGAAAGAAGCATCATCCCCTGGAAGGTGCCAGGGCTGAAAAAGTCTTTCCTCTCTTCATGCAACGTGGAAAAATACTGGATGATTCGGATTATGCTGACCGCAAAATACCCGCCGAAGGCAACGCCTGCGCTAGAGGTCAACTGGCGCAGGGCAGGATCGATCCGGCACCACAGAAGCCATAGACATTGGGTAACAATGATCAGAATGCCCACCGATACGATGAGCGTTCGCAAAGGTAAATCTGGCCGAACAAAGGTCCAGTAGGCAAAAGCAGCGGCGCACAGGGCTAGCAGAATATAGTTCTGGATCTGTGCCCCCTTTTTTCCGAAGAACCTTTCCAGGCCTGCATAAAGAAAGACGGCTCCCATGATGGCCAGGGTATTGGATACGATGATGGACAGCCAGTCGGGAATTGCACCGCGAAGAGCGATCAGGACGAGCGCCACTGTCTGCAGGACGAAGTGAACGACCCATAAGTGCATTCCGCCAAAGCGCTCGCGGTTCTGCCGCCACAATTGTACGATAAAGAGCGTGCAGAGGATGTAGGTTATGGCGCTCAGTAGGATTACCGTGCGAATATCAACAATGTTCATGTCGGCACCGGATTCTTTCCTGTTTTAATGTAGGCCAATTTCAAGAAAAAGTCTCCCGCACGCAAGGTCGTAATTCCCGTGAATAATATGGTTGGATCTTCGTTGATACCTACGAAAGCTGAAAGCCTTTGTCTCTGAATAATGTCAGGCAGCTATCGGTTGCTGTACCATCGTACAATGTCTCCCTGCTTTTTTCAATCTCCTTCAGGGCGAAATCAATTCCCAGGCCAGGGCGATAGGGTCTGTGAGAGGCCATGGCTTCCACAACATCGGCCACGGTGAGAATTCTTGACTCAAGCAGAACCTCTTCTCCTGTCAATCCAAAGGGGTACCCCGAACCATCGACACGTTCGTGGTGTTCCATAATCATTCTGGCGATGGGCCAGGGGAACTCAACATTTTTTAGGATGTCATGTCCCGCCTTGGGATGATTTTTAATGAGACCGAACTCCACCTCTGTCAAAAGGGATGGTTTGCTCAATATCTCAGCTGGTATGGATATCTTGCCTATGTCATGGATAAGGGCCGCCATGTAAAGGCCTTCGATCTGTTCATCGGAGAGATCTAACTCCCTGGCTATGGCAAGGGCCAGATCGGCAACTTTTTTCTGGTGGCCCGAGGTATATGGATCACGTGTTTCAATGGTTACGGCAAGTGTCCTTATGGTGCCCTGCAGGGCATTCCTTATCTGTTCATTTTTCTGTTTCCGTTCAGTAATATCCTCTGCAATTCCGTCATAATAGGCAATCGTTCCTTTCTTGTTGCGGACAGGTTTCATGTTAAATAAAACCCATATGTTTTTACCATCTTTCCGGTACTGTTGGACCTCGTAATCCCTTGTAAAATCAAATTCTTCCGGTAAATACTCCAGGTCTGATGGATTGTCAAAGCCCAGATGAAGCTGATGGTCTATGAAGTTTAAACTCTTTGCCATATCACTGAAGGACTTGAAGCCGAAGAGCTTCGCCATAGCCGGGTTGGCCATTATAATTTTCCCCTCCGGCGTTGTACGAAAAATCCCCTCCTGTACATTTTCAAAAATCGTTCGGTATCTTTCTTCAGTCTGCCGAAGCTCCTCTTCTGCCGTTCTGCGTTCAGTGATGTCGCTGATAAAATTAAGGGTTGCCGGTCTGCCATCCCAGGAGATGACGGGTCCGCTAAGTTCAACCCACTTTATGGCACCGTCCCTGCAGACAATTCTAAAGGGCAGGCCCTTCGAGAGGCCCCCGCTATTAAGGGTTTTTAGATACTGATAGGTCACCATGCTGTTGTCATCGGGGTGGATGAACTTTTTAAATGGAGCCGACATCAGGTCTTCCTTTGGATAACCCGTAATAGCCACGCAGGAGAGATTGACAAAGACCATCTTTAAATCTTGAATCACAATAATGGCTTCATTGGCATTATCGACGACCAGGCGGTATTTGGCCTCGCTTTCCTGAAGTTCTAACATCTTGGCTTCCAGTTTTTTAACTACATGGCTGCTGTATTCCTTCAGATATTCTTCTTCCTTTCCGATGGATTGTGTTTGGGAAGCCTTCCCTTCCGGCTTTTTCTTAGCTAAAACATCCCTTATTATATTTATAAAAACGTCTGGTTCTGAAGGTTTTATGATGAATTTGTCGGTACCGATGTTCAGGGCGAAAATCTCATCTCGCTGATCTGTATAGTTTGCCGTATAGAAAACAAAAGGTATCTCCCTTAAGGCAGCATCTTTCTTGCACTCCCGGCAGAGTTGAAAGCCGTCCATGCCGGGCATGAGTATGTCGGAAATAATCAGATCTACTTTACTGTTACAGTCATGCAATTTTTCCAGTGCCGACTTGCCTTCTTCGGCCTTGATTGCATAGTGCCCGTCCCCTTTTAGGATAGCTTCAAGTAGGTAGAGGTTTTCCGGTTTGTCGTCGACAATAAGAACATTCATGGTTTCTGGGCTCCGTGAGTATTTTACAGGAAGCTTTCCATCTCCTGTATAAAGGTCTCCGGGTTGATTGGTTTTTCGATATAGCCTGTACAGCCGGCTTTTATGGCCTTCTCGCGGTCACCTACCATTGCATAGGATGTCACGGCAATAATCGGGGGAATTTCACCTTCACATGATTCCCCTATGAGTCTGGTTGCTTCCAGTCCGTCGATATCCGGAAGTTGTATGTCCATAAGTATCAGGTCCGGCTTGTCCCTTATTGCTGAATTCACCCCAGCCATTCCAGTTTTAGCCTTCAGGGTCAGATAACCTTTTTTTTGAAGCAGATAGTCGATAAGATACATGTTCTGTTCATTATCTTCGATGATTAGAATTTTTTTCATTATCCCCTGTCCTCGTAAACAATTGGAATAGAGAGGGTAAAGGTACTGCCTTCACCAAACCTGCTCTCGACGGTTATGTTTCCCCCAAGGAGCTCTGCGATACGCTGAGAAAGATATAATCCAAGTCCCGTTCCTTCGACAATCGGTTGGCCCGGTATCTTGATCCTGCTGAAGGCTGAGAAGAGTTTTCCCATGTCTTCCTCCTTTATCCCTGTCCCAGTGTCAGATACGGAAATCTCCACCTTTCCATCTATTTGAGCTGCATGTACATTGATTTTCCCCTGGTCGGTATACTTGACCGCGTTGCCCGCCAGATTCACCACGAGTTGGCGGATTCTCCGGCGGTCGCTTACCATAAGGAGTTCCTCCGGAGCCGCTAAGGCAATCGCCAACCCCTTCTGTGATGCACTAGGTTTAAGGGATTCTACTGCTTCCGAAAGGAGTTCAGGCAGGTTGAATCTCTCCATGGATAATTCAATCTTGTCTCCCTCGATCTTGCTGACATCAATAACATCGTTGATGAGCGACAGGAGGTGAAGTGCGCTGTTTTTCACCATTCCAAGCTGTGTCCTCTGTTCTTCCGAAATAGTCCCGGAAAGTCCCATCAGGATCAGGCCTGTAAAACCAATTATCGAATTTAAGGGAGTTCTCAGCTCATGGCTCATGGAGGCGATAAACATCGATTTAAGCCGGTCCAGTTCCTTTAAGCGAGTGTTGGCCTCCGACAACTCCCTTGTCCGTTCTTCCACTTTTTTCTCAAGCTCTGAATGGGCCGACCGCAATGCCTCTTCCGCTTCCTTGCGCACTGTAATATTTTCATGGGAAATAACGATGCGAAGGGAGTTTTTAGCCGTAAATCTGGAAACCTTGCCTGTAAACCATCTTTTTTCAGATGGGGAATGGCAGTCATAATCAAGAGAAAAATCATTTTTTTCTCCCCTGATTACTGAACGAATCCCTTCCCCAAATATTCGCGCCGTTTCGCTTCCTTTTCCCGCGGAAGAATCGCATGTCCCCAGGTAATCTGCACCTTCGAATATATTTGATGCAATGGGAGGGTTTGACCTGGCAAAAGAACGCCAAGCTTCGTTGACTGAAACAATGAATCCTCTCTCGTCGAGAACAGCTATGTGCGCCGTAAGGGCATTTATGGTAGCAAGGGCGAAAGTCCTTGATTCTTTGAGTGCCTCCTCCATGAGCTTTCGCTCGGTAATATCCCTGGCTGCGGCAAAGACCCCCGCCACCTGTCCCGACTGATCATGGAAAACCGAAGCATCATAGAGGACCGGAATCAGTCGCCCATCTCGGTGCCTTATTTCCAGCGGTATGTTGGAAACATAACCGGACAGCAGGGTATCTTTATAGCCGATCCTGGCCTGTTCCGGTTCGGTGAAATAATTGCTTAGATCTGTGCCCATAAGCTCTGCTCTGCTATAGCCTGTCATCGATTCCATTGTGGCATTCATGTCCATGATATTGCCATCTTTTCCGATGACTACCAAAGAATCAAGACTGGCCTCTACCAGGCTCCTGGTGTAGTCACTGGCAACCCGGAACCTTTCTGTTTGTTCCCGGAGCAATGACAGATAGCTTATGATGGCTGCCACTGACATGAAAATAAGGACTCTTATAAGGGCCTGCAGTATTATTGTGGGGTCTTTTGTAAAGGCCAGAACCATGAAGACGTAAACCAGAACCAGGCCCGCCGAAAAGGCAAAGCCCCTCCTTCCGTAATAAAAGCAGGAGATGATAATGGGGATGTAAAAGGTGTTCTGAAAAACTATAAAAAAATCTGCCCTCAGTGAAAGGATGCAGATTACTATGGACAAAGCAGATGACAGCACTAAAAGAATAAGTGGGATCAGGTTTTTCAGGATATCGGATCTAAACCTTTTCATAATGCATCTATCTCCGGTGTTTTGCTTTGTTCCGGGTTGCATCTTCGCATCTTTGCCCCCTAATAAGGAACGGAGATACTGAATATGAAAAGATTTTCTGAATAAATGACGGTTGCTTCAAGGGGGCCCAGTCGCAACGGCATAAATTCTCTACCAAAATACATGCTATTTAACTTGATGTCAAATCATTGTTATGGTTTTGTAAATAGCTCTATGAAGTGGGACAACCACCTGATTTATGAAATAAAAATGGGCTACAGCTTAGCTGTAGCCCATTTTTACTGTTAATGGCGTCCCCACGGGGAGTCGAACCCCGGCTGCCGGCGTGAAAAGCCAAAAGAAACGCCTTATTCCGCCATTTCATTGACCTTTTAACCATGGCTAAACCCCTTAAAACCGATCAAGTCCCGACCAGATTCACGACCAAATAGTTTTTTGATGTTTACCTTTTTCAGTTGTGGAAGTTAGAATTATGGGTTACGGGTGAAAAGAGCGCAACGCCTCAATGACCGGTGTGGTTTTTGGTGCGTCTAGCAACGAATGTGTGAAGTTGAATCTAGATCTGACCATAAATTAGAATCCTCGCTGAATGCTTTTATTATCTACACCAATCTTGAAGGCACTCATTCTGTCTAATCTGAAAACCCTATATTCTTTATGGAGGGTATCGAAAGCTTGGCAGTAAATTACCTCTTTGCGCCTGAATAATCTTTTTGGGAATATCATTCGATGGCTTTCTTCTTTGCTACCACTTAAATACCTAAAGGTTATATGTAATCCTGTTTTTACTGCATATTCGATCTCCCTGAAGTTTTTGACTTGCCGATCCCGAGGTCTAATGGGATGATCTGGTAGGGCCAACCAGCGGATGACGCTTCGGTCTCGTTTAGAGAGCGTTCTCCAATCTGACGATATCCACTTCCAGATGACCCTAATCAGACGATAGGGAATGAAAATAATCCACAGTAGTGAAATGTAATGACGGGTCATAATTCCTCTTCTCAGACCCAATAAAAAGATACCCCACCGGGCCATGCGTTGTGGCTGTTTGCATTGATGAAATTCCCGGTCGGGGTGATTGTTTGGTTATGTTAAGCTAACAACTCACTAAATCCCGTCGTTTAGTATGTTAATTGTCGAGTGCCAAGACATCGATAACGATTTTTTGTGCCACGACATCGCTGACACTCAACTGAGCTATCGCAGTTTGTAATCGAATTCCTCTACCTGTTTTTTGTCCAGGAAGAGTTTTAGTTTCTGCTCTTTGACATCGATAGTAGCCACCACGTATTCAAGCATGGTCTCTGGCGGAGCCGAGAAGCATTCTCCGAAGATATTCAATTTCAGGTTGCTGCGAATGAGGCGCACAACGTGATATTTGCCAATCTCCGGCTTTTTCATTCGATGCATGGGAGGCTCCTCTGCTTTTGGAAACCTCAATTTGACATTCGAGGCGGCAAGAGCTTTCAGCGGTGTATCACCTTTGAGTTTGCTGTAGCGATACCTGCTGTTGTGCCGCTGTTCGAACGCAAGTGAGTTCAATTGCAGATCCCCTATGGACGCCATGATAACTTTGCCGAGAAATCTCTGTTGATAACGGTCGTTGAAGTTTTCAATCATTCCATTTCTCCACGGTTCGGCCATTGGTATGAACCAAGGCTCGACACCGTTTTGCAGACAGAGTCGGATAAGGGGACCCATTCCACGTGGATGTGTCGGGCTTCCGAAGAAAGACATGGCATTATCAACTTGGACACGCTCTGGTATTCCCATCCGCTTCCATGCGCTCCAAAACCCGTCAAGGATCATTTGCCCTGACTTGGCAATGGAAGGATGCAGTCCACACCGGACCGTTGCCGTATCAACGATGTTCAGGCTGTAAAAACGAATCGGTCCCTTCAGATAGCACGGGCCAACAAGATCAGCCTGATGGGTTTGGTTCGGCAATGTTGACGGCAGAACGGGATATGCCGTCCCTTTGGACTCATATTTGCCGGTTCGTCGATGTGTCAGTTCGTTCTTGGCGAGAATCCGGTTGATTGTCCTGATTGACGGCAACGGTTTGGCGCCAAGATCTTCTATCTCCCATAGGATTGCTTGAGCACCGCAGAACAAACCCTGATTATAGAGATTGAGGCGAACCATCTTGACGATTTCTTCGATCTCTAATGGTGTCCGGTTTGGGATCACACGGGGGCGACGAGAACGATCCTCGCACCACGAGGCATCGCCCTCGCTATACCGCTTGAACCACTTGTACAGCCAGAACTTCGACTTGCCCAGCGACGCACATATTGATTCGGGACTTTCACCGTTTATAAATCGCTCCACGGCCAAGACCCGTTGCTGCTTGTTTTCCTTTTCCATGAACACCTCCGTATCTATTTTGGTGTTCACAGAATTACGTGATCGCTATTCGATTGTCAGAGAACTTTGTTTGCTATGTGCTGGCACATTTTTCCGTTATCGATGTCTTGGCACTCAACAATTAACAAACAGGAACAGGCGATCTGCCCATTATTTGAGCATCTCGTAGAGGATAATCGCAGAGGCAACCGATAGATTCAATGACTCAACATCTCCTCTGCCGCGGATTGAGACCACCTGGTCGGCGAAACCTATAAGCTCATCAGATAAACCTTCCGCCTCCTGCCCCATCATAATTATATTTTTACCGCTTTTTTCTACCTGTTCCGGCGATATGCCACCTCGGGGAACCATGGCTATGATCTGATATCCCGCCCTGCCCGCTAATCCTTTCATGCTTTCCGGACTTACCGGCATGTATAACTCTACGGCGAATAATGCCCCTGCCGACGCCCTGATCGACTTGGCGTTGAATGGGTCAACACAGGAAGGACCCAGCATCAACTGCCTTACGCCGAACCATGCGCTGGTTCTTATTATGGTCCCCAGATTTCCTGGATCGGACACCCGATCCAGGTACAACAAAACATCACTGGTCCCGGCACCCAGATTCCTAGAGTCAAATTCGCTCCTGCGGCATATTGTCAAGACACCCTGTGGCGTACTCTCAGTTGAAAGCTCGTTCATTATACTATCGGAGCACTCGTACAGAGGAGTTTCATTGAAAATAATATCTGCAACGGCTTCGATATGATTTCTGTCCGCGATAACCTCTAATACCGGATGGTGAATCGATCTTAGAGCCGATTCAAGGGCATTGAATCCCTCTGCCACAAAGACACCCTCCTGATCACGGTTTTTCCTGCGCTGAAGACCCCGGATCCATTGCCTGTGATTTTTTGAAATCTGGGTTATCACCATCTTTTGATCACTCTCAACAAGCTTATAAAACATTAAGGATGCATCACCGTATAAAGGGCTATTGTATCCCGGGAAAGAGCCTCTTTTCCGATTTATCGTAAGCGTCGATATGAGGAGTAGGAATTATAACAGAACGCTGATCCTTCATCCTCACATAGGTCGCCGCCGAAGGTATAGAATACCAGATCCCTATCTTCTTTCCCTGGGTATCCAGAATTGAAAAACCCTGGTGAATCGTGGCCTGCGTACGCATGTTTTTAACGAGTTTCTGTAATACAGCTGGCATCATTTCAAGTTTTTTCCAAAGGGTAGTCTCCAGGACATAGGCCCTGTTGACCCCGATTATAGCATTTGGAAAGCAATCGGGACCGCTGATATAGTAATAACTGTCAGGGTCTACCTGATACCGCTCAAAGACAGTGGTAACTTCACTGTCGGCAGACAGCCTTCCATAATGATCAAGATGAAGCCCGGCACAACCAAAGGGCACAAGGAGTATAAAATACAAAATTCTCTGCTTGCAAATCATTCTATCTGCCTTGAATAAAAATTCTCCATCGGACCGTTATTTTCTAACATGCCTGTATAGTACATAAACGGGTTAACACAGGAGAGATTATCTGCTTTATTCTGCTCTTTCTAGGAAGGCTGGACGCCACCTCCAAACATATAAGACAAGAGCCCTATAATAAATATCTGGATTGCCCAGCCTATCAAGCAAACCCCAACGGCACGAACCGTGCTCCTGTAATCCAGCGCCTGCCTGACAGCTATTACCATGGCAACCAGCATCCAGATAGAGGCGACGAGAAAGATAGTTCTTTCCAAGCCAGGAATAACCGCCACTATGCGAATCAGACCGGGAGCACTCGAAAATCCTATCGTCCTGAGAAGCTCACCGGGATCAGACTGGGTCTGCTGCTCCGGAAGAAGTTTTGTGCCTATAATATATGTCAACCATGCCCATGCGTACCAACCGGCAAGGGCTGTGGCCGTTACCAAAAAAATACCCCCGAATCCTCCATTCCCAAAAGATCCTATGCCTGCCGCAAGACTGGAAAGAATAACAACCCCCATGGCCTGCCCCATTGCACTCTTATCCGCTTCGACCTCTTCATACAGAGTAACATCCAGCCTTGCGGCACGAAAGATACGATCACCGAAACTTCTCATGCTTCCTCCCTGTTTTGCCTTACTTTTCGAATAAATATACTTTAGATGCAATTATGCCGCCAGACATTTTTACAAAAAGGACACTTGATTACCTTAGTCCTGCTTTTCCCCTGAACCCACAACCAATGATTGATCCTATTGGTCTACCAATTAATATTGCTTGACAAAATATCGCAATAGAGTTAGTGCCTTATCATATTCTGTCATATCATTAAAAACACAGTTAACCCTTGAAAAACCTTAAATAATCGGACTTTACTGAAAGGCCACAAAATTCCAGTCCCCAGAATAATAAATGGATCTTTAGGGTACCCTAATTTAAATCGGGTTTTTCATTGACAAGAAGGGATTACCATACATATCGCGTAGACTATATAATTGCATAAATTATTAGGCAATTTTCACAATCATGGATCATGCTGTGCAGGCGTCTTTCAAGTAAGCTATTCTGAAATTTAAAGTATAGGATTTTCTCATAAGCTTTATCTGATAAATAAACAACGGGGGGCAGATATAGGGTGAAGATCCAGAGCAAGTTGCTGCTTCTTTACGTCCTCAGTACGATCTTCATACTTCTTTTCCTGGGAGCTTTCTTCTATTCCAGCCTTTGGGATAAGGGGCTGCGCTCTATTCAGGCAGACATTTTAAACGATCTTCAGCATGTTGACTTCGCCCTGAACACTTTTTTTGCCGATGTGGAAAGTGACCTGAGTGCCCTTGTTGCGAACAAATCAGTTCGCACCCGAAATGACCATGATTTTACCAATTTTACAAATTCCTACGAAAAAACTTTTGAATACCGCATAAGCGATGACGAGCAGAAGATCATCGATGTCCTTAACAACTATCGTATTACACACCCCTATGTAAACTCTGTATATATGGGTAGAGAAAACGGCGCCTTTGTGCGATCCCATAGACGCAACCGCCCCACCCGCTATGACCCCAGACAGCGTCCATGGTATATACTGGGCAAAGATAATCCGGGCAAGGCCGTCAGGACAGATGCCTACCCCTCCATAACAACCTCAGATATCAATATCGGCATCGTAAGGGCCCTTGTTGATAAAAATGGTCTATTCTATGGCGTCGTCGGCGTTGATGTTACATTGCTAAATTTAACCCAATACATTTCAGCCTATAAGACCAAACCTGAAGGCAACATAATTCTCTTGGATAATAACGGCATAGTTTTGACCGGACTGAGCGAAGAGATGCTTTTCAGGAAAGTGGGGGATTTTTGTCCTGACCTTACATCGATATTTTCTGAACCAAGAACATGCTTTACTCCCGTAAGTATCGAAGGGAAGAAAAGTTACGCCCTCTGCATAAAATCAAGTCAGGGCAACTGGAAGATAGGCATCCTTATACCTTCAAAAAGCATTGAAAAGCAGATCACCGAAAAAATAGTTATGACAATATCAGGCATCTCTATAGCCCTGATACTGTTGAGCATTATGACCATGATCGGCCTCAAGATATATGTGGTCAGGCCCCTGAAGCAATTCACCGACGAAACCGGTTATATCGCAAAGACATCTGATCTTCAGCGACGTGTAAATATCAAATCGAAGGATGAGATCGGAGTTCTCGCAAATTCCTACAACAGGATGATGGATACCCTGAAGAATACCTATCAATCTCTACAGGATACACAGGCTAACCTAATAGAGCACAGGGACAATCTCGAGGAGATGGTCGCAGAAAGGACATCTCTTCTAGAGAAAACAAACGAGAAGCTCTCGACGGAAATCCAGGTAAGGATTCAAGCGCTAAACGAACTTGCCATCGCAAAAGAACGGGCCGAAGAGTCTGACCGGTTAAAATCCGCCTTTCTTGCCACCATGTCACACGAGCTCAGGACTCCTCTAAATTCGATCATAGGCTTCACCGGTATAATCCTGCAGGGAATTGTAGGTCCCCTAAACGAGGAGCAGAAAAAACAGTTAAATATGGTACGGGGCAGCGCACAACACCTGCTCTCTCTTATAAACGATATCCTAGACATATCAAAGATTGAGGCGGGACAGCTACAGATAGCCTATGAGGAATACGACTTGCCCGATGCTATAGAAAAGACTCTGGCAACCGTGCGCCCTCTAGCGGAGAAAAAGGGCCTTTGCCTTACATCTTCCATATCCGGAGATATTAATAAAATAACAGGTGATCGCCGCAGGACCGAACAGATACTCCTTAATCTGATAAGCAACGCAGTAAAGTTTACGAATGAGGGGTCGGTAATCGTAGAGTGCGAAATAGGAGATAACGGCATAGCGTTGAGGGTAGCCGACACCGGGATAGGCATAAAAGAAAAAGATCTGGAAACAATCTTTCAGCCGTTCAGGCAGATCGATTCCGGCTTAACCAGGAAATATGAGGGAACGGGACTCGGTCTTTCCATATGTAAGAAACTTGTGGAACTGATGGGGGGCACAATATGGGTAAAGAGTATATTGGGGTCTGGAACCACATTCGGTTTTTATCTTCCTACCGACAGATAAGAGAGAAAAGAATTATGAAAAGAAAAATACTGGTCATAGAAGACAACGAACAAAATCTTTATCTTGTAAGATTTATCCTGGAGAAAAAAGGATATAAAGTCCTGGCAGCCCTGGATGGTCGAACCGGCATAGAAATGGCGTCGGCGCTAAAACCGGATATAATCCTGCTGGGCATACAACTTCCCGTTATGGATGGCCATGCTGTGGCAATAAATATACGAAAAAACCCCGATCTTTCTAAGGTTCCTATCGTTGCGGTAACCTCCTACGCCATGCCCGGTGATCGCAAAAAAGTTATGGATGCAGGATGTAATGGTTACATAGAAAAACCCATAGATCCCGATATCTTTGTAACGCAGATAGAGCGATACGCACCAGACCTGTGAGAGGAAAGCTGCTATGAAAAAGCGTATATTGATTGTGGATGATAATATAAACAATTTATACATGCTCCAAACGCTCCTCAGGGGTAACGACTTCGAGGCAATCCCGGCGGAAAACGGGAAAGAAGCCCTGGACAAGGCCCTGGACAACCCTCCGGATATGATAATAACCGATATCCTTATGCCGGTGATGGACGGTTACACATTATGCAGGGAATGGAAATCCAGTAAGATTCTTAAAGATATACCTCTTATTTTCTACACCGCCACCTATACCGATCCCAAGGACGAATCCTTTGCCATGAGTCTTGGGGCAGACCGATTCGTACTCAAACCGCAGAACCCCGATGTGCTTATATCCATAGTGAAAGAGGTCATGGAGGGCAATAAGTCAACGCCAAAAGATCCTGGGCCTCTCAGCGAAGAGATGGCTTTCTTACGGAAGCATGATGAAATTCTTTTTCGAAAACTTGAGAAGAAAATGCTGGATCTCGAAACCGCCAACCAGGAGCTCAGGGCATTACAGGAACGCTACCGGCTGAGTTTCGAGAATGTGATGGATATAATATGTACGATAGACATTGACCGCATCATATCCGATATTTCTCCCAGCGCCCAGTCATTACTGGGATATAATCCACAGGATATCAAAGGTCAGCCCCTTTCAGAACTTGAAAGAATTCTCACCTTGCAGTCCTTTGATCAGATTACCTCCGAAGTGAATGCGGCCCTTAATGGAGAGAAGATAAGGGCTTCGGTCCATCAAATCATTACAAGCGATGGGGACTTGAAGGCTGTCGAAGTGAGTACATCACCAATTATGAAAGAGGGCTCGATTACCGGTGTTGTACTTGTAGGACGCGATATAACGGATCGCAAACGTATTGAGGATGCCCTGAGGGAAAGCGAAAAAAAATACCGTCTTTTGGCCGATAATTCCAATGACGTTATTTTTGTCCTCGACATGGATCTGAACTATACCTATGTAAGTCCCTCTGTAAAAATTCTCAGAGGATATGAACCGGAAGAGGTGGTTGAACGGCCTACCCATGAGACGGTTACACCCCAATCATGGGAGGTGGCCATGCAAAACCTCTCCGAGGCTATAGAACTGGAAAAATCTGTCCCCCTTGTGTTCCGGACTGTTGAACTGGAGATGATCAGGAAGGACGGCTCAACCGTCTGGACAGAGGTAAAGGCCTCTTTTATAAGAGACAAAAATCAGCAGCCAGTTGCTATACTTGGTGTAGCCCGTGACATCACTGATCGGAGGCAAACAGAAAACCGTCTACAGGAGACCCTTCAGAACCTCCATAGGGCAGTTGAAACGACCATCCAGGTCATGGTGGCAGCTGTGGAAGCTAGAGATCCCTATACTGCGGGGCACCAGCTACGGGTTGCCAACACGGCCCGTGCCATTGCAACAGAGATGGGATTACCCCAAGAAAAAATCGATGGCATATTCATGGTGGGGTCTATACATGACATAGGAAAATTGTCAGTTCCGGCGGAGATCCTGGTAAAACCGGCAATCCTGACAGATGTGGAGTTTTCTCTGATCAAGGAACACCCCCTGAAGGGGTATGAGATTCTAAAGGATGTGGAATCTCCCTGGCCATTAGCCGAAGTCGTATATCAGCATCATGAGAGGATGGATGGGTCCGGCTATCCGAGAGGTCTGCGAGGAGATGAAATCACAACAGAAGCCAGGATTCTTGCCGTCGCCGATGTAGTGGAGGCAATGGCCTCGCACAGACCCTACCGCGCCTCATTGGGTATCGAAAAGGCCTTGGACGAAATCTTAAAAAACAGCGGCAAGCTCTATGACAAAGATGTTGTGAACGCCTGTTACAGGCTCTTCAACAATAAAGGATACCATTTTGAGTAATACCTTTTATCAAAGCAATAACCGCAGAAAATACAACAGGTTATTAGGAAAAACAGTAGCAGTCCTCAACAACTGCCACTGTCATGGCTAGTATTTAAGCTCAAACATGTTTTTAACGTTTTATCACTACAACTGGGTTTTTAGCCTTGCGTATTACCTTTTCCGAAACCGATCCGAGGAAAATCTCCTTTAGATTGCTAACACCGTGAGAACCTATGACAATAGAGGAAACAGACTCTTCTTCCTCGGCCTCCAGTATATTTCTGGAAGGAATTCCTTCCTCTACTCGAATTTTTACGGCAAAACCTTTACCCTTGAGTTGGTTGGCAATCTCCTGTGCCTTATCCAGGGAGATCTGCTCAAGAGACTCCCGGGTTCTCACAATTTCAGATGGAACATACTGGGCCATTACGTCAAGATTTCTGCTGTCGATCACATGCAAGATAACAACCTCCTGCTCGTCAGCCGTCTTAAGTTCAAGAATGGAAGAGAGGGCCTTTTTTGACACGTCCGAAAAATCTGTGGGATAAAGAATCTTTTTAAACATGAGTTCCTCCTTCGTCAATTAATGAGCTTTCATATTTAGGTTGGGTCATTTTCTTCCATAGTGGATTTTTTATCAAGGCCTTATTTAGGGGGGGGAAATGCTGATTTTTTATATATTTGATCAGCGAACGGAAAAGGTAGTTTTCAATTGACATACCATACCATGTCTCCTATATTTCGTCTTTTAAAAACAACTAATTGTTGAGTGCCAAGACATCGATAACGGAAAAATGTGCCAGCACATAGCAAACAAAGTTCTCTGACAATCGAATAGCGATCACGTAATTCTGTGAACACCAAAATAGATACGGAGGTGTTCATGGAAAAGGAAAACAAGCAGCAACGGGTCTTGGCCGTGGAGCGATTTATAAACGGTGAAAGTCCCGAATCAATATGTGCGTCGCTGGGCAAGTCGAAGTTCTGGCTGTACAAGTGGTTCAAGCGGTATAGCGAGGGCGATGCCTCGTGGTGCGAGGATCGTTCTCGTCGCCCCCGTGTGATCCCAAACCGGACACCATTAGAGATCGAAGAAATCGTCAAGATGGTTCGCCTCAATCTCTATAATCAGGGTTTGTTCTGCGGTGCTCAAGCAATCCTATGGGAGATAGAAGATCTTGGCGCCAAACCGTTGCCGTCAATCAGGACAATCAACCGGATTCTCGCCAAGAACGAACTGACACATCGACGAACCGGCAAATATGAGTCCAAAGGGACGGCATATCCCGTTCTGCCGTCAACATTGCCGAACCAAACCCATCAGGCTGATCTTGTTGGCCCGTGCTATCTGAAGGGACCGATTCGTTTTTACAGCCTGAACATCGTTGATACGGCAACGGTCCGGTGTGGACTGCATCCTTCCATTGCCAAGTCAGGGCAAATGATCCTTGACGGGTTTTGGAGCGCATGGAAGCGGATGGGAATACCAGAGCGTGTCCAAGTTGATAATGCCATGTCTTTCTTCGGAAGCCCGACACATCCACGTGGAATGGGTCCCCTTATCCGACTCTGTCTGCAAAACGGTGTCGAGCCTTGGTTCATACCAATGGCCGAACCGTGGAGAAATGGAATGATTGAAAACTTCAACGACCGTTATCAACAGAGATTTCTCGGCAAAGTTATCATGGCGTCCATAGGGGATCTGCAATTGAACTCACTTGCGTTCGAACAGCGGCACAACAGCAGGTATCGCTACAGCAAACTCAAAGGTGATACACCGCTGAAAGCTCTTGCCGCCTCGAATGTCAAATTGAGGTTTCCAAAAGCAGAGGAGCCTCCCATGCATCGAATGAAAAAGCCGGAGATTGGCAAATATCACGTTGTGCGCCTCATTCGCAGCAACCTGAAATTGAATATCTTCGGAGAATGCTTCTCGGCTCCGCCAGAGACCATGCTTGAATACGTGGTGGCTACTATCGATATCAAAGAGCAGAAACTAAAACTCTTCCTGGACAAAAAATAGGTAGAGGAATTCGATTACAAACTGCGATAGCTCAGTTGAGTGTCAGCGATGTCGTGGCACAAAAAATCGTTATCGATGTCTTGGCACTCGACAACTAATTATCAGGTAGTTGTAAAGCCTGTCTATCCACTCACAAAAAAAACTAACTGTCCTTTGTTGACTGAAGGCTATTATGGTCAATAGAAAAGTGAGTATCGGATACCAGCAGTATTGGTTCAAATATGGATACCAACAAAAAAACATAAAGGGTTAAAAAATGAAGGCGCAGGAAGCTCTTTTCGAGACAAGAAATAATCAAGAAGACTTATTGCTTCGCAGGATAAAAGAACTTGAACAAAAAGTTTCTGATCTGAACAAACTCCATAGGGAACTTAGCGAAAGTGAAGAAAAGTACCGTATGATAGCAGATCATTCAGGCGACTGTCTCTGGATAGCAGACCTGAAAACCCTTCACTTTACCTACGTAAGCCCCGCTGTTAAACAGATATATGGATCTACCCCTGAATCTACTATCAAAGATTCCATAGCGGACGTGATGCCACCCTACTCGCTTGAAACAGTAAAGAGAATCCTCCAAGAAGAGCTGGCACTCGAAGCCAAAGGAGCCGATCCCGGTCGATCGCGGACGATAGAAATTCAGGAATACCGGAAGGACCGTTCGATTGTATGGATTGAAAACGTACTGTCTTTTATCCGTGATGATAAGCAGCGGCCGGTTGCAATCCTGGGCGTAAGTCGCGATGTTACTGAGCGAAGACTTCTTTCGGAAGAATTGCGAAATCTTGCCGTGACGGATCCTCTGACCGGGGCATTCAACCGCCGCCATTTTATGGAGGAATTGAACCGCGAGATGGAACGCAGCGATCGCTATTCGATCCCCCTATCCCTGATAATGCTCGATCTTGATAATTTTAAGAATATCAATGACCTTTTCGGACATGAAACCGGGGATCGCGTTCTTAAAGGAGTAGTGGACCTGATCCGCAAGCGAATCCGCCTACCTGATGTGCTGGCACGCTGGGGAGGAGAAGAGTTCATGATCATGCTCGTCAATACCGCCCTTAAAGAGGCTACAAAGCTCTCAACCGCTTTACTTGAAAGCCTGAGAAAAAGAATTTTTCCAGAGGTGGGTTCACTTACGGCAAGCTTTGGAGTGACACAATACGTTGGCAGAGAGAGCACCGACAACCTTCTTACAAGGGTGGATGATCTCATGTACCAGGCCAAACAAACCGGAAGAGCCCGCATAATAAGTGACGTGACTCGCTCGGCCTCCCGAATATGAACAATACCGGGAAGAGGCCAATATATCATTTACCTTAATGTTGGTTTGTGTCATAATTTCCCCGTATCAGATGCCTACCATAGGCATTTCACTATTTAATTTCACGTTCATTATACGCTGCGGCATATGTTTAAGGTGCCGGGAATATGTTGTGCGGGGTGACCCCTTAATGAGCAGTTTTATTCGGCTCTGCGCTGCCCCTGAAGCTTCCGGCTTTTAGTCAACATTATTTTACCGTTAGGGAGGTGGCGTTATGGCGGGACAGTGGAATTGGTTCAAGGGAGGAATTGCCCTGGGGGCAGTCTTTCTTCTCGCGGTATTGCTGGTAAAACCGATCGGGGTATCCACGCAGTTTGTCATTCTAGATGGGATTATCTGGAATGCCGTTTCCCAGAATCTAATAGTCAAAAATCCTGACGCAAAATCCGGCTATGTAAGCAAGAATGCATACCTGAACAAAAGCGGCGGCAAGTATGCCAAGAACGTTATGGAACCCATAAACTACAGTTTCATCTTTGTCCTCAGCATATTTGTGGGAGCCTTAATCTCGGCCAGGACCAAGGGACCTCAGGCAAACGCCTCCGACCGGATAGCCCCGGCGGTATGGCGATCAAGATTCGGTGATAGCAATACCAAGCGCTACCTTGTCTCCTTTGGCGGAGGGCTGCTTGTGCTTTTCGGAGCAAGACTGGCAGGTGGCTGTATGGCAGGGCATACAATGAGCGGCATAATGCAGACTTCAATAAGCGGATATATGTTCGCCTTGGGGATCTTTATAGTAGGTATACCGCTAGCCATAATGATCTACGGCCGCAAATAGAGGAGGTGCAATATGACAATACTGTTAGCCATTATACTAGGAGCTTCATTTGGTTTTGTTATACACCGCATCGGTGCATCCAATCCACATAATATAATAAACATGCTGCGCCTTACCGATCTTCACCTGATGAAGACGATCCTTTTCGGAATCGCGATAGCCAGCGCATTTCTCTTCATAGGTCTCGCCGCAGACATCATACCTGCCTCGCATCTGGATATAAAGACCAGTTACTGGGGGGTTCTTATCGGTGGACTCATTATGGGAGTTGGCTGGGCATTCACCGGCTACTGCCCGAGTACCAGCATGGCAGCCCTTGGAGATGGCCGCAAGGATGCCATATTCTTCATACTGGGAGGACTCTTTGGAACATTTCTATACATGTTGGTCTATTCCAGTATTCAGAGAATGCCCATTATGGGAAAGGTCCTAGGAGGAAACGCCACCCTGGCTGCTACCCCCGAATCTTCAGCCGTTATAAGTGGTGTCCCCGGTGTTATAACCGGACTGGTTGTTGCTATCATAATCGCCTTGATAGCCTGGAAGCTTCCGGGCAAGAGGGCCTGATAACAGGCTTCAGAACAACCTATAGATCGGGGCTATCATGAAAAAGTCACTGATTATTGCCTTGGCTGCAACCTCCCTGATAATCCTCTATGCCTTGGTAAACAATTTGACAGGGGAAAACCACGTGGATGAGAAGAGCCGACAGCAAAACAAGAAAGCCATCTTCGCAGGGGGTTGTTTCTGGTGCATGGAACAACCCTTTGAAGGACTTGAGGGCGTAATAGAAGTAGTATCGGGATATGCCGGGGGAGCGGAGAAGGACGCGACCTATGAAAATGTATCAGCAGGGGCCAGCGGACATTACGAGGCCATAGAGATAACCTATGACCCGGAGAAGGTAACCTATAAGCAGCTGTTGGACCTATACTGGCAAAACACAGATCCCACAGATGGGGGCGGATCCTTTTTCGACAGGGGACCTCAGTACCGGTCTGCCATCTTTTACCAAACTGAAGAGGAAAAGAATATTGCCCAGTCTTCAAAGGAAATTTTAAACGCATCCGGGCGATACAACAGACCGGTAGTAACTGAAATTCTTCCATTTACCTCATTTTATAGGGCTGAAGAATATCATCAGAATTACGCCCGGAAAAACCCTGAAAGATATGAGGCCTACCGTTCCGGATCGGGGCGTGATCTCTATCTGGAAAAGATATGGGGGCCTCCACCGCTTCCCCCTAATGGTGATTTTAAAAAACCCTCATCGGACAAGCTGCTGGAAATATTGACTCCTCTCCAGTACAAGGTAACCCAGGAGGAATGCACTGAGCAGCCCTTTCAAAACCAGTTCTGGAACAATAAACAAGACGGTATCTACGTAGATATTGTATCGGGAGAGCCACTTTTCAGCTCTCTTGATAAATACGACTCTCGTACCGGATGGCCCAGCTTCACAAAACCTATCGTTCCCAATGCTTTAGTCGAGAAAGAGGACCGAACCCTGTTCGTACCAAGAACCGAGGTAAGGAGCAGAATCGCAGATTCACACCTGGGACACCTATTTGGTGACGGCCCTGGGCCGGGTGGCCTGAGATACTGCATGAATTCCGCCGCCCTTCGTTTTATCCCCAAAGAGGACCTGGAAAAGGAAGGTTACGGAGAATATCTCAAACTTTTCAAATAAATTCAGCCCCACATCGCAGATAAGAGATTATGATTGGGAAAGTCGTCTTCGACAACAAAAAATACCTAAGAGAGCAGACAGAAGCCATCCTGAAGAGGATTGCCAGTTTTGAACACCGACTATATCTGGAGTTTGGGGGAAAACTTTTCAACGATTACCATGCCGCCCGCGTCCTGCCCGGGTACGATCCTGACGTAAAATTGAAACTGCTGCGGGAGCTGCGCGACAAGGCTGCCATCCTGCTTTGCATATATGCAGGGGATATTGAACGAAATAAGATGCGTGCCGATTTTGGGATAACCTATGATTCGGACTCCATGAAAATGATAGACGATCTAAGGGGCTGGGGTCTCGATGTGCTGGGTGTCATCATAACCCGCTTTGAAAACCAGCCTTCGGCGGTATCCTTCAAGAACAGGCTCGAACGGAGGGGAGTAAGGGTATACACCCACAGATACACGAAGGGCTATCCAACAGATGTAGACACCATAGTCAGCGACGAGGGTTACGGTGCTAATTCATACATCGAAAGCCAGAAACCCCTTGTTGTAGTGACCGGCCCCGGGCCGGGAAGCGGTAAGCTGGCCACCTGCCTTTCACAGCTTTACCATGACTACCGAAGGGGCATAAAGGCAGGATACGCAAAATTCGAGACCTTCCCAATCTGGAATATACCATTGAAACATCCCGTCAATATTGCCTACGAAGCTGCAGCGGCGGATCTGGGCGACTTCAATCTGATAGACCCCTTTCATCTCGAGGCATACGACCTAAAGGCTGTAAACTACAACCGGGATGTAGAGGCTTTTCCACTGCTCAAGAGAATCCTTGAAAAGATAGCCGGCGGGGAGACTTGCTATAAGTCACCAACCGATATGGGTGTAAACCGCTGCGGCTTTGCCATAGTGGACGATAACGCCGCAGGGTCGGCGGCGAAGGAAGAGGTTATCAGGCGCTACTTCAGGTACAGGTGTGAATACGCTGCGGGTCTTGCTGAAAGAGAGACCGTGAATCGGGTGGAATTGTTTATCAGTAATTTTGGTCTGACACCTGAGAGCCGAAAAGTAGTACAACCAGCGCGTGATGCTGCAGATAAGGCACTGGAACAAAACAAGGGAAACGAAAGAATCTACTGCGGGGCCGCAATAGAACTGGCGGACGGCACCATTATAACAGGAAACAACTCGCAACTGATGCATGCGGCCTCCAGCCTTGTCATACATTCCATAAAACATCTTGCCGGGATCCCGGAGAATATAAAATTACTTCCCCAGAATATAACGGATTCCGTAGGTTACCTCAAAACAAAGATCCTCTATGAAACCTCGGTAAGTCTTGATCTAAATGAATCTCTCGTGTTGCTGGGTATCAGCGCTATTACGAACACAGCGGCCCATCTCGCCATAGGAAAGCTCAAAGATCTCAGGGGCTGTGAGGTTCACATGACCCATATGCCCACGTCGGGGGATGAAGCCGGGCTCAGACGTCTTGGGGTAAACATGACCTCTGACCCCAACTTTGCCACAAAAAACCTTTTTATTTCATGATTCAACGGAAATTTACAGGCTCATATATTCGTGGTTACAACATCTACCACCGATCCCAAGGCCTTCTCGGCAGCCAGGGTCAATGCCTCATCGTGACGGTGGTCCAGGGAGAAGACACGGAACTGCACGACCCGGGCCGGGATGAAGCGGTATATATCATTTATGGGTTCAAGAGATATGGATTCGGTAGAAGGGTTATAGATATTGATCTTCTTGTCCCCTTCAGCCACAGGGTTGATAGGTCGAGGGTCCTGCGTCGCCAGGTCCACCCTGAAGAGCATATCCTTCAGGCTCTCCGGAAGGTTTTGCCGAATTTGCCTTTCGTACTCCTCAACACCGGCAAATCGCACTCCCCTCTGCATTTTTTCTATGAAAAACTCCGCCGAATAGGACATTTTCCATTTCACCTGTCTCCCATGAAGCCGGTCCCATTGTTTTCCCAAGGCTTGCAGGGACTTATCCTTAGACTGTGACCACCCTCTAACCTCATTGAAAAGACTCCAGTCGTCGCACCCCAGATAGAGGTCAAGATTCTCGGCAGGGTTGCAGGGCAGAATTATATCCATTGTCTCCTGAAATATCTCCTGGAGGTGGAGATCGAGGGCTCGCGTGGTCCGGTGAAAATAGACATTGGAATAGAGGTTAATACGTGCATTCAAAAATCTGCTTAGGGCGGATATGCCGGCCTGGTGCAGAGTCAGGCCCCTTTTCGTGAAAAAGGTATAGAATCTGAGACGATGGATGTCTACTATATCCATTGAAAAGCCGGTCATGTAAGCGTCCCGCTGGACATAATCCAGATTGTCAACGGTGTAGACTCCTGAGAATAACTGCCGGAGAAAGTATAGCCATCCGGGCTGGTCATCTCCTTCCTCCCCTGGTTTTTTTATAAGGAATGCCACCTGCTCGGGATCAAGCCGTTCCCCATGAGCGAAGAAACCCGAAGGGCTACGGCGAATATCCCTTATAAGCCCGCCCAGCCTCTCCGTTATGATTTTCTGCCCCATGATCTCATGGGTAAGATTATATCGTTTCAGAAAATTATCGTCAAAGAAATGTCCATAGGGTCCGTGCCCCGAGTCGTGCAGCAGCCCGCCTACCCGGATAAGCTCTTCCACAAAATCTATGGACGGCAGATCAGGAAAGGCCTCCTTTAACCCAGGATAGAGGTGGCGGCCGAACTCCCCCGCCATGTGCATAGTACCCAGTGAATGCTGAAACCGGGTGTGTTCCGCAGAGGGGTAGACCCACCGTGCGCTCTGTAACTGATAAATTCTCCTGAGACGCTGCACCCAGGGAGAGTCTATCAAATCCTGTTCGGTTTTTTCCGGCGGGAGATCATTTGATGGAACTGTAAAAAGTATATAATTGTATATCGGATCGGCAATCAACGCCTTGCCCCTGTACATCCTTGCGGTCTGGGTGGTCTCGATCTTCATGATCCGATAAATACAAAACTTTTCAGGAAATAGCAAGGGGCTGAGAAGGGCCTTCGGTGGGGAAGAGAAGGATCACATATCACAGGCAAGGGTCTTGGGACCGTCAAGAAACAGGACTTCAATTCTCTGGCGAGATAGCTTCGTAACGAGCCCCATTCCGAATTTGGGATGTCCTATAACATCACCGGCATTAAACGATCCTGATATGCCGTAGGGGATCGGCTCCTTCCCCTTCAATTTTTTGGTAAATTCTTCCAGGCTGGGCGCAACTGGTACTTTTCTCGCCGATAACGTCCTACTAACGGTCCGTGCAACTCTAGGAGAAGATTTCTTTTTTTCCGGGTGATATTTATGCTCGCTACCACAGGTACGGCACTTGACACGAGCAACGATACCGTTAAGGTTGTGGGCAACAACCATGTGATTAAGCTCCATCTTGCACTTGGTACACTGCGTGGAGATTATCTGCGCAACTGGTGTTCTGTCCTTGTCCTGCGTCATAACTACCCTTTCTAAATACAAAAGCAAATAGGATAAAAAAAGGCAGAGTCAAAAAAGATAACCCTGCTTTCAGGTAAAACTCTTAACTATAAACAAATCGGTTTTCGGTGGCCTCTCGTACCGGAGAGAATAGCCTGTTGTCAAGACAAATTCGGATTTTTAGAGATTAAACCATGGTCCTGAAAGCAAAAAAAAAACGAGCCGGAAATTATTTGATCCCTTTGAAAACTAATAGAGCATTTGAAACATCACCTTTATCTGAGCAATTTTGCTGGATATGAATTCCGCGGCCATGTGTCTTTAAAATTATTTGATGATGGCATATATGAAACAGAATTTGGAACTTAAAATCATTGAATCTGAAATGGACCTGTTCTAAAATGCTGGTGTTTTTGACGCTATGCCCATGGTGATGGAGAAGCTAAGACATTATTTTCTATTTAAATGACAAAAAGTGGAGGAATCTTAGTGACATATGACGCAGGTTCAGAATTAGAAAAGGACCTTGTCTATCTGGGCCTTCTCGATAAAGCGCAGGAGATTTACACCGAGCTTGGAGGCAAGTCCGTACTTTCATACATAAAATCCAGTTATCGCTTGCTGAGCAAGGTTTACCACCCCGATCTCAATCCAGATAGCAACCGCAAGGCAATAATCACACAGCAGGTGCTCAACAGGGTCAATGATGCCATCTCACATATGACGGACAAGGAACTCCTCAATATCATAAAAAGGGGGATAGCCGAAGATTCCGGGGGAAGAAAGAGGATATTGATCGTTGAGGATGATCCTGCCCTGCAAAAGATTTTTCAGCAGATCCTGCTGATGGAGGGATATGATTCAAGAATTGCCGAGGATGGAGTAAAAGGCTATGAGATGTACCAAAAATTCAAACCGGACCTGATACTTTGTGACGTCGTTATGCCAAGAATGGGAGGCCTTGAACTTATTGAAAAAATCAGAAAGACAAGTCCCCGGGTAAAGGTCATCTACGTAAGCGGTTTCTTCGACATAACACCTTTCAAAGGAAAGTTTGATGATGAACTGGACCGATACGGCTATCGTACTCTGGCCAAACCATTCAGGGCAAGCGAACTGCTGTCAATGATAGACGGATACCTGAATCAGGAAAAGGGCCAAATATCAGGTGTTGATACGGTTGCATGACCAGACTAAGGTTAGACTGGGAATGTGCCGATCCAGTAAGAATATTTATACAGATGGCAATAGAGCCAAATTGTTTCATTACCTTTTTTTAGTTTAAAAATTATTGAGGTGAGTGAGGGCGTATGACAAGCGACAAAGGCAACGAAGAGGTATCATTTGAGAAACTTCTGGAGGAGAGCAACAGCGAAACAGGATGGCTGGAGCCAGGAGAGCGGGTAGAGCTTAAAATCGTGGATATCGGTTCCGAATGGGTCTTCCTCGGTCTAGGCGGCAAGAGCGAGGGACTATTGGAAAAAAAGGAGCTTGTAGACGATACTGGTGAACTACCTTTCAAGATCGGCGACAAAATAACGGCCTATTTTCTGTCGTCGCAGCATGGCGAATATCTTTTTACCACCCGGATCACCAGCGGAGAGGCAGGGAAAAACTTCCTGGGCCACGCCTGGGACAGCAAGATACCAATCGAAGGGCTAGTGGAAAAGGAGATAAAGGGCGGTTTTCATGTCAAGATAGCAGGCGAAACCAGGGCTTTCTGCCCCTATTCCCAGATGGGACTGCGAAGGATCGAAGATTCCTCATTATATGTCGGGCAAAAAATGTCCTTCATGATTACCGAGTACAGCGAAGGGGGACGAAATATCATACTCTCGAATCGTGCAATCGCGGAGGCCGAGGAGAGCGAGAAAAAAGAGGTCCTGAAAGAAAAATTGCAGGAGGGGATGAAGATCGCCGGGCGCATCACTTCAGTTCAGGACTTCGGAGCATTTATCGACATAGGAGGTATTCAGGGTCTGCTTCCCATATCGGAGATAGGATGGGGGCGGGTTGAAGACATCCATGAGGTACTTTCCACAGGCCAGGAGATGGAAGTGGTCATTATGAATCTAGACTGGGAGAAAAACCGGATTTCCTTGAGCCTAAAGGCCACCCTTGCCAATCCATGGGAGCGGATTGAGGAAAAATACCCCTCCGGATCTTCCCATATCGGGAAAGTTGGGCTCCTTACAAAATTCGGAGCCTTTGTGACCCTTGAAGGAGGCGTGGACGGACTGATTCACATCTCGAAGCTTGGCGGAGGAAAGCGTATTAATCATCCCAGTGAAGTCCTGGAGAAGGGGCAGTCTCTGGAGGTAACCGTCGAATCGCTTGATCTTGAAAAAAGAAGACTCTCCCTGAAACTTACCCATGAAGAATCAAAGGGAACCGAGGCCACTAATGTCGAAGAGGAAGACTATCGCAAATATATTCAGGACGCACCGGCATCTATGGGAACTCTTGGAGATCTTCTTAAGCAAAAATTTGCCCTTTCCGCAGGAAAAAAGAAGGGGAAGAAGTAGTCTTATGTTGTTCTAGAGACTCTAAAAATCCGGATATATGCAGCGGCATCTTCTTGCAATCTTGTCTTACGAATGGACAATTGTCTTAATCGTTGGGACATCAGAGGTAAAGTTAAAAAACTATTTTTTTGAGATGACATCATACACACATCATATCTTTACTCCGGCAGAGGCATGACATCTTAATGAAAGAAGAAGGGATTTTTTTTGAGAGCCGAGGGCTTAAAATCGAGGGGCTCTATTCCCCGGGGACAGTGTCGAAGGGGGTGATCGTAACGCACCCCCATTCCCAGATGGGCGGGACCATGCTGAACAATGTGGTCGAGGCCCTTGTGGCCGCCTTTCAGGGCCACGGGTACGCGACCCTGCGGTTTAATTTCAGGGGCGTTGGCAGAAGCGAAGGACGGTACGAAGAAGGCCTTGGCGAACAGGACGATGTAAAGGGGGCCATCGCCTTCATGAAAGAGAAGGGCTCAGAGGATATAACCCTGGCCGGTTACTCCTTCGGGGCATGGGTCGTTTCTATGGCCATTGCCGGGCAGGACATGTCCGATGTGGTCATGGTTTCGCCGCCCATAGATTTTGTACCATTCGATTTTTCCAACCTCACAGGCAGATGCGGTCTTATCATCTGCGGCGACAGGGATCAATTCTGCCCCCTGCCCTCCCTGGAGAAAATAGTCCGGCAACTGGGTTGCCGACTGGAGGTTCTGCGCGATGCCGATCATTTTTACTTCGGGAAAGAAGATAAGATAAAGGATTTCATAAGTGACTACCTGAAATAGAAAGCCCCTTTTGGGTACACCAGGTTTAACCTTATCATCTTATGATAAAATTCCTTGACAGGTCACGGTAATGAGTTAGAAGAGCTTTGCCTTAATTTTTTATATCTGTTTGTGAACAGATATAAAATGTGACGGATTATGACCTTATTATCGAAGGCCCTGCTTTGTAAAGGTGATGGACCTTCCTTAGTACGGCCCGATCCCTTTTCATCGGTTTGTTAAATAAATAACCCCCTCTTTAATGAGGATCTATAGTGAAGATTGGGCGGAATATTTTGTTCTACACGGCATTGGCGGTGGCTCTCTGTGCCTGTACAGAGGGAGCCGTAATAGACAGCTGCCTTACAAGAGACGAGGCCATATACTCAAACCAGCCGCCGGATGTAATATCATGCGTACAGGAGAAGCTTGCCGTTGTTGACGTACGCTATTATGGCTTTGACGGGCAGGTCCATCAAGGTCAGGTCGTTATCCATGAAGCCCTGGTTGAGGACATTATCCAGGTCTTCGACATTATCCATAGAACCCGGTTCCCGGTGGAATCAGTCTTGCCCATTTCCCATGATTTGATTCAACGCAAGGGTCCCTATGGCCTTTCACCGGATACGAATAATACCTCGGGCTATGCCTGGCGTCCCATCGTAGATGGACAAAGATTGTCCATGCACGCCCTTGGACTGGCGGTGGACATAAATCCCAGACAAAACCCCTATACTCGCGGCGACTTGATTCTTCCGCCAAATGCGAGCTACAAACCCTCCGTTCCAGGGACACTGGCCCCCGATTCACCCGTGGTGCAGGCCTTTAAAAAGTTGGGTTGGGAATGGGGCGGCGACTGGACACAAGGACCGGTGGACTTCATGCACTTTCAGAAAGTCCCATTACGGTGGGATAAGTGGGTAGATCAATACAGAAGACAATAGTCCCGGAGAATAAAACTATAGCTGTCGAAAGATTTTATTATATGAAAAATATTGGAATAGTATTGATTTTCACCGCAGTTTTTGGGTTGTTCAGCGGTTGCGCTGACAAGGAGAACAACAGCTTCAACAGTACTCTCTGGGTTCAATCTTCCGCTGAATATAAAGCCAACTGCATTCAGACATACAGGGTCGCCGGGAGAAATATTGATGGGGCGCTCAATGATAAAGGCTGGACCGCCGCCATTGAACAGGACAACGACTTCTCAGCACTCCCGCCTGCGGTAGTTATGGATATAGATGAAACGGTACTGGACAATTCCCAATATCAGGCAAAACTTGTAATTGATCGTACAGAATGGAATTCCGGCAGCTGGGATAAATGGGTAGCCCTTAAAAGCGCGTCGGCTGTCCCCGGTGCGGCAGACTTCATAAAGGCCATGAAAGAAAAAAATATCGAAGTTATCTACATTACCAACCGCGAATGCAGACCACGGCAGACCAGCAATTGCCAGTGCCCGCAGGAACAGGACACCGTTGACAACCTTGCCAGGGTTGGTATTAAGGGTGTTAAGCCGGAGCATATCTTGATGCAGAATGAACAGCCCGACTGGTCATCTGATAAAAAAACCCGACGGGAGGCCATCGCGGAGAAATACAGGATATTGATGATTGTTGGCGACGATCTGGGGGACTTTTTGCCTGATGTAAAGAAAAACATCACACCGCGACAGCGTGAGGAACTGCTATTTCAATACGGGGATGACTGGGGCATGAAATGGTATGCGCTACCCAACCCCACATACGGTTCGTGGCTTCGGGTGCTGGAGGAACCAAAATCAAAATATCTGGTTGATTTTTAAGCGGTAAAAAAGACCTTCCCGATAATGTCCGTCTTCATTGCAGGTTTGAATCTATAGAGATGGGAACAGCCCTTTTCTATCCGACGGACTATTCCCATCTGTGGCCATTAAGTTAGAAGCTGTACCTCAACCCAAATGTCACAAGGCTTGTCTTGATGTCGATCTCCAGATTCTCCCACTCCGGATTAGAGGAAAAATATCTGTATCCTATATCGGCCGACCACTGTTCGTTAATAGTTACTACAGTACCCACCAAAACCTGCCATGCAAGGCAGGTGTCATCCCCGCTGCCGGTGGCCGAGACAGATGACCCACCGATATTTCCGGAGAGAGTAAGGTCAACATCGACTGCCGAGACTCCGATTCCCGCTCCGATATACGGTCGAATGCGTCCTTCTGGATATTCCAGGATACCATTGACCATAAAGGTGCTTACCTTCACATCACCCCCAAGGTCCAACCAGTCAGACCCTGAAGTAGTCCTCATTGTCTCAATATCGGGTTTAATATAGTTATACTCAAGCTCAAGGGAAAAGTAATTGGCTTCTGGGAAGCTATAACCAAGCTTAAGGCCAATAAAGAAGGTTTCATCCAAGTCCATATCAAAGCTGGCCCCGGACTCTTCAAAGGTAGCCTCAGGACTTATTGTGTACCCCCCAATGCCCTCCACATAGTAATCACCGGCAAAAACTGTAAATGTAAATGGAAACAAGACCATAATAAAAACCATCGACAAGATTGTTATCTTTCTCATTTTCCCAATATCCTTTCTTTAAATGATTTGTCTCTGACGAGAAGCAATCTGCCTCTTATCTCCTCCTAGAAATTGAACTTAAAAAAACACCTCACCCCCCCGGAGGCTCCAAGGGGAAAGCCCATAGCATCTGACATGTCATTTATTGCATAACTAACACAGAATTTATATATGGTCAAAGGGATTGGCACAGCTAAATCGAGGAATTGATCGCTCTCCAGAGAGGGCTGTCAAAAACGATAATAGAGGAAGATTTATTGGCCGCCCTCTGGAGCTGAGCAAAAACCAGACCCTGAAATCTCCCACCGTAACTCCCTTTACGCTATTCCCTTGACCCTCAGGTGGGTTCCTTATATAACGGGACCCGTTTAAATTACCAAGGAGGTTCTATTATGAAGATTGTACTGTTGGGCGCACCGGGCGCCGGAAAGGGCACTGTGGCAAAGCTCCTGTCGGAACTTGACGGGTCCGTGCAGATTTCAACTGGAGACATCCTGCGCGCCGCTGTGAAGAGCGGATCCGATCTGGGCAAGAAGGCCAAGGCCTATATGGACAGAGGGGATCTGGTTCCCGATTCCCTGATTATGGAGATCATGGAGGTCCGTCTACAGGAGGATGACTGCAAAAATGGATTTCTCCTCGACGGCTTCCCCCGCACAATCCCGCAGGCAGAAGAGCTTGAAAAACTGCTGGTCAAACTGGGAATAGCCCTTGATTTCGTGGCCAATCTTGAGGTACCACGCGATGTCATCCTGGACCGCCTCACCACTCGAAGGACCTGCTCCAACTCCTCATGCCAGGAGATATACAATGTAAAGAGCAACCCACCCGCCGAGAACGGAACATGCAAGAAGTGTGGAAGCCCCGTCATCCAGCGTGACGATGAGACCGAAGAGGCCATACTAAACCGCCTCGAGACATATAACGCAAAGACCGCCCCCCTCATCGGCTTCTACGAAGGAAGGGGCCTACTCAGGACCTTTGTCTCTTTAAGCAGCAAGGATACCGTATCCGATATAGGAAAGAGCCTCAAGAGCTGAGAAACCGGACAGCAATAAACGTGATAGACTACGAAAAGACTCTCAATTCCGAACAGCGTGACGTTGTGCAGGCCGCCGACGGTCCGATACTTGTGATCGCCGGTGCCGGCAGCGGCAAGACGCGGGCGCTGACATACCGGGTCGCCCATCTTATAGAAAAGGGGGTAGACCCAGGCAATATACTCCTTGCCACATTCACCAACAAGGCAGCCCGCTCCATGCTTTCGCGGGTCGAGACGCTGGTGGATATGGATCTGGGCAGTCTCTGGGGAGGGACCTTTCACCATGTCGGGAACCGCATACTCCGACGGCACGCCGGACGGCTCGGATATGAAAGAAACTATTCGATACTGGATTCGGAAGATTCCCGTCAGCTAATTAATACCTGTATCCGTGAACTGGGCATACACACGGCGGATGGGAAATTCCCCAAACCGGGTGTCCTGGGCGAGATCATCAGCCTCCACGCTAATACCGGCACGGAGATTGAGCAGATCATAGACGAGAAATACCGAAGCCTGTCCCGCTGCATAACCGACATTCTCAAGGTCGCTCTGCGCTACAGGATCAGAAAAAAAGAGTTGAGCACCATGGACTTTGACGACATCCTGCTCAACTGGCGTACCCTCCTGAACGATAATGACGATATACTGGCAGATTATGCCGGGCAGTTTCATCATATCCTGGTTGACGAATACCAGGACACCAACATCCTCCAGGCGGAGATCCTGGACCTCCTTGCCTCGCGGCACCGTAACCTTATGGTGGTGGGGGATGATTCTCAGAGCATCTACTCCTTCAGGGGTGCAAATTTCGCCAATATCATGAGGTTTCCAGAGAAGTACCCGGACGCTCAGGTCTTCAAGCTGGAGACAAACTACCGGAGCACTCCTGAAATTCTTCACCTGGCAAATATGAGTATCGTCAACAACCGCCAGCAGTTCGACAAGGAACTTAAGGCTGTCCGAGAACGGGGGGTAAGACCCGTATTCGTTCCCATAAGAAATGTTATGCAGCAGGCCAATTTTGTAGCCCAGCGAATCATCGAGCTGGTCGACGAAGGGGTCCCCCTTGGTGAGATCGCTGTCCTTTACCGTGCCCACTACCACTCGATGGAGCTACAGATGGAGCTGGTCAAAAGGAGCATCCCCTTCGAGATAAGATCGGGGATAAGATTTTTCGAGCAGGCGCACGTAAAGGATGTGACTGCATTTATGAGGGTTGCCGTCAACCCCCTCGACGAGATTGCCTGGAAACGGCTGATGAAGCTCTATCAAAAAATAGGCGAGGTGACGGCCCGCAAGATATGGGATTTCATCTACTCACAGGAAGATCCCATCGCAGCAGTCTTTTCTGAAGAGTTCATGAAGAAGGTTCCCAAGGCCGCAGCGACCGGTATGATACGTTTCCGGGAAACGCTGGCCGATGTGCTTCAGCTTGCCGCCTCCAACAGACTTACAGAGATAATCGATGTTATATTGAAGGGCGGTTATCGGGAGCACATGGATCAGAAATACGGAGACGGATCCTCCCGCGAAGAGGATCTGAAACAGCTGTCCGGCTTTTCTGCGGAATTCGATTCCCTCGAATCTTTCCTTAGCGATCTAGCCCTTATGACTAACATGGCCGACGATGAACCCTATCAGAAGTCAGAGGAGAACCACAAAGTCGTCCTAAGCTCGATTCACCAGGCCAAGGGGCTTGAATGGTCGGCGGTCTTCATGATCTGGTGTTCGGAGGGGATGATGCCCCTGGCCCGGGCGCTGAAAGAACCCGGCGGTGAGGATGAGGAGCGTCGCCTCTTTTACGTAGCAACAACCAGGGCAAAGGATCATCTATACTTCTGCCATCCCCTGATTGGCCATAACAGCGGCACCTGGGGAAGAGAGGCCGCTCCGTCGCGTTTCATAGCGGAACTGGCCCCCTACAACCGTGAACCGGAGGAATTCCCCTTCGATCAGTGGATGATCCGCTGAAAAAATCAGATAGTTTTCAATACCAGGCGTTCCAGAGGAAAACGTGG
This sequence comes from Syntrophales bacterium, assembly GCA_963665835.2. Classification (GTDB taxonomy): domain Bacteria; phylum Desulfobacterota; class Syntrophia; order Syntrophales; family UBA2210; genus UBA6078. The sequence continues at coordinate 1,004,283 of CAXXWJ010000001.1, read as the reverse complement.
ACGTCCAAGCGGAGACTGAGCCGGGTACCCGACGGGAAGCAGCGCCAGGACATGAATATTGCCTTCAAGCTCCAAAATCTCCCTTACCCTCTTTCTATTGAATGCCCCGATCCAGCAGCTTCCGAGACCGAGATCCACAGCCCTGAGGACCATGTGTTCTACCGCGATGGCCGCGTTCATTGAAACGTAGGACCTTACAACCGACTCCTCCAGTTCTGTTCCGATGAAAGATTTAGTGTTGTCCACATCCATATCGGTATCGCTGAAGGCTCCTGCGGCCTCCAACTCCGACATGCGACTAAGCCTTTCCGACATTGCCTTTGAATCGGCACAGCATACGAAAATAACAGGGGCTTCGGCAATAAATCTGCAGGGTGTACAGGCAGCCAGCCTGGCACGGATATCGGAAGATTTTACGACTACAAAGCGGGCCGGCTGAATATTTGAGCCCGAAGGCGCCAGACGGGCAGATTCAAGAATCTCATTTATAGCTTTATCCGAAAGGGGGTCGCTTTTGAATTTCCGGATGCTTCTTCTTTCCTCTATAGCTTGTTTTAATTCCATTGATTAATTTCCCTTTGTTTTAGATGGAGGACTATCACATTTTTAAATGGCTCAATGCCTGTTTGCAAATAAAGCGCTGCCGTTCCACTCTGTTGTCTTGAAGGGGCGTTTATACTGCTTAATCGGATAAAAATCCATATCGATGATTTTGTCCTTTACCAATATGGATCCAGATACAATACTTTATCGTCCACCGGTGGAACAGACATACAATCCACTGGCATCATGGGGAATAAAAAAAGGGGCCGTCTTTGAAGACAACCCCTTTTTCACATTTTAAGAGACTTACTTTACGGGCTTTATTTCAACCCGCCTATTAACGGCACGCCCTTCTTCTGTATCGTTTGTTGCGGCAGGAACGCTCTCTCCGAATCCCTTTGCCTTGATCCGGCTAGGTTCAATACCCGCCAGTACAAGGTACTTCATAACGGCCTGGGCTCGTCTTTCGGAAAGCTTCTGATTCCATGCCTCGGAACTTACATCGTCAGTGTGACCCTCAATGCTAACCCTCATGGAAGGATTATTTTTCAGCACAACAGCAACTTCACTCAGAACTGGAATACCTTCAGTTTTTATATCAGACTTGCCGAAATCAAACATAACGCCTCTCAGGACCCAGCAACCCCGCTTGTCGACCTGCGCTAGCTTCGGGGTATCTGGACACTGATCCATGTCATCGTATACGCCATCACCATCGGTATCCTTGGGTTGCGGTTTAGGGGGTGGGACCACAATGGGCACCGACTTGGGCACAGGTTTAGGTTCGGGTTTAGGAGCCGGAGCCATTACCGGCGCAGGAGGTGCGGCAGCGGCCTTCGTATCTCCGCCAAAAAGAAAGGTAAGTCCTGCAGTGTAAAGGAGATTGTGATGCGTAGAATCGAAAGACACGACGTGCCTCACGTCGCCTCGGAGCGCAAGGTTTTCGGTCAGAAAATATTTTATGCCTCCTCCATAATTGACCATTGCATCGTGGTCGCTGGCAAGATAGCCGGGGTTGACGTCTATACCACCCACTCCGGCCGCAATATAGGGGACAAATCGATCTGTGATATTGAAATGATACAGGCCATCCAGTCTGTACATGTAGGCATTCAGATCCCTTTTGCCGAAGTAATCGTACCCTGAATCGACATGGTTCAATACGGCCTCAATCCCCCATTCTTTGGTCAGGTTATACCCAATTCCAAGACCATAAGTCATAGCATTATCAAAGTCCTGGTTGCCTTCGAATACATACCCGCCGATGAAGGGAGAAACGCTTACCGCTCCAGGCTTCATCTCCGCCGATACACCACTGGAGAACAGAAAAAACAGGATGAATGAAAAGACAGCAACTGATATATAATATTTTCTCATAAAGACACCTCCTCGCTTTCTTTGGCCTTCAAGGTACAGGAAGAAGGTCAATCAGGAAAATTCCTGTTTCTCCCATCTCATCGACCATGAGACCAACGCTATTTTTCCCAATAATTACAAACGCGAGGAAATTGTAGCACTGGGGATTACAAAAAACAAGCGCCTATCTTTGTCATCTTCTGTATTAAAGGGGCAAGTCATTTAATGCAACACTATTGCCTCCTTCACTTTCCCCTTTTGCCGCAACCTAAGCCACCATAGAAATCAGGCCTCCTGTCGGCAAAGAGGTTGTTGTAACCGTTCAAGTTCTTGTCTCTGGCCCTCTGCACATCCACCTCTATTGTCATTGTTTCCCTGGACCCTTTGCCTGCCCTGAGCAGAATAGTGCCGTCAGGCGCAGTTATCTGGCTGGTTCCCGTAAAAAGAAGCGACTGCTCCCCTCTGCTTTCCCTTCCTGTTCTGTTTGAAGTTATTGCAAAAACATGATTTTCCAGGCATCGAGTCTTCATGGCTTCCTGGCAGAAAGGCAACACCAGATTTGCGGGATGGCATATCAAGTCGGCCCCCATCAGCGACAAAACCCTCATCGACTCCGGAAAGAACCAGTCGAAACATATCATGATTCCTATGGTGCACACGCCGATGTCGAAAACCCTGAAGCCCTCATCGCCCGGATCAAACCATTTTTTTTCCTCGAAGAAAAGGTGGGTCTTCCGGTATTTACCGATATAGCCGTCAGGAGATACCAGAACGGCGGAGTTGAATATCCTTTCATCATCTTTTTCGGCAATTCCCCCCACAATGAAAGAGCCTGCATCTTTTGCGGCGTCACAGAGTCTGCGAGTTGTTTTTCCTCCAGGTATTTCTTCGGAAAGGGCCTTTGCCTCATCTTTTGACGTGAAGACATACCCTGTATTAAACAATTCAGGAAGAACAATCAGATCCGCACCGGATTGGGCAATCATATCTGCTGCCTCATCTAAGTTTCTATCTACCTCTCCAAACAGTGGCTCAAACTGAACAAAACCAACCTTCATAACAATAAGGACTCCTGTTCCATGCTGGGTGAATTTAAAATTTTTAATATCCCGTCATCTTTGCCTTGTAAAGTATAAAAACAATTACAGCGAAGGATCCGAACGAGTTATTACAGTTTTGTAAAATATGCCTATCCTGTAAAAGGACTTCAAGTATTCCCCAGGAGCTAAATTTGTAGTTGACATGGGGAGTGATAAAGATTATAAGCGACAATTCGTTTTCGGTATCCCAAATACGTCCCCATCGTCTAGTGGCCTAGGACACCGGCTTTTCACGCCGGCAGCCGGGGTTCGACTCCCCGTGGGGACGCCATAAATTGTTCAAAGGTCTGAGGTAGTTACACTGCCTCAGATTTTTGTTTTTGTAGGGTTAGAACCGTGGTCGTGACTCTTGGTCGTGAATTTCTATTAGACAGAATTTCAAGGGCCGGTCTGACAGGCTCAAGACCACGGATATATCTTTCCGTTGTAGTCAATTGCTTGTGTCTTAGAATCCTCTGAATCGTCACCATCGGAACATCTTCCTGCGCCAATATGCTGGCCGTCAAATGCCGTATGGCATGCAATCCGAAGGGTTTCACGCCAGCCTCTTTACAAGTCCTGCCCATATAGTGCTGACGAGCGATAAAAGGGACTCCCTTTGCAGGGTTCGGAAAGACCCACTCCGTCTGTGCAGATTGACGGTGCTGGATCATGGCGTTGAAGAGTTCATCGGTCATGGGTAGCCAGTCGTACTCAAGACTACCCCCAAGCCTCTTTCGTGTTCCGATCCTTACCTTCTGACCGGCAAAGTCCACATCCTCCCATTTGAGCTTATACAGCTCTGATCTTCTGGCGGCTAGATGAAGATATGCAAGGAGCATTACTTTATCTTGCCCCTCTGATACTTCGTAGACCTTCCAGAAATCACTTTCCGGGGGGATGTAACGGTTTTGCCTTTCTTCCGGGAATCGCTCTGTCATGCATGGATTAGGTGAAGGGAGGTTTAAATACTTTATGCCCCAATTCCAACCAGCCAGAAGGTTCTTTCTTTCCTTATTGGCTGCATACCCTGAACGCTTTGTTGCTTGCGTCCTCAGATAATTAAGGACTTGAAGGGGCTTTAGATCGTCAACGGCAAGCGATGGATTGATCTCTTTGAAGAATCCCCTGAATACCGTTCTTTTTTCATCAAAGGTCTTTGCAGTAAACTTGACTTTTGAGTATTCAAGATATTTAGTTGCCCATTCAATGAGGGTCAAGGATTCCGAAGGGATCATTAAGTCTTTTTCTGGAGCCTTTCTTATGTCCGACTCCCATGCCAATGCTTGCGTCTTGGTATCGAATATCTTGTAATACCTCTTCCCGTGGCGCATCACATCGGCTATCCACTCCACCTTGTTCCTTTTCTTTCGTTTGTAAGGCATGGCTGTTCTCCTTTATCTCTTGGATAACCAAGTTTTCAAAGAACAAGATAAGGCGACCTAGCCTTATTCCGCCAAGGGCAGGATAGTACCGCCTTACCGTTTCAGCGTCAACGCACAAATATTCCGCAACCTCCTGTGCCGTTAAACGTTTGCCCAATGTCTCGGTTAATACCTTCATAATCCCAATCAATAAAGCTTCTTATATATTTTATGCTATATACAAACCTCTGGTTCAAGCAACGGTCCAGAGCTTTGTCCAAACCCTCGTTACTTTGATACGCTCCCCTGTAATCTGCATTGCCGAGCAACTTAGAACGGAATAACACCCTGACTTGTGTCAAGATGAAATGCCAAGGGACCACCTAAATCTATCTCGCCACGCTTCCATGCGTATGCGCTCTTACTCATGTAGAACTCTGCACCCTTGCCCTGTTCGTAAGAATAAATCCGGGCAAATCCGGCTAACTCATACCACTTGTCGATATAATCAAGCCGCCGGACAGTATCGGGAACCAAACCAACCAAGGCATGAAAATGTATTGCTCCCCGGTTCTGAAACTCTGTACCCCTTGCCCACACAACACCCTTTTTTGAATCTTTCCAATATTTCACACCGTACGTTTCACGGTTAAGACCATGAATCCATCTATCCCAAATCTTAACGGCAGTCTCCGGGTAAACATGGTGTGAATGCCCATCAAAGGGGCTTACAACGTCCCGGAAGGTATAATGACCATACCAACGCCACTGCCACTCAGGTTTATCAAGGAAAGCCGCCCAGAGGGCCGGAAGGGATGGTTTCTTGTATTCGACAGCTTCTATCATTTCACTATCTCAACCCATTTCCTTCTCTTCTCTTTTCTCTCTCTCGGTCGGTCTCTCTCTGCCGAGACGCTCCCGAATTATGATCCAACGAACTAAAGAGAGATAAGTTCTCCTGAACGACCTCGGCGCATCTCTTTACAGGCTTCTCTACAGGCTCCACCTTCTTTGCCGGTGAGGATTTATGAGAAGAGAATATTCCCTTGAAGGGCAGTGCTTCGGCCTCGGTAAGAACCCTTGAACCGAGAAAGGCCTGCAAGATTGTTTCTATGAGTTTGTCGTTTTGTGTTGAACTGTGAGAATCGACCTTTTCTGAATTGCCCACAGATCGCCTCCTTTTATCTCGGAGCGACCCTTTGACATTCCCAAGGTGAATTGATATGCTTTCAGAATGAGTCGTCTAAGGGCGCTCAGGTTTTGGGAAAAGTCAAGCATTCGTACCCGCCAAAGTCGTGTGCTTGGCTTTTCTTTTTTACTTCGTTTCCTTTTTCCCTTTCCCCTTCTTCACAACCGTTTTTTTCTTGTCAAAGTTAGCCAACAATCCTTTTTTAAATTCATCCAACTCTTGACCGTTTTTCTTTTCGTAACGCTTTCGCATTACCATGCTGATCATTTCTTCCAGCATTTCTCTGGCAAGGCCTGACCTCGTAACCCTCCATCCTTCGGCAAGATGGTCTAATTGAGCAATGTCTGATCTGTTTAACCGGATAGTGAGGGGAATTGTGCTGTCAGCTGCTGCATCAATTGAATCGGCAGTTGCGTTGTGTTCAAGAACAAAATAGTCAATAACCTCTTCCATTGAAGAAGCACCCATTGCCTCTGAAAATTTCTGATTGTTTGACATGATCGCATCTCCTTTTAAAGAAGCATTATGTAAGTGTTAGGCTTACGATACAGAATCAAATTGTAAATTGCAAGGATTATTTTCAAGAATTAAACAAAAAAATACCCCGCCCGGCTCCGACGAGCCATTGACTGACCCATTCTCGCCGGGGGGGTCTTCCTGAAACAAATTATCAGACAACTTTAACGACACTATAAAACTATAATCAACAATCCTTTTGCATGGCTGGCCCCTTCGGAGTTGTAAAAATATCATCGATAATGTTTGACAATTAAGCATATTCGGCATAGGTATCTGCAGTACATTGCCTCTCATTCTCAAACTTGAGATGCAGGGTTATTCCACTCGATAGAACAAGTCTTGCCCGCTCCGGTTGTACCTGATATCTGGGCCTCTAAAGTTCTCACCATATCCTGTCCATAGAAAGGTGGGTCTTATGAATCTGACAAAAGAAAGACAGAAAGAAAAAAAGGCAAGGGACTTGATAGTTAAGGCACTGCGGGAGCATTTTGCCTGTGAGCCCGGCCTTCCGGAATTCACTAAGAAGAGAATCCCTGCAACAAAATACCATAAAGAACTTACGCGCAATGGTATAGAAGCTGGCGTTGCGGTTCTTGTCCTAATCAACAATATGGCTGGTGGTTCCGTCGGCGATATCAATTTGTACACTCTACTTAACTGTTACCTACTTGATCCAGAATATAGGGCTAAGATAAACAAGGTACTGTCAACAAGACAGAAAGGAACCTAACCCGACGCGGAAGAACATCGAGGTTGAATCTGTTGAGATTGTTCTCATATGCACCTTCCCGCTCATCGCACGGATAGACTTTCCGTTATGTGTAAAAAACAACAATGGTGAGGTTTTATGAAAGTTTCTCTTAATAAGAAGGTTTTTTCTGATTTCACGACTCTTGTACATGCCTTGGGTGTAGATGAAAATGATTTAATGGACTATCTGAACTGGTGCTTACTCGAACATCTTGTAATGATTTTTTCGACTAACAAGGAATGGATAAATCGTCTTAAGTCTGCTAAAGACGGCATGGCGGAGTTTAAAAAAGAGGTCGAGATACGAACAAAGCTAAAATGGGACGTTGACAACATCATTAAGCTTTATGATCGAGTTTGTAAATCAACAGAGGCTCACTATCGGCAACCGATAACATATGAGGAACTTTTGCGTCTTCTCATAAACACGCCAATGAAGTGCTCAAATGCAGATTGTGGCAAGACGCCCCCCGATGTAAAATTACATATTGATCATACTTTTCCAGCATCAAAAGGTGGCAATTCTAAATATGAAAACCTTAGATATCTGTGCGAGAAATGCAACCTTTCAAAATCTAACAAAATAACAAGGAGTGGAATATGGATAGCATTAAAATCCCTGCAACCGTTCTAAGGCAAAAAGATAAAGAACTATATCTATTCAAAATGTCCTCTGCTCTTTTAAGAAATATTACATACGTAACACCACGATCAGAAGATAATCCCGATGAGTTACAAAGAGTTTACAGTGAATCAAGGGCAAAAGAAATTGGTGCTTGGATAAAAGAAGAAAATTCACTTTTACCTAACGCCATTGTTGTTGACTTTAAGGGTGATGTTAAAATCGATCCAACTGCAGACCCTAATATTGTAACGATCACGATTCCTGCACCGGATGGAACGGACAATAAAAAATTTGCCTATATCTTAGACGGGCAACACAGAGTTAAAGGCTTCGAATTTTCAGACGGCGTTGATTTCGATCTTGCAGTCATTGCTGTTCATAAAGTCAGTGACAATGTTCGAGGAAAAATATTCATTGATATCAATTCCAAACAGGTTAAGGTAGATGAGAGGTTGTTGTTGGATTTAATGGCAGGGACAAAAAGCCTTGCCCAGGATGATGATAGGGTTTATCAAGTTATAAAAGGATTGGACACTAATTCTGATTCACCCTTAAATGGTAAGATTCAGTTCTTGCCCGAACAGAAGAATAAATGGGTAAAGAATACAAACCTTTTTAAGAACCTGAAAGCGCATATAAGTAATGGCGGCGTCTTGTACAACAAAACAACAGCTCAACAAATCGAAATCTTGTCTTCATATTTTTCTGCTTTCAAAGAAGTATTTCCCGACCAATGGGAGGATTCTAAAAATTATGTTTTAACACGGAATCAAGGCATAGAGCTTATGTGCGGAATCTTCCGAGAAGCTAAACATCGATGTGATTTATATGAACGACAGAGCTACACAAAAAATTCATTTGTGAATCAAGTGAAGATTCTCAGGGATAAGACATTAAACTTAACTCTTGAGGGTAATCAGAATATCTCTATACCCCTTGATTGGAATGTTGCTCAATATGGAAAACTATCAACTCGCCAATGGATGGCTGAGCTAAGAAAATTAATTATTAATTGTTGAGTGCCAAGACATCGATAACGGAAAAATGTGCCAGCACATAGCAAACAAAGTTCTCTGACAATCGAATAGCGATCACGTAATTCTGTGAACACCAAAATAGATACGGAGGTGTTCATGGAAAAGGAAAACAAGCAGCAACGGGTCTTGGCCGTGGAGCGATTTATAAACGGTGAAAGTCCCGAATCAATATGTGCGTCGCTGGGCAAGTCGAAGTTCTGGCTGTACAAGTGGTTCAAGCGGTATAGCGAGGGCGATGCCTCGTGGTGCGAGGATCGTTCTCGTCGCCCCCGTGTGATCCCAAACCGGACACCATTAGAGATCGAAGAAATCGTCAAGATGGTTCGCCTCAATCTCTATAATCAGGGTTTGTTCTGCGGTGCTCAAGCAATCCTATGGGAGATAGAAGATCTTGGCGCCAAACCGTTGCCGTCAATCAGGACAATCAACCGGATTCTCGCCAAGAACGAACTGACACATCGACGAACCGGCAAATATGAGTCCAAAGGGACGGCATATCCCGTTCTGCCGTCAACATTGCCGAACCAAACCCATCAGGCTGATCTTGTTGGCCCGTGCTATCTGAAGGGACCGATTCGTTTTTACAGCCTGAACATCGTTGATACGGCAACGGTCCGGTGTGGACTGCATCCTTCCATTGCCAAGTCAGGGCAAATGATCCTTGACGGGTTTTGGAGCGCATGGAAGCGGATGGGAATACCAGAGCGTGTCCAAGTTGATAATGCCATGTCTTTCTTCGGAAGCCCGACACATCCACGTGGAATGGGTCCCCTTATCCGACTCTGTCTGCAAAACGGTGTCGAGCCTTGGTTCATACCAATGGCCGAACCGTGGAGAAATGGAATGATTGAAAACTTCAACGACCGTTATCAACAGAGATTTCTCGGCAAAGTTATCATGGCGTCCATAGGGGATCTGCAATTGAACTCACTTGCGTTCGAACAGCGGCACAACAGCAGGTATCGCTACAGCAAACTCAAAGGTGATACACCGCTGAAAGCTCTTGCCGCCTCGAATGTCAAATTGAGGTTTCCAAAAGCAGAGGAGCCTCCCATGCATCGAATGAAAAAGCCGGAGATTGGCAAATATCACGTTGTGCGCCTCATTCGCAGCAACCTGAAATTGAATATCTTCGGAGAATGCTTCTCGGCTCCGCCAGAGACCATGCTTGAATACGTGGTGGCTACTATCGATGTCAAAGAGCAGAAACTAAAACTCTTCCTGGACAAAAAACAGGTAGAGGAATTCGATTACAAACTGCGATAGCTCAGTTGAGTGTCAGCGATGTCGTGGCACAAAAAATCGTTATCGATGTCTTGGCACTCGACAGTTAATGGATATGTGTAAATGGACAACGGCCTGTCGCGAGAACTCCTCCCTTATCTTCTTCTATCCTAATCCTGCATTTACTGAGCTTACGATATCAGGAGATATGGCATATAGATTTTGTTGATTATGCAGAAGTGAAAAATATTTTATAATCCTGTTGTCCACAAATAAAAAAGCCCCTTCGGGAAAAACCTGAAGGGGCTTAATGTTTAATTCCAACATACAGTTTTTTAATTAAGGGTTTTGTCCAGGAAGGGATTAACCAGAAGTACCGGAACCGTTGCTTCTCTTATCACTGCAGATGCCACCGATCCTACAAGTACCTTGCCGAGAACCTTTTTGCCATGAGGGGCCATCACGATCATGTCAATACCTTCCTTCTCGACTGTCTCTAAAATTTTCTCCGCAGGTTCGCCTACCTCAGCAAAAATCTTTACATTGGGTGCGTCTCCAATATATTTTTTTTTGAAGGCTTCCATCTTTTCCTTCAGGCTTTTGCCATACTCTTCGCCTTCAACATAATATTCCGCTATCTTAGATACATATGTCAGGTATACTTGGGCGCGGCATTTCTCCGCGACTTTCTTCACCTGTGGATATATTTTTACTGATGACTCACTGAGATCAACCGGAAATAAAATTTTGTATTCCGACATGCAACTCCTCCTTGATGGTATGGCGTTAGTAAAATTCAAAGAAGTACGATAAAATATCCTACTTATATGGCACTTTACGGAAAAGGATTTTGTGTGTCAAGGGAAAATATTGCGCTGAAGCTGAGACTTTCAAAGGAATATTTGGGGAAAATAAAGTACTCTTGACAGGAACCCGCTCAAGGAGTTATAAGTCTCGGAGTCAATACACGGGTGGATGTGTGGAAGAGGGGTGCAAAGCCCCCGCTGCCCCGCAGCCGTGAAGGGAACGAAAGCCTAAGATAAGCCACTGTCGCGAGCTGCTCGCGGTGGGAAGGCAGGCGAGTAGGTGGCCCCAAGCCGGAAGACCGGTCCACCCGCAGATCCTCGAGGGAGGCGTGTCGCGAAATGATTTTCCTTTCCTGTAATGCTGATAATCGGTTAGATTGGTTTTCTGTAAAAACCTGTCGCGATGTTGCCATTCCCTCGCTTTTTTGCAGGGATATATCATGGAAAAATCTTTTATTACTCCTTTAAAGATAGCCTGGATCAGCACGGTCCTGGCTGCAATCTTTCTGTTTGTCTGTACCCTATCTGTCCTTACCGGGACGGCCGGGATCGGTTTGGCCAAGGTGCTTCGGGGAATATTGTCCTGCTGGAATGATGGATATCTCGCACTGGATCCATCTGAAAAGACGATCCTTTTATCAATTAGGCTGCCGAGGGTTATCTTTGCCGGTATCGTTGGTGCCGCTCTTTCTACCGCAGGGGTTGTGTTTCAGGCCCTGCTTAGAAACCCCCTGGCCGATCCCTACATCCTCGGAATATCAGGAGGTTCTTCCGTGGGTGCGATTATCGGAATCCTGCTGGGGGCTGCCGCTGTACCTTTTGGTATCCCCGCACTTGCCTTTCTGGGCGCCGTACTGACGGTTGCTATGGTTTTCATGATTGGAAGCAGGGATGGGGGACTCGACTCAAACACCCTTTTACTGGCCGGTGTTATTGTAAATGCCTTTTTTTCCGCACTCATAATGTTTTTTATTTCAACCAGTTCAAGCTCGGATCTGCACACCATTACCTTCTGGCTTATGGGTGATATGAGCCTCGCTGATGGAGGCAAGATAGCATTCATGACCATACTGCTCCTCATAGGCGCCTGCGTTGTATCTTGCCATGCCAGGGCGCTTAACCTTATCGTTACGGGAGAAGAGACTGCAATGCAGCTCGGTATCGATGTCAAGAAGACAAAGGTTATTCTCTTCCTGGCAGGCTCTCTAATCACCGCAATAGCAGTTTCCTTTGCCGGCATGATAGGATTTGTTGGTCTTGTAATTCCCCATATGATGAGGATGGTTCTGGGCACCGATCACCGTCTGCTTATCCCCGCATCCTTCCTTTTCGGTGCATCTTTTATGGTAATGGCCGATACGGTGGCACGGGTGATCCTTGCAGACATTGAACTTCCTGTGGGTGTTATAACTGCGATGTGCGGGGCGCCGTACTTTGTGTATCTCCTTAAAACAAGGAGGATGTGACCGTGCCCATTGTAAAGATTGAAAATATCAGGTTTAGATACAGGGACACCTGGACCCTGAAGGATATCTCCTTTGAGACATGCAGGGGAGAGTTCATGGGGATTATCGGCCCCAATGGTTCAGGGAAGACCACCCTCATAAGGGTGATAGACGGGATACTGCTTCCTGAAAGCGGACGTGTAAGCATAAGCGGAGTCGCAATAGAAAGTATAAAAAGGAGGGATATTGCCAGACTTGTAGCGGTTGTTCCCCAGGACTCGGCCATGATCTTTTCCTTCAGAGCTATGGAAATGGTAATGATGGGCAGATCTCCTCACCTGGGTATGCTGAGATTCGAAGGTGAGGGCGACATCGAAATAGCTCGCCAGTCCATGGAGATGACCGATACGCTGGGCCTGGCTGACCGACGAATGGACAGCCTAAGCGGCGGAGAACGCCAGCGGGTCCTGATAGCGAGGGCCCTTGCACAGGAGCCGGAGGTGGTCCTTCTGGATGAACCTACGGCATTTCTGGATATAAGGCATCAGGTAGATTTTTTCAACCTGATGAAAAAACTTAACAGGGAGAAGGGACTTACGGTTATTGCCGTGACTCACGATATAAACCTGGCAGCAGCTTACTGTGACCGTCTGTTGTTGCTAAAGGGTGGAACCCTCCACAGTTCTGGGTCACCGCGAGAGGTTGTAACGCAATCTAATATCAGAGAAGTCTATGAGACCGATGTCCTGGTTGATGAAAATCCACTTAACGGATTACCAAGGATAACATTGCTGGGTTCAACCCTGTCGGGTCAGGAAAGCCGGTCAAAAACCGGCGCTGCCCCGCAACTGTAGGCGGAACGAAACCCGCATGATGCCACTGTACCCTTGTTTTGAGGGGTACGGGAAGGCGTGGGTATTAGGTGTAGCCGCGAGCCAGGAGACTTACCTGACAGGTAAAAAATAATTCCCGACCGAGGGGAGAGGAGATCGTAATGGAGAGGGGTTTTAAAATTATAAAGGGGTGCACTTTTTTGTGCAGTAACATGGATAGGTCTCTTATATTTATTATAGGATTATGTCTGAGCTTATTACTTGTTCCGGTCTTTTCTTTAGAGGCCAAGGATATAGATAATACGGTGACCATGGACGAGGTCGTGGTTACGGCAACAAAAACCGAGGAAAAGCGTAAAGATATCCCAAACTCTGTTGTGACGATAGGCAAATTTGATATTGAAGAATCTTCAGCGACGACCGTCGGAGACCTTGTAGCAAATGAGTTGGGGGTAGACCTGAGAACATACGGAAATTATGGCGGTGCTGCCCAGGAGATTCACCTCCGTGGGATGAGTGGCGATGCTACCCAGGTGTTGGTGAACGGGGTAAATGTCAATTCCTCCTCCCTTGGCGTCGCCGATGTGGCGAAAATTCCTCTTAACAATATCGAGCGGATTGAAATCGTCAAGGGTTCCGGTTCTCTTCTCTACGGTTCAGGGGCCATGGGCGGAACCGTTAATATCATAACCAAGAGCCCCAGTCGTGACAAAGGTGACTTAAGGATCAGCGCCGGTTACGGAACAGAGGAAACCTATAATATCTCAGCCGAACAGGGGATGTTTTTTACCGATAATCTCGGCTACTATCTAACGGCCAGCCACAGGGAGACCGATGGTTTCCGCGATAACAGCGATCTGAAACACAACGATGTTTCGCTTAAGCTGGTCTATGATGGGGGAGATATCCTGGATGTCAGCCTCTACGGTGATTATATAGACCGGGAATATGGTAGGCCGGGAGTTCTCACGCCTTCCGGGACTCAGGATTACTATATAGGCGGGGTTAAGTTCTACAGCGGTGAATCGGCAAGCGTTCTGGATAGGGGCGGTGACGAGGATGGCCATATAGTTCTTCAAGTTAAGTCGGACCCTTACAAATGGCTTGGACTTAGCCTTAAGGGCGATTATACATACATGGAGAACTACAATTATGCCAGGTATCATTCGGATGGGACGGGACTTAAATCTTGGGTAACGAATGAAATAACCGGGGTTGAGGGAAATGTTGAGTTAAGGCCCTTTGAAGGTTCAACCCTGCTTATTGGTGCTGATTACAAGGATTATAGCTGGAAGAACGAAGGCGTTTCGCTTGATATCAGTGGTAATGATCTGGCGGGAAGCGAGACCAAAACCAAGGCTGCCCTGAATACCAAGGGGACCTATGCTGAAGCACAGTATCGTCCCTGTCAGTATTTCAAGGCAATCGCCGGGATCAGGCATGAAGAACATTCTACCTTTGGCAATGAGAATCTCTCTCGTTTCGGACTGGTCATAAATCCCCTGTCAGACACCGTTTTGAAGATAAGCCACGGGAAGCACTTCAAGGCACCTACTCCCAACGATCTTTTCTGGCCCTACGAAAACTGGGGCTGGGGAATGGGGACTCAGGGGAATCCCAATCTCAACCCCGAGACGGGGTGGCATACGGACGCTACCGTTGAGCAGAGCCTTTTTGACGGAAAGGTATTTTTGACGGCATCCTATTTTAAGTGGGATATTAAAGATAAGATTCGCTGGGTACCGGACAGCAGTTTTTTCTACAGGCCGGAAAACCTCGACAGCTACGAAGCTCAGGGGCTGGAACTTGGTACAAAGATAGGGCCCTTCTATGATACTTCTCTGTCCCTCAGCTATACCTACACCGATGCGAAAGAGAATAAACAGGGCGGGGTTGAACGTCAGGCCCTGTATACTCCTGACAACCAGTTCAAGGGTACACTTACCTATTGGACCCAGTTCGATCTCACGGCGGCCTTCACTGTAAGATATGTGGGGAAGCGTCCCGCACTGTACAGCAGCGATACCTCTGTTGACGCATCCAGGACCCTTTCGTCATACTGGACAACCGATATAAAGTTTGAGCAGCGCCTGTACGAACACTGGATACTGACCCTTATGGCCAATAACCTCTTTGACAAGGGATATGAGACCTACGTCTCGACGTTCTACGATTATGCCTTTAACTCTACGCTCTGTGCCTATCCTGGGGGCGAGAGGTCTGTCTTTCTCAGTGTCGGTTATGAATTTTGATCTCAAAGGAAACCCTGTGAATAATGATAATTTGTTGGACATCCTGAAAGGTAAGTTTATAGAGTCCGTCGCCCGTAACCGTGGAGAGGGGATCCTCTTCTCCGGGGGGCTGGACTCGGCTCTGGTGGCGGCATGCGCCCAGAAAGGGTGCCCGGCCATTTCAGTTCAACTTGCATCATATGGTGAAGATCGCAGGTATGCCGAAGAGGTGGCCCGTTTTCTCAAGCTGGATCACCATCCAATTAGAGTTACGGCCGAAGAAGCCCTGTCGGTCCTTCCCTATGTTATAGAGATACTGGGGTCCTTTGACCCCGCCCTCCCCAACGACATAACCGCCTATATCGGGCTCCTCAGGGCGAAGGAAATGGGGATCACAAGCATGATGACCGGCGACGGGAGCGACGAGCTCTTCGCCGGATACGGTTTTATGCAGCATATACCGGATCTTCAGGGATACATGGACAGGATGCATGCCGCCATGACATTCAGCTCCAATGGAATAGGGGACGCCATAGGGGTTGATGTAAGGCAGCCTTTTCTCGATGATGCCTTTTTCGAGTTCAGCCGTGGCATAGGACTTGATCTCAAAATCAGGGACGAGAATGGGAAGAAATGGGGCAAATGGATATTGCGTAAGGCATTTCATGAGATGCTCCCGGAGGAAATACTCTGGCAGAGCAAACGGCCTCTGGAATACGGATCGGGGATGACGGAACTTCGAGTGGTTATCGAATCACTGATCTCCGATGAGGAGTTTGAAGAAGGGAAGAACGCTTTTCCCATAAGATTCTGGAACAAGGAGCATTTCTACTATTACCGTATCTACAGGGATGTGGTGGGTAATATACCGCTTCCCGAAGCTGGAGAGAATATATGCAGGTGCTGCGGCGCTGGTATGCCTCATGGGGTTTTGCACTGCAGGGTCTGCGGGGAGGTTGTTAAGTGGAAGATATAGAAAAGCCTCAGGCATTTTGTTCCTGGAGCGGAGGAAAAGACGCGGCCCTTTCCTGCTGGAGGGCTATGAAGAAATACAGGGTTACCCACCTTCTGAACATGATGGACGACGATGGGCATTTTTCACGGTCCCACCATCTAAGGGCTGATATGCTGCAACTTCAGGGGGAGGCTATGGGGCTTCCGGTAGTACAGGCAAAAAGTTCCTGGGAGACATATGAGGAAAGATTCAAGGAGTCTCTCGCCATTTTAAAAAAAGGTGGAGTGAAGGTGGGGATATTTGGCGATATAGATCTGGAGGCCCATAGGCAGTGGGTTGAAAGGGTAAGCAGAGAATCGGGTATGGATGCTGTTTTACCCCTCTGGGGGGAGGCGAGGCGGGAAGTCCTGATGGAAGAACTGATCACTGAGGGATTTGAGGCTATTGTAGTTGCCACAAGGATGGACCTGCTGGGGCCCGAATGGCTGGGCCGGCAGATAGATCGAGATTTTGTTAGGGATATCTCAAAGGTTCGGGGTGTAGATATCTGCGGAGAGGGGGGGGAGTACCATACGCTGGTCCTCTCGGGACCCTTTTTCGAAAAGAGAATAAAGGTTATGGGGATGGAGACCCTTTCCCATGAAAACCACTGTTTCCTTGATATCCATCAGTATGAACTGACAGATAAGTAACAATGCCTTTGTTGTGCCGGAGGAGGCTGAGATGATTATCTTTGTGACAGGCGGGGCGCGGAGCGGAAAGAGTACCTTTGGCCAGAAGTTCGGAGAGTCTCTTCCGGGGAGGAGGCTTTTTCTAGCCACCGCAGAGGCCTTTGACGAGGAAATGGAAAGCAGAATCAGGAAGCACCGTGAGCAGCGGGGCGATAGTTGGGATACCTGTGAAGAGGCGATCGATCTGGGCAAAATTCTCAGATCGGCGAGGGGAGAATACGATACGGTCCTTGTGGACTGTATGACCGTCTGGATGTCTAATCTCATGCACAGATACGAGGGAAAGGACGAGGCGGCATCACATATGATAGATGAACTTTTCCTGGCATTGGACGGATTTCCGGGGACGGTGATACTGGTTTCCAATGAGGTGGGGATGGGTATCGTTCCTGATAATAAACTGGCAAGGGATTACCGGGACCGCCTAGGATTTCTCAATCAGAGAGCGGCAGGCGCTGCGGATGATGTCTATCTGCTATGCTCCGGGATATCCTTAAAGATAAAGTAGTAAAAACAGGAGAAAAAATGAAAAGATTGCAGGCGGTACTGGATAGTATCCGGCATTTGGATAAAAACTTACTGGAGCGGGCACAGGGAAAGATAGACAATCTTACCAAGCCCCGGGGGTCCCTTGGAAGGCTGGAAGAGATTGCCAGACGCTACTCTGCCATCAAAGAGGATATAAACCCTTCCGTTAATAGAAAGGTGATATTCACCTTCGCCGGGGACCATGGTGTCGTCGAAGAGGGAGTGAGCGCTTTTCCGGGGCAGGTTACGGTTCAGATGATTCAGAATATGATAGCTGGAGGTGCCGGAGTAAACGTTCTGGCCCGTCATGTAGGGGCTGATGTTGCGGTAGTTGATATAGGTGTAAATCATGATTTTGAGCCGACGCAGGGATTGATAATAAGAAAAGTGGGTTACGGGACGAAGAACTTCACCAAAGGTCCGGCAATGACACGGGACGAGGCTTTGCAGTCTTTACTGGTAGGCATCGATCTGGCCGGAGAATATGCGGATGCCGGGATGGATATCGCCGGAACCGGGGAGATGGGGATAGGAAACACCACCCCTTCCAGTGCTATTTTATCCGTATTTGGTGAACTTGATGTGGAGTTGGTGACGGGAAGGGGTACAGGGATTGATGATCTAACACTCAGGGTGAAGGCAGAGGCGATAAAAAGTGCCATAGCCTTGAACCGTCCTGACCCTAAAGATCCCCTGGATGTGCTTTCAAAGGTTGGGGGCTTCGAGATAGGAGGGATTGCTGGGCTTATCATCGGATGTGCGGCCCGCCGGATACCGGTGGTTGTTGACGGTTTTATATCCACTGCGGGAGCCCTGATTGCGACCCGGATGAATTCAGTAATAAATGAATATCTCTTCTACTCCCATCTGTCCGCCGAAGCGGGGCACCGACAGATGCTTGATGTGATAGGCCACAGGCCGATTCTTGATCTCAATATGAGGCTTGGAGAGGGGACCGGGGCCGCTCTGGCCATTTCTGTTATTGAAGCTGCTGTAAAGGTGATGAGCGAAATGGCTACCTTTGAGTCTGCAGGGGTGGCTACAAAGCAGTAACTGTATGATTTGCCGGGGGTGGGGGCGGTTCCAGTTAAATACCGACTCTTTCAGCATTGAGACTTTTGTGATACGCTGCCCAGGTGATTTTTAGTTAAAAAGAATCTGATAGAAGATCGGGAGTAAAATATGAAGGGATATGTTCAGGTCTATACCGGAAATGGCAAAGGAAAAACGACAGCCGCTTTCGGCCTTGCCCTCCGTGCTGCCGGGGCAGGATTAAGGGTTTATATAGCACAGTTCGTCAAGGGGATGAAGTACAGCGAATTGAATGCACTGACGATGTTGAAGGATTATATTACAATTAAACAATATGGCAGGGACTGTTTCATATATAAAGAGCCAAAACCGGAGGATATACAGGCCGCTCGTGATGGACTTGACGAGGTCAGGGAGATAATGGCCTCCGGCCAGTACGCTGTAGTGATCCTTGATGAGGCGAATATCGCAACCTATTACAATCTGTTCTCCGTTGATGAATTGCTGGATCTTATTCGCACAAAGCCCGAAGCAGTAGAACTGATAATAACAGGCCGTATGGCGGATCCCAGAATTATAGAAGAAGCTGACCTTGTAACCGAGATGAGAGAGATAAAACACTATTATCAGGATGGTGTGCAGGCGCGGGAAGGTATTGAAAAGTAGCAGAAGGTTCAAGCCTCATTTTTTCAATAAAAATTCCGATTGAATTCTGTTGCATGAGAGTGGAAGCATGGGGGGATAATGCCACAATGAAATGGTTCTTGACCGCACTGCAGTTTCTCACGATCTTAAGGACTCCCGGAGGCCCTACGGTCATTGAAGCAGACCTGGGCAAGTCCATGTCCTTTTTCCCCCTGGTTGGTCTGCTGGTTGGTCTACTGCTGGCAGGTATCAGTCATATCCTGCTTCTCTTCCTCCCCCGATCCATTTCTGACATCATCGTGGTTATTGTCCTTGCAGCAATCACCGGATGCCTACATCTGGATGGTTTTGCAGATACGATAGACGGGTTGGCTGGTGGAAAGGACAGGGAAAGGACCCTGGCCATCATGAAGGATAGCCGGATAGGTTCCTTCGCAGTAGTTGGCCTTATACTTCTTATTGCGTTGAAGATATCGGGGCTGATGGGGGTCCCGGAAGATATAAAGAGCAGGGCCCTTATCGTAGTTCCTGTCCTGGGAAGATGGGCGACCGTTCAGCTTGCCGCATGGTTGGATTATGCCAGGGCCGGGTACGGAACAGGTCTGGCTTTTACGCGGGGGGCGGGAAAAATGGAATCTATAATCTCAACCCTGATAACGGCAGTCATTCTGGCTGTGATATTCCAGATCGCAGGTCTTTTGTTGCTGGCCTCAATGGCTGTTCTCACATTGATCTTCGGTCTTTTTTTCAGGCGGCGCATAGGTGGAGTCACCGGCGATATCATGGGCGCTTCCTGCGAGTTTGTTGAAGCCGCTTCGCTGCTTTTTATATGCGCTATTTTTGTTCAATAAGGAATCGAAGATCATGAAAAGACCAACAAGGCTGTACCTTATAAGGCACGGGCAGGTGACAAACTTTTCAGACATGACTTATAACGGACATAGAGATGTTGATATAACCTCTCATGGGGTAAGGCAGATGGAAGCCGTCGCCGAAAGACTCAGCGTTGAAACCCTGGCAGTGGTATACTGCAGCGACCTTATAAGGGCAAGGCGAGGCGCCGATATTATAGCCCAGCGGCACGGCCTGGTTCCAAATCCAACCCCGGCACTGAGAGAGTTGGATGTGAAGCTTTGGGAAGGACTGGACGCCGATGGCGTCGAGGAGATGTTCCCCGGGGCATTCGATGAGTGGAAGAAGAAGGGGGCCGACTACAGGGTTCCCGGTGGTGAGAGTATTCGCGACCTTGCGAACAGAGTGCTTCATGCGCTAAGGGAAATCCTGGATAGCCACAGTGGTGAAAATGTTGTCATCGTGGCCCACGGAGGAGTCAATCGTGTTATTATTGCCGAGGCCATGGGTGCGGGCTTCAATCATCTCTATTCTATAGAGCAGGATTACGGATGCATGAATATAATCGATTATTTTCCAGAGTACGCCGTAACACGGCTTTTGAACAGGCGATTATTTGATGGGGACTGATTTTAGGATATATATCTCAGGCTCAGGGCGATCTGACGCAAGGTTCGGTAGCACAATATTTGCCCTTCTATTGTCCCTGACATTGCTGGCCTTAACGGCCGATGGCCAGGCCGCATTGCATGTCGATGCGGTTGGAAGGAGCGTAGATATTCTGGCATCTCCCCGGAGGATTGTTTCCCTTGCTCCAAGTATAACGGAAACCCTCTTTGCCCTTGGGCTGGACAGCGAGATTGTGGGTGTAACTATGTTGAGTAATTACCCCGAAGCGGCAAATGCTAAACCCAGGGTGGGTACCTTCGTGAATATATCGCTGGAAAGGGTAGTTTCCCTGAATCCTGATCTGGTTATAGGGACTGCCGATGGTAACCGCAAGGAAACGGTGGATCAGCTGGAAGGGATGGGGATACCCGTTTATGTTGTCGATCCCAGCAACCTTTCAGAGATATTCGACATGATATTGAGCATAGGAAAGATAACCGGCAGGGAGAGGCAGTCAGAAATGCTGGTGGAGGGTCTGCGCGCAAGGATAGCTAGAATAGCCTTATCTGTTAAGAAATCAGACCGGCCCCATGTCTTTATGCAGATAGGGATAAGTCCGATCATAAGTGTCGGCAGCGATACCCTGCATAGCGAACTTATAGATCGCGCGGGAGGAGTCAATGTCTACGGCGAGACATCTACACGCTATCCGAGGTGCAGCATAGAGGATATCATCGTAAGGCAGCCCGATATAATAATTGTCTCATCTATGAAAAGGGGAGGGGATTTTTACTCAGTAAGGGACGGGTGGAAAAAATGGACGACCATCCCCGCAGTGAGAGACGGCAGAATTCATATCATAGATACGGACCTGATAGATCATGCCTCACCACGTATCGTGGATGGGCTTGAGAAGATTGCAGAGATTATCCATCCCGATCTCTTCGCGAAGAAACGGTAGAAAGGACATTTGACCATGCTGGATTACTTTTATCAGGGGGGACCGATCATGTATCCCCTGCTTTTCTGCTCTCTGGTATCACTGACCATAATCATAGAGAGGGCTACCTTCTGGTTGCGAGAAAAGAGGAGAAAGGATCAGCGATTACTGGACGACTTCATGTTCCTTATAGAAAAGGGTGACCTGGATGAGGCGCACAGGCTGGTGGAAGGCTGCCATGATTCTACGATACGCGTGCTGGTATGCGGTATAGTACATCGCGAGTTTTCGTTGAAGGACGCCCTCAGTATGAGCGCCGATGAAGAGATCGCAAGGATGAGGCGGTATCTTCCCACCCTTGACACAATGATAACCCTTTCCCCTCTCCTGGGCATACTGGGTACCGTAACGGGGATTATATATTCTTTCAATATGATGGGTACTGCCGGTCTGGAAAACCCTGCCATCATTACGGCCGGAATAGCTCAGGCTCTGCTGACCACGGCCTTCGGTCTTGCCATAGCGATCTTCAGCCTCATACCATATAATTATTTTATGTCCAGTATAGAGAAGGCCACACATGAGATGGAGAAATATGGCACCTCAGTGGAAATTCTCTTTGAAAAGGCACGCAGATATTAATTTGTCATGACAGAATCGGGGGCGGTAACGTCGCCTATTTTGTCTGATCGGTGGAAGAGATGAAGATTGCAAGAAGGCAGATCAATAAAGCGAGAATCGAGATGATACCCCTGATCGATGTGGTATTTCTTCTGCTTATAGCCTTCATATTTTTCGCGATGTCCATGACCATAAATAAGGGTATCCCCGTAGATCTGCCTGCCTCATCCTCCGCAATGGTTGAAGATAAAAATATTTCAGAGATAACTATAGATAAGGATGGCAGGATCTTTTTCGACAGGGAAGAGGTGAACCTGGAGGCCCTTATCCTTCGTCTTGATGATTTTCACAGGGAATCATCCTCGGCAAGGCTTATCGTATCGGGTGACCGGCAGGCATCTTACCAGTCGATAATGACGGTCATCGATTTGATCAAAAAGGCCGGTATCTCCGGAGTGTCATTAAAGACTCAAAGCAGGGAAGACCTTTCCGGAGAGATATCGCAGGATAATCAGTAATGCAGGAAAGAACTATAATCTTTGCAGCCTTTTTGGCGTTGGCTCTGCATTGCTGCATAGCCTTTGTAGGTGCCCCTACCGTTCCTGCTCACAACAATAGTTCCCATAACAGGAGTATTTCCATATCGATAGTCTCCGGGGGAAAAAAAGTGCCCGATCCCCCAAGGGTCCAGAAGCAGGAAGCAAAAAAGGAGGGAGTCAAGGCGCCTATTCAGAAAAAAACCATTGTATTAAAGGGAAAAAGGGATATTTCAGAGCAAGAAAAAAAAGAAACCGCCGTCCCTGCCGAGGTGTTACTCACAGCCGAAGCGGTTGTTATGCAAGAAATCGCTCCCCCTCCGTCGTCCAATTTTCCATCTGAAGCCTCTAAGGAAACCGAAAAAACCGTGACAGAACCGGCTATGCCCTGTTATAAAAGTAACCCTCCTCCCCGGTACCCGGAATCTGCCCGCAGGAGGGGATATGAGGGGGATGTTCTTCTTTCAGTGTTAGTAGATGTTGACGGCAGCGTAACTTCTTTGAAGGTGAAGAAGTCTTCGGGGTTTTCGGCCTTGGATCGTGCCGCAGTTGAGGCTGTTGAGGGATGGGAGTTCAAACCAGCCCGGCGCATGGGCGTTGCTGTTTCTATGTCCGTTGATGTCCCGGTGCGGTTTGTATTAAGGCATCCTTAGCCTTTATGATGAACATGGGGAGCTGTTCTATATGCTATGAAGGCCACCGTATTAAATATTGTTGCCATACTTTTATTCATGTTTTCTTTCCCGACCCAGGAGGCATGGAGTGTGTCGTCAAAGACATATTACCTGCAGGGGAACAAATATTTTCTCAA
Organism: Syntrophales bacterium; assembly: GCA_963665835.2. Classification (GTDB taxonomy): domain Bacteria; phylum Desulfobacterota; class Syntrophia; order Syntrophales; family UBA2210; genus UBA6078. The sequence goes on along the minus strand of CAXXWJ010000001.1, from coordinate 981,022 downwards.
AAAAAAGTATGACACTGCTCTGGAAAAATACGAAAATGCCATTAAGGTTAATCCAGAGATTGCCGAATATTATTACAAGCTGGGTGAGACTTACCGGATGAAGGAATCCTTTGACGGTGCGGTTTCCGGGTACAGAGAAGCTATTCGTATTGATCCTGAATTCTATGCGGCCTATGCAGGCATGGGGGAGATATTTTTCAAAATAGGGGAAATCGGGAAGGCCGTAGAATATTACATCAAAGCCATAGAGGCCTGTAATATTGAAAGCAAGGATAAATTTTTCCGCGGCAGGATATGCGAAATGAAGGGTAATTGGGATGGGGCCATAATGGAATATGAAGAGGCCATCGCTATACGTCCCGATTATTTAGAGGCCCTGTCAAAACTGGCAGAGAATTATTCACGGAAGGAAAATTACAATAAAGCGGTCTATTGCTATCTCAAGGCACGGAAGATAATGCCCTATGATGAAGATGTTGCCGTCGGGCTTGGAATAGCTTATACAAATCTCAAAGAATTTCAAAAAGCCCGGGAGATTTTGGTTATTGCGCTGAAGATCAATCTATTTAACCGCGATACCAGATTTTATCTGGGAAAGGCCTATTATGGAATGGGAAATCTTGACCAGGCGATAAAACAGATGGAAAAGGCCATTGAGATAGACCCTGTTAACCCGGAGACCCATTTCACTTTGGGCCTATATTATGATAAAAAGGGATGCTCTGATCTGGCAGTAGCTGAATACCGTGAGACACAACTCCTGGATCCGGATTACATAACTAAAAGAGTCAAGGAAATTGCTGAAAAACAAACAGTGGAAGAGGGAGATCTTAAATGAGTCATAGTGAAATGAGGGCCAGGCTTGCGCGTATGATAGTAGAACGTACCTTTCGTTACAGTTATGAGCCGCCTTTTACGCTGGCCTCGGGGAAAAAGAGCAACTTTTATTTTAACTGCAAGCCTACCACGCTCGATCCTGAGGGGATGAATCTAATAGGGAACATAATATTCGACATGCTTGAAGATTCAGATGTTTCAGCTGTCGGAGGGTTGACCCTGGGGGCTGACCCCATAGCAAACGCCGTCTCTGTCATATCATACCAAAGGAACAATCCCATCAAGTCCTTTATTGTAAGAAAGGATGTCAAGGGACATGGAACTCGCAGCGCGATAGAAGGGAATGTGAAAGCCGGGGATCTGGTGGCTGTACTGGACGATGTGATTACCACGGGAAACTCCACCCTTATAGCAATTGAAAAGGCCCGCGAGGCCGGTCTGATTGTGGATAGGGTGATAACCCTGATAGACCGCCAGGAAGAGCAGGGGAAGGAAAATATTGAAAAGGAAGTAAGACGGGTAGAATCGATCTTTACGAGGACCGATATAATGAGCCTATATGAGCATGAGAAAGAGGGTAACTCATGAAACCCCTGAAAAGCAGCAAATTTTTTTTGGTGCTTTCTTCTATTGCGGTTTTCATACTTATCCTGCAGGGGACAGCTGTTTCATGGGCAGACGGTGGTCGCATCCCTGTCGCCCTCTTTGACTCGGCTAAAATGCATGAAGGAGCCCCTTCGGGGTGGCAGCTTATAGAGAGTTATGGAACTCCCAATATTGTCCTTCAGAAGAAAGATGACCATTATGTCCTGTGCATGAAGAGCGATAATAGCTCTTCCTTTGGAATCAAGAGGCCGGTTGGCGTTAGGGCCGGCGAATACAAAATGCTGAACTGGAACTGGAAGGTTTTATCCCTTCCTGAGGGCGCCGATGTAAGAAATGCAGAGACCGACGATCAGGCAATCCAGATATACGTTGCCTTCGAGTCCACCGGTTGGCCAGAGAGACTTAATACTCCGGTAATCGGTTATATCTGGGGTGTGGAATGCCCAAAAGAGACGCTTGTTACCAGTTCTCAGCCATTTGCAGATAATGTCCGATATATTGTAATAAGGAACAAGGAAGATGATCTGGGTTCATGGTATTTGGAAAAAAGAAATCTGGAAGATGATTTCAGAAAATTGTTTCCCGAAATCGATGGCGGAACCCCTCGCGATATAAGAGAAATAGCTTTTTATATAAATTCTCAGAATACAGAGAGTGGGGCGGAAAGCTATATCTGTAACGTCTATTTAAGCAAAAATTAGATAACCCTATATCACGCCGGTCCTCCTTATTTGTTTGGGCGGCGATTTTAAATATAACCCCCGATAACGACAACGACAATTCTGCAATGAAAAGACTAGGCATGTTCAAGCACATATCGAAATCACAGGTCTTTCCCTTTACAGCTCTTTTTATTATAGCAATCTTTTTTCTTGCTTCACCAGCACTCGGAGGGGAAAGGGTTGATGATGGGACGGAATTCATTCCCGATTCCCTTCTATCTATTGCTGATGGATACGCCATCGTTGTTGATAAGGCCATGCAGCGCCTTTTTGTCTACAGGTATGACGGCTCATCTTTTGACCGGGCCTACGAGGCAAGATGCTCAACGGGGAAGAAAAAGGGGACAAAGATAGAAACGGGGGATGCCAGGACTCCGGAAGGCATTTACTTTCCCATGCAGGCTTTCTCCGATAGTGAGCTTTCTCCCATTTATGGCACGATGGCCTTTGATCTGGATTATCCCAACCTTCTCGACAGAAAGGAAGGCAAGAATGGGAATAATATATGGCTTCACGGAACAGACAAAGGGCTTACGCCATACCAGTCGAATGGCTGCATAACCCTTGAAAACGGCGATATTGGTGCTGTTTCAAGGTTTATTACGCTCAAAGAAACACCTTTTATTATTCAGGATTATATAAAGTGGGTTCTTCCTTCCGTACAGGAAGCCCAAAGAGAAGATATCCTCCCCATTATCAAAGACTGGATCAGTGCCGCCTGTGATGGGGACATTGAGAAAATGGCGGCGTTGTATGGCAAGGATTCCCCGGTCGATGAGGAAAAGATAAGCATGCTCCTAGTTCAGATACAGAAATTAAGGGGATATGGGGGGAATGTAACGCTGGTTCCCGATGGGCTTTCGATCCTGAAACATGATAAGTACACAGTTGCCATATTCCGTCAGAAAATTAATTTGGACGGCGCTTCCATTGATGCAGGACTACGGAAACTTTTCCTCAAAAAAACTCTGAATGACTGGTATGTTGTCGGCGATGCTCCTCTAGACCAGGAGAAGGAGGGTGCCGTTGTCGCAGACCTTCAGCGGATCAGCGAGACCTATGAAGGCCGTGATGAAATAAGTGATGTTGTCAATAAGTGGGTTTCCAGTTGGCGCGCAGGGGATATAGAAAAATATTCGTCTTTTTATGCCGATGACTTCCGCTCCAGGGGAATGAACCGAAAGGCATGGATTTCCTATAAATCGCAGCTTTTCGGCACAAAGGAAGAGGTTCATATAGAGATTGAAGATATAAAGGTTACCTACAAATCATCGGGCAGGATCGTTGTTGCTTTCAGACAGGATTATCAGTCTCCACGGGTAAAAGATGTGGGAATCAAAACATTGTATATGAAAAAAGCCAATAGTTCCTGGGCTATATATAAAGAACTCTGGAGTAGAAAGAGATAAGGCACGGGTCTTGGCTATGGCAGCGGGTAAAAAAGCAAGAAGCTGGTTTGTCATCATCATAGGGGACAGAAAACGTTACGGGCCTCTGCGGGTTACCCGTCGGCTTTTAATCGCGTTGTTTCTCTGTCTTGCCGCCATGATTGTTGTGGCAGCTGCATGCGGTTCTTTATTATACAACCGACAATACGTTAAGTTGAACGACAAGCTATCCGGTGAGCTTAACCTTACAAAACAGAAACTGGATCTTGTCAGTCAGGAAAGAGACGGTTTTGCCGTTGAGGTTGGCCTGTTGAAGGCCAGAGTAGAGGTTAATAACGCAAAAAAGGACACACCCCTTACGGCTGATAAGAAAAAAGACCCGGCAGTTTCTCCCGAAAAGGAGATGGTATCGGATGCCATCCCCTTTGTTTCTGTTGAGGCGGTCAAGATAAGCCATGACAGGGAAACAAAAACCATGAAGGTCAGATGCATAATAAAAAATGATTGTTCCTCCAAAGGTTACATATCCGGTTATGTGTTTATCATACTGAACCCTGCTGTGGGGTCTTCGGCTGAACGTAAGACCTCTCCTGTGGTTACGCTCGCAAGTGGGCTGCCAGTTTCCTATAAAAAGGGAGAAAATTTTTCCATAGCAAGGTTCAAACATATTGAAGGTAGATTTCATTCTATATTGGAAAAGAGTGACTATGCTTCGGCCTCTTTTCTGGTCTATGACGATGGCGGCAAGCTGAGACTTAAAAAAGATTTTCCCCTGTAATAATATCAGGTAAGAGTAAGTGATAAGCGGTATTGAAGCCTATGACGCACCCCAGTTTTTTTTTGAAATACAGGGCAATGACACTTGCCTTTCTTTTTCTTGCGCTCTCTGCAATAGCGCCTTCCTTATCCATCGGTGAAAATACACTTGAAACCTTTTTCCCTGATACCGATTACGAACTGAATGTCTACCATATCAAGGGAAAGCTTCCGGGCAAGACGCTGCTGATAATCGGAGGCATCCAGGGCGACGAGCCCGGCGGGTTTCTTTCCGCAGATCTTTATGCCGACATGAAACTGGTAGCTGGAAATCTCATAGTTGTCCCAAGGGCGAATTTTTATTCCATAATTCTTAACAGGCGCCAGGTTAATGAAGACATGAACCGCAAGTTCTCCGGGTCTTCCGATGAGAATTATGAGGCCCAGGTCGTTTCAATATTGAAACGACTCATATCGGAGAGCGACTGTCTGTTGAATCTCCATGATGGGTCAGGTTTTTACCGGGATTCCTGGGAAAGTGAGATGAAGAACCCGGGCAGGTATGGGCAGTCTATCATAGTGGATTCAGACGAATATATTCATCCTGATACAGGTAAGAAGATAAATCTGGGTGAGATGGCCAGGTTAGCTATCTCAGGGATCAATGCTCAGGTTGATGATCCAGAAAATTTCTTTCGTCTGAACAATCATCGTACCCGTGCCCCCGATTCCCTTCATCCGGAACAGAGAAAATCTGCAACCTACTATGCCCTGTACGACTGCGGCATACCGGCCTTCGGGATAGAAACCAGCAAATCCCTTCCTCTGGAGACAAGGATCTACCACCACAATCTTGCCGTCAACTTTTTCATGGAGATCTTTGGCGTAACCCCTGAAATTCCCGGTATAGGACTGTGCCCTCCTCAGATCAAATATGCCGTGGTAAAGATAAATAACGCTTCGCCCATAGTAGTCGCCAATGGTGAAACGCTGCATATCTCCCGGGGTGACAGCATAAAGATCATTCATATAGAAGGTAATTATTCCCGTGGGCTGAGCGCCGACATTGAGGGCTACGGGTCGGTTAACGACACAAACAAATCCTTCACGCTGAAAAAAGCTACCCGTGTTTTGATAAAGAAGGATCATCTACTTTGTGGTGAATTCGATATCGTACTAAGCGATTCCCCCCTTTCCAATTATGAGATCACAGCCAAATCAACGGTCCTGGCCTTCAGGGTTAAGGTCAATGGACGGGAGGGGTTTTACCCTAACGGTTCGCATGTCGATATAGTAAAAGGCGACTTGCTTGAGCTGATGGACCCGGTCACAACCCCGGAATCTATTAAAGGCCTGACCTGTAATTTCAAGGGTTTTGTAGGAAGCAATATGGACAATACCGGAGAAGACAGGGGATATATAATAAATACCGCAAAGGAACTGTGGGATAGGTATTCACTCTATAAAAAAGGTCGGGTCTATCAAGTGATTGCCTCCAAAGATGACGATGAGATCATTGGTCGCCTGTTTTTCGATATACATCCCCCCCTGTTCGAGTATATGCTCTTATACATTAACGAAAGGGAAAAAAGATGGGTTTCAGACAACGAGTCAATCAATCTCAAAGTGAGTGATTCAATAAGAGTGGTTGATATAAAAAGTAATGTTGTTTCCGAGGATATTGGGATCAGCATCATGGGGAAAGGCGGTCACAAGAGCATCGGTCTCGGTGATTCAATTAGTGGTTCAGGGATTGTGAGCCTTTTCGGCGGAGCTTCAACCGGATGCGGAATCCACATAGAGCGTGGCAAAATCTTACTTGCCTTCCTGCCGGTTACCATTATAGATTGCGATCAGCCATCGGATGGAGAGAATACGGATAGCGGGAAATAGGGAGAGGAGAAAAGTTGTGAAGGAAAAAGATGTCTCCATCATAAACAAGGGTTGCCATCTCAATGGAACCCTGAATTTTAAAGGATATCTCATTATAGCCGGGATGATAGAGGGCATCCTGAATGCCGAGAATGTTGTGGCTGAGGAGGGAAGCATTGTAGATGCCGATGTCACATCTCAAAACATGACCATAGCCGGTACCTTCAAGGGGAAAATCAATGTTACTGATAAATTGATACTTCTTAAAACCTGCAATGTTCGGGGATCGATAAAGTGTGGCAACCTGGTGGTGGAAGAAGGCGGTATACTCAACGGAGATATTACACCGCCTTAGCCGGGCCTTTGACCGCAAAAAAGTCAAAGAAAGAAATATACTTATAGTTGTTCCCCTCTGTGAAGTTTCAGCGGAAAAGGGTTTGCCCAGTGGACCGTTTTGGCATAGAGGTTTTCTTTCCCGGCTTCGGGTGGGGCATTCTATTGGGATTGCAAAGCGAACGCTCTCCGTGCTCTTTGAGGAGGGGTAAGCTCTGGATAGAAAATAAAAGAATCAATTTCCTCAGGCTTTCATTAAAAAAGGTGAAGTTTTTTCATGAGGGACTCTATCTTCCTGTAAGCTGGGCGCTTTTCAGGGTTGCCAGCTTTCTGTCATCTCTGACGGGGATCGATTTCGACGGCTCAGTGTTTTCCAGCGCACGGGCAGCCTCATTTTTCTCGTATTGCGAATCTGGCTCATATGTCCAGCCTTTAGCAAGCCGTTTTTCCTCCTTTTCAAGTTTACTGTAGATGTATCTGCCCGTGATGGGTGCGACGACTTTTGTTAACCAGCCAAAGGTCCTGTAGAGCTCATGCAGGAGATCATCCATTTTGTTATACATAGTGGTGTTACCGCGGTACCATTTTCGCATTGCCCAGACGGCACCGGAATAGGTAGTCCGAAGCGGCAGAACTTCCCTGGCAAAGCGGGAGCGAACGCGTTTATCGGGACAATTCTTATAGCGCTGCCATCCTTTCAGGAATGTCCTGGTAAGTCTGGCCAAACTCGGTCCGTTTACTTCGAAATCACGTCGAAAGGCATTGAGAAGATACTGCTCCTCACGGCCGTCGGTAATGTGTGGATGACGATAGTTGAAGCGATACTGCCCGTGGGCATCTGCCGGAGAAAAATCCTCCTCTGAAAAGAGCGTTCCCTCTTCAAGGTGCTGACGATGCAGGGGGGTTCCGGGAACCGGAGTATATAACATGAACTGATGAAAATCCGTATTATGACTGACGGCATGGTCGATAACCTCGGAGATGTTTTCCGGCCTGTGATTTTCCAGTCCGATGATGGATGAGCCAAGAACGCGAATTCCGTGTGACTGAAGCAATGTGACAAGTTCCTTCGTATCAACGTTCTTGAGTTTCTGGTAGGAACTTTCATCGCCCTCCAGCCCCATCCAGACCCAGGATAACCCCAGGCCTACCAGCTGTTCGATGGAATATGACTGCAGCACGCGGGCCGAACTGAATACAAACAAGGCCCAACTTTTATTGTTTTCTTCCATCAATTCGAGCAACCGCAGGGCCCGCTTTCGATGGAGAAGAAAATTCTCGTCCATCACAAAGAAGGAACTTACCTTCAGTTTTTTTTCTATATTGCACATGACTGAAAAGAGCTCATCACCTGTTTCATAGAAATTGACGTGCTTTCCCTTACCGCCGAAAAGGGCCGACGTAGAGCAGAAATTGCATCCCACTGGGCACCCTACTGAGGGGATTAGCATTGCCGCCGTATCGCCGGGTCTTCCGGGAAGAGTAATTCCCAGTATACGACTTCCGAAGCCCGAATAGAGGGTTGGATGCACAATGGGTCTGTTTTCGTCCTGGCCCAGGAATCGGCGGAACCAACTGATTCCCTCCCCCTTACATATGTAATCGGCATCAACGATTTCATTTATATCTTCCTTGTTGGCAATGTGGCCGCCTATTACTATCGTCGACTCGGGACGGTGTTTTCTGATGAGTTCGCACATCTTCCTGACTTTTCCAATATTGGGGACGATCCCGCTTATGCCTATAATGTCATATGAATTGTCCCTGATCTCGGCGACAAAGCGGTCGAGGGAAGGGAAATCCAGAAGCGTGCATGGGGCATCAATGTTGGCTTGGATCATGGACAACCCGAAGGATCTATGAAACATTCGCAACGAGAATCCGCCCTGCACCCGCGTTACCTGATTGTGATAGAGCTCCATGGGATTTATCGTCCGGCTTCCGTACTGGTCATCCTGGGCGTATGGCCCGAAGACACTGGACAACAAGATCCGTGCGCCGGTTCCCAGGGGATGGGTGGGATGTTGCATATTCATATCAGACTTCCTTTTTGGCAATTTTTAATGGGACCCACATCTCACAAAATTCCTATGGTACTGTGAAATGTATTAATCGAACTGATAAGGAGAGGCCGTTAAAGGTGCACCGAAATATGTGAAGACCAGTTTTCCTACGATCCCAAAATCTTTGTTCCCATAATCTTTATTACAGAAGGAGCGTGAAAGATAGGGCCACCCAGCTGGTTTTACAAAAGTTTTACAATACCGGGCGTTGGGGAAGGCATCCTTGAAGGTTTGTACATTGACAGAATTTGCCGGCTGTTGTAATGCGAAAGAATGATTGATCGGTCGCGGTGGTTTTTCCACCCAATTTTTATCTTTGTCTTTTCAATTGTGGCGCTGGGTGCGTCATTGTTCCTCTATATCTACTGGTACGTCGGAGTCAGCGCAGGTCTTGCCGATGTGGTGCGGCGATTCAACCTAGACAAAAATCAGATCTTTACACCGCAGACCTGGGTGGTTATTCTTATCCTTTCCATTCTTGTCGGGATCATACTGACCGGCATTTTCATTATCTTTGTGTACAACCAGAAATTGATACAGGTCTACCGGATGCAGCACAATTTTATCAATAACTTCACACATGAGTTGAAGACACCCCTGACCTCAATAAACCTTTATCTTGAAACATTTTTGAAGTACGAACTGCCTCGTGAGGAACAGATCAAGTATACAGGTTATATGCTGCAGGATGTTAAACGGCTTTCCGACAACACCTCCCGTATCCTGAATCTTGCGCAAATAGAAAGTAAAAGTTACGAGGGCAAATTTGTGACTGCCGATCTTGTTGATGCAGTTGCTAATTTCTTTGATCAGAATAATCACCTCTTTCAGGATTGTGATATCACCATCCATAATCCTTCAAAGAGATCATTCCCCTATCCTGTTAATCTGTCATTATTTGAGATGCTTCTGATGAATCTCACGACCAATTCCTTAAAGTATAATGACTCCGATAGACCTTGCATCTCCATCACCTTTGAGCCCCATCTTCGAAATCTGCACCTTCGATTTGAAGATAACGGGATTGGCATGGAAAGGAAGGAAACAAAGAGAATCTTCAGGAAATTCTATCAGATAGGCCGTGCGGAGAACAGGACCGCGAAGGGAAGCGGAATAGGACTATATCTGGCACATCATATAGTAAGGCTCCACAAGGGGAGCATTGCCGCAAATAGCAGAGGTCCGGGAAAGGGTTCGGTGTTCACCGTAACGCTGCCCTTAAACTCAAAGGGGTCCTGATTGCATGAAAGACTCTGGGAAAAAGAGAATCCTCATAATAGAGGACGACTTGCACATCGCAGAGGGTATGAAACTGAATCTCTCTCTCCAGGGATATGAAGTATATATCGCCTGCGACGGCCCTTCGGGACTTGAAAAGTGGAAGGATGTAGGCCCGGATCTTATAGTGCTGGATGTCATGCTTCCCCATATCGATGGCCTGGAGGTGCTTAGGCTAATACGTAACGAAGATGAGCGCCTTCCCATACTGATCGTTTCGGCCAGGGGAGATAGCTCCGACAGGGTCAAAGGTCTTTCCTGCGGTGTGGATGACTATCTGGCAAAACCCTTCAATCTTGAGGAGTTTCTACTACGCATAGATCACCTTCTTACCAAAGCAACCTGGTACCAGGAAAAACCGGTAGATGATCAATCAAGTATTTACAACTTCGGCCGCAACAAAATCGACTTCGCTACAGGTATGGCTGAGTGTCAAAGTGGAACAATAATACTAACCGAACAGGAAATGAAGCTTCTGAAGCTGTTCATTGCAAACCGCGGTAAGCCTCTTTCGCGAAAAAAACTTCTGGAAGGCGGATGGGGATATAGTCAGGGCACCGCCACAAGGACCGTGGATAATTTTATTGTCAGATTTAGGAAGTATTTCGAAGAGGACCCCCAAAAACCGGTCTATTTCAAGAGTCGCAGGGCCTTCGGATACGTTTTTAACCATGAGAAGGGTGCATAATTTCCGACTCTAATCCCCGCGCCGCAAAGGGCGGGGGGATTAGAGTCGGTGTAGCATGTGGTTCTGCGCAGGCAACGTCCAAAGGACTGGGCTTTATTCATTTACCAGCTCAAACATCCTATACTCGACAGCGCCTGGCAACTGCCGACCCTCGCCTGCGGCAACGGTCCTGTTAAGCCACTTATAGCGTGCATCGCCTGTTTCAAATCTGGGCTGTGTCATGAAGTATGTATCGCCGTATTCGGGTTCCTTTCCCTGTGCCAGTGCCTTATTGACCTCTTTATCCATCACAAGGACACCGTAGTATTGGACATATATGCGTGCCCCATCATCTGTTTCCATGGTGAGCCGGACATCGAGATGCCCTACGCCTTCGTTGTCAACCAGAAACCAGTCTCCACCACTGGGAAGTATTGTCCCTTTCAGGTATGCTCCTTCAAAATGACCCCCGGTGACGTCAAAGATAAGACGGCTGCCGTAAGGTCCCCTGCCTGTATCGGTAAAGGGTTTAAGATCTGCATGTATTGTCACGAGAGGTTTGAGTTTCAATGTATTCCCCTTTCAAGAGTTTGTTTTACAGGGTCAACCTTAAGGATGACCTCTGTAACAGTGATTATTTTTTAAGGATACCTTTTACAGCAATCCCTATTTTTTCTAAAGTATAAGGTTTCGCGATGTATTGCCCAACCCCTAGCCTCTGGGCCTCTTTTACCCGTTCTGTCTCAGAAAAGCCGCTTGCAATTATAGCCTTCTGCTCAGGGTTTATTTCAAGGACCTGTTTGTAAGTTTCAAGTCCGTCCATTCCCGGAGCCATAATCATATCCAAAATCAATAAATCAACAGAAATTCTTTTAATGTAATCGACCGCCTCTTCTCCGCTTGAGGAAGTAGCTACGTTATATCCCAGTCTGGAAAGAATCATGGTGGCTATTTCTCTTTGTTCTTTTATATCATCAACCACCAGGATAGACTCTCCGGTTCCCATATAATCCTCAATTGACAAGTCCGGTCTGTCTTTGATCAATTCCTCTCTCGTTACAGGGAAATAGAGTGTAAATCTGGTTCCATTGCCCTCGGTACTTTCTATGTCAATATATCCTTGATGGTCTTTGACCGTGCCCCATACAACGGCCATGCCTAACCCGGTTCCACTCCTCCCCATCACCTTTTTCGTGAAAAAGGGTTCAAAAATACGCTCCCTATCCTCCGGGGAAATTCCTACGCCTGTGTCGGAAATGGAGAGGGCGATATAATCCCCTTCTTTTACGTCATCATATCCCTTCGCTGGAATGTCAATATATCTATTTTCTGTCGAGACCGTGATTTTACCCCCCATCGGCATTGCCTCGGCTGCATTGGAGATCAGATTCATAACCGTTTTTGACAGGTGAACTGGAGATCCCATGATATTAAAAAGATTTCTTTCAAGATTGGTATCCACCTGTACTTTAGGGTGAAATGATATTAACTTGTCATGTTCTATACTGCTTAAGTATTCAGTAATTATGGTATTCAAATTGACGACTTTGGTGGTGGCAACACCTCTTCTTGCCAATGTCAACAGATCCTGGACGATTGCGGCAGCTTTAACCCCAGTCTCCATGATAGTTTTCATAGGTTTTCTTAAAGGGCTTTCCTCTGGCAGCTGTGTTAAAATGAGATCCGGATAGCTTACAATTCCTGAAAGGATATTATTGAGATCGTGGGCGACACCTCCTGCAAGTGTTCCGAGAGACTCCATCTTTTCAGCCCGTTTGAGTCTGCTTTCGATCCTTTTTTGTTCTTCCTCGGCAATTTTGTTGGCTGTAACGTTTTTGTCCACACCGCGATACCCTATTAATTCGCCCTTTTCATCCAATATTGGCAAGGCGTTTCTAACAAGGCAAACATTCTTCCCATCTTTGGAGATATTCCAGCTTTCCAGATCAACAATTGGCCTTTTTTCATGAGCCATCTTAAGAAGAATTTCTTCGATGCGATTTGCTTCATTTGCAGTCATCATATCGAATGGAGTCTTCCCTATTATTTCTTCAGGTTCATATCCCAGGATCTGTTTTATGGTTTCAGATGCGAAGGAGTATCTCCCGTTACGGTCAGTCTCCCATATCCAATCGGCCATACTATAGGAAATATCCCTGAAACGCATTTCGCTCTTACGCAGGGTTTTCTGTACAAGTTTCCGGTCTTCGATTTCTTTTTCAAGCTCAGCGGTTCTCTGCTTCACCCGTTGTTCAAGATTCTCGTTTTGTTCCTTAAGCGCCTCTGTCAGCTTTTCATTTTCAGAAAAAACCCCTTCAATGGCGGTAAACCACGATTTCCATGGGCCAGGAACTACGGGATCCATTTGAGCCTTTATACCCTGGCTTCTTAGGATAATATAATTCAGGAATTTTATGGATGGCAAAATGAAGTATTGGTGTGCAAAGACAAATACCATTATGGAGAAAATCAATAGAATGACCATAAGCGCAATGGGTCCTATTCCGATGAGCTTTATCAGTGAAAGACCCCAAGAACTGGCATCTTCCATATAAAATACATGCCAGGGGACCTCATTCAGAGAGGTACGCAATATATTATAAGAACCTATCCTGACAATTTCGCTGTCCGGGATCACTGAAAAAATGTTCGCAGAAGCTCTTATTTTTTCAGGGATAGCGTCCGCTAAGGTTTTCGTGGTTTTGTCAGTAGAGGTGATCAGCGTAGGATGGGCCACAAGCTGCCCGCTATTATTTACTACAAACATTACGCCCTGCTGGGGATTAAATTTTTTCACCATTGTATTAAGAAAATCAACGGTCAGGTCTATCGCCGCTGTCCCTAGGAACCTATCCTGGTCATATACCGGCGACGCACATGTCGTCATTAGGCCCTTGCCATATTCATCCACGTATACCTTGGTCCAGAAGCGTCTACGATAATGATTGTTTTCAGGAAGACCAAGGGTATAAAACTCGTGGGAATAAAGTTCCTTTGAAAATTTGAAGTCCTGCGATGCAACCCATGGATAAATATTTATAAAGTTATTTTCCGATGTGTAATAGACCCAGGCGACGTCTTTTATCGCTTCTGAGGTAGCGCGAAATAGGGGGTTGAGGATCAGGGCCATGTGTATTTCCCTGTAATAATCTTTGTTTCGGTGTTTCATGGAGCCCTCGCCCGTCAAGTTACCTATCATATTTCTGGTAATGGGCGCTGTTAGGTTATCGAGATGGAAACGATTATCGGCGGGAAGCTCTTTGAGGTCATCGAATTCCATGGGCTGATTCAGGAACTCGTCCTTATGGGATTTTAATAGATCGGTTTCAGCCACTAGGCGTATTTCGTCCACATGCTCGTTAACCCTGGCAAGGAGGTTGTCCAGATGAGCCACCCTTTCCTTGAAATGTCTCAGAAGGAGCTCTTTCTCATGGCTCTCGGCCAGTTTGTACTGTTTGGCGAGCATGAAAATAAAAAGAGAAACAAGAATGGCAAGGACTATGACCATGTAGGATGTCTGCCTGGAATGAAACCTGCTCACCTTATCTTCTTCCCTATACATTTATGCCTCTGCGATCTTTATCTTTTTAGAAAGGACCCAAATCTCTTGCCGGCTCTTCCTACGCCTTAATTCTTCTACCATCTTTCTGATTGCCATTCCCCATAACGTTGACAAGATCTTAGGGTCTTTATGTAATGGGGGATGAGAGAAAAAATGCCGGAACAAAAGTATTAATTGAAGAATCTTCCAGAATCTTATCAAGGAAAATCTCCATGGGGTCTATTGTTCACGGAGGCATTCCTTTAAGAAAATAAAATTGTGGGATAGATGCTGCAAGGAACATGGTTTATCAGCAAGGTGCCGGCAACCTGTCCGGGTATGTTTTTGTCGACACTGGAAACTGCTGGTAGCCTTGGTTATTATCAAAGATACACATAGATCGAAGAATAATCAGGAGAACGTGGTTGAGGTATTCTATGGTAAAAATCCTGTACATCCCAAACAGGGGCAACACCTAAAATATTTATCGTAATAGGTCAAGATAATTATCCATTATGTCGTAAAAGGCATATTCCTGTCTGGCGCTGTTCCCTCTGAGCAAAATGCGAGATGTAAGGAGTAAATAGCTGTACTGACGTTTTAAATGGACTTATGTTTTGCCTCAGGATATCAATAAAAACCTTCTTCATGAAATCACGGTGACTTCGATTTTCCGGGTGTAGTCCTTCAGTTTTTTGCAAGCGTGGTATATCAATAGGTCACAAATCCGTGATAAAGGAGCAAAGAAGGTCTCTATTAGTAGAAAAATATTATTTGTTTTTGCAGCAGAACTTTAATTATAGAAGGAGAATGAATCAGTTGGACGGTCCTAAATTCAGGGAAAACAACATAATGAAAATTATTGAAGAAAGTCTTTCCAGGTTACCTCCCCATGAGTGGATTTCTGTAGAATTGGAATCTTCATTGGATGACGAAGCCGTGTGGCTTGATCAGGAGCAGATGCTGTCTGTACTGATGGATCTTGAACAAAACGCAGTAGAGTCCATGCCCGATGGCGGAAGATTGACGATTTCGGTTACCGGAGATGAAGAACATATAACACTATTATTGACCGATACGGGATCAGGTATTACCCTGGAAAACAGCCATCTGCTATTTACGCCTTTTTTTACCACCAAGCCCGTTTGTGACGGAACCGGTCTTGGGTTGCCCTTAGCATATGCAACGGTAAAAGCACATAACGGAAATATTATGATTGAATCTAATGCTGATCCCGGTAGGGAGCCTACCGGTACCAAAGTTAGGATAACAATTCCTAGGCTGCAGACCTTGCAGAAAAAAAGCGCCAGGATCATTTTGCATGAAGATTAAAGAGGTAGCACTGGAAGAAGGCGCCGCAGAAGATGGATCCCAGGGCCTGAATTGAGCCGCTGGCCCATTCCCCGGTGCCCGCGGCTGGGGAAAATAGTGAATAGAAAACAAATTTTTACTTAAAAATAGAAAAAGCCCTATAACATGCCAAGGTGAGAAGCAATAGTATTGACTTACTTTTTGGCTTTTGGCTATACTGCTTGCCACAACAGGTATCTTTCTTTTCGATATTTCGAAGCCTTTTTCCTTTTTTATATTCAAATTAAGGCGAAGAAAAACTGATCGGCAATCGGTGTAGGGAGATCCTGGTTTGTATCTTTTGTGGAACTGATACGGTCGCTTGAGGCAGATGCAGTTTTAAAAACTCGAAATGATGGAAATTTATAGGAACAGTTCTATTGTATACGGGTGAACTTGAATGATTACAGTAAATATTGATGGAAAAGACTATTTTACTGCCAGCGGTTTGACGATTATTGATGCTGCCCGTTCTCACGGCATAGACATTCCAGCCCTAGGATATGATCCGCGTGTAAGCCCGCCCAGCAGCTTTGAAGCCGCATTTGTAGAGTTGATTGAAGGTGGCAAAACCAGTTTTCTATCGGCGACATCAACACCGGTTGCCGACGGGATGGTAATCCGGACACAATCGGAAGCCCTTAAAAGTTACCGCCGTATTTATCTGCAGTCCCTCCTGCGAAATCACTGGGGCGACTGTGTAGCTCCCTGCGTTTTGCGCTGCCCTGCCAATATTGACATTCAGGAGTATATCTACCATGTTAATTGCGGCAATTTTCTGGAAGCGCTTAAGATAATCAAGGACAGCAATCCCCTGCCCGCTGTTTGCGGAAGGGTTTGCCCCCATCCCTGCGAATCCGACTGCCGCCGCAACGCCCTGGACGGTGCCGTCAATATAAATGGGATCAAACGCTTTATCGCCGACTGGGATATGCTACAGCTTGAACCCTATAAACCCCAGTGCCTGCCCGACAGCGGTCACAAAATTGCCATTATAGGCGCGGGGCCGGCTGGTCTTACTGCTGCCTGGTTTTTACGTCGCCTCGGTCACGGTGTAACTATCTTTGAGATGCAGGAAGCGGCTGGAGGGATGCTGCGCTGGGGGATCCCCTACTATCGTCTTCCAGAAAAAGATCTGGATGCTGAGATCCATTCCATTTTAGACCTTGGTATAGATATCAAGTACAATCAGAAACTGGGCCGCGACTTTACACTCGAATCTCTGAGGAGGGAGGGCTTTGAAGCCCTTTTCCTGGGGCTTGGTGCACAGATAGCGACCTCAATAGGTGCAAAAGGCGAAAATGCCAAGGGTGTCCTGTCCGGTCTGGATTTTCTTGCAAAACTTGCCCGTGGTGAAAGACCAGACATAGGCAGCCAGGTAATTGTCATCGGAGGGGGCAACACGGCCATGGATGCAGCACGCAGCGCCCTTCGTCTCGGAGTCAAAAATGTTGCTGTAGCCTACCGTCGCACACGTCAGGAGATGCCGGCGCAGGCCATAGAAGTTGAGGAAGCCATCGAGGAGGGCGTCAGCATGCAGTATCTCACGGCGCCTGTTTCCATAGAACGGGAAGGCGATATCCTGCGTATGACCTGTGTAAAGATGGTGCTTGGAGAACCGGATAAAAGCGGCAGACGGCGACCGGTGCCTCAGGAAGGTTCTGAATTTGTACTTACGGCTACAACCATTATCTCCGCCATAGGACAGGCGGTTGACGGATTCTGCATAGGGGACAAGGAATTAATTGATAAATGGGGAAATGTTGTAGTCGATCCCAGGACCCTGCAGACTGCGCTTCCCTGGGTTTTCTCCGGTGGAGACTGTGTGACTGGTCCTGATATCGCAATTGCAGCCATTGGCGCCGGTAAGCGCGCCGCCGAAAGTATTGACGAGTTTGTCAGAACCGGCTCCATTTCGATAAAGGATCAGCCCTATACCTGCGCCAAAGGGGAATGGAAGTATCTGCCCCCGGATATGTTCACCGGAATAAGGATGTTGCATCGTCATGAAGTGCCGGTTTTAGAGGTTGAAACCAGAAAAGCGAATTTTGACGAATCATCCACCACATGGGATCAGGAAACCGCCATGTCGGAAGCTTCCCGCTGCATATCCTGCGGCTGCACGGAACGTTATGACTGCGATCTTCGCAAATACGCCAGCGAATATGGCGTCCAGTATGATCCGAAACAGCCGCCGAGGCCTCTGCCCATAGATGAAAATCATCCTACCATCAGACGCGACCCCGGCAAATGTATCTTGTGCGGTTTATGCCTTAAGGTGTGTCGGGAGATGGAGGGCGCCTCAGCCCTAAGCTTCTATGAAACCAATGATGTCTTGACCATTGGTCCCAACGACCATAGGCCGCTGGATATGACCGTCTGCGTGGCCTGCGGCCACTGCGCAATGGTATGCCCAACCGGTGCTCTGACACTGAAACCTACTATTCCCGATGTTTACCGGGCGATGAAGAATCCTGAGCTGACGGTTGTTGCGCAAATAGCTCCGGCAGTGCGCGCCGCTTTCGAAGAACAATATGGTATTGCAGGTGCCGATGTTATGCCGGTTTTGAGTGCATGCCTGAGGCAACTGGGATTCAATTTTGTCTTTGACACCTGCTGGGCGGCAGATCTCACCATTATGGAGGAAGGTACTGAATTCCTGTCACGTCTGGCCGAGGGTGGTATTCTGCCTCAGATTACGTCATGCTGTCCGGCCTGGGTCAATTACTGTGAAAAAACTGCGCCGGATATCCTGCCCCATCTGTCCTCATGCAAATCACCTCAACAGATGTTCGGTGCGGTGATGAAGCAGTACTTTTCCAAGGTTTTAGACGTCCGGCCGGAGCGCCTTTATTTTGTTTCCATAATGCCCTGCAACGCAAAGAAATATGAATCCATGCGTCCCGAATTCAAGACAGGCCATGTTCAGGACGTTGATAAGGTTTTGACGACCTGGGATGTCATGACAATGTTTCATGAAAAAAATATTGACCCCCGGAAAATAAAACCGGTACCGATTGACGCCTTTTTCGGTAAGGTCTCAGGTGCCGGGATTATTTTCGGCGCCAGTGGTGGCGTGGCTGAAGCGGCGCTTCGTCTCGCAGCGGAACGAATCACCGGCAAAAGGATGGAAAGCTTCGAGTATAAAGGCGTACGAGGGCTACAGGGAGTAAAGGAATCCACTGTGACTTTAGGAGATGTCACGGTGCGGCTCGCTGTTGTAAGCGGCCTGAAAAATGCTCAGAACCTGATTGATAGAATACGCTCAGGAGATGCGCCTTACGACCTGATTGAGGTAATGGCATGCCCTGGAGGATGTATCAATGGTTCTGGTAATCCAGCTCCGCTTCTGAAAAGCGATACGGAACATCGTCTGGAAGTTCTCTATCGTCTGGACCATGACGCCCCCATTCACGCAAGTCAGGATAATCCTTCAGTTCAGGCTATATATACAAACTGGCTTGGAGAACCGGACAGCGTGACATCACATCATGCCCTGCATACAACCTACAGACGACGTTCAATGCGTGTTCAGGACATAAAGGAAAAACCGCAGGAAACTTTCCCCGTTGTTGAGGTAAGCGTATGTATCGGAACCAACTGCTATGTCAAAGGCTCCTGGAGGCTCCTGGAAGGACTGGCGGCAGAGCTGAAAAGCCGTGGACTTGTAGAACAATTCAGCGTTAAGGCACGTTTCTGCACCGGTCAATGCAAAGGTGGGCCCAATGTAATGATCGGCGATAAAATCATATCCGTGGAAAATACGGATCAGGTTGGTGCTTTTATCGACAACCATCTGATGCCTATGATCCCGGTGGAAGAAGCGGGAGAATAGAATGCTATTGATAACGATCTGTGTAGGAAGCTCATGCAGCCTACGTGGTTCCGACGAACTTGCATCCCAGTTATACCGGCTGATTGAAAAAGAAAAGCTCCAGGGTTTGGTTGATATTGTCGGCGCATTCTGCATGGATACATGCTCCAAAGGTATCTCCGTTCGTGTAGGAGACCGCGAGTTCAGCGGCATCCTTCCACAGCATGCCGAGGATTTTTTCTACAAGGAAATACTGAAACATGTCGATACAAAACTGCTGATTAAGGATCAAACCCTTTAGCTAATGTGAACGAGAAAAATTTATCATGAGTGAAGCGATTATCATCACCAACCCTGCCAGGTGCCGCGACTGTTACCGCTGTGTGAGGTATTGTGACGTCAAGGCGATTCGCGTTCAGGACGGACAGGCTCAGGTAGTGCCCGAACTATGTATTCTTTGTGGAACCTGTATTCGTACCTGTCCGCAAAAGGCCAAGGATATACAAAGTGGGGTGCCCAGTGTCAAGGAGGCTATCAGAGAGGGACGAAAACTTATTGCCTCGGTTGCGCCTTCGGCACCTGCCTATTTCAACTTTCGCCAATTTTCCGAGATGGAGGCAGCTCTTAAAAAGCTGGGATTTTACAGTGCGGAGGAAACCGCTGTCGGTGCGGAAATGGTAGCTATGGCCCACCAGGAATATGTTGAAAAAATGCCTAAGCATTTCCCTGTGATAGCTTCTTCATGCCCGGTCATTGTCAATCTGATAGAAAAATATCACCCCGACATGATTAACCATATTGCGCCGATTGTTTCTCCCATGATAGCCCATGGCCGCTGGCTTGCTCAGAAATATGGGCCCGAAGCATATATCGTATTCATAGGTCCCTGCATTGCAAAAAAAATGGAAATCTACGATCCAGTCCTGAGCGGTGTGGTTTCTGTATCGATGACATTCCGCGGCCTGGCAGAAATGTTCAGGGAGTCCGGCATATCCATAGAGACCGCTGAGATTATTCCCCAATCTTTCAATGAAAAGGATGCCAGGCTTTTTCCTATGGAGGGTGGCCTGATTGGAACGGCGGGTCTCAGCACCAGTTTTCTAGAGGATTCAACAGTCGTGGCCTCCGGCCTGGAAACCTGCAACAATGTACTGGGAGATATCCGCGCAGGTCAGCTGAACGCATCGCTGGTGGAGCTTATGGCCTGTGCCGGGGGTTGCATAAATGGTCCAGCAATGACTGGTTTGCCCGGAGGCATTTACGCATCGCGTCAGAAAATTCTGGAATATCATCGTCGTCAACCCTCTTATGCCATTCCCTTACAGGAAGAATGGCCTGATCTATCCCGTACCTACTCTGACAAAAGACAACCGGTTCCAGAATTCAGCGAAGAACAGGTTCGTGAAGTGCTAAGGCGCGTCAACAAATACACTCCGGAGGATGAGCTCAACTGCGGAGCCTGTGGTTACTCAAGCTGCAGGGAAAAGGCCGTCGCCACACTGCGCGGCATGGCGGAGCTTACAATGTGTATACCCTATATGCGTAGGCGTTCCGAATCCCTTCGTCAGGTGGTAATGGATGTTTCTCCCGATTCCATTATCATAACGGACGATCACCTGGGAATTCAGGATATGTCTCCATCGGCGGAAAATCTCTTTGGCTGTATGCTCTCGGATGTAAAGGACAAGCACATCTCACGGTTGATTTCAAGTTATGAAGATTTTATTTCCGTATCTAAAACAGGAACGCCTATCATCGGAAAAATCAGGCGCCTCAATGATAATCTTGTTGTAGAGCAGAGCATTGTTCGTGTTGAAGGTCAGTCCCTGCTGGTGAATATTATGCGCAACATCACAGAGCATGAAGCGGAGAAGCAGAAATTCCTGAAACTGCGGGCACAGACGATTGAACAGACTAGGGAGGTAGTTCGGAAGCAGATGCGGGTGGCTCACGAGATTGCCCATCTCCTGGGCGAAACAACCGCAGAAAGTAAAATGATTGTATCGCACCTGGCAAAAATTCTGGAAGAGGAAGATTCAAAATGAGGCTGCTTGTAGAATCCAACTGGAGCAGCCTGAATAAATACGGCGAGGAACTGTGCGGAGATTCGGTAATGATCCGCACGAAACGGGATTCCTTTGTAGCGGTTTTATCAGACGGCCTGGGGAGCGGAGTTAAGGCCAGCATTCTCTCATCACTGACCGCTGAGATAGCGGCTAGGATGTTTGAAGCGGATGCCACAGTTGACGATGTTGTTCAAACGCTTGTAGAGACACTACCGGAATGCTCTGAGCGCAAACTGGCCTATGCCACCTTCGCAGTTTTGATCGTATATAATGGCCGTGACGCCCATCTGGTCCTTTTTGATTCTCCGCCTTTGATACTTATCCGCGAAGGCCAGATTGTAGAATTGTCTATTGAAGAGCGTAAAGTCAAAGACAGGATCATCAAGGAAGCTCATTTCCAATTGATGGAAAACGATTACATGGTTCTAATCAGCGACGGCTACACACATGCCGGGTTGGGCGGAATCTACCGCCTGGGCTGGGGATGGGAAAATGTGTCCATTGCCGTGAAGCGTTTCGTGCATAACGGTGTTGATACCGTGAAGCTTACTGAAGCGATTTCAAAGACCTGCATGAAACTTTACAGCAACAAACCCGGTGACGACGCCACGGTGATCTCCATGAAGGTCCGCCCGGCCGTATCAGTCTGTCTCTTAACGGGGCCTCCCTCCAAGAAGGAGCATGACGAATTTCTGATATCGCGTCTTATGTGCTCCGAAGGGGATAAAATCATCTGCGGCGGCAGTACCGCTCAGATAGCAGCTCGTGTTCTAAATGAGAAACTGGAAGTAGAATGGGTCCCCCCCTGGAAACGCACTGTTGAAAAATCCAATAAAAAAGGCTCGCCGCCCACGGCTATAATAAAAGGCATTGATCTGGTAACTGAAGGCATATTGACTATTGGTCTGGCACTGGAAATAATGCGAAATGCAAAAACTATTCATGATCTGCCGAAAGACCACGATGCGGCTACTCGCCTTGCAAGATATCTCATGGCGGCCGATGATATTCATATTATTGTGGGTACGGCAATTAATCCCAATCAGGTAGCCGATATCATACGGGGCGAGTCCATGAGGATGATCTATATCAGGGAGCTTATAAAAAACCTCACTGAGAAAAACAAGATCGTGACTATGGAAGTTGTCGATTAGGAGGAAGAAGGCCAGTATTTAATAAAGGCTCTCTTTGGTCTCTCTGGCGTGCTTCATGGATCTTGCGACCTTCAAGCTTTCTTAGGAGAAGTTCTTATCCCTAAATCTAGTTTCGGCACTTTCAATTCTTAGACAGCAGGCTGATCTGGCTATGACCTTTGAAAATGCCAAGAGACTTTTGGTGCTTAGCTCCGGAGAAAAGTCGCTGTATGAAGGATTTCCAGGAGACAGACCTGTTGGATTTAAAAGGGCGTTGTGATTATATGGAAGATGAAAAATGGGAAGTTGTACATGTGGCATCGGGAATGATAGAGGCGAAAATAATAGCAGGAAGACTTGAAGCTGAGGATATCCCAGTCAAGCTGCAGTACGAGGCGGTTGGTGTTATCTATAGCCTTACAGTTGATGGACTTGGAGGGGTAAAGTTACTTGTTCCCCTTCAATATATGGAAGCGGCCCTCAATGTGATCGCGGACCGTTATGAAAACGATGATTTTTTTACCGGCAGTTAGGTATTGTATATCTAACCGGTATAGATACCGTCCAGCTGCGTCTTGCAGAACGGGCACCTTGAGTCTTCCAGCGCCATATCTTCTACGGTGAAACCGCATCTTTTTATCAAGAGCTTCCCGCATTTTGAGCATTGTGTGTCTTCTCTGGCATTTCCTGGGACATTTCCGGTGTAGACATACTTCAGCCCGGCATCTGTTCCTATTCTGGCGGCCATTTCTATGGTTGAGATGGGAGTGGGCGGGAGGGTATGCATACGGTATTGCGGGTAAAAACGGCTGATGTGCCATGGTGTTTCAGGGCCGATAGATTTTATAAAATTTGCAATATCGAGCAATTCCTCCTTACTGTCATTCAGGGTCGGAAGGATGAGAGTGGTCACCTCGACCCAGATGCCGAGAGCTTTCATTTGTTCAAGGCTTTCCAGTACGGGCCGCAATTGTGCGCCGCAATACCTCTTGTAAAATTCGTTTCGAAATGACTTTAGATCTACATTTGCCGCGTCGAGGAAAGGGGAAAGTTTTTTTATCGTCTCAACGGTCATGAATCCGTTGGTGACAAAGACATTTTTTATGCCCTTCTCACGGGCCGTTTTAGCTGTGTCAATGGCATATTCAAAGAATATGGTGGGTTCGGTATAGGTGTAGGCTATGGTCTTTGAGCCAGTATCCATGGCCCTCTCAACTATCTCCTCCGGCATTGAGCTGCGGCCAAGGATACTTCCCTCCCGGATCTGAGATATCTCGTGGTTCTGGCAGAATTCGCATCTGAAATTACACCCCATTGTTGCTATGGAGTATGACTTTGATCCGGGGTATACATGGAAGAGGGGTTTTTTTTCAATGGGATCTACGCTCTCTGCTATGGAAGCCCCATATACAAGCGTGAACAGCACCCCGTTTCTGTTTTCGCGAACGCCGCATATCCCTTTTTTTAAGGGGGCTATCTTGCATCGGTGGGCGCAAAGATTGCACCTTACGTGGTTATCGGCGAGCTTTTCGTAGAGGGCAGCCTCCTTCATCAGTTTTCCCTTTCTCTTGCCGCACCGGGGGCCGGGTATCTGCCTACCACTTTTGACTTCGATTTGCCGACCAGTGGGTCCTGGATGGTGATATGGGTATAGACAACGGGAAAGACAATTCCTGCAAATGAGCCGAATGCATTTTTAACAACGGGAATCTTCTCTTCCAGAAATGACGCCGCCGGATACCAGTTTGGCGGGAAAAACAGGACGCTTCCCCATTCTATGCTTGTAGCGGGCAGTTCCGATTTTACAAGGCGAATGAGTTCAGGGATACTTGAAATCCTTGAATCTTTTCGCCTGTACAAAGAGTCTTTTTTGTAGCCCTTTGCCGGTGCCATCGAATATCTGTTGACTGTGCCTAAAAATATCCTGCCCCGGCAGACCCTGACTGCCTCCTGTATCATGTTGCGCAGGTTATGCAGGGGATCGGGAAAGATCACTGTGACGATATCAAATTCGTTATCGGAGAAGGGGAGGTCCTCACAATGTCCAGGGAAGAGTTCAACCCTCTGTCCCAGTCTTCTTCTCGCAAGCTCTAGCATGTCCCGTGATGGGTCGACACCTGTAACGCTGCACCCCTTTTCCCTGAAGAAACGAAGATTATCACCGGCGGCGCAGCCTACGTCGAGAAGACGTTCGCCATGGGAAGGCTTCAAGAGTCTCCAGATCAGGTCCTTCTCACGTCTGTCGATGTAGTATGTGGCCGGAGAGTTTAACCCTGTCATAATGCGATTGCCTCACGCTTTTCCTCCACGGTCAGGTTGCCTTATCCGCCGATGGAAGACATACTGGTTGCGCACTTTTTTCTTTGTCCCTGTTGACAGTTTAACTTGTAACTGTCCGGTTTTTTGTCGATCAGGTTTTTTATTATATCTTCCAGCTCTGAATCGTTGCAGCCACCGCGCATGGGTGTTTTAAGGTCTGCTGTTGGTTCATCGGAAAGGAGGCATGCCCTCAGTTGGCCGTCGGCAGTCAGGCGAAGCCGGTTGCAGGAACTGCAAAAGCTGTGACTTATTGCGCTGATGAATCCGACCTTTCCCTTGGCAACCTTGAAGGAGTAAAGTCTTGCTGGACCGTCCGATCCGAGCTGTTCATCTTTTTCCGGGTCCAGGGGAGCGAAGGCGTTTATCCTACTTATAATCTCCTTATTGGACAAGAACCCCGTTTCATTTTGCACAGCCGAGCAGCCTATGGGCATGAATTCTATGAATCTTACCTGGCAGGGGTTGTCTATTGTAAGTTTTGCAAAATCCAGAATTTCGTCGTCATTGAAACCTTTTATGGCCACTACGTTTATCTTTATGGGAGAAAATCCAACATGGTATGCCTTCCGGATTCCCCTTATGACATTATCCAGATGCCCCCCACCTGTTATCTCCGCGTATCGTTCAGGGACAAGGGAGTCCAGGCTGATATTGATCCTTCTGACACCGGCATTCAATATCCGCTGTGCGTAATCTTCAAGAAGGATTCCATTTGTTGTAATACTTAAATCCTTAAGCCCCTCAATTTTTTTCAGAGATGAAAGAAAATCTACGATACCGCGCCTGATCAGGGGTTCTCCTCCGGTAACTCGAACCTTGCTGATGCCTGTTCGCACAGCAATATGAACGATTCTCAAGATCTCTTCATATCTCAGGACGTCTTCATGGCCGATGAATGATACGCCTTCTTTCGGCATACAGTAAGCGCAGCGAAGGTTGCAACGGTCGGTCACCGATATTCTTAGATAGCTGATTTTCCTGTTGTAATTATCTATCATTTTTCCTCTTATATGGTCCGTCAGCAAAGCTGAATCTAAACAGTCAGGGCTTTCATTGTATAACAGAGCATGAACAATAGCCACATAAGCCTTATTTAAAGGGGTGAAGATATGGAAGGTACTGGCCCTGGTAATATATTATAATATCGCTTGAATTTGCTGGAACGGTGGAGATGTGTTCTGTTTGTGTAAGACATATGTATCTTCAGCGGACCTTTTTTGTCATGAACATTTCATAGATTATCTGAATTTCTAAGAAGTAATTCCCTTATGCCTTCTGTACCAGATGTTTGGAAACAACCGGTATAGCATCTTGGAAAATCCCCCTATGTATTCTTTGTCCCGCTTGTCAAACTGGCAGGCCTGTATGATCTGTTCCCTTATCTCCTCTTTGCTGGTTGCCTCGTTGAATATCTTATGGGCGCAATGGAAGAGAGGGCTGTACATGTTTTTCTTTTCCAGATAGCGGTTTACGTTTTTTATGGTATCCGGTCCTTCTGGAGTTCCGTCAATTTTCCTGCGTGACCGTATGTCCGTCTCTATAGGGTTGCCATCAAACAACTCATAGAAATACCGTCCGTAGCGGTAATTTTTACTGGCTTCCGAAGAAAGGGTTACGTACATATCCCCTACACCGGCCTGGCTGTGAAAGGCCTGGAAACTCCCACCAAGGAGTTTTGCCAGAGATCGGGTCTCCACACCCGCCCTTGCGAAGAGGGTCCCCGGAAGAGAACTGCCCAGGTTCAGCTGGTCAGACATCCCCTTGATGTTAGCCACGATATTTTTCAGGGCTCCACATGCCTCTATCCCGACTGAATCAAAATTGTAGTAGGATGTAAGTTCTCTGCGGTTTACCTTTAGGAAGTTGTTTATAAATTGCTTGGTAACCCCTCGTCCTCCTGCGGCAGTTACGCATACTGGCCTGCCTGCGGCAATATCGACGTCGAAAAAAGGTCCCCCTATGCATATAATGTCAAATTTTTGTTTTATGGCGAAAAGGTGGTTATTTATCATCTGAGAGGGGGTTATCAGTTCACTGGTTTTTTCATCCGACGAGAGCCCTTTTATTGCCGAAACGAGGCAAGTCCTGCCGCTTTTCCTCGCGATAAGAGGCTTTATTCTTCCAAGTAACTCCCTAAGTTTGCTCATGGTTATGGCAAGGATTATCACATCATTTTCCTCGACCACCCTTTCAAGATCGTTCGTTGCTTTTACGCCTGATAAACGTGGAACCTTATCTATTCCACCCATCATACGGGCAAGGTCGGCAGTCAGGTGAAGAGGGTTTAGGTGTGTTTTGTTGATTTCTGCACAGACATCGGCGTTGTGATAATAGAGCGTTATGTCCTTACCGTCGCGCCTGAATTTATAGGTAAATGAAGTCCCAAGTCTTCCGGGACCGATAATTGCCAATTTGGATGAATCCATGCTGCTTGTCTCCTCAGAGTCTCGTTCGCCGTATGTAAATGTTCCGGGCATGCAGTGCGAATATGAAGCTGCCGGTCTAATCGGTCACAAGAATTGATAAATCCTTCAATGGGTCCGAGGTCTTGCAGAATAGTAGCATAATCACATTTTGTCAACAGTCTAAACGTCAGGGCTATCTTAGGGGAAATGGTCCGGATTTACAATGGGTTGAATGCCATGTGCGACCGTCATCCAGAGGCCTGACATTTTTGTCGGCCCGCTAATCCTGCTTTAGGACATTCTCAGGGAACAGCGAACGGCAGGTTTCTATCACCACAGGGTAGTAGAGCTTACCGCTGTTATTTGAGATTTCATTCAGGGTTAGCACGATATGGCAGCGATACAAGAAGGAGAGTAGCAAGGCCATTAAACTGGGAAGAAAACTCGCTAATTTATGAGGCCTCTCGCCAAAAGGTCCGGCTCATGTTCGCAGTTACTCCAGGCATCCAAAGTCTCTGCATGCTGAATAACAAAATTTATATCTTTAATTGCCGAGGTGATAATATATGCTTCGGGATTGGTAAGCCGGATGGTTAAGCGTATATTGGTCGATATGGTCTTTAAAGAGAGAGATGGTGTTTATCGCTGGGGGTATTAAATAAGGCTTGGCAACATTATGCCCTCTAACCCCAGCCTGTGCTGCTCAAAGGCTTCATCGCTTTCTCCAGAAGAGCAGTCCAGCATATCCCCGAATTTCAGGTGAACTTTTGCAAACGGTTTAGGTAACATAAAGTGATCCCAGCTATTAAAATACCAGGCCCGATCAGAGGATGTGTAGAAAGGAACTATAACGGCCGTAGCTGACCGTGCAAGGCTGACAACCCCAGCCTTGATTATCCCTGCAGGACCTGTGGGGCCGTCTACTATGTGGGCGGCAAGGCCAGACGCCTTCAGTTCTCCCACCATTTCCTTCAGCGCCCGTCCCCCGTTGCGAGAGGATGAGCCCCTCACCGTATGCCAGCCGGACTTCTCGGCGATTCCCGCTATAATATCTCCATCCCTGCTCTGACTGATCATCAGCGAGGGGTGATATATAGAGTAGGCCTTGAAAGGCCGAATGGCTGCGAAGAATTGCTGATGCCAGCCGCATAACAGGACGCGACCGCCACCTTCGTGAAAATCAATCCAGGAGCCCTCGTTTTCGATATGAAAACTGAAGGTCCAGCTATAATATCTTACAAGGCGGTAAAGTATGCCCTGCACAAGCCCTATGAGAAAGTATTTGTATTTTTTGATCAAAGAAGCTCCCGTCACAGTGAAACAAAAAACAGATAAGAGAATTGCTAATTGTGAAACCAGCTGTATATCTCAGGTCTGCGATGAAGGGGGGGACAACAAACGTATCGATATGGATGTCACTAAAGCACTATAGGTCTGGTAATGTCAACTGTTTTGTAAAATACTTCCCCTGGTAATTTCATTGGCAAAGGCCGTTCTATCGGCATTTGCGCTACATGCCTGACTTCCGGGGAGATGATGATAAGTCAATGAACCTTGCTGATAATCGCTGTCCCCATTGTTTCATTGTTCAAAAATCCGGAACCTTAGAAGTCTACTGGCTAAAAAATCACATCTCCCTGGCAGTCGCAAGGGGCATTTTCGGTACGGATTATTTTATTATTTGAATTCAATATGCATGATTCTACCAATTTTGGCAGCTTAGACGAAAATAAAGCTTGCATTTCTGGCAAAAAGTAGTTAATGGCTGCTCTAACAGGTGCAGTGTATGATGGTTTTTAATAAATAGCGAAAAATTAACCGCACATGCCAGATTAGGGAATGTGCGGTTTTTTATTAATCAAGTAGGCTGCAAGTCGGACAGTCCGGCTATATTAAGAACGTTCCTATTAAGGAACAAAATGAAAAGGAGTAGGAAACGATGGCAGAAGGAACAGTAAAGTGGTTCAATGATTCAAAGGGTTTTGGGTTTATCGAACAAGACAACGGCAAGGATGTATTTGTGCATCATTCCGCGATTCAGGCAGAAGGCTTCAAGTCCCTGTCCGAGGGAGATCGCGTAAGCTTCGATGTTGTTGCCGGGGCCAAGGGTCAAGCTGCGGAGAATGTTCGCAAGCTTTAAAAAATAAACTTAAATTTGGATTTAGACGCCTACCATCGATCGGGCTTCCTAAAGTTTAATTAGATCATTTTTGTATTTGGTTTTGGCTGTTAATCCCACCCCAGAGCCTCTAAAAAAGGCTACTGGGGTTTTTATTTTTAAAAAGCCCTTTTCCAGAAAGCGATGGTAGTTCCGGAAAGGGAGGAGGACGAATATGGGAAGAAAAAGCCCGCAGCAATTCATTAAAAGGCAGAAAGAGATGGCGCGTGCACAAAAAGCGAAGGATAAAATGGCCAAACGGCAGAGTCAAAAGAATGATGACAGTGTCGAACCCGATTTATCAGAGACCGCAGATCAGCCTATTATCGAAGAACCTTAGCAGGATTTCAGCAGACCGAACTAATCAACAGTCAGAGTCTCTAAAAGGAGAGGATGGGCCTAGGCCCAGTCCGACTGACCATATAAATAAGGAAAAAATTAATGAGTTTTAAACAGTTTAATCTTCACCCTAAGATCGAGGCCGGCATACAGGCTCTTCGCTATACAACGCCGACACCGATCCAGCTTCAAACCATTCCGTCCATTCTTCAGGGCAGCGATGTCATGGGACTTGCCCAGACGGGAACGGGAAAAACCGCGGCCTTTGTATTGCCCATTCTGCAACGTCTGATGAATGGAACTCGCCGGAAGGCCCGTGCACTTATCGTCGTTCCTACAAGGGAACTGGCGGAGCAGATTTGCCAGGCAGTAAATGAGTTGGGCAGAGCAACAAAAATAAAGAGCGTCGCCGTTTATGGCGGAGTCAGTAAAAGTTCACAGATTCAGAAAATTCGAGGAGGGGCTGAAATCATTATAGCCTGCCCCGGACGCCTTCTTGATCTTGCGGATCATGGTGCTGCTGATTTATCCGGCATTGAGGTCCTTGTTCTTGACGAAGCAGACCAGATGTTTGATATGGGTTTTCTTCCGGATATCCGAAAGATAATAAAAAAGGTGCCACAACAGCGCCAGACCCTGCTCTTTTCTGCCACTATGCCTTCTGACATTCGCAACCTGGCCAAGGAAATACTCCATGAACCAATAACCATACGGGTCGGTGATGCCGCACCGGTATCTACGGTTTCCCATGCCCTTTATCCGGTTGCGCAGCATCTAAAGACAGCCCTGCTAATGAAGCTTCTTCGCGAAACTGATACAAAATCAGTTCTTGTTTTCGCAAGGACGAGACACCGTACAACCAGGGTGGCCATGCAGATGAAAACGGCAGGTTTCCGCGTAGCGTCTCTTCAGGGAGACCTTTCTCAGAATCAGCGCCAGGCGGCCCTGAACGGCTTCCGTGACGGAAAATTTCAGATTTTAATAGCCACCGATATCGCGGCCAGGGGGATAGATGTTACCCGGATATCCCACGTAATCAACTACGATATGCCCAGCAGTGTAGATGCCTACACTCACAGAATAGGGCGTACGGGGCGTGCGTCAAATGCTGGTGATGCTTTTTCCTTTGTAACGGCTGAAGAAAAAAATCTGGTTGGAAGTATTGAGTATATCTTGGGGAAAAAAATCGAACGTCGCACGCTGGAAGACTTCGATTACACACGGATGGCTCCGGCGGTAAATAGCGAAAAGGATCGCTCTGTCGGCAAGCCGAGACGCTCGGGACCCCCGACACACCTTAGCCGTTCCGGTTCTTCAAAAAAATCGGCTTCTTACCAGATGGCTAAACGGTCGTCGGGCCGTAAAAGCCGTTAGGTATTTCTGATCGACTTTTAGGAAACAGATTACGCCCATTTATCTCTCCGATCCGCTGCGGCTCGGGGAGATTTTTTTTTGCTCTTCCAAAAGTCAAATCACAAAGAGCAGAATGCGGTTTCCCAGAAATGATGGACAGACCGAAAAGTTAGAGATAAGGCAAGATAGGCTTGGAGGCATTACGGGGAAAATAATAGAGGACGAAGGAGCTGGTAATGTAAATAAATGTTCTCAAATTCCATTAATGGTGCCATCGAAACGAATCTTCTCACAGAGAGTACCAACCCAGATTACAGGATATTCTAGTTTCATCTTGCCCGTGGAAACACCATTGATGAAGGCCTCCTGAACTACCTGGATTAACGCCTGTTCACGATCGCTTCTTTTCCGTTACAAAAAAAGGAATATAGCCACCATGACGGAGCTTCGGAACCAGCAGGTAGAGTGTCCCCAACCTGCTTTCGACCCCGCCTCTACTTCCATCATACGTTCCTTTAACCACTGGAGCATTGAATACAGCGGATCTGCCTCTCCCATAAAATGCAGTAGTAATTTATTGTACTTCGCGGTATTATTCCTCCTAGTCATCGCTTTGTCTCCTTACCATTATTGAGGAGGGGGAAAATGCTTTTTCAAAGATTGAAAATCTTTTGCTTCATTATTATAGGCCTAACATTCTTTTCGCCTAACTTGTACGCCTACGATATCCACAAGGAAATTCCCCTCAGCTTCATCTATCAAGGTGCCGATGCCGGTGGCGTTGACCTGAGTACCGGTTGGTTTCCTGTCATCCTCTGCGTTACCGACGCTGAGGGATACCTTAACGCTGGTAATACGCCGGTATCTCTTGCCTATTCGGCAAAACTGATTATAGAATGCAACTCCTCCGATTTCTGGCCCGGAAACCAGGTACCCTGCAGGGCATGGATTGAAACGGTCGATCATCCTGACTACACAGAACTTTCATCGAACTTTGGGTTAGCCTTCGGCATTAGATTCAGAGACTGGTGGTTCGAGGAAGAATTCGCCAGTATAGGCAATGATTTCGGCATGAACATCTCAACCGACGGCCCCATGCCCCTTGGACCGGATGTGATGTGCGGCATTGACTACCTCGACTGTTCAGCCCTTCCGCTGAGTGAAATGATAGGCACTGTCTCAAAGGCTGCAAGCACCGTGGTAAGCAATCTCGGCGAAGGGATCGACATGGTCAGTCTATCTCTTGCAGGAGAGCTTGTGGTGGAGGGAAATTATCTCCAGATGATCCTTGG
Organism: Syntrophales bacterium; assembly: GCA_963665835.2. Taxonomy (GTDB): domain Bacteria; phylum Desulfobacterota; class Syntrophia; order Syntrophales; family UBA2210; genus UBA6078. Next base: position 948,730 of record CAXXWJ010000001.1, on the reverse strand, counting down.
AGGAAATGACCCTGTGAGGTTTACCGGTTTCGGCGTTGAAAACGCCAAGCCATTCTTTATCTACATACCCCAGGATCCCTACGACAGCGACTACTATGATCCGGAGAACGATGTACTTACCTTTTCTCCCACCGTGCAGTACAGCCTCAATCTTTACCGGACCATGGGAATCCGTCTGACGCTGGTTGGCCCATTAGCATTCGACATCATGCCCAATATTTTAAGTGAAGCCGAGAATGCCGAAGACAATATTATGAATTACAATTGTCCGGTTCAGGAAACCCTCCACAACCCCGATTTATACAAAAAAGTTGCAGATGATTTTAAAATAGGAGGAGCCCAAAATCTTTCAGTCTCCTTCCCTTTCATGGATCGACCATTCCTGCCCGACATGGAAGTTACCGACATTATTCTTGGCTCGGGATCTGAGGGGCGAATCTTCGGCGGCGAGTGGTCTGGTATTGACTTTACTATCACCAACCTGGGTGAACGGGCATCGGAAAGCACCGCATCATTTGTCTACACCATCAAGATTGACGGTGAATATGCGAAGGATCCTTTCGGATACGACCTGCAGGACCGGCGGCTGGAAGATCTTGATGGAAACCTCATAGTCCTTGCGCCAAATGAAAGTTATACCCTGCGAAGTTTTTCGTGGCCCTTTGCCGAAGGACTTCATACCCTGGAGTTCCGGGTCGGCTATATAGAGTTCAAGGGTAACGATTCCTACGGAAATCCCATCTATGCTCTTGCCGACTATAACGTATCAAATAATGTTGTTGTAAAAAGGATTTACGCCCATGCACCCAGGGGCACCGTCATCGGCAGGGTCATCACCAATCCCTGCGGCTTCGGCTGCTACATAAACGGAATAGGGGTCCGCCTTACCGGAGTAACCTCCGGTGGCGAGGTGCTGACCCGATACATGGAAACGGCAAATGACGGAGCATCTGACGGGGTGTTTCGCTTCGAAAATATACCTGATGGAGATTACCGGCTTGAATATGTTCCTCCCGTTCCCACCAAGGAAGATCTAGAAAAAGGGGCTCCCTTCTACGCGCCGCGAAGTTTTCTTTTTCACCATGACAGTTCGGCAACGGACGATTTCAACTACGCCACCAATCCCAGCGGCATGTTCCTGACTCAGTTCCAACGGCTGAAGGGAACCGTAGAGGATGAAAAGGGGAAACCCATAGAAAAGGTGAAGGTTGAGATGGGGGATGTGGCGCTGAAATCGACCCTGACTGTACTTGAGTCAGCAGGTGAGGAAATCGTTGAAGCTCTTTTCTCCTTTGAGAATGAATCGCCACGGGGAACGCGGACCATCCGCTTTGATCACGATCTCTATGAATCGGGAGAAATAGAATATACATTTTCCGTTTCTGACTCCTATGCAAGCGAACAATGGGTGAATGCATCCTATTGGGACAGGCAAGATCAACAGTATAAAAGCGGGCCTGTCGTGCTTTCCTTAGATGAAACACCGCCTTCTATCTTCGTAGCGCCCCTGGCAAATGAAGGCTTCGTCGGCAGCGCTCTTTCTTTCAGTCTGGCCTCTTCCGACGGCGTAAAAGCGACCGCCTCCCATACTTACAGAATTTATTCTGACGGGACAGAGCTAAAGGCGGGAACCTGGGTTTCCTACGAGACCGCCGACCAGGAAACGCTGGTTCCTGTATCGGCTGACTTGACCGGTCTTGTCGATGGTTCCTATACCCTTTTTGTGGATGCCAGGGACCGGGCGGGAAATGTAGCTTCCAGTGAAACTATAGCTTTTATCAAGGACACTGCGGCTCCATCCATATCGGTGGTTTTGAAGGACCCGACGACCCATCTCTCCACAGGCACCGACAGTAAGAGTGTCGATGTGGAAGTCACCGTGACCAATACGGAGGCGGGTCGTCTCGCCGTTGAACTTTCCAACGATCAGAGCGCCTGGAGTGAACCTAAATTCTTTACCGGAACATCGGTTACGATCCCCTCCTGGCAGATTATTGAAAAGGACGTTTTTACAGGAACAAAGACGGTCTATGTGCGAATAACCGATCTTTCCGGCAACAGCAGCATCGGAAGCGACGCAATTGATGTCGATACTACCGGTTCCGTGGTACTCAACCGTGGATCTAAATATATCAATAACGCATCCGGGGTTCCCCTTGAAATAAAGATAACCCCACCGGATGGGAGCATGCTATATGTAGAATATACCTACGGTGATGTTCTTGCTTTGGGGGCTGCTGATGGAATCCTCTATCGTGCTCAGGAATTGCAGTTTTCCCAGGATCTGTCCTTTAATGTTATCAAAGTCAACATTCAGGATCTTGTGGGAAATCCTGGATCGCTTCATGTAAAAGTAGTTACAAATCGCGATGACTCTGATCCTTCCTGCGGACAGTACGAGCTTGTCCACTGGACGGCACCGGCTGACGAGGTCAGGCACTCAAGGGGTCTCTACAACGGGAAATACGTCATGTTCCTGCAAGATCCCATCACGCTTCCGGCAGGCACCTATTACCTTCTCGTCTATGCCGAGTCCGGGGACAGCGAGAACTATTATACGATCAGCGCCGGCAATGCCAACAGTCAATACGGCGGACATGGCTATGTTAGCTATGAGTACATCGACGGGAGTTGGGAAACAACTCCCGAACCAATCCCCGAAGATGTGCTTCCGACCCTCTCCTTTGAGGTATGGGATAACAGCACCGGCGAGATACGAATCGCCCTGGACGGGGTACTTGATGACGAAACTTGGCAACCCTACCGCTTCCCCATGGGGATGCAGTATGTGGATTTTACGGGAAGCGGAGTGCATGCAGTCTGTGTAGATTACCGGAACACATATCGACCTGCAAAAGATGGCATCTACTGCGATACTATTTGCGTGGACAGGGCAATCCCATCAGCATCGGCCACCATAGAATCCATTGACAGGGTGGGGCGGAACTTTTATCTGAAGCTTTCGGCATCCGATACAGAATCGGGTCTTGAAGCTATTTCGTGGCGTATTGCCGGCGGGGAATGGTCGCCCTATGTTCCATATGCCGAGACACTGAAAATCGAGAACGCCCCCAGTTTCAGAACCCTCGAGATAAAGTTTCGTGACACTGCGGGAAACGAACAAATTGTCACTATCAATTGTGACGAGGATATCTACCCTCCGGAGATTCAAGCCTTCACCGCAGGAGACGGATCTGGATTTACCAGGAACCCCGAGGTGAATCTTCATATCGAAGCGACTGATAATTTCGATATTATTGCTCCGGTGATTGAATAGATCCATTATGCTGCATATGCAACCGCCGGATGCTTGAAATATTTTTTTGCGTGTTGCGGTCGTTTCTGTAAGGTCTTCATAAAAGAACGTGTCTTACTGACGATATCTTTTTCGTTTCTTGCCGGTATGCCTGAACGAATCTTGTTTTTCAGGTTGCCGTTGAGATACTCGTCCGGGTTGAGTTCTGGAGAATATGAGGGAAGGTAGAACACCTCTATTTTCTCCTTGTTTACTTCAAGCCACTCTTTGACTTTTTTTCCGTGATGTACACGGAGGTTGTCCAAAATCAAAAAGCTCTTACGGGGAACATCCTTTATCAGTCGGGACATGAACTTGATGAGCACCTGCGAAGCCATCTTCTCCCGATACAGCATGAATCTCACCTTTCCTTGATTGGTGATGGCCGAGATCATGTTGATTCTGTTCTTTTTAGCAGTGACCCTGACGACGGGTGTCTTCCCCTTTGGAGAAAAACCCTTCGCAGTGTAGTCACCACTTTGAATGCCAGTCTCGTCACCCCAGTGAATCTCGGCTTTCTCTTTTTTTGCCTGAGCTGCAATCACTGGGTACGTGGTATCAAGCCACTGCTGTACCTGTCGCGGGCTCTGTTCGTAGGCCCGCTTGGTGGGCTTCTGGGGAGTAAAACCCCAGCGCTTGAGATAGTCGGTTATAGTCCGCAGAGGCAAATCGGTTCCGCATCGCTGTTTGATTGCCAAACGGACGGCATCACGGGTCCAAAGAGCAAATGGAAGTTTGAGCTGATCCGGTGTTTTGTCTACCAAAAGTTTCTTTACCTCAAGTTCCTGCTCACTTGTCAGTTTGCGACTACCGCCGTGGCGACGACCTCTTTGTCCGAGCTTGATAGCGAAGCTGCCTTCCCGCAAGTATTTCTGCCAAATCTTGCTGGTGTGGCGTTCCGTGGCACCGATAATCTGGGCGACCTCTTTATTGGACCGCTCTTGCCTGCGTAGCCGAACTATCTGCTTGCGCAGAGCATACTGTACGTCTTGGCTAAGTTTTCGTGCATCTGGTTTTTCCATGCACAAACCATAACACACAATGTCGCTAAATGGAAGTGTTTAATCGCCGAGTCAATACCATAATTGATTGGTACGAGGGAATCACAGGGACCCATTGCGAACCCATAGAGGCAATGTCCAAGGAATCCTATGTGGGCGATCTCTCCATGAGCATTCCACCTTTTTTGATTAAAGGAAAAGAGACCATCCTTGACGGTACCTATCATTATTACGCAGTCGCCGAAGACAGTGCGGGGAACCTGTCGCCTAAATTCAAGACGACGATTACACTGGACCGCATCGCGCCGGTCATAACCGATTTCCATCTCACAGGTTCTACTGGAGCTCCGGTTACCACCTCTCAGAAGATTGTAATGAATCTGGAGGTATCCGACAATATAGGCCCTCTTTCCATGCGATACAAATTCTCCTATGGAACGTGGACGGAGTGGCAGACTGTTGCTTCAGGGAAAAATCGACTGTCCCTGGAAGGGGCGGTTCCTCTTCCATCACAGTACCAGCTTTTCTGCGAAGTTAAGGACGGGGCGGGCAACACTTCATCAGCAAATGCCCTTATTGAGGCAAACAGATCTCCCCTGGCCCCGGATTCGTCAGTGGGAAGCCCATCTGGGCTTGTATTTTCAACGGCGCCTCAGCTTCTGGGGCCACTTTTTGTCGACGCCGACGGAGATACTCTTGCTGCAAGCTGTTTTCTAATCCGCCTTCTGGTCACAGAAGAGGATGGATCCACCAGGGAGGAGATTGTTTACAGCACGGGAATTATTCCCGGAACTGACAGCTGGATCTACAATGTTCCCGACGGCGTACTGACCTGCGATAATGACTATCCTGCCAACTATAGCTGGACCTTACGGTATCAGGACTCTTTTGGGCAGTGGTCTCAGTGGAGTGCACCTGTCTACTTTACACTTCGTGAACCGGTCCTGACAGTGAGCGTTAATGGAAAAGGAACTGGTACCGTGATGAGCCAGGGAGGGGAAATAGATTGCGGCGGAGATTGCACAGAAACCTGCTCTCCCGGCGAGAGTGTTACCCTGACGGCCTTTCCCGGCTTGTCTTCGGCTTTTTTGGGGTGGTCCGGCGACGGTTGCAGCGGAACCACTCCCTGCGCGCTTTCCATGGATTTTGATAAGAATGTTACCGCAACATTTGCTGTTATGGGTGACGTTAACGACAGCGGTACGGTCGATCTTGCCGATGCCATAATCACCCTCAAGCTTTGTGCTGCTGTAGCTACAACGGAAACAATAGTGAAGGCGGCCGTCAATAATGATGCCCAACTGGGATTGGAAGAGGGTATTTACATACTTCAGAAGATCGCCGCCTTAAGATAAAAAGGGCGGGAAGATAGGGAGATGGCCCTATCGCCTGATCAAAAGGGTTCGGGCGGCAATACCCTGTGGCCCCTTCGAAATCGTGGTGAATGGGTGGTAATAGCAACACCCACTGTCACCAGGCCCCCTCCGCTACCATTCTTTCAGCATAAAGCCCAAGCCAATGCGGTTTGTGTAGTGATTGTAGTCGATGAGGCTCTCACCATAACCCACGAAATACTGTATGTATCCATTTATATGCTTTATAAGGGGAAAGCTCACTTCAAACTGCATGGCGCCTCTGTTATCGTTAAATTGGAGGTTGTTTCGCAGCATGATCCCGAGGTGGCAATCTTTCCAAATAGAGTCCATCCATAGTTCCCCATGCCCAAGATAGGAAGTAATGTCTGAATTGTCATCATTGTCGTTGCTTTCAGGGATTCTAAGCCAGGTTTTCAAAACGAGATTGAAGTCGTTTCTCTCAAAACCGAAGTTCGCCACCAAACGGTTCCAGCTTCGCGACAGCGGTTCTCCCCGGCCGTTGGATTGGTGATTAAACCCCACCTGAACGAACCTGTTTTGTATCAGCCCGAAGAGGTCCATATTGGTCCTGTAATTAAGGAGAATTTCGGGTTCATAATTTGTCTCCCGGAAGGGCGAGGAAAATTCACTGTTGTAAAATTGCCATAATGATAGCTGCGTATATCCGAACCATAGGTCCATATCCTTCCCCAGCACATCTTCCCATAGTTTTACCTTGAGGCTTAGCTGATATTTTACCTCTTCATTCTGGATTTTTGTTCCCGGATTGGCGGATTCGTAGGTTTGGTTTTCCTGATGATAATTATAGGTTACAGGCAAAATATAGTTCTGCCTGTGAGGCATAATTGCAAAATTTTTCCGTCGGCTGGAATCTTCGAGTTGCCACTTACTGGAAAGAATGCCAGGTTTTGTTCCCTCTGCTTCTATTAGGGACTGAGGATCGGAGCCTGCTATTGGGAGCTCTTCCGATCTGCGCCCCGATATCTTATCGTAACAGTCAAGTCGTTCGGCATTGTCGCTGATCCTGGAGCATTTTTGGCATTTGTCGAAAATCGAAGCTGATTCTTCTGCGGCAAGACACCCTTTATCCCCGAAGACCGATACAAACAGAATAGCTATGAGTAAAAACTTGCATATATTAAAACTCATGTTCCTCCCGATTGTCGTGCAGTTTTTTAATCTTTTGGAAAGCACTTTTTAAGCTACTGTAAGATAGGTTTTATGGCACATTAAATCCACTTTTTTTATTGGTGGCTGTTAAATTTGCCGATATATACAGTGGTAGCATCGGCTGTTTTCCCTCAAAGCACAGGACTCAATCCTCCGATGAGACTATTTCGAAGGTAAAATCTGCTATGCCTTTTTTGAACTTCATCCTAAATGGGAGTTTTCTTTTGTCTGCCGTAAACCATATTGTAATGTTATCCTGAAGGCCGCTCTGGTCTTTACCCCCTATTTCTTCAAGACCTGATTCGACGCGGAATGTCTCATATCGGTCCCCCATAATCGTAATGGTTTCTTTTTTCAGGACCCTTGCCGTTGCGGGGATGAATCTTTTACCATCGGTGACAGGTATTTCTATCACTTTACCTTCCGTCAGTTCATGGAGGCGGATGACATAAAAAAGCGCCAGGGGATCAAATGTCCCGGCGGAGATAGAGACCGGTGGCATCTTTTCCCCGAAACTGCTATAAGATGACGTCTTATTCTCCCAGTCAAAATCCACAACGACATCTCTTGGATGCTCCCCCTCGCTTTTTTTCCTGTACAGGACAGAATGGGTCATTTCCCTGTCTACATATGAATCCTGCCTCTCGCGTATCTTGTAAAACAGATCTACATATTTGTTCGTTTCCGTGATCATACGGAAGTGATAGAGGGGAACACCTTTGATATTTTCGGCGGGAAGCACCTCGAGGGTTGCCTCTCCGGCATTAATAATGCCCCATTGTGCCCTAAACCTGAGCCTCTCGCCGTCGCGAAAGGGCATCGTTTCGCCAATGGAGTTTGTATTTCCGGCAAGCAGGAAAAGGGCTAGCGATATGATTGTTGCCGAGATAAAACTATTGATTCGAGACATGCGATGGGTATTTACGAAAGCTGTTTTCATTTTTTTCCTCCTAACTTTCACATGGAGCAACTGCACAACTTATCCAACCGTCTGAAATTGCCGGACCATCTGAAGCCGTTTTTGAAAAATCAACTTATATTTTGTAGCCTTGTAAGACAAAACCCACTTGTATTATTATCCAGATGTACTATATCTGGCGCATAAAAAAATGAAACAGGCCTGTTACGGTGTCTGCTAAAGATTTTGAGTGATTTTTTTGAATTTGTAAAGCAAAGGAAATGTTTAAAAGATGGAATTATTCGAGGCGATTTATACAAGAAGGAGTATCAGAAAATACCAGGACAAAGAAATTCCTGAGGAGATAGTTAAAAAAATTCTCTCTGCGGCAATGATGGCGCCCAGTGCTAAAGATTCTCGTACCTGGCATTTCATTCTGGTTAAAGATCAGGATAAAAAAAACAGGATTAAGGACGTACACCCCTATGTGGGCATGGTAACGGAATCGCCCTTGAGTATCCTCATCTGCGGCGACCTGACCAGGGAAAAATTTCAGGGATTCTGGCCGCAGGAATGCTCTGCCGCAATGCAGAACCTGCTTCTTGCCGCCCACGCCAGTGGTCTTGGCGCGGTGTGGACCGGAGTCTATCCGGTAGAAGAGCGCATATTGAAATTCAAGGAGATATTCAATCTTCCGGAGCATATTATTCCCCTTGGTCTCGCAGTTGTGGGATGGCCTGACCAGGAGAGGAAGTCAAAAGAGCGTTATTCGGAAGAGCTTGTGCACTATGAAGTATGGTGAATGGGATTACCTAAGAGAAATTTTTAAGAGCCGCAAAGGTTGTCATCTCGGCAGATTCGCGGCTCCTTGAGCTTTGGGAAAATTGGTTGGTAATAATCCTGCTTGGCCAAGGTGGATTTTAACGTTTTTGCACAGTCAGCTTTGTCCCTTATACGCCTTTACCCCGCCGCATCTATTTTTCCGCTGGTGGATGGCCGGGGTATCCAAGCGCTTCCCGCGCGCGCCAGGCAGATTCATACAGTCCTTCCTTAATTTCCAGGATAAAGTTTTTTTCTGAGGTCATATCCATGAAGTTGAGATAGGCCACCACGGAAACGTCATCCTCGGGAGCATACATCATTACTGAAAGATACCCTACCCGGCAGCCGTTGTGGCCGTAGCCCAGATTGGGCATGTAAAAGCAGCCCAACGAATAGTTTTTGCTTCCAGGGCTAATAGAATCCTGCATTATTGCCACGCTTTCCTTATTCAGGGGACCCTTCGCCTTCATAAGATCACGAATCCATGTATTAAGCGCTGCCGCTGAGCCCCATCCGTTGCCCTCTGCTACCTGTGCTGACAGGTTTGCATCAATAATTGTCTGTTGATTCGGCTCATCTTCTGAATAAACAACTGCTTTGACGAAGGGCGTTTTTAATATGGTATCGTCAGCCCTCTCAGGAAAATAAAGGGGAAGACTGCCAGTCAGCTGTTCTTTTATATATCCGCCATAGGTTTTTTCTGATTTCCCCTGTATGGAATAGACCCGTGCGATAATTTCACCCAGTATGGAATATCCCGTGTTACTGTAATGGTGGTCCTCTCCGGGTTTGAAATATGAAAGCTTGCCCAGGGTTGCCTGGGCGACCATTTCAGCAGCGCTAAACTGATGCCCCGGATCTTTAGTCATTATCCATTCCGTATAGGATTGCCCCTCGCATCCTGGGACTTCATCATTATCGACATCGTACACTCCTGCGGAATGCTGCAGTAACTGACGAATTGTTATCTGGTCTTTGTAGGGAATGTCCCATTCAGGGGTATTCGGAACAAAGGGCATTTTTGTGCCTGGAATATTCTCGACAATATGCTGGTCAATATTAAGCCATTTATCCTGCTGCATTTTGAGAATGGCGGCAGCTGTAAAATTCTTTGTATTACTTGCGAAACGAAAGTTTGTCTCCGCCGTGGTTTTAAATTCACCATGATCTGTGCTGGCATAATAAATGCCATCCGGTGTGTTAATCAGAACATTTATGCCGGGAACTGTTTTGCCAAGTTTTTCAGAAAGCTTTTGCCCAACCTCTTCAATTGCAGAGGTTAAGTTTTTCTGCTTGTCAACGGAGATATCAAGGGCTGAAACAGGATGAATAGAGAACAGGGAAAAAAAGATCAGAAGTGACAATATCCTATACATGGCAATCTTCCTTCTTAATGATTTTTAGGTTCAGCAAAAAAACAGCTTTTGGAGCTTAGAGCTGAATTTAATCTGTCATATTGGGTTATATTAAACAAGAATAATAAAGACCTCCACACAAATCCCACCTTTTTAAATTGTGTTGGGCAGGGAATCGAACCCTATCCTACGCCAGGACCGGGGGGGGCTGTAAATGATGGATGAGGCAATTTTACGCCAGATTTAATATGCTAAATTGGTTGACAATAAGAGTGAATTGGATTTTAGTGGGTCGGCATAAGCGAATAGCTTAAAACAGGATCGTCGCCAATTGTGATGATTGGTAAGAGAGCACTTCGCTCAGGCCCAATGGTGATTTTCCATATTATCCAATTCTGATAAATCTTGCATAAACGTGGGTTACATTATGAAGCGTACCGTCTATTTTGTGTCTGAGAGCACAGGTATTACAGCAGAGACCCTGGGTCACAGTCTGATCTCCCAGTTTGATACTATAGATTTCAAGCAAATCTACATGCCCCTTATAAACACTACCCACCGTGCGGTAGCCCTTACCGAGCGGATGCAGGAGGCAGCAGAGCGGGACGGGGCTCGCCCGATATGTTTTGCAACCATGATGAACACGGAGATCCGGAACATCCTTAACGCGGGGAACTGCTTTTACATCGAACTCCTTGACGGATTCATCGACCCTCTTGCGGCTGAACTGGGGGTAGCGCCATCCCGCAAGGCAGGGTTAAGTCACGCAATCACCACTCACAGTTCTTACACAAAGCGCATAGAGGCCATCAACTTCGCCATGGTCAACGATGATGGAAGTCAACCGGAGAACTTGCAACGGGCGGATGTTGTTTTGATCGGAGTCTCCAGGGTCGGGAAGACCCCGACATGTCTTTATCTCGCCATGCACTTTGGCCTGAACGCGGCCAACTACCCCCTTACCGAAGATAACTTCGAGCAGGTCGATGTTTCCGAGGTAGTGTGGAATTGTCGCCACAAGCTCTTTGGCCTGACCATCGACCCCCAGCGCCTTCATCTGATACGGAAGGAACGCTGGGCCGGGAGCAAGTACGCCTCGCTTAAATCCTGTGAGGACGATGTCCGCCGCGCCAATACAATCTTCAAACGACTGAGCATTCCGGTACTGAACACCACAAGCCAGTCGATAGAGGAGATTTCTTCTCATATCATACGTTCCCTTAAGGATGTGGGCTAGGGGGTAGAGAGGATTTTTTCTTCTTGAGAGCCGCCTAAAAGGGAAACGTTGGATTACGATTCTTACTGCATTGGGCTTGCCGAGGGATGTAAAAATAAACCGGTCCCCCTGCCACCCTTCCAGCTCTAATTTATCCGGCACAATAGATTTTCATATATTAGTTATCCGTGAACATTTCTATTCTTTTTAAAACAGATCCAGCGGACTTTGCAATTTGCGGATATCGCGGGCCATTACATGAGTGTAAATCTCCGTAGTCTTTACATCCGCGTGGCCGAGCAGTTCCTGCAAGACACGAATGTTAATTCCGTTTTCCAGCATATGCGTGGCAAAGCTGTGGCGCAGTGTGTGGCATCCCACTCTTTTGTCGATATGTGCTTCCTCGGCGGCCCTTTTCACCGCTTTTTGTAAAATGGATTCCTGAACATGATGACGCATTTTTTTGCCTGAGCGAGGATCAATAGACAGCAACTTTGCAGGGAAGACCCACTGCCATCCCGTTGCCCTCGACGCTTTGGGATATTTTCTGGCCAGCGCTTCCGGGATATAGACCTCTCCGAATCCCTCTTCTAAATCTTTATGATGAAGAGTCTTAACTGCCTCAATTTGTCTGAGCATTTCGTCACACAGATTTTGGGGCAGGAGCGTTGTACGATCCTTTCCACCCTTGCCACCGCGGACAAAGATGAGGCTTTGACCAAAATCGACGTCCTGAACACGTAAACGAAGGCATTCCATGAGGCGCAATCCACTGCCGTAAAGAAGTTTGGCCATTAGAGCCGGTTTTCCTTCCATGGTGGCAAGAAGACGCTGCACCTCGGCTTGAGTCATTACTGTCGGCGGACTGGCCGAGCGTTTGCTGCGCGCCGGAGTAATCTCATCTTCCAAACCAATATCCAGGACATATTTGTATAGGAAAACAATGGCGTTAAGAGCCTGCCTTTGTGTGGAGGCGGCCACCTTACCGTCAGTTGCCAGGTGAGAGAGAAACTCTTCAATATTTTTTGCCCCGAGAAGCCTGGGGTGAGTTTTACCGCCGAAGTAGGTGATATAACGAAGAATCCATTGACAATACGTTTGCTCTGTGCGATAGGCGTAATGGCGATACCGCAGTACCTCTCGGACCTGATCCATTAATTTGAGATTAGGATTGGGGCTAAATTTAGGTTTTTTTTCGTCACTCATAATTTAAAAGTGAGGTCGGTCGTCAATAGTGGACACCAAACCTTTCATGCTGCCAGCCGTTTTTGATAGAACCATCGTTCAAAAGCGGCAGGTGACAAGAACCCGAGTTTGGCCTGCCTTCTTTGCCGGTTATAGAAGATCTCGATGTACTCCGTGATGTCCAGTATCGCCTCTTGTCTGGTTGCATACCGGCAATGGTGGACATGTTCGTTCTTGAGCATGCCCCAGAAGCTTTCCATAGGGGCGTTGTCATAGCAGTTTCCTTTCCGGCTCATAGAGGCCCTCATCCCGCATCTGTCAAGCAAGAAGGCGTATTCCAGAGCGCAATACTGGCTCCCCCGGTCCGAATGGTGAATCAACCCCGCTCCGGGTCGTTTGGCGGCTATGGCCCGAAAAAGGGACTCGCTGACCAGGTTCTTCGTCATACGCTCTGCCATGGCATAACCCACGACTTCTCCGGTAAAAAGATCCTTATGGCCGGCAAGATACAGCCAACCTTCTCCGGTGGGGATGTAAGTGATATCGCTCAGCCAGATCTGGTTAGGCGCGGATGCTTCAAACTTCTGATTCAGCAGATTCTCCGCCACGGGCAGAGAATGCCGCGAGTCCGTCGTAACCTTAAACTTCCGTTTTTGCCGGCAACGCAGGCCGAGCTTCCGGCGAATCCGCTTGATCCGGTGGACGCCCACGACGATTCCGTTATCGGCCAAATCCCGCTGCAAGCGCTCCGGACCGTACGTCTGGCGCGTCCGTTTATGAGCGGCGCGGATCTCCAGTTCCAGTCTCTCCTCCTCTCGCTGCCTGATAGTAAGCGGACGCTTGATCCAAGCATAGTATCCGCTTGTCGTCACCTCCAACACACGGCATAGCAGCGAAACACAATAGGCCAGTCGCAACACTCTGATCACCGCGTACCTTCCAGCGACTCCTTGGCAAAGTACGCGGCCGCTTTTTTTAAGATGTCCCTCTCCATCTTCGCCAGGGACAACTCTCGCTTCACTTTCGCCAACTCCCTCTCAATCTCTGTCAGGGGACGCTGGCCCTTGCCAATCTCACCAAGGGTCCCCGTCTTGGAAACCCTTATCCAGTGCTCTAACGTTGATTTTGGCAATGATAATCGCTTTGATGTCTCCAACGCGGACATGCCGCCATCCGTCACCATCTTTACCGCTTCCTCTCGAAACTCTTTCGTGTAGCGCCCGTTCGGTATCCTTTCCATTTTCACACCTCCGTCTTGGTTTCTTACCTAAACATTGGTGTCCATATTTTTCAACCTATCTCATACATGGCGCTGTCGGAAATTTCGACACCAAGTCGGGCAGGTCTCCCCGGATAAGAACGTGAACTGTCACTACAAAACCGCAGCATTTACCCTATCTCCTGAATCCGGGGCTTCGTCATGTTGTGCTGACTCGCCTGGAGACTAAGCCTTGTATGCTGTTTCTGTTCGTCGGCTCGTAGTTTTGCGCTCGGGCTTCCTTCGGACGGTCTCTCACGATTCCGCCCTTGCCTTCGGCTAATACTTTTGCTAATGTTTACACACATTAACTGGATTCTCGTATAGGGGACTTACACCCCATAAGTTCACGCCCGTGCCGGGCGTACACAACGGCATTAAGTGCGACGGCAAGAAGCCGCCGCGCCTTATGCCGGGCGTTATGTGAATAAGGTGTGCAAATGGTCATAAATCTTTCAAATCCCTTTATCGGAACAGTTGCGGGTGGAATTGTACTTATGATAATTGCTGGGATCGTACATTACGGCATCACTCTTATTAAGTTCAATTTCGTCAACAAGAAACTCGGCAATGTCCTTTCTGAACTTGATATGCTTCACCGAAATCATAAAAAAGAGATCGCGAGGATTAAAGAACAACACGGTAATGATATTACGCGCTATATTGAACATGCGCTTGATATTTACGATAAAAAAATCGCCAATCTGATCTCTCACAATCAACCTCCACCAATAAATGTATTAGCCAAAAAACAAAAGCACACATAACCACCGCATCCAGCCGACCCGCTACAGCGGGCAGCTTATGCTTGACGTTATGTGAATAGATAATTGAATAGATAATGGCCGAAAACAGGAGGGGGTTAATGAAAAAAGTAAAGGTTGCAAAAATGTTTTTTGTTTTAATATTTTTCTTTATGTTTTTCCACGGTGGGGTTTGTTCTGCCGAGACAACGATTAGCAGTAACATTATTCGCGATACTACATGGACACAATCAGGTAGTCCATATATAGTTACCCAAAGTATAGACGTTTACCCTAATGTTACGCTAACGATTGATCCCGGCGTTGAAATAAGGTTTGGTGGTGGATGCAACATTGACATTTTTGGGAAAATGATAGCAATTGGAGCTGAAAACGAAATGATCATTTTCACCAGCGATAAAACAACACCCTCACTTGGTGATTGGGGTGGCATTGATTTTAAAGCAGATGCCGTTGGTACCAAGGAAGATACTGAAGGACATTACGAAAGTGGAAGTATTATCAAATATTGTGAAATCAGTTACGGCGGAGGTATTTCTACTTTAGTTGGTTTGCATATTATAAGCAGCAAGATCATATACAATACAACAAACGGGATAGTAAATAATTCAACTTCAAAAATTATTAATAATGAAATAGCTTACAATTCGTGTTCTGGCTATTCTAATGCAGGTGGAGGTATATACGATGAAAGCGAATCAACAGTAATTTCAGGTAACACAATATACAGTAATGAGTGCACTGACTACGGTGGTGGTATTTATTCGGCGTTTGGTACTTCTACAATAATTGAGAACAATAATGTAAATACCAATACTCCAGAAGGGATCAGATGTGGAAACGCAGATAAGATAAATAATAACATAGTTACGGCTAATTCTAATGCGGGCATTATTGCATCAAGCAGTCAAATAATTGGGAATAGGGTTGAGGACAATAATGGAATAGGTATAACCTCCTCTAAATCTGGAGCAGTTATAAGCAATAATGTAGTATCATCAAACGATATAGAATATTCTCAAAATGGTTTATATGGTGGTTATGGTGGAAAGCTGGCTGCAATATTGAACTATGGAGAAAATGCCACAATAAATGATAACACAATAGCGAACAATTCTGCTATCTTAAGTGGTAATTTAATTACCTTTACAGTATCTTATGGAGCAATTTATAACCAAGGGGAAAATGTTGAAATATCTAACAATACGATTAGATTTAATAACGCATCAATTGTGTCTTGCCGTTGTTGTGTTTCGGAAAACAGTCTTGTTGGAGGGGGCATATTTAATACTGGAACCACGACGTCTATAAAAAACAATATAATAGATGGCAATATTTTAAGTATAACTGATGGTTTTGGGTACAACTATTGTAAAGGTGGTGGAATTTATAACAAATCAGATTCGAAAATTGATGGTAATACAATAACAAGAAATACAATTTCCGCGATTTCTAAAAATTCAGGTGGTGGAATTTACAATGAGGGCTCTTCAGAAATAGTTGCGAACTTAATCGAAAATAATAACCAGACAGGTATATTTAATGAAGGAGAATCTACATTAAATTTAAACATAATAAAAAATAATTCTGGGGTAGGTATATGGAACGTTGGATCTTCATCTATTGATAATAATGAAGTAATTGGCAATAAATCTTGCGGTGTTGAAACAACAATTGTCTCCAGTATGACGGGAAACAATATTTACAGCAATGTATCTTGTGATCTATTATATAAAAGCAGTAGTGATCTGTCAGCTGAAAATAATTATTGGGGGACAACAATTTCTTCAGAAATTGATGAGAATATCTATGATTACTGGGATGATATAAGTCTTGGCAAAGTCATATACGAACCTTATGCCGAACGCCCTTTCAACCCATTCATTGGTGATGTGAATGCAAATGGTCAAATTGAAATTAGTGACGCAATCATTATTCTCCAAACACTTTCTGGCCAAACAGTACCAGGTTTGAGTGTGAAAAGTGATGTGAACAATGATGACAAACTAGACCTTAGCGAAGTTATTTATATATTGCAAAGCGTTGGTAATTTAAGGCACTAAATTATACTGGAAAAGTTTTGGCACATAACAAATGCTTGCACAGCCGACCGGGCTACTGCGGCGTTTTTTCGGATGCTCGTGGTGGGGACGTATTTTGAGTATTTTTCATATGCTGTGACTGGTTGCCCGCCCGGCGGGTGAAGCATGGGATAAGCTGACCGCGAGCTCCGCTCCCGGTCAGCTTATCGGGTGGCGGATGCTTCGCCATTGCCTTGACCGGCTCCGCTCACGCTCCGCCTATCAAGGCAATAGAGCCGCCGCTCCTCAGACTGAGTGAACGCTTCCCGTCCCCTCAGTCCTGCGGGGCTTACGGCTCATCCGCCACCCGTTATGCAAAGCTAAATGATGAGGAAAATTATTTATGAAAGACGATGACAAACGACCCTTAATCGAGAAATATCTTGACGCCTATAACGTTTTCGACATTGACGGCATGATGTCAGTAATACACTCCGATATAGCCTTCAAAAACGTGTCTGGCGGTGAGGTTAATGCGTCTGCTTCCGGCGCAGACGAATTTCGTAAATTGGCTGAGCAGTCCAAGGGGATGTTTTCCAAGCGCAAACAAACGATAACGAATTATGAATCGAAAAACGACCAGGCATTCATAGGTATAGATTATGAGGGCGTTTTAGCTGTCGACCTGCCGAATGGGATGAAAGTTGGTGAAACTCTCCGGCTAACTGGTCGATCCGAGTTTGCTTTTCGTGACGGAAAAATTTATCGGATCACGGATATCAGTTGATATAAATCGTTGCATAACAACCGCATCAACTCGGACTGGCAATTCCGCTGCGCTTCATTGCCAGCCGGTTATGCGGAGCGATAAGCTGACCGCGAGCTCCGCTCCCGGTCAGCTTATCGGGTGGCGGATGCTTCGCCATTGCCTTGACCGGCTCCGCTCACGCTCCGCCTATCAAGGCAATAGAGCCGCCGCTCCTCAGACTGAGTGAACGCTTCCCGTCCCCTCAGCCCTGCGGGGCTTACGGCTCATCCGCCACCCGTTAGGAAACGTGCACAATTATAGGTACTCATGACGAAACCACATATCACACGCACATTAGGCCCTATCCATTTCGAGGATCTTGACCCTCATCGGTTCGAGGATCTTGTCCGTCAGCTAATCTATGACCTAAAACAATGGCAATCAATTGAGTCGACAGGGCGAGGTGGCGCTGATGACGGCTTCGATATACGCGCGTATGAAGTCCTTCTCCCATCTGTAGCGCCGATTGATGAGGAAACTGAGGAGGAAGTGCCTCATCCGATGGACGGCAACCTTTGGATGATTCAGTGCAAGCGCGAAAAAGCGCTTGGCCCTAAAAAGATCGAAGCTATTATTGCCGATGGGGTTAAAGCCGATAGTCCCCCTTACGGTTACATCCTTGTGGCACCGGCGCATTTCTCCAAAGCCGCGCACGACAAGTTTCGAGAGGAGCTTAGAAGCCGTGGCGTGATGGAGTTCTATCTTTGGGGGGCTGGTGAACTTGAAGATATGCTCTATCAGCCAAAAAACGATCACGTTCTGTTCGCCTTCTTCGGTATATCACTTGCGAGTCGCCGACGTTCGAGGACGACCGAAATCCGTGCTGGGGTTACTGTCAAGAATAAGTTACGACGAGTTATAGGCGACAACCCGCGTCATCAATCCGTCCTCCTGCGGGATCAGCAAGATACCCATTATCCATATGAGGTTGAATACAAAGACTTTCCGAGTTCCGGGATAGTTCCGGGGACACCTTACTTAATTATTGACAAAAGCCAGCTAATTTGATTGATTTTAAACATGGCACGAATAGCAAGAGCAGTAGCGCCGGGAATCCCCCATCACGTAACACAGCGAGGCAACAGGCGGCAGCAGACATTTTTTAACGATGAAGATTACCAATCCTATTTGGAGTTAATGTCCGAATGGTGTGATAAGTTCAGGGTGGAGACTTGGGTTTATTGTCTTATGCCAAACCACATTCACCTGATTGTTGTACTTGAAACAAAGGCCGGACCACATATGAAAAGCAAAGATGATATCCTTGTAAGAACAAAACCATTGCTGGAAATAGTAAATGAGCCCTGGGAAGATTTTTTGACCATTGATGCTCAGGAGTTGGAGATAGCGTTATTTAGAAAACACGAACGAACCGGGCGTCCTTTAGGAGCTGATTCTTTTATTGGGACAATGGAACACCTTTTGGGCCGAAAACTTAAGCCTCAAAGCCCTGGACCTAAAAAGAGAGATAAGTAAGGTGTCCCCGGAATTCTCCGGAATTCCCTAGTAAGGTGTCCCCGGAATTCCCCGGAATTCCGGAATTCTCCTGTTTGACAGGCTCTATGAATTGACTTTTTATAGGAGTATGGGATGAGGCAAATAAAGACTTGAGCTTTCGTCGCTCCCAGAGGCAGCTTTCTGAGCCACCGATGTTCCCGTTCGGTAACATTCTAAGGAAAAAGACTTGCGTGGGGCAAAATATTACCGAGAGGTAATATTTTGCTTGACAGGCACTCCATGGTACGATATATTCCCGATCGGTAATATGAATACTACTAAGAATCCAGAGCAGCTTGGCGCCGCTATTCGCGCAAGGCGCAGACAGTTGAAGGTTACCCAGAAGGATCTGGCGATGACCTGTGGTACTGGTCTGCGCTTCATTATTGACCTTGAGAAGGGCAAGCCAACCTGCCAAATCGGAAAGATATTACAGGTTCTCCAAGCCCTGGGGCTCAAACTCCAAATCACTGTCCCTAGTGGTGACAATGGACAGGGCGAAAAGTCATGAATAACTTGATCGTTTATCTCAACGCCGAGAGAGTCGGAACCCTCGAACAAGACGATAGTGGTTTGATGCAATTCTTCTACAATCAGGCATGGCTGGAGAAGCCGGGTGCCATGCCCCTCTCTCGTTCACTGCCTCTCCAAAGTGAGGTGTTCTCGGGGAAAAAGGTCAGGCCTTTTTTTGCAGGGATACTGCCTGAAGAGCGACCACGAGAAATGATAGCAGAGATTCTCGGGATCAGCGACACCAATGACTTTGCAATGCTGGAGAGAATAGGAGGCGAGTGCGCTGGTGCTGTCAGCCTGCTTCCTGAAGGCATTGCTCCGACAGATCTGAAAAATGCCCGGTATCCCGAACTGAGCGAACCGGAGTTGCGACAACTCGTAGCCGAGTTACCCAGTCGTCCCTTAATGGCTGGCATAGATGGACTGCGACTTTCACTCGCCGGTGCGCAGTACAAATTGCCCGTTATCGTTCATAACAACAGAATATGTCTCCCTCTTGGCGGTACTCCCAGCACCCACATACTGAAACCAGAACCAGATCGTTTTCCGGGACTGGCTGCCAACGAGATTTTCTGTATGACTCTAGCACAGGCAGTTGGCTTGAACACACCCAACATAAAATATCGCCCGATCGGAAAGAAATCGTGCATTCTCGTTCAAAGATATGACCGAGCGACTGCTGAAGACGGCATTACGACCCGACTCCACCAAGAGGATTTCTGCCAGGCATTGGGATTTCCGCCGGAGCGAAAGTACCAAGCAGAGGGGGGACCGACGCTTAGCGACTGTATTTCGCTGCTTCGGGACTGGTCCACTGCACCAGTTCTTGATATTCCCAGCTTTATCAACAGCCTGATTTTCAATGTGTTGATCGGTAACGCCGATGCTCACGGCAAGAACTACTCGTTATTGTATTCTGGTGGCGAACGACGGCTATCTC
The DNA here is from genome assembly GCA_963665835.2 of Syntrophales bacterium. Taxonomy (GTDB): domain Bacteria; phylum Desulfobacterota; class Syntrophia; order Syntrophales; family UBA2210; genus UBA6078. The sequence goes on along the minus strand of CAXXWJ010000001.1, from coordinate 928,611 downwards.
CCTATTATGATCTTGTCTCCACTCTTGCTTGGCCTGACCTTTCCAAGAATCTCGCGATGAAAATTGGTGGCTGCGAATCAGTCAACGCATTCACGATTGGTGACTGGAAGCAGATGGCAAAGAAGGCTGGTCTTGGTTGGCCGATGATACGAGAACGAATGTCAGAAAGCTGCCATAGTGTTTTGAACAAGCTTGGCGAGGTACAGATTCAGACCAGAGAATACAGCGATTCCATGGTCACACAACTTCATCAAACCATAGGAGGTCGTACGGTCAGAATGCTTGAAGCGCTTTCCAAGCAAGATCACTAGCCGAACCAAAGGATTCAGGGGACAAGAAATAGCTACGCCATTTCTTGCTCCTGATCCGCGAAGTTAGCGATAAATATGGAGGGTAATATGGAATCAAATAAAATTAAAATATTCGAACGTATTTTGGGCGTAATAATTATTCTTACCGCTCTATCAAAATATCAATTACTGCTCTCTTTAAACAATAATCTAAATACGTATAGTGCTTTGATCACATTACTTTTCTTTATCTCAGCTTTGGCAGGTTTCATAGGTCTATTCAATGGGAAGATATGGGGCTATATAGGAATCTATATTTTTATTCCAGTATCAACTTATGGAATGGGGATATCTGTGTTTCCATTTATTATGAAATCGTTCCCACCCACTTATAGAACAACAATAATTATCGTGATCGGGGCTGTAATTTTACTGACTGCAATCTTAATCCATATACTAAAGAAAGTATCGTCAAATAATAATACAAAGAATTCGCTACTAACCCGTGCATCTACAGTGACCGGGCGATAAAACGCCGCCCGGCCCGTAATGCACACCGTTATGCGTCTCCAGATAGTGAGGATTGATCATGGCGTTCAGTGAGATCGAGTTAAAGAGAATTGATAAAGAAGTTGGGGGTATTTGCAAGAAGCGCAGTCCTGCCCATATCAAAGACAAATTAAGTTTGGAATATCGGGTAAAAGTGCATGAGGTTCTTATATATGAACGAAGGCCGCAATGGGATAATCCCAAAAATTGGATTGAATCTCCTGATGCAAAACTAAAATATGTTCGTACTTCCAATGTATGGCAACTGTTTTGGCAAAGGGCGAATGGCAAGTGGGTTAGCTATGAGCCTCTTCCTTTCAGCAAAGATCTCAAATCACTTGTTGAGGAGATTGATTCGGATCCACATGGGTGCTTCTTTGGCTGAAAAACCGCATAACAAGCCACTCCAGCGGACGGCTTCCCGTTTGGTTCTTAGGCGCGAAGCGCCTTGCGAACCAATTGTTCGACTGGCAAATTTTCCTGCATAATCGGGCTTCCCAAGCCCATTATGCCGCTAAAATTCGTCTGTCAACTCGGCGTTATACCAGAAACAAAATGCAAAAAGAAAGAACAGGGGAGATAAATGGCTAGCTTGATTGCCGAAAATAGACGTGCCCTTAGTCAGCACCACTATATCCGTCAGGCAGATTTGCCTCATATGTGATGTATGAAAGATATTTTTTGGCCTGCGCTCACTACATTGAGATGAACCCCGTAAGGGCCGGCCTTGTAACAAAGCCTGAAAACTGGCTTTGGAGTAGCGCATTATCACACCTGTCCGGCAATGATGACAAGCTTGTTAAAGTAACAGCCACCTCTGTCCCCGGAATTCAAAACCCACTAAGAACTAATTAACCGATCGAGAAAAACTTCTATGTTAAATTGAAAAATAAATCGGTTTCTGAGCGGTTATCAGATTTGTCATTTTTATAATTCTCTTCAAAAACAAGAAAAAGGGTTGCAACCCTTAAAGTCACAACCCCTTTGAAATCATGGTGCCTGGGGAGGGAATCGAACCCTCACAGCCGCGAGGACCGAGGGATTTTAAGTCCCTTGCGTCTACCAGTTCCGCCACCCAGGCAACCGTGAAAAATATACTTTTTTAAAAAATTACTGAAAAATCACAAACAGAAATAGGAAACCCTGCAATTTAACTTCGTGATTTTTTACTAGACAGCACAGGGCAGTTTCAATATCTCAAATTGGCTATTTCTGCAAGATTTTTGAGTCAACGGTGGAATCAAATAGGTATATGCAGCCTCTATGGATGATTTTGAAGGGCGATTATCTTCCTTGCTGATAAAGTTGCCATAAAACTCAAAAGAGTATAAAAGCGCTCCATGTCTCTAATCAGCTTGCAAAATATAACGTTGGGTTTTGGCGGTCCTCCCATACTGAAAGATGTCAATCTTCAGATCGGGACGGGGGAAAGGGTCTGCTTGATAGGCCGTAATGGAGAGGGCAAGTCTTCTCTTATGAAGCTGGTAGCCGGAGACCTTTTGCCGGACAGCGGCTCCGTTATCAGGCAGAAGGGGGCCCGAATAGCACATATCGGTCAGGATGTGGCATTGGATATTGACGGGTCGGTCTTCGATGTTGTTGCCGGAGGGCTTGGTGAATCGCATAAGCTCCTCAAGAGGTATCATGACATTTCTTTGCGCCTGGAATCCGGTGGAGGCGAAAAGCTGCTGGCGGAGATGGAGGTAGTGCACCATCAACTGGAAACATCAGGCGGCTGGCAGGCCCAGCGGCGTGTAGAGGCAGTTATTTCCCGCCTTCGGCTGGATTCTGAAGCCAATTATTCGGAGCTTTCCGGCGGTATGAAGAGGCGAGTGCTGCTGGCTTCGGCGTTGGTCAGTGATCCCGATCTTCTTCTATTGGATGAGCCTACAAATCATCTTGATATCAACGCTATAACCTGGCTGGAAGAGTTTCTGCTCAACGCCAATATTTCCCTTTTATTCGTAACCCATGATCGGATGCTTGTCGGGAAAATTGCGACCCGTATCATCAATCTCGACAGGGGGTGCCTGACAAGCTGGCCTGGAGATTATGATAATTATCTCCGCCGAAGAGCGGAAACGCTTGCAGCAGAGGCATCTCAGCAGAGCCGTTTTGACAAGAGGCTTGCGCAGGAGGAGCTCTGGATACGCCAGGGGATCAAGGCCAGACGGACCAGAAATGAGGGAAGGGTCAGAGAGCTGGAGGATATGCGCAAAGAGCGCGAGGCCAGGCGCGAACTTGTAGGCCGGGCCCGCATGCAGATCCAGGATGCTGCGCGATCAGGAAAGCTTGTCGCGGAGCTCAAGGGGGTTACCTTTGCCTATGGTGATTTGGTTGTGATCCGGGACCTTTCCACCACGATTCTGCGCGGTGACAGGGTAGGGATTATCGGGCCTAACGGTTCCGGGAAAACGACCCTGATTCGTCTCCTTCTCGGCGACCTCAATCCGCAGCAGGGCACAGTCAGGCTCGGCACTAATCTTGAGGTTGCCTATTTCGATCAGCATCGGGTCCTTCCCGATGAAGATGAGACGGTGGTCAATTATGTCGGAGAGGGCAACGATATGCTGATCATCAATGGCAGGCAGAAGCATATCATAGGCTATCTTCAGGAGTTTCTCTTTACCCCCGATCGGGCACGGTCACCGGTCCGTCTGCTATCCGGCGGCGAGCGAAACAGGCTGCTTCTGGCAAAGCTGTTTACAAAGCCTGCCAATATCCTGGTGCTTGACGAACCGACAAACGATCTTGATGTAGAGACCCTGGAACTGCTGGAGGAATTGCTTTTCGATTACAAGGGTACGGTTCTTCTCGTCAGTCACGAACGAGCCTTCCTTAATAACGTGGTGACTTCGACCCTTGTCTTTGAGAAGGAGGGCAGGGTTCAGGAGTATGCCGGGGGTTATGACGACTGGCTTGTGCAACGCCCGGAAGAAGCCGTGGAGAAAAAATCTTCACCGGAAAAGAAGGTAAAAAAGAAGCCCCCGGTTGCTGGACCGAGAAAACTGTCATTCAAGGAATCGCGGGAACTGGAAGGGCTGCCGAAGAAGATCGAGGCTATGGAATTGGAACAGCAGGAGATTTACAATTCCATGTCGGACCCCCTGATATATAAAAGGGGGAAGGATTTCGTCGGCCAATCCAGGGCAAGAATGGAAGATCTGGAGCGATCTCTGGCCGTGGCATATAAACGGTGGGAAGATCTGGAGGATCTCAGGTCTGCCGAATGATCTTTATTCAGGGTTAATTCTTTGCCTGTTGCTTTGTCCGGGTTTCGTCTTCGTTCTTGAGGCGTCTCCAGAGTGTGCTTACGCTGGTTCCCAGTATTCTCGCTGTTTCTGACTTGTTCCCGTTTGTGCGGAGCATGATCATTTTTGTGTATCTCCGTTCCATCTCTTCAAGGCTGGGGCAGTCTTTGCCTATATTTTCAATAATGCTGAGATTGTCCTGATCTACAGACTGGGGCAGGTGCTCTGAGCCTATCAGTTCGTTGCCGGCCATGATTACGCCATATTCCACCCAGTTTTCCAATTCTCGTACGTTGCCTGGCCAGGAATACCGTTCCATCTTTCGTACTGCCTCCGGTGAAAAACCGGGGTGAAACTCTTTCAATCGCGATAAAAAATGGCGCGCCAGTATCAGAATATCTTCCTTTCGTTCCCGAAGCGGGGTTATCAAGACGGGGAATACTGCCAGACGATAGTACAGATCCTCTCTGAAAAGTTTTTCCCTGACCATTGCTTTCAGGTCTTTGTTGGTGGCGGAGATAATACGTGCCTTAACGGGGATGTTCTTTGAGTCTCCTACGGGGCGTATTTCTTTTTCCTGCAAGGCCCGGAGTATCTTTGCCTGTATATCGAATGGGATCTCTCCCACTTCGTCAAGAAAGAGGGTCCCTTCTCCGGCTTCCTCGAAAAGACCTTTTTTGTCCCTGTCGGCACCTGTGAAGGCGCCCTTCCTGTGGCCGAAGAGTTCCGATTCCAGGAGGCTGGGGGGGAGGGCCGCGCAGTTGATCGCCATAAAGGGGGCATTCTCCCTCCCTGAATGGCGATGAATATATCGAGCGATAATTTCCTTGCCGGTTCCGCTTTCTCCCTCGATTATGACTGAAGATGAAGTGGGGGCGACTTTTTCGGCCAGTAGCAGGACCTTGTCCATTGATTTGCTTCTGGAGATGATTTCCTCCGAGCCTGTGGCTCGACGGGTCTGATTTTTCAGAAGGGTCAGTTCGGCGTTCTGATGCACAATATCTTTTCTCGCCTTTTTGAGCGCCGATTTCAGGTTTGAAAGTTCCTTATCAAGAGAGCTGACGGAGAAATAGAGTTGTGAGTCGGCCGGGGCCATTCCCCATTCCGCTACGCTTCTGCCCTCAAAAGAGCAGCATTCATTCCCCTGCGCCTGACAGGTCAGTTCTTTAACGAACACTTCGCTTCCCAGTACGGTGCTGGCATATCCGGTCATCATCCCAAGCATAACGCTGCATACCGGATGCGGGCTGACGCCAAAATTTGTTTCCCATACATGGGCCTCAAAGGAGTTTTGCCAGGTACCAGTGAATATTATATATTTTTTTTCCTTATCCAGGGCTATCTCTGTGATTTTTCCATCTGCCAGACCTGCCATGCCCTGTACTACGGAGCATGCCTTTAACCATTCTTCGGGGGTATCAAAATCGTAAAGCTCCGCAAGTGCCGTGGCCCAGGCCAGGCCTGTTTCATATCCGTACCGTAAAAAGATACTTCTTGTCTTCTCCCAGCCTATGCTGTGTATGAGGTCCTTTTGCAGTTTGGCCAGTGATGAAATGCCAAACATCATGACGCGGGAGGGTCCAAAAAATGGGAATCCTGTCAATGTGTCTATGCTTATAAGTTCCAATCGCTCCAGATCTTCTGCACGCATATGAGCTCCCGGCTTTTCAAGGTAGGTTTTTCTTAACCGATGAGATGCCGTTTTTTTACGGGTAGCATCGCATCAGGCGTTATATGGATTGGTTTTATAGCATATTGAAAAAGATCTTTTCAATATGAAAACATTCTGCGGAGGTCTCAAAAAAAGATCCAGGATAACCACTTGATTTTAATACGTAATATATTTAAGGCCTTTTGGCCCGCCTTTTGCTCTCTATCAGGACAGGAAACATATCTTACCGCAAGGTGAGAAATACAATAAAAGGAGCCTGTCATGAAAAAGATGCTATATGTTTTATCGGTTACTGTCTTTATAGCAGTGTATGTAAGTACTTACTGCTATGCCGGTCCAGTTAACAGATGGTACTATGGAAAATTCCCTGCAACCCTGGAAGAGATTCAAAAGACTTACGGCAAACCCATTGATCTCCAGAAACAAGCAGATGGAACGGAGAAGTATGTTTTTGCCGCTTCCGGCAATACGATGGATCTTGGTCATCCATTTTTCATTGTGAAAGAGGGTGCTGTTGTAGACGCTGGAATTCAGTAATTGGACCGTGGAGCCATGACCATCGGTTGATGGCCATGGCTCCTTCAATATTTTTGATCATATCCGCCTTACATTACCGTTTTCCCCTGAAGCTTTCGTCTTTACATGTGACGATATCCCTAAATGTTCAAGATTTTAAATGGTACATTCATTTTTTCAGTTGGAGATTCTTCCTTGAGGGCAGGAGAGGTGGTGTGGTAATAGCTCTCGCATACAGATATTGATTCGCGGAGGGTATATCGAGGATGCAGGAAGTTGATATCATTATATCCGGTGGACGGATTCTGACATCGGACGAAGAGGATTCCATTATTCATGATGGTTTTATTGCCATAGATGAAGGCAGGATTGTTTGCATAGGCAAATCCGAGGATGGGGCTGTACAGTTCTCCGGCCGGAAGTTTATCGATGCTTGCGACTGTCTGGTTATGCCGGGACTTATCAACTGTCACACCCACGCAGCGATGACCTGTTTCAGGGGGATTGCCGACGACATGGAACTGATGGACTGGCTCAACAATTACATATTCCCCGCCGAAGCCCGTAATGTCGATCCAGAACTGGCCTACTGGGGCAGTATGCTCGCCTGCGCAGAGATGATCAAATCGGGAACTACAACCTTCGGCGACATGTATATTTTCGAGGATGAAACGGCGCGGGCGGCGAAAGAGGCGGGGATGCGGTGTCTCCTCGGTGAGGTCCTCTTCGACTTTCCTTCACCGAACAGCAAGACACCCGAAGAAGGCCTGGCATATACAAGAATGCTCATTGAAAAGTGGATCGATGATCCCCTGGTCAACATCATGGTCGAGCCCCATTCCCTGTATACCTGCTCCCCTGCCCTTATCAGGGACGCCAAGGCCATTGCAAATCAATACCATGTTCCCTTCGCCACTCATATGCTTGAAAATAAAGGGGAAGTCATGCAGTTGAAGGAAAAGCTCGGCAAGAGGGCAACGGCCTTTCTCATGGATATGGGCTGTCTCGATGAACGATTCTTTGCCTTCCATTGTGTATACATGGATGAAGAGGATATGAAAATTTTTGCCGATCATGGATGCAAGGTCGTACACAATCCGGAAAGCAACATGAAGCTTGCGTCGGGGGTTGCTCCCATATCAGCTATGTTGAAACATGGCCTTACTGTAGGGATTGGAACCGACGGGTGTGCCAGCAACAACAACCTTGACATGCTTCAGGAGATGGATACGGCGGCAAAGCTGGAAAAAGTCGCCCTCTATGATCCGACGGCCATGTCGGCAAACACAGTGACGCGCATGGCGACCTGCTGGGGGGCAAGGGTTCTGGGTATGGATAGCCTTGTGGGGGTATTAAAGCCTGGAATGCAGGCTGACATTATCATTCTTGATTTGGACAAGCCCCACCTTACTCCTATATATAATGAGTACTCAACACTCGTTTATGCGGCTAACGGCTCCGATGTCACCACTTCCATAATCAACGGCAGGGTAGTTATGGAAAACCGCAAGCTGCTCACCATCAGCGAACGTGAGGTCATGGATAGGGTAAACGAAATATCGAGGCGGGTAAAAAGCGGAATGGGGTTGCGTTAGCATCTCTGTCTGATTCGTCGGGCTGGAGGGAAGAGGCACGGGACATGGAGGAAAGAGAGGAACTCGATTTACTTATCAGGGGGGGGACGCTTCTCACCATGTCGCGGGACATGAAGGTCCTGAGGGACCCCTTAATCGGCGTAAGGGACGGGAAAATCCTCTTCGTAAGGGAGGGGGAAAATGATTCCTTACGATATCTTGCAAAAGATACCATTGATGCCTACAGATCGGTCATAATGCCCGGTCTCATCAATACACACACCCACCTTCCCATGGTTGCCTTCAGGGGAATGGCCGATGATCTGGTTCTTATGGACTGGCTTGAAAACCATATTTTCCCGGCGGAGGCAAAATTCGTAAACAGGGAGATGGTATATCACAGCTCCAAGCTTTCCATGGCAGAGATGATCCTATCCGGTACGACCACCTTCTGCGACGGATATTTTTTTGAGGACGGCATCGCCGAAGCTGCCGTTGATGCTGGAATGAGAGGGATGCCATGCCAGGGATTTGTTGATTTCCCGACTTCGGATATCCCCGACCCCTCAAAGAGGGCTGCCGTTGCGGAGGCATTTATCAAGAAATGGTCTGGTGCTTCACCTTATGTGCATCCAGCCCTTTTCTGTCACGCCCCATACACATGCTCGCCGGAAACGCTATCGCTGATAAAGAAAATTGCAGGAGATTGCGATGTACCATTTCTAATACATCTGGCTGAAACGAAAGGTGAAAGGGCTGATATTAAAAAAAGATACGGCAAGAGCCCGGCAAGACATCTTCACGGTCTGGATGTGCTTGATGAAAGGACAATAGCGGTTCACTGTGTCTGGATGGATGAAGGAGAAATGGATATCTTTGCCGAGCATGGTGTGAAAGTATCCCATACACCGGAAAGCAACATGAAGCTGGCGGCCGGTACGGCACCCATACCGGAGATGCTGAGAAGAGGTATTACCGTGGGCCTGGGGACGGATGGATGCGCCAGCAACAACGATCTCGACCTCGTACTGGAAATGGGAACGGCAGCCAGGGTTCACAAGGTTTCGTCCATGGACCCTACCGTAATGGACGCAAAAACGGTATTGAGAATGGCAACGATAGAGGGCGCAAAGGTTCTAGGTCTTGATGATAGAATCGGCTCCATAGAGGCGGGAAAAAGGGCTGACATAACCATAATGGATATGGACAAACCTCACCTTACCCCTCTGTACGACGAATATTCCCAGATTGTCTATGCCGCAGGCGGATCAGATGTGAAGACGGTTATTATAGAGGGCAGGGTCGTGATGAAAGACCGAAGGGTACTTACCATCGACGTGAATGAAGCAATGGCGAGGGTGCGGGAGATAGCGGAGAGGGTAAAGGGGAGCCTGTAGTCCCTTGAGATCAGGGTTCGCAGTCTATGTGTACATCGTCAACATAGTGGTTGCCGTTGCTGGAGCTGATCCGCTTCAGCTCGATTTTTACGTTGTTCATATCGGCATAGCCGGTGAAACGCCCCGTATCGCAATTCCAGTCATCAGATGTTTTCGCATCCTTATCGGCCCTAAAGGTCTCCAGAAGTTTTCCGTTTGCATAGACCGCAAGTTGTCTTCCATCTCCATTGGTGTCGGCATCCAGATGAAATCGTACTCTACTGGGTCTGTCGATGTAGAGCCATGCATAATCCCCGGTACTGTCAAATTTCCAGTTATTGGCCCCGGATGTTCCGGACTTGCTTTTACTGGTATTTATTGCCACTGAGTTCAGGGAGGTGCTTACCAGTTCCAGTGTGGATGATATATTCCCGGCAGCCACGGTAGAAGGGTCGGTGGTATCACAGTTGTACTCCCAGAACTGAGGTGTCGGGAGGGTCGTTGTCGTTGTTGTAGAGGTGGTTGTACTAGTCGTTGTTGTAGATGTGCTGGTTGTACTAGTCGTTGTTGTAGATGTGCTGGTTGTTGTAGTGGAGGAGCTTGTCGATGTTGTGGTTGAAGGAGTCCCTCCGGAACCATAGGAAAAGGGGGCAAGCGGATTTCCTGTATTTCTTGGATTTACGTATGCGCTCATCTCAAGAGGAGCTACACCATCAATCGAGTGATCAAGGGCGAGGTCTATCCCTATTGTAGATAGCGCCTGATCATCATCCGTACCATATACCCAGGTAGAACCGTCCGCCCTGTAAAAAGCCAGGGTGAAGCTGTCCACGCCGCCGACCAGCGTGTCTCCATTTCCCCAATCCGTGGACCCCACGGATATTTTTACTGTATCTCCAGACAGGCCTATTCCGCGGTCACCGGAGGGTGATATTGTAAATTTTATGGAGGAGGCAGTGGGGGGAGCCGTTACTGTCTTGATCTGTATCATCTCTCTTCGTATCCGCTCGAGGGCGATCTGCATCTTTTGACTGAGCTGGGTGGTCTCTTTCGCAAGGGTGTATCCTTCTATCCCTTTGACAATACCTATCCCTGCGGCGGCGGCCACTATCCCCGTCAGCATAAGCACCACAATGACTTCAATAAGTGTGAAGCCGGCCTCTTTTTTCAACTCTTCCTCCCCTTAAGCAACTGGCTACTCAGTAAAAATCGTTATCAATGACTGATCACCCTTTTTAAGGGTAAGTTTCTGTATGGTGCTGTCAGAACCGCTTTCCGTATAATCATCAGAAGGTGTGGGATCGGGCTGGAAGGCTGTGGGTGAAACCTGTACGTCGTCTATCTCTGAACCATAGAGAGCGTTGATCTCTGCCGCCGTATCTCTGTCTCCGAAAAAGGTCGCCCAGTCCGGGGTATCGCTGCTGAGCTCCTCCCGGTAGTCGGCAAGTATCTTCTCCATAACCTCCGAAAGTTCCAGCGATTCTTTCATCCAGGTAACAGACCTGCCGCTCTGGGTCACCTTCGTTCCCATGAAGGAAGCCAACATGGCTCCCAGGATTGCCACAAGAACAAGGCTCACAATAAACTCGATCAGTGTAAAACCCTTCTGGTTCAAGACCCTTCCCATAACCCTTTCCTGGTCTCCTCTGGCCACATTGTTTTGACCGGGGGATCTAATTTTCCGTAAAGTATTCTTCGACTGTAGTGTTGTCGGCCCCGATCCCCTGAATGCCATCATCGTAATAGATCTCGGCGTTATTCCCCGCCGTAATGGTTTCTCCTATCAATGACCCATGAACAATGCCGTTATTTCCGACAGTGATGTTGGCCGCAGGGGCGTAGATCGCGGCGTAGGTGGTGGAGTTGTTGCTCAATATGATGTTCTGGCAAGCTGCAAGTCCATAGATAATAAAATCTGCTGCTACCTGGTCGGGGGCGGCCAGGGAATTGTTTGAAAGGTTTATGCTTCCTCCGGCATAGATCGTCAGTGAGGCGCCGGAATTGATGTTAATAGTGGAATTATTCGAGGCGGTAGTTGTGCCTTCAACATAGATCACCACCGCGCCGGTTATGTTGACCGTTGAATTATTTGAGATGTCTATGGCGGCTGAATAGTACTCCCCGGTACCTAGATTGACCGTCCGATTATTGGACGACATGTCCAGTTCCGACGTTTTATCCGTCCAGGATGCCGCCCCGGCTGGAAGTTCCTCAGGTGCCATATCTCTTTCGGCTGACCAATCCCTTTCGCCTGTCACATTGGCGCTGCCGCTTATGCCATCCAGGTTGTCGTCGTTGGTTCCCACATCGCCTTCAACGGTTGCGTTATTACCTACTATAACTCCGTCCCCGCCGAAGATCCCATAATCAAAAAGACCGCCTGAAAGGGTATATGTAAGTCTTACCCGCGCCTCAAGATTGGTGCCTGCGCTGACAATGGCTGTTGATGTAAACTCTGTCCCGGATATCTTTTCTATCTCAAAGAAGGTGTTCCCATCACTGAATTTGAAGGTGTGGTGGGTTCCCTGGGTTATTTCTTCAAGCCGGGACAAAGCATATCGCCCCCCACCCTCGGCCAGATAGTGTGCCTTCATGGCCCCGCTGGCAGATATCTGTTCCATTTCCGTTGTAAATAGTGTGGGGAGCAGGGCAGCAGTCAGGATCGCAAGTATAATCATGGTTACTATGAGGACCATCAGGACACTTCCTCTCTGATCCCATAGGTAGCGTCGGTTTTTTTTTCTTTTGATATCCTTGTCTGATCCTGACCTATTTTCGATCATAGCGCTACCCTTTGGACTTTCAATCGACATAACCGGTATTTTTTGTAATTACAATATTTCCGGTATCCGTAGCGATTGTCACGGAGGTCGAACCGGGACTTCCCCATTCGTCAAATTCCACTGTTGTTGCCGTTTCTATTGAAAGCGGCCATACACCGACAGAGCCGTCGCTGAAGATAACTACGTAGTCAGAGTCATCTTCCGGCTGAAAACCCACCGGACTTTCATTGTCTCCGTCGGTGAATAGCCAGTAGTTGCTGTAGTTCCTGCCTTCATGCGTGCGGGTTCCCGCAAAGTTGATGCCCCAGGGCCTATTGGAATGAATTGCCCGGGCCTGTGCGTAGCGGATGTGTGCCTTTACCATGGCAAGCTGTGAATTAGCTGCATAGGTGTCGGTAGAGAGGAGCTTAACCACCGCGATTCCACCTAGAATGCCTATGATTATGAGCACGGCTATTATTTCAATTGCCGTGAAGGCCCTGTTGTTTATCAGTGGTAAGGGTAAGGTCCTTCTTCCCCTGTTTGCGCCTCTCATCTATAAATCTCCTGAGCAACCTGATCTATAAAGTTCCAGGCCCTTTTGAAACAACCGTCCACAGCTCTGTTTTATATGGATACAATGCTGTAATGTCAATGTTTTTCCCAGAATCTGCTTGCAAATAGCCGCCCTTCCTGTATATCAATATGCCTCGAATCGAATCGTGCAAGGGGGGGGCAGTGCCGGAGATAACCATAATCATTCCCGCATATCGCGAGGGGGAAGGAATATTCGATGTTATAGCTGCGATAAGAAGGGTAATGGATGGAATTCCCAGCAGCTACGAGATCGTTGTCGTCGATGACGGATCTGACGACAGGACGGCCTCCGAAGCACGGATGGCTGGTGCGGACGTAATATCTCATCCCTACAACATCGGAAACGGGGCAGCGGTCAAAACGGGCATCAGAAATTCGCGGGGGAATATCCTGGTTACGCTTGATGCAGATGGCCAGCATTCGCCGGAAGACATCCCTCGCCTGCTTGAGATGATCGGTACCTACGACATGGTGGTGGGGGCAAGGGTAAGTGGCTCGGATCGACCCTTTTTGCGTACCCTGATGAACAGGATATACAACTGCTTTGCAACTTATATGTGTAAGCGAAGGGTCGAGGACCTTACGTCGGGATTTCGGGCTGTCAAGGCCGATGTGGCCCGCCGTTTTGTTTCGCTGCTACCCAACACCTTTTCATATCCCACTACCATTACGATGGCTGTAATCCGCTCCGGGTTCAGCCTCGCCTATCTACCGGTAACGACTAGTCGTCGCAGGGGCAAAAGCAAGATAAACCCCCTTAAGGATGGTTCACGCTTTTTTCTGATAATACTCAAGGTTGCGACGCTCTTCTCTCCCATGAGGGTATTTCTTCCCGTCAGCGTGACGATGTTTCTTGCGGGGCTTCTTTACGGACTGTTCAAGATATTTTTTCTTGGAGAGAGGTACGGGCCAACATCGTCAATGCTTATGACCGTTTCGGTGGTGATCTTCATGGTGGGACTTGTATCTGAACAGGTCGCCCAACTCAGGTTTGACGGCACGGAGCCTTTCAAGAAAAAAGATGGGGATAGGGGACCTGATGCCCAGGGTTAACAATCCTTTCCATTCCTTTCCTGCTGATAGTATGCCTGGCCTGAGAAATACCGTAAGGGTCTGTTACATCCTGTCCTACCGGGTCCCTGAATATGTGAGGACCGGTTCCATACTGCAGGCCCTGGAGAAGATAGAGGGGGTCGAGGTCCTGACAGCCATTAACAGCGCCAGGGGTATATGGCGCTACTGGCAGACCCTTTGGCGGTTGCTTAGAATCAGAATGGAAAAGGATTCGGATTATTATATACTGGGATTCCGGGGATACGAGATATTCTGGATTGTCCGTTTGCTGACATGGGGCAGGCCACTGATCTTTGATCAGATGATGTCTCCCTATGACAGTCTGGTGAATGAAAGAAAAAAGCTTAGAAGAGGTGGCGTTCTGGACAGTGCCGTTCATTTTTATGAACGATCTGTTCTGCGTCATGCGGATATTGTACTGACGGACACGCAGTCACACCGCGCATATATGTCTTACCAGTTCGGGATCGATATTGAAAAAATACATTCCCTGCCGGTGGGTTCCGACGAGGAGCTTTTCAGACCCCCATCATCAATGGCGTCTATTGATAACGACGGTTTCCTTGGGGTTCTCTTCTACGGCTCCTTTCTGCCCCTTCACGGCATTGATTTTATACTTGGCGCCGCCTGGCTGCTGCGCGACAGCCCTGTTAAATTTACTGTTGTAGGTGGAACGGGGGCTGCACTCAGGGCCTTTCATGAAACAAAAAAAAGATTAAAACTGAGTAATATTATCCATAAGAGGTGGGTTCCCTACGAGCAACTCCCCGATCTGTTACGGGAAGCGGATGTCTGCCTTGGGGGGCCATTCGGCAACACAGGCCAGGGGCGTAGAGTCGTTACTGGAAAGACCCTGCAGGCCATGGCCATGGGTAAGGCCGTGATAGTCGGCACTGGTGAAGCTGATGAAGGATTTCGTGACAGGCTCAACTGCCTGACGGTTTCTCAGGGCAGCAGCGAAGAACTTGCGCAGGCGATTCGATGGTGTCTAGAAAACAGGGATAGTTTGAATAAGATAGGGCAGAGGGGGCATCAGCTATATCGGGAAAGGTTTTCCGTTGACTGCATAAAGGAAGTTCTTAGTAATATTCTGGTTTTATAAGCGATCTCTTTGATCTGAAAACACTATCGTATATCGGGAAAAGAAAGGGCAGTAAGCTGTGAAACATGAGTCGGCAGGATCTCAGACCAGGACAGGAAGAAGGCTGTGGCTGATTTTATTTACCAGCCTTTTTCTGGGAGTCATAGCTGTTTTCCTTATCTCACAGCACCATCTCATCGAATATCTGGAAAATATCAGTTTGAAAACTATAGTCGCCCTTATCGCTGTCATTCTTCTATTCAACATATTCAATGGCCTACAGCTTCGAACCCTTGCAGAAAAGTTTGGCGCAAAACTTACAGCCATGGAGTGGCTCGGTCTGCCATTTGTCACGGCCATGGGGAATTATATCACCCCCTTTGCCGGTGGAATGTTTGCCCGTGCCGCCTATTTGAAGTACCGCCATTCTTTCCCATACGCTACATTCGCATCTGTTATGGCCGCAACATATCTTATATATGGCTGGGTTACCGGGATTGCCGGTCTCTCGGCACTTTTCCTTGATGCACAGAGGCCGAGTCTTTTCCGGGAAATGGCGGTCTTTTTTGCCGGTACGATTCTGGTCATATCTTTTTTCTCTATGTTCCCTGCCATAAGGATACCTGGAAGTAATCGGATAGTCCTTTTCCTTAACAGTTCTTTTGAGGGATGGGGATTGGTAAGAAGGGATGCGGCTTTGCTGATCCGACTGGCAGCCTATATGCTGGCGACGATTCTGCTGAATGGTCTCTCTTTCTGGCTGGCCTTTGCCGCGCTTTCCGGCAATTCTGTCCCCTTCGGCATTTCCCTTTTGATAAGCATATTTTTCAGTCTTTCCATATTCATAAGGATAACACCGGGGAACCTGGGCGTATCGGAGGGCATCGCCACAGTGGCTTCTGAAATTTTGGGTATGGGTGCCGGGATGGGCTTCATGGCTTCCCTGCTTATTAGGGCGGCCTCGCTGATCCCCATCTTTACTTTGGGGCCGCTATTTAGCTTCCTTCTGACAGGCGGACTTACAGGTGGTAGATATGATGACGAAGGATAACGGATTCGACCTTAACATTGAAAAACATCTTACCTGCTGGCGACGTTACGCATTTGTCTCCATCGTGCTTTTTCTGTTTTTATCTGTCATTTATTACAACAGCTTTGACGGCGCCTGGCAGTTCGACGATCGGCCCAACATTGTTGAAAACGGCAATATTTTTCTCAAGACATTCGACTGGAATAATATAAAGAATACTTTCTATGCGCCGGACGGTGGAAGGATTTCAAGGCCCCTGGCATATCTGAGCTTTGCCCTTAACTATTACTTTGGCGGGCTGGATGTACTGGGTTACCACATAGTAAACCTCGGTATCCATTATCTGACGGCCCTGTTTCTCTTTCTTTTCATATATAATACCCTGAATCTTCCGACCTTACGCAATAGATACGGTATTGTCTCATATGAAATCGCACTGCTTGCAACCTTCCTGTGGGCCACCAGTCCCGTTCAGGTGACTGCCGTTACCTATCTTGTTCAGAGGATGGCCAGCATGTCCGGCCTTTTCTATATAATGGCCCTGTATTTTTACCTGAAGGGCAGGGTGGCGGAAGGTTTGCGGGAAAGGATTGTCTTCTGGGGAGTCTGCATAATCTCTACTGCGGCATCTATAAGCACGAAGGAAAACGCCGCCATGCTTCCTGTCAGCATATGGCTCTACGACCTGCTTCTGATTCAGGGAGTTACAGGCAGGACAGTTACAAAAAACATCAAGCTTCTTCTTCCCGCTGTGGTTGTGCTTCTGGTCGCCGGCTTTATCTTTGCCGATATTTCTACTCTGCTGTCTGGCTATCAGAACAGGCCTTTTACCCTGACCGAAAGGCTCCTTACGGAACCGAGGATAATTATCTGGTATATCACGCTCCTGCTCTACCCTGTAAGCTCAAGGCTGACGCTGATACATGACATAGACCTGTCGCGGTCACCCCTGCTGCCCTGGGAGACGATTCCTTCGATTGCTTTGATTATCATGGCAATGGCCTTGGCCTTTTACCTCTCACGCAAGAGGCCTGTCATATCGTTCTGCATATTCTTCTTCTTTATGAATCACATTATTGAGGGTTCTTTCATCCCGCTGGAACTCATCTATGAACATCGTAACTATATACCCTCCATGCTGTTCTTTATTCCAGTTGCCATATTTCTGGTTAATGTCCTGGATTATTTTTCTTACAAAAAGGCGATTCAGCTTATGGTGGCCGCCGCTGTTGGTTTTTTTATCTTTGCACAGGGTCACACCGTTTTTGTACGAAATAACATATTTAAGTCCCCCCTTTATCTCTGGTCTGACAATGTGGAAAAGACGCCGACCTTGAGCCGTCCATACAATAATCTGGGGGCCGCCTACTGGGATCTGGGAAGGTATGAGGAGGCCTACGAGGCATATTCAAAAGCCCTGGAGATCGACGGCCAGACAAACCTGTTGAATCGGGGTGTTAATCTTTACAACCTGGGCGTTTATCATCTCTATGTAAAGGGGGAATACGACAAGGC
The DNA here is from genome assembly GCA_963665835.2 of Syntrophales bacterium. Classification (GTDB taxonomy): domain Bacteria; phylum Desulfobacterota; class Syntrophia; order Syntrophales; family UBA2210; genus UBA6078. Next base: position 911,324 of record CAXXWJ010000001.1, on the reverse strand, counting down.
GCTGGAGCTTTTCAACTCAGCCCTGGAGGTCTATCGGGGATACTGGCCCTCGCACCACGAAATCGCCATATGCCTGATCTTGAAGGGAGATATCTTTGAGGCCGGGAAGAAACTCCTTGTAGCCCTCTCGTCCTGGCCCGATAACGCGGCACTGCATCATGCAATGGGATTTGTAATGCTCAAGGCTGGAAAGTATGACGATGCCATAAAAGAGGCGCGGCTGGCCCTCGCTCTTGATCCAAAGCTGTACAATGCCCTCTCTGTGCTGGCAGAGGCCTTTCGGGGGAAGGGCAGCTACGGGGCGGCAAGGGTGTACTGGGAAAGATATCTCGAGAAAAACCCCGATGATCTTGAAGGAAACCTTGCGCTTGTAACACTGTATGCCCGGGAAGGTGATAGGAACGCCCTGTCCAGGACAATAGGAAAAATAATGTGCCTTAAGGGATCGGTCGGCTGGCATGAATATATCGGGTCTGTTTTGAAGGATACCAGGCCCATGGCATATAGACCGGACATTGAAGCTCTGGTGCGAATTGTTTCGGAGGATCTAACCGACCAGGTGCGGCGATAGATCATATTGGGAGAGTGCTTTTGAAATAAAGAAAAAGCCTGGGATATAATAATTCATCCCAGGCTTAACCCATCTAAATATCTATGCCATGAAGGTTAGGGAAGGTTCCATGTTTTGGTGACCGATGTGGCACCTGAGAAATCTGAACCAGCCTTGCCACCAACGGTGATCAGAATACCCGCTGAATTGGCTGCAAAGGTGTAACTGAACTCATCGCTTGCAGGCTTGTTGGCGGTTGCCTTGGCAGCAATCTGAGCCGTAGTTGCAGTACCACTGTTTGAAAGCATAAGCTTGCCGTATGCCAGACTCGCGGTAGAGAGGCCCTCTGCGACAGCACCTTCCATGGCCCTTTTCTGTGCATCTGCCGTCAGATCCATATACTTCGGTACAGCGACGGCGGCAAGTATGCCCAGTATGATCAGTACCGCGATAATCTCGATCAAGGTGAAACCCTTCTGGTTGTTTTTCATAACATTCTCTCCTTTTGAAATATGTTTTTACACCACCACCCCTTTATAGTTACAGGGTGCTATATAATATATCCGCCTGTTTTTCAATAACCTCCTTTCTGATTTTTCAGCACATTTGCTCTCTATCCATCTATTCTCAACTTAAAAATATTCCTGTAACCTTGCCGAATTTTAAATTAGCTGCGTGGACAGGCTAACCCTGCCCTTTGGCGATCAATTCCAGGGGCTGGCCGGGGGGAACCCATGGGGGGGGCCGTGTTCTCTTATTGTTGTAGTAGTAGCGGTGGTCGTAGTCGTAGTGGTTGCTGTTGTCCCGGTTGTTGAGGGGGTAGATCCCGAATCGGAAGCGCCCCATGTTCCTGTTATATCGGTCAAACCTGAAAAGTCTGAACCGGCCTTTCCGCCAACGGTAATCAGCACCCCGGTAGAGCTTTTTGCAAAGGTATAGCTGAACTCATCGCTCGCAGGCTTATTTGCCGTGGCCTTTGCAACAATCTGATCAGTTGTTGCAGATCCTGCATTTGACAGCATTAGCTTAGCGTAGGCGATATTGACTGTAGACAGGCCATCAGCGAGCGCGCCTTCCATGGCACGGGTTCTGGCATTCTCGGTCATGTCCATATATTTTGGAACGGCTACCGCCGCAAGTATCCCGAGAATAATAAGTACCGCGATGATCTCTATAAGGGTAAAGCCTGCCCCGTTTTTTAAGGTGTAATTCACTTTTTAACCCTCCTTGCCGACTTCTTTTATCGTACCTGGGATTCCCGGTAGGCCGTACATTTTTACCGTAATACCGCAAGGTATTCCGGTATTACTTTTAATTACTAACGGGCCAGTTTTGTGAGGTCCCACATGGGGAGGAAGATGGCCAATGCAAAAAAGCCAACCACCGCTGCGAGAGATACTATAAGGATCGGTCCTATTGCATCTGAAAGTTCTTTTACCGCATACTCGACTTCATCATCGTAGTGTGTGGCTATAACTTTAAGCATCTCTTCAAGCTCTCCTGATTCTTCCCCGACAGCAACCATATCAACCACCATGGGTGTGAAATATTTTGATGAACCAAGTGGACCCGATATCCCTCTTCCCTCCTGAATCTTCCCTTTCAGATCCGAGAACTCCCTGCTTATCGCCTTATTGCCTATGGTTCCGGCCAGTATGTCAAGGGCGCTCAGGACGGTTACGCCACTTGCCTGCAGTATTGAAAATATACTGGCAAAGCGCGACATCGCAGATTTTATTAACAGAGGGCCTATTAATGGTATTTTCAAGATAAAGCGGTCCCTTATATATTTTCCATTTTCGGTTTTGAACCACTGTCCTAATCCGACTATGGACAGTACCCCCCCCTCCGAGCAGCAGGTACCAATAACCGGAGACGAAGCGGTAGAGATAGAGACAGACCAGGGTAGGAATAGGCAGATCAAGGCCTGCATTGGTAAATATCTTTACAAACCTTGGAATGACAAATGTAAGCAGCACAAAGAAAGCGATCACAAGGGTTATCATGACTGTGATTGGATATTGCAGCGCCGATTTTATGTCCGATCTTACCTTGTGCTCATGTTCCAGCAGATATACCAGCCGATTGAGTATGTCCGGAAGCGTTCCGCTTGATTCACCTGCCGCTATCATGCTCACGTACAGGGAGGGGAAAATTGAGGGATGTTTCGAGAAGGCCTCGTGCAGCGCCAGGCCATCTTTGATCTCTGCCGTCATGTGGGTCAAGGCTTTTTTCAGTTTGATGTTCTGGCTCTGGTGATGAAGTATTTCAAGGACCTTGAGGATTGAGAGCCCAGCTATGAGCATCGTGCGAAACTGTTTGGTGAAGAGGATCAGTTCCTTCATCGTTACCGATTCCAGCTTCCCCTTAATGTCGGCCATTAAGCCCCGTGATATGGACCCTTCTTCCCTTACGTCAGAGGGGATAAGCCCCTGGTTATTCAGGAGAGACTGGGCAGCCTCAACCGATTTGGCTTCTATGACCCCGGCAATCTCGGAACCGCTTTGATCGATTGCTTTGTAAATAAAGTTCGGCATATGAATTTCTTCTCTATGATACCATTACAGTAGACGCTGCTTCTTCGAGGGTTGTTATTCCCCTGATGACTCTGTCCGCCGCGTCATCCTTCAGCGTTCTCAGTTTTCCCTCTTCTTTTGCACGGCGGGTTATATCCTGTGCTGTTTTTCCCTTAAGTATCATATCCTGAATTTCTTCGTCGATTTGTAGTACTTCAAATATGCCGGTTCGTCCCTTGTATCCGGTATTCATGCATTGGGTGCAGCCCGTTCCATGCTGGAAATTTGCATCTTTGATGTTTTCGAATCCCCATGCCTTGAGTGCATCAGGGGAGGGGGTATAGGGTTCTTTACAATAGGGGCAGATTGTCCTCATGAGGCGCTGAGCAAAGCAGACCAGCAGAACCGATGATATGAGAAAAGGCTCTATCCCCATCTCTATGAGTCTTGTGATGGTTCCGGCGGAATCGTTGGTGTGCAGAGTGCTGAGCACCCTGTGTCCCGTAAGGGCTGCCTGTACGGCAAGGCCAGCCGTCTCTCCATCCCTGATCTCGCCCACCAGAATTACATCAGGGTCCTGACGGAGTATGGATCTCAGCCCGCTGGCAAAGGTCATGCCCGCCCTGCGGTTCAATTGTACCTGGCGTATGTGATCCACCCGGTACTCTACGGGATCTTCCAGTGTAATTATATTTATATCGGGTTTATTCAGTTCTCTAAGGATTGCGTACAGACTGGTGCTTTTGCCGCTTCCGGTCGGCCCTGCGCTTAGTATCATCCCGTAGGGCTTCACGATTGAAGACTCTATCTTCTTTCGGTCATCGACGGACATTCCCAGTTGTTCCAGCGAGTAGACGCCGGAGCTCATGTCGAGAAGGCGAAGGACTACATTTTCGCCGTATATGGTAGGGAGCGAAGAGGCCCTTACATTGATCTCCCGCTTGTCCATCCTCACTGTAAATCTGCCATCCTGGGGTATCCTGGATACGGATATGTCCATGTTGGCGAGGATCTTCAGACGTGATACGATAGGAAGCATAAGAGACTTTGGTGGTGAAGGGACAGTTCGGAGCTTCCCGTCAACGCGGAATCTCAGTTGTGTCTTATCCGACTCCGGGCTTATGTGTATATCACTGGCCCCGTCACGGACCGCCTGTGCGATAATCGAATTTACTATACGGACAACGGGTGCCTCTTCGGCCATGCCCTGAAGGGAGCTGACGCGGATATCGTTATCCTTGGGCGCTCCTTCCTCCTGAACCGCGACAGTAAGTTCTTCTACCCCGTTCAGTATCTGCTGGAGCCCCCCTGTCTGCGTACCGTATGTAAGGGTGATAAGCTGGGCGATCTCTTTTTCCGAGCAGACGACAGGTATCACCTCAAGATTTGTGAATACCTCCACGGAATCGATGGCATTTATATCCATGGGGTCCGCCATGGCCACAGTGAGAAGGTGCCTCTTCTTTTTCAGGGGGATCATCTGATGCTTCTGCGCCAAATCAAAGGGGATCAGTTCTGTAAGGCCCTGGTCTATCGGGTACTCTTTGGGGTCATATTTTTCAATCTTCAACTGCTTGCTGATCTGATCTATTATCTGATCTTCCCTGACAGTTCCCTCCTGTGACAGATATTGCCCCAGTTTCAGGCCCGTTCCCCTTTGCCCGTTCAAAGCTTGATGAAGCTGTTCTTCGGTAAGAAGGCCAGCTTCTATAAGCATTTCCCCTAGTCTCTTTCGTGGTCTCACGGTATCATTTTTCCTTCATTTAGCTATATGCTGCACAAAAAGCCTAACGGTCTTTGGCCATCGAGAAGAACACAGTGTCTTTGCTCCAACCGTTAACAACAATGGCCTCTGAAGACAGCGATGGGGGCAATGCCTCTATGGCGCTCTTTGCAGCCGTCTCCTCGGCAAAACTCTTTTTGACAATGACGTCGAAGCGCAGACCGTCGATGCCGTTCCAGTTTGGAAATACCTGGATAAGGGGAACCTGACCGGCATTTTTAATGTAGAGGGCAAAGGCATCCTCGAGGTTGTCTCTTCTGGCGATTATCACCCAGTATCTTTTACCCTTTCGAGGTGAAAAGCCGGATTCAACCGCCGGGAGTTTCAGCATTCCTCCCGGTTCTATCCTGTCCGGATTCTGGATATGGGGATTGGCTTTGTGTATGGATATTATACGATCCCGGGTGCATTCATCTCCGTATATACCCCTTATTACCCTGCATATTGTTACATTCCTCCTGACAACCAGCCAGCCCAGGGATTCGGGCGGTGCTGCTGCAACTTGAGGCTTCTGTTCCGGTTGAGTTTCTTCCGCCGGCTTGGCAGGTTCTTCCTGTGCGGGCGAAATCGCCGACATCTCAATTTCCGGAGTGGTCTGGGCTGACTGAACCATCTCAGTTGCTTCCGTTGTCTCCGGCTGCGGAGGAATTTCCGCAGTGATGTCAGTGCTTTGGTTCTCAGCATCAGAATGGGCGGTGGCAGCGGAGACCGGTTCGGATTCCGGGTCAGGGGCCTTTATCGAAATTACTATCGAATCAGGAGGTTGCAGCGCAGCTATAGTTTTTGCCTGCTTTGGTACATGACCAAAGAATAGATCCGGTCCATACTCGAAACCTATGAAAGTGAGCAGCGCTAATACCACCGCAGCGGCCAGGCCCATTTTCCATAACCGTCCATGAAATTTGCCCACCCTCGCGCAGGAAAGGGCCAGGGGTAATCCGGCCTTCAGGCGTTCCTTGATGACCAGCGCCATAATAATCCTGTGGCAGAGGCCGACAATCTTCCTGGGGTATCCCCCGGTCGCAAGGTATATTACGCACAGGGCCAGAAAGGTGAAACTCACATCTTTGCCGTCCTTTTTTTCCTTTGCTCTTTCCAGCCGGAAACGTATCATTTCCCTCGTATCGGAAAAGGACATGGAGTGAAGATCGTAGGAAAAATTTACACGATCCGCCAGGGCCGCATGGCTTTTAAGCAGACCGTAAAATTCCCTCTGGGCAAATATTATGATCTGTAGCAGCTTGTATTCATTCGTCTCGTAATTCAGCAATTCCCTCAGGACTTCGATGCAGGATTCGGAGATGTTCTGCCCCTCGTCTATTATAAGAACAAGGGTCTTTCCCTCGTCGACACCTTTGTCGAAAAGATGGTTTTTTATCTTCTCCTTGAGCTGCCATTCCGTGTCGTTCTCGTTTTTGTCCGCTATGCCCAGGATTTTTGTAAAGGCACGCAGAAATTCTATAGGGCTGTCGAAGGCGGGGTCGAGAATCAGGTATGTTTCTATCTCATTGTCGTCGGCGAATTTCTGTATGATCTGTCTGCATATGGTTGTCTTGCCAGCCCCCACGTCACCGATTACGGTATTAAGCCCTCTACGCAGGCGAATGGCCAGCTCCAGCTTCTGCAGGCACTCCACATGCTGCCGTGAACCGTAGAAAAAGTCCGGTTCCGGAGAGTTCGAAAAAGGCTCCCTGCTAAGGTCTAAAAAGTTGAAATAATTCATATCCTGTTACTGTTACCCTTTCATTTATTGAGGGGTATCCCCTTTCTTCAGTATGATTTCAGGCTTGAGGATGTGAGGTGTTATAAAGATAAGGACCTCTTCCATGGTTTCTGCCCTGCTGTCAGATTTGAACAGATAGCCGAGGGTCGGTATGTCCTTGAGGACGGGAATACCGCTGTCCCCGGTCGAGCTTCGCTGCTTGCTCAGTCCCGATATGACGATGGTCTCTCCATCCTTTACCATAAGTGTCGTATCGGTCTGTTTCTTTATGATATAGGGGTTGCCGGATACATCACGGGAAGTATCGACCTCATCCTTCTTGACAAGGATCTTCATCTTCAGATTTTCACCGTCGATGACGTGGGGTGTGATCTCCAGACGCAATACGGCATCTTCCCAACTTACCTCCTGCTCGCCATCGGTGTATGAAACAAAGGGGACACGTTCGCCATTTTCGGTAAATGCCATCTGGTTGTCCAGAGTCGTGATGGATGGGCTGGAGAGTATGTTCAGCTTGCCTCTTGATTGAAGAGCCGTAAGCTGCATCTCAAGAATGTTTCCACCGGAGGTTCCGAATGTCAGGCCCAGCGCGCCGAGGCCGCCGGCTGTTGCTATCGACGCATCGCCCACCGGGAAATCAACGGCCATATTCCCTGAAGCTGTTCCGGCAGAGTCGCTGCTGCCATAGACGGAATATCCGGAAGTGCCAACTGTTCCACCGTATGATCCTCCCCACTGTATGCCCAGTTCCCGTGCTGTCTCCTTCGTTGTTTCGACTATGTTTGCCTCGATCCTGATCTGGGAGGTTGGTTTGTCGATATTGTCTACCATGGCGACGATCCTCTCCAGATCGCTTCTTGTAGCCTGTAGAACCAGAGCGTTGGTGTGCTCATCGACTCTTATCGACCCATAGGGCGTTCCCTCGTCATCCCTGGTCAGAAAGGCTTCAAGATTGTCCTTGAGCTTTTCCGGATCGGCATAATTGACTGGTACGGCCATCGACAGGAGAGGGGACAGCCTGCTCTTCATGATCTGCTGTTCTCTGCGTTCCCTTGCGATTTTTTCCAGATCAAGATCGTTTTGAAGGTCCGCCGCATTTGTTATACGGATTATATCTCCATCCCATACGTATGTAAGCATACTGGAGCGCATGACGCTCAGGAATGCCTCACTCCAGCGCACCTTTCGGAAATTCACGCTGACCTTTCCCTGAACTTCGGATTTTATCAGTATGTTCTGATTGGCCGCCTTCGCAAGGGTGCGAAGAACAACTGCCACGTCGGTGTTGCGCATTACCAGGGTAACCCTTGTAGATGGCAGCGATCTTTTCTCTGAAGCGGCTTCAAGGGTGGCTGGCTCATCGGGGATCTTAAAGGACCGGGACTTGGGAGTCGGCGATTTTCCTACAGACTCCTGCGCCTTCAGGTTCCATTTTTCGAAGAATGGGTCCTTTTTGACATCCTCTTTTGCAGCACCGCAACCTGATATCAGAGCAAAAGAGGTGAACATAAGGATTACCAGTGTCAGTTTTTTTATAAGAATCGACTTCAATGCGCCCTGTCCTCCATAAACGGCTACTCCTCCAGCAGGGGAACCGTAATAAAATCAGTTGTTCCCTTCCCCTGGAGCACGACGGCTGATGTTTTTATGTCTTTGACTATGTATCCACCCAGTTCAAGCTCATCCCCTGTCTCGTAGCTCTCACTATCTATGACCGCTATTCTTTTGTTACCGATCTCCAGATATCCGGTGTATACAACAGGCCCCATCTTAGGTGCGCCCCTTTTGGCCGGCGCTGCTGACCTGTAGAAAGGATCTTTTGCCCATTGTCCCTCCGCCGCAGCAATAATGGCGGCATAGGTTGTATATGTCCCGGCTTCTCCCAGGACGCTGGAAACCTTTGTAGTCAAATCCTCTACACTCGCTACGGCCCCATTTCCCTTATCGACCGGTTTTGATGCAGAGGCTATAAATAGTTGATAGGCCCCGTACAGGACAGCTATCATCATAAATGCCACAAGTAGAATTTCCCGTGTAGACACCTTAATATTTTTCATAGCCAATGCCCTTATTTACTCTTCCTGCGCTCTAACCTATTGCTAGTATTAACTTAAGATAAAAATCCTTGTATCCGGTTTCCTGAATAATCTGGATTTCTTCCATGCGCTTAAGGGAAGAAACTTCCCCTGCGCCGAGGAGAAATTTCCTGAAGTCTAGGAAATCGCCCCTGAGATGAATGGTAACCATCATATTGTCGGACCCTTCTGTTACAGTCATAATATCGGGCGTTATGGAAATGATCTGCATTCTGTTTCGGTCTGCAATATCTTTGAAGATGCTGGAGACCAGGTCCAAATCACCCCTTGGCAGGGACTTGACTTGGGGGACAGGCAATTTACATTTAACATTGCTCCCCCCTGTTTTGGACATCTCTTGATAGAGTGGGGCCAGGGCTCGTTGTTTTGATATCAGGCTCTTTACCCGCTTCGTTTCGTCATCGATTGAACGCATAGATCGCTGATAGGGATAGAGCCCGACGAAGTAGAATATTATAAGGATAACAAGGCAAAGTACGAGATAAACGGCACTTCTGCCGGGGATGTCGCCAATTTTTGAAGATAGTTCTTTCATCTCGTAACCTAAGAAAAATAAACTTTTATGCTGAAGTTAAGTGTTTCCTTATCCTGAAAGGCCCCCCTGGAATTGCGCTCGATCACTACCCGGTTAAAGATGGGAGAGTCCTTAATTGCAATGACATATCTTGCAAGCATAGATTCAAAGGAGTCAGCGCTCCCTGTTACGATACCACTTATGGTCGCGCTTCCATTTTTTTCTTCTTTTACCGCTGTGTTATCTTTGGGTATAGACGCTTTCACTGACAGCAGCGATACCCCTTCAGGGGTAAGTCTAGAGAGTTCACCGACAACTGCCAGCCCCCAGTACCTCTCTTTAAAGCCTGTCATAATAATGCGGTTCGCACCGATTTCAGAAACCATCGTGCGGGATGCGTCCTCTATTGTTTGAGTATCCTGCTTCAATTTTATTTCAAGCTTTGCCAGGGCGCCGTCTTTTTTTTCTACGACATTCATCAGCAGAAATAGAATGACTGTCATGATCAGGGCGGCTGTGGCGAATGAAGACAGTATAACGCGGTTCACGCGTTTGATGTTTATGAGTTTTTCCTTGTTATTATAGGTGAATATGAGGTTTGGAGTGCGTGACATATTGGACAGGGCTATGCCTAGAGCCGAGATCAGGGGCGCTCTCTGGGATATGGAGGTATTTGCCGCCACCACTCCAGCGAAGGCATTGTCCGGTCTAATGGGGTCCATAATGAAACTCTCCAATCGCAACTGGCTGCCTACATATTCTACAAATGGTCGGTAAACTCCTCCATCGGAGAAAAGGTAGATTGATTCGATCCCTTCATTGCCAAGGATTACGGTGTAGTGCTCGATGGTTCGCTCTACCTGCCTTACCATTCGCTCAACCGAAGGGCTTAGCATTTCGAATATCTCGTCCTTTCGAAGCCCGAAGCGGTCGGCTGTTCCGTAAGGCGGAGGGGAGTCGAATCCCAGGCTGAACACAAGATCCTTTGCGTCCTCGATATCCATCGGAGCAGTGTCATTGTCTGGAGACTCTATATTGGTCCAGCTGTGATTCAGCAGCGAAGAGGTTGTATATTCTTCAAGGAGGGTCTCCGCCATGGTGCTTATTCCTGCCCTTATCGCCCTTGTCATTACCAGGTTGCCTTTGGAGAAGACATCAATGCGAGAGGAATCATCCCCTATGTAGAGTGTGGCAAACCGTTCCGGTGTATGCATCCAGCCAGACCGGAAGAGGCTTTGCAAAGCAAACGGAGTGGCTGTAAGCCCCTTCAGGGGAAATCCTATACCACCAAATAGGGCTTCCATCTCCTCTACTTCCTGTCTTGAAGCTGTACATACTGAAACTTCGAGTTTTGTGGCATTATCCTCTACAACTTCGCCCTGGATCTCAAACTCTAAAATGGTCTCCTTTTCGTCAAAAGGGGCGCTTCGCTTTACTGTCCAGTAGACGGCGTTGGAAATCTGCTTTTTGCCAACCTTGGGAATTCGGATATTTTCCAGGGCCACCTTGTCGGATGGAATCAAGCTCCATATGTCAAGATCCCTGCGGGGGCCGCAGAATTTTTCAAGCTGGCTTCTGAGAAAGGTTGAAAATTCCTTAGTGTCTCGAGACATGTTGGGTATAATCGGAACTCTTCTGCAATCAACAAGTTCCCATCTCCCATAGGCAAGGTGTTTCACCTTTACCAGCCTAAGTTCCTCGGGCGCAATCTCTATGCCCACGGAAATGGACCTTATCTTATTCGAGAACAAACCTTTCCCTGTCCTGGACTTTAAGGGGGTGGGAACATTGTCAACGTTCGATTCTTCAACTTTCCGTTCCTTATTACGGATAAGATTAAGAAGTCTTTCGGTTGAAGATATGTCTTTTGTAGAAGGCACGGTAACGAAGTCCCCATCTTGCTGTTATTGAAAAAATCAAGGCTCTTTTAAGCCGCTACTCTGACCCAGTAAAAACTATTAAAAAATGGTCAGCTGCTTGTCATTTTTTATGGATATGTTTTTGCGGCGATATTCCTCAAGCAGCTTTTTGGCCTCTTCCATATAATCAGGGGGGAAGTTTTTAAAGGTTCGCAGTCCGGATTGAACCTCGGGAGGGTCGGGGATAATGCCTTTGTCTATGTAGCTGCGTATAGTCTTGGCGGAAACACCAAGCACCCTGGCCGCATCTGCCGTCGTATAGTATGTCTTTCCTTCTATGATAACCATTACAAATTCCCCACAGGTGTGATAGTTTTCTACCATCCATTCCTTTTGGTAGGTTCGTCCATACCGATCAGTTCATTAGGTATGCACATACCCTACCTTCCGAACCCATGTCAAGAGTTTTTATTTGTCTGTATTTCTTGATGAAAGTTGAATTTATGGCAGGTTGTTCCCAGTAACCAGAGTCAGGCGGGGCTTGGTGATCCCTCTTGGGGCGGTGTATGGAAACGATGATCGGCCTCTTCCAGCACAGAGGTTTTTTGCAAAGAGGCAAAGATGACTCTCCTTTCTAACCTTAACGAACCCCTGAAAATCATCAATAGATGAATTAGGCCATATATGAAGCGGAACGTTGCAACTAAACATATTGACTTTATACCGAAAAAAATATACCAGTGACCTTTTGAAAAGCTCGGGAGGGTGTATTCTGATGTTTATAAAGCAGCTCCAGGTAGGCAACATGGCGGTATTCGCCTATATAGTTGGAGATAAGGAAAGTGGTCAAGGATTAGTTATAGATCCCGCAGGGGATATAGACCGGATATTGTCTGAGGCATCTTCTTCAGGGATTAAAATACAATATATAGTCAATACCCACGGGCATGTTGATCATACGTCTGGAAATGCCGACATGAAAGAAAGGACCGGGGTTGATATTATAATACACGAAGATGATGCCGATATGCTGGTATCGACCCCTGCAATGGTACTGAGAATGTTCGGTGCAAAGGCATCGCCGGCCGCAGATAGAACCGTACGGGATGGTGATATCATAGAAGTTGGAAAAGTCGGGCTTAAGGTTATGCATACCCCTGGTCACTCCCCGGGCGGCATGTCGCTTTACACTCCAGGCTATGTTTTTACCGGAGATACCCTCTTTGTTGAAGCGGTGGGCAGGACAGACCTTCCCGGCGCTTCCTGGGACACGATGTACCAGTCAATAGTCAGAAGACTTTTGACTCTGCCCGATGACACGGTTGTGCTTCCGGGGCACAATTATGGTAGGATGCCCACATCCACGATAAAAAACGAAAGAGAAAACAACCCCTTTCTGAGGTAAAAACGAGGGACTCCATGAAAAACAAGGCTGTCATAAATACCGAATTAGAAAACTTGAAGCTTTTCAGCAGGGGCAAGGTTCGCGATGTTTACGATGTTGATGACAAGCTTCTTATAGTAACAACGGACAGGATCTCTGCCTTTGATGTAATCATGAACGATCCCATCCCTGGAAAGGGCGAAATTCTTACCAGGATGTCCACCTTCTGGTTTAACCGCATGGAGGATTTTGTTCCCAATCACCTGATTACGACAAATGTAGATGAGTTCCCCGAAGAATGTGCCCCATACAGGGAGATATTAAAGGGAAGGAGCATGCTGGTTAAAAAGGCCAAAGCTCTTCCCGTCGAGTGTATCGTCCGCGGTTACATCAGTGGTTCCGGCTGGAATGATTACTGTGCCGAAGGGACAGTTTCGGGTATTGTTCTTCCTGCCGGCCTTAAGGAATCGGCGCGGCTTGAACAACCCATATTTACCCCTTCCACAAAGGCAGAAGCGGGTCAGCACGATGCCCCCATGACAAGAGGGCAGATGGAGGAACTGATAGGCCTGGAGATGGCTCGTAAGGTAATCGATGTTAGTATAGGGATTTACAACAGGGCGCGTGAAATAGCCTCTGTAGGAGGTATCATCATTGCCGACACCAAGATGGAGTTTGGCACTATTGATGGGCAGCTGATACTGATAGATGAACTTCTTACCCCGGACTCATCAAGGTTCTGGCCTGAAGACGATTTTGAAGAGGGTCGCTCTCAGAAGAGTTTTGACAAGCAGTACCTGAGAGATTACCTTACATCCATAAAGTGGGACAAGAAACCGCCGGCGCCGAAGCTTCCGAAAGAAGTGATAGCTGAAACGGCAAAAAAATATGAGGAGGCGTTAGTACGTATTGTAGGGTGAGCCCTTAGGATGCTCCGCTTGACATGCTGACAAACAGTTACTACTATGTTCGCTAGTTAAACCGTTTGTATTTCCCATGAGAGGTCCTTTAAAGAGTAATTTGATTCGGCAAACCGGAATCCGTAAGACAGACCATGAAGAACGATTATTATGCTATACTTGGCGTTGACAGAAACGCTTCAGCAGACGAACTAAAAGCATCCTACCGTAAGATGGCCCTGCAATACCACCCTGACAGAAATCCGGGGAACAAGGAGGCAGAGGAAAAATTCAAGGAGGCCGCAGAGGCCTACGAAGTCCTTTCGGATTCCAAAAAAAGAGAAATCTACAACCGATATGGACATGACGGCTTGAAGGGCAATGGCTTTCAGGGATTCTCAGGGTTTGAAGATATATTTTCAAGTTTTGGCGATATATTTGAAGGAATATTTGGATTCGATACAGGCCGTTCCCGTTCCCGCACATCAGCCCGTAGGGGGGCTGACCTTAGATATGATCTGAAGGTTTCCTTTATGGATGCCGCATTCGGAGCGTCTCCGGAGATAGATATAGATAGACTTGAAGGGTGCACAACCTGCGGTGGAAGCGGTGCTGCTCCCGGGTCCCATCCTTCAGTCTGCCCCACCTGTCATGGTTCGGGACAGGTAACCAGGTCCAGCGGGTTTTTCAGTATCAACTCCACCTGCCCCCAGTGTAACGGTGGAGGGCAGATAATAGAAAACCCCTGCAATGTCTGTAGGGGCTCAGGAAAATCCAAGGTCAGCAAGTCCCTGCAGTTGAAGATACCTCCGGGAATAGAGAACGGTTCCCGCCTCCGTCTTCGTGGAGAAGGCGAGGAAGGGACGCTTGGCGGTCCCAGGGGTGACCTGTACGTATTTATATATGTTGAGCCACACGAGTTTTTTGAACGAGAAGGAAGTGATATCGCCTGCCAAGTTCCAATACCCATGACCCTTGCGGTTCTTGGGGGAACCATCGAAGTACCCACACTCGAAGGCACAGAACGAATAAAGATACCCAAAGATACTCCCCACGGAAAGGTTTTTAAGTTGAAAGGGAAGGGGATTCCTCAGCTCAGAGGATTTGGGAGAGGAGATCAGCTGGTTCAGACCATGGTAGAATTACCTAGCAACCTGAGTAGAAAAGAAGAAAAGCTACTGAAAGAGTTTGCCAAAATGCGTGGTGAGTTGTAGGCGCTTACGCTTATCTGATTGCAGAAGGATTAATCCTGAAAGGCATTGAATCAAGGGGATGTCTGAGGGGAAATGCAAAGTTGGTTTTCTAGAAATCTTAAAGAGAGGGGGAAATGTAAGTGGCAGAAGGTACGGTTAAGTGGTTCAATGAGAAAAAGGGGTTTGGATTTATCGAGAACAACGATGGTGGGGAAGACGTATTCGTTCATTTCAAGGCTATACAGGGTGAGGGATTCAAGACATTGCACGAGGGACAGCGTGTAAGTTTTGAAGTAGAGAACGGTGCCAGGGGGCTGGCCGCATCAAATGTAATGGCATTGTAGAAAAATTTATTACGAACAATATTTCAGGACAAACAGGGGTGTTCCCTTGAGTGGGGATACCCCTGTTTTTGTTATTTTCATATTAATAAATTAACCCTGGAATGCGATGTGATCGCTGCAGTTGCCTCATTTTGCGCCATATATGAGCGGGGTAGATTGAAGGGTGATCGCATTTCAAGCAGCTCTTGAAAATGCGTCATAAAGGTAAAACCCGGGCTGTATTTTGGGGTCTGGGCAGATATTGCAGGGTTAGGCCAAACTTATAGCGCAGACAACGATCATTTTATTCTTGCAATTCAAGAACCTTCTTGTTAGGTAGCAGCGCTTACAGAAAAGGATCAGGGGCCGTTAGCTCAGTTCGGTAGAGCAGCTGACTTTTAATCAGTTGGTCGGGGGTTCAAATCCCCCACGGCCCACCAAATATCAAGGGGTTACGATAAATCGTAGCCCCTGTTTTTTTGTCAAGAATGGCTGCGCTTCGTTATCGGCTGTTTCAACGGATTGATTTTGTAGGTAAAGCAGGTGCGGCGGACGATAAAATTTGCTATGTCAGCTGCCTTCACTATTTTTGATCTATTTGGGCTTGGCTAATTCGGCTCGTAATTTTTCCAGTTCAAGCTCTTTTTTCCTGATTTCCAGTTCAGCCGTAATGGTTTCTCTTTTTTCCTTCCTCCAGGCCAGTAAAGTAGTGGAAAAGAACCCTAAGAGCGAGGTAATGGACGTAAGGAGGGAAATAACTGAAACAATTATTGTCGTATTTGGCCCTGATACCTGAGCCGTTGGTTGTGGATCTGTCTGAGCGCTCTTGTCCTCAGTTGTAACCGGTGCCTGTCTTCGGGACATTTGAAACTGTGGGACCGAAATAATTGACACTGCGAACACAAGGATAGAAATAAAAAATATCCAGCCGAAGACTTTTCTTTTTATCCTGATGGCCGATGCTTTCGGTTTAGTTTCCATTGCCTGTTCCCTTCGCATGACAAGGTTCCCTATCACAAACTGCTCTGATAAATTGGATGGTCATGCCATAGTACCCCCACGGTTAGAGCCGTTTAAAAGCACTTTATAGGGCTTAATGAAAAACCTGTTAAGTCTCTAACTCTGTTGGGGTATTATGTCAAGGGATATATAGCCTGATCAGGTTTTTCTGCCTTTCGGCTTTTTACTGTCTGGGGAGCATTATTGCCGGTATCTGGACGGAGAACACCTTTTCACCCTTTAATTTTCAGCATTGGTTCAGGCCGGGATTGGTTGTAATGTCTTCCGATCTTTCCGCTCTCCGCTGAATGTTATTTTTCACGAGGGTAGGGCCAGGCCATTATGCCCCCTTCCATAACCTTCACATTCTCCCAACCGTTGGCCTCAAGAACGAGGGCTGCTTCGTATCCCCTGAGGGATATTTTGCAGAAACATATGATCTCCTGTTTTTTGTCTTCCGGTAGCTCATTCAGCCTTTTACGGAGGGCTCCGAGGGGTATGATGGCCTCTCCGATACCAAGGCGCATCTCTTCATATTCATCGGGACCTCGTGTATCGAGAATGAAGGGTTTTTCATGGTTTTCCAGTTTCTTTTTTACATCCAGTGGAGAGATTCCTTTCATGCGTCCCTTTATCTTGTTTTGTATTATGTGGGCTGTGGCGATAAAGTGATCAATGGCAAGCGAAAACGGGGGCGCATAGGGAAGGTCGGAGTTTATGATATCCTCCACGCAGAGTCGTCCCTGAATAGCCATTGCCCACTGGGCGATCTGTTTGCTTACGTTTCCAGGACCGACACACTGCGCCCCTAAAATCTTTCCGGTTTTTTGTTCTGCTATAAGCTTGGTTACCAGAAGCTTTCCTGCCATGAATCCCGGCTTATCGGGACTGGCGTTGATCACTGTTATAATGTCATCGTAACCAAGCCTTCTCGCTACGGTTTCGGACAGGCCCGTCGAACCGGCCTCAAAATCGAAGACCTTGCATATTCCGGTCTGGATCGTCCCTGGGAATGTTACACTGTTTCCCTGTGCAGCATTTTCTCCGGCAACGCGTCCCTGGAGATTAGCGAGATCTCCATAGGGAGCGAGGACCTTTTTGCCTGTTATGCGGTTGAGCGATTCGACGCAGTCGCCGACGGCGTAGATATTTTCGTCCGAGGTCTGCATATATTCATCTACCGCTATTCCGCCCAGCTGGCCCATCTTCAAACCCGCATCCTTTGCCAGACGGACGTTAGGGGTTACGCCTATGGCCACCACGGCAAGCTCGCATTCCAGTTCGGCCCCGTTCTGCAGTTTTACAGCAGTAAGTTTACCATCCTTGCCCAGGAATTCTATTATACCGTTATCTGTGATGACGTTTGCCGATTTGCTCCTGACATGATTCTCAACCAGCTTTGCAAGTTCCCAGTCGAGGAATGTAAGAAGCTGGGGCAGAAGTTCTATTACCGTAATATCAATCCCCGCCAGTTGAAGTGCTTCACAGGTTTCAATACCAATCAGACCTCCCCCGATGACTACGGCCTTTTTTATTTGACCGTCGTCACGGACCTTGCGCAGAAAATCGGCGTCTCTCATAGACTGAAGAGTTGTTACGCCTTCCAGGTCGGTTCCCGGAACGGGGGGCATCCTTGGGACAGAGCCAGTTGCAATTATAAGTTTATCGTACTCGAGGCTTTCATTTTTTCCGGTCACTATGTTTGTAAAAGAAACCTTTTTTGTATCCTTTTCGATAGCTGTTACTTCGGTGTTTGTCCTTGCTTCGATCCCCTTGGCATTGAGATAAAAGAGGGGGTCCCGTGTTATTCCCGTAGGAGTAGCCAATAGCATATTCCTGTCGTCGAAATAGCCACCGACATAGTAGGGATATCCGCAGGAAGCCATCGACAGGTCGGGGTCTTTCTGCAGGATAACGATGTCTGCATTGTAATCTATTCTCCTTGCCTTTGCAGCGGCCTTGGGACCAGCTGCAGAACCGCCGATCACGATAATCCTTTTTTTGTATGACATAATTCAATCCCTCCGATTTGTATTTTCCTAATCTGGTGTAACAGCGATCTAAGCATTACCTGTTGTAGTGGTAATTATGGCGAATAACGTTATTGGTGGAAGTTGCAGTGTTAGCTTGTTTTTGTTTGTCTCCTGCTCAGTATATACGAATGCACATTACCAGGGTGCATCCTGTCTCCCCGGTTTTCTAAAACGATTTTTTCACTTGTTGTTGTGGTACATGAATAAAGCGAATTGTCCATTCCCCAAAGTTTAAATCCCCTTCTACCCGATAGTCTCTGTTTGTCAAGGATTATTATGGAGGATTTTTCAGACAACTATCGATTCTACCAAGAAGTTTTGTTTAAAAGTAAGATAGGACAGAGATTAACAGGGTTTTCTCCGGCTTGCCTTTTGTGCCGGGAGAGATAATTTTCTTGACGGTTCTTTTCGGCCTACTGTATAGGTGAAGATGTTATATATAACATATCCTTTCTGGCGGTCGATGTGGTCATTTGATTAAGGTCATCCTACTGGAAAGCGTAAAAAGGGGTTGCCATGAGGCTCCTTCGATGTCTCCCGGACATCATTATCATTTTTCTGATCACCTTGGCCTTATCAGCACCGGTCTTTGCCGGGGAAAGACTGCTTATAGCAGTTGCCGCCAATTTTATACTGCCCTCGGGGGAACTGGTAGAACTGTTCGAAGCCCAAACGGGAATAACCGTTGATGTGACCTATTCTTCGACGGGAAAGCTCTTTGCGCAGATTCTAAAAGGTGCTCCCTACGACATCTTTTTTGCTGCCGACGAAAAGAGGCCCCGACTGTTGGAAAAGGAGGGGTTTGCCGACAGGCCCTTCGTATATGCCAGGGGTCGGATTGTTTTATGGACCGCCGATAAGGAACTATGCGGGTTTGATAGCTGGCAGGCTGTTGTAATGCATTCAGGGGTTCGGAAGATAGCCGTCGCCAACACAGAGAGCGCGCCCTATGGTACTGCGGCGATGATCACTCTTCAGGCAGCTGGGCTATGGGATAGTATGAAAGACAAATATGTCTTTCCGCAGACTGTTGCACAGGCCTTTCAATATGCCGAGACGGGAAGCGCCGATGCAGGTTTTTGCGCCTATTCATCCGCCCTTTCCGATGAGGGAAGTAGGGGCTGTTCTTATGCTGTTCCGGAGTCTCCTCCAATCGTGCAGGCTGCCTGTATCCTGAAACGAACTGAAAACCGGTCGGCCGCCGAAAGATTTGTAGCTTTTATGAATTCTTCTAAGGCCAGTGAAATAAAGGAACGATACGGGTATCGATAAATGGATTTGACTCCACTGTGGCTATCGCTGAAGCTTGCCTTTGTAACGACGGCGGTGCTCGTAATCATGGCAGCACCGCTGACCTACCTGCTGGTCTACGTCCGTTTTGCCGGCAAGACATTTTTCGAAGCATTTCTTACCCTTCCCATGGTCCTTCCGCCTACGGTCCTGGGCTTTTATCTCCTTGTCGTAATGACACCTAAGGGTAATATCGGTCGGTTCTGGGAGGCCATTACCGGAGCTCCCCTGATTTTCACCTTTGCTGGGATTGTAGTGGCTTCTCTGGTCTACAGCCTGCCTTTCGCTATTCAGCCGATGAAGGCGGCATTTGAGAAGATAGATCGCCGTTTACTGGAGAGTGCCTATGTACTGGGCCTGTCTCCCATGGCCACCTTCTTCAAGGTAATTATCCCCAATGCTGTCGGTGGTCTGGCTGCATCGGCGATCCTGGTTTTCATCCATACCTTGGGCGAGTTCGGGGTTATTCTCATGGTCGGGGGGAGTATACCGGGGGAGACGAAGGTGGCCTCAATCGCTATATATGAGGCGGTGGAGGCTCTCCGCTACCGGGATGCCGCCATTATGTGCCTCATTCTGGTCCCTGTCAGTTATCTTTTTCTCCTGTTAATCAACAGGTTGACCAGGAGGAGGGTCTATGGAGCTTAATGTATCTATAAATAAGAAGCTTCCACACTTTGATCTTGAAGTCTCTTTTTCCTGCCGTGGTGGGCGGCTGCTGGTCCTCGTAGGGCCTTCGGGGGCAGGGAAGACTACGATCATAAGAATCCTGGCCGGACTCGATAGACCGGACGAGGGGAGAATTACCTGCAACGGCCAGATATGGGTGGATACGGACAGAAAGATATTTCTTCCCCCGCAGGAGCGGCATCTGGGATATGTATTTCAGGAATATACGCTCTTTCCGCATCTGACTGTTGCAAGAAATGTCATGTTCTCGGCTGAGGATAAAGGGTCTGTTCCCGCTTTGCTTCGCCGATTTGATCTCTGGCACCTCAGGGAGATGAAGCCCGATAAGATATCCGGTGGTGAACGCCAGCGTTGTGCCATATGTCAGGCCGTTGCCCGTGGCCCCCGTCTGCTTCTACTCGATGAACCATTTTCCGCTCTTGATGCCATTACCCGCCAGAACCTGCGGGAAGAGGTGGAAAAGCTGAAGGGTGAGCTGTCCATACCGATTATTCATGTGACCCATGACATATCGGAGGCCCTATATCTCGGAGATGACGTTCTTCCCATGGTAAGGGGGCGGGTAGTAAGAAAATGGATGCTCCAGTTCATGCTGAAAGGCCGTCCTCTTGCGAGTGGCAGGTTCG
Source organism: Syntrophales bacterium (assembly GCA_963665835.2). Lineage (GTDB taxonomy): Bacteria > Desulfobacterota > Syntrophia > Syntrophales > UBA2210 > UBA6078. The sequence continues at coordinate 890,846 of CAXXWJ010000001.1, read as the reverse complement.
CAGATGGTGAGGATGGTCGATATGGTCTTGATGAAAGAGACCTATCTGTACTCTATGATTCCCAGGAGGTTATTCACTAGTGAATATAGGCAGCTATTCCTTTGACGAGTATGTACATCTTGTAAAGTCTTTCCATGGTCATGCCGCGCCAGGAATGATTATCGGCGGAATCATGGTTGATACTGCTCTCAGGAACAGACCGGAGGGAGAATTCTTCGACGCGCTGTGCGAAACTTCAAACTGTCTCCCCGATGCTATCCAACTGCTGACACCCTGCACGGTGGGGAACGGATGGCTTCGGATCGTCAACCTCGGACGTTTTGCCATTACTCTCTATGAAAAGTACGGTGGTGAAGGGGTTCGGGTATACCTGGATTCGTCCAAACTGGATGAATGGCCCGCTGTCAAGGACTGGTTTTTCAGGCTGAAACCTAAGAATCACCGTGATCTCCATACCCTTGCCGAGCAGGCCGGAGAAGCCGGTGCTAGGATATGCAATATGCAGGGTGTCCGGGTTCACCCCCGTTTTATTGAAAGGGAGCCTCGGGGAAGTATCGCCCTCTGTCCTGTATGTGGTGAGGCATATCCGTCGAAAGATGGCAAGGTATGCCGGGGCTGTGGCGGTGAAAGTCCCTATAGGCAAGTTATGCTATAGCTATCACTGTCAGGCGGCTGACATTAAGGCAGGGGGATATCTTTCCCCATTTGGAGTGGATATTTGTATTTATGCAGATAGCGTTCTAGGCAGGTTTGAAATTACAAACCGTTGACTTTCCCATATTATTCTGACAGGGTTTAACTTTCTCGATTGTAAGTCCCAGATTTTTTTTCAATAATTTTTCTTGCGAAGAGATGGAAGTGAAATTATCTATGATCCCTAAAAAAGCCCTGGTGTCTATGGGCTTTGAGATGTATCCGTCACAGCCTTCGCTGATAGCCCATTCTCTATCCCCTGCCATTGCGTGTGAAGTCATGGCTACCACGGGAATGTCTTTTGTTACGGGATCGCTCTTTATGATCCTGGTGGCGGTAAGGCCGTTAATTCCCGGAAGCTGAATGTCCATAAGAATCAGATCAGGAGGGTTGCTTCGGATAAGTTCCAGTCCTGTTTCGGCATCTCCAGCCTCAAGTACGCTATAATCACCCAGAAGGAGTAGTTGTTTAACGAGTTTCAGGTTAAGCGCGTTGTCCTCAATAATCAGTACCGTTTTTTGCCTCATTGTTAAACCTCTTCGTGATGTCAACCAGATGTTTGACGATCTCTTTGTCCAGCATCCCGGCCTCTGCTTCTTCGGTCAGGATCTGGAAGGCCTTTTCCTGTGGCATAGCTGCCCGGTAGGATCGCTCACTTACCAGGGCATCATATATATCGACTATGGCCATGATGCGTGCAAGAAGGGACAGATCCTTCCCCGCAAGTCCATCGGGATAGCCGCTTCCGTCCAGCTTTTCGTGGTGGTGGCGTATTATATCCAGGGCGGAGCCGATCACCTTTTCCAGGGGAAGGCATATCTTGTGTCCTATGACGGGATGTTTTTCAATTAGACTGCGTTCATCCCTATCTAGCGCGCCCGGTTTGTTAAGGACCCTTTCCGGGACTCCTATCTTGCCTACATCATGAAGAATCCCGCCCAGCTTCAATGCATCTATGTCTGACGAGGATAGCCCCACTCTCTTTCCAAGGGCTTCTGCGAGACTGGCCACGCGCTGTGTGTGGCCCTGCGTATAGGGATCTTTGGCCTCTACGGCGTTTGCCAGGGAGATGAGGACGCTTTCGATGCTTATCAATCTTTTGTTTATGGTATTGACTTTTAGAAGAGATCGGACACGGGCCATCAGCTCCGCCTTGACCGGGGGTTTTGTAATGAAATCTTCAGCCCCTGCTTCTATGCCGCGTATACGTGATTTTGTATCGTCAAGGGCGGTAACCATCACTACCGGAATCATTCTTGTCCTCTCGTTGCTCTTCAGCCGCTGGCAAACCTCAAAACCATCCATCTCGGGCATCATTATATCCAAAAGGATCAGATCAATATCCGCCTTTTCGATAAGGGAAAATACATCATAGCCGCTGTAGCATTTTAAGACATTATGGCCGAAGCTGTTTAAAAGGGCTTCAATATATTTTACGTTTTTGGGGTCATCATCTACGACAAGGATGTTGGAGCGTTCTTCTTTTTCGCTTTGGGGTTTTTCATGAAGGTAGAAAACATTGTTCTTCCCCGAGGTCTTTGCCCTCAGCAGTGCATCCTTTGCCTTTAGAATAAGTATGTCCTTGTCCATGGCGTCTTTAATGAAGGATGCCATCCCGACGCTCACAGTCAGGTTTCCATCCGTTAAGGATTCTACGGCCTTTCGTATACGTTCCAGGGCAATTAATGCCTCCGACCATTCTGATTTTGCAAAAATGACGGCAAAGATGTCGCCTCCATACCGTGCGGCCAGATCGGACTGGCGAATGTTTCCCAGGATTATCTTTCCAATTTCCCTAAGTATTCTGTCCCCTTTCATGGACCCGTGATGCTTGTTGTATCGTGTAAAGGAATCTACATCGATAAGGGCAATGGTGAAGATATCGCCATATCTCTTTGATTTCTGAATCTCCATTTCAAGGAATGTTTCAAAGAACCCGCAATTAAAGAGATCTGTAAGATTATCAGTAAAAGATGCGTCGGTTTCCTCTTCATACTTTTTAAATAATGCCCTATCCATATCCCTTCACCATTATTGTTTGGTTGGTATAATAAAGTGGAATGTACTCCCCTTGCCCTCTCCGTCGCTTTCGGCCCATACAGATCCTCCATGCAGCGTGACCAGATTTTTGGTGAGGGCAAGTCCCAGGCCTGTTCCTTTGAACTTGCGGGAATATGCCCCTTCCACCTGAAAGAATTTTTCAAAGACGCGATCCAGAGCTTCTTGCTGCATTCCTATGCCTGTATCACTTACCGAGACCCAGATAAATTGTGTTGCCCTTTCCTTAGCCGGAGGGATTGCTATATCTCTTCCATCTTTGGTCTTAACAGGGATTTCGGATATATTAGTATTGATTGCAGCTATGCTTACCTTACCTCCCTGAGGTGTAAATTTCACCGCGTTCGACAGTATGTTATAAATGATCTGCTTCAGCTTTCTCTCATCGGCATGGATCGAAGCGGGTATTTCTGTAAGCTTTTCCTCAAAGCTGATGAGGTTTTTCATTGCCTTTTCTCTCACCATATTCAGCCCGTTTTTCAGCAATGTTTTGATATCTACTTCCGAGGGTTCTACCTCCCATCTTCCTGATTCGACCTTTGATAGGTCGAGGATATCGTTGATAAGAGAAAGCAGGTGGTGACTACTGTCGAGAACGTCATTAAGGTATTCGGCCTGGATGGGTGTCAGATCACCACATCTTCTGTCGACGACGAGTTCAGTGAATCCCATAATATGGTTTAGGGGGGTCCTTAGCTCGTGGCTCATGTTGGCCAGGAACTCGCTTTTTGCACGGTTCGCGCTCTCAGCAATCTCTTTGGCCTTTTTTAATTCCTTTTCTACAAGTATCCGTGCGGCGATTTCCTTTTCGAGGACCTGGTTCTGTGCATTAATTTCCTGTTCCCGTTTGGTGATTTCCTCAAGACGAGTGTTTAGCACCAGATTACGGACATTGACTCGCAGCATCAAGACAACCCCGACCATTATCAATAATGAGAAGGCCCCTGCGATCAGGATGGTGTGCCAAGGAGCCGTAGATCCCAGGACATCTTCAACCCGGACAATATCGGTAAGATTAAGCGGCGCTTTTAGTATCGGCGCGTTTAGGGCGAGCATTTTCCTGGTTTTCCCGTCCTGGAACGTGGCATTAAAATAATTAGGATCTCCTTCCCGACGGAACGCGGCAGCTTTACTGCAGAGCATTTTCTGGTCCTTGCTGAAGGAATAGATGTCGGGGGGGGTGAAAAGCCGCTCTCCGATCAGACAGGTAGAGGAGTGTGCAGAGAGGGAAGCCACCTGTACCTGCTGCCAGAAGACATAGGGAGAAATCCTGGCAACAATCTGACCGACATATCTGCCTTTAAAAAAGTAGGCCGCCGAGATATCGATGGTTGAACAGGGGGTCTCAAAGTTGATAAGAACCCGTGCTTCGGGCTCTTTTGAATTCAAATACTTTCTTAGATCGGCTTCGAAAGGGGTATCGGGAGCAGCTATGCTGCTTTGTGTCAGTATTTTCCCGCCCGGTTTTATGAAGGCAATTGCCGTATAAACGCAGTTACCGTCTATCGCGCGCCGTTCGATAAGATTATCGAAACAGCGGTTCATCTCGGCCAGGCTTGTCCGTAGGCCGTATTCCATTGACATTTCGAGAGCTTCATTCTCGAAGAATATCGCGATTGCCCGGTTTGTCTTCAGGTCATTGATGTCGTTTATCCGTTCCGAGAAAAAATAATTGATAATCGCTACCCGTCTCTCCAGATTGTGCTTTATGGTTTCAACGGCGGATTTTTCAAGCCTGCGCTGTGAGATATAGTTCATGGACAGAAGCACAAAGACCAGTGCCGAAAGCGCTATAACGGCGACAAGTATAGTTAAGTGCTGTGGTTTATAAAAATGTCTGAATGCTTCTTTCATAATGCGTTCTACTTACGGGTGAAAAAATCCGGGTAATAATCAAAAACGGAAGGGTAATACTTGATGACAAGCTTTCGGAATGTTCCGTTGCGCTCACAGTCATCCAAGAAGCGGTTGAATTCTTCCCTCAGCTCAACCGACGATTTGTCGAATCCGCATGCCATCTCCTGAGGCTGTGATATGGGGCCGATTATCTTGAATTTTCCAGGCCACTTTTCGAGAGCTATCAGGGCGTCGGGCACGTCGAGCAGGGTGGCTTCACTGTCACCGTTCATCACTGCCGGGGCGAGTTTGTTCGGGCTTCCTTCAAAGAGAGATATCTTTGCCTCCGTTTCTGAAAGATTGTAAAGATCGGGATCGAGACAGGAATTTGCCGTTCCCAGGATATGGTGTCCCTTGAGGAGGGCTTTTACTGCTGCGATGTCTTTTTCTGTATCACCGCTTGGTTTTATGGGCTTCAAAGCAGAATCAGCCCTCGTAAGCAACCATACCTGTGTCGGAAAGGTGTGGGTGCTGAAGTCAACAACTTTTTTACGCCAGGGGATTACCGTAAAACCATTTGCGATAATGTCGCCCTTTATGGGGACGCTCCCGATTGTCTGAACATCATCACCTTTTCGGAGGATGTTTTTTCCTGTCAGGTCTCCTATAACCTCACCCCATGAGGACGGTACGTATTCGTATTTGACCCCCAGATGCTGCGCGAAAAGCTTGACCAGTTCGACATCCATCCCGTCGCCGCTGCCAGTCACAAAATTTGCGTAGGGTATACCAATATGCCTTATGACTCCTCTTTCCTTGATTTCCGACAGTTCTACTGCCCATGAATTTGCAGTGAGTAAAAGCGCTATGCAGCAGCTTATAAAAAATGATACGCATTTCGATGCCAAGAACCTGCCCTTCATAATAGCCCCCCTGTTTTTTGATGTTTTGATAAGCGGTTTCCGGTTGATTTTTTAGGTTATGCTCCCCTGTGGATTCCATCTTTGGTGAACCGCTTATTTTCCGTTGTGGTCTTTGACGTGATATCGGTTTCCCTGCCAAGTTCTTTAGTGAAAATTTAAGAAGTGCTTCGAAGTGTTATGGTCGTTCGGGTTAGCCTGGTTGTTGTTATCTACTCGATTTATGATAGAAAATACGGTAATCATTATTCCATTGACTTATAGATCCAGTTTTTTTATAATAACTCGTAATGGGCTCGTTTGGGTAAAGCGAGCCCTTAATATTTTCTGGAGTGCCTGTAGAAATGGAAATAAGACACAAAATATGGTTCGAAAAGGATGGCAAGGTACTTTTTGGGTCAGGGCGCTACGAGCTTTTCAAGGCCATAGATGAACTCAGTAGTCTCAATGCAGCGGCAAAGAAACTGAATATGTCTTATCGCGCAGCTTGGGGAAGGGTTAATGCCTCAGAAGAGCGTATGGGGGTTAAGCTGGTTGAGCGCTCCAAGGGTAAGGGTATGAATCTGACGGACGAGGCCTTGATACTCATAAAGCAATTCGAGCAGCTTGAAAAAAAGACCGGAACCTTTTTAGAGGAAAGCGGTCAAAATATATCATCATCGCTTCAAGATAAACCTTCGAAGAAACCATAAAATAAGAGCTCCTAAGAGCCTTGTAATAAGAGTTTTTAGGAGCTGCCCTTTCAGATATCCTCCGCTGAAGTTATTGTCTATATAAGCCTAGTAGTTAGTCCGTTGCTGGTCCAACTCTTTCGGAAAAATACCAAAATGAATTCGTAAAAGATGGACTAATGGGCAAAGAAGAGGTTTATTTCGTGTTGACATTATGTAGTAAATGACATATTGGTAATCTCGATGTGATCCTCCGAAAGTTGCTGCCGTAGTGATGTCTGCAGCAACAGAATCCAATGCCAGGGAAGAACCTTGGTGCCGGTTTCCATCTTTTTTCAACAACCCATCCTTTAACTTAACTCCTGTAGGGGTACGTTGGCATCTATGTATTCTGAAGGTTTGCTCTTATTCTGAGCGATACTGCTGCCAAGGTTTGTGAAAAGTCTTAGAAGTGGAGGGAAGGAAATGAAAACAAAGATTAAAACGTATCAGAAAGGAGAAATCCCGGGCATAATCGCGATTGACGCGGATCTATGCAAAGGATGCGATTCCTGTAAACGTTACTGTCCAACGGGGGCCATCACAGGGATGTTCGGAGCTACCCATTCTGTCGATGTGGAGAGCTGTATCAACTGTGGGCAGTGCCTGATCAACTGTCCCTTCGGGGCAATCTATGAGACAGTCGATACCGTCGATGCCGTGATCGCAAAGTTGAGGAACCCGGAGGTGACCGTCGTTGGTATTCCTGCTCCTGCCGTTCGCGTTGCTATCGGTGAGGAGTTTGGCATGGCCGACGGCTCTCTGGTTACTAAGAAGATGTATGGGGCCATGAATAAGGCGGGATTCGAGATACTGGACAACAACTTTGCCGCTGACCTTACCATCATGGAGGAGGGAACGGAGTTTATCCTCCGGGCGAGGCACGCCCTTTTCGAAGAGCAGGGCCATGGTCATGTGGGGCCCCTTCCGCAGTTCACCTCCTGTTGCCCAGCCTGGGTAAGGTATGTCGAGACGAAATATCCTTCGCTTATCCCTAATCTCTCGTCCGCCAAATCCCCCCAGCAGATGGCCGGTTCATTGGCCAAGACCTACGGGGCTCTGGAGATATGGAAGAAGGCTCCCGAAAGTCTCTATACCGTAGGAATCATGCCCTGCACGGCCAAGAAATTTGAATCGTCCCGCCCCGAGTTCGCCAGCGCCTATCACTTCCTCAAAAGGGAAGGGAAAGCGGGGTCCGATACACCCTACCCGGATGTCGATACAGTGCTGACAACCCGTGATCTGGCCCGCCTTTTCAAGAAGATGAAGATTGACTTCAGGAAAGCCGGTGATCTCGATGGCGGGCCGCTTGCCGAATATACCGGTGCCGGTACGATCTTCGGAAACACCGGTGGCGTAATGGAGGCCGCCGTTAGAACTGCTTATAAGGTATTGACCGGTAATGAACTAGAACCTCTGGAGTTCAAGCCTGTGAGGGGAATGAAAGGTGTCAAGAGTGCATCTGTCACGCTCATTGATGCCAAGTACGGCAAGGAGGTAACGGTCAATCTGGCAGTGGTCAATGGTATCCGTGGTAATATAGAGTCGCTTCTTGGGAAGATTATGGCCGGAACCTCCTCCTATCATTTTATCGAGGTGATGAACTGCCCCGGTGGATGTGTGAATGGAGGCGGTCAGCCCGTTAAATCCGACGGGTCTTCCTGGCTTAGTGCCGCCCTGCCGTTGTTCGGCTGGAAGTGACAGAAAGGAGATCGAGATGAAAGAAGAAAGATATCAATATGAAGAGAGCCCTTCCTATGTTACTCGAAGAGAGTTTATAACGATAAGTGGTATCGTGATCGCCATTCTTGCCCTTCCTGCCCTATGGATCAGGGCAGCAGTTGTAAAGAGGAACAATTACATACGGGCTCGAATCAACGGATTGTACAGGGACGATGCGGGTTCGAAGGTCCGGGTCAGCCATGCCAACAGCGGGGTTGCTAGGCTCTATAAGGATTTTGCCGGCCATCCCCTGAGTGAGATTTCGGAAGAACTCTTTCATACCGAAGGCTATGTAAACAGGACTCTTATATAAAAGGAGCACATCAATGAGCGATAGAGAAAGGTGTATATTAAAACATCCCTGGAGCGTTAGAGTTTTTCATTATCTTCTTGTACTGAGTTTTGTTCCGCTGGCCGCTACCGGCGTTGTACTTTTTTTCAAACCCTTCGACGAGCTGACAATGAATCTGTATATGAAGATTCATGTGGTGACAGGTGTAATACTTACCCTGGACGCCGTTGCCTATTTCATCATAGGATTTAACCGTGTCATAGCCTTTGTTAAGAGAAGCTTTACTTTTTCGATTGATGATATCAGGTGGTTTGTCATGCTGGGTGGATATCCTCAGAAGTTTATATTGAGGAAGAAGGTCTCTGTCCCGCCCATGGGTAAGTATAACTCCGGTCAGAAACTTTTCGGCATATGTATTATGATCGGCGGTACCATACTTATTGTGACAGGGTTGGGACTGTGGGGGTTCCCCCATGTCGTTCCCCACGGATTGGGGTCCCTCTTTGGTACTCTGCACCTTGTGATTGGATGGATTCTCATACTTTTTCTGCTGGTTCATGTATTCCTAGGAATATACATGTTTGATGATTTTAAGGCGATGTTCCTGCATGGGGAAATTCCCTATGATGAAGCCAGGGAAATGTCGCCTCTATGGGTGGAAAAGGAGATTGTAAAAATATTAAAATAGGAGTATACCTCCGAGGTCTAAACTTGGGTTTACCGCTTATTTCTGTGGACGAACCGGAGTGTTTACTTTTGTCTCCGGCTTTAAAAAGGGTTGCCCTGTCATTTTTTTGTGGCGGCGTTGCGGTAAATTATCAATCATACTATATTGTCGGAGGGGTATATCGGGATGGCTTTGATAACGGTAAATATAGACAACAGAAGTGTAGCGGTTGAGGAAGGAAGCACTGTTTTAGAAGCGGCGCGAAAGTGCGGCATTGCAATACCTACGCTGTGTGCGCTGACCGAAATAGGGCACACCCCGGGAGCCTGCCGAGTCTGCGTAGTAGAGGTGGAAGGGCAAAGATCGCTTGTTGCCTCCTGCGTGTTTCCCGTAAGCGAAGGTATGGTGATCCGCTCAAACTCGGAACGGGTACGAAAGGCTAGGAAGATGGTTGTGGAACTGCTCCTTGCTGATCATCCTCCGGAATGTACTACCTGTGTAAGAAGTGGAGGGTGTGAGCTTCAGAAGGTTGCCGAACAGGTCGGAGTTCGAGAGATACGTTTCCCCGCTACGTCTTTTCCCCCAAAGGAAACCGTAATTGATGCGTCAAGCCTTTCCATAGTTCGAGACACTAGAAAATGCATACTCTGCAACAGATGTGTCACCGTGTGTGAGCAGATTCAGACGGTTTCCGTTCTGACCCCTGCATGGAGGGGGAGTGATTCACGGGTGGTTCCTACATTCAATCTGCCTCTTGCCGAGACAAACTGTGTAAACTGTGGCCAGTGTGTCCTTGTTTGCCCCGTAGGTGCTCTTTATGAGAAGGATCAGGTTGATGAAGTATGGGAGGTGCTGAATGATCCAAAGAAACATGTGGTGGTTCAGGAAGCTCCAGCTATAAGAGCGGCACTTGGTGAAGAGTTCGGAATGCCGGTGGGGTCTTTAGTGACCGGAAAGATGATCGCTGCCCTTAGACGGCTGGGTTTTGATCAGGTTTTCGATACCAATTTCACGGCTGACCTCACCATAATGGAAGAGGGTAGCGAACTGCTCCAGAGGGTAAAGGAAGGGGGAGTCCTTCCCCTGATAACCTCATGCTCTCCCGGATGGATAAAGTTCTGCGAACATTTTTATCCCGACCTGTTGCCCAATGTTTCAACCTGCAAGTCGCCGCAGCAGATGTTTGGTCCGATGGCGAAAACCTACTACGCTAATTTGACCGGTGTTAATCCGGCGGATATCGTGGTTGTTTCCATTATGCCTTGCACGGCGAAAAAATTCGAAGCCGGACGTTCTGAAATGAATGCGAGCGGGTATCGGGATGTTGATATTGTTCTCACCACACGAGAGCTTGGCAGGATGATAAAGGAGGCGGGGATTGACTTTGTGAATCTGCCCGATGAAGAACCCGATCCTCCTATGGGAGAGTACACCGGTGCAGCTACGATTTTCGGGGCCACTGGCGGCGTTATGGAGGCGGCTGTGCGTACCGCTTATGCGGTAGTTACCGGAGAGAGCATGGGTGATCTTAACATAACCTCGGTCCGTGGACTGGATGGAGTTAAAGAGGCCTCTGTAAATGTGCCCGGTATCGGTGATGTGAAGGTTGCTGTGTCTCATGGCCTGGGAAATGCCCGCAAGTTATTGGACAGGGTAAGGTCCGGAGAAGCGGATTATCACTTCATAGAGATTATGGCCTGTCCCGGCGGATGTGTAGGTGGAGGCGGTCAGCCGATCCCTACAAACAGACAGGCTCGTGCCCTGAGGGCCGCTGCGCTCTATCTGGATGATGAATCGGTTCAGGAAAGGCGTCAGTCTCATGAAAATGCTTCAGTAAAGAAGGCTTATGAGACCTTCCTTAAGGAACCGTTGGGGCATAAATCACACGAACTGCTACACACTCATTACGTAAAACGGGGTGAGGATCTTCCCCATAAGGGCTGATTTATCAGCCTCTTGGGGGATCGTTTGACCTTAAAGCTTAATAGAGGATGTAACTAACCTGCGGCAAGGATTTTTTCTGAACCCAAGGGCTGGGGAAGACGTAATATAGCCCGGTCTTGCTTTGCAGACCGGGCTATTCTTTTGGGGGGAAGGATGGAGAAAAAACGGGTAGGTTTTATAGGAATAATCATAGAAAACAGGGGCAAAAGCGCCCCCCAGGTCAACAAACTGCTTACCGACTACGGTGATATTATAGTGGGGCGTATGGGGATACCTTATCATGAGAGGGGGTGCCATGTTATAGCCCTTACTGTAGATGGAACGACTAACGACATAGGGGCCTTGACGGGTAAGCTGGGCATGATCGAAGGTGTTACTGTCAAATCGGCGATGGCGAAGGAACATGATTAAAGAGCGTATCGAAGAAGACTTCTTGGGTCCCGTGACAATTGCGCATGACGTATATTGGGGTATCCATACCGAAAGGGCACTGCATAATTTCAGTGTGAGCCGTGAAAGGGTAAATCCCTTGCTGATAGCGTCCATGGCAAAGGTAAAAAAAGCGTGCTGCCTGGCCAATGCCGAGCTGGGATATCTGAGCGAGGAAAAGGCAGAGGCGATGGTCCTTGCCTGCGAAGAAATCATTGGAGGAAAGCTTAGCGATCAGTTTCCCCTGGATGCCCTTCAGGGGGGCGCCGGAACCTCGACAAATATGAATGTAAATGAGGTTATCGCCAACAAAGCGATAGAGATACTGGGCAAAGCAAGGGGTGACTATGGTGTTGTCCATCCCTTGGAGGATGTAAACCTCCATCAGTCAACAAATGATACATATCCTACAGCTATAAAGATAGCCTGCATAAATTCCTTCAGGGTGCTCAGCCAGAAGATCGCTTCTCTGCAGGGGGCCTTACAGGAAAAGGAAAAGGTCTTCGGGAAAGTGTTGAAGATAGGCAGGACGGAACTGCAGGAGGCGGTTCCCATTACCCTTGGAGCGGAATTCGCGGCATTTGCCGAGGCCATCTCCAGGGACAGGTGGCGGACATTCAAGTGTGAAGAGCGACTCCGAGTGGTGAATCTGGGGGGGACGGCGGTAGGGACTGGCCTTGCCTCTCCGCGCAACTATATATTTCTAGTGATAGAAAAGTTGAGGGATATTACTGGACTTGGCCTGTCGCGAGGTGAGAACGTGATGGGGGAAACCGCCAACGCAGATCCCTTTGTAGAGGTTTCGGGCATTTTGAAGGCCCATGCATCAAACCTTATAAAGATATGCAATGACCTGCGACTGCTTAATCTCCTGGGGGAGATAAAAGTGCCCGAACTCCAGGCCGGTTCATCAATTATGCCCGGTAAGGTCAATCCTGTAATGCTTGAAGCTGCGATACAAGCGGGGATCAGGGTTATCGCCAATGACTATACCGTAACTGAAGTGGCTAGCCGGGGGATGCTCCAGATAAACGAGTTTCTGCCGCTTCTGGCGCATGCTCTTTTAGACTCTCTGGATATCCTTGGAAATATAAATGGCCTGCTGGCCGAATATGTAAAAAAGATAACCTCTGACGAAGAGAAGTGCTGGGAATATTTCGATAAGAGTCCTATGATAATAACGGCCCTCTTGCCTGCCCTTGGATACGAGAGGGCAACGGAGCTTATAGGGGAATTCTTCTCCAGCGGCGAGAAAAGCATGCGGCGGTTTCTGGAGCAGAGGCTGGGCAAGGACCTTGTTGACAAGACCCTTTCCCCTTACGGAATAACCGCTCTTGGATATGGAAAATTATGAACGAGACACCAAAAGGAAACAGGCTTCAGATAGCTCTATTCGGCAGGACAAATGTGGGCAAGTCAAGCCTGCTCAATCTTATCGTGGGCCAGGATATCTCAATTACGTCACCTATCGCAGGGACAACAACCGATGTCGTGGAAAAGGCCATGGAGCTTCTACCTGTCGGGCCTGTATTATTTCTAGATACGGCAGGTCTCGACGATAGATCTTCCCTTTCTATACTGCGGTTGAAGAAGACACAGAATGTCTTTGAAAGGGCAGATATAGTTATTCTGGTTATCGAACCTGATATCTGGACAGATTTTGAAGAAGAAGTCCTGCTTGAGGCGGAGAAGAGGAAAATTCCAGCCATTGTTGTGATAAACAAGATAGACATCGGTGAGCCGTCACCGCAGTTCCTGTCGCGGCTTTCGGAAAGGGTGAAACGGGTAGTCCCGGTATCCAGCGTTAGTCTGGAAAAAAGGGATGATTATCTTGAATCATTAAAGCGGTACCTGCTGGAAGTCTGCCCCGATGACTTCGTCAACGTGCCCCCCCTTATCGGAGATCTGCTATCGTCTGGGGGCCTGGCTCTTCTTGTCATTCCCATAGATCTGGAAGCCCCTAAGGGAAGACTTATCCTGCCACAGGTTCAGACCATAAGGGATGCGCTGGACAACGATGCGGCAGCCATGATGGTAAAGGAAAGAGAGCTTTCCCACGCATTAGGGCTTTTGAATGTACCCCCCGACCTTGTTGTCTGTGATTCACAGGTTGTTCTCAAGGTATCTGCCGATACGCCGGCAGAGATACCCCTTACAACTTTTTCCATACTCTTTGCCCGCAACAAGGGGGACCTCGTCGCTATGGCCAGGGGGGCTGCCAATATAGAAAATCTGAAACCGGGTGACCGGGTTCTGATAGCGGAGGCCTGCTCCCATCATCCAGTCCAGGACGATATCGGGAGGGTTAAGATCCCGAGGTGGCTACGGCAGTATGTTGGAAGCGATCTGGAAATCGATGTATCTGCAGGAAGAGATTACCCCGAAAATCTGAGGGATTATGCAATTATTATTCACTGCGGTTCATGCATGCTTACAAGAAGAGAAATGATGGGCAGGATTCAAAGGGCCCGCGAGGCAGGAGTACCCGTTACAAATTACGGTGTTGCCATTTCATATCTGCAGGGTGTGCTGAAGCGGGTATTATCGCCTTTCCCCGCAGCCCTTAACGCCTTTGAGGAAGAAATAAAGAAGACAAGATAGGAGTCTTATCATGAACGTACAATCTTCATATGACCAGACTGAGAAAACGTGGGTAAAGCGTGTCGTAAAGGAGGATGAAATCAATCGCTTCCTCATAGACGGCAAGGATTTCATAGATGATGCAAAGATAATGGATCAGATCAGCCGCAACAAATTTCCTGAATCTTCAAGGATACGCGATATTATCAAGAAATCTCTTGCTATAGAAACTCTTGATCCTGACGAGACCGCAGCCCTTCTCAATGTGGAAGACAGGGATATGTGGGATGAGATATTCGAGTCCGCCGGTGAGGTAAAACGCAGGGTTTATGACAATCGTATAGTGACATTTGCTCCCCTGTACTGCAGCAATTACTGTGTCAACAACTGTTTGTATTGTGCATTCCGGAGAGAAAACCCTGTTGAGAAGAGGCGGCGGTTAACTCTTGAAGAGGTGCAAGCTGAGACAAGGGTTCTTGCCGGAGAGATTGGCCATAAACGCCTTATCGCCGTTTACGGCGAGCATCCTTTATCGGATGTCGGTTATATTGCCGATACGATAAGGGCCATGTACGATGTGACCGTTAAGACAAAAAACGGATACGGCCAGATCAGGAGGGTGAACATAAATGCGGCCCCCATGTCCATAAAGGATCTGGAGGTCTTGAGAGAGGTGGGAATAGGTACCTATCAGGTCTTTCAGGAGACCTATCACCACGAAACTTACGGTAAGATTCACCCCGCCGGGACCCTGAAGTCTAATTACAGGTGGCGTCTCTACGCTCCCCACAGGGCCATTGAGGCAGGGGTGGACGATGTTGCCCTGGGAGCCCTCTTCGGCCTCTACGACTGGCGGTTCGAAGTGATGGGCCTGCTTGCCCACGCCCGTGATCTGGAAAGGCAGTGTAATGGGCTTGGACCCCACACGATATCATTCCCCCGTCTCGAACCTGCGGCAGGCACCCCCTTTGCCAGTGAGTCGAGATACAGGGTCAGTGACGAAGACTTCAAGAAGGTCGTGGCTGTTATCCGGCTCTCCGTTCCCTATACGGGAATGATTATCACCGCCAGAGAACGGGCGCAGATCAGAAGAGAGGTGATCCCCCTGGGATGCACACAGGCGGATGCCTCGACTAGGATAGGCATAGGGGCATACTCGGACCGTTACACCGAACAGGAGGCGGAAAGGCAGCAGTTTATCCTTGGCGATACGAGGAGCCTGGATGAGGTGATAAAGGAGTTGGCGGAAGACGGATACATAACCTCTTTTTGTACCGCAGGCTATCGCTGCGGCAGAACCGGTGATCATATCATGCAGCTTTTGAAGTGCGGCCGTGAAGGCCAGTTCTGTAAACTGAACGCCGTGCTCACATTCAGAGAGTGGCTGGATGACTTTGCCAGCGAGAAAACAAAAGAGGCTGGTGAAAGGATAATCGGGCAAGAGCTTGACGAGATCAAAAAAAGGCTGCCAGCGGCATATCCCAAGCTGCTGGAGTACTATAGGAAGATAGAAAATGGTGAGAGAGACCTCTACTTCTAGAGAAGTATTAAGGGTATACCTTGATGGGGTGGCGCAAAATGTCCGGGATAAATATGGTGTGGACGTCTGGTTTGGCGAGATTATGGGGAAAAGGTGGTCCTACATCGCCGGCTGCAGAGAAGACGGATTATGCCATTCTTACATTTCTCCATGCCGTATACGGCTAAGCGAGCGTTTCGGTCTTATCTCCAACGGCTGGGACAATATCCCGATTGATGAAAGTGATCAGATCTTATCGTCATTGAGGGGGGAACTGAAGGAAATATGAACAGGGAAGATATATTATATTTTCTGAAGCATCCTGACCAAGACGGTGAACTGTTTGATATGGCAGACACCGTAAGGAAAGATCAATGTGGTGACGATGTCCATATCCGTGGAATCATAGAGTTTTCAAATCACTGTCTTCGAAACTGTCAATACTGTGGCCTCAGAAGAGACAATGCCAACCTTATCCGTTTCAGAATGGAAGCTTCGGAAATTATCGAGTCTGCCCGGCAGATTGCCTCGTCCGGCATCAGAACGATAGTATTGCAGTCCGGTGATGACTTTTATTATACAAGAGCAATGGTCTGCCGCCTCATTGAACAAATAAAGGAAAATTATGAAGTTGCCCTTACCTTGAGTCTTGGAGAAAGGCCTATCGAAGATTACCGTGCCTTCCGCCTTGCCGGCGCGGATCGGTATCTCCTAAAGCACGAAACTGCAAACAAAGAGATGTATGGTCGCCTTCATCCCGGTCAAAATCTTAAAAAAAGGCTGCAGATACTAGAGTTTCTCAGGAGCATAGGCTACCAGATAGGGTCCGGGAATATCGTGGGACTTCCCGGCCAGACCATCGAAGATCTATGTGACGATATCCTTTTGCTCACGAATCTCGATCCAGATATGCTGTCAGTGGGTCTCTTTACACCCCAAAAGGACACCCCGCTGTCCGGAATTCCACGGGGAGACATTTTCATGGCGCTGCGTGTCCTTGCCCTGGCGAGGATAAATACGCAAAACGCTCTTATCCCCGTCACCACTGCTATTGTCAGCGCCGATCCGGAAGTGGGGCTTATTCGTGGCCTTAAGGCCGGAGCGAATGTGATCATGCCCGACTGTACGCCGGACCCTTACCGTAAAAATTATGTGATCTACGACAACAAGACTCAGATTACACTGGGAAAGGCCAAGGAAGCTATCCGTATCACCGGCAGGAATATTGCTATAAGCCGTGGAGATTCCTTTAAAAAAGTTAATTCCCAGGTGCCTGATTAAAGGCCCGGCTCGACCTGCTCGGAGGTCTCTCATCAACACCTGACACCTCGACGATATTCCTTGACATATAATCGCGAATAGGTTTAGTCGTCATGTCTGTTATTCATCTGATTCAAAGCACCGATTATCATTTAAGGATAGGGTTTCTAGGGGTGCCGGAGGTGTTTTTCCCACCTGTGGCCTGTAACTTTGAATTTTGCTGCTTGATATACAGGGGCTTCAGAGAGATGCTGATCGAAGGTATAGAGAGAACCAGAAAGCGAATTTTTACTTTTTCAGTCATTTCAATGGCTTTGCCCGTTATTACCGCTTTTGCCGTTGTTGATATAATAGAGGGCGATCGTATTGAGGCCCTGGTAGATATCCTGATTGGGATATTTATCGTAGCCGCTTATTTCGGTATAAGGAAATTTGAGGCTGACATATACGTTTACCGCATCTTAGCTCCTGCGCTGAGCATACTCTTTTTTTTCAATGTCACAACAGGTTCGGGGTATGGAACCACGATCTACTGGTTATATCCCTTTCCCCTGTTATTCCTCTTTCTTCTGGGAAAGATGGAAGGGGCCATCGCCTGTTCTGTATTTCTTGCATTTTTGTCTTTCGTGATGTTCAACCCCTTTTCTTTTGATCTCTATTCATATGATGTTGGGATTACCCTGCGTTTCCTCGCTTCGATGTTATTTGTAACCTTCATGGCCTACATGATGGAATCGGCCCGCGAGAAATACGGGCTGTTGTTGATTGAAAAGAACAATAAACTGAGGGATGAAAAAGAGAACCTGCAAAGGGCTCTGGCAGAGGTCAAGACCCTGAGCGGATTGATCCCCATCTGCTCCAATTGCAAAAAGATCAGAGATGACAGTGGCTACTGGCAACAGGTTGAAATCTACGTTAGAAATCATTCTAAAGCGGAATTCAGTCACGGTCTCTGTCCCGATTGTCTCGCCGAACTATATCCGGAATTCACGCACCTTCTAAATAAAAAATAGGCCAATTCGTTGCAACGCCAATAAAATAAGTGGGTTGTAAAATATGGGGGCCCATGATTTTGGCCCAAAGTTAACAGCCCGGTTTCGGGATAATTAAGCCCTGCTGTTTTTGGCAGGGCCAGAGGACTGTTCCCCCTTGCCATCTTTGGCTGTGTAAAACATCATTTTTTAACCGGCAGGCCTGTTATTTGTTTGGTGGTTGACAATTCCAATGCGTAAGTTAGTCGATATTTATGCCACTGAAATACCAGAAGAATAGGCGCAGAGCTGTAAAAATTTATCCTTGACTTGCTGTCAGCTTCGGTATATCTCGGTATGCGACCGGTACTCGGGATAGCTCTGGGGCATTAAATAAGGGAATCGAGGCGGAAACGCCCCGCTATTATGATTGGTTCATGCTTCTGTCCTCCACTTTTGGTGGAATGAGGATTGTTGCGGGACTTTTTTAAATGCAAAGAAGGGGGTAACTATAAGTGGATGTTATAGAGCAAGGGATAGGAAGGCTTTTTACGGATCCCGATGCCGATAAGGCTCGGGCTTTCTTCAGAACAAAATCCAGGAAGATGGAAAGCAAGTTGATGTCTCCAAAAGAGGCAGTGGAAAAGTTCTGCCACGACGGAGACTATCTTGCCATAGGCGGTTTTGGTGCAAACAGGATTCCTACCGCAGTCTGTCATGAGCTTCTGAGACAGGGCAGAAAGAATATGGGATTTGCCGGCCATACCTCCACACATGATTTTCAGATCCTCTGTGCTGGAAAGGTTTTTAACAAACTGGACCCGGCTTATATTATAGGATTGGAGGCAAGAGGCCTTTCGCCTAATGCGCGTAACTACCTGCAGAGCGGCGAAGTTGAAATCTCTGAGTGGACCAACTATGCCCTTGCTGCCCGTCTGAAAGCTGCAGCAATGGGTATTTCATTTCTTCCCATTCGAAACATGATGGGGACCGATACCTTCACATACAGCGGAGCCAAGATGGTGGAGTGCCCCTACACCGGCGTTAAATATGCTGCTGTGCCGGCCCTTTATCCCGATGTAGCCGCCATACATGTTCATGAAGCTGATGTATATGGCAACTGCAGGATCAGGGGAATCAGCATTGCCGATTTTGATCTCGCACGGGCCGCAAAACGTCTTATCATTACCGCCGAGCGGATTATACGAAACGAAGAAATTCGCGAGGAGCCCACATATACAGTAATCCCCTATTATCTTGTAGATGCTGTTTGTGAAGTACCTTACGGAAGTTATCCCGGTAACATGTACGGAGAGTATTTCTCGGACGAGGAACACATCAGGGAATGGCTCAAAGTCGAGAAGGATCCTGTAGCCTTTAAAGAATTCCTCGATAAAAATATTTACAACTGTAAGACTCACTTTGATTACCTGAGAATCAATGGTGGTATGGAGAAAATGTGGGAGCTCAGGCATCAGGAGCTCATGGTCTTGAGGAATTCAAAGTAAATGCGAAAGGAGGCTTAATAGCCAATGGCTGATTATAATTCGATGGAATTGATGATATGTGTCGCCGCACGGGAACTTGAGGATGGAGTGTCCGTCGGTGTCGGAACCGGAGCCCCCTGTGCTGCGGCAATGTTGGCCCAGAAAACCAGTTCTCCCAACCTGCTGATCATGTTTGAGGCAGGGGGGGTGGCGCCATTGCTTCCGGAAATGCCCATTTCCGTTGGTGATTCCAGGACTACCTGGAAGGCTATCATGGCCAGTGGTATGTGCGAAATCATGGAGACCGCCTGCAGGGGCATGCTGGACTACACCTTCCTTGGCGGTGCGGAAATTGACATGTACGGAAATCTTAACTCAACGCGAATAGGTGATGACCATCAAAAACCGAAGGTCAGGTTCCCCGGAAGTGGTGGAGCAAATGACTTTGCCTCTTTTGCCTGGAGAATGATGGTTATGACCCCGCAGGACAATAAACGATTTGTGGAGAAGTGTTCTTACCGTACCACCCCGGGATGGCTCGATGGCGGAGATTCACGTCGTAATTCGGGACTTCCTCTTGACGCTGGTCCCTACAGAATTATAACGAACATGGCTGTTATGGACTTCGAAGAGAAATCCAAACGGATGAGAATCATCTCTATAAACCCCGGCTATTCGATCAAGGATGTAAAGGACAATTGCGGATTTGAGCTTCTCGTGGCCGACAGGGTTTCTGACACAAAGCCGCCGACAGCAGAAGAGCTTAGAATCTTAAGGGAAGAGGTTGATCCTTACAAGTACGTAATAGGGAGGTGACAGTTTCTATTACTGAACTGGTCTGTGGAAAATTAAGACTGCTATTTTGGTGCTGTTTGTAACATCAACTTTTGTAATTCAAGGGGCTGCGATAAAATCGCAGCCCCTTTTTGCTTTTAATTAAAAGCTGGTCCCTGCTGCTTCTGCAATAGTCCTATCTTCTATTGAAATTACTACATGTTTATATGAAACATAGGCAGGGTATGCGGTAGATAACCCCGTCAAAATATGAGCATAGGTTAACATATATAAGACAGATGTCGATAGGATTGGTGGGGGGATGAGATATTTTTTTCTTATGAGTATTAGTATTTTTTTAATGATCAACCTTGTTTTTACTAAGGGGACATATGGGGCTGTTAAATATAAATGATCTGAAGGTTGGCATGATTTTGGCGAAGCCGGCTTTGAATAAAAACGGAACCGTAATCCTGGGTACAGGAAGTGCTGTCACCGAAAAACACATTAATTTCTTCAAGGCCTGGGGTGTTCTGGAGGTAGACATAGATGGGGTTGACAGTGATCGACTGTTGAAGGAGGAAATGGAGTCGCTGCCAATGGGGATGCTGGAAAGGATTGAAGCGGATCTATCTGGTCTGTTCCCCTCCATTGAGGGCAATCCTATAATGGCCGAAATATACAAAACTGTCAGAAAAATAAGGTTCAGGCAGGCGGCAAGCCTGACCAAGGGGATTGGGGATGGGGTTTCAACAGATTGACAGGATAGTAAATTCGATGGGGGAGTTGCCTACCCTTCCTACTGTATACATGAGGCTTTCGCAACTCTTAAGCCAGCCAGAATCATCAATTAAAACAATATCCCACATAATTTCAGAAGATCCGGCAATTGCTGCCATGGTTTTGAAGATTGTAAATTCCGCCGCATATGGTTTCCGAAACCGTATAGGGGATCTGCAGCATGCCATAGTCCTTCTGGGGATGAATGAGATAAAAAATCTGGTTCTTGCCGGATCCTTTTACAAGATGGTTAGGGGTTTTGAGTCGGGCAAATCCTTTGATATGAAGGATTTTTGGCGGCATTCCATCGGTTGCGCCATTGTAGCTAAGGTGCTGGCTGAAGCGGCTGATATGGGGAGCCCTGAAGATCTGTTCACCGGAGGGTTGCTTCATGACATCGGCAAGCTTATACATGCCACCTATCTTCCTGATGATTTTTATGCTGTTGTATCAGATGTTTCAGGAAGGGGATTGCAGATCCATGAGTTGGAAAAGGATAGAATGGGAATTGATCACGCGCAGACAGGCGGTGTTCTGGCTGAGAAATGGCGTCTTCCCCGTAAGACTGTCGATATGATTACCTACCACCACATGTCAAATATGCCGGCTATGATGACGCAGGAGATGGCGGCAATACACGTGGGAAACAGTCTCTGCATTGCCCTTTGCATGGGATCTGGTGGAGACAAGAGGGTTCCGGTTGTCAATGGCGATGCCTGGAAAATTTTAGGTCTTAGATTCGGTGATCTTGAATATGTAATGGGAAGAGCACTGAGGCTTTTTCAAGATAGTGTATCTATTATGGATTTTGAATAATATTTTAAATAACTTTCAAAAACTCTGAAGGCTGTAACGTCAAGAAGGGCATCCTTTGTCAGAAATATTCAATATAAATCAGCAGACCATGATCGATAACAGAGAACTGGAATCAATGGTCAAAAAGATTAAATTCCTCCAGGAATCGCAGGATGCCCTCCTAAGCATACAGGATAAACTTGACCGCCTAAGGTATTTCCAGTCCAAGAGACTTCTTACCTATGATTTGGATTTTATTCTTTCAACCTGGCTTGTAAGGCTGCGGGAACTGGTCAAGATAGAGGTATGCTCTGTCTTTCTTGTTGAGGGTGAGGGGATCGATTTTACACATAAGATATCGAAGCCCGAGAAACTGGCACTTATTGTTCAGAAAGAGATCGAGGCGCAGATAGGTCTGGGCAACTTTGGCCGTGCTATTGTCAATGACATCCCCCTCAGTGTCAATGCTGAAGTCTTTGGAAAAGGCAGCAGCCGGAGCAAGTTCAGCGTAATGATAGCTCCCCTGAATAATGTAGAAAAGACGATAGGTTCCCTTGTCATGATATTTGAGCAGGATAAGGATTTCATCCGGCAGCAGACCATGAGCCTGCTCCATATACTGGTAAAGTTTTTTTCGGTATGTCTGGAGAACGCCTTTCTTTTCACGGACCTCAAATCCATGTATTTTTCTACTATCAAGGCCATTGCCAATTCGATAGAGGCTAGGGATCCTTATACGAGAGGTCATTCCGAGAGGGTTGCCGGGATTGCAAAGGTGATTGCAGTGGAACTCGGATGGGAGGGAAAAAGGGTAGAGCTTATCGATTGGGGAGGGGTGCTCCATGATGTGGGAAAGATAGGGATACCCGATTCGATTCTTAACAAGCCGGCAAAGTTAAATGATGAAGAGTTCCGGTACATAAGGATGCACCCTTTAATCGGTTCTCAAATAATACAGGATATCTCCTTTCTGGATGAGGTCATCCCCTATGTCTTGGACCATCATGAAAGGTTTGATGGTAAGGGTTATTCGAATGGTCTTGCGGGGAAGGATATATCCATTGAAGGCCGCCTTCTGGCGGTTGCCGACACTTTCGATGCTATTACGAGCGACCGTCCTTACCGGAATGGTTTATCTTACGAATATGCCCGGGAGGAGATCCTTAAAAACCGGGGGAAACAGTTTGATCCTGAGGTTGTTGATGCCTTTGAAAGCGCCTGGAGTGGTGGGAGAATAAAAACTTACGGGGGCGAAGAGGGTATTGATATCTGCCAGTCCTGGTAATCAGCAATATTTTTTCAGTTGAGATAAAACTCTTTTTATTCGTAAATCGCCCTATCCTGAGATGGTCTTTTTTGCTCTCTTATGATACCGTGACCCTGTGAGAACCGATGAATATTTCATGAAAATGGCTCTTGATGAGGCCCGTAGAGGCCGCGATTTAGGAGAGGTTCCTGTTGGTGCGGTTATTACAATAGACGGCGAGGTCTTTTCAAAGGCCCACAATAGTCCCATCCTGATGAAGGATCCTACCGCCCATGCGGAGGTCCTCGCTATTCGTAAGGCCTCGGCAATAAAGAATAACTACCGTCTTTCGGGGGCGACTATCTATGCCACGATCGAGCCCTGCGTGATGTGTGCCGGTGCTATCATACATGCCAGAATAGGAAGGCTTGTATTTGGCGCCGCGGATTTAAAGGGCGGGGCTCTCTCGCTATACGGAATTCCAGGCGAAAAAAAGCTGAACCATTCCGTTGAAGTAACTGGAGGGATTCTTGAAAAAGAATGCGGTGAAATTTTGAGTAGATTTTTCCGCGAAAAAAGGATATGAGGGCGAGTCCAGTAGGAACAATGATAGTATTTGGTCTTTTACCTATGCGGAGAGGTACCGAAGTGGTCGTAACGGGATCGACTCGAAATCGATTTGGGGGCCAAAAGCCCTCACGGGGGTTCGAATCCCCCTCTCTCCGCCATAATAAAATTGTCAAAAGTCCTTTGCGGAGAGATGTCCGAGCGGCTTAAGGAGCACGACTGGAAATCGTGTGTATGCCCTCAAAGGTGTACCGGGGGTTCAAATCCCCCTCTCTCCGCCATATTTTTTGTTTCACAGTATGGCGGCCGGGCCCCGTGGAACGGCGGATTGTGAACCCCGTCAGGTCCGGAAGGAAGCAGCGGTAACAGTTTCGACGTCTGCTGCGGGTTTACCCGGCTGTCAGTCTTTATTTGAACAGCGCATGCGTTGCCTGCTGTCGGCGGCGGTGTTAGCGAATTAAATAATATTCCTTTAAAATAGAAGACTTACCCCTTGGGCCAGGGCGCTGAACTAGCCCTAAACTTGTTGGAGTGGAGCTTCAATACAGGATTACACCCCTTTGCCACAGAGGCACCGATGGAATATCTCGTCCTTGCACGAAAGTGGAGACCCCAGGTATTTGAAGACGTTGTCGGACAGGACCACGTTGTCAAGACGCTTCAGAACGCCGTCAGGCTGGGGCGCATAGCCCACGCCTATATATTCAGTGGGCCCAGGGGTACAGGTAAAACATCCGTGGCCAGAATCCTGGCCAAGGCCGTCAACTGCGTCGAAGGTCCTACGGAGAGACCTTGCAACGATTGTGTCAACTGTTCGGAAATCACCGACGGATCCTCCCTTGATGTACGTGAAATAGACGGCGCCTCTAACCGGGGGATTGACGAGATACGGGAGCTTAGAGAAAACATAAGGTTTTCAGCTGTATCTTCGCGTTACAAGATGTACATCATAGATGAGATACACATGCTGACGCAGCCTGCCTTCAACGCCCTGCTCAAAACCCTTGAAGAACCACCGCCGCAGGTTATATTTGTCTTTGCCACTACTGAGATATACAAGGTGCCAGCCACGATCCTTTCAAGGTGCCAGCATTTTGATTTCAAGCGGATATCTGTCAGTCAGATAGCGGAAAAGCTGCAGTACATAGCCGGGAAGGAGGGAATCACAATAAGCGACAAGGCGCTGTCATGGATAGCTCGTGAGGGACAGGGGAGTATGAGGGACTCACAAAGCATCTTCGATCAGGTAATCTCCTATGCCGGAACAGAAATAAAAGATGAAAACGTTGCGGAGCTTCTGGATCTTGCCGACAGGCATCTGGTTTTTGAACTCTGTAGAGCTATTATTGCCAGGAATGCAGCGGCATGTCTTAAGATAGTCGACGATGCCTACTATTCCGGAGTCGATGTCGAACACTTCTATCATATGCTTCTATCTCATTTTATGAACCTTCTCACAGTCAAGGTAACGGACGGGAAAGACATCCTGAACGAACTGCCCGATCACGAGAAAGAGGATTTGAAAATGTTGGGGCAGGGTGTATCGGAAGAGACGGTACGGCGTCTTCTCGATATATTGATGGTGGAGGAGAATGACATAAGAAGGAGCACGCAACCACGTATAAATCTGGAATACGCTGTGGTGAGGATGGCCTATCTTGAACCCCTTGTGCCTATTGACCAGATAATCGAACGTATGGAGGCCCTTGAAAAAAGACTTGGTGGAGAGGTTCTATTGCCACCTGCTCCCGCAAGACCTGTTGTTGTGGATGAGTCTGCAATGGGTAGTATTAAGAAGCCTGTAACATATGTGGCATCAGCTGATATTGATCCCTGGCAGGGGCTTAAGGCTTTTATAAGGGAGAAAAATCCCCCCTTGAGCTCCAAGATAGACAACGGAAAATTTATGGGGTATGAAGGGGGCCGTCTTGCAGTGGGATTTCCCGATGGATATGTCTTCCTTGATCATATCCGCGACAAGAAGCAGATGGATCTATTGTCCAGGATGGCATCAGAGTTTTTCGGCGAGAATACAAAGGTAGAGGTAATCCTTCTGGAGAAGAACCCTTCCAACTCTGGGGCAGCGAAGGGGACGGCAAGTAAAAGTGACATTAAAAATGAGGCACTAGGGCACCCCATGGTGCAGAAGGTCATAGATGTATTTCAGGGTGCCAAGATAGTGGATGTAAGGATAAACGGTACAAGGAGGCAATAAAAGTGGCACAGGACATGGGAAAATTAATGAAGCAGGCTCAGAAGATGCAGGCAAAAATGATGCGTGTTCAGGAAGAGCTGGAAGCAAAGACCGTCGAGGCGACATCCGGTGGGGGCATGGTAACAGCTGTCGTAAACGGCAAGCACGAACTGATCTCCATCAAGATCGAAAAAGAGGTGGTTGATCCTTCGGATATCGAGATGCTCCAGGATCTGGTAGTAGCGGCGGTTAATGAAGGGGTGCGAAAGGCTCAGGAGATGGCCCAGGAAGAGATGTCAAAGATAACCGGCGGGTTTAATATCCCAGGTTTTTAAGGCCAGTCACCAGTTGCATGTTTTTGGTTTACCGGTCAATCTTTTTGGAAAAATACAAAGATTGAGCCAGTTTTTGAACGATAACCGATAACTGTAAATGGCAGGTTTTCTGTTTCAAATAACAGCTAAGCTCTGTATTTTTTAGTGAAGGGTTTTGGGTATGACAGGTTACGCGGCCCCTATAAGGCGTCTGATACAGGAGTTGTCAAGGTTTCCAGGGATAGGAGAGAAGACGGCCACTCGTCTGGCCAATTTTATACTTCATACCACTGAAAGAGATGCCGCAAGGCTTGCAGAGAGCATCATGGAGGTAAAGAGGAAGATCCGCTTCTGTTCAGTCTGCTTTAATCTGTCTGAAAACGATGTATGCGAGATATGCAGTGATACGACAAGGGACAGGGATATTATCTGCGTGGTCGAAGACCCGGATTCCCTGATTGCTATCGAAGAGAGCGGAAGCTTCAGGGGAACATATCATATCCTGCATGGGGTTCTTTCCCCTGCCGATGGGATCGGTCCGGAGGCATTGCGGCTTAGAGAACTTGTTGGCAGGGTGGATTCAGAGGGTGTTCGCGAAGTAATCCTGGCAACCAATCCAAGCGTGCAGGGAGAATCGACCGCACTGCTTGTTACGAAGATGCTACAGGGAAGAGATGTAAATATTACAAGGATAGCCTTTGGTATTCCGATTGGTGGAGATCTGAAGTACGTGGATAGGATGACCATGACGAAGGCCATCGAGTTTCGGCGTGGAATTTAAATGCTGATGGACACAGTCAGAGAGATAACCTGCGAAAGGGTGACCGGGACGGTGCGTGACCTTTTTATCCGGGCAAGTACTGATCTTGGAGATGACGTTCTTTCCGCAATCGAAGCTGCCGCACAATCGGAAGTCACTGAACTCGGAAAATATGCACTGGAAAATATCATCCTTAACGCGAAGCTCGCGAAGAATAAATCTCTTCCCCTATGCCAGGACACCGGCCTGGCCGTTCTTTTCGTGGAGCTGGGGCAGGATGTCCATATAACCGGCGGCAATTTTAACGATGCAATTCATGAAGGTGTCAGAAGGGCTTATCGGGATGGCTTTCTAAGAAAATCCGTCTGCGACCCCATAACCAGGGCAAATACAGGGGACAACACCCCCGCAGTCATCCACATCGAGATCGTTCCGGGGAACACAATACGCATTATCGCCATGCCAAAGGGGGGAGGAAGCGAGAACATGAGCAGCTCCGCCATGCTGCTCCCGTCGGCTGGTCTGGAGGGAATCAAAGAGCATATTGTCAATATAGTTAAAAACGCTGGTCCCAATCCATGCCCGCCCATACTGGTGGGCGTAGGGATAGGTGGGTCCATTGAAAAATCAGGTCTCTTGGCGAAAAGGGCCCTTGCGCGTCGGATTGGAGATGCCAACCTATCAGACATCCGTCTTTCACAACTTGAAAAAGAGGCGCTGGACGAGATAAATGCCCTTGGGATCGGCCCGCAGGGTTACGGTGGAAGGACCACCGCCCTGGCCGTACATGTGGAGATGATGCCCTGTCACATTGCAAGCCTGCCTGTTACAGTCAACATACAGTGCCACGTGGCTCGTCATATGGAGGCGGTTATCTGAGAGACTATGAATAATCTCAAAAGAATCGAAACGCCTATAACACCCGAAATCTGTCAGGCCCTGCATGCAGGGGAAAGAGTCTTGCTCAGCGGCAGTATCATTACCGGAAGGGATATGGCACACAAGAGAATCGCTCAGCTCATAACGGAAGGGAAAGCGCTCCCGGTTGGGCTGAAAGGTGAGACGATATTCTACGCAGCTCCCACGCCGCCCCGGCCGGGACGGGTCATAGGCTCGATCGGACCTACCACAAGCTACCGTATGGATGCATATGCGCCTCTTCTCATGGAGGCCGGTCTCATGGGAATGATCGGAAAGGGGAAGCGCTCCGAAGCGGTAAGAGATGCCATTGTGCGCCACGGGACCGTTTATTTCGGGGCAATGGGGGGTATCGCTGCCCTGATGTCAGAATGTATTAAAAACGCTGAAGTTATCGCCTATGAGGATCTTGGGCCTGAGGCTATAATGCGCCTTGAAATAGAAGATTTTCCGCTCATAGTTATAGATGATGCGGGCGGTAGGGATCTTTACGAACAGGCCTTAAGTAACGTTTAGGCTTGAAATTGTTTGGTTTTTGAAAGAGATGTTGACAGTGAGAAATTTATTATTTAAAGTGCGGTTTTTCTGAATTCAAGTAAGGGAGATTTTCTTCATGATCGAGATAAGATGGCATGGAAGAGGCGGCCAGGGAGCGGTGACATCTGTGGAGACCTTAGCGCTTGCCGCTATTGGAGAAGGACAGTATGCCCAGGGTTTCCCCAGCTTTGGCCCTGAACGGAGAGGGGCGCCTGTAGCGGCCTTCAACCGTATCGATGACAAGAAGATACGGATAAGGTCGGGAATATATAACCCGGATGTTGTAATCGTCCTTGATTCCAGCCTGATTGGCCTGGTGAATGTTGTCGAGGGATTGAAGCCCGAAGGTGTATTGATTGTAAATACTCCTAAGTCACCGGAAGAGGTAAAGAAGGATACGGGCTTTGAAGGGGCGGTAGGAACTGTAGATGCGTCGAAGATAGCGCGAGAGGAGTTGGGCGTTCCGATAACGAATACAACAATGATCGGTGCCGCTGTTAAAGCGACCGGCCTTGTTAAGCTTGATTCGTTGACCGAACCGCTGAATAAGCGCTTTGGACGGATAGCGAATAAAAATATAAAAGCGATGGAGCGGGCTTATAAGGAGCTCAAAATAGTCAAGTAGTTCACAACACCTTGAGGTTGATAGTCTTATGGAAAACGAGAAGAAATGGCCTGAAAAATGGCAGGAGATTAACCCTGGGCTTATGGTTTTCAGACCGGGGAGTACGCGGGACTACCACACGGGGACCTGGCGGGCGCAGAGACCCATATATGACAACGGCAGATGCATAAAGTGCGGTATGTGCTATCTCTTCTGCCCCGAGGGATGTATCTCGCAAGATGCCGAAGGATACTTCGTAGCGAATCTTGATTACTGCAAGGGCTGCGGGATCTGTGCCCATGAATGCTGGCCTGGCGCCATAAAGATGGTGGAGGAGGGATAGGTTATGTCTGAAAGAATTGGTATGGAGATAGCGCTGGCTGCGGCGGAAGCGGTTGCACTTTGCAAGCCCGACGTCATTGCCGCCTATCCTATCACACCCAACACTCATATACCGGAACATCTGTCGGATATCGTAGCGGAAGGAAGGCTTGATGCACACTTTATGTGTGTCGAGTCCGAGCATTCCGCTTTGAGCGCCTGTTGCGGTGCATCGGGAGCCGGAGCCCGTGCCTTTACGGCGACGAGTTCTCAGGGGCTTCTGTACATGGCTGAAATCGTTCCCATCGTTCCGGCCATGCGTCTTCCCATAGTAATGGCGATAGGTAACCGTGCACTGTCCGGTCCCCTTAATATATGGAACGACCACAGTGATATCATGTCCCAGCGCGATACGGGCTGGATATCCATGTTTGCTTCCGATGGACAGGAGGCTGTAGACATGATGATTCAGGCCTTCAAGATTGCCGAGCATCGGGATGTAATGCTTCCAGTCAATGTCAACCTTGACGGGTTCCAGCTCACCCACGTGGTGGAACCGATGATGATGCCTGATCAGGCGGAAGTGGATCGTTTCCTTCCCACCTACAAGCCATTTGCCGCAGTTCATCCTGATAATATCGTAACCATGGGTGCCCTGGCTACGCCGGATATCTTCAATGAGGCCGCGATGGTAAAGGACCAGGTTCTTATAAACTCGAAGTCCGTCATACTGGATATCTGGAAGGAATGGGAAGAGATGTTCGGCAGGAAGTATGAGCCGGTCAAAGCTTACCGTATGGATGGAGCCAAGGTTGCCTTTCTTACCCAGGGTTCGATGGGAGACACTGCCGAAGTTGCCGTCGATGAGATGCGCGAAAAAGGGATTCCTGTGGGACTGTTGAGGATGAAGCTCTGGAGGCCCTTCCCGAAAGAGGAACTGCTGAAGGCCGTAAAGGGACTCGAAACGTTGGTGGTTGTAGACCGTGCGTTGTCATTGGGCGGCCCCAATGGCCCAGTCTGCTCCGAGGTAAAGGCTGCTCTTTACGATCAGAAGGAGCGTCCCGTTATAACTAATCCTATCATCGGTCTTGGTGGCCGGGATATGGTAGTAGGCGATTTCGTCAAGCTGTTACAGCAGGGAATCGATCTGAAGGGCAAGCAACCCGAGAAAGCGTATGAAATATACGGAGTGAGGGGATCATGAATACTGTAGAAAACTTCGATTTATATGCTCCACGGCTGGTGGACAAGAAAGAATACTTCGATTCCGGGCACCGTGCCTGTTCCGGCTGTGGCGAGGCGCTCGCCATCCGTCTCATGTGCAAGGCTCTCGGCGAGGATACCGTTATAGTCAACGCTACGGGGTGTATGGAGGTTATTTCCACCATGTATCCCACAACAGCATGGAACCTTCCCTGGATTCACGTAGCATTTCCAAACGCCGCTGCGGTTGGTGCAGGAGTTGAGGCAGGACTGAAGGTTCTTAAAAGAAAAGGCAGGATAGCAGACAGAAGGGTAAAGACCGTCTGTATCGGTGGTGACGGTGGAACCTTTGATATAGGTCTTCAGGCCCTCTCGGGAACCATGGAGAGAGGACACGATGTCCTCTATGTATGCTTCGACAACGAGGCATATATGAACACAGGGATACAGAGATCCGGAGCTACTCCATTCGGTGCTTCTACAACTACCAACCCTGCCGGTCACGCCAGCGAGGGAAAGGGTGAGTGGAAGAAAAACATCGCCGAGATCATCGCTTCTCATAACGTTTCCTATGTTGCCACGGCATGTCACAGCTATCCCATCGACTTCATGAACAAGGTCAAAAAGGCCCGTGAGGTTGAAGGTCCGAGTTATATCCACTGCCTGTCGGTTTGTCCTACAGGTTGGAGGGTTGCTACAGAGGATTGCATCAAGGCCGGGCGTCTGGCGGTAGAGACAGGGGTATTCCCGCTTTACGAGATCGAGGACGGGAAGTACACAATGTCTACGCCCAATCCTGAGAAGCTGAGACCTGTTTCAGACTATATAAAGAGCCAGGGCCGCTTCCGCCATCTTCCTGCTGATTCTATAGCGAAGATTCAGGAGAGGGTAACCATGGAGTACAATAGACTGCTCGACAAAGTTAACAATCTGCATTCCTGGTCCGAGTTGAAAGGATAACAAGATCAGATGAAAGACACGGGCGAGACCATGCCCGGTCGACTAGGTGCTTACACTATACAGGATAAGGTGCTTGATAATGAATAAAGTTGCATTTAGCAGTTGGAACGGCAAGGTCGTTGATAACCGCAGTGGAAAGGCGGCGCAGTCTGTTGCCGTAAGTCTGCCTACCCCCGGCGGAGAGGTTGCGACCATGATGGGCTGGGGCGGCCTGGTAGCAAAAGATTCCAAGGCCGATATACCATCCCTTACCTTCAACTATCTTAAAGAAATCCGCAAGATCTCATGCGGTGAATGCTCCGTATGCATGATCGGGATCGACAAACTTCTGGATGTCATCGGCAAGATGGCTGCTGGAAAGGGAAGCAAGGCCGATCTGTCGGATATACAGGAAATCGTCAAACAGGTAGCGGCAAACAGCAAGTGCAGTTTCGGCCAGTCAGCCCTGTTCCCCGTCGCCGACGCGGTGAAAAACTACAAGGCAGACTTTGCAGCCCTGATGAATGGCGAAAAGAAGCTGAGTAAAAAAGCATACGGGGTAGCTGTTACAGCCCCATGCATGGATGCCTGTCCTGCAGGTCTGGACATCCCGGGCTATATAGAACTGATAAAGAACAACCGCTTTGACGAGTCGCTGGCCCTTATCCGTAAGGACTGCGTTCTTCCCGGTGTAATCGGTCGTACCTGCACACATCCCTGTGAGGATGCATGCGTTCGCAAAGGGATGGACGAATCACTTTCGATCCGACTGCTCAAAAGGGCAGCCGCCGACTTTGCCTTGGCTCAGGGTAGTGGGCCCTTTGGTGTTCCTGCCAAAGATAAGGAGGAGAAAGTCGCGGTTATAGGTGCAGGCCCGGCTGGACTTGCGGCTGCATGCCAGCTAAGGCTGAAGGGTTATGGTGTAACCATCTTCGAGTCCCTTCCCCATGCCGGAGGTATGGCCGCTGTTGGTATCCCCGATTACCGTCTCCCCGCTGATATACTCAGCCATGAGATAGACCTGATAAAGCGAATGGGCGTTGAGATCAAGTTAAACAGCAAGGTTGAAGAGCTAAATATAAAAGACCTGAAAGAAAAGGGATACAGCGCTCTCTTCGTAGCCGTAGGTGCCCATCAGGGGAACCGTATCGGTGTAGAGGGAGAGGATGCCGGATATGAAGGATTCGTAGACGGGGTAAAATTCCTCAGGGATATGAACCTCGGCGTTAAGATAGAACCGGCAGGCAAGGTAATGGTCGTTGGCGGCGGAAATGTCGCCCTTGACTGCGCACGCAGCTGTGCCCGTCTCGGCTTCAATAAGGTGGAGATTATATACAGGCGTTCACGTGCCGAGATGCCTGCGAATGCGGAAGAAATAGAAGGGGCATTAGAAGAGGGTATTTCCATCAAATACCTGGCCGTTCCTGTCAAGATCATCGCGAAGAATGGGAAGGTCACAGGCGTTGAATGCGTCAAGATGAAACTGGGAGATCCCGATGAGAGCGGCAGGAGAAGGCCCGTGCCGGTCGAGGGTTCCGAGTTTACAGTCAAGACAGACATGATAATAGCCGCTATCGGTCAGAAACCTGAGCTTCCCGTCATGGAAGAGGGAGTGGTTAGGACCTCATGGGGCACAATAGAGGCCGATCCGCAGACCCTGGCGACAAAGGTAAAGGGAGTTTTCGCAGGTGGTGATTGTGTGACCGGACCTGCTACACTGATCGAGGCGCTCAAAATGGGTAACCGTGCCGCAGAAGGTATAGATGCCTACCTTGGCGGAAAGAGCCCGGTGAAAGAGGTGTCTTTTTCAGGTGTAGATCTTGCGAAACAAAGGGGACGGGGCCTTGTCCTTTCGAGTTCTGCTGCCCAAGTTGCCTTTCTTGATCCTGGAAAGAGGATCGGGAATTTTGAAGAGGTGGAAGGCGGCATAGTCGCTGCCGATGCCATGAAAGAAGCTCAGCGCTGCCTTCGTTGTTACCGGGTTGTGGTCTGGGAAAAGGCTGAATAACAAAGAGCGGGTAAGGTGATAAGAATGCTTAATATCGTAATAGACGGGAAAAAGGTCAAGGCGCAAGAGGGTTCTAGTGTGCTGGAAAACATCCAGGCATTGAAGATAGCTATTCCTACCCTGTGCCATCACAAGGAACTCACCCCCTTCGGGGCCTGCCGCCTTTGCAGCGTAGAAGTGAAGGCCAATGGGAAGTGGCAGATCGCAACATCCTGCAACACTCCGGTAGAAGAAGGAATGGAAGTAAGGACCGAATCAGCCGCAGCAACGGAAAGCAGAAAAGCGGCCGCCCAGCTCCTTTATTATAAATACCCCGAGACCAAGGCAGTAAAAGATATTGCCCGGAAGCTTGGAGTTGCGGTTTCTTCTGAAGAAGCCACAGGCAATGACTGCGTACTCTGCGGGCTTTGCGTAAGAACATGCCGAGAGGTTGTAGGTGTAAGCGCCCTGACCTTCCAAGACAGGGGCCGAGGCAGGGATATTGAACAGCCGCAGATCATATTCGATCCCGGCGCCTGTATCGGGTGCGGATCATGTGCCTATGTCTGTCCCACCGGATATGTAAAGATGGAGACCGACGGCGACAGAAGGATAATCTGGGACAAGGTCTTCAAGATGGTTGCCTGCCCGGTATGCGGGCGTTATTTCGCTCCTGAAGATCAGCTCAAGTATATCAGCAAGGCCACAGGTGTACCCATGAACGAACTGAGCGTCTGTGTCGACTGCAGATAAGGGAATATTTGTAAATTTATAGTTGTAAAACGTTGCGAACTCTGGTAGAAGCTCATTCCGCTTCTTGAGAAAGCAATAGATATATTCCCCAGTAGCTCAGTCGGTAGAGCAGATGGCTGTTAACCATCTTGTCCGTGGTTCGAGTCCGCGCTGGGGAGCCATAAATAAAGAGGGGTCAGGCAGATTAGCTGACCCCTCTTTTTGTTTGAGTTAGCCTGTCCTCTATTCTCAGTTGCTTCTTATATATCCCTTGACATAAAGGCCAAAGAGCTTTAAATAGGCGACATGTTTTTTAAGAGTTTTGTAATTATCCGCTTTTAAACGGCTGTAACCAATGGGGGATTTATGGTCCGATTATCAAAGCCCTGTTTCTCAAAAGGAGAGATGGGGCTTTTATTTTTTGTCGGCTGAAAAAACGTGAGGGAACAACAGAAAAATAAACCTGTCCCCTTTTTTCTCTGACTTCAGCGTTGTACAAAAGGAGATGGATAAATAGGTATGGTGCCCGCAGATTACTCCTCGCTACAATGGAAAAGATGAGTAATCTCAGCTAATACTAGGCAAAACGCAAAGTCCTTCACACTTATTATTTTCCATGTTTTGGCTTTAATATCGCAATAAGTGGAAATTCGTAAATTATTTGTAATAAGCGGAAAATGGGGCGAACAATTTTCCATGTTTTACCCTTTAATATCATAATAAGTGGAAAATTTGGCCGTCTATATGGTCTGATATGGCGGAAAATTTTCCGTCTATTACACTGTTAGCGTAGGAAATGATAATGTCAGAAGTCGAACTTCAAAAAATTTATTTGAACAAAATTAGTGAAGCATTAGCAAGACTCGATGCATGTAATTCATTCCTCGCGCTGCACAAAACTGCGAATGACGCATATTTACTAGATGCTGCGGTACTACAGGTACGTAAAGCAATGGAGTCTTTAGCTTTTGCCGCAATAGCACCAAATAAAGTTGAATATGAAGCATTCCGTGTCTCTGCCGAGAAACCTTCTGATTATAGAAAAGATTATAACGCCAGAGCAATACTTCAATACCTTGACAAAATTAACCCAGACTTTTATCCGACACCTCTACAGGCACCTAAGAAAACTGCTGAAGGTATTTGGCATTTCGAGCGGAGAATTGACGACTTTTTAACAAAAGAACAATTTGAATCATTCTATGACAGGCTTGGAAAGTATCTCCATGCAGATAACCCGTGGGGGAATGGGAAAGTTATACAGAATCTCAAAGCAGATTTGCCAGGTGTGGTAAATAAAATACGAACGTTGCTCGAATGCCACTTTACAGTTATTCGCACATCTCGCTTTAAAGGCGTTTGGGTCATTGAAGCTCGTAATGGTGCAGCACCGCGTGTTATTATTGGCAAAGCAGAAGGTGATTTTATAGTTCAATAAAAAGGCCGCTAACCCGGCGCTACAGCCGATCGCGGCCCGCTGGGCCGCTCCGACTGAGCTTTTCGTTATAGGTAGAACAAAAATGTTAAACTACTAAAAGGGGAGGCGCCGCCTTCCAAATACAGCCGAAAGGAGGTATGCCATTATGGGGAAGATCACTTCCTACCTAATGGCGGGATGGCGCTTATCTACATACAAAACCGAGACTTTAGTTTTTTCTCTCCTCTTCGTGAATAGTCAACACCCAAAGGAGAAGACCAACTTCGGTTGAAAACCGGTGGCGGATGTAGATTGCACTTCTTTGGAGGTGTTACGAGTCATAACGCCTGACTAACGTTGGGCTCGTGGCGCCTCCCCCAATATCTTTAACAAAGAACAATATAACCACCGCATCCAGCCGACCCGCTACAGCGGGCGGCTTATGCGTGACGTTGTGTGTGATCAAAATACCAATAAATGACATATGCCAAAACAAAAAACCCGTGAGAAAAATAAACCAAACAAAAAACAATACACCCCCAAAAGGCGTAAAGGAAGCACCCCCATGCAATCTGGAAAAGCCAAATTATGGATATTAGCAAAAACCTTAATTGTTTTCTTTGTTTCTGGCATTGGTTTTCTCTCACTTTTTTCAGACATATCTGTGGAAGCATTAATGCCTTTAGAAAAAGGTAATCTGAAATCCGTTCCGATACAAATAAAGAACAACAGCTATGTTTCAATTTACGACGTTTCATATACTTGTAGGGCAAGATCCTTGATAAATGAAAAAGGTGGAAAAATAATTGTATATAATAAGGGAGTCACACCCCATAATTTTGGTATTAAAAAGCTAAACAGAAACGAAGCAACGACAGTTGGCCTACCATTCACTTTTGTTGCTGGTAAAATTGTTTCCGCTGATTTTGATTTTGTTGTCACCTATAAGCCCTTTTGGTTGTCTCCGTTTACTTTAAGGAAGCCATATAGATTTGCATCTTCAAAAAATAATGAGACCGAGGTATTTCTATTAAAAAAAGCAGTTAGTGAAAACTGACACACAACAATCGCTTTCACTCCGACGCCTAACGGCGCGGGTGAAGCTGGGCGATAAGCTGACCGCGAGCTCCGCTCCCGGTCAGCTTATCGGGTGGCGGATGCTTCGCCATTGCCTTGACCGGCTCCGCTCACGCTCCGCCTATCAAGGCAATAGAGCCGCCGCTCCTCAGACTGAGTGAACGCTTCCCGTCCCCTCAGCCCTGCGGGGCTTACGGCTCATCCGCCACCCGTTGGGATGAAAAAATATGTTTACTCCAGAGATAAAGATAAAAGCTATGATTGCGTGTGGGCGACGCTGTTGCCTGTGTCATAAGTTTACTGGTGTCGGCATGGAATGTCATCATATAACACCGCACGCCCAAGGGGGCGAAGATACATATGAGAACTGCATTCCACTCTGCTTCGATTGTCATGCGGAAGTCGGTCATTACAGCAGTGAGCATCCAAAAGGCACTAAGTTTTCACCGGAAGAATTACGCGGCCATCGTGATCATTGGTATGTGACGTATGCAAATGGAATAGGACCGGGTGCGCCAACTGGCTATGGAGAGCTTGACAGGAAACTCTATCTAAAGCTCTACGATCTGCTTGGTGGCAGCTCTCAAATGATTCATTTCCGAGATCATGATTACAGCTATGGCTATCATACCTCCGTCGATGATCGGCTCTGGAATTTTATACATGAGGTAGGTCTTCCACAGACTGAGTTCTTTGATGCCCAAATGGCCGCCGCATTAGCGGATCTTCGAGCATCAATTAATAACTACCTGCGAGATAAAGTGAATCGCATATGGCATGACGGCGACATCGCACATATTCCGCCCGAATGGATTGATAAGAGCGAACGCCTAGAGAAGCGCTTTGAAGAAGCAGCGGAGGTGATGAACAAGGCGGCAACGCGGATTTGGGAAACGTTCACGCAGTTTGTGAAAACGGCTCGGTTTTATTTAAAAGTGGATCATGAATAAAATGAGTACCCAATCGGGTAGCCGGGGGTTTTTCTCCCCCAGCCCCCACACCACCTGGCATGCGGGTCCGCACCAGGCGGTTCACAAAGGTTACCGGGCCGTAGCCGGGTAGTGAATGTTTACCCACAGGTCTTTCACAGACAGCAATCCTTGATCCTTGAGCCATTTGTTGGTCATCCCCGTTTGCGTCGCCAATGTCTTGGACAATCGCCACGGCCCTTTGCGGCTTATTGCCACAGAAATGGCCGCATGTAGCGATGTGCCCAGCTTGCGAAGTTCCCGCACCTTGGTTTTTGCTCTGCGCCACTGTTTGAAGTAGCACATGCGTAACCGCCTGCGCAGCCAGTGGTCTATCTCGGGTATCGGTATATAGTATTCCGATATGCCGAAGTAGTTCATCCAGCCGCGAAGGTATTCGGCAAGTTTCTTATACCGATACTCCATGGAAACAAACCATGATCTGCCGGTCAGTTCTTTGACCCTTCGCTTAAATTCACGGAAGGCCTTCTCCGTCCAGCGGATTTTGGTTCCCCGGAAAGTAAAGCCAAGAAAGGTTGCCTGATTTGTCGGGACAACACGGCTTTTCTCCTGATTGATCTTGAGTTTGAGAGAACTTTCCAGAAACCGTTTCAGGCTTCCCAGCACCCTTTCTCCCGCCTTGCGACTCTTCACCAGAATGATGAAGTCGTCGGCATAACGGGTAAAACGATGACCACGTTTCTCCAGCTCTTTGTCCAGATCATCCAGAATGACGTTGGCCAGTAAAGGCGACAATGGCCCGCCCTGGGGAACTCCTAATGACGTTTCCTGAAGGCGGCCCTGCACCATTACTCCGGTGCGCAGGTATTTTCCGATGAGGCGCAAAACCCGTTTGTCGAGAACCTTTCTCGCCACCCGGTGCATCAAAACGTCATGGTCAACTGTGTCGAAGAACTTCGACAGGTCAACATCGACGGCAATGCGGTAGCCTTCACGGATATACTCGCGAGCCTTATGGACTGCATGATGGGCTGACCGTCCAGGTCGGAACCCGAAACTTGATTCCGAAAAAGTCGGATCAAAGATCGGAGACAGAATCTGGGCGATGGCCTGTTGAATCAGCCGGTCAAGGACGGTTGGGATACCCAGGGGACGAGTTCCCCCGGTTGCTTTGGGAATCTCTACCCGTCTTACCGGCAAGGGTTGATACCTGCCTGCTAAAAGTGATTCACGGATTTGGGGCCACAAGGGTCTGGTATGGTCAGGAAATTGTTCGATACTAATGCCATCGATTCCGGGTGCGCCGTGATTGGCCTTCACCCGTTTCCAAGCCATTCCTATGTTCTCGTTGGACAAAATCCGCTCCAGCAGGTACTCATTTGGGTCGAACGGTTCTATAACGCGCCTCACCGGCACTCCTCCATACGGATTCATCATGTCATGAGAGCTCATAGTGGTTCTTCCCTTCTCTGTGTTCGGCCCTTCGGCGGGGTAAGTCTTTCCCGGCTTTTACATTTCGCCGGGCTTGTTTCCTCGCGCCTACTATGGCCTCTGCTGACTCCTGCCCGATCACCCTGCATGTTGCCATACATGGCGCTGTCGGAAATTTCGACACCAAGTCGGGCAGGTCTCCCCGGATAAGAACGTGAACTGTCACTACAAAACCGCAGCATTTACCCTATCTCCTGAATCCGGGGCTTCGTCATGTTGTGCTGACTCGCCTGGAGACTAAGCCTTGTATGCTGTTTCTGTTCGTCGGCTCGTAGTTTTGCGCTCGGGCTTCCTTCGGACGGTCTCTCACGATTCCGCCCTTGCCTTCGGCTAATACTTTTGCTAATGTTTACACACATTAACTGGATTCTCGTATAGGGGACTTACACCCCATAAGTTCACGCCCGTGCCGGGCGTACACAAGGGCAATACAGCCGATCGCTACGCTCCGGCTGATTTTTTCGTTAGCGGAGAATAAAATGAAGAAAATAATATTCCTCAGTTCATTATTGATAATTCTCACTTTAATGTTAAGCACCGCACAGGCGGAAAAAACCCAACCGCTTGTTTGGGAGCCAAATAAATACTCTTATACATTCGCAGTTCCCGATGATTGGAATTTTAGTTGGGAGCAGGCGAATCAATTTGGGATGAAACTATTATATTTCCAGAAAGGCACTAACTTTCATGATTCAAACAGTATCATCTATGTGAATGAGATATGCTCATCGAATTGCAAAGGCACTTTAGATAAATCAATTCAAGCAACAATTGAAAATGCAAAAGGCAACAGCCCAAATATTCAAATATCGAAGCCAGATCCAATAAAGCTTGAAGGTGGCGGTAATTCGCCGGTTCTGATTATCACAGGTTTTGTAGACCCTCGCCAAGCTAAGGAAGCACTGGCATTTATTGAACACAATGAAACAGTCGTATTAATTGTGCTCACAACCAAAGATGTTAAAAACTGGAAAAACGATTATAAAGCATTTGAGCAAATTGTAGGATCACATAAGTTTTTTAACTGCGACAGCCCGAACTTAGCGGTACCCTGCCGCTAATCGGGTAGCCGGGGGTTTTTCTCCCCCAGCCCCCACACCACCTGGCATGCGGGTCCGCACCAGGCGGTTCACAAAGGTTACCGGGCCGTAGCCGGGTAGTGAATGTTTACCCACAGGTCTTTCACAGACAGCAATCCTTGA
Source organism: Syntrophales bacterium (assembly GCA_963665835.2). Taxonomy (GTDB): domain Bacteria; phylum Desulfobacterota; class Syntrophia; order Syntrophales; family UBA2210; genus UBA6078. The sequence continues at coordinate 850,971 of CAXXWJ010000001.1, read as the reverse complement.
TCCTTGAGCCATTTGTTGGTCATCCCCGTTTGCGTCGCCAATGTCTTGGACAATCGCCACGGCCCTTTGCGGCTTATTGCCACAGAAATGGCCGCATGCAGCGATGTGCCCAGCTTGCGAAGTTCCCGCACCTTGGTTTTTGCTCTGCGCCACTGTTTGAAGTAGCACATGCGTAACCGCCTGCGCAGCCAGTGGTCTATCTCGGGTATCGGTATATAGTATTCCGATATGCCGAAGTAGTTCATCCAGCCGCGAAGGTATTCGGCAAGTTTCTTATACCGATACTCCATGGAAACAAACCATGATCTGCCGGTCAGTTCTTTGACCCTTCGCTTAAATTCACGGAAGGCCTTCTCCGTCCAGCGGATTTTGGTTCCCCGGAAAGTAAAGCCAAGAAAGGTTGCCTGATTTGTCGGGACAACACGGCTTTTCTCCTGATTGATCTTGAGTTTGAGAGAACTTTCCAGAAACCGTTTCAGGCTTCCCAGCACCCTTTCTCCCGCCTTGCGACTCTTCACCAGAATGATGAAGTCGTCGGCATAACGGGTAAAACGATGACCACGTTTCTCCAGCTCTTTGTCCAGATCATCCAGAATGACGTTGGCCAGTAAAGGCGACAATGGCCCGCCCTGGGGAACTCCTAATGACGTTTCCTGAAGGCGGCCCTGCACCATTACTCCGGTGCGCAGGTATTTTCCGATGAGGCGCAAAACCCGTTTGTCGAGAACCTTTCTCGCCACCCGGTGCATCAAAACGTCATGGTCAACTGTGTCGAAGAACTTCGACAGGTCAACATCGACGGCAATGCGGTAGCCTTCACGGATATACTCGCGAGCCTTATGGACTGCATGATGGGCTGACCGTCCAGGTCGGAACCCGAAACTTGATTCCGAAAAAGTCGGATCAAAGATCGGAGACAGAATCTGGGCGATGGCCTGTTGAATCAGCCGGTCAAGGACGGTTGGGATACCCAGGGGACGAGTTCCCCCGGTTGCTTTGGGAATCTCTACCCGTCTTACCGGCAAGGGTTGATACCTGCCTGCTAAAAGTGATTCACGGATTTGGGGCCACAAGGGTCTGGTATGGTCAGGAAATTGTTCGATACTAATGCCATCGATTCCGGGTGCGCCGTGATTGGCCTTCACCCGTTTCCAAGCCATTCCTATGTTCTCGTTGGACAAAATCCGCTCCAGCAGGTACTCATTTGGGTCGAACGGTTCTATAACGCGCCTCACCGGCACTCCTCCATACGGATTCATCATGTCATGAGAGCTCATAGTGGTTCTTCCCTTCTCTGTGTTCGGCCCTTCGGCGGGGTAAGTCTTTCCCGGCTTTTACATTTCGCCGGGCTTGTTTCCTCGCGCCTACTATGGCCTCTGCTGACTCCTGCCCGATCACCCTGCATGTTGCCATACATGGCGCTGTCGGAAATTTCGACACCAAGTCGGGCAGGTCTCCCCGGATAAGAACGTGAACTGTCACTACAAAACCGCAGCATTTACCCTATCTCCTGAATCCGGGGCTTCGTCATGTTGTGCTGACTCGCCTGGAGACTAAGCCTTGTATGCTGTTTCTGTTCGTCGGCTCGTAGTTTTGCGCTCGGGCTTCCTTCGGACGGTCTCTCACGATTCCGCCCTTGCCTTCGGCTAATACTTTTGCTAATGTTTACACACATTAACTGGATTCTCGTATAGGGGACTTACACCCCATAAGTTCACGCCCGTGCCGGGCGTACACAAGGCGCTGCACCGGATCGCAAGCCTCTGGCTTGCTCCCGGTCAGCTTATCGGGTGGCGGATGCTTCGCCATTGCCTTGACCGGCTCCGCTCACGCTCCGCCTATCAAGGCAATAGAGCCGCCGCTCCTCAGACTGAGTGAACGCTTCCCGTCCCCTCAGTCCTGCGGGGCTTACGGCTCATCCGCCACCCGTTATGTGTAATATGGAGGGAAACATGGTGCTTCGATTGATAGTTTGCTTTATCCTCTTGATTTCTCTGCAATCATGTATTGGCGCAGGGCATTCATTATATAATCGAGGTGTATCGCAGGATGTGTCAGTAGAACAGATTGATGACCCAGTACTAGATGCTTTTTGGTTTGATCTTTCAGAAAAGAAATTGGTGCCTCTTGCCAGAAAAGGTACATCTCGTTTTATGTTTGATGGCATTACCGTACATGTAAGGCCTCACAACGATCAGCCGACTGTTACCTTTATTGGAGTTGTTGTACCTATCATTCCTATTCCTGTAAAAGCTATAAGTTCTGCTACAGGAATTAGCTATAAACTTGAGTCCCCGTTTATGATATCCTTATCGATTGACTCTGCCGGAATCCCATTCTCGTTTGATACCAGAAAGCCAGTCATTAAGATTGATAACGGAAAAGAGGTTGCGGTTAAGGAAGCTCTTTCCTTTTCTTGCAACGACCCCGAAAAGTACGGCCCGTTAAAAGATCCCATAATGATGAGCAGCAAAAAGATATGTGTGCATCTCCTCTTCGACATTGTGCCGCCTGAGCCGACTTCCACATTTACCTTTACTCTTGAAGGAATAACAAAAAATGAGAGACCTTTGAAAGGACCGCAAATTAAGTTTATTGAGGCGTCGAGTTGGGGTGTGGGTGGCACTTCTCAATAAATAACATGACCAAACTATGCAGCGGATCGCAAAAACCCGCGCCCGCTGATGGCCACGTTCTGTGTCGAAAGGAGTAGAATGTGCTTGACACTATCGTTGCTGCAATACTGAGTAGCACAGCTGCTACGGGCATTCTTATCTGGCTCACCAAGTCATGGATATCAGAAAGGCTCCGAAACTCCATTCGTCATGAATATGATCAAAAACTTGAAAGCCATAAAGCTCTACTAAAGTATTGATGTGGTTTAATAATAACGGACACCCTGCTAAGAGCAATAATAGAGAAAGTGAGGTGTTCAATGAAGGAGAAAGGGAAGCGCCCGAATTACACAAGTGAGTTCAAGCAAGACGCTGTAAAGTTGGTAGTTGAACAGCAATATAGTTGTCCTGAGGTTGGCAGGCGTCTTGGTATTGCCGCTTCTAATGTTTCCCGCTGGGTGCGACAATATCGTCAAGACCAGCAGGATCTTAGCGAAGGAGGTATCCCCCGGAAGGAACTGGAGGCCGAGATTTGTCGACTTAAAAAGGAAAACAAGCGGCTTGAAATGGAGCGCGAAATATTAAAAAAAGCCGCGGCCTTCTTTGCGAAAGAGTCGAACTGAGGTGTGACTTCATCCGGCAAGAGAAGAAGGCCTATCCTGTCACCGTTTTGTGTAAGGTGATGGAAGTCAGCCGGAGCAGATTTTACGATTACCTCCATAGCCTCTCAAGATCTGATGATCCTGATGAGATTGCATTAAAGGCAGGGATTAGAGCCATTTTCAAAGAACATCGCGGCAAATATGGTTCCCGTCGCATTACCAAGCAGTTAAAGAATGAAGGTCACCAGATTGGCCGGTACAGGGTACGTAATTTAATGAGGAAACTTGGTCTTAAAACCAAAGCCCCGAAGCGATACAAGGCCACGACAGAGAGCCGGCATTCGTTTCCAATAGCTGCCAACCTTTTGGATCGTGAATTCGATGTCGCCACACCGAATACATGTTGGACAACGGACATAACCTATGTCTGGACCTTTGACGGCTGGTTGTATCTGGCTGTGGTACTTGATCTTTATTCTCGCCAGATCGTTGGCTGGGCCATGGACAAAGAAATGAAAAAGCAACTTACCCTGGATGCCCTGGCGATGGCATACTGGCGCAGAAGGCCTCCATCAGGACTGCTTCATCATTCAGATCGAGGAAGCCAGTATGCATGCCATGATTACCAGGAAAAGCTAAATCAGTATGGGATGATAGCCAGTATGAGCCGCAAGGGGAATTGTTGGGATAATGCACCGACTGAACGTTATTTCCGCAGTCTGAAGTCGGAACGGTTGTCAGATTACAGGTTTGTTACAAGACAGTCGGCAAAGATGCAGATACTTGATTATATCTCCTACTATAATTCCATTCGTCTGCATTCAAAGCTGGGTTATAAAACCCCGTTCGAATATGAGAAAGAACTATGCCGAAAAGCAGCTTAAAACAAATTGTCCGTTTTTACTTGACCACAACAGTAACCATAATTAATGATAAAGATGATATTGAAGATTTGGGTGATGAAGGTCCGAATTTAGCCAAAATAGCAGAAGCAAATATACCCCATGCAATGAAAGCTGTGGCTGGTTTGTACCAACTCTTTTGGAACGAAACCCATCCTGATGAAGAACCTTTTCCACCCCCCACCGGTTTAAATGCCAGCGACGGGCTCTACACCGACAAGATATACATCAGTTGGAATGAGGTATCAGGTGCATATGGATATGATGTGTATCGAAGTACTACTAACAATAGTGCCACTGCTTCTAAAATTTTCTATATTTCTTCAACAGGCGAAGATGATACGGATGTAGTTTCAGGGCAGAGTTACCATTACTGGGTAAAAGCAAAGAAAAACGTCAACGGCACCATTCTTGTGAGTGAATTCAGCGTTTCAGATTCCGGTTATGCGAAGGGTGATGATGACAATCCACCCGACACCTCAATCACAGACGGCCCTTCCGGGACCATAACATACAACAATGTCACTTTCATCTATACTGGTTCAGACAATGTGACATCTACGTCCAATCTAGTCTGTTCCTACAAGCTTGATGGATATGACACCAACTGGTCGAGCTATACAACCTCGACCTTAAAGAGTTATTCCAATCTTCCAAATGGTTCCTACACCTTTTACGTAAAGGCAAAGGATGAGGCGGGAAATGTTGACCTCTCACCCGCATCCAGTTCATTTATGGTGGATCAAACCACATCCTGCTCTTACAACATCTCACCAACCAGTAAGATCTTTAACTTTTCTGGAGGAGCCGATAGTGTTAGCGTCATGGCCCAAATTGGATGTGACTGGACAGCCACAAGCAATGATAGCTGGATAACGATAACCTCAGGCAGTAGTGGAAGTGGCGATGGAACGGTAGGCTATACGGTTTTGTCAAATTCGAGCACGTCCTCTCGAACAGGGGCCCTAACAATTGCAGGAAAAACCTTCTTAGTTACACAGGAAGGTACAGGCATTTCAAGTGACGGTTTAGTCGCCTATTACCCGTTCAACGGCGATGCCAATGATAGTTCTGGAATTAGTGAAGTCATGGGTCTGAATAATACAGAATTTGTTGATAATACATTATATCTAAATGGGGAGTATGTATATGATACTAATGGGTATCGGGCGATTGCAAATATTTCTGGTTTTGATTACCGCGCATTTTCCGTTAGCTTGGATTTTTATTCGATGGATTTTAGTAAACCAAATATCTTGACGGGAGGAACCTCCTATAGATGGTTTGGCCTTAGATACAATAACGGAAATCTCCAACTAACATTGAATAATCAAAGATACGTTCATACCTTTACTAATACATCTTTGGAAGCAAATAATTGGCACAATGTAGTGTGTTCTTTTGATTTAGAAAATAAAAAAATTATTACCATGTTAGACGGTGAAGTTTTGCCGGAAATCCTTTTGGATAGTGACTTCCAACTAAATATAATAGGATCGGGTTCTGAAGACTTTGATAAGAAATTCACTTTTACGAACTATTCTAACGGAAGCGTATTTTATGGATATGTGGATAACCTCATGATCTACAATCGCGCTCTTTCCGAAGCTGAAATACAGGCTCTTTATAACTATACACCTGATCCAGATGGTTGCTACAACAATTTGCCCGACCCCATACTTATTCTAAAGGGTACTGAAGAATATGAGGCAGATGAGCAGCAGTGGACGAGATACCTTCTTAGTATCAGCAACAGGGAAGCGTATCCAGATGAGTTGTTTGAGTTGGCACCGGATCTGCCTCCTTGTGGCTTGAATGAAAACGCTTCGCGAACCTGGGTTGATATCTACACCGAAAACGGAACGCGGTTATATGGTTTTTGTGGATTTTCTTCATCAGCAGATCTCGACAATATGTGGTTTGCGGTGCCAAGCGGCACAAAACCTTCTGATGGCGTCTATATAACGATTACGGACAGGCGCTGTGATGTCTCATATACCTCGAATTTAGTTTTTCTTAAATCAACTAACGTAAAGGGTTGGAGGTACACACGTTCAGATAGAGCAGGTAGTTGCTACTACTCTTGGGGATCTACTGAGCTTACAGAGAACACCTTGCTGGAGAAGTTTTCTATCAGTAACGCATACGGATCGCTTTTGACAGGTGATGTCACAGGAAACGGTCATCTTGAGATTATCTATGTAAATGGGGATCAACTCGAGATTTACGACGGCACAGGTAATTTGCTTCACGGTGTCACGCTAGGGTCATCCAATTGCAGTATCGGCATACTCGAAGACATCAATGGCGATGGCGTCCTTGATATCGGAATTGGGACAGGAGGCACATCCAACCTAAAAACATATTTCTATGACGGAGAAGGAAGCTTACTGAAAACACTTTCAAAGAGCGCAGGATACGACTGCACCATGAGACCCGTTGGCCTCCTCGGGAATGGAGACTTTGTTGTCAGTCTTAACGGAGGGAACAGCCATTCGGATATGTACCGCGGTTTTGCCGTTTATGATAAGGGGGTCGACTCTGAGAAGTGGTGTTACAAGGTGGGCCCTGCCTTCAGCATTACGTCCATTGCCGATTTTGATGGAGACGGCATGTTGGACCTTACAAACGAGGCTCGCACTGTCCATAATGGTTGTAATGCGGATGGTTATAACAATAATGGCACGATGACAACCGATGATGATATGTGGTTAATTATTGCGGACGAACAGGGTAATGAAAAATTTTCCAAAAAGTATCCCTCTCCATCTGATGGGAGCTCAGAGCACTATTTTTCGGATCTTAACCATGATGGCGTAATGGAAATAGTAGGGTTTGAAGGACACTACTCCACTTGTTATCATGGAACTTCTGAAATTCATCTTTTTGATCAGAGCGTTGAAATTACAGATACTTTTTCAGGAAGTGAAGATGCAAGGTGGTCTTTCACAATCACCGATATCGATCGTGACGGGAAAGACGAAGTAATTGCTAGTTGTTGAGTGCCAAGACATCGATAACGGAAAAATGTGCCAGCACATAGCAAACAAAGTTCTCTGACAATCGAATAGCGATCACGTAATTCTGTGAACACCAAAATAGATACGGAGGTGTTCATGGAAAAGGAAAACAAGCAGCAACGGGTCTTGGCCGTGGAGCGATTTATAAACGGTGAAAGTCCCGAATCAATATGTGCGTCGCTGGGCAAGTCGAAGTTCTGGCTGTACAAGTGGTTCAAGCGGTATAGCGAGGGCGATGCCTCGTGGTGCGAGGATCGTTCTCGTCGCCCCCGTGTGATCCCAAACCGGACACCATTAGAGATCGAAGAAATCGTCAAGATGGTTCGCCTCAATCTCTATAATCAGGGTTTGTTCTGCGGTGCTCAAGCAATCCTATGGGAGATAGAAGATCTTGGCGCCAAACCGTTGCCGTCAATCAGGACAATCAACCGGATTCTCGCCAAGAACGAACTGACACATCGACGAACCGGCAAATATGAGTCCAAAGGGACGGCATATCCCGTTCTGCCGTCAACATTGCCGAACCAAACCCATCAGGCTGATCTTGTTGGCCCGTGCTATCTGAAGGGACCGATTCGTTTTTACAGCCTGAACATCGTTGATACGGCAACGGTCCGGTGTGGACTGCATCCTTCCATTGCCAAGTCAGGGCAAATGATCCTTGACGGGTTTTGGAGCGCATGGAAGCGGATGGGAATACCAGAGCGTGTCCAAGTTGATAATGCCATGTCTTTCTTCGGAAGCCCGACACATCCACGTGGAATGGGTCCCCTTATCCGACTCTGTCTGCAAAACGGTGTCGAGCCTTGGTTCATACCAATGGCCGAACCGTGGAGAAATGGAATGATTGAAAACTTCAACGACCGTTATCAACAGAGATGTTATCATGGCGTCCATAGGGGATCTGCAATTGAACTCACTTGCGTTCGAACAGCGGCACAACAGCAGGTATCGCTACAGCAAACTCAAAGGTGATACACCGCTGAAAGCTCTTGCCGCCTCGAATGTCAAATTGAGGTTTCCAAAAGCAGAGGAGCCTCCCATGCATCGAATGAAAAAGCCGGAGATTGGCAAATATCACGTTGTGCGCCTCATTCGCAGCAACCTGAAATTGAATATCTTCGGAGAATGCTTCTCGGCTCCGCCAGAGACCATGCTTGAATACGTGGTGGCTACTATCGATATCAAAGAGCAGAAACTAAAACTCTTCCTGGACAAAAAATAGGTAGAGGAATTCGATTACAAACTGCGATAGCTCAGTTGAGTGTCAGCGATGTCGTGGCACAAAAAATCGTTATCGATGTCTTGGCACTCGACAGCTAGTAATTATCCAGGCGGACAGACACTATATGTGCTGGATCATAACCTTACAATGCAAAACAGTGCCGAAATTGCTGGAGGAGTTCAACTGAGTTGTGATTTGAACGGTGATGGTAACATCGAAGTGGTGTTACTGGACGACAACGGGAATCTAAGCGTTGTAAACAAAAACCTTGAAGTTCTGAGCACAATTAATATCGGAAGTCGCGGCACTGTAGTTGCCAGCGACCTAGACCAGAACAATATTGTTGAATTGATTTGCATGACAAGAGATCACGGTATCCATGTCTTTAGTAATACCAAACAGTCAGAATGTATAAAAGGAGATATTAACAATGATGGCGGTATAAATCTTGCTGATACCATTTTGGCTCTGCAAATAGCATCCGGGTTGAACCCGAACGGTGCTTATTTAGACGCTGATGTGAATGGCGATGGGAAAATCGGGATGGTGGAAGTCATTTATATTCTTCAAAAAGTTGCCGGGTTGAGATGATGATCTTGGGAAAACGGGAGACACTTCCGGTATTTACGTAAATAAAGAACATCGACATTTGCCATAAATACGGGAAGCGTCCCTACTTTTGTAATTTTTTGTTTGATCGCATTTTTAACATCTTGTGCTGGCGGCGGTGTAAGCCAAAACTATTTCGGAGCAAGTTATAAACAAGGAAGCAGGGGGGGATAGCTGTTTATAGGGCCCGTATCCGGCAAAAATGAGAAGGATCTAAATGTTTATGGTGAGCTTTGCGTGGAAGCCTTTCTTAATGCTGATGCTGAAAAAATAATTGCGCTGTCTTCTGGCGACCTCCAGGAGATATCGGATAAGCAGGAATTAAAAAATGCCATAGTAAAAATTAAACAAATTGATGAGCTGCAAGATAAATATGCAATTCAGAAATTACAGGGGATGCATATGTGGCTAGATGAATGGAACTTCAAAAACCAATACGATCTCCATGAAATATTTATAAGTAGATATCTAATCAATGGAAGGAAAAATATAATTGTAAAAATTAACCTCTTCCCGGACAGTCAGTCCCTCTTTGACTTGTAGGCTTATGCTGTTTCCTGTGTCAATGATTCTTTTCTCGTCTTACCCTCTTCAATCGTTTCAATGGGCCTCCTGCCCATGTTCCGATAACCGCGGTGCGTCCGCTCGTAGTTGTAGTAGTGGAGCCACCGATCAAGGTCTTCCTGTAGTTCATCAACGGACACATACAATGTTTTACGGAAGGCTTCCCGGAAGAACTCGTCCAGAACGGTCCGATTGAAGCGTTCCACAAACCCGTTGGTCCTGGGCGTTGCTATCTTCGTCTTACGATGCTCGATGTCATTCAGCTCCAGAAAGATCTCATAGGGGTGAATCATGGCCCTTCCACAGTACTCTCGTCCGTTATCCGTGAGGATATGTTCCACCACAAGCCCCTGTTCCTCGTAGAAGGGCATGACCCTGTCGTAGAGAACATCAACGGCCGTCTCCGGCAGTTTCGAAGTATAGAGCTTGCCAAAAGCAAAGGATCCATAGGTGTCGATGACAACTTGGAGATAGACACGACCCACTCCCTTGATGGTACCGACCATGAACGTGTCCTGAGAAAGCAGATACCCGGGATAGAGACTCTCGACATGCCGTTCCCTGAAGCAGGGATTGGCCTTCTCAAGTAATCGTATCTGTTCTTCGGTCAGATCGATATCCGCCCCGTTTTTCTCTTCCTCGAGGCGGAGAAGTCGCTTATACTTCGTCTCCATCTCCTCCTTGATCCAGAGATTACGGACCGTGCTGGGACTGACGGAAACACCGCTCAGTCTTAAATGATCGGCAACCCTCATGGGTCCCCAAGCCGGGTGATCGAGCGACAGGGCTATCACCTTCTCCTTGATCTCGGAATCGGTTTCGTTTGGAAAACTCTTTGGTATCGGCGGACGGTCCAACAATCCTTCCAACCCATGTTCCTGAAAGGACCGTTTGTACTCATAAAACTGGCTCCGTGATACACCATGGTGACGACAGGCTTACGATACGTTCCGTAGTTTTTCAGCTAATTGTAGTAATGTGAGTCTCTTTTGTGCTATCTTCTTCCTGGCAGTCATTTCTTTCCTCCTTTGGATTTGTGGTTGTTTCTTCGATAAAAAACATCCTATCCAAAGAGGAAACTGACTGCCACTCATTTTGCCACTAACTGTATGGGAAGATCCTAACTTTTACACGCAGCTTAAGGCAAGTTATTGCCGTGCAGCTGATATGGGTTGGGATCGGCGCAAGCCAGATGCGGAAAGAATGATTTCTCTTTTCACAGCGGATGGCGTATGGGATGCAGGTCCTTTCCCCGGTGGTGGCATATATAAGGGACACAAAGAGATTTTCGATTTTTTCGATTCTGGACGTAATGTTTTCGGTATGCACTGTGTCAGTAACCCTATAATTAAGGTTAACGGAGATAATGCCACCGGGCAGTGGCAACTTCTTGCTCCGGGCAGTGTAGGAGAGGATTATCTATGGATTGGTGGAATTTACGACGATCAATTTGTTCGCACCCCGCAGGGGTGGCGATTCAAGCTGCTCAAGGTCACAGTTACCTTTACCAGCGTTCCGGATAAGGGCTTTGATGTCTATAAAACCTTTGCGGTGTGATGTTTCTGTAGTATATCTTTGTATATGCTAGTAAATAACGTAGCTAATTGCAAATAATGGGGACGGGTCTATTTAGAACCGTCCCCCCCCCTAATCCCGCTGTGGGCGGGGTAATTCACTGCTGATTGAGGGTTTCCTTTGACAACGCGTTTTTTCTATTCCCTTGTCCGATCGGATAGCCTCCTGTAATGTTTTCCCCCCCTGATAACCCTTGCTTCAATTGATTTTATCTCTTGATTGGTGTTATTCTCTAGTTCCAGATCGCCAGAGAAATAATATCACAGACTGAGAGTGAGAAGATATGACAAGCCAAAAACAGAAGGTAGCGGTGGTCGGGGCAAGCCCCAATCCTGAGCGTTATTCGAATCGTGCGGTGCGCTCGCTGGTCAAGCATGGTCATGAAGTCCTGCCCATCAATTCCACTGTATCCTCAATCGAAGGTCTGCAAACCTTTGGCAATCTTACGGAACTAGAGGGGCATATTGATACGGTCACCATGTACATGTCGGCGGAGAGGTCTTCCGCTCTTGCCGATGCCTTGGTAAGCCTGTATCCTGGCAGGGTAATATTCAATCCTGGGGCTGAGAATCCCGATCTGTGCGCGAAACTGGAGGCCAGCGGCATTGAAACCGAGGACGCCTGCACATTGGTGCTGCTCAACACCAACCAGTTCTAATACCAGCAGACTCTCTCGTTCCAATGCGCAATTCCTGACGGTCGTATTTATTTTCTTGACTTAACAGAACTTCATCTATAGCTCTTCATACTATTCTTATAAAAACACCGAATCAGGTAAAATGCTGAAGCGGGGCCTAGGTACTTTTGATCAGAGGGAAAGGGTAAAAGCCTTACTATCCTGGCGGAAGATCAGCTCTATGCATTTCTCTGCGTAATTTATAATCCGATTATCATTAAAAGCGCCTTGGTGGTATTGAATCTGCGCCAATCGCTCTGGAGTATAATTTTATCAAATGATATGGTCCTGAAGGTGAACAAAAAATGTCATCACTGAACAACCCGTTCATTCCGTTTAGCGCTGCATATTAAATATTCCATAACTACAGTATAGCGAGGTAGCATGAAGTTTGAAAAATATCATATTTCCCCAGAGATAAAAGAGAACCTTGCCAATCTCGGTTTCAAGAGACCGACGGATATTCAATTCAAATCCATCCCGTCCATCTTGAATGGGGAAGACGTCTTGGCCATCGCCCAGACGGGAACTGGTAAAACGGCGGCCTTTGCCATTCCTCTGATCGATAAAATCCACCGTGGGAAAAGCAGTAAACGGGAAAGGGGCATCAAGGGACTGATCATGGTGCCGACGCGAGAACTGGCCATGCAGATTGGCGAGGTCTTTACCGGTATTGCAAAACATACCAAGGTGAAGACCTTTGCCCTGATTGGCGGTGTTGAACAGGATGCCCAGCTGAAGAAAATGCAGGAAGGCATTGATATTCTTATTGCAACGCCGGGAAGAATGTTTGATCTTATTCATCAGGGCGCGATCAGCTTGGAGCAAGTCGAAACGCTGGTTCTGGATGAAGCCGACCATATGCTGGATCTGGGTTTCATCAAAGACATTCAGTCTGTAAAAAGAATGCTTACCCGCAGGCATCAGACACTTTTTTTCTCGGCAACCATCAATTCGGAAATTAAAAAACTGGCTTTCTCCCAGGTTAAAAGTACGGCCATCCGTATTCAAATATCCCCCGATGATCCTGTGGCGGCGAATGTCTCCCATGCAGTCATGTTCGTTGATATGGATGATAAGCGGTTTTTCCTGGAGAGTTTCATCAAGGAAAATCCTGACAGTAAAATAATCATCTTTGTCCGCACCCGTGTTCGTGCCGAAAGAGTTGCCAAGGCTATGGAGCGCGTTGCTATTTCCTCCATCACGATCCACGGCGAGAAGGACCAGGCCGAAAGATTGGAGGCGATGAGAAAGTTCAAAGAAGGTGAATGCCGAATACTCATTGCAACCGACGTCAGCGCCCGCGGTATCGATATCCCGGATGTGAACTATGTTATCAACTATGATTTACCCGAAAAGGCGGAGAATTACGTCCACAGGGTGGGGAGAACCGGGCGGGGTGTTAACAAGGGCATTGCGCTTTCCTTTTGCAGTGAAAATGAGAAGGAGATACTTGCCGAGATCCAGCAGTTTCTGAACAAAGAGATTGAAGTGATCAGGATCGGAAAAAAAGATTACGCCCGAACCCTGGACATTGTCAAAAAGCATACCGGTACCGATGTAAAGGCGCTGATTGCCGACCATGATGCCTGGATGGCGGGTAAGAAGAGGAAGCCCTCCCGGAAAGGGTAATTCTTTTTTACACCACATGTAGATAGTTGGTACGACTGTATTTATTGACCGGTTCCCCTGTTTCAGCTTTCCGGTGTTTTGACCTTATTTACTGGCAGTTCTGGAATCTGTAAACACCTTTTACAGGGCTCGCTATATATTTCTTGACATAATGCTCCTGGCGAGCTAAAACCCCGCGATATTTTTTAAATGATTCGTAATCATTCGTTTTTGAAAAATTGCACCCTTTGAAGTACTGCGATCGGATGACCTAAAGCCCTGTTTATCAAAATTAGAGATGAGGAGATTGGTATGAAAAAAGTAATACTGGGGATCATTCTTATGGCATTTCTAGCTGCTGGTTGTGCAACTATTATGAACGGTGACATGGTCAATGTTCCTGTTTACACATCACCCTCCGGAGCAAAAGTCATAGTTAATGGCACCACCTATAATTCGCCTGCAACGGTTATGATTCCCAGAGGTAAAGGCGACTTTAAGTTACACATAGAAAAAGAAGGTTATCAACCAGTAGACATATTGTTGACCCAGTCTCCAGATGGCTGGATTTGGGGGAATGTGATTTTTGGAGGATTGATTGGTCTGGCTGTAGACTTCATCACCGGTGATGCCTATGATTTGGAACCAGAAGTGGTTACCCAAGATTTACAAGGGGCAAGGTTAAGCAAATCTGACGATGGTTCGTTACAATTTGTTTTGGTCGATATCCAGCAGCTGCCAGAAAATATTGTAGAACGGATCAAGCAAAATTCAAAAGTAAAAAGCTGATACCCTATGGACATCCAGTAGCCAGGATGTAAGAAAATCGAGCGTTATTAAAAATTTTGGATAAAAAGATCAAGGAAGTTTGTTCTCGAAGGGGATTTAGCCTATTACTCTGTGGGTTGAATCCCTTGAAAGGCTAGCGGTTAAGTATACCTTTGTCTCTTGTTGTCAATTGTAATCTACACCAAACATGACAATTCAAGTTATAGGTGCTTTCCTGTCTACTTTAGATGCTGTATTTTTTTAAGATTTAGCAGCCTTTCTCTTCGCACAGCATCCGGGTTCCTTTATTTTTTCTTCACTGGTTTTGCACTGATGATTGATGAATTTATTTGATTATCAGTTGCCAACACCAGATAGAATCGTTCAACTCATGGAAAACCCGTATCATCCTCGGGACGCAGCCAGGAGCGCTTCTTTCTGCCCCAGATCTTTGAGGTGCGTTCGGTGATAAATTCCAGGGGAAGGTCGGAGAAGGATCCGTAGTGCTCCAGATACTCGATGTAGGGACCTCCGTCCAGCGCCTTGTCCGGAAGCATGGCGTCGTTGTGGCCGTCAAATTCCACCGTCGGCACACCGATCCTGGCGCACAGAGCTGCATCAAAAGTTGCCGCCGCTGAAACCCAGTGATCGTCGATAAACAACTGATTGTAGCCATGGCCGGGGAACTCGTTGCGTCCCAGGCGGGTGCGAATATCTTGAGGCAGACGATGGTTCCTTATCCTTGCCAGGGCCAGGCGAGACGGGATTCTGACTGACCTGGACAGGGCACACAGCAAAACTGCCTTCTGTACGCAGTATCCCTTTTGTGAATCCAGAATGAAGGACGCCCGAAAGTCGTCGGGATGCATTGATATCATAAAGAGGTTATAAGGTATACGGTCGCGTACGAAGGCAAAGAGACGCCTAGCCTTGTCCGGTTCCGAAGATGCGTCTCCGATTATTTCAAAAGCCCTTGTCTTTATTAGCTGGTTGTTAGATTCAATCGCAGCTGTGGAATGCAGATATTCATTCATGAAAAACTCCTCCAAGGTAGCAGCGACCGGTAAGGCTACCGGCTGCTGCTATAGAAAGTTTTTTTGTTTGTCAACGGGAATAAATCACCTTTCAAAAAAGCCGGTCTTTGGGGCCGGATATTTTTGCTGATTTACGGATAGTGCCTCATTGCCTCAGATCGGTTGTTTTCTGTAGTATAAATATCGCTTCCGGCAGACCGACGCGACTGTTCGCATCTATGTCCCGAATCGAAGTCATGGCGTCGTTCGTTACGGGAAGGCCTACCATGATATTAAGTATAGTTATGACGTCGGGGAAAGCAGGTTCCGGCGGCATAATTTCAAAGGATCCCGGACTTATGGCGTATACCGATGATTCGCTGAGACTCGTTATCTTTATGCGGTAGCCGGTTCCGACTGGGAAGTCCCTGGG
The DNA here is from genome assembly GCA_963665835.2 of Syntrophales bacterium. Lineage (GTDB taxonomy): Bacteria > Desulfobacterota > Syntrophia > Syntrophales > UBA2210 > UBA6078. Next base: position 835,358 of record CAXXWJ010000001.1, on the reverse strand, counting down.
GATTTTCCAGGAGAAGCTCCCCGATCCGTCGGATCCTATTGGATGGGCAGAGGCAAGGGTGCTGATTGTAGCTCCGTCTTGAAGAAGTTCGATGCCTAGGCTCTCTCCCGCATAGCCGCTGAATATCCAGTCGATTGGCATAAGGCTCTGAGCGGCCCATGATTCGCTGGTTAGAGGGGAAAGGGAAAGGCTGGTGGTTTCCGTAAAGAAAGTCCATATTCTTTCGTTGTTGCTCGAATTCACATCGTTCGGGGTGATGTTAGTTACAACTGCCCGGAACCTGTAGGTTCCATCTGTTTCTGGGGTGAAAGATGCGGGCATAAGAACCTCCTCGAAGGGCAGAAGTGAAACTTCGCTCTGTGATGCAATGAGTGTTTCTCCCCCTTGAGGATCTTCCATGTACAGCTCCATATCGCAGGTAGCGGCAATCCCACCATTTCTGATTTCCACTGCCGCTGAGTGCAGATCACCGGTTTTTAGAACCGCAACGGTAGGCTGGTACACCGGGTCTGTCCCAGGCGGGGTTACACGCAGGGCATCTTCAGCGAAACAAAGATCGACCCCCGCCTGGTCATCAACGGTCACTTGAATTTGTGCATAGGAAAGGGTGGAATCAGCATCTGATGCTCTGTATGTAAGGGTATGGGTACCGGTACTGAGCCGCACTCCTTCGACATAGGGGCCGGTTCCTATCTCGCCATCTATGGAGGATTCCCACAGGCCTGTATCTATCGGGCCGGACTCCACATCAAAGGCTTCAGCCGCAAGGGTCCAGGCAAAAGCTACCGGAGCCCGGTCACCTTCTCTGGGAAGTATAATGTTTACTGTAGGCGGTCGGTTGCCTATAGTCAGACCTCCCACCTGCTTAGAGCAATATCGGAGACCGTCCGAGGAGACGACGCGAAGAACGATATCTGTCCCGGAAGGGAGAGATTCCGTTGCGATGTTGATAGAAGTTGTCTCCTGAAATAGCGTAGAAGGTTGCCAGGTGGCGCCTCCGTTGGAACTGAAAAAGATCATGCTCCTGACAGGCTGGCCTGCATTGACAGGGGTTGACTGGGTGACGTTCCATTTTATCTGAACCGTATCCCCTAGGGAGGAGCCAGGCGCCGGGGAAACCATGTCGCAGGACAGGTTTCCTCCGGGGAGCACTTCAAATACCTGCTGACCGTCGGCGATACGGGAGATGCGGTATTGTTCCGATCCCTCCGGAATATCGAAGGTCGCGTACCATACGTCGCTGTCCGGGAGGGTGTCCCCATCATAGGGATTGGTCCCGGCCACATAAAACTCCTGACTGGACAGTGCAGCGCCCGAAGCGTCGAGGGCCTCCAGGCGATAGGCGTTGCCCGGTCCATCTGTATCTGCCGGGAGGCTAGGGAGTACCGATGGGTCAAATGCCATTGCTCTAATCGCCCCTGGCTGGAGGCTGTATAGATCAATCCCCCCTTCAATTACCTTTGCGGTGTTAGCAAAGAGTAGAATACGCGTTGCGCCCGTTGAAGATGAAATGCTGTATTCTGACGGTGTATCGATGGATAGGCTTTGAATTCCCGAAACTCCGGTTCCCAGGCGGCTGCGAAAGGCCGAGTAAAAGCTCGACAGGGTTCCCGGTATTGGCCATACGGGATAATCTGAACGGGACATTAGATCCATCCAGTCCTGGTATGAATAGTGAGGGTTGTCGGTGGCTACTACATGCTGAATACGCCTTTTCCCTATCATCCAGTCTATTGATGCCTTGGGTGAGCCTACAAAGGCCGTGGCATTTTTGAATTGGAGTCCGTCCGGTGGGAACTGATCGTACTGTTCTTTGCGATACATACCTAATCCGTGTCCCATTTCATGCAGCACGGCAGTCAATTTGTCTTCGTCGACAAAAAGTATCTCCCGCCGGGATGAGAAATTTGCTCCCGATATGTCTTTCCCCATTGAATTTGCAGGAAGTACAGCCACCTGAAAGTCGATTGAAACAGATCTGTCTTTTTCGAACAGTCGCCGGGTAAGTTCCATAATGGGGGCAACGGCATTTAACAGTCCTGTGGTAGTATCTGCATTGGTTATTACCATCTGCTCTTCAAGAGGATAGAGAGCAAGATCCTCTGTGCGAATGGGAAACATCGCCGGCATATATGAAATAAGGGCATTTCTTGTTCTGGTGAGTGCGTTTGTCTTTGTTTGCCAGGGATCGCTAAATGGGCCACGCTCTATCTTTACGGTATGGAAAAGAATGTTAAGTGTCCTTCCGTAGGGAGGATCGAAGGTCAGAGTTTTTGTCAGCAGCCTCGGTTGATAGCGCGGGCCCGGATCATCTACCCCGTCGCCATCGAAGTCATAGCCGCTAATGGCCGATTGATCGAGATAGATTTCTACTGTGGCCGATGAAGTGGTTACAGGCGGCAGAATAAAGTTTACCGTTGCCATTCCGTTGATTATCGATCTTGCACCACCGATAGCCCTGCCTCCGCTGTTGGTGTAGCTAGACACATCCCTTCGTACTGCAGGAATTGAAGTGGTTTGAACGATATTTCCGCCTATTTTGGCATATACTTTAAGGCCTTCGACGCCGCGGTTATCGTTGGTTCCCAGTTCCATGCAGAACAGTGTTTCCTTTCCCTGAACAAGGGGGGAAGCGGGAAGGGTGGCGTCGTGGGGAATGGTGTTTTGGCCGATGATGGAATTGATAAGCCAGAAAGAAGGTTGTACCCGTTTGTCGGTCTGGTTATTTGTCGGAGAGGAGGCAAAGCCTGAGATATCGAAGACCTGGCCCATAATAGATGTATCGGTAACTATGGCACCCCGCTTCATCAGAAATCGATCAGGCACATTGGTGGCTGTGCACGGATCGGCCAGCCGGACGAAGCCCTGGCTATCGCCGAAATAGTTGCTCGAACCGATGGGAATCGGAGAAGGCACCTTGTCTACGAAGCTGCATTTGTCCTGATAATAGAGGGCATATTGGCCGTAGAAACTGTTCTGGTCTATCGTAGGCAGGTCTGCCCCTGTGGCATTCCATGCTGCAATCGGATCGTAGGACGAGCTGTTTATAAAGTTCAGTTTCCCCCAAAAGACATTTTTTGTGAACGTCGCCGCCGTTCTGTTGTAAAGGGTGACGTCTCCGCCAAACTCGCACTCTTCGAATACCGGCGCTCCGCCGATAACACCTACAGAAAGTTTAATTTTTGAGCGGCGGAAGGTAATATTGTTGGGTTTCTTCCCCTCCACGCTTAAAGATATTTTTGCGTCAAAGAGACAGTCTTCGAACAGGTAGGTGCCATCACCGTGGGGATGGAAATAAAAGATTGAATAGGCATAATCTTTGGGAAGAAGTATATCCACATTTCTTAGACGGAATGTGGTGCCTGCTTCTATGGATGGAGCCTGATTGGGGCCGGGCATGTTGTCCACAAACCAGGGCTTGATGTTCTCCAGGGTCAGGTTTCCATTTGGCCATGGGAGCTGCGTAATTACTAGATTCTGGATGTTCTTAACTGTGAGGTCACCTCCTGTGTGGGGATATGGTGATATCACTGCCCGAGGCTATTGACGAACCGTCTGCCGCTGTATCAAAGGACAGTTTAGCTTTATTGATTTTGGGAAAGCTGTGCGGAGCTTTGATATTGAGCCAGATCCCCTCGGTATTGCATTGAGCAGAAAGAGCTATCTGTCCTTCTACGGTAATGCTGGAACCTGTTACTGTTGTTTGACCTTCCAGGGCAAGGGTTTTCCCGTCAGGGACTGTAACGCCGTTGCTTATTAGAGGGGCGATACCGAGGGTGTCGGCGTTGATTGCCTCGTCAAAGAGAAGGGTTCCATCCATGCTGTCGTTCAGTGACATGGATTTTGTTTCGACGACCCGTTCCAGTTCCGTGCTATCGCCAGGGAGCCTGTATACAACCCGCAATTCGTAACAATATTTGGCATTGCGCTCCAGATCCCCATGACGCAAAACACCGCTGAAAGTAAGGGGGCCATAGGGTGCGCCTTCAGGGTCCAGCTTTGTTTCGCTTTCGTCGGATGTTTTGATGGCCATGAGCTTGACGCCCAGGTCACCTTCTTCCGTTGCGTTGTAGCTGTAGTTAAGGTGTGTCTCCGAGGGGCCGATGTATGAAATGTTTATCTCTGACCGCGCAAACGTTGCAGAGAATAGAAGCATCGCCGAAATCAGAATTACTTTGGCTATGAAATTACTGAGACGCATAATTCACCTCCGAAGTGTATTTTAGAATCGTTGTTTCACCGGAATGATAGATAGGATTTTCCATGATATGAGCCTGTTCTAATTGCGGCAGGTCCTCTGATCCATTTTTGATTGTTCTGATTACTACGGTTGACTATTTCTTGCAACATTTCATATCTATTCGAAGGGGTCAAGAAACATATATGGCAGTTAATCTGTTCCAGACAGCTTTGGTTTTTTATCTTGACAAAAGGATCTTTTTGTATAGAATTGCCCCAAATTCAACTTGGGAATGTATATAAATGGCAAGTCTGTTTGGGAAACCGGTAGTAGTCTCTGTAAATGTATCTGTACTCGTAGTAGTACTTCAGGGGACCGCTGCTTGATTCTGACAGCCTAGAAGAAAAATCAAGCCGCGGGCCCCGAAGCCCGCGGCTTTTTTGTTTCAAAAGGTCGCATCTCGAAAAGAGGTTTTGCGGCCTTTTTGATTTTTGGCGCACAGGAGGTGGATCGGGAAACTTCCCGATCTTCACAGAAGAGAGGGCGTCTAAGAAATAAAGAGGAGGTTAATCAAAATCTGATATTGTGCACGTTGTTTTAAGTGCCTGACATTAAAAACTAACTCTTGGCTGAATCAAGATTTGAGTAAAAAGGAGAAAGATAATGGCTGGATTTAATAGGACCCTGGAAGGAAATGAGATAGCGGCCTATGTTTCCTATGCGATGAGTGAGGTCGCAGCGATATACCCGATTACCCCTTCGAGCACCATTGGAGAGTACTGCAGCGAATGGGCCGCCCGGGGCAGGAAGAACCTCTTCGGTCAGGTCCTCGACATAGTAGAAATGCAGTCCGAGGCCGGAGCCGCTGCCACGCTGCACGGCGCACTAGCTGCAGGAACGCTGTCCACGACCTACACCGCATCCCAGGGTCTGTTGCTCATGATACCTGAGATGTACAAGATAGCAGGCGAACTGCTGCCTGCGGTCTTCCACGTGGCGGCAAGATCGGTTGCCGGGCACGCACTCTGCATATTCGGAGATCATTCCGACATCAATGCCGTCCGTCAGACCGGATTTTCACTGCTGGCGTCTGCCTCTCCCCAGGAGGTTATGGACATAGGACTTGTAGCCCATCTGGCCAGCATAAAGGCCAGTCTTCCCTTTGTTCACTGCTTCGACGGGTTCAGGACCTCCATGGTGGTTCAAAAGGTGGAGCTTATCGATTACGCGGATATGGCCAAGCTGATAGACTGGTACGCCATCGAGCGCTTCAGGGAAAAGGCAATGAATCCCGAGCATCCCCAGGTTCGTGGTACATCCCAGATTTCAGATATCTACTTTCAAAACCGCGAGGCCTGTTCTCCTTATTTTGCAAAGCTCCCCGCCATTGTTGAAGGAGAGATGAAAAAGGTCAGCCAGCTTACCGGAAGGCATTACCATCTCTTCGATTACGTGGGCCATCCCGAAGCGGATAAGATCATTGTTTCCATGGGGTCCAGCTGCGACGTCATAGAGGGTACGATCAATTATCTGAACTCAAAAGGGGCACGACTCGGTCTTATAAAAGTAAGACTTTATCTTCCCTTCTCAAGGGAGCACTTTTTCAAGGTACTGCCCAAATCAGTGAAGAAGATCGCCGTGCTGGACAGGATAAAGACACCCCTTACAATCGGGGAGCCTCTGTATCAGGATGTCAGTACGGCCATCAACGAAGGCGGTTTCGGACAACTGGTGGTGGGCGGAAGGTACGGACTGGGGAGCAAGGATTTCACCCCGCCTATGGTCAAGGCTGTCTACGATAACCTTGATCAATGGGAGCCCAAAAGATCTTTCACGGTCGGTATAAATGACGATGTCAGCAACTCATCCCTTGAGATAGGGGAGGAATTTTCGGCTTCGCCTCCCGGTACGACCCAGTGCAAATTCTGGGGTATAGGTGCCGATGGAACTGTCGGTGCCAACAAGGAGGCGATAAAGATCATAGGCGAAAACACGAACATGTTCACCCAGGCCTATTTCGCCTATGACGCCAAGAAGTCGGGAGGTGTAACCGTTTCGCATCTCCGTTTTTCTCCAAACAGGATTCTGTCCCATTATCTTATAAAACACGCTGACTTTATCGCCTGCCATGTTCCGTCTTACGTAACCCAGTTCGACCTTCTTGAGGGTATTGTAGAGAGAGGTAATTTTTTACTTAACTCCCCCTGGACCGTAGAGGAAATGGAAAAGGAACTTCCCGCCAATCTAAGGAGGATAATCGCCGAGAAGCATCTGAATTTCTATAACATCGATGCTGTAAGCATCGCAGAAAAGCTTGGGCTGGGCAGAAGGATCAACATGATCATGCAGGCCGCCTTTTTCAAGATAGCGAATGTTATCCCCCCCGATGAGGCGATAGAGTATCTTAAGCAGGCAATAAGAAAGGCATACTGCAAAAAAGGCGACACGGTGGTTGACATGAATATACGGGCTGTCGATCAGGCCCTTTCATACATCGAGGTTATCAAGGTTCCCGAATCGTGGGCCCGGTCGGTACGCAGCGAATACCCTGTGGAGAATGTGTCTGAGTTTGTAACCAAGATAATGCTCCCCATGACACTGCAGAAGGGGGATCAGGTTCCCGTAAGCGCCCTTCCTCCTGACGGCATTTTCCCCACTGCCACCGCGCAGTATGAAAAACGAGGCGTCGCCATTAATGTGCCGGAATGGATACCTGAAAACTGCATACAGTGTAATCAATGCTCATTTGTCTGTCCTCACGCCGCCATAAGGCCCGTACTTGTTTCGGAAGAAGAGCTTGAAAAGGCCCCTGCCGGATTTGAGACGCTTGAGGCACAGGGAAAGGAGCTAAAGGGACTGAAGTTCCGTATGCAGATAAGCCCGCTGGACTGTGTGGGATGCGGCAACTGTGCCGAGGTATGCCCGTCCAAGGAACAATCGCTGGTCATGAAGCGACTGAGCAGCCAGAGCGAAGTGCAGGTGCCGAATCATAAATTTTCTTTGACCGTCCCGGTAAGGGATGACCTGGTTCCCAAAAATACGGTAAAGGGCAGCCAGTTCCGGCAACCGCTTTTCGAATTTTCCGGTGCCTGTCCAGGTTGCGGCGAAACGCCTTACATCAAGGTCATTACTCAGCTCTTCGGAGACAGGATGATTATAGGCAATGCAACGGGTTGCTCTTCGATATACGGAGCCTCTGCGCCGGTTTGTCCATACACTGTCAACGAGAATGGACACGGCCCGGCCTGGGCTAATTCTCTCTTCGAAGACAATGCGGAGTTTGTCCTTGGGATAGAAGCGGGTATTTCACGGCGTCGTGAAAAACTGGCCATCCATGTCCGTGCTGCACTGGAGCAGGATATTCCCGAGGGACTCAAGGGTCTGTTAAAGTCGTGGCTTGAGAATATGGACAACCCCGATATTACCAAGGATCTCAGATTCAAAATAGAGGAAGCTGTTTCAAAAGAGATTATCAAGACCATCGGGCCGCAAAGGGATATTCTGAACAATATAATCAGATTGAAAGATCTTATCGTGAAAAAATCTATCTGGGCCATAGGCGGTGACGGTTGGGCCTATGACATAGGGTACGGCGGTTTGGATCACGTGATAGCCGTGAATCACGATCTGAACATACTAGTGCTTGATACCGAGGTCTATTCAAATACCGGGGGACAGGCCTCTAAGGCCACGCCTATAGGGGCTGTTGCGAAATTTGCGGCAAAAGGAAAGCCCGTACGTAAAAAAGATCTTGGCCGTATGGCAATGGTCTACGGATATGTTTATGTAGCTTCTGTGGCAATGGGGGCCAGTAAGGCGCAGTTCCTTAAGGCCGTTATTGAGGCCGAAAGCTATCCTGGCCCTTCTTTGATTATTGCCTATTCTCCATGTATAAATCATGGGATTGATATGGGAAAAAGCCAGGAGGAAGAGAAAAGGGCAGTTGAGGCCGGTTACTGGCCGCTATACCGCTATAACCCTCTTCTGACAGCAGAAGGCAAAAACCCTTTCCAACTGGATTCCACAGATATAAAAGGGGATTTTCAGGATTTCATCAAAGGTGAAGTCCGCTATTCGAGCCTTAAGAGATTATTCCCCGATGTGGCCGATAGATTATATAAGATAGCGGAAGAGGAAGCTAAAGAAAGATTCGAAGGCTATAAAAAGCTTGCCGGGCTATAGAAATCAAGCATGATGCCCCATAGTTCCTGTCCCCCTGCTGAACGAGGTGGACAGGAACTAATATATTCGAATTAAGGAGGGTGCGGATCTATGCCGGTGTACCCAGAGCCTCATGCCACAGGTGGCAGAAAGGAGGCTGCAACGGATTTTATCTATGCTTCATGATAAAAAAGTTTAAGGATTGTGTCTGTTTCGAATATCCTGCGATTGTTTTTATATCCCCTTCATGGCTCAAAATGTTCCCAGACTGTTGCCGCCGGTAAAGGCCAGGATCTTGAAAAGGCCGCTAGCGGCTTTCTATTTAAGAGGAATAACCCTCTTATTTCTGTTCTTACCGGCTTGTTTTTATGGTTATCTCGTTGGTGTGATTAAAATATTTGGGGGAGAACCTATGGACTTGATGGAGGTGATTTCCGGGGTCCATGTTAGACATAGCCGGGGGGCTGTTTGTTATCAGCAGCGTCCATATATTAAACTTTTCCTTTCTTGTATTTTACTTTCCTATTTCTGTGGCTATGCCTTAGCTAAAAGGGAAGGTCAACTCCGCCCCGATAGGCCATTTATGTACAGAATAGCAGTCCCTCCGTCAGATTGATAACGCCAGTCATCGTGACTTGCTCGGCATAGATATCTCCATGAAACTCTTGAAGGATAGGGGGGCTATCTGCCCGGATTTTTCGCCTGCTAGGATTTCATTAAAGAATGCCTAAATTTGACCGATTTATGTCTTGAAAAGGTTGAAAGTTCTAATGGCGACACTAAATGATGGTAATCATGTTTTTCAGTTGTTTGTGCTCCTTTGTAGGGGGGAGGACCCAAAGCCTCTAGCCCTCTATCTGGAGAAACTCGACTCAACAGGTTGATCCATTTTTTCGTATAACCACCTTCATTTAACATAGAAATAATGATCTTTTGCATTACCCCCAGAAGCATACTAGGCGTTTGAGGGTTTGTAAAGCTGTCGCCATCTCTTTGTCTTGAGATGGTAGGTCATAAAATTGTAGGAATTTATAAAAATACAGGAGGAACATCGTGATTCAGGCATTAAAAAAACTTGGAATTCGTCAAAAACTTATCTTACCTAACCTGCTCTACTTGGTGATGTTGGGAGTGGTAATATACTTTTTTTTCAGTTCAAACTACATGATGACGGATCTTTCAAAACAACAGTCTGTGGCCAGGAACTTGGAAAACCGTATACAGCAGGTTGCGCTAAGTACCAAAGATTACCTCCACAAAGACGTGACATATGAAGCCCTTGAATCGGAATTTGAAAGGTTGCTCACAGAGGCCAGGGGGCAGGCGATACTGGGGAGTTTTACCGGGCTATGGAAAAACATCCAGGAATTTCAGGCGCTGAGGGAAGATAATTCCCTTATAGAGACTAAGGTGATGGAGCTTACGGAGTTGTCTATCTCAGAATCTAACGGTTTTATTAAACAGGTTAGCGAAAAACTGGCCGATGAGCAGGTGCGGTCCGATGTAAGCACCCTGGAGCGGTTGGTTATAATGGGAGCCAATATAAATACCAGTTCTAACTATGAGTTGAAGGTGCTCTTCTGGAATCTCAAGGAAAGTCTTGCAGCCAAGCCGAAGATTCTTAGTTTCATAGAAACTCTTGTTAAAAACACGGACCAGGATCTTGAAAGATTGAGAGGGACTCCTTTTGAAAAATCGGCCCTGGCGGCTAAAGGATGCAACGCAAAAATAAAGGAATTGACTCTCGCATACATAGAGAATGTTGAAAAATCAAATGCAATACAGGTTGTGGTCTTTGAAAACATAGAGCAGGTTCTGCTTGCTCTTCAAGATTATTCAGCAGCTCAGAATCAGGCCTTCTTCTCTAAGGTCAAGGCTTCTTTCCGCAATATTCTGCTCATAATGATTATCGCAACCATTATAGGCATTGTCGCAAGTACTCTTCTTGCGCGTTCTATTTCAAATGTTTTAACCAGGACAAGCAGGCTGGTATCTGACGTTTCGATGCAGCTGGTTTCATCCTCCGGTCAGGTTTCGTCTTCAAGCCAGTCTTTGGCGGAGGCCTCTTCCGAACAGGCGGCCTCTATTGAAGAGACATCTTCCTCCATAGAGGAGATGGCCTCCATGACCAGGCAAAATGCCGACAATGCCGGGCAGGCCGACAGTTTGATGAAGACAACTAACGAGGTATTCAGTAAGGCAAACCAATCCATGTCACAGCTGACGAAATCTATTGCCGAGATTACAGATGCCAGCAAAGAGACCTCAAAGATAATAAAAACTATCGACGAAATTGCCTTTCAGACAAATCTTCTTGCATTAAACGCTGCTGTCGAGGCCGCACGGGCCGGTGAAGCTGGAGCCGGATTCGCTGTTGTTGCCGATGAGGTAAGGAATCTGGCCATGCGGGCTGCAGATGCCGCCAAAAATACAGCTAATCTTATAGAAGGAACTATCCAGAAGGTCGAATCCGGCTCTGTGCTTGTCACCACTACAAGCAATGCCTTTGGTGAGGTGGCAGGGGATGTCGCCAAGATTGGCGATCTTATTGCAGAGATTACAGCAGCTTCCAATGAACAGGCCGAGGGGATCTCTCAGATCAATAAAGCCATGGCCGCCATGGACCAGATTGTCCAGAGTATCGCGAGCAACGCCGAGGAAACTGCTTCAGCCTCGGAAGAGATGAATGCCCAGGCCAATCAGATGGAAGAGGTAGTTGTGGATTTGTCGAATCTGATTGGAGGCGGTTACACTACCTTCCGCAACGGGAGCTCATATCACAGAACAGGGTTGCCGGCTATTTGACCATGTGAAAGTGCTTGCGAAAATTATGAGAAGGTGGAAATTTCCTTTGCCGTGAGGTGCCAAAAAAATAAAGGGCCCGGGCATTGAAAGCCCGGGCCCTTACATGTTTGATATCGGCAGGATGTTCTTGCGTTACGACAGTCTGTTTCTCGAGATCAGGTTTCCCAATAGATGATTTGCTGGTTTGACAAGCAACGCATCTATGATTCGCAGCATAATGACAGATTTCCGATTGTTCGTTGTCGGGCCTCTGTTAATATCTGCGTTTAGGTTTGTCAACCATTCAGGGCATCAGGATTGTTCTCCTTTGTGTCCATTCCTTCGTTTTTGAGTTCTTTCGTAAGCCTGCGGTCGATGTTAACCATGTGGGCCTCACTCTCTGCTATATCCGTCAAGGTATCCTTTATCCCCAATTTTTCGGATATTTCATCAAGCCTTTCTCCTGCTATCTTTTCGTAGACAGCATTCCCGAGTTCAGCAAGACGTCTGGTGATCTTCATCTCCAGTCCGGCTCTCTCGCGCCTGAGCCGGGTTAATTCCATACTTTCTCCCGTTTTTTCGGTTATTGCATGAACAGCCGATAAGGCTGCGTCAAAACCGGCCTCCATTCCCCTTTGTATTCTGTCCCATAGCTTCATAGCTTTGTTCTCCTTTCCTTTTTTTATAGAAAGTTTTTAAAGCCTTCTGCTACACACACGAAAGTTTAAACTTACATCTTTTGTACTGATATCCTTGAAAACGGGATCTCCTTTCATCGGACATTATTTTTTTATAAATATTGTTTGGGTGAGGTTTCGAAACCTCACCCGATTATCCTATAGGGGCAGCAAAAGATTTAAGCCACCTTTACCTTGATCTGTCTCGGTTTTGCTGTCTCCACCTTAGGCAGTCTCAAACGGAGAACGCCCTCTTTCATTGCCGCATCTATTTTTGACTGGTCTATGACCTGTGACAGTCGGAACTGTCGGTAATATTTGCCTGTACGATATTCCCTGATTACATAGGCCTCATCGGGCCCCTCCGGCGATTTCACCTCACTGTCAAGGGTTAGGATATTATCATGCAGGTCTATATTTAGGTCCTCAGCTTTAACGCCCGGCATGTCAGCAAGGAGAGTAATCTCTTTTTCTGTTTCGAAGATGTCTACTGCAGGCGTGAAAACAAAACCTGGCTTTGTCTGTTCGGCCTGGGTGCTCACTTCCGATTTTTCTTTTGCCTGAAGGGCTTTATTTTCTCTTTCTGTCATTTTTAATCACTCCTTTCCCCACGAAATAAGATTAAGCTGTTTTTACAGAGATCTGTCTGGGCTTTGCCTCTTCAGCCTTGGGAAGGATCACTGTGAGGAGTCCGTTGACGCATCTGGCATCGACACTGCTCGTATCAATCTGTGCGGGCAGGGTTAAGATACGACTGAAGCTTCCGGCCTCTCTCTCCCTTCGGTGATACTGTGCCTTTTCATTCTCGACGGGAAATTTTCTTTCCCCTGAAATCGAGAGGCTGTCTCCTGTTACGGATATGTCCAGCTCATCGGACTTCAGCCCGGGAAGCTCGGCGCGAACATAGTAGTTGTCCTTGTCTTCGGTTAAATTCATAAGAGGAAAAACGCCCGCTGAGGAAGATCCGGGCAGACCCCTTGAGGGTCCACCGCTAAGCCAATCCATCTGCCTTCTCATTCGTTCCAGTTCCTCTAATGGACTGGCCCATCCGAAGGTGGGCCAGTCGGATCTGCTTCTCAACAACATAATAGTTTCCCCCTTTCGTGAAAATATTTTTCTGAATAAAAAGTCCTAACAGCACTATCCTAAAATTGGAAAAGTAACTTCTGTAAACTTTTTCCAGGAACTTTTTAAGGATCAATGATTCACTGCTGTCCTACAAAAAAAATAATCAGTTCTCGTAGGTTGTCAAGGGTGAACGAAAAAAAATCACAGGGTGAAATGCTGGGTGTGGGCTATGCCTTTATCAATGATACCTGCAAATATCTAACACAATTAGGCTGATAGGCAAGATCGGTTTTGTCAGAGAAGGGAGAGGCGAAGAGCACCGTTGGTGGCGAAGCCGATACTGTCCCCATAAAGATTGTTAACACTTTTTCTAAATTTTTTATTGAAACAGCAGGGAATAATTTTACCGCCCCTGCTGTCCAATAGTCCCTTAGGCTTTTTAAGCATCCGGTGTTACGATCAAAACCTCCGATGCCGCATTGTATTTTGTCAAAAACCTTCCAATGGTTGTAAATGTTGATGTCTCTGGTGAGCCTGGATGATCGGAGGTGGCCACATCTGAAACAAACATTGATCCAAGCATGAGCTTCAGGGGGTTTACATTAACAGGTTGCGGCTCGAAGTAGGCTTTCTCGTTTGCTTTTATGACCTTAAGATCGGTTGTCTCGTACATGGCTGCGGTTATCACGTCAAGCGTATGCTCCGTGCAATTCTGCAGCTCCAGAGTGAAGGGATTGGCAATTAACGAATAGTGAGGATTGTGAAGCTCCTTGTAAGTTGGTGACGCAATTACTTTCAACAATCTTTTCTGTAATTCCGGGCTCGGTATTATGATGCCCGCTTCCATAACCTTTACTCCGGCAAAAAAATCTACCGGAAAATCCTGTATAAGATCGCTGACGTTCGGCTCTTCCGCTCTCTGGTACAGATTGTATATTGCATAACCGGGTATCTTCCGGCTATCGGCGGTTGTGATTTGAGAATATACCGCAATCGCAGTATGGGTAAAACTGATTCCCTCGGGAAGTTCAGCGCGGGGGCGGCCAACCCTTGCGATAATTGCAACCCTTGCGCCTTTCTGCGCCAGGGTTTTCTCGACCTTTTTGGAAAATTTTATGATCTCTTCCGGTTTGAAATATGTTTCACCACCGGCCTGGCTACTTCCTGCCAGCACTGAAGAGGGTGGGAGCAGAAAGAGGAAGACTATCGCCGAACAGATTAAAATCTTTATGTATTTCATGGTTTCTCCCATTTGAGATTATTGAGGATTTTTGGGCTCCAAGATCTCGTTTGGTGGCGGACCTGCCGTAACAGCCTTGTCGCTAATCTCGAGAGGGGTTCCTATGGGCGGGGCTGTTGCTGCCTCCATAAGGTCTTCTGCCATCTGTGTACTTACCGCTCCGGCAGAGCCTCCGATCGCCAGAGGTACAGCGGAGGCAGCTGATGTTATCTGCCCCGAAGCAACCACGCTGTGCCCTGCACTTTTGCTTGCGTGGGAACCGGCCTGGCTGGCTTCCTCAACCGCTTTGCCAAGATGCGTGTCGCCTGCCAAAGCGCTGACAGTCAAAACCACAGCAGACAGAAAAACGACAGCCAAGAGACTAAGTTTTTTCATATATTCCTCCTTGTTTTTGATCAATCTTGATGAAACTATGAAACCCTGTCTTTTTGTACAAGATAGAAAGAGTATTGTTTGGGGGATCAAAATCAAAAAAACATATCCCCCTTTTCGAGAAGAGGTGGTCATAGATAATTAAACCAAAACTCCTTTTCCTGGTTCGTGCCGGTTTTTGTTATCAAAAGATGTATGTTAAAAATGATTCAAATTATCAGCTCTACAGCGGTATCTTGTCAAGAATTATTAACTGGTCCCCTCCCTTACCACTTCTACAATCTGAGCAGCCACAGCGTTGATTGCAAGCCAGAAGTTAATTTTAAATTCATATCAAGGCCTTGTCAACCAGGAGCCGATAGCCGTTCTCCCTGAAAAGCCGGATGCAGGCATCTACCACGTTGTTATCAAATAGAACGCCCCTATTCACCGATATTTCCTCCAACGCAGTTTCGAGTCCCAGGGAGGGGCGATATGGACGATGTGAGGCAATTGCTTCGACAACATCGGCTACGGCTATGATTTTCGACTCGATCAAAAGATCTTTTCCTTTCAGCCCCCAGGGATATCCACTGCCGTTTATCCTTTCATGATGTTCCAGTATCATCCGTGCAACAGGCCATGGGAAGTCTATATCCTTCAATATGTCATACCCTGCCTGCGAATGAATCTTTATGAGGGAAAATTCCGCATCGGAGAGTTTTATCGGCTTGCTGAGGATCTCTGCAGGTACGGATATTTTTCCTATGTCGTGTATGGAACTAGCTGTCCTTATTCCTTCTATTCGATCCTTTGATAATCCCATCTCCGAGGCGATAGAACGGGCAAGATCGGCCACTCTGCGCTGGTGCCCAGCCGTATATGGATCCCTGGATTCGACAACTATTGCCATGGCATGAACCGTAGCGCCGATGGTCTTCCGTCACGATAGACCAGCGACCCTCTGGGCTCCAGCTCCAGAAATCTGCCGTCTTTATGACGGATCTTGTATGATTTCATCCCGTTCGGTATTTCCCCTTTCCGAATAGATTCAACCTCTTTCATAGCGTCTAAAATCTGGTCGGGGTGGAGCATCGATGCAAAATTGACAGTTCCAAGATCCTCTCTTTTGTATCCAAGAAGGTCTAGGGCGGCCTGGTTGGCATCAATCATCCAGCCTTCAAGATCGTGAACATATATGCATTCGAGCGAACGGTCAAATAGGGAGCGGAAGCGTTCCTCACTTTCCTTTGCCGCCTCTTCGGCCTTCCTTCGCTCGGTAAGATCGCGAGATATCCCCTGAACGCCTATAATTTCATTTCCTTCATAAATCGGCCGGGCGTTGATTTCTACGGTCAAGGTGCGAGCATCTGCCGTCCTGTATCGCAATTCATAGGGGCCTACTTCCTGCCCGTTTAAGACCTTCTCGAAATTTTCCCTGGCGCCTTCACGATCCTCCGGGGCGACGGTGTCGAGAAAATAGAGCATGAGCCACTTGTCAGGGGGGATCCCCGATCTGTCGGTCATGCCTCTGTTTACGAAGGTAAAGCGACCTGCCCTGTTGATCCTGAAGACCCCATCACTTATATTGTTTACAAGATCATAGAAATTATTTTTGTTCTCTTCGGAGGATGCATCGTTGGCCGCTTTTATCATTTTTAGTGCCTCTCGGTTGCGATGTGACTCTACTTGGAAGGGATGGATCAGATCATTGATATCTCTTCGCTGTAAAGTCATATTTTTTCAACTGCTCCTGTATGCGTAAGAAAGCTGAAAACCTAATATTCCTAGATAACTAGCTTCCTTATACTGTCTTGTCAAGAAATATTGCCGGAAGGGCTTGAATGGGAGGAGCGTATCTTGCCAGGATTAGATTTAGCTGGAAGAGGATTTAGCACCAGTCGACTGCAGAGGCCTTGAAGAGTGCCCATACATTTTTTCCAGGAACCAGATTGAGAATTCTTACCGCCGCTGGGGTAAGGCGGGACAGGAGCGAAATGTCTCCGGTATCTACTTCGACCAGGATATCTCCTGAATCTCTGTCCATTTTCATGCTGGTTACGATACCACGCAGGATGTTGCGTGTAGATATACCTTCGGGTTCGATTACTGATACGGCTATGTCCGAGGGATTGACCACTCCGGTAGCGGTATCGTTAGGGGGCTTCGTCACAAACAGGGTGTTTCCCTGTGCAAGCTTCTTGCTGTATAAACCGTTTTCTCCGCCATTCCAGGGTCCGGATAGGATGTTTTCCACGCCGGTTCCCACTATGCGGCCGTCATGCATGCGCTTGACGGTGTCAGTAGCGCTGTTGAGCCATACCCTGTCATGGCTGGCGATTATCAGCGACATCCCGAAACGGCTGCGGCACTCCAGGATAGCTTCTTTTATGAGTCTTGCGCTCTGGTGGTCTACGCTGGCTGTAGGTTCGTCTAGTATAAGAACCTTGGGACGTAGTACAAGGCGAGAAGCGAGGGCGATGCGCTGTGCCTCTCCTCCCGACAGCTCATTCCATCGACGCCTTGCGAATTCTCCAGGGGGAAGTCCTACCAGTTCCATGGCTCCGTGGACCTTTCCCTTTAAATTTTTCCGGTCATCGCGGACTTTCAATCCGAATGCTACGTTTTCAAAAACGGAGCGTTTCAGGAGATAGGGCTCCTGTAGGAGCATGGTTATGTCCCGCTTGAGTCCCGATCCATTTTTTGTCCTTACCGATCCGTCAAAGCGTATCTCCCCGCTTTCCGGTGTTTCCACAAAGGCAAGGAGTCTGAGAAGGGTGCTTTTGCCGCTACCATTCGAACCGGCGAATCCGATAGAGGTTCCGTGCTCAATGTTCAGCGTCTGCACATTCAGTTCAAAGTGCTCTCCGTAGCGGTATTTGAGATTGGTTATCTGATAAAGAGGATGCATCCAGGTCATGACCTCTGCTTGAGAAGCGTTAGCGATGTGTTGACGATAAGGGCGATGGTCAAAAGAACAATCCCCAGGGCCATTCCAACCGCGAAGTCTCCCTTCCCGGTTTCAAGGGCAATGGCGGTTGTGATGGTCCTTGTATGCCACTTGATATTGCCGCCTATCATCATAGAGATCCCCACCTCGGAGATTGCCCGTCCATAGGCGGTAACGGCTGCCACCAGTACGGCGTAGCGTGCCTCCAGCAGGCTTGTCAGCACTATCTGCTTGCCACGCGCACCGAGGGTTATGAGGGTCGCCCGCAGTCGCCTGTCGAGGCTCTCGATGGCGGTGGCCGTAAGGGATATTACTATGGGGGCAATAAGGATGGTCTGCGCTACAGCAATACCTGAGAGGGTGAAAAGAAGGCCGAATTCGCCGCAGGGTCCCCTGCGGGAGATAAAGGCATATACAAAAAGTCCGACAACAACGGTGGGCAGGGCGAGCAGCGTATCGACAACCGCCCGTACCTGCCGTTTTCCCGGAAATTCGAAATATCCCAGTAAAAAGCCTAGGGGAATTCCTATCATGAGGCTTGCGACGATCGAAAGAGAGGATATTCTCAAGGTGGTGAATATGGCCGAATAGGTCTCGGGGTCACCTGAGAGGAGAAGTTCTATCGATCGTATGAAGCCCTGTGCGATATAATCCATATAAAGCTAACTTTTACCGTTTCTCTACCTTGCGTTGGGGGTGAAAAGCTGCTTACCCATCAGCTTGAAATCGCCGATCAGTTTCTGGGTTTTCTCCGATTCCATCCATGCGATGAATTTCTTTGCCAGATCGTATTTTACATTTGAACATTTACCGGGGTTAACTGCAATGGCGCTGTATTGGTTTTTCAATGAATCATCCCCTTCGACGATTATTACCAGTGGTGGATTCCCCTTGAAGTTGGATTCGTATTTTATGAAGGTTCCCCGGTCGGTCATTGTATAGGCATCCCGCTCGGCCGCTATATTGATAGTATTCAGCATGCCCTGCCCGGTCTGTATATACCAGGGCTCTTTGTCGGGAACAGAAAGCTGGGCATGTTTCCACAGCTCCAGTTCCTTTTTGTGCGTACCTGAATTATCCCCGCGGCTGGCAAATGAGGATTTCTTTGATGCAATAACGCCAAGCGCATCCTTCACCGATGAGCCCTTAACGCCTGCCGGATCCGAAGGGGGGCCGATGAAAATAAAGTCGTTGTACATAAGCTCGGTGCGGTCAATGCCTTTTCCCTCCTCGACATACTTCATCTCTGCGGCGGGGGCATGTACTAGCAGTACATCAACATCGCAGTTCTCTCCCAGCTTAAGGGCCGCCCCGGTTCCAACGGCGATCCATTTAAGGTCGATTCCCGTTTCGGCCTTGAAGGTGGGCTGGAGATAATTGAGAAGCCCCGTATTGTCTGTGCTGGTTGTTGTAGCCATTGTTAGAACGTTCTCCTCCGCAATGGCGCAGCCGCTGGAAAAGGCGACAAGGCACAGCAGGGCAGAGGCCAGCAAAGCTAAATTCTTAAATACCATATTCATGATGACAAAACTCCTTCCTACTAATATTTATATTTTTTCGTATAGAACTCTCCCGGTATCCCGAGAGTCGTAACCTTTCATGCTTTGTAAAAACCTCCTGAAGTGATCTGATCTTACAAATTCAACGAAGGCCTGTATATTCTGATCAAAAAAGAGTTCTTTCCTTATAACCATGTCAAATCTTTCCTTGAAAAGCGGTGAAAATGGAAGTGCTGCGCTCTGGGCTGCCGATTCAGTGACAATTCCTGTATCAGCCCGACCGCTGGCTATATGATTTATAACATCGAGATGCGTGAATGCCTCGTTTTCGAAGCCTTTTATATCTGCGTAAGACAGACCCTCTTTTTCAATAAGGTTTTCAATCAGAGCCCTTGTACCGGAACCCTTCTGGCGATTAACAAAGCGCAGGCCAAGGTCTGTAAGATCCCTGAATGATGAAACTCCGTTCTCCCTGTACGCGAATCCTATATTTCTGTAGAAAAGATTAATCAGCACCAGATTGCTGGAATTTTTAAAGTATTCTCCGATAAAAGGAAAATTGAAATCGTCCCTTAGGGGGTCATAAAGGTGGCATACGGCGATATGACAGAAGCCTTTGCTGAGCAACCTAAGTCCTTCTGTGCTTCCTACGCTTGAAGAAAAGAGCGTATAGTCGGGGTGTCCTCTGTGAAACAATCCCTGCGCCATCGAAAGAATGGGGTCGTCGGACCCGCATACCAGGATTACCTTCCTGTTTATTACCGATTCAAAAAGCGACTTGCGAAGGGTATATCGCGCCTGCAGTCTAAGATACTCTTCCAGCTCAGCACGTGGAAAGATCCACTTCCCTGTAACCTTTGTCCCTGGCAGTTTGCCATCTTGGGCAAGTGTGTAGACCTTTTTCTCATTGATGTTAAGCAGTTCGGATGTCTCCTGCGCGGTCAGAAACTCTTTTCCGGTTTCATTCATGGCCTTTACCCTGAAAATAGAAACTTATAATAACTTAAGGCAACTATTACGGGCAGACTTTTTTGTCAACGGATTTTTTGTGCTTCCGGGAACAACTTGAAATGGGGCCCTGTGGATCAGCCTTATCTGATTAAATTTTATTTCAGTTTATGAGAGGCTATAGGGAAATTATATAGCCAACAGCGGCATAGACGCCGGAGACAACTCTGGCAAATATTCCTTCCCTAGGCATCACGCAGTCTCCGACTTCATGAAATATCCTGCACCTGTTATGGCAGACCTTTCCTATCTGTGTTACCTCAATAATAATATTATTACTCAACTTTCGGGATTAACAACTGTGAGGCGCAATATGGTTTAACATACTGAAATAATGGCAAATAATAGTTGAAGAGCCCAATCTTTTGATCTATAGTGAATTTGGATAAAAACACAACAATATCAAAAGGAAATGGCTTTCGTGAACCATACCAAGATTGCCTCCCAAATACAAGCTGATGTTTACATTTCCAACAAGATTGACGACTTTTTTGATCCTTTTCATGTCTCAACGACATTGCACTGTTGTGGCATCCGTAAACGGCACGGATACAGCGTTCGCTCTTTGATAAAACCTATATTTTTTTTACCCTTCTTTGGAAAAAACTTTATGCCGGCAACCATTGTAAATATCAGCCAGCATCTGCCGGTTATCTGCATGGTAAAAAAGACACCGAAAGTACTCTATGGTTTTGAGGGGCGCCGCTGTGACCTGATGGCGATTTATCGCCACCTGAAAAAGCGCTGGGGCAGGGCAAAGATCCTGGTCAGTGTTATTGTAAAGCTCAAAGGTGAACATAGGGCCAAGGTGGTTTTTGTCCGTGATCGTAGTAAAAAAGATTGGCTTGCGCTCCTTTCCACAGATATCCACCTTCCTGACGAAGATATAGTCAGGATCTACGGCAAGCGGTGGGATAATGGCGTCAGGGTCGCGGATCGGGTTGTAGTACTTTCGATCTGTGTTCAGCAAAGCGCACGGGGAGGGAAGGACCCGGATCGGCAGGCATTCCGTTTTGGCAAAGCGAGGCAAGGGTGAGCTGACAAAAGCACCCATCAGTTTGCATGAGCTGCATCGGCGGATCTATCGAAAGGCCAAGTCTGAGAAAGAGCATCGTTTCTGGGGATCTTCGTGCATGTGCCGAAGATAGAAGTACTTGCGGAGGGATACCGTCTGGCAAAGAGGAATGGCGGTGCTCCGGGGATCGACGGACAAACCTTTGAAGACGTCGATGGATTGGGTGTGGAGACATTCCTCCAGTCTATCCGGGATTAGAAGCATTATCCCGAACCCTCTCTCTCGCAGTTGATCGCCTGCGCACAATGGGTGCTTTCTGTGAAACAACAGCTCAAACTTTCTTCGATCTCATAATGAAAGCTGCCCTTTATTATGCCAATCTGTTAAAGAACAAAATCGTGGTAATGAAATCTAAGCCCGAAAGTTGAGTCAAATGTCATGATAATCTTTCCATGATTGAAGTTGCGTCATATTGCAATGATCGGTTTTTTAGGATACAAAAAACGCTGTTTGTTATGGTTGTTTTGGAGCTGTGTTTTCGCGGGTACCGAGCTTGAATTAAAAGACAGTTATTTAAACGCGGCCCGGGGCTTAGGGAATCAATATTTTTCAGATACAGGAAAAGATCAATACTGGGCAAGGTGTCAGCAGGTGAATTGTTCGCAACTTCTGGAGCAGGCAATAGGAAGATTTGATGCCATGGGATTATCGACGCCCGGTCTCGATGCCCAGGTATTGCTTGCTTATTGTATGGGCAAGGACCGCAGTTTTCTATATTCACATCCTGACCGGGAGCTTTCCGGTGATGAGGTTGAAAACTTTTTGGCGCTGGTTAAGAGGAGGGAAAGGGGAGAACCTGTTGCCTATATAATGAGGAGTAAGGAGTTCTGGTCCCTTCTTTTTGCTGTTACCCCCGATGTCCTCATACCCAGACCTGATACGGAGATTCTTGTCGATGCGGTTTTGGAGCTCTTGGAGCGATACCGGGAAGTCAGGATTCTTGAGATCGGCACCGGGACAGGGGCCATAAGCGTTGCCCTTGCATCTGAACTGGCCAGAGCTTATATAACGGCTACGGACTTGTCTCAGGAGGCGATCTCTGTTGCCAGGATGAACGCCATTTCTAATAAAGTAGCCGACAGGATATCTTTTCTATGTGGGGATCTGTTCGAACCCGTTGTTGGAGCCTATGATGTGATTGTTTCAAATCCCCCATACATTTCAGAGTCGGAATTTAAACTCCTTGACCCAGGGGTAAGAGATTATGAACCTCGCCTTGCCCTTGTTGCAGGTCCCGATGGCACCGAAGTTCATAGGAAAATCGCTCTGGGTTCAAAGGCTTTTTTGAAGGAGAACGGGTGGATTGCAATGGAGCTCGGTGCGGGGCAGGCAGGGCGGATCGAGAAAATGCTGCAAGATCTGGATTACTGTGATATTACTTTTCACCGAGATTATGCCGGAGTAGAAAGGGTCGTTCTGGCAAGGATTAGGAGATTATCAGTTGGATAAGATTATAATAAAGGGTGGCAGAAGGTTGTATGGGGATGTGAACATCAGCGGAGCCAAGAACGCTGCCCTCCCTGTTCTCGTTTCTTCACTTCTTACAGATGGTTGGAATACCTTTCGCAATGTTCCCGATCTTGCCGATGTAAGGACCATAAAGAAGCTTCTCGCCGGTTTTGGGGCCGAGATTGAGGGTTGTAATCCTTTGAGAATCAATGCGGGGAATATCTCAAGCTGGGAGGCGCCCTACGATCTGGTAAGGACTATGAGGGCATCCATACTTGTACTAGGTCCGCTGCTCGCGAGAACCGGAAAGGCTCGAGTCTCGCTGCCTGGGGGGTGTGCCATAGGGGCCAGGCCTGTTAACCTGCACCTTAAGGCTCTAAGGGCTATGGGGGCCGATATAGACCTTAACGAAGGTTATGTGGAAGCAACTGCCCCTCGCCTTAAAGGGGCCACTGTATATTTTGACATATCTACGGTAACCGGTACCGAGAATATAATGATGGCCGCAACGCTGGCTAAAGGTACCACGGTGCTTGAAAACGCGGCCAGTGAGCCGGAGGTTGCAAATCTTGCCGATGTACTGATCGGTATGGGGGCGAAGATAAAGGGCGCAGGCACCGATGTAATAGAGATAGAAGGTGTGGATTCTCTTCATCAGGTTGATGCGGATATAATTCCAGACCGGATCGAGGCCGGGACCTACATGATGGCAGCCGGGGTTGTAGGCGGTGAGGTAAATGTTATGGGCTGCCGACCGGACCACCTTGACACGGTTATAGTAAAGTTGAAAGAAGCCGGCGTCAGTATCGTTCCCTTAGATGGGGGGCTTAAGGTTATAAGCGACGGCAGTATAAAAAGTGTTGACGTCCAAACCCTTCCTTACCCGGGGTTTCCGACGGACCTTCAGGCTCAGATGATGGTGCTCATGTCTCTGGCTGAAGGGACCAGTATCATCAAGGAGACCGTTTTTGAAAACAGATTTATGCATGTGAACGAGCTGATGAGGATGGGTGCGGACATAACCGTTGATGGCGGCAGTTCCATCGTCAGGGGTGTTGCATCTCTTCGCGGTGCCCCTGTTATGGCCACAGACCTGAGGGCATCTGCCTCCCTTATTCTTGCCGGGCTCGTAGCCGAAGGTACAACGGAGATTTCCAGAATTTATCACATAGACCGTGGATACGAGCATATCGAAGACAAGCTTTCAGCCATTGGTGCCGATATAAGGAGGGTTAAGGGAAGATCTTGAAGGTTATAAGTTCACAGGAAACCACCTTTTTAGAGGACGTGGGGCGTATAATAAACCGCAAAGACCGCGTACCCAAAGATGTAGAGGATGTAGTTGCGAAGATTCTCGCCGATGTCGAGCAAAGGGGGGATGAGGCTCTCTTTGAGTATACGGAGAAGTTTGACGGATTACTCCTTACCCCTGATAATATCGAGGTTACCGAGGAAGAAGTAATGGCGGCCTTCGATGTAGTAGATTCCGGTGATGTGGAGATAATGAAGCTTTCTGCCGAGAGGATAGGGGCCTTTCATGAGCGACAGCGTGTGCATTCCTGGTCCTATACGGATGCTGATGGTATAGAGCTGGGGCAGGCCATACGCCCCCTCGGACGTGTAGGCATATATGCTCCGGGTGGCCGTGCAACCTACCCCTCAACGGTATTGATGGCCGCAGTTCCTGCCAGAATAGCGGGTGTAGGTGAGATAGTCCTTGTCTCCCCCGCAAGAGATGGTGTTTTGTCTCCTTTGATCCTTGTAGCGGCCCGGCTGGCAGGTGTTGACCGCATATTCAGGATAGGGGGGGCACAGGCAATAGCTGCCCTTGCCTGTGGAACTGAAACTGTTCCACGGGTCGATAAGATAGTGGGCCCTGGTAATATCTATGTGGCCACAGCAAAGAAGATGATTTACGGCCGAACTGGCATCGATATGATAGCAGGTCCCAGCGAGATTGTAATTGTCGCCGACGGGACGGTCGGTCCCGAGGTGGTAGCCGCGGACCTCCTGTCTCAGGCTGAGCACGATCCTATGGCAGGATCGATTCTGCTCACGCACTCCAGGGACTATGCCATGGCGGTTGTTGCCGAGGTCCAAAGGCAGGTTGTGGAACTTGGAAGCAAAGTGGCCTCCCAGTCCCTTGATAATTACGGCGCGGCTATTATAACAGCCGATATCCTTGAGGCTGTGGATATTGCAAACCGGCTTGCCCCGGAGCACCTTGAGTTGGCGGTTGAAAACCCTGAATCGCTGTTGGAGCGGGTTACAAATGCCGGGGCGGTTTTTCTCGGTCCTAATACACCGGAGGCCCTGGGTGATTACATGGCGGGACCAAATCATATCCTCCCGACGGGAGGTACTGCAAGATTTTCCTCCCCTCTTGGGGTGTACGATTTTATAAAGAGGATGAGTGTTATCTCTTTTCCCAGGGAGGCATTCGATCTATATGGGCCAAAGACGGCGCGGTTTGCCGACCTTGAGGGGCTCGAGGCTCACAAGCGGTCGGTAACAAAACGGCTTGGCAATGTCACTATAAAAAAACCTTGACAAAAGAGGCATGTTCGCCTAAATCGCACCGGTAGAAATTGTTGAGCGGGCGTAATTCAGCGGTAGAATGTCAGCTTCCCAAGCTGGACGTCGTGGGTTCGAGTCCCATCGCCCGCTCCAATCTTTTCGGTTGCAACAGAAGCTTTGTTATGTTAATAACCTCCGAGAAGTGGGCTCTGCCCGCTTTTTTTATTTTTGAGGGGGACAATGAGCGGAGCTGTAAATACATACCGTGAAAAAGTAGTATCTCTGGTTCAGCCGGTTTTGGAATCCCAAGGGATTGAGCTTGTCGATGTTGACTGTGTAAAGGGGCAGTCCCGCTGGACGGTCAGGATTTATATAGACAAAGAGGGTGGCATAACTCTCGATGACTGCGCGATGGTTAGCGGTGAGGTCGGAGATTTGCTTGATGTTCATGAAATTCCTCCAGGGCCTTACAATCTGGAGGTATCCTCTCCCGGCCTCGACAGGCCCCTTGTAAAAGACAGGGATTTCATGAAGTACCAGGGGCATACGGTAAAGGTCCGTGTTGCGGAAAAGGTAGAAGGAAGAAAGCATTTTACGGGGAAGCTGGTTGAATTTGTTGATAACGGAGTAGAGAAAAACCTGCTCGTAGATGTTGAGGGGCAGCTGTATAGCATACCGCTAAGTATGGTGTTGGAGGCAAACCTTCAATACGAATTTTAACACTTTTTTTGAATGTTAATGGTCAGTTTAAGGGATTGGCCTGATATGTCGAAAAAGGTGAATTTTCATAAAGCCGTCAATTTGAGCTCGGAGGACCTGTAACATGTCGCCAGATCTTAAACGTCTCATCGAACAGATGGGAAAGGAAAAAGGCATAGACAAGGAAATAATTGTAGATGCGTTGGAAACGGCCGTTTTGACCGCTGCGCGTAAGAAAATGGGGCTCGACCTGGATCTCGAGGTGAACTATAACGAAGACGCGGGGGAGATGGAGACCTTTCTGTTCAAGACAGTTGTAGAGCATGTCCTGAATCCCGACACGCAGATAGCCCTGGAAGAGGCGCGGGGAACCTTGGACGAAGATGCAGAGCTGGGAGACAGCCTAGGGGTCAAGATAGAAACCGATACCTTTGGGAGAATTGCCGTACAGACGGCCAAGCAGATTATTATCCAGAAGGTGAAGGATGCAGAGCGTGACAATGTATATGAGGAATACAAGGACAGGAAAGGCGAGCTTGTCAACGGCTTTGTGCAGAGGTTCGAAGGCGGAAGTATCGTTGTGAGCCTGGGTATGTCCGAAGGGATTATCCTTCCGTCAGAACAGATAAAGAGGGAAGCCTTCAGGCGAGGGGAACGTATAAGGGCGTACATATATGATGTAAAACGGATATCCAAGGGCCCACAGATATTGCTTTCCCGTACGCACCCTGGTTTTGTAAGGGCGCTATTCGAGATGGAGGTCCCCGAGATAGCTGAAGGTCTGATTGAGATTGTCAACATAGCAAGAGAGCCTGGTAACCGGACAAAAATATCTGTAAAATCCGATGACCGGGACATTGATCCTGTCGGAGCCTGTGTCGGTATGAGAGGGTCGAGGGTGCAGGGTGTCGTGCAGGAGTTGCGAGGAGAAAAGATAGATATTGTTCCATGCTCTGAAGATCCTGTAAGGTATATATGCAATGCACTTTCGCCGGCAAAAGTGGACAGGGTTTTTATGGATGAAGATGCCAGGACGATGGAGGTTATTGTTCCTGATGATCAGCTTTCCCTGGCCATAGGCAGGGCCGGGCAGAATGTACGACTGGCAGCACGGCTGACTGGATGGAAGATTGACGTAAAGAACGAAGCCGGGGTTGCAAAAGAGGAAAAAGAGGGACTGGATTCTCTCATGGATATACCGGGGATCGGCGAACGTACTGCAGACCTGCTTTACGAGGAGGGTTTTAAGGGAGTTACCATGGTGGCTTCCTCCGAACCGGAGCAACTGAGTTCCATAAAGGGGATCAGCGACAAAAAGGCGGCTACTTTGATCGAAGAGGCAAAAAAAATCGTCGATAACAAGAGTGGTGAGGGTATGTCTTAGGTTTTGTAATTAGGAGGGATATTCCCCCTTTTGGGATATTCACAAAACGCCGGCCTATTGCTGGTGTGGTAATCAGGAGTTTCTATAATGTCCAAAATAAGAGTCTACGAGTTGGCAAAAGAGCTCGGAATAGACAACAAAGAGCTTATCACGAGACTGGAGAAACTGGGAATAGCTGTCAGGGCCCATTCCAGCACCCTTGAAGAAGAAGAGATACAGCGGGTGCGAAAAGAGGTTGCTCTTGGTGAGAAGGATGCAATCGTTGAGGAGAGGGTTAGAAAGACCGTCATCCGGAGGAGAGCGGTACGGCAGTCTGTTACGGATATGATTGAAACCCCTGTTGAATCTCAATCAGATGCAGAGGATACAGCTCTCCAGGCGGAGCCGCAAGATTCTAAAATACTTGAGGACGAAGAGCCTCTGGTTCGTGCGGAGTCTGAAGATAACGAGGAGAGGCCGGAAGCCGAAGCAAGGCAGGTGGAGCCAAAAGAGCCTGAGGAGAAAAGGTCCCATGTGGAGGTTGCGTCACCAGAGCCGAAAGATGAAAAAGAATTATCCGGGGTAAATATTGAGAAAGATCAGCCCCAAGGGCTGGCAGGGGCAGCGAATGACCCTGTCAAGGCTGTACCAGTCGAAGACACAAGAAATCAGGGCGAAGATAGAAAAGATAAGAGGAAGGGGATTATCGAAAAGAAGCCCCGCAGGACCTCCGCAATAATAGTTCGACATATTGCAAGAAAAGATCTCAGGCCTACCCCGGCACCTGCACCTGCACCTAAGCCCGCATCTGCACCCGCATCTACACACGCTCGCCCAACCCAATCCCAGGCCGAGAAAGTTACGCCGCAGAGGGAAAGGGGTAGAGTTGCGCCCACGGCGATTACGCCTGCGGTAAATACAGCGGAGAAAGCTCCGACCAAACCATTGTCGAATAAGATAAAGAAACCGGTCGAAGTGCATGTGGGAGATGATGTCAGGAAGAAAAAAACGTTTCTCAAGCGTCAGTTCGACAAGAAGGGGAAACGATTTAAAAATATAGAATCCGAAGATGACAGGCGTAACTGGAGGGAAGAAAAGCCCGTAGCGGTTGCAAAGATGAAGAGAACGGAGATTACTACCCCCAAGGCTATCAAGAGAAGGGTAAAGATCGAAGAGGCTATAAAGATAAGCGATCTTGCAAGAAAGATGGGGGTCAAGGCCAGTGATTTGATCGCCAAGCTTGTTTCCATGGGCATGATGGTGACAATAAATCAGTCCATAGATATTGAAGCCGCAACTATCGTTGCCGGTGAGTTCGGATATCAGGTGGAAGCCGTAAGGACAGATTATGAGGATGTCATACAGAGGGAGGTATCACTTCCCGCCAACCTGAAACCTAGGGCTCCGGTTGTTACCATCATGGGACACGTAGATCATGGCAAGACATCCCTACTCGATGTGATAAGGCAGACCCATGTCATAGATGGTGAGTCTGGCGGCATAACGCAGGCGATTGGTGCATATCATGTGCATATTAACAATAGGGATATCGTATTTCTTGACACGCCCGGACATGAGGCCTTCACGGCAATGAGGGCGAGAGGTGCTCAGGTAACCGACATTGTTGTCCTTGTGGTTGCAGCTGATGATGGCGTTATGGATCAGACCGTTGAGGCCATAAATCATTCCCGTGCTGCGGGAGTCCCCATTATAGTTGCTGTCAATAAGATCGACAAGGCGAATGCCGAGCCGGACAGGATAAAGCAGCAGCTTACCGAATACGAGCTTGTACCCGAGGCCTGGGGCGGGGATACGATCTATGCGGAGGTTTCGGCCAAGCAGAATCTGGGCATAGAGGAGCTTATGGAGATGATTCTTCTCCAAGCCGACATCATGGAGCTTACCGCCGATCCAGACAGGCTGGCAAGGGGTGTTGTAGTAGAGGCCAAGCTTGACAGGGGGAGAGGTCCGGTTGCCACCGTAATTATTCAGGAAGGGACTCTTAGAGAGGGCGACGCGATCGTATCCAAGATGGATTATGGCCGGGTACGGGCCATGACAGACGATAAGGGCCGCAGGGTTAATGCCGCCGGTCCTTCCATGCCGGTTGAGGTGGTAGGTTTTTCCGGAGTTCCTCAGGTGGGCATGGACTTTGTGTGTGTTGAGGATGAAAAAAGGGCCAAGAGTATAGGGGAGTTCTGGTTGAGAAAGGAACGAGAGAAAGAACTTTCCATGACTTCGAAGGTAACCCTTGAGCAGTTGTACGCGAGAATTCAGGAAGGTGCCAAGGATCTTAAGGTTATTGTCAAGGCCGATGTTCAGGGATCGGTGGAAGCCCTTTCGGAATCCCTTATCAAACTCAGTACTGATGATGTAAGGTTGAAACTGATCCACGGTTCCGCAGGGGCCGTAACGGAGACGGATGTTATGCTGGCTTCGGCATCCGATGCAGTTATAATAGGATTCAAGGTAAGGCCTGACGCCAGGGTCTCTGAGCTTGCTGAGAATGAAGGCGTTAGTGTAAAACTTTACGACGTAATATACGATGCCATAGCTGATGTAAGAAATGCAATGGAGGGGCTCCTGGAACCGGTATATGAAGAGACTGTACAGGGGCGTGCCGAAGTGCTCCAGGTATTCAGGGTATCCAAAGTGGGTACTATTGCCGGTAGCCGCGTTACGGATGGAAAGATAACCCGGAGTGCCAGATTGAGGCTGCTGCGTGACGGAGTGGTTATCTATGAAGGTGCCTTCCTTTCTCTGAAGAGATTCAAGGACGATGCCAAGGAAGTTCTCTCCGGCTTCGAGTGTGGTATCGGCATAGATGGTTTTAACGATATGAAGGAAGGGGATGTTATAGAGACCTATACAAAAGAGGCTGTGGCCAGGAAACTGTAGCATCCAGGGCGGTTCATCTTTAGGGCTTTAGCGATGTGATGAGAGTTATTCCCTGATGATAGTCGGCACCGGAATAATAGAAATCTTTATTGAAGGCAGCAGATCTTTAAAAGAAAAGAGAGGGGTTCTGCGGAGTATTCTGGGCAGGACAAAAAACAGATTCAATGTTTCTATAGCTGAGGTAGGTGCCTCTAATGACTGGAAGAGGGGTGTCATCGGTTTTAGTTTTGTTGGAAACGAGAAGGGCTTTATAAATTCAAAGATGGATGGCATTGTGAATTTTATAGAGGGGCTGAATCTGGCCGATATAGTTAATGTGTCTATGGAGATAAACAATATATCCAATGCCTGGAATGAGTATGGGGATTGTGAGATAGATGAATTTTAAGAGAGCTGACAAGGTTGCAGACCTCATAAAGGCTGAGATTTCGAGTATCCTGTTAAAGGAGATAAACGATCCTCAGGTGCAGGGGATAACCATAACGGATGTCAAACTGACAGATGATCTGCGCCATGCGAAGGTTTTTTTTGTAAGAATGGGGCAGAATACGTGCAGTGACGAAACCATGAAGGGTCTGCAACGAGCCTCCAGTTTTCTTAGGAGAGAACTGGGGAAGAGACTCAGTCTTCGTTATGTCCCCGAACTGAGATTTATATTTGATGAATCCTTTGAGTACGGAGACCGTATTGAACGTTTATTGGCGGAGATAGAAAGAGATGTTTAAAAAAATAGAAAGTCTCATTAAATCTTGCGCCACCTTTCTAATCACTTCTCACGTCAGGCCCGATGGTGATGCCCTGGGATCGGAGCTGGCTCTATATCTTATGCTGAGAGGAATGGGAAAGGATGTAGTAGTGTACAATCAGGATGCTACACCTTCAGTATACGCTTTTCTGCCAGGTTCGGAAAATATAGTCTATTCTTTGGGCTCTGTGGAAGGCTTTGATGCGGTCTTTGTCTTGGACTGCAGTGATCTGTCAAGGGTTGGGGATCAGCAGGACAGGATAGCTTCTATAAAAAAGATTATAAATATCGATCACCATGCCTCGGTAGGCACTTTTTCCGAGGTATTGCTGACCGACTCGACGGCTAGTTCAACGGGGGAGATGATATACCGTCTCATGGAATATATGGGGGTTGCGGTTACAAAAGATATCGCGACAAACATATATACGGCCATTCTAACCGATACCGGTAGTTTTCAGTATTCAAACACGGGTAGCGCCACGTTCAGAGTGGCGGCTGATATGATGGAAAAGGGCGCGGACTGTAGATCCATAGCCGAAAAGATATATGAGGCTAAGCCGGTTGCGCAGATAAGTCTAATGGGGAGGGCTCTCAATACCCTGCAGTTTTATCAGGGTGGGACGGTCGGGATAATCTCTGTAACGCAGGAGATGCTTCGCGAAGAAGACGCTCTTCCAGAGCATACAGAAGGACTTATCGATACCGTCCGTTCGATAAGGGGTGTGGATGTTGCCGTCTGTTGTTACGAGGTTTCTGAAAGACGGTTTAAGATAAGCCTACGATCCAAGGGGGACTTCGATGTGGAGAAAATTGCCGCTTCCCTTGGAGGAGGTGGACACCGTAATGCCTCTGCCTGCAGGGTCGAAGGAGACTTTGATGCCGTAAGAGGGATGGTGATAGATGCCATTGCGGCATCTATGTAGAATGGGCATAGCCCATGGTTAGAAGTGTTTGATATGGATGGAGTTCTGATCATTGATAAGCCTTACGGTATGACATCTCACGATGTTGTCAGCGATGTAAAGCGGTCGCTTAGGGTCAAAAAGGTAGGTCATTCAGGGACGCTTGATCCTATGGCGACAGGGGTTCTTGCAGTGTGTGTAAATGAGGCTACCAAGTTGACGAGGTTCTTTCTGGATGATGAGAAGGAATACCGCGCCACGATGCTCCTAGGGATCAGGACTGATACTCTGGACATGGAAGGGACGGTGACCTCCCGCTGCGAGCCCACTATCAGTGATGATGATATAATCAAGGCTCTGAAGGCTTTTGTAGGCACAATAGAGCAGAGGGTCCCACGGTATTCCGCTGTCAAGATCAAGGGCAAACCCCTCTACAAATGGACTCGTCAGGGGGATGCAGACATCGAACCTCCGGTGAAGATTATAACGGTGCATAATATAGATCTCGTATCGATAGATATGCCCTATGTTACATTCGATGTTTCCTGTTCAAAAGGAACCTATATTCGTTCATTGTGTTCGGATATAGGTGAAAATTTGGGTTGTGGTGCATGTCTCTCTGGTCTAAGGCGGACCCGGAGTGGTAACTTCAGCCTGCAAGACGCGATATCAATCGAGGGCCTTTCCGGTGTTCAGAAACTTGATGTGCTGGAAAATAATATGATACCCATTGAGGATGCCCTCCCTGGTTTTGATACGATAGTTGTTGATGAAGAGACCGCAAAGAGGATAAGGATGGGTTGGCAGCCTGACAGCGGGACACTGAGGTTAAAAAAGATAGCTTTGCCTAGGGGAGGAGATCTGGTAAAGTTTGCCACGGAAGATAATAAAATAATTGCCGTAGCGAATTCTCTGTACTCTCCTGGTGATTTTGAGATGATGGATGACAGGCAGCAGGCCTTCAAGATTTTAAGGGTTATTAATTAAAGAGGCACAAGATATAATATATACATAAGGGAGGATAAGCAACTGTGCTAGATGAAGAAAAAAAGAAGACGATAATATCTGATTTTCAAACCCATGAGGGCGATACCGGGTCCCCCGAGGTTCAGGTTGCACTTCTGAGTGGAAGGATAGAATACCTGACCGAGCACTTCAAGACCCACAAAAAGGATCATCACTCCCGTAGGGGGCTCTTGAAGCTTGTTGGGCAGAGGCGGAGCATGCTCGATTATCTGAAGAAGAAAGATATAGAAAGGTACAGAGAGCTGATCAAGCGCCTGGGATTGAGAAGATAAAAAATAAAGGAGTACCAATTTAATATGAGAGAAGTATTTAAAGCTACTCTTGCGGGAAGAGATGTGTCTATCAAGACGAACTATATGGCCGCTCAGGCAGATGGTGCCGCCTTGGTTGCCTACGGAGACACCGTTGTTTTGGTGACCGCAGTTTCCCTTAAGAGTGCACGAGAGGGGGGCGATTTTCTACCTCTGACGGTAGACTATCAGGAGAAGACCTTCGCGGCGGGCAAGATACCAGGCGGATTTTTCAAGAGGGAAGGGCGTCTCAACGAGAAGGAAATTCTTACCTCAAGAATCATAGATAGG
The DNA here is from genome assembly GCA_963665835.2 of Syntrophales bacterium. Lineage (GTDB taxonomy): Bacteria > Desulfobacterota > Syntrophia > Syntrophales > UBA2210 > UBA6078. The sequence goes on along the minus strand of CAXXWJ010000001.1, from coordinate 802,182 downwards.
TCGATACGTCCCCTCTTCCCCGAGGGATATTTTTATGAGACCCAGGTAGTCGCGACAGTGCTGTCGGTGGACGACGAACATGATTCCGATGTCGCGGCCATGCTTGGAGCCTCTGCGGCCCTTTGCATGTCGGATATACCCTTCAAGGGTCCGATTGCTGGCGTAAGGGTTGGCAGGGTTAATAAAGAGCTGCTTTGCAATCCCTCGGATGAGCAGATGGTAGAGAGCGATATGGAGCTGTTCCTTGTGGGAAGGAAGGTCCCCTCTGCTTCCGGAGATAATGATTTTGATATAAATCTCGTAATGCTCGAGGGTGGCGCTTCGGAGATTCCTGAGGACGAGATACTTGATGCCATCCACTTCGGACTTGAGTCCATGCGGCCGGCGATTCAGCTCCAGGATGATATGTGCCGTGCAATTGGTAAGGCAAAGAGGATATTCACTCCTTCTGTGATCAGCGACGACCTTCGTCAACGGGTAAAAGGTGTTGTATATGAAGGTCTCAGTGAAGCCTTTCATGAGGGAAGGAAACTGGAGCGTTACGCGATGCGGGACGCGGTCAAAAGGAAGATGATTGAGGAGCTGAGCTGTGATGAGGGAGGTCTGAATCCGAAGGCAGCGGTTGTATTTGAAGAGCTGGAGCGAGAGATTATCCGTAACATGATCATTGTGGATAAGCGCAGGATAGACGGCAGATCCAGTACGGATATCAGAACCATATCAGCAGAGGTCGGTATACTTCCTAGGGCCCACGGTTCCGGTCTGTTCACCAGGGGAGAAACACAGGCCCTTGTAGCTCTGACACTTGGAACATCTTCCGATGAACAGAGGCTCGACTTCATAGACGGGGAAGAGATGAGAACCTTCATGCTCCACTACAATTTTCCACCATTCTCGGTTGGTGAGGCGAAGCCTCTCAGGAGTCCCGGAAGAAGAGAAATAGGGCATGGAGCCCTTGCCAGAAAGGCCTTGCTTCCTGTCCTGCCGGCCCATGAAGACTTCCCATATACGATCCGGCTTGTTTCCGAAATATTGGCCTCAAATGGATCGTCATCCATGGCGACGGTATGCGGAGGCTCTCTTTCTCTCATGGATGCAGGTGTTCCCGTAAAGGATACCGTTGCCGGTATTGCCATGGGGCTATTGAAGGAGGGGGATGATGTTGTAATCCTTTCCGATATTCTCGGTGATGAGGATCACTCCGGAGATATGGACTTTAAGGTCTGCGGTACCAAAAATGGTATAACGGCTCTGCAGATGGACATAAAAGTGGACCGGCTTTCCGGAGATATACTCAGGGATGCCCTTTATCAGGCCAGAGACGGCAGAGTTTTTATTATAGGAAAACTGAATGAAACTATGACGGTGCCGAGAGAGGAGCTTTCTCCTTACGCTCCAAGGATCACTACCATGGTGGTAAAGCAGGATAAGATACGGGACGTAATCGGTACCGGAGGAAAGAATATACGGCAGATTATCAGCGAGACAGGCGTTTCTATAAATGTCGATGATGACGGTACGGTCACAATCGCCTCAAACGATGGCGAGTCATCCGCCCGTGCGGTCGCGATGGTCAAGGCACTGACCGAAGAACCAGAAATCGGCAGAATTTACGAAGGTACTGTGAAAAAAATCCTTGATTTTGGGGCCTTTGTGGAAATTATGCCTGGGACTGATGGACTGGTGCACATATCACAGCTGGACAACAAAAGAGTGGAAAAGGTCACCGACGTGTTGAGCGAGGGTGATGCTGTCCGTGTCAAGGTCATAGAGATAGACAGGGGTGGAAAGATACGGCTGAGCAGAAAAGATGCCCTTGAGTAGCAATGTGGCCATTTTTGTAAAGAGGTTGGATAACGGGGATCTTCCTCTTCCCCGTTATATGACTGAGTCATCTGCTGGTATGGATATATTTGCCGCTGTAGATGGCGAAACCACTCTCCTACCAGGCGATAGGGCTTTGATCCCTACAGGGATTGCCGTTGCTTTGCCTGTGGGTTACGAAGCGCAGATACGGCCCCGAAGCGGATTGGCCATGAAGGCTGGTATAACCTTGTTAAATTCGCCGGGTACGATAGATGCTGACTATCGTGGAGAAATAAAGATACTTCTCATAAATCACGGTCTGGAGTCCTTCACTGTCAAGAGGGGAGATCGCATAGCTCAGATGGTTATAAACGAGATATGTCGGGCCTCATGGGAGGTTACCGAAGATTTGGAGGAAACAGTTAGGGGATCAGGCGGCTTCGGCCATACGGGATGATACTTTAAAGTTCCGGAGTAGTAGGTAAAAACCTATATATCGTCTTAGGACCCCTGTCCATAACCATGGCAGGGGTTTTTTGTTGTTTTATTGACTGATTTGGTTTATTGACACTGTGCATGATTCGATTTAGGGGACTTTGGCCGTATGAAAAAGTATTCTGTCAACAAAAGCTATAAAGAGATAAATCAGAAGATAAAAGAAGGCAAGGCTGTTGTCGTAACTGCCGAAGAGATAATAGATATAGTAGAAAAAAAGGGTGCGGTTGCTGCGGCAATGGATGTGGATGTTGTCACAACAGGAACCTTTGCTCCCATGTGTTCTTCTGGTGCATTTCTCAATTTCGGACACACATCTCCAAAGATAAGGGCATCTAAGATATGGCTGAATGGCGTTCCTGCCTACGGAGGAATAGCTGCAGTAGATGCCTATATAGGCGCAACCGAGGTAGCTGAGGAGGATCCTCTCAACAGTATCCATCCCGGTGAGTTCAACTACGGTGGGGGACATGTTCTGGAGGATCTGGTTTCCGGGAAGGCCGTTCAACTTAGGATGGAATCATACGGTACCGATTGCTATCCTGCTCGCCGGTACGAGAAAAATATCACGATAAAAGATCTTCGGGATGCGGTACTTTTCAATCCGAGAAACGCATATCAGAATTACAACTGCGCCGTTAACATGACCGACCGCACCATATACACATATATGGGCATACTCAGGCCCGACATGGCGAATGCAACCTATTCCACGTCAGGTCAGCTCAGTCCACTTTTTAATGATCCTTACTTCAGGACGATAGGCATCGGTACACGGATATTCCTATGCGGGACGCAGGGGTTTATTGCATGGCCGGGAACTCAGCACAATCCAAATGTCATGAGGGGGAAGAATGGTGTTCCCAGAGAGGGCGCAGGAACGATTGCCACAATAGGGAATCTCAAGGAGATGGATCCCCGATGGCTGGCAGGGGCAAGCATGCTTGGCTACGGTGTTTCTCTCTACGTGGGGATAGGGGTGCCAATTCCCATGCTGAATGAGGAGATGGCCCGCTATACGGCGGTCAAAGATGAAGATATATATGCGCAGGTCTATGATTATGGGATCGATTACCCGAACGGTAGTGCGAAGAGTTTGGGCGAGGTAAACTATAAGGATCTCAGAAGCGGCAAGATAAAAATTCAGGGCAGGGTCATTCCCACAGCGCCTCTATCAAGCTATTATAAGGCCAGAGAGATAGCTTCGATACTCAAAGAGTGGATTGAAAAGGGCCAATTTTTTCTGGGAGAACCACAGCAACTTCTTCCTTCTGTGCCCGATGTGATATAAAATGCACCTAGTTTTATAGATATAAACGGTTTCAGCTATAAAAAACACTGCCCTTGTGGTGAAAAAAACCGCTTTTCACGTTACAACATCTGTAAGGGACGTGGAGCTGAGTCCCAAATCTTACGTTCTGGGTAGTAACTGTTGGCAACCGTAGCCGGTGATACGGATATCTAATGGATAAGTGTCTTGATTTTAATACCACTATTATCAGTTGGTTATTGAGTTTCTTCAGCTTTTTCCCTGTCACTGCCGGCGTGATTAGAATAATGAGGCCTTGAAAGCCTAAGAATTCAAGAAGATGCGCATCAAGATGGCATATTTATTGCTATTTTTGCTTCCGGGTGGTTTTCCGGATTTGTTGAATAGGGGGCGTAATGAAGGTAGGTGTAATTCTTTTCGCAATTTTTATTGCCGCTATAATGCTTACCATTTTCGGAGACAGAGGCCTTATGGATTATCGCACCCTGATGGAAAAGCGGGTCGCACTGGAAGATGCAAATCAGTGCATAGTCAATGAAAACGGCGATCTTAAGAGAGAAATAATGTTGCTGAAGAGTGATTTGTTATACATAGAGTCTATCGCAAGAAGAGAGCTGGGAATGGTCAAGAAGGGCGACATGGTTTATCAGTTTGTCGATTAAACATAGGTGACTGTATGCTTGGAGTGAAAAGGCTCTTCCCCGGAAAAAGCAGGGTGGCAGGGCTTGATATAGGATCAAGCCTCTTAAAACTCATTGAGCTTGAGGATACCCCTGATGGATGGTCCTTGAGGTGTTTCGCTCAGTTAGCCCTGGACAGGGGGATTATAGGGGGCGGTCTTATAAATGATCATGATGCCTTGACTCGGAAGATAAAGGAACTTTTTAAGGTATCAAGATATCGAGGCAAGAATGTAGTAACGGCACTTTCGGGGCATACCGTAATCATAAAGAAAGCTTCTTTCAGCAGGATGGAAGAGGACCAGCTTCGTAGTCTTATAATAGATGAAGCAGGCGAGTATCTACCATTCGACGATATCAGAGATGTAAATTTCGATTTTCACATATGTAGAGAGCAGGAAGAAGATCCAAGCCGGATGGATGTTGTCATTGCCGCCGCTAAAAAGGAGGTTTCTGAGGGTTATGTCTACGCGATAGAGAAGGCCGGTGCAAAGGTAATGGTTATGGATGTTGATTCCTTTGCCCTTGAGACTGCCTATGAGGAAAACTACGATTTTGATGCCGATGATATCGTTGCGCTGGTAAATATAGGCGCAAGCATAACCAATATAAATATTGTCAGGGATGGAGAGTCTGTTTTTACAAGAAATATCATGCTCGGGGGGGATTCAGTAACTGAGGCTCTTAAAAACAAGCTTGATATCTCTTTTGAGGAAGCTGAAATGATAAAAATCGAAGCTTCCACTGGAGAGAAAAAAGGAGAGGAAAATATCCTCGACTACTTTGAACCTATCTTGCAGGAGATAGGAAGATCTTTCGATTATTTCAGCTCAACGGTCGGTGGATTCTCAATAAGCCGAATATTTCTCAGTGGCGGTTGTGCCAGGAACCAAGACATAGCCCATACCATGGGGGATATATTCCAATGCGAAACGGAAATATTCAATCCCTTTAAAAATATACTCTGTGATGAGAAAACCTTTAGTCCCTCTTATCTTCGAGAGATAGGTCCCACAGCCGCCCTTGCGGTAGGCCTGGCCCTGAGGAGAGAGGAGGAAACATGGTAAAGATAAATCTTCTCCCCTATCGCGAAGAGAAGGAGAAGGCGAATGCAAAGCGTCAGATAGTTGTAGCCCTGACCTGTAGCGGTATATTTTTTTTCTTCATTATATCCATTCACATATATATCAGTATGGGTATGGGAAGGCTTGAGACTGAAGTCGCATCTTCCCGTGCCAGGTTGACAGAACTTACCAGTATAACCGGCAATCTGGATGAATTTAAGCTAGACAAAGAGCGGCTGGAAAGAAAGATAGGTATAATAGAGAGCCTTGAAAAGGGAAGAGACTATTCGGTTCATATAGTGGATGAGATCGCATCCAGGATTTCTCCAAAGAAGGAATGGCTGACCAGTTTGAACAAGAGTGAAGGTGGTCTTCGGATAGAAGGTATCGCCTTGGATAATCCGGCAATAGCCAAGTTAATGCAGGATCTTGAGGCTTCACCATATATAGGTACCGTGGATCTTATCGCTTCTAAACAGATAACTATATCGGGGGTGAAGGTGAAGGCCTTTAACATGCTTTGCTCTATGGAGGAGCCCTGAAATATGGCGATAGATATTGATGATATAAAACGCCTGTCAGGCCCTAAAAAGCTGATGATTCTCGTTGGCATTCTCCTTTTGATAACCTACCTGTACTGGTTTTATTTTTTCCAGCCTGTTTTTGATAAGAAATCGGGGTTGAAGGCGGACCTTGAGAGCATTAACCGCCAGATAGCTGCCCGTCAGGTTGTGGCCGAGCAGATAGAAAAGCATAAGAAGGAAATCGTAGGGCTGGAGAAAAACCTTGAGATTATTCTCGCCAAACTGCCGGAGCAAAAAGAAATTCCCTATCTTCTTAAATCTGTATCTGAGGCTGGAAGGGAGGCAGGACTGGAATTTATACTCTTCGAGCCGATGGACCCTGTACCGAAAGACTTTTATGCCGAGATACCTGTTAAAATAGTGGTTATTGGAGCTTATAGCAGTATCGCGGTTTTTTTTGACGCTATTGCCCATCTGCCTCGTATTGCCACCATAAAGGATGTTGCCATAAAGATGGGGAACAACGACAAAGATGGTACTGAAAATCTGCTGCAGGCCGATTGCTTGATGAAAATATATATGTTTTTGGAGCAGGCAAAAGAGAATGCTGATGGAAGCAAACAATAAAAATATAATCATCTGGATTGTTGCAGTAATTGCCATGATGTCTTTCCTGCATGTTACAGCATCGCCCTCATTTTCCGTCGATACGCTCAAGAATAGTGAGGATGCCTATAGATACGATCCTAAGGGGAAGCCTGACCCCTTCAAGACTTTGGTTACAGAGATAAAAAAGGATGAAAAGAAAAAAAATCTACCCCTTTCACCACTGCAGAGATTTTCCACATCTGAGTTTTCTCTTATGGGGGTTGCCTGGACAGACAAGGAGCGGATGGCCATGGTAAAATCTCCTGAGGGGAAATGGTATACGATCTACAGGAATACGCCAATCGGGTTGAGCGGTGGAAGGGTTGTTGAGATACTGAACGACAGTGTTATTGTTGAGGAGAAGAAGAACGATTCCTATGGAAAGATACATAGGGAGCGAGTCATCCTGACTCTAAATAGAAACGGAGTGAACGAATGAAACCAGAGAGAACCCCAGCGATCCTCTTTCTTTTTTTTATATTTTTCCTTGCCCTCCTGTATGGCTGCGCCGGTGTAGAGAAAAAGCCATCGGCAGCCCCTTCACAACTTCCGGAACAGCAAGCCGGGAATTTTTCGACGGCTACGATCCTGGAAAAGGTGGTTCTTGAAAGGATGCAGGGAAATGAACGGGTATCAATACGTATCTCCGGTGAATCTGATTTTAACGTCTCGAAAGAATCCGGCAACATCCTGCTGATAAGAATGAAGGGCGTATCTATTCCCCTTGGTATGGAAAGGGAATACCGGCAGGACAGTTTCAGAAACCTCGGCAAGGTGGTTCTCTATGACGAGATTGTCGAAGGAGAGAAGGAGGCCAGGGCGCGGCTGGTCTTGGGCAGGATGGTTCCCTACCGTTACCGGAAGGACGGCATGCAAATAGTAATTGATTTTGATGTTTCTGTCCTCAAAGCAGGGGGTGTGCCTGACGCCGGTTTTGTTTCCCCTCCGCCACCTGTAATTTCAATTGATAATGAACATTTCGAGGAAAAAGAAGGCAGCACGGAAGATACGAAAAAGAGTCATTACATTGGTGAAGAACTTTCTCTAGATTTTCAGGATGCCGACATCAACAGTGTCTTCAGATTGATATCTGAGGTAAGTGGTTTCAGTATAGTTGCCGGTCCAGGCGTAAAGAGCGAAGTTACGATCCATATGAAAAAGATCCCCTGGGACCAGGCTCTTGATGCCGTTCTGGAGATAAACGGACTTGGAAAGAAACAGTCCGGAAGGGTAATAACCGTATTGCCTCTGGAAGCACTGAAAAAGGCCGAAGAGGAACAGAAAGAAAAGGATGTCGCCCAGGGAAGGCTCAGGCAGATATCCATAGAGGCCAAGATCGTAGAAGTTACCACAAATTTTGCTCAGGAGATGGGTATAAAATGGGGGGCTGGTCTCGCATCTGGCAATTTTGCAACCGGGATAGGCAACTCCGCATCGGGTACGGTGACACCGATTCCGAGCAGCGGCATAGGACTGACCAACAGCAGCGTGGCGGTAAACTTCCCATCTGCCGCAGCAAATGCCGTAAATGCACCGGCAATAGGCTTACTTTACGGGACGAGCAAGATGATACTGGATGCAAAGCTTTCGGCCCTTGAGACTACAGGCGATGGTAAGATAATCTCATCTCCCAAGGTCACAACCCTGGATAGTGTTACCGCAACCATAAAGCAGGGCGAGGAGATTCCTTACACCGTGGTTGACAGCGACGGCAAGGAGACAACGGAATTCAAGGAGGCAGTACTAAAACTTGAGGTAACTCCTACGATAACCCAGGATGACAGGATATCTATAAAGGTAAGCGCAAGTAACGATTACGCCGACTGGGAAATCGATGAGGCAACAGGGTTGCGCGTAGAAAAACCCCCCATAAATACCAGCTCTGTGGATTCTACAGTTGTCGTAAGGGATGGGGAGACGATAGTAATCGGTGGTGTATATAAGATGACCTCGAACGATACGATGTCGGGGGTCCCCTGGGTATCCAATATCCCCGGACTGGGGTGGCTTTTCAAGTACAAGTCAAAGAGCAATGAAAAGCGAGAGCTCCTTATATTTGTGACCCCTAAGATGGTAGGGGAAGGATAACCTGTCCGAACGGGGTAATTCTAGGTCAACGAACAAGTTCTGTTATAACGTGACGTTTTGTCATCGTATATATGGAACGGCTGTGATCCACAAAATCCGCTTCTTCTTCGAAGAGCTTTTCGGCCAGGGATGATATCATAAAGGCCTTGAACATCATTATGCTTTGGAAATAGAACATGGCTATTCCGTCAAAGGTCTCCAGGGTTGCTCCTACCTCTTCCACGTTTCCCTTTTCGTCGAGAAAGGTGTGGTTCTGTATATAACCCATTACCTGTCCCTGATCGTAACAGCGCCGTCCCATATCTGCTCCCTGCCTTAGCCAGAGTTCTTGAAAGCCGGCACGGTCCATATTGGGGTGGCAACGGAGACAACCTATAAGTACATAGGGGACCGGGGCCTCCGGTTCAATTATGACCTTTTCTTCTGTCAGATTCGGTACCGTACGGGAGAGGTCGGTAAAGAAGGCCATGTCCTTCAACCCATTCAAGACGTCGGGATTGTCCCTCATATTGCCGTGGGTTGACTCAATATTGTCGAACCAGCCTACGGCGGCACCATCGACGGGTTCTTCCTGGCTCTGGCGGATATGGATCATCATATCTCTGCAGGGATCATCTGTTAAGGTATGGTATTGGATATAGCGGCGCATGGGTCTCATTCGGTGACCCAGATGAGAGTGATACTCAAGCCAGTGCGCCTGAAATTCTTCCATTGAGTAAGGGGTGGGACGACGCATCAGAGTAACTATCTTTACCATTGCGGCACCTCTCTTCTACTTTTTTATATGAAGAAATTAATCGCTCCGGATCTTATATGATTTGTAAAGGTTAGGCCTTTTCCTGTAGTGTCTGATTTCTTGATTTGATCTGCCCTTTTACAGATTGTGTTTAAATGTAAGAAAATCTATTCAACCCATAGCGGCTGGCCAGGTGATTTAGCCCTGGCTTTCAGGGTATTTTGCCTTGACCGTCGTTTGTATCCCGCCGCGCACGTTGAATGAGCCGACAATCTCGACCTTCTTGGGGCGTATCTTCTCCACAAAATCGTCGAGAATTGTATTTACAGCCTCTTCGTGAAAAATCCCCCTGTCGCGGAAGGAGTGCAGGTATATTTTTAGAGATTTAAGCTCAACCAGAAAAGCGTCCGGGACATATCTTATCAGTATCTCGGCGAAGTCTGGCTGTGCGGTCATAGGACAGAGGCAGGTAAATTCCGGGGACCGGATAACTACCTCATAATCACGCTTCCTGTAGGTGTTTTCTATCGCTTTCATAAAACCTCACAAGCAAGTAACAGGCCGGTGTATCAAGAAGGGCTATGATAACCTTTATGATATACTGGCTTAGAATCATTATGCCGATCATTGCCGGGGTGAATGTTCCCCAAAATGCTATGCATATGAAAAGGACTGAATCAATCAACTGGGATACTATTGTAGAAAGGTTGTTCCTTAGCCACAGATGTCTGCCATCTGTTTTCTCTCTCCACCAGTGAAAGGCCCATATGTCGTGGCTTTGAGAGATCAGATATGCGATTATGGATGCCAGGACTATCCTTGGCGTAGCCCCTAGGATAATTTCGTATGCCTCCTGATGTTTCCAGAATTCTGCCGGTGGGAGCAGCTTTCCGGCCAGTATTGCTAGAACCATAAGGATAGACATGTAGAACCCTGTCATTACAAGGGAACTGGCGCTCTTTTTGCCTTCCACCTCCGCAACCACATCGGTCAGCAGGAATGTAAGCGGGTAGAGGATTATAGCCGCTGGGAGTACGAAGGTCCCGATCGCTATTATCTTTGAAGCCAGAATATTCGAAAGGAGCAGGGCCGATATAAAAAGATATTTTATAAATTGAATATTTGGCATCTCCAGTAAAATTTCCGTTGAAAGATTTTTATAAATAGGGGTAAGAGAAGTATCATCGTGATAAGTATTATGTCAATTGATTTTTCAGGAAATTCCCGGTAATAAGACCTGGCAGGGGTGAGTCATGGACATAGCATATCTTGATGATAGAAAAGATTTTATTTCGGATGCCATGGCTGAAATTGGCAGGGGATACTATAGTGAGGCAATTGCCATCGCCGATGCCAGGCTGAAGCTTTTTCCTGTAGATATGGATGCCTACATAATGAAGGCTTTTTGTCTCGCCAAGATGGGAAACCCATCTGAGGCCGAAGAGATAGCCGAAGGATGGAGTTTGATTGTAAGAGATCAGTCAAAGGTTTTCGAGGCTGTAGGGGACGCATATGGCAGTATGGGGAAGGGTGATGAGGCCATGCGTGCCTATGGCAGATTTATAGAAATAAATTCTGGATCCCCTGCGGCAGATCGTGTATCTAAAAAGGTCTCACTAATAAAGGACTCTGAAACCGGAGTAGATGAAGACGGCCCGGCTCGAGAATTGGACAATTTTAATACTATCACGCTGGCGCGACTTTATGTCAAGCAGGGACACTTTAGGATGGCCGGCGAGATTATGGACAAGGTGGTCGAAGCTAACCCCGATAATCATGAGGCGAGGGAATACGCAAGGTATGTGCACCGGCTCATGGAAGATGGATGGAAACCGGTTATAAATGTTCTTGACAGATGGCTCTGTGAGCTGCAAAAGAGAGTCGGTTTATGATTAGTCAGGGCATTGTTGTTTCGCGTGTAAAAAAATTTCGTGATCTGCTACCTGAATTCGAGGTAGAGGGTGCCCTTCTCTTTGGAGAAGAGAACATTCGCTACCTTACTGGGTTTACCGGTAGCGACGGGGTTCTTTTAATTGGGGATAGCCGATCTGTTCTGCTTGTGGATGGAAGGTATATAACGCAGGCAGATGTGGAGGCCGTAGGATGCGAAATTGTCAGATTCAGCGAAACTACAGATGGTATGGTGAGTGCTATTTCCGATCTGGGGCTGAAAAATGTGGGGGTTGAGTCGACAACCATAAGGCTGGATGCCTATATTAGGTTGCAGATGCGGGCGGAGGCGATATCCTTCAAACCGCTTTCTGGGAAGATAGACCGGATAAGGGTAATAAAGGACGAAAACGAAAAGGCTCTTCTGAGTGAGGCGGCACGCATAGCGGCACTTGCACTTACTGAGACGCTGGAATATATAAAGACCGGCGTTACGGAGGGAGAAGTTGCAGCAACGCTTGAGATGAATATGGTAAGGCGCGGTGGAGAAAGACCGTCGTTCGAAACCATTGTGGCCTCCGGTAGCAACTCAGCGCTGCCCCATGCTACACCGGGACAGAGGAAGATACAGAAGGGTGACTTTGTAACGATAGACTATGGAACGGTGTTCGGGGGATATCACTCGGATGAGACCTGCACCTTTGCTGTTGGGGATTTAACAGAAAAACAGAGGGATGTTTACACCGTTGTTAAGGAAGCCCATGACAGGGCTATATGCGCGGTGAGGGCAGGGGTTTCCGGGTGTCACATCGATGATATCGCCAGGGGTCATATTGATCGAGCCGGTTATGGGCTATATTTCTCCCATGGCACCGGACACGGAGTGGGGCTTGCCGTACACGAGCCCCCCAGGCTTTCCGGGCAGGCTGAGGATATTCTTGAAGAGGGAATGGTTGTTACGGTGGAACCCGGTATCTACATTCCCGGTTTATGGGGTGTCAGGATAGAGGATACTGTTATTGTAGAAAAAAACGGATGCAAGATCCTGACGAATATGTCCAAGGATCTTAAAATCATATAACATACTTTGAGAGGATGTTGAGTTATGTCGTTTCCAGATGATTTGATTTACAGCAGTGAGCATACATGGGCGAGGGTTGATGGGGATATCGCGACGGTTGGTATAACGGGTTATGCCCAGGATAAACTGGATGAGATCCTGTCGATAGAACTTTACCCCATAGATTCATCAATTGAGCAGGGCGAGCCCTTTGGGGTTATAGAGTCAGTCAAGATGACAACGGAACTTATTTCTCCGGTTAGCGGAGAAATTGTAAGTGTCAATGAGGATCTGGCTGATGATGTCGGTATTCTAAACAGTGATGTATATGAAACTGGTTGGATGATAGTGGTTGAGATGAGCGATCTTGGAGAGCTGGACAATCTCATGGATGCCGAAACTTACGCTGACTACATTGAGGCCAACGAGGAAGACGATTAAGGCTGGGATGGGGATATCTAGATATCCCCATCCTTTTTTTACTTGAGCCTGCCTGACGTTTATATGAAAATTTCCTGTGCTATGCTTGCGCAGGGTATATTGCAGATGGGGCTTTTTTATAAGATCCGGTTATATTAAGTTTATACTGTGTTGACCATGTCGCATATGTAAATAAGGTGACATAAAAATAGGTTGTTTGTTGATGAATATCGAGAAGATTGTAAAGAAAGGCATACTATCGCAGGAGGCATACTCTGCGGAGGAGCAGCCGTACCGTATCAAGCTTGACGCGAATGAAAATTCCTATCCTCTCACCCATGAGATGAGGCGTGTTGTGTCCGAAAGCCTCGAAGGGATTTCTCTAAATAGATATCCTGCGCCCGGTTCCCCCGTTCTGAGAAAGGGCTTTGCGCGATATTACGGTGTGCAGGAAGAGATGATTATTCTCGGTAACGGATCTGACGAACTGATCCAGCTCCTTATGATGTCTGTAGGAGACCCTTTCGTTGGAAATATAATGTTTCCAACCCCTACTTTTGCGATGTACAGGATTATTGCTCAGAACATGGGGCACCGTATAATAGAAGTTCCATTAAATGACCGCATGGATCTCGATATAGAAGTGATGCTTGATGCAATCAAGGAAAACCAGCCGTCCTTGATATTCCTAAGCTACCCGAACAACCCTACTGGGGGATGTTTCGACAGGGGCAGCATTGAAAGTATACTCGAAGTATCCAAGGGGATTGTGGTGGTAGATGAGGCCTATGGGAACTTCTCCGGCAAGAGCTTTCTTGGCGATGTCGATAAGTGGGACAATTTGGTTGTCCTAAGGACCCTCTCCAAGGTGGGGCTAGCAGCGCTGCGGCTGGGAATCCTTGTTGGGAACCCTTCGTTAGTCCACCAGTTAAATAAGGTGAGACTTCCCTATAATGTTAACATTTTTTCCCAGGTTATAGGGGGGGTGTTTGTTGAACAGAGTGACCTATTCCTGGATTCGGTGAACAGGATCGTTGAGGATCGCAAGTGGCTGTTAGATCAGATGCTGAGTACAGAGGGCATTGCCCCCTATCCTTCAGACGCTAATTTTATCCTTTTTAGTTGTTTTAAGAAAAAAGATGATGTATATGCGGGCCTGTTGAATAAGGGGATCCTGATAAAAAACTTTTTGTCACCAGCGGTTCTAAGTAATTGTATGAGGGTGACTATAGGAACAACAGAAGAAAACCGGGAGTTTATAGAAACCCTTAGAGGTTTGCTCCTATAGGGAGAGTGATAATAAAATAGGTACAGGTAAGGGGGTAGGAGGCGACTAGATAGTCGGGGTCGTTCTGCCCCTATTTTTGTCTAAGCGGTTTATTGCCCTGATGCTGTGCATGTGTTTTATCATCAGTTCTCTATCTTAGAGTGAGAGGGGGTGTGGTCTTTGGAAGTACGAGTGTTTGATAACGATGTCGAACGAGCCCTTAAGATACTTAAAAACAAGCTCTCAAAGAGTGGTTTTTTTAAAGAGCTCAAATTGCGAAGGGCTTACGAGAAGCCATCAGTAAAGAGGAAGCGCAAGGCTTTGGAAGCACGTAGAAGAGTTGCCAAGGCGGCGAGAAGGCGGAGATGGTCTCCTCGTTAGTGGGTTATTTGCTTAATTGGTTTATCGATGAATCCTTGCTGTTTGCTCATAAGGTAAGCTGGCAAGGGTAATACAAAATAGATATTCTCCTTAAAGATGGAGGTTCCTTGTGACCTGTTACAGGGAACCCCCATCTTGACTAATAAAGATTATGTTTGGGGAATGTTCCCTTTATATGGTGGTTCTTTTCTGGAGGGGAGATGGAAGAAAAACAGTATCTTGTTGATGCGCTGTCTGTTGATGAATCATGGCGTATCTTCAGGATAATGGCTGAGTTTGTTGATGCGATTGAAGAACTCTCAAAAATCGGTCACGCCGTAAGTATATTCGGATCAGCCAGGGATGAACCGGGAGGAATTTATTACGAGAAGGCAAGAGAGGTCGCCAGTCTCCTAGGCAAAGCCGGTTTTGGTGTGATTACAGGCGGTGGTCCCGGTATCATGGAGGCTGCAAACCGGGGGGCCGCAGAGGTGGGAGCTCAGTCTGTAGGGATGAATATCCAGCTTCCCTTTGAGCAGACTCCCAACCCCTATTCCACCATAAGCATCGACTATAAGTACTTTTTTATACGTAAGGTAATGTTTGTAAAATACGCCATGGCCTACGTAATCCTTCCCGGGGGATTCGGAACCATGGATGAGCTTTTTGAGGCCCTTACCCTAATACAGACAAAGAGGATCAGAAGCTTTCCAGTAGTCTTGATGGGAAGCGATTACTGGAAAGGGCTTATCGACTGGCTTAAAAAGACCATGCTCAGAGAAGGTAAGATATCGGAAGAGGATCTTGATCTTATTCAGGTGATTGATGATCCCGAACATGTGGTGCGGCATATAAGAAAGTATGTCGTGTTGTAGGTAAGATAGGCTACCGACATGCAAGGAACAGTCAAAACAGTCCTCGATGGTATAAACAGAGGATCAATTAGTTCCTGCTATCTAGTCTGCGGGGATGAGGATTATCTTGTAGAAGATGCATTTGACCGAATAGTAGATGCAATCCTCCCCTCTGATCAAAAAGACCTAAATCTATTTCATATGGAGGGTGATAACGAGGCTGTCGATGCCATTTGCGCATCTCTCCTTACAACCCCTCTTATATCTGGCCGTAAGGTAGTAGCGGTTAGACGTACTAGGTTGTTCCATTCTAAAACATCTTCATCAGATCTGATAGAGGAAATCAAGTTACATCTTGAGGGGGATCCCGCCAGGGCTGCAAAGTCCTTTCTGTCCCTGCTGGGGATTGCCGGTTGGTCCCTGGACGATCTTAGAGAGGGGCAGTGGAAAAAAATATCCGATGGAGACTGGAGGAGCGCTACAGGCGATTCGGCTGATTCGGACAGGTCAAGGTGGCTTCCAACGGTGCTGGATGTCTGCGACAGGCTGAAAATGACCGGGCCTTTAAAACAGAAGGCTGCTGACACTCTGGAGGATCTTCTTGAAGGTGGTATACCATCCGGCAATTGCCTAGTCATGACAGCCTCGACTGTTGATAAACGAAAGAAGCTATTCAAGGTAATCTCCGATACAGGGGTTGTTATTTCTCTGTCCAAACCCAAGGGCGATTCAGGGCGTAAAGGCCTGCTGATGGATCGTGTGCAGGAAACCCTCAAAGCTCAGGGCAAGTCGATAACCTCCGAGGCCCTTCTGTCTCTGGGGAACAAAAAGGGCCTTGAGGTAAGGGACTCCCTCTTGGAGCTTGAAAAACTTATTGCCTATGTAGGTGACAGGAAAACAATAGATATAAACGATATAGATGCTGTGGTTGAAAAAACCGCAGAAGATTCTATATTCGATCTTACAGCTGCAATTGTTGAGAAGAATACATCCCTGGCACTTCGTACACTCTACAGGTTACTTGACCAGGGGGTCAACCACATACTTATTATCACAATGATAGCCAGAGAGGTGCGTTTTTTGTTGCAGGGGCATCTCCTTATTGAATCGGGGAGTCTCTCTGCTTTCAATCCCCGCATTGATTACGGGGCATTCCAGGCCAGCCTATACCCTGTTGTAAAGGCCATATCCAAAGGCAAGGGGGCCTGGCTTGCCAGCCAGCATCCATATGTTATATATAACGCCCTGAGAAATGCCATGAGGTTTTCTCGCCAGGAGCTTATCGGGTCTATTAAACGCCTCGCCGATTTGGACCTTGCAATGAAGTCCTCCGGTGCCGATCCCGGTATTGCTCTCAGGCGGCTGCTTGTAGAGATGTGTAGGCGGGCGGATTAGTGGTTATTGGCTTTTGGGATCCAAATGTGTGGGATATTACAGCTTGCGAATTCTCATCTCCGCTTGGCGTTCCCGTTTTGGCCTTTTGTATGATACCCCCTTTTTCTTTGTTCCAGACCTCGTGGATGTGCTGATGTCGTCCTCGGCCATTTCTTCAATAACTGTGATGGGTTGAGCCGCTTCCTGGGCCATTCGTATCTCAAATTCCGGTGAAGAGATGGCGACCCCTCCCGCTTTTACTGCCGAATGGGCAACCTCTCTGTCTGAGCTTACTACTATCAGCTCCGATCCACTTTCCCTGCGGGCCATTTTTTTGATGACCTCATCAGCCGTCTCTCCCCTTTTGGAGTAAATAACATGGACGCCATCTTCCCTAATCCTTTCTTCCTCCGGCGGGCCGTTCATCCATCCATCGAAGACCACGGTTACTTTGTGTCCCCGCATTCTTATGTAACCCGCAATCCTTCTTATAAGCTCTATCCTTCCCTTTTCCAGTCCGAATCGTTCAAGACGCCTGAGAGAATTGGATTGTCTGATTAGATTGTATCCATCTATTATGATGTGCATCAGGTATCTCCAAAAAAAGAGGGACGCCTGGTGATAATTCCCCGAACGTCCCCCTTAGATAGAATTAGAACGTGCCGATGGGTTTAGATCAACCGCCAAGTATCGACTTAAATTCCCCTATCGTTGTTTTATAACTTTCGCTCAGGAATATGGCCGAACCTGCGACAAATGCATCGGCGCCGGCTTTGGCCACGGCCCCTATGTTTTTGAGTGTGATTCCCCCATCTACCTCCAGCAGGGCGCCTGAAGATATGCTGTCCAACATCATCCTCGCCTTTTTTATCTTTGGAATCATGCTTTCTATGAAAGCCTGTCCCCCGAAACCGGGGTTTACCGTCATGATCAACAGGAGGTCGATATCACCCAGAATCTCTTCAATGCACATCAGGGTAGTTGCCGGATTTATGGAGACACCGGCCTTTGCTCCTGATCCCTTTATCATCTGAATCGTTCGGTGCAGGTGGGCCGAGGCTTCGGCATGTACTGTTATTATATCGCTACCAGCATGGGCGAAATCCGCGATGTAGCGGTCGGGATTCTCAATCATCAGGTGAACATCGAGGGTCACCCTAGTTTTTTTTCTTATTGAGGCAACTACAGGGGGGCCTATAGTTATATTCGGAACAAAATGTCCGTCCATTACATCCACGTGAATCATGTCGGCACCGGCGTCCTCGACTGCAAGGATTTCTTCTCCGAGTCTGCTGAAATCAGCGGAAAGTATTGATGGCGCAATCTTTTTCATGTCAGAATCTCATTCTTATTGAATGTTCTACACCGGTATCGACTTCCTTTATTGCCAATCTGAGTTCCTTTGCCTGTTTATTTGCTTCGCCGGGGAAGAATATGAAGCCATGGGATATGTCATTCGCTGGTACGGGCCTGTCCTCAAGGGATCTGTTGCGCAGATCCTCACCTATTTGTTGAGGTGCTTCGGGGTTGGCCAAACCTTTCGCTCCTCCGATTGCTAGACCTGCAGCCGCACCGAGGGCGGCTCCCTTTCCTGCCGCTTCACCTACGCTGGTTCCCGAAACGATCCCTATGGCCGCACCGATCACAGCCCCGGCTGCACCGGCCAGCATCCCGGACTTTGCCCCTTCAGGAAGGATTTCTCCGAGCTCTGTTTTTTTCTCTATTCTGCTGTAGGCTATCCCCTGGTCGAGTATGGGCCAGAGATTATCCTCTACGTCAACAAGGTAGGTTCTGGTGGCTATGACCTTTAAGGGATGGATACCCCGGTTGTCGAATATAATCTGAACGGGGAGTACGCCTGATTCTACGATATCAAAACCAAAGGCCCCGGCTGCCTCGTCCTTGCTGTATGCCTTGGCTGCTATTGTGGCTCCTGCAACCTCAGTTGCATTTGTATAGGACGAAGGCATCTTAAAGGGAACTATTTTTTGCTCATATCTGGCACATGAAGTTATCATGATAAAAACAGAAAAAATTAGTAATACCAGCAGCACCCTGTTTGATGTTTTCATAGTCGAGTCTCCTTTCACCTTTTGCCCGATCACATCGGAATAAAAGACGTTCGATCTTTCTATTACCTTTTAGTGTAGCTGTCAATCGCTTTTGTGTACGCTTGACATGTGGCCAAAAGACGATTATGTTTCACCAACTATGACATACATATTATACAATTTGTTGTTAACTGTTTCAGCTTTTTTCCTGATACCTTTCTTCGCGTTCAAGATATTGTTTACAGGTAAGTACAAAAAAAGCATTCTTCCAAAGCTGGGATTTACCTCAAACAAGGTTTTTGATGAGATGAAAGGGGCGCCTCGGATATGGGTGCATGCTGTTTCTGTAGGTGAGGTAACGGCAGCAGCCCCTATCATCTCCTCTCTCCGGGCTGTTCATCCGGAGGCCTGCATTGTTATTTCAACAAGCACCGAGACCGGCCAGGAAATGGCCCGACGCCTTGTTACAGACGCCACATCACATATCTACTTTCCCCTCGACATCCCATATGCGGTAAGGAAGATCATATATAAGGTGAGCCCCGAGATGTTCGTCCTGGTGGAGACAGAGATATGGCCCAACTTTATTCGCGAATGTCGGAGGCACGGGATTTCAGTCGTGATGGTTAATGGCCGCATATCCCCCCGCTCCTTCAGGGGTTATAAAAAGACCAGATTTTTCTGGAAACATATAATGAAGATGATTGATGTTACAGGGGTCATATCCGAAATCGATGCATCCAGGCTAGAAGTCCTGGGGGTAGATTCCTCAAAGATTATTACCATGGGAAACGCCAAATACGACAGCCTTGCGGCCAAGGTGAATGACAGCCTTAGAGATGAAGTCGCAGCTAGGCTGGATATACCGGCGGGTGTCAAGGTATTTGTTGCGGGGAGTACCCATGAGGGTGAGGACGAAGTCGTTTTGAAGGTCTATAGGGGTCTCATTGAACGCTACCCAGATATGATAATGATTATTGTGCCAAGGCATCCCGAAAGGGGCGGTGCCGTCCTTTCTTTGGCGCAAGAGTTGGGCTTCAGGGACTGTGTCACGATGAAGGCGATACGAGGGGGAGAACGACGATCCGGTCGCCGAATAGTGGTTGTGGATGTAATAGGAGAACTATTCGGTGTCTACAGTCTGGCGACAGTGGTATTCTGTGGTGGTAGTTTGGTACCGAAGGGAGGCCAGAACATCCTGGAACCTGCGGCTTGGGGGAAGGTTGTATTCCATGGTCCCTCGATGGAAGACTTTCAGGTTGAACGTGAACGTCTGGAACTATCAGGTGGGAGTATCACAGTAAAAAACGAAGCTGAACTGCTGCAGCAGATGATTCGTTTCATAGAGGATGAGGATGCCCTTGCCGGTAGGGGTGAGGCGGCCCGTAGTGTCGTATTATCGAACGGTGGCGCAGCTGGACGATATGCAGATCTTATATCACGAACCCTGACGGAAAAGGGATCAAAGCCAAACACTTTATAAACTTTTCGTCAGGCATTTTACCAGAGATAGTAAATCCTGCGTTACCTTTATAATCTTTTAGTTCTCAGGAGGGCTTTCCCCTGATATGTCGGATTTATTCACTAATTATCACCACTTCTCCCTCAAGTTTTCTTAGGAGGGAAGAAAACGTCTCGGGGTTAAGTGCCGACAGGGGTATCGCATCGAATCTTCTGCATAGATTAGCAAGGACATCCTTGTCCGAGAAGATGTCAATCTTGTTGAAAACTCGAAGGCACCTTTTTTTCTTCAGGTCCAGATCTTCAAGTATCTTTTCTACCGCAAGTATTTGTTCCTCAAATCCGGGATTACTTACATCTATAACATGGAGTAAAAGATCGGCTTCCGCCAGTTCCTCCAGTGTTGCCCGGAAGGCGGAGGCTAATTCCTTTGGAAGATTGCGTATGAATCCTACCGTGTCCGTGATGATAACCTCTCTGTCACGTGGAAATCGAAGGCGTGAACTCTTAGGGTCCAGAGTTGCAAACAAGAGATCTTCCGTAATTACAGTGCTCTGTGTAAGTGCGTTGAGTAGTGTAGATTTTCCAGTGTTTGTGTAGCCTATTATGGATATTACCGGAAGTCCGCGGCGCTGTCTCAGTTGCCGACGCTGTCCGCGGCTGTTCTGCAGGCCCTTCAATTCTTTTTTTAGGCGTTCTATTCTCTCTCGAACGCGGCGCCTGCTGATCTCCAGCTTTGTCTCTCCGGGGCCGGTCCCCCCTATACCTCCGGTTAACCTTGACATTGCCGTATTCTTGGTTGCGAGCCTTGGCAGGAGATACTGCATCTGCGCCAGTTCCACTTGTATCTTACCCTCTCGGCTGTGTGCTCGCCTGGCGAAGATATCCAGGATAAGTTGAGACCGGTCGATTACCTTAAGATCGGTAAAATCGGTTATGGAACGGACCTGCGCTGGAGATAGCTCATGATCGAAGATGAGAAGTTCGGCACCGATCTGCAGGGACCTTATAACCAGATCCGAAAGCCTCCCCCTGCCCACCAGATATCTGGGGTCATAATTCTGTCGATGCTGTATAACTCTGTCGAGGACCTCCACGCCCGAGGAGCGGGCCAGTTCTCCTAACTCGTCGAGCGATCCTTTCCCGTCAAACAGCGGATTGACCTCTACCCTTACAAGGATTGCCCCGTCTGTGGTTTTTACCTTTCTTGGCCTCTGCCTTTTGGTAAATTCATCTTCCAGGGCCCTTATGAATTCTGAGAAGTTAAGAGAGACCTCAAGGGCAGGTGCTGGGTCCATTACCAACCAGTATGTTCCATCGGTGTTTTCGGGAATGAGATGCGCGGAGTGCATTATCCCCGGGTTACCGTATTCGTTCACTTCGATGGCTGAGATCATATCCAGCCTAAGTAGGGCAAGGTCGGTAAGGTCATCCTCAGTAAGTGCTTCCCTGTCCAGGTGCGTGTGTATCAGGCGTAGGCCCTTAAGACGTGCCGAAGATGAGCGAAACCCTTCCAGGTTGGGAATGAAAATCTGGCGATGATCGCCAACAATTATGAAAGTAATTTCACCTTTGCGACTGATCAAAGCGCCGATCTGTCTGTTGACCCGGTGGGAAAGTTCCGCCAGCTCCCTGGCAAAATCCTTTGTTACAATTTTATCCGAGGGGATCTTCCTCCTGTAGAGTCGCTGGATATCTTTAATGTCAGAAGATCTTATGCCGTCGGTATTTCCTTCTATTCTGTCTATGGCCATACTCCTTTTTAAGAAAGGTCCAATATCATAAAATGCAGCAGAAAAACCTTTGAAGGGATCTAAAAAAAGCCCCGGAGATTTTCTCCGGGGCTTTAGAACTGTTCTTTGATGCCAGGCCTCTTCAGGGCCAGGCTTTAACCCAAAGCTAGAAGCTCAAGGTCAGTTTGTTCATGACTATGTAGTCATCATCGACTTCGTTTGAAGTAGCTCCTTTGTACCAGTCACCGGCGAAGAAGTACCCGAAGCCTACGAGGTAATTCAAGTTATCGAAGAGCTTGTAGTTTGCAGTTATGTCAATTTCCGAACCGATCTCGTCGTCGGCTGCGGTGCCCTTTTCGTCAGCTTTGGCGTATGTGAAGGAGGCGAAAAGATCGAGTTTTTCGATCGGCGAGTATCCGGCGTAAATCTGATAGAGCCAAGCGTTGCTCATGGTGTCACCGGTGTTGTTTCCTCCGAGACCATTGCCCAGGTTATGGCCGGACCACTTCTGGAGGTCGTCGTTCCATAGGATCAGGCATGGATCGTAATTGAAGCCCGAAGGACCACCTTCGTACTCATCGGTTGTTGATGGGTCATCCCCCTGTACCCAGGCGATCTGGGCACCGGCATAAGCCGGACCGAAGGAGTATTTAGCGTTGATATATGCTGAAAGACCGCTCAAGTCTACTTCCTTAGAAGCGGTAACGTAGTCGCCGAACCAGTAGTCTGCCTCTGTCTCGATATAGAGATCACCGATCTGGACCTTCGCGTAGGGTTCGAGCATATGGGCATTCTGGTTATACCCCAATGACTTGTAGGTCGCATTGTCCACATAAACATAGAGAAGCCCCGCCTTGCCCCCCTCGAAGGAATTGACCACAAGAGCCATATACTTATCAGCATCATTGTCGGTGGATGTTGTTCCGTGATCGGCCTCTCTAGCCTTCTCAATTACTGCACCGACCAGCCAGTCACCAAACTTACCCATCCACTTGATTCTTGGTACATCGGACTCGGCATCTGCGAAGCGGGTTCCCCACACGGCGCCTTGCTGGTAACCTACCTGAAACATACCATATTCAGTGGTAGCTTCGATATAGACGCGGTCGAAGTCAAGATTTTTCTCGTCAGTAGCGGTGGCGGTAGGATCGCCTAGATTACTGCTTGTACCACTGTCACCACCCCATATTCCCTCCATTGCATCGAATCGGGTGACCAGCTTGAGGGCCGGATTAACTGTGAAGGTCGTCTGAACGCGTAGTCTCTGGTTATACCAAGCGTTTGATGCTCCACCAGTAGCCGTTTCGTTTTTCATCAGATCGCCATTATCGTCGTAATATCCTGCTATATAGTAACTTCCGGTTGCGCTTACGTCCAGTGCCGAAGCTGGCATGGTAAATAAAATAGCCAGGCACAACACAAGCAACCCTACAACAAATCTTTTCATTATTTATTCCTCCTGTAATTGTTATCAGCTTAAACCCTTGTAACTTTTAATGTCCTATAATGTTACAACTCGAACCTCCAGTTGTTTATGACATTTCCTCCCCTACCTCTGTTCGCCGTGATCACCTCCCCACTTTTGCATATCCGAAACCTCAAACGCCTATAACGAAGCGTAATATGATTACAGTCTACAACGAGTAACATCGAGATATCACCACTGTCAAGATTTTTTTAACCGTCCCTACAGCGACCATTGGATATCTATAGTCTGTAACGGTTCAGCCTGTCGACAAGGAAAAAGCTTTTCGCGAAAAGGTGTCTTGCTGTTCAATAAACTTCGTCTAGACCTTTGAGATAAGTATGAAGCATAGACATTATATTGTCAATGTCCTCAAGGGAAGCAGCATCCCTTCTAAAAATGCTCCCCCCCCTTAGCCCCTTTGTGTACCACAAAAGGTGCTTACGAAAAGATTTGAACCCGTTCCTTTCCCCATAAAGGTCTATGTGCATATTAATGTGTCTCCGTATCGTCTCCTCTCTTTCCGAGACATCTGGTGGAGGCGAAATTGTTCTGTCCAACATGAAGGTTTTTATTGTCCTAAATATCCATGGGTTACCGAGGGCACCCCTTCCTACCATAATAGCATCGCACCCAGAACGCTGAAGCATATCGTTTGCGTCCACATGGTTTCTGATATCACCGCTACCTATAACAGGTATAGCGACATGCCGTTTGACCTTTTCGATGATCCCCCAGTCCGAGGTACCGCTGAAGCCCTGCCGTACCGTTCGAGGGTGAATGGTTATTGCGTCAGCCCCAGATTCTTCGGCAACCTTGGAAATATCAACGGCATTTATTTCGGAATTATCCCATCCCGAGCGTATTTTTACTGTAACGGGCAGATTTGTAGATGCTTTCACAGAGGCTACGACAGCCGAAAAGCGTTTGAGGTCGCGCATCATGGCCCCACCGGCTCCTGTTTTTACAACTTTTTTTACGGGGCATCCTGCATTAATATCTATCAGGTCGGCACCCATCTTAGTTACTGTTTCAGCTGCTTTCCCTAAAACATCCGGATCTGAACCAAAAATCTGAACTCCCAACGGGCTGTCTTGGGGTGACGATTTGAGGTATTCGTAGCTTCTTGCAGTGTTCCTAACTAGGCCCTGAGCACTTACCATTTCGGAAAAACATAGGCCAGCACCGAAGTTACGGGCAATTGTTCGAAACGGAAGGTCTGTAATGCCTGCCATAGGCGCCAGAAATATATTATTCGCTATATGAAGTGCTCCAATGGTTAATCCGCGTAGCATAGGACCTTTCTTAATAAATTAGGATAGTTATCATTCAAATTTTCGTTATAAAATGTTTGTTTCGGTATCGCAATATTCAAATACCTGCGGGAAATCCAATTTTATAGAACTGTTTCTACAATAATTCGAAAGATACTAGAAGCAGCTTCTTTCTTCAAGCTTTTAAAGTGTTAAATAGCTTGTTTTGCGGGTTTTTTCTATCTCACAGGTCTTGGCGCGAATGCTAAAAGTTAACTTTTTTAAAAAATATGTCTTGACTCTAAAAAGGGGTGAGGGTATAAAGCCGCTTCTCGTCAGGGAGATCTACTTTGAAAAGGTTCTCGATTTTGTTTTTAAAGTTTTTTAAAAAAATCTCTTGACAGCGAATGAGTTCTAGTTTAAAAGTCTGAATTCGTTCTTGACACGCAAAGATCTTTGGAAACTGAATAGTGGAAGATAGTTGGTTTGTGGGTCCCAATGTAGTTACTTTGAGAGCAATCTCATTATAAAGGATTTAAACTGGAGAGTTTGATCCTGGCTCAGAACTAACGCTAGCGGCGTGCCTAACACATGCAAGTCTTACGAGAAAGTTCGCTTCGGTGAATGAGTAAAGTGGCGCACGGGTGAGTAACACGTGGATAATCTACCCCTTAGTCTGGAATAACTCATCGAAAGATGGGATAATACGGGATGATGCTTGTCTGTTTCGACGGATAAGCCAAAGGTGGCCTCTCTATAGAAGCTATCGCTGAGGGATGAGTTCGCGCACCATTAGCTTGTTGGTGGGGTAATGGCCTACCAAGGCTTCGATGGTTAGCTGGTCTTAGAGGACGACCAGCCACA
Organism: Syntrophales bacterium; assembly: GCA_963665835.2. Taxonomy (GTDB): domain Bacteria; phylum Desulfobacterota; class Syntrophia; order Syntrophales; family UBA2210; genus UBA6078. Next base: position 776,819 of record CAXXWJ010000001.1, on the reverse strand, counting down.
CTGGAACTGAGACACGGTCCAGACTCCTACGGGAGGCAGCAGTGAGGAATTTTGCGCAATGGGGGAAACCCTGACGCAGCAACGCCGCGTGAGTGAGGAAGGCCTTCGGGTCGTAAAGCTCTGTCAGGTGGAAAGAAATGGGCATAGGTTAATACCCTGTGTTCTTGACGGTACCATCAAAGGAAGCACCGGCAAACTCCGTGCCAGCAGCCGCGGTAATACGGGGGGTGCAAGCGTTGTTCGGAATTATTGGGCGTAAAGAGCGTGTAGGCGGCCAGGTAAGTCAGATGTGAAAGTCCCGGGCTCAACTCGGGAAGTGCATTTGAAACTGCTTGGCTGGAGTAAGAGAGAGGAAAACGGAATTCCTGGTGTAGAGGTGAAATTCGTAGATATCAGGAGGAACACCGGTGGCGAAGGCGGTTTTCTGGCTCTATACTGACGCTGAGACGCGAAAGCGTGGGTAGCAAACAGGATTAGATACCCTGGTAGTCCACGCTGTAAACGATGTTCACTAGGTGTTGGGGGTATTGACCCCCTCAGTGCCGCAGCTAACGCATTAAGTGAACCGCCTGGGGAGTACGGTCGCAAGACTAAAACTCAAAGGAATTGACGGGGGCCCGCACAAGCGGTGGAGCATGTGGTTTAATTCGATGCAACGCGAAGAACCTTACCTGGACTTGACATCCCAAGAATCCCTTGGAAACATGGGAGTGCCCTTCGGGGAACTTGGTGACAGGTGCTGCACGGCTGTCGTCAGCTCGTGTCGTGAGATGTTGGGTTAAGTCCCGCAACGAGCGCAACCCCTGTCTTTAATTGCCATCATTTAGTTGGGCACTTTAAAGAGACTGCCGGTGTTAAACCGGAGGAAGGTGGGGATGACGTCAAGTCCTCATGGCCTTTATGTCCAGGGCTACACACGTGCTACAATGGGTGGTACAAAGAGCAGCGACCTCGCGAGTGGAAGCAAATCTCAAAAAGCCATCCTCAGTTCGGATTGGAGTCTGCAACTCGACTCCATGAAGTTGGAATCGCTAGTAATCGCGGATCAGCACGCCGCGGTGAATACGTTCCCGGGCCTTGTACACACCGCCCGTCACACCCGGAAAATTGGTTGCACCAGAAGTCGTTGAGCTAACCCCTCGGGGAGGCAAATGCCTACGGTGTGATTGGTAATCGGGGTGAAGTCGTAACAAGGTAGCCGTAGGGGAACCTGTGGCTGGATCACCTCCTTTCTAAGGAGTATCTTTGTAATGTCGGAAGGCATTGCACAAGGCACATCCTAGGTCAGTGCCTGCAGATCACTATTTTCACTATTCTTTCCAAAGAGGGATTGGGCCTATAGCTCAGTTGGTTAGAGCGCACGCCTGATAAGCGTGAGGTCGGTAGTTCAAATCTACCTAGGCCCACCATATCAGGGGGTGTAGCTCAGTTGGGAGAGCGCCTGCTTTGCACGCAGGAGGTCATCGGTTCGATCCCGTTCACCTCCACCAGATAAGGGTTCAAAGCTGAAAACTCAAAGGGTAACGTTTCCTTTGGGCTTTCAGGTTTGCACTGTTAATTGGTGCGAAAAGTTCTTTGACAACCACATATTGCAAGATATTTTTAAGCTGAGATAATTCAAGTTTATGGTTAAGCTACTAAGGGCGTGCGGTGGATGCCTTGGTACCAGGAGGCGATGAAAGACGTGGCTAGCTGCGATAAGCCTTGGGGAGCCGCTAAACAGGCTTAGATCCAGGGATTTCTGAATGGGGGAACCCGGTCCGTGTAATGACGGATCATCTGTTGCTGAATACATAGGCATCAGAAGCGAACGAAGGGAACTGAAACATCTAAGTACCTTCAGGAAAAGAAAACAAAAGTGATTCTCCGAGTAGCGGCGAGCGAAAGGGGAAGAGCCCAAACCAAATGTGCGTGATAGCCCGAAAGCGTTGCATGTTTGGGGTTGTGGGACTTTGCTAGAGAAGGTTTCGGACTTCTCGGAAAGTTACAAATTCTGTCTATAGCCGAATTCCCTGGAAAGGGGAACCGTAGGGGGTGACAGTCCCGTAGGCGAAATAGTCAGGACTTTCTGGGCAAAGAACCCGAGTACCGCGGGACACGTGGAATCTTGTGGGAATCTGGAAGGACCATCTTCCAAGGCTAAATACTACCTGGTGACCGATAGTGAACAAGTACCGTGAGGGAAAGGTGAAAAGTACTCCGGGAGGAGAGTGAAATAGTATCTGAAACCGCTTGCCTACAAACTGTGGAAGGACTATGACTAGTAATAGTCAGTCTAACTGCGTGCCTTTTGCATAATGAGTCAGCGAGTTACTCTATGTAGCGAGGTTAAGCCGTCAGGTGTAGCCGTAGCGAAAGCGAGTCTTAATAGGGCGATTTTAGTTGCATGGAGTAGACCCGAAACCAAGTGATCTATCCATGGCCAGGGTGAAGCGCGTGTAACAATGCGTGAAGGCCCGAACCGGTGTAGGTTGAAAACTGCTCGGATGAGCTGTGGATAGGGGTGAAAGGCCAATCAAACTTGGAAATAGCTGGTTCTCCCCGAAATATATTTAGGTATAGCCTTGTATATAAGTATTGGAGGTAGAGCACTGAATGGGCTAGGGATCCTACCAGATTACCAAACCCAATCAAACTCCGAATGCCAATAACTTTTAGTACAGGAGTCAGACTGCGGGTGATAAGGTCCGTAGTCGAGAGGGAAACAGCCCAGACCGCCAGCTAAGGTCCCTAATACATGCTAAGTGTAAAAGGAGGTGGAAGTGTACAGACAACCAGGAGGTTGGCTTAGAAGCAGCCATCCTTTAAAGAAAGCGTAACAGCTCACTGGTCGAATGAGTCTGCGCCGAAAATTCACGGGGGCTCAAGCATGTAACCGAAGCTGCGGATTTACACCGTATGGTGTGAGTGGTAGGGGAGCATTCTATTGTAGGTTGAAGCCGGACCGTAAGGACCGGTGGACGAATTAGAAGAGTTTATGCTGACATAAGTAGCGATAAAGCAGGTGAAAAACCTGCTCGCCGTAAGCCCAAGGTTTCCTGAGTAAAGCTAATCTGCTCAGGGTTAGTCGACCCCTAAGCCGAGGCCGAAAGGCGTAGGTGATGGGAAACAGGTTAATATTCCTGTACCACCGTATCAGCGTTTGAGTGATGGGGGGACGTAGGAAGGTAGGCCATCCGGGTGTTGGACGTCCCGGTTCAAGCTTGTAGGGAGGGATTCTAGGCAAATCCGGAGTCCCATTCAATCCCGAGGAGTGATGAGGAGAGAATTTATTCTCGTAAACTGGTTGATCCTATACTACCAAGAAAAGCCTCTAGCGAGTTGATGTGGTGATCGTACCGTAAACCAACACAGGTGGGCGAGGAGAGAATCCTCAGGCGCTTGAGTGAAATCTCGTTAAGGAACTCGGCAAAATCACACCGTAACTTCGGGAGAAGGTGTGCCCCGTTAGCGTGAAGCGATTCGCACGTGGAGCGTGAGGGGGCTGCAGTGAAAAGGCCCAAGCGACTGTTTAGCAAAAACACAGGTCTCTGCTAAGTCGTAAGACGATGTATAGGGACTGACGCCTGCCCGGTGCCGGAAGGTTAAGGGGATTTGTCATCTATCTTTGATAGAGAAGCTTTGAACCGAAGCCCCGGTAAACGGCGGCCGTAACTATAACGGTCCTAAGGTAGCGAAATTCCTTGTCGGGTAAGTTCCGACCTGCACGAATGGCGTAACGATTTGGGCACTGTCTCAACGAGAAGCTCAGCGAATTTGATAAACCGGTGAAGAAGCCGGTTACCCGCAACAAGACGGAAAGACCCCGTGAACCTTTACTATAGCTTGATAGTGAGCTTTGGAATAGTTTGTGTAGGATAGGTGGGAGGCTTTGAAGTGGGGACGCCAGTTCTCATGGAGCCAACCTTGAAATACCACCCTGGTTATTCTGAAGTTCTAACCTAGGCCCGTTATCCGGGTCGGGGACATTTTCAGGTGGGTAGTTTGACTGGGGCGGTCGCCTCCAAAAAAGTAACGGAGGCGCGCGAAGGTTCCCTCAGGCTGATTGGAAACCAGCCGTAGAGTGTAAAGGCATAAGGGAGCTTGACTGCGAGACCTACAAGTCGAGCAGGTGCGAAAGCAGGTCTTAGTGATCCGGCGGTTCCGAATGGAAGGGCCGTCGCTCAACGGATAAAAGGTACTCCGGGGATAACAGGCTGATCTCCCCCAAGAGTTCACATCGACGGGGAGGTTTGGCACCTCGATGTCGGCTCATCGCATCCTGGGGCTGGATAAGGTCCCAAGGGTTTGGCTGTTCGCCAATTAAAGCGGTACGCGAGCTGGGTTCAGAACGTCGTGAGACAGTTCGGTCCCTATCTGTTGTGGGCGTAGGATATTTGAAAGGAGCTGTCCCTAGTACGAGAGGACCGGGATGGACGAACCTCTGGTGTTCCAGTTGTCGCGCCAGCGGCACCGCTGGGTAGCTATGTTCGGAAGGGATAACCGCTGAAAGCATCTAAGTGGGAAGCCCCCCTTGAGATAAGATATCCCTCTTGGCGGAAACGCCAAGACTGAAGACCCCTTGAAGACTACAAGGTTGATAGGTCAGGAGTGTAAGTGTGGTAACACATTCAGCTTACTGATACTAATCGGTCGTGAGGCTTAGTCATATTTTAATTATATTCAGCGAAAATATCAGTGTGTGTGGTTGTTACGTTTTTGAAGGTTTTCGGTGGTTATAGCGAAGAGGGTACACCCGTTCCCATCCCGAACACGGAAGTTAAGCTCTTTAGCGCCGATGGTACTGCATTTTTAAGTGTGGGAGAGTAGGACGCTGCCGAAATTAAATTTGCCCCTCCACATATGTGGAGGGGCTTTTTTTTGTTTTACAGCGAGCATTTCAATGTGTTACAGTCGCCCACAGCTGTTTGGGTTGTAGTTTAGTAGCGTGAAAGTAGTATTTAAAATATTATGAACATATACCGCATGGATAGATTTATAATGATCCATTATCCTTGAGGAGATTCAATTATTATGTCAGGGCATTCGAAGTGGAGTACAATAAAGCATAAAAAGGGCGCAGCCGATGCAAAGAGGGGTAAGGCATTCACCAAGATCATAAAGGAGATAACCCTTGCGGCTCGTCTTGGTGGTGGAGATGTCGAAGGGAACTCACGTCTTCGTCAGGCTATTGCAGTGGCAAAGGCAGAAAATATGCCTAAGGACAATATAGAAAAGGCCATCAAAAAGGGTACCGGAGAGTTGGAGGGTGGGGCTGCCTATGAGGAGATTGTCTATGAAGGTTACGGGCCGGGAGGCGTTGCCGTTCTTGTTGAAGTCATGACGGATAATAAAAACAGAACCGTTGCTGAAATACGTCATATCTTTTCAAAGCATGGAGGAAATCTGGGTGAAAACGGTTGCGTTGCCTGGATATTTGAAAAGAAGGGAACCCTTGTTTTCAGCAAGGAAGGTTTGGATGAGGATCGGCTAATGGAAGTGGCCTTGGATTCTGGTGCAGAAGATGTTTTGGAGGAGGACAATGAATTCGTGGTTATAACCGATCCTTCAAACTTTGAAGATATAAAGGTCGCCATGGATTCTGCAGGAATTCAATATGTGATGGCAAAGGTAGACATGGTTCCCCAGAATACAGTCGATCTTGAAGAGGGTAAAGCCGGACAGATGCTGAAGCTGATGGAGAAGATGGAAGATAATGATGATGTCCAGAATGTATACGCAAATTTTGATATATCTGACGAGATAATGGATAAACTTAACTGATACTCATACTCCCGGAGGGCCTATCCACATGATAATTCTAGGAGTAGATCCGGGAACTCAGATTACCGGTTATGGTGCTATTGAAACGGGGGGAAATGGTTTTACAAAAAGGGGGTATGGCGAAATTAAGATGAAGAAGGGAGATTCTCCTTCGATATCCCTGAAGAAAATATACGATAATTTGGTAGAAGTAATGAAGGAGTACAAACCAGATGTTGTAGCGCTTGAAGATATTTTCTACGGTAAAAATGTAAAAAGCCTTATCAAGCTGGGACAGGCCCGCGGAGTGGCTATTCTCGCGGCTTCTCACAGAGGCATAGCCCTTTATGAGTACACACCACTTGAGGTTAAAAAGGCGGTGGTTGGTTATGGAAGGGCCGAGAAGATACAGGTTCAACATATGGTCAGAGCCATTCTTTCACTTAAGGAACCCCCCCCCTCCGATGCTGCCGATGCTCTTGCGCTGGCCATCTGTCATGCTAACTCTTCGAGAGAGGTTCGTGAGTAGATGATTGCAAGTCTTAACGGTATCCTCGCCTATAAGTCCATAGATCATATTATTGTCGATATACATGGGGTCGGCTACGAGGTGGTTGTTCCCCTGAGTGTTTTTTACAAGCTTCCTGATATAGGGAGGCTTGTGGAGCTAGTTATACATACCCATGTATCCCAAGATTTGATCAAGCTTTTCGGATTTACAGATAACAGGGGGAAAGATCTTTTCAGGCTTCTAATATCAGTAGGAGGTATAGGCCCCAGATTGGCGATTAATATACTATCCGGTATTTCTCCGGAAGAGCTCTCTGGTGCAATATCCGGGGGAAACTTGGGACGACTTGTCTCTATCCCGGGAGTGGGGAAAAAGACCGCCGAGAGGATGATATTCGAGTTAAAGGAGAAGATTGCAAAGCTCAGTAATGAAAGCTCCCCAAATGATATATCTTATGTCGGGGTCAAAGACGACGCGCTCTCTGCTCTGATAAATCTTGGTTACAGAAACAACGTTGCAAAAGAGGTTATTGATCGGATATACGCAAGCAAGGGTGATTCGGTAACCTTAGAAGTACTGCTGCCGGAGGCCTTAAAGGTATTATCTGCATAGCGACCTGTAAACTCATATCTTGTTCGCACTTGGTATTAGGGGGTCTAGAAAGTTGATATTATGAAAGCACCGATACTCGATCCAGAGCAATTCGACGGTGAGGAAGGATATGAATATTCTCTGCGCCCCAGATATCTGGATGAATATGTGGGGCAGGAGAGGGTAAAGGAAAAGCTCTTCATCTTTATGGAGGCGGCTAAAAGGAGGTGTGAAGCCCTCGACCATGTTCTTTTGTACGGACCTCCGGGACTTGGCAAAACCACTCTTGCCTATATAATGGCCAGGGAGATGGCCGTTGATGTCAAGGTAACCTCAGGTCCTGTTATAGACCGGCCTGGAGATCTGGCTGCTATCCTTACTAATCTTAAAGAAAATGATGTTCTTTTTATAGATGAGATCCATCGTCTTCCCCATGTTGTTGAAGAGATTCTCTATCCTGCGATGGAGGATTGCTATATAGATATTTTGATAGGACAGGGGCCGTCTGCACGTTCGATGAAGCTTGACATCCCCCGCTTTACACTGGTTGGGGCCACTACAAGAGCAGGGCTTCTCACCTCACCGCTGCGGGACAGGTTTGGGATGAGTTTCAGGCTTGAGTTTTACACCCCTGAAGAACTTGCTGTTATTGTTAAAAGATCTGCAAGTATACTCTCCATACCCATTGATAGTGCTGGAGGATCTGAGATAGCCCGTCGTTCTCGCGGAACCCCTCGAATAGCAAACAGACTGCTCAAGCGGGTCCGTGACTTTGCCCAAGTTAAGGCTGATGGTGTTATTACCGGAGAGGTTGCCATAAGTGCCTTGGAGATGCTTGAGGTTGACAATAGGGGCTTTGATGGCATGGATAGAACTATAATGCTTACACTCATTGATAAGTTCGACGGCGGGCCGGTTGGAATTGACAGCCTGTCGTCTGCTATAGGCGAAGAAAAAGATACCATCGAGGATGTCTATGAGCCTTACCTTATACAGGAGGGCTTTTTACATCGTACAACACGAGGTCGGGTAGCAACCAGGCTTGCCTATGAACACTTCGGAAGGAAATGGCTATCTGGGAAGCAGGATGAACTGTTCTGAGCCTGAGCTTTTGGTTTTGGTGGTAACTTCATTATTAATAGGCTCTTAAAACAGCCCTCTGGTTTTAAGTCATGAATGTACTACTTCACATCTGCTGTGCCCCATGTGCTATTTACCCAGTTTCCGATTTGCGAAGAGACGGGCATCAGGTTACAGGTTTGTTCTATAATCCGAATATTCAACCCTATTCAGAATATTCAAAGAGGAGGGATACTCTCATAGATTATTGTGAAGATATAAGCCTGAAGCTTATAAGGTTTGAAGATTATCCCATGGAAGAGTTTCTTAAAGGTGTGGCCTTCAGGGAAGCCTTCAGGTGCGAATACTGTTATCATATGCGATTGCAATATGCGGTAGGCATAGCAAGGCATGGGAAATTCGATGCTTTCACTACAACCCTTCTCTACAGTAAGTTTCAGAATCACGAAAGAATCAAGGAGATGGGAACGGACCTTGGGGTAAAGAACCATCTCGATTTTTTATACCGCGATTTCAGGGCTGGTTGGAAAGAGGGGATTGTTACCTCCAAAGAGATGAATATGTACAGGCAGCAGTATTGCGGATGTATCTATAGCGAAAAAGAGAGATTTTTCAAGCGCAGCAACACGTGAGTGTGGCGTTTACAACACACTCACGTGCTCTATCCAGATAATATCCCCCTCACTACAATCCATATAACTGCTTTGTTATTAGCTTGTTATGCTGCTATAGTATAATGGGCTTTTGCCTATAAATAAGCTGGTATGTTTATTGCTTGTCATCATGCGAGAGGTGGGGGTATGTATACACAAAAGACAGTTGGAAGAGAAATTCGGTGCAAGAGTGTTGGATTGCATTCCGGTAGAAAAATAAATATGCTTATAAAGCCTGCAGGGGTCGACGAGGGCATTACTTTCTACCGGAGGGATTTACCTGGCAGCGAAGGCATCAAAGCGGAACCTAGAAACGTTTCCGACACAACCCTGGCAACGACACTCGGAAATAATGGAACCAGGGTTTCAACAGTAGAACATCTACTCTCCGCATTTTTCGGTTTTGGGATCGATAATGCCGTTATAGAAACAGATTCTTTTGAAATACCTATAATGGATGGAAGCTCTCTGCCATTTGTTGATTTTATCAAAGATGCCGGGGTCCAGCCTCAGGGTAAATCGAAACGGTTAGTAGTGATAAAAGAGCCTATACATGTTTCTGATAATGAGGGCAGGGCAGCTCTTTTTCCCTTATCCGATGGTTTTAGAATCACCTACGATATAGATTTCAGTCATCCTCTTATCGGAAGGCAGTCATATGATATGATGTTTTCTCAGAAGGCTTATGAGGCGGAGATATGCTCCGCCCGTACCTTTGGCTTTCTTCAGGAGGTGGAGTATCTTCAGGCCAAAGGTCTTGCTCTGGGTGGCTCCCTGAGCAACGCTATAGTTCTGGATGATGAAAAGGTGATCAATAAAGAGGGTCTGAGGTTTAAGGATGAGTTTGTAAAGCACAAGATACTTGACGCAATTGGTGACCTGTCTCTTCTGGGAATGCCGATAGTAGGACACTTCGTAGCATATCGTTCTGGTCACAAATTAAACAATCTTCTCTTGAGAAAACTCCTAGAACAAAAGGAGTGTTGGGAACTGGTGCACTATTTTAATGGTGAACGCCAGCTCTTCGACGATATCATCGACGCAAGGCCCTATGATTTAAACGATGAAATCATGGCCCTTGCCGCCGATTAGTCCCGCCTTGAATAATCCAAATAAGCCTTGCTTTTTGTTCTTGATTTCCCTAGTATATCCCGGCACTAGGCTTTGACGTCCTGCAGGACGGTCAGACTTGGAACGAGCCGGAGAATCCACTAAATGCGTATTGTAAAAATTATCATATTGCTGTTCCTTCTCCTGTTACCTGCAGAAGCCCTTGCAGCTCAGGCAAAGATCACGGATCTGCTAGTAAGTAACACCTCGGATAAGCTGCTGGTCTATCTCAAGGTAGAAAACTGTTTCACGGAAAAGATGGAAGAGGCCATATTAGCCGGAATTCCTACCACCTTTACCTTTGATATAGAGTTGTACCGTACACGTGGCTGGTGGGTTGATAAAAAAGAGTCGGTTCTTGAAGTCAGGCATACAATTAAGTATGATAATATAAAGGATATTTTGTACGTTCTTTCTTCTGAGGAGGGGACGGAACCTGAACAGTTTGAAAAATTTTCAAAGGCCAGGGTCGCAATGTCGGAAATAAACGGAGTTACCCTGGCACCTCTGGCCCAGTTGATAAGGGGAGAAAAATACTATCTGCGGGTAAAGGCTAAACTGGATGAAGTTCGCCTACCCCTTCACCTCGAATATGTCTTCTTTTTTGTGTCATTGTGGGACTTTGAAACAGACTGGGCAACGCAAGAGTTTATATATTAGAGTCCTATTAGGTATTTTATATATGCATCAATTTTATCGATATGCCTGGGGTACACCGGATTGGCTGTTGAATTGGATGGCGAGCTAACGGAGAATGAATATTCTCCTTAAGCAGAGTTTATTGGAGCTTCCCTTTACTGCTGTTGCCTTGTCTCTGGTTTGGCCTTTAGATATTTTTAGTAGTTGATATCGTGGTATTAAAGATGGATGCCTATGAATTGAAAAAACGCCGCAGAGAACGTATCGCAATATTGGTTGTCATCGGCGTAATTATACTTCTCACCTATATAGAAAGTCATCTTTCCACTATAGAGGTTCTTCTGCCCATATCCAGTGAAGTGTTGATCTTCGGACTCATCAATATCAACCTTACCTTGATACTCTTTCTTATTTTTCTGATTTTGAGGAACCTGACAAAGCTGATATTTGAGCGAAGAAAAGGGATACTGGGGTCAAAGCTGAGGACCAAGCTGGTTGTAGCCTTTATGATTCTCTCCCTTATTCCTACAGTGGTTCTTTTTCTTGTTTCGATCAAATTTCTTTCTTACAGCATAGACAGCAGGTTTGATATAAAGATGGGGCGGGCCTTTACCCTGTCTCTTGAAGTAGCGCAGGATTACTATAGGAAAATTTCGAATAATGCCAAATACTATGCACTCCAGATAGGATCTCAGATAACCGACAACAAGCTTTACGAAAAAGATCAGTCAGAGTACCTTAAAGGTTTTTTGATACAGAGACAGAAGACCTTTAATCTTGGCTCTGTAACCGTCCGTTTCGACAACAGTGACGAAGATATTTTTCTGAAAGATCCGGAAAACCCCGACATTCTGCCTCTTAAATTTTCTCCCCGAGCACTTGAAGATGTTTTTATGGGAAAAGAGCTTTCGATCATAAATTCCGTAGGTGGAGGGGAAGTGATAAGTGGAATAGCGCCTTTATATTCCAACTTTACCCCGAAAGAAGTTATCGGTGTGATAGCCGTAAGCTATTATATTGACAAGGATCTGATTGAAAAGATGTCGATTATTTCAAAGACATCTGAAGAGTACACACAACTCAAGCTACTTAAAGATCCAATAAAGATAAGTTACATCATAACGCTTTTCATCGTTACGCTTCTTATAATATTTTCCTCCATGTGGTTCGGTCTATTTTTGGCGAAAGGTATAACTGTTCCAGTTCAGGAGCTTGCTGAGGCGACCCATGAGGTGGCGCAAGGAAATCTCGACTACCATATTGATGTCTTGGCGGAGGATGAAATAGGGGTACTTGCCGATTCCTTTAACCAGATGACAAAGGATCTAAAAAGGGGAAGTATTGAACTTAAGCAGGTTAACGCAGACCTTGAACAGCGCAGAAAGTATATGGAAACCGTTCTTCGTAATGTATCGGCAGGTGTTGTTTCAATAGCAAAGGATGATGTAATAAGTACCATAAACCGGGCAGCGGAAAGGATGCTGGGTTTAAATGCCGAAAAGATTCTTGACAGGAGATATCAGGACGTACTGAAGCCGGAACCGATGATGATGGTAAGAGAGCTTATCGAAGAGCTACAGGCCAACAATGGGGGCTTCGTAGAGAGACAGCTTCAACTTATAGTCAAGGACAGCGCAATAGTAATACTTGTATCTGCAACAATTCTTAAGGACGATGACAATAAATATATGGGAATTGTCGCAGTTTTTGAAGATATAACTCAGCTTCAGAAGACAGAGCGTATTGCTGCCTGGAGGGAGGCTGCAAAAAGGATAGCACATGAGATAAAGAACCCTCTTACACCTGTAAAATTGAGCGCCGAGAGGTTGCAGAGAAAATATGGAGATAAGCTAGAAGATAAAGGAGACTCAGTTTTTCACGAGTGTACCAAGACTATTATAGATCAGGTTGATATACTGAAGAATCTGGTAAATGCCTTTTCACAATTTGCCAGGATGCCCGTAACAACTCCGTCTCCAAACTACCTGAACGCAGTTGTTGAAGAATCAATTATTCTTTTCCAGGATGCTCACAAGGACATAATATTTGATTTCAAGAAAGACCCCGCCATACCAATGCTGAATATCGATGCGGAACAGATCAAGCGGGTCATGGTAAATCTGTTGGATAACTCCGTTTCGGCAGTGTCAGGGCTAGATCGCGCCGGAAGGATTGAAATCATAACCAGATATGATAGTAAGCACAGAAGAGCTATACTTGACGTCAAGGATAACGGCGTTGGTATTTCTCCAGAAGACAAGATGAGGTTGTTTGAGCCATATTTCTCGACCAAAAAGACCGGTACCGGTCTTGGTCTTGTCATTGTGAGTTCAATAATATCTGATCATAACGGTCTGGTAAATGTAATGGACAACGTTGGAGGTGGGACGGTTGTCTCTATAGAACTTCCCGTAGGATAGGTGTAAAATATGAATGAGACAATACTGGTTGTAGATGACGAAGAGAGCATCTGTCAGTCTTTGAAGGGTGTTCTTTCTGATGAGGGGTACGAAGTTCTCACCGTACAGAGCGGAGAGGCATGTCTCGAAATAATCGAGGAAGAGCTTCCAAGTCTTGTTCTTCTGGATATATGGCTTCCCGGTATGGATGGTATTGAAACTCTGAAAAGGATAAAATCCAGGCACCCTCAGATACAGATTATCATGATATCCGGACATGGCACTGTTGAGTCCGCGGTTAAGACAACCAAACTAGGAGCCTTTGATTTTATAGAAAAACCGTTGTCTATTGATAAAACCATTCTTGCGGTAAATCACGCCCTTGACATCGTAAGGCTGGAAGAGGAAAACCGGTTGTTGAAAAATGGTCACGGGCATGAGATCGACGGTGAAAGCAAAGCGATTGTCGAACTCAAGGAGATGATACATATAATTGCCCCCACAAATGCTTGGATTCTTATAATGGGAGAGAATGGTACGGGGAAGGAGCTTGTTGCCCGATCCATACACCGACAGAGCCGTCGTGTCACTAAGCCATTTATAGAGGTAAATTGTGCTGCTATACCTGAAGATCTGATAGAGAGCGAGCTCTTTGGTCATGAACGGGGGGCATTTACGGGAGCTACCGAGAAGAAGAGGGGTAAATTTGATCTTGCAAACAAGGGCACCATCTTTCTAGATGAGGTTGCCGATATGAGTCTGAAGGCCCAGGCAAAGATACTCAGGATTCTTCAGGAAAAAAAGTTTGAGAGGGTAGGGGGGACACGGATTATTGATACAGACGTGCGGGTGCTTGCAGCTACCAACAAGGATCTGGAATATGAAATGGAAGAGGGTAGATTCAGGCAGGATCTGTTTTACAGGCTTAATGTAATCCCCCTTGAGGTTCCCCCGTTAAGAGATCGGATTGAGGATTTGCCCCTGCTGGCACGCCGGTTCGTACGAGAATTTTCCGGCAAGGAGTCAAAGAACGAAAAGCTTATAACCGAAGATGCAATGGCTGTCTTGATGGAGCATAGCTGGCCGGGCAATGTAAGGGAATTGAAGAACATTATGGAGCGTCTGGTCATCACATCTCCATCGGATGTAATCAACGCCTATGATATACCCCCCTTATCAAAGGAAAATCAAAGATTTGCAGTATCCTCAGGGGGATCGGAGCCACCTGATTCTCTAAAGGGGGCGAGAGAGGACTTCGAAAAAGAGTATCTGGCAAAAAAACTCGCGGAAAACAAATGGAACATCAAGAAAACCGCAGAAACAATAGGCTTGGAGAGAAGTAACCTGCACAAGAAGATCAAGGCCTACGGTCTGGAGGAGACTAAGGGAAAATAGTTAATTTACTGTTTAATTGGTGGGGCTGAATCCCTATCCGAGTTTTTTATGACAGCCTACAGCCTATTTTAGTTTTAAACTGAGGCGTTACGGAAAATAATGATTCGGATATAAGGTGTAATTTTCAGTGAAGGCCCAAGCCCGATTCTTCCGCATCACCTATACTGCACAAAGGAATGCGCGCCCTGGAAGGAGGGTCATTCTATATCTTCTGACTGGCAATGTTTCTGGTCGTAGATTCTTTTTTATCTCCGAGAGAGGTAAAATCTGGCTGCTATTTACAATCCCCTTCAACAATGCTGTGAACTGTTCGTTCCAGACCCCCCCTTCTGCTTCGGCGTGAACGGGCAGAACATGAACCCCTCCATCCTCAATTGAACTGTTTATCCTTGCAACAAAGGCCTCGGGCCCCGCCTCTTCTAGGCAGGGAAGGTCCGAAGGTATCTCCATCAGTCCCGAGGATTCATGGATGAAAGGTGCCTTTGCTCGCGTACAGCTGAGATATGAAAACCCGTATCCAGCCGCTGTTTCCAGCACTCTGTCATCTATCATCCAGCCGGGCGCACCGAAGGCGGATGGTCTATGCCCGACCAGTCGGGTGTATGCGCTCACCCCTTTTTTAAACCAATCTTCGATCCATGCAGGAGTATGTTTATACAGATCATCCTGCCATCTTCGATGATCCCATGCGTGGAATTCAACTTCGTGCCCCTCGGACAATATACGCTGCACCATTTCCGGGAATGAAAGCGCCACCATTGGAGAGGGTAGGATTGTCCCATAGAGGGCGGTTCGTATACCGTAAAGCCGTCCGGCGTTGGTTTTCATCATCTTCTTAAGGAAACGAGGATTTTTAATAAGCTGTAGTATCGCCCTTCCCGAAGAATCGGGACCCATGCTGAGGAAAAAGGTTCCCTTCACTTCAAAACGTGATAGGGTTTCAAGCAGACGGGGAACACCCCGCTGCATACCCATATAGGTGTCAACATCGATTTTCAGGCCGAGGATATTTTGCTCTTTACCTTTCATTTTCCTCCAGAAAGGCATAGAGAGTTTTTCTGAAAGATTCTTCCAGCTCGGTAGAGGGCGTCCAGCCCAGGAGCTTTTTCGCCTTTTCAATGCTTGGTTTTCTGGTATAGATATCCTGGTATCCCTCTCCGTAAAAAGTGCCGGAAGAGACCTCGATAATATCGGAGTAGATGGAGTCGTTTTTATGGTTAGGATGTTCCATGAAAATATTTTTTAATATTTCAGCAAGCTCTTTCACGGAACATTCATTGTTGGGATTGCCTATATTTATGATCTGGTTTTTGCAGCAGTTGTCTTTGTTCTCCAGGATCTTCATGAGGGCGTCTATGCCATCATCAACATAGGTAAAGCACCTTTTCTGTCGGCCTCCATCTACAAGAGACAGTGGATGCTTCATTAGAAGTTCCGCTATAAACTGTGTGACGACCCGGGAGCTTCCTTCCTTGGCAGTGTCCAGAGAATCCAGACGGGGGCCGACCCAGTTGAATGGCCGAAATAGAGTGAATTCCAAATCACCTCTGGTGCCGTGTGCATAAATGACGCGATCAAGAAGCTGTTTGCAGCAGGAATATATCCACCGTTCCTTCTTTATTGGCCCTACTACAAGGAAGGTTTCATCCTCCTTGAATTCAGGATCTGTGGAGGCTCCATAGACCTCGGACGTAGACGGGAATATCACCCGTTTGTGATATTTTACGCACTGCTTTATGATATTTAAGTTCATTTCAAAGTCCAGATTGAAGACCCCTATGGGGTTTTCAACATAACTCTTTGGCGTGGCAATGGCCACCAGGGGCAGGATCGCATCGCACTTTTTTATATGGTATTCTATCCATTCCTTGTTTATGGAAATATCGCCTTCCAGAAAGTTAAAGCGGGGGTTGTCAAGCGATTCGCCCAGTCTGTCGAAGCCAAGGTCCATTCCGTAGACGGACCAGTCGGTTGTATTAAGAATCCTTTTTGTAAGGTGGTGTCCTATGAAACCGTTAACGCCAAATATTAAGATTTTCATTTAAGAATCATTCCCTTCTTTTTTTTAAAGTAGTCAAATATCGCATTTCCTTTCATCCTTGCCCCCGCAATCTGGATGTCCATAAGGCTTACTCTTCCGTCCCCGCTTACTATAAATACTGTCTCGTCTTCCATTTCCAATTCTCCCGGCGCGAGGTTCGTTTCGCTCTGGTGTTCGGGTTTCCCCCACCATATGATCATTTTCTCCCCTCCGGGAAGGGCGGTAAAGGCTCCGGGGTATGGGTTGGTAACTGCCCTTATGAGGTTATATATCCTAGCGGTTGGCCAATGCCAGTCTATTTTTCCATCTTCCGGTCGTCTGCCTCCAAAATAACTCCCAGCTTTCAGGTCCTGGGGTATGCGCTGTGCCTTTCCTTTCTTTATCAGTGGTAGAAGTTCTTCAAGAAGCTCCTTTGCTCCCCCGCAAAGCTTTTCATAGAGTACTAGGGCGGTATCATCTGCGGATATTGGTATCTCCTTCTGGCCAACGATGTCACCGGCGTCCGCTGACTTAACCATGTGATGCAGCGTAACCCCCGTTTTAGTCTCACCATTTACAAGAACCCAGTTTGCGGGGCATCTGCCCCTGTAGGCCGGTAGGAGAGACCCGTGCAGGTTGTATGCACCCTTATGCGGTATGGTAATAATGCTTTCGCTCAGCATATTACGATAGTAAAAGGAAAAAATTATGTCCGGCGAGGCATCTTCTATCTTTTTAATCCACTCTGGCGAATTAACGTTTGTCGGACAGTGTACCGGAACCCCCTTTTCTTCTGACCACTTAACAACCGAGCCGAACCAGCAGTTTTCGCCGGGGTCGTCATCGTGGGATATAACCATCTGTATGTCGAACCCTTCCCCGTTAAGGGCATCAAGACCGACAATTCCCATGTTGTGGTAGGCGAATACGATAGCCCTCATAGGGAGACTCCGCCGTTATCGTCAGATGAATAAACCCTGTCTATGACATACTCCGGTCGTCTTCGGACCTCTTTATAGATCCTGCCGATATATTCACCCATAACGCCAAGGGCAAAGAATTGGAATCCGATAAATGCGAAAAGTGCCGCAAAGAGCGTGAAAACACCCTCTGCCGCCCAGGCGGCACCATATACAAGCCTGGCGATTCCTATAGTGAACCCCAGGGAGATTCCCAGGAAGGCCATCCCCAGGCCGGCATACATTATAAGTTTCAGAGGAAAGTCTGAAAAGGATGACACAAGATCAAACTGCAGGTTAATCAGTTTCCTCAGCGAGTAGTGTGATTCTCCCGCATACCGTTCTTCGTGCTTTACCTCAATCTCAGTTACCCTTTTTGCAAAATATACTGCCAGGGCAGGGATGAAGGTAGATTGCTCACGGCAGTCTGACATGTACTTGACGATGTTGCTGCGGTAGGCCCTCAGCATGCACCCCCAATCGGTCATCTGAATGCCCGTGATCCTTCTGGCAATGCGGTTTACGATTCGGGAGGGAAGCGTCCTGAAAATAGAATCTTTTCTCTCCTTTCGGATCGTTCCAACCACATCAAATTCCCCTTCCTCCATCACCCTGACCAGATTGGGGATCTCTTCCGGGGGGTTCTGAAGGTCGGCATCGAGGGTTATGATAATATCTCCCTTCGCAATGGAGAAGCCCGAAAAGATGGCGGCATGCTGCCCGTAATTTTTTGTCAGCTCCACAACCCGGACTTCCTGCTTTGTAGTAAATCCTTTCAGTATGGCAAGACTCCTGTCGCGACTTCCGTCGTCCACTAAGATAATCTCATAATTCCTGTTCATCCCCTGCATTACGGGCAGGATGCGCTCCATAAGATGAGAGATGTTTGCTTCCTCATTGTATACAGGAATTACCACCGAAATCATTGCATCATCCATGGGTTATAATCTCCTTGACAGCCTCACAGACATAGGCCACGTCGCTGTCCTTCATCTCTGGAAAGATAGGTAGTGATATTATTCTGTCTGCGGCCTGTACCGTTTCGCTAAGTTTGTCTTCAGTGATTCCATAGCGGGCTTTTATGTGATCAAGTCGGTGGCACACTGGGAAATGGAGGCCATAGCCGATATTATACTCTGCCAGTTCTTTCATAAACTTCTCTCGGGGCATCCCCGTTATCTTGGCAATGAAGAGATGCCACGAATGGACATGCTCGTAGTGCGGTATGCCAGGGATATCTATACCTTCAATATTTGCCAGTCCTTCTTTATAGATCGCTGCCAGTTCTCTCCTGCGCCTGTTAAATTCTTCAAGTCGCGCAAGTTGAACGAGGCCTAACGTCGCCTGTATATCTGTCAGATTGTATTTAAATCCCGGTTTGCTGATATCATAATCGGGATTGCCTCCCTTGCCATATCTCTTCCAGGCATCCCTCTCGATACCGTGAAACCTCAGAAGCCTTATATGCTTCTCGAGCTGATCGTCGCTGAGTGTTAGCATTCCCCCTTCACCGGTCGTGATGTTTTTCAGGGGATGGAAGGAAAAAATGGCCTTTTGCCCGAAGCCACCGGCATGTATATCCTTATAAAAGGTTCCCAGTGCATGAGCCGCATCTTCAATGACTGCGAGATTGTGCCTCCGGGCAATATCCATTATCTTGTCCATGTCAGCGGGGGCACCTGCAAAATGGACAGGTATGATGGCTTTTGTCCTTTCAGTTACAGCCTCTTCTATAAGGTCGGCGTTGATATTTAGGCAGTCATAGTGAACATCTACAAAGACGGGGCGTGCTCCGCAGAGGGTTATCATATTTATGGTGGAGGCAAAGGTCAATGAAGGGGTTATAACCTCGTCCCCTTCTTTCAGCCCCAGGGCCAGCATCATAAGGTGCATTCCGGCTGTACCCGAACTTAGAGATATGGCATGGGATGCTCCAGTCAAATCGCGGAACTTGTCCTCGAACTCCTTGCATGCAGGTCCGGTCGTGAGCCACCCTGATTTCAGACATCCGGTAACGGCGGCTACCTCTTCTTCTCCGATTGAGGGCCTGCTCAGGGGGAGAAAGTCTTCTCGTATGTTCATAATTTTACCCTCTAAGGAATTAAAATCGTAACCTCAGGAGAAAGTAAGCTCCATTGTCCCATATGGTATGGACCTCGGGAATCTCCTCTTTCAGCCTTGCAACCCTTCTTTCATATTTGGTCACGCAGTATAGATCACCCTTTTCCCTGCACAATCGGAAGAAGTCTTCAGATTTCAAGAAATAGCGGGATCTTTCATCGGAAGGAAGCTGCTCGATACCATAACTCAATTCGCCGAAATCATCAACAACGGGTGTGCGTATCTTACTGTAAAAATCGATTCCATATAGTGCGATGTCATACTGGTAGAGATCCTCACCGGGGGGCAGCAGGGTCTTTATTGCCTGGGACACCGGGTAGGCCGACTTGTAAGGTGTCAAAAAGTGAGAAAGTGGGGGGAGCATGGAAGCCATGAAAAGTGTAGAGATCAAGTAAATTGAGAGAAACCATCCCTTGCTCCATCGCTTTTTGACGATATCTGGCACAAATATAATCATGGCCAGGGACAGTACGGGGATTGCTATCCTTGGGGCCCACTCAGCTATAGTAATGTTGTGTCTTGCAAGGAAGACAGGAACGCAGAGCAGTATTACAAGCAGACAGGACTGAATGATAACCGGCAGACGAACCAGATTCCCGGAGGGTTGCAGAGCCTCCTGGTCATCATAGCGGCTGAATAGATAACCGAAGATCACTGCTACGGGTAGGAATACTGGCGTCATATAGGGTACCAGCTTGGACGACGAGAGGGAAAAAAATGCAAAGATGAAGATGGCCCAGGTAAGGAGAAACCTCAAGTCCGGTCCTCCCCGAAGAAAGAACTTTCTTCCTTCGGTTCCCTTTACCGTCTCAAGCAGAAATGCGCACCAGGGAACAGTACCTGCTATAATGATGGGGACATAGTAGAAGACCGGATTTTCCTTGCCGTGCATTGTAGTGGTGTAACGTAGGAAATGCTCTTGAACGAAGAAAAACCATAGAAAATCTTTATTTGCCTTTTGTGCCAGGATTATCCAGGGGCACGATAGGGCCATAAGGATCAGTATCCCAACTGGCGAAAAGAGTTTAAATATGGAGCGCCACCTGACTGCAATGAGGAGCCACAGGACCAGTATGGCGAATGGAAAAACAATGCCGATCAGTCCTTTCGTAAGGAAAGCCAGTGCACTCGAAAAATAAAGGCTATACAGCCATATCTTGCGTCCCTTCTCCTGTTCCATGTACCTGTACCCTGTCCAGATGGCCATGCATACGAAGAAGGCGAGGGGAATATCAAGGGTATTGATCCTTCCCAACATAAAATGGAAGAGGAAAGTTGTCATTATCCCAGCAGAGTAGAGCCCTGTCTTTTCGCCGGAGAAAAAAAGACCCATGAAATAGACTAGGATAATGCATCCCCAGGCGCACAAGCCCACAAATAGTCTCGATGAGAAATCGTTTTCACCGAATATCTTGAAGGCAATTGCCGTTGCCCAGTAACTTAGAGGGGGCTTTTCAAGATACACTACATGATGAAGACGGGGGGTAACATAGTCACCGGTGCTGTTCATCAGGCTTGGGATATCGCTGTAGCGTGCTTCATCCGGTTCCATCAGGGGCATGGCCGGAAGGAGCGCAATATATAAAAGCATTGGAACAATTATAAGAAACAGCAGTCTACCTTTAACCATTTGAACTCCTTTCGGGGCATTGCCCCTTCAAGAATCTTGTTTTCGGGAGAACCGACCTTTTATATCGGAGATAGAAAAACGGTTGAAGGGGAGGAATGCCATCCCCAAGACAATGATAACACCAATACTCAGAAAATGGAGCACTATGGCGTAGGTGAGTGCATCGGTTTTATGGATACCGAACAATCCAAGCCCCAAAACGCAGAAAAAATGCCAATTTCCAACGAATCCTGGGGCTGTAGGAATGGCAATGCCA
This sequence comes from Syntrophales bacterium, assembly GCA_963665835.2. Classification (GTDB taxonomy): domain Bacteria; phylum Desulfobacterota; class Syntrophia; order Syntrophales; family UBA2210; genus UBA6078. Next base: position 755,713 of record CAXXWJ010000001.1, on the reverse strand, counting down.
AGGATTACAACAACCATAAGGATGACTGCTGCCGAGGGGGGCAGGTCAAAGCCAAAGGCAAAGAATAGGGTATACATGGCTGCGGCGTCAATAATCCATATAAGCAAGGATAGGATGGCCAGGGATACCATGGGTTTGGGGTGTGAGATTATCTTGAAGCCATCTATAAGTTTCTCTACGAGGATTTCCAACCTCTGCTTCCATCTATCGGGCAATCTTTTAGGTAAATATGAGAGGATGGTAAGGGTCGCCTTTTTCCTCAGAAAAAGGAAGATCATGATAGCAAGAGAGATAAGAACCACAAATAAAAAGATAAAAGCCCCCTTTATAAGCCAGGGGGGAAGGGGGATAAAAAAGACAACAATAAAAAATATAAAGAGAACGCTCAATCCGTCAAAGATGCGTTCCACAAAGATGGTACCCAGAGCCGAAGACATGCTGATCCCGGATCTTGTGCTTATCAGATATGGCCTTGCCAGTTCCCCAATCCTTGCCGGTATGGCTACAACGGCCATGAAGCCTACGCTTGTTACGGAAAAGAGAGAAAAAGGATCTATCTCCTTGATTGGCTTGAGAATGACTCCCCACCTGTATGCCCTCAGCACCTGTATTAGAAATAGGAGGAAGGCTACCAGGAACATCCAGCACTTTTCCGTTTTTTTAAGTCCCCCGGCAATACCATCCAGGTCTACCCCTTTAAAGGAAAGATACACAAAGAGCAGGCCGATCGCTATTCCCAGAAACAGTTTTTTTGTCATTCTATGATTTTTGAAGAGATGCCATGTAAAAAGGTGGTCAAAGCAGGATCGGACAGGGTAGCTTATCGCTGCCCTTCCCAATCCTGCCGGACAATTTATTTGGACAGGTAATATGCTACACTGTCGTGAAGTCGCTGTGAAGAGGACTTGTCTCCAAGGATGCCGACACGTATTGCTACAGAGGACAAATCCTTTGTCCTGTATTCGACAATAAAACGAACATTTTCACCATCTATTACAGCGTTGAGGGTCCCCTTGCTTATGCCTTTTTCAGGCAACACATCGGTAGCATTCATATAGGCAACGGTCTTTTCGCATGCACTCCAGGCCTTGTCAAATGGATATGGATAATCTGTCTTTAGATTTCCGTCTATATACAGGTATGCTCCCGACCCCCCCCCTGCAACCGCAGCGCCGCCTACAAGAAGGGGCACACAACCAGTCAGCATTGACGCGGCAATTAAGGCGACAACAAGTAATAGGCATTTCTTCATGACAGCATATTCTCCCCTGATGTTACTGTATTTACTAGTCTTTATTAGGATATGGCTGGCCTCAGCCTCTTCTTTGCATTTTCAGAGGCTTCTGCCGTAACTGTCCCTGAAAACTTACTACCATATCTTCCCATAATATCAAACCCGAAATTTTTCATGCGGGATATATGGTAACTTCCTTTCCCCTCTTTTTGCACTGCAACAAAGGTCAGCGTTGGACTCTACGAACTATTGCAGCAGGATATTGTTATCTTTCACCAGCATATCAATGGCATCATGCAGGTTATTTAGGGTGCCGTCGTTTCCTATTGTGTAATTTGCATGCCTCCCGGCCTCTTGGACGTGGAAGAGATCCTCTTCCGCACGATCCAGCTCCAGAAATTGTTCGTAACTGTGGGGATCACGCTCTTCTCCCCTTGAAACCATTCGTTCATAGCGCTGACTTGGGTCTTTCATAGTTACGTTGATCAGGATAAAATCATCCTTGAAAGACTCTCGAAGAATTGTTACATCTCTGAGCGAACGTATCCCGCTGATCCCAACGATTTTATATTTCTCCTTCTTGATCCTATCCGCCAGAAGCTTAACGAAGCATCCCTCGCCCTTCTCGCTGAACCATTGCTCCGAGATTGCCCGCAGGTTGTCCCTTGTCGCCTCCAATCCTTTCTCGGCCGCTATCTGCCTGACCATATCTCCGGTGGAAAAAAAGGGGACGCCGTAGCTGGACCTGAGATGTTTGAGGACCTCATCCTTTCCGGAACCGTTCTGACCGATGGCACCTATTATTTTCATATTTGATTCTCCTTTCGATAGGGGAGGGTATAAAAACGAATCCCCGCCCGTTACAGCAGGCAGGGATTCGTTCCTACATTTTTCTGTTGTTATACCTCGGCATCGCACCTCAGGCAGCGTGATGCCTCTCTAATGGCTGTTTCAATGTCATATCCCAACTCGACTTCTTCGAAGTTTGACTTACGCTTTGAGACATCCAGTTCAGGCATAGCTGCCTGAGGCTGTTCCTCTGAATCTTCGTCAATCTCGAAAGGTATATCGATATCATCGGCTGGGGCCTTCCATGCCGGTTCGCCGTTCTTGGTGCGGATGGCGCTGTCAATATCCTCTGCCGCCTGGTGACCTGCTGCGATTGCACCGACGACAGTCCAGGGACCGGTTACTGCGTCACCGCCGGCGTAGAACTTGTCGCTGGTAGTCATGGACTTGCTCCCCTGGGCCAGATCAAAGCACTCCCATCGGTTGACCGAAACTCCGCTATCCTTTGTTACGAAGGATAGATCCGGGGTCTGGCCTATGGCGGCAACCACTGCATCTACATCCATTGTAAACTCTGAGCCCTCTAGCGGGGCAGGTCGTCTCCGTCCGCTGCTGTCGAAGGCCCCGGCCTTCATCCTTTCACAGGTGATGCCGATGACCTTTCCCTTTTGGGTGATGATCTTTTGGGGGGACACAAAGTATTCTATCTTTATACCTTCATGCTCTGCCGCAATTATTTCTTCCTCTGCCGCAGGCATGTCCTCACGAGTTCTCCTGTAGAGGATTGTAACAGTTGCTCCCAACCTTGCGGCGCATCTTGCTGCGTCTATGGCGGAATTACCGCCACCTATGACAGCAACTCTTCCACCAAGGCTCTTTTCCCCCTTAAGCCAGGCATCTTCGTTTATATTGAAATCTCTCAGGAACTCTACTCCTCCAAATACCCCGTCCGTTTTCTCTCCCTCTACATTCATACGCTGGCTCTTGTGAGCACCGGGGGCCAGATAGATGTAGTCGTATTGTTTCTCAACATCCTCGAAGGATATGTCCCTTCCGACGCGGGTGTTGCATTTTATATCTACACCTAGGGCACGGATATCTCCGATCTCTCCTGCAAGGATCTCCCTCGGCAGCCTGTATGATGGGATTCCGTAGCGGGTCATTCCTCCAGGTTCTGGTAGTTCCTCGAAAACCGTTACCATATACCCGCGCAGGGCAAGGTCCTTAGCGGCAGTAAGGCCCGCCGGACCGGCACCTACTACAGCAATTTTTTCCTTCCTGTTCGCATCTACCGGTGTTACGATGGGACGGGTGGCGTTGTCGGTAATGAAACGCTTGATGAACTTGATTGCCAGTGTTTCGTCCAGTCTGTTGCGTCGGCATTTTGATTGGCACTGATGATCGCAGACTCTTCCGCATATAGCGGGGAAGGGGTTTGTTTTCATCATAACCCGATAGGCGTCGTCGAATCTCCTGGCTCGTACCAAAGCCATGTATTTCGGGACATCCATCCCTATCGGACAGGCATTCTGACAGGGCGATTTGAAAAGAGCCGAGCATACCCCGGCCGGGCAATGCTTGTCTCGGATATGGGCCTCGTATTCAGCCCTGAAGTATCTGATTGTACTGAGAACGGGGTTAGGTGCGGTCTGCCCGAGGCCGCAGAGGGCGGCATTTTTGATAACATCCGCCATTTCTTCCAAAAGTTCGATATCTCCCTCTCGGCCTTTTCCTGCACAGATGTTCGTCAGGATCTCCAGCATCCGCTTCGTCCCCTCGCGGCATGGTGTACACTTTCCACAGGACTCATCCTGGCAGAAGTCCATGAAGAAACGCGCCATGTCGACAGGGCACATATCCTCATTCATTACTATGAGACCGCCGGATCCCATTATCGCACCTAACTTGGCGACATTTTCATAATCGACAGGAGCGTTGAGGTGCTGGATGGGTATCATCCCTCCGGAAGGTCCTCCTAGTTGTGCTGCCTTGAATTTCTTTCCTTTCGGTATGCCACCGCCTATATCGTATACTATGGTTCCGAGGGATGTTCCCATCGGTACTTCGACGAGCCCGACGTTGTTAACATCCCCGGTAAGAGCGAAAACTTTGGTTCCTTTGCTGGTTTCATTTCCTATGTTGGAGAACCAGGCACTTCCCTTATCTATTATCTGGCCGACACTGGCCAGGGTTTCAACATTGTTGAGTACGCTGGGCTTCTTCCATAGACCTGCGACGGCCGGGAATGGAGGTCTGGGTCTCGGTACTCCGCGGTTGCCTTCTATGGATGTCATTAATGCCGTTTCCTCGCCACAAACGAAGGCCCCTGCACCCTGATATACTTCAAGGTCAAAGTCAAAGCCTGTATCTAGGATGTTTTTACCAAGTAAACCATATTCTGTAGCCTGTTTTATGGCTATGTCCAGCCTACGAAGGGCCAGCGGATATTCAGCTCGACAGTATATGTATCCCTTGTGTGCCCCTATCGCCTTTGCCGCTATTACCATACCTTCAAGTACGGCGTGCGGGTCTGCCTCAAGTATGCTCCTGTCCATGAAGGCACCGGGGTCCCCCTCATCTGCGTTGCAAAGCACGTATTTTACATCACTCTTTGATTGTGAAGCAAACTTCCACTTAAGCCCCGTAGGAAACCCCGCACCTCCACGTCCCCGGAGACCGGAGTCGAGGACTTCTTTTATGATTTCTTCTGATGTCATCCCGCTCAAGGCTTTCGCCAGACCGGCATAGCCATCACGTGCTATATATTCATCGATCACTTCCGGATCGATAAGTCCCTTGTTTCTTAGCACACGAAGTTCTTGGTGGGCAAAGAAGGGGATATCTTTCATTGCAGGGATTATTTCTTCTGTAGACGGTTCCTTGTAGAGCAGTCGCTCTAGGGGCCTTCCCTTTAGGAGGTGCTCTTCAACCAGCTCGGGGATATCCTCCGGTTGTACCATTACATAAATGATGCCGTCCGGATAGACAACCATTATAGGCCCCATGGCGCAGAAGCCGTTGCAGCCGGTTTCGACTATCTTTATTTCATCAGCAAGGCCCTTGCTTTCCAGCTCGGCAGCCAAAGCATGCTTTACCTTGTAACTTCCCGTAGCTTGACATCCCGTACCCCCGCATACCAATATGTGCGACCGAAAAATTTTCATCGGATCTTTATCCTCCTTATTATTCAATGACTGTGCCTATTGGCCGGGCTGTGTCACCTTGGCCAATACAAAGGGGGTCTGAACCTCACCTTCGAGGATGTGCTTTTTGAAGACCTGTCTCATTTTGTTAGGATTCATGGATTCATAGATTATTGGATCTTTTCCAAGGACCTCGACGGTTATCTCCGGCTCTCTGCTGCAAAGTCCCATGCATCCTGATGTCGTTATGACTACATCGGTAACCTCAGCTTCCTCAACTTCCTTCATAAGAGTGTCCATAACCTCCCGTGCACCGGCGGCTATACCGCAGGTTCCCATGTGGACGGTTACCTTGACCCGTCTTTCCCCAGCCCTGAGAGCGGTTTCACCCTGCACACGTTCTTTGATCTTTCTTAGATCTTCTATCTTTAATCTAGCCATGGCATATTCCTCTATTTGCAGTATTCCTAATTGTATTTTTCCAGAATCTCCTTGAGCTTGTCTGGTTTAACCCTTCCGTGAATGTCATCATCGATTACCACTACGGGACCCAGGCCGCAAGCACCAAGACAGCGAACTGTTTCATAGGTAAACATTCTGTCAGCAGTAGTTTCTCCTTCTTTTATCCCAAAAAGCTTTTCTATGTTTTCGGCTATCTTTTTCCCCCCCCTAACATAGCATGCTGTTCCCAGGCAGACTCTCACTGTGTGTTTGCCCCGCGGTTGCATGGTAAAGAATGAATAGAAGGTAACGACGCCATAGACGTGGCTAAAAGGTATGCCGAGATTTCTACCTATTCTTTTTTGGATGGGAACGGGAAGAAATCCAAGGAGCTCCTGCGCCCTTTCAAGTACAGGTATCAAGCCCCCGGGCTGGTCCTTGTGTGACTCGATGATTTTATCCAACTGTCCGATCTGTTCCGGTGTGAATTCTTCCAAAAGCTCATTGTACTCTGAATCCATATATCCTCTCCTCTATGGAAGGTCTTAACGTAGAGGCGATCAAGAACCAGCCCCTATCTCCTTTAGACCGTCACCTATGTTTTTCTTTAAAAATTGAATTACTTTTGGATGATTGATAGGAATATCATCAAGCTCATCCTTTACCTCTCTAGTATCCAATACGAAAACCCTGCCATCGTTAAAATGGCTGTAAATAAAATCTATCTCCGGGTTTGCTGACAACAATGTCGCAATAGTAATTTCCATGTCTCCCAATGGCTGCCGGTCGATGTGGGAGTGCCCGAAGACTGCTGTAACCTTTGTGCCGTTGCCCTTTTTTGACTCTATTGAAAGACTTCCACCGGTAATGCCTGCTGCATGAGAAAGTAGCGGAAGCCCCAAGCCTACTCTGCGCACCGTTTTGGATGTATAAAAAGGGTTAAGGGCCTCCTCAATATATTCCTCTGAGATGCCATCTCCATTGTCGGAGATCTCAATTTTCAGGCTGTCATTTGCTCTGTCTTCAATAATTTCGATTCTTATTAATTTTGCGTTTGCCCTTATTGAATTTTCTACGATATCCAATATGTTCAAGGAGAGTTCCAGCATGTTTTATTCCCTGACGTAACGCCCGCTACAACCCTGAAAAGCCATTTTAAGCTCTGATAATGAGGGTTCTTTCATGAATATCCTTGTACCACATCTCCCTATGTCCCCTATGAAGTGAGCATCTGATGATTTGATAAATGAGTACGTGCTCAGCTCCGGGTAAATCGCTCTAGCAGTTTTTACTTCCATCCGGGGAGATATTTCCAGCGCATCGAACCCGATACCTTGCGGTATAAACCCCAGCTGGCCTAGGACACTGAAGCTCTCCCTGTCGATATGAGAGGCGATAGCAATTCCACCAAGCCGATGGATCATTTCGATGATATCATTCAATGAAATATCAACAGAGCCTATCAGCAGTCTCTCGTTAAAACCCTCTACCTCGTCCAATGCATTGACTATTACCTGGCATCCGAATATGTCTTTACGGTTCGAGCCGTCAAGGTTGTCATAGACCGCTTTCTGAATCTGAAAAAGACCGTCGATATTCTCAAAGAGCGCAAGCACATGAACTTCTTCCCTGCTGCTTATCTCCATTCCGGGAAAGATATGAATCGGTTTACCTCGGGATGCATCGATAACATGCAGGACATTTTCGGAGGCATTGTGATCACATATGGCTATGATATCAAGCCCTTCTGCAATTGATTTTTTCACCAGGGCTGACGGGTACATGCCAAGATCAGCACAGGGGGAGAGACAGGTATGTATGTGAAGATCACAACGAAATTCCTTTTCTCCCTTTTTCATATATACGCCCGGTGGAACCCCCTAAAACTACAGAGACTTGCAAGTAATGAGAGCCTTTAAAGGAAATACAGGCGCATGCTATGTAATATGCAGCAGCTTATATATCCTACCTGCTATTTCAAATCCAGAAAGATCGGTTACCAAAAGAGGGATTTCTTCCTGTGATGCACGCTCTATTGTGTTCTTGTCGGGCTCCCTTCCCTGCGTGAGGATAATCCCCGCATGTTCTTTCAAAACGCTGACCGCTATGATATTCTGGTGCCCTTGGCAGGTAATCCATACATCCTCTGCCTTACTACCTGCGATTACGTCACTCAGGAGGTCTCCAACATATCCACCGGATACCTTCCTGCAAAGGCTGTCACCACCGAATCTTATCCTAAGTTTTAATTCCTTTGCCAGAAAAGCCATATTCATTGTAGTCTCACCTGTTTATGCGGATCTTGAGATAGGTTCCTTCACCTTCTTCCGAGGATATTTCGAATATATCGGAACAGTTTTTTATGTTGAAAAGACCCATGCCGGCCCCGAATCCCATCTTACGAACACGATCAGTAGCCGTCGAATAGCCCTGCTCCATCGCTTGTTCAATATTGCTTATTCCAGGTCCAGTGTCCTGTATTTCTATCTCGATTTGGCTATCGGTCACCTGGAGATCGACCAACCCATGAATTGCATAGGATATTACGTTTACTTCAGCTTCATAGGTGGCAATAGCAGCCCTCCTAATTACATCGTCTGATATCCCAATATTTTTTAAGATATTCTTAACTTCAACAGAAACCTTGCCTGCTTCATCAAACTGTTCGCCTTCTATATGAAAAGAACATTTACAATCTTGAGTCATAGCGGCACTATCCTTCCAGGGCCTTCGATTTTTTGGACACAGCCAACTATACCGTTGGCGTACAACCGTCCCGAAGTTTCGAAAAGTATATACTTTGTAGAAAGAATAGGGATATCAAGCTGTTCTGCCAGGGCGACTGTCTCGGCTGGGGGGATTTTCCCCCTTACAATAAGGATCGCCGAATTGTCAACGATACTTGCGATTCTGACTATCTGTAGATTGGTAAGGCCCGTTATCATTATGCTTCCGGGTTTTGCAAAGGCTAGCACATCGCTCATCAGATCGGCGCTGAAAGCGGTTTTTATTTCTATGCCTAAATGTTCCCCTCCCGCCAGTACTTTGGCATCCAGCAGCTCTGCTATCTCGTGAAGGGTCATTTGCTTCTCCTTATTCCCTTTTCGCTTACAGAGATCCCTCCAAGGTTACAAACCGTAAGAACTTGTAAGAAGAATCCGGTTTTCCCTAGCACAGGGCCTTGATCATGTCAATGCTTTTGGGGGGACTTTATATTGGTTTGGGGCTTAGAAGACAAAAAGTTTAAATACTGATTTCTGCCTATTGGTTTTCCTGTAATAAAGATTTCTATAGATGAACGAAACGGCGAAGAATTATATTTTTATTATATATTACAAGGCATAACGCTTTAGCTCAGGTGCGGGCCTGAGAACTTAATTTAATAAACCGGCGCTTATTCCCGTCACCTGAAGCGCCTGGTGTACGCCCGGCATGGGCGTGAACTTATGGGGTGAGGCTTCGACTGAGCTCAGCCGAAGTCAAGTCCCCTATACGTGAATCCTGTTAATGGTTTAAATTCATTAACAAAAGTATTAGCCGAAGGCAAGGGCGTTGCCGTGAGGCCTCGTCTGAAGGAAGCCAGAGCGCAAAGCTATGAGCCGACGAACAGAAACGGCATACAAGGCCCAGTCTCCGGGTAAGTCAGCACAACATGACAAAGCCCCGGATTCAGGAGATAGGGTAAATGCCGCGGTTGCATAGTGAAAGTTCACATCCTTATCCGGGGAGATCTGTCCGGCAAGCGGTCAGAAATGACGGCGTCCCGAGCGGTAACGCACGGGGATAACCGGGCAGAAGTCAGCAGAGGCCATAGTAGGTGTGGAAGTCGCCACTGGCGGTGTGGCGATTGGAAACGAGCCGTGACCCACTATGTGGAGGATATCACGGAGGTCTCATCCCACTGAAGGGCCAAACGCGAAGGACAGTGGCACTCACCATGAACTCTGATATGCTATGAACCCGAACGGGCGAGCAAAAAGGTCAGGCGCGTCATGGCAATCTGTGCCCCTGGAGATCAACTGCAGTTGCCGTCAGGTTTTCAAAGAACTGCCGTGGGATCTTTAACCCGGCTACGGCCCGGTATCTTCGTGAACCGCCCGGTGCGGACCCGCATGCCGGGTGGTGTGGGGGCCGGGGGAGAAAAACCCCCGGGGCAATTCCGAGTTCCGGGGAGGGAATTCCGGGGACACCTTACTTATTTCTCTTTTTAGGTCCAGGGCTTTGAGGCTTAAGTTTTCGGCCCAAAAGGTGTTCCATTGTCCCAATAAAAGAATCAGCTCCTAAAGGACGCCCGGTTCTTTCGTGTTTTCTAAATAACGCTATCTCCAACTCCTGAGCATCAATGGTCAAAAAATCTTCCCAGGGCTCATTTACTATTTCCAGCAATGGTTTTGTTCTTACAAGGATATCATCTTTGCTTTTCATATGTGGTCCGGCACTACTCCAGTACCAGTCTTCAGGTTTTTTTACCAGGCCTGCTCGAACCGGATTCAACTCCACATATCTCGTACATGCCAAGAGGTATCTCTCGTCCATGATAAAAGATGAAAACCTTCCCTGCCATAAATGCCCACGCCATCCTTCACGAAAATTGATCCGTCTTGTGTATCGTTTGTGCGCTTCACCAATTGCCTGATTCAAACCTTCCTTTGTTTCAGGTACAACAATCAGGTGAATGTGGTTTGGCATAAGACAATAAACCCAAGTCTCCACCCTGAACTTATCACACCATTCGGACATTAACTCCAAATAGGATTGGTAATCTTCATCGTTAAAAAATGTCTGCTGCCGCCTGTTGCCTCGCTGTGTTACGTGATGGGGGATTCCCGGCGCTACTGCTCTTGCTATTCGTGCCATGTTTAAAATCAATCAAATTAGCTGGCTTTTGTCAATAATTAAGTAAGGTGTCCCCAGAACTCATCCTATGGAAAGCTTCTGGGGCATGCTCAAGAACGAACATGTCCACCATTGCCGGTATGCAACCAGACAAGAGGCGATACTGGACATCACGGAGTACATCGAGATCTTCTATAACCGGCAAAGAAGGCAGGCCAAACTCGGGTTCTTGTCACCTGCCGCTTTTGAACGATGGTTCTATCAAAAACGGCTGGCAGCATGAAAGGTTTGGTGTCCACTATTGACGACCGACCTCAATATATGTGTGCACCCTATCATTTCGGCCTCCAATTTCCATTTCAGCAAGAAGACGATATGCTCGCTCTTCAACTTCAAAATCCGTTAGTGAAAAGTCGTGGCCCGGCGGTGGATTTCGTATCGCATTTCGAAAAAACTCTAAATAATATGAATCCCATCTGTCTTTGTTCATTTTGAAACCTTTTGCGCCTTCAAAAAGATCTTCAAACTGGTCAGATCGAGTAAAGTAAAGTGATTTCGATGAAAGGAGGCTTACAAATTTCGTAAAGTCCATATAGCGCCATATTTGTGAATTTTCTGGCGGGACTTCGAACGGTCTTAGCATGAAATACTGACGTTTGGCGACCTCTTTCAACAGGGTCGAACATTTATTACACAAATAAGCAGGCTCACCGCTTTCCAGGTATCCCAGATGAGTCGTGTCTGCATCCTTGAAGACATAAGCACACTTACTACACGAATCATGGTGTTCGTTTTCAAGTTGTTGCAGCTCTTTTGTGATCCTATTTGATGGTTTATTCATTATGTACTTTTAGCGCCCAACGTCTTGCTCTCCGGCGCGGCGAAGCCGCGTCGGGAGCAGCAAAAGGTTATATTTATTTTGTGTCATGCAAGTAACTGGCTATATGCTCTGCACGTAAGGAAAAGTTTTCGACAATTTCTTCTTTATACTTTTGATCCCAATTAGGATGGTATTCATCTGCCAATTCAAACATGACTTCCGCAAATTGATCGCCATCTATACTTGTGCCAAGTGTTGAAAATGCTTTCTGTAATGCTCGATGAAATCTTTCGTCATCAAGTGGGTGGTTCGTATGCCATGTTTCAATTTTCATCCATTGGCGAAGGGCTTCTTTCAACATATCCATATTCATGATACATTCTCTCCTTAAAAATATCGGTTGAACTGTGCCGCCCAGATTTTTGGGTCGGCACCAGTGAATTGATATGCATTTTTCAATCTTTATAGATTCGCACAAACTTTTCTACTGCTTCCTTGTAGGCTTTTGATTTCAGCATGGCTACTTGGCCTTGATCGGAACTCTCACGGCTAAGCATGGAACTTGTTGCATTGTCACCGATGGGGTCAGGAGTAAAAATTGTCCAGCTTCCTGTGGCAACATCAATAATCACGAATTTCAATTGAATACGCATCACTTGCTTTTCGTCCGGAACCATCCAACCTACCACCGGAACCCAGGAAACAGAACTTGTTGCTAAATTTTTTTGCGCCGTTTCTAAAGTACCCCAGTAACATACGATAATTTCATTGCCGCCTTTTGCCGCTGCAAGTCTTAACGCCTTGCCGTAATTTGATCTTTTTGATGATTCTTTTGTATTATCGGTCATGGGGATACCGGAAAAAGGCATTATTGGAAAATATTTGCTAAATTCCGTCTGCATCGGCTCGTCTGGAAACATTGCCCCAGACTGAATGAGCATTATAGAATCCCCTTGTTTGATTCCGATTTTTGATGATTTTGATAGTGATTTTGAAATTTCATCTTCCGGTATATCAGACGACGGATCGATGCCAAGGACATCAAATTCTGTTAATTCTCCTTTATATAGAGGATTGTCTTGCCGATAGTAATGTCCTCCACCGTCATATCCTGAATTAGAAATAGATCTGGTTGAGCACCCACAAAAGATTAACGCGCAGAAAATGAATAATAGAAATAGTTTTGATTTTAATGATTGTTTCCTTTTTTCGGGCATCCCTTTTCTCCTTTTATTTCTTGCATATCGGGTGGCGGATGAGCCGTAAGCCCCGCAGGACTGAGGGGACGGGAAGCGTTCACTCAGTCTGAGGAGCGGCGGCTCTATTGCCTTGATAGGCGGAGCGTGAGCGGAGCCGGTCAAGGCAATGGCGAAGCATCCGCCACCCGTTATGAGATTTTGCCATTGCCTTTTAACTTGATGCTAAAACACAACTATCTTTTCCTTACAAGGCAGCCGCCATTGGTAATATCAACATGTCGCCATCCAGCATGCATTCTCTCCTCTTCTTCAGGAGTCTTTTCTCCTTCAACAACGCATTCACACTTCTCAAGGGCAAATAAATATATCTCGTCAGACCTTTCCAATACTTTCAACCACTCTCTGAATAAATGATACTTATCTGTAGATCCAACATATGTGACAACCTTTTTGCGTACCTTGGTAAGCATTGACGGTGTTACAACATAGTATGTCTTGCCGCCATAGATCACTGTTCCTTTTGCATCGGACATAACAGGGAAGCTAGCCTCTTTTGTATTATTCACGGCGCATGAAGTAAGAAAAATCATGGCAAGTATGCAAAGAAATTGTTTCATGGGTTTTCACTCATAACGACCCGGCTCACCGGCTGCCAGGGCCAAGGTTGGCTAACAAGTTACCACGGAAGTGCGGCCCTGGCAGTCCGCGTGTAGCCGATGGTGTACGCCCGGCACGGGCGTGAACTTATGGGGTGTAAGTCCCCTATACGAGAATCCAGTTAATGTGTGTAAACATTAGCAAAAGTATTAGCCGAAGGCAAGGGCGGAATCGTGAGAGACCGTCCGAAGGAAGCCCGAGCGCAAAACTACGAGCCGACGAACAGAAACAGCATACAAGGCTTAGTCTCCAGGCGAGTCAGCACAACATGACGAAGCCCCGGATTCAGGAGATAGGGTAAATGCTGCGGTTTTGTAGTGACAGTTCACGTTCTTATCCGGGGAGACCTGCCCGACTTGGTGTCGAAATTTCCGACAGCGCCATGTATGGCAACATGCAGGGTGATCGGGCAGGAGTCAGCAGAGGCCATAGTAGGCGCGAGGAAACAAGCCCGGCGAAATGTAAAAGCCGGGAAAGACTTACCCCGCCGAAGGGCCGAACACAGAGAAGGGAAGAACCACTATGAGCTCTCATGACATGATGAATCCGTATGGAGGAGTGCCGGTGAGGCGCGTTATAGAACCGTTCGACCCAAATGAGTACCTGCTGGAGCGGATTTTGTCCAACGAGAACATAGGAATGGCTTGGAAACGGGTGAAGGCCAATCACGGCGCACCCGGAATCGATGGCATTAGTATCGAACAATTTCCTGACCATACCAGACCCTTGTGGCCCCAAATCCGTGAATCACTTTTAGCAGGCAGGTATCAACCCTTGCCGGTAAGACGGGTAGAGATTCCCAAAGCAACCGGGGGAACTCGTCCCCTGGGTATCCCAACCGTCCTTGACCGGCTGATTCAACAGGCCATCGCCCAGATTCTGTCTCCGATCTTTGATCCGACTTTTTCGGAATCAAGTTTCGGGTTCCGACCTGGACGGTCAGCCCATCATGCAGTCCATAAGGCTCGCGAGTATATCCGTGAAGGCTACCGCATTGCCGTCGATGTTGACCTGTCGAAGTTCTTCGACACAGTTGACCATGACGTTTTGATGCACCGGGTGGCGAGAAAGGTTCTCGACAAACGGGTTTTGCGCCTCATCGGAAAATACCTGCGCACCGGAGTAATGGTGCAGGGCCGCCTTCAGGAAACGTCATTAGGAGTTCCCCAGGGCGGGCCATTGTCGCCTTTACTGGCCAACGTCATTCTGGATGATCTGGACAAAGAGCTGGAGAAACGTGGTCATCGTTTTACCCGTTATGCCGACGACTTCATCATTCTGGTGAAGAGTCGCAAGGCGGGAGAAAGGGTGCTGGGAAGCCTGAAACGGTTTCTGGAAAGTTCTCTCAAACTCAAGATCAATCAGGAGAAAAGCCGTGTTGTCCCGACAAATCAGGCAACCTTTCTTGGCTTTACTTTCCGGGGAACCAAAATCCGCTGGACGGAGAAGGCCTTCCGTGAATTTAAGCGAAGGGTCAAAGAACTGACCGGCAGATCATGGTTTGTTTCCATGGAGTATCGGTATAAGAAACTTGCCGAATACCTTCGCGGCTGGATGAACTACTTCGGCATATCGGAATACTATATACCGATACCCGAGATAGACCACTGGCTGCGCAGGCGGTTACGCATGTGCTACTTCAAACAGTGGCGCAGAGCAAAAACCAAGGTGCGGGAACTTCGCAAGCTGGGCACATCGCTGCATGCGGCCATTTCTGTGGCAATAAGCCGCAAAGGGCCGTGGCGATTGTCCAAGACATTGGCGACGCAAACGGGGATGACCAACAAATGGCTCAAGGATCAAGGATTGCTGTCTGTGAAAGACCTGTGGGTAAACATTCACTACCCGGCTACGGCCCGGTAACCTTTGTGAACCGCCTGGTGCGGACCCGCATGCCAGGTGGTGTGGGGGCTGGGGGAGAAAAACCCCCGGCTACCCGATTGTGTGTCAGTTTTCACTAACTGCTTTTTTTAATAGAAATACCTCGGTCTCATTATTTTTTGAAGATGCAAATCTATATGGCTTCCTTAAAGTAAACGGAGACAACCAAAAGGGCTTATAGGTGACAACAAAATCAAAATCAGCGGAAACAATTTTACCAGCAACAAAAGTGAATGGTAGGCCAACTGTCGTTGCTTCGTTTCTGTTTAGCTTTTTAATACCAAAATTATGGGGTGTGACTCCCTTATTATATACAATTATTTTTCCACCTTTTTCATTTATCAAGGATCTTGCCCTACAAGTATATGAAACGTCGTAAATTGAAACATAGCTGTTGTTCTTTATTTGTATCGGAACGGATTTCAGATTACCTTTTTCTAAAGGCATTAATGCTTCCACAGATATGTCTGAAAAAAGTGAGAGAAAACCAATGCCAGAAACAAAGAAAACAATTAAGGTTTTTGCTAATATCCATAATTTGGCTTTTCCAGATTGCATGGGGGTGCTTCCTTTACGCCTTTTGGGGGTGTATTGTTTTTTGTTTGGTTTATTTTTCTCACGGGTTTTTTGTTTTGGCATATGTCATTTATTGGTATTTTGATCACACACAACAGTGTAATAGACGGAAAAATTTCCACCATATCAGACCATATAGACGGCCAAATTTTCCACTTATTATGATATTAAAGGGCAAAACATGGAAAATTGTTCGCCCCATTTTCCGCTTATTACAAATAATTTGCGAAATTCCACTTATTGCGATATTAAAGCCAAAACATGGAAAATAATGAGGGTGAAGGACTTTGCGTTTTGCCTGGTATTAGCTGAGATTACTCATCTTTTCCATTGTAACGAGGATCAATTAAGATTGGCGTTGCACTTTTAAATTATGAGTGACGAAAAAAAACCTAAATTTAGCCCCAATCCTAATCTCAAATTAATGGATCAGGTCCGAGAGGTACTGCGGTATCGCCATTACGCCTATCGCACAGAGCAAACGTATTGTCAATGGATTCTTCGTTATATCACCTACTTCGGCGGTAAAACTCACCCCAGGCTTCTCGGGGCAAAAAATATTGAAGAGTTTCTCTCTCACCTGGCAACTGACGGTAAGGTGGCCGCCTCCACACAAAGGCAGGCTCTTAACGCCATTGTTTTCCTATACAAATATGTCCTGGATATTGGTTTGGAAGATGAGATTACTCCGGCGCGCAGCAAACGCTCGGCCAGTCCGCCGACAGTAATGACTCAAGCCGAGGTGCAGCGTCTTCTTGCCACCATGGAAGGAAAACCGGCTCTGATGGCCAAACTTCTTTACGGCAGTGGATTGCGCCTCATGGAATGCCTTCGTTTACGTGTTCAGGACGTCGATTTTGGTCAAAGCATCATCTTTGTCCGCGGTGGCAAGGGTGGAAAGGATCGTACAACGCTCCTGCCCCAAAATCTGTGTGACGAAATGCTCAGACAAATTGAGGCAGTTAAGACTCTTCATCATAAAGATTTAGAAGAGGGATTCGGAGAGGTCTATATCCCGGAAGCGCTGGCCAGAAAATATCCCAAAGCGTCGAGGGCAACGGGATGGCAGTGGGTCTTCCCTGCAAAGTTGCTGTCTATTGATCCTCGCTCAGGCAAAAAAATGCGTCATCACGTTCAGGAATCCATTTTACAAAAAGCGGTGAAACGGGCCGCCGAGGAAGCACATATCGACAAAAGAGTGGGATGCCACACACTGCGCCACAGCTTTGCCACGCATATGCTGGAAAACGGAATTAACATTCGTGTCTTGCAGGAACTGCTCGGCCACGCGGATGTAAAGACTACGGAGATTTACACTCATGTAATGGCCCGCGATATCCGCAAATTGCAAAGTCCGCTGGATCTGTTTTAAAAAGAATAGAAATGTTCACGGATAACTAATATATGAAAATCTATTGTGCCGGATAAATTAGAGCTGGAAGGGCCGATGTCGCAATATACGAAGAGATGATCCTGTGGTTACGATTATTTGGGGAAGTATTGACCGAGCATGTGGGTAAGCCGGAGCTCTCTGAAAAAGGCGACGACGGTCCCGATGACCGGTATATTCATGACCGGGACATGACCTGGCTTTCCTTCTGCAATCTTGTGGTGGCGGAAGTTACAACACCATCTCTGGGGGTGGGATATGAATTGGGATGGGCCACGGCATTAAAAAAGCCTGTTTTATGCCTCCATCAGAGTACAACGGGGCGACCATTGTCCGCCATGATTGTCGGCAGTCCAGAAATACAAACAACAGCGTATACCTCGATTGATGAAGCCAAAATAATTATCGAAAAATTCATCAGAAAAATCGCCTAATGAACAATATATCCTTCAGGAGCAGACAGATGGTCACACCACTTGAATTGCTGGCACCTGCAGGTAACGCGGATATCGGTATCGCCGCCATCGATCACGGCGCAGATGCCGTTTATATCGGCGCGCCTAAATTCTCAGCCCGGGCCGATGCGGGAGTCGGCGTGGCCGAAATTGCCCGCCTGATTCAACACGCGCACCTTTATTACGCGAAGGTCTATGTGGCGCTCAACACGATCCTGACGGACCGGGAACTTACCGAATCCCTTGATATTATCCGTGAGGTCTATCAACTGGGCGCTGACGGTGTGATTATCCAGGATATGGGCTTGCTGGAGCTTGATCTCCCCCCGATCCCCCTCATTGCCAGTACCCAGATGCATAACAATACTGCTGGTAAGGTCCGGTTCCTGGAGGACCTTGGATTCAAACGGGTGATCCTGGCGAGAGAACTCTCGCTTGACGAGATTGCAGAAATTAGCAGAAATTGCCAAGTAGAGCTGGAAACTTTTGTACATGGGGCATTATGCGTTTCCTACAGCGGTCAATGTTACCTGAGCCAGGCTTTGACGGGCCGTAGCGGTAATCGCGGCGTCTGTGCCCAGCCCTGTACCAGCCCTGTAGATCTCACTACACCTTGTTTGATGGTGAAGGTAAGACTATCCTGCAAAACAAATATCTGCTCTCTCTCAAAGATCTGAATCTGATAAACGTCATTCCTGATCTGATTGCAGCCGGGGTTACCTCCTTTAAAATCGAAGGAAGATACAAAGGAATTGGGTATGTAAAAAATGTAACGGCCGCATTCCGGCAGGCCATTGACCACTTTATCGGCGGGCATGCAGATTACTGCAAGAGCAGTTCCGGTGAAAGCACATTTATTAATACTGTTGCAACCCGGAGTTATTATGAGGGTATGCTTAAAAGGCTTGGATTGAAGTATCTTCGTCTTTTATGCATACCCCATGGAATGGGGCTACAATTTTTTATTGCTTCATCCTTCTTCTTCCCGCCCTGGCCAGTCCTGCCAACCCTAGCCCTAGGAGGATTATTGTTCCTGGTTCAGGTACAGGAGCTTCACCGGAGGGGGTGTAATTGTAAGTTATTTTTACAGTGCCCTCGTATGCGCTTGCTGGTTCACTAATAAGAACAGCACCACCTGTTACGCTTTTATCTACACTTACACTTACATTCAGGGTAAAATTCCCGCTTCCTTCATACTGGTCTATTGCGGCAGCGTCGCCAGTTGTGGAATCTGCATATTCAAAGTCAAAATGCATAAGGGTTCCCTTGGCAAGGTTGTAGCTGAGTGTGTTACTGGAAACCAGAGCATCTGCGCCGGACCCTATATGGTAGGAGTCGGTCGAGTCCCAGAGGGACGGGGCGCTGCTGTCACCGGTCAAGGCCACTGAAACCTCGTATGCCATAGTTCCGGTGGCATCGCTGCCGGTATTGTTTGTAAGTGTAAAAGCGTCGGAAAGGACATTTGTCTCGAAAGTTATGGTTACGCTGTTCAACGTTCCGAGCGAAGTGTCAAAATATTGAAAGTCAAGGTCTTCGCTTGAGCTGCTGAAGGTGTCGCTGGTTTCCAGCGTTGTTGCCAACACCGGATGAGCAAATATAAGACAAATAATCCCCAACATAAATATTGAAGTGACGGCTGATAGTCTGAAACTTTGCATAATAACCCTCCCATTCCTACTGTTTAATTTTGCTGAATTTGTATTATTGACTAGGCGATTAAACACTTCCATTTAGCGACATTGTGTGTTATGGTTTGTGCATGGAAAAACCAGATGCACGAAAACTTAGCCAAGACGTACAGTATGCTCTGCGCAAGCAGATAGTTCGGCTACGCAGGCAAGGGCGGTCCAATAAAGAGGTCGCCCAGATTATCGGTGCCACGGAACGCCACACCAGCAAGATTTGGCAGAAATACTTGCGGGAAGGCAGCTTCGCTATCAAGCTCGGACAAAGAGGTCGTCGCCACGGCGGTAGTCGCAAACTGACAAGTGAGCAGGAACTTGAGGTAAAGAAACTTTTGGTAGACAAAACACCGGATCAGCTCAAACTTCCATTTGCTCTTTGGACCCGTGATGCCGTCCGTTTGGCAATCAAACAGCGATGCGGAACCGATTTGCCTCTGCGGACTATAACCGACTATCTCAAGCGCTGGGGTTTTACTCCCCAGAAGCCCACCAAGCGGGCCTACGAACAGAGCCCGCGACAGGTACAGCAGTGGCTTGATACCACGTACCCAGTGATTGCAGCTCAGGCAAAAAAAGAGAAAGCCGAGATTCACTGGGGTGACGAGACTGGCATTCAAAGTGGTGACTACACTGCGAAGGGTTTTTCTCCAAAGGGGAAGACACCCGTCGTCAGGGTCACTGCTAAAAAGAACAGAATCAACATGATCTCGGCCATCACCAATCAAGGAAAGGTGAGATTCATGCTGTATCGGGAGAAGATGGCTTCGCAGGTGCTCATCAAGTTCATGTCCCGACTGATAAAGGATGTTCCCCGTAAGAGCTTTTTGATTTTGGACAACCTCCGTGTACATCACGGAAAAAAAGTCAAAGAGTGGCTTGAAGTAAACAAGGAGAAAATAGAGGTGTTCTACCTTCCCTCATATTCTCCAGAACTCAACCCGGACGAGTATCTCAACGGCAACCTGAAAAACAAGATTCGTTCAGGCATACCGGCAAGAAACGAAAAAGATATCGTCAGTAAGACACGTTCTTTTATGAAGACCTTACAGAAACGACCGCAACACGCAAAAAAATATTTCAAGCATCCGGCGGTTGCATATGCAGCATAATGGATCTATTCAATCACCGGAGCAATATCTTCCTGGTTGAATTTTAACGGGACCAAAGAATATACTCAATACGGAGGGAATCGTAAGTATTACTACTTTTTATGATTTTACCTATTACCGATATACTCGTATGTCTTAAATTGCCTAATATCTTCTGCGTATCTGTTGTTTTTAAAATTTAATCAGACAATGGCATTTATTTGAAAACCCTTAAAGTTAAGCGCCTTGAAGGTGAATGGCTGGAATGTCTCGTTTTTGCCCTTTGACTATACGCCCACTGTTGGCTAATGGAGGGATAAAACGATTTGGTTATCCATCAAATAAAGCTACTGATTATGGAAAATTGAATAGTTGGTGGAGCAATAGTCTATTGAAAATGCGGTGTTGCGAGGTTCGTTATGGTCATGGCTTTTAAGGAGGCATGGTTATTGACTATAAAAAATGGCGAAACCATGCAGGTTTCGCCATTTGGTAACATCTAGGGTGTGAGGTTTATGCTTATGATGCTCTGTGCGGGTATTCCCCTGTCTATTTGTGAGCTCTTTTTCTGCTCAGTCCAGCGAGGCCGGCCAAGCCAAAACCCAAGAGAAGCATGGTTGCAGGTTCCGGAACTGGAGAGCCCTCGGTGGGGGTGTAGTCGTAGGAGATTGTCACTGCTCCCGAGTAGTTAGCCGCAGGTTTTATGGTTGTATCGACAGCGTCTCCTGAAAAATCTACATCTTGCCCAACATTGACATTAAGGGTAAAAGTCCCAGCACCTTCATAGGAGGATGTAAACATACTCCCAACCGTCCCCGTCGTAGAGTCTGTATAGCTTAGACCACCGAAGTTCGCCGATGCACCATTTGCAAGGTTATAAACAAAGTCGTTGGAATCGGTCAGCTTATCGGTTCCAGATCCGATTGTACTAAATGTTGCCGTTAAAAGTGGCGGGGCACCTGGACTTGTCAACTCTGCTGAGACAGAATATGTCGCGGTTCCAGAGGCTGGGGCACCGGTATTATTGGTCAGCGTGAAGGTGTCAGAAGTTACGTCCATGGAAAATGTGACCGTTACGCTATTAAGCGTTCCCAGCGAGGTGTCGAAATAGTTAAAAGTCAGCACATCTGGATCGCTGCTGAAGGTATCACTTGTTTCCAGTATTGTTGCCATTACCGGCTGGGCAATGAAAAGTCCCGCCAAGCCGATCACAATTGCTACCACAACTCCTAATCTCTTCAACGTTTTCATGGTAAACCTCACATTCATCAGTGTTTTAGTTCTTTAATGGAGCTTATTTAAAGCTTGCTTATACTCTAGCCATCTACATATCTAAAGTCAATACGATAGGGGTCTTAAATATTTACGTATTTATATATAAATTTTTGTACGAAAAAAGTATTAAATAAAATTCAGTCTAATATTTTTCCGGTATAAATCGAAAAACCTTCTCAAAGCATTCTGCTCAGCCTGGCCGGGCTTCACTTTCCTGTACAGGGGAAATTAAATATTTTTTGTCAAAGATTATGGCCATTCCACTTTCCCCTATTCTAACTACGGATCCTTTGACCTTGATATTTGCCCTTTTGCCTTCGATCTTTTTTAGTTCATCTAGGGGTAGCACCAGATCTACGTACATCTCTGTTCCTACAGGAAGGGGACTCTCTGTGTGAAAAAAGGCTCCGCCTGCAGAGATGTCGCTGGTGATCGCATCAAGGGATTTAGTTACCTCTCCTCCGCCATTTAAGAAGATGCGGGCTGGGAGCTCCAGATGAAATCTTTCCAGTTTTCTTTTTCCAAAATTAGGCATCTTAAATCCCTCAAAATAAATATGGAATGATCTGAACCCTTCAAAAAATAACGGTCACACCTTTTGAAGGAACTTTAGCAAGTCAGGGCCTTAAGTTCAATACGAAAAGCGTATGATTCCTGTCTAGTCTTTTACGTCAACAGGTATACGAAAAAGATTATATCTTTATTTTTCCCTGATACTTTTTTGTTAATTTTTAAATCTAAAACTTAGCTGTGTCAGAGATACTTGGCAACCCACAACATTGCCTGAAGGCGGTTCGATGTATTTATTTTTTTATAGATATTGTAAATGTGCGTTCGAACCGTATGAGGGCTTATTGACAGTTCGTTTGCTATATCTTCATTGCTAGCGCCGGAGGCTATTCCCACCAGAATCTCTTTTTCTCTGGTTGTCAGGATATTGGCGTTTGCAAGAGGAGTTTTTGTGCCTTTGTCGGGGTCCAAGATGCGCTTGGACAGTGTCTTTCTGGAGTACCACATTTCTCCGTCCAGCATTGCTTTTATGCCCTTGGGAAACAGGTCCAGAGGATCGCTCATGTAGAAGATACCCTGTATGCCACGGTCCATAATCTCCTTTTCGCTGCCAGTGTTAGGGTCGAGGTTGAATAGCGCAACGCAACACCCTGTAAGGTCTAAAACACGGCTGCTTTCTATCATTGCCCATAGATGTTTAAGGCTGTTTCCTCTACAGTCGAGGAGGACGAGGCAAGGTGAGTATGGAGTAGGATCCAAATTATCCCCATTCAATTCAGGTCCGAATAAACAGTTAATCCCAGCTTCCTTTTCAATAAATCTCGACATCAGCTCATTCTGAAGGGGGTTAGGGCCAATTAGAAGGACCTGGGATTTGGACGTGGTGCCAAGGGTATCTTTTGCCATTTGCTCTTTCCCGCTCATAATCTTGACAGATGTCACCTGCTCGGTCGGTGTATCAGCCACAGCTATCATTGGTCACCGCAATGTATGCATCATTATACAAGTTTACCATATATTATCAACTTCCAGCGGGTAGAGAAGTATCATCATATCAAGCATATGTCAAATGTGGATTTTGTAATTAGATGGCTGTTACTATTAATTTTTAATCCGAAACAATGGTCAGGCCAAATTGGAGGAGATTGTCCCAAAGTCAATTCCGGCCATTCGCAATCCCCCTTGAAGATCCTGGACATGATTGTACTACTTTGGGGTTGTTTTAATATCCCCTCTTTGACCGCTGAGCTGTCCGCAGGCCGCAAATATGTCATCACCCTTGCTTGGACGTGTCATTGTAGTATAGTTCTCTCCGACAAGAATGTCCTGAAATGCTCGCACTCTTTTATCCGATGGTCTTTTGAACTCTGATCCAGGGAATTCGTTAAAAGGAATAAGATTGAATTTGCAATGTACATCTCTGAGCAGTAAAGCCAACATTCTTGCGTCGTTTTCCGAATCGTTAATGTCTCTCATCAGAATATATTCAAAAGTTATCATTCTTCTTCTTGGCATGGGATATTCGCGGCAGGCTTCAATAAGCCCCTTTAGTGGAAACTTTTTATTTATCGGCATGAGGTAAGATCTCCTCTGGTCGTCCGGGGCGTTTAGAGATACTGCCAGATTTATTGAGACATCTTCGCCCAGCTTGCGTATCATTGGTGTTATACCTGACGTGGAAAGTGTAATCTTTCTGGTTGAAAGGCCTGCACCGATATCGGAGGTTATGACCTTTATTGCCTTTAGAACATTTTCATAGTTTGCGAGCGGTTCACCCATCCCCATCATCACTATGTTTCGTATATTTTCCCCTTCGGGAGTGTTGAAGCGAAGCGCTGTTATCTGGCCCACTATTTCGTGGGGGAGTAGATTTCTTTTGAGGCCATATTTACCCGTAAGGCAGAATCTGCATCCCATGGCGCATCCAACCTGCGTGGAAACGCACTGGGTCCAATGATTCCTTTCTCGTATAAGAACGCTTTCTATAAAGCCGCCGTCTTCAAGCCTCAATAAGGCCTTTTTGGTTCCATCCCTTGATTCCTGTATCTCTTCGATCTCGGGGACTGAAATGAGAGCCCTTTTTCCCATTTCTTCCCTGAATGCCTTGGAAAGGTCCGTCATCTCATGAAATGACAATGCTCCAGACCTGTGTATCCACTTCATGATCTGGCGTGCCCTGTATTTTTCCTTTCCGAGACTGGCAATAAAAGCCTCTATTTCCTCGATGGGAAGACCGCTAAGATTGGTTTTTTCTTTAATATTATCCATTTTATTAATTGTGTGCTGGGTTTTGCGATTATTTACTAGCCTAATTTTGTCTATGGTAGCCGACATGCAAATAGCGTTGGGATTCCAGACGTTCTTCCCTCTTTAGTAAAGGGCTGTCCGACTCTTTGTCTATCCTAGGTTGTTACTTTAGTAATATGTAAGCCCTTCGAAGGACTCTTTACTTACACGTTACCTGCTTTGTTTTAAGTTTGTCCGAGTATAAGATACCGGCCGTTTGATATCACTAAGCGGCAAGGACTATCAAGATTTATTAGTTTCAGGGTAAGCTACGAATAGGCTGGAGTGGGTGCAAGCAGCCAACCAGGTGAAATGCTGACATATTTTTGGAATTTCCTCTTTAGAATTTGAATAAATAATGTTGCAAAAAACAACTATTTAACTTGAAAAAATATTCTAAAATAGTAACATCGGGATGAAAATCGTTCTTTTTATAGTCCGTCACCGGACCTGAGGAGGTGGCCCATATGTGGAAGTCTAATAGGATTTTTGTGTTATTTGTTGCTGCTTTGTTTATTGTATCTGTGGCTCCTATGTCCCTTGCTGAAGAACTGGGGAAAATCAATATAAACACTGCGACAGTTGAACAGCTGGTAAAACTGAAAAAGGTAGGGAAAAAATCCGCTCAGAGGATCGTGGAATATCGTGAAGCGAATGGTCCATTTGCAAAGGCCGAGGATATAACTAAGGTCAAGGGAGTTGGATCTAAGACGTACGAGGCGAACAAAGACATAATAACCGTGGAGTAAGTTTATTATCTGTAGGCCGGTGACGGGCTTAAAAAGGCTTAGAGGCCTAAACATCTAAGCCTTCTATGGATGTTCAACCGGTTTTCATCTTTAGGTTTTCGTTTTTTTGTTTAAACTTTTTGCGAAAAATGAAGGGTTACGAATTTGGATGATGTAGACAAGGAGATCCTTAATAAATTGCAGCGCGAGTTCCCTATTGACAACGAGCCCTTTAAGGTATTGAGCGCGCTAGTGGGTGTTGATGAAAAAGATATTCTGGGAAGAATAGGCAGACTTAAAAAAGCCGGGGTAATAAGAAGGATAGGGGCTGTATTCGATAGCGCTAGTGTAGGCTTTGCCAGCACTCTATGTGCGGCAAGGGTTCCGGCAAGCCTGTTGGAATCCTTTGTGGATGTTGTAAACTCCTATCCGGGCGTTACTCACAATTATATTCGGAACCATGATTATAACGTATGGTTTACAATCATAGATTCCACGAAAGAGGGGATAGAGAAGGCACTTTGTGATATATCCAAGAGGACTGGCATAGTCGACGTAATAAGCATGCCTGTCAAGCGAAGGTTCAAGGTCGACACCAGGCTTCCATTATAGGTGCTTTGTTTATTGACTTAAATCTGCCGGTATGCTATAGGCCCTTTGCCAATGGGTGATGCCAACAAAAAGAAGGTTTTTTTTCAGATGGGATATGCTGCCAGCCTAGGCTTGGCCATGGTTGTAGCGATTTTTGGCTGTCTCATGCTTGGCGTGTATCTCGACAAAAAGCTGGGAACAAGTAATATCTTTACGCCACTGCTTTTGGTAATAGGTGTTGCGGCGGGGTTTAGAAATTTTTATCTATTCATCAAGAGCACCTTCCCCGATGAATAGATAGGCCGCAAAAGGACAGAATAAGTGGTCAATATAGGAAAGGCCATTCTCCAGAGAAACATTGAAATAGGGAACTGGGTGTTGCTCGGAGTGATTCTTGCTGTCAGTTTTCTTTTTTTGTCCAGTGAGTTCGCCTTGGGGGTTTTCTTGGGAGGCCTTTTAAGTATTATAAATTTCCACTGGTTGTCCAAGGATCTGAAAAATGCCTTGTCGAGACATGCCGATAAGGCGAAGACCTTTATGATGGTGAAGTTTTATGTCAGGTTCATTGTTACAGGTGTTGTTCTTTTTGTCATCATAACCAGGACTCCGGTGGATATATTCGGTCTTATTCTCGGACTTTCGGTGGTTGTGATAAGTGTGGTATCCGTTGTTATCGGTTCTAATCTGAAAAACCCGTTTAGGAGGTTCTGAAAGAAAATGCATCCTTTTTTGTTTTTACATAAGATCCCGCTTCCAGCTCATGTTACCTATATGTGGCTTATTATGTTGCTCTTGGCAGTGCTTTCTTTCCTCGCGACGCGAAATCTCAGCATATATCCAGGAAAGTTGCAGCATGTCTTCGAAGTTGTTCTTGGCGGTGTCAAAAATCTTATGCTAGACGCCATGGGTCCCACGGGCCTGAAGTTTTTTCCGCTCATCGCTACCATTGCGATATTTGTTCTGACGGCAAACCTACTGGGGCTGATTCCAGGGTTTGAATCCCCTACAAGTAACCTGAACACAACGGTCTCAATGGCCCTTGTGGTCTTTGTCCTCACGCATATTGTAGGTATATGGATTCACGGCTTCAAGTATGTTAAACAGTTCATGGGGCCAGTCTGGTGGATGACGCCAATCATGCTTCCTATAGAACTTGTCAGTCACCTTGCCAGGCCTATCTCTCTTTCCGTTCGTCTATTCGGAAATATAATGGGCGAAGACCTTGTCCTGGCGATCGTATTGCTGCTGGTTCCATTCCTGGTGCCGCTGCCTATCTTCATCCTGATGATCTTCACTTCCATCATACAGACTTTGGTCTTTGTAATGCTTTCTATGATATACATACAGTTGGCAATGGAAGAGTCTCATTAGAAGGTGATATAATCTAGGACTTGAATCAAAGGCCCTGGCTTCTTTGTTGATGCCGGGGCCTTTTTTTATGAATGGCGCTGAATACTTCCGAACATGGTCTAATTATAAAAACTGCAAGAACAATTCTCAAGATCGGAGGTGGATGTTTTTACGCATTATCTGCCATCGCCTTCAGATACGCAGCCATTGATGTAAGGGATGTTCCAAAAATAACGCCATAACAACCCAAAGACCATGCAATTGTAAGTGGCCCATGGTTTGTGACGGCTAAAACCAAAATACCCAGAACAAAGGAGGTAAAACCGGAAAGACCAAAGAACCACAGATTTGAATATGTCTTAGAAAACCGCTGTGCCCATAAAATCTGCAGGAGGCCAGAGGGTATAGCCCAGAAACCTATAAAATAGGGCAGGGCAAGGGTTACTGCCGCAGGAGCCCTTAACATGATACTTCCGATAAAAATGCTTAAAATAGCTTCTAATGCCATAGGCCACCAGCGCTTTATGCGTCCACATGAAACGAAGGCCTCTATTCCTGCTGTGATACCTCCTATCTCACAGAAAATGCCGAAAATATATACCATTAGAACGGGGGCGGTTTTTTCAACTTCTGTCAGGGCAAGTATTATCGTACCCATAATGAGAGCTATTGTTCCCCTGATGAAAAGAGGCCATCGGTGCTCTGTCCCCTTTTGATCTGTCTGTTCCAAACTTATTCTAAATGGCATTTTATTGTTTTCCACTGTTACCTCTCAATTCATAATATATTTTAAGTTTCTGTCTGCTTAAAGGGTCAGACAGGTTTAATTAAGTACAATATCAAGGATTAGTCATTGGGGCGGACAATTACCTTGCACTGATGTGTTCTGTGCCGCAACTGCTCAAATACTTGGGGCAGATCATCAAGCTTTATCTCATCGGTCACCATTGTTCGGAGAAGATCAACATTATCCTCCATAACATTTGCCGAGTGTTCAAAGTCCTGGATCCTATAGAAGACCGCTCCCTGTATCCGGGCTTCCTTGGCAACTATGCCGAAAGGAACAATTGAGTCGGGTTCGGTGCATGCTCCCTGGATAATTATAAGTCCCTCAGGTTTTACCTGTTCAATGGCCATGGCAAGGATGCCCGGTACCCCTACACACTCGTAGACAATTTCGGGCTGACCGCCAAGCGCTCCCTGCACCCTGGCTAAAAGGTTGTCGCCTGGCTCTACAAATATGGCACCCAGATTGTTCGCAAGGTCGGCACGACGGTTTGAGCGCGCTGTCATGGCGACTCTTCCGGCACCAAACCTTAGTGCCCAAAATGCGGTAGTCAGGCCAATTGGCCCGCAGCCAATCACAAGTGCGCTGGAGCCTGCTGAAGGTTTGGCCAGTTCAATGCCGTGTAAGCCCACAGCCAGGGGCTCAACCAGTGCGGCATATTCCAGGGGGAGGTTAGGGGGAAGCTTGATGCATTGTCTTTCTGTTGTGAGTGAATACTGCCCGTATCCCCCGCCATCCACCCGCATCCTTGAACACCACGCCGGCGAACCGGACAGGCAGGCCGGGCAATGTCCGCAGCCCCATACGGGAAACACCGCAACATGGTCGCCAAGATGAATTCGCTTGACCCCATTCCCTACCTCGACCACTTCGCCTGCGTATTCGTGGCCAAGGACAAAATCCGGTTTTAATCCCAGGACGGGGCTCTCTGTAAGTTTCAAGTCGCTGCCACAGACGCCGCAGCCGGCGACCTTGACTACCACCTGATCTGGCCTAGGGGTAGGGTCCGGCAATGTTTCCACAACAAGAGGCTGTCCCAGTGCCTTGAAAACGGCTGCTTTCATGATGTTTCTTCCTTTGCCCTTTGAATGGGGTTTTCTTTTACTTAAAATTTAGATACTGCCGTTTGCTCACTTTAATTGTGTAAGCCCCTCTTAAATCTTGACTGTTATTGTATGGTCCAATCTTTACAGGATGTTGATTGATCAGGCAGAGATTGTCGAGTCTATGGAGTAGACACCAAAAGCACAGCGGGAGTGATCTATAAATTTTCGTTCATCCTCTATGGCATCTATCGTTACCTCTGGCTGTGACAATACCTTTACAAAGTCTTCGATACACTTGTAGTGGCTTTCTACGTGACCTTCGAAGTTATCTATGGCGACTCCCGCTGTTCTTGCCGCTTCAATGGAGGCATCCCTGTCGGCATGGATCTGCCTGTAGCCCTGAAGCCCTGGAACCTTGAGAGCCACCTTTGCATGTTTGTTCAGCCAGTAATCGTGGAATTCCTCGGAGGTGAGAGAAGGTAGTTTCTGGAGGGCCATTACCAGCATTATTGAGTATATCCCAGGCACTATAATATGCTCTGTGCCTGCAATCGCGGCAGACTGCTTCGCATTGAGCCTGCTTCCCAGGCGTTCGGCGATTCCCGCTACAGGTTTCATTATCTCATCCCAGGATGCCTTCTCATCTGCCTCTACCTGAAAAACTGCGTCAAAGGCCGGAACGGCGTCCACCATCTCTGCGCCGTGGGCCATCTGCTTTGTCGGATCCTCGGCGAGGTGGAGTGCTATTCGGCATGAAGCGGAAAGATTTTGAGGAAGCAACCCTCTGGCATTCTCGGCCTCCTTCACCAATGGGTTACGCAGAATTCCTCGGATTTCTGCGTCGTTCTGTTTCAAAAGCAGGGTAATTTTCCTTCGCATGTTTCTTTATGCCTCCTTTTCCTTTAAAGATCGTCGAAAAACCTCAAAAAGGATCTTTATAAAACTAACTTTCAGATCTATTCGCTGGCGCTCCCTTATTTTCCCCGACCTGTTTGTAATAACGGGGATCGATCTCATCGGTTTTCTTATAGAAGTGCCATTTGCATGGGTCTCCGGGGCCTTTCCCTACCTCGATAGGGGGGAAAGGTTCTCCCAGGATCTCTATGGGAACTATGTGATGAAAAACCGCGCAGTGGTTGCAATAGCAGGGAAAATCCTCGCGACCGAAGGTGATAGGTTGAGCCTTTTTCACCCGTTTGAGATTCATGGGAGGGTCGTAGTATCCGTTCATCACCATTCGAGCTCCGCTACCACATGGGTTCAGTATGATGGTAACTTTTTCGTCATCTTCCTCTATTTTCAGCCCTTTTCCGCTGTGAGGCCTGAAAAAGGCAGCGTATATCTCCACCCGTTCCCTTACGCCAAGCCCGCCTAATGCGTCAAAAAGCGGTGTCATGAAAGCCTTTGCGGCATAACGCAGGGATTCTTCCACTCCTCTGTCTCCGTAAGTCTGATAGATGTGAGAGATGAGCATGGCTACAAAGTCTTCAAAATTGTATACTGAGGTTCGGTATTCGCTCTCCATCTGACGTATGAGCTTCTTCGCCTCCTCCTTTTCCCCTTTATCGATGGCGTCATCAATCCTTTCTACCAACGATGTTGCCATCCCTTTCAGCTCTTCATCGGTAAAGATGCGGTTTTTTTGCATTTCTTAAGATCTCCTTTTTACGGGTTATGTTTTGCATGGATTTTCTATTGAGCCGTGAACCCGCCATCGATAACAAGTTCACTTCCGGTGATCCATTTTGACTCGTCCGATGCCAGATATACCGCCCCGTAGGCTACGTCGTCAGGGTCTCCCAGGCTGCCCATGGGGTGATCCGCCACCATAAGCCTGTATTCCCCTTCGGGATCATCACACTGAGCAAGGTAGGCATCAAGCAGGGGGGTGCGTATTACGCCGGGGTGTATGGAGTTGATCCTTATATTGTAGCCTTCCTTAGCGCAGTAAATTGCCGATGATTTGGTGAAAAGTCGTCCTCCACCCTTGGCGGCCGTGTAGGCAGAAGCCCTATGGTTACCGGTTAGTCCTTCTTTGGAACATATATTTACGATAGAACCGCCGCCCTTCTTTTTCATCACTTTGATGGCGGCCTGGGTGCCGATAAAGACGCTGTTCAGGTTTACCTCTATAATGGTCTTCCAGTCCTGAAGGGTTATCGTCTCCGTGTTTCCCCGTTCATTAATTCCGGCGTTGTTGACCAGTACGTCCAGTCGCCCGTATTTTTTCTCCACGGTCTCCATAACATGGGCCCAGTCTTTTTCTTTAGTTACGTCGTGCCTGATAAATTCGGCGGTACCCCCCTGTTTTGCAATGTCCTCCACTGCTTTTCGTCCGTCGTTCTCTTTGACATCGGTGATCAAAACCATAGCCCCTTCTTTAGAAAACATATTGGCAATGGCCAGACCAATTCCTGATGCAGCACCTGTAACGAGAGAAACTTTACCTTTAAGTCTATCCATTTTTGGAATCTCCTTTTTAAGATTTTGTAAAAGCTGTGTATTATTTTCCGTTCCCTAAAGACGCTACTTCAATAACATTTGCCGCCAGATGTTTAAATGTATCTCCAGGAATCTGGAGAGGACAATAAGGCAGGATTTTAAAAGAGCATCATTATCTATAAATCGCTCTATCTGTACATTGAATGAACAGGTCAAGGAAGATGGTGGTTATAACATTGCAACAACTCCGCAAAACCCCGGCTCTTTCCCTTTAGACCATAGTTAACAAAATTATGCTGCTGTTAGCCCACCATCAACAAGAAGAGCTGTGCCGTGTATATGGCTTGACTCATCGGATGCCAGGAATACTGCTACAGAGGCCACATTTTCAGGTTTCAGGATGCCGCCAAACTGAGCAGTTTCTACGGCCTCTTTTAGGGCGACCCCCCTTTTTTGGTTTTCTTCTATAAGATAATCAAGCATGGGAGTGGCAACGCCTCCGGGGGCTATTGCGTTGACCTTGATCCCGGCAGGACCGCACTCAAGGGCGAGAGCTTTTGTGAACTGGTGAACGGCACCCTTGGACGCGCAGTAGGCCGTTTGCATCGGTGCCCCAGTATATCCGCCGTTGGAAC
Source organism: Syntrophales bacterium (assembly GCA_963665835.2). GTDB lineage: Bacteria > Desulfobacterota > Syntrophia > Syntrophales > UBA2210 > UBA6078. The sequence goes on along the minus strand of CAXXWJ010000001.1, from coordinate 723,869 downwards.
CCAGATTGATGATATTACCTTTCCCGGCGCTCTTCATGTGAGGCAGCACATACTTGGAGCATAGAAACATACCTCTCACGTTGACACCCATCAGGCGGTCCCATTCCGCAACGGTGATGTCCTCTATGGCCTTGTAAAGTTCCACTCCGGCGTTGTTAACAAAGATATCTATCCTGCCCATTGTTGCTATTGCACGGTCTATCATGCTTTTTACGCTGGCATCGTCGGAGACATCGCACTGGTCGGCGTAGGCAGTCCCTCCTTCAGCCTGGATAGCCTTGGCGACTTCATCAGCTCTGTCCTTGAAATAGTCGGGTATAAAGACCTTAGCACCATTTTTTGCAAAGGCTGTTGCTATTGCCTTGCCTATCCCCTGGCCACCACCGGTTACAATTGCTGTCTTTCCTTCAAGTCGCTTCATCAAAAATCTCCTTCGTTTTTATAAAATTTTTTCATTAAAAAATAGCGTTGAGATAGCTCCTATACATGAAAAAGCCCTTATAGTACAATTACAAGGGCAATTTAAAGATTGCTTTTTTGAGATCATAATCCCCATCGTCGTAGAGATAAATATCGCCTACGTAGATGGTTAGTTATTTGTGATAAACAGGACAAGGGGGCAGGACCGTATGGTAGATATTCATAAAGCCCTACCCCCTAAAAATATAGCTGTAAAATTGTGCTATGCTGCCGTCATTCCACCGTCAACCAGAAGTGCTGATCCGTGTATATGGCCTGACTCATCGGAAGCCAGAAATACCGCCGTATGGGCAACATCTTCAGGTTTTAGTATGCCACCGAACTGTGTCCCTTCAACCCAGGCTTTTGCGTCGATCCCTCTCTTTTCGTTTTCGTTGAATAGATAATCCAGCATGGGTGTGGCAACTCCTCCGGGGGCTATGGCGTTCACCTTGATGCCGGCGGGGCCGCACTCAAGGGCAAGGGCTTTGGTAAACTGATGAACGGCACCCTTGGAAGCGCAGTATGCCGTCTGCATGGGCGCTCCGATATAGCCGCCATTGGAACCCAGATTGATGATGTTTCCCTTCCCCGCACTTTTCATATGGGGCAGAGCATGTTTGCTGCACAGAAAAAGACCTCTAACATTTACACCCATGAGACGATCCCATTCCGCAACGCTGATGTCTTCGATCGCTTTGTAAAGTTCCACTCCGGCGTTGTTTACCAGGATGTCTATCCTGCCCATCGCCTTTATTGCACGGTCTATCATTCCTTTTACGCTGGCATCGTCGGAGACATCGCACTGATCCGAATAGGCTATGCCGCCTTTCTCCTTGATAATATTAGCGACTTCGTCGGCTCTTTCCTTAAAATAGTCAGGGATAAATACAGTAGCACCCTCTTTTGCAAAAGCTGTTGCTATGGCCCTGCCTATCCCCTGACCGCCACCGGTTACAATCGCTGTCTTGCCTTCAAGTCGCTTCATCTTTAATCTCCTTTTCATTTTTTTGTTCTAAAATAAATTTTCTTGACATATCGTTTTTGGGAGATCTTATATACATCAAAAAGCCCTTCCGGTACACTGGCAAAGTCAATTCTAAACTTGCTTTTTTAAGAATGTCAAATCTTCAACCGTTAGTAGAAAAGTTCAAAGGCAAAGACATGGAACCTTTAGTCCTATCGATCCTACATTGCGGGGGGGTATTTTTTCAGGATCCAGACTGAGTGCTCCAAGGGGATCGTTTTTCCGACGGGCCAGCTCGGCGTACAGTGTCCCTTTGATTGCCATCAATTTGTTATTGACTCGGCGATTAAACACTTCCATTTAGCGACATTGTGTGTTATGGTTTGTGCATGGAAAAACCAGATGCACGAAAACTTAGCCAAGACGTACAGTATGCTCTGCGCAAGCAGATAGTTCGGCTACGTAGGCAAGGGCGGTCCAATAAAGAGGTCGCCCAGATTATCGGTGCCACGGAACGCCACACCAGCAAGATTTGGCAGAAATACTTGCGGGAAGGCAGCTTCGCTATCAAGCTCGGACAAAGAGGTCGTCGCCACGGCGGTAGTCGCAAACTGACAAGTGAGCAGGAACTTGAGGTAAAGAAACTTTTGGTAGACAAAACACCGGATCAGCTCAAACTTCCATTTGCTCTTTGGACCCGTGATGCCGTCCGTTTGGCAATCAAACAGCGATGCGGAACCGATTTGCCTCTGCGGACTATAACCGACTATCTCAAGCGCTGGGGTTTTACTCCCCAGAAGCCCACCAAGCGGGCCTACGAACAGAGCCCGCGACAGGTACAGCAGTGGCTTGATACCACATACCCAGTGATTGCAGCTCAGGCAAAAAAAGAGAAAGCCGAGATTCACTGGGGTGACGAGACTGGCATTCAAAGTGGTGACTACACTGCGAAGGGTTTTTCTCCAAAGGGGAAGACACCCGTCGTCAGGGTCACTGCTAAAAAGAACAGAATCAACATGATCTCGGCCATCACCAATCAAGGAAAGGTGAGATTCATGCTGTATCGGGAGAAGATGGCTTCGCAGGTGCTCATCAAGTTCATGTCCCGACTGATAAAGGATGTTCCCCGTAAGAGCTTTTTGATTTTGGACAACCTCCGTGTACATCACGGAAAAAAAGTCAAAGAGTGGCTTGAAGTAAACAAGGAGAAAATAGAGGTGTTCTACCTTCCCTCATATTCTCCAGAACTCAACCCGGACGAGTATCTCAACGGCAACCTGAAAAACAAGATTCGTTCAGGCATACCGGCAAGAAACGAAAAAGATATCGTCAGTAAGACACGTTCTTTTATGAAGACCTTACAGAAACGACCGCAACACGCAAAAAAATATTTCAAGCATCCGGCGGTTGCATATGCAGCATAATGGATCTATTCAATCACCGGAGCAATAATTGTACAATTGTAAGGCTAAATATCTGAAAAACAAATAGTTACGACCTGCGAAGCAATATCAGGGATCTTGCCCTTTTTCTGATAATCATCTGTAGTAGAATCGCGTTGTGGCGCAATCCTGGTCATTTGAGTTTCATTTTTTTGTAAGCTCCCACAGTTATTCCGTTGCCTTATTCTCTGCGGCCCGAAATTAAAAGCGGCGTATTCAATCCAGTCACTCAATCGCCAGGCCGAAGGATTCTATGATGCTGTTGAGTTTCTGCATATGGTCTTCGCAGGGGGCTCTCAGTTCATCCAATTTATACTTCATGCCAAACTGGTCATATTTGGAATTACCCAGCCGGTGATAGGGCAGCAGTTCGATACCCTTGACTGGACCCAGTCCAGATATGAACTTGGCCGTAGACTCTATATTCGCTTCCGAATCATTGAGCCCCGGAATCACAGGTATTCGGATCACTATAGCGGGAACTATTTTATTGGCGATTATCTTCTCAATATTTCCTAAAATCAGCTCGTTGGAAACGCCTGTTATCTCCCTGTGAATAACAGGGTCCATATGCTTGATGTCGTAAAAAAGGTAGTCAACATATTCCAGAACCTTCTCCAAATGTTCCCATGGTGAATGGCCGCAGGTCTCCATTGCCGTATGCAGCCAGCGATCCTGGCAGCGTTTCAAAAATTCCCTGACAAAGCCGTGCTGTATCAGGGGCTCTCCACCGCCTACCGTTACACCTCCTCCAGAGTTTGCGTAAAAATCTCTGTCCTCTTCAACTTCCTTTACAAGCTTTTCTATGGCACTCTCTTTACCGGCAATTTCTCTGGCTTCATAAAGACAGACTTCTACACATTTCCCACAATTTGTACAGAGTGCCCGGTTGTTGTATATCCTGCCATCTTCCAGTCTTTTGATAGCCTTGACCGGGCATACTTCTATGCACTTCCCACATCCCACGCATCTGCTCTCGATAAAACCCAGCTGGAATCCGACCGTCTGTGATTCCGGGTTGGAGCACCAGAGACACCTGAGGGGACAGCCCTTCATGAATACCAAGGTCCTGATGCCAGGACCGTCATGCACTGAAAATCTCTGCAGATTCAAAACTATTCCTTCGTTTGTTGTCTTTTCAATTTCCTCAGGCTCAGGGCTGTGCATCTTTTAACTCCAGATTGTTTTAGCTGCTGTAAGAGTTTTTGGAGGATCAGCCGGGGACATTGCAGTGCCCCGGCTGATTTGACTGATGGTATAGTTTAGTTGATGTAGATTTCGGGTATTTGAGCCTTTGCTTACATCAACACCATGTGTTCTGTCCTTCCGATGATCTCATCCTGCACGTCCTTGGAAAGGGCTGTGAAGTAGGTGTTGTAACCGGACACCCTTACAGTCAGGCCCTTGAAGTCTTCGGGCTTTTTCTGTGCCGCCAGCAGGGTCTCTTTGCTGATGACGTTGAACTGCACGTGGTACCCGCCTCTGGAGATGTAGGTCTTGAGCAGGGCCACCAGGTTCATCAAACCCCGTCTGTCTTTCAGGGCCGAAGGGGTGATCTTCATGTTGAGCTGGGTGCCGTCGAGGAACATGCTGTGTTCCAGGGTTGCAACGGACATGAGCGCAGCCGTAGGTCCCTTTACGTCTGTTCCCTGCTTGGGCGAACAGCCTTCCGCCAGGGGTTCTCCGGCTCTGTGTCCGCTGGGCAGCGCTCCGGTGACCAGGCCGAAGGGGTGGATGGTGATCAGCGGAATGACCGCCGCTCGCCAGCTCTTGCCCTGATGGGATTTGTGCTTGGCCGTCTCCTGACCGGGGTATAGCATGCACTGACGACCTATCAGGTCTACGTAGGGATCGCCGTTTCCGTATTTGGGGGCGTTGAGGCACATCTTGTGTATCTCTTGGCCCCGGGGACCGCTAAAATCGCTGGCCAGGGCTCCCAGCAGCTCATCCCAGCTTAGTTTCTTCTCGTCAAAGATGAGGTACTTGATCGCCGCCATGGAGTTGATTACGTCGGCAACTCCCGTAAAGAGGATGGCCGGACCAAAGGTGTACTTGGGGCCGCCGTTGTAGATGTCCTTCCCCTTCTCGATGCAGTCTTCATAGAGCAGGTCTGAGAGGGGATCGGGGGAGATCTCGGCATGCATCTTCTCGCTGATCTGGCCCAGGGTTACGTGCTGGGATACGGCGTGTTCTATCTGTTTCCTGAATGCCTCCATGACCTGATCGAAGGAGGTGAAGCTGCGGGGGTCCGCTGTGGGGTAGCCCATGAGTTCCCCGTTCAGACGCCATAGGCCCTGGTTTAATGCAAATTCCATGATGGGGCCCATGTTCAGGTATCCGAAGTTGGTGTTGCCCATGCATTTGCCAGATTCGGCCACGGGCTCAACGCAACCCAGTACCGCCCCTCTTCTGGCCTCTCGCAGGGGCAGGCCCTGCTCCTGTAGTATCTCTACCACACGGTCCATGCTGAATATGGAGGGATGGCCTGTCCCAAGGCTGATCAGCTGGGCCGTCTTCATGGCCAGGTCTTCGGGCATGTTGGCATGCCAGAGAACTGATACGCTGGGCTGGCCCAGCCTGACATTGCACATGGCCTGCAGGAGCATGTAGGACAGTTCGTTGGTGACGTCGAAGCCGTTCTCGTCTATGCCGCCCACGCAGATCATGTCGGCTCCCCTTGCTCCGGCTATGTATTTTGCCTCGTCTTCGTCGAAGAGCTGCTGCAGCTCGGCCAGCTTGATGTAGAAGCAGTCCAGAAGCTCCTGGGCCTCATCTTTCGTTATGACTCCCCCATCCAGGTCTCTCTTCAGCCAGGGGTACAGGTACTGGTCCAGTCTGCCGAAGCCTATGGTGGCTGCATCATTGATGCTTATAAAGTGGGTGAAGTAGAGGGCCTGCAAGGCCTCCTGGAAGCTCCTGGCCGGTTTGGCCGGTACCTGCTCACAGACCTTGGCTATCTTCAGGTAGTCCGCCTTTAATCCAGGATCGGACTCCTTCTTCGCCAGGTCCTTCGCAAACTTCGCAAAGCGTCTGCCCATAACTGTCATTCCGTCGCAGACTATGATCAGGGAATCGTAGAAGAGCTTCCTGTCGTAGAAGTCGGGACTGGTCGGGTCCAGGCTGCTCAGCTTGCCCTGAACTTCCTTCTTCAGACCGATAAAGCCCTTCTCCAGGACCCTTTTGAAGTCGGGGAAGTGGTGGTTCACGGTGAAGAAGGTGATCACACCCTGGTCGGAGATGGCTGTCCTGTAGCCGAATCTCAGGGCTTCCGGGGCGGCCAGCTTTGCCCTCTGAAGCCATATCTCCTCGAAGGTCTTCCCCTTCCAGTAGGGGAGGATATCTTCTCGGTACACCCTCTTGGTCTCCTCGTCTATGGCCATGGGATCGTATTTTCTGGTGGGGAAGGTATCCAGCTGGTCCGCAATCCACATGACGTTCATGTCGGGGTACATCTGTGTGGTGTGGGGCGCCTTGTCTATCCCTCCAACTATCAGCTCGCCGGGATGGATCATCAGCGTCTTGTTCTCCATCAGCTTCTTCAGGGCCCTGGCCCTTCTCATGATGGGCGGCTCTCCCTCGCTCTCTCTGTAGCCCTGGGTCCAGTAAAGGGCTGTCTCGTATCCCACCGTACCCTTGCCGTCCAGGTAGTGGCTCCGAAGTGAATAGACACGCGCTGAAGGATTTACCTGATCTATCGCAGCTTCGCCTCCCCAGGTGTCTCGCCTCTTAATATCAACCTTCTCTGCTATCGCTGTCATCTCTTTATCCTCCTTTTACATCCAAGGCCTGGGTCTTTAACCTGACACTAGCGATTGCAGGTCGAACATCGGGGTCTTGACCCAGCCTTCTTCATAGGGACTCATAAATGTAGTTTTACCTCGCAGCTTGCATATTTTCCACTGACCGTTCTCTTTAACAAGCTCATCTTCATAGGTAAGATGTTCTACAATCGGTACCTCTTTTCCTCCAGCCTTTACCGTGGCAACGCACCACATATAGGTGACCCCCTTGCCCCTGTTGCCATCTACCTCTACAATGGTATTGCCATTCTGGTGGCGCGACATGGTCTGCCATGTCTTCATGGTCTGTGCATCGTATAGCTGAGAAAAGACCTCTTTTCCCACCATCTTTTCCGTCAGCAGGGGTCTGAAATCCAGTTCGGCATCTTCCGTAAAAAGTTCAAGCAGTTCATCTGTGCGAAATTGATCGTAATAATAGCAGTATCGGGACATCACATTCTTTATCTCTTCAATGTCTTCCAGAATCTGTATCCTCTCTTCGAGGGTCTTTCCTGCCATGTTCACTGGATCCTTACCTCCTTTTTTATTTATTAAGGACGATTTCAAGTGATAATTAACGCCAAAGGGAGGGGGCTTTTCGGTAGCCCTGCCTATGCTTTATAGTTCTATCAGAATTTTCGGGACTGTACCTTTCTTTGCAGCATGAAAGGCTTCAACAACTTCGGTTATAGGGTAGATGGCACCAATTACCGGTCCTAGGTTAACCTTTTCTAGTGTAGCCACAGCTCTGGAAAACATGTAGGGATAACCATAAACCGCATTGATAGTGGCCTCTTTGAAAAACATTTCACACAGATTTACAGGAAGCTCGTATTTTTCCGGAAATACTGCAAAATATACAATCCTGCCACATTTGGCCACAACCTTCAAACATGGTGGTGCTGCAGCAGGAACACCCGAACACTCTATAACTACATCAAAGCCAAGGTTATCGGTGATTTCCATCGCCTCCTTTGAAATGTCCTGTGTTTTGGGATCGATCGCATGGTCTGCACCCAATTCCAAGGCTAACTTCCTTTTTAATTCTACTGGTTCTACAATTGTTATCTTAGTTGCCCCTTGAAGTTTGGCACACTGTAGCATAATCAATCCAATGCCACCTGCTCCAGAAATCATAACCCGGTTGCCCATCTTGATCTGCGCTATATCTATGCCATGGAGGCATGCCGACAATGGTTCACATAACGCCGCTTCTTTAAAGCCTACGGAGTCCGGCAGCCTGTAACACTGCTGTTCGTTGACCACCACATATTCCGTCATCAGATTGCTGAATTCCGCAAGGCTTGGGATACAAAACTGTTCTTGGCCGCTTTTACAATAATAGCATTTCCCGCAGAAACGGGGGGGACAAATTGTGATTCGGTCACCAACTTTAAATCCTTTCTCTGATGATAGTTCACCGACCTCAACGATTGTTCCCGACCCTTCATGGCCTAGAACAAACCCCGGAGAAAAACCAAAGAGCCCTTCCGTAATGTGCAAGTCCGTAGCGCATATTGCGCAATAGGACATTCTTACCTTAACGTCTCCTTTACCCATCTCTCTGTTAATAGGAAGATCTCTAAACTCGACTTTGTGGATGTCAGCATAAACGGCGGCCTTCATGATGTCGCTCCTTGCTTTTTGTTTATAACCCCTGCTTCAGGAGTGCTCGACATTTAAACAGTTAGATTAGTTCCCCCTGCTATTTTTCAAGACAATATCGATTCTCTGTGGGTTTTGACTTTAAGTATAATATACCTCTGGAAATAAATTTATCAAGATCGCAGTAGGTACTTAATATCTTCGAAAGGCTTGTCTCGCCCCAACCAACCGGAATAATTTTAGATGGACTATTCTGCGGGAACAGGTAGCGTTTCCCAAAGCTCGATTATATGCCCTTCAGGGTCAATTCCATATACAGCCCTCAACCCATGAATCGGTTCGCCGGGAGGAGCCATGAATGTCATGCCGGCTTTTTTAAGTCGCTCATACTCGGAGTCGATATCCTCAACATCCAGGCAAATATGAGTAAAGCCGATGTCGCAGGCCTTCCAGTCATTGGCTTTTGATTTTGGTTCTGGAGAGCTGTATTCAAAGATCTCCAGAACGAAACTACCTTTTCCGACCATTGCGAACTTGGCTGCCGAGTTTTTAAATCCTATAACTTCGTCCATTGCATTGCCAAACTCTGTCTTCGGTTCCCATTTGGATTGCTCCATAACAACTTCAAAACCAAGGACATCACAGTAGAAGTCTATAAGTTTTTCTATATTTTTTGTTGAAACCCCAACGTGTGCCACTCCTTTAATCATAGTATGACCCCGTGTAATTATTGTAAGTGTTGAAGTATTGAACCTTTATTTTCTAGGTATCGTACCGAATTCAGAACATCGAGCGTCTTTTTGCCACGCTCTTTGCGTTCTTTTTAATCCCCCCCTATCCGGGCTTTTCCAATTCCTGATCGGACTGATAATCACATCATTGTAAGATGTTCCGTTCTGCTTATTATCTCATCCTGAATTTCCTTACAGAGCGCTGTAAAATAGGTATTATAACCGGATACCCTTACCGTCAGTCCCTTGAACCCTTCAGGGTTTTTCTGGGCTTCCCGCAGGGTTTCTTTACTGATGCAGTTGAACTGCACATGAAAGCCACCCTTGGCCATGTATGTCTTTATAAGGGCAACCATATTCATGAGCCCCCGCCTGTCTTTCAAAGATGCCGGCGATATCTTCATGTTAAGCTGTGTGCCGTTGAGAAAGGCGCTGTGATCAAGCGTGGTCACGGAGTTAAATACTGCCGTAGGGCCGTTTGTGTCAGTTCCCTGTTTTGGAGAACATCCCTCGGCCAGGTATTCTCCCGCTTTTTTCCCGCTTGGAAGGGCTCCTGTTACCTGACCGAAGGCATGAATCGTAGTCAGAGGGATTATGCAGGCACGCCATTTATGCCCCTGATGAGAGGTATGCCTTGCCGTCGCCTCCCCGGGGAAGCGCATGCACTCCCTGCCTATTAGATCGACATAGCTGTCATCATTTCCCCACTTGGGGGCAGCCAGACACATCTGCCGGATCTCTTCTCCGCGTGGTCCTTCGAAGTTATTGGACAAGGCATCGAGCATCTCATCCCAATTGAGTTTTTTCTGATCAAAAACGAGGTATTTGATAGCTGCCATGGAGTTTATAACATCGGCAACTCCGGAAAAGAGAAGGGCCGGGCCGAATGTGTATTTGGGACCCCCGTTATAAAGGTCCTTCCCCTTTTCTATACAATCTTCATAGAGTAAGTCGGCAAAGGGATCCGGAGAAAATTCCGCATGCATCTTTTCTGCAATTTGGGCCAGGGTTATATGTTGATCCACAAAATATCCCATTTGCCTGCGGAAGGCATCCATCACTTGGTCAAAGGATTTGAATGTACGAGGATCCGCCGTTGGCAACCCCATCCGCTCATTATTCATTCTCCACACACCCTGATTCAATGCAAATTCAATCATGGGTCCCATGTTAACGTATCCGAAATTGGTATTAGGCATACATTGACCTGGCTCGGGAACAGGTTCTACACACCCCAGAACAGCACCCTTCCTTGCCTCCCTTAAGGGCAAGCCAATTTCCTGGAGCATCTCGACAAGGCGATCCATACCAAACATCGAAGGATGACCCGTGCCTAGGCTAGACAACTGGCAGGCCTTGACGGCCAAGTCTTCCGGCATGGTAGAATGCCACAATACGGAGACGTTAGGCTGTATAATCCTCAAGTTCATCATAGACTGTAGAAGCATGAATGACAGTGGGTTTGTAGCATCAAAACCATCTTCATCTATGCCGCCTACAACGATTTGGTCGGCCCCTTTTGCAGGCCCGATGTACATGGCGGCCTCTGCTGAGAAGAGCTGCTGAAGCTCTCCCAATTTGATAAAAAAGCAGTCGAGAAGCTCCTGTGCCTCGTCCTCAGTGATTATTCCTGCCTCTAGATCCTTTTTGAGCCAGGGATAAAGATCCTGGTCAAGGCGGCCGAAACCTATCGCTCCTGCATCGTTAAGACAACAGGAATATCCGAAATAAAGTGCCTGCAATGCCTCCCGGAAATTTCTAGCCGGTTCGGCAGGAACTCTTTCACACACCTCGGCAACTTTCAGATAATGGGCCTTTAATTTAGGGTCCCGTTCCTTTTCTGCTAGCGCTCTTGCCCTATGGGCATATCGGTTCCCGAATTTTATCATGGCATCGGCCACGATAATAAGGGAATCATAAAAAACCTTTTTTTCGAAGAAGTCAGGGGTTGTCGGGTCCAGTTGTTTCAATTTCACTTCTACTTCATGCTTGATCCCTCTGTATCCCTTTTGCGCTATGTGCATAAAGGCGGGGTGATGGTGGTTGATCGTGAAGAAAACAAATACACCCAGATCGGAAAGACAGGTACGGTAACAGAACTTAAGGGCATCGGGAGCAACAAGCTGTGCTCGCTGAAAATATTTTTCCTCAAAGGTCTTGCCCTGCCAGTAGGGGATTATTTCTTCCCGGTATATCCTCTTGGTTTCATCTTCGATTTCCATGGGGGCATACTTTCTGGTAGGAAAAATATCCAGTTCATCTTCCATCCACATTACATTCATGTCGGGATACTGGGCCGACGAATGGGGTTGGCAGTCTATGCCGCCAACTATCAATTCATCAGGGTGCATAGGGAGAGACTTGTTTTCAAAAACCTTCTTGAAGGCCTTGGCCCTTCGGAGGATCATCGGTTCCCCCTCGCTTTCCTTAAATGCCTCGGTCCAGTAAAGGGCTGTTTCGTGTCCTACCCTAGCCGGGAAATTAAGGTACCGCTCCCTCAGCCTCTGGATCCTGGGGGAAGGATTAATATGGTCAAAGGCAACCTCGCCTCCCCAGGTATCCTTCCTCCTTGCATTCATTTTTTCTGCTATAGCTGACATGATCGATTCCTCCTTTCCATCCTTGCCCGGATACTGAAAGCCCTGTTTATATTTCTGTTTAAACAAATATATAAAGCGCAAATCTTGTGCCATATAGGGGGAAAGTGATTTTGGAGGTTGATCGTTTTAGTGTTATTGAAATTATTGGTGATTTTTGATAAATGCAATACAAATATTCTGACTCCAACCTTGCCTGTCGTACTAATTTTGGTCCTTGGGGGATAAAATTGGTTACTCATGTCTTGTCATCTTGATAAATAAACTGGTCGTAGGGGATTTTATGATTCACGGGGGAGAGTCTGAATCAGAATGCCCGGCCACTGTGAGCGGGGGAACTTACTCAGGAAGATTCGGGGCGCCGAATTTCCAGTTTGCTAACTCTGTACCTCAATGTACTCGGAGTATAGCCCAGGCGCTGTGCAGCGCCGTTCTTACCTTTTATGACCCAGTTACTCTCCTGGAGAGCCTTTAGGATTTTTTCACGCTCGATATTTTCTATAATATACTTGAGGTCTTCACCACCATAAGACGATTTTTTATAGGACAATGGAATTTCGAGTTTAAGGGTACCATCATGGCTGGTAATCACTGCCCTTTCAACTATATTGCTAAGTTCCCTTATATTACCTGGCCAATCATAGTCGTTGAAGGCATTGATGGTTTTCAGTGGAATACTTTTAAATTTCTTCCTGGCCCATTTTTGATATTTTTCAACAAAGTGCTCAATAAGGAGGGGAATATCATCAATTCGCTCCCTTAAGGGGGGAACGAAGATTGGGAATATGTTCAGACGATACCACAGATCGCTACGGAATCTGCCCTCCTTTACATCTTCTTCAAGGTTCCTGCTCGTTGCTGCTATGAGGCGAATGTCGGTATGTATTGTACTGTTACCTCCCACCCGCTCAAATTCACCCTCCTCCAGGACACGAAGCAGTTTTGCCTGGAGCTCCAGGGGCAGATCTCCGATTTCATCCAAGAAAAGAGTCGTTCCCTTTGCAGTCTCAAAACGTCCTAACCGCCTTGTGGTCGCTCCGGTAAAGGATCCCTTCTCGTGACCGAAAAGCTCGCTTTCTATAAGCGTGGGGGCCAGAGCGGCACAGTTCACCTGTATTAATGGCCGGTTACTTCGGCTGCTTGAATCATGTATTGCTCGTGCAATGAGTCCCTTACCTGTTCCTGTTTCTCCAAGTATTAGTACGGTAGCATCGGTGGGACCCACCTGTTTTACCTTTACCAGTATCTTTTTGAGGGCCTCGCTTTTACCCACAATACCTTCAAAATTATACTCATCTTTGATTTCTTCGCTGAGATAAAGATAGTCAGCTTCAAAGCGCTCTTTCAGTTTCTTTATTTCGGAAAGGGCCTTCTGAAGCTTTTCCTCTGCCTCTTTACGCATTATAGCGTTGATAAATACTTCACCAAAGAGACGGAGTCGGGAGATCATGTCTTCAGGCCAAGTTTGATATCTTTGCATAATACTTACATTAAGAGCGCCGACCACAGAGCCGGAAAACCTTATGGGAATGGATAGGGCAGATTTAACCCCAAGCATTTGGAGCGTTTGAATTTCTTTGTCCATTGCTTTAAGCCCTTTATTTGTAAGTAACTGTGTGGGTTCCCCTCTATTCCACTTTGCAAAGACGTAGGGATAGGTTTTCTCGCTGATGCCGGGATTATTTTTAAGCCAGTTAAGAATGAAAGCCATAGAAACGGGATCTTCGGCAAAATATTGAGTTGGATAAAATCTATCCGCTTCGGTTTTACGAGTATATAAAATGCACAGATCCACTCCTAGAAGTTTGTTGAGATGGGTAAAGTCCCGAGTGAGGGCACTGTCAAGTTTTTCTATGGGCAGGTTTATATAGGTGGCTGATATTTCAGATAAAAGGGATTCAAACTTTGACAGGTTATTTACACTTGTGTCCTCGGTTTTAACAATCTGTCCTGCGTTGTTGCTTTCTATAATGAAAGGGGTTCCCTTTCCCTCAAGAAGCCATTCTCGATTTATGGCAAACTCATATTGTATCATCTTCGCCAGAAGTCCGCTTATTGTCGTTTTTTGTCCAGATTCCAGTTCGCTGATGTAGGCCGCCGATATCTCAAGCCTGCGGGCAAATTCCTTCTTGGATATCTTTTGACTTTCTCTAATGAATTTTATCCGGTCACTTAACTTGGTTAAGTTCATATTTTGCACCCGTCCCAACCTCACTCAATGCGACCGCAAGAGCATAACTCAGTTAATTGCCTTCGCTGGCAAAGGCAATCTTATTGTCGGATATTTTAATGAATTTTAAAATTCTAATGCTGTTGAGCCACCAAGGTTACTTAATATTTTTATGAAATGAAATGGAGCATTCGACTCACGGTCAGAATTCATACATGACGCGGATGATATTAAGTCCCCCTGTGCCTATATAGCGATAGACTTTTTTAGTCAATAGCGTTGGTAGGGTCCAATGGCTGTAGAGTCTACACCCGTAAGATGCTGCTAAGGAAGTTCAAAAATAAAACCTTGTTCTAGTCAAGCTCTATTCCGAAGACCTCTGCGGCGTTCATGGATGTTACATATTCTACCCTTTCGAGGGGAATGGCTTTCACTTTGGCGATCATCTGGGCTGTGTAAGTAACGTAAGACGGTTCGTTTCTTTTACCCCTTTTCGGCTCTGGCGATAGAAAGGGGCAGTCGGTTTCAACCAGCAGTCTTTCGATGGGCAGCCTCTTTACAATGTCTCTGAGTACATCGGATTTTTTGTAGGTTATGGTACCTGGGATGGAAATATAAAAACCCATGTCCATACATCTTTTAGCCATATGGTAATCACCGGAGAAGCAGTGGATAATACCGGATTTTTTACCTTTCCACTGGCTGAGCATCTCTGTCGTCTCAATGTGTGCGTCACGGTCGTGTATTATTACCGGAAGATCCAGTTCTTTGGCGAGATCCAACTGCTCGCCGAACCTTTTTACCTGTACTTCTCTCGGTGAGCGGTTTCGGAAAAAATCGAGGCCAATCTCTCCGTATGCAACCACTTTTTTGCTTTCCGAAAGATCTTTCAGTAGATCGTATGTCGTTTTTTCTATGTCTTTTACATCGTGGGGGTGAACCCCTACGGAGGCATAAACCTTGTTGTACTGCTCGGCAATTTTCACGGCTTTACGGCTGTCTTCAAGGTTAACCCCGACCGTGACGATGCATCCGACCCCGTTTCCTTTTGCCCTTTTTATTACGGAATCTATATCACCTTCAAAATCGTCCATCTCAAGATGAGCGTGAGAATCTACAAGCATAGGATTTCCCCTTTTGTTGCTTTAGCCCGATGAATTGGTGGTCGCCCTGGCTAAATACCGTTGTATCCCACGTTATTGCGGAATGGGATGGAAAGGTGAGCCGAAGAGCAATTCAAATAAAAATCACTTAGGTTGTTTTATTTAAATTAACAATAACATTATCAATTATTTGACGATTGTACAAGTATGTATGAGGAAATAAAAGCTGTTGGTGTAGAATTTGCTTTTACCTCTTTATTGCCTAAGACTGTTTTTATTTAGTCTCAGAATAGTGGGGTTAATTAATGAAAGGTTGGCAATAATATACCTTGTGGTGAAAGGAGAGGGAAATGGCACAGACAACAGCGGAGGCGAAAAGAAAAGATAGCTGGGGAGGGGAAGTAGGCCTTGATCAAATTCAACCTTCGCCCAGGATCGAGAAATTGAGAGAACGTCATATAAATCTTAAGGGAAGAGTGGGATACGAGGCTGCTCTATATTGGACAAGATCTTTTAAAGAAACTGAGGGGGAACCACCAATACTTAGAAGAGCAAAGGCAATAAAAAAGTATATAGAAAACAAATCACTGCCCATTTATCCCGGAGAACTTATTGTTGGGGGATGGGATAGTCGCCCTCTGTCTACCATACAATTTCCGGATATTACCTGTGATTGGATGGAGGATGAACTGGATCAGTTTTTGACCAGAAAGTACGATCCCATCGAATGTGACGAAGAAACTAAGAGGATATATCGTGAAGAAATAATCCCTTACTGGAAGGGAAAAACCTATGCCGAAGTATGGAAACAGAGGGCTCAATTGGTTGCTCCGGAAGCCTACAGAGTTGGTTTTGAGACATGTATATCGGAGCAGCAGAGCATTACCTTCTTTACTTTGAATCACTTCGTTCCATCCTACGAACGTGTGATGAAGAAGGGCTTTCTGGGGATAAAGAAGGAGATTGAACACAAGCTAAAGGGTTTGAAATCTACCGATTCGGATTATTTCGAAAAGGCCGTTTTCTACAAAGCATTATTGATCGCTTGCGATTCAGCTGCCAGATTTGGGAAAAGATATGCAAAATTGGCAAGGGATCTTGCAAAGAAGGAAAAGGACCCTGGGTTGAAAAAGGATTATCTGAAAGTTGCAGAAGTATGTGATCAAGTCCCTGCAAAACCGGCAAGAAATTTTCATGAAGCGGTACAGTCGCTCTATTTTGCTCAAACTTTGATGCTCAACGATGCTACCGCTATATCTCTGGGAAGGGCTGATCAATATCTTTATCCCTATTTGAAGAAAGACCTTGAAGAAGGTATCACGACAAAGGATGAGGCACAGGAGATTCTCGACAGCTTTTTTATAAAGTCTTCAGAAATACAGATCCTTTTCTCAGCAGCAGCAGCAGAGTATGCTGGTGGTTCGAAGGGGGCAAATATGCTTTGTGTAGGAGGCATTGATGAAGATGGATTCGACGCTACCAACGAGCTGTCATACATGTTTCTTCAGGCCATGTGTAACGTTAGGCTCGGGCAGCCTACCGTATCGGTACTTTGGCATGCCAATATGCCGGAAGACTTTGCTATAAAGGCTTGCAAGCTTGCCAGTTTGGGAACAGGACACCCATCTATATTCAACATGGATCGCCTTGTCGAAATGCTCCAGGAAATAGGATTGTCTCTGAAAGAGGCAAGGAGAGGCTCTATTGTGGGATGTGTTGAACCTTCTGCAGAACCTGGAAAGTCCAATAGCTGCAGCAACTTCGGCTATCTTAATCTTGCCGTTATGATGGAATTTGCTCTGAATCAGGGTGTGTGGCGTCTGAATAGTGAAAGGATGGGTTTCCCGACCGAGGATCCCCGAACCTTTACATCCTTTGATCAGGTTATGGATGCCTACAGAAAACAGCTGGCCTATCTTGTTAAACAGCACATAACACTTGGCCAGATTACAGAAAGACTGCACGCAGAATTGGATCCCGATCCCTATGCAGACCTATTTTTCGAGGACTGCTTAGAGAAAGGAAAAGATCTCTATGCCGGAGGTGCAAAGTATAACTTCGGCCCCGGTGTTCTTTTTACAGGAGTTGCGGATGTGATCAACTCATTGGCAACTATAAAATATCTTGTTTTTGACGAGAAGAGACTTTCAATGGATGAACTACTAGATGCTCTGGCTAGCGATTTTGCAGGATCCAAGGGAGAAGAGATAAGGCAGATGTGCCTCAGAACCCCGAAATATGGCAATGGTGACCCCTATGTTGACTCGATTGGGAGAGAGATAATGAAGTGGCCTGGCCAGGAAACAGCGAAGCATAAGTCGCAGTGGGGTTCTCCATGGCGTGCAGCAATTATTCCTTTGACCACTATCATGCCTTTTGGAATGGTTACAGGGGCTTTGCCAAGTGGGCGTAAGGCAGGTGTTCCCCTGGCTGAGGGTTGTTCTGCAAAACAGGGTACCGACGTAAACGGTCCTACGGCAGTTATCAAATCTGTTACCACCCTAGACCATAGCGGTTTCCTCGACGGGACGCAGTTGAACATGAAATTCAATCCGGCAACCCTAAAGGACCGCTGGGGTCTTATGAATCTAGCAGCTCTGCTCAAGACCTTTATAAGCAGAGGGGGGTGGCACATACAGATGAATGTTCTCAGCAAAGAGACTCTGCTGGATGCCCAGAAAAATCCCGAGAACTATAAAGGCCTTACCGTTAGAGTATCGGGATACAACTCTTACTTTGCCGTACTTTCCAAGGAATTGCAGGACGATATTATTGCAAGGACCGAACATACCATTATAGCATGATGTTTCCCTGTTTTGCCATCTGCCATATCGCTTTACCTATTGGAATATCAATATCTATTGTTGAATGAGGATAAATGAGATGACTAAAGGCATAATTTTGAATCTGCAGAGGTTTTCGGTGCATGACGGTCCGGGCATAAGGACTCTAGTGTTCATGAAGGGATGTCAGCTCAGGTGCTTGTGGTGCTCCAATCCGGAGTCACACAAGGTTGGGTTACAACTGGGCTTTATAGAGAGCAGATGCGTGGGATGCGGTAAGTGTGTGGATGTGTGTCCCAACAAAGCCATCATGATTACAGAGGAAGGCAAGGCATACACCGACAGAAAGCTCTGTAACGCTTGCGGCAGATGCGTGGAAGCATGTCTTTACGATGCCAGAGAGATAGCCGGAAAATACACTACGATAGAGGAGCTTGTAAAAGATGTTGAAGAAGACAGGGACTTTTATTCCAACTCCGGAGGAGGTGTAACGGTTGGAGGTGGAGAGCCCCTGATGCAGCACGACTTTGTCAGAGAATTTTTGAAAAGGTGCCAGGATCGCTGGCTGCATACGGCCATGGAGACCTGCGGTTACGCCCTTTGGGAGAACATGGAGAGGGTCCTGGAATATGTAGACTACCTTTTTTACGACATCAAGCATATGGACCATGTTGTTCACCGGGAGATAACGGGTCTTTCCAACGAATTGATACTGGAAAATATAGGAAAGATCCTATCCAACCGATCGGTCCCGGAGGTGGTTGTCAGGGTACCAGTTATTCCGGGATTGAACGATTCGGAAGAAAATATCTCTGCGACAGCGAAATTCATATCGGACCTGGGTAATGCCAAGGGTATTGAGCTTCTGCCCTATCACAGGCTGGGCAAATCCAAATATGAACAGTTTGGTATGAAGTATAGTCTGGAAAATCTGAGAGCCCCCGAAGATGACCATATGCAGAAGCTCAATGACATTGTTCGGTCCTTTGATCTGGGGATCGCTTAGTTAAACAGGAAAAAGCTTGTTATTATGTATCAAACAACAGGAAAAAATATTTAATAGGAGGGAGGATGTATGGTCAAGCTGGTATCAATGTGGAAGAGGAATCCCGATAAGACCGAAGAGGAGTGCGAAGATCACTATCTGAAGGTTCATACAGAGCTAGCCAAGAAGGCCCTAGCGAATGTCCCCGGGTTCAGGAAATATGTCCAAAACAAGGTAATAAGCCAGGCCATAAATAACTACAACGACACAGCTAATCCGGAGCAGGTGGAACCGGATTATGATCGATTCGTTGAGATTTATTTTGACGATGCCGAATCGCTTGAAAAGGCGCTTGATACTCCCGAAATGAGGGCATGTTACAAGGATCATCCAAACTTCATGAACACAAAAATCCCCAGAAATCTGGTTATATATGAGGTCTTGGAGGTTATTCCCTTGGAGAAAAATGATGAGTAAACAACATAAGTATAAGGAGGATTTTATTATGCGATTGGACGGTAAGGTAGCCTTGGTAACTGGTGCTGGTAGAGGAATAGGTCTTAATATTGCTCAGGTTTTATCATCTTCCGGAGCGAAAGTAGTGCTTGCGGATATAACAGATGAGTTGGGGATGGCAGCTGCCGAAGATATAAAAAAGGCCGGTGGTGAAGCGATATATTGCCATATTGATGTAACCCGAGAGGAAGAATGGAAACAAATTATTAAGATGACAGTAGAGTCATTCGGTGGTCTGGATATCATTGTGAATAATGCTGGTGGCGCACCAGTGGGTAACATAGAGGATGTAACAACAGCGGACTGGCATCAGGTTATGGCACTAAATGTTGATGGGGTATTTTTCGGTGTTAGGGAAGGTATAATCGCAATGAAACCTGGTGGAATAGCAGGAAAGGGAGGATCAATAATCAATATATCCTCCATATGCGGTCTGATTGGACTCCCAGGAGCCTCAGCCTACTGTACCGCAAAGGGGGCGGTCAGGCTACTTTCAAAAGCAGCAGGTGTCGAATGTGGAAGACTCCAATACGGGATTCGCGTTAACTCGGTGCATCCTGGTTTTATAAAAAATGAGCGAGCGATGCAAGGTTTCCAAGACATGGCAGCGGCTGGGTTATTCCCCAGTGCTGCTGATGCAGAGGCGGCTCAAGTTGCCATGCATCCGATTGGAAGGATGGGAAGTACAGAAGATGTTGCTCAGGCTGTTTTGTATCTGGCTTCAGACTCGAGTAGCTTTGTGACCGGGACAGAGTTTGTTGTTGATGGTGGTTTCACAGCCCAGTGATTCTATGGCAGCAAGGAACATTTATATATTTGCAATTTAATTAATTGAAATAGAGTTTTTTAGCGTTGTTTTGTTGTTACTATAAGGAGAATACAAAGATGAGATTAAAAGGAAAAGTGGCTATTGTAACGGGTGGTGCCAGAGGCATGGGACGCTCCCACTGTCTAACCCTTGCCCGGGAAGGTGCTGATATTGTGGCCTGCGACATTAATAAAACTTCTCCACTTGTTGGTTACAAGATGGGGGGCAACGAAGAGCTTGAGGAAACCGTTAATCAGGTAAAGGCCTTGAGACGAAGGTCCATTGGTTTAATAGCTGATATTACCAAAGAAGATCAGGTCAAACAGCTTGTGGAAATGGCAGTAGATGAATTCGGCAAAATAGACATACTAGTGAACAACGCAGGAATTGCCCTTATAGGAACTCCTACGGATCAGGTAACGGAAGCACAGTGGGACCTTATGATGGATGTTAATCTGAAGGGCCCCTGGTTTTGTTGTAAAGCGGTCATACCGCACATGGTTGCAAATAAGAGTGGAAAAATAGTTAACATTGCTTCGCACTGCGGTATTGCAGGGTTTCCCAATGTTGGCCCCTATAACTGCGCTAAGCATGGTGTAATTGGACTTACGAGAACACTGGCAGCTGAGTTGGCCCCATCGGGTATCAATGTGAATGCCATTTGTCCAGCCGCAGTACATACCCCGATGCTGGAGGGTGCTTTCGAACAGGCGGGAACGACATTAGAAGAAGCCCGCAAAAAAAACGATCCTTTTGGAGCACTAAGTGTTGTACCTGGCGAATTGATTCCACCGGAAGGGATATCGAATGTTGTATTGTTCCTGGCTTCAGATGATGCTCGATATCTGCACGGGAGGAGTATCCTTGTGGGATCCACGATAACTCTGATTCCTTGAGTTAAGAGATTATCTGGTAACCAATTTTTGTGCTAGATTTTATTTGCCATTTACTTGAAAGAGTTTCAGTAAAATCAAGCTGTAAAGTTAACTAAATATCTTGTGTAGGAATGTAACTAAATAATTTTTAAGAGAAAGCTTTCTTAAATCATAATAAATGGGAGGATCGTGGCATGAAGACGTCCATTGAAGAGCGTTTACAGATTCAGGAGGATATCCAAGAAATCATCAAGCTAAAGGCAGAGTATTGTCGTAATGCTGATGTTGGTTGGGACAGAGGCAAACCGAATGCTAAAGTTATAGAATCACTTTTTGTCGAAGATGGTGTTTGGGATGCTAGTACATACGGTGGGGGTGATTTGTGTAGAGGTCGCAAGGAGATCTTTGAGTTTTTTGATTCGGGACGTAATTTCTTTGGGATACACTATGCCATAAATCCTATAATACAAGTGAATGGTGATAAGGCTACAGGTCAATGGCAGCTTTTCTGCCCTGGTACTGCGGGAGAAGATTATTTATGGATAGGAGCGATTTACGATGACCGGTTTGTTCGAACGCCGGAAGGTTGGCGGTTTGAAGAAATAAAGGTGACTATTGCCTTCACTAGCGTACCAGAAAATGGGTTTGACGTGGTTAAAATGTTTTGAGCGATTTTTCTAAAAACATAAGGAGATCGATTATGAATAGACTGGAAGGAAAGAAGGCGATTGTAACCGGAGGTGGTCAGGGTATAGGAAGGGCCATAGCAACGGCTTTTGCAAAACATGGTGCGACGGTCTTTATCCCTGATTATTTCAAGGACAGAGCTGAGGAAACTGTCAAGATTATCCAGGCCAAAGGAGGCACTGCCTACGCGGACCAGTGCGATGTCTCTGACGATTCCAGCGTAAAAGGCATGATAGACCGTGCGGTAAAGGCTATGGGCAGTATAGACATCCTGGTCAACAACGCCGGCGTGGAACTTCACAAAGCGATCGAAGACATCAGCGTTGCGGAATGGGATCGTCTAATGGGTGTAAACGTGAGGGGTATCTTTCTGTGCTGCAAACATGCCCTGCCTTATATGAAGGGCGATGGGAGAGGAAATATCATAAATATGGGATCCAGCGGTGGATATATCGGATCACCAATGCAGACGGCATACTGCGCTTCCAAGGGTGCTGTTCATCAGTTCACCAAGGCCCTTGCCCTCGAATGTGGATCCGCTGGGATCAAGGTAAACGCCATAGCTCCGGGGGGTGTTGCCACTTCTATGATGGATTATCTTATTAAAGAAAACAAGAAGATGGGAATAGATGCCAAAGCCTGGCTCGAAGAAGCACAGTTCGGAGGCATGTTAGGAGCTGAGGATATTGCCAACACAGCCGTGTTTTTGGCTTCCGATGAATCCAGTCATATTCATGGCTCAGCACTTCTGATAGATGGCGGGCTGACGGCAGCATAGCTTTAACTGATAATAACATTGAGTCTAGGACGGGTAGATTCCCCGCCCCTTGGGGTGTTCATTGCTTTTGAAGATACCCCGCTGCTTGCGGCGGGGTAGTTCATTCTGGTTCAATACTTTTACTGCGAGTTGCTGTTAAAGGACCTTAAAAATAAATCGCCGTTCTAGTCAAGGACCATTGTCGCTACGGGTAAATTTTGTCCATGGGAGAACTAAAGAGATGAAATTAAGCGATCAGGTTGCAATAATTACGGGAGCAGCTTCTGGTCTGGGAGAGGCTATAGCTATGGCTTTTGCTAGGGAAGGTGCAAATATGATTATCGCAGACATACAAGAGGAAAAACTTAACAACGTCGCAAAACGGGCTTCTGGTTACGGTAGAATCATAGTCCCCTTAAAGGCAAATATGTTGGCCAAAGAAGAAATTAAGAAAATGGTAGAAACTGCCATTAAAAAATTCAATAAAATTGATATTCTTGTCAATAATGCGGGTTCTCCCGATGATTATACGGCCGTTGCTGAAATGAGCGATCAAATGTGGGATAGAACTTTAAAGCTATTGCTTTACGCACCATTTTACGCTTCAAAGGAAGCTATGCGATATATGCTTAAAGCTAAAAAAGGAAACATAATAAACATATCTTCGTTGGCCGGTGTAACTTCCGGCAGGGCAGGGGTTGCATATACTTGCGCAAAACATGGATTAGTTGGTCTTACTAAAAACACAGCTTTTATGTACGCTGATGATGGAATAAGATGTAATGCCATATGTCCAGGAGCAGTTAATACTCCCCTTGTAGAGAACGTATACAACGGCACTACACCCGTAAGTAAAATTGCATTTGAGAAATGTATTTCTGGAGCATCAAATATGCCTAGGGTTGGAGAACCTGAGGAAATCTCATCTATAGCTGTTTTTCTTGCTTCTAGTGACTCCAGTTTTATAAATGGTTCGACAATCGTTGCAGATGCCGGTTGGAGTTCTTATTAAATCATTTTGTTAGTAAATTTTATCTTGATGAAAAATGGGAATAACTTTAGATTTTATAATTGGTTTTATTCTTTCATTGGCTTCTGACAGAGATTGATTTGCTTATCCTCAACTTTCGCATTCTAGTACGCAGGGTCGAAGGGTTGAGGCCAAGTATTAGAGCCGCACCCTTTGGTCCATCCACTCTTCCATTGGTTTTTTCAAGAGTTTTGACTATGTGATTAGTTTCTACTTCTTCCAAAGTTAAAGGTGAGTATGCTTCTAGCTCTTCTGTCTCGGAACTTGGTGGAAGTATGCCCTGGATTTGTAATAAGCTCCCTGTGCTGTTTACAACAGCTCGTTCAATCACATTTTCGAGTTCTCTCACATTACCGGGCCATGAATAGCTTTGAAGTGACTTTATGGTGTTCGTATGAATTCGTTTTATAGTTTTACCCATCTTTCTGCTGATCTTATCTACAAACCAGTCGACTAACAGAGGGATATCATCCTTACGTTGCCTGAGTGGTGGTATTAATATGGGGAAAATATTAAGACGGTACCATAAGTCCTGACGAAACCTGCCCTTTTTTACTTCTTCCTCTAGGTCACGATTTGTCGCGGCGACAACTCTCACATCTACCTTTATAGTTCGAGAACTTCCAAGTCGTTCGAATTCACCATCCTGAAGCACCCTGAGCAGTTTGGACTGAGATTCCAAGGGTAGCTCTCCGATCTCGTCTAGAAATAGGGTATTTCTGTTCGCCAATTCAAAGCGACCTACCTGTCTAGTCTGGGCACTGGTAAATGCACCTTTTTCATGTCCAAAAAGCTCACTTTCGATAAGATTTGCGGGAAGAGCTGCGCAGTTTACCTTAACCATAGGACGTTCCCTGAAATGACTTGCATCATGAACAGCTCTGGCTACCAACTCTTTCCCTGTACCTGTTTCACCGTATATAAGAACCGTGATATCGGTTGGTGCAACTTGCTTGACTTTTAACAAAACCTGTTTTAGCGTATCGCTTTGGCCGATCATGTTATGTGGGTTGTGTTCCAAGTCTATCTCTTCTCTGAGGTAGGTGCAGTCGGCCTCTAGCTGTTCTTTTAGCTGTTTTATCTCTTCAAATGCGTTTTTGATATCCAACTCTTTCTGTTTTCGGACCAGCGCGTTGGCGAAAATTTCTCCTATAAGCCGTAGTCTTTCTATTCTTTCCTCGGCCCATAGGGCTTCACCATGAGAGAGAAAAATACCAATAGAACCAACGAATTTACCACCGATCTTTATGGGGATTGAAGCATGAGATCTCACCCCGAGAGAAATAAAGTTTTTTTTATCAATCGCTGCTTCTATAGGGATTTCTTCAAGTTTCCTAAATATAACAATTTCACCATTTGTTAATCTATCAATACACCAAGGAAAGTATTTTTTTGTCTCTACAAAATCTTCCGTAAGTATTGTTGATGTCAGCCCTTCGTGTTCCCAAGCATATATGAAATTAACCTCTCTCTTGTCTACCGAAAATAGCGACATACTACATCTATCGGCGCCTAAGAATTCTGCAATTTTCTGAAGGCCTTTTTGAATATTTTTATCAATAGAAGTTGTCGGCAAGCCGCTGTACTGAAAGGACAGCTCTGACAAAAACTTTTCAAACTTTATTGTATCCTCTAGTGTTTTTTTAAATAAATTGCTGCTATCTATTTGTTTCTCCAGCTCTTTTATCCGATTTTTCAAGTTGTAGCTATTAGGCATTGAATTAGTATCGATATGGCTCATATTATATTTAATCATTGTGGTTCTATAGGTTGACCCGTAACTGTTTTTAGCGAATTCCGCTTAATCCAACGGTTAATCGAAATGCAACGAAATGTCAATAAGAAAGATTTGTTTAGGTGTAAAAATCAAATAACTTCGACGACACCTTTACTCGATTTAAATCAAATGTTCTCAACTGGTTATCCATTAAAAAACAGTTTGGCTTGTTCTGGTTCAAAACTTGCTTAATTATGGAAGTGTATATTCGCTAGCGACAAGTGGTTAATAACTTTTAGCTGTACCGTATGTTGACGAACCATGACGATACCTCATTGGCCGTGTTTCTATTTAATTTTGTGAAAAGAGTTATGCTGAGTGTCGAAATCAAAGGTATGAGTGAGATTGCAAAATTTAATTAAATTTTGCCAGATTTCTCTAGTTTTCGCTGGTACAGTTCTTAGGGAGGAGGTTGTTTATTCCAAAATAATAAACATAAACGAACCTATTCAATAATGGAAAGGAGGTGATATTTCTCTTTTTTTTTAGCCTTTTTCGTTTGGATAATATCTCTTGAATTTTGGGATAAAAATTAAACTTCATATGTAACGGTGGGTTTGTCTTTTACAATCGGAAGGAGGATTAAGGTGACCAAAAAAATTTTTCTATTGTCTATGCTGTTTTCTTTCATAGCGGCGTTTTCCATTCAGTCCGCTATGGCCTATAACTCAAACTGGAAAGTCAACCAAGAAAAGATGTTGGAGCAGATTAAATTAAAACCGGGTGATGTTATAGACAAAAGCAACTGGGAAAAAGTACAGGAGCTTTTGCCCGAGTCGATAGTTGGCTACGTAAAGAAGGGTGAATTTGTTCTTAATATTGGTGAATTAAAATGTGATTTCAGCGCAGATGAGGAATGGGATAAAGCAAGTAAAACTAACATGGGTAAATATGGTTTGGGAAAGAAAAACGAGATTGTTGAAAGGGCCACTGGGAGATTCCCTAAATATATCTATGGTAATCCCTTCCCGGATATTGACATGAACGATCCCCGGGCTGGAGCCCAGATCATGCATAACAAAAGTGTACAGGAAGGTAGGACAGGCAACCAAGACGAGTACAGCACTACGATTTTTATTTCTGAAGGTGGTGTTGACAGAGTAAACCTTAACCACGTACAATATCTTTTCTTTTGGGCTCGTCCGGATGGGGAACAGCCAAATCCCAACAATTACAAGTATACCGATCTTATTATACTTAAAGAACCCTATGACCTTGCCGGCACTGTTATTCTGACCCAGAGAACTCTTGACGGTAGTACCGATCTTTCTGGAACATATGTGCCAGCTCTAAGGCGGGTAAGAAGGACCTCTGGTGCTACTCGTTCGGATCCGTTCTTTGGTTCCGATTTTGTAACCGATGACACTCGTGGCTGGGGCGGGCAGAACGAGACTATGAATTGGCGAGTGGTGGCTAGCGAGAAGGTGATTTTGCTTCCTTTCCCCACTTGGCAAGCTAACTCACTTGAGGTTATGGTAAAACAACCAAATGGTAGTTGGTTATCCAAGGGGAATAACCAAGTGAGGTTTGGCGCCGATGATCCGAACTGGAAAGGTGTACCTTGGGCCTTTCTGGATGTGGTGTGGGTGCCCAGAAAAGTTTGTATCATAGAAGCAACCCCCCTTGATCCTTACTATAATTACGGAAAATCGCAATATTATATCGACATCGATTCCATGGCAACATTCTATAAAATCACAGACAATAAAGCCGGTGAGCACTGGAAGACTCTTCTTTTGCAACCGTATATGCCTATATGGGGTGACGATAAAAAAAGAACTATGCCGGATCCCATGGTCTATGTCTGCGTTGATGACAGAGCACACCACGCTTCTGGAACTCATGCCCTAGGCCATTGGCGTCAATGGGATATACCCTTTGTTATAATGGACCCCAATATCAAGCCGGAGATGTTTACCTTCGAAAAGATGGCGACATTGTCTAAGTAAGACAACGGAAACGGGTTTCGATGATCCTCCCTTGCAGGGGAGGTCATCGCTTCCGCCTGATGGGTTTTCAGGCGTTATTTATCGTCAACGTTATGAGGAGGATCAATAATGAATATAAAGAAGCTTGCCTTGTTAATTTTTCTTGCGGTGATGGCATTTTGCTGGACCTCGAGTCAGTCATACGCGCTCAACGCTGAGTTGGATTTTCACGGTAAGGCGGAGTCTACGGCTATCCTGAGAGATATCACGGGATTCCAGTATGGACTTCTGGATGACAACAGGTGGGTTGGCTGGAAGACCCAGTTGCAGTTCGACCTTGGCATCAGGCCCCAGTACGACCTGAAACCAGCCCTTCGTATCGAAAAGGTCTACTTTTCCTTCAGAGGCAACTACGATGCGATCTACGAGCTGGATTCATCTCGTTATGCCGCAGTTCCCACCGATCGTTCATGGGGTAGTGGTTCCCGTTACGACATGACCAGGGACGACGTTATGTACGAGACGGACTTGAGAGAGCTCTTCATCGACATCACCCTCGACGCCGGTGCCTCAGGTACGACAACAGCCAATGCCCATGCCCGTCTGGGACGTCAGATCATCCAGTGGGGCGAGGCGGACGGTTTCAACCTGGTCAATATAGTCAATCCTCAGGATCTGAAAAGTATAGCGGCATTTGCCAATCCCGATGAGCTGGCCTGCCCGATCTGGATGGGACGATTCGACTTCAACACCGGCGCAGTAGGAGCCTTTGCCAACCTGAGCGCCCAGTTGCTTGCCATTCCCGACAACAGGCCCACCATATGGGGACCTCCGGGATCTGCCTACGGTCTTGGCCTTACGCAGAATGACCATGCAAGCGACCTGGGTAACATGCAGTACGGCGTAAGACTGGGAGCCCTCTACAAGGACCTTTCAACCTACCTGTACTACTTTGCCGGTTACGAGAACCATCAGGGAGCGGCAGGTGGTTTGAACTTTGCGACCGGAGCAATAGATCATCCCAGGATCAACATGTACGGCATGTCCTTCACCGTTCCCTGGGATTACTGGTATGCCATGATCAGAGGTGAGGCATCTCTGACCACGGACTCGAGCTGGACAGACTTGAGCAGCCCGACAGCCTACTCCGCGCACCAGACCTTCAAGGCCTACCTTGGAATCGACAAGCCCTTCCATCCGCCCCTGGGCACGGACTCGGCATTGAACGTTACAGTCCAGTTCTTCTATCAGAAGATCGATGACTGGGAGTTTGGTGCCCTCAGGCCTGGCATCAAGGACAACAGCTACCATATAATCGCCAACTTCGGTAACGATTACTATCATGGTCAGATCGCACCGGGCCTCTTCGTCTGGTACGACCTGGAGGGCAGCTATCTGCTCAGTCCATCCATAAAGTACTCGCCAGACGGAAGATGGGTATTCAAGGTATCTGCTACCATGTACCTTGGCGATCCCAACAGCGCGAGCAAGTTTGCGCCCTACATAGGCGGCAACGACGAACTCGCCTTCAACGTACTTTATCAGTGGTAAGATAGTTCCATCGGTATGAGGGAGCAGGCTCCCTCATACCGATCTTTCAGATCTTTTCAATGAATTTCAGGGACTCTTAACATTATCAGGTCCCGGAGAAAATGTTGTCGTTATGGCCTTATACATAGATTTTTAAAAGTTAGGTGCGATGCTCAATACCTAAGCGCCCTCCTTCATATCCCATCAGCTTTTTCTTATCCGATGAAGAGAAGGTTGATGAGATAGCAAAATCGCAAAGGTATAGGGCATGGCCAACCAGGGCAGCACCTTTCAGACAGGAAGGTGCTGCCCGCCACCCTCTGTAATTCGGGGGCTTTAGGGAGAATCCTCAAAATACAGGACATTGTAATACTGTGAAATTAATGTGAGCCAGACCGAAATAAAGGGCGTTGTAGTCAAGGGAGGTATCGAGGTGTGTCAAAACAGCAATCAATACCAACGAAACCTCCAGCATAGACCATGGCTATATTTACACAGATAAATTTTATGACTTAAGAGGCTTCTTTCTATGTTGCTGCGTAAAATAATTTTTCAAAAAAAGGACGGAGAATATGGGTCGTGAAGAGAATATTCAAGTAATAAGAAGTTTTTATGCATCGCTAAAAAACTCTGATTTCAATGCTTATTTTGGTCTGCTTCACCTTGATATTGAATTTCGGGCAAGTGGCAACTTTCCTCTTTCCGGCACATGGCGAGGGCATGAAGCCGTAGGAAAACTTGCAAAGGGCCTTTTTGACCTGATGGAACCAGGGCAGTGCAGCTGGGGTGAAACATACAGGATTGTATGCGCCGATGAAAATGGAGTTGCCGCTATTACATCTGGTGGTGGAAAGACAACGCTGGGCCATGAATACAATCAAACATATGCCCACATCTTTAAGATATGTAATAACAAGATATACCGGATCTACGAGTTCTTCGATACCGTCCTGGCGGAATCTGCACTATACGGGAATGACCTAAATATCCCAGAGAAGAGACCGGAATCGCCTCTTGAGTTCAGTGATGAACCTCTAATATGAGCATTATTTAAGATCAAAAGAGAAATATATTAAACCAACGCTTAATGACTAGTAAAGGAGGTAATCAAAATGGCTCAAAAGACCCTCGAAGAGAGGATACAGATTCTGGAAGACATTGAAGAGATAAAGAATGTGATGTCCCGATACTGCTATTATTACGATCAATTTCGCACAGATGAACTGCTTGAACTTTTTACGGAAGATGCCGAACTGGATTTCAGACCCCTGCTGACGGAAAAGATGGTGGGAAAAGAGGTCTTTTCTCAGCTATACGATGCACAGACCATGAAGACATGGCAGACCATGTCGCGCCACCAGAATGGCAATACCATTGTAGAGGTAGATGGCAACAGGGGCAAGGGGGTCACCTATATGTGGTGCGTTGCCACGGTAAAGGCTGGAGGAAAAGAGGTACCGATTGTAGAACATCTTACCTATGAAGATGAGCTTGTTAAAGAGAACGGTCAGTGGAAAATATGCAAGCTGCGAGGTAAAACTACATTTATGAGTCCCTATGAAGAAGGCTGGGTCAAGACCCCGATGTTCGACCTGCAATCGCTAGTGTCAGGTTAAAGACCCAGGCCTTGGATGTAAAAGGAGGATAAAGAGATGACAGCGATAGCAGAGAAGGTTGATATTAAGAGGCGAGACACCTGGGGAGGCGAAGCTGCGATAGATCAGGTAAATCCTTCAGCGCGTGTCTATTCACTTCGGAGCCACTACCTGGACGGCAAGGGTACGGTGGGATACGAGACAGCCCTTTACTGGACCCAGGGCTACAGAGAGAGCGAGGGAGAGCCGCCCATCATGAGAAGGGCCAGGGCCCTGAAGAAGCTGATGGAGAACAAGACGCTGATGATCCATCCCGGCGAGCTGATAGTTGGAGGGATAGACAAGGCGCCCCACACCACACAGATGTACCCCGACATGAACGTCATGTGGATTGCGGACCAGCTGGATACCTTCCCCACCAGAAAATACGATCCCATGGCCATAGACGAGGAGACCAAGAGGGTGTACCGAGAAGATATCCTCCCCTACTGGAAGGGGAAGACCTTCGAGGAGATATGGCTTCAGAGGGCAAAGCTGGCCGCCCCGGAAGCCCTGAGATTCGGCTACAGGACAGCCATCTCCGACCAGGGTGTGATCACCTTCTTCACCGTGAACCACCACTTCCCCGACTTCAAAAGGGTCCTGGAGAAGGGCTTTATCGGTCTGAAGAAGGAAGTTCAGGGCAAGCTGAGCAGCCTGGACCCGACCAGTCCCGACTTCTACGACAGGAAGCTCTTCTACGATTCCCTGATCATAGTCTGCGACGGAATGACAGTTATGGGCAGACGCTTTGCGAAGTTTGCGAAGGACCTGGCGAAGAAGGAGTCCGATCCTGGATTAAAGGCGGACTACCTGAAGATAGCCAAGGTCTGTGAGCAGGTACCGGCCAAACCGGCCAGGAGCTTCCAGGAGGCCTTGCAGGCCCTCTACTTCACCCACTTTATAAGCATCAATGATGCAGCCACCATAGGCTTCGGCAGACTGGACCAGTACCTGTACCCCTGGCTGAAGAGAGACCTGGATGGGGGAGTCATAACGAAAGATGAGGCCCAGGAGCTTCTGGACTGCTTCTACATCAAGCTGGCCGAGCTGCAGCAGCTCTTCGACGAAGACGAGGCAAAATACATAGCCGGAGCAAGGGGAGCCGACATGATCTGCGTGGGCGGCATAGACGAGAACGGCTTCGACGTCACCAACGAACTGTCCTACATGCTCCTGCAGGCCATGTGCAATGTCAGGCTGGGCCAGCCCAGCGTATCAGTTCTCTGGCATGCCAACATGCCCGAAGACCTGGCCATGAAGACGGCCCAGCTGATCAGCCTTGGGACAGGCCATCCCTCCATATTCAGCATGGACCGTGTGGTAGAGATACTACAGGAGCAGGGCCTGCCCCTGCGAGAGGCCAGAAGAGGGGCGGTACTGGGTTGCGTTGAGCCCGTGGCCGAATCTGGCAAATGCATGGGCAACACCAACTTCGGATACCTGAACATGGGCCCCATCATGGAATTTGCATTAAACCAGGGCCTATGGCGTCTGAACGGGGAACTCATGGGCTACCCCACAGCGGACCCCCGCAGCTTCACCTCCTTCGATCAGGTCATGGAGGCATTCAGGAAACAGATAGAACACGCCGTATCCCAGCACGTAACCCTGGGCCAGATCAGCGAGAAGATGCATGCCGAGATCTCCCCCGATCCCCTCTCAGACCTGCTCTATGAAGACTGCATCGAGAAGGGGAAGGACATCTACAACGGCGGCCCCAAGTACACCTTTGGTCCGGCCATCCTCTTTACGGGAGTTGCCGACGTAATCAACTCCATGGCGGCGATCAAGTACCTCATCTTTGACGAGAAGAAACTAAGCTGGGATGAGCTGCTGGGAGCCCTGGCCAGCGATTTTAGCGGTCCCCGGGGCCAAGAGATACACAAGATGTGCCTCAACGCCCCCAAATACGGAAACGGCGATCCCTACGTAGACCTGATAGGTCGTCAGTGCATGCTATACCCCGGTCAGGAGACGGCCAAGCACAAATCCCATCAGGGCAAGAGCTGGCGAGCGGCGGTCATTCCGCTGATCACCATCCACCCCTTCGGCCTGGTCACCGGAGCGCTGCCCAGCGGACACAGAGCCGGAGAACCCCTGGCGGAAGGCTGTTCGCCCAAGCAGGGAACAGACGTAAAGGGACCTACGGCTGCGCTCATGTCCGTTGCAACCCTGGAACACAGCATGTTCCTCGACGGCACCCAGCTCAACATGAAGATCACCCCTTCGGCCCTGAAAGACAGACGGGGTTTGATGAACCTGGTGGCCCTGCTCAAGACCTACATCTCCAGAGGCGGGTACCACGTGCAGTTCAACGTCATCAGCAAAGAGACCCTGCTGGCGGCACAGAAAAAGCCCGAAGACTTCAAGGGCCTGACTGTAAGGGTGTCCGGTTACAACACCTACTTCACAGCCCTTTCCAAGGACGTGCAGGATGAGATCATCGGAAGGACAGAACACATGGTGTTGATGTGATGTTTATAACAAAGAGTGCGGTATAACTATAACTCGAACAATTTGCTGTGGTAGTATCCGACACTGGTTGATAAGCTG
The DNA here is from genome assembly GCA_963665835.2 of Syntrophales bacterium. Lineage (GTDB taxonomy): Bacteria > Desulfobacterota > Syntrophia > Syntrophales > UBA2210 > UBA6078. Next base: position 691,150 of record CAXXWJ010000001.1, on the reverse strand, counting down.
GAGTAGGGTGTAAAGATTATTAAAGTTCAAAAGACCTGTTTGATAGGCTCTATGAATTGACTTTTTATAGGAGGAAGTTATGGCAGGCGCAACGGCAAGTACAAAAAAAGAGGATTTCTGGGGCGCACAGGTCGCGCTGGATCAAATCAAACCTTCACCAAGGATTCAGGCCTTGCGGGAGCACCACCTTAAATTAAACGGTCGGGTTGGCTATGAAGCCGCATTTTACTGGACACAAGCTTACAAGGAAAGTGAAGGAGAACCTCGGATCCTGCGAAGAGCAAAGGCAATTAAGAAATTTGTGGAAAATGGATCTTTATTTATCTATCCTGGCGAGTTGATTGTGGGCGGAGTGGACAAGCAGCCGCTTTCCACTGTGCACTATCCAGATATGACCTGTGACTGGATTGATTCCGAGCTGGATATATTCCCCACGCGACCCTTTGATCCCCTGGAATGTGATGAGGAAACCAAACGTATTTACCGCGAAGAAATCATTCCCTACTGGAGAGGCAAAACGTTTGCCGAAATATGGCGGCAAAGAGCCCAGCAGGTAGCACCGGAAGCCTATAGAGTTGGCTTTGAAACCTGCATTTCCGAGCAGCAGGCCATAACATTCTGGACCTTGAATCACCATATACCGGGTTATTATCGGGTGATGCAAAAAGGCTTTATCGGAATTTTGAAAGATATTGAAGATAAAATAGCGCAGCTGGATCCCGTCACTCCGGATTATTTTGAAAAAGCTACATATTATCAATCCGTTAAGATCGTGTGCGAGGCGGTGAGCAAATTTGGGAAGCGCTATGCAGCTCTGGCAAGGGAATTGGCGGATCAAGAAACAGGCCCGCAAACTAAGACGGATTTGCTCAAAGTAGCCGAAGCTTGCGACCGGGTTCCGGCTGAGTCGGCCAGATCCTTTCACGAGGCAGTTCAAGCCCTTTATTTTTCACAATGCATGATGCTAAACGATGCGGCTTCAATTGGATTCGGCAGAATGGATCAATACCTCTATCCCTATTACAGGAAGGATATCGAAGAAGGAATTATCACACAGGAAGAAGCGCAGGATCTTCTGGATTGCTTATTCATCAAGTGCGCAGAGCTTCAAATTCTATTTTCAGCTGCAGCGGCTGAGTATGCCACTGGCGCAAAAGGGGCCAATCTGATCTGTGTCGGCGGTGTCGATGAAAAAGGATTTGATGCCACAAACGAGTTATCCTATATGGTATTGCAGGCCATGTGCAATGTACGGTTGGGGGCGCCCAGCGTATCGGTGCTATGGCATCCCACCATGCCGGAGGAACTGGCGGTTAAGTCCTGCCAGCTGGCTTGTTTGGGTACGGGTCACCCGTCGATTTTCAGCATGGATCGACTTGTGGAAATGCTTCAGGAGACAGGCCTTTCCTTAAAAGAGGCCAGAAGAGGTACAGCAGTTGGGTGCGTGGAATCTTCTGGAGAAAACGGTACGACCAACTCGTGTAGCAACTTCGGTTACTTGAACATGGCGGTAATGATGGAGTTTGCCCTCAATCAGGGGGTATGGCGTTTGAATAACGAGCAAATGGGATATCCGACACCGGATCCCCGAACATTTAAAACGTTTGATGAGGTGGTTGCCGCATACCGCAAGCAGATGGAATATCTGGTTCGCCAGCACATCACCCTTGGACAGATTACGGAAAAGCTGCATGCGGAACTGGACCCAGATCCTTACGGAGATCTTTTCTATGAAGACTGCATTGAAAACGCCAGAAGTTTGTATGCCGGGGGCGCAAAGTACAACTTCGGACCCGGTCTTCTTTTTACAGGTGTTGCGGATGTGATTAACTCCCTAGCTGCCATCAAACAGCTTATTTTTGATGAAAAGAAGCTGTCATGGGATGAAATGCTGGGTGCGCTTGCAGACAATTTTGAGGGAGAGCGAGGAAAAGAGATTTTTCAAATGTGTCTTAATGCCCCGAAATTTGGCAATGACGATCCATATGTAGATTCCATTGCCACTGAAATACTAGGGTTCTCAGGAGAGGAAACCAAGAAATACAAATCCCAGTGGGGATCTACATGGCGAGCCGCCATTATTCCTATAACAACTATCTTCCCATTTGGGAAGGTTACAGGAGCGCTGCCAGCCGGCAGAAGAGCGGGCGTTCCCCTGGCCGAAGGGTGTTCTCCAAAACAAGGGACCGATCTGCATGGACCGACAGCTGCCATTAAGTCGGTTACAGCTTTTGACCATAGCGCTTTTCTTGACGGAACCCAACTTAATTTGAAGTTCTCTCCGGCAGTATTGAAGGACAGGCGGGGACTTATGAACATGGTGGCTCTGCTTAAAACCTACATAAACAGAGGCGGCTTCCATATTCAGATGAATGTAGTGGACAAGGAGACATTGCTCAAGGCACAGGAAAAACCTGAAGAATACAAGGGGCTTACTGTTAGGGTCTCGGGTTATAACTCCTATTTCACCATTTTGTCCAAGGACGTTCAGGATGACATCATTGCCCGAACGGAACATACCGTTACTGTTTAGGTTTTACTTTACTTCGTAGGTTATTGTTTATAAGCCTGAAAAATTCAAGAGCCTTTTATGAAATCATAAAACTTGAATACTCTGTCCTGTGGACGGGGATGAAAAGTTTTCCTGCCGAAGGCAGGGGGGAATTTGTTATATTCATTGCATGACAATAAGAGACCTTTGCACAACCCACCAAATTTTATTCTTTTGTAACGTCAGAATCTCTTCTTAAAAACACGTTATTCAAAGCTATGCCACTAATATTACTTGACTATTACCTGCTGTTGCGCCATAATTTTTCCTAAAAAACATTCTCTCGGAGGAACTATGGGCTTCAAAAAACTGGAAAACAATCTCTCTTTCGCTGATATCTCTCTCTTTTCTTCCATGGAACATAACCGGGCTATTGAAAGAATGGACGCCATCAATGCTATTACAGACTGGTCTAAAATTGAACGCCTGATTATGAGAAACTATCCTGTCGGGAAAAGCTCCGAAGGAAATGCCGCCTATTCTCCTCTCATACTCCTGAAATGCCTTCTTCTTCAGCAGTGGTTCAAGATCGATTCCGATCCCGAACTTGAAACCCAGATCAATGATCGTATCTCCTTCAAGAAGTTCCTCTTTTCCCCGGGTCAGGAGCAGAGTCTCCAAAGATACCATGCGTCTGATCAATAATGAACTCCTTAACCAATTCGCCTCCAAGGGCCTAACAATCAACGAAGGCATAGCCATTGACGCACGCCTGGTTCGGTCGGCCAGCCATCCCATAACTAAAGAGAATCTCAAAAAAGAAAAACAAAATCGAGAAGCTCCAGAGGGCAAACTTGATAAACATGGAAAACCTCTTAAGTACTCCCGGGATATTGAATCCGACTGGACGGTTAAAAACGATGTCCCCCACTTTGGTCTGAAAGAACATGCCTCTGTTGATACCGGGTATGGTTTCGTACTTGCTACGGAGATAACTCCGGCCTCTCACCATGACAGCCCCTACCTTCCGTTCTGTGTTGCCGGCAGTTGTCATACGAAAGAACCTGTCAAAAAGGTGTTTGCCGACAAGGGCTACTTCGGTGAACCGAACAGGGCATTTCTTGCCCTGAAAAAGATCGCGGACGGCATCATGAGAAAAAACACGACTACAGCAAAACTGACCACCTATGAGAAAGAGCGAAACAAGGCTATCTCGAAAGTTCGTTATATTGTTGAACAGTATTTCGGCATTTCTCATCTTCACAATAACGCTTCTCGGGCCAGATTCCCCAAGTTGGCCAAAAATGCCATAGATGCGATGTTCCGGCAGATGGCCTTCAATCTCATGAGAGGAACGAAGGTGGTGCCGACATGAGAAACGGGGGAATACCCCCTCTCATTCATGGGGCGGTACACTCTGCCCTGAAATTGGCTGGTTATGGAGGTGAAATGGACTCATCTTAACAAAAATATCTTCCCCGGCTTTACTTACCGGCCGGATCTTGAATTAGAATTTCTAAAAAATCGGGGCAAAACCGAATTTACTGAAAATGACTCATTCTTCAAAGCTCTCAATAAAAGGAGCACCCCATGCTGCATATGACACAAAATATCATCTTGTATGGGCTCCAAAATATCGGAAGTGGATACTTCGGGGAGACATTTGTGAGAGAGTCGTAAGTTTTTTTGGGGATGTAGCGCTGAATCATGGTTTTGAGATTGACACGATATAAGTTGCGGATGACCATGTTCATATATTTTTGTCTTTTTCACCCCGATACAGTATTCCCAAGGTAGTAGGAATCATGAAGAGTATCAGATGCTAGTGTAATTTTTCATGAGAATCCAGAGGTAAAGAAGCAGCTTCGAGGTCGTGAATTTTGGGAAGACGGATATTTTGCCAGAACCGTGGGAGATAAGGTAACGGCAGATATACTGAGTACCATCGTGATCAAGAAACAAACCCTCAACAATTAGAATTGTTTTAAAATATTTGATACCCCGCCCTGTGGGCGGGGTAATTCACTTGAGTTATTTAAGCCGCGGGTCCAGGGAGTCCCTTATGCCTTCGCCCAGCAGGTTGTAGCCCAGAACCGTTATCAGTATCGCAAGCCCTGGATAAAGGGATAGCCACCATGCAATATCTATATTGTTTTTCCCTGCTGTAAGTATGTTTCCCCAGCTCGGTGTGGGGGGTTGTACGCCAATGCCTAGAAAACTGAGCGCTGATTCGGTTAGTATTGCTCCGGCAACTCCCAGCGTAGCCGCTACAAGAACCGATGCCATGGCATTGGGTAGTATATGTCTAAATATGATGCGCATATCGCCAGCCCCTATGGCGCGGGCTGCCTGGACAAAATCCCTTTCCCTGAGAGATATGAAGTCTGCTCTTACCAGACGGGTTATCCCCATCCAGCCTGTCAAACCGATTACAATCATGATGTTCCATATTGAAGGTTCCAGAATAGCTATTACTGCAAGTATAAGGAAGAATGAGGGAAAACATAGCATGATGTCTACAAAGCGCATAATGACTGCGTCTACCCATTTGCCGTAATATCCCGCGAGTGCGCCAAGGATGATTCCTATAAGGAGGGAAAAACCTGTAGCTACAAAACCTACCTTTAAAGATATTCCGGCACCCCATACCATCCTGCTTAAGACATCACGTCCCAACTGGTCTGTACCGAAGGGGTGTGCCTGAGATGGAGGGGCAAGCACCTTTTGCAGGTTTATCTCATTAGGGTCATAGGGAGATAGCCAGGATGCAAGGATGGATACAACGAAGAGCATGATGACTATCACGCCCCCCGCGACCGCCATTTTGTTCCTGAAAAATCTGTACCAGAAATCTGTCTTCATCGTCTAATACAACTCTCCATAGGAGGCTGTTAGGATACCCTTATTCTGGGGTCAGCCAGGGCGTATGATGTATCGGCAACCAGATTTCCGATCAGTGTCAGTACGGCCCCTATGAACAGTATCCCCATAACAACGGGGTAGTCACGGGACATTACTGACATGTAAAACAGCTGCCCCATGCCAGGTATAGCGAATATTGTCTCGAAGATTACACTGCCACCGATTAGACCGGGGATCGACAGGCCCAGTATGGTAATAACCGGCAGAAGTGCATTTCTTAGTGCGTGTTTATAGATTACCACTCTTTCACTGAGTCCCTTGGCTCTTGCTGTCGTGATGTAGTCCTGCCGGATAACCTCAAGCATGTTAGACCTCATATAACGTGAGAGCCCAGCAAGCCCCCCGAAGGCTGAGAGAAGCACCGGGAGTATGAGGTGTTTCAGCAGGTCAACAATAGCTGTGAAGGGCGGAAGGTACTCATAATTCATTGAACGTATACCGGATATGGGGAGCCAGCCTAGGTCCACTCCTAAAAGTATCATAAGGAGTAGGGCAAGCCAGAAGGTGGGGACTGCGAACCCTACAAATACAACCACTGCCGTGATCTTGTCGAATAAAGAATTCTGGCGCACAGCCGAAAGGACACCAAGAGGGATTGCAATCAGCACGATTATGATCATGGAAAGGACATTGATGGTGATAGTTATTGGTATCCTTTCCAGTATCTTGTCGATTACAGGCCTGTGGTCGGTTGAAAATGACTGCCCCAGATCAAGGGTCGCAAGTCGCCTTACCCACAGCAGATACTGCTCATGTATTGGTTTATCAAGGTCATACATGGACTGGAGGCGTGCTTTGGCCTCTGCGGAGACTCTCGGGTTTAGGTCTGTCTGCATGTCTGTGGGAGAACCGGGAGCAAGATGTATGACGACAAAGCAGACTACTGTGATTCCCACAAGAAGGGGCACCATCATAACCAACCGTTTAAAGACATATCTTAGCAAGGATCTTCACCTAATCAAGCAGTCCCATGTTTTTTATGTTCCTCAGTGTCCGCCAGAGATCTTCCTGTTTGTGTGGTTCCAGGGTTATTACAGGATTAGCCCCCGTTCTCTTTAGAAATTCAAAAAAACGATGAAAGGGGAAAGATCCATCTCCAACCGGCAGATGTTGATCTGTACTTCCGAGGTTGTCATGCAGGTGTATATGACCTATGCGGGAACCGACTATATCCATCCACTCTTCTAGGGTGGACTCGGAAAAAGCGTTGAAGTGTCCGGTATCAAAGCAGAAGCATATATTTTTTGCCCCATCTAGTGCATCCATCATCGTGCCCAGATACTGTGGGGTTGCTTCATATACATTCTCAATTGCTATTTGAGTATCCATGCCGGCGGCTTTATCTATCAAGCGGGTCCATGTTTCAATGCTATTTTCCAGCCATTTATCCTCCTGTGAGACATAATAGCGCTCGTCGAAGGCTGCGTGACATACGACGGATCTAGGCTTGAAAACAGGAATAAGATCGAAAAACTGGCTTAGTCTTTTCTGGGTTACCTCTCGTACCAGTCGGTCCAGGGCTCCAGGTCTCAGATCAAAAAATGGTGCGTGCAGCGTAATGGACAGGCCTGCGCTATTCAGTGCCTCCGCCACAGCTTTAAACTCGTTAAGTCTAAAGCTGTCCAGTACAAAGCAATTAAGGCTCACCTCAGGATTTATGCCTTCCTTAATGACTATATCGAGATAACCATCCATCAGCATTTGAAAGGGCATATTGACCTGGACCTTTTTTAGGGTATTTTTCATATTCTCCGCACCGACGATGTTATCTACAAGATCTCCTTGGCGATGTGCTTTTACCACAATGCCTCAAACTTGACAACAGGGCCATTACGAATCTCTTTAATTAGCGTTGGAATATGGCTATCAGATTTATCAAAGAATGCTATTAAAATTTGGCTTTTAAGCTTGGAATGTTAAGTTGCCAGGTAAACTTTGATATTTCAGGCCCTGTAATTGATAGAGGCTGTTATCCTGAAGGCAGTTCTTATAAACAGGAGGCTTTATTTTGTTGCGCCATTCTAACATAATGATAGTTTACCTGCGATGAGTTCTACTTAGAAAGAAGCGGATCTAATATAATTCGTTTGACAGCAATGTTAATTGTGTAATATAGTGCAGCGAATTTTTCTCAAGGAGATGCGCATGGTTAACAAGGTTATATTGGTCGGAAGGCTTGGTAGTGATCCAGAGGTGCGGTATACCCAAGATGGCACAATGGTAACTAATTTCAACCTAGCAACGGATGAGCAGTGGAAAGACAAGGAGGGCGGAAAAATCCAGAAAACAGAGTGGCACAGGATTGTCACCTTCAAAAAGCTTGCTGAGATATGCGGTAGTTATTTGGCAAAAGGAAGGCTGGTATATATCGAGGGTCGGCTTCAAACAAGAAGCTGGGACGATAAGGACGGAAACAAGCGCTACACTACAGAGATAGTGGCCTCCAACATGCAGATGCTGGAGCGTAAAGAACAAGGGGGCTATCAACAGGAAAAAAATGGCATGCCATTCCCATCCGGTTCAAGCATGATGGAAGATGATGTTCCCTTCTAGTAAATCGGTATGAAGATACGAAGTCCTGAAGAAATATATTTAATCTATTTCTGATTTTCCTTTATCTTTTTGTGGTCTTCCTTAGCGTCAACTTCTTCGGTTTCCTGAAAAGATTTTTTGAAGTTTTTGATACCTTTACCGATGGCCCCTCCTATTTCGGGGAGTTTTCCTGCGCCGAAGATTATCAATATAATAATCAGTATAATTGCCAGCTCGGGCATGCCTATTCCAAACATATTTGATTTACCTCTCAGAATATTTTTATAATCTATCTGTTATTGCTTGTTATTCCTCTTTGGGCAACTTTATATTAACAACTTCTCCATGTTTTCCTAGTGGGCCAAGTGGATTTCCCTGGAAGCTTATATCCACCCCCCCCGCATTGCCTATTAGTAGGCCGAAGCCCTGATAGGCTATCTCCGTTAACTGCTCACCGGGCTTCAATATGATCTCAACCGGTAGCCCTCCATCCTTTTCCATCTTTATCCACGTTAACTCCGAAGCCTCTATCGTCATTGTGTATGATTTTTCCTGATTGGATAGCTCACCTATCGCGCCTACAACTCCATTTTGTAATTCAGGCTGTGGCTCTGGTGTTACACCCTCTATTTTGGCTTTGTTGCTGTCAAGTTGAGGTGTCGTGCTACCTATATACGGGCCTTTTCCTTCGAGTATGGCACTTTCGTCCTGCGATACTTCCATATTGCCAGCAGGCTCCTGAATTTCAACTGCTGGGGATTCAATCGTTTCTACCGATGTTTTCTGTTCGCCTGTCCCCCTTTGGTACAGCAGGGATGCCCCTATTAAAAATATCAGAGCTGCGGTCATTATCACCAACAACTTCAAACGTACCTTCATGCCTTGCCTTTTTATGGCAAAATTTTTGAGCATTTCATGTTTGTCTTCCTGTAGCTCGAGGCTTTTTAGGTATGACTCATAAAGTGACAATATCTCTTTACTGTCTATGTCTAAGGCATTGGCATAAGAGTTAATGAAGGCTCTGGCGTAGATCTGCTCTGGAAGCAGCTCGAACCTTTGCCCTTCTATGGCCTTGAGGATCGCAAGACTCACCCTTGTAGAAGAGGATAATTCGTTTAAAGTAAGACCTTTTGATTTCCTGATCGCCCTGAGGTTAAAGCCGGCTTCTTCAAAGACTGGATTATCTGTTTTTTCGGATTCCCTAGCTTTTGCAACCGAAGCTTCCCCTCCGGGCTCATTTCCCTTTTCATTCATACCGACCTACGCACAACTCCCCTTGAAGAATGTTGTTGAAACTAGTAGTATTTATCATCAATCCACAGTCGGCGCAATACAAATTATCTAAACTGTTGGACTTTATGTGTTGAAACATGAGAAAGATGGCTTTGTATCTGGTGGCGGTGGGATGCGGGGTGCTTTAGTTAACTCAAATTAGGTAAATATTTTATGAACGATCCTGAATCAAGTTTCAATAATGGCAATAAAACGGCAAGGGCTCAGATAACAGAGCTTGAAGAAAAACTATATTTCAGCAAAACCCTGCAGGACATAACGAACCGCATACACTCTTCAGTTAACCTCAAGCAAATTCTCATTGACCTGAGGGATGAGATGTTGGGTCTCTTTAACGCCCAATCCATGACAATCTATGTAGCAGACATGGCAAAAAAAGAAATATACGCAATGTTCCTTGCCGGTTCCAGATTGAAGGAGATACGGTTGCCTATCGATAACCGGAGTGTGGCGGGGTATGTGGCCAATAATAAAAAAACATCCAATATAGCAAACGCATATGATCAATCTGAGCTGAAGGATATCTCTCCGGAGCTTAGGTTTGATTCTAGCTGGGATAAAAAGTCAGGTTTCGCGACAAAGCAGATACTTGCCATACCTATTTTGCACGATGGCACCCTTATGGGGGTAATTCAGATACTAAATAGAGCGGATGGAAGGAGATTTACCGATCAGGACGAGACCTCCCTAAAGGAGGTTTCGGATGTTTTGGGTACAGCCTTTTATAACCAGGAAAGGGTTAGGAGAAAGAGGAAATCCAAATTTGATTATCTGCTGACCCATGGTCTTATAAATGAGGAAGATATTGAGAGTGCGCTGGAAAATGCAAAAAAGAACAGGGAAACGGTCGAAGATCACCTCATGAAAAAAATCAAGATATCCAAAGAGGATATGGGGAGATCTCTGGAGGAATTTTACAAGTGCCGTTTTGTTCCGTTCAGTACCAAGTATCCTATCCCGTTCGATCTGCTGCGTAATCTTAAGGAAGAATACCTACGGCGGGAGATGTGGGTTCCTCTCGACAGGCAAGATGGAAAGATTCGAGTCATCATTGATGATCCCAACAACGTTTTGAAGCAGGACATGATAGAAAATCTGCTCAGAACACGGGCGGTCGAATACGATGTCTCTCTGTACGATGACATACAGAAATTTATAAATTATTTCTATCAGGCGGGCGATACCGCCAGTTCCATCACCGATATCCTGGGAAAGCTTGATGTTGAGGATGAATTTGAAAGCGAAGAGGAGGAGATAAACGAAAGCGACAGCGTCATAATGCAATTAGTCAACAGGATTATCAACGACGCCTACATTCGTAATGCTTCTGACATACATATAGAACCCAATCTAAGGCAGAAAAACATTGAGGTTAGGTACAGGATAGATGGTGCACTGGTTACTTATCAGAAGGTGCCATTCAACTACAGGTCCGCTCTGGTTTCAAGGATAAAGATAATATCTAATTTGGATATAACAGAGAGGAGGCTGCCACAGGATGGAAAGATAAAGTTCCGCCGGGCCAAGGGGGATGAGATAGAACTTCGAGTTGCAACTATACCGACTCAGGGAGGAGTTGAAGATGTTGTTATGCGTATACTCGCGAGCGGGGGGGCTATAATGCCACTTGAGGAAATGGCCCTTTCTCCTTACAATTATAAAAGCCTCCTTGATCTTCTTGAAAAACCTTATGGAATGATACTGGCGGTTGGTCCTACCGGTTCCGGGAAAACTACAGCCCTTCACTCTGCGCTTCACCATATAAACAGGCCGGAGACAAAAATATGGACAGCTGAAGACCCTGTGGAGATTTCGCAATACGGACTCAGGCAGGTACAGGTCAATCCGAAGATTGGCTTCGACTTTGCCCATGCCATGCGTTCTTTTCTCAGGGCCGATCCAGATGTGATAATGGTGGGAGAAATGAGGGACTACGAGACCGCAAAGATCGGCGTAGAGGCCTCACTCACGGGGCACCTGGTATTCAGTACCCTTCACACGAACAGTGCGCCTGAAACTATAGTGCGTCTGCTTGATATGGGAATCGATCCTTTGAACTTTGCCGATTCGCTGCTAGGGGTACTGGCGCAGAGGCTGGTTCGTACTCTGTGCAAGAAATGCCGTGAGGCTTACCATCCATCGAAAGATGAGTATGATGAATTGGTCTCCAGTTTCGGTGAAGAACGTTTTGCAGGACTTGATATTCCATACAATGAAGATTTTCGATTGTACCGAGCCAAAGGTTGCAACGCATGTGACAAAACAGGATACAAGGGAAGAATGGGAATTCACGAACTGCTTGTTGCAACTGATGATCTAAAACAGCTGATACAGCATCATGGAAATGTTCAGTCCATTCGTGATATGGCAATCGCCCAGGGAATGTCCACTCTCCTGCAGGACGGGATAATGAAGGTTATCCAGGGCTACACTGATTTTGCCCAGGTCCGGAGAGTGTGCATAAAATAATCTGTGCTTGCATTTTATAATTCCTCAATCTTTTATAGTCTTCTGCCATTCGCTGATTTTGCCAAGAGCCTCTAGGGGTGTCATATTCATAACATCAATATTTCTTAGCTCGCCGATTAAGCGATTTTCCTTTCCCATAAATAAATCTAGTTGTCCCACAGTCCCTTTTTTTCTGGACTGTTTGCTCATTCCTATCTTTGGCATTCCTATTTCATCAAGTTCACCCCTCTCAAGGTTTCCCAGTATCTCCCTTGCACGAAGGATAATTTCTTCGGGAACGCCCGCAAGTCGCGCCACCTCAATTCCATAGCTTCGATTTGTCCCTCCTTCTATTATGGTCCGCAGAAAGATGATACGGTCACCCCATTCCTTAACCGCGACGCTGAGGTTCTTCACGCCTTCCATAGTTCGCGCAAGGTCTGTCAGCTCGTGATAGTGCGTTGCAAACAATGTCCTGGACCCCAATTTTCTGGCATCGTGTATGTGTTCCGCCACGGCCCATGCGATGCTTAGACCGTCAAAGGTGCTTGTGCCACGCCCAACTTCGTCAAGTAAGATGAGGCTCTTGGCTGTTGCATGCTTGAGGATGTTAGCAACCTCGGTCATTTCAACCATGAAGGTGCTCTGTCCTGACGAAAGGTTGTCTCCTGCTCCGACCCTGGTAAATATCCGGTCAACTACTCCTATTGTCGCATCCTTGGCTGGTACAAAGCTACCCATCTGTGCCATAAGTGCAATTACGGCCACTTGCCTTATGTAGGTAGATTTACCCGCCATATTAGGGCCAGTGATGATCAGAAGTCGGTTTGAGCTGCAGTCCATTGACGTATCGTTTGGAACAAAGCCTCCGTCGGTATCCATGCGTTCCACAACGGGATGCCTTCCATCCAGTATTTCAATACGATCTCCATTGTTTATGTGGGGACAACAGTAGGAATAGCGCTCCGCTATCTCTGCGAGTGAAGCAATGGCGTCCAGATCTGCAAGACGTGAAGCCGTTACCTGTATTCTCCTGATATAACGGGCTATCGTTTCTCGTATCTCCAAGAATAGATCATGTTCCCTTTTCTTTCGTCGTTCCTCTGACCCCAGAACAAGCGCCTCGTACTCCTTGAGTTCCTGGTTTATATACCTTTCCGCATTCACAAGGGTTTGTTTCCTGACATAATCGTCAGGAACCATTCCACTGTTCGCCCTTGTTACCTCGATGTAGTAACCAAAGACGTTGTTAAACCCTATCTTCAAGCTATTAATTCCCGTTTTCTTTCGTTCCTTATCCTCCATGGCGGCGATCCATTTCCTGCCGTCCGTGCATAGAGATATAAGCTTGTCCAGCTCTTCGTCATAACCCTGTCTGATTATATAGCCTTCACGGATGGTAACTGGCGGGTCTTCTGCTATGGAACGCTCTACAAGGTCCCTAACCTCTTGCAGTGGATCAATCTCATCGCGGATCGCCGAAACTAGAGGAGATTCCAGGGCCGATATAATTCCCTGTATCCTCGGAACCATACTTGCAGACCGGCCCAGGGAAATCAGATCTCTGGCGTTTGCAAGGCCCATGGAAACCCTGCTGCCTAGGCGCTCAAGGTCATAGATCCCGGCAAGGGTCGTTCGAAGCTCTCCTCTCAGTATGTGATTATCTTTGATCTCAGATACAGCGGCAAGTCTGTCTCTTATCCTTTCAGGATCGACTAGAGGATACATCATCCACCGGCGCAGCCTCCTTGCTCCCATGGCTGTAGTGGTATCGTCAAGGACGTGAAAGACAGAGCCTCTTTTGCGCCCAGCTTGTAAGGTGGCAAAGAGTTCAAGGTTGTTTTTGGCGGTGTCGTCTAGGATCATATACTGATTTATATCGTATCGCTGGATTTCACTAATGTGATCGAGTCGGTCTTTCTGGGTTTCCATTACATACCTGAGAACTGCTCCCGCCGCTCCTATCATAGCCGGACATCTTTTGAACTCCTCCTGCGGCACTCCTTTTGGAAAACGCTCATTTATCAGTCGCAGGGCTTCGTCTGTCGAGAAGTAACCAGCTGGAAGCCAGCTTATACTGCAACCTGGAAATCGCTTGGCGAAAACTCCTGCAAGGGGAGTATCGCTGAGATCTTGACAAATTAGTATTTCCCTGAGACCAAATCCGGATATCTCATCGAGAAAGGCCTCTCGATCATTCGTCTCTGTAACACGAAACTCGCCAGTCGAGATATCTATGCATGCGAGGCCCCAAAAGGTCCCATCCATACCTATGCCCGCCAGAAAGTTATTCTCCTTAGCATTAAGATTATCAGTATCGAGCACCAATCCAGGTGTAACAATTCGCACCACCTCCCGATTGACAATTCCCTTTGCATCTTTGGGGTTTTCGATCTGTTCGCACACTGCGACCTTGTATCCGTGGTCGATAAGTTTTGATATATATGAGGATGCCGCATGATATGGGATACCGCATAGAGGAATCGCATCTTTGCTGCCTTTATTTCTTGATGTTAATGTAATCTGTAGTATTTTTGAGGCTACCTCTGCATCTTCGAAAAACATCTCATAAAAATCTCCCATTCTGAAAAAGATTATGCAGTCTTTGTGCGCCTCCTTTATCTGGAGATATTGTAACATTGCCGGTGTCAGATTTTCTTTCTTCACTCCTTGCCCCTTGTTGGTGGAAGATATATATTGTCTTCCACCCTATCATAAAAAACATTAATCTAACAACTTGGGATAAATTTTTACGTTGGAAGAGTCCGAAAAAGCTTGACTTGTCTTAACCGTATCATATAGTACCATACAGTGTGTCAAAAAAAGTATCCTTACTTACAGATAGGGGGGGGGATACGTAAAGTTAGGATTGAGACATTATAAAGTACGAATTTAGACATCTGGAATTTCAGGCTTCTCAGTTCTTCTTACATGCAGGCGATCCTACTTTAGAAAAAATTAAGAAAGGAGGGTTGCCATAGTGTCTGAAGGTACAGTGAAGTGGTTTAATTCAAGTAAGGGTTTTGGCTTCATCGAGAACGATGAAGGTGGCGATGTCTTTGTTCATTACAGCGCTATCCAGAGTGAAGGCTTCAGAACTTTAGAGGAGAATCAGCGAGTTTCTTTTGATATTGAGCAAGGCGCCAAGGGGCCGGCCGCTGCCAACGTCAGGGTTCTGTAAAGGGTACGGATTCTTTCAAGAAGGGGCATCTCAGGTTTTATCCCGGGATGCCCTTTTTTCTTTCTAATCCCCGTATCATTTTTTCATGTTTATTTTTTGGAGTCTAAGTTTTGACAAAAAAGAGGCCAAGCTTTGGTGCCTGGCCTCTGGTTAAACAAGCAGTAAAGCTGTTACAGCATTTCAATGGCTGTTGCCATCGAAGTTCCTCCTCCACCGCATAGGGTGGCGAATCCTAGGGTCTTTCCCCGCTTTTTCATGACATTTAGGAGGGTGACCATCACGCGGCATCCTGTAGCTCCTACCGGGTGGCCCAGGCCACAACCAGATCCGTTGACGTTTGTGATTTCCCGATTAAGGCCCAGTTCTTTCTCGCAACCCAGATACTGGGCAGCGAAGGCCTCGTTGAGCTCAATCATTTCAAAATCGCTTATCTTCAGGCCGGTTCGTTTGAGCATATCTCGTACGGCTGGAACGGGGCTCAATCCCATAACTGAGGGATGAACTCCGCCGTAACCTACGCCTCTGATCCGGGCTATAGGAGTCAGTCCTAATTCCTTTGCCTTTGATGCTGACATGATAATCATTGCGGCAGCGCCATCATTTATACCTGAGGCATTTCCAGCCGTTACTTTCCCTATTTTAGGCGCGAAGGCTGGCGGAAGCGCTGCGAGTTTTTCCATGGTAAGGCCTGGGATGAAATGTTCGTCTTTATCGAAAATTATGGGGGGCTTACCTTTCTTTTGAGGAATTTCGATGGGAACTATTTCATCCTTGAAATCCCCTTCATTGGTTGCCCTTTCAACATTGTTATGGCTCCTTAATGCAACCTCATCCATTTCTTCACGGGTGATATTGTACATCTGAGCAACGAGTTCTGCCGTTATTCCCATTAGATAGGGCTTCCCGCGGAACATCTCTATTATTGGGCCATCCTTTACTGGGCCGTTTTCTGGTCCCGGATGAAAGCGTGATCCTGCCATAAGGCCCCTGTTGAGACAATCTTCAAAAGTGGCATCACCGAGGCGTACTCCCCATCTCGCGTTGCTGACTGCGTAAGGAAGACCGGACATATGCTCAACACCACCGCCCAGTATCACATCGGCAAGACCGGCCCAGATCATTGCGGCACCTGAGATTACCGATTCCATCCCAGAGATGCACACTCTGGTCATTGTGACCGCAGGTACTGTTTCGGGTATTCCAGCCATAAGTGATGCAACGCGAGCCACGTTACGACTGTCGTGATGCTCTGCGCAGCATCCCATGCGAACGTCATTAATGACTGCGGGATCAATGCCTGCCCGCTTAACGGCCTCTTCCATGACTGTTTTTGCCAGTATCGGCCCATTTAGATCTCTAACGGTTCCTCCGAAGCGGCCGATAGCAGTACGACAGGCCGATACAATTACAACATCTTCCATTAACAATCCTCCTTACATTATGTTTTATTTTCGAGTAGTTTCGAGCAAACAAATACAACTTTCCTGTTCATTCAACCACATATTACCCAAACTTTCCAATCAAATAAGCTATGCTCAAGAGATAGATGCCCATGGTAGGATCCCATTCAATCGGGCGTTAACCTAAAAAACATCAAACATATTCGTTGATCCATATATCAAGTGTTGTCTACCTGTTATGAATTATATTTTCTAATACTGGTACTGAGTGGTCAGCTTTTATCGCATTGGTATTATATTTATTTCTTCCCTTTTTTGGCATTTAATTATATTAAGCGAGTCGCAAGATGTACCCCAAATATGTTTGCGGAGCGGCCAGAAGCGAAAATATACTCTATGGGTTGCGATCTCTCTGGCAAAGCCACTTAGAAGGAAAAATAAGAACTTCTTTTTCTAACGTGGGGAGTATACGAAGAAGGATTTTGTGAGTCAAGGGAATTTTACACCACTTTTATAAAAACATCTTGACAAATACGTTTTTTATACTTAGTATCCCGGTTTCTATTGTCGTAGGGAGTTTGGAAGTTTTGTCTCTGGCTCTCGCACTGTGTGCGTTGCCGAATCATCTTTCTGGAGTCCTGTGGTCTAGGTATGTTAACTTGCTGGCGTAGCTCAATTGGTAGAGCAGCTGATTTGTAATCAGCAGGTCGCGGGTTCGAGTCCCATCGCCAGCTCCAGTTATTGCTGAATAGTGTGGAGGGGTTCCCGAGTGGTCAAAGGGAGCAGACTGTAAATCTGCCGGCGAAGCCTACGGAGGTTCAAGTCCTCCCCCCTCCACCATATTTTTGCCAGGTTGATTTTATAAGGCGGGAGTAGCTCAGTGGCTAGAGCGTCAGCCTTCCAAGCTGAGGGTCGCGGGTTCGAATCCCGTTTCCCGCTCCATTTTTTTGTTTTCAGGATGTAAGAGGATTTTAAAAGGCCCACGTAGCTCAGTTGGTAGAGCACATCCTTGGTAAGGATGAGGTCACCAGTTCAATCCTGGTCGTGGGCTCCACTTTGGCGAAAGACGGGTTGAATGGTAATGAGAGACATTGTTATCCTTGCGTGTAGCGAGTGCAAGCAGAGAAATTACACGACTACGAAAAATAAGCGGATCACGAAGAACCGTCTTGAGATGAAGAAGTATTGCAAGTTTTGCCAGCGGCACACAGATCACAGGGAGACGAAGTAACCTTTCTCTTGGGTTTGGTGTGCATCGGGGTAAGATTTCCTTGAGGCCGCTGCTAGCGGGACCCTGGCTTCTTGTGGGCTCCATTGTGGTTTCTCGAGGTTTTGCATAGAGAATATTTTACTTGAAACAGGCCAGTAGCTCTAACGGCTAGAGCACCGGACTCCAAATCCGGGTGTTGGGGGTTCGAATCCCTCCTGGCCTGCCATTATGTTTTCCCGAGGGAATGTCGGATGGAGAAATTGCGGTTGGTAGTGGACAGGTTAAGGCACTTCCTGATGGAAGCCAAGGCCGAACTTAAAAAGGTCACATGGCCGACCCCTAAACAGGCGCTTGCCTCGACCTCCGTAGTAATTGTGGTAGTTGTTATCTTGTCAATATTCCTTGGTGTAGTAGATTTCGGACTTACCAAGATAATAAGGTTGGTATTGAGCTAACAAAATGGCCTTTAACTGGTACGTTGTTCATACATATTCGGGTTTCGAGAACAGGGTAAAGCGCTCTCTGGAAGAGCGTGTTCTTACCTTTGGCATGCAGGACTATTTCGGAGATATATTGATACCGGAAGAGGATGTCGTGGAACTCAAAAAGGGGGAGAAGAAGACCTCCAAGAGGAAGTTTTTCCCCGGATACGTATTGGTCAACATGGAGTTAACTGATGATACGTGGCACATGGTTAAGGACACTCCCAAGGTAACGGGTTTTTTAGGGGCAAAAGACAGGCCCTCTCCTATATCGGATGAATCTGTTCAGTCTCTGAAAACCAAGATAGATGAGGGGACTTTGAAGCCTCAGCCTAAGGTCAAGTTTGAGTTGGGTGACCATGTGAGGATAGTCGACGGCCCCTTTACCAACTTTGATGGTGTTGTTGATGAGATCAAGCCTGAAAAGGGCAAATTGAGGGTCATAGTAAGTATATTTGGTAGGTCTACACCGGTTGAACTGGATTTTATACAGGTAGTCCAAAACTGAGAGAATATTTAAATTTTGAAACGAGGAAAAAGCAGAGGGGAGTCTAATGGCTAAGAAGGTTATTGCGAGCATAAAGCTTCAAATTCAGGCCGGCAAAGCTACGCCTTCGCCGCCCATCGGTCCCGCATTGGGTCAGCATGGTGTCAACATAATGGAATTCTGTAAGGCTTATAATGCGCTTACACAGAAACAGGAAGGGATGATAATTCCCGTTGAGATAACCGTATATGCCGACAAGTCATTTACGTTTATCACAAAGACGCCACCTACGTCTGTTCTATTGAAGCAGGCGGCAAAGATTGCAAAGGGTGCGGGGGATCCCAAGCGTGAGAAGGTTGGAACTGTAACCCCCAAGCAGCTGCGTGAGATTGCTGAGACAAAATATGAAGATCTAAATGCCGTCGATATGGATGGTGCTATAGCAACTATAGCTGGTACCGCAAGGTCCATGGGTATCGAGATTTCCAAATAAATCATAAATATATTTCGGGGTTCGAACAAGATGTCTAAGAGAGGCAAAGATTATTTAGAGGAAAGAAAGAAGGTGGAGTCTGACAAGCGCTATTTGCTTAAAGAGGCTGTAGAGCTTGCCATATCTACCTCGAGGGCTAAGTTTGATGAGACTGCTGACGTTGCAATTAAACTTGGCGTTAATCCCAAACACGCGGACCAGATGATAAGAGGGAGTGTAGTTCTTCCCCATGGCCTTGGCAAGACTGTAAAGGTGCTGGTTTTTGCAAAAGGGGAGAAGGAAAGAGAGGCCCTTGAAGCAGGGGCGGATTTTGCCGGTTCTGATGACCTTGTAGAAAAAGTCAAGGGTGGCTGGATGGATTTTGACAGGGTAGTTGCCACTCCGGACATGATGGGTACAGTTGGAAAGCTTGGTAAGATTCTGGGTCCACGAGGACTTATGCCGAACCCCAAGGTTGGAACTGTTACCTTTGAAATAAAGGACGCGGTCAAGGAGTTGAAGGCAGGCAAGGTCGAGTTCAGGGTTGAGAAGGCAGGTATAGTTCATAGCCCAGTAGGAAAGGCCTCGTTTGGGGTTGATAAGTTAGCGGAGAATATATTGGCGCTAATAGAATCAATACTCAAGCTTAAGCCTGCGTCTAGTAAGGGGACATACCTTAAGGCCATATCTCTCTCTACCACCATGGGACCAGGAGTCAGCATAGATCCCATGGATGTCAGGGGTATTTTAAAGGCTGTATAAAAAAGGAATAATAAGTCAGAGACAGCAGGTACCAGAGGGTTCAATCGGAAAGTGTATAAGCCGGCCTGCCGAGGCTATGTAGGGTTGTGAGATTCTTTTCCTGTATAGTGGTCTTGACTTCAAAGCCCCCTGGTTAGCTAGAGGAGCCTACGGGGGGGCTTTAGATCTACACAAAGGAAGGAGGCCATGTATTGAACAGAAGTGAGAAGGAAAGTGTTGTTGCTGATCTGCATGAAAAGCTGAAAGATGTGAAAATGGCTGTTCTTGCCGGTTACAGCGGCCTCAAGGTCAAAGAAATCACTGACCTAAGGAACCAGTTGCGCAAGGCTGACAGTGAGCTTAAGGTGGTAAAGAACAACCTTCTAAGCATTGCCCTGAAGGATACCAGTTCGTTACCCCTTGATGAGCATCTCAAAGGTCCAAAAGCGCTCATGATGAATTTTGGTGATGTGGTCGAGCCCGCCAAGATACTCGTTGAGTTTGCCAAGAAGAATGCCAAGCTTGAGATTGAAGCAGGTGTTCTCAATGGCACGATCTTGAGCAAGGACGAGATAAAGATTCTGTCAGAGCTGCCGAGCAGGGAAGTTCTTCTGGGCAAGCTCCTGTCTGTGTTGCTGGGCGTGCAGACTCAAATGGTTACCGTATTGAGTGGGGTTCCCCGAGGGTTTGTTCAGGTGCTTGAGGCTTACAGACAGAAAAAAGAGGAAAACTAGAAATACAGGAAAGGATATATCGAAAAATGGCAAATATCACGAGAGAAGAAGTTATCAGTTTTATCGAAAATATGACAGTTCTTGACCTGTCGGCGATGGTGAAGGAACTGGAGGAAAGGCTGGGCGTGTCGGCGGCGGCCCCGGTCGCAGCGGTAGCAGTGGCAGGACCGGCAGCGGCGGTGGCCCCAGCAGAGGAGCAGACAGAGTTTGATGTTATCCTGACAGGGTTTGGCGCGGAGAAAATCCAGGTAATTAAGGTTGCCAGAGCCGTTACCGGATTAGGTCTCAAGGAGGCCAAGGACTTGGTAGAAGGCGTGCCAAAGCCCATTAAAGAAGGCGTTTCCAAGGCCGAGGCTGAAGAGATAAAAGCCAAATTGGTGGAAGTGGGAGCGACGGTAGAGATTAAATAATTGTTAATTCATAAAAGTATTTTAACCTTACAAGAGGATTCAGTGATGTGAGTCTGGAAGCCAGAGCGTAGAAAGCTTTTTTTCTATTCTGGCTTCTCTCTTTTATGAAGGGTAGACTATATAAAGGATCGCTATGGGTACTTATAGAAAAAGTTTTGGCCGTATAAAAAAGATAGTCGAGATACCCGACCTCATAGAGATTCAGCGAAAATCCTATGAGAAATTTTTGCAGGCCGATATTGATCCCGAAAAGAGGGGAAATATCGGTCTTCAAGGGGCCTTTAAGAGTGTCTTCCCCATTGTGGATTTTAGTGGAAAATGCTCCCTGGAATTTGTCAGTTACAAGATAGGCAATGCCAGGTATGATGTCCGAGAGTGTACGCAGAGGGGAATGACCTATAATGCTCCCCTCCGTGTCGTGGTTCGGCTTGTTGTTTTTGATAGCAATGGACGTGGAAACGAACAAAAGATCATCCGTGACATCAAGGAGCAAGAGATATACTTCGGAGAAATTCCGTTGATGACAGAAAAGGGTACCTTTAACATCAATGGTACCGAGAGGGTTATAGTAAGCCAGCTTCACAGATCCCCCGGCATATTCTTCGGCCATGACAAGGGGAAAACCCACGTTAGTGAAAAGCTCATATATTCGGCAAGGGTTATTCCTATAAGGGGATCTTGGCTTGATCTGGAATTTGATCCCAAGGATATTCTTTATGCCAGAGTGGACCGCAGGAGAAAGATGCCCGTTACAGTTCTACTCAAGGCAATGGGCTATTCCGCCGAAGATCTGATGGCATACTTCTACAACGTTGAGAAGGTTGTTATCGGTGGTGACGATGCTTATTTGGTTGTTGATGAAAACCTTATCGGCGACAGAGTGCCCGAAGATATAAAGGATCCAAATACTGGAGAGATTATCCTCAAGAAGGGAAGGAAAATCACCAAAACCTTTCTGAAAAAGGTGGAGGATGTCGGTATAGACAGGCTTGATGTTGGCATGGACTACATAGCCGGGAAGGTTCTCGCTTCGGATCTTGTCGATCCTGAGACAGGCGAAGTATTCCTTAAATGTAATGATGAACTGGACGGGGATTCTGTAAATCTTATCCGTGAGAAGAAGATTTCCGAGGTAAGGCTCATTCAGCTTGATGAGGAAGGGGTCAATGCCTACATCAGAAATACTATGCTCATAGATAAGATAGATACAGAAGAAGAAGCTATAATAGACATCTACCGTAGGCTTAGGCCCAGCAACCCCCCCTCCCTCGAAACTGCCCATCGATTTTTCAACAGTCTCTTTTTCAACGAGGACAGCTATGATCTTTCTGATGTTGGGCGCGTGAAAATGAATTACAAGCTTCGCATGGATATCCCTTCCGAAGTAACAGTGCTTCGTCGAGAGGATGTCATGGAGGCCGTTAGATATCTGATAAATTTGAAAAACGGGTTACCTGAGTACAGCGTAGACGATATCGATCATCTCGGTAACCGTAGGATAAGATCCGTCGGCGAGCTTATAGAAAATCAATACAGAATAGGCCTGGTTCGGATGGAGCGTGCCATCAAGGAGAAGATGAATCTCCTTGATATAGAGACCATGATGCCCCACGATCTTATAAATGCCAAGCCTGTTACCGCTGTAGTAAATGAATTCTTCGGCAGCAGTCAGCTTTCGCAGTTCATGGATCAGACCAATCCTCTCTCTGAAATCACCCACAAGAGAAGGTTGTCGGCCCTGGGGCCCGGAGGACTTACCCGTGAGAGAGCCGGGTTTGAAGTCCGCGATGTTCATAACACGCACTATGGTCGTGTCTGCCCTGTTGAGACACCGGAAGGTCCTAACATAGGCCTTATCGTATCACTAAGCGCCTATGCCCGCGTAAATGTCTTCGGTTTCATAGAGACGCCGTACCGCGTGGTAAAAGGGGGAAGGGTGCTTGATCAAATCAGGTATCTTACTGCCACAGAGGAAGAGGACTTTATAATAGCGCAGGCCAACGTTCCTGTTGATGAAGCTGGTAGATATACAGGGGATCTGATCACAGCCAGAAAGAGTGGAAACTATGTAACGGTAACTCCTGACGAGGTAGATCTGATGGACGTTTCTCCAAGTCAGCTTGTATCTGTTGCCGCAGGATTGATCCCATTTCTGGAGCATGACGACGCCAACAGGGCTCTTATGGGATCCAACATGCAGCGTCAGGCCGTCCCCTTGCTCAAGCCTGAGGCACCTTTGGTAGGCACCGGAATGGGCGCAGTTGTGGCCAGAGATTCTGGGGCCGTTATTGTGGCCAAGGAGTCTGGCTATGTAGAGGATGTTGATGCTTCAAGAATTGTCATAAAGCGCGATGTCAGAGAGCTGGATGCCTCTGATATAGGCGTGGACATATACAACCTTACAAAGTACCAGCGTTCAAATCAGAATACATGTTTTAACCATAAGCCGATAGTGGATAGGGGTACCAAGGTAAATAAAGGCGATATTATCGCCGATGGTCCCGCTACGGATAACGGTGAGCTGGCGCTTGGAAGAAACGTCATGGTAGCCTTTATGCCATGGGGGGGATACAACTACGAGGATTCGATACTGATCAGTGAGAGAATCGCAAAAGACGATATCTATACTTCAGTCCATATAGAAGAATTCGAAACAGTGGCGAGAGATACAAAGCTTGGCAAGGAGGAAGTAACAAGGGATATCCCCAACGTTGGGGAGGATGCCTTGAGAAATCTTGATGAGAGCGGTATCGTAAGAATGGGGGCTTCAGTCAAGGCCGGAGATATACTTGTTGGAAAGGTAACTCCAAAGGGCGAAACACAACTGTCCCCTGAGGAAAAACTGCTTCGTGCAATATTCGGTGAGAAAGCTGGCGACGTAAGGGATACTTCTCTCAGGGTTCCCCCTGGGGTTGATGGTGTGGTTATCGATGCCAAGATATTTTCACGTAAGGGAGTCGATAAAGACAGCAGGTCCAAGGAAATAGAAGATGAAGAGATTGAAAATCTCCTGAAGGACAGAGATGATGAGATCAGAATCATTACCGATAACGTGGAAAAAAAGATTGCTGATCT
The DNA here is from genome assembly GCA_963665835.2 of Syntrophales bacterium. Classification (GTDB taxonomy): domain Bacteria; phylum Desulfobacterota; class Syntrophia; order Syntrophales; family UBA2210; genus UBA6078. The sequence goes on along the minus strand of CAXXWJ010000001.1, from coordinate 667,272 downwards.
GGTGATCGGCAAAATCTCGACCTCAAAATTGGTTGATCCGAACGGCAAAAAGGTATTGCTGACCAAAGGCGACGCGATTACCAGGGATCTTTTTGCCAATATTCCATCCAGGCTTTGGAAGGATATGACGCTTGATGATTATGAAGTGGAAGAAAAAGTACGAATCCTCATTGCGGGTCTTGCCGAAAGGGTTGAGAGCATAGAGGCGATTTTCTCTGAAAAGATAGAGAAAATGAAGATCGGAGATGAATTACCCCCCGGTGTGATTAAGCTTGTAAAGGTCTATGTCGCAATAAAGAGAAAACTCTCAGTTGGGGATAAAATGGCCGGAAGGCACGGTAATAAAGGTGTTTTGTCCAGAATTCTTCCAGAGGAGGATATGCCCTTCTTTGAGGATGGGACTCCGGTGGATATAGTATTGAATCCCCTGGGTGTGCCTTCCCGTATGAATGTGGGACAGATCTTGGAAACCCATCTCGGATGGGCAGCAAAGGGCCTGGGCGAAAAGATACAGTCTATAATGAGCTCTTCAGGTATGGACTCTGTGAAGAAAGAGCTAAAATCTATTTACTCTTCACCTGAGATGGACGCCTTTGTTGATGGATCTTCCGAGAATGAAATCGCCTCCCTTACACGCAGACTGGAGAGGGGTATTCCTATGGCCACCCCCGTATTCGACGGCGCGCATGAAGACGAGATAAAGGATATGCTGAAACTGGCCGGTCTGCCTGAAACGGGCCAGACAAGGCTTTATGATGGCCGTACGGGGGAACCTTTTAATCAGGATGTCACCGTAGGGATGATATATATGTTGAAACTTCATCATCTGGTAGATGATAAGATACATGCAAGATCAATAGGGCCTTACTCTTTGGTCACCCAGCAACCGCTTGGCGGAAAAGCACAGTTTGGTGGGCAGAGACTCGGTGAGATGGAAGTGTGGGCCATTGAGGCCTACGGAGCCGCTCACGCCCTTCAGGAATTTTTGACTGTCAAGGCAGACGATGTAGCTGGTAGAACAAGGATGTATGAGGCTATAGTGAAGGGGGAGCATACCCTGGAACCTGGACTGCCGGAGTCCTTTAATGTTCTTGTCAAAGAGTTGCAGGGTCTGGCCATAAATGTTGAACTGCTAGAGGATGTATAAGCGGTTATCCTCTAGATAAACTGTTGCAGAGTAAAGGGAGCGGTATCGAGTGGAAGATATCTACGGTTTTTTCGAGAAGCCTAAGGATCCTGTAAGGTTCAATGCCATTAAGGTGTCACTGGCCTCGCCGGAAACGGTAGTTTCGTGGTCTCGTGGAGAAGTAAAGAAATCCGAGACTATCAATTACCGAACATTCAAGCCCGAAAGAGACGGTCTTTTCTGTGCCAAGATATTTGGACCGGTCAAGGACTATGAATGTCTTTGCGGCCGATACAAGCGGATGAAACACCGCGGGATGGTCTGTGAGAAATGTGGTGTTGAGGTTATACAGTCAAAGGTGCGCCGCGAGAGAATGGGGCATATAACTCTCGCAGCTCCGGTTGCTCATATCTGGTTTTTAAAGAGCCTTCCAAGCAGGATAGGTAATGTCTTGGATCTGACACTTAAGGAGTTGGAGCGGGTTCTGTACTTTGAGGCATGGATAGTTATTGATCCAAAGGCCACCCCTCTGAAAAGGAAGGAACTGCTTTCGGAAGACCAGTATCTTGAGCTGTTGGAGCAATACGATGATAATGCATTTGAGGTAGGCATCGGTGCCGAGGCGATCAGAAAGCTTCTGGAAGATATAAACCTCGAAGAGCTGGACAGCGAGCTTCGGGTCGAGCTTCGAGAGGCAACATCGGTTACTAAGAAAACCAAGCTTGTAAAGCGGTTGAAGGTCGTTGAGACGTTGAAGAAGTCGGGTAACAGGCCGGAATGGATGATTTTGACAGTGCTGCCGGTGATTCCCCCCGATCTCAGGCCTCTAGTCCCCTTGGATGGAGGGCGTTTTGCAACCTCGGATCTTAATGATCTCTACAGACGAGTTATTAACCGCAATAACAGGTTGAAGCGTCTTCTGGAGCTTAACGCTCCGGAGATTATAATACGAAATGAAAAGAGGATGTTACAGGAAGCGGTTGACTGCCTTTTTGATAATGGACGACGAGGTCGCGCAGTGACCGGTTCCAACAAAAGACCCCTTAAATCTCTGTCGGATATGCTTAAGGGGAAGCAGGGCCGGTTTAGGCAGAACCTGCTCGGTAAAAGGGTCGATTACTCTGGAAGATCGGTTATCACAGTAGGACCTGATCTCAGGCTTCACCAGTGCGGACTTCCCAAGAAGATGGCGCTGGAGCTTTTCAAACCCTTTGTCTATAGCCGTCTTGAGGATAAGGGTTATGTTACCACTGTCAAGAGTGCAAAGAAGATGGTGGAGAAGGAAGGCCCCGAGGTTTGGGATGCCTTGGATGAGGTTGTCCGGGAATACCCCGTTATGCTAAACAGGGCCCCGACACTTCACCGTCTGGGCATTCAGGCCTTTGAGCCGGTCCTTATCGAGGGAAAGGCGCTTCAACTCCACCCCTTGGTGTGTGCGGCCTTTAATGCGGATTTTGACGGTGACCAGATGGCAGTTCACGTGCCTCTGTCCGTAGAGGCACAGGTAGAAGCTCGGTGTCTCATGATGTCTACCAACAATATCCTTTCCCCCGCTAATGGAAAACCGATTATCGTTCCAAGCCAGGATATGGTTCTCGGAATATATTACATGACCCGGTCGCGAGAATACGTCAAGGGTACGGGTATGGTTTTCTCTGGCACTGATGAGGTTAGGAGCGCCTATGATGCCGGGGCGGTTGACCTGCACGCATGTATAAAGGTTCGCATGGATGGTGCCCTGGTCGATACTACCGTTGGAAGGATAATTTTATATGAGATCATACCGGAAGAAATTCCCTTTTCCTTTATAAACAAGGTTATAAATAAGAAGGAAATAGCCAATCTTATTGATTTCTGTTACCGATCTGCCGGGGCAAAGACTACTGTTATCTTGGCTGACCGGGTGAAAGATCTTGGTTATAAATATGCCACTATATCCGGCCTGTCTATTGCCATGGGAGATCTTGCCATTCCAGAAAGCAAAGTCGAAATTGTGGGCAAGGCTCAGAAGGATGTTGTTGAGATACAGAAACAGTATATGGACGGCCTGATAACCGACGGTGAGCGGTACAACAAGGTCATTGATATCTGGGCTCATGCCACGGAGAAGGTTGCAAATGACATGCTTCGGGGTATTGGCAGTGAAGAGATAACTGCCCCTGATGGTGAGAAGGTTCCCGTAGAGAGTTTTAATTCCATCTACATGATGGCCGATTCCGGTGCCCGTGGAAGTGCAGCCCAGACCAGGCAGCTTGCAGGTATGAGAGGGCTTATGGCAAAGCCATCAGGCGAGATTATTGAAACCCCTATTACCGCGAATTTCAGAGAAGGACTTACCGTTCTTGAGTACTTCATCTCTACGCACGGTGCAAGGAAGGGTCTAGCAGATACCGCTCTCAAAACAGCCAATTCCGGTTATCTGACCCGCCGACTTGTCGATGTTGCGCAGGACAGCGTGATAATGGAGATGGATTGTGGTACGCTTGATGGGATCTATGTTTCTGCCCTTGTAGAAGGTGGTGAGATTATAGAAACGGCAGGTGAACGTGTGTTGGGACGAGTTGCCCTTGAGGATATCGAAGATCCTTTTACGGGAGAGGTCCTGGTCAAGGCAAACCAGGAGATCGATGAGGCGCTTGCCGAAAAGATCGACAAAGCCGGTCTAGGCAGGGTACTTATACGTTCCGCACTTACATGTAGGGCGAAGCAGGGGGTCTGTGCTTTTTGCTACGGTAGAGATCTGGCGCACGGTCGTTTGGTAAATATAGGTGAGGCGGTGGGAATCATAGCCGCGCAATCTATCGGTGAGCCTGGGACCCAGCTGACGATGAGAACCTTTCATATCGGTGGTACAGCCAAATTCGATGAACATTCTACCCTAGAAGCCAGACATGACGGAATACTGAAGTTTGTTGATCTGAATCTGGCATCTGGCAAGGGTGGCGCATCGGTTGTAATGAGCAGAAAGGGAGAAGTTCACGTTCTAGATCGCGAGGGGAGAAACCGAGGCAAATATACAGTTCCCTATGGCGCTTACATCAGAGTTGCTGAGGGAGAAGAAATAAAGGCTGGAACGCTGATTGGGCAGTGGGATCCCTATTCAATACCCATACTGTCCGAGGTTGATGGTGTTATTAAGTTTGGGGATATTGTTGAAGGAAAGACCATGCAGGAGCAGGTTGACGAGGTTACAGGGCTCTCGCGAAAGGTTATCGTAGAGTACCGTGCCGCAGATTTGCGTCCCCGCGTATCAATAAAGGACAAGGATGGCAAGACGGCAAGGGCCCCCGGTACCAACTCAATAGCGCGGCATCTTTTGCCAGTTGGAGCCAATATTACCGTTTCTGAAGGCGATTCAATAAAGGCAGGCGATATCATTGCCAAGATCCCCCGCGAAACTACAAAAACAAAGGATATTACAGGTGGTTTGCCGCGTGTAGCCGAGTTGTTTGAGGCTAGAAAGCCAAAGGAATATGCTGTCATATCAGAGATAGACGGTGAGATTTCCTATGGTGAAGATTCCAAGGGAAAGAGGAAGATTCTAGTTACTCCTGATGTGGGAGACTCAAAGGAGTACCTTATCGCAAGAGGACGGTATATCAGTGTTCAGGAGGGCGACAGGGTTATTGCAGGGCAGGCCCTGATGGATGGGTCGAGTAACCCTCACGATATTCTTACAATAAAGGGCGAAAAGGAACTGGCAAGTTACCTGGTTGACGAAGTGCAGGAGGTATATCGACTCCAAGGTGTTAAGATAAATGACAAGCATATAGAGATTATTGTTCGTCAGATGCTTAGAAAGGTTCGTGTAACCGATTCTGGTGACACCTCGTTCCTCGTTGATGAACAGATAGACAAGATTATCTTTGAAGAGGAAAACAGAGTTGCGATCAGTCGAGGAGGAAAACCTGCCACAGCAGTTCCCGTACTTCTGGGAATCACGAAGGCTTCTCTTCACACTGAGAGCTTTATCTCTGCAGCTTCTTTCCAGGAGACAACCAGGGTGCTTACAGAAGCGGCACTTGCAGGGAAGGTGGATTGCCTTAAGGGCCTTAAGGAGAATGTGATCATGGGGAGGCTTATTCCTGCGGGTACCGGGCTTCCAATGTATAAGAAACTTGGTATAGCAGTTACGCCTGCAAGGCTGCCCAATGAAAACATGAAAATAAATGAAGACAATATAGAGAAAAGCCTTGACAGCTAAGTTGTGACTTGATACAAACCGCTACTTTGCTACTACAGGTAATTAAAGGCCTTTGCTGGATAGGTCTGGAAGGATTTTTGGAGGAGTAATGCCTACGATTAATCAGTTGATACGGAAGGGCAGATCAAAGATAAGAAAGAAGACCTCTGCCCCGGCCCTTGCAAGTTGCCCCCAGAGAAGGGGTGTTTGTGTTAGGGTCTATACTACTACGCCTAAGAAGCCGAATTCGGCCCTTAGGAAGGTAGCTAGGGTTCGTCTTACAAGTGGCTATGAAGTTACATCTTATATACCAGGCATCGGTCACAACCTTCAGGAGCATTCTGTTGTGCTCGTAAGGGGTGGCAGGGTCAAGGACCTTCCTGGTGTTAGGTATCATATTGTCAGGGGTTCACTGGACGCAGTAGGTGTGCAGGATAGGAAGCAGAGTAGATCGAAATACGGGTCCAAGAGGCCAAAGTAGACAGGAATAGCGATATGCCGCGCAGAAGAGTAGTTACGAAGAGAAAGATACTTGCAGATCCTAAGTATAACAGCGTTTTGGTGGCGAGATTCGTTAACAATCTGCTGAAAAGGGGTAAAAAGAGTGTTGCCGAGTCAATACTTTACGGAGCCTTTGATATCATAGGAGGGAAGATGCAGGATTCTCCGCTTGATATTTTTGAAAAGGCCATGGATAATGTGAAGCCCGTCCTTGAAGTGAAATCAAAGCGTATAGGCGGCGCAACTTACCAGGTTCCTACAGAGGTGGCTCCCGATAGGAGGACAGCCTTGGCGATCAGGTGGATTATAGGTAATGCGCAGTCTCGGGTTGGGAAAAGCATGAAGGAAAAGTTGGCTGCTGAGTTTATGGATGCAGCTTCCGGTAGGGGGTCTTCTGTCAAGAAGAGGGAAGACACTCATAAGATGGCTGAGGCTAACAAGGCTTTCGCGCACTACAGGTTTTAGCGGCAAAGGTTTTGGGAAGTTGGGTTTTAGCCTGAAGTCGGGATTTTAAATAAAATAATATAGAAAAGGTATTTATAGGGGAACAGGGACCCTTTTAAACAAAGGAGGTAATGGTTATGGCAAAGAAGAAATTTGAGAGGAACAAGCCACATCTGAATATTGGGACAATCGGCCATGTGGATCACGGTAAGACCACGTTGACTGCAGCTATAACGAAGCATCTGGCCTCCAAGGGATTTGCCGATTATATGCCCTTTGATTCAATTGATAATGCCCCGGAAGAGAAGGAAAGGGGTGTTACGATAAATATAGCGCATGTGGAATATCAGACCGAGAAAAGGCACTATGCCCACGTTGACTGCCCTGGGCATGCTGACTATATAAAGAACATGATATCCGGTGCTGCTCATATGGACGGTACTATACTGGTTGTGGCCGCATCTGATGGCCCGATGCCCCAGACGAGGGAGCATATACTCCTTGCTCGCCAGGTTCAGGTTCCTTACATCGTTGTTTTCATGAACAAGGTTGATTTGGTCGACGATCCTGAGTTGTTGGATCTTGTAGAGCTTGAACTCAGGGAGCTTTTGACCGATTATGAGTTTCCTGGAGATGACCTTCCTATCATTAGGGGGTCGGCCCTGAAGGCCTTGGAGAATGATGATTCTAACTCCGAGGATGCAAAGTGTATATGGGCTTTGATGGATGCTGTTGATGAGTATATCCCGGAGCCTGTTCGTGATCTTGAGAAGCCCTTCCTTATGCCGGTTGGTGATGTTTTTACCATCTCGGGACGTGGAACGGTTGTGACGGGTCGTATCGACAGAGGGATCGTTAAGACAGGCGATGAGGTCGAGATCGTGGGGATCAGGCCTACGTTGAAGACGGTTTGTACTGGCGTTGAGATGTTTCGCAAGACCCTTGACGAGGGGCGTGCTGGTGATGACGTTGGCCTGTTGCTTAGAGGAACAAAGCGCGAAGATGTTGAGCGTGGCCAGGTTGTAGCAAAGCCCGGATCTATTACGCCTCATACCAAGTTTAGGGCGCAGGTTTACGTTCTTACGAAGGAAGAGGGTGGAAGGCATACCCCGTTCTTCAATGGATATCGTCCTCAGTTTTATTTCAGGACAACGGATGTAACGGGTGTAGCCACTCTTCCTGAGGGGATTGAGATGGTGATGCCTGGGGATAATGTGGAGATGGTTGCTGAGCTGATAACTCCCATCGCAATGGAAGAGAAACTAAGATTTGCTATCCGCGAGGGTGGTAGAACTGTTGGGGCCGGCGTCGTAAGCGAGATTATAGAATAAGTTCCGGCTTGGTAAGGTTTCAATGGAAAATCAAAAGATAAGAATTCGTCTCAAGGCTTATGATTATAAGCTCCTTGACAGGTCGGCACAGGATATTGTAGAGGCTGCCAAGAGGACTGGTGCTCGTGTTGCGGGTCCCATACCTCTTCCAACGGTAATCAATAAGTATTGCGTAAACAGATCGCCCAATGTTGATAAGAAGTCCAGAGAGCAATTTGAGATACGAACGCATAAGAGACTTATTGATATTGTTGAACCAACGCAGTCTACGGTCGATACATTGATGAAACTTGATCTCTCTGCCGGTGTTGATGTAGAGATAAAGTTATAGGTTTGACATATGGTGAGGAGATGAGCTCCAAGGCTGGTCTCCTCCTTTTTTGTCAAAAAGATGCATAGGCGATAGAAAGTCATAGATGTCATGAAAAAGGGACTGATAGGCAGAAAGTTGGGTATGACCCAGGTCTTCTGGGATGACGGCACGGTTATTCCGGTTACGGCTATAGAGGCGGGGCCTTGTGTTGTTATACAGAAGAAAGGTGGCGATGTTGATGGCTATGATGCCATACAGCTTGGTTTTGACAGGGTTAAAGAGAAAAATGTCAATAAACCGAAGAAGGGTCATTTCAAGAAAGCCGAGAAAGGCTGCTTCCGGATACTGAGAGAATTCAGACTTGATTCGGTAGATGATTATGAAGTTGGGTCTGAGCTCAAGGCTGATATCTTCGAAGTGGGCGAATACATAGACGTGGTCGGAACCACCCGCGGTAAGGGGTTTGCCGGTGTTGTTAAGCGTCATGGGTTCAAGGGTGGAAGAGCTACCCATGGTTCAATGTTTCACCGTGCTCCCGGTTCCATTGGTGCCAGTGCTTGGCCTTCGAGGGTTATGAAGGGGAAGCGGATGCCGGGTCACATGGGTAATCGTCGGCAGACGGTACAGAATCTGATGGTGGTTGGCGTGCGGCCTGAGAAGAATCTTATTCTCGTGAAGGGTTCGGTTCCGAGTGGCAAGGACGGTATAGTTCTGCTCAAGAACTCTATTAAAATATAAGGTAGATGGTAAAGATGCCGGTTCTGGATGTATACGATATAGAGAAGACTAAGGTCGCTGAGGTGGAGCTGAATGATTATATCTTTGGCGCCGAAGTGAACGAGCATATCCTGTATGAGGTTGTCAAATCTCAGTTGGCAGGCAAGAGGCAGGGTACAGCTTCTACGAAGACCCGGAGTGATGTCAGTGGTGGTGGAAAGAAGCCTTGGCGTCAAAAGGGTACTGGAAGGGCCCGGTCTGGTACATCCCGGTCGCCGGTGTGGAAAGGCGGGGGAACTGTCTTTGGGCCCCATCCAAGAGATTACTCTTACAAGGTTCCCAAGAAGGTCCGAAGGGCTGCGTTAAGATCGGCCTTGAGTATGAAGGTTAAGGAAGACAAGCTGATAGTGCTCAGGGATTTTCCAATGGAGGAGATAAAGACCAAGAAGTTTCAAGAGGTGTTGAGCCTTTTTGAGCTTGGTTCTGTTCTTTTTGTGTTGGATGAAAAGAATACGGTTCTGGAGAAATCATCTCAGAACATTCAGAACGTTAAGATGATGCGTTCGGAGGGTATCAATGTCTACGATCTTTTGAAGTATGATAGTCTTGTACTTCTAGAGCCCTCCGTGAAAAAGATAGAAGGGGCGTTGCTATCGTAATGAATATATACTCAGTTATAAAAAAACCGGTCGTGACGGAAAAGAGTACGATTGCTCGGGAGGAAGACAACAAGTACCTCTTCGAGGTTGATAGGGATGCAACGAAGATAGATATCCGCAATGCTGTGGAAAAGATATTCAAGGTCGGCGTAGTGGATGTACATACAATAAATATGTCCGGTAAAAAGAAGCGGATGGGTAGAGTTGTCGGTAGAAGGCGGGATTGGAAAAAGGCTGTAATAACCCTTGCCCCAGGCAGTTCTATTGAAGTTCACGAAGGCGTATAGGAAAAGAGGTTTTAGAGGAAGATGGCACTCAAGACATATAAGCCTACATCTCCGGGGAGAAGGTCGCAGACCGGATTTACCTTTGAAGAAATAACCAAAGATGTTCCTGAGAAGTCCCTGGTAAAGGCGTTGAAGAGGACGGGTGGGCGCAATAATTTGGGGCGGATGACCAGCCGACATATCGGTGGGGGGCATAAGCGAAAGTTTCGTGTAATAGACTTCAAGCGTGATAAGTTCGATATCCCTGCCAAGGTGGCGGCAATAGAATACGATCCGAATCGTTCCGCACGTATAGCTCTACTGAATTACTTAGACGGTGAGAAACGCTATATCATTGCTCCCCTGGGGCTTTCTGTGGGTGACACTATAGTCAGCGGGGAAAAAGCGGATATAAAGACTGGCAATGCTATTCCCCTTAAGAATATACCGTTAGGATCTGTTCTTCATAACCTTGAGCTCAAGATTGGCAAAGGTGGGCAGCTTATACGAAGTGCAGGGACTTCCGGTAGACTTATGGCGAAAGAGGGTTCCTATGCACAGGTTCGTCTCCCTTCGGGAGAGGTCAGGAAAGTTCTGATGGAGTGCAGGGCCACGATAGGGCAGATTGGTAACTTGGATCATGAGAATCTGAGTATTGGAAAGGCGGGACGCTCACGCTGGCTTGGCCGGAGACCGAAGGTCCGGGGTGTTGTTATGAATCCTGTTGATCATCCGATGGGCGGTGGCGAAGGTCGATCTTCAGGTGGAAGACATCCCTGTACTCCTTGGGGAATTCCCACCAAAGGGTATAAGACCAGAAAGAATAAGAATTCTGATAAATATATAGTGAAGAAAAGAGGTTAGGCTGTGGCGCGTTCGATAAAAAAGGGCCCCTATATTGAGGAAAAACTTCTGAAGAAGGCCCATGAAGCAGAGGCTGCAGGTGGCAGGGCGGCGATAAAGACGTGGTCCCGCCGTTCCATGGTTGTTCCCGAGCTGGTAGGTCATACCTTTGCGGTACATAACGGCAAGAAGTTTATTCCTGTGTATGTGACGGAAGATATGGTAGGTCACAAGCTGGGTGAGTTTGCGCCGACGAGGACCTTTTACAGTCATGCGGGCGACAGAAAAACTAAGGTTAAAAAGAGATAACCGTGGAGTTTTGTGACAAATGGAAGCAAAAGCAGTAGCTAAATACGTTCGGATATCACCGCAGAAGGTGAGGCTGGTGGTCGATCTTATACGTGGGAAACGGGTAACGGAGGCAGATACTAAGCTGTGCTTTACCGATAAGAAGGCCGCACGTATCGTAAGGAAGGTGCTAAAGTCCGCTGTGGCTAACGCGGCTCAGAATCCCAATATAGATGATGATATTCTTTATGTGCGAGAGGTTTTTGTGGATCAGGGCCCTGCACTTAAGAGGTGGAGGGCACGAGCACAGGGGAGGGCGGCGTCCATAAAAAAGAGGACTAGCCATATAACAGTCATACTTGGTGAAGGGTAATCTCTAGGGAGGTGTAGGCTTGGGACAAAAGGTAAATCCCATCGGATTCAGACTGGGTGTTAATAAAACTTGGAGTTCTCGTTGGTTTTCTGAGCGACACTACAGCGAGTTGCTCCACGAAGATATAAGGGTTAGAAAACATCTCAAGGATAAGTTTTTTCATGCTGGTATATCCAGGATAGAGATTGAACGGGCCTCTGATAAGGCTAAGGTTAATATATATACGGCTCGCCCGGGTATTATCATCGGGAGAAAAGGGACCGAAATTGAGAAGATCAAGAAAGATCTCGAAAAGGTCATGACCGGTGAGGTTATTATCAACATCTTGGACGTTCGTAAGCCGGAGACAGATGCTCAGCTCGTAGCCGAAAATATTGCCCTGCAGCTTGTAAGAAGGGTAAGCTTTCGAAGGGCGATGAAAAGGGGCGTTACCACTGCTCTCAAGTTTGGTGTTCAGGGAATCAGGGTTGCGTGCGCAGGACGGCTGGGTGGAGCTGAAATGGCCAGGAGGGAGTGGTATCGGGAAGGCAGAGTTCCTCTCCATACCTTACGCGCCGATATAGATTACGGCTTTGCCGAAGCCCGTACGACCTATGGAATTATAGGCGTCAAGGTATTGATATTTAACGGTGAGGTCCTGCCGGACAGGAAAAATATTAAGGACTCGCAAGGATAGATTATTATGTTAGCACCCAAGAGGGTAAAATACAGGAAGATCCATAAGGGCCGCATTAAGGGAGCCGCCCATAAGGGGATCAATGTTGACTTCGGTGAATATGGGTTGCAGGCGATGGAAGGTGGCCGGATAACGGCGAGGCAGATCGAATCGGCTCGTATTGCTATAACTCGTCACGTGAAGCGTGGTGGCAAGATATGGATACGGGTCTTTCCCCATAAGTCGATCACAAGAAAACCTGCTGAAACCCGTATGGGAAAAGGTAAGGGATCGCCCGAAGAATGGGTTGCCGTAGTCAAGAAGGGGACAGTTCTGTACGAAATGGAAGGTGTTCCTGAGAGCGTTGCCCGTGAGGCATTGAGGCTGGCATCGCACAAGCTTCCAGTTGCAACCAAGGTTCTCTCCAGGGAGGTATTCGATGAAGATTAAAGAGATCAGAAACCTCAGTGTGGATGAGTTGAAGGAAAGGGAAAAGGGCTTCGCCGAGGAGCTCTTCAGGCTTCGTATAAGGTTAGCGACCGGGCAGTTGGAGTCTTCATCCGTGATAAAAAATGTAAAGAGGGACGTAGCCCGTGTGAAGACCGTTCTCAGTGAAAGAGGAGAGCTTAGGTAATATGGATACGAGGGGTAGCAAGAGAAAGATACAGGGGATGGTGGTCAGCGACAAGATGGACAAGACTGTTGTCGTTATGACGAAGCGTCTGGTGAAACACCCTAAATTTCATAAGTTTATAAAAAGACACGTTAAATACAAAGCCCACGATAAAGACAATATCTGTGGTATGGGCGATAAGGTTGTAATAGTTGAGTCACGACCCTTCAGTAAGGAAAAACGTTGGAGGGTGTGCGAGATACTGGAAAAAGCTAAATAACGTAGGTCTAGTGACGGAGTTTTTGTTATGATACAGATGCAAACCTTCTTGAAGGTAGCTGATAATTCTGGGGCTAAAAAGGTCTGTTGTATAAAGGTCCTTGGTGGTTCACGGAGGAGATATGCCACTGTAGGCGATGTGATCGTTGTGTCCGTCAAAGAGGCAATTCCCAATTCCAAGGTTAAGAAGGGGGACGTGCTAAAGGCCGTTGTTGTAAGAACGCGCAGGGAGATAGGACGGACGGATGGTTCCTATCTGAGATTTGACGAGAACTCCGCGGTCCTAATCAATGATCAGCTCGAACCCCTGGGAAGCCGTATCTTTGGGCCGGTTGCCCGTGAGCTTCGAGCAAAGCAATTTATGAAGATAGTCTCTCTTGCTCCGGAAGTAATTTAGAAGATTGTGATATTGGAGATTCATCGAATGCAAATAAAGAAAAATGATACGGTGAGAGTAATTGCCGGCAGAGAGAAGGGAAAGACCGGGAAGGTTCTGGGTATTACGAAGGAAAAAAACCGTGTTCTTGTCGAGAAGGTAAATCTGATGAAAAAGCATCAGAAGCCCGATGCGAAAGGGCAGGGCGGTATCCTTGAGAAGGAGGCCCCTCTTCATATATCCAATATTATGCTTGTTTGTAGTAAGTGCAATGTCGGTGTTAGGGTAGGCTACAAAGTACTCGAGGACGGCAAGAAGGTGCGGGTTTGTAAAAAATGTCAAGAGCTGCTGGATGAATAGGATAGACCGATGGCCAGATTGAAGCAATATTATAAAGATGAAGTCACTCCTGTGTTGACTAAGGAGTTTGGGTATAAAAACTCCATGCAGGTTCCTCGCCTTGAGAAGATTGTTGTGAATATGGGCTTGGGCGAGGCAATACAGAACGTAAAGATTCTTGATAGCGCGGTTTCTGAACTTGGATTGATTGTGGGCCAAAGGCCGGTTATTACCAAGGCCCGTAAGTCCATTGCCACTTTCAAGCTACGGCAGGGTATGCCAATAGGGTGTATGGTTACCTTGAGGCGCGAGAAGATGTATGAGTTTCTCGACAGGCTTGTTAATGTTGCCATCCCGAGGATTAGAGACTTTCGCGGTATCTCGGGTAAATCATTTGATGGCAGGGGGAATTTTTCCATGGGGATAAATGAACATTATATCTTCCCTGAGATTGATTATGATAAGATAGACAAGGTTAAGGGGTTGAACATAACTATTGTCACAACAGCGAAGACAGACGATGAAGCACGGCAACTTTTGAAGTTGTTGGGCGTGCCCTTTCGTAACTAGGAGGAATTGGAGTGGCTAAGAAATCCTTAATAGCGAAGGCTAAGGCCAAAAATAAGTTCTCTGTTCGCGAGTATAATAGATGCCCGCTGTGCGGAAGGCCTCGTGCTTATTATAGGAAATTTGATATGTGCCGGATATGTCTTAGAAAACGCGCTCTTGCGGGCGAAGTTCCGGGCGTTATAAAATCAAGCTGGTAAAGGAGAAGTTATAATGGGGATGACCGATCCCATTGCCGACATGCTGACAAGGATCAGAAATGCGAATCGTATGAAGTTTAAGAATGCGGACGTATCTCTGTCGAAGGTGAATCTTAGTCTTGCAAAGGTATTAAAGGATGCAGGGTATATAAACGGATTTGATGTCAGAAAGGGTGACAAGAATCCGCATGGTATGTTGCGGATACACCTTCGATATTCTGGCCTATCTGGTAAAGCGATTACCGGCATACAGAGGGTGAGTAAACCGAGTAAGAGGGTCTATGCTCGCAGTACTGACATTCCGAAGGTTTTGAATGGCTACGGTATAGCGGTAATTTCAACCTCCAACGGGATAATGGCCGATAAGCAGGCGCGGGCCATGAACGTGGGTGGTGAGATCCTCTGTAACGTATGGTGATATAAAAATTTGTTGCTGGTAAGATGAAACGGGAGATGTGTTCATGTCGAGAATTGGCAAGAAACCTATTGCTATCCCTGATGGTGTGAAGATTAAACAGGACGGTTCCTTGATGACTGTGGAGGGTCCCAAGGGGGTCCTTACCATGGATATTCCGTCAGGAGTTGAAATCATTTTAGATAGCGGTGTTGCTGCTGTGACCGCCCTGTCCGGTGACGGAAAGGGGAGCTCCTTGCAGGGGCTTGTCAGGACCCTGATCTCCAATAAGGTAACGGGGGTGAGTAAGGGGTTTGAAAAGGCATTGGATATTGTGGGTGTTGGGTATCGTGGTGAAGTCCTAGGTGATATTCTCAAACTCATGATCGGTTACTCTGTACCAATTGAGTATTCAATACCCGATGGTATATCCATTAAGATTGAAAAGCAGGTCAACTTGGTAGTCTCAGGTATCGATAAGGAGCTTGTTGGCAGGGTTGCTGCACAGATAAGAGATTTAAAGAAGCCCGAACCATACAAGGGCAAAGGGATACGATACGCAGGCGAGCGTGTGAGAAAGAAGGTAGGAAAGTCTGCTGGTACATAAAACCGGGATAGAGGGATTAACGTGGCATTGACAAAAAGAATAAAGAAGATACGGGAGAAACGTCAACAGAGGGTGCGCAGCAATATCTTTGGCACAGAGGTGCGGCCGCGTCTTTCGGTCTTTCGTAGTTCCAGATACATATACGTCCAGGCAATTGCGGACGATGTGGGGAAAACCGTTGCGCAGGCCTCTTCATTGAATAGAGAGCTCAAAGAGGGAACAAAGGGGCTTAAAAAAGAAGAAGAAGCCAGGGCAGTCGGTAAGGTTTTGGCGAAAGATCTCCTTTCAAAGAATATAACCGAGGCCGTATTTGACCGTGGTAGATTTCTTTATCATGGAAGGGTTAAGTGTCTTGCCGAAGGTGTGCGGGAGATGGGCGTAAAAATATAAATCTTTTGATCTGGATAAAGGAAACATGGAAGAAAACGAACTTCTGGACAAGGTAATAAAGCTCAACAGGACTGCCAAGGTTGTAAAGGGTGGCAGGAGGTTCCGATTCAGCGCTGTGGTTGCAGTGGGCGATGGCAAAGGTTCCGTGGGAATCGGGTTGGGAAAGGCCAAAGAGGTCCCCGATGCTATCAGGAAAGGCACGGAGATGGCCAAGCGAAACATAGTGAAGGTATCAATCACGGATGGAACTATTCCTCACGAGGTTATAGGTCACTATGGTGCTGGTAGGGTTCTATTAAAGCCCGCGTCCAAAGGTACCGGGCTTATAGCGGGAGGTGCCGTAAGGGCAATCCTGGAGGTCGCTGGAGTTCAGAATATCCTGACTAAATGCCTTGGTTCCCATAACCCTCACAATCTTGTCAAGGCAACGATGGAAGGGTTAATGAGTCTGAGGGACCCTGCGCAGATAGCTGCCTTGCGGGGTAAGGATATCGCCGAAATCTAAAGATCGCTATATGGAGCATAGGTTGTGAAACAGCTTAAGATAGAATTGGTAAAGAGTCCTATAGGGCGGCCCGAGAATCAGAGAAAGGTCCTTCATGGGATGGGGCTTGGCAGGCTGCATAAGACGGTTTGCCTAAAGGACACTCCCGAGATCAGGGGTATGGTCAGGAAAGTTTCCCACTTGGTTTCTGTGGAAGAATGTGAGATTGAAGCATGAAGTTGAATGAATTGAGACCCGCTGAAGGGGCCGTTAAAAAGAGGAAACGGATAGGGCGTGGCGATGGTTCGGGTCACGGGGGGACATCCTGCCGTGGTCATAAAGGGCAGAATGCACGTTCTGGCGGAGGAGTGCGGCCCGGTTTTGAGGGCGGTCAGATGCCCCTGTCCAGGCGGCTTCCGAAGAGAGGTTTTAATAACCATTTCCGTAGACAGATCATAATAGTGAATATTGGTCAGCTGAACGTATTTCCCCAGGGTTCGATCGTAGATGCAGATGCCCTTTTCGCTAGCGGTGTAATTAACAGAGTCGGTGATGGAATCAAGGTCTTGGGAAAGGGTTCGCTGGAACATCCATTGACCTTGCAGGTTAGTTGTGTAAGCCGTAGCGCCCGTGAAAAGATAGAAGCTTTGGGCGGCAAGGTAGAGGTTGATTGATGATAGGTGGTTTTCAGAACATAGCCAAGATTCCAGAACTTCAGAAGAAGATACTGTTTACATTTCTTCTTCTTGCGGTTTATCGGATAGGTGTTCATGTTCCTACGCCTGGTATAGATACACAGGCGCTTGCTGCGCTTTTTGAACAAGCAAAGAACTCGCTGCTCGGACTCTTCGACATGTTTGCCGGGGGCGCACTGAGTAGGCTTTCTGTTTTTGCGCTGGGCATTATGCCATATATCAGCGCATCTATCATCCTGCAGCTGCTGACAGTTGCAGTTCCCCATCTGGAGAAACTTTCTAAAGAAGGGGAATCTGGACGAAGGAAAATAACTCAGTATACGCGATACGGAACAGTATTCCTTAGTATCATCCAGGGTTTTGGTATAGCCGTAGGATTGGAGAATATGGCAGGTCCAACGGGGCTGTCGGTGGTCATAGATCCAGGATGGGGCTTCAGGCTCATGACAGTCATTACGCTTACAGCCGGAACTGCTTTTATCATGTGGCTTGGTGAAACAATCACCGAGAAAGGTATAGGAAACGGTATATCGCTTATTATCTTTGCAGGTATAGTTTGCGGAGGTCCGGCTGCCGTTCTGAATACTTTCAGGTTGCTGTCCACTGGTGAGATGGGGATATTCTTTGTGGTGGTTCTCCTTCTACTGATGGTTGGTGTTGTTGGAGTAATCGTCTTTGTAGAGAGCGCGCAGAGGCGTATCCCCGTGCAATACGCAAAGAGAGTTGTAGGAAGAAAGATGTATGGTGGTCAGACAACACATCTGCCGCTGAAGGTAAATACAGCTGGTGTTATACCTCCCATATTTGCATCTTCCATAATAATGTTTCCGGCTACCATCGCAAATTTCATTCCCCATCCTTGGATGAAGACGGTGGCTGATTTTATGATGCCGGGACGGATTGTATATGAGCTCTTCTATATCGCTTTCATAGTCTTTTTCTGCTACTTTTACACGGCGGTAACCTTTAATCCGGTAAATGTTGCTGATAATATGAAAAAACACGGTGGTTATGTTCCCGGTATAAGACCAGGTAAGAAAACCGCCGAGTACATAGACGGTGTTTTGACCAGGCTTACCTTCAGCGGTGCTATATATGTGTCTGCTGTTTGTGTCCTGCCGAGTATACTAATCGCACAGTTTAATGTACCTTTCTATTTTGGGGGTACGGCGCTTTTGATTGTCGTTGGCGTTGCCCTTGATACTGCCGGTCAGATAGAAACGCATCTGCTTACAAGGCAGTACGAAGGTTTTATGAAAAAGGGCAGGATTGCTAGCCGGAGATATTGACAAGCGACGCTTGGAAGGCGATATGGCGGATGATTATTCTCAAGGCTCCTGAAGATATTCGCAAGATGGGGGAGAGTAGTGCGATTGTAGCTGATGTTTTGGCGGCCCTTAAGGAGATGGTGAAGCCTGGGATAACTACCTCTGAACTGAATGCGTACGCAGAAATGGCCACAAAAAGAGCGGGTGCTAGTCCCGCTTTCAAGGGATACGGTGGTTTTCCCTTTTCGCTTTGTACATCGCTTAATTCGGAAGTGGTTCATGGTTTTCCGTCTGATAGACCTCTGGAAGTGGGCGATATAATAAGTATAGATTTCGGTGTTCATTATAAAGGATATTATGGCGATGCAGCCATTACTGTTCCGGTGGGTTCGATTTCTCCTTCTGCCGCAAGATTGATGGCGGTCACTGAGCAGGCCCTTTACAAAGGTATTGAAAGTGCCTCTGTAGGAAACAGGTTAGGCGATATATCCTCTGCGGTTCAGCAATGTGCAGAGGGGGCAGGTTTCTCGGTTGTTCGTGATTATGTAGGCCACGGGATAGGAAAGGATCTTCATGAAGACCCGCCTGTTCCTAATTTTGGGATCAGTGGCAGAGGCGTAAAACTTAGGGCTGGCATGGTTTTGGCGATAGAGCCTATGATAAATGCTGGCTCGCATGCGGTTAGAGTTAAGTCTGACGGGTGGACTGTTGTAACAGATGATGGCAGTCTATCGGCACACTTTGAACATACGGTGGCCATTACGGAACAAGGGCCGGTTATATTAAGCGCAAGTAGGATATGAGCCAAGATACCTTTACCCTCGGATACTTGGTAGGCGGATGATGGAATGGCCAAAGAAGAAGCAATAACTGTTGAAGGTACTGTATTGGAACCGTTGCCTAATGCGATGTTCCGGGTCGAACTCGAGAACGGGCATCGTGTGCTGGCACATATCTCGGGGAAGATGCGGATGCATTTTATAAAGATACTTCCGGGAGACAAGGTAACGATAGAGTTGTCGCCCTATGATCTGACTCGGGGTAGGATTACTTATCGGTCCAAATAAGACTAAAGCGGGGAGTGTGAGAGCGGTGAAAGTAAGAGCCTCTGTGAAAAAAATGTGTGTTAAGTGTAAGATTATAAAGAGACGTGGTGTTGTCAGAGTCATATGTGAAAACCCTAAGCATAAACAGCGCCAGGGATAAGCGGCGGGAGGTTGCAAGGTGGCAAGAATAGCAGGAGTTGATTTACCGAAAAACAAGAGAATGGAGATAGCGCTCACGTATATTTACGGCATAGGCCGTTCTAGGTCCCGTGAGATTCTTCAAGAGGCTGGAATTGATTTTGATACCAAGACCGACAACCTCCGTGATGAGCAAGTAACCGCTATAAGGGATATAATCGATAAGGATTTCAAGGTTGAGGGTGATCTTCGCAGAGAGATTACCATGTCAATAAAGCGCCTTATGGATATAGGAACGTATAGAGGACTTAGGCACAGGAAGGGGCTTCCCGTCCGGGGGCAGAGGACCGGAACCAATGCTCGGACTAGGAAGGGTCCTAGGAAAGCTGTGGGAGGAAAGAGAAAGTAACGTTAGAGATCGTGATAAAACGTAGCTCTATCTGGAGGAAAGATGGCTCAACCAAAAAAGCGTAATGTAAAGAAAAAAGAAAAAAAGAATATCTCCGATGGGATTGCCCATATTCAGTCTACGTTCAATAATACCATTGTTACCATTACGGATCTGAGTGGCAATGTTATTTCTTGGGCCTCCGGTGGAGGACAGGGCTTCAAGGGGTCAAGAAAAAGTACCCCCTTCGCAGCACAGATGACGGCTACTGAAGCAGTAAAGAAGGCAAAGATACATGGGCTCAGAAGTGTGCAGGTCTATATGAAGGGCCCCGGCTCCGGTAGAGAGTCGGCGCTCCGGGCACTTCAGGCAGCCGGTTTGAATATTAGCCTTATCAAGGATGTAACACCTATCCCTCACAACGGGTGCCGCCCGCCTAAGAGGAGAAGAGTCTAGTTAATTAATGAAGTCCAACAATTCTGATGGGACTACATAGTGGAGGAGTATTTTGGCAAGATACAGAGGATCTTTATGCAGATTGTGCCGGGCTGAGGGCGCTAAGCTTTTCCTTAAAGGGGACAGGTGCTATGCGGATAAGTGCTCTTTCGAGCGCAGGGGCTATATCCCGGGAGAACATGGACAGATCAAATTCAGACGTAAGCTGTCCGATTATGGTACGCAGCTAAGGGAGAAGCAGAAGCTCAAGAGGACTTTTGGACTTCTTGAAAAGTCATTCAAAGGTTGTTTTGAGAGGGCTGACAGGCAGAAAGGTGTGACAGGCACGAATCTGTTGCTGCTGCTTGAGAGAAGACTGGATAATATGGTCTATAGACTTGGCTTTGCAAATTCAAGAGGAGAAGCCCGGCAGCTTGTACGGCACAACCACTTTATTGTAAATGAAAAGAAGGTTAACATCCCGTCCTATCTCGTTAAGATCGGTGATAAAATACAGGTCAGGGAAAAAAGCAGGAAGGTTGCCACCATTATGGATGCTGTGGAGACCGTAGCCAGAAGGGGAGTGCCTGTGTGGCTTGAGATGGATAAGGATAGTTTTTCAGGTGTTGTAAAGGCGCTGCCCGCTCGTGAAGAGTTGACCATGCCCGTTCAGGAGCAGTTGGTGGTTGAGTTTTACTCTAAGTAAAAGCTTTATATGAGGGATTAACGTATGGAGAAAAACTGGCGAAGCCTTATAAAACCTAAAAGAATAGAAGTTGACGAGAAAACATATACATCGTTCTACGGCGAGTTTACGTGCCAGCCTCTGGAAAAGGGATTCGGTATAACCTTGGGGAACGCCTTGAGGAGGGTCCTTCTTTCTTCTATATATGGCGCTGCGGTTACTTCGGTTAGATTTGACGGAGTGCTGCATGAGTTCTCCAGTATCTCAGGTGTTAAAGAAGATGTTTCTGATATAATATTGAACATGAAGGGCGTGCGCCTGAAGTTACACGAAGGTGGACCACGTACCCTCCGTATCGATGCTTCGGGTGTGGGAGTTGTCAGGGCCGGTGATATTATAGTGGATGAGACAGTGGACATCCTAAATCCGGATCATCATTTGGCTACGCTTTCTGATAGGGGTGTTTTCAAGGGTGAGTTGGTTGCTGATGTGGGTAGGGGCTATGTGCCTGCAAGCCGAGAGGTTGATTTTGGACAACCTGAAGGCACAATAAACATCGATGCTATATTTTCTCCGATAAAAAAGGTTTCATACACTGTTTCGAACGCCCGTGTCGGTCAGATAACTGATTACGACAAGTTGGTTTTAGAGGTCTGGACAGATGGCAGCGTGCTTCCTGAAGAAGCGGTAGCTTATGCTGCAAAGATCTTGAAGGAACAGGTAGCGGTTTTTATTAACTTTGATGAACCGGAAGAGGTTGAGAAGCCTGAGGAGAAGGAAGTAGTAGATCATATAAATGAAAATCTTTGCAAGGGTGTAGATGATCTGGAGCTCTCTGTAAGGTCGGCCAACTGCCTTAAGAATGCCGGTATCAAGTATATTGGCGAACTTATTCAGAAGACGGAAGGCGATATGCTTAAGACTAAGAACTTTGGAAGAAAATCTTTAAACGAGATCAAAGAGATGCTTGTTGAGATGGGCCTGAGCCTTGGCAGTAAGGTGGATTTTAATTCTCCCGGAAAAGATCACGAAGAAGCGGAAGAATAACAGATAAAGGGGTATTAGACGATGCGTCATAGAAAAGCGGGAAGGAAACTTGGCAGGACATCCAGCCATAGAAAGGCCATGATGAGGAACATGGTAACGTCCCTTTTTGAGCATGAAAAGATAACGACAACTGATGCAAAGGCCAAGGAGTTGAGAAGCATCGCCGATAAGATGATAACCTTGGGGAAGAGAGGAACTCTTCATGCGAGGAGACAGGCGCTGTCCTTTATACGTAGTGGTCGGGTAACAAAGAAGGTATTTGAAGAGTTATCTCCCAGGTACAGCGAGCGTATGGGCGGTTATACCCGAGTTGTGAAGGTAGGCACCAGGGATGGTGATAATGCACCCATGTCTATTATTGAATTGATGCCAGCTACAGAAGAAAAGGCCACAAAAGTGAAGTCGGCCGATAAGTAGTTACTATATGCGCTTATTCAGAAGGGCAGGGGAAACCCTGCCCTTTTTTATTGCTTGATTTTTGAATGCCAGTGGCTATAATCACAATCAATCTTTTATATAGATATTGTGTTATTTATTTTTCCGAGCTGTTATATGGAGGATGGTCATGGCAGAAGAAAAAATTGGTGAGGTTATGAAGTTTTTTTCAAAACCCAGCGTTGCGGCTGTTAAGATAACCTCAGGGGAACTAAGAGTTGGAGACAGGGTAAAATTCTACGGGCATACTACGGATTTTGAGGATACTATCGCCTCCATGGAAATTGATAATAATCATATAGAAAAGGCTACTGCTGGTGATTATATCGGGATAAAGGTTTCCGGTCGAGTACGCCCAGGGGACGAGATGTTAAAGGTTTACTAGATGATGGATCTGTTATAGATTTCTTCCCTTTCTGCCTGGATTGGACTTTTGTGGAGATCTATGCCATCTTAAATTATAAAGGTCGCGGGTTGTACTGAAACCCGCGACCTTTTGCTTTGGAGCATAACCATGAACATTCCTATTGAGTATCTCGAGTCATTGAAACGACGGGGTATACATTTGGGCCTTGGTCCCATATCCAGACTTCTAGAACGTATGGGCAATCCTCAAAACCAATACAAAACGATTCTGATCGGAGGTACTAACGGTAAGGGATCAACCTCCGCCATCCTTGCTTCCATACTGGTCAAAGAGGGGATGAATGTAGGTCTCTATACGTCACCTCATTTATGCGATTTCAGGGAGCGCATAAGGATAAACGGCCATATGATTGATAAAGATTCCCTAGATGATCTGATAGACCGCGTCAGGGTAAGTGCTACAGAAGATGTCACATATTTTGAATATTCTACAGCCATGGCATTCCTTTATTTTTATCTGTGCAAAGTGGACATTGCGGTTGTTGAAGTTGGTATGGGGGGGAGACTTGATGCTACCAACCTTGTATCTCCAGAGCTGTCCATTATAACCAATGTCTCTCTGGAGCATCAACAATACCTGGGGCCTGATCTGAAAACTATTGCACAGGAAAAGGGGGGTATTATAAAAGAGGGGGGTGTGTGTGTAACCGCCGATAAAAAGAAAAACGTTATAAGTACTCTTGAGGATATATGCCTTAAAAAAGGAGCAGTGTTTTACCGGATAGGTAGAGATATGAGGATCAGGAGGTCCTCCCTAGGGAGTTTTACCTACTACGGTATAAACAAATGCTATAAGAATCTTAAGCTTTCCCTCCCTGGCAGCCATCAAGTTGGCAATGCGGCCTTGGCCCTCGCCGCTATTGACATATTGGCTCAAAAAGGGGTTGTCGACATCGGCGATGCATCTGTGAAGGAAGGGTTGGGTGATGTACGCTGGGATGGGCGCCTGGAGACGATCTACAGTAAGCCACGGATTGTTGTAGATGGAGCGCACAATCCTGCAGGGATTGCCACACTGGGTAAGTTTCTTGCAAACGAAATTGATTATAAACGTTTGATTCTAATATTCGGTGTTCTTCGTGATAAGAATTGCGCTGGGATGTTGAAGATAATTGCTCCTCTTGCGGATCATCTTATACTTACTAGACCAAAAGAGGAAAGGGCCTCAATGCCGGAAGAGATATTCCCTTTTATATCAAAAAGGGGGAATTGCGTTGAGATCATAGAGGATTCGCAGGAAGCTATTGAAAGGGCTTGTTCCATGGCTGGTGAGGGGGATTTGGTATGTGTAACTGGATCACTCTACCTTGTAGGGGAAATAAAAAAACAGATAGCCCATGGGGCTGACCCTATTTTTTGAAATGGAACATAAGGATTAAACGAAGCAAGGTCCGACTCTTCGAGGATGAACCGCGGCAACAAGAGATTTTGTTAACAAGTGAAAATGACTGACTAGCGACCCCGTGCGAATAGTACCTCTTTGATGGTAAGAAGCATAATCGCAAGGTCCATCAGCCAGGTTGAGCGCTTGACATAATATAGATCGTACTGCAATTTTTCCTTGCTGTCTTCCATGTTTTCTCCATAGGAGTAGTTAACCTGTGCCCATCCGGTTAATCCAGGACGCACGGAGTGACGAAGATTGTAGTAAGGAATTGCTTTTTCCATATCCTTCACGAAAACAGGACGCTCCGGTCTGGGGCCGACCATGTCCATATCGCCCTTGAATATGTTTATGAACTGAGGGACTTCATCTATACGAGTCTTTCGAATGATTTTCCCCACCTTTGTTATACGAGGATCATCTTTTTGCGCGAACATCGGTCCGCTGAGCCTTTCCGCATCTGATACCATCGATCTGAACTTCAGAAGTTGGAATACCCTGCCGTTAAACCCAACCCTATCCTGTCGATAGAAGACCGGACCGCGGGAATCCAGTTTTATAAGTGCTGCGACCAGTAGTAGAAAGGGAGATAGAATGGTCAGTATGAAAAAGGAGATTATCATTCCCTGAGCATGTTTGATTGTTCGATGGATTGGAGTCTGGCAGAAACCTTCCTCAAAGAGAAACCAGCTTGGCTTAAGATATTCGTCGATTATAATCTTCTTTTTGACCTCTTCATAGAAGCTGGAACCTTCCTGAATTTTT
This sequence comes from Syntrophales bacterium, assembly GCA_963665835.2. Classification (GTDB taxonomy): domain Bacteria; phylum Desulfobacterota; class Syntrophia; order Syntrophales; family UBA2210; genus UBA6078. The sequence continues at coordinate 642,612 of CAXXWJ010000001.1, read as the reverse complement.
ATATTCGATGTCTTGAGCTTGAGTAGATCATGTACAGGTAATTTCCCCCTTCTGTCCCGCAGAGTGACAACTATTGTATCAATAGGTCGGACGCATTGGAGTACCTCGGAGATCTTCTCCATGGGACCTAAGACAGGAACGCCGTGAAAGTCAGATCCTGCCTGGTTTTCTGCGGCGGATATGACCCCCGCTATTTCGTAATCTCTGAATTTTTTTTTCTGGGATTCTTTTATGATCTCCCGTGTGAGATCGTTTGCACCTATTACCAGAACCCTATTCCTATTTTGTGGCATGTCATAGTACAGGAAATATCGGAATAAAAATATACAGCCAAATGCTGAACTTAGAGGGGGGAGCAGACGCCAGTTGATCAGGTCAAGATCGTGTATGAAGAAACTTAGAGTTACTACATAACCGCAGGTGATCAGAAAGGCGACAATTACCCTCTTGAAGAGTTCGATTGGTGAGATCTGCTCAGTAAAGGAATAAAGGCCACTGGTGAACAGAGAGAGCAGTACAATAAGAGTCAGAACAAGCAGTGCCAGATGTTCTTGAAAAGGGCCGTATATCCAGAGGGTAGAGGATTTAGGTAAGACCCAGAAAAAAAGTTCAAAGAGCATAAAGCTTATTGCTGTATCAGCCAGGAATATGTCGATAGCTCCTCGAGTTGTATGTATAGAAAACATATCCTTGCCTACTCCTCCAAATGTTCAAATAACTTTATACAATTGCCGCCCATGATCTTTGCTGAGATAAGCACTGCCTTTGCATTTTCAACCATGGCCCCCGGTGTTTTTGCATCATCAGGGAATTCAGTTATACCCCCACTTAGCGTTAAGGCGTGTGAAAAAGGGAGTTTCATCTCAGCCGGTAGATCCGACACTGTGTTAAGGATGCGATGTGCCACTTCCAGGGCTTTTTGCTTGTCAGTCCCAGGGAGGGCAATGCCGAACTCGTCGCTTCCTATCCTGCCCGCGATGTCGTAATTTCTCAGGCAGTGTTTGATACGGTCTGATATAACCCGGAGCAGCTCATCTCCAAGAAAGTACCCATGATCACGGTTAAATCTATCAAAATGGTCGATGTCGAGCACGATCAGCGATATCTTTCCAACGTCGAGTCGTTTTGAACGGTCCAGTTCTTCATGAAGCCTTTTCCACCAAAGGCCATAATTGTACATTCCGGTCAAGCTGTCGGTAGAAGCCAGTTCCTGAAATCTTTGTTCAGAAGACGATTCTTCTATAACCCTGGCCGCGGACTGACATATCGATTTAACCAGGTGTTTTGTTGGCTCGTCCAGGACAAGTGCCTCTTTTTCTGTAAATAGGAAAAAATGCCCCTGTACCCTGTTATGCCAAGCCAGGGGCATAACTATATAAAATTCATCTGAAAGCCTTTGAGACGCCTCAGAGAACAATTCTTTTCGAGAAAAGACCTCAACACAACTTAGGGCCGCTATCTTTTCTGCTCTTAGTTGTGACACCAGTTCCTCATAGATTTCACGGTAAGATGCTGTATCAATGCCATAACCGAGGATCAGATCGAAAAAGCCCGATTGATGATTTTTTAATAAAAAAACACCTTTTTTGGTGGTTTTTAAAAGATTTGTAGTAAGGTGAAAGATATAATCGAAGACCACCCGGAGTTCCCGCATGGAACTGTATTCACGAAAGATGTTCATCATGTACAATTGAGAGGGCGGTTCATGGGGACTCTCAGGCAGATCTACCTGGGTAAGGTATTCGGAAAAGCAGTAGAGGATCCTGCGAACTAGGGATTCTCTATTAGCTTGTATGTCATGATTTCTTAAGACGGAGCTGATATTAATTGTCCCAATCGTTCCATCATGCAGTTTGATCGGCACAACGTAAGAGGTGTCGATTTCGGGATTAATAAGATCTTCCGGCTGTATGTTCAGCTGTAATTCGCTACCTCCCTTTATGAAGACAGACTGACCGCTGGAAGCAACCTTTCCGGATATGCCATCTCCCAGGCGTACCCTGGCCTTTTTTATTATTTCTTCTTTCAGCCCCCTGGCCTTTCTGATTGTCAATTCCTGGGATTTGTTGTCCAGGAGCATGATCGAGCCATGTTTGGCGCTCATTACTTCCAGGATCAGATCTAACAGCAAATCCAGAATATCCGGTGGGATGGTGCCTTCTTTGTAGTCCTTTTCTTCCATGGCAGAGGTGCTCTATAAAAAGATTTGACCATATATTCGGTCATTTTAGGAAAGACTTTAGCTAAAGCCTTTCCGGTATAACGGGCGATCGAACCAACCGCCTGATAGTACGATAACGGGGGGGTTTTTTCAAGCTAGAAATTACTAAGAATACAAGACTTTTTCTCGAAATCAGGTTTTTTATAAGTTCGACGTTGTTTCCTTTGATTATTCTTTAAAGAAGGCCGAAGGGGGCTGGCCGGCAGGGCTTTTGCGATTGATTTATCCCTTTACTTTCTATTCTTTTTTCTGTTATTACAACGAAGTGTGTTGTCTTATAAAGTTTGAAACCAGTGTTCATTGTAGGTCATTGCCTCTTCATGTACAATGGAGGTGATGCTTGACCATTCCTCTTGGCTGTTGACGTGATACTTTTGGATTGATTTTCAAAAAGGTGAACATACAAATTGAACCCCAGTAGACTCATCAGCAGAACCTTCGATTATGCCGAGGTGCACAGGATCCGGGAAGGGATCGTGGGCGAGCTCAAAACCCAAACCCAAAAGCTAAAGACAGTAATGATTACCAGTCCCCACGACGGCGCCGGCAACACTTTTCTTGTATCGGTGCTTGGTTATAACATAGCCCGTTTTACTCAGATGCGTGTTTTGGTAGTAGATCTGAATATGCGAAGGCCCGAGGTTCACCTTTCCTTTGGACTTGATATCGGCAAGGGATTCAGTGCTGTTGCTTCAGGGCTTCTTCCGTGGAGAGAGGCTCTGAAGGATACATCCCTCAGGGGTTTGCAGATAATGACTGCCGGACATGTCGATACGGATCTTTCCCCCTTCCTGAGCCGTTCCTTTCTCGACGGATTGATCGGTGAAATGAAGCAGGAGTTTGACATAATAATTTTTGACACCTCTCCATTGCTCATACAAAACAGGAGCAATGTAGATCCAAGCCTCCTTAGCCTTATAAGTGATATGGTTGTTATAGTTATTCAGGATAAGAGGACTACAAGGCCAGAGTTAGAGCGTGCCATAGCGGCTATCCCCGAGGGTGATAAAAAGATCAAGGGGATTGTATATAATCACGAATCTTAGTCAAAGGGTTTGCCGGGTCTTATATGAGCGCGAAAACAATCGACAGAAAACAGCTTGATATCTCCATATACACTTCAAAGTATGGAATTCCTATATTAGAAAAGAAGTGGATCGTTCTTGGCTGCTTTTTTCTAGGTTTTCTTATTTCACTCAGTCTGCTTTCACCCCTTATCGAGCCTGAGTTTATCAGTCAGGCGACCTTGCTGGTTGAAGAACCACGTTCAGAGATTTCGAGAGCCAAGCAGGACACCTTGGGTACTGGAAGGGTCGCTGGTCTGTACGTTACAACCGAGGAGGAGAAGATAAAAAGCCCCTTCTTTGCTTCGGAGGTTTTGAAAATATTGCCAGAGAAGGCCAAGTCTGACCTGAGGGCCGATGTCGGGATATGGAATCGTATCAAGAGGGGGGTATTAAAGTTATTCGCTATGAAGCAACAAGCCATACCCCAACACCTGTTAGAGCGGAGTCTTCTTATAGAGATTCAAAAGAGGATTGAGGTGACCAGCAATCCTAACTCAGCTCTAATATGGATAACGACGAAGAGTACCGACAAAGACATAGCGCTCATACTGGCGAGAAGCTATGTCGATGTCTGTATAGCATCAAACCTTGAGGACAACAAAAAGGTTGTACGTTCAGAAAGGCAATTTTTAGAGAAGCAGAGAGACATAGCCTACCAGAAATTTCAAGATGCTGAGCAGGCGATTTTCAACTTCAAGAAAGAATACCAGATACCAGGTGATTTTGATGAAGCCCGCGATGTCGGGATACAGCTTCAACTCAGGCGGCTTCAGTCTCAGGTTGCCATGGATAAGGAGCGTTTCGAGAACCTGGATAAGACCTATTTTGAAAGTCAGGTCAAGGAAGCCGGCATATTAGGGAATATTCGTGTTATAAGTCCCCCCGTTTTCCCTATAAGCCCTTCCAGAAAAGCTGAAGTACGGTTTATGCTGGTAATAATTATAGGGGGGGTGATGTTGGGTCTTGGCATTGTTTTGCTGCCCGAATTTGTCAGCGGTACTATTCGCCACGAAACTGACATTGTAGGTGTTACCCGCCTTCCTGTTCTAGGCCATATTCCGAGGATAAAGATATGATCAAGTTTGAAAAGATTATTATCCTTTTTGTCTCAGTTATGGCCATATGTCTTATGTTGGGGGTTCCCTTGGCGATGGCCAAGGGACGTATTGAAATTGTCCCTATGGTAACGGTAGGCGAAACCTACGATGATAATATCTTCTTAGATAAGGATAATAAAAAATCCGATTACATCACAACGATCTCTCCAGGCTTGGGGTTAAAAATACATTCTCCCAAAAAAGGTCTTGATCTCTTTTATTCCCCTACCTTTGTAAAATATCATGAATATTCCGGGAATGATACAACAAGGCACAGGGCAAGCCTTTCCATGTGGCAGGAGATCGGGGCGTCTTGGCGATTTGACCTCAAGGATGACTATCTGAAATCGGAAGAGGCTTCAGAGGCGTCGTTTGCCGGCTATGAGGACAGGCAGAACATCAGGCACACTCGATATACCTATCAGAGAAATATCTCCGATGCCGCGTTGACCTATAGATTCGGTTCCAGTGACTACTTCAAGGCGGGATACCGGCACGAACTTCTGGAAAATGAGGACCCCTCTCTGGACGATACAAGGCAATATGGTCCTTACAGTAGCTTTGTATATTGGTTTGATAAAAAGAACGGTCTGGATATTGACTACCAATTCACCAAAACTTCCTTCCGGAGGAACGATGGCAATCCCAGTGGTGACGATTTTGACAGCCACCAGTTTGATATACGTTATATTTACCGAGTGAATCAGAAGACTGAAGGTTATATAGGCTACGGTTATACATTCAGGAAATTCGAAGATGCATCAAGAGTGGATCGCAAGGTTCACGAAGGATCTGTGGGTCTGACTCATGGTTTCTCAGAACTGACCTACTTGTCTCTGGACGCAGGTTACTATAAGCCTGATGGTTATGGCTCAGAGGATGATTCCGGACACGTAAGCTATGGTGCCACCCTTAGACGTAAGCTCGAGCGGGGAAATGCCTCTTTAAGGGTTGCTGGTGGCTGGGATGAAGATTATCTGGATTCAGAGCAGCGTGGCTATACAAGATACTGGTCAGTTGCCGGTAATGTTGACCATGAGATCATGAAGGACTTAACCGCTTATGCAGGCGGATCCTATAGAGCAAACAGATACCTAGCGGCCAGAGAAGATGAAACCTACAGGGGTAATTTTGGCCTCAGAATGAGTTTTTTGCGCTGGTATTCTGTTGATTTGCAGTATTCATATCTGAATCGTAGAAGTGACGATTCCAGTGACGAATACGTCGATAACAGGATCATGTTGATGTTCTCAGCTTCAAGGCCGTTCTCGTCATCATACTAGCAAAGGGATTTTATAGATCAGGGTTGCGCGGTAAAGGTCTCTTTTAAAAAGCCCCGGGCTTGATGCACCTTTTGATAATCCATATTCTTATTGGAAGTCTATTGTTGACAATGATTTCCAAAGTTTCTTACTTTGGAAGATTTTTAGCATAAACAACTTTTGAATATAAAAAGGCGGATCCGAAGATCCGCCTTTTTTGTGATATGACCTGTGTCCCCCGTTTTTACTGGACCGGAACTATCTGAACCCTCCTGTTCAGCGCCCTGCCTTCAGCAGTTTCATTGGATGCCCTGGGCACTGAAAAATCGTATCCTTGGGGATAAAGTCTTTCCTTTTGGACCCCGTTTTTGACCAGGTAGTTAACCACTGATTCGGCCCTTCTACGGGAGAGCGTCTGGTTGTATGTCCGTGTCCCAAAGTTATCAGTGTGACCCTGTATCTCAGCATTCAAGTCAGGATTGTTCTTGAAAACTTCTGATACCCGATCAAGTGTCAGATAATATTCAGGTTTGATATTGAATTTGTCAAAGTCGAATAGGGTATCTCCAATGGTCCAGCAACCATCTGTATCGACGATTGCACCCAGAGGAGTTCCAGGACATTTGTCATAGGAGTCAAAGACACCGTCCTGGTCGCTGTCAAGAGGACATCCATTACAGTCAACGGCTAGGCCTTTCGGAGTTCCAGCGCATTTGTCTAGGTAATCGGGTACTCCGTCGCCATCGCTGTCAAGAGGGCATCCCCACTCATCAACCTTAACCCCCAGAGGAGTTCCGGGGCATCTGTCTATATGGTCAGGAACCCCGTCGCCATCGCTGTCAAGAGGGCATCCCCACTCATCAACCTTTATGCCGGAGGGTGTTTCATCCCTGAGTGAGTAATCCTTGGATCGCATGCACTCCTCCAGAGATTGGGACTTCAGGCATGAAAGCTGAATCTTTTCCCTGGGAGATACCTCCTTTGTCGAGTGATCATCGGAATCCATGAGTGAGTAGTTAGGCGCACACCCAACTAAAATGATACTGAAAATCACAGCGGCAATTTTTATTATCTTATTCATCGGATACCCCTCGAATCTTTTCATATCCTGAAAGGTTCTGCTTGTTAGTGAAGCGGCCGAAACTGTACGCGGCGATTCAGCGCCCTTCCCTCGGCAGTTTCGTTGGATGCCCTTGGTTTCGAAAAATCATATCCCACAGCGCCGAGGCGTTCTTTGTGGATACCTTTCTTGACCAGATAGTCCCGGACTGCCCGGGCTCGCATTTCAGAAAGGCTCTCGTTGTAAGTCTTGCTTCCAAAGTTATCTGTGTGGCCCTCTATCTCAATCTTCAGCGACGGGTTATTCTTCAGGACCCCTACGACCTGATCAAGCAGGCTATAGTAGATCGGTTTGATTACATCTTTATCGAAATCGAACAGTGTATCTCCTAATACCCAACAGCCGGTTTCATCTACTATTGCGCCCTTAGGCGTTCCGGGGCATTTATCCCTGTAATCAGGTACCCCGTCACCATCGCTGTCCAGTGGGCATCCCCATTCATCGACCTTAACACCTAGAGGCGTTCCCGGACATCTGTCGCGGTAGTCGGGTACTCCGTCCCGATCGCTGTCCAAGGGGCATCCTTTGGAGTCAACGGCAACTCCCTTAGGCGTTCCCGGACACTCATCAATGTAGTCAGGCACACCATCGCCATCGCTGTCAGGCGGACATCCGTCGCAATCCACCTCAACCCCCTTGGGAGTTCCGGGGCATTTGTCTAGGTAATCGGGTACTCCGTCGCCATCGCTGTCGGGGGGACAGCCCCTGGCGTCAACCACCACCCCCTTGGGTGTTCCTGGGCACTCGTCTATATCATTGTGAACGCCGTCTCCGTCTGCATCACGGAATATCTTTGAGGTAGTCAGATAATCTTGGATTCCTGGATCTTTGAACATTTGCGCCACAGCATTTGATATGGCTGTATCACAGCTCTCATAAAGGTCCTTTCCTGTGCTGGTTTCCTCAATGTTTACTATATATCCGTCGCCGGTTATCACATTGAGATTCACGTTGCACCCTATCTGATCGAAGCCCCAGAACAGTTTCGCCTTTGTTATTGAGAGTAGAATCCTTTTGGGAGATCGTTCGGATATGATGACATCACGCTTTACCAACTCATCCGTAAGAAGCTCTACGGCGGTATCGGTCCACATGAGCAGGTTAGCTGACCATTCATGTGTATAGTCGCCTATATTAATCCAATCAGAGTTCGTCTGGCTGTTTATTATATTAACAGAACATACTATATTATAATCCGGTTTAAGTACGGTACCGGGTTTTATGGGTATGGGTTTAGGGGCATAAAAACGATCACTGGTTGCACATCCACACAAGGCCAAAATCAGGACCAGCAGGCTTGTTAACCTGAATACTCTGAAAAATTTAGTTTTTGACATCTCATCCCCCGCTTTTTAGTCCTTACAGTGGATATTTTATGTTTATTGTCCCGCTGCTTCTTGCGGAAGGCTTCCTGAGGGAAGACGACGCAAGACGTCTTTATTTATGATCCATTTCCCTTTTTTATACTCGCAGGCCGCAGGGTCTTTTGCGGTTGGAAGCCATATATCTCCCGTCGCCTCACAGGCCTCGCGGTTTGCCGGTTCCGGAGTCCATGTTCCCCCTAAAGATTCACATTTCGTCTCTTCAACTGCAGGAATCCATACACCCCTATTCGCCCTGCAGTCTGCGGGGTCCTTCCCTTCAGCGCCCTGACAGTATGCCGCGCCAAGAATCTTTCCTGCTTCGCCCTTGCAGTAAGCCTTCTTACGTTTGCCACTTACGGCATCTACGCAATAATCAACATCAGTGTCGCCATTAGCGTCTTCACAATAGGCGCAGCGGTATGCCTCACCTCTCAAATCAGGATAATCTCCCAGGTTCACGAACAGGTGGGTTGCACCTATCTCAGCGGCGTTGTCCAGCAATTCATTAAGAGCATTGTTGTGTGCTATGTCTCGCACCGTGCCCCACCAGGAGAAGCAGCCTCCGGCCGGATATGATGACCCCTGAACATTTCCAAGGGCCTCACAGAGCACTTCACACTGGTGAACCTGTTCGGCCGAGACCAGCCTTACGCGAGATGCCCGCGTGGACATATCGGTAGCGCATGAGGTAAGCGCCAATACTGCGGCCGTGCATAGAATCGAAAGGAAAATCGCACTTTTTTTGTTTTGCATGAAAATTCTCCCCAAATTTAAATAAATGGGCATTTTAATGGATTACGGCACGATAATGGTGTCATTAGGCGCCATGCGTATATTCAACTCAGGAACCCTTCCCCTTACGCCCTTGTCATAGTTAAAGGGTATGTTTTCCTGTTTTCCATCCACCATACGAACGATCATGATATTATCCGAATCGGCCCATTCAGTCAAACCACCGGCCCATGCAAGGGCTTGGAGGACGGTCATGTCGTCGTACAATTCATATGACCCGGGTCTAAGAACCTTGCCAACTATGTATACCCTGTCCTGTGCCTCTTTTGTCGTTGTCTCTATACGGGTTACATAGACAGTATCTCCCCCTCTTATCTGGGGCAGGGATTTTGTCCCCCCCTTCGATTTGCCGTGCAGGAATTCTTCCAGATCGAAACGTGTCTGCACCTTTCCATCTCTTATGATGGCTATATCTGTAAGCTCGGCAAACTGGTCCTCACCACTTGCCAGAACAAGAAGATCCACAAGGGTCATGTTGTCCTCGACCTCATAAATACCAGGATTATGAACGGCTCCGAATATGCGGACCTTTTCCTTGACATCTTCCTCCAGTCTTTCCGTAGGAGGAGACCAGGCCATCAGTGTTCTTTTTATATTCCCGAAGTTGGAGGATATGGGAACGAATACGGTGTCGTTTTCGTGAATAGGAGTGAGTAGTCTTCCATCGCCGGTGATTGTGAACTGGTAGAGGTTAACCTTTACCTTTGCTGCGATTCCATTCAGGTTTCTCTGGATTACTACACCACTCATAGTGGCTCCATCTACCGCCCCACCGGCTATGCTGACAGACTCTTGGATATTCGCGGTTTCGGGAACATTATACCAGCCAGGATTTGTAACGTGGCCCAAAACCTGAACATAATGCTTCTTTTCGATGATGCTGACCTCAACCTTGTCGAGAATTGCGATGTATTTGGGAAGCCTTGACTCGATCTCCTTTTTTATCTCTTCCGTTGTCATATTGTTGACATATAGATGTCCATAGTTGGGGATGTATATGTACCCATTTCTGTCTATTTCAATCCGGTTCTGTGCCAGCGATTGTGTTAGGTCCGCCGAGTCCGTTGTGTCAGGTCTTCTTCCCGGTGCCTGTCTCTGGGGGATACTTATGAACATAAGGTCGCCCTTGTCTGCTTCCTTACGATAGTTCTTGGGCGCTGGCACAATAATAAGGTCGTTTGGCCGTAATGCCAACTCTCCCTTTATACTGAAATCTTCTTCCTTATCTCCTACCTTGCGTTTTAGTTTTATTCCCGAATAGACCTCTTTTGACAAGGTCCCCCCAGCCATATTAATCAAGTCGTCGACGGTTGTTTTTGAGAGTGACCGGTACCATCCCGGATAGCGGACGCCTCCTTGTATATATACGTATCTCCTGCGTTCGACTGCCTGTACTAGTACCCTGTCCCCCTTGGCTATGTACACTTTTGCCAATTTTGTCAATTTGTCGCTCAGGCCTGATTCACTCAAACCCCGAACACTCACCTTGCCGATCATCAGAATATAGATGTTTCCATCGGGGTCGACGTCATAATCGAAGCTCATCTCTTTTTGTCCCGGAACTTCTATTGCTAAAATGTCTCCGGGAGCTATTAGTGATTCTGTTTCGTCCGCCTTTGGGGGTGAGGGTATGGGCTGGGAAGGGGTTTCGCTTTGCCCCTCAGGACTAGGCAGCAACCTTTTGTAAAAACTTTTTTGCCTGGCGGGAAAAGAGTTTTCTCTATTGGTTTTTGTCTCAGGATCTTTTTGAACGACAGAATCCTTCTTTATTTCTATATCAACCGGGGCCTTCGATGTTAAAAGGGCCTTATTCTCGATCTTTTTTGAATTATTATCAACGGAGGTCTTGATAGCCGCATTATCAGGATATGCTGATATTTCAGCTGAGTGTATGCTTTCCTCTCCGCTCGAATTGAACGAAGTCATTGAAAGGAAATACTTCTTTTTTCTGTCGAGACCGTGAAGCGTTATCCTTGAAACATCGGATCCAACGCGGATGGGTGGAGGCCCCTCCAGGGCGTAGTCCGCCTTGTCCGGATTGTAGGGTTTGCCTGGATCGGTGTCGTAATAGACATTGTATCCGGCAACAGCGGGATCTTTCCTCAGATCCCACTCCATTGTGATTATCCCCCTGACGGGAGGTGCTTCGGCCTTGACCTGTTTTTTTACAGGGACCTTTTTCTCTGATAGTTCGGAATATACTATCTTGTTTTTATTTATCTTTACAGCGATCATGTCGCTGATAAGACCATCCAGACGGAGGCTTTTCCTTTTCTCCAGCGCCTCTTCTTTAGTAGCGAAGGGGCCTACGCAAACCCTGTACCAGGTTCCGCTCCCAGGCATTATTACCTCTTCGGCGATGGCGTTTTGGGCCTGCTTGGCTAAGATGCGAACATTTTCTATTGCGGACTCCCTGCTTCTCAGGGAGTTTATCAGAAGACCGTAATCGGCATGGACAATCGTGGCGAGGAAAAGAATGAGAACTAACTGCTGCGCGATTTGGAGAGAGATTTTTTTCATCACTATCTTATCGTGCACCGCTGCTCCCTCTTTAGATTAATATTCTCGCAAGATATAGTAGTCAAGTTGCATGTTAGTACTATATATTGTATATTGCAAGCAAAAAAGGAGGGTTTTGATAAAAATATTGAAGTGACGTTGGGGGCGAAAGTCCATAAATTTCAGTGCCTTATTAAGGGAGGCTCGATCCGCTGCTGGCATTGCAAAGGCGTTCAATGGAGAAATGGGAAATCTCTTTCGATCCGATGGGAGATTGCCGGGTTCAGTTATGCCGATGTTTTTTATTTACCCAAAAGAAATGTTATCTGTTTCGGCTAGATATGTAGTACAAAAATAGGCTATATTGCGGTCTCTGTTTTCTGGATTCGGTGGGTTTTGCTTTTATGTAACCCAAGGAGCGGAGCCGCGTGATAGCCTTGGTGCAATGTTGCTCCAGTGTCCTAAGCTTATAGAGTTACAGGTCCGACTGTGCAGAGAATTTATGGTTTCTAAAAAGGATTGTTCTCAGATGAAAATCAAGAAGATACTTTATGTTGTCGGTGCCCGGCCAAATTTCATGAAGATTTCGCCAGTAATGCGTGAAATGGCTAGGTTTCCAGATAAGTTCAAGCAGCTTCTCGTGCACACCGGACAGCATTACGATCCCCAGATGTCACAGATATTCTTTGATGAACTGGATCTTCCAAGGCCGGATGTGAATCTTGGTGTAGGATCGGGAACCCATGCCTGGCAGACAGCCCAGATAATGCAGGGATTTGAACCCATATTGACGGATTACAAACCCGATTGGGTTTGTGTTCCTGGCGATGTTAACTCCACGATCGCCTGCGCTCTGGTTGCCAGTAAATTGGGGATAAAAATCGCCCATATAGAAGCGGGCCTTCGCTCATTTGACCGCACCATGCCTGAAGAAGTAAACCGTATACTGACCGATCAAATCTCGGACCTTCTATTTACGCCCTCCACTGATGGGGATCGGAACCTGTTGCGAGAGGGGATTTCTCCTGAAAAGATTCGATTTGTAGGTAATGTTATGATCGACACGTTGGTGAGATTGCTGCCCAAGGCGCAAACCCGATGGCCTCTGCTGCGAGATACATATCATCTTGATCGCTACCTTTTGGTTACGCTACACAGGCCTTCGAATGTTGATTCACCTGAAACTCTGTTCAAAATCATGACTGCCTTGATAGATGTCAGCAGTAAAATCCCCGTTTTATTTCCGGTACATCCCAGAACCCTTAGGGGGATCTCTTCCCTGGGACTGCCTCAGGGCAGCAAAAAACAGATAATCCTGACCGAGCCTATGGGATATCTCGATTTTCTGGCCTTACAGACTAATGCATCGCTTGTTCTTACTGACTCTGGCGGTATTCAGGAGGAGACAACCTACCTGGGGGTCCCCTGTCTTACGGCCAGACCGAATACCGAAAGGCCTGTAACCATTACTGATGGCACAAACACTTTGGTGGAAAGTCAGTCAAAAGCACTGATTGATGGAATCAGTGCAAAGTTAATCGGAAATAGTTCAAGCCCCATGCAGGAGAGAAAGTGCCCGGAGCTATGGGATGGAAAAGCGGCGGAGCGAATAGTAAATTGCTTTACAGATTAAGCTTAACAGGACAATCCCTGATCCAAGATTGATTAAACTTCCAAGGAGTTCCAATTAAAAACATCCTATTAACCGTTGATGTGGAAGACTGGTTTCAGGTAGAAAATCTCCGGTCGGCTATCTCTTTTGAATCCTGGCCCTCTCGTGAACTGCGTGTTGAAAAAAACATCCGCAGTGTACTTGAACTCATTGACTCCATAGGACATGATTCAGGGCATAATGAGGCGCGTGCCACCTTCTTTATTCTCGGATGGATTGCCGAACGTATGCCCGGACTGGTGCGTGAAATCCAGTCCCTTGGACATGAAGTGGCATCCCACGGGTTCTACCATCGTCTATGCGATGAGGGTTCAACGGCCGAGCTGGAAAAGGATCTCGTCTACAGCAAGAGTCTTCTGGAGGATATTATAGGGGCCCCCGTCCTCGGCTACCGTGCTCCAAATTTTTCCATCAGCAACGATATTCTTGAAATTATAGAGAAGTGCGGTTATTCCTATGATTCCAGCTATAATTCCTTTGCCATGAACAGGCGTTATGGAAAGGTAGACCTTGACAATTATGGGAAAAAGGGAATAGCCATAGAGATATCCGAGACCTTTCATGAACTTCCGATAAGTAATATTAGTTTTAATAATAGGATTTTGCCCTGGGGTGGAGGCGGATACTTTCGTCTGATACCGTTGTTTCTTTTTCGCATGGGTGTCCGGTCCATACTGAGCCGTGACGGAAGCTACCTTTTCTACATTCATCCCTGGGAAGTGGATCCAGGCCAGCCCAGGGTCACTTCAATTCCTGCATCCTACCGTTTCAGACATTACGTAAACCTGAACTATACGTGGAACAAGGCTTTATCGCTCTTTGGACGTATGAGAGGGCATCGGTTTATATCGTGCAGAAGCTATCTTGATACGGTCCTCGGCAGAGGGAATTTTATTTCCAGAGATCAATAAAAACCTCACAAAATAAGTGATATAGTACCCAGGATGACTATCAGAATCGACATACTGGACAAGAAAAATGAAGCACTATGGGATCAGTACGTACTTCGCAATCCCCAGAGGACGCCCTATCATCTGATGGGGTGGACAAAGGCAATCGGGAAGGCCTACGGACACAGGTCATACTGCCTGGTTGCCCTGCGAGAATCTACAGATTCAGATGGAAACGGACAGGAAAAAATAGCCGGTGTACTGCCACTGGTTCACCTGAAAAGTTTTCTTTTTGGAAACAGCATGGTTTCGATGCCCTTTTGTGACATGGGGGGTGTTCTAGCTGATGATGATACGGCAGAGAGGGAACTCTTAATGCATGCAATTCGGCTCGCAGGTGATATGCGATGCCGGATTTTGGAGTTGAGGCATATCCATCAACATGAATGTTTGTCGGAGTGGGGCATGGCGGATGATGGTCAACAGGTCCGCATAATTACTGTTCATCACAAGGTTCGCATGGTGCTTAAGCTCATGCCTTCTTCGGAGGAAATGATGAGCTCCTTCAAGGCGAAACTGAGGAGCCAGATCCGCCGACCCATGAAGGATGGTTTATATGCCGTTTTAGGAGGGAGGGAACTCCTTGACGATTTCTGCAATGTCTTTGCCCGGAATATGAGGGATCTGGGGTCTCCTGTTCATTCAAAGAGGTTTATTGGGGCTGTGGCTGATGAGCTGTCGGACCGATCGAAAATAATCATTGTTTATTATGATAAAAGACCTCTTGCCTGCAGTATGGTGATAGGTTGCGGGGAGGTGCTGGAGAACCCCTGGGCCTCGGCGCTTCATGAGTACAGCAGGATGAGTCCCAACATGCTTCTTTACTGGACGATGATCGAGTATGCCTGTGACAATGGATTTAACTATTTCGATTTCGGAAGGTCAACGCCGGGGGAGGGGACATACCGTTTCAAGGAGCAGTGGGGGGCACAACCTTATCCCCTCTACTGGGACTATATTACAACTGATGGGGATTTCGCCCCGGCCGTTGAAGATGCAAAAGGGAGACATATTGCAGAGGAGTGCTGGAAGAGGCTTCCTGTAAACCTAACCCGTTTTCTGGGACCTTTGGTCAGGAAACATATAGGTCTTTAGGCAGGAATGATTATCAAAAGGACATTACCTCCCACGGCTGCCCCCATATACTGCGGAAACATTTTAAAGGGGTTAAGCAGTGTTCTGCGCGCGGGGCAAGGAGTCGAAAGTTTTGAAGCTGAGATAAAAGAATATTTTTGTGTCCGCAACTGTTTTACCTTGTCGTCGGGGCGCGCCGCTCTTACCGTTATACTTCGAGCCCTTCATAGTCTCCACCCGGAGAGAATGGAGGTGGTTATCCCTGCATATACCTGTTACTCCGTAGCGGCTTCCGTCGTTCTTTCAGGATGTTCCTTGCGCCTATGTGATGTAGACCCGCAGACGCTAGATTTTGATTATGCACAGCTTGAAAGCATTGTTACCGGGAATTCCTCGAAAATACTTGCGATTGTCCCGACTCACCTGTTCGGTCTGCCATCTGACATGGAAAGGTTGAGGAAAATGGTTTCGGGGCATGACATATTAGTCGTTGAGGATGCTGCTCAGGCATTGGGAGGAGAGTACAGGGGAAGCCTTCTTGGGACACTGGGGGATGTGGGCTTTTTCAGTCTTGGCAGGGGAAAACCCATAACGACAGTCGAAGGAGGTATAATAATCACCGACAGGGATGACATTGCTTCTTTAATTGAAGCGCAGATCGAGGGGTTGGAATACTCATCGGCGATGCCACTTGTATTGAAGGCCCTGGCGCTGTCTGTATTTATTAACCCTCGATTGTACTGGCTTCCAAAGAGACTTCCCTTTCTGAAGATTGGTGAGACTATCTACGATCAGACCTTTTACATCCGGCGCCTTTCCCCTTTCCAGGCTGGTATGGCTAGAGGCTGGCGTGGTAGAATGGAATATCTGAAACAGGCCAGGCGTATCAGGGCTACAGGTTTTCTTTCTTTGGCCCGCAGCAGTGATTTTCATATCTATGTGTCCGACGAGGCCAGCCTGCCTGATCTGCTACGTTTCCCTATTCTTTCACGAAAGGCTGGATTGGCAGACAATTTTGGATACAGGGGGGCGATGGATACGCTTGGAATTGTTCCGCAGTACCCGGCATCCATAGGCAGCTTGGAAGAACTTAGGTACAATTTCAACGGGGGTAGTTACCCTGGCGCAGATCACCTGGCCAAGCATTTGTTAACGCTTCCCATACATCCGCTGGTATCTAAGGCCGATATAGAGAAAATCATGGAGTTCTTGTCCTATTTATAGATTTTAAAGGATTCAAAATAGTCATTGCCCCTTGAACGCCTATGTATAAGAAAATAGCATTATCGACAGTTATTTTCGTTGCCATGTCGGCCGTGATCGGTCTGGACTCCTATCCCAGGCTTTACGATTATTTTTCAAAATTACTGATGAAGGGGATTGTTTCCGAGGATGTGGTTGAGGATGGCATGTCGTTTGATATGGTCTATGTCCTCGGAGGGACTCAGACCAGTCTGCTACAGAAATATGCGCGTCTTGCATCTCTGCGCACCAAGATGAACTTAGGGAGGATATTTATACTAGACAGGCCCGGAATGACTGCGTACAGTAGCAAGAAAAAGAGGAATCTTACGAACAATGAATGGTCATTCATGCAGCTTGAGCGGCGATCAATAGAAAATACGGACCTGGAACTGTTATCAACAGACGGAGGATATTTCGGTACGCTCAGCGAAGCCAGGGCATTGTCGAGGTTAATGAAAGAAAGAGGTTTTCTTACTGTTCTTATAATTACAGCTCCCCATCATACGGCAAGGGTCAAGATGAGCTTTGATAGAATGCTGCAAGATTTTGGTGGAAAGTGCTATGTCACCGGTTCTACTGAAAAAGCCACTCTTGAAGAGCTATTTATGGAAAACATAAAGCTTATGGTCTATACCTTTGTGCTGTTGCCTATAGAGGGCAAGCATTGGCGCGGTGAACACTGAATGCTTTCGCTGGAAAAATTAAAAAAACTTGATATACGGATGCTCTATCCAACGATAAAGGGTCATCTCCCTGTCATATCTTTCGTTATTGCCATGACAGCTCTTTTTATAGCAATGTACCACTCAACGCTCCTGTGGATGTATGGCCGGTATATGAGCTCCGAATCATATTATTCGCATGGCTTTCTGGTCCCTTTCGTAACTGCTTACCTGATATGGAGGGAACGGGAACGGATAAGGGCCGCAGCGTCAGGTTTTTCGTGGTGGGGACTTGCACTTATAATCAGTGCCCTGGTGATTCACATATTAGGGACCGTTATATACATCTTTTCGGTATCCGGTCTTTCGATCTTCCTGCTGATATTTGGGTTATCACTGTTTCTCCTCGGTGGGAGGATAACAGGGATCATCCTGTTTCCTTTAATATTTACTGTCTTCATGTTCCCCCTTCCTTCAGCATTCATAAGTCTTATTTCTTTCCCCCTCAAATTGTTTGTTGCCAAGAGCGGGGCGGTTATTGCGTCTCTTATAGGAATCCCGGTTTATCTCGAGGGATTTTACATTACCATACCGGCAGGCAGTCTTTTGGTTGGCAATCCCTGTAGTGGCCTCAGATCATTGATCACCTTTCTTGCTCTCGGGTCAATTCTCTCATACCTCAGTCCCCTTTCTCTGTGGAGGAAATGGGCTATCCTTATTTTTTCCATACCAACCGCTGTACTATCTAATGTAATCAGGGTCCCCGTCCTCATAGCTATCTCTCACTATTGGGGACTGGAGGCGGCAATGCCCGGAGGTTTTTGGCACGACGCCTCCGGGATAATGGTTTTTGTAATAGGCTTTGTCTTCTTCATATGTTTTACTAGGGTGATGGAATGGGGATCGCGAAAAGATACATAATTATCCTTATTCTCTTTGGGATTTCCGCTGTGGTGGTCAATTCCTTGAGCTATGAAAGCTTCGGTCGCATGGAGGATGGGTTTGCTGCTATAGGAAAGATTCCCACTGTAATAGATGGGTGGCAGGGAAAGGATATGGCTCTTGAGGAGAGTGTGTACGAGATACTGGAAACGGAGACCATCATCCACCGGAGTTATACTCTAAATGATTCGACTCTTCTGTTATCGGTAGTGTACTACCCTCAAACCAAGGTTGATTTTCACGCCCCCGAGAGCTGCCTTGGAGGTCAGGGAATACAGACGAAGAGCTCTTCACGGGTCATTGAAATAAGGACGTCCGATGGAGGTACATTGCCCCTTTATATAAACGAGATTCTATGGGGAAAGGGCAGCGAGGAGAGCCTTGTCTATTATTTCTACAAGGCAGGGTCATTTGTGGGGAACAGTTACATAAAATTGCGTTTTGCCCTTGCACTCAACAAATTTACCTCCTCTGATAAGAGCGGGGCTCTTATCCGGGTATCAATTCCTGTCTATCTATCAAATTACAAAAAGGCCGAGGATACCCTCAGGGAATTCTTGGGGGCGATCTATCCGTACGTCATAGAGGCTTTGTAGGCCAGGCGAATCAGGCATTAAAAGAAAGGATTAGAGGGTCTTATAAGTGGAACCCATAAGGGTCATGCAGATTACCCACGATCTTGCTATAGGAGGACTTCAGCGGGTTGTGGTGAGTATATGCAGAAACATAGACCGTGAAAGGTTTTCTGTATCGGTACTGTGTCTTCGTGCAAAGGGGGAACTGGCCCATGAGCTGGAAACTATGGGAGTGCCTGTCTTTCTCCTTCCACAAAAGCCATATGGCACAGACTACTTTTCATTTCTTAAGGTCGCATCGATACTTCGCAGGGAAGGAACCGAGGTCATCCATAGTCATAACAAACAGCCCTTTCTAGACGGGACAATGGGAAGTCTCTTTGCCGGTTCCCGTTTCCGCATTGTTAACACGGAACATGGGCGAACCTATCCGGATAAGCGTCGTTACCTCTTGGCCGAGCGGGTTGCGTCGCATTTTGTCTACAGGATTGCAGCCGTTTCTGATAAAACCCGGCAGGATCTGATGACCTATCAAAAGATCAGCAGCAAGAAAATTATAACAGTCACAAACGGCATTGATGGGGAACTCTTTGATAAAAAGATTGACCGGGAGGTCAAGAAGAAGGATCTTGGTATCAGCGGAAGATATCCTATCCTTGGGATTGGAGCGCGGCTGGTCAGGGAAAAGGGAATTGAATATCTCCTGGAGGCAATCCCGGAATTGCGAAAACAGTATCCCCGGATTCTTCTTCTGATAGCCGGCACAGGACCGTGCGAAGACAAACTGAAAAGGATGACCATTACGCTGGGTATAACGGATCAGGTTTCCTTAATAGGTGCACGAATGGACATGCCGGAACTGCTGAAGGTTTTCGATCTCTACGTGCTGCCATCCCTCTCCGAAGGGATGCCTCTGTCACTCCTTGAGGCGATGGCTGCGAGGTGCCCGATTGTTGCAACAAATGTTGGCGGAGTTCCTGATATTATTACAAACGGTTATAATGGGATGCTTGTTGATCCCTGCGACATAAAAGCACTGGCAAAAGCGATCTTGGACATAATGGGGGACGATGAGAAGCGAAAACACTTTTGTGAACGGGGTCGCCTTCTCTATGAGCAGAAATATTCGGCTGCGGCAATGACAAGATCTTATGAGAAACTTTATCTGTGTGGAAATCTTTGATTGAAATGGGAAACGGTACATTGAAAGGTTTTGGGGGCGGCAGCAGAAAGATTCTGATGATCTGCTACTATTTTCCTCCCATAACGGATGTAGGCAGTCTGCGAAGTATGCACTTTGCAAAATATTTTAATGACTACGGTTGGAAACCGCTTGTTTTGACTGTTTCCAACCCGGACAGGACATACTGTGCGGTCGGCAATGAATTTCCTCCCGAAGGCGTACCGGTGGAATATTCCCCTGCCATGATCAATCCCTATAAGATCCTTGGGAAAATACATGGCCTGGCGACCCGCATTTTTAACAAGTTCAGGTTCGAACCTCTGCGGAATCATTTATATGATCTGCTATGTATTCCGGACCTGTTCTGGGGATGGATACCCATAACCACCATGAGGGCGATTGATATGGCCCGGCGATATGATGTTGATTCCATATACGTCTCCTGTACGCCCTTCAGTTCCGCTATAATTGGAGCCCTGGTAAAGCTGAAGACGAAAAAAACGCTTGTTCTCGATTTTCGTGACCCCTATGCCTTGAAGGAACGGGCTGAAATTTTCGATGTTCCGTCATACAGAAGCAAAGTTGATAGAAGAATTGAACGGTGGCTTTTGAGAGTGGCTGATGCCCTGGTATTAACCACTGAGGAGACGCGCAGTGGATATACAAGGCAGTATCCTCAATTCAGAGAGAAGATGCACACCGTATACAACGGCTTTGACATGTCCGATGTGCCGGTAATAGCATCAGATAAGTATGATAAGTTTACGATTATCTATACCGGAGATTTTTATTTCTATACGAAAAAGAACAGGCTCTTTGCAGAGGCCTTTTTTGAGGGGATATCGATTCTCATGGAGAGGGGAGCCATTTCTCCCGATAATTTCCAGTTTATTTTCTATGGTGACGGAGTTTCTGAGATAGAAAGATTGGCCAACAGATACGGAGTGTCTGATTTTGTCCATGCGTCGGCCAGAATAGGCCGGAAGGACGTAATAGCGGCGATCAAAAGATCTCATTTTTCACTTCTTCGAATTGTTGCACCTATGATCAGCACCAAACTTTTTGAAGGCATAGCGCTGGATACTCCGTTTATTGCTACAATTCCTAAAGGTGAGGCAGAAAGAATAATCCGAACTTACAGTCCCGGTTCTTCCATAGTAACTGAGCCAAGTGCCGAGGCCGTGGCAGCTTCCATTGCCAGTGGGATGGAGGCCTACCGCAATGGTGATATCACGAAGAATGATATCAATGGATTCTCGGAGAAATTTTCGAGGGAGAGAGGGGCGCAGAATATGATGAAAGTAATTGATGCCGCTATCGCCGGTTACGCGCAGTGACACATGGGTTTTCTCTTTACATGAAAGATAAACAAACCTTTATGCTTGTATGCAGCGGTGGGGAACTCTGCCCATGAATATTCTTCATGCCGCTTTCGCCGGAGCCAGCTGGCTTGCCCTTTTTCGTATCATAAGTCAGTCGTTCTCATGGATTGCCACCATTATAATCGCCAGGATTCTGGTTCCCGGGGATTATGGCATGATGGAGATGGCTACAATATTTACAGGCTATGTCGTCCTCTTCAGCGAAATCGGTCTGGGTTCGGCTATTGTTCAACGGGATGAGATTACGGATGATGAACTGTCGAGTATCTTCTGGTTCGTTGTGGGATGGGGGTTTGTCCTAAGTCTTTCCTGTATATTAATTGCCTATCCGACTGCTGCGATCTTTAAAAATAACACCTTGATTCCCCTTACGCAGTCGATGTCGATAGTTTTTATCCTGGGATCCCTGATTATTGTTCCGCAGAATATTCTTTTGCGGGAGTTGAAATTCAAGTTAACGGGTCTGATAGAGGCTATCGCTGTAATCATCTCCTGTATCAGCATGATAATGATGGCAAAGACGGGAAGCGGCGTCTGGACACTGATTATAGGTAACATAGTGAGGACAGGATGCCGAGCCTTTATGGTTATGGTTTTCTCCGGGTGGCGTCCTCGATTCAAATTCGGCTTTGATCAGCTAAGACCATATCTTCGTTATGGCATAAATGTAGCGGCTGGTAACTCTCTGTACTACTTTTATACAAAGAGCGACTGTTTTTTTGCCGGTCGTATGCTTGGCGCTTCAAAATTGGGATATTATTCCATGGCTCTTCAATTATCCGTAATACCTACCGATAAGGTAATCTCTCTGATAAACAGGGTATCCTTCCCTCTTTTTTCAAGGTGTCAGAATGATACTGCGACATTCAACGATTTTTTTCTGAAGATGGTAAAGATACTCACCATTATAGCAATGCCGCTATACTGTGGAGGAATCTTTCTTGCGGATGAACTGATATCTCTTCTTCTTGGCCCCAAGTGGATCGATGCCATCATACCCTTCAAGATGTTATGTATTGCCCAGATATTCGTAGCGCTTGCTTCGGTAAATGCCATTGTCTACAACGCAAAGGGTTTGCCCCGTGTAAATCTCTACTTCAATCTTGTAAATTTCATTATGCTACCCCTGTCATTTTTTATAGCTGCCCGGTATGGTCTCATCTACGTTGCCATCCCCTGGATCACTGTTCACCCCTTGATCAGGATAGGACAGACCTTGATGACCCTGAAACTCCTATCCATAGGCCTCTCTAAATATCTTAAAACCATAAGTCACCCCATATATGCTGTTATGTTGATGATTATGATTCTTACGCTCTTCCGATCTTTTTACTTCAACGTAATTGACCCGCATAGAACTATGGATATAATCTACGTAATAGCGGTTATTGCCATTGGAGCAGCCTGCTATCTGGGGTATTATGCCCTTTTCCAGCGCAATGTCATAGCCGGGCTTTGGGGCGTGGTTAGGCGTCGCGATCCCGTGTTATCAAAGGGAGAGCAGGATGCTTGATAGGAAGGTCGTTTTGCGGATTCATCATATCTTTCTTGGTGCTTTATGGAAGGGATGCCCTCTGGCTATTTAGGCAGCAATGTTAAATCTCATGAACAGCGGAGAATGTGCCGGGTAAGGCCGACTCCGTTACAAGAGAAAGAAGCAAAATAGATACTTATGCAGGAAAATTTCATAGAGACCCTTGTCCAGGAAGACGATACTACCAGATACGGTGGGTGGTTTTTCGTTGCCATGGTCTACTTTTTTATAGACTACGCCCGTCCCCAGGATATTATACCTTTTCTAGGATATATACGACCAGGCGCTATAGCCATTCTGCTTCTTACTGCCTACGTTATTTTCAGCGGAAGAATCTACCTCTCCTGGGAGCGACAGACACGGCTTATCTGGGCCTTTATCATTCTTCTTTTTATTCATGTTCCCTTTGCCAAGAACAATTTCTATGCCCTTATGACAGGCTGGGGAATGCTGAAATTTATGCCCTTTATCCTTTCTGTTATTATCGTAGTCGATTCAATGGAACGTCTACGGAAGCTTGTTTTTGTCAGCGTTGTTATAATGGTCTACATAAGCATTTACAGTATCACACACGGAGGTAAAGGTTCAGGTGGGTGGTTCCATGACGAAAACGAGATAGCTCTATATATAAATTCCATGCTTCCCTTCGTTGTTCACCTTTACTATCATGAGCGGACCAAGTTTATGAAGTTGCTTTATATCGTTGCCTTTGTTTCAGGCATAGCAACAATCATAACCTCATTTTCACGTGGCGGGCTTGTAGGTCTTGTCGCGATGGTTGCTGTGGGATGGTTGATCAGCAGACACAAGGTCAGAATATCGATTATGATTGCCCTGGCGGTCTTTGCGTTCTTTGCATACACCAGCCAGGAGTATAAACAGGAAATGTCCACCATTACTGACACGAAGTCCGGAACGATACACGGAAGGATCCTGACATGGCAATCGGCGACTGCAATGTTTATCCACTACCCCCTCGGGGTTGGGGGAAACAATTTCCCCGTTCGCTTTGAGGAATATCAGTCAGAAGAATTCTCCCGCGGGATGTGGGGGCGCACCGCCCATTCCTTGTGGTTTACACTTATACCTGAGCTCGGAATTCCCGGGATAATAATATATTTCATGCTTATATCGATAAACTTTAAGCAGCTTATATTATTGACGCGGGTTGAACCGGAGGGTGACCCTGATCTTTTGTACATACACACCCTTTCCCTTGCCTTTCTTGCCTCCGCGGCAGGTTTCTTTGCTTCCGCCTCGGGGCTGTCAGTCCTCTATTATCCGCATTTCTGGTATCTGACAGCGATGTTCGTAGCGACCAGGCGGATTGCGGAAGGCAGAATGGAGATGCTTGAAAGTAATCTAGAAGCGGAAGAGGTGCAGCCGCAGGATGCCAGATCTTTAGCATAGCAGATTTTTTGTCCTGGCAGTTGCCGACAGCTTTTAATCCACTGAACAGGAAAAACACCACAGTCACCATGAATATTAAATCCATCCAGAGATGGCTGATCTTTGTCATCCCCATGTTAACGGCGATTTTTGCGGTTATTTTCTCTATTTCCGATGCCGGGGTAGTCATGGACGTGATTATCGGATACGCCCTTTTCATCTTGCCGGGATATGTCTATTTCCGAATGCAGGGGGATAGTACCTTTTCGGCCCTGATCTGTGGGGCCCCGCTTGGAATTGCGGTAACAGGACTGCTAATTATGACCATTGCGGCAAAGGCTGGATGGAATATTCCCGCTCTGCTATCTGGCTATTGCGGTTTAAATTTCGTTTTGGCCGTCTTGGCATATATCTCGAAAAGAAAAGATCCCGCAGCTTCTGCCCGGAAGGACAGCCCTGTTATACCGGCTTCAATAGGCATTCTGATTGCCCTCTACATTGTTGCGGTAATAACGATTCCATCAGCCGGCGCCGGAACTCTGACAGAGAAAGGTTACGCTTTTGCAGGCCTCTTCGGTCACGATTACATCCTGCGAGCGTTGACTGCGGTAGCCCTCTCCAAGGAAATCCCCCCCGAAAGCTACTATTATGCGGGGATGAAGATGCACAACTACTATCTTCTATGGTACACACTTCCGGCATTCATCTACAATCTAGGCGGCAGGGAGGAGGACATCAGGAAGATCGTATCTGTAGTTTCCATACTTAATATACCCTTCTTCTTTTCTATCCTTTTTATGAAACTGGTCGAGATGGTAACCGCTGGTCGGGCTGATGCCGTTCTTAAGAAGGGGCGGATCTTTTTCGCAGCATTTGTGGTCCTTTTTCTCTGTTCCTATCACTGGATGTTTTTCCTCCTGAAAAGGTTCGCTCTTCGTTCGGATATGGTACCATTGAACTCCCTGGCCGATCAGATGAGCTACACCTCCCAGTCATGGATGAGGATTATTCTCTTCGAACCGCAGTTTCCGTTGGCCATCATGATGATTGTTCTTATTATGATGATCATTCGTAAGGGGCCGTCTTATCCAAGGGGTATAATACTGGGACTCTTGTTATCCGGTCTTGCCATGACCGATATTGTTGCATTTCTTATTTTTGCTGTTGCTTACGCCCTGTATTGGCTGTGGAATATGTATCATTCAAGGGACCGGGCAGAAATAGTCCAGCTTTTTTGGGTCCTAATTGTTGGAATAACTATTGCGATGACGATGCATCAGACAGACATCTTTGCTTCTCAGGAATACTCCAATAAGATCATTATCAGTCCAAGCATCAACACCTTTTTAATATTTATACTTATTCCCATGGAACTGGGACTTCTCTTCCTTTGGGGGTTGCTTGGATCAGGAAAGCTTATGAAAACAAAGGACGGGGTTTTTCTTCTGTCCATGATAGTTATATCCATACTTGCCATGGGTCTTGTCACAGAGGTGCTGGAGGGAAATGTTTTTCTGCGCAAAGGTCTTTATTTCCTAACGCTTCCTATCTTTCTATCTGCCGGATGCTATCTGTATAACGTGGATATTAAGAAGGGAATGTCGGTTATGATTGCCTGTGCTATCTTTGCGCTGCCCACTGTGGGGACTGATATATATGCCTTGAGCAATACAGGCGATGAAACCTTTACCACCTACATATCAAAGGATGAGATGGATGCTGTTCGTTGGATACGGCAAAATACTCCCGAGTATGCCGTTGTCCAGTCCAGGATAGACTATGCCGGGCACTTCGATTACTCGCTTACCGTATGCTTTGCCGAGAGAAAGGCCGCTCTCGCGCACTGGAAGGTGGCATACAACCGTTATCCAAACCTGGCTGCTATTGATGGGAGGGTTGCCGAAATAAGAAGAATCTTCCAGACAGATGACAGTACTGAACGTCTGCAGATACTGGATAAGCTTGGCATAGACTACCTCTTTGTCGGAGAGAGGGAACGGGCCAGTTTTCCTGGCTGTGAAGAAAAGATTAAAGGCACTCCTTCAATCAGTGAAGTATATGCCAACAGCGAAGTCAGGGTATATGCTGTTGAGAAGCGTGAGGGGTAGGATTCTGGTACCGGGAATGGCAAGGTTTCCAGGGGAAAGGAATTTTGACAGATGAAGCCGAAACATATACTGATCCTTGGTGCCGGTGTGTATCAGGTTCCGTTGATCCGCCGGGCGGTTGATTTGGGGTACCGGGTGACTGTTGCCTCATACGGTGATTATCCTGGAATGAAGATCGCCCACGAAGTTTGGAACGTTGATACGACAGATCGGGAGGGTATTCTCAAGCTTGCTAATAAGCATAACATTGATGCCGTAACAACGACCGGAACAGATGTCGCGGTTCCAACAATAGGTTACATCAATGATACACTCGGTCTTCCAGGGGTCACCTTTGAGACAGCTATGCTTACCAGTGACAAGATCCTCATGCAGCAGCGGTTTAAGGAAAAAGGTGTTCCTTCCGCCCCCTTCATTGAATGCATGACACTTGCCGAGGCGCAGTCTGCTGCGGAAGAGATTGGCTTGCCTGTTATTGTCAAAGCCCCCAACAGTTCAGGGTCGAGAGGAATAAGCACTGTAACTTCCTGGGAAGATCTGGAAAAGGCGTTCAGCACCTCAAAAACTGTTGCCGGCCTCTCCCCTGTGCTGGTTGAAGAGCTTCTTGTAGGTGAGGAGTTTGGTGCCCAGCTGGTGGTCTCTGATGGACATGTGAAGGCCTTCTTTTGTCATAATGATACCGTGACCGCTCCACCGGTTACTGTTCCTGTAGGTCATTCCTGTCCGTCCCGCTTATCTATGGAAGTCCAGCAGGAGGCATGCGATGTATGTGCCCGCGCTGCCCGGGCGCTGGTAATAAAGGATGCTGCCTGCAACTGTGATCTGATCCATACCGGAGATGGTGTGAAGATACTTGAAATCGGTGCCCGTGTGGGGGCAACGGGGATTCCTGAAATCATATTTCTCCATCACGGGGTTGATTTGTATCAGATAGCCCTTTCCTTTGCGCTTGGAGAAAAGCCCTTGATATCTGATGTAAGAGGCCTTGCTTCCGCGATCAGAATTATAGAGGCCCCAAGGGATGGCATATTATCCCGTTTTTCTGAACCCCAAAAATTGGTGAAGCGGGCGGAGGTATATGCAATTGATATGGACTATCCTGCTGGAAGCTCGGTGCGCAAGTTCAGGGTCGGGCCAGACAGAATCGGAAGCGTGGTAGTGGTGGCTGATAATGTTGATAAAGCCGAAGATCTGGCAGATAAGATCATTGAAGAACTCCATATA
Source organism: Syntrophales bacterium (assembly GCA_963665835.2). Classification (GTDB taxonomy): domain Bacteria; phylum Desulfobacterota; class Syntrophia; order Syntrophales; family UBA2210; genus UBA6078. The sequence continues at coordinate 615,250 of CAXXWJ010000001.1, read as the reverse complement.
GAGGTACGATAAATGCTCATATCAATAGTAATTCCAACGTATAACTCGGCTGGATTCATTGGTGAGACCCTTTCTGCCATCGAGAGGTATACGGCGGGGAGCGAGCACAAATTCGAAGTTGTGATTGTAGATGATGGAAGTCTGGACGGGACCTATGAAAGGTTGAAGGAAATAGCAGAAAAAAGCACCTTTGAGATTACCATCGTTCAGCTTTTTACAAATCGCGGCCAGTTTCATGCCCTTATGGCAGGCCTGGCACATGCCACCGGATCATACATTGTAACATTTGATGACGATCTTGAGTATCCCCCTGAGCAGATCGATTGCCTCCTGAAAAAATTTGCTGAAGAACCCGACAGATGGGATGTTGTAATAGGAGCATCGGAATATCGTAATAGAAGAGTGTTTAGGGAGATGGGCAGTTGGGCGGTGAACCGGATAAATTCAGTGATATTCAATAAACCGCGAGAATTGAAATCCGGGTGTTTCCGTATGATGACCGATATTTTTGTTAATCGTCTACTTGAACACAAAACGGCAAACCCCCTCATGGGGCCGCTGATTTACAAGACAACACGACGTATTTCGAATGTGGCTGTCAAACATCACAAGGGTTTACGACCTTCTAACTATACAAGAAAAAGCCTGGTTAACGCCTTGCTTAAGAATTTGCAGGTCTTCTCCGCTATTCCGCTGCGTTACGTGGCCAATACGGGCATTATCATTTCTTTTCTATCCCTTGCTGCCGCCTTTGCCTTTGTCGTACAGCATCTGACCGGGTTCCCCTGGCCGATAAAAGCCCCCGGCTGGACGTCTCTGATTACCGGTTTGTGTTTTTTCTCAGGCCTGATTCTTGCGTCGATAGGTTTTCTGGGCCAGTATATCTATCGTATTCTCGAGGAGGTTGACAAGACCCCGAACTTTCAAATCAGAGGGGTTTTTTCGAACAAAAAATAGAACGGGGTCGCATGGTAAACGTTGGGGTGATAAATGGGTAAGAAACTGGACAGAACGCTCTATTCTTTTCTGAACAACCTGCTGAATATATTCCCTCCGTACGGTAGAGCCCTGGATGTCAGGGGATTTCTCGCGTCCAGGGCCATGAAGGGCTGCGGCAGTAGGCTGAGGATCAGTTCCAATGTGAATATCTATAATCCGCAGTTTCTTACCGTCGGGAATGATGTATATATAGGCTATAATACCTATATCGGAGGTGGGGAAGTAACCCTTGCCGATGAGGTTATTATCGGTCCGTTCTGCTCGATTGTCGCCGGCAATCATACCTTGAAAGGCGGTTCCTACCGTTATGGACCCTATGACTACGGAAAAATATCCATAGGAAGAGGGACATGGCTGGGGTCGCATGTTACCGTGGCCTCCAACGTAACAATCGGCAAAGGCTGTTGTATCGCTGCGGGAAGCGTCGTCACGCGGGATGTTGAGGATCATGCAGTCTATGGGGGGGTTCCGGCAAAGAAGATATATTGAGAAAGATTATTGAGTTTTCAACCGCTTGTCTTGATCCATAGCCCACGGGTGCCAATGACCAAACTTACCAGAGAAATCATTTTTTATCTCAGACTCATCGTTTCAGTGGGGATTCTTGCATATCTTATCACCGTTTTCGATTGGGTGCGGGTAATCGAAGTCCTTGGCAAGGTTCGGTTCTCGTACTTCTGGCCTGCCCCCCTCCTTTTGCTGCTTGCGCTTTATTTCGGGGGTATCCGCTGGAGTGTTGTGCTTCATTACTTCAGTGTCCGCCTTTCGGCATGGGAAGGGTTTCTCTACTATCTGATAGGGAGTTTCTATGGGAATATTCTTCCCGGAGTAATCGGAGGAGATGCTGTCCGAATCGCGATCTGTAGGTCCTCTAAGAAAAGTTCGCTCACCGAGATAGCCGCTTCCGTTCTGATTGAACGGTTGTGTGGAGTCCTCGCTCTGCTGGTAATGGGAACCATCGCCGTTACCTTGCTTTCAGCTACTTTTCGTTTCTCCTTGGGTTTGGCGGTTGTTATGCTGGTTCCAACTCTTGCGGGGATTTCCCTGGTAATAGGGATTTGGGGATATCTGTTTTTTGGAAAGGTTTTCGGGCCGTGGTTAACGGAAATTGCTGACCGCGGTAACAGAATTGCGAAAACTGTTTTAAGAATCATTAACTCCATCCGAAAGATTTCCCTGACCGGGATGTCAGTCATATTTCTCTTGAGCTCGGGTTTCCAGTTCACGGATATACTGATTTCGTTTTTCCTGGCGAAGGCGATTAATATCGATGTTCCATTACTCTTTTTTTTAGCGATTTTTCCGATAGTATACATATTGACAGTTCTTCCCATATCTCTCGGAGGACTTGGGGTACGTGAAGGAGCGCTGGCTTATCTGATGACCCGTGTAGGCATTTTGCCTTCCGATGCGGTGATGCTCTCATTCTTGATCTATCTGAACCGGGTTTTTGTTTCCTTGACAGGTGGGGGACTTCAGGTTTTCTGGAAGCCGGCTTTAGAAAGGAAGAATACAGCACCAGATGCGATTATAAAAAAAGATGATATTGTCTTATGATGACTTTGTATCTCATGAGCGCCCATGACATCAGGACACAACAGGAGGAAGCCATTGAGCACGATTCCCTTTAATAGGCCGTTCATTGTAGGCAAGGAACTGTACTATATTGCTCAGGCCGTCCAGGGTGGACACCTGGCCGGTGACGGTTCATTTACGAAGAGGTGCAATGAGTGGATGGAGCGGAAATTCGGAGCTAAGAGGGTGCTACTGACCCATTCCTGTACTGCCGCTCTGGACATGTCCGCCATGCTCTGTGATCTCGGTCCGGGGGACGAGGTCATTATGCCCTCCTTCACCTTTGTTTCAACTGCCAATGCCTTTGCGCTGCGGGGTGCAACAATCCGGTTTGTTGATATCCGTTCCGATACCCTGAACATTGACGAGAACCTTGTTGAAGCAGCTGTTTCTGAAAGGACGAAGGTCATTGCTCCCGTGCACTATGCCGGTGTATCCTGCGAGATGGATAAGATCATGGAGATAGCGCACAGGCGCAATCTACTGGTTGTCGAAGATGCGGCGCAGGGTGTTAATGCAACATATAAGGGTCGCTATCTGGGAACCATAGGTCATCTCGGCGCGTACAGTTTTCACGAGACAAAGAATTTTATCAGTGGTGAAGGCGGCGCTCTAGTGGTCAATGATGAGCGATTTGCGGAGCGTGCCGAGATCATCAGAGAGAAAGGGACCAACCGCAGCAAGTTCTTCCGTGGTGAGGTGGACAAGTACACATGGGTTGATATCGGATCATCCTTTCTCCCTTCGGAGATAGTCGCAGCCTTTCTGTATGCTCAGCTTGAAGAGGCCGATACCATAACGCGTAAGCGGCAGGAAATTTTCCTCTATTACGCCGAGCAGCTTGAGCCGCTCTCCAAGCGCGGTCTTTTCCGTATGCCTGCCTGTCCTGAAGAGTGCCGGCATAACGCCCATTTATTCTACCTGATCATTGAAACCGGCCCCGAGGACCGGGGGCGGCTGATCTCTTATTTGAAGGAACGTGGAATAGGCGCGGTATTTCATTATGTTCCGCTTCATACCTCGCCCATGGGCCGGAAGATGGGCTATGGGGAAGGTGACCTTCCTGTGACTGAGGATATGAGCGAGCGCCTGATACGCCTTCCATGCTACTATGAACTGACAAGGGAAGAGCAGGATCGCGTCATAGATGCGATCCGCGGATTTTTCGGTGATGCATAGGAAGTAAGTTTAGAGGAGGCCGGTCATGAAAAAGTCGACAGGTGATAATTGCGAGAAGAATATTTTTCGTGCGGCTAGCGTTAAAACAGTTCTTCTGGTGGTTTTCCTTGCGATAGCTGCCGTTGGCCTATATGCCCGGATCTGGGAAATGCGCCAGCCCGAGTTTTTACTGCCCAGTGTTCATGTGACGAAGATATTGCCCTACCGTCAGGGCGGAGGAGATCTGCACTGGAGTCTCAACGGCAGGAGGGTATATATTCAGGAGGACCAGCGCCTTATCGATTTTCCAATGAAGAAATGGAACAGAGATATCCAGGTCGGTGATACTGTTACAATTACTGTCCGCAGGAGCTTCTTCGGAAATGAGCTGGACGGGCTGAACATCCAGAAGGTTAAATGAAACATGGAACATTATAATCCCGGTATATATCAGCGATGAGAGGCTTTTTAAAAGATAATGCCGCAGGGGTACTGTATGCCACAGGGCTTTCTTCTTGTTCAGTTAGGAACAGGGCCAGAGGCCGGGCCCTTATCCTTGCATACCACCATATTATCCCCAGAAAATTGATTCAAAACAACAGCCTGATGCCGGGGATGTATTTGTCATCGGAAGCCTTTGGGGGGCAGCTTGACTGGCTTGCAGGGCATTTCAGTATGGTTTCCCTCAAGAAAATAGTGGAAAAGATAAAAGCCGGACTGCCCTGGAAGGATTCTCTCTGTGCTATTACCTTTGATGACGGCTGGAAGGATGTCTATGATAACGCGCTTCCCCTTTTGAGAAAGTATGCTGTACCGGCGACGGTCTTTTCGGTGGGAACTGTGATGCCTTCCCGTGGTCCCGTAGGTCTTGACGGTGTTTTTGAGGTTATACAGATGGCGAATAATTCGAGCGGTATCGTATCCGGTATCCCTGAGATCGACGCCATAATCAGATCAGATGCAATACCGGACAGCGTTGAGAAGGCGCGGCAGGTGATCAATATGATCAGAGATCTGCCCTATGACCGTTGTGCGGAGGTCTGTGAAAGGGTGAACCGTTACCTGCAAGATTTATTTGATATAGAATCGGTCCGATGGAAATACGAGACGATGTCTTGGGAGGAGATGAGGAAATCTCAGGGGCAGGGAATTGATTTCGGCTATCATTCAAAATCACACCCCATACTGACGAAAATTCCATCTCCGCTGCTGGACTTAGAGCTCTCACCTCCCTTGGAGGATTATGAAAAGGAAGGCCTACATCTCAACCCCCTGTTTTGCTATCCAGACGGAAAATTCAGCGACGAGGCGATAGCCGTACTGGAGGATGAAGGATATGAGGGGGCCGTTACGCTTCAGAAAGGGTTCAATGATTATCAGTCCGATACCTTTCTTCTCAAAAGGGTCAACATTCATGAGGGGAACGGAGGCAGTATGGCCAGGTTTCTTTTCTCGATAGGACTTCAAAACCGTTAAGTATTTTATGCTGGATGTATAATCAAATGTCCATAAAAGAGCGGCTTCGTATCGGAACCAGAATCAGGGTAAGGAAGATAAAGGAACTGGTGCGATTTGATTCAAAGCCCCTTTCCCTTATCCTGACAGGGCTATATCTGCTCTATTATTTCTATATCAGGGTGAGCAGAGGCCGCCGGGAGGCCATGCTCGTTGTCGGAAAGATTTTCAGACATACCCAGTTTCCTGGGGTGAGGAAGATCGCCACCGGGTGGCTTCTGAAACAGTGCCGCCGCCATGGTTTGGTGAATATTGGCGAGGACTTCCTCTTTATGGCCGGGAGGTATGTCGCAGGTGAGTTTATCTCTGATCTTGCCAGGACAATATCTGCCGGAGATGATCGCCCATTCCATAAACGGCTCCTGATCCTGTCCGCCCCGACGGAGAACGAAAAAGGGGTTATGATCATAAAATTCACCGATTACTTCAAATATTTTCTGATGGTCTTTGACATGACGAAGATATGCCGTGATTATATCGTGATCTTCGAGCCCAGTTACAGCGGATATTTCGACGAGGATATTCTATGCCTTCTCTCCGCTCCGGGACCATTTATTATAGAGGCTTCGGAGAAGGAGGATTACCAGTTCATAGAATCTCTGAAATCTCCTATCTATCCTGTGGAGACGGGGGCCAACTGGTGGGTTGACGACAGTGCCTTTGCCTATCCAGGGAAGCTCCCTAAGCCGTATGATATTACTATGGTTGCGATATGGGCTGACTTCAAGCGCCACTACCATCTATTTGAAGCCATGTCCAGGGCCCAGGTGAAACGGAGGGTAGCTCTTGTGGGAAAGCCATGGGAGATGACTAGGGAAGATATAGAAGCCGAGGCCAGGTATTACGGTGTTCTTGAACATGTTGATTTTTACGAAGGGATTTCCCAGAAGGATATCAATATGCTCCTTGCCAGATCGAAGTGTCTGATTCTCCTCTCGAAAAAGGAGGGATTCAATAAGTCAATTGTCGAGGCTATGTATGCAGGTATCCCCGTATTCATACTGGAGGGGCATAATTACGGAGAAAAATATAGTTATATCAACAAGGAGACAGGGGGTTACATAGATAAAAAAGGGTTGGCTAAATTTCTCGATAACCTTGACGAAATCCTTACGGGTTTTGAAAGGGTTAAGCCCGGCGAATGGATAAGAAGCAACATTTCTTCCCCTATATCGACAGAGATGATCCTGGAGACTATCAGGAGGATTGAGACAAAACATGCGTTAAAAATCAACCCGCGTCTGGAGATAAAGGTCAACTCGCCGGAGTTTGACTACTACGACCCCAAGGCCTGGGATAGAATGAGAGACAGCTACAGGTCGCTGGAAAAGTATCTCCGGTGAAGCTCTGTAGACGGAAAATAATGGGAATTTTTCATAGAAAAAAATGGCTATTTTTACTGATTGTTGTGTTATTGGCGTTCATGGTTTTTGCCTGTTCCTTATCGCGCGACAATTCAGATCCTGCTATATATGTGTGTGCTCAGACAGGAGATGATCAGAAAGGGGATGGCACGAAAGGAAGCCCCTGGAAGACGATTGTAAAAGGAGCCGAGGAACTTGGTAGAGACGAAAATAGTCGCATACTGGTTATTCGTGGCGGGGACTATCCTGTCTCAGGTGAGATCCAGCTGAGACGTTCCGGATCGGCGGGAAAGCCCCTGATTATAAGGTCTGCCCCAGGGGAAACAGTGAACATTTCTAATGAATGGAATGGGTCCGATAATCTCGCAAGCAGATTCATATTTAACATCAAAAGGAATAATTCCCATAAAGGACTCGAATATATTACGATAAAAGGAGTCCATTTTACGGGAGGGGTTACAATAGGCGGCTCTGACCAGAGCTGTAGTAATATCCATATAGAAGAGTGCACATTTACGGCCCACGGCGCTAATCTGGGTCCGAACAACCCCACACTGATCAATCTAAGGCGTAGTGAGAACTGCAGTATAAAAAGCTGTGTCCTGTTCTGTGATGATCCGCAGCAAAACGACTTCAGTGGTATAAAGATATGGAAAGGGACCAAGAAACTGGTTATTGACAGCAATGAGATATACGGCCTTGCCCGAAAGGGGATCGACAACAAGCACGGCATGCCTGACCAGGCACTTGTCATCAGAAACAACTATATCCATCACCTGAGCGACCGGGCTATCAACGTGAATGCCGATAGAACAATTATCGAGAACAATGTAATTTACCGCTGTCCGGCCGGAATAAATGTCTGGAAAGAGTCGGGTGCTCCCGGTGGCAGCTTCAGCATCATCAGCCACAATACCATTGTTAGCTGCGATATCGGGATAATGCTGGAGCCCGAATCATCGGGGAAACTCCATGACTGCAGGGTTATCAATAATCTTCTGGTTAACTGCGGCGGGAGTGGTTTTGCTGCATTGAATATTTCCCCCTACCGCAGGGAACCTTACGAGCATGGTCACTACAGCGATTATAACTGTTTCTACAATAATGCTGAAAAGCGGCATGTCCGTGACCGCGATGACACCATATACGGTCTACAGGAATGGCAGAAGGTATCGGGCCTGGACGGTCATTCAGTTGAACGAGACCCAGGCTTTATGCAGCAGGGGGGAATGATCTCAAAACTTTGCGGATTCAGAGCTTCTGATAATTTTATCTCTGCTGAAGAAACAAGGGGCGATGATGGATTGGCTATGGGAGCAAATATTGTTCCGATCTCCGGCGGCTGTCGTATTGTCGTACAAAGGGGCGGTAATCCGGAGGAGCCGTTTGTTGCCAGTAAAAAAATATATACGGAGCCTGGAACCATTGAAAATAATGATAGGCCCCGACCACCTCAGAATATAAGGGTTAACAATGAGAGATCTGACAGTGTTGGTGCAGAATAATAAAGGTCCGGGCGTGGTTAGTTTCTATCAGGGAGATAAATAATGGCAGAGGGAATCTGGATAACATGGGAGTGTCAGAGACGCAATTCGGGTATCAGCTCGGCCCTGGAATGGCCCTTCTATGAGATGATTGATGGTTCTCCTAGACTGATTCGCTATGCCCGACTGATTTTCAGGACCGTTCAGGTGCTGCTTCGCGAGAAGCCCCGGGTTGTCTGTGTTCAGAATCCCTCGATCGTTCTGGCTTTACTGGGGGTTCTGGGAAAGAGGATCATGGGTTATAGATGTGTGGTAGATGCCCACAACAGCGGGCTTATGCCTCTGGAAGGAAGATCAGGATTTCTGTTGAAGATAGCAAGGTGGCTTCAGCGGCATGCCGATCTTACAATTGTTACCAATGAAGAGATGAAGGCCCTTGTTGAAAAAAACGGGGGCAGGGCGGTTGTTCTTCCCGACAGGCTTCCGCAGGTTCCATCGACCGGTCCGACAGCGACAGCGCGGGGGGACAGCAGTATTGTAACCTATGTCTGTACCTTCAGTGAGGATGAACCCTATAATGAGGTTATAGAGGCTGCCGGTCTGCTTGATAGGAATGTGATGGTATATATTACTGGGAATCATCGCGACAGGATAGAAAAAAAATCGCTTCCCCCGAATGTCGAGCTTACGGGATTCATAGATGAGACAGCATACTGGTCGCTTCTTGCCTCATCCAATGCCGTGATGGTTCTGACGTTGAGAGAAGGGTGCCTTGTATGCGGAGCCTATGAGACGGTTGCGCTAAAAAAACCGCTGATCCTTTCCGATACCGAGGCCCTTCGTTCGTATTTCAGTCGCGGGGCTGTTTATGTCTCGCCCGATGCCGAGTCGATCGCGGCGGGAATCAAGGAGGTCCTGGAACGGGAACCGGAACTTCTTGGTGGAATTAGGCAGTTGCAGGGAGAAATCGAACAGTCCTGGCGGCAGGTCTTTTCAGCATTTCAGGGGGAGATCAATCAGCTGCAAAAGGAAAGGGACACGTGAAACAGGATCTGCCCGTCAGGGTCTGTCACATAATCTCCGGAGATCTCTGGGGGGGCGCCGAGGCGGTTGTCTATCACCTCAGCCGGAGCCTCAATGTGCTGGGGATAGAAGTCTCTGTTGTCACGTTCAATGAGGGCAGGCTCACCGAGTCATTAAGGAAAGCCGGGCTTGATGTGGCTGTCGTTGACGAGTCAGCACATTCCTTCCTGTGGCTGGTAATGGCCGTGAGAAGGCATGTTATTGCCAGAGGGGCAACTGTCATTCATTCCCACGGCTACAAGGAGAACATGGTCGCGCTCGTCCTGTCACGGCTGGGGGTTCCGGTTAAACTGGTTGCCACGCAGCATGGATGGCCTGAGGTATACGGAAGCAAGCACAATATGAAATACCGGTTTTTAAATCGTCTGAACATCGCTGTCATGTCTCTCTTCTTTGATCATCTTGCCTGTGTCTCCGAAGATATGCGAAACCGGCTGGTTGAGAGATACGGAAGATCGGGCGCGAGGGCTCAGGTTGTCCGAAACGGGATAGATGTGAATATCGACGTGCCGGAAAAAACGCGGGGGGCTCTCTTCATTATCGGGTCATGCGGCAGGTTCGTCCCTGTCAAGGATTATCCCTTTCTTGTTGCTGTTGCCGCCTATGTGCGTGAAAAAAACAGGAACGTGGTGTTCAAAATAGCGGGAGACGGTCCTGAGCTGGAAAGGGTCAAAGCCCTTGTTCGCTCCAATAACCTGGAAGACTCATTTGCCTGTATCGGTGCTGTTGCTGATATGGACAGGTTCTATCAGGAACTGGATGTTTATATAAACACGTCGATACAGGAAGGTATGCCGATCAGCATACTTGAGGCGATGCTTCATGGCCTCCCAATTGTCGCGCCCCGCGTTGGCGGGATTGCCGAGATGGTAACCGACGATGTCGAAGGCTATACAATCTATGAGAGAGATGCCTCCCGGTATGGTGATTGCTGTCTTGATCTCATTCAGAATGTCGAACTGTATCGGGAGATGTCAAAAGCGGCTGTGGCCAGGGTGAAGAGGTCCTTCAGTTCGGAAAAAATGGCGCGGGATTATCTGACTATGTATCTTAACACCCTAGAAATAAGGCAATAATGTACAGGATATACAGGGACGGACAGCTCGAGGATTACAAAAAGCGGACCGGTGTAGAATATTGGGAAAAGTACTGGTCGGAACAGGTAATTGCAGAAGAGCTGAAAAAAGAAAACATCCTCATACTGAAAACCCTGTGCCGGTTCAATTCCGGTGGAGGGCGTATACTCGAAGCCGGTTGCGGTGTTGGTTCTTTTCTAAGTCCCATGGTTCATTACAAATACGATGCAATCGGCATTGATTACGCCGCTGATACGATATGTAGCCTGAAGAAAGCAGCGCCTGATTTTAATCTGGTTGCCGGTGATGTCAGCAGCCTTCCATTCGATGAGCAGACCTTCGACGGATACTGGTCGGTAGGGGTTATAGAGCACTTCAGGGATGGGTTTGAGGAAGTTATAAGAGAGTGCCATCGTGTTCTAAAACCTGGCGGGATTGCATACATATCCTTTCCCTATATGAATCTCTCGAGAAGACTAAAAGGGTTATTGGGGCTGTATAAAAGCTCTCCTGATAAGGACCTGATATTCTATCAATATGTGCTGAATCATGGGCGTGTAAGAACGGAATGGGTAAAGAAGGGGTTTGATTACATCAGACATTTTTACATGTTTCCACATTTCAAGGCGCCTTTTTTTAAAATGGGAATTGTCCGTAATATACTTGACCCCTTTCACCATCATTCCATCATGCTTGTTTTCAGAAAGAGGTAATGACTGCGGTGATAACTGAGATAGTGTTTATAACTGCCATGTCGCTTGTTTTCTTCGCCTATTTTGGTTATCCCCTTACTCTTCTGGCCATCGCGTTGTCAGGGGGTGGCAGAGGTGTAAGGAACTCTGGCATCACACCATCCGTCACAGTAGTTATTGCGGCTTACAATGAAGAGGGAAAGATCGAAGCGAAGCTGGAGAATACTCTGGTTATGGAATATCCCGGTGACAAGCTGCAGATCATCGTTGTCTCAGATGGTTCAACTGACTCGACTAACCGGATCGTTGGGGAATACGCAAACAGAGGCGTTGAGATTGTGGAAACCACAGGGCGTGTGGGAAAAGAAGGGGCTCAGTTACAGGCTCTGCCGCATGCTCGGGGAGAGATTATTGTTTTTACCGATGTTGCTACATTAAGCGATATCAACTGTATTAAAAATATGGTCCGCAATTTTGCCGATGATACGGTCGGATGTGTAAGCAGCGAAGACCGGGTGATAAAGAATGGAAAAGATGTCGGCGGTGAGGGGGCCTATGTGCGGTATGAAATGTGGATTAGAAATCTCGAATCGAGAGTAGGCTCTGTTGTCGGCCTGAGCGGTTCTCTTTTTGCCGTTCGGGCCTCACTGTGCAGTGACTTTTCCGCTGAACAACAGAGCGATTTCAGGACGGTCCTGGTCTGTATACGTCATCGACTCAGGGGGGTCAGCGATCCTTCAGTTATTGGTTATTACAACGATGTTCCTGAGGAGGGGGATGAATTTGGACGTAAGGTGAGGACCATGGTTCGTGCACTTACCGTTTTTTTCAAAAATGCCGATCTTCTTGCCCTGTGGCGCTACGGCCTTCCAGCCTATGAACTCTTATGCCATAAATTGCTGCGATGGATGGTCCCCTGGTTTCTTGCCCTTGCCTTTATCTCCAATGCGATACTTATATCTAAATCGGTATCGTATTTTTTTCTTTTCATAGCACAGATGATCTTTTATATGGGTGCGGCAGCAGGGATAAGAAAAAGGAACAATGAGAACTTTTTCCTGAGGGTGGCCGCGTATTTTGTTAGAGTAAATCTCTCCATAGCGATTGCCTGGATTCATTACCTCAAGGGCAGAAGAATCGTAAAGTGGGAGCCTACGAAACGATGATCATTTTTTGTGAGTGTCTATCAAAGGCCATTGAAGGCCTAGTAAAATTCTCCGAAATGCCGGGCACAAGACGTATATTCCGGAATACCGCAAAGAGAGGAAAAGGCGGATGGGTAATGTAAAAAAGAATCCATGGAATATCTTTGATGTCTCGAATTCAGGGATAAGTATCGCTGTCTGGTTTGTTATTTCTCTTCTGATTGTTATATCTTTTCTGGCTATTCTGTCCGTAGACAGGGAGCTCTACATGGAGCTGGCGAAAGAGGGGACTAATACCGAAAGGTTGACCTCCATATTCTATCTTGCAGCTGGCATACTCTTTCTGGTGAGGGCTGTTAAGGATTACCGGCAGACAAAATCTGTTAAGATGCTCATGTTTCCACTGTTGTTCGGTCTGTTTTTTCTTTTCATAGCCGGCGAAGAGGAGAGCTGGGGTCAATGGCTCTTCTACTACGATACTCCGGAAGCGATAAAGAACATGAACACTCAGAAAGAGCTGAATGTTCATAATCTTTCCATTCTATCTTCTTTCATAAGCCCCCATGGCGTGTTGAACCTGCTGGCTCTGATGACAGGTATCATTATTCCCCTCGTCTACCTTATGGTATCACCGCTGCGCAGGTTGTTGAACCGGTTAAGATTTCCCGTTTCCCCCCTGGCCTGCATGACACTGTTTATTCTGGGACTTTTCTATGAAAAGGCCTCCGGTTATATCTATTATAACTGGGCCAGTGCCGAGATAAGGGAGTTTCTTTTTTCAATAGCATTTCTACTCTTTTCAATTTCTGCCTACCGGGTAAGAAATCGCAGGGAATAGAGGAATGTCTATTTTTTTGATGTTTGATCAAAGCTGGATTAGAGGAGACTGGGTATGGATCTAGTGCCCCATCCCTTAGTTCACATTTCTAAAAATATTTAAGAATAGGATTGCATACAGTGGCCAATATTTCTTTTGACGGTAAGAAGGGGCGTATTAAATCAAGTATCAGGAGAGACACGCCAAAGGAACGGAAATCTGTTGGTGATGTGGTAAGAGAGATAAAAGAGGGTATGAAAAAGCCCGCAGGGGAGGATTACCGGGAACGTGCGCTTGCAATGCACGGGCTAGTATGTGCACGTTGCGGAAGGGAATTTGACAGCACCAACAGGCATCTCCTTACGGTTCATCACCGCGATGGTAATCATCATAACAACCCTCCAGATGGGAGCAACTGGGAAAACCTCTGCGCCTACTGCCACGAAGATGTCCACAGCCGTGGAGTTCTCAGCGAACACGCATCGGTCGCCCACCGTGGCAAGGAGGAAGTGGTTGTTTACAAGGGTGAATCGGCAGGTGGTGACCTGGGGTCCCTGGGGGCCAAGCTACAGCAGGCCTTGAGTAGCAAAAGGAAATAACGCAATACTTGAAAGGTCCCCTTATCCGGTTCCTTTTTTGAACAGAATATTAATCCATATGGGACGTGGGGAGACAAAAGATGACTGTAATCTTTTTATATAGATGGCCAGTTTTGTGCATACTTTCTTTAACATGTTTCTTTCGGGAGGTTCCTTGAGTTGGCTCCCGCAATATATGCAGCTTTCTTGCTGAGAATAATCGCCATAGGGATTACCGGCGATATCCATCAGCAATGTGGAAAGGCAGTTAGTCTGTTCTTTGCCCTCCCCGTGAAAACATACCCTCTGGCAGGATACCTCGGAGAATAGAGACAGCAAATCTTTTTTGTCGAAGCTATTGACATGCCCCCAGGGGGGATTTTTTTTTTCACATGTCAGGCAGGTTGTTCTGCCCACACGGATGTCCTGCCTGTAGGGGACGCCGATCAAAATATTCTGTTGGGCTACGCGCTGTATTTCGTCACATGCCCTATTAAGCATGAGATGGGGAATATGCTCGAGCACCTCTGAACACAGAACGGTATGAAAACTGTTGTCAGGAAACTGCAGATCCGTTACATCTCCCTTAAGACATGTGATTCTGTTATCTTTTATGTCAGGTTTTTCCAGATCCAGCGCGGTGACAGAGTCAAAAAAATCTGTCAATTTGAGAGAGATATACCCTTCACGCGCCCCTATATCTAAGACCGATGATGCTCTGTCCGGTATCATGCTGAGAAGGGCGCTGATTCTTCCCTCCTCTTTCTCACCCTTTACAGCTTTTCTGTTTCCCATTAACCCCGCCCCAGGAAAAACCTTTATTGTCCCACGAGCACTTTTTGAAAGACCTGATATATATTATCGATATATCGGTCATGAGTATAATATTCCTGCGCCCTCTCCCTGGCTGAGTTGCCCAGGCGATTCCGCAGATCAGGCTCTTTCCACAATCTGATGATCTTTTCCCGAAGCAGTTCTGCGTTATCAGGAGGAACCACGAAGCCGGTGATGCCATCGTCAACTATATCTCTTACTCCCGGAGTGTCTGATACAATAACAGGTTTCCCGAGAAACATGGCTCCCAGGTATGAACCCTGGCCTGCGCTCCTTATATATCCCGGTTCGATGGGGAAAACGGCAAAGCATGCCTGTGAGCATGGGGTATAAAATTCTCCGAATGTTCCTGAATTTTTTATTATATTGACATTTTTGGGGATGGAGTTTTTGCTGAAATAAAGATTTGTTACAATGTTGACTTCTATGTCCAGCCCATGCACTGCCTTGAACAATGTTCTATAATCCCTCAGGCTGTTTCCTCCGGAATAGATGAATCCTTTATCCCCGCATTCCATATTTGCCAAAGATTCAGGGCTGTTTACCTTAAAGGGAACATAGGTCATTTGTTCCTTTCTGACCCCCCAATATTTATTGTACGATTCTATTTCGCTGTTTGATATTACAATAAAATGGTTTACGCCCATTTTAAAGACAGTTATTTTGAGCAATTCCTTTAGGTAATGAAAAGGGTTGTTGGGCGGGGCTTTTAACCTGGGCCGGCATATCAGGATTATCTTTCTGAAAAATATCAACTTTAAGAGGGACATGAAAAATATCTGCTTTGTCCCTTCGGCGAAGAAGCCGTTGTAATCAGATAAAAGTACTATTCTTACCGCATAGCCAATCATCCCCATCATCGTAGTGGGTTGGCTCATGGTTTCAACCACTATATCTGGGTAGCTTTTGCTGATGAGGGGATAGTCTAAGTAGCGCTCTGTCGTTGCCAGTTTTTTCATCCGAAGCCCTTAACCAGGTACAAAAGGACTATTCTACTCTTAAGGATACAAAATATGATCGCGCTAAATCGCATTCTTTACAGCAAATGTCAAGTTATTAAGCAACCTTTGCCTTAAGTGTGCAGGTTAGGTTTAAGATCCACGGCGCATCTTTTATATTTTTATTTGTCCATCAGTGTATTGTAAATCGAGTAGGGGCCTGGATCTGGTTTGCTGCTCAATTCAAATAAAAAAGGGCTAGCATCTAAATGCTAGCCCTTTCTGCTTTACTAAATGGTGCCGAAGCCCGGACTTGAACCGGGACGGCCGTAAGCCACTACCCCCTCAAGATAGCGTGTCTACCATTTCCACCACTTCGGCATTTCGTTCGCCGGAACCTAATTTTTTTCTATGCTTTTGTCAACATAAAAATTAATTGGCGTTCTCTTTTGCCGGTTCCGTTGGAGGTGTTGTATCAACAACCGCAGGTGCATTACCTTCAACATCTGCAGGGATTGTTTTTTCTACGACCGGGACTGAGACCCCTTCCATTATGGAACCACTCTTGTGGGTTGAGGAGTATGCAAGCCAAAGCGACGTAATCATGAACAATATCGCTATGGAGGTTGTTACTTTTCCAAGGAATGTTCCCGGTCCGCTGCTTCCGAAAACGGTCTGGCTTGAACCTCCGAAGGCTGCTCCCATGTCCGCCCCCTTGCCTGTCTGGAGCAGTACTATGAGAATAATCCCTATACAGAATATGATGTGAAAGATTACTACAACTGTATGCACTATTCTTTGGTCTCCTTATGTTTCTAAAATCTTATAATATCAGAAAACGCCTCAAATTCCAGGCTTGCTCCCCCTACCAATGCACCATTTACATCCGGTTGCCCCATGAGACTTAACACATTTTGGGGATTCACACTACCACCATAAATGACTGTGGTCTCGGAGGCAACTTTCTCGCTGAATAGGGAACGCAGCGTCTTCCTAATGAACCTGTGTGCATCCTGCGCCTGCTCCGGCGTTGCCGTCTCTCCGGTGCCGATTGCCCAAAGGGGCTCATAGGCAAAAGTAACCCGCCTTATATCACTAGAAGTTATATTATTCAAACCCTCTTTTATCTGTTTCTCAAGTATTTCGAAGGTTATTCCGGTTTTTCTCTGGTCGAGGGTTTCTCCTATGCAGCATATTGGCTTTATTCCGTTCTTCAGAGCCGCCTTAACTTTGCGGTTTATTATCTCGTCTGTTTCACCAAATAATGTGCGTCGCTCGGAGTGACCCAGTATGACAAAATCGCAACCGGCGTCAATAAGCATTGAAGGGGAGACCTCTCCCGTATATGCCCCGTTCTCTTCCCAGTGCATGTTCTGGGCAGATACCTTAATGGCAGTTCCCTTGAGTATATTGCTTGTATTGAATAAAGCAGTAAAGGGGGGGGCAATAACTATGTCCCTGTCCTCTACATCGGAGAAGGCCTCCTTAAGTTGTATTGCAAATGCGACTGCCTCTGGTACAGTCTTATGCATCTTCCAGTTCGCCGCTATCAGAGGTCTGATCATTTTGCCCTTTCCCTTTGTCTGTATGCGCCCGTTAAAGCCTGTTTCCGATATAGATGGCTAGATCCCTCATCCGGCAGGCATATCCGCTTTCATTGTCGTACCATGAAAATACCTTAACGAGGTTGCTGCCTATTACCTTTGTAAGTGGTCCATCTACCAGGGAAGAGTGTGAATCAGTAGTGAAATCTATTGATACGAGCTCTTCTTCGCAGAATGCCATTATACCTTTGAGTTTTCCCTCGGCGGCGGATTTCAGCGCTGCGTTTATCTGCTCTGCATTCGCCGACTCTTTGATCTCCACGGTCAGGTCAACAAGGGAGACGTTTGGTGTGGGGACACGCAGGGCCAGTCCGTCCAGTTTCCCCTTCAGCGAGGGAATAACCTCTGCCACGGCCTTTGCAGCTCCGGTGGAGGTTGGCACGATGGACATGGCGGCAGCCCTGGCCCTTCTAAGGTCTTTATGGGAACCGTCGAGCAGCCGCTGGTCCATTGTATAGGAGTGCACGGTGGTCATAAGTCCTTTCACTATTGAAAAGGAGTCATTGATTACCATGGCGACTGGGGCCAGGCAGTTTGTTGTACAGGATGCGTTTGATATCACATGGTGTTTATCCGGGTTGTAGGTATTTTCATTGACGCCAATTACGAAGGTTCCGTCTATTCCCTTGCCGGGCGCTGCAATGATAACCTTTTTTGCTCCGGCCTTGATGTGAACAACAGCCTCGTCACGGGTTCGGAATTTACCTGTCGATTCCATGACCACATCGACCCCCATCTCCTTCCAGGGAAGAGAGGACATGTCGCCGGTTACGCTTGTGATGTGTATCTTTTTCCCTCCTACTACAAGGCAACCATCGCCGGCCGAGACCTCTGCATTAATCTTTCCGTGAACCGAATCGTACTTCAACAGGTGCGCCAGAGCTGCCGTGTCCGATGATCTTGTATTGACCGCCACGACCTCTATGTCATCCCTTTCGAGGCAGGTTCTTATCAGAAACCTTCCAATTCTTCCAAAACCGTTGATAGCTATCTTAACAGACATGATTGACCTCCCGATATTCAGTTAATCTTTTTATTTCCTAAGACCATACTTGATCATTTTCAATTGCAAACCCTTGCGGCTTATCCCCAGTCGATCTGCTGCCCGTGTTACATTTTTTCCGCATTGTTCGAGCACTTTCGCTATCATGTGACTTTCAACAGCCTCCGTCTGTCCCTTTACGATATCTTTGAAAGATCCGTCGGCCTGATCGTTCGATATCAGATCCGAGGGCAGGGGAGTCAGGAGGTCCGGGGGGATTTGAGCATAGCGAATGACTTCATCCTTTGCTAGAAGTATAAGCCTTTCCATGAGATTTTCCATCTCCCTTATATTGCCCGGCCAGTCGTAGTGTATGAAAAATTGCTCTACCTCCGGCTCTACCTTCTGTATCTGTCGGTTTAATTTGCTGTTGAATTTTTCGATAAAGTGGTTGATCAGCAGTGGGATGTCGTTTTTTCTGTCCCTCAGGGCTGGCAGTGTAATGGGCAAGACATTGATCCTATAGAATAGGTCTTCCCGGAACCGTTTATCCTGTACATCCTGCATTAGATCCCTGTTAGTAGCTGCTATCAGCCTTACGTCAACCTTTATCGTCTTTACACCGCCCACACGTTCGAACTCACGATCCTGAATTGTTCTTAACAGCTTTGCCTGCATGTCCTTGGGCAGATCGCCGATTTCATCCAAGAAAAGTGTGCCCGTATCCGCCTGTTCGAACCGGCCTAGCTTCCTATGTGATGCACCGGTGAAGGCACCCTTTTCGTAGCCGAACATTTCACTCTCCATCAGGTTTTCCGGGATTGCGGCGCAGTTAATCTTGATGAAGGGTTTTTCTTTTCGAGGGCTGTTTTCGTGTATGGCGCGGGCTATCAATTCTTTGCCCGTTCCTGTCTCTCCGGTAATCAGGATTGTGGTAGGTGTAGGAGCAACGGTTCTTATGATGTTGTAGATATCAAGCATCGGCTTGCTCGTGCCTATCAGGCTGTAGGGTTCTTTCTCGCCGGAATCAAACATTACCTCGGATTCATTCAGGAACCTGGTATTAAACGCCTTACTTATAATATTCTTTAGATCTTCCTGCTCGAAGGGTTTGGTGATGTAGTCGAAGGCTCCCTTTTTAACGGCCTCTACGGCATTGGCTATTGTACCGTGAGCGGTGATGATGATAACCGGAATTGAAGGGTATTTTTCAATAACCCTTTTAAGAAGACCTATGCCGCCAAGCCGGGGCATTTTAAGGTCTGTTACTATGACTGATATGTCATTTTTTTTGATGGAATCAAGGGCTTCAAATCCGTCGGAAGCCGTAATAACTCCGTACCCTTCCTTCTTAAGCATGGCTGACAACACTATTCGCATACTCTTTTCGTCGTCAACGAGAAGTACGGTTTTTTTACCTGATGTTTCCATGCTTTTCTCGCGCACTATACGGTGCAGATTAACCCAAAGATTGATGTCCCGCCCCTATCTATTACAGGATAGCGATCCTGTCAAGTTCTTGGGCACTTCTTTCTTGGCCTGGGAATATCTTTTTGTGTTATCTCCTTTTACTGTTTAGGGTTTTTAGAATCTCCTGGCGGCCCAGCTATTGGAATTTTTATGCGGAAGGCAGAACCCCGCCCCGGGGAGGATGTTACAGCTATTGTGCCTCCATGGGCCTTTACTATCTGCTGTGAAATGGCAAGCCCTATTCCCGTGCCTTTGTCTTTTGTTGTGTAGAAGGGCTTGAATATCCGTTCTATCACTTTCTTTTCTATTCCTTCTCCTGTGTCCTGAATTGCTATCTCTATCTGAGGGCTACTTTTAGCATCGACGATCCTTGCCGAAATTGTCAAGGTGCCGCCCTTAGGCATCGCCTCCACTCCGTTCAAGGCTATGTTCAATACGGCCTGAACCATCTGTTCGCCATCCACCCACACCGGAGGGAGATCTTTCGGTATATCCTCTCGTATCAGTATCTCCTCAGGCAGTTTTTTCGATCGCATTAGTGCTACTATAGGCTTCAATATATCGGAAATATTCTTGGTGCTGGGTTTGATAGCCCCGGGCTTTGCATAATTTAGAAATCGAGACACCACATTATTCAAACGGTCTATTTCGCTTGTTATTACATCAAAAAGGGCATGATTTTCTTCAGAGTCAGTGTCGGATTTTAGATACTGGGCCGCTGCTTTTATCGATCCTAAAGGATTTCTGATTTCGTGTGCAAGGGTGCTTGCCATCTCTTCCAGCAAAAGAGACTTCTCCTTTTCGACCTCTTCGTCAATGGTATAGAGAGAGTTTAAAGAGCCCTTTCCCTCGGGGAAAAAGTACATACCGGCCTTCTTCAGGATAAGTTTTACAGGATCTACAAAGATTACAACTATGAAGGCGGTCATAAATATCAGGTTGAAGGGCGGTGGCGTCTCTTGTCCGCCAAAGATTCCAAGTACTATGTAGAATATTACCACGGTGAAGACGATTAAAAGGAAAACGATGGCTGTCCTTACCATGATTTCGTAAAATTCGGGAAGTCTGGGGTAGGTGATAATGATGAGGATAAAGTAGATCAGCGCCCCCAGGGATATGTCAGACATTGGCGATATCCAGGGAAATGAGATGTGTGCGATATCTGTAATGCTTAGAAGCCCCATTATGGCGCATGCCGTGGCCACATAGGTGAACCTTTTTTTCTCGATTCCCTCCGTATTTTTTATGCACTTTAAAAGCTCCACAAAGCAGTAAAGAAGGGTGATTCCTATGTAAAGGTAAAGGACGCATTCGGCGTAGCGCCATTGAAGCAGGAGCGGAAAATAAACGGAGGCTATTACTATTCCTAAGAGGCCGGTGTATAATGACCACCTGGTGGCCATCTCACGTTTTTCGAGAAAGATCCCGACGAATGTGACAAGGAGAGGCGAAATGACAAGCAGCCCCAGTGCGTGTATAATGCTCCAGAAATTTGTAGTAAAAACGCCGGCGAAGAAGGCGCCTGTTTTTTCAATAAAGATCCCTATGCACAGGGCAGCGAATGTGATATGAGGCGACGGTCTGATTTTTTTTATGAGCAGTGAAGCTGCTATCGTAAGGCTGATGGCAGCCAATGCAAAAGTCTCCATTGACATGGCAGTGTCCCTCCAATTGAATGCCCTTGACGGTGCATAGCAAAATATGCCTCAGTAAACTCAAAAGTCTGGAAAAATGCTATCATATGCTATATTGCATTACAAGATCGCTGAGAGTCCCATCCCTGTATCCGGGAATGGATCAAGGCCTGATGGTCAGACTTTTTGTATTGTTTGACTGCGTAATGTTTTGCTGGCTGTGAAATCGTTTACGCGGCAAAGCGGCTGCCTGTTTTGTCGGCGGAGCTTGCTATTTAACATATCGTGAATATATTGTCATTTTATTTCAGTCTCTTCTGCCGATGATTACCGCGTGATGGGTTCCGCGGCATGTAATGTGCTTAGGGCAAAGCAGACTATTTCTATAAAGAAGGGTTCACAATGGGCGATGGTTCTGTAGCGGTTGTTTTTCCTGGTCAAGGGTCGCAACGTCCCGGCATGGGAAAGGATTTTTACGATAATGTTTCGGTAAGCAGGGATGCCTTCAATGAGGCATCCGACTCTCTGGGGTGGGACTTGAAGGATGTATGTTTCGGTGACGATGAGAGATTAAATCTTACCGAGTATTCGCAACCCTGTATTCTTGCTACCGAGATTGCCATGTTCCGTGGGCTTCAGTCTCTCTACGGTTTTGCCCCTGATTATTTCGGAGGGCATAGTCTCGGAGAGTATTCCGCACTTGTTGCAGCAGGAGTTTTGTCTTTTCCGGAGGCCCTGAAAACTGTTCAAATGAGAGGCCGTCTCATGCAGCAGGCTACACCCGTTGGCATGGGTGCAATGGCCGCGGTTATAGTGACGGGACTGGACGTGAATTTTCTTACCCATGAGATAAGTGCTCTCCAGGTTGATCTGGCAAATGATAATTCGGCCGATCAGGTTGTCATAAGCGGTGAAGCCGGTGCCGTAAGCGAGGCGGAGAAAATATTGGCTTTATCTTTCGGGGATAAAGCAGGATTCCGCTTTGTGCTCCTGAATGTAAGTGCGCCTTTCCACAGTCGTTTCATGGGCAGTATTGAAGAACCTTTTGAAGCTGTGCTGCGTAATATTGAAAAAAGTTTAGCCCCCGAAAATGCCAGTCGTGTAACGTCGAATTTTACCGGTCTATTCCATTCGAACAGCAGCGGTGAGATTATCGGTCGATTGGTGTCTCAGCTTAGCAACACCGTGCGATGGAGGAAAAACATGGAAACCCTTTCTGGCGCTGCCGGTTCCATCTTTGAAGTAGGGCCGGGTCGTCCTCTTAAGGGTTTCTTCAAGACCATTAATATCGAGTGCCAGTCCATTATTACTCTCTCCGCAGCGCAGAAGACTTTTGAAAGATCTAGGCCGTAGCGGAAGCATGTATTTCAGTTGTGTAAACACCTAAAAGCTTTTCAGGTGGGAACGAATCTTCTTAAAGACGTTTTTTACTCTATTAAGATAACAAATAGCAGCCCCATAAAATTTCAGGAGAATGAGAATAATATGGATTTTAACCTTACTGATGATCAGAATATGTATTTAGAGACGGTCAGAAAATTTGTCAGAAATGAGATAACACCTGATATCATGGAGCTGGAAAGGGGGCACGCTTTTCCATTGGATATCTTTAAAAAGGCTTGGGAAATCGGGCTTCTGAATCTTTCCATACCGGAATCGGTCAAAGGCTTCGGTATCGATAACATCTCTTCGGCCTTGATTGTCAGGGAGCTGTCATATGGTGATACGGGGATATCGACGTCGGCGATGTGTAACGATCTGGCGAATGTCGTGATCGCCCAGCATGGTACTGATGAGCAGAAAGAAAAATTTCTGGGACCCTTTGTGGAGGCTCCGCTGATTTCAGCCTTCTGCCTTACGGAACCTGGCGCGGGTTCCGATAATTCATCGATGACTACATTCATAAGAAAGGGAGAAGACGGGCGATATGTGCTTAACGGTGAAAAGTGCTTTATAACGAATGCATCCTACGCATCACAGTTTACCGTTTTCTGCAAGGCCGGAAGTCCTGGTGGTATGATGATGGCCTGTGTTGTTATTCCGTATACCGCAATAGGCGCTGCGAAGATCGTGACCCAGCCCTCTGGTGGCAGGGAGATGGATCTTCCAGGCGGCGGCAGGATAACTACAGGAAAACCGGAAGACAAACTCGGACAGCGTCTGTCAAATACTGCAACTGTAACCTTTGAAGATGTAATCCTGGAGGACGATCAGATCATTGGAAACAGGCGTATGGGCTTTAAATATGCTGTTGATGTTCTTGATTATGCGAGGCCAATGGTAGCGGCTATAGGGGTCGGGCTTGCCAGACGGGCGCTTGATGTGACACTTGCATATACAAAGGAGCGCAAACAGTTCGGGCAGAGGATATGTGACATGCCGGTGGCGCGCGATACCTTGGTTGATATGTGGAAGAGGGTTGAACTGGCTGATCTTGCACTTATGAAGGCTGCGGTGAAGGTTCAGGAACAGGCCGAAGACAGGGGGATGTATGCCTCTCTGGCCAAAAATGTTGCGGCTGAGGCGGCCATGTTTTGTTCGAAGGAAGGTTTGCACCTGCATGGCGGATACGGATTCATGTCGGAATATGAGATCTCGAAACTTGTAAGGGACGCACATATAATCGACATATATGAAGGGGTAAGAGAAGTTCAGGATATGATAATAGGACGGGAGCTCGTATAAAAGATGTTGTATCTTCATGGAGTAGGCCATTTCCATCCCGAAATTGTAATTACCAACCGGTTTCTGGAGGATCTGGATATAGGTTGCAGCGAGGATTGGGTGCTGGAGCGTGTTGGCATAGAGGAACGCCATACGGCTCTGCCGCTGGATTATATCAAGACTACAAAAAACAAGGATTTAAGGGCGGCCATGGAGGCCTGTCTTTATAACAATGCCCAGATGGGCGGCCATGCCGCACGTATGGCCTTGGAAAGGGCTGGATTGGAGGCCGATGATATCGGTATGGTTATTTCGGGAAGCTCCGCTCCAGATTATGTGACACCTGCCGAGGCCACTACGGTGGCAGCGGATATAGGCATAGATGTTCCCTGCTTTGATCTGAATTCCGCATGTTCTACCTTTGGCGTGCAGATGAAGTTTCTCTCGGATATGAAACCGGAAGCCCTTCCGCCTTATGTGCTGGTAGTAAATCCGGAGAGCATTACCCGTGTAGTTGATTATTCGAACCGCAGCGTAGCCCCTTTGTTCGGGGATGCCATAAGTGCGGCCGTTGTATCGACTTCGGTTCCATCCAACATGTTTTTTGAAGATTTTTTTTGTGATTCCAGTCCCCTTTTATGGGACAAGGTCCGGGTCCCGAGAGTAGGGCACTTCGGACAGGAGGGGAGTGTCGTTCAGGGATTCGCCATACGTACTACGACACAGTTACTCAGGGAATTGCAGGAACTATCGCCCTGCGGAGATGATGGGCGATTCAAGTTTGTAGGGCACCAGGCTAATTTCGGAATGCTCAGGACGGTTTGTGAAAGGTGCGGTATATCTGGAGAAGATCACTGGCACAATGTCATCAATTACGGCAATACAGGTTGCGCGGGTGCTCCCTGTGTTTTAAGCCAGCGCTGGGATGATCTGTGTGCCGGAGACCATATAGCATTGGCTCTGGTGGGGGGAGGCCTCACATGGGTTCGAACAATGCTCAGGGTAGTATAATATATACAGTTTGTTAATAGTGGTGAAGTAGTGAACTATTCTGAATTTATGAAGAAGGAAAGTTTTGGCGTGGAGGAATTGATAGCCTTTGCCTATGGGCGACTCGTTGATGATCCTCCCGAGGATTTTGATTCCCGGCTGCCTGCGCCACCTTTTCTGATGTTCGACAGGATTATTTCCATAGGGTCCGAGGGACGAAAGGGTGTTATCGTTGCCGAACAGGATGTCAAGATGGACGCCTGGTATTTCCAGTGTCACATGCCTGGGGATCCCGTGCATCCTGGCTGTCTCTGTGTTGATGCAATCTGGCAGCTGTTGGGGTTTTACTGCTGCTGGGAAGGTGGATTGGGAGGAGGCAGAGCGCTTGGCTGTGAAGAGATCATCTTCAACGGGCAGATACGACCCTATAACAAAACGGTTCGATACGAGGTAGATGTAAAGAGATTTGCAAACCTCAAGGATTCGGGTACCAGCATAGTTATAGGCGATGGGATTGTTTTCGTAGATGATGAGTTGATAATGACTATAAAAAATGCCCGTGCCGGTATATTCAAGGGGATCGTATATAATGATTATCCCAAGATCTCGCGCAATGCCGTGGGGGGCATTATAAAGAGGGATATATGACTCATTCAGGATCAGACAGCAAGGATCGCCCTGTAGCCATTGTTACGGGAGGGGGAACAGGGATAGGAGCTGCATGTTGTGAAGCGCTTTCCCGTGAAGGTTTCAGGGTAGGTGTCCATTACAGGCGAAGCGAGAGTCAGGCAGCGGAGGTTTTGTCACGGTTAGATGGGGGTTTTATCCTTAAGGCTGATCTTGCAGACCTGGACAACATAGATGCCATGTTAAAGTCGATCAAGGAGGTTGCCGGCCGTGTCGATGTATTGGTGAATAATGCCGGGGTTTCCGTAAATAATGATATAAATTCAATGAAGATAGAAGAGTTCGACTCGCAGAGAGAACCTCTTCGCGGGACCTGGTATCTTACCAAACGCATACTGCGCCTTTTTATGCTCCGAACCGGCAAGGGACGCATAATAAATATCTCCAGTGTTGTGGGGCATACCGGCAATAAATGGCAGATCCCTTATACAATGGAGAAGGCCGCTCTGGACGCATTTACCAAATCTCTGAGCAAGGAGTTGCAGGGTCGCAATATCCTTGTGAATTCGGTAGCACCTGGTTTTATCGATACTGCCATGACTAAGGAACTTGATGATGAAGTGAGGCAGGGTATATTTGAAAACATTCCGCTGGCGCGGATGGGTCTACCCGAAGAAGTAGCTGATGTCGTGGCATTTCTTGCCTGCAGGGGAACGTACATTACTGGAAGTATAATTCATGTGAACGGAGGTCTCTATGGAGGCTGATTATGAAACGATCCGGCAGATTTTACAGATGGTTCCCCAGCAGTATCCTTTCCGTTTCATAGATGACATCCTGGAGGTGGACGAGGATCACATTGTAGGAAAATACCGGTTTCGTAAGGATGAGTACTTTTACCAGGGCCACTTTCCCCATAGACCGGTTACCCCCGGGGTTATACTGATTGAAACAATGGCCCAGACGGGGGTTGTATCCTTTGGTATATACCTGTTGATGTGTCAGGGGATCCCCCCTGAACGTATAAAAAAGATGGCCACACTTTTTGCAATGGCTGACAATTGTGAATTTAACACCATCGTAAATCCCGGAGATATGGTTGTAGTTACAGGTGAAAAGGTCTATCTCCGCAGAGGAAATTTGAAAACTAAGGTCAGGATGGAGAGGGAAAACGGTGAGTTTATCTGCTCTGGAACGCTGACCGGCAGGGGAGTTAATTTTGATGAAGCATAGAGTCGTAATAACGGGTATGGGCATAGTGGCTCCAAACGGACACGGGCTTGTAGCATTTGAGCAGGCCCTGCGTGCCGGGAGATCGGGTATCAGGTTTCTACCCATGCTGGAAGAACTTAAGTTTGGTTGTCACATCGGCGGTATCCCCCAGGGTTTCGAAGAGATTGGAAAGGGTTATTTTAGTGAAGAGATGAGCCTGTCCATAAATCAGAATATAGGATATGTATCCGTTGCCGCTGTCGACGCATGGCGCGATGCCGGATTTGAGAGGCCGGGAGACAACGCTCCGGTGGACTGGGATACAGGCGCCATACTGGGTTCTGGTATCGGTGGTATGGATACCATTGTCGAAAAGATTGTCCCCATGGTCAGTCAAGGTAAAACAAAGCGCATGGGAAGCATGGTGGTGCAACAGGTGATGAACAGCGGAACTAGTGCCTCTGTGGGCGGGTTGTTGGCCCTGGGGAACCAGGTGACATCCAATTCCTCTGCCTGTAGTACCGGAACCGAGGCTATTATCGATGCCATGTGGAGGATAAGGTCGGGTTTGGCAAAGAGGATGCTGGCGGGAGGATCCGAAGGCGGATCACCCTATATCTGGGCTGGTTTTGATTCAATGCGTGTTATTGCGCGCAAGTTCAACGATGACCCTGAAAGGGGCTCCAGGCCAATGAGTGCTTCCGCAAACGGTTTTGTGCCCGGTTCTGGTGCAGCCGTCCTTGTACTTGAGGATCTTGAAACTGCAAAGGCCCGTGGAGCTAGGATATATGCGGAGATAATAGGAGGGGTTGTCAACTGTGGCGGCCAGCGTGGCGGAGGAAGCATGACGGCTCCCAACCCTGAAGGGGTTCAGCGCTGCGTAAAGAGCGCCGTGGCTGATGCCGGAATATCTCCCGGTGAAATTGATGCCATTAACGGCCATCTGACGGCCACCTTCGCAGATCCTTCGGAGGTTGGTAACTGGTCTAAGGCCCTTGGCCGAGGACCGTCCGATTTCCCATACATAAACTCTACAAAATCGATGGTAGGTCACTGCCTGGGGGCGGCAGGCGCCATTGAGAGCGTAGCTGTCGCATTGCAGTTACATAAAGGATTTTTGCACCCCTCCATTAATTGCGAGGATGTACACCCCGAGATTGAGCAATTTGCCGATAAGATTCCCCATAAGGCGATGGAATTTCCTGAGCTCAAGGTTGTCGCCAAGGCCAGTTTTGGTTTTGGAGACGTTAACAGTTGCATGATTTTCAAAAAGTGGGAAGAGTAGTAACCGGCTATTTGTAAATAGATATTCTAAAAATTAAAATTATAAGGAGAATGTAATGGACGAACAGCAGATTTTTAAGGAAATGATTGATATTTTAAGGCCTTATGTCAAAGACCCCTCCTTGCTTGATGGCGCAACAAAGGAAACCCATATACTTGACGACCTTAAGGTAAATTCTGCCCGTCTGGTTGACGTAATCATCAAGTGCGAAGATGTCTTTGACATTGAGATTGATGATGATGACGCTGATCAGATAAGGACAATCGGGAACGCAGTGGATGTTATAAAGGCTAAACTATCTTAAAACCATGAATCGAAAAGCACTATACCTACTACGGCTGCAAAATTTTATGGGACGGGTTTCAGTTTTCATTACCGGTCCCATAACCTATCTCTTTGTTAGATTAATGGGTTACAGAGTAAGGGAACTCAGGCAGCTACGTAGGACTGTCAGAGATCTCTTCGTGGAACACAAAGGTTCCTGGATAATGTGCCCTAATCATCTGACCATGATAGATTCGGTAATTCTGCTCTATGCCATGGCGCCCTTGCACAGCTATATGCTGCGCTACAGGTGGCTTCCATGGAATCTTCCAGAGCGTGCAAATTTTCAGAAAAACATCTTTCTGACTGTATTTTGCTATCTTTCGAAGTGTATCCCGATCAGCCGTGGAGGGGACAGGGGTAAGATGCGGTCGACCATGCAAAGGTGCCTACATCTACTGAACGGTAGGGAATGTGTGCTCATTTTTCCTGAAGGAGGGCGTTCCAGGACGGGCCGCGTAGATACGCAGAGCGCTTCATACGGTGTAGGTCGCCTTGTGGCGAATGCGCCGAATGCAAAGGTTATGTGTATCTATCTGAGAGGGGACAAACAGGATACCTATGGCGGAATACCCAGATTCGGGGATCACTTTACCATGAAGGTAGAGACATTTACACCCGAGATGGAAGGCAAGGGGCTGAAGGCACAGCGTGACTGTGCTCAGCAGATTGTCGAGCGCCTGGCCCGTATGGAGGAAGAATACTTTGATAGGGAACGATATCGTGGATCTTACGGATCCTCTGGCAGTAAGGAAAAGTCTCGATATGCGGTTCGTAGCGAGGGTTTTCACGCCGGGTGAAAGGCGGATCATCCTCGATGGGATCTTTGATCCTGATCTAGTGCTATGGAGTATATGGGCGGGGAAGGAAACGGGATATAAGGCTGTTCAGCGATCTTTCCCCGGTATTTCTTCCACGCCTCATCGGTATGAGGTGGAGTTGTCCTTTGCAGATCTTATTCCTGAATCGGGAATCGTTTACACACCCTGTGGTCCCCTATCAATGCGTTTTTTTGTTACCGAAGACTATGTGCATTGTATAGGTGCTGCTACGATAGAAGAGCTTGATGCTATAGTCTGGAGCGTCAGAGAGATGCCTGGTATGTCTTCATCCTGCAGCGAGGCTTTTTTTGTCCGAAAGATAGCGAAAGAAGGCATTTCTGAATGCCTTGGTGTAAAACCCGAAGAAGTAAGGATTGTGCGCAAGGCTAAGAGTGGTTGCCTGTCCCCCCCTTTAGTAATTATACCGAACGAAGCTTCCTCAGTAGTAAATCTCAGTATGAGCCACGACGGCCGGTTTGCTGCCTGTGCCTTTTCGATAGAACGATGCAAACTGGATAACCCTGTAAACTGAATCTTTAGATTTTCTTATCCTGTCGATGTATGCAGTCTTCTAAATATACTGAGCACTAAAGATATCTTCACCTCTTTCTTGACAGAGGTGAAAAACGCCTATACCATAATCGCACATCGAATATGGATGTCTGTATATCAATGAATGTATTTAACAAAATATCATATATCACCTTGGTACTTTTCCTTATCCTTTTCATCCCCGCAAAGGGGAAGGGGGGCGAGATGATCTCGGTAAGAAAGCCTGTTATTGCGGGCTCATGGTATCCTTTTGATCCTGTTCAATTAAGGACAGATATAGAAAAATACCTTGACCATGCGAGTCTAGGGGCTAACAATGGTATTTTAATGGGGATTATTGCTCCCCATGCCGGCTATGTCTATTCCGGTCAGGTAGCTGCATATGCATATAAGGCGGCCATAGGATATCGTTTCGATTCTGTGATTCTGATAGGGCCGAGCCACAGAAAATCTTTCATGGGGGCCTCAATATATAACGGAGAGGGATATGAGACGCCCCTTGGCACAATGCCCATCGACAGGGGATTGGCGGAAAACATATTGTCATGCGGCAAAGGCATAGTGCTGCCGGTGGATGATGACCGTCTCCCTGAAAATTCCCTTGAGATACAGGTACCTTTTCTGCAGGTAGTTTTCGGCAGTCTTCCCTTTGTTCCTATCCTTATGGGTACCCAGGATATGGTTACATGCAGGGCACTGGCAGATTCTATAATAGAGGCTGTTGGAGATAAAAGGGTTCTGGTGGTGGCCAGTTCCGATTTTTCTCATTACCATAGTTACAAAAAAGCTGTTGAAATGGACTCGGCCGCACTTGGGTACATCGAAAAAATGGATGAGGGCGGTTTTCTGCGGGGGATTGAAAGCGGCAGATATGAGGCATGTGGGGCAGGACCTGTGGTTGTGGCAATGATGGTAACCAGGGCTATGGGTGCAGATGGCGCCAGGATACTGGAATATAAGAATTCCGGAGACATTACAGGAGACAGGGAAGGCGTTGTCGGATATGCGGCTGTCCTATTTTGCAAAAAAGGAGAGGGCTATCTGGAGGGAGTTGCTGATGGACTTGACTAGAGAGGAAAAGGAACTGTTGCTCAAGACAGCAAGGGCCAGTATATCAGCGGGAATCTCCGGGGTAAAACTTCCCGTCAGGCAAATGGAATCAGAAATCCTGAAGCAAAAAATGGGAGCATTTGTAACACTAAAAAAAGGGGGGCAGCTTAGAGGCTGCATAGGCTTTATAAAAGGTGTAAAACCTTTATGCGAAACTATAGCAGAGATGGCTCATGCAGCGGCCTTCGATGATCCTCGATTTGGGCCTGTCCAGGCAGATGAGCTTAAAGATCTGGACATCGAGATATCTGCATTGTCACCACTCAAGCAGGTTAGCGATGTGATGGAAATTGAGGTGGAAAAGCATGGAATATATATGGTTAATGGTTTTCAGTCAGGATTACTGCTGCCGCAGGTTGCAACTGAGTATGGATGGGATAGGGAAACCTTCCTGAGGGAAACCTGCCACAAGGCTGGGCTTCCGGGCAACGCCTGGAAAGACCCTGAGACGCAGATATTTATTTTTTCAGCAACGGTATTCAGTGAAGATTAGCCATTGATTTTGTCCGTTTTTTCTGTCCTGAATTGCCCTTATAATTATCTGTTGTCAACAAATAGAACTGTCCGGTGCTGCTGCTCGCAAAGGATGTCGTCAAGATTTGATCCAACCCATGGTACAAAGGCGAAGCCTTCCTCAGAGGCAGGTTGCATGAACTCAGCGTTGAATGCCTGTCGATATACCTCTGCCAGATAACGGTTGGCAGCGTCCATTGTAGTGATTTCTTGCAGGGCTAGTTCTTTGGGAAGTCTACCTTGATGCGTACTGAAGGGTCGTTCACTCCGTCCCCGTGCTTGAGGAGAGTAGGCAGCTATCATCTCAACCCCTAAATGCTTCATGGCACGACCAAACTGCGTAAGCAGAAGTGGCCCTGGAAATTTGAACACGCCTTTAGGTGGGAAATCTGTTACTAATAGCGCTCAATGAAGTGCGGATAGAGGAGCAGAAGATGGCAAAAGGAACGAGGCGGAAACATTCGGCAGCATTCAAGGCAAAAGTTGCATTGGCCGCAATAGAAGGAGAAAAGACATTGGCCGAACTGGCTCAACAGTTTGAGATACACCCCAACCAGATAACGAATTGGAAGCGTCAGCTCAGCGAGCGTGCTGCCGATGTTTTCGGCAAGACCAGCACTAAGGAACCTCCAGTCGATGTAAAGGTCATGCATGCCAAGATCGGACAGCTGACACTGGAAAATGATTTTTTAGAAAATGCGCTCACCAAGGCGGGGTTGCTGAGCGCAAAGCGATAATTGACCGTGACCATGCTCTTTCAATCAAAAGGCAGGCAGAGTTGATAGGAATAAGCCGGGGCAGCGTTTATTACCAACCCAGAGAGGTTAACGCCATTGATCTAGCCCTTATGAACCGCATTGACGAGTTGCACCTGGAGCATCCGTTCATGGGAGCCCGCATGCTGCGTGATCAATTCACCCTGGGTGGTTTTACGGTGGGCCGCAAGCATGTGGGAACGTTAATGAAGCGTATGGGCGTTGAGGCCCTGTATCGAAGACCAGGGACCAGCAAGAGGCATCTTGGCCATAAGATTTATCCATATCTGTTGCGTGGGTTGACCATTAATAGGGCCAATCAGGTCTGGGCGTTGGATACGACCTATATCCGTATGGCCAAAGGGTTTGTGTATCTTATAGCCGTGATCGATTGGGCCAGCAGAAAAGTTCTGGCCTCAAAGGTCACGATCACCTTGGAGGCCTGCCATGCCGTTAGCGTATTGCAGGAGGCGTTTAATCACCATGGCACGCCTGAGATTATCAATACCGACCAGGGCAGCCAATTTACCGCCGATGAGTTCGTGAAGGCGGTTAAAGATCGGGGCTGCCGACTCAGCATGGATGGTCGCGGGTCCTGGCGGGACAATGTTATTATCGAACGTTTATGGAAAACAGTTAAATATGAACGAGTATACCTGCATGCCTATGACTCGGTCAATGAGGCACGCAAGTCGATCATGGAGTATCTGGAGTGGTACAACCGATGCAGACCTCACTCCAAACTGGATAAAAGAACACCTGACGAAGCATACACCGTGATGCTGCCGACGGATGAACAGGCAGCTTGAAACATGCAGAGAGTCCACCTTAAAAGGACGAATACCTGTTCAAACAAATGGGACCACTTCTTTCTTCCTGAACAAAAAACATACTGTAGTGTTCGTTTGTCGCATCATCCATTGTAACGATCAGATCCCACTTCTTCCCCGGAACCCATTCATGGGTACTGCCGTCCTGATGCAACATCATCCCCGGCAATGGTGAAGGATCACGGCGTTTCCTGTGTGTGTCTTTCCTGGGAGCCTTGCTAACCAACCCTCTCGACTGTAGCGTGTTCTTGACCCAAGTGTAGCTTCTCCTCCCTCCGTCACGCTGGTACCATGAATAAAAATGCTTCACGTTCCAGCCCCGATACCGACCTTCATACTGCCGGGCAAGCGCCATAACTTCATCCACTGGTGCTCGACGCGACGATGCCTGGGTTAATCGTTTGTCCAGCAATCCCTCCATACCGCTCTCCTCGTACCGATCAATGTAACGCCGGAACGTTCGGTCACATACTCCCAACATCCGCGCCGCTTCCTCCTGTGTTAATCGACCTTCCGTCCATACACCATAAGCCTCTTTAAATCGCATAATCCGGATCTCCTGTAGTATCTCTGTCCGTCTCATTGGTCACCTCCCGGTGCCTCATCCTAACCGGACAGATTACGTGCTACAACTCCGGACATATTACTTGCTCCTGACAGCCCTTATAATTATCTTGACAAAAAGTTTTTTTCATATAAAGTTACTCTCCAGTTCATAGTAGGAGTGTTGATTGTGAAATATCTGTCTGGAAGAGCTGTGGTCCTGTTAGTAAACGTACTCGTAGTAGTACTTACGGGGACCGCTGCTTGATCCTTACGGACTAGAAAGAAATCAAGCCGCGGGCCCCGAGTCCCGCGGCTTTTTTACGAAAAGCCGCACCTCAAAAAGAGAGCTAGCGGCTTTTTTTATATGAGCCTGTTTTACCGCTGTACAGGGTGCCGGGCTGTTACAATAAAAATGCTTATCAGGAAGGAAAGTGATGGAAACAACAGGTGCTGAAATACTGATAAAAACATTGGAGGCCGAAGGGGTGGAAGTGATGTTCGGATATCCGGGTGCAAACAGTCTTCCAATACACGACAGCTTACGCAAAAGCTCGATAAGGCATTATCTTGTGCGTCACGAGCAGGCGGCAGCTCACGCTGCTGACGGCTATTCCAGGGCAACGGGAAGGGTCGGTGTATGCCTTGCGACATCGGGGCCGGGCGCTACAAACCTGGTTACGGGCATAGCCACCGCATATATGGATTCAACTCCCCTTATCGTTCTGACTGGGCAGGTTACCACCAGTCTCCTTGGAAGTGATGCCTTTCAGGAGACTGATATTGTAGGGATTACAATGCCCATTACTAAGCACAGTTATCTGATTACCGACCCTGCTGACGTGGCATCCACCGTTAGGGAAGCCTTTGAAATAGCAAGGAGCGGGCGTCCAGGGCCTGTTCTAATAGACCTTCCTCGGGATGTTATGGCAGGCCTTTGTGAGTATGATGATAAAGCCGAAGCCCCTGTGCGGTTGAAGCCTCGTCGCGATGAAGAGGGGGGTAATGATGAACAGATCCAAAAGATTGTTTCCGCTCTGAACAGGGCTGAGAGACCGGTTATTCTGATTGGTGGCGGCGTGAAGCTTGCCCATGCCTCTGATGAGCTTTCCGGATTGATAAAGAAAGGGAGCATCCCTTTTGTTTCTACCATGATGGGCATAAGCTCGGTATCAGCATCTAACGGGTTCAATCTAGGATTTATAGGGACCCATGGAAATGAAATTGCCAACCGTATAGTACATGATTCTGACTTTATTCTGACCATAGGGGCGCGTTTCAGTGACCGCAGCACCTCGATCGTGGATGAGTTCGCTCCGCTTGCTACTATTGCGCAGATAGACATCGATTCCTCTTCTATCGGCAAGGTTATCAAGGCCGATATCTCTCTGGTCTGCGATATAAAAGAGGCCCTGACAAAGATGACCCCTCTTGTTGAAAGCAAGGAACGAAAGGATTGGCTCGACAGGATTGCACGGGAAAGGGATGCCAAGGACGCTGCTTTTGAAGAGTGCGGGGCGGTAGGTCCATTTATCCGTCAGGTCCAGGCTGCCATGCCGGATACTACGACAGTCGTGACTGATGTAGGTTTGAACCAGATATGGGCACTCCGCTCCTGGAAGGCAAAGGCTCCACGCAGCGTAATCACCCCCGGTGGCCTGGGTACAATGGGCTTTAGCCTCCCCGCTTCAATGGGTGTCCAGATGGGAGTTGACGATCACCCTGTGGTTGTCTTCTCCGGTGACGGAGGATTCTTTATGAATATACAGGAGCTTGCAACGGTCAGTTTATACACGATGCCTATAAAGATAGTAGTCTTTAACAATGGTTATCTGGGCATGATAAGGCAGATACAGGATTTGTTCTACGGTGCTCGTTTCTGTGATATAGATTTGGGTACCAGTAAAATCGATCTGGTGGCCATTGCAAAGGGTTTCGGAATTGATGCGGAACGTGTTCCTGTTGGTAATGCCACAGCCGGTATTCAGAAGATGTCTTCTTCAAAAGGACCATTTTTGCTTGAGGTCATAGTTGATCCCGACAACTATGTCTTTCCTATAATTCCTCCCGGGAAGTCAAATATCGACATGATAAGCGGAAGACAGGGATAGGTCTGTCAGGAGAATAGACGATAGTATTATATGAAAGGACTGGTATACGATGGTTATACAGGAACGGATACTTGAGATATTGGTTAATAACAAACCGGGTGTTCTGGCCAGGGTTGCGGGCGTTTTTGGTAGACTTGGATATAATATAGAGAGCCTTTGTGTGGCCGAGACAATCTCTCCCGAGGTATCCAGGATAACATCCATAACCAATGCCGATTCTGACTTCATCGAGAAGGTGAAGAAACAGCTTGGGCGATTGGTCGATGTTATAGAGGTGACGGAACTGATTTCCGGTCAGTCAGCCCAGAGAGAGATGATTCTGATAGGAATGACGCTCAGCCATAAAAATAAACAGGACGTAGCGCAGGTTGTTGGACTGTTCGACTGTAAAATCGTCTCCATGCGAAACAATTACTGCATTATCCAGGTTGCAGGGAGCCGGGAAGAGGTGGAAACGGTCATCAATTTTCTCCGTCCCCTTGGTGTTGACAAGATTGCGAGAACGGGTGTTCTTGCCCTTCAACAGTAACCAGGACTTTGCTATTCCGGTAATATGTGCTGGAGACAGGGTGAATTTTAGTAACTGTATAAAATTCACCAAAAATCTCCGGTAAAATATTTCTGTTAGCAACAAATAGAACTGTCCGGTTTTGTAGCAAATGAATTGTCCGCTTTGTACTGCTCTGAAAAGCTGCGGAAGTTGTAGGCTGGAGCAGCTTTTCAGAGGAAGTGGCGAGCGGCGGACTTACGCTGCCTTTTCCTTTCTCTTTTCGTTTTCTTTTAATTTTCCCTGTGCATTGTAATTTGCCAATTTCCTCGGTCCGTGGAAAACGGACAGGGAGCCGTCTATGCACCGATGAACAGGCACCTTTACTCTGATATAATGGCATCTATAGAGATTCGATGGGATTTGCAGCGCTTTGCCTTCAAAGCTGACACAGTTATCGGCAGTTACTGTTCGGTCGTACTGCTCGCAAAGGATGTCGTCAAGATTTGATCCAACCCATGGTACAAAGGCGAAGCCTTCCTCAGAGGCAGGTTGCATGAACTCAGCGTTGAATGCCGGTCGATATACCTATGCCAGATAACGGTTGGCAGCGTCCATTGTAGTGATTTCTTGCAGGGCTAGTTCTTTGGGAAGTCTACCTTGATGAGTACTGAAGGGTCGTTCACTCCGTCCCCGTGCTTGAGGAGAGTAGGCAGCTATCATCTCAACCCCTAAATGCTTCATGGCACGACCAAACTGCGTAAGCTGCCCCTTACTTACTCTTCCACCGGTCTCAGGCGTATACCAGTAATGACTCCCACGATCGGTGTAGAGTGAACCGAACAGACCCCTTTGAAGGATCGTGTCACGCACTCCCTGAAAGCTGCTGGATGTGCCTTCTTCCTGAACAAAGAACATACTGTAGTGTTCGTTTGTAGCATCATCCATTGTAACGATCAGATCCCACTTCTTTCCTGGAACCCATT
This sequence comes from Syntrophales bacterium, assembly GCA_963665835.2. GTDB lineage: Bacteria > Desulfobacterota > Syntrophia > Syntrophales > UBA2210 > UBA6078. Next base: position 578,492 of record CAXXWJ010000001.1, on the reverse strand, counting down.
CATGGGTACTGCCGTCCTGATGCAACATCATCCCCGGCAATGGTGAAGGATCACGGCGTTTCCTGTGTGTGTCTTTCCTGGGAGCCTTGCTAACCAACCCTCTCGACTGTAGCGTGTTCTTGACCCAAGTGTAGCTTCTCCTCCCTCCGTCACGCTGGTACCATGAATAAAAATGCTTCACGTTCCAGCCCCGATACCGACCTTCATACTGCCGGGCAAGCGCCATAACTTCATCCACTGGTGCTCGACGCGACGATGCCTGGGTTAATCGTTTGTCCAGCAATCCCTCCATACCGCTCTCCTCGTACCGATCAATGTAACGCCGGAACGTTCGGTCACATACTCCCAACATCCGCGCCGCTTCCTCCTGTGTTAATCGACCTTCCGTCCATACACCATAAGCCTCTTTAAATCGCATAATCCGGATCTCCTGTAGTATCTCTGTCCGTCTCATTGGTCACCTCCCGGTGCCTCATCCTAACCGGACAGATTACGTGCTACAACTCCGGACATATTACTTGCTCCTGACAGCCGGTAAAATATTTCTTGACATGTAGCGATATCTTAAATATAATCCGCGATTCTTCGCACTTAAATAACTTTTCGACCCCCGGCACCAAGCAGGGGGTCGTTTGCTTGGTACGACCATATAAATTACACCCATAGGAAAATCAGGAATGGACGACAGAAAGGTAAGAAATATAGGTATCAGTGCGCATATCGACTCCGGTAAAACGACACTGACGGAAAGAATACTCTTTTATACAAAGAGAATCCACGCTATCCACGATGTTAAGGGGAAAGACGGTGTCGGAGCTACCATGGATTCCATGGAACTCGAGAGAGAACGGGGCATTACGATAGCTTCGGCGGCAACGTTTTGCCAGTGGAAGGGCCATGAGATAAACATCATTGACACCCCCGGCCATGTTGACTTCACGGTCGAAGTTGAAAGATCTCTTCGGGTTCTTGACGGAGCTGTTCTTGTACTTTGTGCTGTCGGTGGGGTGCAGTCACAGTCAATTACCGTCGATCAGCAGATGAAGCGCTACAAAGTTCCCTGTATAGCCTTCATTAACAAGTGTGACAGGAGTGGCGCCAATCCTTCACGTGTCATCAGCCAGCTCAGATCCAAGCTGGGCCATAACGCTGTCGCCGTGCAGATGCCCATTGGACTGGAGAATGACTTTCAGGGTGTAATAGACCTGGTTTCGATGAAGGCTATTTATTTTGATGGAGACAATGGAGAGAATCTGCGTTTTGAGAATATACCCGATTCCCTATTGTCCGAAGCCAAGTTCAAGCGTGAAGAACTGATAGAAGCAGCCTCTATGTTTTCAGATGAGCTCATGGAAGCAGTTCTGGAAGAAAGGGAAATTCCCGATGAGCTTTTGATAAGCGCCCTGCGAAAGGGAACGCTAACGAGAGAGATAACTCTGGTTTTTGTTGGTTCTGCCTATAAGAACAAGGGTGTTCAGCCGATGCTGGATGCTGTAACAGATCTTTTACCCTGTCCATCGGAGATGAAAAACGAGGCACTTGATCTTAACAATGATGAGAAGACAGTGGTCCTTTCATCCAATCCGGATGATCCTACCGTTGCACTTGCCTTCAAGCTGGAAGACGGCCATTACGGTCAGCTCACCTATATCCGTGTGTACCAGGGTTCGATTGGCAAGGGAGACACGATTGTCAATGTTCGTAATGATAAGAAGGTCAAGGTGGGTCGTGTTGTAAGAATGCATGCAGACCAGATGGAAGACATAGATGCCATCCCCGCCGGATACATAGGGGCCCTTTTCGGAATTGATTGCGCATCGGGAGATACCTTCGTTTCACCTGGCACGTCTCTGGCCATGAGTTCCATGTTTGTGGCAGATCCTGTAATTTCACTTGCCATAAAGCCAAAGGACAATAAGGCGCAGATAAACATGTCCAAGGCGCTCAACCGCTTTACAAAGGAAGATCCTACCTTCAAGACCTATGTTGATGATGAGACAAAGGAAACGATTATTGAAGGGATGGGTGAGCTTCACCTTGAGATATACGTTGAGAGGATGCGTCGTGAGTACGGCGCCGAGGTAGAGACCGGCAATCCGCGTGTTGCCTACCGGGAGACGATTACCCGCAAGGCTGAGTTCAACTACACGCATAAAAAGCAGACCGGTGGTTCCGGCCAGTACGGAAGGGTTGCAGGATATATCGAGCCTATCTCGGAAGGAGAGTTCGAGTTTGTAAATCATGTTGTTGGCGGAACAATACCAACGCAATATATCCCTGCATGCGAGAAGGGATTCCGCGCCTGTATGGTAAAGGGTCCAAAACTGGAATTTCCCGTTACCGGTGTTAGGGTAGTTATAAATGATGGATCTTCTCACAGTGTAGATTCTTCGGAAATGGCCTTTCAGTCGGCGGCACGAGGAGGATTCCTGGAGGGCTACGCCAAGGCAGGTGTTGTAATCCATGAACCGGTTATGAAGGTAGTAGTTGAAACCCCCACGGAATTTCAGGGTTCCGCCATGGGTCTCCTAAACCAGCGTCGTGGAATGATAGTAGGGACGCAGGATGACGGGCCTATGTGTGTTATAGAAGCCCAGGTGCCATTGGCGGAGATGTTTGGATTTTCGACAGTTTTGAGATCCGCGACACAGGGACAGGCCCAGTTCACCATGGAGTTCGCGCTATATAAACTTGTTCCCCAGTCAATTGCTGAAGAACTGGCAGAAAAGGCGGCAAAGGCGAAAAAGGGTGGGCAGAAGTAGACGTTCTGACCCTCTTGGTTAGAAAGAAATTTAAAGGAGCATAAAGATGGTAAAAAGTGATCTTATAAATAGACACCCCTTTGGTATCAGGGAGGATGTGCCTGATATCATTTCAGGGGGGCAGTTCGGAGCTGTACTTTCGCGGGCCGGCGTAGGCAAGACAGCCCTGTTGGTGCAGCTTGCCCTGAATGCCATGTTGAGGGATAAGAATGTTCTTCACATAAGCATGAATGATCCTGTCGATAAGGTTACTCTATGGTACGAAGAGCTTTTTCATCACCTCACAAGGAGGGATGATATAGAGCAGGGTGGCCTGTTGCTGGAAACCCTGTTGCCCCATCGTTTTATAATGACTTTCAGGATATCCTCTTTCAGTGTGCCAAAATTGCGGGAGCGTCTTTCAGATCTTGATGAACAGAATATCTTCCGGCCCGATGTGGTTATTCTGGATGGTCTTAGGTTCGGTGAACCGATAAATGACTGCCTTGCCGAGATGAAGGCACTGGCTGCTGAGCAGTCTCTTCAGGTATGGTTCAGCGTTCACACACACCGGCATGAGGATACTTCGCTTGATGCTTTGCCGGCTCCACTTGAGAATATTAAAGAACTGTTCGATGTGGCACTGAAACTCGAACCGGATGGAACCGACATAAGGATAAAGCCTCTTAAGGGACCGCAGGCTGTCGTCTCTGGTCTTTCTGAACTGGCACTGGACGCCTCAAGCATGTTAATAAAATAGAAGGCATCAATTAGGATTAAAAAAGGGATACCCCTTTAAAGGGGTATCCCTTTTTTAATTTCTTCTTCCTCTTTTCTTTTTCGGATTCAGTCCAGAACATCCCGAATCTTGACAGCCAGATCCTTTATTGAAAAAGGTTTTTGTATGAAATTTACCCCTGCCTCCAACACTCCATGGTGAGCGATAATATCTGCTGTATAGCCTGACATATAAATGGATTTTACCTTTGGCCTTATTATGTTTAGTCTTTCAGTCAATTCCTTTCCGTTCATCTCTGGCATGATCACATCGGTGATGAAAAGGTCAATTTGGTTGCTGCTTTCTTCCGCTATCCGAAAGGCCTGGTTTGGTGTGCTTGCGGACAATGCATTGTAACCCAGACGCTGAAGCATTGCTGTGCCCATTTCAAGAAGAATAGGATTATCTTCTATAATCAAAATGGATTCGCCATGGCTTTTCGGGATACTTTCAAAGTTCGAAACTTTTGGTCCAGGATTTTTAATGACATTCAAAGGAATATAAATCCTGAAGGTTGTTCCCTTTGCAGGTTCACTGTATAGGTTTATAATACCATTGTTCTGCTTTACAATGCCGTAGACGGTAGCCAGCCCCAGACCTGTGCCCTTACCTATGCCCTTTGTGGTGAAAAAGGGTTCAAATACATGGCTTATGGTCTCTGCGTTCATGCCACACCCGTTGTCGCTGATCTCAAGAATTACGTAATCTCCGGGGGCATGTCCCGGGTGTGACTTGCAGTAACCCTCATCTAAAGATACCCTATCCGTTTCAATAGTAATTCTTCCTACATCCGCGATAGCATCTCTGGCGTTTAGGCACAAATTTACAAGGATCTGGTCGAATTGAGAGGGGTCCATTTTCAAGGATAAAGGGGCTTTTGCAGGAAGCCATGCCAGCTCGATGTTTTCGCCAATAAGCCTGCGAATCATTTTGAGTATAGCTTCAATAGATTCATTGGGGTCGAATATGACCGGGGCAACGGGCTGCCTTCTGGCGAAGGCCAGAAGCTGGCGGGTAAGGTTGGCTGAACGCTGAGCCGCATCGAGAATATGTTCTAGATTCTTGCGAAGAGGTTCGCAGGGTTTCATCTTTCCGATCGTAAGTTCAGCATATCCTGTAATTGTCCCCAACATATTATTAAAATCGTGGGCAACGCCGCCAGCGAGGATCCCCAAGGCCTCCAGTTTCTGCGATTGCAAGAGTTGACCCTGCAACTTTTCCTTTTCTTCTTCGGCCTTTTTCCCTTCGGTTACATCCAGCATAAAACCGTCATAAAGGAGCTGGCCTTTGTAACGTGTTGGCATTGATCTTCCATGGAACCATACCGTTTCACCGCTGTTCTTCAAGATCCGGCCCTCAAACATCCAGGGTGAGGCGGTTTTTACCGCCTCACGAATAGAAGTAATCAATCTTTCACGATCATCTTCATGCACGCGGGAAATAGAGTATCCAAAAAGGTCATCCCTGTTTCTTTCAAAGCCAAATATCTCCGTTATGCGTTCGCTGATGTAGTTTACGCCGTATTCACCGTTGTCTTTGAAATAGCACTGGAATAGGACCCCCGGTATGTTTGCGGCGATAGCCCTGAACTGTGCTTCTCTGGCTCTCAATACCTCTTCGGTTTTCTTTTGTTTGGTCACATCCTCAAGGACAAACAATATATGGTCTTCCTCTAATATCTGCGTGGTACGAACTGAGTAGATTCCGTTTCTCAAGGTGCCATCTTTTTTCCTGAAATTAACCTCCCTATTTGATACATCCATGCCATCTGCCAGGCATTTCAGCATGTATACTCTCTCCTGTGGTTCGACCCAGAAATTAATATCATGGGAAGTTCTCCCTATAACCTCCTCTTTTCTCCATCCTGTGATTTCCTCAAAGCCTAGATTTACGTCGGCGATGATCCCATCGCTTATCCTTGTAATGGCTATCATGTTGGGCGCCATTCTGAAGATTGTGGAGAATTTTTTCTCAAGCTGTTTGCGCTCGGTAATATCACGGGCTACCCAGACTACCCTGTCCGATGATATGGGAGAGACAATAGATGCAAAACAAAGGTTTTTTTGACCGATCGTAATTTCGTGGTCAAGGGATACCTGTTTTTTCGTGGAAAGCGCTGTCTTTATGGCGTCAAAGAATCTTTTGGTATCTTCAGTATTGAAAAAATCACCAATTGTTTTGCCCACTATTTCCTCCGGTGGAGGGTAAAGCAGGGAACCTTTTGTGGGGGCGGTCTCCAGATAGCGCCCTTCCGAGTCAATTATGAGGATAAGATCCGTCATGGCCTGGAAGATGGAACGGAGCTTTTGCTCTGATTCCTTCAACGCTTTGTCGACTTCTTTCAGTTTGCTTATGTCCACTGCGAATTCAAATCTGACATCGCGACCGTCGGGCCATCGAATGATCTGATCAACGATTGTTACGTCCATACTGGTCAGTGGATTGCGATATTCCCATTTGTGTGGGAGGCCTCCATTATTAAGAATAATATTGTTGGTGCAGAATGCGCATGGTTTGTCAAAACCCTGCAATGCACTGTAACAGAGCTTCCCAGTAGGATCTTTGCCGAGAGAATCCCTTAGACGTTGATTAGCAAAAAGTATCTCATGGGTATATGGATCGGAGACATATATTATTTCATCAATACTGTTCAGGATGGACGATAGCTGTCGATACTCTAGATTTTTCTTTTCCGCTGTTTTATTGCGCTCCGTGATGTCGAAGAAGCTTACAATAATGCTGTTACCTATCAGTTTGGTGTCGACAATTACGTTTTGTATGGTTCCATCGGCACAGCACAGAGGGCATTCAAATGATTTCACATCGGTATTATTGGCTATTGCGCGCTCCAGATCTTTTCGCCATTTCGTAGTTAAATTGTTTCGAAGGTCGGCGTTGGGCATGGAAAGATCCCAGGCCTTTTCCAGTTTACGGATTTCATTGAGTTTATATCCCGTAGTTTCTATAAGACGATCGTTAACGTCAAGGATTGTTCCGTCCAGGGAAATGTGTGCCAGGGGCATGGGCGCCATTCTGAAAAGGGTGCGAAAACCGGCTTCGCTTTGGGCAAATTTTTCCTGAGCTTCTTTCAAATTTTGGATATTTAAATCCATACCGACTATTCTCGAAGGAATCCCCTTTTTGTCCCACTCGATGGCCTTTGCCTTGGAAATAACCCAGCACCACGAACCGTCGGCACGGTGCAGGCGGAATTCCGCCTCAAAAGCTCCTTTACCGCCGCTTGGGATGTAGCTGGCAAAAAAATTATCAACTGCAGGCTGGTCTTCGGGATGCACAAAATCTTTGAAAACTTCGAGAGGGATGACTCTATTTTTTGTGGTGTAGCCTAACATGGCGTACCACTGATCGCTTAAATGAACAGTCTGTGTTTCCACTCGTGATTCCCAGGCCCCGGCATGGATGGTTTCCGAGGCCAGCCTTAGTAATCCAATTTGCTCGATAAGCTCTTTTTGTGCTGTATCCAGTTTAGCCCTTTTCTTCTCAAGCCTGCGTCCGAGCGCATAACTGATACCTGTAAGGGCAAGGAGCGCAACCAGAATCAAGATAGAGGCTGAAAAAAGTAACCTTTTATTCTTATGATAAATGACACCGCTGACTTCCGGGGAGAACCATTGATTATGTACTCTTTCGAGTTCAGCCAATGAAGTGTTATCAATGGCTTTTTGAATGGCACTGAACAGAATAGGGTATTGGGGACTTGCGTCTATTCTAAATTCATGGGAATAACCGGTACTGTCAATAAATTTAAAATTGGGAATACCCTCTTTTTCTATATAATGCGCTGCTATCGCTGAATTTTCCACGTAAGCATCAACAACGCCGAGGGAGGTATATTTCAGGGCATCAGTCACATTGGTCATCGGTACCAATTCAAGTTGGCCATAGCTAATGCTGCTAAGGCAGTTTTCGGTTATCGCGATAATATCAGAGCTCAATTCTGTAAAGGCGCCCGAATTCGATGCAAACTCAAAAGGGTGGAGATCTGTTTTGAAGAATGGTGTCAGTTTGTCCCGATTCTCCTTCATCCATTCAAGTTTCTTTGCTGTAAGCTTTAGTGCGGAAATATTGTCGGGACGAAAGAACGTATGGGCCAAGGACCCGAGGGGCCATGACATTGCAATTATTAAGGAAAATATTATGGAAAATCCTAGATATCTATTAAAAAGGTTTTTTAGACCAAACTCGGAAAAAAATTTAAGATTAGAAAAAATTGACTTAAAATTTTCTTTCCAGCGATGGTTTTCCATATATTCTCTCCACCTGTAAAAAAAGAGATTTGTAAAGTAAATAAAAATAGTATGTTACGCAAAGCATTTAAACTTATATTAAAAAGCACCCCGTTGTTGACTTAAAATGGTGTCAAAAATAGTCTTATTTTTGACACCATTTCGGCCTACAAGACCCCTAATCAGTAAATAAAGCATTTTCTATGCTAGGCAGGGCTTGGTTTATAGAAATAGACGCATTCTTTTGATTTTTTATAGGCGGTTTTGTAAAAACAAAGATAAAAGGTGTCTAAGCGTCAGCAACAATAAAAATTTTTTCACTGAAATCATGAAGATTCATAATCCCGCCACTTCTTCTTAAGGATCATGTCATGCTGTGATAAATTACGGTTTTACGTTGTCAACCCCTCGTCTGTCCTAATCATCTCTATATCCCTTATGTGTTTTATATTAACCCAGTACCTCATGAATCTTGGCAGCCAGATTCTTCAATGAAAAAGGTTTTTGTATGAAATTGATATCTTCATCCAGGACACCATGATGGGCGATTACATTGGCTGTATAGCCGGACATGAAAAGTTGTTTTGCCGTTGGGATTATCGCTTTCAGCCTTTGAGCCAGCTCTCTGCCGTTCATCTCAGGCATTACCACGTCAGTGATAAACATCTGAATTCGTGCACCTTTATCTTCAGCTACGCGAATTGCCTCACTCGGGCTTCCTGCGGGCAGCACCGAATATCCCAGATGCTGAAGCATCAATGTGCTCATCTCAAGTAGGGTAGGATCATCTTCTATGAGGAGGATGGTTTCTCCCAGGCTGCTGGGTATATCTTCGGGAGCCAATACGTCTACCTTCCCTGCTTCAGTGCTATTCAAAGGTATGTATATCCTGAAGCTGGTTCCCTGCCCTGGTTCGCTGTATACATTAACGAACCCGTTATTCTGCTTTACTATGCCATAGATTGTAGCCAGCCCCAACCCCGTGCCATGGCCCATTATCTTGGTTGTAAAAAATGGTTCAAAGATATGCTTCAGTGTCTCCTTGTCCATGCCGCAACCATTGTCGCTGACCGCAAGCACCACATAATCGCCGGGGGTAAACCCGACATGGTTTTCACAATAGGCCTCGTCCAGAGAAGTCGTATCCGTTTCAATCGTGATCCTGCCGATATCAGTAATGGCATCCCTGGCGTTGACGCAGAGATTGACCAGAATCTGGTCAAATTGAGAAGGGTCCATCCTTACAGTAAAATCGCCCTTCCCGGGGAAACAGACCAGTTCAATATTCTCACCTATAAGCCGCCGTATCATCTTAAGCAGGGTCAGGATCGACTCATTGGGGTCAAATACAACCGGAGCAATGGTCTGCCTGCGGGCAAAGGCAAGAAGCTGACGTGTCAGGTCGGACGACCGCTGGGCTGCGTCGAGAATTTTTTCCAGATTCTCATGGCATGTATCTTCTGGATTCATCTCTTCCATGGTAAGTTCGGTATAGCCAACGATCGTACCCAGCATGTTGTTGAAGTCGTGAGCTACTCCACCGGCCAGGATACCGATTGACTCCATTTTCTGAGACTGGAGCAACTGCTCTTGCAGTTTGCACCTTTCTTCTTCCGCTCGTTTACGCTCCGAAATATCCCGAAAATTCCATACCCGGCCGGCCTCTTTACCACTTATGGTAATTGGTGCGGAATAACATTCTAAGAGCCTGCCGTCCTTGATCGTAATTTCGTACATATCCTGACTTCTACTTTGATGCAGGCTCTTCACCTTGTCTTGGAAACCACAGGGGTCTTCCAGTTGATTCAGAACGGATTCCCTTAGAGTGGTGTCATCTGGTCTCTGAAGGGCAGGTTGTATATGCCACATCCTGTAAAACTGCTGGTTGGAATGAGTTACCTTAAGGTCTTTGTCTAGGACCAGTATACCGTCGGTTGTAGCATCAAAGGTGGCCCTCATAAGCTCCATGCTTTTCTTAAGGTCCGCTTCCTTTTCCCTTAGTTCGGTGATATCGGAAAAACTGATAATTATCGTATCCCCTATCATGTTGGCTCCGATGATCATCGTTAATACGGTGCCGTCTTTGCAGGTAATACGCCTTTCTCCCTGTTCTACAGCGGGAACATTGCGGTTTATCGCATCTTGCCAGTCTGAAATAGCCTGTCTCCTGTATTCAGCTTCGGGGTAGAACATCTGCCAGGCCAGTTCCATTTCGGGTATCTCCTCTATGGTGTATCCAAAAATCTGTGTGAAACAATCGTTTAAGGCTATCATTCCACCACCCTGCGTGACTTCTGCGAGCGGGATTGGCGCATTCATAAAGAGCTTTCGGAAGCGAGCTTCGCTCTGACGCGTATTTTCCTGGGCTTCCTTGATCATTTGTACGTTTGCATCCATTCCGATTATGCGCGAAGGAATACCCTTTTTGTCCCACTCAATGGTTTTGCATCTGGAGAGAACCCATGACCATGAACCGTCCTCCCGGCGCATCCGGAACTCCTGTTGCATATGTCCCCGTCCACCTCTTAAGATATAATCTTTGAACGATCTTTCTACTGTGGGCCAGTCGTCGGGGTGAACCAGACGTCTTGATTCGTCAAAGGAAATACTTTTTTTATGATTTGTATAGCCGAGCATAGTGTACCACTGGTCGGTCAAATAGGTTGTCCCCATCAGCGGCCGATAGTCCCAGGCTCCTGCCTGGGTCACTTCCGAGGCCAGGCGCAGGAGTTCAGACTGGTTAACCAGATCTTGTTGCGCTTCGTTAAGTGTTGCAACCTGTTCCTCCAATCTGCGCTTGATAAAAAAGCTGATACCCGCCAGGCCCAGCAGCAAAAGCAACGTGAATATAGAGGCAAAGACAAACAGGATCTTTAGCTCGGAAGGAATACCCTTGGTGCTCTGCAGTGAAACCCACTTTTTATTGATATCTTCGATCTTGGCTGCTGGTATACTGTCGAATGCTTTTCCCATGGCACTGTACAAAAGTGGGTATCTATGGCTAACGCCACTACTGAGTTCGTAGGAATAACCAGTAGTTTCAATGACTCTAAGATTGGCAATACCTTCCTTTTCGACATAGTAGGCTGCTATGCCAAGGTTTTCAACCATTGCGTCAACCTGTCCGAGCGATGTTGCTCGCAAAGCCTGAACCACGTTTGGCATGGGTACTATCTCAATCCGGAGATCGTTCAGGTCGCGGATGTAATTCTCGGCGGCATAGCCCTCGACGACCTCAACCCGCCTGTTGGATAGTCCGTTGACTTTAAAAGGGGTGGTTAGAGCTTTCGTGCCTATTATGACAACCGGAAAGGTCGCATAGGGGGGGATATCCTCGGAGTAAGCAAAAAAAGAACAATGCCACGGCCAGGCGAGTGTCATCAAAAGAGCAAGAGAAAGGCTTGACACTACTTTTATAAAGAATCTTTTACCATTGGAAACAAACAATGGCGTAAAAGTTGAGACAGTTGCCTTTTTGTTTTTTCCAATGGAGTGTTCTTGCATATATTGCCCCCAAGCTCTGAGATGCGGATCTTATTGAAGTACAGAGAAGACACACTTCTTTTTGTTTGATATCAGAAGTTCCGATGGCCATTTCGATTTCGGGTATATATGTTTGAAGGCTCTTTCCGGCTGCAAGGCTTAATATACGCTTGCAGCCGGAACCACCAAATCTGATGAGCAGTTATTCCTTACTTGCCGTAAAAATCAGGGTTCGTAAAAAACCGGTTTGCCTATTTCTGCAAAAGAGAAGTTCATGAAGATACTGTGTCCGTTGTAGTCAAGTACCCTGAGGTCGTCTTCCTGATGAAGGTCGTTCATTACGATTTTGAAATGTTCGCCGTAGACCTTCTTTACCCTTTCTACCGGCAGGTCATAGGCAATGAACTTCTTTATCCCTTTTGCCGCCAATTTTTTTACAAAATCACTGTTGGTTAAAGAATCATAAGAGGTCATGATGAGGATGGGCCCTGTGCCCGTGAATATTATACTGGTCTTCATAATAAAACCTCCTTTCCCTGTCTCAAAGACAGGAGCATGAAAATTAAACCGCCATTAAATCCCCCTAATTTTATTAATCCACTGGTTTTGAATATAACACTTAATCGGATATGCACGCAATAATGAAAAACTCTGACCGGCGTCTAAAAGACAGGGCATCCTGTATTAATCGGACGGGAATACTGCTGTTGCAACCTGTTCTACGGTGACTATTCTATGGATAAGGTCTTTAAATCAGATATTCTTCAATAATATTTGAAACGTATCTTGCTATAGGTATGCAGGAGGTCATACCTGGGGATTCTATTCCGATGAGGTTTATCAGTCCGGGGCAGCCATTTTTTCCTTCTTCGGAGATGACGAAATCGCGGTAAGGGTCGCCAGGCCCCTGGAGTTTTGGACGTATTCCGCTCGTGTCGGGCTGGATATGTTTTCGCTCAACACCGGGCAGATATTTTTGGACAGACTCCCAGAATATATCCGCCTTTTTTTCGTCAATATTGTATTCGAGGTTTGTCACGTATTCGGTATCGGGTCCGAACCTTACTCTGCCTGCAAGGTCGAGAGTGGCATGGACACCGAGACCTACATGCTCCTTCGGGGGCACCGGATAGACAAGGTGCGAAAGTTTAGGGGAGGGGGATGCCGAGAAATAATCGCCCTTGCAGTATTTCAGGCGGTAGAACTTTTGATCTATGTCAATCCCAGCCAGTGATGCCATTCTGTCGGAAGCAAGACCTGCGCAGTTTATAAGAACACGGGTCTTGAAGGCGTATTCTCCTTCGTTTACAACTACTTCGTAGTTATCTCCATCTTTGGCAATTGCTGTAACACTTGAACGAAAGGCCATGGTGACCCCTTCGGCCTGAGCCTTTAGGTAAAAGGCTGTCATAAGTGCGTGGGAATCTATGATGCCTGTCGAGGGGGAGAAGAGGGCCTCAATGGCCCTCACGCCCGGTTCCATTCGTCCCAGCTGTTTCTGTGAGAGAAAAGAGAGGTCCTCGACGCCGTTCAGCCTTGCCCGTTCGCTGATTTTCGAAAGCTCTTCAATCTCCCCCCTGTTTGTCGCAACGATAAGCTTTCCTGTCATTTTGTGCGGAATGTTGCGCTCTCTACAGATTTTGTATAGCAGACGGTTCCCCTCTCTACAGAAATCTGCCTTGAGAAAACTGGCGGGATAATAGATCCCTGCGTGTATTACACCGCTGTGCCTGCTGCTGGTCTCCATCCCGTAGCTGCGGTTTTTCTCCAACAGCAGTACGTTGCCGTACTGCCCGGCAAGCTTCTCGGCAACGGCAAGACCGACAACACCGGCCCCTATGATAGTTATGTCGAATGTGGTTTGAATCATTAACCTATCCACCCTGCCAGGGCTTTCCTATTAACGCTTGCCGGGCTCGTAGATACAGAGAGGTTCTTCGGCCAGATAGTCGCCCCCGGTCTCGTAGGCACGGGCGCGGCATCCTCCGCAGACCTTGAGAAAATCGCAACGTCCGCATTTTCCCTTATACCTGCTCAGGTCCCTTAGATCGTTGAATATTGCAGAGCTGTTCCAGATCTCTTCGAATGACTTTTCCTTGAGCTGACCACAGTCTATCTCCAGAAAACCGCAGGGTTGAACCTGTCCCGTATGAGAGATAAAACAGAATGAGCTTCCCCCCATGCAGCCTCTGGTCATTCCCTGCAGGGGACCGGCAGACACTTGGGGCTTGGCGCCACGCTCTTTATTCCTCTGGCGAAATATGCGGTAATATTGGGGGGCGCAGGTGGCCTTGAGCTGAATGGGTGAGGTAAATCCTTTTTCATAGAACCAGCCCAGCGTTCTTTCGTATTCTTCAGGCAATATCTCCTGGTTCGCCATTTCTCTGCCGCGTCCCGTAGGGACCAGAAGGAAGATATGATGGCCGGCAGCCCCCAGACTTATCGACAGGTTGTATATATCTTCCACTTTATCCAGATTGAGACGGGTTACTGTGGTGTTTATCTGAAATTCCATCCCCGCTCTTTTGAAGGCCTCTATCCCCGACATTGCTCTGGCAAAGGCACCTGGAACGCCGCGGAAGAAATCGTGGCTGGCTGCATCTGGGCCGTCGATGCTGATACTTATTCTCTGAACACCTGCATCTACGGTTTTCTTTGCTATCTCATCGGTGACAAGGGTTCCGTTGGTCGCCAGAACCATGCGCAGCCCTTTGTTGGTTCCGTAGGAAGCTATATCGAATATATCTTCCCGAAAGTATGGTTCGCCTCCGGTAAGGATGATCACTGGTGAACTGAAGGCTGCGATCTCATCGATCAGTTTCAGGCAGCGTTCGGTGTCAAACTCACCTTCGTAGGGGCCGTATTTTGAAGATGCCCGGCAGTGGACGCAGGCCAGATTGCACCCGCGGGTAATCTCCCATGCGACCATGCGCAGGGTGTCGGGAAGGATTAATGACGAGCTTTTTTTCATTGAAGGTTCTTTCTGTAAAACCGCTCAGCGAAGCAGCTCTGCCGCCTCCTGCGCGAAATAGGTGATAATGATATCAGCCCCGGCCCTCTTGATTGACAGCAGAGTTTCCATCATGGCCCTCTTTCCGTCGATCCAGCCCTTTTCATCGGCGGCCTTTATCATGGCGAACTCGCCGCTTACGTTGTAGGCCGCGACTGGTAGATCAAACTCTTCCCTGGCCATCTTTATTATATCCAGGTAGGCAAGTGCCGGTTTGACCATGATGATATCGGCCCCTTCTTGAACATCCAGGGCCATCTCCCTGAGCGCCTCACGGGCATTGGCGGGGTCCATCTGATAGGATGTCCTGTCTCCGAATTTGGGTGCACCCTCAGCCGCCTCGCGGAAGGGACCATAAAAACAGGAGGCATATTTGGCTGCATAGGCCATGATGGGGATATCTTCAAAATCCTCTTCGTCGAGGGCCTCACGGATTGCCAGAACCTGTCCGTCCATCATCGCCGAGGGTGCTACCATATCCGACCCGGCGCGGGCATGGGACAGAGCGGTCCGGGCTAGAAACTCCAGCGTGGCATCGTTATCCACAACGCTGTTGTCGATGATTCCGCAGTGACCGTGGCTGGTGTACTCGCACAGGCAGACATCGGTTATGACAAGGATGTCGCCGACTTTATCCTTGATGCCTCTGACAGCTTTTTGAATTACTCCGTCTTCTGACCAGGCTCCCGATCCCTCTTCGTCTTTTGTCTCCGGTATTCCGAAGAGGAGGACTGCCGGGATGCCCATGTCCCTTATCTTTATTGACTCTTTTACAAGATTGTCGACAGACATCTGAAAATGGCCCGGCATGGATGCTATAGGTGTCTTTACATTGCTTCCATCTGTTACGAATAGAGGGCAGACCAGATCGTCCACAGAAAGCCGGGTCTCACGGATCATCCTGCGCAGGGCCTCATTTTTCCTCAGCCGTCTCGGGCGGTAATCGGGAAAGCTCATAGTGTGCCTCCTATTTCTTCATCGGTAAGGTAGCAGGCGGGGTCCGGGGCCCAGATATCGCCCGTCACCGCCTCCGCCCTTGCACGGAAATTTCCTCCGCAGACATCGAGCCACCGGCAACGGGCGCAGCGGCCTGTAACATAGCTCTTCTTATCCTTCAGCCTTGCCATAAGCTCATTTGAAGTATCAGCCCAGATTTCACTGAAGGGGCGTTCCCTTACGTTTCCGAATGATATATCACGCCAGAACTGGTCCGCATGTACCTTGCCATCCCAGCTTACACAGCCGATACCACGGCCCGAACTGTTCCCCTCGTTCATCTCCAAGAGCTTTATCACATCGGCCGCTCTTTCGGGGTCTTCCTTGAGCATGCGAAGGTAAAGATAGGGTCCGTCGGCATGATTGTCCACGGTCAGTATCTCCTTTGCCATTCCCCTGTTGAACAGGTCTCTCGTCCTGTCCATGATGAGGTCCACAACCGCTCTGGTAGCTTCATGAGACAGGTCATTTTCGGCCAGGGCTGAGCCCCTTCCCGAATAGACCAGGTGATAGAAGCAGGCCCTAGGTATATTTTCCCTTTCGATAAAATCGAAGATAGCGGGGATTTCACTGCTGTTCTCCCCCGTTATAGTGAATCTTACTCCGACCTTTATACCGGCATCCTGGCAGTGATGTATGCCCCGGACAGCCGCATCGAATGCGCCCTTCATGCCCCGGAAGCGGTCGTGTATCCTGCCCACCCCGTCCAGGCTGACCCCCATATATGAAAGGCCTATGTCTGCAAATATCGCTGCGATCCCTTTTGTTATAAGTGTGCCGTTTGTTGAAATTACGGCGCGCATTCCGCTGTCCACTGCAAAGCGCACCAGTTCGGGGAGATCTTCCCTTATAAGAGGTTCTCCGCCTGAGAAGAGGATAACCGGGGAGCCGAAGGATGCAAGATCTGCTATTAATGCCTTTGCCTGTTCCCTGTCAAGTTCGTCGTCGTATCGTATGTTCTGTGAATTGGAGTAGCAGTGCATACATTTGAGGTTGCACCTTCTCGTGGAATTCCATACAACGACGGGGCGTTTGTCCCTTGAGAATTGGAGAAGGTGCGAGGGAAGACGGTCCGATTGTGCCCCGTAACGCAGAACATCCGATGGCTCGACCCCTCCGCAGTATAGTTTTGAGATTCCTATCATGGTAGTAAGTTCCTAATGCCCTCAATGGGTGTGTATTTATTTCAATAGGTGTGTTTCTATTGCCTCAACCAGGCCTGGGATAGAATAGGGACCGTGCATAATATCTACCGGTAACCCTGCTCTTATGCAGGCGCTTTCAGTAACAGGACCGATGCAGGCTATCTTTACATTGCCTGGAATTTTTTCATGCCCCCCTATTATATCAATAAAGTTGTACAGAGTGGACGGGCTTGTAAATGTAAGTACGTCGACCTTTCCCGAGTCCATAAGATCGCGAAGCTTAGCGCCGTCGACATCGGAGGGAAGGGTGCGGTATGCTATTGCCACATCAACATTGGCCCCCATGGCCGAAAGTCCTTCGGGGATTATGTCTCCGGCGATTTCGGCTCGCGGCAACAGTATATTCTGGCCCCGGATATCCATCCTGCGGAAGGCCTCCACAACCCCCTCGGACAGAAACTCTTCGGGAACAATGTCCACAGGGATGTGATATTCCTCAACGCAATTTCTGGTTGCCGGACCTATGGTGCATATCCTGATGCCTTTCAGGTCGCGGATATCGCCTCTTAAAATAAAAAAGCGATCTAAGAAATGCCGTACGCCGTTGGCGCTGGTAAATATGATCCACTGATAGTGCTCGATCTTTTCTATTGCACGATCCAGTTCGCCAAAGTCCTCCGGTGGGGCTATTCTTATGGTTGGAAAAGGTATTACCCTTGCCCCCCTGTCCCTTAGAAGGGCGGAGAACTCTTCTGTCTGTCCCTCCGGCCTGGTGATGACGATACCTTTTCCGAAAAGAGGTTTTTTTTCAAACCATTCTAGGTCTTTCCTGAGGCCAACCACATCACCTACAACACATATGGCAGGGGGGGTGATATTGTTCTTTTCAGCCAGTTCAACTATATCGCTGAGTGTTGCCGTAAGGGTCTTCTGGTCCGGCGTTGTTCCCCATCGGATCAGGGCCACCGGGGTTGACGGATCCCTTCCGTTCTCCATAAGGCCTGCCGTGATACGGGGAAGATTTTTTATCCCCATGAGAAAGACCAGAGTTCCTATGGTGGATATACCCTTCCAGTCTATGCTGCTTTCATCCTTTTTCGGGTCTTCGTGCCCGGTAACAAATGCAACGGTCGAGGTGAATGCCCTGTGAGTAAGGGGTATGCCCGCATATGCCGGGACCGCTATTGCCGATGTAACCCCAGGGACTATCTCAAAGGGAATCCCAGCCTCTTCGAGGACCTCCGCCTCTTCGCCACCTCTTCCGAAGATAAAGGGATCTCCACCTTTAAGTCTGGCCACGGAATTACCCCTAAGAGCCTCTTCCACCAGAATCCGGTTAAGTGTCTCCTGTGATATGTGTCTTTGGCCTCCGATTTTTCCCACATAGACCAGCCTGGCCTTTTTGTCCGCAAGGCGCAGAATATCTTCTCCAACCAGGTAGTCGTATACAACCACATCGGCCCTGCCGAGGCACGTTGCCCCCTTAACGGTTATCAGGCCGGGGTCCCCGGGGCCCGCCCCTATGATGTATACCTTTCCAGGTTTTTCCATATCAGACCATTGCCTTTCCAATGTTTGGGATCTTAATTATATACCTCATCCAGTACGGCTCTTCCCCCCCTGGCAAGAATCATCTCCGCCAGGGTGTTGCCCATGTCCTCCCAGTCGCGGCTCTTTCCACTTAACTCGTCCATTATTATCACCCTGCCATTGATGGATCCTACAAGGCCTTTTATCGAAAGCGAATCACCATTTTTCCTTGCAATCCCTGCTATCGGGACCTGGCATCCACCGCCAAGACGTTTCAGGAAGGCCCGTTCTGAGGAGCTTTCAATCATCGTATCGGGATCGTTCAGAGGGGAAATTATATCGAGGACTTCGGGGTCGTTATCACGCAGCTCAATTCCAAGGACCCCCTGTCCTACCGAGGGCATAATAATATCAAACGGTATATACTGGGTGATCTCCGCCGTGCGGCCTGTCCTTTTCATTCCTGCCGCCGCTATTATGATCCCGTCGAGGTTCTCCGTTTCAATCTTTTTTATCCTGGTTCCTATGTTGCCCCTTATGGGGATTATCTCTATATCCTGCCTTATGGTTCTTATCTGCATTCCCCGCCGGACGGAGCCTGTACCTATGCGGGCTCCCCGTGCAAGCTCCTGGATTTTCAAGCCGTAACGGGAAATCAGGACATCGCGGGGGTCTTCCCTCTCCGGTATGGCGCCTATTGTAAGTCCATCCGGTAGCTCCGCAGGGACGTCCTTCATGCTGTGGACCGCGATATCAATATCATTGCGCAGCAGGGCCTCCTCTATCTCCTTGACAAAGATTCCCTTTCCGCCGATCTCTTTCAGAGGGATATTCTGCATCCTGTCTCCACGGGTCTTGATAGGCACAACCTGTACAAGGCGATCGGGGCATATGCCCCTGAGCCGTTCCGCAATCAAATTGGCCTGAACCAGAGCGAGATCGCTCCCCCGAGTGCCTATCCGTATGATTTTGATTGTCCTGCTCCTTTCATTCAACTTGTACCATTTAGTGAAAAAGAAATTCTCTGCTTGCGGCTATTGAGCCGAATCTTATAGTGTGGTTTCAGTTCTGTAGCTTATTCCGCCTCAAGTAAGGGAGTATCCCTTCGCGGTTCAATTCATTGTTTGATAAAATCACCTGATTTGTAATATAAGCACCCATCCATATCATATGTGACATTGTTATGACAATGCTCTTGCTATTAACCACTTGCAATAAGAATACCTTTGAGAATGTTCGATTATTTATGAAAACAAAATTGATAAAAGTTCTTCATGATGCCAAGGCAACGATCTGGACATCAGTTGGGAATCATCTGAAAAGAGTCAAAGAACATCCTAAGATCCTTGACAAGATTCTTGTCCAAAGCGATAGCGTTACACATTATACAAACGACTTTGAAAATACCTACTACGGGTCCTGTAGCCAGATAGATTTTTTTCATCCCCAGACCTTTTTGTATTTGTTAAAGGACGTCTGGGTTGTGGGCTCTGAGGGGCGTCTCTTTTTTGAACCTGATTATCTCTTTTCCGTATGTTCATCGCTCGAAGGTGTGGAAGAACGTAAGATTCGAAGACCTATAAAGTCCATTGCCCAGGTCATTGAAGAACCGGTTTTTATCCTTTCCAGCCGGGCTCCGGGGAACAGGGGCCATTTCCTTGTCGAACATCTCCCCCGCCTGGTTGCAGGCATGGATGCGATCAATGGATGGGGAAAGTATAAAATATTGGTGACCCCCATGCATCGGAAATGGCAGGTAGGCTATCTTAAAAAACTAGGCATTTCTGAATCGAGTGTAATAGAGGCGAATATCGGATCGGTGTTCTGCAAAGAGGCTCTGTACATTCCCACCTTGTGCAGTGGCGAGATAGCTACGGTAAGCCCTGAGCACTATTATCGTTTTCTACGCAAGCAGTTTATCGGAGCTGATGAAGCAGGGCGCAGGGGGGCTCCTGTTTTTCTAAGCCGCAAAGATGGCCCGGATCGAAGGCTTACCAACGAGGATTCCATATTTTCGATAGCGGAAAAATTTTTCCCCGGTATGAGGTCTGTTATCATGGCGGAATTAACCCTTGACGAACAGATCCGTCTGTTCCAGGAAGCCCCCGCCATAATCGGGCCCCACAGTCAGCCCTTCCGGGACATACTTTTTTCCAGTAATTCGGTGGTTATTCAGTTGATACAGGGTTTCAGGGAAAGATCTAATGAATATTATCAATGGGCCCAGAATTACAACTATTTGGGGGAACTGGGAAAAAATTTGTGTCTGCCCTTATTCAGCGAAAGAGAGTTTTACACTAACAGCGACTGGGTTTATCCGGAGGACAAATTTGAGAAAGAGATGTCGCGGTTGATGCTCCTGCTCAATAAATAAAATTCTCAAGGATTTTTTATCTTAAAACAAAGAGGATTTTAGGGGACGAATCATTATGTTTTGACGGGGGTTTCGCTAACGGATTCAAATCGCAGTTGTTTTGAATAGAAAAACTCAGACAGGAATTTATATATGCTTGTTTTTATTACAGGGTCAAGGGGGATGGTTGGCCGGAACCTTTTGGAAAGAATGGCCTTGGAGGATTTCGAGATACTGGCTCCTTCAAGCTCTGAGTTAAATCTTTTAGATTACCAAAGGGTATCAGACTATATCGGTATCAACAGCCCTGACATCATAGTCCACTGTGCCGGGAAGGTTGGAGGCATACAGGCAAATATAAAAGATCCCTATGGATTCCTTTATGAAAACCTGGTTATGGGAACCAATCTGGTTACGGCAGCGAAAAAAAACGGTATCAGGAAACTTTTAAACCTTAGCAGTTCATGCACTTACCCAAGAAATGCAAAAAACCCCCTTAAGGAAGACCTCATCCTAAGCGGAGAGTTAGAACCTACCAATGAAGGGTATGCCCTTGCAAAGATTGCCATAGCAAAAATGAGTGAATACATTACAAATGAAAAGAGGGGATTTTACTATAAAACCTTAATTCCCTGTAACCTGTACGGCAGGTGGGATAATTTCTCTCCGGAAAATTCGCATATGATCCCCGGCGTTATAGAAAAGATTCACGAGGCCAAACTAAAAAAACTTGAAACCGTCGAGATATGGGGTGACGGAACGGCGAGGCGTGAATTTATGTTCGCCGGAGACCTAGCCGATTGTATCGTTCTAGCCGTTAAAAGGTTCGAATCACTTCCGAGTGTCATGAACGTAGGCCTGGGATATGATTATGAGATAAACGAATATTATCGGGCTATTGCGGACGCTGTTGGCTATGAAGGATCCTTCAGTCATGACCTGACCAAACCTGTTGGAATGGAACAGAAATTACTTGATATATCGAAGCAGAAAAAATGGGTTTGGGAAGCAGAAACTTCCCTGAAGGAAGGTATCAGAGAAACTTATCAATTTTTTAAGGACCGGGGAAAGAGATAGATGTTTAAATATCCGCTTGCGGCTGGTAGCTGGGATAATGCCGAGATAGAGGCAATTCACAAGGTGCTCGATGAAGGCATAACAACCATGTGGGATCATGTGAGAGAATTTGAGGGACAATTCGCATTGTATACCGGAAGCAGATACTGCGTAATGGTGAATTCCGGCTCGTCGGCAAACCTGTTGGCTATCGCATCATTGTTTTACAGAACAGACAGCCCCTTGAAGGCTGGTGATGAGGTTATTGTCCCTGCCGTATCCTGGCCAACTACATATTACCCTCTTTATCAATACGGTCTGAAACTCAAGTTTGTTGATATTGACCTTCATACATTGAATTATGATCTCAATGCGCTGGCGAAGGCAGTGACTGATAAAACGAGGCTTATCGTTGCTGCCAATATTTTGGGCAATCCCAATGATTTTAAAAAAATAAACTCCATCATAGGTTCAAGAGACATTCTTTTGATCGAAGACAACTGTGAATCGATGGGTGCGTTATTTGATGATAAGCAGGCGGGAACCTTCGGTCTTGTCGGGACCTTCAGCACCTTCTTCAGTCATCATATCTCTACCATGGAAGGCGGAATGATAGTTACGGATGATGAGGAACTTTATCATGTACTACTTTCCTTAAGAGCACATGGATGGACAAGAAATCTGCCAAAGGAAAACCGGGTCTGCGGCATCAAGAATGATGATCCCTTCGAGGAATATTTCAGATTTGTCCTTCCCGGTTACAACGTAAGGCCCATTGAAATGATGGGTGCCATCGGGATTGAACAGCTAAAAAAACTCCCCGCTTTCATAGAGGCCAGAAGGGAAAATGCTCGATATTTCCATAGCATTTTTAGCGAAAGTCCATATTTCATAATACAGGAAGAAATAGGTCTCAGCAGCTGGTTTGGTTTTTCTCTTATCATAAGAGAGGAAGCCTCGGTCGACAGAAAGAGTATAGTAAAAAATCTCATGGAAAACGGTATTGACTGTAGACCCATAGTTGCCGGAAATTTTACAAAAAATGAGGTATTGAAGTGGTTTGACTATGAGTTGTTTGGAGATATGCAACATGCCGAATACATGGATAAAAGGGGGTTTTTTGTAGGGAATCACCATTTTTGCATCAAAGATAAGATTGATTATCTTCAATCGGTATTGGAAAAAACCATAAAAGGTTGACCCCCTGAAGAGGTTAGTACCCCTTATACAGTAGTTGCAGATGTTTTATAGGGAAGATCGAAAACTTAAGGGAAATTCATAAAGATGATTATTGTAAAAATTATTGGAGGGCTTGGCAATCAAATGTTTCAGTATGCATTCGGGCGAACCCTCGCTGAAAAATATGATACCGATCTCAAGCTTGATGTATCCGAGTTCGAAACCTATAGGCTGCACAAATATTCTTTAGGCGTTTTTAACATTGTTGAGAAATTTGCCACTCCAGAAGAGGTAAAACGCATAGCTTTCGAAGAATATGCGCCGATAGTCAAATATATTAGAAGTAAACTTGGCAAAAGCGTCTGGAAAAAATCCAAGTCCTACAAAGAGGAGAAGCGTTTTTATTTTGATCCGACTGTATTCGATTTCGGCGATGATATCTATCTGGAAGGCTACTGGCAATGTGAAAAATATTTTAAGGATATAGAAGACGTAATAAGAAAGGAACTTACTTTGAACCGGTCTCTGGATCGGAAGAACAGGGAGGTATCGGAGTTGATGCGAGATTCAAATTCCGTAAGCCTTCATATACGCCGAGGCGATTATGTAAGTAACCCCGATACTAAAGCGGCCCTTGGGATATGCAGCCTTGAATATTACAAACTTTGCATAGAACATATCTCTCGTGACGTCGAAAATCCCCATTTTTTTCTTTTCTCCGATGACATCGCCTGGACAAAGAAAAACATTGAGATTGATTACCCTGCAACGGTAGTAGATGGCAACTCGGCTGACAGCAATTATGCGGATTTATTTCTTATGAGTAATTGCAAGCATAACATAATAGCAAACAGTTCCTTCAGCTGGTGGGGTGCGTGGCTCAACGATAATCCCGATAAGATTGTCATTGCGCCTAAGACCTGGTTTGTAAATTCTCCCCTGACCCCCAGAGATATTATTCCGGAAAATTGGTTAAGATTATGAACATTGAGTACCGGTTATCAGCTGCCCTTAAAAAAGACATTCCGAATTTTTTGCAGGAAACCTTTATCTTGGAGGCAAAAAATAATAATTGAAAAAGGTTATATTTAATCTAATAGATACCAGCTTCGCCCATACATCCAGTACCGTTCCCGACAAGATTCCCAAACATATAGAATGGGACAGGTCTTGCGCAAATCGAAAGAGACCTACATTTTACACAAATGAGCAGATTTTCAACTGCGACACGGAACGTGAAAAATCATATGGTATTCTCTATGAATCAAAGGCCCTGATAGGGGACATTTTCAAAAAGGCCCCCAAAGTTATGGCCAGATTCCGACATATCTTCACCTATGATCCAGATTTGCTTAGGGTGAATCCCGAAGTTTTCAAGTTGATTCCAGGTAGTGGAATCTGGATTGGCGCACCTTACGGTGGCGGAAAAATCGAAATAAAGCCTAAGACTAAACTTGTTTCAATAGTATCATCCAGAAAAAAATCCTGTTCGCTTCACCGTTTTCGCTACAGGCTGGCCAGAAAATTATCCAAGGCAAATATGGTGGATGTTTATGGTATCGATCAATGGACACATATCAACGAAACCCTAGATGATTATATGTTCTCTATTGCTGTTGAAAACAATGCTATTGACAATTATTTCACGGAAAAGCTGTTAAACTGTTTCGCAGTTGGAACAGTTCCCATATATCTTGGTTGCCGGAATATCGGTTCATTTTTTGATACAAATGGAATAATCCAATTTGGCAGGTGGACAAACCTAAAAAAGCTGGTTGCCGGCCTGGACAGCGAGGCATATTACAGCCGGATGGATGCTATTGTAAGGAATTACGATAAATGTAAACAATATGAAATACTTGAAGACTTTATATACGAGAGATACTTTTCGAATTTTTAGAGGTCCCTGGGTATGAATCCGTTTGATGGCAATCTTATTCGTAACAAATGGGCAGACCGGGTTTTTTATGGCTGATATCCTGTGGACCTATGTGGTATGCACTTCAAGTCATTGAGGCACGCTTTAAAACGTTTTGACTGATATTTTTGACATTGGACAATGTTTGGCTGTTTAAGACGTTAGATTATTTGCTCAGACTAAAGTTTAACCCTGATTTAGAAAGGATATTAGGTGTTATGTACAAACTAATCAGAAAGCTTTGCTGCAGGATAAGTAAAAAAATAGATGAATCGATTACTAAGCTGCACCTTGGAAAAAGTCTTTCTGATAATAACGCATACCCTAAGATATGTCTTCAAGCCAGCAGGAATCCCCGACAATTCGAGAGCTTTCGAAGGAACAAGGCATACAATGAAATCCTTGAGCATGTCTCGGAGGAGCAAGGCGGGGAGTATCTTGATATCATTAAAGAGGATGCTGAAATTTACAGAGCAGTCAATGTGTTCAAGGAAAATGACAAGTACGGAAACCCGAGGATGTATAGTTATCCAGCTATTGGAGCTATTTCTCCTACTACGCTGAGATACGTGAAGGTTCTGGCCGACCTGAAGTCCCTTTTCGGAACACTGGATCACCTGGGTATCGTTGAAATCGGTGTGGGCTATGGCGGACAGTGCCGGGTCATAAACAGCTATTTTAAGCCCCGTTCATACTGTTTGATTGACATTGAACCGGCTCTAATGCTTTCCAAAAGATTCCTCGATCACTATCTAATCGATTCACCAATTATTTACAAAACAATGGATAAGCTTGATCAACAGGAATATGACCTTCTTATAAGTAACTATGCCTTTACTGAACTGCCAAGGAAGATACAAGACATCTATTTGCAAAAGTGTATAATCGGTTCCAAAAGGGGATATATTACCTACAACGAGATTACACCTCCGGACTTCAAGTCTTATAAAAAGGAAGAGTTGATAAAAATAATCCCCGATTCGAAAATAATAGATGAGATCCCTTTAACCCATCCGAATAATTGTATCATTGTCTGGGGCATGAATCGCTGAGATATTAATAAAACCCTTGTTCAAGTAGATTTCTCAAAATGTTATGGTTTAATAGACAACATGCGAAAAATATTGTCTTTATCACAGGTTCCGGAGAGCATCCTTGTTATTGCTACTCGTCGCATAGGGGATGTTATCCTGACTACCCCCCTTATACGGTCGCTTCGTAATGCCTACCCCGATTCCAGGTTGGATGTTGTTATCTTCAAAGGAACGGAGGGGGGCCTGTCTTCCAACGGTGACATCGACAACATTATTGTCATTGGGGAAGGCGCTACCTTTCGGGAACAGGTAAAAACTGTCTGTAGACTGTTCCGCCGATATGATCTGGCGATTTCAACCCTTTCCGGGGACCGGCCCACCTTCTACGCTTTTATTGCAGGCAGAAAAAGCATAGGCTTTCTTGAAAAAACGAACAGATATTCATGGCATACTCTGTTGCTTGATGGCCATGTGCTATTTGACAACCTTGACACCCATACTGTTACGATGAATCTTTCTGTTCTTGATCTGTTAGGTATCAGGAAAATCCCCGATGTTGTAGTATCCTGGGGGGAAGATGACGAAACAAAGGCAAGAGATCTTCTGCCCTTCGATATTGAAAGTGAACCTTATGCGGTCCTTCATGTATACCCCAAGTTTCCCTACAAAATGTGGCGCAGTGAAGGCTGGATGGCCCTTGTGCACTGGCTGAATGCTGGAGGGTTCCGCGTTGTTTTTACAGGGGGAGATTCTCCGGGAGAAGGGGAATATATATCTGTTCTGGCCCGATCACTTAATGATGGTTGCGTCAATGTGGCAGGTGAGCTTGGTCTTGGAGGCGTTGGCTATTTATTGAGCCGGGCAGCTCTCTATGTTGGACTTGACACGGCAGTTACACATATGGCATCAGCCTTGGGGATTCCTACCGTTGCGCTTTACGGTCCGACCAATCCCGTTAAGTGGGGTCCAATGCCGAGGGGTTTCTCTTTTCCAGGGACAAGCCCCTATGAAAGAAGAGGATCCCAGAGGAAGGGTAATGTCTTTCTCCTACAGGGGAAAGGCGAATGTGTCCCCTGTCATGAGGAGGGTTGTGACAGGAATATAAATAGCCTGAGCCAATGTCTGCAGGAAATATCTGCTGCCGACGTTATCGAAGCTGTAAAGACCGTTCTAAAACAAGAGACTTAATATATGCATAAGAATAAAATATCGAAGGATCTGTGGTTTATTATCGCCCATTGTTTCAATGCCGACGGAGTAGCCGCAAGCCAGACCATAACAGACAGATTGCCCTACCTTGAAGAGCGGGGTATTGAATATGTTGTCCTCAGTGCTGTTACAGGGATAAAAGACCAGAGAATACCTCATTATCAGGTAATATCTCCAGCCCCCTCCGGTCTCAGGTACGACATGAGGTTTATAATAAAGAACAGGATCAAAAACAGGGCATTAAAGAGCGTACTGAAAAATTTATTTTCAATTCTCTTTCTTCCCTTATACATAATTGAAAAAATATTTATTCAACTTGACAGTCAGTGGTCCTGGTTCATCAGCGCTTCGGTAAAGGGGGGTAGCATAATAAAAAAATATCGCCCTTCGGTTCTGTATTCCACAGCAGGGCCGCCAACTACTCACCTGGCCGCTTACATACTCCACAAAATACATAAAATTCCATGGATGGCCGAGCTTCACGACCCTCTAATACTGGACGATCAGCGACCCCGATGGCATAAATATTATTTCAACCGGTTTGTCGAGAGGATCATATGCAACAACGCATCGGTAGTCGTATATTTTACGAACCGGGCGCTGGAGAACGCCAACAGGCGGCATCCCATAAAAAACAAGGCTATTGTTGTCAGGCCCGGTGCCAACCCGCCGGATTTCAAGAGTGTTAAATACCGTAAAACTGGCAGGATACACTTCGGACATTTCGGATCACTTGATAAAACGAGAAATCTGGGTATGCTGGTTAGGGCTATTTATGAACTAAGAATTAGTGATCCTACCCTGAAGGACCGCATAGTCCTTGATCTGTATGGTTCCCCGTTGGATGCTGTTTCGCGAAAGGCGCTTCGCCAATATCCCCTTGGAGATAGTTTGATTGAGCATGGCAGGCTGGAGTATGATCCAGAAACGGACAAGTCGGGCCGACAGCAGGTCATGGAGGCCATGAAGAAAATGGATGTCCTGGTTGTTTTACATGGTGGAGAGGGGAGTGTATCTTATGAATATATCCCTTCGAAACTTTATGAGTACCTGTTGACGGGACGTCCTATCCTTGGCCTGGTCCAATCCGGAACGGAGCTGGAGGGATTCTTGATGGAAAACAAACATGTCTCCGTGGATAAAGAAAATGTCCCCGATGTAAAGCAGGCAATAAGGGCATACATCGATAAATGGGAATCTGAAGGATTGGAAGACAGGCTGGTTGATTCTCCATTTACAGTCGAAGCAACGGTGGAAAAACTGGTATCTTCAGTATCTGATATACGTGGTATTGCTTGAATATCTACAGGAATGAGCGCCATGGAGCCCAAAAAAGAAAAAATAGTTCTGTTCTGCAAGTCATACGATAAAGATATGCTCAGGGCGCGTCGTCTGGCCCAGAGCGTTCAGCTTTTCAATGGCGATGATATTCCTCTTTACATCAGCGTCCCTGGTGCCCATCTTGAAGATTTTAAGCAATCTTTCGACGGAATAGACTGCAGCTTCATCAAGGATGAAGATATCCTGGAAAATAGTTGTAGTATATACGATAAGTTACCTGGGCTTTTCCCTCCTCATTTATTGCAACAGCTTATAAAACTTGAATTCTGGCGGATGGGTATTTGCGAAAATTATCTCTGGCTGGATTCAGATTCTTACTTTATCAGGGAATTTCACTCCAAAGATTTTTTTCATGACCAGACTACCCCCTACACTGTTCAGCATGATTCGAGTGATCTGTTCGCCTTTGCGCGCAGGATGGGGAACAAAAAGATAATTGATGATTTTGAAGAGATGGCACTGCATTTCCAAACCCTCTTTAAACGGTCGGGCCCGCTTTACAACTTCGGATGTTCCCCGCTGATATGGTCATGCACGGTGCTGGAGAGCATGTATGAAGACTACCTGAAACCCAGGGGTAAAACCCTATTCGATCTGCTGGAGGAGTATCCATGCGAGATGCAGCTCTACGGTGAGTATCTGCTTTTCAGTGATGCTATACCTGTAGTCCCCATCGATCCCCTCTTTAAGATTTATCACTATGCCGAGCAGTTTTTTGAAGGGCAGATGAAAGGGGAGTCAGAATATTCCCTTTCCCGAGAATACATGGGCGTTGTGATGCAGTCCAACTGGGCGAAGCTTCAGGAACGCAAGAACCCTCCCCAGATACGTTTCAAAAAGTTTCTGCTTAATTTCATGAGACAGACCGTCAATGCATTGTCAAGGGGCGCATGACCGCCCTGCCAGTGGCAGGGTTTTAAGGTGATGCGCCGGGCGGGGATATTTCTTTCCCCGATATGAAAATGATTTTCCTTCAGGGGATGAAGACCACTTCGACATTTATCTGTATTGCTTGATTCCTCTAATCGCCTCTGTCCTACCAGACTTCAGCAGCTTGTCCAGTTTTTCTCTGTTGCTGTCCAGGTTTGAGCGGTCATTTTCATTGTGCCAAAGATGTAAAAGCGGAGCGGCAAAACGGGCGCTTTTGCGGCGTATGCCTGATCTGAGAATGCGTATAACAAGGTCCGAATCCTCAAGGCCCCAGCCGTTGTAAGCCTCATCCAGCCCGTTGACCCTGATCAGGTCATCCCGCCAGGCTGAAAGATTGCAGGTCGTGGCCCCTTCCCATTTACTTGCCGGAAGCTTTCTTAAATAGGATGGCACCGGCAGGGAAATGATCGGAAGCCACCGGTTTATATCCTTACTTATCCAGGCCATTATCCACTGGGCAATATTCCAGGTATGGACAGGGACACGATCTTTCAGGACCTCTTCAGTAAAAGATTTGCTCATCAGAAGTCGGCTTCCTACAAGAAACCAGCCCCATTCTGCCAGAGCCCGGTGTCTGGCAACAAAATCTGGCATCGGTATGCAGTCGCCATCGGTAAATATGATGTATTCTGCTTTGGTTTGTGCAATGGCGCGGTTGCGGACGGCAGCCGCACGAAACCCATCATCTTTCTGCCAGACATGGGTTAGCGCCAGGTGTTGCTGTTTTTTGTAATCTTCAATAACCAGGGCCGTTTCATCTTTTGAGCCATCATCGGCCACAATCAACTCGAAATTTCTGTCCTTCTGAAGGCAGTATCCGTCAAGGACGGCTTTCAGGGCATCGGGACGATTGTAGGTGGTTATAATTACAGCAATGTTTATCATGGCTCTTTCCCCATAAGCATCAGTTTAAGATAACGGTAATATGTCCCTTCCGCATTGGATATGGCCAGCATGAATCCTATTCTTCCGTCAATAAACCCTGCCCGAATAATATAAGTATGCAAAAAACTCCACAGGGCATGTGAAAGAGCCTTGGTCAGGCCGGCCTTCTTCCCTTCGGCGTGCATCATACGGGCCCCGGCCGTGGAATAGCTGTTCAGCTTTTGGATGACTTCTTCAAGTGTTTCAAAGGCCTTATGGATTATGGGATGTTTAAGGGTGCCCGTGGGACCATCTATCACCAGTCTTTCATGTACTATATCATCGCTGAAACGCCCGTTGCCTCTTAACATAAGACGTGTAATGTAATCGGGCCACCATCCGCCGTGGCGCATGGGACGTCCGCAGTAGCTTGAAAGGCGGGGCATCATAAAAGCCACTTTCCCCCCCGGTTCGGCTATCGTAGACAATATTTCGTCTCGCAATTCAGGGGTGATATGTTCGTCGGCATCCAGGGAAAGGACCCAGTCACCGTTAGCCATATCGAGTGCCCGGTTTTTCTGAGGCCCGAAGCCAGGCCAGTTCGTAGAGATAACCTTGTCAGTGTATTTTCTGCATATCTCCACGGTCTTATCGGTACTTCCGGAATCCAGAACCACGATCTCATCGGCCCAGGATATCGATTCCAGACAGGTAGAGATGTCCTGAGATTCGTTTTTTGTAATGACTATTACTGAAAGGGTCGGCATTTCTAGCTCTTCGCAAATACAGTAAGTTAAAAAAGTTTGAACCTTGACGGGACTGCTATTCATTTAAAGGCGCTTCGTAAAACAAATATGATCTTCTGTCAACAACGATAAAAATAGGATTGGAAGGCAGTGCGGGACAGGGGAGTGAAATGACTAATTGTAAAGAAAAGAGGTAATCTTTCCGGTCCTTTATAAATTGAGCATTGGGCATTATCCGTATCTTATGTATGTAAGTAAGGTGCTGCTTTGTAAAAAGAAAAGCAAGGGGTATTATGCTTTTCTTCTGATTAGGGTCAATCCTGCAAGTCCAAACCCCAGCAGCATCATTGTCGCTGGTTCCGGCACAGGGGCGCTGCTGGATGTCTCAATGTTAAAGGAAATTCCGCTGTTGTAAAAAGAATGGTCTGGGTCCATACCCAGAGCTACAACCGAATCATTTTCGAGATATTTGACCAAGGCAGCTATTTCCGATTCGTCAAAATAATAAGTTATTATCTGTGGCACCTTTGAAATATTATCCCATGATTCAAGGGTATTCTGGTCCCCGGAGTAGAGATCACTCTCAAAATAGTTTCCCTTTGTAAGCCAGTCACTTCCGAAACTCAGACCCTCCAAGGCAGTATCCAGCAGACTCAGATACAGTTTCCCCGATTTCGAGTATGAAGCTATGTCATAAAAAGTTACCGATGCCGATGTTATAGTTTCACTCTCCGCCAATGAAAAGTCTTTCAGGCCCCATGTGTAGTAATAATCTTTATTGAGAGAATAAATATCATTCAGGTCCCAGTTGTATGTTGTTGCTTGAGCTACTGATGATAGTGAAACCATAAAAAGTATTAGAGTTATTATATATAAATTTTTTTCATCTTCAAGGCTCCTTCGTTATTTTTAATTTCCTTAGGGACCTTTTTCCCAGAACGGCGGTATATTGTAAATACTACTAAAGTAGGATTTTTTAGTCTTTACAGTAAGTTAAACGAAAGCTTGCCTGGTTTTAACCCTGCAAAGCCCTATTAGTTAAATGACGATCCGAATTGCTTGGGGGGTGTGGAAGATAAAAAGGACAAAGGGATTTGTTCTCCTTCGTGGGCAGGAATTTATGGACAGCGCTGCGCAAAAAAGCTAAAATCTTCCCTGTTCGAAGCTAAATGTGACCGGGTCCTTTTTATGGACCTGCCGCCACTCTTGAGGCTTCGAGGAAGGGCAGGGCAGGTGTAATTCCTGACGGCTATATTTCCCCCTATGAAGAAACAAGATTGCATTTTCTATACATGACCGGCAACCCACTTAAAAGTCTTAAAGATATCTTCGGGTACGAAAGCTATCGGCCCCAGCAGCAGGAGATTATCGAGGGCCTCATCCAGGGCGAGGACGCCTTTGTCCTCATGCCGACAGGAGGAGGTAAATCTCTCTGTTATCAGATCCCCGCCCTCCATCGATCCGGTGTGGGGATTGTCGTTTCCCCCCTCATCTCCCTTATGAAGGACCAGGTCGATGCGCTTCAGGCCTGCGGAGTGAAGGCGGCCTTTTACAATTCCTCTCTTAAGGGTAACGAGGCCCGCCGGGTTCTGGCGATGCTCCACGGTGGAAAACTGGACCTCCTGTACATTGCTCCGGAAAGATTGATCGGCGACGATTTTCTCCAGCGCCTAAAGGAGATACCCATATCACTTTTCGCGATTGACGAGGCCCACTGTATTTCCCAGTGGGGACATGATTTCCGGCCCGAATACAGCCAGCTTGGCCGCCTGCGCAAGGTTTTTCCGGGGATACCGATGATTGCGCTGACGGCGACGGCCGAATCCCACACCCGCAAAGACATCCTCGACCGGCTTCACCTCGGGCGGGCTCGGTGTTATATTTCGAGCTTCGATCGCCCAAACATCCGGTACACCGTTCTCGACAAGCTCAAGCCTTTTTCGCAGCTCACGGAATTTCTGAAAAACCGTACCGGCGAGGCAGGCATTGTTTACTGTCTGAGCCGGAAACGGGTGGACAGTCTGGCAGAAAAACTTAGGTCTGCCGGTTTCGATGCGGCTCCATATCATGCGGGCCTTTCGGCAAAGGCTAGGCAGAAGGTGCAGGACGATTTCCTGCGAGACGACGTGCGGATTATGGTCGCAACTGTGGCCTTCGGTATGGGCATAGATAAATCCAACATCCGCTTCGTTGTCCATTACGATATCCCGAAAAACATTGAAAGCTACTACCAGGAGACGGGGCGTGCAGGTCGCGATGGTCTGGCGGCGGAGGCCTTGCTCCTCTTCGGGTACGGCGATATCGCCATTGCCCGGGGGCTGATCGAAAGTACGCACAATCCGGAGAGAAAACGGATCGAGCTTCATAAACTGAACGCAATAGTTGCATTCGCCGAGGCTTCCAGCTGCCGTCGCCGGATACTCCTGGGTTATTTCGATGAACCGATGGAGGAGGATTGCGGCAACTGCGATGTCTGCCTCAATCCGCCGGAGATGATCGATGCGACGGAAGATTCCAGAAAGGCCCTGTCCTGTGTCTACAGGCTGGCTCAGCGTTTTGGCATGGGCCACGTGATTGATGTGTTGCGCGGTTCCCAGAAAGAGAGGGTTATGCAGCTGGGACACGACAGCCTTTCAACTTACGGGATTGGCGCCGACAGGAGCCAGGAGTACTGGGGCGGACTTCTCCACCATCTTGTCTACAGGGGTTTTCTGCACCAGGATGTGGGAAATTACTCCGTTCTCACCCTCACCGATGCGGCTCGGCCGGTCATGCGGGGGGAACAGACCATTAGCATGGCGGCACCTCGGATAAAGCCCTCCGGCGCATCAAAATCGACTCGTCGCAAGAACGGCGACAGGGATTACGATGAGGACCTATTCGGCCGACTCAGAAACCTTCGGAAAGAGATGGCCGATGCTGCAGGAGTGCCGCCCTTTGTCATCTTCAGCGATAAATCTCTCATCGGAATGTCTGCCGATCTGCCCAGGGACAAGGATGAATTCCTTAATGTACATGGTGTCGGGACTCATAAGCTCGAACGCTACGGGGAAAGATTTCTTGCCGAGATAGGGCGGTATTTGCGGGGCAGGGAAGAAAAAGGTCTTTAAAAAGAAGGGCAGTCGCGAATATTGTGGCCGGAACAATAATCCGGCCTTTTTCCATAGGAGGATAAGGGCTAATGATTGAGGATCGCTTAGTTGACATAGAGATTAAACTTTCCTATCAGGAGGAAACGATCAAGGAATTAAACAGTGTGGTCTGTGAGCAGCAAAGGCAGATAGATCATCTTGAGTTGATCTGTAAGGGCTTTGAGCGCCAGATAAAGGATTTTCCACAGATCATTGGAGGGAAGCCCCCTCTAGACGATAAGCCTCCCCACTACTGATAAGTCCTTCGGGTATCACCTTAAAGTGAACCTCGGAAAAAAGAAAATTAGAGCTTTTGAAAGTCTCCAGATCCCTACATGCAAAGGAACTGTCTCTGCCGATTTTCGTTAAGCCCTAACAGCCCTCTTCAACAGGGGGGGAGAGCATACAAAAAAGGAGGCTTTAGATTTAAGGACAGGAGAAAATCCGCAGACCGACCTTTGAGTTTTTTGGCACTTATCGTGCCCTCCCTTCAGGTATATTGTATGGGGAGGTTTTTACTTTTTAATGTATGCGTTTAATCCAATGGTCAAAGGCTTTCCGTCAACCATGACATCTGTACTTATATTCCCTCTGGTACTGGCAACGACCATTGTTTTTCCTGATGCGCTGGGTACGGGGGGGACGTTGATCTCAATTTCGATATAAAGGGTGTTGTTTTCAATCCTTGTTTTCATTCAGTCCTACCGCCTCCTTATATATGATGTCGATCATGACACCAAAATAGTTTGTACACCTGTGAGGCCTACCAAATCTACTGTCATATCCTTTATCCTCCTGTCCGGGGCATGGAATGTAATCTTTTTTAAGGTGTGTTTGATTGGACGCCACCATTTTTTTAATAAGGGAGATAATGGAGACCCCTCCCTTTTTGCACAACGGATTTGTGCAATGGACATCTTCCACAACATTTTCCCCATAGTGTTCGTGATACTCTTCTTCGGATAAAGCCTTGATATTGTAATGGAAACTTCGTTTGGCTACGACTCGTATGTCTTCGATGGTTGGAAAAAGCTCAGCAAATGTTCGGTTCTCTGAAGGTACGAAGTCTAAGTTTTTTGGGATCTCTGATGCCGCTTCTATGTTTAAATTGCTCATTAGGTTCTCCTGTATTTTACACCTCCAGTGTAACTGTACGCTGATAGCTTGTAAAGGAATATAAACATACTTTTCAGATTAACGATCTTCTTCGTGTTCCAGGCCAAGGAGGCCCATGCAACATTGACAGTGTCTCCCACAGTTCCTTTGTATCGACAGCGGTTCATGCGATGATCACATTTGAGGTGACCAATAACCGGCTCGATTTTAACCCGTTGCCTCAGCCCACTTTTGAACCACGGTTCCTTGCTGTTAGGATGAGGCGTCTTCCCTCTCTTGGGAATAATTGTTCGCTTTACACCCCATCGCTGTTTGTCCGGTGCGCTATCGAAACCCCTGTCTCCAGCGATTTCACAAGGCACCTGCCCGACGTCATTCATTGAAAGGGAAACAAGAGCGCCAAAATCGCAGGTAGGGTGACTTGTTTCCCTTCTTAATGGCGGCAATGTCCCGCTAGTGAACCGAATAGAGCCGCTTCTTAGGAGCTTTCCCCGACAGGATCTGTGATGTTTGATCGACCACATGGCAGGTCATCTTTGGGACCCCGTAAAATGGCGTACGGATATACTGCTCATCAAGCAGGTTCATCAGCATGAAGTATTCCTGTCAGAACGGTAATAATAAGATGATCGGGCAAATCCAGCAGGTCACACTGCCGATATACGGGGATCACGGAATTTTCAGTCTCTATCAATATCCTTTTTTCTTCAACGTAGGATCTGTGATTTTTTTAAGCCAGTCAAGTTCTATTTTGAGCTGTCCAATTTGCTGGTATAGTTCTGTTCGGAGTTCCTCATCATCTTTCTCTTCTTTTCTCCGACGATCTGAAAATAGTCGCGGGAGTTCTTCAAGAAGCTGCTTTCTTCACTGTCGGATATGATTGGCATGAACAGCCAAATTCACTGGATAACTGAGCTATGGTTTTCTCACCTTTCGCATCTTCCAGGGCCACTTTTGCTTTGAGTGCTGCATCATGTCGCTTCCGCAGTGAGATAGGTTGAAAAATATGGACACCAATGTTTAGGTAAGAAACCAAGACGGAGGTGTGAAAATGGAAAGGATACCGAACGGGCGCTACACGAAAGAGTTTCGAGAGGAAGCGGTAAAGATGGTGACGGATGGCGGCATGTCCGCGTTGGAGACATCAAAGCGATTATCATTGCCAAAATCAACGTTAGAGCACTGGATAAGGGTTTCCAAGACGGGGACCCTTGGTGAGATTGGCAAGGGCCAGCGTCCCCTGACAGAGATTGAGAGGGAGTTGGCGAAAGTGAAGCGAGAGTTGTCCCTGGCGAAGATGGAGAGGGACATCTTAAAAAAAGCGGCCGCGTACTTTGCCAAGGAGTCGCTGGAAGGTACGCGGTGATCAGAGTGTTGCGACTGGCCTATTGTGTTTCGCTGCTATGCCGTGTGTTGGAGGTGACGACAAGCGGATACTATGCTTGGATCAAGCGTCCGCTTACTATCAGGCAGCGAGAGGAGGAGAGACTGGAACTGGAGATCCGCGCCGCTCATAAACGGACGCGCCAGACGTACGGTCCGGAGCGCTTGCAGCGGGATTTGGCCGATAACGGAATCGTCGTGGGCGTCCACCGGATCAAGCGGATTCGCCGGAAGCTCGGCCTGCGTTGCCGGCAAAAACGGAAGTTTAAGGTTACGACGGACTCGCGGCATTCTCTGCCCGTGGCGGAGAATCTGCTGAATCAGAAGTTTGAAGCATCCGCGCCTAACCAGATCTGGCTGAGCGATATCACTTACATCCCCACCGGAGAAGGTTGGCTGTATCTTGCCGGCCATAAGGATCTTTTTACCGGAGAAGTCGTGGGTTATGCCATGGCAGAGCGTATGACGAAGAACCTGGTCAGCGAGTCCCTTTTTCGGGCCATAGCCGCCAAACGACCCGGAGCGGGGTTGATTCACCATTCGGACCGGGGGAGCCAGTATTGCGCTCTGGAATACGCCTTCTTGCTTGACAGATGCGGGATGAGGGCCTCTATGAGCCGGAAAGGAAACTGCTATGACAACGCCCCTATGGAAAGCTTCTGGGGCATGCTCAAGAACGAACATGTCCACCATTGCCGGTATGCAACCAGACAAGAGGCGATACTGGACATCACGGAGTACATCGAGATCTTCTATAACCGGCAAAGAAGGCAGGCCAAACTCGGGTTCTTGTCACCTGCCGCTTTTGAACGATGGTTCTATCAAAAACGGCTGGCAGCATGAAAGGTTTGGTGTCCACTATTGACGACCGACCTCACAGATTGTGCATTTCGCCCCGTTTGCTCAATGTATTTTCAGGCTATCATGCACCTTATTGCACTGTCCAGTTTATGGCGATAGTCATATATAGGGTGACTTTTCCTGGCGTTTAAGTTAGTCTTTTCTACCATCAATCATTCAAACAAACATTCATTTTCTTTTGATATATTGAAAACGTTGATTGGACTCAACGGGTTTGACTTTTATCTTTCATCTCTATATAACGCAATTTCCATCAAGGAGGGCTTTTGTGATTAGCCGTGGCATTTTAAATTATATCTTTGCCCTTATAATGGTTATGGTTTTAACCTTTCCATCGATTGCCTTCTCAATGGAGGATAGGGCTTATATTTCGTTGAATAGGGTAGGTATCTCAAAAACCCATACTGATCCCTATGTGGTAAAAAAAGATGACCATCTCTTTGGTATAATCAGAAAAAATTATAATGCTTCCGAGGAGGATATCTGCCGGATAATTAAGCTTGTTAAGCGCCTTAATCCTCAACTTAAAGATACGAATGCCATATATCCCGGCCAAAGATTACTTCTTCCCAGAAAGCGATCTTCGACGATAGCTCCCCCTGCAATTGAGAAGGCCTCCAACGGGATTGCCGAGAGTAATAAAGAAAATGGGATAGAGAAATACGTCGTCAAGAGGGGCGACAGCATATCAGGCATTATTAATGACTTGGGTAATTCTTACGGGGAGATTTATAGGGTTCTGAAAATTGTAAAGCGTCTAAACCCAAGGATTAAAAACTTTAACAGAATATATCCGGGGCAGACGCTCTTTTTGCCCTCTGTAGCGCCTAGGGTGTTGTCACCAGAGTTAGGGGGTGTCGCTGTAACTATCCCTGAATACATGCTGCTGCCTACCATAGCTAATATTGTCGGAAGGCTGCAAGGTTCCATGATAGTAGAGGGCAATTACTGTATCCCCGTTCCCCCTTCCAGTGAGGTGACGATCGACTGTTCGAAGGTTCCTGTTATAGTTTTTCCTTTCGGAGATACTGTTCTCCTGGATCTTTCAAACCGGATGCCCGATGATTTAAGGGGTGTAATAGAGTCAGCCTGGAATACTTATCATATTGTCGGTATGAGTGAGGGAGAGGAGATATACTCTATCCTGGAACGTATCCTTGAGGCGGCGGATCTGTACAGGATTGAAAAGATAAACCGGAAGATGGAGATTGGCGATAAGCCAGTGGCCAGCCTCTTTGTCGGGTGGTTTGTTTCAAATAAATCGGATCCCCGTTGGCCGAATGGATGTGCCATTAATTTTGTAAAAGACCGGTCCGATATTTTCCCCTTGCCGATTAGGATATATGCACAGAGATGCGGGCTAGATATAATTGAAATAATGGATGGTATCGGCATAACAGGTGACGAGACTGTTTATCAGGAAATATCCATGGGCATGCTCGATTCCGGCGACAACCTTACTCTTGCAGATTCTTTGATAAGGTTGCTCGGTTATGACCCTGTAAAGGGGCGCGAAATTGAGCTTCTAAGCGGAGACGGCCTTTCTATGTCCATGAAGACCGAGCTTTTGCTTGACATAGAAGGGAGGCGGATAATATTAGCCTCGCAGATAATACCCGAATCCGCTCTAAAGGTGCTGAGTGACAGGGGTGATCGGGTGGTCTATATATCGGAGAACATGGGGAAAATAGCTGTCATCGAAGATGTGCTGAATGCAGTGGGAATTGCCTCGTCGCGCGAAGATTTCAAGTTTTCTTTTTCAACTCATAGCCGTCGGGAAATGGGCGAAATCTCCTTTCACGCATTAAGGACTAACGATAATGGTGATATGTATATGATAGACTATGATGTAGATAAAGATATTCGTGAACTTCTTCATGGGGAGTGGAAAGTGAAGCTTGTAAAATATTGAAGACAAAAGGTATTGCTCTGATTTCAGGCGGACTTGACAGTATACTGGCCGTAAAGGTTATGCAGGAACAGGGGGTTGAGGTAGAGGGCGTTGCCTTTGAAACGCCTTTTTTTAGTGCCCAAAAGGCGGTGGCCGCCTGCAGAGCCATAGATCTTCCTCTTACAGTTGTCGATATTACGGAAGAGCACCTTGTTATGCTGAGGGCGCCAAGGTATGGATATGGCAGGAATATGAACCCCTGTATAGATTGTCATATATTGATGCTCAAAAAGGCGGGCCAGCTTATGGAGACCAGTGGCGCCGACTGCATAATTACTGGAGAAGTGCTGGGGCAGCGGCCGATGTCTCAGGGGAAACAATCTCTTCATGTCGTGGCAAAACGTTCGGGATATCAGCCCCATGTTGTAAGGCCGCTCAGTGCAAAGCTTCTTCCCGAGACCTTGCCGGAGAGCGATGGAAGGATAGACAGAGCTCTTTTGCTGGATGTACAGGGACGGGGAAGAAAACGTCAGATGGAGATGGCTGAGAGGTACCTGATAAACGAATATGCGAGCCCCGCCGGCGGTTGCCTGCTGACAGATTCCGCATTTTCCAAAAGGTTGAGAGATATTTTTGAACATGACGATAATATGAAGGTACGAGACCTTGAGCTGCTTAAGTTTGGAAGACATCTGAGACTTAATGATGAAACTAAGATAATCGTTGGAAGAAAACAGTCAGAGAATACAATGATAAGGCATCTTTCGGATAATAATGATATTGTATTAAAAATGAGAGATCTTCCGGGTCCGACCCTGTTGATACCTTACGGGTGCAGGGAGGAAGAATTGGGTTTCTCCGCAGCGATATGCGCTCTATACAGTCGTGTCTCTGGTGATGATAAGGCTGTTGTCGAATGTAGTTCCGGAGGGCAAATAGAGTTTCTTGAGGTATTACCGGCAAAAGAAGATGAGGTCAGAAGGGTAATTATCTGAGGCGGTTCCTTCAGGATATCACGCCCTGTAGCCATTGCCCGGAAATCCCTTACTTATAAAGATTGCCGGGGCGTATTGACTAAAAACTTATGGAAAACTGTTGGTAAAAGGTGTAGTGACCATCGAAGTAGTGGTAGCTTGCCCAAACGAAATTGGAGGTTTAGATGAAGATCAATTCTAGTCACAGTCGGATACAGTTCATTGCTATATTAGTGGTCCTGGGCCTGACTCTGTTTATGTTTCGGGGGTCTGTATCTGCAGCGAATGGCGAAACCTACAAGGGCTTGAAGCTTTTTAATGAAGTCCTTAACATGGTAGAAAAGAACTACGTCGAGGATATTGATCCTCAGGTAGTTATCAACGGGGCCATAAATGGGATGATGAAGTCGCTGGACCCTCACAGCACCTTTATGACTGCCGACCAGTATAACGATCTTCAGGCTGATACAAAGGGTGAATTCGGTGGTTTGGGCATTGTTATAACCATACAGGACGACATAATTACCATCGTTGCGCCCATAGAGGATAAACCGGCTTTTGTTGCCGGAGTCAAGGCGGGGGATAAGATAATCAAGATAGACGGTGAAAGTACAAAAGATTTCACCATTATGGACGCAGTGCATAAACTTCGTGGAGAGAAGGGGACAAAAGTAACAATAACAGTGCGGCGTGAAGGTGAAGAAGAACCTAAAACATTTGAAATTATAAGGGATATTATAGAAATAAAGAGCGTTAAGAACAAGATATATGATGGGGATATCGGATATATCCGAATATCCAATTTTCAGGAGACAACCTCATCCGAACTTGATGTCGCACTGAAGAGTATATCTTCCGGTGCTTCTCCTCTAAAAGGCATTGTTCTGGACCTGAGGAATAATCCCGGAGGACTTTTGACGGAGTCTGTGGATGTTTCCGATGCATTTCTAAAGTCGGGGACAATAGTTTCCTCCAAGGGAAGATCGAAAAGCAGCGAGAGGATATCCGAGGCCAGGGATGATGGCGATGAGCCGGGATGTCCCGTTGTTGTGTTGATCAACAGTGGAACGGCGAGCGCCGCAGAGATTGTATCGGGCGCTCTGCGTGATAACAAGAGGGCAATCCTTATCGGTACAAGGACATTTGGGAAAGGATCTGTACAGACCATTGTTCCTCTGAAAGATGGGTCGGCGCTGAAGCTAACCATTGCGAGGTATTATACTCCCAACGGGGAGTCTATCCAGGCAAAAGGTATAACACCTGATATCGTTGTTGAATATGCCGAACCTGTTGAGGAGTCAAAAGACAAACCTAAGTATTTCAGGGAAAGTGATCTCGATGGACATATCGAGGGTGACAAAGAAAAGGTTGTCAAAGAAGACGCTGTCAAAGAAGACGCTGTCAAAGAAGATGCCGCCAAGGACGGAAAGCCCGGAGATGGGTTTCCGGAACTCAAGAAGGATAATCAATTAAAAAGCGCTGTAGACATGCTGAAGGCGCTGGATATATTCAAGAAACTGTAATCACTTCGGGTTGCTTCCTCGAAGCTTGCTTAGTTGCCCATTTTCTGCCACCTCGCAGCTTGCTGCG
Source organism: Syntrophales bacterium (assembly GCA_963665835.2). Taxonomy (GTDB): domain Bacteria; phylum Desulfobacterota; class Syntrophia; order Syntrophales; family UBA2210; genus UBA6078. Next base: position 536,986 of record CAXXWJ010000001.1, on the reverse strand, counting down.
GGGTGGCCATTAATGTGACAGCCCCAGGATGGAAAGAAAGCGGTCGTCCATTATATGTAAGTAACGGCGGCTGGTCCTAGTCGCTCTCAATCAGGGTTTGATGTTTCGGGTTTTAATAGTATCTTTACGATAAATGTATCCTTAGCTCTGGTTGTTTTCAGAAACTTGCTTTATTCAACAGAGAGTTCCTGCGCTCTCGAAGGTCTTTGTCGGCAAGGATGTGCTGCATATAAAAATTAAACCAGCCTTATCGTAAAATAGAGATCATTAATTTTACTCCTTATATCGATATTTTTGTTGTAGCATTGCCAAGGTCTTGTCTGTGCTATTTAAGGGTTTGGCAGTCCATGTACCCCTAGTTCTTAAAAAGGAAGGATTATAGGGGCCATACCGAAAGAGTTAAGACGGATTCTAATTCAGGAAGCTGGAAAAGATGAATACTATTAGCATTTTAAAAAAAATATTTGTGCTGTTGATACCCCTTTCTCTAACGGTAGCCTGTGCATCTCTATCGTATAAGGCGGTTGAGACTACGACGGCGGCTCCTATTTCTCTGCCGGAGCTTAGTATAGCTGAAGATGGGTATTTTCACTACTCCATGGGTGTAAGGTTCGCCGTTGACGGTGAGATTGCCAGGGCCATTGAAGAATATGAAATGGCTCTGCAGGTTGACTCTGAATCCCCTGTGCTGATGACAGAGCTTGCGGCGCTTTACATACAAAATAAGGATGTGGATCGTGCCCTGGAGCTGTTGGAAAGGTCCATCTCCGTTGATCCCGGCTATCTGGATACCCTTATGCTGCTTGGCGGCCTCTATGGTAATCTTGATCGCTATGAAGAGGCCATAGATAAATATAAGCAGGTGATTCTGACTGATTCCACAAGAAAAGAGGCTTACATCTTCCTGAATCTCTTTTATCGAGAGAAAAAAGAATATGACAATGCGGTATCTGTCTTGGAAGATCTATTGAGGCTTGATCCATCAAATACTATGGGAAGCTATTACCTTGCCAAGACATATGTCTTGATGGACCGGTATGATGATGCCGAGATTTGGTTCCAGAAAACCCTGAATACTGATCCATCATTCAGGCTTGCTCTGTTAGATCTTGCTATGATGTACCGGTCCCGGGATGAGAATGAAAAGGCCTTGGCAATGTACTCTGATTTTATGAGATTTAATCCTGATGATATTCAGGTTAGGTTTGAGATGGGCAATACTTTAATGAAAATGAAGCTTTATGAAAAGGCCTCAGTGGAATTTGAAGAAGTTCTTGGATGGGATCCTTCTATTTTAGATGCTAGGTTTTCGCTGGGGCTTTCATATCTTCTGGGAGATAAGGACTACGACAGTGCAATATCTAACTTTCTTGAGCTTCTCGAAGTACGTCCAGATGATCAAAGGGCGGTATACTTCCTTGCATCTGCCTACGAAAAAAAAGGTCAATCCCAACAGGCAATCAAAGAGTTTGGATCCATTCCTGAAGGTTCGGATTTTTACGTGGCTGCCCGTATCAGAATGGGATTTATTTTGAAGGTAGAAGGACATGGCAAGGAAGCGATTCAATTGATCCGAACGGAGTTGGAGAACGGTAAAAAAGATCTTGAATATTATCGTTTTCTTGCTTCACTTTACGAGGATGAAGAAAAATTCGGCGATGCAGTGGATATCTTAACTGAGGCCCTTTCCCTGTTGCCTCAGGATGCAGACTTGCATTACCGATTGGGTGTAGTATACGGAAAAGAAGGTAAGGATCAGGAAAGTATAGATGAAATGGAGGCGGTTATACGTATTGATCCTGATAATGCAGATGCGATCAATTTCATAGGTTACAGTTATGCAGAGAGGGGGATAAAACTTGATGAAGCCGAAGAACTTATAAAAAAGGCCATCAAGTTAAAGCCCGACAGCGGCTATATTGTAGACAGCCTCGGCTGGGTTTATTTCAAGAAAAACATGCTTCGGGAAGCTATCGAGTCCCTCAAGAAGGCCTTTGATCTTCTACCCGGTGATCCGGCAATCTCAGAGCACCTTGGCGATGTATATGAAAAGGATGGTCAGTTGGAAAAGGCGATCGAATCTTATAACAGAGCCTTAACCCTTGACCCGCAAAACAATAAACTGAAGGAAAAGATAAGGGAAATAAGTGCGCCTCGCGAGTAAAAAAATTTTCACAACTATGGTTTTTGCGGTCCTGTTTTTTTCGGGATGTATCCCTGGAAATATATCTCAAATTTCCAAAAGTCCTTCGTTAACTCCACAGGGTGTTTTAGATAAGATAGTCGCTCAGCAGAACCGCGAAGGTACTATAAAAGCTTTAGCTAAGATCTCCATAAGCTCTTCGGAGGGAGATTATTCAAGGAAGGTGGCCCTTTTGTTGAGAATGCCTTCATTTCTTCGTATAGAGACAATACCTTTCTTCGGTCCTGCGGATTTCCTTCTTTCTGTGAATAGGGAATCCCTTAAGGTTTTTTTTCCTGCAGAGGGTGAGTTTTACGTTGGTTCGCCAACGCAGGAGAATCTATTCCTGTTTTTTAAAATATTTCTTCCGCCTTCAGACGTTATCCCCCTGCTTTCCGGTGTGCTCCCCTATATAAATAACGAATTAATTTCGGGGCATATCGAAGGAGATTTATATGCCCTTGATCTCAGAGCTGGAAAAAAGAGGAGGCTTTTGTGGGTTAATCCTGCTGACGATACCCTACATAGGATTAAGGCTTTGGAAAACGATGAGATTTGTTGGAGCGCAGCCTTTAAGGACCATCTTTTAGTGAATGGAATATCGTACCCGCGGTCTATAAGGATAGAAATTAAATCCCCAGAAAAGATAACCATCGAGATAAAATACTCGGAACTGGCTGTTGCGGATGAAGAAAATCCGGCAATCTTCGATCTGCCCACCCCTTACGGGGTGAGGCAGATACCGATCCACTGATCATAATGCTGTAAAAGGGGTGGTTCTATTTGAGATCAAGGAGCTTCTTTCTCGCCACACTCGCAGGTGTCGTGTTTGGGTAATCTTTTATGATGCCCTGCAAAAGAAGCTTGGCACTGTCTTTATCGTCAAGTTTGAGGAAAGACAGGGCCTGCTTTAGTATCGCGTTAGGGACTTTGTTTCCCTTGGGATAATTCTGGACCACTGATTCATACTCTATTATTGCCTGCTCGTATTTTCCCTGGAAATAATCACATTCACCGATCCAAAACTGGGCGTTGTCAGAATATTCGGAGTTTGGAAAGTTCTTCAGAAACTTTTGGAACTCCTCTTTGGCAGCATCGTATTGCCCGTTCTGAAAGATTGCATATGCACTGGCGTATGCTTCTTCTCTACCTTTGGGCTCCCCTTTCTGCGTTGAAGCTGAGTCGGCAATTTCCTTTTCGGCTGCCTTTTCTCCCATTTTTCCTATGCCCAGATAATTCTCGATGTATGCTAATCTCTTGGAGATATCGTTCAGCGCGACCCCGGGATCCCCTGTTTTTGATTCAAGGGAGGACATCTTTGCGTTCAACCTCTCGGTTGCACCCCTGAGACCCTGGATGCTGTCCCTTAATTCAACCATATCTGCGCTAGCATCGGCCTGAAGCCTTCTGCTGGAAGCCAGGGCTTCACTGTTTTCTCCCAAGGTTTTACGCAGAGAAATAATATCCGAGCCTAGCCGTCCCTCGACCCTGCTCATATCCTGCTGCGTTGCACATCCGTAAAATGTTAGTACAGCAGCCAAGAAAAAAAGGATTATAAAATTTTTCAAGAAACCCACCATACGATCTATTTACCGGACACTATGACAAAATGATCTCTTCTGTTCTTCGCCCATGCGGTTTCGTTATTTGCAGGATCCAAGGGCATTTCTTCACCGTAACTGATAGTGGATATTCTGCTCTCTTCAATTCCCAAATTTGTAAGATAAATTTTGGCTGCCTGTGCACGTCTTTCTCCAAGGGCCAGGTTGTACTCTGTAGTCCCCCTGTCGTCGCAATGGCCTTCAATGGTTGCTTCCCAACCATTGTTCGCTGAAAGCCAACTTGCTAGTTTCTCAAGCATGTTCCTGGCCTCGGTGTTAAGGTCGTATTGATCAAAGGCGAAAAATATGTCACTGAAAGCAGCAGCTTCTGCAAGCAGTCTTTCCTGCTTCAGCGCTGCGGATTTATTCATGGCATCGAATTCGGTCTGGGATCCGTAAGCTCCACCATTATTAGAGGTAGAAGAAGAATAGTCTCCCATGGTACTACCGCTACCAGCTGCCTTTTCTGTTGTTGAGCACCCTGAAGCAAAAATAATCATAAAAATGCAAAATAGCCCCATTAACCCCCAACTAATCGAATTCTTTTTCATTTCACCCCTCCATCGTTTAATTCATATTTTATCTTATAATAAATTTCACCTATATTTGCTTAAATACCAAGACCTGTTCCTATCTCTTAAGGTTACAGACCCATGATAAAAGAAACAGCCTCTTTAGAACACAAAATAGTTGTAAATTCAATATAAATTTAGAATTCCGGACCACGATGGGCTTTTAAGTAATGTTACCCCCTTTATCTCAGGTAACTCACGTAGATTCAACCCGTTCGCATTTACTACACATAAACGCTCCCGGTTGTTCTTCTTTGAAATAAAAGCCAGATAGCGTCCATCAGGTGACCATGAGGGAGACTCTCCTCCGCCCTCCTCAAATGTAAGCTGCATTAGATTGGTGCCATTTTCTCCAATCGAAAATATCTGGAAGTGTCCATTGGATGACCCCTCATATGCGATCTTGGTTCCGTCTGGCGACCAGCGAGGAGAAGAGTTGTATGAACCTTCAAAGGTCAGTCTCCTGACGTTATTACCATCGGAGTCCATTACGAAAATCTGAGGAGATCCTGAGCGGTTTGATACAAAGGCTATCTTTTTCCCATCGGGAGACCAGTCGGGAGATACATCTATCGATCGATCATCTGTAACCCGTTCAAGTCTTCCACTGTTAATGTCTTTTATATATATTTCTTCGCTGCTATCCTTGCTGAGAACCATAAGGATTTTTTTTCCGTCCCGTGACCATGAACCCGGCAGGTTAAGCCCAAGAAAAGAGGATATCTTATGGACTCTTCCGTCCAGCATGTCTTTTATGTAGCAATCGGGGTTTCCATCCTTGTAGGAGGTAAAGGCTATCTTCGTCCCCTCTGGTGACCATTTGGGCGAAAGAGTAATTGAATGATAGGAGGTTAGCCTGATCGGGTCAGAACCATCAAAGTTTATGGTGTATATTTCCGAATTCTTCCCATTGTTTCCCGCAAAGGCTATCTTTGTGTCAAAGACCCCCCGCGCACCTGTCAGGGCCAGCAGGATTTCATCTGCAAACTTGAAGAGCATCAGCTTTTTTTCGTTCTCTTTGCCCCAGTACTTTTTACCTGTAATGAATTTTCCCTCTATCGTGTCGAATAGCCTGAATTCTACGGCGAGATTGTCACCATCAAAACTGAATCCGCCCTTTACTAAAAAATCAGAGCCAATGCTTGACCAATTGGAGAAGTCTATCTCTCCTATGGTTATTCCGGCACTATCCTTATTCTCTATAAATGCATCGTGGCTTATTATCTTGAAAAATCCTGTAATGGTTAGTATTTGAGACATCTGGTCCGAAAACCATAGAGACAGATCCCCTGAAGGCTCTGTCACCCCCAGGTTTTTGAATTCAGGTATTGCAAGCGGAAATTTCTGGAATGAGGGGGAATTGATGTCTATGTAAACCTTTGCAGAGGCCAATGAACTGCTTAAAATTAACAGTGAAATTATAAAGAGGATTATGATCTTACGCATTATCGGTCCTATTTAAGCGCTGAGTGAAAAAGCTTTTTGGGGGAGTTTTTGTCTCCTGGTGAATAAAAGAGGTTGCCCTTAGTGCATGTTAAGGTTGAATGATAACCTCTATAATAAATCTGACGAATGAAATCTTATCCCGATATCTATGTATTTTTTATCGATCCACTCCGGCAGGGCGGGAAATTTTTCAACTTTCTTGATGGCCTTCATTGCCGACTCATCAAAATATCTATTCCCGGACTGTTTTTCAAAACTGAGACTTGCCACGCTACCATTTTTCAGAATCTTTGCTTCTATAACGGTTTCGAGATTGGCATCGCGCAGAATTCCTTCGGGAAGGGCCCACTTCTCTTTTATCATAGACCATACTATCGAATAGTAGACCTGCATCTGCATGTTCAACTCGGGATTATCCTGGGAAGCTATCGAGGCTACCCCTTTGGATGCTTCAGGTTTACTGCTGCCCTCTGCGGAAGAGGACAGAGGGGAAGATGCCACCTTTTTCTTTATCCCTTCTATGACCCTATCTACGGTCCCGGTCTCTTTTTTAAAGATCTTCGCCTCACGTACAGGTATGCTCAGGGCTGCACCGACCTCCTTTTTCATCACGACGGAACGAACCTCCCGATTCATTCCGACCACTCCCCTGGATATTTCACTTGAAGATCCCGAATCTACAGAGGTTGATGGAAGGCTTACCAGGTCCACAGTGTAGGTCGGACCAAATGTCCATCTGGGGGTTGGCATAGAAGGGGAAAAAAATATAATAGATAGGATAAGGGCATGAAGCAGAAAGGAGATCACCACCATGTTATTCAGGCCCGTGGCGTAATAATTTTTTTTCAGCGTCTCCGTTAAAAAAGTCATCTCTATTCCTTCGGAGATTCTGTAATCATTCCTAACTTATCAACACCCGCCTTGCGTACTTCGGACATAACATTAACAACAAATCCGTAAGGGATATCTTTGTCTGCACGCATAAATATCTCCCTGTCTATCCTGGATGCGAAGATTTCTTCCAGCTTTTCCTTCAGCCCCGTTATGGAAGTTTTGTATTTATTTATGAAGATATCTTCCTTGTTGTTTATTGTTAATATCAGTTTTTCCTCTCCTACATCGACAGTTTTTGCCTTCACGCGGGGGAGATTAACGTCTATGCCCATCTGCAGCATAGGTGCCGTAACCATGAAAATTATAAGCAGCACCAGCACCACGTCTACAAGGGGTGTAACATTTATATCCGATATTTGCCTTGTTGCGGAGTTTCTCCGCATTCTGGAATATCTCATTTACGGGGACTCTTTGTGTAATTTCTTTCAACTATGTTCAGAAATTCTGAAGAGAAACTATCGGTTTCCACCATTATATTTTTTATTTTATTGTTGTAGTAGTTGTAGAATATGACCGCAGGTATAGCTGCTGCAAGCCCTGCGGCGGTGGCGATCAGTGCCTCCGATATTCCCGGGGCTACTACTGCAAGTGTCGCGGCACCCTTCACGCCTATTCCCTTGAATGCATTCATTATTCCCCATACGGTGCCGAAGAGCCCTATGAAAGGGGAGGCGCTTCCGGTGGTTGCAAGAAAGACAAGCAAGCTCTCCAGTTTGGTAGCCTCTGAATCGTAAGCCCTGTTCAGTGCCCTTTCAATATTATCGAGCCCTCTTATATCCGCTGACCAGGATGTCTCGGGGTCCGTATCGGAGATGGAGTCTTTCCTGAGTCCTGCGATCTTCACCAGTTCAGTGTAACCTGCTCTGAAAACCTTTGCAATCTGAGAATATTTGAATTTTTTGGACTCGGGAAAAACCTCGGACAACTTATTTATCTTCATGTATTGATCCAGAAAGAGTTCATTTTCCCTTCTGGAACGCTTAATCAATCTGTATTTTGTCAGGATAATGGCCCAGGATACCACGGAAAAGAAAAGGAGTAACAGAAGAACAAACTGAACCATGGGCCCAGAATCAAGTATCATATCGAGGACGTTTCCATGAAAATTTCGTCCTATGTCTGCTGATGTTACCGCCAAAGCTTCGTTCACTTTTGTCCCCCCCCAGGAATGAATTGCAGATCGGCAAAAGATCAGGCAAATAGATCCATTTGTCTGTTCGCACCGGGAGCTTTTGTATTTTAAATTCAGGATATTGTCAACAGATCTTTTGTAAAACCAAGTAATCCAGGTGCTGAGGACTCCCCCTCTAATTGTACCCTGCAGGTTTGTCTTAAAGTATAATATTTTTGGCCTTCCGAAAAAAAAACTTCTATGATAGTAGATACGGACTGTTGCTGTTTATTAATCAAAATTCCCGTCGGAGACTGTCTGGTGAAAAAAACGTTTTTACAAATTTTCATTTCGCTTTTAGTGATTTTTTGTGGCTTCTTTTCCTTCGGACAGGATATTCCCGAGAGGGTTGATATAGAGGCCGAAAAGCTTTCCTATGATAATGATTCTGAAACATATCAGGCCAGCGGGGATGTAACGATTTCCTTTCAGGGCGGATTTATAAAAGCGGATAATGTAAGGCTTGACAGATCTAAAGAAGAGGCCATTGCAGAGGGTCATGTATCCATAAAGAGCGGGGATGATATTCTCGAAGGGGAAAAAGCCCAGTTCAGTATTGTAAATGATACCGGAACAGTATCGGGCGGGAAGCTCTTTATTGACAAAAACCACCTATATCTTCAGGGAAAAACTATCGAGAAGAGGGATGATGCAACCTATTTTCTGGAGGATGGCCGGGCAACTACCTGTGATGGAGATACTCCGGACTGGATGTTTGCCGGCAGGGAGGTTGAGGTCACCATCGACGGCTATGGAACCGTTAAGGACGGAACCTTTAGGATTAAGGGTGTCCCTATACTTTACATGCCCTACATGATATTCCCGGCAAAGACGACAAGGCAGACGGGCCTTCTATTTCCCAGCATAGCGTATTCGAGGGACAAACTCGGATGGGATGTAAACCTTCCATTCTACTGGGCGGTTTCGGATAACGTCGACGCTACGTTCTATCAGCGCTACATGGAAAAGAGGGGGTTCCAGGAAGGGGCGGAACTTCGTTACATTGTGGATAGAGATTCACATGGTACGCTCTATGCTGATTACCTTGGAGATTCGATGGAGCTATCTGAATCTGACGGGGAGGCCAATCTTCACAGAGAATGGGCAGAAGATCACAAGAGATGGTCATATTATCTTGACAGCGAAACAACATTCAGCCCGGGTTTTTATCTGAAGACCGATATAAAGCGGGTATCGGACAGATGGTATTTTCGGGATTTCGATTCTTATAATTATTACATGGACCGTTACAAGGGGGAATCTTCGAGTACCTTCGGGAAGGTTTCTTTCATGGGGGATAAGTCCTTGCCATCGCTGGCATCGACAGTTCGTCTTGTCAAGGAGTGGAGCCTTTTTAATGCTACCGCCCTTATGGAATATACCGATAATTTCCGGGACTACAACAATGATGAGACCCTCCAGACATACCCGGAAGTTACCTTTACCGGGATCAGGCAGCCCCTATACGGTATGCCAATAGATTTTGAACTGATATCGTCATACGGGCATTATTATCGTACCGAGGGATACAGGGGGGATGTATTCGATGTCTACCCTGTGTTTTCGCTTCCTCTTGGCTTGGGTGACTATCTTAATTTTATTCCTTCCCTGGGGTTGAGAGAGACTAGATGGAGCAGTTCTTACAGCGGTCCCGTAGGTGGAAACGATGACAAAGACGGCAGCAGAGAGCTTTATACGGTGGGAGCGGACATGTCGAGTGAGGTCCAGAGGGTTTTTAATATCGGTGGGGATGTTGTAGATAAAATACGCCACGGGATAAGGCCGGAAGTTACGTATTCCTATATACCTAATGTATATCAGGATGACAGACCGGATTTTATGGATGAAATTGCAGAAGAAAACAGGGTAACCTATTCATTGGTCAATACCTTGATCGCCCGTCTGAAGGGTGATGATGAGGGTGTGGCCTATCGGGAATTTTTAAGGCTGAAGTTGGGGCAGGTCTACGACATCAATGAATCAAGACGGGACACTATCGGTTCTTTACAGGAGAAGAGGCCCTTCGGTAATTTGACTTCGGAACTGAATCTAAACCCCTTCAAATATCTTTCCTTGGATTCGGATGCAGAGTTCAATGTAAATTCCGGGGAATGGGTTGAAATAAACTCAACTTTGGATGTAAGCGACCCGCGGGGCGATTCTTTTACAGCCGAATACCGGTACACTCAAGACTCCTTAGAAGAGTTCAATTTTTATTTCAGGGGTAAGGCTACGAATTTTCTTGATCTGATATATGTTCTCAGGAAAAATGAATTCGACAACAAAACGCTTGAAACTACCTACGCTATAGATTATCATCAACAGTGCTGGGGGGTGGAACTCAGTTATACCGATTCCCCCGATGATGCGAGCGTTATGGTGGTTTTTTCGCTTTATGGGTTTGGCCGGACAAGCGGTTCGAAAGGTAAAAATTACGAGCAGGCGCAGTAGCTCTAAAAGTTTTTTGGATTTTTCCTTGACAAATGTAGCGTAATTACATATTACCACCCTCTTTTGATTTTTCATTATAGGTGAACTTTTATGAAGACGTACAATGCCAATAAAGAGGATGTTGTAAGGGATTGGTATCTAGTGGACGCAGAGGGCAAGGTGCTTGGTAGGCTTGCTGTCGAGATCGCTCGGCGGTTGAGAGGAAAGCATAAACCCGTATATACGCCGCATGTCGATACTGGTGATTTCATCGTTGTTGTCAATGCGGAAAAGATATCTCTTACGGGGAAGAAGCTTGTTGACAAGGTTTACCATCACCATACCGGTTATCCCGGTGGGTTGAAGTCGGTGACTGCCGGCAAGCTCTTGGATAAAAAGCCGGAAGAGTTGTTGTTCACCGCCGTAAGGGGTATGCTTCCCAAGAACAGCCTTGGTAGGCAGATGTTGAAGAAGCTTAAGGTATATAAGGGCGATAAACATCCACATAAGGCCCAGATGGCCAGTTTGCTGGAAGTGTAATCCGGGAGAGGTAAAATATGGCAGTTAAGAGTTATTATGCGACTGGGAAGAGAAAGACATCTATCGCTCGCGTTTGGATGAAAGAGGGTAATGGTGTCTTTGTAGTCAATAAAAGAAATTTTGATGATTATTTCACCCTTGAGATACTGAAGGGAATTATTCAACAGCCACTGGATATTGCCGGTAAGAAAGACAAATTTGATTTTTATATCAATGTCAGAGGCGGTGGAATATCCGGTCAGGCTGGTGCTATCAGGCATGGTATATCCAAGGCCCTTATCGGGTATGATGAGGAATTGAAGGCTGCCCTTAAGAAGGCTGGATTCCTTACAAGGGATGCCAGAGTTAAGGAGCGCAAGAAGTACGGTCAGCCCGGTGCCCGGAAGCGGTTCCAGTATTCAAAACGATAAGATCAGCAATACACCAAGGGGGCCAATTAGGCCCCCTTTTTTGTTGGAGGCGGGAAGTTTATGCTAAGGGTTGGTATTTATGGTGCAAGCGGGTATACAGGACAGGAACTGTTACGTCTTTTGATAGGCCACCCGGATGCAGATGTTGTGGCGGTAACCTCTAGAAAATTTCAGGATACTCCAGTATCAGCGGTCTATCCGGCCTTTTCCGGTATAACAGATCTGAAATTTATTGACTCTTCACCGGGGCAGCTTGTCTCATCCTGCGATGTCGTATTCCTGGCCCTTCCGCACGGAGAGGCCATGCCGGTGGCAAGAGAGCTTGTGGAAGCGGGTGTAAAGGTTATAGACCTGAGCGCGGATTTTCGTCTCAAAAGTGTTGATGTATATGAAAAATGGTACATCAAGCACAAGGCACCCGGTCTTCTTCAGCAAGCCGTATACGGTCTACCTGAGCTTTACAGGGATGATATAAAGACTGCCAGGCTGGTTGCCAATCCAGGCTGTTATCCAACCAGTATTATTCTGGGTCTAGCTCCATTGCTGCGTGAGGGTTTCGTTGAGCCTTCATCAATCATAGCAGACTCTAAGTCTGGTACAAGCGGGGCCGGTCGGGATTTGCAGCTAGGCTCTCTTTTCTGCGAGGTAAATGAGGGATTCAAGGCCTATAAGGTAGGTTCGCACCGGCACACACCAGAGATAGAGCAGGAGCTTGGACGTATCGCAAACAGGGAGTTAACCATATCTTTCACCCCGCACCTTGTGCCTGTAAACAGGGGGATACTGAGTACCATATACGCTGACCTGAAAGTCAAGATGACCCAGACTGAGATAAATTCTGTCTATAAGAAATTTTATGCCGATGAGAAATTTTTGCGTATATGCGAAAAGGGGGCTCTTCCGAACATATCGTCCGTCAGGGGCTCGAATTACTGTGATATCGGATGCATTTTTGATGAGCGTACCGGTCGCGTCGTGATAATTTCTGCTATCGATAATCTGGTGAAAGGGGCGTCCGGGCAGGCTGTCCAGAATATGAACCTTATGTTCGGATTGTCTGAGAGTGCCGGTCTGGAACATATATCGCTGTTCCCCTGATTTCCATATAGCCTTAACTTAAGAACTAACTGGATCTATCTGTTTTATGGAAAGACTATAATAATGAGTTTACGCCTTTACAATACACTGACAAAGAAAAAGGAAGAATTTTTACCGCTTGAGCCTGGAAAGGTTGGTATATATGTATGCGGTGTTACTGCTTACGATTTATGCCATATCGGACACGCCCGGTCTGCGGTTGTATTTGATGTCATCTGCCGATATCTGAAGTACAAGGGTTACGATGTTACCTATGTCAAGAATTTTACCGATGTCGATGACAAGATAATTGCAAAGGCCATTGCTGAAGGCACTGAAATATCTGATATATCGGAACGGTATATCAGAGAGCATAACGAAGATATGGACAGCTTGGGAGTAGCCCGGCCTACGGTGGCTCCGAAGGCTACGGAGAACATAAAGGGTATGATACGCCTCATTGACACCCTTATGGAAAAGGGTCTTGCCTATGTTGTCGATGGCGACGTCTATTATTCGGTAGAGGGGTTTAAGGGATACGGCAAGCTGTCCGGCAGGGGGCTTGAAGACATGATGGCCGGCGCCAGGATCGATATAGATGAAAAAAAGAAAAACCCCTTTGATTTTGTACTCTGGAAGTCCAGTAAGGAAGGCGAACCATGGTGGAGTAGCCCCTGGGGCAATGGCAGACCTGGATGGCACATAGAATGCTCCGTTATGAGCCAGAGGTTTTTGGGGGATACCTTTGATATCCATGGAGGTGGAGAGGACCTTGTATTTCCCCATCACGAGAACGAGATAGCCCAATCGGAGGGTGCCAGCGGAAAGCCCTTTGCCAGATACTGGATGCACAACGGATTCATAAAGATAGACAGTGAGAAGATGTCCAAATCCTTGGGAAATACTATGAGCATCAAAGATGTGCTCACGTTATACCACCCGGAGGTTGTCAGGTTCTTTATACTCCAGAGGCACTACAAGAGCTACATAGACTTTTCGGATGCGGCCATGGCAGAGGCTCGCTCCGGTATGGAGAGGCTGTACACTGCACTTAAAGGGATCAAAGATGCTATTGGAGGCGACAGGGATCTGTCCGATCTTTCCGAGAAGGATCTTTCAGGTGAGGATGAGTCAGTATTTGATAAGCTGGCAGAGCTGAAGCCTAAGTTTGCAGAGGCGATGGACGATGATTTCAATACCCCCAGGGCACTGGGATACCTTTTTGATGCGGTTCGACTCATAAACGGCTACCTTCCCAAGGATGCGGTGATTTCCAGAGGATCACTTTTTATACTGAATGAGGGGCGGGATTGTATCAGGGAAGTCGGAAAGGTTTTAGGGCTGCTTCTGGAAGAACCGGACGACTATTTTGGGAAAGACCGGGAACGGGAGCTAAAAAAACTTGGGATCGACGTAGGCGAAGTGGAGAGAATTATCGACGAAAGGCAAAAAGCACGGGGAGCAAAAAATTGGGGTCGTGCTGACGAGCTTAGGGATATCCTTGCTGCCAAGGGAATTGTCTTAAAGGATACCCCCACATCTACAACTTGGAAGATTGGATAGACGTCAAGCCAAGGGGTTATTAGATATATACTATTCTATGGTTATGTTCGCAACCTCGAACTCCCTGACACCTCCAGGTGTCTTGACCCTGACCTCGTCTCCCAGTTTCTTTCTGATAAGTGCCCTGCCTATGGGGGATGTTACCGATATCTGATTCCTGCTCATATCAGATTCGAAGGGTCCAACCAGCTGGTAACAGGTTACTTCGCCTGTATTAATATCCTCTATCGTGACAGTTGAGCCGAATACCACCATTTCGTCCGTTATTCCCTTAGGCTCTATAATAGTAGAACTTGCGAGATTGTTTTCTAGCTCCTGAATCTTTCCCTGTATGAATGCTTGCCTCTCTTTGGCAGCGGCATACTCCGCGTTTTCTGAGATGTCACCGTGAGCCCTGGCTTCTTCTATATCCCTTATGTTTGATGGAACCTCGACCCTTCTCAGGTGGTTAAGTTCTTCCTTTAATCTCTCAAAGCCTGCAGGCGTTATGGGAAACTTGTCCATTTATTCCTTCTCCGGGCCCCTAGTCATACAGGCCCTTTCATAAAATAAGAATGCACAGGGTAAGCATTAACTACCATACCCTATGCATTCAGTCTCCCTATACAACATCTACATGACTTTTTCAACTCATTGAAGCCTAAATTATATAGGTTTTTTGTATATTGATATTTTAGTCTTCACATATTACACTGCCCCCAGTTGATTTGAGGGTGACAGGTATTATGGCTAAAGACAGAAAGGTACCCTATCCAATACCAATCCGTGAGTGGTCGGAAGATGATCGTCCACGGGAAAAACTGCTCAAATACGGGGAACATACCCTGAGCAACGCAGAACTCCTGGCAATCCTTATCAGGACCGGAACTCCCGGCAGGAGCGCTGTGGACATAGGAAGAGAGCTGCTGCACAGGTTCAAGTCGCTTCGTGAAATGAGCAGTGCCGAGATTTCAGAATTCAGGAAGATAAGCGGTCTTAAGGATGCGAAGATTTCTCAGATCAAGGCGTCCATAGAGTTGGGTCGCAGAATGCTCAGCGAGAAGAAAGAGTTATCCGAACCGGTACGACATTCTTCCGATGTGGCCGATCTTTTAATGCCCTTGATGAGGGATCTGAAGAAGGAACGCTTTGTTCTGTTGCTCCTGGACGGGAGAAACGCCGTTTCGCAGGTGATCGACGTAGATTACGGAACTGTTGACAGGGCAAATCCTTACATTCGGGATATAATACAGACGGCTATAAGGAACAACGCGCCTTCCTTCATCGTTGCTCACAACCATCCATCGGGGGCCACAAACCCTAGCGACAACGACAAGGCTTTTACCAGAAGCCTTATGATGGCCGCAAAGGCGACGGGTATAAATTTCTTTGACCACATGATAATAGGCAATGACTGCTACTTCAGCTTTGCAGACAAGGGTTTTATAGGGGAATACGAGACAAGGGCTATAAGAGAACTGTGAAGGTCTTTTGGCAGGGAACCACGGTGCTGAATCTGTTCTTAGGGAAGAACCTTGCAGAAAGGGTGAAGTTATGATCCACCTGTTCCCCCAGCCCGTATGATATAACTCCATAAAACTTATGACAAGTAAGGTGTTTTGCCTTTTGCTGGCTTTATGGATATGAGATATGGCACCCTAAAACATTTCCAATGAAAGGATAGGAGAATCTATTGAAAAGCTACCGTAATGAACTGTGGTTTAATGTCCCGTCGCGGCGGGGTTTTATAAATATAACGCCGCAGATTGAGGCCTGCCTGTGTGAAAGCGGTATCAATGAAGGACTTGTCCTGTGCAACGCCATGCATATCACTGCATCGGTTTTTATAAACGACGATGAACCAGGGCTGCATCATGACTATGAAAAATGGTTGGAGGGACTTGCTCCTCATGAGCCGCTTTCTCAATACCTCCACAACCGTACAGGTGAAGACAATGGAGACGCCCATCTTAAGAGGCAGATTATGGGGCGGGAGGTTGTCGTTGCCGTAACGGAGGGGAGGCTCGATTTTGGTCCCTGGGAGCAGATATTTTATGGGGAATTCGACGGGAGACGGAGAAAGCGGGTACTCGTTAAGATTATAGGCGAATAAAAACTTTATAAACTTTAGGGGTATTGGCCGATTAAGTACAATGTTTCAGATATTACATGGGAGTTAAGTTTAACGCTAAGGGTGACTGGGGCGATCGTTTTGCCTTCAGAAATATGGCGTTTGTGAATATTTTGTGTTAGATCACCGACAGTAATAAAAAAAATATCGGGGAGATTATGAAGACTGACACTATCAAGGATTTTATTCTTCACCACTTTAGACACTTTAACGCCGCCGCTCTTGTAGATGCTGCGGAGGGGTACAGGGAGCATATTTCTTCGGACGGGCGGATGCTGATGGCCATTGCGGGGGCCATGAGTACCGCAGAGATAGGCCTTTCGCTGGCAGAGATGATACGCCAGGATAAGGTACATGCAATCAGTTGTACAGGCGCAAATCTGGAAGAGGATATCTTTAACCTTGTTGCCCATGATTACTATGTCCGCATTCCCCACTACCGGGATCTTACTCCATCGGACGAGCAGAACCTCCTTAATCGTCAGCTGAATCGTGTCACAGATACCTGTATCCCCGAGGAAGAGGCGATGAGGCGCATTGAGCATTGCATGCTGGATGCCTGGATAGATATGGACCGGAAAGGGGAAAGTCTTTTCCCCCATGAGTTTTTCTATCGTCTCATTCGTGAAGGGAAGCTCAAGCCTTACCAGATTGATCCAAAAGACAGCTGGCTTGTGGCCGCTTGTGAGAAGAATCTGCCTATTTTTGTCCCGGGTTGGGAGGATTCCACGCTTGGCAATATATATGCTTCGCATTGTCTGAGAGGTGACATACGTAATGTAACAACTGTGCGATGTGGAATAGAGTATATGATGTCTCTGGCACGCTGGTACCAGGAAACCAGCACCAAATATTCGATCGGATTTTTCCAGATAGGAGGCGGGATTGCGGGCGATTTTCCTATCTGCGTGGTGCCCATGTTGAGGCAGGATATGGGTCTGAAGGATATAAAGCTTTGGGGTTATTTTTGTCAGATCAGTGATTCTACCACAAGCTATGGTTCATATTCTGGGGCTGTTCCTAACGAGAAGATTACATGGGAAAAGATCTCTGTTGACACGCCTAGCTATATTGTAGAATCTGACGCCACTATCGTGGCGCCCCTGATATTCGCCTATGTCCTTGGCTAATTTGACAGACAAAACAAGTCCATGATAGGACACTTTAGGCGGTATTGGCGAGAAAAAATTTTCAGCGATCGTAAAATCCCCGCAACAAATTGCGGGGATTTTTATTTCTAATGCCTATATATAGGGAAGTATGTGTTTTATTACAATCTGGAAATTTTTCTTTACATCTTCATTTCCCACTATAATGCCCATGTGCCCGGGCATTAGGTAGTCAACATCGAGCTGGGAAATTTTCATGATGCTCTCCTTCAGGAGATCGCTGCTGCCACCGGGGAAATCCGTTCTGCCGACGTTCTGATTGAATATGACATCGCCTGGGAACAGAGCCTTTTTAGCTGGCCAGTATAGCGAGATTGATCCCGGTGAGTGGCCCGGTGTATGGATAACCTCGAATGTTTCGTCTCCTATGTTTATTGAGCCTTCATCCAGGGGCATGTCTATAACCACTTGTGGTGTATCCAGACCGAACATTGCGTACATCCTGCTGCCGATCTTGTTGAGGAAATCTATCTCATCACGATGCATGCCTATTTTTGTATCATTGTCAGTGAATGTGCCGGAAGCCTGAAAATGATCCGGGTGTGAGTGTGTATTGATTATATATTTTATATCTTTCGGATAGATTCCGTCTTCGGCCATATTTTTCAGAAGATCTGGGAAAAAGGTTGTAAGGCCGGGATCTATAAGCGCCCCTACATTGCCTCCTACGAAAAAGCTGTTGCAGTTATTTTCAAAAGGACTTGTCCATTCATAGGCGTAGATATCATTTTCTAATTTCATTCTTTCTCCTCATTTATTTTTCGGCAGGTACCGTAATGGATCAATGGCCCTGTTTTTTCTACGTATTTCAAAATGTAGACGCGATTTCCCCGTCTCTTCTGTTCCAACAAGTCCGATCTTATCCCCCTTTTTTACGGAAGTTCCGGTCTCTATCAGTCGTTTCTTAAGCTGTGAATATACTGTCGAGTAGGTTTCATTATGTTTTATTATGATAGTTTCTCCAAAATATTTCATCGGTGCGGCATAGGTCACAGTTCCGTCTGCCGAGGAGAGGACTGGAGTCCCCTCCTTTCCGTCTATCTTTATACCATTGTGCTGCATTCCTTTATATACACCGAATTTTAACGATACATTACCTAATAGGGGCCATATAAATCCCGGGCTGGAGGAATCTGAAGCTCCTGTAGATGCGGAAGGTTTTTCTACCGAGGGTATTTTCGAATTTGAAGCTGGTGTTGGTTCCGATCGTACCGGCCTCAGGTTTTCTTCATGAACCCTTGCTGGTCGTTTCTTTTTTGAGGCTGCTTTATCATGTGTGCTTGGTGTACCAGGCGTAATCTCTATGGTTTGTGCAGCGTTGGGAATAAAGAGGGCGCTGCCCGCCTCTATTGTGCTATCCGAAAGGTTGTTGGCCCTGGCTATTTCGTCAGGATCACAGTTATAGGCTTTTGCTATTCTCCATAGGGTTTCGCCTTTTTTTACGCTGTGATATACCCCACCTGTCCTGGTGGTGGTTGTTGTCGTTGTCGCACAGGAACTGATGAAAATTAGAAAAAGGAAAAGTACAAACAAAATCTTTCTGTCTTGAAGCATGTTCCCTCAATTAAAAAATATACTTGATTAATATGAAGCCTCCGATGAGAAGCGCCACAAATACAGATGCCAGTACATTAAAATAACGGTCTATGAAATCTTTTATCCCCGGGCCGAATTTATATATCAACCACCCGACCAGAAAAAAACGCGCTGATCTGCTTATCGCCGATGCTATGAAGAAGATCAAGAAATTGATCTTAAAGGCACCTGCCGAAATAGTGAATACCTTATATGGAATGGGCGTAAACCCCGCTATTCCTACGGCCCAGGCGTTGTAACGGTTGTAGAGATCACCAACCGATGCGTATCTCTCTGTAAAGCCGTAAAAATCAACTATACGAAGTCCTATCAGGTCCATAAACTGGTAGCCTATAAGATAGCCGATTACGCCTCCCAGAAGGGAGCCTGCCGAACAAATCAGCGCATATCTGAAGGATTTCACCGGTATGGATATGGCCAGGGCGATAAGAAGAACATCCGGTGGTATGGGGAAAAAACTGGACTCCGCCAGGGCAAGGAAAAACAGGGCCCATGATCCGTAAGGTGTCTCAGCCCAACGCAGGACCCACTCGTACATTCTTTTAAGCATACCTATGTCAGTCCTTCCACTGTCAGTCCTTCCACCCGTATTCTCCTATAAGATCAACAAAACGGCATCCGCAGATTTCTTCCATTGTGAGATCATCAGGTTTTTCAGACAAACGAGTCACCTTTAGAAGTGTTTGCGAACTTCGGCTTCCTATCGGGATTATGAGCCTTCCCCCAGTGGCAAGCTGTCCTGTCAGTGTGGGGGGGATCTTTGGAGAACCGGCGGTTGTTATGATCGCATCGAAAGGAGCTTCTTCACTCCAGCCGTATGTCCCGTCTCCAACCCTTATCAGTACATTATAATATTTCAGAGCATCCAGTGTGCGTTGCGCCCTGAAGGCCAGGGAGGCAATTCGTTCAATAGAGAAAACCCTATCAACCAGCTGTGCCAGTATGGATGTCTGATATCCGCAGCCAGTTCCTATCTCCAGGACCTTTTCACCGCCTTTCAATGCCAGCGCTTCTGTCATGATGGCTACAATATAAGGCTGCGAGATGGTTTGGCGTGAACCTATGGGAAGAGGACTGTCTGAATATGCCTGTTCCTGAAGGCCCTCATCTACGAATAAATGCCTCGGAACGGTTGACATCGCCTTGATAACCCTGTCATCTTTTATGCCTCTTCCGATGAGTTGGGTTTCAATCATCCGGGTCCTTTGCCTGTTGTATCTATTCACCTGGTTTACCCAAAGGTTCTTTACGGGGGGGGATTTTGTACACCTCTTCGACCCATGTGTGTCTCCTCAATCCCATCGCCTCTCTTGTAATTATTAGGTAATAGTATCTCAGTTTGGCATGCTCCCGAGCTCTGTCGTATCGGGCTATCTCGCTGTTTATCTCTGTCTTCAGCTCCGCGATAGCGTAATAGTCTCCATATTCACTTTTTTGAGTGAGAGTCTCTACATAACTGTCTATTCTCTTGCCGATAGAGGCTAGCTCGTGCAGGGCATCCGATAGTGCTTCTCCTGTACGGTAAAGTACATCGGCCCTTTCCTTGAATATCTCTTCCGTTGTCTTTTCAAATGCATTTTTCAGCATGTTATTTTCTTAATTTCATATATTAGTACAGATGCGAAAGATAGGAGTAGCTACCATGTGGAGTGTCGGTTTTCAACAAAAAAGAACCTTTGCGGGAGCCATTGACTTTGCGGAGGATTAAACTATATTACAAAATGCGGTTGATGGTTCATGGAGGATGGTTCGATATGGAGATAACGGTAAACGAAACGGTGGTTGCTCTTGTTTTGGGGGATATAACAAAGGAGGCAACAGAGGCAATAGTAAATGCGGCCAATTCTGGATTGCTTGGAGGCGGAGGGGTTGATGGAGCCATACACCGTGCAGGAGGACCTTCCATCATGCAGGAATGCAGGGGGATCGGATCATGTCCTGCCGGTAACGCCATTGTAACCGGAGCGGGAAATCTGAAGGCACTTTATGTGATACACGCAGTTGGGCCTGTCTATAACGGAGGAGCCAGCGGTGAGGCTGACCTCCTGAAAAGAGCCTACCTTGAGAGTCTCAAAAGGGTCACGGAAAAAGGGTTGCGGAGTGTTTCCTTTCCCGCCATCAGTGCAGGTGCTTACGGATATCCCCTGATGCAGGCGGCACATGTCGCTCTGAAGACTGTTATTGACTATGTGAGAGAACAAAATGATATAAAGCTGGTAAGATTTGTCCTGTTCAGTCCGGGCGTATACGACACATTTCTGGCAGAAATGAAAAAGGTGATCTGCCTTCTGGATGTAAGGCAATAACGGGAATATTTCTTGCTTATTTTGGAAATTCAATGAAGGTAATTTTATAAAGCGTTGCACCCTATGACATGAAAAGGGTGCCTATTATCTTGACATAATGAGAGGATAAAGATAGCGTCAATCTCTTATTTCTTTATTGGAAGGGTAACATGATGGCAGGTAAAAAAATACGTAAGGTTCTGGTTGCTAACAGGGGTGAAATCGCCCTTCGGCTTATTAGGACAGTCAAGGAACTGGGACTTGAGGCAGTGGCGGTTTACGAGAAACCCGATAGAGAGGCCATCTTCATCAGGTTTGCAGATGATGCCATATTGATAGGCGATGGACCGAGGAAGGATTATCTGGACATCGAAAAGATGATCTGGGCTGCACGCAAGAGTGGTGCCGACGCAATACATCCCGGTTACGGTTTTCTTGCAGAAAACCCCAACCTTCCCATTGCCTGTGAAAAGGCGGGTATTACCTTTATCGGCCCACCTCCTGATGTCATGTATTCCCTGGGCAACAAGACGGTAGCGCGTAAGATTATGGAAGAGGGGGGCATCCCGGTCATACCGGGTACCGGCAATCTTCCCGCCGGAGATGACGGTCTCCGGGAGGCCACAGCTTTTGGCGATAAATATGGCTATCCTCTTATGTTGAAGGCGGCATCCGGTGGAGGCGGGCGAGGCATAAGAAAGGTAAATAACGCCAAGGAACTTGCGATTCAGATACCTCAGGCCAGATCGGAGGCACGCCATGCCTTCAATGACGCCAGTATATACGTAGAGAAGTGTGTCGAAAATCCCCGTCATGTTGAGATTCAGATCCTGGCTGATCAGCATGGAAAGGTTATACATCTGGGTTCCCGGGATTGTTCCATTCAGAGACGGCACCAGAAGCTTATAGAGATAGCCCCGGCCGATCTTCCGCCCGATGTCCTTGCATCAATGTGTAATACGGCAATAATTGCGGCTCAGAAGGCCGGATATGTAAATGCCGGTACAGTTGAGTTTCTGGTTGATCCCGTTACAAACGATTTCTGGTTTATGGAGATAAACACCAGGCTTCAGGTTGAACATACGGTTACCGAGGCGCTTACCGGTGTGGATATCGTACGTGAGCAGATCATGATCGCACAGGGCGCCCATCTGGACATACCGGAGGTAAGGTTTCATCTACTGGGGAAGGCTGTGCAGGTTCGAGTTAATGCGGAAGATCCTAAAAACGATTTCATGCCCGAAGGTGGTAAACAGGTGGAGGTTTACCAGTCACCGGGAGGTCCAGGGATAAGGCTGGACGGCATTGCATATCAAGGATACCAGATCCCGACGGAATATGATTCTCTTCTGGTAAAGATGACCGTCCGTGGCTATAACTGGGAGCAGACCGTGCAGCGCCTAAAGAGGGCTCTCAACGATTTCCTGATTGTAGGTCCAAAAACGACTATACCTTTTTATCTGGCGATTTGTGATGACCCCGATTTTAAAAAGGGGGATTTCAATACCTCATATCTGGATACACACTCCAAAGTGTTTGATTATCCAGAGAATAAAAGGGAGATAGCAAAGCTGTCTCAGCTGATTGCGGAAATACACGCCAAAAAGGTAAACCCCTACGCTTATTAGGGATCGTATTTTATTATTGCCGAATGAAACAAAGTTCTTAGAGCGATTATCCCGTCTACCGGGCTAGGATATGAAAGGAAAGACAATGGTGCAAGATAAGACCATAAATGAAAGAATTACCCCACGCGACCTGAGGAAGGGCGGGGTGGGCTCTGTCCTGCGCAGAATCAGGGCTGGAGAAGGATATTATATAACAAATACGGAGCGCGATCTTTCGCAGTCTGACTTCAAAAACCGGATCATGCCCCATACTCAGATGCTTGTTTCCAAGGAGCGCAATGACGCCGGTTATTTTTCCCTTGAGATAACGGGAGGCGCATCGGTACATGTGGACATGTTGCGGCGTCAGATCAATCCCCTGGAAAAGTTGGAGCTGTTAAGTTCGCTGATGCCGGATACTATGTTTCAGACACTCTGCCGGGGTATCAATCTCTTCGGTTACCGGCCCTATCCGGAAAATGTTATTCGCCTTACAGTTCAGAGCTTTGCCCGTTATGTCCATGTCTGGAGGGTGTTTGATTTTTTGAACTACATCCCCAACATGACGGCGGTATTTGAAGAGGTACAAAAGGCAGGCTGCATACTTGAGCCATCGATCTGTTTCTCCACGGGGCCGGAGCATACGGACGATTTCTATGTAGGTAAGGTTGGGGATATACTCGCTGTTACCGGTGATGATATCGTCCTTTGCATAAAAAATCATGGCGGCCTTGGCTCTCCCAAGAGGATTGGCGATCTGGTTCGGGCCATCCTGGACAGGTATCCTGATCTTGTTATACATTATCATGGTCACAACACGGATGGTAATGATATCGGAAGGATAGTCGAGGCAGTTCGGAATGGTGCCAAGATAGTGGATGCTGCTGATCATGCCCTGACAGGTTTCTACGGCCCCCCTCCGCTGTTGACAGTTATAGATACTTTGCGGGATTATGGTCATCGTGCTCTGGCTATAGATAAGCAGGCAGTGGCAGATACATCAAGCAAGCTTCGTCCTGAAAGGGAACATTACAAAGACTTTGAATCACAGTTTCTTGGGTTTGATCCCACAGCGCAGATCCACAAGCTTCCCGGAGGGGCGACGGGGTCGAGTTTTGAGCAGGCGGTTAAGGGTGATTTTCTGCACCAGATGTCAGAGATACTGCAGAAGGAGCTGCCCCGTGTGCAGGTTGAACTTGGCAACTGGTGGAGTGTTACGCCTGGTTCGCAGATACTCTGGACCACTGCTGTCAGCAACGTACTGGGCGGCAAGAGATATAAAAACGCCAATGACGACCTTAAAAACCTTATGCTGGGAAGATATGGGGAGCTTCCATTTTATCAACCCTCTGATGATGTTTACGCGGCGGTATTCGGCCAGGACTGGAAAGAAACCATCCAGAGGGAAAAGGGGTATCAGAAGATAGATAATATCGATCTGGATGTGGAAAGGAAGGTCCTTGATCGTCGTCTCGGACGGCCATCGACGGATGATGAGTTTGTTCTTTATCTCCAGCATCCCAACGATGCAGTTAACTTCTTCAAATTCGAAGAGAAGTATGGCAAGACATGGGTACTTCCGCCATCGGTTTGGTTCAAAAAGGGCGGCTTTAACCTCGGAGAGAAGATAGAATTTGCTGATGCCTATGGGAAACATCATATAGTAGAGGTCGGACCCAAGCGGACGACCAAGGCTGGGGATGCTATTGTCTATCTTAATATAAATCATCATCCAGAGCCGATACTTACAGAACTAGAGCAGGGCGAAAATGCTGCAGTTGCCAGGAAAGTCACCCTTTCCGCGAAGGAGATAGCGGAGCTTGCACATGTCGGGGATGTTCGTTCACCGATAAAGGGGACGGTAAGTGAAATTCCGGTAAATGAAGGAGAAGAGGTTTCGGCGGGACAGATATTGATAGTTCTTGAAGCTATGAAGATGCTCAATAACGTAATCTCTGAAATAAACGGGGTAGTTACGGAAATACTGGTTTCGCCTGGAGATCAGGTGGGTGTTGGTGATCCCCTTATATCGGTAGAAAAAAGAAAATAGAAGCTCCAAACTCTTCTTGACATTTAACCTGTCTGTGGTAGCCTCCCCGGAGATCATCTTGGAGATGGTGGAGGGGTCTTCCGGTTTTTTGTTCATTAGAGACGGATTTTTTGAGATATTGACAACGTGTTGAAACCAGTATCATTTGTATAGGGTTGGATGACTGAATCGGCGTAAGATTCACGTTGAAAATTTCATGAGAGGGTCTGGATGGGCAACAAGTATTATACTATTCTTGCGATTCCCCAAGGCAGGGGATCGATAAAAAAAATAAAAATTTCCTCGTTATTCTTGTCGTTTTTCTCAATCCTGATAATAGCAGCTTTATCGTCCACAGGTTATCTCTCCTATAGCTATTTCGAGACCAGGGCAGATCTTGAAAGGCTTGCCGGATTGGAGCGCCTGACCTCCCTTCAGAGGGATCGCTTGGATTTTCTGGCCAGTAAGGTAAGCGATTTTGAGGAAAAGATGATGAACTTGGCCCAGTTCGACAAGAAGATACGGATCATGACCAACCTGGATAACAGCAGTAAGGGTGGTCAGGTTCTGGGGGTTGGTGGGCCGGCTGGGGAAGAGGAGAAAACGCTTTCCCGTGCGCAGGAAGTGGAATCCGACCTTATCGATAAGATACATGAAAATATGGACGAGCTTCTTGACGAAGCCGCTATTCAGAAGGACAGTTTTGCTGAGCTTCTGGATTTTCTTGATAAACAAAAGTCCATACTGGCATCTACGCCGTCCATATGGCCTGTTATAGGCTGGACAACCTCGGAATTCGGATATAGAACATCTCCCTTTACGGGTAAAAGAGAATTTCACAGGGGCTTAGACATCGCGACTGATATCGGCAAGGAGATAGTTGCTCCCGCCGATGGGGTTGTCAGAAGGGTATCGGAAGAGAGGGGAATGGGGAACCTCGTTGAGATATCCCACGGTAATGGAGTTACAACGATTTATGGACATCTTCTCAAAAAGAGTGATCTCAAGAGAGGACAGAAGATAAAGAGGGGGGATACAATAGGATTTGTAGGAAATTCGGGCAGAAGCACCGGCCCGCATCTTCACTATGCTGTCTCTAGGAACGGTGTATATGTTGATCCCCGCAGATACCTCTTCTAATAGTGGATTGGGTTGGTTTCCTCCAATCCTTTAAACACCCCCGGTAATTTATTGTTGCCGGGTTTTTTTTATGGTGTGAGAATGTTTAATTATCTATTGAAAAAGATTGTTGGAAGTAAAAACGACAGGGAGATAAAGCGTCTATCTGTCATAATGCAGGAGGTCAGCGCCCAGGACGCCCTTATAAAGGGGCTTTCGGACTCTGAACTTAAGGCAAAGACCGCCTACTTCAAGGAGCGGCTTGCCGGTGGTTCATCTCTTGATGAAATCCTCGTGGAGGCCTTCGCTGTAGTAAGGGAGGTTTCGAAAAGGACGCTCAATATGCGCCCATTCGATGTCCAGGTTATAGGTGGGATTGTTCTGCATGAAGGTAAGATTGCCGAGATGAAGACCGGTGAAGGGAAGACCCTTGCCTCGACTATGCCGGTTTACCTGAACGCATTGACGGGCAGAGGAGTCCATGTAATTACCGTTAATGACTATCTGGCAAAGAGGGATGCCGAATGGATGAGTCCCATATACGAGTTTCTAGGACTTTCCGTAGGTGTGATAATCCATGGTCTGGATGATGGCCAGCGGCGCAACGCCTATAGGTGTGATATAACCTATGGCACCAATAACGAATTCGGCTTTGACTATCTTCGAGACAATATGAGCTTCCAGCTCGAACAGTATGTGCAACGGGAATTTTATTACTCCATAGTTGATGAGGTCGACAGCATACTTATAGACGAGGCTCGTACCCCCCTTATCATTTCAGGAGCCTCTGACGAGTCAACCGACAAGTACTATAGGATCAACCAGATAATTCCTCGTCTCAGGAATGAGTTGGATTATTCCATAGAGGAGAAGAGCAAGACCGTTGTGCTTACCGAAGAGGGAGTAGCCAGGGTAGAAAATTTGCTCAACGTTAAGAATCTTTATGAGCCGGCCAACATGGAGATCCTCCATCATGTCAATCAGGCCCTGAAGGCGCATGCACTGTTTAAAAAGGATATCGACTATCTGGTCAAGGATGGCCAGGTTATCATTGTTGACGAGTTTACCGGCAGGGTTATGCCGGGCAGGAGATACAGCGATGGCCTGCATCAGGCGCTGGAGGCCAAGGAAAAGGTAAAGATAGAGAAGGAAAACCAGACTCTTGCCTCGGTCACCTTCCAGAACTACTTCAGGATGTATGAGAAGCTGGGAGGTATGACGGGAACAGCCGATACGGAAGCGGCGGAGTTTAAAAAGATCTACGACCTTGACGTGGTAGTTGTGCCTACCAATATGCCCATGATACGTGCTGATCTTACGGATGTTATCTACAAAACGGAGGAAGAAAAATTTGAGGCTGCCATAGAAGAGATAAAGGTCTTGCATGGCGAGGGGCGACCGGTTCTTGTGGGAACCATATCTATAGAAAAATCTGAGCTTCTCAGCAGACATCTTTCCAAGCGTGGGATAAAGCATAATATACTCAACGCCAAGAACCACGAGAAAGAGGCCGATATAATATCACAGGCTGGACAGCTTGGAGCCGTTACAATATCCACCAATATGGCGGGCAGGGGTACCGATATCAAATTGGGAGAAGGTGTCGCCGACCTGGGCGGTCTTCACATACTTGGTACAGAGCGGCACGAAAGCAGACGTATAGACAATCAGCTCAGGGGGCGATCGGGTCGGCAGGGAGACAAGGGGTCGTCGCGGTTCTATCTCTCCCTGGAGGATGACCTGCTCAGGATATTCGGGGCCGAGAGAATATCATCCATAATGGACAGGATAGGGGTTGAGAGAGGGGAACCTATAGAACATGGTCTGATAAGCAAGGCTATCGAGGGTGCCCAGAGACGTGTGGAAGGGCAGAACTTTGATATACGTAAACACCTTCTTGAATACGACAATGTAATGAACCGGCAGCGTCAGGTAATCTACGAGCAGCGCAGGGAAGTCCTTGGCGGAGCTGATCAGTGGTCGAGAATTGATGATATTCTGCAGGAGATTGTAGAGAATCTGGTTTATGATTCCCTGGACGAGAAGGTTCGGCCTGAGGAATGGGACCTTGATGGGCTGAGTGGCTCGATATACAATCAATTTTATGTAAAAGTTAATTTAAATGATAAGAATTTCACGAATCGCGACGAGATTGTTTCTCATATAATATCCGATATTGCTACGCTTCTTCGCGATAAGGAAAATAGATTTGGCAAAGAGCTGATGGAGTATATCACGAAGGTGATTATGCTCCAGGTCATAGATTCACACTGGAAGGATCATCTCCTTGCCATGGATCACCTGAAGGAGGGAATCGGTCTTCGTGGGTACGCCCAGAAGGATCCTGTACGTGAGTATCAGAAAGAGGGATATGATATGTTCATGGATATGGTCTATCGTATCAAGGAAGACACGATCCAGAA
This sequence comes from Syntrophales bacterium, assembly GCA_963665835.2. Taxonomy (GTDB): domain Bacteria; phylum Desulfobacterota; class Syntrophia; order Syntrophales; family UBA2210; genus UBA6078. The sequence continues at coordinate 508,762 of CAXXWJ010000001.1, read as the reverse complement.
GCTCTGCATAGTTCAGGTCCGTAGCGACAAAGAGGTAAAGGAGATTGAGGAAAAGCAGAAGAAGGATTACGTGTTGAGCAGGGGGGACGGAGATGCATCGCCGGCGACCGTTCGGCGGAAGGGGGATAAGATAGGCAGAAACGACACTTGTCCCTGTGGCAGCGGCAAAAAATACAAACATTGTTGCGGGAAATGACATTGATGGAAAATAGTATGCAGACCACTATGACGGTTAAGGGTTTTTCTGGAAGTTCAGTTGCCGCAGGGATAAAGAAAAGCGGGGGTAAGGATCTTGCCCTGATCCTTTCAGAGGTTCCGGCCAAGGCAGCAGGGGTCTTTACAACAAACCGCTTTAAGGCGGCTCCTGTTTTGCTCGACATAGAGAGGATAAAGAGTGGTCTTGTCCAGGCTATCGTTATTAATAGCGGAAACGCCAATGCCGCCACCGGCGATGATGGCCACAGAGACGCAATTGCGATGTCGCGAGCCGTATCGGGAGAGCTGCACATTGCTGATGACCTTGTTCTTGTCGCCTCTACAGGTATCATAGGCGAGCGATTCCCAATAGATAAGGTAACCGGTGCTGCAAGTCAGCTGGTAAAAGGACTGAGCTACGATGGTATAACTTCTGTTGCCGAAGGCATTATGACTACGGACAGGTTTCCGAAGATGGAGTGCCGCATATGTTCTGTCGATGGAGCGGATGTCACAGTATGCGGAGTTGCCAAAGGCGCCGGAATGATAGAGCCCAACATGGCAACGATGTTGTCCTTTATCATGACCGATGTGAATATAGACCAGACCTGTCTCGAAGGGCTTTTCAGGGAGTCGGTCGACCAAAGCTTTAATTCAATCACTGTGGATGGCTGCATGAGCACCAACGACACTGCAATCATCATGGCAAACGGTCTTGCCGGAAACCCGCTACTGACAGAGACGTCGGAAGGTTTTACAGCATTCAGAGAAGCACTCTTTTGCGTCATGGAGTTGCTGGCACGCGCAATTGTCAGGGACGGGGAGGGGGCTACAAAGCTCATCGAGATTGTGGTTGACGGTGCGTCGACTGCGAAAGATGCAAGAGAAGTTGCCTATGCGATAGCTCGATCCAATCTTGTAAAGACGGCATTTTTTGGTGAAGACCCGAACTGGGGAAGGATCATATCAGCGGCAGGAGCTACGGGGGTTCCCTTCGATACCTACCGTATTGAACTGTATATAGACGAGGTTCCGCTCTTTAAGGACGGTACAGGCCTAACGGGTAAAGAGGCGGCCGAGAAGGCAATGAAGAAAGATTTGATACGAGTACTGCTGCGGCTCGGAATGGGAAAGGAATCGACAAGGGTATACGCGTCCGACCTGTCCCATGAGTATGTGGATATAAATGCCCTCTACCACAGTTGATTGGAGTGAAAAGTAACAGGAGGTATCCTTTCAGGGTTGTCGACCTGGCACAAACAAAAAAATGGCAATACGGTATTCTTCTTATTGGATAAGTATTTTTTAGGACCCCTTAGCTTCTTTTAGCTCAATCTTTTTTGCAGAAACACTGCTTCAGGCGGGATGGCGCGAATCCTTTGGTTCCTTCCCCTGAGGGTGTTTTTCGCCTGTGCAACTGTCGGCTTGCAATAGCTTCGTTTTTATACGATTTGTCCCGGTGGAGGATACACTCTACGTCGCTGTGGAGCGGTAGACTATAGGGGAGGCAAAGGCGTTGTATGTTCAGGATGCGTAACTTCTTTGACCTGAAAAACAATGGTACGGATCTACAAAGGGAAGTATTGGCCGGGATTACAACTTTTCTGTCCGGAATGTATATCATCTTAGTCAATCCAGCCATACTTCAGACGACCGGGATGCCCTACAATGCTGTTCTCACAGCAACCGTGTTTGTAAGCGCCTTCACAAGTATTCTTATGGGGTTATACACCAATAACCCCATTCTTGTTGCTCCTGGTATGGGTATAAACCAGTTGTTTGTTTATGCGGTATGCCGATCCGACAGCCTGCAATACGAGGTGGCTCTGGGCTGTGTATTCAATGCGGGGATTATCTTTCTGCTGTTGATGATCATAGATCGTAGGAGATGGTTACTTTCTGCTATACCTCCGATGCTTCGATATGGCCTGGCAGGAGGTATCGGACTTTTCATCGCCATGATCGGTCTGGAATCGGCCGGGTTCATTGAGAGCGCTGATGGCGGAGGCTGGACACACGGCAAATTGAATGCACTCACCCTTACCTTTATTGTAGGACTTATGATAACGGCCGTTATGGTGGTTCGCAAGGTAAGAGGCAGTTTTATCCTTGGCATAGTGATTACTACTGTACTTGCCTGGCCCATCGGGCGTTTCTGGGGAATTTCAACGACTGCCAGTAATGTCCAGAATACGGTTGTCAACTGGCAGGGGTGGTATGCAGCGCCCGATTTCAGTCTTTTGATGAGCCTTGACGTGATTGGGGCAGCCAGGCCTTCCCTGTGGTTCTTCATGTTTGTCATACTTTTTACCTGCCTATTCGACAGTCTTTCAACCTGTGTCGGTGTATGCGAGGCCGGGGATCTAGTCGACGAGGAGGGCGATCCTCGGGACCTTGTGAAATGCCTCAGGGTGAACGCCCTAGGTGTGCTGGCCTCAGCAGTTATGGGGACAAGCCCGGCTACTGCGTATGTGGAATCCTCAACGGGGGTAAGGGAAGGGGGGCGTACGGGGCTCACTGCGGTGGTGGCCGGTCTGCTTTTTATCCCCTTCATGTTTCTCTCGCCGCTTCTTTCAACCGTACCATCCTTATCCACAGCTCCCATACTGGTCCTGGCCGGGGTTTTCATGTTGAGGCCCCTGATATATGTTAGATGGGAACGGTTCGACGATGCAATTCCCTTCTTTATGGCGATGATTATAATGCCTCTTACTCACTCCATCACACACGGTATCATCTGGGGATGTCTAAGCTGGACAGTCCTGAAAATGGCCTGTGGTAAAAGAAGCCAGATATCTCCTGCCCTGGTTTTGATTGATATCATTGCACTGTTGCTACTCTTTGACCTTGATCGCTATTTTTAAGAGATGCTTAAACTCTTCAGTCATACAAATAGAAAGTCCAGGAAGAGCCCTCCGGATAAAAAGGTAAGGCTTATAGATCATTATATCGATTCCTATCATACATTTCTGGGGACTGAAAAAGAGATATCCCTGGATTGTCTTGAGCCTGTCCACAGGGCTATTTCCTCCAGTCTTCACCGGGATGCGGATTGCGAGGATATAATAATCTCCGCCTTTCTTTACTCTGCATTGCGGCTGCCGGAATGTATGGATTCGGTCAGTCGCGTAATTCTGGTACCCAATGAGAGGGCCCTGAAAGGGTGGGGCCATGAGGATATCCATAGCTGGAGACCTGCCCTTTCTAAGTCCAGAAGGAGAAGGGCTCTATTTGACGGAAAAAAAACCCTGGCGATATTTATATCAAGCGTATCGGATATTGATGATCTGCTACCGGCACTTTGCGCCTATCAGATTGAATGGAACAAGATGCATGAGAGGCTGACTTGTTCTGCACTGGGGCCGTACCTGAAAAGTGGTCGTGCCTCCGCATCAAACGTGCAGGGGGCGTTGAGGAAGGCATTGCGGATAACTTCTGCTGATCATGATATGTTTGCAGAGGTATGGAGTGATTGCTGGGACAGAAAAATGGCTGCCGTAGCCACGGCTCCGAAGAATTTTCGAATAAGGATGTTCCCCTCGGAACAGAGCGAATACGAAAGGGATGTTCAGGAATGGTGGTGCGATCTCCTGGAATATTTCTCAGAATTGGAAATAGAGACTCGGCCCCTGTACGTGGTTTCCAGCAATACCCACAGTCTGGCAAATATAATTTCGGGCTTTGCCTACCGCTTTCGTAATGAACTGGTGATCCATGCCCTTGAAAACGATCATGAAGGGCTTCGCCGCCAGTGGCAATCTCTAAAGGGGGAAGAGTATAATGCCAAATTAAATTTTCTCTACTATGCCCAGCGTGCCTTTGTAGAAAGCGATATGAATCTTGGCAAGATTCGAAAAGATATGGAGGAGTCTGCCGGTCTTCGGCGTTTTGTGCATGGCAGTTTTTCTGATCAGGAGACGCAGGTTATCGATCTTAGTCGTATAAGGCCGGATTGTATGGACGGTCGTCTGGAAAAGGATAAGCTGAATATTTTGAAAAAAAGCCGGGCCCTTGTAATCAATATCGATTATCCTCTCGGCTTTTCGGCCTACCATATGCTTTCCCGTATAATCGGGGATGTCCGAACTTTGAGGGGTGTCTATATAATGGGTAAATCGGCAGCCATGATTGGTAGGATTGGTGATATTATGATCCCATCTGAAATCAGGGATGAACATACCCATAATAGATATTCTTTCAGAAATTGTTTCTCCATTCGAAACCTTGTCGGTTATCTCAGGAATTCGGCTGTATTTGATGACCAAAGATCTGTTACTGTAAGAGGGACCTTTTTGCACAGCTGGGATTCCATAAAGGATCTGCATAAAGAGGATTTTACAGGAATAGAAATGGAGGCTGGGCCATACATTTCCGCTCTTTATGAATATATACAAGGTCATAGGGCACCCAGGGATAGTTTTGTAAGCGTCGATTCGACGGAGGGTATCGATATCGGTGTTCTTCACTACAGCTCCGATACGCCTTATAATGTCAGGGCAAGTCTGCTCAGTAAACGATTGGGCTATATGGGGCTGGAGGCTACCTACACCTGTACACTGGCCATTCTTCAGTCGATTTTTAACAGAGAGACGGCAATTCTTAAAGGCAAGTTCCGCTGATACAGGATAGAGGCCATAGCCGGTAAAAGTTCTTTTGCCTTGATTATTTACACGGGATGTGATATCCCGCTGCAACTTATCAAGCTTATTACACTCACCCCTTGATTGGAAGGGAGTTGCCCGGGATTTTAGGGTCCCCTGACAAGGCGATGGGGGTGGAGGAAAAAACAACCAAGGAGAGTCATATGTCACGTGTATCAATGAAGATGTTGCTGGAGTCCGGTGTCCACTTCGGGCATCAAACGAATCGCTGGAACCCCAAGATGAAGCCCTATATATTTGGGGCAAGGAACGGGATCTATATCATAGATCTTCAACAGACGGTGCAGATGTTCGATGCCGCCTATGATGCTGTTGTCGGTGCGATAGCGTCCGGGGGAGAGGTTCTTTTTGTTGGGACCAAGAGACAGGCACAGGAATCCATCAAGGCCGAGGCAGAGAGGGTCGGCATGCCATATGTCAACCATCGCTGGCTGGGTGGAATGCTCACAAATTTTGTAACTATAAAAAAGCGTATTGAGCGCCTGAATCAGCTCGATAAAATGTTTGAGGATGAGAGTATCAATGCTTTTCCCAAAAAGGAGATCCTGGGACTTCAGAAAGAGAGAGAGAAGCTGCTGATGGTTCTTGGGGGAATCCGAAAAATGAAGGGTCAACCGGGGGTGCTGTTCATTGTTGACCCCAAAAAAGAGAGTATTGCTGTAAAGGAAGCCGGAAAGCTGGGTATTCCCATTGTTGCAATCGTTGACACAAACTGTGACCCCGACGATATCGACTATGTCATCCCGGGCAACGATGATGCCATAAGGGCGATAAAACTCTTTTCTTCAAAGATTGCCGATGCGGCGGTTGAAGGTAAAAAGAAGCGTGAAGAGCGTATACAGGCGGAAAGCGATAAGGATCAGGTAAGCGTGGAAGAGGAAATGGATATCCCTGAAAGTGTCGAAAGCAAGGGGGATCAGATCCCTGAAGATAAATCCGTAGGTATAGAGGCATAGGAAGATTAGGAGGTAGTTAACATTGGAAATTACAGCATCGATGGTAAAAGCGCTGAGAGATAAAACAAACTCTGGCATGATGGATTGCAAGGAGGCGCTCGCTGCCTCAGATGGTGATTTTGAGAAGGCTGTGGAGTATCTGAGGAAAAAGGGACTTTCTGCAGCGACTAAGAGATCTTCCAGGGCGGCGAAGGAAGGCATGGTGGAATCCTATATCCACATGGGCGGCAAGATAGGGGTCATGATTGAGGTTAACTGTGAGACCGATTTTGTTGCAAAGACCGACAATTTCAGGGGAATGGTAAAGGATATAGCAATGCATATTGCCGCAGCCAACCCTACATATCTAAGCTCTGGCGACATTCCCCAGGATATCATGGATAGTGAGCGGAGCATATATCGTGATCAGGCTCTTGCATCGGGAAAACCCGAGAAGGTAGTTGAAAAGATTATCGATGGTAAGATCGTAAAGTTCTATGAGGAAGTATGTCTCCTTAACCAGAAATTTGTTAAGGATATGGAGATAACTATTCAGACCCTTGTAAATAATATGATTGCAAATACGGGTGAGAATATCGTTGTCAGGAGATTTGCACGTTTTCAACTGGGTGAGGATATATAAGCTCCTAAGGCAGAGGCCACTTGTCTCTGCCTCAGGCCAAGTATCCAAATCATTTTTTATTAGGGCTGGACGGTAATGGATAAACCCTTGTATGGAAGGATTCTCCTGAAGCTGAGCGGTGAGGCGCTTCTGGGGAAGGGTTCTTTCGGAATTGATACGGCTGTGCTGAAGTTCGTTGCCGAGGAGATTCGTGTCATTCACGAGCTGGGTGTGCAGACGGGTATTGTGATCGGAGGCGGAAACATCTTTCGTGGTGTTGAGGCCAGCACTAAAGGAATTGACCGGGTTTCGGCGGACTATATAGGTATGCTGGCAACGGTGATGAACAGCCTTGCCCTTCAGAACGCTCTTGAAGATCACGGAGTTCCTACGAGAGTACAGACCGCTATTGAGATGAGGGAGATCGCAGAGCCTTTTATAAAGAGAAGGGCTGTTCGGCATCTGGAGAAGGGGCGGGTGGTGATTTTTGCCTGTGGCACGGGAAGTCCTTATTTTACTACAGATACGGCGGCCTCTCTGAGGGCTATGGAGATACAGGCCGGCGCAATTTTGAAGGCAACCAAGGTCGATGGGATCTACGACAAGGATCCCGTGAAAAACAAGGATGCCCGTATATTTCACAGAATAACTTATACGGAGGTCTTGACCAGGGATCTCAAAGTAATGGATTCTACGGCTGTGTCCATGTGCAGGGACAACAACCTTCCCCTTATCGTCTTCAATATAGAGAAGAAGGGAAATATAAGGAATGTTGTCTTTGGAAAGGCCATAGGAACTGTTGTTGTGGGGGAAGAGTGATGACCGATCTGGTATTCGAGTCTTTGAAAGAGGCAATGGAGGGGGATATTCAGTCTCTCGATAAATCGTTTAACAAGGTTCGCACAGGGAGGGCTTCCGTTACGCTTCTTGACGGCATCAAGGTGGACTATTACGGTGTAATGACCCCCCTTAACCAGGTAGCGACCCTTTCCACTCCGGAAAGTCAGCTTATCATGATATCTCCTTGGGATAAGGGAGCCCTGGATCCTATATCAAAAGCCCTTCAGAAATCCGAGCTTGGATTGGTTCCCAATAGTGACGGAAAGGTTGTAAGGATCAATATCCCACCCCTTACGGAACAGAGAAGAAAGGAACTTGTAAAGGTTGTTCGGAAGATAGCCGAGGAGTGCAAGGTCAAAATACGCAATGCCCGCAGGGATGCCAACAATGATCTTAAGAAACTGAAAACCGATGGTGATATATCGGAGGACAATATGCATGATTTCCAGGGTGAAGTGCAGAAGATAACCGATGATTACACAGACAGGGTTGATAAGATACTTTCTGCCAAAGAGCTAGAGATAATGGAAATATAAGATAGATCTTTTATGTTCGAAGGGGCCTGATGGCCCCTTTTTTATGTTCAGGTCCCCAAGGTAAGCCGATAACATAGCGGTTGAAAACCACAGGGTGCTGTGATACTTGATCCCAAGGCTGGAAAGTACAGATGCGTAGAATTATAAAGAAGACTATGCCCCGGCACATAGCCATTATAATGGATGGAAACGGCAGGTGGGCCAAGAAAAACATGTTCAGGCGGGGGGTAGGGCATGAGAAGGGCGCTCAAGCCGTTCGTACTGTGGTGGAGGTCTGCCGAGAACTGGGGGTAGGTTACCTTACTCTCTACGCCTTTTCCGTCGAAAACTGGGACAGGCCAAAGACAGAGGTCAGTGCCCTTATGCTGCTTCTGGAAAAGTATCTCGAAACGGAAATGGCTCGTATGAAAGAGACCGGCATACGTCTACTTACCATAGGGGATACCGAAAATCTCCCCAGAAGGGTAAAAAACCTTCTTGCCAAGACTATTGAAGAAACCTCCAAAAACGACGGTATGGTGTTGACTCTTGCCCTGAGCTATGGCGGTCGTGATGAGATTATCCGTGCCGTTAAGGGAATCCTTAGGGATAGTAAAAAATCTGAGATTACCGAAGATATGGTTACTAAAGATTTTTTTTCCAGATACCTTTATACAGCCGATGTTCCCGATCCCGATCTTATGATACGGACCAGCGGAGAATACAGGATCAGTAATTTTCTGCTGTGGCAGCTGGCATATGCGGAACTCTATTATACGGATGTCCTGTGGCCGGATTTCTCCAAGGATGACCTGATAGAGGCCATCGTGGATTATCAGCACAGGGAACGGCGGTTTGGTCTTACCAGCGACCAGTTGCCAGGGGATTGATTTTATGGGTCCACATGCAAAAAGATGGATTACCAGTATTGTCGCGCTGCCGCTCTTGTTTCTTATTATCCTCTACGGTTCCTGTCTTTTTTTCTCCGCTGTCATCGCTATAATTATAGCCTGGGCCATTTTTGAATATAACGCAATGGTCTTCAAGGAAAGGCACTATCTGGAGAAGGCCGAGGGACTGATAATAGGCGCTATAATCCCTCTGGCCGCCTACCTGGGAGGCCTTCAGCTGACGCTGGCTGGCTTGACTCTATCCCTTTTTATCGTTTTCCTGCTATTTCTTGTGAGGATGAAAGAGGAAAAGGCGGACTTCGTCGCCCTCACCAAGGTTGTATTCGGCTTCATCTATATACCCTTCCTTATGTCCCATATAATCCCGATAAGATGCTCGGAAGATGGAGTCACCTGGATATTTTTTATTATATGCTCTGCTTTTATGGGTGATATATCCGCCTTTTATGTTGGAAAGTCCATTGGCAGGATCAAGCTCATGCCTTCCGTAAGTGCTGGCAAGACTGTGGAAGGTGCAGTGGGATCCCTTTTCGGAACTGTTCTGGGATGTGTGGCCTTCAAGCTTCTCTTCCTCCATGATCTGCCACTGATTCACTCGGTAATACTAGGTTTTATGGGTAGCATCATCGCCCAATTGGGGGATCTTTGCGAATCGGCTGTGAAGAGGACATCCATGGTAAAGGATTCCGGGTCCCTGCTTCCCGGGCACGGCGGGATACTGGATCGTCTTGATTCCCTTATTTTTCTTATTCCCTTTGTTTACTACTATCGTATCTTAGTGATTGGATGAAAGCCATATCGGTTCTGGGATCAACAGGTTCTATAGGGGGCAGCACGCTGGATGTTGTGGCCTCGAACCCCTCCATGTTCAGGGTTGTGGCCCTTTCCGCGGGCAGGAATGTTGAGCTTCTAAAACAACAGATAGAGGCTTTCAGGCCGAAGGTGGTCTCCGTTGCAGATCAGGATAATGCCCTTAAACTGCGGGACATACTGGGACAGGTAGGGGTCGAAATACTTTATGGTGAAGCTGGCGCTTTAGAAGTCGCATCTAACGATGAAGCTCAGATGGTTGTTTCCGCCATATCCGGCGCAGCCGGGCTTTCTCCCACGATTACAGCCATCGATGCCGGTAAGGATATAGCGCTTGCCAACAAGGAGACGATGGTCATGGCCGGGGGGCTTGTGATGGAAAGGGCCTCCTACAGGGGAGTGAACATTATCCCCGTTGACAGTGAGCACAGCGCTATTTTTCAGTGCCTTAAGGGGCACAATAGAAAAGAAGTCCGCAGAATAATACTGACGGCGTCGGGTGGTCCCTTTTTCAGGCTTCCGGTGGAGCGTTTCGCAGATATAAGCCTCGAAGATGCCCTGAAGCATCCAAACTGGGAAATGGGGCGTAAGATTACAATCGATTCTGCAACCATGATGAACAAATGTCTTGAGATCATAGAGGCGATGTGGCTGTTCGGAATAGAGAAGGAGCGGGTGGATGTCTGTATCCATCCTCAGAGCATAGTGCACTCCATGGTAGAATATGTTGACGGATCGGTTATTGCCCAGATGGGGATCCCCGATATGAGGGTTCCCATATCTTATGCACTCACTTATCCTGATAGGATTGCAGGTAAATTACCCTTTCTCGATCTGTGCTCAGTTGGAAAACTTGAGTTTTTGCCACCGGACCATGTAAAGTTTCCGGCCTTGGATCTTGCCTACCAGGCGGCTGGCAAGGGTGGAACAGCACCATCGGTCCTTAATGCTGCCAATGAGATTGCCGTTGACTCCTTTATCGATGGGAGGATAAGATTCACCGAAATTCCTATTATCGTAAGGGATGTGCTAGGTTCACATGAAACAAAGGACATAAAAGGCATCAATGATGTTCTGGATGCGGACAGGTGGGGACGTATGAGGGCCATGGAGTCTGTGGAGAAAGGAACTATATCTTGATTGGTATAAACATTATAGCGGTGATAATCCTCCTGGGGGTGTTGATCTTCGTCCATGAGCTTGGTCACTTTCTGGTTGCGAAAAGGTCCGGTGTCGGTGTCCTTAAGTTTTCACTGGGGTTCGGACCCCGACTGTTTGGCCGGAAGATAGGCGAAACCGAGTATATCCTCTCTGCCATACCCCTAGGGGGGTATGTTAAAATGTTGGGGGAATCGGAGGAAGACAGCGAAGAGTTGTCCCCGGAGGATGAAAAAAGGTCTTTTCTGAATCAGGGGGTCTTCAAACGGATAGCGATAGTAGCCGCCGGCCCGATCTTTAATTTTATCTTTGCCATCCTGGTTTTTTCTGTAGTCTACGCTATTGGAGTTCCTGTTCCAACCTCAATGATCGGTAGTGTTCAGGAAGACAGTCCGGCCTTTGCGGCGGGTATACGTAGCGGTGATGTTGTTGTCGCCATTGATGACAGAGAGATCTCACAATGGTCGGAGCTTGCCAGCGCCGTTGAGGAAAGCCGGGGTGAAAGGCTGAAGATACAGATAATGCGCGACGGCAGAACCCTTGATATCCATGTAGCTGCAAGTTCGTCGAAGGCTGTTAATGTTTTTGGAGAAGAGGTCGAGACCTTCCGGATCGGGGTTGGGATCTCCGATGAAACTTTGCTGGAGCGAAAAGGACCCCTTGGCGCTTTATATGCCGGAGGGGAGCAGACTTGGGGTTGGACAAAGCTTACCTGTCTGGGGATGGCAAAGATAGTTCAGGGCGTTGTTTCGCCCAAGGAACTGGGGGGACCAATAATGATCGCCCAGATGGCAGGTTCGCAGGTCCGCAAGGGACTTATGCCCTTCATATTTCTGATGGCAGTCCTTAGCGTAAACCTTGGGGTTTTGAATCTCCTGCCCATCCCTGTTCTGGACGGAGGGCATATTGCATTCTTTCTTATAGAGGCCATAACCGGAAGGCCTGTGAGCGTTAAGTGGCGTGAGATAGCCCAGCAGGTTGGATTTTTCATATTGATAATGCTTATGATATTTGTATTTTATAATGATATAGCCAGGATAATAGGATACTGAACGTGATCACTTTTGCCGTGGATACCTCTGTAATGACAACCAGTGTCGCCCTTTTAGATGAGGACACCGTAAGGGGCGAAATATTTGTCCATACCGGTCGCAATCATGCGGAGGTGCTTTTGCCTTTGATAGAAAGGCTGCTGCTTTCACTGGGGGCCAATAAGGATGATGTGGATCTTTTCGCAGTTACAGCAGGTCCCGGTTCCTTTACCGGTCTGAGGGTTGGTATAAGTACTGTTAAGGGCCTGGCCTTTGTTCTCAAGAAACCCGTTGCAGCTGTCTGCACGCTGGATGCCCTCGCCCGGAATATGCCATGTCCCGATACAGGCTTCAGCATTTGTCCCATGGTGGATGCCGGGCGTGGAGAGGTGTACACAGCCCTCTATGCTCCCTCGGGTGAAAAAACTATTTCAGAATCTATCGCAAAACCGGCGGAGTTTATTGCCTCAATAAAAGGCGACGTAATATTCCTGGGCGGCGGGGCCGATAAGTATTGTGACCTTATAGGAGAACGCCTTTCGGGACGATCATACCTTGCGCCGGCACAACTTAACCACATCAAAGCAGCATCGGTGGGTCTTGTGGGATGGGAGAATTTTTGTAAAGGTAATATAACCGATATAATAGCTCTGGCTCCCAATTACCTGAGGCCATCTTATGCGACCGGGACTGATTGATACACCTTCTGTAGCATTGGATATGTTGGTTGACATCGGGCCCTTTATCTAATATAGACCGGCCTGAATCGGAGGGTAAATGTTGTTAAAAAAGGGTTCCGGTGTTAGCGGCATGAATATGAGTAATAAGAATTTCCCCATTGCCCTTGACGGCTTTGTCTTTATCGTTCCTCTTTTTGTCCTGTTGCTGATATCTCTATACTTCAGCGTGACAGTTCTAAGTGTCGTTCTGTCTATAGCCACTCTTTTTGTCTCCTGGTTTTTTCGTAATCCCCAGAGAATAACCCCTCAGGACGAGAAGGCTATAATATCGCCTGCCGATGGCAGGGTAATCAAGATCGAAGAGGTAGAAGAGAGGGGCATTCTTCGCGGAAAAGCTCGAAAGGTGAGCATTTTCATGAATATTTTCAATGTTCATGTAAACAGGATTCCATGTACAGGAAAGGTAACGAAGATTTTATACCATAAGGGGCAATTTTTATCCGCCGATCTGGACAAGGCTTCGGAGCTGAACGAGAGAAACTCGATTCTTATAGAAGCTGCCGATGGCCATCGCATTCTTACAATACAGATAGCTGGGCTTATTGCGCGCAGGATAGTCTGTTGGGTTGAAGAAGGAATGGTGCTTGAGAGAGGACAGCGTTTTGGGCTTATAAAATTCGGTTCTCGCCTTGAGGTTTTTATGCCCCTTGACGCTAGGGTTGATGTTAAGGTCGGGGATAAGGTGCGTGCCGGAGAAACCAGGATAGGGGGTCTGATATGAGAAAAAATACCAGAATAAAGGCCGATAGTATGAAAAAGGGGATATATATCTTGCCGAATCTCTTTACGACTGCCAGTCTTTTCTGCGGATTTTATTCGGTAATAGCCTCTATACGAGGGGACTTTGAACATGCCGCTCTGGCAATCGCCTTTTCTGTTATCCTTGACGGTCTGGACGGGAAGATAGCAAGATTTACAAAGACCAGCAGCAAGTTTGGCGCTGAATACGATTCTCTATGCGATCTCGTAGCTTTCGGAGTTGCACCCGCTGTTCTTGCATATTCATGGGCTCTTATGTCCTTTGGCAGATATGGCTGGCTTACGGCGTTCTTATTCGTTCTGTGTGGTGCCCTCAGGCTTGCAAGATTCAACGTACAGACCTCGATCATCAACAGCAGTGTCTTTAACGGTCTGGCTATACCTGCTGCAGCGAGCGTTATTGTTACGACGGTCTTACTATTCTATTATATGGGTGGTCAGGGGCGATTTGATCACATCTCTATCCTGGCTGGAACTTTAATTCTTTCTCTTTTGATGGTAAGTAATATAAAATATTATAGTTTCAAGAATGTGGATTTCTTTTCCAGAAAACCCTTTATGACTTTTGTCCTGATTGTCTTCATGCTCATTGTCATCGTTCTCGAACCTCAGATCATGCTTTTCGTCATGGCATTGGGCTATACCGTATCAGGTCCTGCATGGGTAATTTTCAAGACTGCTAAAAAATATAAGCAGGCCGGGGTTGAGGAGTATAATAACAAGATTTAGGATGATTTTTGAATTATCATCTTGATGAGATGTGCAGCCTGTTTTTTTACTTTTAATAAAAGCAGAGGATTTTCAATAATTAATAAAGGAAAGACGTATGAAGAAATATAGTGTCGCAGTGGTAGGGGCAACAGGTCTTGTAGGTGGGGAGATGATTAGAACCCTGGAGCAGAGGAATTTCCCCGTGGGGGAACTTACCCTTCTGGCATCTGAAAGGTCTCTGGGAAAGGCACTTGTCTTTCAGGGCAGGGAATATCCTGTCAAGATCTTGGATGACAACTCCTTCAAAGGGATAGAGATCGGACTTTTCTCCGCCGGTGGAAGTATAAGTGAGCGCTTTGCTCCCATAGCGGCTCGTGAGGGGTGCGTGGTTATAGACAACACCAGCGCATTCAGGATGGACCCCGATATCCCCCTGGTAGTCCCGGAGGTAAATCCCGAAGATATAGGCCAGTACCGCAATAGGGGCATTATCGCAAATCCCAATTGTTCAACCATACAGATGCTTGTAGCGCTTAAGCCCATACATGATGCGGTAAAGATTAAAAGGATCGTGGTATCTACCTATCAGGCGGTTTCTGGTACAGGCAAAGAGGCTGTGGAAGAACTTGTGGCGCAGACGCGGGCGCTTATGAATATGACGGAACCTGTAATAGAGGTATACCCTCATCGCATAGCCTTTAACTGTCTTCCCCATATAGATGTGTTCCTTGATAACGGATATACCAAAGAAGAGATGAAAATGGTCAATGAGACCAAGAAGATTTTTAAGGATCCGAATATAGCTGTAACGGCAACTACGGTAAGGGTCCCGGTTTTTTACGGTCATTCCGAGTCTGTAAATATCGAAACGGAGAGGAAAATTACTGCCAACCAGGTGCGTGAGCTTCTCGAAAATGCACCGGGAGTGGCAATTGTTGATGATCCATCGACTCTAAAATACCCTCTTGCCTCTGATGCCGCCGGTAAGGATGATACCTTCGTAGGCAGGATAAGAGAGGATGAATCTATAGCCAACGGTATCAATATGTGGGTTGTTTCGGATAACATACGAAAAGGCGCCGCACTTAATGCCGTACAGATAGCTGAAAAGCTTATCACGGAATACCTGGGTTGATAAATGAGGGTAACAGGAGGGTCTGCCAGGGGTCGCAACATATATGTCCCAAAGAGCGACAAGATAAGAGCTACCTCCGACAGGATCAGGGAGTCTCTCTTTAATATCCTTCCTGATGTAGGTGATCTTTTTTTCCTGGATATCTTTGCGGGAGCCGGGAGTGTAGGTGTTGAGGCGCTGAGCAGGGGGAGTGCCGGGACGGTTTTTATTGAGAGAGAGCCGCTTCACGCTATTTTTATAGATAAAAACCTGAAAATTTGCGGATTCGATAAGTCCGGCGAGGTTATAGTCAACACTGCCGATAAGGGCATCCGTATTCTGGCTGCGAGAAATAAGATGTTTGATATAATCTTCGCAGACCCACCCTACGATAAGGGCTTGGTTTCTGGACTGCTCGGGGTTAAGGGCTTGTCTGATATAATTACTGAGGATGGCATCCTTGTTGTTGAACATTCCTCCCGGGAGAAGATAGCTGCTGATGGTCTTTTTGTCCCGGTGGATCAGAGACGTTATGGGGATACAGTGCTGTCTTTTTTGGAGAGGAATATTTGACGGGGGAATAGATAAGATGGGAGATGTTGCTGTATATCCCGGTTCATTTGACCCAATAACAAACGGGCATATGGATATCATAGACAGGGGACTCGGCGTTTTCGAAAAGATCATTGTGGCGATAGGCCTGAATCCCGAGAAGAATGCCCTTTTTTCGGTGGAAGAACGGATCGCCATGATAAAGGAGTGTGTAGGAAACAATCCCCGGGTTGAGATTGATTCCTTTTCCGGCCTTCTCGTTGATTATGTTGAAACAATAGGGGCTCACTGCATATTGAGAGGGCTTCGGGCCATGTCCGATTTTGAGTATGAGTTTCAGCTCGCCCTTATGAATAGACGACTTCATCGTAACGTAGAGACCGTTTTTCTGATGACCGGTGCCAGGTGGTTTTACTGTAATTCCGGGATTGTAAAGGAGGTTGCGGCCTTTGGGGGTTCGGTAGAGGGTATGGTTCCCGACCTCGTGCTTGGTAAACTTAAAGAAAAGTTTGATGATATAAAAAACAAATCTGGGCGATAAATGAAGATAACTCTGTTATAGGGGACAGACTATGAAATTTGCACAAAGGGTAGGAAAAATTAAACCATCTCCGACGCTTGCAATCACTGCAAAGGCCAATGCGTTACGCTCGGAGGGCAGGGACATTATAAGCTTTGGGGCCGGAGAACCCGATTTTCATACACCTTCCAATATAAAGGAAGCGGCTATCCGCTCAATACAGGAAGGCTTTACTCGATATACTCCAGCAAGCGGAATACCGGAACTGAAAGATGCTATCATCGGAAAACTCAGTCGTGACAACGGCCTTTTCTACAAAAGATCCCAGATCGTTGTATCATGTGGTGCCAAGGATGTTTTGTATAATCTTGCGCAGGTTATGTTTGAGGAGGGGGATGAGGTTATAATCCCCGCACCCTACTGGGTTTCTTATCCCGACATTGTGCTGCTAGCAGGAGGGACTCCGGTTATTCTGGACACCCGCGAGGCAGAGGGGTTCAAAGTAACGCCTGCGATGCTGGAAGAGGCTATTACGCCTCGGACCAAGGCCTTTGTCATAAACAGCCCTTCAAACCCTACCGGTTCAACATACACATCTGGTGAGTTGAAGGCACTCGCCGATGTTCTAACGGGCAAGGACATACTGGTGATCTCCGATGAGATCTATGAAAATATACTCTATGATGGTTTTCTTTTCTCAAGCATTGCAATGGTGAGCGAGGAAATGAAGAAACGTTGCATTGTCGTCAACGGTGTTTCAAAGACATATGCAATGACTGGGTGGAGAATAGGGTACGGAGCTGGTCCCGAGGATATTATAGCTGAGATAGCCAAGGTCCAGAGTCAGAATATATCAAACCCAGCTTCGATCTCCCAGAAGGCGGCGGTAGAAGCTCTAAATGGTGACCAGAGCGCTGTTGGAGAGATGGTGGCAGCTTTCTCGCAGAGGCGTACCTACATCGTAGATGCCATAAACAAGATAGAAGGTGTAAGCTGTTACAAGCCTGAAGGTGCCTTTTATATCTTCCCCGATGTCTCGAAACTGTACGGGAAGGGGTACAAGGGCTTTGCAATAAACGATTCGGCATCTCTTTCAGAATATCTGCTTGACGTGGCAAACGTAGCGGTTGTTCCAGGCATCGCCTTTGGCAGTGATAGCCATATACGCCTCTCTTACGCCACTTCGATGGAGAACATAAAAGAGGGCATCAAGCGAATAGGGGATGCCATAAAAGCGCTGGAATAAGGAGGTTGCATGGTTCTGGGAATAATATTTATTTTCGCGGGAATCCTCATCGCTGTCTACCCGCCGCTTTTGTCGATAATAGTGGCATCGGTGTTAATACTGATCGGCATTGGAATCACCTCCTTCAGCTATCGTTTCAAGAAGACACAGAGAAGGTTTGATGATCCTTTTTTGAATTTTTTCTTCCGCTTTTAAGGGTAAGGCAAAGTCAAGTTTTCCGGGTCTCGATGGAAGGGTGGGGGTGTGCCCTTTTGTTGCGGTCGTTGTAATCATAAGATTCATCTTTTAAAAATTAAGTATTTACATACGGGTTAGAAGAAAAATGAGGAAAAGTCTATTAACCGGGATAGCCCTTTTAATATGCGCAGTATTTGTTGTAGCTGCGTCGGGGCTTGCTCAGGACAAGGACGTAATAAAACTCGGTATTGCAGGAGCTTACAGCGGTGATCTTGCATCCTACGGCATACCTTCGGCAAAGGCTGCGGAGCTTGTAGTAAGGGATATAAACGCAAAAGGAGGCGTCTTGGGAAAAAAAGTGGTCCTCCTCGTCGAAGATGACGGCTGCAAGCCTGAATTGGCGACCAACACGGCTACAAAACTTTTGTCTCAGGATGTCGATATTGTTATGGGGCATATATGCAGCGGTGCAACCAAGGCCGCCCTTGGCATATACAGGGCAGAGAATATAATCTGCATGTCTCCCTCCGCCACTAACCCTCCACTCACGCAAAGTGGTGAGTATCCCAACTTCTACCGGACAATATCTTCTGATGACGCCCAGGCTAGGCTTGAGGTGAATTATGTCCTTGACGTGCTGAAGGCAAAAAAGATAGCCGTTCTTCATGATAAGGGCGATTACGGAAAGGGGCTGGCCGAGTTTGCAAAGGGCTTTCTTGAAAAGGACCCGAGGGCAGAAGTGGTTTTGTATGAGGGGGTAACCCCCGGTGCGGTAGATTATTCGGCTGTTGTACAGAAGATAAAGCGTTACAAGGCAGACGCTGTGATATTCGGGGGGTACCATCCCGAGGCCTCCAAGATAATAATGCAGATGCGAAAAAAGAGGATGAAGACAGCCTTTATATCGGACGACGGGGTAAAGGACGACACCTTCATCAAGGTTGCCGGCGAGTATGCCGAGGGTGTATATGCCACAGGTCCTAAGGATACAACAAAGAATGCCCTGGCGATTTATGCCACCGAGGCTCACCGGAAGGCATATGGCTCCGAACCGGGCGCTTTTTTCCTTAATGCCTATGCGGCGACTCAGGCCTTGTTGAACGCGGTAGAAAAGGCCGGTTCTACAGACTATGAGAAAGTTTCGCAGGCCCTGAGAACAGAGTATGTCGAAACACCACTGGGAAAGATAGGCTTTGACGAAAACGGGGATGCCATAGGGATAGGGTTCTCCATCTACCAGGTCCAAAACGGCCTGTATGTCGAAGTAAACTAAACTCGAAGAGGGTGCAGGGCAGCATCTTGCCCGGCAAGCTTAAGGACGCCTACAACCCCGCAATCTTGATGCCTGCCGCAAATTATCCTCTTTAGAGTTGGGAGATAGATTTATTTGCGATGGATTATTTTTTGGAACTGTTTCTGGGAGGGCTTACTCGGGGAAGTATCTATGCCCTGATAGCCCTGGGCTACACGATGGTCTATGGCATCATCGAATTGATCAACTTTGCCCATGGCGAAATTTACATGATTGGGGCTTTCACTGCGCTGATCGTGATATCGGTTCTTACCCTAATGGGGATGAATACGGTGGCGATCCTGGTTATAGCAGGTGTTATAGCTGTAGTATATTCATGTGCCTATGGCTATACTGTTGAGAAGATAGCTTACAAGCCGCTGCGCAACGCGCCGCGGCTTTCTGCATTAATAAGTGCAATAGGGATGTCGCTGTTTTTGCAAAACTATGTCCTGCTCGCCCAGACCTCAGATTTTCTTCCCTTTCCCAACCTGGTTCCTGAATTTAAATTCATGGAGCCCTATGCGCACATCATAGGTTCAAACGAGATAGTAATACTAATAACGACTGCTGTAGTGATGGCCCTCCTGACCATACTCATAAAATTCACCAATATCGGCAAGGCCATGCGCGCAGCCTCTCAGGATAAGACGATGGCGATGTTGCTGGGTATCAATGTCAACAGGATAATATCTGTTACCTTCGTTGCCGGTTCGGCCACTGCTGCCATAGGTGGAGTTCTGATAGCGTCTCATGTGGGGATGATCAATTTCTATATCGGCTTCATAGCGGGCATAAAGGCTTTTGTGGCCGCAGTGCTGGGAGGCATAGGCAGTATCCCAGGGGCGGTTCTCGGTGGTTTTGTGCTGGGATGGACGGAAAGTTTCGCAACCGGCTATGTTTCGAGTGATTATGAGGATGTATTTGCCTTCCTCTTCCTCGTTCTTATCCTGATATTCAGACCTGCGGGTATACTCGGGAGGTCTGGTAAGAATAAGGTGTAGTTGTCGAGTGCCAAGACATCGATAACGATTTTTTGTGCCACGACATCGCTGACACTCAACTGAGCTATCGCAGTTTGTAATCGAATTCCTCTACCTGTTTTTTGTCCAGGAAGAGTTTTAGTTTCTGCTCTTTGACATCGATAGTAGCCACCACGTATTCAAGCATGGTCTCTGGCGGAGCCGAGAAGCATTCTCCGAAGATATTCAATTTCAGGTTGCTGCGAATGAGGCGCACAACGTGATATTTGCCAATCTCCGGCTTTTTCATTCGATGCATGGGAGGCTCCTCTGCTTTTGGAAACCTCAATTTGACATTCGAGGCGGCAAGAGCTTTCAGCGGTGTATCACCTTTGAGTTTGCTGTAGCGATACCTGCTGTTGTGCCGCTGTTCGAACGCAAGTGAGTTCAATTGCAGATCCCCTATGGACGCCATGATAACTTTGCCGAGAAATCTCTGTTGATAACGGTCGTTGAAGTTTTCAATCATTCCATTTCTCCACGGTTCGGCCATTGGTATGAACCAAGGCTCGACACCGTTTTGCAGACAGAGTCGGATAAGGGGACCCATTCCACGTGGATGTGTCGGGCTTCCGAAGAAAGACATGGCATTATCAACTTGGACACGCTCTGGTATTCCCATCCGCTTCCATGCGCTCCAAAACCCGTCAAGGATCATTTGCCCTGACTTGGCAATGGAAGGATGCAGTCCACACCGGACCGTTGCCGTATCAACGATGTTCAGGCTGTAAAAACGAATCGGTCCCTTCAGATAGCACGGGCCAACAAGATCAGCCTGATGGGTTTGGTTCGGCAATGTTGACGGCAGAACGGGATATGCCGTCCCTTTGGACTCATATTTGCCGGTTCGTCGATGTGTCAGTTCGTTCTTGGCGAGAATCCGGTTGATTGTCCTGATTGACGGCAACGGTTTGGCGCCAAGATCTTCTATCTCCCATAGGATTGCTTGAGCACCGCAGAACAAACCCTGATTATAGAGATTGAGGCGAACCATCTTGACGATTTCTTCGATCTCTAATGGTGTCCGGTTTGGGATCACACGGGGGCGACGAGAACGATCCTCGCACCACGAGGCATCGCCCTCGCTATACCGCTTGAACCACTTGTACAGCCAGAACTTCGACTTGCCCAGCGACGCACATATTGATTCGGGACTTTCACCGTTTATAAATCGCTCCACGGCCAAGACCCGTTGCTGCTTGTTTTCCTTTTCCATGAACACCTCCGTATCTATTTTGGTGTTCACAGAATTACGTGATCGCTATTCGATTGTCAGAGAACTTTGTTTGCTATGTGCTGGCACATTTTTCCGTTATCGATGTCTTGGCACTCAACATGTAGTTATTAAAGAGTCTTTAAAATTGAATAAATTTGATCAGATAAAAAAAGCAGTTCTGGTATCCGCATGGTTTATGTTTCTGACATTTCCCATTATGGTGATCCGTGTCAATCCGATAGAAAACATCCTAGAATGGCGATGGAAGAATATGGTTATGGTGGGGGTCGGGAGTTTTTTCCTCTCCTTTGTCTGGCACCATCTTATGAGGCGGAGGGAGTTTGGTGCGCGCATATCTGAGGCAGGAGGGCTGGCAGAATCAATACCCTCGATCCAGCGGATGCTCAGAAAGAAAACCATCTACAGACCCGCATTTTTTGTAGCCTCCATACTGGCTATAGTCTTTCCTTTTGTTTTTTCGCTATATCAGACCAACATCATGATATCGGCCCTGATATATATTATGCTTGGGCTTGGTCTTAATATTGTTGTAGGCCTGGCCGGGCTTCTTGATCTGGGATATGTCGCCTTTTATGCTGTGGGCGCCTATGCCTATGCCCTCTTGAATTATCACTTCGGTTTCACTTTCTGGATGGTTCTCCCCATAGGTGCCGCTCTGGGGGCCACCTTCGGAATTCTGTTGGGTTTTCCTGTTCTTAGGCTCCGTGGAGACTACCTTGCCATTGTTACATTGGGATTTGGCGAGATCATACGGATAATACTTGAAAACTGGAATGAGTTTTCCTTCGGGCCCAGCGGGATATCAAATGTACCTCGGCCTTCACTATTCGGGCTGGAGCTTTCGGTTCATGATTCCGCCATATATATCTACTACATAATGATAGTTTTGTGCCTCCTTACGGTCTTTATAGTCAAGCGCCTGCAGGATTCCAGAATAGGCAGGGCCTGGATTGCGCTCAGGGAAGACGAGATAGCCTGCCAGGCCATGGGGATCGACAAGGCCAGGACAAAGCTTACCGCCTTCGCCCTCGGGGCTACCTGGGCGGGAATGAGCGGTGTGGTCTTTGCCGCCAAGACAACCTTTGTAAGCCCCGCGAGTTTCACCATATGGGAGTCCATCATTATTCTCTGTATTGTAGTATTGGGGGGAATGGGATCAATAATCGGTGTTATAGCCGGGGCCCTTGTCCTTATACTGATGCCCGAATATCTGAGGGCCTTTTCCGAGTATCGTATGCTGGTCTTTGGAGCCCTTCTTGTTGTGATGATGATTTTCCGTCCCGGCGGGCTTATACCGGACGTGCGCAGAACCTATAAGTTCCGCGAGATGCCCAATGCCGGAGATGAATGAAATGAGACCTGTACTTCAAGTTAAAACCCTGGGCATGAATTTCGGAGGGCTAAGGGCCCTCGATGCTTTAGACCTCACGGTATTTCGTGGTGAGATCGTTGCCCTTATCGGCCCCAACGGGGCTGGGAAGACCACCTTCTTTAACTGTGTAACTGGGATATACACACCGACCGAAGGTGACATTCTAATTTGCAATGATCAAAGTGACAGGCAAGACAGGATAAACGGTCTCAAACCGAACAAGATTACAGAAAAGGGCTTGGCCAGAACCTTTCAGAATATCAGGCTTTTTTCTAATATGACAGTTCTCGAGAACGTAATGATAGGACGCCACTGCCGGATGCGAGCGGGGTTACTCGGTGCTGTTTTTAAGGGCAGGGCGACCAGACGGGAAGAACAGAGTGCGGTAAGAGAAAGCTATACCATACTGGAAAAGTTGGGACTTGATTCCTTTGTAAATGACTTTGCCAAAAATCTTCCCTATGGGGCTCAGCGAAGGCTGGAGATAGCAAGGGCAATGGCCACCGATCCCTTCCTGCTCCTGCTCGATGAACCTGCGGCTGGGATGAACCCTAACGAAACGAATGATCTTAATGATCTTATAAAACGGATACGCGACGAAGAAGGGATTTCGATACTCCTGATCGAACACGACATGAAGCTGGTGATGAGTCTTTCTGACCGTATATTTGTTGTTGATTACGGCCGAAAGATCGCTGAAGGTACTCCCGATATGATAATAAACGACCCTGCCGTCATAAAGGCCTATCTCGGAGAGGAAGTAGATGCTTAAACTCCTGAATTTAAATTCCTTTTACGGAACTATTCATGCTCTGAAGGATGTAAATATAGAAATCTCTGAGGGTGAGATCGTCACCCTGATAGGTGCCAACGGGGCAGGGAAGACCACTACGCTTATGACCGTCTGCGGCATTGTCCCGCCGCGATCAGGCGAAGTGCTGTTCATGGGTGAATCTATAGGAGGTATGGAGCCGGACCGGATTGTTTCGCTTGGAATCTCACAGGTTCCTGAGGGACGCCGTATTTTTCCTCATCTGTCGGTCATGGAAAATCTTGATATGGGTGCCTTTTTAAGAAAGGACAAGGCTCAGATAAAAAGAGATATCGAATACGCATTTAAACTTTTTCCCATTCTTGCAAAAAGGCGTCGTCAGGCGGGGGGGACTCTCAGCGGAGGAGAGCAGCAGATGCTGGCAATATCAAGGGCGCTTATGGCCAGGCCCAGACTTCTCCTGCTGGATGAACCATCCCTGGGACTTGCTCCTCTTGTTGTAAAACAGATATTCCAGATCATTCGAAGAATAAATGAAGATCATGACATGACGATTTTTCTTGTAGAACAGAATGCAAATCTAGCACTGAGGGTGGCAGACCGGGGGTACGTAATGGAGAATGGTCATGTGACGCTTACCGATTCCTCGGAAAACCTCCTTGCTAACGAGGACGTAAAGAAGGCCTATCTGGGCTTTTGATCCTTGCCGCTTTGAATTGCCGCGATTTCATCGGTCAATATTTATCAGAATAACCTTTAATGATGATAAATGGGTCACTTTTTTTTGTCTCCAGGGGTGTGACTGCTCAGTAAATCGGCAAACTCTTCTGGCTCAATGGGTCTGCTGAAATAGTATCCCTGCATCTCATCACAGGCGTGCTCCATTAGAAAATCCAGTTGCTCCTCTGTCTCCACTCCCTCTGCCACCACGGTAAGACTGAGTGTTTTGCCCATGGCAATGATGGCCTCCGTAATCGCCTTATCTTCAGGGTTCTCAGGTATGTTTCTTATAAAGGAACGGTCCACCTTGAGCGTGTCTATCGGGAAACTTTTGAGCTGAGCCAGGGAAGAGTATCCTGTTCCGAAATCATCTATGGCAAGTCTTACCCCCAGATCCTTTATTCTGGATAGAATTTTTATCATTCGTTCAGGGTTGCTCATAACCATGCTTTCGGTAATCTCCAGTTCAAGAAGAGCTGGCGCGATCCCTGATTCATGAAGCGCTCTTTCGATATCCCCCAGCAGACCTTCATCTGTCAGTTGCCGTAGGGATAGATTGACGGCCATACATACCGGTGGTAGTCCCTGGGCTTGCCAGATGGCGTTCTGCGCACAGGCGGTTTGCAAGACCCATCGTCCTATGGGAACTATGAGGCCAGTTTCTTCGGCTAAAGGAATGAAACGCATTGGGGGTATCAGGCCCAAAGTTGGATTGTTCCACCGTAAAAGTGCCTCTACGCCGGTAATCGCCCCTGTCTTGAAGTCCAGCTTGGCTTGATAGTTCAGGTAGAATTCCTCTCTATTCAATGCCTGACGCAGGTTTGTTTCTATCAGAAGGCGTTCTACCGATTGTGATTTAATCTCCTTCGAATAAAGCTGATAGTTGTTTTTCCCCTCTTCCTTGGCGAAATACATTGCTATATCGGCATTCTTCATCAGGGTTTCCTCATCCATCCCATCCTTGGGATAAATGCTTATGCCCACGCTTGCTGTTACTCGGCACTCCTGCTCCATTATAGCTATCGGTTTCATTACGGTAGACAGGACAATACGGGCTACGGCAGTGACCTGGTCAAGGTTGCTAATCTCCTCTATCAGTATGACAAATTCATCTCCCCCCAGACGGGCAATTACATCGACGGCACGCAGAGTCTGCCTCAATCTGTTGGCAACTTCCTGAAGCAGTTTATCGCCTGCACCATGACCCAGAGTGTCGTTTATAACCTTGAAGCGATCCAGGTCGAAGAATAGTACTGCCAGCTGCCTTTCATGACGTTGGGCGCCATTGATGGCGTGGCTGAGCAGCTGATTGAACATCAGACGATTAGGGAGACCCGTCAGGACATCGTGTGTTGCAAGATACTGAATCCTCTCTTCGGCGCGTTTTCGCTCTGTTATGTCGTGCCCGACCCCCCGGAAGCCACATACTTCTCCTTTACCGTCCCGTTTGGGGAAGATCGAAAATTCGGTGAAGGTAGTACTTCCGTCCTGCCTGGTAAAATCGTAGGGGAAATCCCTTATAGGCTCGCCAGTTCTGTATACCTGATTGAAGGTCTTGTAAAGGGTCTCGATTTGATTGTCTTCTATTAAATCTTTGAAATTCAAGCCCATTAAGCCTTTATCTGAATAGCCCAGGTTCTTTAGCAGAAGTTTGTTGTAAAAGAGGATGTTTCCTGACAGATCTGTCTCGAAATACCATTCCTCCATCTCTTCCAGTATAGTTCGGTACCTCTCTTCCGAGTGTCGTATCTCCTCCTCAAGAAGCTTTCGCTCGGTTACATCACGTGAGATGCCGCGGAAGCCCACTGGCTGTCCTTTCGCGTTTTTCATAAGCGAGACGGAGGCCTCAAGGGATTTTTCCTTTCCGTCCTTTGTATTAATCTCCCAGGTTATTCCATTGGCCGACTCTCCGGTGGCGTACACTTCGTTCCACACCTCATCCCACCTCTCTACACCGTCTTGGGCAGAGTAGTCTTCACGGGAAAGGGCCAGCATCTCATCTCTGGAATAACCGTGGATTCTACATAGGGCGTCATTAAAAAATAGAACCTTTCCCTCAAGATCGACTTCCCAGTAACCGTCTTCGATGCTTTCAAGGGCCCCCCGGTACCTCTCTTCGCTTTCCTTCAAGGTTTCTTCCATCAGCCGATGTTTGGTAATGTCGACGAAACTGCCCAGCACGGCAGGCTTACCCCTGTAGGTAATCGAAGAGACCACCTCTTTTACCCATATCTTCTGGCCGTTCTTTTTTCTGAAACTGTATTCATAGGGTTCTGTGTTTTTCCCTTTTAAGGCCTTTGCGGCATTTCTTTTCACGGCCGATCTTTCCTCGGGGTCCAGATAGTCGAGGGGGTTGCGCCCTATAAGTTCAGGATCGGAATATCCGGTGAATTTTTTATAGAGGGGGCTGGTATAAACAAATACTTGATCCTGCAGGATGTATATGCCGATACCTAGATTTGATACAACAATCTCTGAGAGATTTGGAAAATGATCTTTTTTCGGCTGCTTTTCTTTGTCCGATGGTGGTGACTTAAGTGTCATGAATAGTACCTCCGCTCAGGCTGTATTGTTTCGGAATCCTAAGACTTTGCTACCATTTCTGAAACCCTCCGGAAGTATACACTCCCCATCCCATAATCCAAAAGGGTTTTTATAAGGGCCGCTCTCATGAAGGGATATAAGACAGATTAATTACGGGCAAGCTACGGAAATGTCCCTCCCACAGGCCATTATTTCCTTTGTCCTGTGGGAGGGGGTAGTAATGATCCTTTTCATACTATGTCCCCCTCTGGACATTGCCTTGACGATTCTATAGGCGATGATTAAATTAATGACCATCTAAAGGTTGAACTCGGTTACTTAAATAAGATACGAGGGGTGTTTACTATGAAAAAAATATTTGTGACAATATTCGCTTTAACGTTGTTGATACTGCCTGTCAGTTCTTTTGTCTTTGCCCAGTCATTTCAATCCGGTTTGGAACCCGATGGATTCGGTGATCTTAAATCTTAAGCTAATCCACTGACGTAGTCAGTGGTGGGGCGTGGGGGCGGAGGCCCCACACCTTTAGCGAATCAACGTAGTTGATGAGCACAGGGATTTTATTGTAACCTGAAGACGGGAGGCATTTGATATGGAAGGTTACAGCAGGTCGTCCCATGCAAGGTATCGTTGCGAATATCATTTTGTTTGGGTTCCGAAATACCGGTACCATGTTTTGGTGAAGGATATTAAGCCACGGCTGCGAGAGATTTTGACGGAATTATGCGAGTGGCTGGACATCAAGATTATAGAAGGTGCAATATGCCCGGATCATGTGCATATGTATTTATCGGTACCTCCGAAGCATTCGCCATCTTTTGTGATGAAGATGCTAAAGGGTAAAAGTGCTGAGTATTTACGTAAGGAGTTTCCGGAATTAGACAAGAGGTACTGGGGGATGCATATTTGGGCGCGTGGGTATTTTGTCAGTACAGTGGGCATCGACAGCACCGTAATACGGAATTATGTAAAAGAGCAGGCAGAGGAACAAATTCGAGAAGAACAGCTTAGGCTATGGAAGGACGACAGCGAATGACATTGTCAGGAGTTGTCGTCCTTTAGAAAGCCACCGACAAGGTCGGTGGTAGTTTACTGGGGTAGGGATCTGTCGACTATTGCCGGAATGAACTACATAGGTGAGGGGGACTCGGTAGGATCATTGCCGCCGGATCTGGCTGATATTGAAGAGCATATTCCTAAGCTCCAGATCTATCGGAGGGACGAAGATAAACTTAAATTTGGTGATGTGGATTTAAAGTCAATAACCTATGCATTCTATAAGGGTAAATTCCTAGAGGTAACCCTGGTAAGTGCTGGGGTAGATACCTGGGGCCCCTTTAAGGAAGAGGTCTTTGGCAGGATTGGCAAGGGAGATCGCGTAGACATTCCGGCCATACCCTGCTGCGGGCAGAAAGAGACGGAGCTTTATTACTGGCGAGGGGATGTCTCAGAGGCGGAGCTGACATATCAGCTTTCTTTTTCCAATGCTGGAATGAGCAACTTCTGGGTGGCCTCGACGTCATTCAGGGAGCAGCTATTTAACGATGCGAGGCAGGACGCGAAAAAAGTCCGTCGAGGGGCAGGCAAGGGGAAAGGAATAGGGTCGCTGTAATGATTGATATTTCCGATGCCCCGGAAGCTCTGAGTAGTTCAGCTTCCTCTGTTTATCCTAGAAAAGGGGAAATACTATCTTACCCTAAGAGTCGAACTCTGTTGCCTTAGGATATAGATGATTTTTACCAGGCTGTTCCCGGACCTAGAAACCCCTGTGGTTCCAGGTCCGGGGACGGGTGACTGTCAGGAGGGCCTGACTCAAGATAGCAACAGGCCTTTGCTGATTAGCCCGGGCTTCAGGAGATGCCCTGTCCTGCGGTTCTTAATCGGGCTGTCCATTACTGCCCTTTTTATTCTGCCCTGGCTATGCAACATCTTCCAGTACAACTACTTCATCGTGACTCAATATGCTGTCTATTTCGAGCAGTATCTTTACGGAACCTTCTATCTTTGCCATTCCTAGTATAAAATCGCTGTTGAAGCTGGTCCCGAAGGTTGGAGTATCTTCAATATCTCCCGCCTTTATATTAAGAACCTCGGACACTGCGTCTACAACAATCCCGATCTGTATCCTGTTATGGCTGTTTGTCACCTCAACCACTATAATACAGGTCCGTTCTGTATAGGACGATTCATCCATGCTGAATTTTAGTCTCAGATCAACGACTGGAATAACTTTTCCACGAAGATTGATCACTCCTTTTACAAAACCTGGTGTCTGCGGTACCGATGTTACGGGCATCATCCCTATTATTTCTTTTATTGCTCCGGTGATTGAATAGATCCATTATGCTGCATATGCAACCGCCGGATGCTTGAAATATTTTTTTGCGTGTTGCGGTCGTTTCTGTAAGGTCTTCATAAAAGAACGTGTCTTACTGACGATATCTTTTTCGTTTCTTGCCGGTATGCCTGAACGAATCTTGTTTTTCAGGTTGCCGTTGAGATACTCGTCCGGGTTGAGTTCTGGAGAATATGAGGGAAGGTAGAACACCTCTATTTTCTCCTTGTTTACTTCAAGCCACTCTTTGACTTTTTTTCCGTGATGTACACGGAGGTTGTCCAAAATCAAAAAGCTCTTACGGGGAACATCCTTTATCAGTCGGGACATGAACTTGATGAGCACCTGCGAAGCCATCTTCTCCCGATACAGCATGAATCTCACCTTTCCTTGATTGGTGATGGCCGAGATCATGTTGATTCTGTTCTTTTTAGCAGTGACCCTGACGACGGGTGTCTTCCCCTTTGGAGAAAAACCCTTCGCAGTGTAGTCACCACTTTGAATGCCAGTCTCGTCACCCCAGTGAATCTCGGCTTTCTCTTTTTTTGCCTGAGCTGCAATCACTGGGTACGTGGTATCAAGCCACTGCTGTACCTGTCGCGGGCTCTGTTCGTAGGCCCGCTTGGTGGGCTTCTGGGGAGTAAAACCCCAGCGCTTGAGATAGTCGGTTATAGTCCGCAGAGGCAAATCGGTTCCGCATCGCTGTTTGATTGCCAAACGGACGGCATCACGGGTCCAAAGAGCAAATGGAAGTTTGAGCTGATCCGGTGTTTTGTCTACCAAAAGTTTCTTTACCTCAAGTTCCTGCTCACTTGTCAGTTTGCGACTACCGCCGTGGCGACGACCTCTTTGTCCGAGCTTGATAGCGAAGCTGCCTTCCCGCAAGTATTTCTGCCAAATCTTGCTGGTGTGGCGTTCCGTGGCACCGATAATCTGGGCGACCTCTTTATTGGACCGCCCTTGCCTACGTAGCCGAACTATCTGCTTGCGCAGAGCATACTGTACGTCTTGGCTAAGTTTTCGTGCATCTGGTTTTTCCATGCACAAACCATAACACACAATGTCGCTAAATGGAAGTGTTTAATCGCCTAGTCAATACCTTGAGAATGCCTATCCCATATTCCTCTCCGGCCAGTGAGAATGTTAGATATTTTCCTTCCCTCGAAACACCATTGTTCTGAATCTCTATAGCCTGTTCGTTCATTATAGGTAGGTCTCCTCTTAAAAGTCTTTAAAGTCTGCTGCTTCCAGGGGTATTACCTGGTCCGGTCTCATCTCTTTCTTGCGGGCGGCAATAGCAACGGTTTTTGCCGATAGAGGTAGAGCTTTTAAACCCTTGGCCCGCTCAAGTCCTTTTAATCTTATAATGCCCGAGTTAGCACTACGGTTTCCATTGCCATTTCCGTTGCCGACATTGTTGCCACCTATGGTTTCCATAAGCTGAGTAGATATATCTTTCAACTGCGCTGCCTGAGCGTTCATCTCTTCCGAGGCCGAGGCGCTTTCCTCTGCATTGGCTGCGTTTTGCTGAGTGACTTTGTCCATTTCGGATATTGCCTTGTTTATCTGGTCGATGCCCTGAGCCTGTTCAGAGGATGCTGCGGCAATTTCGCCCACAAGCTGGCCGACCTTGGCGGTGCTCTTCGTAACTTCTTCGAAGGCCTTGTTGGTCTTTTCGACCAGCTCCGATCCTTCCTTGATCTTCTTCACCGAACCCTCGATGAGGTTTGCTGTATTCTTAGCGGCTTCTGCTGCACGCATGGCGAGATTTCTGACCTCGTCGGCCACGACAGCAAAGCCGGCTCCGGCCTCTCCTGCGCGGGCTGCTTCAACAGCGGCGTTCAGCGCCAGGAGATTTGTCTGAAAGGCTATCTCGTCGATGGTTTTTATTATCTTCGATGTCTCCTCGCTTGCATGGGAAATCTCTCCCATAGATCCTGTAAGTTCCGTCATCGAATGATCGGCACGGATGACTATCTGGTTAGCGTCTTTCATAAGGCTGTCTGCCTCGTTGGCGTTACCGGCGTTCTGTCGCGTCATTGAAGAGAGCTCTTCCAATGAAGAGGAGGTTTCCTCAATGGCCGATGCCGATTCCGCCGATCCCTCCGCCAGGGACTGACTAGCCGATGAAACCTGGGTCGATGCAGACGCAACCTGGTCGGCAGCGCTGTTGAGCATCGCCACAGCGTTATTGATCGGCATGGTTATGCTTCGTGAGAAGAATAGGACGCCGATTATGGTGAGTGCCAGAAAGATTCCTCCAATTATAATGGTGAAATTGCGCATTGAATGTGCCGATGCGAGGAATTCCGCCTCGTCCTGGGTTGCGCATACTGACCAGGCGGTTAACCCCACCGGTGCAAAGGCGGCTATCTTGTCTACGCCTTTAAACCTATATGATTCTGTACCGGTCTGATGAGAGAGCATGCCTTTCATAATTCCCTGCATTCCATCCTGGGTCGCCAGATTCAGTTTCAGGATGAGGTCCTTGTTTGGGTGGGCAATCAGGACCCCTTCTCCGTTTACCATGAAAACGTATCCGGTATTGCCAAGTTTGATCTTGGATATTTTATCGGACAAAAAGTCGATGTTAAGAATAGTTGCTACTTCGCCTATAAGTCTCCCCTCTTTGGAATATACGGGGGAACAGACCGGAACAACAGGCTTTCCGCTCAGCTTGGAGAGGACTACGGTACCGATATTTGTCTTACCGTTTCGGGCAATCTTGAAATAGTCTCGATCCGCTACAGATGTGCCGGTAATCTTGCCCGTGCCATCGGCTATGATCATTCCGTTGGTATCGGCGAGAAATATACATTCGTAATCGCTTCCCAGCTTGCTCATATTTGCGGACAAAAGATCCTTTACATTCTGTATTTCAGTGGTTGTGTCGAAAGTTCCCTGGTCGGCCAGCCTTGATGCCAGTCCCACTATGCTGTCATTTAAGGATAACTGTAAAACTATTTTTATCTCTTCCTGCATTACAAGATCGACCATTGCCGCGATGTCAGTAGAGACATTAACCGCTCTATCTTTCGCAATGGCTTGAAGGGCACCGGATGACTTGGTGATTGAAAAAAGCCCTACAACCAGAAGGGGAATCAAAACGGCCATTATTCCGCCGACTACAAGTTTAAAACCTAGTGATTGTTTCTTTGCTACCATCTATCTACGCCTCCCTTTCCAACATGTTTTTTAAATTCATATGATCGATCAAATCCTTAAGATGGTCGATATTAAATGGCTTTATCATGTAATAACTAATTCCCTCTCTGCGTACTTCCTTCTCCAGCTCCCGCGAATTATGCCCCGTCATGGTGATTATATGGACTTTAGGGCTGATATTCTTAAAATAACCTATCAACCTGTTACCCTGGCCATCGGGCAGAAAGATATCCAGCAGTATCACATCAAAGGGATTCTTCTTCATCTTTTCCAGGGCAAGACCTCCTGTGCAAACGCTTTTCGCCCTGTGTCCCCAAAGAGACAATGCCTCCTCCAGGAGCTTCGAAAATATAGGGTCATCTTCAACTATAAGAATTTCCATTTCGGTCTTCTTTTCCCCTGAGGTGCGTGGCCACGGATTCTGGATCTTTATGGAAGGATAATACAAGTATCATGCCCGTTTTTTAGGCAATCTTCTATCTTGCTGTTATGTATGGCTTATTGGGTTCTGGCTTTGTCAATCTCTTGCTACCGTGAACTGGCAAATGTTTCACATATGTTACGCAATCAGGGGGATTTTTACATAAGGATTCGAAATGATAGGACTTTAATAGGTGTTGCAGGTATGAAACATTATGGCACTATATTAACTCATAATTTTTCATCTTGCGGAAGAGGGTGTGCCGGGAGATGCCCAGAGCCTCAGCGGCTTTCATGCGGTGCCATTTTTTCTGTTCAAGCATTTTCACGATGAAGTTCTTTTCATACCTTTCCAACGCGGTTATAAGATCGTTGCCGACTTCATTTTCCATAAAGTTATTGCAGTCAAGTCGGGGCTGCGAGATTTTCGATAAAGGAGACATGAAATCGAGGTTACGAATGGTCATGTATCTGTTCAGAACATTTTGCAATTCTCTTACATTCCCTGGCCAATCATAGTTATAAAGCGCATCCATGATTTTTCCGGGTATGTTGATTGTGCCGTTTTCACCTGAACTGTTTTTCAGGAAATTTTCAATCAGCAGCGGAATATCCTCCCGGCGTTCCCTGAGCGGAGGCAATGTTATCGGTACTATATGTATACGGTAAAAGAAGTCCTCTCTCATGGTTCCGCGCCTTACATTATCGTAAAGGTCTTTATTCGTTGCTGCAATTATCCTAAAATCCGAATATTTTACCCGTGCACTTCCGATAGGTGTATACCCCCCCCCTTCTAAGGCCCTGAGGAGTTTTACCTGGATATTTAAGCCCAGATCGCCTATTTCGTCAAGAAAGAGGCTTCCACCGTTAGCCAGGTCCAGGTATCCGTGTTTGTCTGCATGGGCGCCGGTGAAGGCCCCTTTTCTGTGTCCGAAGAACTCACTTTCCAAGAGATTTTCTGGGATCGCACCGCAGTTAACGGGGACGAATTCGTCGTTTTTTCTGTGGCTTGTATCGTGGATAGCCTTGGCTGCCAGTTCTTTACCCGTTCCGGATTCGCCGTATATAATAACATTTACATTGGAGGCGGCGGCTTTTTGAATAAGCTCGTATACTTCCTGCATGACGTCGCTCTTGCCGATAATCTCTCCGAAACGCCAGCGATCCTTTATGGAGGACCTGAGCCTTATGTTTTCTTGCCTCAGATGCTCCTTCTCCTTCTGAGCATTTAATTCCCGCTCTTTTCTATCTGTGATGTCCCGTGCCGAGGCCAGTACGGCCTTGACCGTGCCGTTGCCGTCAAATTCCGGGACGAGTGACCAGTCTATCCATATTGCGCTTGGGAGGATGAATTCAAGGCTATTGGGCTGCGCTGTCTCGAAGACCTTCAGTATTGCCCCTTCCCAAAGCTCGACCAGGTCTTGGGGGAATCCCAGCTCACTGTGTGTCTTTCCGATGAAAGCACCGGAAGGTATCCCCGTCTCTTTTTCAACCTTTGGGTTTGTGTAAAGATGGCGGCACCTGCTATCGAAGCGCATGATTGTGTCGAATGAATTCTCCGCAAGGGCCCGAAACATCTCTTCGCTTTTTATGAGGGCCTCTTCGGCCTTTACCCTGGCGATGGCCGCTCCTACCTGCGACGTTATCGATTCTAGAGCTATTCGTGCAAACCCAGGTATTTCTTCTATAGTGTGTGAGGCGACATTGAGGCAGGCAATCGCTTTTGCCTCGTAATGAATGGGGATTATGGCAACGGATTTTAGGTTTTCATCTAATTTTAGAGGCTCCATATGGCTTGGCAGTTTATCGAAACGACAGTAGATGGGACCTTCGGTTTCAACCAGACGGGCATTTGGAGAATCTCCTGGATAATATGATACGCTTTTCCTAAATCTTTCAGAGATACCTTCCGCGTATATTAGATCGAGGGCCCCCGTTTCTTCGTCGATCAGATAGATCCCCCCGCAGTCCATCTGAGATACCCTGATTGCCACCTCGGCGCAGACCTTAAGCACATCGTCCAGATTTCTAAGTTTATTTAGTCTTGCCGCAAGGTCGCGCTGACCCTTTGTAAGCATCTCCGACATTTTCCGCTCCGTTATATCAAGAAGCGAAGCTATGACCTGACCGGTCTCTGCTATCATTGAAACGGTCAAAAAGACGTGCCTGATCGCCCTGTCTTTTCTCAGGAAACGGAATTCATAGTTTCTGAGAGCCGATGGATCCCTTTGCCGTCGCTTTTTATTCTCCTCCTTCATTTGCTCAAGATCTGCCCAAAATACTATATCCATCCAGCGCTTTTTTCCTTCCAGCTCTTCTCTGCTATAGCCTGAAAGTTTTTCGAACTCCGCATTTACCAGTGATATGGTCGCATCTTCGGCAACAACCATTGTGGCGGTTCCGGTTGTCTCAAATATTGCCTTGTAGAGCCTTTCACTCTCTTGAATCCTTTTTTCCGCCTCTTTGCGTTTCGTAATGTCTCGCGCAATTCCTATACGGCCAACGGTCGACCCAGACCTGTCAGAAAGAGGTACGCCCCGTATCTCCATCGGGATCAGGTTGCCCGCCAGGTCTTTTATTTCGATATCGTAAACTGTTGTTTTTTCTGTCCCGACGATGATTTTAAAATCTTTGATCAATCTATCGCGGCATTCGGGAGAAACTAGATTTGTAAAAGGATGACCCAGCATATCATCCATAGAATATCCTGTAATCTTTTCAGACAAAGGACTTAGATATGTCAATATTCCGTCACGATCCGTCATGTAGACTACATCCCTTAGCATCTCTATAAGTTTTCGGTGTTTTTCCTCGCTGTCGTGAAGCGACCTTTCTGCATCGTTCCACTCCGTAACATCTCGAATGGTTTCAATAGCCCCGATAATATTACCCGAACTGTCTCTTAACAAAGATGCCTTAGCCCACAAATATGCGCCCCTGCCATTATAGGCCCAGGGCATGAATGACTTGACGGAAATAGATCCATCACAGAGGATTTTATCATCATTTACATCAGCAGAGATCACGCGATCTATGAGCGTACGATGGGGCCTTCCGGAAATAGCAAGAACATGCGACTCCAGGGATTGCCCGATGGTCGCTTTTTGCCCTATACCGGTCATTTTTTCCATGACACCATTCCAGGCAACGATTACCTTCTTTGAATCGACGGCAAAAATGGCATCAGGTAAAGATTCTATCAAATATTGTAAGGTATCAAAAATCCTTTGAATATCTGAATTGTTATGTCTTTGCATTTAAAGTTCACTTTTATTAATTAACTGTAAAAAATGCATAAATACATTTTCTTGACTCCAATGCCCTAGATTATCAATTTCTATGCCAATATTGTGGTTGTTGTCTCTATTAAAGGATTTTATACTGTAAGATAGGTGATGGTATTCAGTGGTATTGGGGTGTTAACAGGAAAATCACAACATTTCAGATATGTTAAGATTGATTTATTATATCTATTGTTTAGATGTCGAGTGCCAAGACATCGATAACGATTTTTTGTGCCACGACATCGCTGACACTCAACTGAGCTATCGCAGTTTGTAATCGAATTCCTCTACCTGTTTTTTGTCCAGGAAGAGTTTTAGTTTCTGCTCTTTGACATCGATAGTAGCCACCACGTATTCAAGCATGGTCTCTGGCGGAGCCGAGAAGCATTCTCCGAAGATATTCAATTTCAGGTTGCTGCGAATGAGGCGCACAACGTGATATTTGCCAATCTCCGGCTTTTTCATTCGATGCATGGGAGGCTCCTCTGCTTTTGGAAACCTCAATTTGACATTCGAGGCGGCAAGAGCTTTCAGCGGTGTATCACCTTTGAGTTTGCTGTAGCGATACCTGCTGTTGTGCCGCTGTTCGAACGCAAGTGAGTTCAATTGCAGATCCCCTATGGACGCCATGATAACTTTGCCGAGAAATCTCTGTTGATAACGGTCGTTGAAGTTTTCAATCATTCCATTTCTCCACGGTTCGGCCATTGGTATGAACCAAGGCTCGACACCGTTTTGCAGACAGAGTCGGATAAGGGGACCCATTCCACGTGGATGTGTCGGGCTTCCGAAGAAAGACATGGCATTATCAACTTGGACACGCTCTGGTATTCCCATCCGCTTCCATGCGCTCCAAAACCCGTCAAGGATCATTTGCCCTGACTTGGCAATGGAAGGATGCAGTCCACACCGGACCGTTGCCGTATCAACGATGTTCAGGCTGTAAAAACGAATCGGTCCCTTCAGATAGCACGGGCCAACAAGATCAGCCTGATGGGTTTGGTTCGGCAATGTTGACGGCAGAACGGGATATGCCGTCCCTTTGGACTCATATTTGCCGGTTCGTCGATGTGTCAGTTCGTTCTTGGCGAGAATCCGGTTGATTGTCCTGATTGACGGCAACGGTTTGGCGCCAAGATCTTCTATCTCCCATAGGATTGCTTGAGCACCGCAGAACAAACCCTGATTATAGAGATTGAGGCGAACCATCTTGACGATTTCTTCGATCTCTAATGGTGTCCGGTTTGGGATCACACGGGGGCGACGAGAACGATCCTCGCACCACGAGGCATCGCCCTCGCTATACCGCTTGAACCACTTGTACAGCCAGAACTTCGACTTGCCCAGCGACGCACATATTGATTCGGGACTTTCACCGTTTATAAATCGCTCCACGGCCAAGACCCGTTGCTGCTTGTTTTCCTTTTCCATGAACACCTCCGTATCTATTTTGGTGTTCACAGAATTACGTGATCGCTATTCGATTGTCAGAGAACTTTGTTTGCTATGTGCTGGCACATTTTTCCGTTATCGATGTCTTGGCACTCAACATTTAGATTCTATTTTCGTTGTTTCATCCGGTCTTTTAACTTTCAGAAATTTGCCGTCTTTTATTTCGAAAATGAATATTTTTTTTACGGCGTTTCCTTCTTTATCCATATCGATAATGCCCGATAATCCTTTAAATCCGGCGGTAGACCCAAGGGCATTGCGCATCTTTAATCCCGTTGTTGATTTGGCCCGTTCTATTGTGTCCAGCAGCAGAAGGTATGAGTCGGCTCCGAGCAGTTCGAATTGGGAAGGATCTTTTCCTGTTTCCTCTTTATAGGTATCGAAGAATGTATTGGCAAGCTCAGAAGATCTTTCATCAATGTTGAAATCATTGGTCACTATGACACCTTCAACATCCTTGCCCCCTTCGTTTACAAGATCAGGATCGTGAGCTTCATTGGAGGATATGATAGGGATGCTGATTTCCATGCCGGCAGCCTGCCGGCATACTCGGACCATCTCGGTGTGGGAGAGCGGCATATATATGACGTCCGGTTTTGACGCCATTATTGAAGACAGCTGGGTTGTAAAATCGCTGTCTCTTATTTGGCAGTAAGACAGGGCCACTATTTTCCCCCCTGCTTCGCTAAAGTTCTTAGCAAAGGCCTCGGAAAGCTCTACTGACGAATCGCTTTCTATGTTAATCAGTAGGGCAGCTCTGGTTGCCTTAATCCCGTAATAGGCATATCGGGCCACAGCATCTGCACGAAGGGCATTTGTTGGAGATACATTAAAGGAATAGCTGTTGGCGCCTATTGAAGCAGGCATTGTCGTGTATGAAATGACGGTGGGTTTCTTGGCCTTTTCCGCTGCTGATAGGCCTCCCTGAGGATTGTCTCCCGACATATCCCCTATCAGAGCATGAACTTTATGTTCCGCAAGGAGGCGGTTTGCAGCCCCCGCTGTTCCGGCTCTTTCCGTCTCTGTATCTGCCAGGAACAGCTCAACTTTTGCCCCCAGCACCGTCGGCTTTATTTTCTGTGCGATCTCGATACCGGCATACTCTGACTGCCCACGGGCAGCCATGGGGCCGGTCATGGGCAGGTAAACGCCTATACGCACTGTATTGCCTTTACCTGCCTCGGCGAAACCGTATGGCAGACCGGTGCAGAGCAGCATAGCCAGGAACAGCAACAGCGCCGCCGAAATAATCCTTATCCGGGTCATCTCTGCTCTCCCTTTTTCCTGAATATAAGGCGTACCGGTGTATTCTCAAAGCCCATCTCTTCATGTATCTTGTTGGACAGATATCTCTCGTAGGAAAAGTGCAGGGCCTTTGGTTCGCGCACAAAGAAGACAAAGGTGGGTGGCTTTGTAGATATCTGAGTTGCAAAATTTATCTTGTTTGGCGTGTTTCTATAGCGTGGGGGGGGCATCTTTGCAGTAAACTCCGCCAGCTTTGTATTTAACAGGGAAGTAGAAACTCTTTTTGAGTACTGATCGTAAACGGTATCTATAATGTCGAAGACCTTGGCTACCCTCTGCCCGGTAAGGGCCGATATGGATATTATGGGGGCGAAATCCAGATATTTAAGGCTATCTTTGACGTGCTGCACATGCTGTCCGATTGTAGAGTTGTCCTTTTCTATAAGATCCCATTTGTTGAGAATGAGGACACAGGCCACGCCTCTTTCATAGGCCAGCCCGGCTATTTTCGTATCCTGCTCCGTTACGCCTTCCTGTGCGTCTATAATCATCAGGGCAATATCGCATCGCCCCAATGTTTTGACGGCCTCTATAACGCTGTATCTTTCGAGTTTCAGGCTCACCTTGCTTTTTTTGCGTATTCCCGCCGTATCTATGAAAAGGTATTTTCTACCATTAAGATCAAAGGCTGTGTCTATGGCGTCCCTTGTAGTCCCCGGTGTGGGATTTACTATGGTTCGCTCGTAGCCGAGTATCTTATTTATGAGGGAAGACTTCCCTACATTTGGTTTCCCGATTACGGCTATCCTTATCCTTTCCTCTTTATCTTCTTCAACGGTAACATCAGGAAGGTTTTCAACTACGTCGTCAAGAAGATCGCCTACTCCAAGGCCGTGCTGTGAGGAGATAGAATAGATGCGGTCAATACCAAGTCTGTAAAAATCGAAGGTCGACTCTTCCTGTTTCATGTTGTCGATCTTGTTTACGGTATAGAAAACAGGTTTTTTTGTCTTTCTGAGTATCTCCGTAATTTCAATATCTGCGGGAGTTAACCCATCTTTCCCGTCCAGCAGAAAAATGATCGCGTCTGCTTCTTCGATGGCGAGGGTTGTCTGCTCACGCATCTGTACTAGCATCTTTTCAGTGGTTACAGGCTCAAAACCTCCTGTATCAATTATCATGAAGGTCTTGCCATTCCAGGTGGAGTCTTCGTAATTTCTGTCCCGCGTTGCACCGGGCTGGTCGATTACGATCACCTTTTTTTTCTCCGACAGCCTGTTAAACAGGGTCGATTTGCCGACATTCGGTCTTCCTACTATCGCTACAACAGGTTTCATCTGCGTTCGTCCTCTATTCTTCTGTGTACCCGAATTCTCCAAGGGTTCTCGGATCCTGCGCCCAGTCCTTCTGGACCCGGACGAACAGTTCAAGATATACCTTCGTGTTGAAAAACCGCTCCATCTCGATACGTGCTCCGGTGCCTATTTTCTTTAACATGCTGCCCTGCTTGCCTATTATTATCCCCTTTTGAGAGTCTTTTTCTACATGAACCGTTGCCTGTATTCGAAGGAGGCCCTTGCGCTCGTCCTCCTTGAAGGTGTCGATAACTACGGCGGTAGAATAGGGGACCTCCTTGTGCGTCATTAGCGTTATCTTCTCCCTTATCATCTCGGCAGCGAGGAAACGTTCGGGACGATCGGTTATCATGTCTTCCGGAAAGTAGGGGGGGCCTTCGGGGAGGATCTTTTCAATGACAGACACCAGTCGATCTACATTGAATCCCTTCAGCGCAGATACCGGCACTATCTCCTCGAAATCAAAGAGCCCTTTGACCTTGTCAATCAGCGGGAGAAGTTTCTCCTTTCCGATAAGATCTATCTTGTTAATAACCAGAACAACGGGGATCTTTATGCCCTTGATCGCTTTCAGTATGAATTCGTCATCCCTGCCAGCTACTGTTGAGGCATCGGTGAGCAGCAGAAGCACATTTACATCGTTGAAAACACTCATGGCCGTCGATACCATTCTTCGGTTAAGCGGCGTTTTGGCCATATGTATCCCCGGCGTGTCCAGGAATATAAACTGGCATGTCGGTGTCGTGCTTATGCCCATGATCCTGTTTCTGGTTGTCTGGGGTTTATGGGTGCTTATCGCTATCTTTTCACCTACCACCATATTCATAAGCGTAGACTTGCCAGCATTGGGCCTACCTATGATTCCTATAAATCCTGATTTAAACAATAGCTACTCCTTAAATGTATTGGAGGGGCCTGCCTGTATGATCTCCAGCGTTCCCCTCTGCTGTTGGTCGTTCTCTTTTACATATATCTCCGATATGCCAAAAGACTCCTTCAATATTTGGATGTTACAGCTTTTCATTCCCCTGAAATTCGAAACGTCCCTTGGAGAAACCGAAAAGATAACATCCCTGCTTCCCCCATACATTGATTTCAAAAGTTCCTTTGCCATATCAAGGAATATCGAGCCCTCGACGAGAGATTTGAATGCAGGATGAAAGGGACCGGCAATTATGTTCTCATCGGACATCATCTCTTTTGTTGTGTGGAGTCCAAGCCTTATAACCGGTATCCCGGCCCCCTGAAATTTCAGGAGGGCCCCCTTGCAGAGTTCGACTGCATCTTCCAATGTGATCGGCAGGTACCTGCCTTCCCTGTAAGCATCTTCAAGGGGCGTGTCCTTGAACACGATAGTGGGATGTATCCTTACCATATCCGGCTTCAGCGATATTATCTCATTCACCGTGTATCCAAACCTATCCCGGGAGTCACCCGGAAGCCCTGCCATGAGATGAACCCCGGTTTCTATTCCGGCCTCCTTCAAAAGCCTGACGGCCTTCCGCACATCTTCCGATGAATGGCCTCTGCCGGAGGCTTCCAGTACCTCATCAACCATTGACTGGGCGCCTATTTCGACGGTTGACACGCCGTATCCGGTAATAAGAGCTACCCTCTCATCATCAATATAATCGGGGCGTGTCGATAATCTTATAGACCCTATCATCCCCTTGTCTACATAATCCTGGGCCGCTTTAAGCAGTTCAATCTGGTGGGCCCTGTCGATACCTGTAAAGTTCCCGCCGTAAAACGCAATTTGATCGAATTTCCGGTTTCCTTTTTCCAGATGGAGGTTGCAGACCGCCCGTACCGTTTCTCCCGTTGTCCTGTCGGAATAATTACCCGCAGCTATTCGTTCGTTGCAGAATACGCAGCGGTTAGGGCATCCCTTATGTATTACGAATATGGGGATGATTAGCTGTTTCACGTCTTTTTAAGGACATGCAGAGCTTTTCTGGCCGCATCCTGTTCGGCCTCCTTCTTGCTTTTTCCGGAACCCGTGGTATCAATGCTATCACCTATTCCGACGCTTATTTCAAAGGTCTTGTCATGGTCGGGGCCATAGGCCTTAAGCATCTGATAGCGGGGCATCAGCTTGAAACGGCGCTGGCTTAACTCCTGCAGGAGCGATTTATAGTCCCGCAGTACCGGTTGCTCAAGCCATCTATCAATGAGCGGGGCGAAGGTCTGTTTGATAAAAGACTTAGCAGTCTCATACCCTCCATCTATGTAGATCACACCTATAATAGCCTCGAATGCATCTGCCAGAATAGAATCCTTGTTTCTCCCATCTGCATTTTCCTCCCCTCTGCCGAGAAGGAGGAAATCGCCGACCATTTTTTGGCGCGCCAGCCCTGCCAGGGATTGATCGTTGACCATGGATGCTCGTGTCTTTGATAGTTGCCCCTCGGTATAATCGGGAAATTTCCTGATCAACCTGTCGCTTATGCACAATTGAAGCACAGCATCTCCAAGAAACTCCAGCCTTTCGTTATCTCCGCTGACAAGATCAGGATTTTCGTTTGCGTATGAACCGTGCGTAAGGGCAGAGGAGAGCAGACCGATGTCATTGAATTTATGCCCCAGCATCCCTGAAAGGACCTTTAACGCCTTTAATCTTTCATTATCCATCGAAAAGGACTCTCCCTTCAATCTTTTCCTTGACCATCCGCTCGGCTCTTACATCCAGTATTTTATTGGCAAGGGACATGTCCCCTTGGGGTATGAGTACCGGGACGTAATTGTCCGAGAATCCCTTTACCCAGCCGGTTTCCTTATCCCTGCTGCCCTCTACGAGAACGGAAAGTTCCTTTCCTATAAATCCTCCGTTGAATTCATCTCTTTTCCTGCTGCCTATCTCACGAAGTATTTGGGCCCTTTCTTTACTGTCAGCCTTTAATACCTGATCGGGAAGGGCTGCCGCCACCGTCCCGCTACGGCGAGAATATGGGAAAACGTGAAGATAAGCAAGTTTCAGGTTTTCAATAAAATCCCTTGTGTTCTGGAATTCTTCTTTTCTCTCGCCTGGAAAGCCGGTTATTATATCCATCCCGATTGCGATATCAGGGATTTCCGACTGTAGATGTGATATCAGTTCCGAGACCTGGCCGGTTGTGTAATCTCTTTTCATCAGACTCAATATCCTGTCATCTCCGCTCTGCATCGATATATGGAGATGCCGACATACCCTTCGTGAACCCCTGAGGTGATTGATCATATCAACGGTTATATCCTTGGGATTAAGAGAGCTTATCCTCAGGCGCTCTAGATCTGTTTCTTCCTCTATGCGCTGTAAAAGGGTCATAAGACTGGAATTGGTCAAAAGGTCTTTTCCATAGGCTCCAAGACATATCCCGGTAAGGATGACTTCTCTGTGCCCGGCCGATGTAAGAACCTTCAAGTTTCTTATTACACCTTCTTCGGGAAGACTTCTGCTTCTGCCTCTTGCGTAGGGTATAATGCAGTAGCTGCAGAACATGTTACATCCGTCCTGTACCTTCAGATACGCCCTGGTCTGTTCCGAAAATCGTCTCACCGGCAGCTCCGAGAAGGGAAGCTTGCGGTCCATATTTCCTACATCTACGCGGGGACTGCCATTTAATATTTCCTCTAAGATATCAGGGATCTTAGTCTTCATTTCTGTCCCGGCCACCATCCTTACGCCTGGCAGGGCTGCAATATCCTCAGGAGCGGTCTGGGCATAGCAACCGGTAACGATTATGGGAGCCGACGGATTGGCCCTGTAGGCACGGCGTATCAGCTGCCGGGACTGAAAATCCGTCTTGGAGGTTATCGTGCAGGTGTTTATTATATACAGATCAGCCGGAGAGGGAAAGGGGACCACTGTAATGCCCTTATCTTGCAGTTTCTCCAGAAGGCCTGCCGTTTCATAGTGATTTACCTTGCACCCCAGTGTAGCCAGGGCAACCCTAAACATCGCGAAATCTCCCTTCGATCCATCCTCCTCCAAGCAGGCTGTCCCCCTCGAAAAATACGACCGCCTGTCCAGGCGCTATCGCCTTCTGAGGTGTTTCGAACCGTACCTGAACCCGCTCACCGGTCAGGGGAGTGATTTCTGCCTCGACCCCTCGATGCCGGTACCTTATATAGGCCCTGGCGTTAAAAGATCTGTCGGACACAGTCCCCGATATCCATGAACAGTTTGCCGCCATAAGGCCATGGCTGAGCTGGTCTTCATCCCTACCAACGATCACTTCGTTTCTTCCCCTGTTGATTTCCAGTACGTAATAGGGCCGAGAAGAGGCGATATTCAGCCCCTTGCGCTGTCCGATGGTAACAGTGTGAGTCCCCTGATGCCTGCCGACAACCGCACCTGCTGTGTCGACGATATTCCCCGGCGGTGGAAGCGTGACCGGATAGCTCTCCAGAAAGCCGCGGTAGTTGTCGTCCGGTATGAAGCAGATCTCCTGACTCTCCTTTCCTGAGGGAATGGCAAGATGCTTGCCTATCTTTCGTATCTGGGCCTTGGTCCGGTCGCCATTGGGAAAGATCAGTCTTCCCAGTTCTTCCTGACCGAGCTGGAAGAGAAAATAGGTCTGATCCTTGGTGCCGTCAACCCCCTTCAAGAGCCTGAAACCTTCCTTACCCATCTCCACCCTTGCGTAATGCCCTGTGGCGATGTAGTCAAGTCCCAGCCTGTCTGCCTCGTTGATAAGGTATCTGAATTTTACCTTCTTATTGCAGACTATACAGGGGTTTGGAGTTCTGCCTGCCAGATACTCCTTTGCAAAGTAGTCGACTATATCCTTCCTGAAGGGGTTACTGATGTCGAGGACATGAAAAGGAAATCCCAGCCGATCGGCAATGGCAGCCGCGTTCTGCTCACTTACCAGGGGAAAGCCGTTGCGAAGATAGAGCCCTTCTACGCGATATCCCCGCTCCTTCAGGATAACCGCCGCCACGGCACTGTCAACGCCGCCGCTTATGCCGACGAGCACACTTTTTGTCAACCCCTTGATTCCTCTCAACCATTTGAAGTCACTATAATTTTTTATAGAGTTGTACGATATCCTATTTGCCGGACAATTTCAAGCACAAGGGGGCGCAGGTTATGTGATTATTGAAATTAGACATGAAAATGAAGAAATATAGGCAGCGAAAGGACTCTTTCAAGATTTCTTTAAAAAACTTACCA
The DNA here is from genome assembly GCA_963665835.2 of Syntrophales bacterium. GTDB lineage: Bacteria > Desulfobacterota > Syntrophia > Syntrophales > UBA2210 > UBA6078. Next base: position 463,896 of record CAXXWJ010000001.1, on the reverse strand, counting down.
GGCGGCTTGTTGATTACGGAGGTTTTTAAATCAGGAGATGGCGCAGTTTGTCGATAAGAATGAGATTCTCTTCCCTCTTTTTTACTGCTACTCGAAAATAATATTTATCCAGTCCCCGGTAATTCGAGCAGTCGCGAATAGCGATGCCGGAGTCCAGCAGTTGCGTTCTCAGGGTCGGGGCGTTGAATGGGAGCGTATCGCTCATGTGAACTAGCAGATAATTTGCTGCCCCTTGTGTCACGGTCAGCCCTTCTATAGCGGATAACCTTTTCTGTAGGAAAGCCCTTTCGGTCTCCACATAGGCGCGGCTTTTTTCGATGAAATTCACATCCCTGAGCGCCTCGCCTGCAGCGCTTTGCGTAAGGGCATTTACTGTCCAGGGTGGCTTGTCCCTTCTTATTTGTTCGATTATTGATTTGTTTGCTATTATATAGCCCAGACGTAGACCAGGGATGCCGAAGAACTTTGTCATAGACCTCATTACAACCACATTGCCGGAGTTGGCCGCTATATTTTTGACCGATATATCTTCTGTAAAGTCTATAAAGGCCTCATCGATAACTGCCATTATTCTCTCTTTTTCGGTCATAGCAATGATATCAAGGACGGCCTTTCTGTCCGTCAAAACCCCCGACGGATTGGCGGGATTGCCCAGGTATAGGGTATCCAGTCGATCTCCGAGACGCCTTGCTAGAAGAGTGGTGTCGATGCGAAAATCTTCATCTCTCCTGGTCTCGAAAAAAGATATCTCCGTACCGGCCAGACGCAGCCCCTTTTCATACTCACTGAAGGCGGGGGTTACGATCAGGGCCCTCTTTGGCCTTAGGAGGAGGGGCAACCAGTAGATAAATTCCGTTGATCCGTTACCTATAAGGATGTTCTCCGGTGCAAGACCGTGGTAACTGGCCAGCGATCTTACAAGTTCATGGGAATCTATATCGGGATAGTTGAGGACAGAATCGAAGGATTCCATGATCTTTCCTTTTATGCCATACGGATATCCAAGGGGATTGATATTTGCGCTGAAGTCAATAATGGAGCCTTTTCCAATCCCCGTGTCGCGGGCCAGTTCTTCCACATTTCCGCCATGTTCTCTTTCAATCATATCTCAACACCGTAAGGCCTGTCAGGCATAGGGACGCCATGAAAAGAGAGGAAAGAGAGATGACGCGCAACGCGGTTTTGACCGTTCCTGTTTCGATTTTTTTTTGCATATCTCCGATCGTAGGCTTTTTGACCAGTTTCCCGAAATAGTGGTGGTTTCCGCCCAACTGAATGCTCAGTGCCCCCGCCATCGCCGCCTCCGGAATCCCACTGTTCGGGCTTAGGTGTTTTCTGCCGTCGCGGCGCATGATGCGCCAGGCGTTGCGACCATTTAGCACGAGTCCGAATGAAATGACTGTTATTAAGAGGCCGGTGAGCCTTGCCGGGACCCAGTTCGCTATATCATCTGCCTTGGCGGAGAACCATCCGATTTCTCGATAGTGTTCATCACGATGCCCAACCATTGAATCGAGGGTATTTATCGCCTTGTATGCAAAGGCCAATGGGAAGCCTCCCAGGAATAGATAGATCAGGGGAGCTATTACACCGTCGGAGAGGTTTTCCGCCAGGGTTTCCACAATGGCCTGCAGGATTTCCTCTCTGTTCAGATCCTTCGTATCCCTGCCTACGATCATGGAGAGTTTTCTGCGAGCCTCCTGCAGGTTTCCCCCTTCGATCTCGACGACGACGGCCCTGCTCTGATCGTAGAGCGAGCGTGTAGCAAGCGTAGTCCACGATCCGTATATTACTACGGCTGTTCCGAGGATAGTATGGACCATGTATGCCGCAGTCTGAAGTAGAGATGCCGCCAAGCAGGACAGGGCAACTATGGTCATCCAGAGGAGGACACCCCCAAGTCTAAGATGGGAAGTGTGTCTTCGGATCGACCCCTCGCAACCCCTTATGCACCATCCGATAACCTCCACGGGGTGAGGAATTCTGCGGGGATCGCCGAGGAGCAGGTCAAGTATATATGCCGCTGCAAAGGGGAGGGGATGGATCATCTTGCATCTCCTTTTTTTTCTTTTGCCATACAGGTTTCCAGTGCGGAAAGTGCGGCGCCTAGTGCTCCGTTTAGCTGTGGATGTGCTGCAGGATGTACATCGGCCATGAGCTCCTCTTCAAGGGCCATTACAAGCCCCCGGTTCAGTGCGCCGCCCCCTGTCATGAGCACGCCGCTTTTCAAATTTGCGCCCCTGGCCATTCTTGCGATGCGTCTTGCCAGAGAATAGTGTATTCCCGATACCACGTCTGACAGTTCTCTTCCGCCGGCGCACAGCGATATCACCTCCGATTCGGCAAATACAACGCAGGTGCTGTTGATCTCACAGGGAGATGGAGCCGAGATAGCAAGCTCTCCCATCTCTGGCAGGGGGATCTCAAGGATTCGGGCCATATGTTCGATAAATCTGCCCGTACCGGCTGCACATTTATCATTCATGACAAAATGCTCGATCTGACCCTGGTCGCTGAGGATGATGACCTTTGTGTCCTGCCCTCCCACATCGATGATCGTACCAATATGCTCACCCGTTGTTTTCTGGCTGTGCAAGGCTCCCATCGCATGGGCCTTGATCTCGGTTATGCTGCCCTCTGCTGCATCTATCCGTCGCCTACCGTAACCGGTAGCAACAACCCCGGCCAGATCTTTAGGCGATATTGACAGACCAAGGCACATCTTATCAATAAGTTGCGAGGCAACGATCTCAGAGCTGAAGCCCGTTGCCGACAGTCCTTGTCCCTTTACGGCGCCCCTTTCATCTATCAAAACGGCCTTTACGTAAGTGGACCCTGCATCAATCCCCAGAAACCAATCCATTTTTAATCTCCCCCCCTTTTTTCTTTTTCTGACAGCATCTCTATGAACGCCTCGATACGGGTTCTGAGCTGCTCGACATCCTCTGGAGTGTAGTCGGATTCGATCCGAAGGAGGGGAATCCCCCGTTTTCTTAAGATCTCCTCTACGCGGTATATTTCGAAATCGTAGGGTATGCACCCTTTTAATACGTGATAAAGAACGCCGTCAACGGCAAATTCATCGACCAGTTCAACAAGCCTGTATAGACGATCCTCGTTGGGGGTAAACACCGGGCATATGCAGGGGGCAAGATAACGTGCGGCTATGCCCTCTATCATGGAATCCAGTGTTCCCTCGGTAAGCCCCAGGGTATCGTAGAGCAGGCGATCGCCTACGCAGGATTCGTCGATTACAATATCTCCCCCCATCTCCTCTGCCAGCAGGGGGACCTTCCAGTGGGGGAAGATAGAAGGACTTCCTGCAAGAAGCAGGCGGGGCCTCTTCCTTTCTTCTCTGGAGGGGCCTGGATTATTTGCAAGCCTTGCTTCAAGTTCATTGTTGAGCCCTCTCATCCCTTCAGTCCACCTGTCGGCTCTGTCGAAGCCATAGGCGCTAAGCGCAACCGATGCCTCAATGCCGGAGAGTGGTGGATGCAACCCCTTCCGAAGTGAGCCGAGCCGTCTCATCTCCTGCGATGCTGCGGCAACCATCGCCATGGCATCTTGCATGGTTGATACTGTGATCGTTCTCCCCGTTACTCGTTGCTTTCCCAGTCTGTTCAGGAGCTGCGCCATGCCTTGTATCTGGCGACGCCAGCTCTCCCGCGACGCCTCAGCGTCCTTTATGTGGGGCATATCGAGGACCCATACCGTGGTGGTAAGGGATAACTCTTCGGCGACCTTTCTCTTTGCATCGCAGGTGGCAGGTATGATAACCGGGTCACAGAGGGCATATACCGATGGTATCCCCATACGTGAAGCGCCCAGAGAAGCCTTGACGATTGGACAGGTGTCGCGGGGTGTGTAATCGCTGCCCACCATAAAGGCATCGTAGCTTCCGCCGCAGAGTCTCATGGGAATGAAGCCGGCAGCATATATAAGTTCCTCTGGCACCATCATGCAGTATATGCCGATTAATGGAGGTGATTCACCAAAACGCCGTAGGAGGCCGTCATCCGATACGTAGACGTCGTGAAGTACATCGATAAAGTAATCAAGTTCTTTGGGCCTTGAGGCGGACTGTCTCACCTCGTCCAGCAGCTTTGCTACTCCCCTGGCGATCTTTCGCCTGAGGCTCCTTGAGCGTTTATCATCTCCGCTATTTAGGGTCATTTGTTCCCCCCGGAGCTGGACCATTTTTGTCTATCCCGTAGTGGCGCTTGAAAAAGGCGTCGGATGAAGAAGAGAAGAACTTTTTCCCCATGAATGAAAAGGAAAGCCCATTGTTCTCCGGACAGGCCTCGATACATTTGCCGCAGAAGATGCAATCACCTTTTGTAACATCCTCCTTTTCACGTTCGCGGAACACGTCCTTTATTATCATTGGACAGGCCAGGGAGCATTCCTCGCACATTGTGCATTTTCCACAATCCTTTTTCAGGCGCATCAGGCCGATCTTTCTGTAAAAAGAAAGGAGGAGGCCCATGGGGCAGAGGAAGCACCAGAAGCGCCGGCTGAAGAAGGATCCAGCAATCGCAACGGCTGTTATTGCCAGCCCTGATACAGTCATAAATACCGTTGTCCTGTTTTTGAAGTCTATTGAAACTTCCTCAGGATCACCTGTCACCAGGGGAAGAATGTAGCGCCCGGGGCAGAGTTGGCAGTATGGCTGCGACAGATCGTGCAGCATATCTGGGGCACCGAAGGGGTAGGCGATCCAGATGGGGATGAATATGGCCAGTCCCAGGAAGAACCACCTGATGGGAGACAGTCTCCCCTTTGTCTTCGAAGAGATGGTAAGGTGTTTTATGTTGAAGAGCTGTCGCAGCCTGCCCAGGAGGTCCTGGATAAATCCGAAGGGGCATATCCAGCCGCACCAGAACCGCCCAAGTATAATCACAAGAAGTGAAAAGATAATAAAATTAATGATAATGCCCCTGTATACCTCCCATCCTCCAAGGGCCAGGTGAAACTGGAGGTGCAGCAGAAAACAGTCACCTCCCCGCATGTATCCCACGTAGGGGCATGAAAGGGTGGGGAGAAAGAAGCCCAAAAAGATGCCTGCCATGCCGCCGAATAGAAGTAGGACAAAGGCAAGGACCTGAACTGTCCAGCGGAGTCGTGATACCTTCATCGGTCTCCTTTCTCCCTGACATCGCTACGGTTTAGAAGGACCACAGGCATCGAACATCGTTTTTTTCTTCTGTAAAAGAAGATTGCAATAGCTGTGCAGGCTGTCAACCCTACCGTAAGGACCGAAAGAACGGTTACTCCCAGCAGCATACTGCGCCACTTGTGCCTGTAGTCGCAAACAATGGTAGTGAAGGTTGAGATGTACCTATAACCCGTAGTCTTGTCTTCATGCTCGGTTACGTATAGATAGCGCTGCCAGCTATTTTGGTCACTTCGGTCCTCTATGGGGGTAACCACACAGGTGCCCTCTTTGCCGGTTCTGTACTCCCTGATCCATCCGCTTTCAGTCATGACCCGCAGGGGTGCGCCGGAAAGGGGCCTTCCGCAGAAGCGAACCTGAAAGGACTGGCCCATGTGTTCCGTCTGCATCACACCCTCATAGGGGTTTGTTCTGGGAGGCAGGACAGGACCTATTTCCAGGGGAAACTTCTCCGGGTTATCAAGAAAGGCCCCGGCTTTTTGTTCCCTCCTCCCGCCCTTTTTCATATGGGCAACGAAGGTCTTTGCGCAGAGGAAGAGCTTGCCCTTCGCCATGGTTCGGCTCAGGATCATATAGCGGCCGTTAAGGTCCAGATCAGGCGGTACGGATACGGTCAGATTGCCCTCTTTACTTGCCGGTACCATCTCATATGGAACGCCGCTGGGGGGCTGCACCCATATGACTGTTTCCGAGTCCCAGCGATCGCTCTTTTCGCCTTCGCCCTGTTTTTCCGGGAAAGAGATTTCCTTCAATGTGAGTTCTTTCTCCTTACCCTGGGCCTCTTTCCGTTCCTGACGCTCTCTCCGCCAGTTCTTCCACCTACCCTTCGAGTCGTCCTGCCTGAACATATAGCGATCGGTATTTTGAAGTTCCCAGAATAGAAGGGGTCCGGCAGCGGCCGGCAGGACAGTAAGAGCGAGGATTAAAGAAAAAGCCAGGAGACCAAAGAGGAAACGATATGGAGCAGGCGGGAAGAAGGCACATGATCTTAAGGGACTGATTTTGTGCATTCCTACTCCCCCCTTCCCTGTAATCGAAGGTACAACCCATAGATCAGGTTGTTGATGGCGTCGTACACTATGGGAGTCTCTTTTTCGTGGACTAGAACGGTTTTTCCGGCCCTTTCACCGGGGTAGGTGTCGTGGTAGGCGATGCCCCGCACCGTATCAGAGGCCCCTATCTTGCAGATGATTTCAGTGATCGACGGGACCAGTGAGACTACCCGCTCGGGACGTTGATTTATGGTAATCTTTTTCCCAATGTCATCGCTAAAGGTCAGAGGGAATGAAAAAGATTCCTGCAACCAGAACAGAGAGATAAAAAGGGGTAAAAGAGATGGGATAATTTTCTTTATACTGATTCCTGATGAATTTTTCCTAGAAGATTTCCGTGTCCTCTTCATATGTCTTACCGTTCAATTCCTTTCCGTACACTCATTCCCCGTTAGGAGTAGTGTTTGATCTCCTTCATGTCCGTAACCAGGTCAGCGACCGCCGTCTTGCCCTAGCCTTTATATATCTGTAGGTACTTTTCCATATTTTATGCTACCTGGAAGGGGGCACGGGAGAGGGATCAAAAAGACTCCTCTCCCGCTTGGCAAGTTAAAAGGTCATCTTTACACCACCGTAGAAGCTTATGCCCGGTTGACCGTAACTGTGGATGGAGCTGTAATTCTCATTGCTCAGATTCTCTATGCGGCCGAACAGTTCTATCCACTCTCTGAGGTCATATGAGGCCGCCAGGTTAAAAATCAGGTGATCCGGCACCTCACTGGAGTTATCTGTGCTTTTGTAACGCTTGCCCACATACTGGCTGTTGAAGTTGATATTGAGCTTCTCCATGGGTTTGATGTTGACCGAGGCGTTTCCCGAATGTTTTGGGCGGTATGTGAGATATTTGCCTTCGTTGGAACCGCCGGGGGTCTCGTCTCTTGCATCGGTGTAGGTGTAGTTTGCATCAAAGCTGAGCCAGTCGAAGAGGGCATAGGAGAGGCCTGCCTCCCACCCCTTCATATCCGCCGCCGATATGTTTTTATATTTTGAAGTTACGCCGTCCCAGGCGATCATGTCTTCCAGTTCGTTGTAAAACCAGGTCAGTGAGCAGTGGATCTTTTCATCAAGGAAGAACTGTTCCACACCCACATCGTAGCCCTTGCTTGTCTCCGGCTTCAGAGATTCGTCGCCGTAGGAGGAGTAGAGCTGGTAGAGGGAGGGGGCGCGGAACCCCGTTCCGTAACTTCCGTGGAGCTTTGTCTCTGTCTTTTTGAAGAAGTATGCCAGGGCTGCCTTGTAGGTATCTTCGCTTCCGAAGGTCTGGTGATCGATGGCTCGGTAACCCAGGGTAAAGGAGGCCCCTTCAAAGGGGGTAAGTTTGTTCTGTATAAAGATACTACCTGTGTTTGTAGATTTCTTCGTGATGCTGCTGTAGGTGCCCTGGTTGTCACCTTCCTGCTCCTCGTAGTCATAGCCGGCGGTTACCGTGTCGAAGTCTCTGATAAAAAGGTTGTGCTGCCAGGATATCTGGCGGCTTATCCCGTTGTATTCACCATCAAAGGCACCGCCGTTCTTCGTATATTCCCGTTGTACGCTGGTGGTTCCCACCTTTATCATGTGCTGCCACCACTCTAGCAGGTCCTGGTCATAGTTTGCGGCCACCGTGGTTATGGTAGAATCCAGAACCTTGTCCGTATCGGCGCCGGTACTGTCGTAATCCATCTTGGATTTTTTAAAAAGAGCCGACAGTCCCACCCTGACCGTATCGGAGAGGCTGCCGCTGATGCGGGTGGAGATGTTATTGGTGTGGTAATAGTCGTTTTCCTCCACCCCAGCCAGATCATCGTCCGCCTTTGACACACCCTGGGTGTCGAAACGCTCCACCGACGCGGAATAGCTGAACTTACCGCTGGAGCCGTTGACCCCGATCTTTTCCCGGAAACTCTCGAAGGAGCCGACCTCCGAAGAGAGGGTGATCTTCGGTTTTCCTTCTCCCTTTTTGGTGATTATATTGATTACACCGCCTATGGCTGCGGAGCCGTAAAGTACGCTCTGGGCTCCCCGGACGACCTCGATCTTCTCTATATTGTCTGTCGAGATGTCCGATATGCTTATATTCCCGTCCGCCGTTATGGGGTCACTGACGCGTACGCCGTCTATCATGATCAGGGCGTGGGCATTGCTGGTTCCGCGGATGAAGATGCTCGAGGTTCCCCCGAAGGCACCGTTCTGGGGGATCACGATCCCCGGGACATCACGCAGGGCCTCTATGAGGGTCTTGCGTCCCTTTTTCTCCATCTCCTCTTCGGTGATGACCGTGACGGAATCGGGAGAATACTTCAATCCTTCCTCGATTCTGCTGGCGGTTACGATGGTTTCTTCCATGGTTACGGCCCTTGCCGACGTGTTAACTATAGATAAAGCGGCAAAGAAGGATATTGTCGCCACCAGTTTACAGATTTTTCTGTACTTCATTTTCTCTTTCCTCCAGGAGTATGAATTTGAGATATTGTCTCATCAACTTTTTCCGTAATACTCACGAGGAGAAAACCTTCTCATATAGGTTCAACATGATAGCCCCCTTTCCCCTCGGTTCGGATGGGTTTCTGTCCGTCGAAAAGTATCCTGGCTTGCGGGTTTTCCTACTTTCCACGCCTTCCCACTCTCAAGAGCAGTGGCTTTCCTGTGGATTTCGAGCCGCTTACAGTTGCGGGGCAGCGCCGGATTTGCACCGGTTTCCTTCTGCCGACGGGCTTTTTGATCACAACTAAGATGTATCCATCGGGCTTATGGCTATGGAGACATCCACCATATGAATGCAGACCCCTTATCCTCGATTAAAAGTCTTGAGGAATTCGGGGAGATACATTCATTCCATTTAATTTTGGTCATAAAGCTGTGCAGGACTGGTGTCAGAAAGGGGTTGTAGCGGTTCCGGCTTTTTCTGAAGGGTAGCGGACCATTTGGGAAAAGGCTTGAGTCTCGATGTAAGAAAGGACTATATTATTGCTTATGTATAAACAAATATAGATCCTTGCTCGTGGTGCCATTGATAAAAGGCATCCTTGGTTTTACCAAGATTCAATCTGCTTAGGCCCTTACGAATTGGATTTAAACGACCGTCACCGTTCCTTGTCATTAACCAGACCTAGCAGGCTATAGGTGACCAAAAAGTGTTCTAGGTGAAATCTTCACGATGTACCCTCCCTCGGGGATTCTGAATGGAGAAGTATTCCGGCTCAGGGCAACCTAATAACCCGCCTTCCCATCCCGATAAGAGACAGTGGCATTGTGGGTTTTCGCTCCCTTTACGGCTGCGGGGCAGCGCCGGATTCTCACCGGCTTCCTCACTTCCATCCGTAAATGATAAATAGTTTGTGTTACCGGCAATGGCTTATACTAACGGATTGTCTTATGTCAATATAAAAATATGTCTTGTTTAACGTCTTGTCACTGATTGCAGGAGGCTCAAAATAGAAAGGGTTGAATCAGATACGATATTGATGTAGAAAACCGAGCTAGGTGGTAAAAACGGTGTAAACGGACATTTGGGCTGAAACATATTTATATTTGCAGATCTTTATCGAGAGGTTACATCTGTTCCTGCCAGGTGGGCATGCAGGTGTAGGTGCATATTTTATTACGGGTTAAGAGCACAAGAGGAGAGAAATTTATATATGGCTTCGGATGTTAATGATATTACGATAACTTATGAAGAGGATGGCATTACTATAGTCAAGGAACTTGACAAGGTTGTTCTTTCCAAGGGGGCATGGGCAACCCTTATGTTCAAGTACCAGGACTGGAATCGTGCAAAGGGAGAATACGGTCCGCCCCATTTTACCATACGCAGATATCGCAAGATTAATGATGAGTATCGTCAGCAGAGCAAATTCAATATATCAAGTACAGATCAGGCATTGAAGATTATTGATGCATTGCAAAAGTGGGTTGATATCCCCAATGACGATATCTGAGCGATTGACGCTTCCCGCAATTTGCTGCGGGCTAGTCCAACGGCTGGATACTCTCGCTGTTCAGTGCATCACACAAAGGAGGTTGTAACCGTGCATGACCTTATCAGTTATCTGTCGGATAATCCGGTGGCCCTTGCGATCTTTGCCGTTGCTGTAATTCTGATTGCCTATTTTGTCCTTAGGAATGTGCTCAGATTTATAGTGATAGGCGGGCTTGTGCTTGTTGTCCTGGGGATCATAGTACTTTACGGCTATTATCACTATAGCGGTGAGCCTGATAAATTTCCTCAGAGCGTAAGAGGGGTTGTGGACAGTATTGGCGACCAGAAAGAGCGGGTGATAGAGGCCGGAAAGGATGTGGTGGAAAAGGTCGGAGAATCCATCAAGGAAAGCCGAATCGCTCCTGAAGAGGAGTAGGGGACAGCTTAGACTCCTGCTGTCGCAGTGGATTTTTAGAATTAAAGAAGGTTTGTTGTCATTGCGTGCGTGGGGCAGGCCTTTACGCAGAGTTCACAGCCGCTGCACTTTTCAGGGTCGAAGATAACCTCCATGCTCTTGGTGTCGATGTGGAGGGCTCCAGCCGAGCAGAATGCCAGACATGCCCCGCAGTGGACACAGCGGTCTATGTTGCGGGTTACGCTTTTGGAAAGAGGTTCAACGCTAAGGCCCAGCTCCCGCAGGTAGCTTATAGCCCTGTCGAAGTTTTTCTTGGTTCCTGTAAGATCAAGGACCATTAGGCCCTCACGTCTCGGAGATATACGGGCCCTCATTATATTAAAGGCCAGATCGAAGTCCTTTACCAGACTGTATACCACTGGCTTATCAACGATTTCAGCTCCGTAGCGGATTACTATCTTTTTTGAATACATATTGTCATGATCCTCGGAGGTTCCGGTTATCCTAAAATTTAATAACTGTCAAGAATCTAATCAGCCAGAAGAACATCCCACTCAAAGGAAGTAAATGTCTCTGTCAGGGGATGATCATCATCAACAAAAACGTGTCTCAGGTTTTTGAAGACCCTTGTAGCTATCTTCCGTACCTGCTCCGGAGGCACTATCTCATCCTGTCTTCCGTGATACACTGTGACGGGCACCTGGATATTCCTGCCCAGATAGGGCGTGAATTCTTCCAGAAAAAGCGCTGGAGCCAGCAGTATCAGTCTCTTTATCGATGACTCATTGTCGCAGCAATACATGGCTGCCATAAGTCCACCGTAGCTGGAACCTACCAGTATGATATCTTTCTTTCCGGCAAGAGTTCCTTTTAGTTTGATCATCCTTTCGTCAAGGCTGCCAGCGTAATCTTCTATGATCATCTGGGGATAATGTTTTCTGAAGAATCTTGATTTGGTTCCCCGGCTGCTCCCCTCGAGGCCATGTACAAAGACCATGGTTGTCATATTAACACTTTTCCCTTCTGATATTAAAGGCCATGGTGATTCATACTATTCAAAGCCGGATTTTGCAAGCTGGCAAGGTCCTTCCGGCAAAATTTAAGCAAAGGGATTGCCTTGAGTATATCGACTGTGTTAGAAGTGCCCCAAATAAAACTGAGGTGTTTACAATGGTTGCCATAAGACCATTCAGGGCAGTTAGGCCCCAGAGGCAATATGTTAAGGATGTTGCATCCTATCCATATGATGTTATTGATTCAAGGGAGGCGAGGAAGCTTACCCGCTATAATTCAAAGAGCTTTTTGAGGATCGTCAAGTCGGAAGTCGATTCCCCGGATGACAATTTAACCCCCGAAGAGGTTTATGAGAGGGCACGGGCCAATCTGTATACCTTCCTGGAGGAAGGTATACTCTTTCAGGATGATAAGGAAAAACTTTATATCTACAGACAGAAGATGGGAGAACATGTCCAGTTCGGTGTTGTCGGTTGTGTAGATGTGGCCGAATACGACTCGGGAGTTATAAAGAGGCATGAACTGACTCGGAAGGACAAGGAGGCAGATCGTACTAGACATATAGACAAGGTAAACGCCCAGACTGGCCCGCTGTACCTTACCTACAGGGCGTCCAAGGTTATTGACAAGATGGTGTACGATATCGTTGCCGGTGTTCCGGAGTACGATTTCAGGGCTGATGATGGTATAACCCACAGCGTATGGATTGTTGAAAAAGATGATGACATCGCGAAGATAAGACAGGGATTTTCTGCGCTCGATTCACTGTATATAGCCGACGGTCACCACAGGACAGCAGCGGCAGCGGCGGTTTCCCGCATACGCCGTGAAGGGGGAGGGGATAAGGCGTTAACGGGTGAGCACAGCAAAATAATGGCAGTTATCTTCCCCCACGATCAACTCATGATTATGGACTACAACAGGGTGGTAAGGGACCTGGGAGGATTCGCAGAGGATCAGTTTATTGCCAGGGTAAAGGATATCTTTATCCTCTCTGAGGATTTCAAAAAAAGATCCCCGGAGCATTGCGGAGAATTCGGGATGTATCTTGGGGGCAGATGGTATGGCCTTAAGACGAAGGAAGAGAATGTCGCGGGGAAAAGCCCTGTACAGGCGCTGGATGTATCAATTCTGCAGGACAGCCTGCTGGACCCGGTACTGGGAATAGCGGACCCTCGAACCGACGACAGGCTTATTTTCGTAGGGGGGATACGTGGTATGGATGAGCTTGAAAAACTTGTTGATTCAGGCGAATATGCCGTGGCCTTCTCTCTGCACCCCACCACCATAGAACAGCTCATGACTATTGCTGATAGAGGTGAGATCATGCCGCCGAAATCCACCTGGTTTGAGCCCAAGCTGCGTAGCGGAATCTTTGTACATCTGCTTGATTGATGCAGAGATTTTTAATAGTCTCTTATGAGCCTCCTGAGTTCTCTGGTTATCCAGAAGGATGTCAGGGAGAAAGACATGAGATTCGAGACCGGTTGAGCCATCCAGACCCCGTTCAATCCAAACAGCATGGGCAATGTATAAATCAGGGGTGCCAGAAAAAGGACCTGGTTGCTGACCAGCAGTAACATGGCAGTAACCCCCTTTCCAAGTCCCGTGAATATGTTGATCCAGACGATAACCGGCCCTATTAGGATCTGAGTAGCCACAAATATCCTGAGGGCCGGAACCGCTATTGCGAGCATCTCAGGGTCTTTTGTAAAAACCATCAGTATGGGCCTAGCGAATATCTCTATCAGCAGCGTGCATCCACCACCTAGGAGGGCGGCAAAAACTGTCGTTACACGTTTTATCTCTACTATGCGCGCGTAGTTGCGTGCCCCGTAATTGAACCCTGCTATGGGCATAACACCGCCCCCAAGGCCGAAGAGTACCATCATCAAAACCCCATTTATCCTGAACCCCAACCCGAGAGATGCAACTGCCAGATGTCCGAACCCTCCCAGTTTGTTGTTATAGATTATGAGAACGGCACTCATGACAAGGTGTGTAACAAGGGTCGGAAACCCTACACTGTAGATGGGAGCTATAATCGACCATCTTGGGACGAGATCGGCAAAGTGTATGTGGTATCCGGAGTGGTGGGTGAAAAGAAAGTATAGCGACAGGCAGGCTGCCGTGAGCTGTGATATAGTGGTTGCCAGTCCTGCCCCCATGACTCCCATCTCCGGGAATGGCCCCCATCCGAAGATAAGAAATGGATCCAGGATCGCATTGAAGATGGCCGATGTTGATATGACAAACATGGGAAGATTTGGGTTCCCCTCGGAACGGAAGAGACAGTCAGACATCATCATGAAGAAGAGAAAGGGTGCTCCGAATACTACTGGTCTCAGGTAACTTACCGAAAGAGGCAGGATGTTTTCCGTAGCACCAAAGAATCTCAGCACTCCTTCTGGGAAAAGGGTTCCAACAATAATGATTATTATGCCGAAGAAAAGGGAGAAAAAGACTGTTTGCCCGGCGGTCCTGTTTCCTTTCAGGATGTTTTTTTCTCCGAACATACGGGCCGCAAATGAGCCAGCCCCAACGCCTGTTCCGACACCTATGGCGCCGAAAAGGATCTGGATGGGGAAGCAGATAGTAAGAGCCGCGATTGCCTCGGGACTTATCTTCCCTATCCAGAAGGTGTCCACCACGTTGTAAAGTGCCATTACAAGCATTGCAACAACCGAGGGGAGGCTCATCTTTATGAGAAGGGGGCCTATAGGGTCATTCCCAAGGTCTAGCATTCTTTTTTCTTTATCAGCTTTCATATGATATGTGTTAGCAGTCCTGTAGTAAGGAAAGTTTCTTCGAGGGATTTCTGGACAGAATAAATCACAGCAAAACGCTACAGCCTTTAATACACCAAAAAGAGGTATTCGTAAACAGATGAAGGGGGAAGGGTACAATCTGATCGTGATACTGGGGCCCACTGCGAGCGGAAAGACAGCACTCGCAGCCAGGCTGGCAAGGGATCGGGGATCGGAGATAATTTCAGCCGATTCGCGCCAGGTTTACCGTGGTATGGATCTGGGGACGGGGAAGGATCTTGAAGAATTTGTAGTTGATGGCATTGCAGTACCTTACCATATGATCGATATAGTCGACCCAGGATACGAATTCAACCTTTTCGAATATCAGCGTCTCTTCTACCTCTCTTTCTCCGACCTTTCAAGCCGTGGGATTTTGCCTGTCATGGTTGGTGGAACGGGGCTTTATATCGAATCCGTGGTGAGAAACTATCGGATGATTGCGGTCCCTCAGAACCCGGCCCTGCGAGAGGAACTGATCGGGCAGGATATCGATGCCATGAGGAGTCGACTTATCAGGAGTAATCCCTCACTTCATAACACAACCGATACCGAAGACAGGGATCGCCTGATACGGGCCATTGAGATTTCGGAATACACGAATAGCTATGGGGGATTGGACGGACCCGCTCTGCCCGATCTGCGTCCCTTTATCGTCGGCGTAAGTTGGGAGAGAGAGGTCTTGCGAAAGAGAATAACCGCTCGCCTGAAAAACCGTATAGAGGCGGGGATGATCGAAGAGGTACGGCAGCTGCACGATGGAGGGGTTAGCTGGGAGAGGCTGGACTCATTCGGTCTTGAGTACCGGTATATTGGGAGTTACCTTAAAGGCGAAATGGGATTGGATGAAATGATTGGTCAGTTGAACACCCGGATACACCAGTTTGCCAAGAGGCAGATGACCTGGTTTCGTCGTATGGCGCGTAGCGGGGCCATCATTAACTGGATCGAGGGGGACGACTACGAAGCCCTCAGGTCTATGGTTGAGGAGCATGTTGGATGAGCACTCCCGGATTAATTAAAAAGTATCTTTCCAATTATGCTGTTTCGAACAGATGGCATATAAAGGCCCGATCGCTGGAGGGGATAGACAACGTAGTAATAATCCCCGCCCTTGCAGAATCGGAACATCTCTTTCAGACCCTTGCCAGCCTGTCGAATAATCCCATGAATGAATGTGAACGCACCCTCGTTGTATCTGTCGTCAACAACGCAGAAGCAGGCAAGGTCAGCGCATCCGATCTCGCCGATAACCGCAAGACCCTGGAGAAGCTGGAAGCCCTTGTAGAATGCCCAAAAAACGCTCTACGCCTTGCATACGTGGACGCCTCTTCGTCAGGCCTGGAGATGCCAGACAAGAACACAGGCGTGGGTCTTGCCAGGAAGATCGGCATGGATCTCGCACTTGGTATATTCGATTATGACGATGATCGCCCCAAACTTTTATTCTGTCTCGATGCCGATACGCTTGTGGAACCTGATTACCTGTACTGCGTGAGAAATGCCTTCGAAGGGGAAAAAATGACTGCGGCGGTGATAGCTTTTTCCCACCAGCAATCGCAAAACCCAGGGGAACAGGCCGCCATCTGCTGCTATGA
Organism: Syntrophales bacterium; assembly: GCA_963665835.2. Classification (GTDB taxonomy): domain Bacteria; phylum Desulfobacterota; class Syntrophia; order Syntrophales; family UBA2210; genus UBA6078. The sequence goes on along the minus strand of CAXXWJ010000001.1, from coordinate 447,939 downwards.
ACTATTTTTAAGATACTATGTCCTTGGCCTTAGATATGCAGGGTCGCCATACGCTTTTCACTCCATAGGATCTACGATGGTCTGCACCGCCGAGGCATACGCCGCCGTAAGAGGGATGAATACAAGACGGGCTGGGGAGGATTTCTACTTTCTCGATAAACTGGCAAAGACCGGTGGAATCGGGAAGGTCACCACTACCACAGTTCACCCCTCGTCAAGGGCGTCGTCCCGCGTCCCCTTCGGTACAGGGAAAAGGGTTATTCGTTTCAGCGAAGGGGTTCAGGACGAATACAAACTTTACAATCCCGGATCATTTGCTGTTCTCAGGGAATGGCTTGGCTATATGGAATCCTGCGGGGACAGGGACACAGAGACGATTCTTGCTCGAGCCGAGGAAATGCATCCCTCTCTGGAGCAGTTTCTTCGCTGTCGCCACTTTGTTGATGTCTGGCCAAGGCTTGTTGCCAACAGCGGCGATGAAATTCATCTGGCCGCCCATTTCTCACGCTGGTTTGACGGCTTTGAGACATTCAAGCTGATCCGCCATCTGACAGAAAATGGTCTTCCCGATGTTGAAATGTTCAGCGCCGTAGAGAAACTGATGGATATGATGGGATCGGGATTGCCAGAACTCTTTGAACCCCGTCGCATTCCCCCTATCGAGGATCAGCTGGTCATACTTGAACATGTCATGAAGGTTGAATCGTTATCTTAGGAAGTTAGAGCCTGTTGTTGCTCTGTATTGAGTAGCGGTTGTCGCCAGAGAAGCCTTTCTATCTCCAGACTGCACCATCCTGTCAAAACCTTTTGTTACCTTCCATCAGGATAAAACAGAGCAGACCTTTCCCTTTTCCTTTTCCTTAATACATTGCACCTATGATTATGGGTAAAAAGGTATAGCTCCCTAATCAAACCTACCGAAAATACTTAAAAATCCTACTTTAGTAGTATTTACAATAAACCTGTCGACTGCCATTCTAATCACCAAGAGAAAGTACGAATAGCGGCATCTGGAAACAGACCGAATCAACAATTCATGAAATGGTGAGGGATGGTAAAATGAAGAGGTTAGGCATTGCTGTAATAATGGTTTTTTTGCTCCTTTCCACAAACGGCTGGGCAACCTATACAGGGAGTATTAAAGGGGGGGAAACACTTTTCGGTACAGGAAGCTGGGATGATGCGGTCTTGAAATGGGAGGTCAGTTCTGACAACGATGTCTGGACATATAATTATGTCTTCACCGTATCAGACAAGGCCATCAGCCACCTGATCTTCGAAGTTTCAGAGACCTTCACTGCAGAGAACATCCTGGAAGGAACCACTGTAGGGTACGAACTTGAACTGTATGATGAAGGGGATGGAAATCCCGGTATGCTGGGTTCCATGTTCGGATTGAAGTGGAATCTGGACACTGAGACCACTTCAGCAACTGTAACAATAGTTACGGACAGGGCACCCATGTGGGGCGATTTCTATGCAAAAGATGGTGTTGAAAAGGTGGACGGAGAGAAAACCTCTATTTACGCATACAACACAGCCTTTGGTACCGATTCCCTTGAGGCTGTAGGCTATGGGAATGGCAATGGCTGGGTTATGGTGCCGGATACCACGAGTTCCGCACCTGTTCCAGAGCCGGGTACCATCATACTTATGGCTTCAGGCCTGTTTGCGATTGCAGGAGTGGGCAGGAGAAGAAAAAGAAAGTAAGCAGCTGATAGATCACAAAAAGGCCTTTACGCCCCTCTAAGGGGGACATCACGTAAAGGCCTTTCTCATTACATCCTATTTTATGCAATCAGACTTCCTGGATTAAGCATCCTTTCAATCTGCATATCCTTCTCTTCCCACAGCGAGTTCAGCCAGTTGTGGAATATTTCACGGTATTCAGAATCATTTACATAATCTCCCAGCAGTTCGGGCTTCATTGGATAGGATGTGATCCTTACCTTGATTTCTCCCACCTGACCGCATAGAAACTGCCAGAAGCTTTTAGCCCCTCCCGGGTAGGCTATAGTAACATCAACGATACTGTGCAACTGATCCCCCATAGCCTGAAAAACAAATGCCATTCCGCCCGCCTTTGGTCGAAGCAGGTTTTTGTATGGCGATCTTTGCAGCTTATGCTTTTTCTCCATGAATCTTGTGCCCTCTACAAAATTCATTACCGAGACAGGTATGGTCTTGAACTTCTCGCATGCCCTGCGGGTTGTTTCCAGGTCTTTTCCCTTCAGATTCGGATGTTTTTTCAGAAAGGCCTGGGAGTAGCGCTTCATGAAAGGAAAGTCCAGGGCCCACCATGCCAGCCCAAGAAAGGGGACCCATATCAATTCTTTTTTTATGAAAAATTTCAGGAAAGGAATCTTGCGATAGAAAATCCTCTGCAGGACTAGGATGTCAACCCATGACTGGTGGTTCGAGAGAACCATGTACCATTCGTTAAGCCTGAGATTCTCAAGCCCTTTCACATCCCATCGGATCTTACCGGAAAATCTCTGATTGAAATTATTTATGGCAATCCAGTTGTTGGCGATCCCGGTCAATAGAATACTGCATAGTTTTCGCCAGCTCTGAATTGGAATAACCAGTTTCAAAAAGGCGATAAGAAATATCAGACTTGTTGATAGGATCGTATTAATGACATACAACAGGAGAGCTACCGTTCCCCTGACCAATCCAATAAAATAACTAAACATACACAGGCCCCTCTCGCAGCAATGTTTCTCTGGGTTCTCTGCGACTGGCCATAGCACATTCCGACATCTTTTTCCAGTGCTGGGGAGTGAAAATACCGGTAAGCAAGGCCCTGAATCTTGTCCCCGATAGACCGGAACCCTCATTGACGCATTGAAATCCATTTATTCGCCTACGCGGCTTTTGGGGTTAAGCTTATTGAGATCTTTTTCGTCGAACTTGAATCGGAGTTTAAGATAGGGCCCTTCACCCTGGTAACTGTCCCCTGCGAGATCTGCGTCAAAACGGTCGAATGAATATCCTATGGAAAGCCAGAGCTGCTTCACCACACGATAGCCTATTTCCAAAGCGCCGCCGTGGAGGCGGGTGTTTATACTATGACTTGTGTGAAGCCTGTACTCCGCTCCAAAATCGAATCGATCAGTAACATCGAAGATCACTCTGGTTGCTATAAGATCCGTGTAGGAAGAGAAGGAGTCTTCCTTCTCCAGTTTGCCTGCATATTTGGCCATCAACTGTAGTGAACGGCTGAACTGATAAATCCCCTCCGTTGAGAGGATAAAAGAGTCAGTGCTACAGGCGGGGTAGGATGCCGTTCTTTTGTTGTATTTGTATTCGATCTTGGATAGGGCATTGAACCGGTCGTTTTCCAGAGGACGATAAGCCAGTCCCACCATGAGCCGGGAGGTATGGTTTTCATCTGCGCTGTTCTTTTCGAAAAAATATCGTTCGCGCATAAGCAGCGAGTAATCGGGGTTGAGCTTGTAGGCCGCCGCTACCTCCGCCAGGTATGAATCGGTCCCGTCTTCGACGAGCTCACGCCTGTGCTCGACCCGGCTGGTCAGTTTGAATTCATCCCCCGGCAGATATTCCAGGCCGGTTGCGACGGCAAAGGCATCCGGTTCGTTAGGATTATCCTGGCCATTCAATGTGCTCATATACTCCGCTGCCAGAGTCCCCGTAACCCCTTCCATAACCTGAAACTTGTTTTCCAATCCCATGACCTGCTGATTGCGATAGCCTGCCGAATCGTCAGCCAGGCGATATTCCTCATAGGCCGTAGTGTTTTTGGTGATCTGAGATTCCACACCCAAGCGGGTACGGGTCTGTGTGCTGTCCTCGTATTTCGCGTACTCCTCACGGATGTACAGTTGGCTGTCCTGACTGAACTGGTAATTAAGGCCGCCCTGGCTGACTGATAAATCCGCTCCCCCCAGGTCCTGTTTATGGCTGAGCGACAGTGAAAGATCTGTCATAAGTTCCCCCTCCACGAACAGGTTCGCGAAAGTGGCCCGTCCCGGCGTTTCATAGGCGTTGAGGAAGGGCACACCATTGAGCAGTCCGCCTGTTGTAAAGGGCGTCTGTTTCGGTGTGGTTGTCAGATTCTCCGATGTTTCATGAGTCAACTCTGCACCCACAGTGGCCTTCGCGAATTTTTTGACCACACCGGCCGAAGCTACCTGATGTGATGACTCGTTGAGTTTGTCATCCTCATCGAGAAATTCGGCCTGCAGAGTCAAATCAGAAAGGAGCTGATATTCTGCATTGATCCCGAACTTTCTTGTGCCCCGTACCGCGTCGGTGGCGGAAAGATTGCTGAAGTAATCACTGAGTTTGCGGTAATAACCGGAGAGAATTAATCGCTCCAGAGGTTGGCTCTTAGCCTCAAAGGCCCAGCCATCTCCGGTCTTTGGTACGTAAAGGCTGTCTATATCGAAGAGCCCCCGTGTATTGGCGTATTCCGCCTTAATAGTGGTCTTCCCAGGCAGATTAAGGGTCATGTCGCTGCCGAAGAGCTGATAGTTGCTGATGGCGTTCTCCTCGACAATACCGGTAGCCCCCAGTTCCAGGTATTCATTGAATTTATAGGCGCCACGGCCACCATATATATAATAGTTCAACCCTTCCTGACGACTTTCGTATGTAGTTACGATATAGATGGGGTTGCCGACCGCATCGTGGCTGGAGATCGGTTCTTTGAAGAGGATCGTTCCAAGATCGTAGTCTATATCATAATCAGATCCCCGTGACTTTGTCTTCCTGCTAAGGACGCGGTCCAGTTGGAGCCGATCCCTGGTTTCTATCGCCACCCGCTCCGATCCCTCAATGATTGTATTGCTTGTAAGATAATAGTATCCGGAGATTCCCTTGCCCTGGACAGTATCGACAAACTGACCCTGATCTGTCTTTGTCCCAAATGAACGCAACCGGAAACGATCCGTATTGGCCTCGAACTTCACACCGTTGAAAGATCGAGTATAGGCGCTCAAATTTGTATCCGTAAGATCGGTGCGATAATCGCCATAGAGAAAAGAGGATTTACCCTTTTCCAGTTTTACATAGAGATTGTCGCGGGAAGTGGCCTCATAACTGACCTTGCTCTCGTCACCGTAGATAGGGTATTTTTCTTCCGAATCAACTCTAGTATCTGACTCACGGAACAGCTCGTCGGAGCGTTTCTTGTCGGAGTCGTAGGCGGCTGTGAGAAGGAAATCCTTGTATATGTTTCCCTTCATAAAAAAAGCCCCGCGACCATCCGCATAGGTGCCATCGTCGAACCAGCTCCGATCCTTTAGATAGTCCAGTTCACCTGACGACCGGCCATGTCCAAGGACCATCTCGCCGACACCGGTGATTAGCATCTGTCGCAGATAGGGCACGAAGTAGAGGTCTGCCGATTCACTCAGGCTGTTCGCCTGGATATAAATCTTTGATTTACCGGTTTCCCTCGGCGCAATGATGGTAAAGCGGGCAACACCTTTTTCGCAGAAAATCTGATGCCCCTCCGTGAAAGGATCGGCATCCTTTTCCAGGATATCACCTTTTGACACCTCTACAGTGACGGCTAAAATGTTGGTAACTTTGTGCCCTTTCTTATCCTCAAGGGAAACTGTTACACCAATTTTTGAAGTTCCGTCAGCCGCAGCCTCCCTCTGGTCGGGAGCTATGGTTATCCGAACCGGTTCGCCAATTGCATCTATACGGATTTCTTTCTGGCCACGTACGATGCCGAAGGGGTCACGAATCTCGGCCTTAATCAGGTTTTCTTCGCCGGCTCTGATCTGGATATCAATGAATTCATAAACAACTACTCTCCCCGGGGCATATTGAATCTGTTTGCCGATGTGCTTGTTATCGACCGGATTACCGTTGGCGGTCAATATCAGATTCGTTCCCATTGGGGCCTTAATCAGGACACGGATATTTCTCCTTGCCGAAACTGCCCGATCCTGAGGACTTATAAACTCCAGATCGGGCGTCATCTCCATGATCTGCTCTTCCAGCGTAGACTCGGTCGGGCCTGCCGGAGTTGACTCTGTTTCCTTAGAGGGATTTTTTTCTTCCATATTGTCCGGGCTGTCAGGAGAAACGGTTTCAGGCGGAGGCCCTGCCTCGCCTGCTACCTTGGGTGCCGAACCATCATTTATGCCAGGAGTGAGAGGTTTATCCTGCCCGGCCTTTTCCTGCACCGGTTGAACCGCCTGGCCAGCATCGCTGCCAACGGGAGTCGCCGGTTTATTTTCCGGCGCTCTGTATTTGGCCGTCATATCCAAGGCGAAATTGGCCTTAAAAAGACCTCCGGAGGTCATGTCAATGAACTGAGAATTGCCTTTCATCATGAACCTGTTGGAAAGAGGTTTTGGAATGAGTCCGATCGGAAGGCTTGTCTCATCAAGACGAAGGACATGCGTACCGGGCGGGACGCCAGAGATGGAGAAGGATCCTTTTTTGTCGGTGATAACCCGGGTTCCGTCTTCGAGGTAGAGGACAACATCCCCAATACCCGTCTCTTTTTTTGGTAGCCCGTCGCCATCTCTGTCGATAAAGACCCGGCCTATGATAGTGCCTTTCGAGGTAAATACCCCTTCGGTTATTTTCACCTTGAAGTTGGCTGTGTTGGAGACCACATTTTCTCCAAGGCTTCTTCCCGAGGCAGAGACCGTGTTGGTTCCCGTACCGGACTTGCTGTCAGGTCCCACAACAGCTCTGTAGGTTATCTCGAAGGAATCTCCGGGCGAAAGGCTGGACCGGCTCCATGTAAAGGTCCGTCCCCCAATAGCCTGCGGATCGTCGAAGGAGGCGCCATCGATACGGGATGACCCCGTAAAGTAGCCAATGCCGTGGGGCATGATATCTGTAACGGTAATACCGGTAACCGGAGCGTTGCCTTTGTTTTCCAGCTTGACGCTGTAAACAATCAGATCTCCGATAGCCGCTGCCGTCTTGTTTGCTGTTTTCGAGATGTTCAACTGGCCCGTTGGTGGGTCCAGCGGGATGTCACGTATGAGGGCAGGATCACCCACGCTCAGGGTAAATTTTTCACCACGGGAACCGTTGCCGATTGTAAAACCGGCAGGCAGATCCACATTGGGAACTGTCGAAGGGAAGGTATATTCGGCAGGAGGGGTGACCTGGAAGCAGTAGTCACCTGCCGGGACCAGGGGAAAGGCGAATTTTCCGTCACTGCCTGTAGGGGCTGCCGGGTTGACCTGTCCCGCTGGAAGTACGGGCCAGCTCGTAAGATCGCAGCTGTCAGTAGCGCTGTCCCAGTTCCTTATTGCCACTACAACTCCAGCCACCGGAGTTCCTGTAACCGAGTCGAATACCACTCCCAGGGGGTCTATAAGGGCCGAGGCGGTTGAAACGGGACTGTCGTCCAGTAAATCGGTATAGGCGGCTTCTATCCTGGAGTTAGGTGACACGGTCAGAAAGCCGCTTTCATTGCCTGTTGCCGAAAGAGTGCTTAAAATACTGCCGCGGAATATTCCAGTGTCCGCGCCGGTTTCTGTAAAAATGATGGTTTCCCTGTCTCCGCTGTCAGAATTTGTAAGAACAACTGTTATTGTTTCTGCTGTAGTTGGATCTACATTCTGATCTAGATCTTCGACCTGAAGGTAGATCGTTTGGTCGTTCATGTACCCATAGGCGGGTTGCCAGGATGCGTTGTAGAATGCCACTGTACCGTTTGTTCTTGCCTTTACGGAAGACACGGCCAGAACCGTCTGAGGGGCTATTTCCTTTGATGTAGCGGTAGCGATGTTTTCAATCAATGCCCCATCCGTAAGCTCTTTACCTGTCTGTACAGTCAGGGTGAAGGTTTTCTTTTCCCCTACGGCCAGAGATCCGATAGTCCAATTAACCTGCCTGTTTCCGGCCGATAGGACGCCGCCGTTGTCCGCTGAAACAAAGGTTGTCCCGACGGGAATGGGATCGATCAGCAAGACCTCTGTCAGTGCTATAGCGCCCGTGTTTTCCACCTGCAGGGTATATACGATGTTGAGGCCGGCACGGACCGGGTCAGGCGTATCCATTTTTAAAAGCATCAGAGACTGCGACGATACAATGGTGGTCACAGTATTGGATGCCTTTGTCTGATCGGTGCTCATGATTGCACCGGTGTTGCTGATTTTCTGCCCCGTCGCAGCCAGTGAAGACACCCTGACCTGGAAGAGGACGTCCCCCCCACCTCCCGCTGCCACATCGCCAATATTCCATGAAATGAGATCTGAAATAAGGCTGCCGGAGGCAGTCGCAGAACCGGCGATATAGGCAGTATCTTGAGGGATTGTATCGGTGATGCGAACTCTGGAAGCTGTCTGATTCCCGATGTTGCGGTATGACATTGTATACTGGATCAGGCCGCCAGGCGTTACTGTTGAAGGCGCGCCAGACTTTTCCAGAACCAGGTTCGCCCCGGTTCCTACAGTTATCGTGAGCGTTGCAGTCTCTGTAAGACCTTCCTCGCAGTTCATGGAAGCGGTATTGGTCAGGGGGGCACCGGCGACCAGATCGATGTTGGCTTTGACTGCCACCGTGAGAAAACCACCGCTGCCTGAGGCCAGAGATCCAAGGCTCCAGGTCACTGTGTTGTTGACGGAGGAATAGACGCCTCCCCCCGAGGCACTCTGGAATGTCAGGCCCACTGGAAGGGTGTCTAAGACTGTTACCCCCGTGGCCGAAGCGTTACCCCTGTTCTCGTAACGAAGGGTGTAATTAAAGGTTGACCCGGCGGCGACAGGGTCGGAATCGGCTATTTTTTCAAGACGCAGCCGGGGCGCGCCTGAGAGGGGGACTGAAACATTGTTGCTGTCTGCGGACAGAGGATTCCCGTTGGCATCAACGTATTGTACGGTGGCCTTGTTAACGATGAGTGTACCCGGGTCAGGGGTCAGAGCCATTCCTCTCGCTGTCCAAAGGCTAATCAGGATAGCAAGAAAAATAGTGAAGACCCGCCGCCATGGATTCACCCCGATCGTCATATTACGGGGGAGGATTGCCATGCGGTAAACCTCAATCCAGAACAATTGTCAAAACTGTCAGTTCACTGTAACCTTGAATTCCAGCACCCAGGTCCCTGAAGGCCCGAGTGTCAAATTCCCAGAACCGCCTGCAATAACAGACCCTCCTGCGTACTGTCCACCATCACCGTCGGACGCGTCAGTTCTTGCCGTGAGGCTGCTGGTGGAAGATCCCGTCTTGATCGAGGCTGTCTTGTATGTCGTGTAAGTGGGGATCATGTCTGTGATCACAACTGCAGTGGCATTCCCCGTGCCGTTGTTGGTTACGGCTACCTGATATGTCAAAACCGATCCTGGCACAACGGTGCAGGGTGAACCGTCAGTCGTGTCAGTGGGGGTACAAACCGCTCCTCCACCAGGTGCCTGAATCTCCGTTATTGCCTTAGTTACGGACAGGACAGGCGCCTTGACTGTTGTGATTAGTGTTTCTATATCCGTAACCGTTGGATCCAAGCTGGATCCGCCGGTGATGACGGAAGTATCCACTGTGCCGTTGCCCGCTCCCGCCGGGACTGTGGCCACGGCAAGGATGGAAATGCTAGCCCCCTGTGCAAGCGTGTCGGTATCGATCTTTCCGTCTCCGTTTGTATCGGTAAGTTTGTAATCGCCATCGGTACCGGGGATTCCATTACCATCTACATCGTTCCAAAGAACCCAGGTCCAGCCAGATGAAGAGTTGTAAGTCAGGTCAATCGTATCCGAAGCGTTTCCTGTATTACTTGCTGTAAAGGCATAGACGATTTCTCCTCCAGTATCCTGAGAGCCGGTCCTGTCAGGAGACAGGAGCACACCAGGATAGGTCTGAACAATGGCTGTCGCACTGTTCGATGTCTCCGTGTAGGGCCTTAAGCCATTGTTCAACAAACCATAAGTGGCCGTAATGCTGTTAGAGATAGTTGTATTTGAGGAAACATTATCGTTGACCTTGACCTGAAAATAGAAGACCCCTGTAGGCAGACACTGAGTCCAGTCGAGCTGTACACGGTTATTCCCGGAATCGTAATATGCATTGGCAATGGTCGTGTCGCTGCCTACGGTGTAGGTGAGATTTTCAGCATCGTTTGCGTCAGTCATTGTGTAGGCAGCCGTATAGGTTCCGCCGACCGGTCCCGCTTTCATGCTTCCCTCCACGTAGGTCGTATTAGCAGGGATGTTGTCGATAGCTCTTACATTGTAGGCATAGCCGGTTCCTGTGTTGGTGCCAGTGATGGCATAGGTTATTATATCGCCGGGCTTGGGCGTGGTTGTTGATACCGTTTTAGTAAGGGACATTGATGCTGCCTGGACATTGGTTGTAAATGTCGAGGTATTGCTGACAGCTCCGTCATAGGTCGAGGTCGCAGTCACTGTTGTTGTGCTTACAGTTGCGCTGGCGGCTCCTACGGGCACGGCAACTACGGTAATAACCTTGAAGCAGGCATCGGCGGCAAGAGCCCCGGTGGTACTTACCTCCGTCGTCTCGGTGGAATCCCAGATTCCGTCATCATTGTCATCCTTGTATAAGGTAACGGTCCAGCCCGAGGCGTTGCTCGCCGTGAATGTGATGGTGTCAGTGCCGTTCCCATCGTTACAGATGCTAACAGGGTAGGCCACATTGGTTCCTGCAATTCCGTTGTGTGTTTCTGTTGCAGGGTTGGTACTTACACCGGCTACCTGGGTGACCGTGACGGTCACCGTGTTTGAGTATACCCGGCTCATTGTGTTCCCGTTGGCGTCCTCATAGTCCGCATAGGCCTGGTTGGAAATCGCCGTCCCGGCCAGGGTCCCTGTCGCCATTGCCGGCGTTGCCGCAACAAACAAAATCAGTAGCATTACGGCAAGGGTTAAAAATAGTTTTCTCATGGTATTCTCCCCCTCTCGCTTTTCTTTCATTCGGGTAATTTTTATGATGGACATAACCTCTATTTATTCTACGGTCACCCTGAAGCTGACCTGGCCGGACTGGCCGGGCAGGACCGGTTTTTTTATGATCCATCGGATATGTGTATACAGTTCCGCCGGGGCCGGCTGGGAGACTTCTTCTCCAAGGGTGTTTTTTGTCGTCACCATAACCGGCGGGTTATGCCAGGACTTCCTGTCGTCTATGCTGCATGTGATATCTGCGTCCTTACCCTCGGCGCTTTGGGGAATATAGGTGACCCCCTGTGGAATGGGATTGATAATCTTTGCATCAACGGCGTCGGTTTCCCCTCTGTTTAGATATGTTATGGTGAACAAAAGGACATCTCCCGGTCCTGTTTGGTCCACCGGAATGGCTTCCAGTACCCATTTGCCCTCTTTTTTGACCTTGACTTCCTTCTGCACGGTCGTTTTAAGGTCCATCTGCGGTTCCTTCTGTGCCATGGAAACACCCGGATGCACTGCAAACAGAACCGCCATAAAAAAAGTAAAAAACCAAAAACTTTGCCTTTGTACGCTGCCCATATCAGACGCTCTCCTTTCTGAAAAAGACTATGCCTCTATATTTTATCGATCTTAAATCATCTCTCATTCCCGTTCATGCTTCCGGCCTCAATCTACCCTTACCTTGAAATAAATCTTGCCTTCGTCATCCCCGGAGTTATCGATCCCGTCATCGGGCACAACAGCGCTCACCGTAAAAAGGACGCTGCCGCTGAACTGGCCGGCGTCGGTATCGGCCGCATCGGTCAGGACTGTAGCCGTATCGTAGGTAGTGGCGGCAGTGCCTATCCTGAGGCTTCCTGCAACATAGGTGGTGAAGGGGGGGATGGAATCGGCTATGATAAGGTTCGATGCCACACCCAGCCCCGAATTGCGGTAGTGGACGGTGTAGGTGATTTCAGTCCCCGGGGCGGCTGTTTCAGGAGCCATGCTCTTGATAAGGGCGATAACGGGGTTAAGGGATATGATCCACACCGAGTCCGCCCTGACCTGATTGCGATTGTAAGATGCATCTATGCCGTCTATGTATTCTACCGAAACAGTGGTCCCTGGTGTGACCTGAAGGATGCCGTCATTGGCGACAGGAGTCCCCGATTGGGTGGGGATGGAGGCGGTGAATATGCCTGTGTTGACTCCCGTTTCCGTTGCGGTGACCACAGCGGTGTCGCCGCTCAAGGCAGTAAGGGTCACCGTTACCTGCTGAGTGGTGGTTTTGTTATAATTCAGATCCCCGTCGACGACACTGAGATAGAGGGTGTCACCGGCATTAATCTGAATAACATCGCCATTTCCTGCCAGATCGGCTACGAATTTCACCGTTCCGGTAGTAGGGGTGGTTCCCATGATTGTTACAATGTCTGAGAATCCCGCGTACAGATCCGATGCACCGACCAGGTCTGCTGAAAGATTGTTCGTGCTGGTTGAACTGCCGAAGAAAAGACGGATGGGCGAAGAGTCTGTAAAACCGGTTGCCTGCTTGAAGGTGGCATAGGGGAAACGCCAGTCCAGGAAATAATCGGTGTCGCCGTTGATTGCCGTGTCCGCCGCACTGACCTGATAGTTTCCCGCAACATCAATGGATGATTGAAGGATCTCCGGTTTGTCCGATGGATCTCCCAGCGTTCCTTGAATTGTGTTATGCCAGAGACCAATCGTTTCAATCCTGGAAATGCCGTCCAGCATGAAGAGCCATTCATAGCTGCCGACATTGTTGTCGGTGTCCAGTGCGACACCCCAGCCGAAGGACTGAAGCAGCCCCTGACCACCGGTTCCGGAGGGATTCTGATCCAGTCTCAGGCGAAAATGTACGTAGGTTCCGTCGTTGAAGATGAAGGCCGCAGCATGGGTTGAATCGGAGACTATGTTTCTGGAACCGACGGAATCGCCGGTGTCGTCCTGTAGGATAACGCCGCCCTTATAGACGGGCATCCACTGGCCCGTTGTCGGCCAGGCATAGGAACCTTCAGGCAGGAAAAGAAAGATGAGAAAAAAGAGGATAGTCAATAAAAGGTGATGTTTTTTGGAGATTAATATCTCTGTGATCTCAAAAAGGTTTTTTGGGCTACTGTCCATCCAGAAATGCCTTTCCCTGGGAATAAGAGTCACGTCAGGGTCTGTAAAAGGTAAAACCGCTGTTATGGCTGCCGTCAAGGTTTTTAAAAGGCTAATGCCCGTTTCGCCGCTTCATTATTGAAAATTATATCTAAGTCGCAACAGGCTCAAGAACAATGGCTGTCCGTGTAGGCAGGTAAAGACTGAGGAGATGTCTTCCCCATCCCTGTGAAGCGTCAAGTCTGGTGAAGTGGCACTGATCGGGGGATAGCCTGCCATGACCGCCGTACCCATCATTGTCACTGTCAAGAATCATACGATATTTACCGGTCGGAGCCTCGAATATGTAATCGACATGGGATCGGGTGGGATGCAGATTGAAGGCGAAGATGAGACCGGCCCGCTGAAAGATAAGAACCTTGTCATCCGAATTTTCATGAAGAAGGTTGATCTCTGGAGAGTCCAGTACACTGAAACGCCTTGCAATAGCTATCATGTCACGGTCAAAATGTCCTAGATGATGATATATAAGGCCTGGGTCATCGACCAGATGCCACTGACGCCTTGCATAGTGGTAAGACCAATCATTCCCTTCCCGTGGAAAATCGACCCATTCGGGGTGACCGAATTCGTTGCCCATGAAATTCATATAGCCGTTACCGGCGGTGGCAAGGGTTATAAGCCTTATAATCTTGTGCAGTGCCACACCCCTTTCAACTTTAACGTTGCTCTCCCCGATACGCATGTGTTCATACATCTCCGCATCTATCATCCGGAATATGAGGGTCTTATCCCCTACGAGGGCCTGATCGTGAGATTCGGCGTAGCCGATTGTCATCTCTTCCTTCCTTCGGTTGTTCAGTTCATACCAGATGTTTCCCAGGGGCCACTTCTCGTCCGGCACTTCCTTTGTAAGTTTTATCCAGTAGTCGGGGACCCCCATAGCCAAACGGTAGTCAAAGCCGAAACCTGCATCTGACAATGGTACGGCCAGTGCCGGCATGCCACTGATGTCTTCGGCTATGGTAATGGCATCGGGACGCAATTCATGTATCAGCCTGTTTGCAAGTCCCAGATATATAATGGCATCTTCGTCAACGTTTTCGTCATAGTAGTGCTCGTATGATGTGAATGCCCTTTCCAGGCCATGATGATGGTAAAGCATACTGGTAACGCCGTCAAAACGAAAGCCATCAAAGCGGTATTCATCAAGCCAGAACCGGCAGTTGGAGAGAAGGAAATGAAGTACCTGGATCTTTCCGTAATCGAAGCATCGCGAGTCCCATGCACGGTGGTGGCCTCTTGGCCCGTCGTGGAAATACTGGTGAAGGGTGCCGTCGAAGCGCCCCAGACCTTCCACTTCGTTATTTACCGCATGGGAATGTATGAGGTCCATTATGACCCTGAGTCCCGAAGAGTGGGCTCTGTCTACGAGCTCTTTAAGGTCTTCCGGGGTTCCGAAACGGGATGATGCGGCGAAGAAGCTGGAAACGTGATAGCCAAAGGATGCGTAGTAAGGGTGTTCCGGTATTCCCATCAGTTGAAGCGTGTTGTAACCGCTTGCAACGATACGGGGAAGAATCTTCTCCGTAAACTCCCTGTAGGTACCTATCTTTTCTTCTTCCTGGGCCATGCCGACGTGGGCCTCATATATCAAGGGCGCACCGGACGGACAATCATATGATTTACATTTCCATGGGTAAGGTGATTCAGGGGACCAGACCTGGGCATTGAATATCATGGTCCGGGGATCCTGTACCACTCTTCTTGCGTATGAAGGGATCCGGTCGCCTTCACCTCCATTCCAGTGGACCCTGATGCGATAGAGGTCACCATGCCTGAGGGTCTCCAGAGGAAGGGAGATCTCCCATATGCCCTGTTCGCCTATGGGTTCCAGCTCAAAAGCGCTGTCCTCCTTCCATTTGGTCATATCTCCTATGATAAACATCCCCGTGGCATTGGGGGCCCATTCCCTGAAAGTCCACCTATCCTTGCATTTCTTCAGACCAAAATATTCATGTCCGGATGCAAAATCCTGAAGGTTCTTTTTCCCTTTTGTGAGTCTTTTTCTTGTCTGAAAGAGGCGCATGAAACGTTTTCTTATTATCTCTTCATATGGGTGAAGGTATGGGTCCCTTTCAATAAGGTTCTCCACAGGGTCGGTAAGAGAAGAGGTGCTGCAATTTATAGACATTCAGGAATTCCCTCCCATGCTGATCAGTGGCCGTTTCAGCATCTTTTCATAGAGATCTATATAATGGCCCGCCGTGACGGCGTGGTTGAATGCGGTAGAACTCTCTGACATTATGCGTTCTATCTGTGGCTCTTTGACCTCTACGGGTAAATTGTAGAAGGTCATAGCCTCTCTGATAGCCCAGAAGAGGCCGTTTGAGTCGTAGACATTGAAGAGGAATCCGTTACCCCTGTTGTTGCCGATATCCATATGTGCAACCGTGTCGTGGATTCCCCCCGTATCATTTGCTATAGGAAGCGATCCGTATATTGGACCTGTCATCTGCGGAAGTCCGCAGGGCTCGAAAAAGGAAGGCATCAAAATAAAATCGGAGGCCCCATAGGCCAGACGTGCCAGGTGCTCATCAAAATCACATACGGCAACACGGTCATATATGCCATGGAAGCTCACGATATCCTTGAAATGGCGCTGGAATTCACCGTTGGCTGCAAAAACTATCTGAAGATTCTGTTCCCAGTAGGTTGATACTACAGAATAAAGAATATCGGCCAGCAACTGACACCCCTTTTGAAGAGTGTCAAGACGGGAAGGCCAGAACAGCAGAGGGGCCGTATCGTCCCGAATGAGGCCAAGCCTATTTTGAAGCTCTTTTTTGTTGCCTTTTTTCCCCTCCATATGATTCTCGGGGCCATATCTACAGGAAAGGGCCATGTCTTTGGCCGGGCTGAAAGAGGGATCCGGGGCATTCAGGATTCCTGAGGCGCAACCGGCATCCCACTTATTTGTCAATTCCCGCCTGAGAGGTTCTTCCACGAAGCCGTGTTGTCCCCGTATTATCTCGACCAGAAAGGCGTCGCTGACGGTATTGACGAAGTGGGCGGCGAATACCCCGCTTGTCAGAAAGTCCACTGGGATGGATTCGCGCGTCTGTTCATAGCTGAAAGGGCTCTTTTCAAAGAAAAGATTGGACCAGAAGGATGCGGCATCAATCCCGCGGTCCTCAACATAGGATAGAAGACACTTTACGGTGTGTATGTTGTGGATCGTGAACAGGCAGGGGATTCCCTTCTGTCTTGCAACAGCAGGGATAAGCCCGGTCATCCAGTCGTTGCAGTGTATTAGGTCGGGTTTTACGCGGGGGATTATATTATTGATTACCTCCCGCTGGAATGCCAGTGCGACCTTTACGTTTTTATCACTGTAATTGGAATAGATCTGTGTCTTATAGTAGAAAGACCTGTCTTCGGCGAGGTGTATCCTTTCATCGGGCATTTTTTCCTTTATTGCCCGCAGCTCTTTTCCGAAGACAGCATCCAGATTATTGTTGAATATGGCACGATAGTCAGGAATCGTTACATGGACATCAGCCCCCTGATCAAAAAGGGCGCTGATAAGAGCAGCCGATACGTCAGCCAGTCCGCCGGCCTTTGCTGCAAGAATGTTGGCAAGGTTTCCCATCCCGTCGGGAAGATAGGTGACTTCAGGTGTTACAATAAGAATTCTTGGATTCTTGCGATCTTCCATTTCCTCTCCTTTGGCGTACCCTGCTATCAAAAGGATAGGAGAAAAAACAATTTGAGTGAACTTGACCCGGTTTTACGAAAAAGTCTGAATGCCGATTTATTTAAAAGAGAGTCAACCGCTTTTTAGGCCCATAACTTGCTGATAATATGGCTTAAGCCCAGGCAATGAGACCGGGGGTCGTCTTGATCCTTTCATCCCCCTCGGGCCTGACCCTTGCCGTAAAACCGTATCTGCCTGGATCGCGGCATGTTATGCTGCACTCATAAAGATACCGACCGTTCCCGACCTGTTTTATCATCTTCATCTGCTCTGTCTGGCTTGAGGTTAAAACCTCCAATGACTTTAAATGTCCGTAATAAAGCTGAACCTCAACTTCTTCAGGACCAAGTTCCCCAAGATTAACTTCCGTTGTTACTCTGACCGTCTGTCCAACATGCATTGAACTTTCCCTGTCTCTTACCGGGGGATTTATGCTAACCTCATTCCAGAACTTTTGTATCCTTTCGCTTTGAAGAACCAGGTTCCTTGCCCCAGAGGCATCCTCTTGAAGTAGCGAATCAAAGCTTGTCGCCGTTTTTCTGTAGAACCTCTTTTCGTATTCTCCAACCATCCGATGGCTCGAAAAACTTCGGATCGCCATTTTTATCGATTCCTTCATCATTTTTACCCAAAGCACCGGGATGCCCTTACTGTTCTTTTTGTAAAAGCAGGGTATAACATCGTTTTCCAATACGTTGTAAAGAGCCTGACTCTCGATTGCATCCTGGTAAGCCGGATCGGTGTATTCCTCGCCGTTTCCTATCTTCCAGCCAGTTCTCTCAGAGTATCCTTCACACCACCATCCGTCAAGTATACTTACATTTATAGCCCCATTTATCGCCGCTTTCATGCCTGAAGTACCACATGCCTCCAGGGGACGTCTTGGGGTGTTCAACCACACATCAGCCCCCTGTAGCAGATGCCTTGCCGTGGCTATTCCATAATCCTCGACAAAGATCACCCGGTGTCTTATGCTTGGCTTGTGTATGAACTGAATAAGCTTTTTTATAACCTCTTTCCCCTCACTGTCCTGAGGATGCGCCTTTCCGGCGAAGATAAACTGTACGGGGTATTTCTGTGAATTAAGTATTGCCTCAAAGCGTTCCGGGTCCTGCAAGAGGAGATTTGCCCTTTTGTAGGTGGCAAAGCGGCGGGCAAAGACAATGGTAAGTATGTCCGGATCCAGCACGGATTCAACATCTTTCATCGTAGCCGCCGAGGCATTGCGACGGCGGTACTGCTCCTCCACATAGTTTCTGCATCTGTGAATAAGGCGGTAACCGCTCATTTCATGGGCTCGGATCAGTTCTTCGTCATAGATGTCGTCAATCCTGTTTAGCAGCTCCGGATTGGAAAGCTGATGGTGCCACCCTGGGCCGAGCGCATTTTCAAGGAGAAGAAAGATTTCATGGGAGATCCATGAAGGGACATGTACGCCGTTTGTCACATGGGTTATGGGGACCTCATCCACAGGCCTCTTGGGCCAGACGTGAGACCACATTCGCCTTGCGATGTTGCCATGCAACTCACTGACACCATTGCAGTATTGAGACATGTGAAGGCCAAGAGCGAACATCGAGAAGGGTTGACCGGAATCTGTTTTGTCTGTCTTGCCCCAGGACAGTATTTCGTCGGCACTGGTCCCCAGTTTTTCTTCAAATGGAATAACGCAGGGCCTTACCATATCGGTGGGGAAGTTGTCGTACCCGGCCCTTACTGGGGTATGAGTTGTAAAGACAGAGGCCCTGGGCACTATCTCCATGGCAGTTTTCAGATCGATATTATACCTGGAGATCAATTGGGCAAGTCTCTCTATACTGGAAAATGCGCAATGTCCTTCATTCATGTGGCATACAGAAGGGAATATTCCCAATGTTTCAAGGGCGCGCATGCCTCCTATCCCAAGGAGAATCTCCTGACTCAACCGGTTGGCTTGATCCCCACCGTACAGACGGCATGTAATATCGCGAATACTAGGAGGGTTTTCCGGAAGATTCGTATCCAGCAGGTAAAGCGGCACGCTGCCGATATTTATCTTCCATACTATCGCTTTTATCTCGCCGGCCGGTCCCGTAACGGTAACGGAGACCTCCTTTCCTGAGCTGTCAAAGGCCTTCTCCATCGGCAGGTTGCAGATATCGTTTTTTCTGTATTCCTCCTGTTGCCATCCATCCTGGTTCAGAAACTGATGGAAGTAACCCTCCCTGTAGAAGAGCCCTACCCCTACCAGTGGCAGGGACATGTCGGAGGCAGTTTTAAGATGATCTCCTGCAAGAACCCCAAGTCCTCCGGCGAAAAAAGGAAGACTCTCATGGATGCCAAACTCCATTGAAAAATAGGCGATTATTCTGTTTTTCCTACTGGAACCATCTGTTTTTGTGAAATCAAGTTTCCTGAAACTATCCCGTACCCTTTCCAGATGGGCAAGGAAGCCTTCATCTTTCTTCAACTCTTCGTACCGTTCCTGAGAGACCTGCGCCAGGAAGATGACAGGATTGCGTTCGCTATCGATCCACAGATTGGGATCGATCCTGCGGAAGAGTTCAATGGCGTCTTTCTGCCAGCACCACCACAGGTTGCGAGACAATACCTCCAGAAAAGAAAGCTGCTCTGGGATATTTGGAAATACCTGAAAGATTTGAAGGTTGCTCATATTTTTCAATGTCCAATCCGTTTAGACGACAACTACTGAATTTTCACAGTTTCCATATTGGGATGTCATGTATTTGTCGGCATCCCAATCATTTTCCCAGAACATTTCATCTATCAGGTAACGGAATTGATATTCAGATCCTTCTTCGAGATCAACAGTCGCCGTAAATGATCCGTCCTTCAGGCGTTTCATAGGTGTTGCGTATAAATCCCAGTTGTTAAATTCTCCAACCAGATTAACTGTTTTTCCTTCTCTAACTGCCTCTTTAGGAAGATTGAAAGTTACCTTGCATACAGGCCTGCTTTTTAAAAACTTTTTTCTTAGACTCATAGCAAACTCCTTTCTATTGACAATTAGTTATACCGAATTCTAGAGTACGCACCGGCAATAGTCAATTCTAATCTTTTAACCTGTTAGAATTGAAAAGACTCGAAAAAGTTCACTGACTCCCCATGCCTGAGCATAGCAGCCTCGATGCCTGTGTGGAAAGTCTCCGTCAAGGATCTCTGGGACATGTCCCAGGCAGCCGCTGTTTATGAGATCCACACTACTTGAAAGCCATGCCATAGCAGTTTTTCTTCCGCTGTCTCCATAGATCTTTGCCCAGGCCTCACAAAAGGTTGGAAACAGCCATGTCCAGGCGGTACCGTTGTGATATGCTGGCTTACGTTGCCAGTCCTCATTCCCCTCATATCTGCCCTGATATGGATTATGCGGGTCGTTGATGGCCCTTCCCCATTGAACAACGGGAATGGGATAACGAACAGGCCGGTCGGCCAGACTGCGTATAGCACCGGGCACAAGGAGTTCCATGCATGCAGATGCAATCCTGCGTGAAAGCTCTGTATCGGCAATTGCGTCCAGCGTTATTGCAAAGAGCTGATTAGGCCTTAGGGCATCGTCAGGAATCGCCCTTGATGCAGGCGTTCCCGGTTTTCCATGAAGGCAGTCCGAAAGGTATCCCTCTTTGTCTAGCATAAACAAATTGCCAATGGAGGATTTTACCTGTGACGCCATTGCGCCCCACCCATTGCCTTCTTTGTCCGGTTCAATAAGTGCCATAAAGGAGAGTGCGTTGTACCAGAGAGCCTGTATCTCTATGGGATATCCTTCGCGTGGCGTCCCTGCGGGGTTATTGGTGTCCATCCAGGTAAAATGGGCGGGGCTGAAAAGCAGAACCGATTCCCTGTCCATACATATTCCATTTGACGTACCTTTGATGAGTGAATTCACTATTGAATGGAGCACCTGGGCTATTGTCCTGCCGCCACAATCTGTTTCAAGGAAGGAACAGTTTCCCTCTGCGGCGACGATATCGGAGCAGGCGAGAATAAACCACAGGGGAGCATCGGAGGTGTCCCTGTTTGTAGTATCCTTTCCTCTGATCATGTTGGAAATGGTTCCCTCTCGTTCAAACTGTCCGAACTGCCGCAATATGGCTCCTGCATCATCAAGCTCCTTCGCTCTTATAAGCCCTCGTGTAAATATAAGGGAGTCCCTCCCCCAGTCCAGAAACCAGGGATACCCTGCAATAACCGTCTTGAATTCCCCCCGCTTTACAATATAGTGAGCCATAGCCCTCTTGAGGGCTTCCTCTATTGGCCAGTTCTCAAAAGGGGAAGGGTCTGTTTTCTCAGTTATATGAATAATATTTTTACTTTCTGCATCACCGATCTTTGCTGTCAGTTCAATTTGTTCACCGCCCTCAAGAAGCACGGAAAAATAACCCGGGCTGAACAGATCGGAGTCTGGGTCAAGGCCTCTTTCAAGTTCGCGCCTGCGGTGTACCATGTAATGCCACTCAGGCTCCCAGACAAAGTTGCCTCTTGAGATTTCCATGTTGAGCCTGCGTTTTTGATCAGGCGCAAAAATAAAACCGCTGGGGTTTTTCTTCACTGAATTGGGCCATTGATATTCCGGACCTGTGTATGCCTTGGTTGTTTCGTGAAAGTTTCTGTCTTCAATGTCAGGTCGAAGGATAAGTTGAACCCCCTCATGATCGGCCAGCCTCCCTCTACGATCTTTGGTCTCTTGTCGGAGAAAAATAATACGCAGGGCATTCTCTCCAGGCATAATTTCTATCCCGATATCCAGTAATATGTATTTACCCTGTCCGGTGGGAACGCGGTATCGCCAGAGGGCTTTTGAATCGTAGTCGAAAGAGAACGATTCAAAGCAATCATTTGAAATTTCACGAGAATAACCCTGGAACACAAGCCATGCGCGGCATCGGGTGAACATGATCCTGCGATCTTCGGGGTAGAGTGGATTGAGATTTGCAGAGAGTAGAGCATCATATTTGCTTTCCAGCTCGCCCCATGAAAGATTAGCCATCATTGCGCTTCCAAGGCCGTTGGTCCCCAGAAACATCAGTGGCTTGTTCGAGAGGTCCTGTCGTGAGAATCTACGTTTCACCATGGTGTTTTGATTAGTTGAGAGGAAAAGGAGAGGCGCCTCGATATGTTTGCAATTTCCCGGTTCGTAGACCGACAACTTCAGCTTACATGACAGATGGGTCTCCGGGACCGGCATAGGAGAAAAAAGGGCAAAAAACGAACCGTCTGAAGAGGGAAGCCCCTCCTCCTGGATGTCGAATCCGTAGCTGCCCATTATCTGTGCCCTGAAAGATATTCGGGATTTAACCATAAAAAAATGTCCAGGCGGCACCATTACTTCACGCCTGGAGTCATTCGGCCACTGCCATGTTATCACAGGCGGTTCTTCGCTGAATGCCTTTAGGCTGCGGCAATAGGCTACAGGGTCTTCGGCAAGACGGTTTGCCGCCAGATCGGGATCGTAATCTCCAATATCCCCAGGCCCTTCATAAAAAGTAAACACATCAAGAGCCTTGGCCTTCAGCTTTTGCCTTTCTATTCTTCCTGGAGTTGTGAGATTTGAAGATAATGCATCATTTACCATCTTCAGATCCTCAAGGTCTGCGGTCAGGCATAGACTCTGACCGGGGCTGAGGGTGTAAGAGCATAGTCCCCCAGACCCTTTGATAGTTATTTTCTCGCCTGATAAAAGGTCTATGAATTTAAGGCCCTCAATGCCGGAATTACCGGGTTTCCACGAAGCAGGTGTTTCTCTCTTTTCGTCTAGATTTGCTATAACAAGGAGCCTTTTCCCGGAGGGGATATGATTGCGCACCAGCACGATATAGTTGCCCGGGCCTTCCTGAATCAGTCCCAACTCTGTTTGGTCCTGTAATGCCGGATGAACCTTAAGCATCGAGTTGAGACGCCTTATATGATCAACCTGGTTTACATCGGCACCCCAGTTCAGGGAGGGAGATTCCTGAACGTTGATCTTTTCCTTTGCATACCACTCCACTCCGTTGGTAAAGCCAAACCCTCCGTTCTGGGAACAGAGTGCACAGAGGGCGTTGCGCATCCTGGAGTAGATTTCTGACTGTGCTGCAAGGCGGTTGTTGTCATGGGTTTCTGAAAAATGTATCATGATCCCGTCGCTTTTTGAGATATCCATAGCTTCCGGGATGTAGTGCTCAATCTGATTTCGATCGTAGTTTTGAAAAAGTTCCGAATAGGCCCAGTTGAAATTGGCCTTGTTCAGAATATCCCGTGTAACAGAGACCTTTCCTCCAAGACCTTCGAGGAAAAATACGGTGTCCGGGAAATGATTCCTTACAACTGCAACTATATAACGCCATGCAGGAATAGGAATCATATACCCCGCATCGCAGCGGAATCCATCCACGCCTCTTCTGCACCAGGTCATAAATACATCTGCCATATACCGCCAAAGTTCTCTGTGGGTGTAGTCGAGTGCCGTGAGGTCTTCCCATGCAACTCCCCATGCTCCTGGTACCTTTATTCTCCCATCGCCCTCTCTTAAGAGCCATTCGGGGTGTGTTCCGTGGAGACTGGCAGCCCATCCGGTATGGTTGATGGCTATATCGATTATTATCTTTGCCTGCCGTTCATGCACCGCATCTACAAGCTCTATGAACTGCTCCAGCGGGGTGCTTCGAGGATCGAACTGAGCCAGTGCGGGATCTACGGCCGTAAAACTCAGAGAGGCATAGGGACTCCCGAAGTGTCCCATGCGGGGGTAGGTGGTTGGTGTAGGGTGGACGGGCAGGAGCTGGATTATGCGGCAACCGAGTTCTCCGACGATAAAGTCCAGTTCGTTGATGAGATCGCGAAAGGTGCCGGATGGTGGAATAACCGAGTACCCAGCCGAGGAAAGCGAGGAAACGGCGCTCTCTTGCGATGGATCGGATGCTGCGCCACCGCTTTTGTTGGGACCGAACTGCCGAACGAATGCGTTATAGATTATATTCGCGCAGCAGGTGTCTGCCGGCTCAACATTTACAACAGTATCTTCACCTTCCGGCCAGATCGGGGCTGGATCGCCCTTTCTGAGAAATAGACACTTGGCTTGAAAATTCCCTACCTCTACAAGGGGAACAGTTACCCTGAAATTCCGGTCGTCTATCCTTTCCATGGGGATGTCAAACCAGTCCAGGCCAAGTAAAGGAGCATCTTGATTGATTTCGCGGATTATCTCGCCCCTTGAGATCCCTGCATGTCCGATATTTGTACGAAGCCAGGCTTCCCCATGCTCCGCCGTGGAAAGGGAAAGGGTGAAGGTAATCGTATCCCCTCGGAACAATAGAATATGTGTTCCCGGGACAGGATCCTGTATGACCAGATATGGCGGGTGATTCATTGTCCTCTACCTTATTGTCACCGCAAGCTTGGAAAAAAGGGACAAACAATCAACGAACTTAAAATATCATATGCAGTGGAGTGTTGCCAGCTTCATCTAAGGCAATCTGCCCTGACAGGGAGATATCAAAGAATATTGGAAGGGGATAGTCTTCCCATTCGATATTTCCATTCAACAGTACCAATTACAGAGAACTTGTTGAATAGTTTCAGTGTGGGCGAGGGGAAAGGGGGAGTCCACTCTATCGCAGGTTTTCCATTGACTTCGAAGACATTATTAAGTACAAAAACCGCCCATGTCTATCGCTTGAACTTGTCCGGTTACGGCGATTATTATTAATCACTCTTAATTTAAAAAGAGGACGATCTGTTGAGCTTTTGGGAAGCTGTAATGCTGGGTTTTGTTCAGGGATTAACGGAATTTCTGCCGGTCAGCAGTTCCGGCCATCTGGTAATCATACAGAGCTTTATAAAAGACTTTCGGCAGCCGGGAGTGCTTTTTGATGCCATGCTGCATTTGGGGACACTCATGGCTGTTGTGTTTTTTCTCAGAAAAGAGATCTTCGATATTATCATGTCTCTTATGCCAACAGGGTGGTTTCGTGAAAAGCGAAGTGTCTCCGGAACAAAATCGGGCAGAAGGATTGCCCTTTATGTCGTGATTGCCACAATATGCACGGGCGTAATAGGTCTCCTGTTCGAAGACAGAATACACCAGCTCTTCACGTCACCACGGACAGTCTCCGTTATGCTCCTTATAACGGGCGGCCTTTTGTTCATGACTGACAGGTTCAAGGGCGAAGGGTCCGGGCGGGATATTAATCTGAAAGACAGTCTTGTTATAGGGGTTGTTCAGGGGATGTCTCTGATTCCCGGAATATCGAGGTCCGGATCCACCATAGCATTCGGAATATTCAGAGGGCTCGACGGGGCGTCTGCCGCCAGATTTTCATTCCTTCTGTCAATTCCTGCCGTCCTGGCTGCACTTATTTTTGAATTGAGATATGTAGAGTCTGTTCCACTATCCGATATTCGGATATACTTTGCCGGTACGATTGCCGCAGCAATCACAGGATTTCTTACGCTGGGGCTTCTACTTTTCATGATCAGAAAAAGAAAGCTTAGAGTCTTTGCCTATTACTGTTGGATTCTGGGAATTTCCACATTGCTTATTAAACTGATTTAATCTAATCTTACCTGGCAGTGGGGGGCGCTGGTATTGGCAAAAAGAGACACTGACAGAGATGGGACCAGGGCAAAAGAGATAACAGGGGTAATATTTATCGCCCTGGCAGTCTTCATATTCTTGTGCCTTTTTTCCTACAATCCCAATGATCCTTCACTTACCCACTATGTAGGCGGTAAGGTAAAGGTAACCAATTACGGTGGCCTTGTCGGTTCATACCTTGCGGATGGTTTGATCAGGGTATTGGGATTGACCTCTTATCTTTTTTCTGTGGTCTTTGGCCTGTTGTCTATAAGGCTTTTCCTTGGGCGAACCTTCAGCTTCGTTATATCTTCTGTTTTAGGATTTATCGGCCTTGTATCTGCAACCGCAGCTATCCTGGCCTCCAGGTTTGACTTGATAGCATTTTCCGGAGTTGAGTTGAACTCCGGGGGAATTCTCGGAAAATCCTTCCTAGGGCTGCTCTATTCCGGTCTGAACCGGATAGGAACCGATATCTTTCTTGCCGTCACTTTGCTGATATCAATCATAGTTACCCTGGATCTATCCATCATTTCGATCATAAAAAAAACCGCCTTGTTAATTTCCACGATATTTTTCAGGCTAAAGACCTTTTGGGTAGTCGCGATGGGGAGGGTAGAACGAAAAAAAAGCGCTACTAGAAAAAAACCGAAAATTTCGACGAGCATACCTGTTATTTCACAAGAAACTACCGCGAAAGAGGAGCCCAGAAAAGATGAACAGACCTATTTTGAATTTCTGCAACCGGAAGGTACGTTCAGGCTGCCCGATGTAAGTCTTCTTGACAAGGTGGCGGTCAAAGATACGAGGATAAAAAGGGAGAGCCTGATAATGAACTCCCGCATACTCGAAAAAAAGCTGGCCGATTTTGGTGTGGAAGGGAGTGTCACGGAGGTAAGGCCCGGTCCGGTAGTTACTATGTATGAACTTGAACCGGCTGCCGGCGTAAAGATAAACAAGATAACAAACCTGTCCGATGATCTGGCTCTTGCACTTAAGGCGCAGAGTATCAGGATAGTTGCCCCTATCCCCGGCAAAGCGGCTGTAGGGATCGAGATCCCTAATCAAGAGAGGGAATCCGTATATCTGAGAGACGTTCTCGACGGTGAGGAGTTCCGTGATTCCAAGTACAGACTGCCCATAGCACTGGGAAAAGATATTACGGGAAAGACGGTTATCGCCGATCTTGCCGCAATGCCCCACCTTCTGATTGCAGGTACAACCGGTTCAGGGAAGAGCGTTTCTCTGAATGCAATGATATGCAGCATTCTTTTCAAGACGACACCCGATGATGCCAAGTTTATTATGATTGATCCTAAACGGCTTGAGCTGGCGGGATACGAGGGGATCCCTCATCTGCTTCATCCTGTGGTGGTCAATCCAAAGGATGCGTCCCAGGCTCTAAAGTGGACCGTCAATGAGATGGAAAGACGCTATGCAGCAATAGCCGCATCGGGAGTCAAGAGTATCGAACGTTATAACAGGCTGGCGGAGAAACAGCACAGCCTGTCCAAAAAGCAGACCCAGGGAACAGCTTCTCAGGCACCCCTTGAAGGGGAAGGTGCGGCCATGGAAAGGTTGCCATATATAATTGTGGTGATAGATGAACTGGCAGACCTTATGATGGTGGCCCAGAGAAATGTAGAGGCATCCCTTGCACGGCTCGCTCAGATGGCAAGGGCTGCGGGGATTCATCTCATACTGGCAACTCAGAGACCATCAGTGGATGTTATTACCGGTATAATAAAGGCCAATTTCCCGACCCGTATATCCTTTCAAGTCTCGTCCCGGGTAGATTCACGGACGATACTTGACGAGCTGGGAGCGGAGAAACTTCTTGGTGCTGGAGACATGCTTTTTGTGCCTCCCGGTACATCAAAGCTTGTAAGGATCCATGGCCCATTCGTATCGGATGGCGAGATCTCCAAGATCGTCGGCTTTGTGAAAGGACAAAGGGCGCCCCAGTACAATGAAGAAATTTCCACCTACGATCCAGGGTCCAAGGAGGTTGGTGGTTCCGAAGAGGAATTTGATGAAAAGTACGATGCGGCTGTAGAACTGGTCACTGAGCTGGGGCAGGCCTCCATATCGCTGATCCAGAGGTACATGAAGATAGGGTACAACAGAGCCGCCCGGATTGTTGAAAAAATGGAGGAAGAAGGTGTGGTGGGCCCGTCAGATGGGGCTAAACCTAGGAAAATATTAGCCGGTAAAATGCCAAGGTAAAGTGAAAAATACAGCCCATATAATAAGCTTGGGATGTCCCAAGAATCTGGTAGACTCGGAAGTAATGGCCGCTGCCTTGGTAGAAGGCGGTTTTGAACTCGCAAATTCCCCGGAGGTTGCCGAGATTATCATTATTAACACCTGTGCATTCATCCTTTCGGCACAGGAAGAAGCGATCGACGAGATATTCCGGATGGCCGATATGAAACTGGAGGGGGAATGCCGATTCCTGGTGGTAACCGGTTGCTTGCCTCAACGGTATGGGGTGATTCTGGATGAAGGAATACCAGAGGTTGATCTTTTTCTGGGGACCGGCGAAGTTCCCCGCATAGCCGAACTTATCAAGGACCTTATAAACGGGGACAAACCGAAGTTGCGTTCTGTAGTGGGAACCCCGGATTTTCTCATGAATTCCTCTCACCGCCGTCTCCTTGCAACACCGCCGCACACAGCATATCTCAAGATAGCCGAGGGTTGTTCCAACCATTGTTCATACTGCATCATCCCGATTGTAAGGGGGGAATTTCGGAGCAGGTCCATGGAGGACATTCTCAGGGAGACAGAGAATCTTGCCCGTGGGGGCGTTAAGGAGATTATTATTACGGCCCAGGAAACAACCCGTTACGGTAAAGATCTAGGAGATGCCCCACGGCTTCATGGCCTTTTGAGAGAGATGACGGGGATAGAGGGTATAGATTGGATAAGGCTGTTATATACCCATCCCTATACCCTGAATGAAGAACTCTTTCGTACAATGAGTGAGTTTGAAAAGGTATGTAATTATATAGACATACCGGTACAGCACATAGATGAAGAAATACTGAACTCCATGAACAGGCAGGGAGACAGTCGGCTGATAAAAGAAAGGATAAAACTTGTCCGCAGGCTTGTTCCAGGAGTGGCGCTAAGGACCTCCCTTATGGTAGGTTTCCCAGGAGAGACGCAGGAGATGTTTGACAGGCTCTTGGAATTTGTTAAAGAAGCAAGATTTGATCATCTCGGTGTATTCGAATATTCAAGCGAGGAGGGTACAAGGGCGGCTGCACTCCCCGGTCATGTGCCGGATGAGGTCAAAGGTGCTCGTCGAGGGGTCATCATGGAAGAGCAGGCGGAGATCTCCCGTGAGATAAACCAGGCTCTTGTAGGATCTGCAACGAAGGTCATATTGGAGGGTTCCTCTGATATAGAAGGTTATAACTATATCGGCCGTTCCGAGCGACAGGCTCCGGACATAGACGGGATCACCTATGTCAGGTCGGCGGCAAACAGGGCTGTTGGAGATATAGTGACATGCACAATAAAAGCGGCCGATGAATATGATATCTTTGCCGAAGACAGAGCCTCTGATAGCATTTGAAAAAAGCAGGAACCATTGTAAGCGGAGCTCTTACCCCGAAAGAGCCCCTTGTTTTGTCTTTATATCGTCAATGATGTAAATAACTTTTGTGTTGACTTTTTGCCCTATAGGCATAAATAAATGCACCAGAAATTCCCCTGGAGGGAATTAAGGAGAATGAAGGATGTTATTGATAGAAGACCTGCAAGTTAAACTGGGGAACAAAAAGATCCTGAAAAACGTGGATCTTGAAATCCTTCCCGGTGAGACACACATACTGTTCGGACCGAATGGTTCCGGCAAGACCTCTCTTTTGATGACCATAATGGGTTATCCTCAGTATAAGGTAACAGGTGGAAGGATAGTCTTCAAGGGCGAGGATATTACCCATATGTCGATCGACGACAGGGCCCGCCTCGGGATTGGAATGTCCTATCAGAGGCCCCCGAGCATACAGGGGCTCAAAACTCGGCATATGGTAGAGTCCTGCTCGCGCGGCAATGTCGATGTAGATGCGCTGGCCAGCAAAGTTAACTTTACAGATTTTCTGGACAGGGATATCAATGTAGGCTTTTCAGGAGGGGAGATAAAAAGATCGGAGCTCCTGCAGTTGATGGCCCAGGATGCCGATCTGGTCCTCTTTGACGAGCCTGAGTCCGGTGTCGATCTGGAGAACATTTCACTTATAGGCAATACTATAAATTCCCTTCTTCAGAGAGATCCTTACGATCAACCATGTAAGGTAGCAAAACAATGCGAGACGGCAATCCCTTGCAAGTCAGCCAGGTCTTGCGAATCCACTGTATCTGCCCAAAATGAATCTCCCTTTAAATCCTTGCAGGAGACGTTAGCCAGCCGGACAAAGATGGGCCTTATAATAACGCACACCGGTTTTATCCTTGATTATTTAACGGCCGACAAGGGGCTTGTCCTGTATAGTGGTGTGGTTGCAGGGAAGGGTAACCCCGCCGAGATATTCAAACAGATACGAAAGGTTGGCTACAAGGAGTGTGCACGATGCGCAGCTTAGATGAAATGGCCAAGGAGGCCAAAGATAAAAAGGCGGCAATCGGCCCTGACGTAGACCTTGATACCTATTCCCTGGAATCCCCGAAACATTCCGAACTCAAAGATCTTAAGGTTCTTTCCAGTGTGGACAGGGAGACGATGGCATTTGCCGGGATTGATATAAAGGAAGGGGAAAGGTCGGGTACCTATATCCAGAAGGATGGGATATCTATTCTGTCCGGTTCACATCAGGAAGGTCTTGAGATAATACCGATCAAGAAGGCCCTCAAGGAATCCGACTGGATACATGAATACTACTGGAAGATGGCATCCGTTGATACTGATAAATATACGGCACGGGCCCGGCTGGATCTGCAGAACGGATATGTGATACGAGCCCTTCCGGGGAAGAAGGTAACGCTTCCGGCACAGGCGTGCCTTTATCTTGAAAAAGACGGATTTAACCAGAACGTCCACAATATAATCATAGCCGAGGAAGACTCTGAACTTCACATTATTTCAGGTTGCGCAAGCGCATCCCATGTCACGAGAGGGCTTCACGTCGGGATTTCCGAATTCTATGTAAAGAAAAACGCAAAGTTGAGCTTTTCCATGATCCACCACTGGGCGGAAGACGTGGTAGTAAGGCCCCGCTCTGTGGGGATAGTCGAAAAGGGAGGCCTCTTTCTGAGTAACTATATATCCATGAAGCCGGTAAAATCGGTTCAGTCCTATCCTACGGTTTATCTTGTGGGGAAAGGGGCTGTGGCCCGTTCTTACAGCCTGCTTGTGGGAAGCCCGGGATCGGAACTGGATATAGGCGGCAGAATCTATCTAAAGGCGAAGGATACCCGTGCGGAGATCATATCCCGTGCCATCACCAACGGGGGCAATATAATATCCCGAGGTGATATCGTCGGCGAGGTTTCCGGTGTGAGGGGACATCTGGAATGTCATGGTCTTATCCTGAATGGCGGGCTCATGCACGCAATACCGGAACTTAAGGGTATGGCCGATGGGGTTGAACTCTCTCACGAAGCGGCGGTAGGAAAGATAGCGCAGGAGGAGATCCTCTACCTTATGTCGCGGGGGCTTACCGAGGAGGAGGCAACTTCTACGATCGTAAGGGGTTTTCTCAGCGTGGATATACCGGGACTCCCGGCACCGCTAAAGGCGGAGATCGACCGCGCTGTGGATATGAGCCAGAAAGAGGTCATGTAGTGAACGCCTGATAGAAAACTATCCGGCTCAGTTTTTTTAGATTGGTTTTTTAAGATACCCCGCTGCTTGCAGCGGGGTATCTTGTTTGAGAACTGTTTTTATTTTGCAAATTCGTCGTACATCGATCCGCCACCCGGGATGGCTCCCATAGTAACGCAGGCAGATTGGTCCACCGCTATCAGCTGCCCGCTGACGAAGCTAGACTCATCAGAGGCAAGATAGAGCACCAGATATGCTATATCTTTTGGTTCACCAAGGGGATTCTGTGCGGACGAGGGAAGCGGTAAGTCGAGATTAGCCGCGGCAATCTTCTCCGGGATCGACTGCACCATAGGTGTATTTATAGAGGCTGGAGCTACGGAGTTGCATCGTATGTTCAGCTGGTTCTGGGCGCAATATACGGCAACTGCCCTTGTGAAGGAAGCCACAGCTCCCTTGGCGGCACTGTAGCCCACTACAAAAGGTTCGCCTGCAATCGCTGCTACCGATGTCATATTGACTATCGAGCCGCCACCGGATGCCTTCATGGCCCCTATGGCATGTTTGCACCCGAAGATAGTTCCGTCGGCGCTGACCGCCATAACAAACCTGTATTTGTCCTCTGTCAGTGTTTCCGGTGTCTGTATCTCTGCAACTCCGGCGTTATTGACCAGTATGTCCAGTTTACCGTACTTTTGGACCACTTCCGAAATAAGTTTTTCCCATTGAGCCTCAAATCTCACATCATGCAGCTTAAATTCAGCCTGTTCTCCTATTTCGCGGGCAACACGTTCACCATTTTGGGAATCTACATCCGTTAGAATGACCTTTGCCCCTTCCTGGGCAAACAATCGCGCGTAAGCCTCTCCCAAACCCTTCGCAGCACCGGTGATAATTGCTACCTTACCCGTAAGTCGATCCATAAGTATTGCTCCTCTCTTGTATAATTTGTTTTGATAATCTAACATCCCCTCTGCGGTTAGCCCAAAAGGGAATAATAAGCTTAACAGTGAATAATTATTGATGGGTGCAAACGTTACAGACAAATTCTTCCTTTGATGATTTTTATAAAATGAACACTGCCGACTAGTTCTACACAGTTCATACCCTTTTTGCAATCATATATACAGGCAGTTAAGCGAAGTTTGCCCTATCCCGTGGATCACGGATTATGTCCCACTGAAGCTGATATGTGACCTCTTCATGGCTCAGAAAGGTAGTCAACACCTTCTCATGCCCCAGGTTCTGACTCCAGGCCTTGAACTGATCTGGGGTTTTGAAGACCTCCTCACCGGTAATCTCTATTACGGCTTTTTATCACATGCAATAAATCTCTATGGATGTCCCCAGAATCCAAGAATCCTCCGGGCAAAAAAGGTCTTCTTGCCTCTCCGGGTTCCGCTCGTAACAAAAACCATCATATTCCTGTACTTATTTCTATCAACTTGATCCGTATTCTATTTCTCCTGTGATTGCCCTTTCGTCCGGTCTGCCATCATATGTTGCAGGTTCGCGATAGACTTCAGATTAGAAGAGCCATCTATCGCCTTGACTGCAATATCCTCTACCTTCTGATATGATTTTTCGAGCTGCGCTGAGAGTTTTGCGATCTGTTCACTCTGCTCCTTTGTCCTTTTCTCAAAAGATTCGATCCTGGTAGTGAGCACGCCTCTCTCACCTTCAAATTCCTTATTCAGCAATTGTTCCCTGTTGTTGGCTTCTGCGGTTATCCTTTCGGTAGCTTCCTTCACAGCTTTATTGACGGCCGTTTCCAGTTCTTTGGGAAATGCGCCCGCTTTTTGCCGCAGTTCATTCAGCTCCCTTTCTTTTTCGCTTATCGACTTTTCTCTTTCTGCCAATTCCTTTTCCATCTGCTCTCTCTTGAGCTGAATTTCCCTTTCAAGCTTCGTTTTTTCGTCTTCAAATTTATCTTTCAGAAGCGCCTGTTCTCGCTTGAAAGCATACTGAAATTCTTCCTTCTCTCGCTCACGTTTCTTCTTTTCCGCAGAATTCTGTTCTTTTGTTTCCATCTCATAGATTTCTTTTTCTTTTTTCCATTCTGCGCGGTTTTTTTCAATCTCCTGCATCAGATCTTCTTTCTTTACGGCCATTTCGGATTCAAATTCCTGCCGTTTCTGATTTTGGGCTTCTATAAGCGCAGCCAGTGTGGCTGCGGACTTTTCTATTTCATACAGCTCCTTTATCTCTTCCTTTTTGATATCAATAGCTTTCTGGATACCGTTCAGCCTGTTTACCTCTTCCTCCAGCTTATCTGAAATCTGGGTCAATGTCCTGCTCATTTCAAGCCTGAGGCTGCTGATCCCCTTTACGACGCCCTCGGATGACAGGGAGCTTGCGACCGCAATAACCTCCTTCGCCTTTTTTTTATCAACCCTTTGTTCCGGTTTCAGATCTGCCTCTCTCTTTTCCTGAAGCTGTTTTAAGAGCACATTGTAGGTCCTGAGCATTTCCTGTTTTGTGTTGCTCATTGAAAGCTTCTCTGGTTGTTCAGTTTTCTTTTCCGTCATAATTATCACCTCTTTTTTGGGTTTAATTTTTTCACAGGTATGGGCAGTTCTGCTTGTTCAAAAAACTTCCTTCCTGATCTCTCACCTATTTTTTCAGGGTTTATTAGTGAGCGTCCTTTTATTCACCCACAAATCCGAAACTGCTAGCCAACTGTCCTTGTTGTAGCGACTGACGTATTAAACTCTATCCCTCTTCGGGGCTTGTCCTTTTTATACAAACTCAAGGATAAAAATAAATCTGTCCCCTTTTCCTCTTTTTCTCCTTTTTCTATAGCGCCGGGGTGATGTATTTCGTGCAGATGTCACGTTCGGAGAGATCTTTTTTGTTAATGTTCCAGCTTTCCTGGTTGCATTTCTCTGGCAGGGAGGGCCACCGGTCATGCTTTCAATATACCCATTTGTAAGTGCATACACCCCGGTCGTCTAGGCTCAACTCCTTACGATTGTTTAAATTCCGCATGTACCGCACCGGTTATCATGATTTACAAAATAATGCTAATATGAAACATCACATTAGGTGGACTAATCTTCAGGAATATCAGTAGGATCTTACATGGAAGGGAAAGGTGATCATTACCCCTGTGCACCTTTCCACACACATTCGATAAATTGGCACGAAGGGTTATAGTGACGCTTTGATTTGGAATAGATAATTCCCTGTAGCAGGGCGGTTGGCCCCACAAGCGAGTCAATGGTTTTTTCAGTTTGGCCCTCAATTGCCAGGATCTCTAGGCTATACCTTGGCCGTGTTGAACGGTACAACCGCCCCGCCCTGACGGCATGATGAGACGAGGTGAGGTTCTTTCGTTTTCATCTTCTGTGCAGGAATATTCCATAGGGCCTCATCAAGATCTACTTCTCCCATTATGCCTGTTTGAGCTCGCCGGGACGGACAAAAAGCATCGGCGCAAGTCTCAACGCTCACTTTACTACTTCAGGGGAAAAGATCGCGTTTCATGGCGCTCAGAATTTTATCGGCATGACCAGATGACCAGGTGGGCTTGAACTTTCGGTGTCATCCACGGGCAATAACTTCAAAGGTCTCTGTTTTCTTGTGCGTCGGCCTGTTTCTGGGCTTTTCTGACTGCACCCGGATCGGTTTCAGGTGCAATCTGCCGCCGTGCCTCGCCTCTCCGAGGCCACACGTCGGCAAGGGATATTTCATGATAAACCTCAAGTGCAAGGTTCTTTTCTTCACCGTCAAAAAGGGACTTGAGATGCCACAACTTGCCACCGGAAGGAGTGACCAGGAGGGAAAGTCCTCCACTATCAAAAACTTGTACTGATTCTTCTGGGGTTTAGCAGTGCGGACCTTGGCTTCGGAAAGAGGTATGAATCTTTTTTGCATGGATATCTTCCGCTCTGTTCTGGGGGCTTGCTATTTTCTTGGGGGGCATTTTATGGGGAGCAGGCTCCCAAAAGGACTGGATTTTGATGAATCATCATGGCAAATCGTTGGACAAAATGGCAATAAAAAAAACCGCTATTCCTAGCGGGTTTTGAACTATTTGGGATTTTGTTGGAATCTAATGGTGGAGCTGGACGGGATCGAACCGACGACCTCTTGAATGCCATTCAAGCGCTCTCCCAACTGAGCTACAGCCCCGATGACAGGGCAGACACCTAACATAGGGCTAGACATAATGTCAATACAATTTTCTTGACTAAAAAAATCCGTTTTTATACAGTCTCCGCTAAGGAAGAAAAACCTTTATGGGAATATCTGTTATGATGGTGCCTCACAACACTGCTAATAAGCCTACTGGAATTTAAAGCCTGGAAGATTACTGTAGGTTGACCAAATTGTTCTGGACCTAATTTATATTAATCGAAAAAGTGTTAAGCTTAGTATTTAATATATCTGATAGTATCGTCCAATTAAAATGTTCACAGGCTAAACTTGGAAGGGTCTTCATTGTGGGTGAAATGCCAAGATGGAATTGACTGAGTTAAAAGATCGGATAAGGTTCATTCGAGAGGGCAACAATCTGTCAAAGTCGGAGTTTGCCCGCAGGCTTGATATCTCTCCTGCCTACGTTACCAAACTGGAATCTGGGCTGAAAACTAAAGTAAGTTCCCAGCTGGCCAGTGTTATACAGTATCATTTTGGGATAAACAGGAAATGGCTGTTTGAAGGAGTTGGCGAAAAACTTATTTCTAAAGATGATAAGAACGTCTTTGTCACTGAAGCAAACAGGGTCTCCACGGAAAAAGTAGTGGGAGACTTTTCCGAGTTTGAGCGTCTTTTGTTCGAAATATCAGCTACATATATTAATCTTCCCGTGGATCATCTCGAAAAGGTTCTTAAGGGTGATTTTGCTCGCCTGACCCAGGCCCTTGGTGTTGACGGATGTATACTCTATGTCTCTGATGAGCCTCATGGTGTCTTCAGCAAGGTGAAGCCCCTTGTCTGGTTTCTCGATGAACATGTTGAATACAATAAGCTCTTCGTTACATGGCTTGAAGGGGATGGTTTGATTTCTGAAAAAAAGGTCAAATACAGCTTTTATAAATGGAGCAGGGGGGAGCATGTTCCCTGGTCGCAGTTCGACGATGGCCCGCCGGAGGCCTTGTGGGAAAGGCAGTCTTTCTCGAAATTTGGTTTAAAATCAGCTTTGTCGGTTCCCATCATGTTTGATGGGTATGCAAAGGGTGTTGTCAGCATCGCAACTACCCGAACGCATCGTACCTGGTCTGATGATCTTATACCGAGGATTCGTCTTTTTGGAGAGGTTTTTATAAACGCCTTTATGAGAAAAAGATCGGAAGAAAAGCTCCAGAATGCACTGTCCGAGATAAAAAAAATGAAGGAGCAGTTCGAGGCGGACTATCTTTATCTTAGGGAGGAGATAAGTCTAGAGCATGATTTGGAGGGTGCCGAAGATATTGTTGGGAAGAGTGATTCTCTTAAGAATATTATAAATAAGATAAAGCAGGTGGCTCCCACCGATACAACCGTTATTCTCCTTGGTGAAACAGGTACAGGAAAGGGCCTCCTTGCCAGGGCTATACACAATGCAAGTAACTACAGGGATAGACCGATGATACAGGTGAACTGTGCTGCCCTTGCCCCAACCCTTATAGAGAGTGAACTCTTTGGTCATGAAAAGGGTGCCTATACAGGGGCTGTTGCCAGACGGATAGGGCGATTTGAGGCGGCCGAAGGTACTACCCTGTTTCTTGATGAGATCGGCGATCTTCCTTTTGAACTGCAGCCGAAGCTCCTTCGCGCTCTTGAGGAAGGCGAATTTGAACGAGTAGGTGGCAACACAACTATACGAACCAGGGTCCGTGTAATCGCGGCAACAAGCAAGGATCTCGCTAAAGAGGTAAAAGAGGGAAAGTTTCGTAGCGACCTGTGGTACCGTTTGAACATCTTCCCTATATTTGTTCCTCCTTTAAGAGATCGTGTTGATGATATTCCTCTTTTTATCGAATATTTTTCTGGGAAGCACAAGAAGCGGGTTGGTAAGAAAATCAAGAGTGCTTCTCCTGAAACAGTAAGGCTGCTTCAGGGCTATTCCTGGCCGGGCAATATCAGGGAACTGAATAATGTCATTGAAAGGGCGGTTATCATGAGTTCTGGTGGTAATCTTAAGGTTGAACTTCCGTTAAACCCTGGAGAGTCCTCTGTCTGTTCCGATCAGGAGAACCTTGCCCAGGTTATGGAAAAGATTGAGCGTGAGCGGATATTGAAGGCACTTGAAGGCAGCGACTGGATTATCGGAGGTCCTAACGGTGCTGCCAGGCGTCTGGGCTTTACCCCCAGCACCTTAAGGTACCGCTTGAGCAAGCTTGATATTAAAAGATCGATATTATTTGAAAAAACAGATTTCTAGGATCTATCTGAAGAGCTAAATTAAGAAGCTCTGATATGGTTTTAGAATTCCCATTTTTTAGCTATCAGGGTTCATCTCTTTCCCCTTGGGTCGCCCCAGCTTTTCTTATGTTAAAAGTTTTTGCCTTGGTTAAAACTTTTTGCGAAACATGTTTTCTATCTAAATCAATTCCAGGATAGGGCCTGAAATTTACATGAGGGAATTATCTATAATTCCCTTATGCATGCCTTTGTAAAACTCAAATAACCAGCAATATAAAATTGCTTTCAATTTCTTCGAGCTAAATTTTCGATGCTTGCTATGGTTTAGTTCATGAACTCTTTATTGATGTGGTTTAATAATAACGGACACCCTGCTAAGAGCAATAATAGAGAAAGTGAGGTGTTCAATGAAGGAGAAAGGGAAGCGCCCGAATTACACAAGTGAGTTCAAGCAAGACGCTGTAAAGTTGGTAGTTGAACAGCAATATAGTTGTCCTGAGGTTGGCAGGCGTCTTGGTATTGCCGCTTCTAATGTTTCCCGCTGGGTGCGACAATATCGTCAAGACCAGCAGGATCTTAGCGAAGGAGGTATCCCCCGGAAGGAACTGGAGGCCGAGATTTGTCGACTTAAAAAGGAAAACAAGCGGCTTGAAATGGAGCGCGAAATATTAAAAAAAGCCGCGGCCTTCTTTGCGAAAGAGTCGAACTGAGGTGCGACTTCATCCGGCAAGAGAAGAAGGCCTATCCTGTCACCGTTTTGTGTAAGGTGATGGAAGTCAGCCGGAGCAGATTTTACGATTACCTCCATAGCCTCTCAAGATCTGATGATCCTGATGAGATTGCATTAAAGGCAGGGATTAGAGCCATTTTCAAAGAACATCGCGGCAAATATGGTTCCCGTCGCATTACCAAGCAGTTAAAGAATGAAGGTCACCAGATTGGCCGGTACAGGGTACGTAATTTAATGAGGAAACTTGGTCTTAAAACCAAAGCCCCGAAGCGATACAAGGCCACGACAGAGAGCCGGCATTCGTTTCCAATAGCTGCCAACCTTTTGGATCGTGAATTCGATGTCGCCACACCGAATACATGTTGGACAACGGACATAACCTATGTCTGGACCTTTGAAGGCTGGTTGTATCTGGCTGTGGTACTTGATCTTTATTCTCGCCAGATCGTTGGCTGGGCCATGGACAAAGAAATGAAAAAGCAACTTACCCTGGATGCCCTGGCGATGGCATACTGGCGCAGAAGGCCTCCATCAGGACTGCTTCATCATTCAGATCGAGGAAGCCAGTATGCATGCCATGATTACCAGGAAAAGCTAAATCAGTATGGGATGATAGCCAGTATGAGCCGCAAGGGGAATTGTTGGGATAATGCACCGACTGAACGTTATTTCCGCAGCCTGAAGTCGGAACGGTTGTCAGATTACAGGTTTGTTACAAGACAGTCGGCAAAGATGCAGATACTTGATTATATCTCCTACTATAATTCCATTCGTCTGCATTCAAAGCTGGGTTATAAAACCCCGTTCGAATATGAGAAAGAACTATGCCGAAAAGCAGCTTAAAACAAATTTGAGGTCGGTCGTCAATAGTGGACACCAAACCTTTCATGCTGCCAGCCGTTTTTGATAGAACCATCGTTCAAAAGCGGCAGGTGACAAGAACCCGAGTTTGGCCTGCCTTCTTTGCCGGTTATAGAAGATCTCGATGTACTCCGTGATGTCCAGTATCGCCTCTTGTCTGGTTGCATACCGGCAATGGTGGACATGTTCGTTCTTGAGCATGCCCCAGAAGCTTTCCATAGGGGCGTTGTCATAGCAGTTTCCTTTCCGGCTCATAGAGGCCCTCATCCCGCATCTGTCAAGCAAGAAGGCGTATTCCAGAGCGCAATACTGGCTCCCCCGGTCCGAATGGTGAATCAACCCCGCTCCGGGTCGTTTGGCGGCTATGGCCCGAAAAAGGGACTCGCTGACCAGGTTCTTCGTCATACGCTCTGCCATGGCATAACCCACGACTTCTCCGGTAAAAAGATCCTTATGGCCGGCAAGATACAGCCAACCTTCTCCGGTGGGGATGTAAGTGATATCGCTCAGCCAGATCTGGTTAGGCGCGGATGCTTCAAACTTCTGATTCAGCAGATTCTCCGCCACGGGCAGAGAATGCCGCGAGTCCGTCGTAACCTTAAACTTCCGTTTTTGCCGGCAACGCAGGCCGAGCTTCCGGCGAATCCGCTTGATCCGGTGGACGCCCACGACGATTCCGTTATCGGCCAAATCCCGCTGCAAGCGCTCCGGACCGTACGTCTGGCGCGTCCGTTTATGAGCGGCGCGGATCTCCAGTTCCAGTCTCTCCTCCTCTCGCTGCCTGATAGTAAGCGGACGCTTGATCCAAGCATAGTATCCGCTTGTCGTCACCTCCAACACACGGCATAGCAGCGAAACACAATAGGCCAGTCGCAACACTCTGATCACCGCGTACCTTCCAGCGACTCCTTGGCAAAGTACGCGGCCGCTTTTTTTAAGATGTCCCTCTCCATCTTCGCCAGGGACAACTCTCGCTTCACTTTCGCCAACTCCCTCTCAATCTCTGTCAGGGGACGCTGGCCCTTGCCAATCTCACCAAGGGTCCCCGTCTTGGAAACCCTTATCCAGTGCTCTAACGTTGATTTTGGCAATGATAATCGCTTTGATGTCTCCAACGCGGACATGCCGCCATCCGTCACCATCTTTACCGCTTCCTCTCGAAACTCTTTCGTGTAGCGCCCGTTCGGTATCCTTTCCATTTTCACACCTCCGTCTTGGTTTCTTACCTAAACATTGGTGTCCATATTTTTCAACCTATCTCAATTGTCCGTTTTTACTTGACCACAACATATTGCCTTTGGCATGGGTAGGTTCATACCCCGGCCCAATTTTATGGATTTCCATTACTTTGGTTGTTTCCCTCTCTTGCGCATAATGAGCTGAGCTACTGGTATTGATAGATGTTGCCCGTTCCTTCTGCAATTAGAAATATTTGCAGTAAAGCTGAACACTCAAGAGGCCAAGAGATCTTCAATAGTTCAAGCCCTTGAAAAAACTGACTGGAAGATCAAAGGGCACCGATGGTGCAGCGCAGTATTTGAATATCAATCCCGAGACCCTAAGAAGGATAGTTGCGGCAACCATATTCTCCGCCAATAAAACGAAATACCACGCCTTGCCAGTGATATTTCGTTCCCCAATCCCTCCAATAGAGCTTTCCCTCAATTGCTTATATTGTGCTAACCATTCGATTTAAAAAGTACTATCTTCGTTTATAGCCCGTTATGGTCTATTGGCATGAAAGCTGCTCATGTAAGTCTGTGTCGATTGTATGGAAGGTTCTTCAGTCTTCGATTGGCTGCTGTGTTGGCTGCTGCGTATATATGGATTAGGGGTCCAATAGGGAAAGAATGTTTGCCTGGGTCAAAGAACTATCATTCAGGCAGTTTTTTTGTACGCTGATTTTGGGGTGTAAACTAAAAATGGTGTGTTCTGCGCGCCCTTGATCGGTCTGGCCTGCTTTCATCTATATTAAAATTATCAATAATGTAAGCATCTTTCGCGCCATTATTTTCCTGAAGTCTTTCTGGTATGACATTTGCTATTGTGCCTTACTGTACTTGATTCGTTTGCGTAAGGTTGTGGGCGGTCTTTATGGAATCCTGTACGACGCTTTGCTTCATCTGTTACGGTTGGGAACCAGTTTTTCCTAAGATGCCTTTTGGTATCGGGTTGTTATGAAAGTTATTGTTCCTTTGCGCAAAGTGGTTTGACCTTTAGTATGCTGCCCTGTTTGATTTCCTTTTCTGTGACTGGCTGGAAAATCAATTCAGGCGCTGGCCATACGGTGTATTGTCGAATTGCCTGTGCTATTTTTTTGTTATTTGACTGAGTTAACAATCGATTGTGGTTTTGGAGGAGATATGGAGAAGTTAATAATTACAGTTGCTATTACGGGCGGCATGCACGGTAAGGTTACGAATCCGAATATTCCTGAGCAGCCGGAAGAGCAGGCGCAGCAGGTTCTGGATGCCTGGAATGCCGGTGCATCGGTTGCGCACATTCATGCCAGGGACAAGAACGGTTTTTCCGTGCAGGACGTTGAGATCTACAAAGAAGTAGGGGAGAGGATCCGTGCCAAGGGGTGTGACATCATCCTGCAGTATACAACAGGTGGTTCGCCTCATATGACGATGGAAGAGAAGCTTCAGTCTATTTACGCAGATCCAGAAATGGCTTCGCTTAATATGGGGATTACAAACACACCGTTGCCTAACGGTGAGTTCTATACCTTTGCTATCAATCCTCCCCAGATAATCCACTATGTGGAGGAGATGAACAAGCGGAATATAAAGCCTGAAATGGAGGTATACGCCCCGAACATGCTTCGTCAGGTTAATATGTTGATAGAGAAGGGGCTTTTGAAGAAGCCCTACTACGTCAATTTTGTCATGAACATGGTTGCCCAGGGTACAGTGGCGGCTACCAGAGAGAACTTCTTCTTCCTGGTAGACCAGCTTCCGCCTGATACAATTTATAATGTATGTGCCCTCGGGCAGGGACAGCTTCCGATGACGACCTACTCTATTTTGTCGGGTGGTATGGCCAGGGTAGGTATGGAGGATAATATTTATTATGCCAAGGGAGAGTTGGCAAAGAGCAATTCCCAGCTGGTGGAGAGAACGGTGAGGATTGCTAATGAGGTCCAGAGGCCTATAGCCTCTCCTGATGAGGCCAGGCGCATTCTGGGTCTAAAATAGGTTTTTTCAGATGAAGATTTAAAAAACAGCCTTTATGGCGGAAGGGAGGGTTAATTGGGTTTTTAGTTGATGTTTGTTCCCTGCAGGCGGTGTTTCTCAGGGTTAGGATTTTAAAGGCCTTTAAGTTTGTGGGGAATATTAAGGTTGTTACATTTTCCATCAATTCTCATGATTCTTATTTTGAGGAGGGAGGTTTCCGATGACAAAGAAAAAGAAGGTTCTTTTATTATCTCTTATATGTGCGCTTCTAGCGGTGTTTTCTTTCCAGACCGCTATGGCCTACAATCCTAGCTGGAAGGCAGACCAGGCCAAGATGCTCGAGCAGCTTGGCCTTAAGCCTGGCGACGTTATCAACCGTTCAAACGCTGAAAAGGTGAAGGGCTACGTTCCCGATTCGGTCCTGTCATGGATAAAGAAGGGCGAGTTTGTCCTCACGATCGGTGAGATGAAGTATGATTATA
This sequence comes from Syntrophales bacterium, assembly GCA_963665835.2. Classification (GTDB taxonomy): domain Bacteria; phylum Desulfobacterota; class Syntrophia; order Syntrophales; family UBA2210; genus UBA6078. The sequence continues at coordinate 405,314 of CAXXWJ010000001.1, read as the reverse complement.
GCCAGGACGAGTCTTGGGACAAAGCCTCAATGTTGAACGTCGGTAAATACGGTCTTGGGAGTAACAAGGAAGTTATAGATAATGCTACCGGTTCTTTTCCCAGGTCCATATATGGCAATCCCTTTCCGGATCTGGACCTGACGAAAGATCCCGAAGCCGGCATAAAGTACATGCATAACAAGAAGGTTGTCGAATGCAGGCCTTCCACACTTGATCAGTTCAGTAGTACAAACTGGGTTGGTGAGGGTGGATATGAAAGAGATTTCCTTCTCCGTTGGCGCAGATGGTACGCCTGGGCACGACCCGAGGGAGAAGTTGAAAACCCAACTGACACGAAGAGCTTCGAGCTGACCCAGCTTCTTATGCCCTACGACTTGACGGGAACGGTTATTCTTACCGATTCACCGCTTAACGGCCAGGGCGACAAGCAGTACGTCTATGTTCCCTCAATCAGAAGGGTGAAGAAGCAGTCCGGTGCGGCCCGCTCCGATCCATCCTTTGGTTCCGACTTTGTTTCCGATGATGGAGCTGGTTGGGCTGGCCAGGCTGAATCGATGGCGTGGAAGATTATTGGTGAGAAGGTTGCTTTGGTGCCGGTGGAAGGCTGGTTGTCCGAACATCCTGACGTATATGTAAAACAACCAGATGGTTCTTGGAAAACCAAGCGTAACATACCGGACATAACGCCGCTTTTTGGTTATAACGATCCTAACGCGCCGGCGGGTGTCATTCCCTGGTGTCCCACATCCGTTGTATGGGTTCCGAGAAAGGTTATCTTGCTGGAGGCTACGCCCCTTGATCCTTATTACAACTACGGCAAGCAGGTTTTCTGGTTCGACAAAGAGAACTACGGTTCTTGGTATAAGATTATCCAGAACAAGGCCGGTGAATACTGGAAGACATTGATAGTAAACGTCATTGCACAGGACTGGGGCGATGCAAAGTTTAGGACCTATGGTTTCTATTCATTCTATGTAATCGTTGATGACAAGAGCCATCACTCAAGCATTGCATATCCAAGAGCCGATATCGGGCACGATGTATATTCGGACCATATCGTAAACGGTCCTGGCGTTAAGCTTGAGTACATGCGTCCTGAATACATACCGCTCCTTTCGAAATAGGCATTTCAGTAAAGTGGCCTGTTTTGATTGAGGCAGTTGTAAGGAAATCGTTGTCTATTTTTTATTGAGCGATGGTTATGCGGGAGGCTTTACAGGAAACAAGAGCTAAGGGCAGTTATCAGAGCAGAAGAATAGACTATTTACTACATGGTCAATTATGCCAAGAGCTAAAGGTAGTGAAACGAGGAGGAAACAATGGACATAAAAAAACGGCTTACGATACTAAGTCTGTTTGTGGCCTTGCTGTTTTTTGCAAGTCCCAATGAAGGATTTACGCAGATAATCAAGAATACGGAGTTGCGTTTTCATGGTCAGGCCCAGACCACAGCTATTGTAAGAGACATAGATGGCTTTCAGAACAGGATTCTGAATGACAATCAGTGGGTACAGTGGCGCACACAGTTGAAATTTGACCTTGATCTGATTCCTGAATACGTTGACAACCCTGCGGTAAGGGTAAGCAGGCTGTTCCTCTCCTACAGAGGCGCCTACGACACCATATTTGACATGACAAGCAGGTATAACGATGTTCCCGACGAGAGGACGGGAGGAAACGGTTCCCGTTACGATCTTGGGAAGGACGATGTAAGATACGAGAACGACCTGAGAGAGGCCTTCATAGATGTTATGACCACCGTAGGCGGTGGGATTCTTAATGGTAGACTTGGCCGTCAGATAACCCAGTGGGGAGAGGCGGACATGTTCAACCTGATCAACGTTATCAACCCCTCAGACTACAGAGGATTTGGCGCCTTTGCGAATCCCGACGATCTGGCCAATCCGATCTGGATGGGTAGATTTGACTATACACTGGGTACGTTAGGAATGTTTGACAGCGTAAGTGTTCAGATCCTTGCCATTCCCGACAACAGGCCGAGCATATTTGGTCCTGCTACTGCCACGGCTTCGGCTCCCTATGCGTTGTATGTTCCTGGTCTTAACGTGTACCAGAACGACAATGCCTCCGATCTGGGTAACATGCAGTTCGGATACAGGTTGGGCCTGGTGAAGGACTACCTTCAGACCTTTCTGTATTACTTCAACGGATTCCAGGCCGGCCCTGCGGTAAATACCAGCATGGCCCTTTCTGGAGATCTGTACCTTGATCATCCGAGATACGAGATGTTCGGACTTTCGTTCAACTACAACTCGGAGCAGGTATTGAAGGGCGTGTTGAGAGGTGAATTCAGCCTGAGCGACATCACCTATGGCGATGCATCAGTAGCCCAGGGCTATGAATTCCACAAGACCTACAAGGCCATGATCGGCTTTGACAAGACCTTGCATCCGAAGTTTTTGGGTACAGACAGTGCCCTTCCGGCTACGGTGCAGTTGTTCTACACGAAGATCAACGACTGGGATTATGATCCTGCTTTGAGATCCTCAAACAAGGATGAGGCATGGAGACTTACAGTATCGGGCCAGACGGACTACTATCATGGTACGATAACCCCCGGTCTTGCCTACGCCTATGATTTTGAGGGCGTGTCCCTGATCGTTCCTTACATAACCTATAGTCCTGACGGAAGATGGTTTGCCTACATGTCGTCCCAGATATTCCTGGGAGACAAGAATGCCGTATGTGACCTGGTCAGTGCGATAGGTTCCACGGAAATGGTCTTCAGGGTAGGTTATCGTTGGTAGTTTATGTAGGAGATGGATTAACACAGCCATAACAGGCTGCCATCGGCCGGACCCGCTGGGTGTTGTGATCCAACTCCAGGCCACATATCCAGCGGGAACGGCCACCCCAATAGGGCAGAGGCTAAGAATATGAACGAAGATACAGAAGATGTATACGTTGCGCTTTGTCACCGTCTAGACGAGGATCCCATAGGTGCCCCGGAAAACGAACACATCCTAGCAATTCTTCGTGCCCTTTTCAAGCCTGAAGAAGCTGAAATAGCCCTTTTTGTGAAAATTATACCTGAACATGCATCGGAGATTGCAAGGAATTCAGGGAAGGAAGAGTCCTATATAACCCCAATACTTGAGGATATGGTGACAAAGGGTCTGGTTGAAAAAAACTATGAAGATAATACCTACAGACTTTTATCAACCTGTCCCGGACTTTGGGAAACATGTTTTGCCTCGGGAGAAAAGAATCCCCTGACGGAGTTTCTGGCTCATGAGTGGAGGCAGTATTATAAAAGCGGTTGGTGGAAGGAAATGCATCGTGCCAAAACCCCTCTGACTAGAATATTTCCTATAGGGGTTTCTGCCATGGGAAGGGCAGGGCGGGAAGTGCTGCCCTACGAGCAGACTGCCGAGATCGTGAAAAACTCGGAATTTATGACTGTTATGCATTGTACCTGCAGGACTGCCGCAGAGCTTGATGGCGCCGGTTGTGGCAAACCAAAAGAGGTCTGTCTGATATTTGGTGATTTCGGCAGGTATCTGGTTGAGACGGGGAAGGCCAGAAGGATAAATGTTGAAGAGGGCCTTTCTATATTGAAGACAACAGAAGATGCAGGATTAGTCCATTTAACTCTTAATACTCAGGAAGTAGGGGATGGCGCTCTTGGGATATGTAGCTGCTGCAAAGACTGTTGTACACAACTAAGGGCCATGACTGAGATGGGTAAGCCGGCTGCTGTTGCCAGGTCGAGATTTTACCCTGTTGTGGATGAGGACGAATGCCTCTGCTGCGCAGTCTGCGAAGAGCGATGTCCCTCTGGTGCTATCTCCGCCAGCGAAAATGTTGCAAAAATTGACTTGGACCGCTGTATAGGCTGCGGACTCTGCGTGACAGGTTGCCCGGTAGAAGCAATATCCCTTCAAGAAAGGGACAAATTTAATGAACCCTTTGTAAAGCTTGATGATTTGTTTATAAACTTTCTGCAGGAAAAGGGCGGATAGTTAAAAGTTTAAGGACAATCGGCGTTCAATAAAGGCAAATAGCACAAATTATTAAGGAGAATTTTTATGGATCGTTTAAAGGATAAGGTTGCAATAATCACCGGAGCCGCCAAGGGACTTGGTGAAGCAGACGCCCGACTGTTCGCCCAGGAGGGGGCAAAGGTAATCATTACCGATGTGGATGTTGAAAATGGCGAGCGTGTGGCCCGTGAGATTGGCCCCCAGGCTACCTTTATGCGCCTTGATGTGCGTCACGAATCGGAGTGGGAGGCGCTTATCGCGAAGGTAATGGAGAAGTATGGTAAACTCGATATTTTGGTAAATAACGCCGGGATTGTTGAACTCAACACGCCGGAGACTATTACTGAAGATAAATACCGCCTTGTAATGTCGATCATGGCTGATGGCTGCGTCTTCGGTTGCAAACACGCGATCGCTGCGATGAAGGTCTCCGGTGGCGGCTCAATCATAAATATGTCATCGGTGGCCTCCATTATTGGTGAACCCATGGTAGCCGCCTACGCCGCTGCAAAAGGTGCGATTGAATCTTATACAAGATCGGTAGCTGTTCACTGTGCCCAAAACCGGCTCAATATCCGTTGTAACTCGGTTCATCCTTCCACAATGGATACACCGATGGTGCAGACGCTGCCGGACAAAATTGCTGCTGAGCATCTGGAATCGATGTTTGAAGGTAAGGCCTCCTTGGAGATGCCCGTTGGCAGCGCCAAGGAAGTGGCCTATATGGTGCTATATCTTGCTTCTGATGAGTCCATGTTTGTAAGTGGTGCCAAGATGGTAATCGATAAGACCAGCACTATCACCCAGGGTGCAGTTCCTGTTGGTTGATGTATTAACCATATAGAATGTTTCTGTAGTAGCGATTGTTGAGGGAAGTTATTGAGTTTGATAACTTCATCCAGGCCTCTTCAGTCGCTACTCAGCATTAGGACGGATAAGAAGACTGATCAAAAAAAGCGTTTATGTATCATTTGTGTCTGGTTCTTTTTTAAGACCGCTCTTTGCAATGGTTTGGCAAATTTAAGCGCTCATTGTCCTTTAAAATTAATGACAACAAAGCATTACAATTTGATGGCAGACTTTTTGAGCGTTGTATTTTGAGTTTAACCTGTGGTTCGAGAAATACAGCCTTTTAAGGTAGGCCTGTAAGATCCGATGCCGGAAAAGGAGTAAGGGGTTATTAGTCTTAGGATGTGAGTATTTAACAGAAGTATTTTGTTCTAATGTCGGCGCCAAGATGGTCATTGATATGACAACTACTATTACCCAGGGCGCGGTGCCTTGTTGTGAAGGTGGGGTTTAGGAGTTATATTTGAGCCTCTGGGGGTGGCACCCTAAGATCCTGGTATTTTATATCTAAGGTGGCAAATAAAATTTGAGGTAAAGAGGATGACGGTGGAAGAGACAAACAAAGAAGTTCGAGAGAAGACTATATGGTTGAAGCTGGTGGAGTTTCACGTCAACCATGCATACTTGATGTTGTTTTTAATTGCCCTTGGTAGCGTGTATTTTGCGTACCAGATAGGCGGGATCAACATAAAGACTGATTTTTTTCAGTTATACCCGCCGAAGCATCCCTACATTCAGTTATACAAGGAATACCGGGCGATGTTTGGCACGGCCAACGTCATGAGCTTGATGGTAGAGGTGAAGGATGGCGACATCTACAACAAGGCAACGCTGTCGAAGGTAGACCGTATAACGATGCATCTTTTGGAGACGAAGGGAGTGAATCCCATGCAGGTCATATCGATTACACACCCCCGTCTCAAGGACATACGGGTAGGCAGTAACGGTATAGACGTTCTTCCGCTGATGCATCCACGTATTCCTGAGACGCCGCTGGAAGAGCGGTTGTTGAAGAAGAAGGTATACACGAACGACTCGATTCGAGGGATCTGGATATCGCCCGATGACAAGGCGACAGTGATCCAGGCGGGATTCTGGGAAGAGGGCGTGGATCTTGGAGCTTTGTGGGAGCGTATGATAGCGCTTCAGAAGCAGGAAGAAGATTCGAACACGAAGATCCACATTACTGGTTATCCGATGTTATATGCCTGGATAGCGCACTATACCCCTCAGATGTACACCGTATTCATAGTTACAGCGATAGTCCTGACCCTTCTTTTATGGTTGTACTTCCGTACGTTGATGGGCGTATTTTTACCGATAGCCTCTGCGCTTATAAGTGCCCTTTGGGGACTGGGATTTGCGGCGGCGTTGAACATCAACCTGGACCCTCTGGTTCTGGTCATACCGCTGCTGTTGTCAGCCCGTGCGCTGAGCCACTCCGTCCAGGCCATGGAGCGATACCATGAAGAGTATGCCATATCGGAAGACAAGATGGGCGCCATTATCCGTGCCTACGGGTACCTGTACAAGCCGGGCATACTAGGACTTCTCACCGATGGACTTGGCGTTTTGACCATAGCCGTAGCGACCATACCACTGATGAGGAACCTTGCCGTATACGGATCCTTCTGGGTTTTAACCATCTATGTCAGTTCCATAGTTCTATCCCCCGTTCTGGCCTCCCTTCTTCCCCCCCCGCGTGCGAAGCATGTTGACAGGGAGAAGCTTGCCAGCCTTGGAGAAGACGCCAGCCATGAAGAACTGAGAGAGCTTACAGCCCGTCCTGGCGACAAGTTTTATTTGAAGATAAGCCATGCACTGATAGCCATGACCGAAGGGAACCGGAAGTGGATGGTTTTCACCGCTGTAGTTTTAATCATGGTAGTTGGCGGGTACCTTGCGGAGTCTCGCCTTAAAGTAGGAGACGTGAGTGCCGGTAAGGCCATCCTGTACCCCGACCATGAGTACAACATAGCCTACGACAAAGTTAACAAGGAGTTTTTGGGCGTCAGTCAGATGATAGTCATTGCCGAAGGCAGTAAAGAACGTGCGATGGTCCACTCCGACTCCCTGAGGCTGATAGACAACATGGCCACAGGCTCCCTGAACATCCCCGCCGTTGGTGGCGCCATGACGATAACGGACATCATCAAGCGAATCTCCCGGATGTACCACGACCAGTATCCCAAATGGGGCATCGTTCCCAATGAGCCGAGCCACGTAGGTCAGATGTTCTTCCTGATAGGGGGATCGATGGCCCCTGGCGAGCTGGATCGGTTGATAAGCACCCCCAGCTACACCAACGCCACGATCACCATATACTTCAGGGAACACAACAATCAGGTGATCAAAGACGCCATATCCTACCTCAAGACCTACATAGAAGAGAACCCGGCGGAGCAGATGAAATTTCGTCTTGTTGGCGGAATCCTGGGCATCCTTGCCGCCGTTAACGAAGAAGTTGAGTGGTCCTACTGGATAAACATGGCCCTCATCTTCGGCCTCACCTTTCTTTTCTGCTGGATCGCCTACCGTTCATGGCTGGGCGCGATGGTACTGGCGATACCGCTTCTGCTATGTCAGATACTGTGCGACATGTTGATGCTTATTCTGGGTATCGACATGAACATAAACTCCCTGCCCGTTGCGGCCATAGGAGTTGGAGTTGGAGTTGACTACGGCATCTATGTTTTGAGCAGACTTTCCGAAGAATATCAGTTCAGCAACGGCGACTTCGAAAAGGCAAGATATCTGGCCATAACCTCTACAGGCAAGGCCATCATCTTTACGGCCACAACCCTGGTTCTATCGATTATTTTCTTTGCCTTTGCCAGTTTCAAGTTTCAGGCGGAGATGGCAATACTCCTGTCCTTCCTGCTGGTAGCGAACATGGTTGCATCGCTGGCGGTTCTTCCATCGCTGGTTTCGATCATAGGTCCAGACAGAATATTGCCGAAATACAAAGTTTAAAGGAGCAAGTCGTGCAGAAAAAACTGATATTAATAATTGCAGCATTTGTGGTCAGCCTTTTTCTTGGTATCAATTCCTACGCCAAAGAAGAGAAAAGCGAAGGAGAAGAGTCCAAATACCTTGTTCACATTTTTTCCCTTTCCTTCATAAACGACCAGGAAGGCTGGGCGGCAGGCGATCACGGAATGATATACCATACGACCGATGGTGGTCTGAACTGGGAGAGGCAGAAAGTGAAGGGAGAAGACTCTTTTTTTTCAATTTCCTTTGCAGACAATAAATCAGGCTGGGCCGTTGGTAACAGAGGGGTAATTTTTCATACCTCCGACGGCGGGAAGACCTGGGAGAAGCAGAGCGATCCCAAGAGCAAGATACTTTTTTGTGTGAAAGCCATCAGTGTTGACAAGGCCTGGGCCAGCGGCGACTGGGGCACCCTGCTCTACACCTCCGACGGCGGGAAGACCTGGGAAGACCGGACCCTTCCCCAGGACATCATCCTCTACGGTATTGATTTTCAGGGAGAAGAAGAAGGCTGGCTTTCCGGAGAATTTGGTGCCATTATTCACACAGCCGATGGCGGTAAGACCTGGAACCTTCAGGAATCAGGCGTTGGATCAGGAAGCATAGGTATAGAGAGTACAACCCTGTTCAGCGTCTCCTTCACCACCCCGAAAGAAGGAGTAGTAGTAGGGATAGACGGAATAATCCTGAGGACAGAAGACGGCGGCGAGAAATGGGAGCAGATCTTCTTTGAAGATCCAGACAAGCGACCACTTTTTGATGTGAAACTTTGTGGGAACGTTGCCATTGCTGCCGGAGATACGGGCAAGCTGATAGCGAGCATAGACAGCGGCAAGACCTGGTCACAGCTTCCTTTGTCAGAAGACATGGGCCTTTCCTGGTTTTCCGCAGTATCTCTTTCAAAGGACAGCGAAGGGATTATCCGTGGCATAATAGCCGGTCGACAGTCCGTGGCCATTCTGACCCGTAACTGTAACCTGGAGGCAGTGGGCTATCTTCCTAAGATAGAAGTGCCCAAGAAATAAGAGACAGATATAAGATATATAAGGCAGGTGCTGCTTGTTTCTTCAAACAGACAGCCCCCTGCCGGAACAAAGAAAGGACATAACATGACAGCTAACAAAGAATTGGAAATCCTTTTGTCTAAACAGGCGATAACGGAACAGATACTTAGATACTTCAGATCCCTTGATCGCTGCGACCGCAGCTTGCTGGAGTCGGTATTTCATGAGGATTCGATGCACGACCATGGCTACCAGGGCCCTTCGAGCGAGTTTTGCAATTTTGCATTGGCCCTTCTGGCGAAGCTTGAACACACGCACCATCAGGCAGGCAACATACTTATAGACATGATAGACGAAGACAACGCAATGAGCGAGACCTATGCTACGGCCTATCATCGGGTATTAGCAGGAGTAAGAGATGAAGCCTTCCCCGACCATGACCTTTCGATAGACGAGGATCTGTGGATCGGTCTTCGCTACAACGACCACTGGGAGAGACGCAATGGCCAGTGGAAGATAGTCAAGCGATACGGCATTCACGACTGGGTGAGATGGTCCCCTGCCAGTGAGCGAGCCTTTGCCGAAGCCCCAGCTTCTCAGCGAGGACAGCGCAAGCCCGACGATCGCAGCTACAACCTGCCCATAGGATCCAAGACCTACGCGCTGTTCTATCGCGATAACAAGGTCAAACCGGTGGGAAGGGTCTAGATTTGGCTGTTCAATTAAAAGTTGATGGATAAGGGTTTGTTGAAAGGAGATAATTTTTGCATGGAAGGACCTTTTTGCTGCCCTTATGTTTGACAAAGTTTGAGGAAGAATAATATTCCTCAAAATATTATTTTAGGAGATTCGATGGAAGATAACAACGCTATTAAAGGTCTGATGGACAAGCGGACAATTACCGAACAAATTGTTCGCTACTGCAGAGCTCTGAATCGTTGTGATAAGGAATTGATGATGTCGATTTTTCATGACGATGCAATCTATGAGCATGGGCCCTACCAGGGGGACTTTAAGGAGTTCAGCTCCTATGCCATGAGCTTATTGGAAAAACTTGATTGTACACATCACCAGGTAGGAAATATCCTGGTAGATTTGATCGACAGCGATAATGCCCTGGCCGAGAGCTACTGGACAGCCTTTCATAATATCGGTGTAGAGGTGGATCCTGCCCCGGCCTTTCCGGATCACGAAGTGGGAGTTGCTGAGAATATAATTATGGGTGGCCGCTATGTAGACCACTTTGAGAGGCGTAATGGTGAGTGGAAGATTACCCATCGTTACGATCTCTATGAATGGGCAAGTTGGGCAGCTGCGAGTGAAAGGGGTTTCGCCGAAGTTCCGGCTTCAGATCGTGGGCAGCACAAGCCTGATGATCGCAGTTACAACCTTTCCTGCGGTACACAGCCATATGCCTTTCTCTATCGGGGACAGGAACTTAAAGGCCTTTAGTTCCTTATTTAGTTGAATTAAAAACAGTAGTGGTTTTGGAGGGCAGCGGAATGACAAGAGAATTGGAAAAACAAATTAAGGTTCTTAAGGATGTAGAGGATATCAAGAAGCTGACTTTTCGGTATGGTTATTACCTCGATGAATTACGAACTGATGATCTGGTGGAGCTTTTTTCCAATGACGCAATACTTGATCTTCGTCCCATATTGCCGGATACGATAGATGGAAGGGAGGCTATTTCCAGATATTATGTTGAAAACAAGTCTGTAATGACAAGACACCAGTTTATGAACCCCATTATAGATGTTAATGGCGACAAGGCAACGGGGATTTGGTATCTTTTTGGTCCGGCAACATTTGGTTCGCCGGATGGTGATACTGCTATATGGATGCAGGGGCGCTATGATGTGGAATACTCCAGAGAGGGTAAGGACTGGAAGATAAGCCTCTTTAAATATACCCTTACTTTCGCATGTCCTTACGAAAATGGCTGGCTGAAGAAGAATTAAGAGGATTTGAAAGCTTAAAATATCTTTAATCTAAGAAGTGAGCGGTTTTGGGTAGTGGTATAATTAAAACAGAAGGGTCTAATCCGACGGGGCATATTTTAGATCTCCTTCGGAAAAAAGGTGAATAAGAAAATGAAAGCCGAAAGAGTTGACGGGGTTGGAGACGGAGCAAAAAGCTACAGGTGGTGGGGATTGTTCGTTGCCGCAATGGTACAATGCTTTGTGGGCGGTGCTGCCTGGACTATCATGCCCGTTTTATTCCTTGAGATATCCGGCGTCAGACCTGACGGGCTCGGCTTGAGCCTGACGGAGTTGGGGGCGATATGGGCCATGCTGCCACTTGCGAGTGCTTTTTTCTGTATTCCCATGGGAATCTTTGGTGATCGGTACGGTGTTCGTGTGGTGGTTGGTCTAGGAGTTATTCTGGCCGCTATTGCCGGGGGGTTCAGAGGAATGTCCGGGGGCTTCAGTTCTCTGTTGATCTGGATGTTTTTGTTTGGTGTTGGCTATTCGACAATTACCCCCAATCTTTCTAAATTTGTAGGCATGTGGTTTCCTTCGAAGGAACTTGGTATGGCCAACGGGATTGCATTGGGCAGTTACGGTCTGGGTGCCGGGCTGGCGATTCAGTTCGGTGGTTCTCTTTTGTCTCCGGCAGTTGGAGGGTGGAGGAACGCTCTTATTATTCTGGGGATTGCAAGCCTGGCAGTTGGTATTCTCTGGGTCCTTTCGGCCAAGAGTCCAAAGTCAGTGGGTACAGAAGCCGCAGCTCAGGGATCTTCTCAGGGTTTGTTCCACAGCATGTCTGTTGCGCTTTCCACGAAGGATATGTGGCTGCTGATTCTGTCAAATACAACATATATGATGGGGTATATTGGGGTAATTGGTTTTCTTCCAATGTATCTGGTGGATCAGCAGGGATTGAGCAAGGCAGCGGCCAACGGCTATGTTTCCATACTGCTGTATGTATTTGTATTCGGTGCGATTATAGTTCCCATGATCTCTGACAGGCTTGGCACCAGGCGATGGGTTTACTTTTTTTCTATTCTGGTAAATACGGTTGCGGTTATATCGACAGCCTTTTTAACCGGACCTGCCCTTGCCGTGGCCTTTATTGTATGGGGTTTTTGCACTGGAGGCAATATTTTGGCTTATGTTATGCCCCTGGAGCATCCGCGTATTGGACCTTCTCTTGCCGGAGCGGCGATAGGGTTCATGTTGGCCATAGGATTTTTCGGTGGATTTGTATCTCCCATAGTAGGGAATGCCATTGCACAAAAAGCGGGTGGGGTGACAGCTATTATGCTTTGGGGGTTATGTTATCTGGTCTCTGCCCTGACATTTCTGCTTATACGGGAAACTCACCCCAGCAGGGCAAGTAAGGTATAGGATTGTTTTTTAGGGGCACAGTAAATGCCCCCTGTTTAAGGATGAAATTCGGTTTGTGTCATTATGAACCGTTATACTTAGCAACGGAGGTTACAATGGTAAATTCAGGAGACATGAAAGATCTTTCTGCTGAGCAGGAGAAAAAGCTCAGTAATGAAGAGATCAAGAAGCAGCTTGCGCAGATTGTAAAAGACCGCGAGAAATTACGTTTGAGACTTAGCCGTCAATATTATTTGGAAGAACTTATTCCCGCAAAGGAGAACGGCAAGAAGGTTGTTTATTTTCCGGGATCGGGTCTTTCGGAACTTGCCTACGCCTTTGACGATGTTATCCCTGCTGCCCCAACGGACAATTATTCGGTATTTTCCTGTGTTCGGCAACAGCATCGTAAATATATCGAATTGGCAGAGTCAAAGGGGCTCAATCCCGATCTATGCTCCTATGACAGGGTACATGCCGGGTTGATGTTTGCTGACGAAGGCGCATTCGGACCTGTGCCCCCCCCCGATGTTATAATCGGCCAGGGCAACATCTGTGAGACTCATTCCAAGTACTGGGAGATCATTGCCGATTATTACAATGACACGCCCTATTTTATCTTCGATCAGCCTCCACACGCGCAATATGACAGATTCGAGGACTATCATTTTAAATATGGAGCAAGTCAGGTACGCAGAGCACTTAATTTCATAGCTGAGCACACGGGCAAGAAAGTGGACATGGACCGGTTCAAGGAAATCATGGCATCCAGTATAAAGGCGTTCACCTACTACTACGATACGGTAGTGCAGTTGCGTAAGGAGACGCCCAGTCCTTGGAGCACCATGCAGAGCCAGAACGATGCCTTTATTTTGTCTGTTTACATGGGCAGGCCTGAGGCTATGGAGTATTTCGAGGCCATAGTGAATGAGATTAAATTCAGAGTGAAACACAAGATGGGAGTGAATCCCAATGAGAAGTTCCGTCTCTTTTATACGGACATTCCACCATGGTTCAAGATGAGCCTGATGCAGTTGTTCCACGACAAGGGCGGAACCCTTGCCTTTGAGGCCTATCCCAGTCTTTACTGGCTCAGGGTACTCTGGGACAAGTACAACAAAATAGAGCCTTATTATGATCTGAATCCTGATAAACCAGACGAGGCCCTGGCCCTTCGTTTGTTTACCATGGGTTCACAGAGGCACCAGAAGCATCTTATAGAATCATATGGCCAGGTTGTGGAGCAGTACAAAATTGATGGAGCCATCTTCTTTGCCAACCGCACCTGTTCGTCATGCACCAAAGCGGTGCCTCTAAAGGAACGTCAGTTCCGGGAGCTTACCGGTAAACCGACGATGTCTTATCAGGGAGAGCATTGTGATGATCGTTCTTTCTCAGAGTCTCAGACGCTGGCAAAGATGGACGCCTTTTTCGAGAGCATGGAGAAGAGCAGGAGTAACAGGAGCGAAGTTTAATCTAAGTAAACAACATAAGGAGGCCTATTTTGACTCAGATAGCTGATTTTGAAAAGATATATGAGAATCGTCATTCTCTTGCCCGCGGATGGAAGAAGGAGGGCAAGAAGGTATATGGATATTTTTGTTCCCTAATGCCAGAGGAGATGCTGCATGCGGGCGGTATAATCCCTGTGCAGCTGACGGAGAATGAAGACGGGGAATCATTGAGGAAGGGCAAGGTTGATATTCCGGAGTTTTTCTGTAGTTACAGCCTGTCCTGTGCCGGTCAGGGAATGGAGGATGTATATGGTTACCTGGATGGAGTTGTCTTTACCGATGCCTGTCCTCAGCTCCGAACTGTTTTTGATATCTGGGATATGAAGGGTGTTGCCAAGTTTATTCGGTACTTTATAGTTCCCAACGAGAATAACGAGGATTCCAGGGAGTTTTACGTTTCCCAGATGAAGGATTTCAAGGGCAGGATAGAGAAGTCTGAGGGGGTCCAGATCACCGACGAGGCCTTGAAAAAGGCTATTGAGGTGTATAACGAGAACCGCCGTCTCGTAAGAGAACTATACGCGACGCGCAAGTCGGACAATCCTCCCTTTGCGGGCAGTGAGATAGCCGAAATTATTAAGGCGGGCATAGTGATGCCCAGGGATGAGCACAGCGAGATGGTCAAGTCACTTCTGGAGAGTATCCCCTCTCTGGAGCCCCGGAAGGTATCGGGCAGGCCGAGGCTGATGGCCTGGACGCATGTCTTCGAGGAGACCAATGGTCGTATGTATCCCAACTTCATGAAGATGATAGAAGAGTTGGGAGGCGAGATCGTGGCGGACGAACTGCACCGTGGTTCCCGTTACAGTGATGTTATGGTTGGCGACAATCCCGACCCCTGGGAGGCGCTGGCCGAGAGATACATCGCTCATGTCCCCCATTCCTGGAAGATGTCCGACAAAGACAGAATAAAAAACATCCTGGAGTCGGTGGAGGAGTACCGTGTTGACGGCATAGTCTTCTTTGTTCCCAAATTCTGTCAGACCGATTGGTTCCAGCAGTATCTGATAGAGAAGGCATGCAAGGAGAAAGGCATTCCCTATCTGTCGATAGAGACACTTGCAGGTATGCCCCAGGCCCCGGTAAGGACAAGACTTGAGGCGTTTCTTGAGATGCTCGAGGGATAATCTGACTTGTATAGGTCAGATAAATATAAGTTTCAAAATATTTGGATATAAGTATTTCAAATGTGAAAGGAAACATAGTTATGACTAAGAGAGTAGCCTTTGGAGACGTGACGCTTCGTGACGGGGCCCAGAGCCTTTGGGCGATGAACATGTCACACGGGACCTACGATGCGGTTGCGGAGCATCTGGACAAGGCGGGATACAATTACATAGAGCTTCCGATGCACGCCGTCTACATGAAGATGGCCGTAAGGTACATGAAAGAGAATCCATGGGACACGATGCGTATTTTCAAGAACAAGATAACGCGGACAAAGAAGAGTTCCGTGATACTGGATTGTCTGGATGTTCTGGGCGAGTCAGAAGAGCGATCGGTGGTGAGATTTTTTTATGATCTTGCGGCGCGCACGACAGGCGGGCACCGGTTTTTCACCCTGGCAAACACTCGAGACGAGATTGACCGATACTTTCCCTGGCTTGTTCCCATAGCCAGAGACATTGGAATGGAGCTGATGCTGGGAGTTTGTTTTTATCCCAATCCCCGCACCACCGACGAGTACTATGCGAAGGTGACTAAGCGAGTAGCGGAATGGAAGCCTGACATGATTCAGTTGAAGGATGCGGGCGGTCTTTTGTCAGTGGAAAGGATAAGGACCCTTCTCCCTGCGATGCAGAAAGAAGCCAATGGTATTCCGATAGAGCTGCACACCCACGGGATGAGCACGAACCAGGGCCGAGTTGCCGTTGAAGCCATGAAGCTTGGGATAGATACCATTCACACCTGCGTACCGCCGCTGGCCTCGGGATCCTCCCATGTCTCTATCTACAATGTGATGCACAATGCGAAGATTCTGGGTATAGAGCACAACATAACAGACGTTGAGGCCCTTAAGGAAGCCGAGCGTCGATTTCGTATGATAGCGAAGATAGAGGGCTATCCGGAAGGGGTTCCCCTGGAATACGATCATGGTGTATATACTCACCAGGTTCCCGGAGGAGTTATATCCAACCTGAGGAACCAGCTGGGTCAGTTGGGCATAGCGGACAAGATAGACGAGGTACTGGACGAAGTGATCCGTATCATAGAAGACCTTGGCTATCCTATCATGATCACGCCGGCATCTCAGTTCATAGTATCGCAGGCAGCGGTAAACGTAGCGGTAGGAGAGCGATACAAGGAGATACTGGACTGCATGATCGAGACAGCGGTAGGTGTCTGGGGTTGGGAGGATGCGGCAGTTCCCTATATGAAGCCTGAGATACGTGACCGGTTCCTGAGTCATCCGAATGCGAAGAGGATTCAGAAGATGTGGGACAAGAAGCAGGAGGTCCAGTCACAGGAAGGTTCGATCACGAAGATCCGTGCGAAATACGGTATGCTCAATGCGTCCGATGAGGACTTCATGCTTTACCACATCATGAAGGGCGAGGAAGAGATCAATCGGATTCAGAAGCCTTATAAATCCTATTATACCGGTAGAGAGCCTCTATCGCTGCTGCTCAAGGAACTGAGCAAGGATCACGACATAAGGCGGTTGAGCCTGCAGAAGGGCGACAGCGTATTCGAATTCGGGCAGAAATAGATTTGTTGCCTTGCCACAATAAGAGCAAAACGAACAGGAGGCATATTTGCTATGAGTTTCAGCATGGAAGAAGTAATGGAAGTTATACAGATAGTGAAGGCATGCAAGGACACGGAACTTCACATAGATACAGGGGAGATGAAGTTGTCGATCTTCAAGGGAGACGTTGGTAATGGCGCAGCCCGTGTGATGCCTTTTGCGGCACCCGCCCCGGCAGTAGCAGAGGCACCCGTAGCAGCCCCTGCCCCAGCGGCAACTCCTGCCCCGGCAGTAGCAGCGGCGCCCGCAGCAGCAGCCCCCAAGGCCCCTACAGCAGCCCCAGCGGCGGAGGCGATAAGCGAAGAGGGACTGGTCCCGGTTAAGGCCAGCGTAACCAGCGTATTCTACCGCAAGCCCAGTCCTGAAGAGCCTGCCTTTGTAGAGGTAGGCGATGAGGTACAGGAAGATACGGTACTTTGTCTTCTTGAAGTAATGAAGTGCTATCGTCAGGTCATGGCCGAGACGAAGGGTACGATTGCTAAGATATGCGTAGAGAGCAACTCACTGGTTGAGAGAGGCAGCACGCTGTTTTTGATCAAACCCTAATGATGTAAGGGTCGAAGAACTGAATAATAAAATTGCCGAAGGTTGGTGATGTAACCAACCTTCGGCAAATCTGTTCTGTTTTTTCGACGGTTCATATATAGAAACAGCTTGGTTTAAACAGATTTCCATTCTTCGTTGCATAGGAGCAGAGTTTGCGTGCTGGTCTGATTTCTAAGGATTTCTGGTTGAATTCCAGATCTTACTTTCCTTTTGGGCCATGTTGCTGATGCGACCTTAGGAAGGCCCTTCCTAACCTGCATATAACAAGCCCATATAAAACTTTAAACTCCTGCATGAGATATTTCCATTTTTCCAAGTTGTTCAGCATCCTCTTTTATAAGCAGGTCCAACATACGATTCAAAACGTAAAGGAGCAAAGAAAACAATGAGAAGGAAGCGAGTTTTAATTGCAAACAGAGGAGAAATCGCTACTCGTATTATCAGGGCATGCGAAGAGAGCGATATGGAGACCGTACTGATAGTATCAGAAGCGGACAAGGAAAGTCTGCCGGCGAAACTTGCGGACAAAGTAGTCTGCATCGGGCCTCCCCAGGTTAACCTGAGTTACCTGAACATCCCCATGATAATCAATACTGCTCTGGGCTGCGGTGTTGATGCCCTTCACCCCGGCTACGGATTTTTGGCCGAGAACCCGGCCCTTCCCGAGGCATGCGAGAAGAACGGGATCACCTTCATCGGTCCTCGTTCAGAGACCATGAGGCAGCTTGGGGACAAGACCCGTGCCAGGACACTTGCGACATCGTGCAAGGTTCCCATCAACGAAGGCAGTGAAGGCATCACCCATTTCAAAGAGATAGAATCGAAGATAGACGAGATAGGCTTTCCGGTTCTGATCAAAGCGGCCGCCGGCGGAGGCGGTCGAGGCATGCGAATAGTCCAGGACGCGAAGAGTCTGAAAAGCGCCTTCGACATGGCATCCAACGAAGCAAAACAGAACTTTGGTGATCCTACCCTATTTGTGGAGCGTTACCTTCAGAACGCCAGACACGTAGAAGTGCAGATCATGGGAGACAACTTTGGACGGGTAATCCATCTAGGCCAGAGAGACTGTTCATCCCAGAGGCGTTACCAGAAAGTTGTTGAAGAAGCTCAGCCCGTCGGTCTATCGGACGAACTGCGCGACGGCATATCCAATGCGGCCATTTCCCTTGCCAAGGGTATAGGCTACAACAGTGCCGGCACGGTAGAGTTCCTAGTAGACAAGGACCGTAATGAATTCTATTTCATGGAAGTAAACACCCGTATTCAGGTTGAACACCCTGTAACGGAAGAGATAACGGGAGTCGATCTGGTCAAGGAACAGCTTAGGGTTGCCTTTGGCCATGAGCTTTCACTGAAACAATCGGATGTGAAGTTCAAAGGCCATTCGATAGAGTGCAGATTGACCGCCGAAGATTCGATGGAAGACTTCAGCCCGACCCCCGGTCGCATCACCCGTTTTGTTGTACCTTACGGTGATAACATCAGGATTGATACGCACTGCTATCAGGGCTACATGATAAGCCCCTACTACGATTCACTGATGGGCAAGATCATTGCCACCGGGTCCGATCGCAATGAAGCGCTGAAGAATTTAAACAAGGCCTTGTCTGAATTCAAGATTGAAGGTGTGAGCTCCAACATCCCCTTCCTGCAGTTCCTGATTAATCAGCCTGAATTTATTGCAGGGGATATAAACATCAAGTGGATAGAAAACACCGTTATGGCCAAGTTCCTCCAGTCAGTAAAATAGTGGATGAAGTACAAAAATATTGGATAAAATAAAACAGGTTTTGATATTAGACGTGTAGTTTTTATTATTTTTGCAAACAACATTGTTGCAGATTGGTTGTTATTGTATATCAGTTAATAAGAGGGCTATCGTTCAGATCCACAGATCACACAAGCTGAAGGAGATCCAAGCCGACCGGATTTTGCTGGAAGACCTTCAGTCCCAGACCGAAAAGAGTGTGGAGATAGACAAGGTAGTGATTTCGCTGGGAGTGAGGTCTATGGATTTGCTCTATAATGAGCTTAGAGACAGATTTGATAATGTTAAGCTTCTTGGTGATGCCCGTTCTCCCAGGCGTATCGCCGATGCAGTAAGGGAAGGCTTCGATAAGGTTTTCCTGCTGGAATGATTGGATATAACAAGGGGGCAGAAAAAACATTGGTGTTATCTGAGTTAATTCTTTCCAAACCTTCTTAAGAGGGCAGGATAATGAAACGATCCGATTTAACTAGGTTGAATGCCCGTATCGAATTCATCAGAGAAAAACACGGCATATCGAAGTCAGAGTTTGCAAAGAGATTAGAAATATCACCCGCTTACGTTACTGCCTTGGAGGGCGGTGAGAAGACCAGGATAAGTGCCCAACTGGCTAAGCTGATACAATACGAGTTTGGCGTAGAAATGAGATGGATGCTGGAAGGTTACGGGGAACCCTTTATTCCTGGAATAAAGACAAAATCTTCTGTGGCGGAGGATGATATCGGTCGTGATGGTGCACAACCCGGAGATCTTTCTGCCTTTGAACGTCTTCTGTCCGAGGTCTCTGCCACCTACATAAACCTGCCCATAGGCCAACTTAAAGAGGTTCTCAGAGACGATTTCCGGCGCCTGACTCAGGCCTTGGGCTTTGACTCCTGTGTCCTGTATATGTCCGATGAACCTCCGGGAAGCTTCACCAAAATAGCACCCTTGGTCTGGTTTGTTGATGAAAAGCAGGAATCCAACAGGCTTATGTCTGAATGGTTAAAAGAAAAGCCTACTATTGATGCCAAGGAGTTTCACTACAGTTTTGAAAAATGGAAGCAGGGAGAATATATACCCTTTGTCGAATTTGATCACTGCCCTGAGGAGGCCTTTCGGGAGAAGCTGCACTCCCAGGAGCTTGGGCTTCAATCCTGCCTTTCTATCCCATTGTCATTTGCTGGTAATATCTCCGGTATAATTGCTGTCGCGACCTTTCCTGTCCGGCGTGAATGGCCGGAAGAACTGATATCGCGTCTTCGCCTTCTCGGAGAGGTCTTCATCAATGCTCTTATGAGGAAAAAATCAGAGGAGGAGCTCCAGGAGGCCCTTTCGGAGATAAGAGAGCTGAAGGAGCGCTTTGAGGCGGACTATCTCTATCTGAAAGAAGAGATGAAGGAGGAATATAAGGGGGTTGTGGGCAAGAGCAGTGGCCTGAGGGATCTTTTGGTAAAGGTAAGGCAGGTGGCGCCGACCAATGCCAACGTACTGATCCTTGGAGAGACCGGAACTGGTAAGGGACTCGTTGCAAGGGCCATCCATGATTCTAGTAGCCGCAGAGACAGGCCGTTGGTGCAGGTGAACTGTGCTGCTCTCGCACCAACTGTAATAGAGAGTGAGCTTTTCGGTCACGAGAAGGGGGCCTTCACAGGTGCCACCACAAGGAGATTCGGTCGATTCGAGGCTGCCAGAGGGACCACCCTTTTCCTTGATGAAATAGGTGATTTTCCCCTGGAGCTGCAGCCAAAGCTTCTTCGTGTGCTTGAGGAGGGTGAATTCGAGCGTGTTGGGGGAAACAGCACGATCCATACCGATATCCGATTGATAGCTGCGACGAGCAAGGACCTAGAAAAGGAAGTTCAAGCGGGCAGGTTTCGAAGCGACCTGTGGTATCGTCTTAATATATTCCCTATCTTTGTACCTCCCCTCAGGGAAAGACTGGGAGACATTCCTCTCTTTGTCGAGTATTTTATCGAAAAATATGGTAGCGGAGGTGGGAAGAAGTTTCAGAATGTACCTGTGGAAACAATTGAATTGCTAAAGAGTTACTCTTGGCCAGGTAATATTAGGGAACTGAGCAACGTAATCGAGAGGGCGGTGATTGAGAGCAATCGCGGACGGTTGTCAATAGAGCTTCCTAGAAACCGCAATCCTGGCTTTAAAGATAGGATGACCCTTAGGGATATAGAGAGAGGCTCCATAATTCGTGTCCTAGAGAGAACCCGTTGGAAAATAAAAGGTCCGGATGGTGCGGCGCAGTATCTGGATATCCCCCCTGAAACCCTTCGCAGTCGTATGAAGAAGCTGGATATCAAACGACCAGATTAGCTTTTTTCAAAACATACGGTTATGGCCAAGGGAAAAACAATCAATTGCTGGCTTATTTTTTTACGATATTGCCTGATGCTCTCAAAGGGGCGCATCAGGTTGTAATAAAATTTCGAAGTCGGAATAGGTCCATCTGCGGCCTGTCGCATGGTAACGTAATGATGACTTTTGCAGTAAATTTAATGTACATAGTCATGGGAACAGAGAACAATCGAAATTTTCATAAGATTCATTTTTTTGATTTTTCCAGAAAGGACTTGAGCTTAAAAATCCGCTTGATCCACTTGAAAAATCTCTCTTCAGTTGCTACTATACTATTGACCTTCGCAAGTTTAAATATCTCTTATCAATAGACTTTGGATACCATAGGTAGGGCTTCTAAGTCTTTTTTATTCGTATGGGACAGCGGGTAGTCAGAGAATATTAGGCGGCAAATAACGACTGAGTTAAATTTCATGCTATCCGGTTTTTAGCGCGTTGGCATTGTTTAACTTAGTTTACTCTGTTAACCCCTCTACATCCTGGATGTGCTTCTTATCTGTTGCTTTATTTTTAGTATACAGTTTCAGGCTGATCTAAGAGCCGGTATATTTTTTAACAAATCAATGTATATTTCATTCATCTCCTGATAGGGTAGTCCAATAGAGCCAGAGATGTTTTTATTGGTTACAACTATATAGGAAGATTATATTAAATAGCTTATGATGATTATCATGGCTGGAGTAAGTGGAGATAATCATCTCTTGCCATTATCGTATTAGCTGAGCTGGCTATGGGGGGGACCTTCTAGGGGTATCAGCATAATGGAAAAAATGGATTTTACTAAGTTGAATACTCGCATAAAATTTGTCAGAGAAAGTAATCGTATATCAAAAACAGATTTTGCACGAAGACTTGAGATATCATGCGCTTATGTCACTGCACTGGAGTACGGAGAGAAAACTAAGATAAGCGCTCAACTGGCTAAGTTGATCCAATACGAGTTCGGTATAAATATGAAATGGATGTTGGAAGGGAACAGCGAACCGTTTTTTACTGAAAGAAACATCCAATCTCTTGAAGGGCGTCAAGCCGACGAACATGAAGAATTGGATACAGGAGATCTTTCTGCTTTTGAGCGTCTTTTGTCGGAGGTCTCGGCCACCTATATTAACCTGCCGGTGAATCAACTGGAAAAGGTACTCAAAAACGATTTTTGGAGGATTAGTAAATCCCTGGGGGTTGACGCATGCATTCTTTATATGAACATCGAAGATTCGGGTATCATGAGCAAGGCCAAGGCCTTTGTTGGATATAATGACGTAACAAACGAATATAACGAAAATTTTTTTAAGTGGCTTGAACAGGACGGGTGTATCTCTGCCAAAAATGCGAAGTACAGCTTCGATAAATTTAATAAAGGTGAGCATGTTCCATGGGTGAGACTTGATGATGGCCCTGATGAGGCCCAGTGGGAAAGACAATTTTTCCTGGAGCTTGGGTTGAAGTCGGGTTGCGCTATTCCCATAATGTTTGATGGATGTGTTAAGGGAGTGATTGGACTCGTAAATACTCGCAGAAACCAGGCTTGGTCTGAAGATATGATCTCTCGCCTCAGGATTTTCGGTGAAGTTTTCATAAATGCTCTTATGAGGAAGAGGTCGGAAGAGAAGTTGCATAAGGCCCTTTGCGAGATCAAGGAGCTTAAGGAGCAGTTTGAGGCGGACTATAGGTATCTCAGAGAAGAGATAAAAGGTGGCCATGATTTTGAAGGCATAGTGGGCAAGAGTGAGGCCCTGAAGAAGATCCTGGTCCAGGTAAAGCGAGTTGCTCCTACCAATACGACAGTCCTTATCCTTGGAGAGACCGGTACCGGCAAGGGTCTGATTGCAAGGGCTATACATGATTCGAGCAGTCGCAGGGACAGACCGCTGATGCAGGTCAACTGTGCAGCACTGGCGCCGAGTATAATAGAGAGTGAACTCTTTGGCCATGAGAAGGGATCCTTTACGGGAGCTGCCACAAGAAGGTTGGGCCGCTTTGAAGCTGCCCGAGGTACGACACTTTTCCTAGATGAAATAGGAGACCTTCCGCTTGAGCTTCAGCCAAAGCTCCTTCGGGCCCTTGAGGAGGGCGAGTTTGAACGTGTTGGAGGTAATAGTACAATTCATACAGATATTCGCCTTATAGCAGCCACGAGCCGCGATCTCGAGAAAGAGGTTGCAGCTGGGCGGTTTCGTAGCGATCTATGGTATCGTCTTAATATTTTTCCTATCTTTGTTCCACCCTTAAGGGAGCGCCTGGATGATATCCCCCTCTTTGTTGAGTTCTTTGTTGAAAAGTACGGGAGAGGAGCAAGAAAAAGATTCAAGAGTATCTCTTCCGAAACAACAAAACTGCTCCAGAGTTATTCCTGGCCTGGCAACATAAGAGAGCTTAGCAATGTTATTGAAAGGGCAGTTATAGAGAGCAGTGGCGGCAGTTTATCGGTAGAAATACCGAGCATCAAAAGGTTTACCTCCAATGAAGGGATGACTCTTAAAGAGATTGAGAGAAGTTCAATAATTAAGGTGCTTGAAAGGACAAAATGGAAGATCAAAGGTCCAGAAGGTGCTGCCCAGTATCTGGATATCCCCCCCGAGACCCTTAGAAGTCGTATGAAGAAGCTGGGCATCCGGCGACCAGATTAGCTTTTTCAATGCAGATGGTTGGGTGCAACGAGAAATCATTTCAAGAAGATGGGGGTGTAATATCGCCCCTAGAACGATATTGCGCCCCTTTCCCCATTCGATAGGCTTCTGTTAAATTCCTTCAATATCGTTAACTTTTCGATTTTAAAGGAATTATCCCCACGTTACCCCTTCCTGTTATATTGGCACGAAAGCTGCTCATATAAGCGTGTGTAAATCCGATGAGGAGCGGAGATATTTACCTGGGGACATTCTTTGCTGCGCCGAGGTATAATTGGCTAATAGCGATGCTCCTCTAGTAGCGCGAATCGGAAATGAGGTTCAGATACCGATGGACTCTACTGGAGATGCCAGGTCTATATTGGGTTTGAGTGTTTTTAATATAAACGCTTTTAGACAACCTTATATGGTAGAAGGGAGGAGGAAATAGTCATTTTAGTTGTTGGCTGCTCTGTGTAGCTTCTTTTCTACATGGTTCAGCTTTTGTGGGCTTTTGACTAGGGAAATGATCAGTGGCTTCTTGTGATCAAAAAAGTTTTAAGCAATTCTTTGAAAGAAGGAGGATTACGATGACAAAGAAAGTTTTTTTATTATCTCTTTTGTGTGGGCTGATAGCGGTATTTTCTCTTCAGACCGCTATGGCCTATAACCCGAGTTGGAAGGCCGACCAGGCGAAGATGTTTGAGCAGATGGGACTGAAGCCTGGCGACATTATCGACAAATCAAACGCTGACAAGGTAAAGGATTTTATCCCTGCTTCGATTTTGGCATGGATAAAGAAGGGGGAGTTTGTTCTTAAAATTGGCGAAATGAATTACGACTATAGTCATGAGGAGGCTTGGGACAAGGCATCACAGTCGAACGTGGGCAAGTACAATCTCGGTGGCAACAAGGAAGTCATAGAAAAGGCCACCGGCACTTTCCCTAGGGCCATATATGGTATGCCCTTTCCAAATATTGACCTTATGAATGATCCCGATGCCGGTATGAAGTATATGCACAACAAGAAGGTTGCAGAGTGCCGGCCCTCAACAGTTGACGAACTTGCAGAAACCATGTGGATAGGTGAGAAGGGGTACGAGAGAGACTTCAACCTTAGATGGCGCAGGTGGTACGCCTGGGCACGACCCGAGGGAGAAGTTGAGAACCCAACTAACACGAAGAGCTTCGAACTGACCCAGCTTCTTATGCCCTATGACCTGACCGGGACGATCATTCTAACCGATTCACCCCTTAGTGGAGATGGTGACAAGCAGTACGTATATGTTCCCTCCATCAGAAGAGTGAAGAAACAGTCCGGTGCCGCCCGCTCCGATCCATCCTTCGGCTCAGATTTTGTGTCCGATGACGCTGGAGGCTGGGGTGGCCAGGCTGAAACAATGAATTGGAAGATTCTTCGTACCCAGATTGCTCTCGTACCGGTGGAAGGCTGGCTTACGCAGCATCCGGATATATATGACAAACAATCCGATGGTTCCTGGAAAACCCGACGGGATATAGGAGATTCTAAGTACGGATATAATGATAATAATGCACCAGAAGGTGTAGTGGCTTGGTGTCCGACATCTGCTGTCTGGGTGCCTAGAGAAGTGGTTGTGGTGGATGCCACGCCCCTCGATCCTTACTATAATTATGGTAAATGTACCTATTGGTTCGACAAAGAGAATTACGGAAATTGGTTTAAGGTAATAAATAACAAGGCCGGTGAATACTGGAAAACTTTGATGACCAACGTTATCTGTCAGAACTGGGGAGATAACCTGAAGTATAAAACCTATGGTATGTATACCTTTTATCATGTTGTTGATGACAAAAGCCATCATTCGAGCATTAACATCCCTAGAGGCCAACTTCTACACGGTTATTCAGACCATGTAATAAATGGTCCTGGCGTTAAGCTTGAGTACATGCGTCCTGAATACATACCGCTCCTTTCGAAATAGGCATTTCAGTAAAGTGGCCTGTTTTGATTGAGGCAGTTGTAAGGAAATCGTTGTCTATTTTTTATTGAGCGATGGTTATGCGGGAGGCTTTACAGGAAACAAGAGCTAAGGGCAGTTATCAGAGCAGAAGAATAGACTATTTACTACATGGTCAATTATGCCAAGAGCTAAAGGTAGTGAAACGAGGAGGAAACAATGGACATAAAAAAACGGCTTACGATACTAAGTCTGTTTGTGGCCTTGCTGTTTTTTGCAAGTCCCAATGAAGGATTTACGCAGATAATCAAGAATACGGAGTTGCGTTTTCATGGTCAGGCCCAGACCACAGCTATTGTAAGAGACATAGATGGCTTTCAGAACAGGATTCTGAATGACAATCAGTGGGTACAGTGGCGCACACAGTTGAAATTTGACCTTGATCTGATTCCTGAATACGTTGACAACCCTGCGGTAAGGGTAAGCAGGCTGTTCCTCTCCTACAGAGGCGCCTACGACACCATATTTGACATGACAAGCAGGTATAACGATGTTCCCGACGAGAGGACGGGAGGAAACGGTTCCCGTTACGATCTTGGGAAGGACGATGTAAGATACGAGAACGACCTGAGAGAGGCCTTCATAGATGTTATGACCACCGTAGGCGGTGGGATTCTTAATGGTAGACTTGGCCGTCAGATAACCCAGTGGGGAGAGGCGGACATGTTCAACCTGATCAACGTTATCAACCCCTCAGACTACAGAGGATTTGGCGCCTTTGCGAATCCCGACGATCTGGCCAATCCGATCTGGATGGGTAGATTTGACTATACACTGGGTACGTTAGGAATGTTTGACAGCGTAAGTGTTCAGATCCTTGCCATTCCCGACAACAGGCCGAGCATATTTGGTCCTGCTACTGCCACGGCTTCGGCTCCCTATGCGTTGTATGTTCCTGGTCTTAACGTGTACCAGAACGACAATGCCTCCGATCTGGGTAACATGCAGTTCGGATACAGGTTGGGCCTGGTGAAGGACTACCTTCAGACCTTTCTGTATTACTTCAACGGATTCCAGGCCGGCCCTGCGGTAAATACCAGCATGGCCCTTTCTGGAGATCTGTACCTTGATCATCCGAGATACGAGATGTTCGGACTTTCGTTCAACTACAACTCGGAGCAGGTATTGAAGGGCGTGTTGAGAGGTGAATTCAGCCTGAGCGACATCACCTATGGCGATGCATCAGTAGCCCAGGGCTATGAATTCCACAAGACCTACAAGGCCATGATCGGCTTTGACAAGACCTTGCATCCGAAGTTTTTGGGTACAGACAGTGCCCTTCCGGCTACGGTGCAGTTGTTCTACACGAAGATCAACGACTGGGATTATGATCCTGCTTTGAGATCCTCAAACAAGGATGAGGCATGGAGACTTACAGTATCGGGCCAGACGGACTACTATCATGGTACGATAACCCCCGGTCTTGCCTACGCCTATGATTTTGAGGGCGTGTCCCTGATCGTTCCTTACATAACCTATAGTCCTGACGGAAGATGGTTTGCCTACATGTCGTCCCAGATATTCCTGGGAGACAAGAATGCCGTATGTGACCTGGTCAGTGCGATAGGTTCCACGGAAATGGTCTTCAGGGTAGGTTATCGTTGGTAGTTTATGTAGGAGATGGATTAACACAGCCATAACAGGCTGCCATCGGCCGGACCCGCTGGGTGTGCAGAAGGTATGGTGTAAAAGCCATACCTTCTGTTAAAATCTTATTCCCGCCGATGTATTTAAAGACCGGGGTGGGGCAATTTCGATGGCGTAATGCCGAGGGTGGGTTAGCACAGCCATAACAGGCTGCCATCGGCCGGACCCGCCGGGTATTAGTGGTTTACTAAAGATCGTATATCCAGAGGGAAGGGCCATCCCACAATAGGCAAAATCTTTAAAGGTTTGTCATCGGCCTTCCCTGCTGGTTGCGTGCCGCTCTCCCGGCGAGGCATTGGCGGGGAAGGCCTCCCTCTAAATATCTTAATATGTATGCCTGACTGACTGGTGCTTCTTACTCAGTAATATGTTGTGCCCCGGAGGTTAGTTTAAAGGAGCCTTATTACTTCAGTGGAAGAAGAAAATCAATGGACCTTTTTAAACATGATCTGTCCGAAAGCCTGTCTGCCATAACGGAGATACTTTTTAAGGTTTTTGGACATTCAGACCTTAATGTAAACAGTAAAGGAGATTTTTGATGGATCGTTTAAAAAATAAAGTTGCAATAATAACAGGAGCCGCCAAGGGACTTGGCGAAGCTGATGCCCGACTTTTCGCCCAGGAAGGGGCAACGGTGATAATTACTGATGTGGATGTTGAGAACGGCGAGCGTGTTGCCCGTGAGATAGGTCCTCAGGCTACCTTCATGCGCCTCGATGTTCGCAAAGAAGCTGAGTGGAAAGAGCTGATTGCGAAGATAATGGAGAAATATGGCAGACTTGATGTACTTGTCAACAATGCCGGGGTTGTGGAATTTCATTCGCCGGAGACGATCACTGAGGAAGAATACCGCTTCGTTATGTCGGTCTGCGTCGACGGCACCGTATTTGGATGTAAGCATGCGATCCCGGCGATGAAGGCCTCCGGTGGTGGTTCGATCATCAATATGGCATCGATAGCCTCAATTATTGGTGATCCCGCGATTCTTGCCTACTCTGCAGCCAAGGGTGCTGTAGAGTCTTATACCCGTGGTGTTGCTGTCTATTGTGCCCAGAATTGTCTCAACATCCGCTGTAATTCCATCCACCCCTCGACAATGGACACTCCAATGGTGCAAACAATCCCTGAGAGAGTCGCTGGTACGGCTGTCGAGGCGATGTTTGAAAGCCGGCCGGCATTGGAGATGCCTATCGGTACTCCTGTAGAAGTAGCCTACATGGCACTTTATCTGGCCTCTGATGAGTCAAAATTTGTAAGTGGCGCCAAGATGGTCATTGATATGACAACTACTATTACCCAGGGCGCGGTGCCTTGTTGTGAAGGTGGGGTTTAGGAGTTATATTTGAGCCTCTGGGGGTGGCACCCTAAGATCCTGGTATTTTATATCTAAGGTGGCAAATAAAATTTGAGGTAAAGAGGATGACGGTGGAAGAGACAAACAAAGAAGTTCGAGAGAAGACTATATGGTTGAAGCTGGTGGAGTTTCACGTCAACCATGCATACTTGATGTTGTTTTTAATTGCCCTTGGTAGCGTGTATTTTGCGTACCAGATAGGCGGGATCAACATAAAGACTGATTTTTTTCAGTTATACCCGCCGAAGCATCCCTACATTCAGTTATACAAGGAATACCGGGCGATGTTTGGCACGGCCAACGTCATGAGCTTGATGGTAGAGGTGAAGGATGGCGACATCTACAACAAGGCAACGCTGTCGAAGGTAGACCGTATAACGATGCATCTTTTGGAGACGAAGGGAGTGAATCCCATGCAGGTCATATCGATTACACACCCCCGTCTCAAGGACATACGGGTAGGCAGTAACGGTATAGACGTTCTTCCGCTGATGCATCCACGTATTCCTGAGACGCCGCTGGAAGAGCGGTTGTTGAAGAAGAAGGTATACACGAACGACTCGATTCGAGGGATCTGGATATCGCCCGATGACAAGGCGACAGTGATCCAGGCGGGATTCTGGGAAGAGGGCGTGGATCTTGGAGCTTTGTGGGAGCGTATGATAGCGCTTCAGAAGCAGGAAGAAGATTCGAACACGAAGATCCACATTACTGGTTATCCGATGTTATATGCCTGGATAGCGCACTATACCCCTCAGATGTACACCGTATTCATAGTTACAGCGATAGTCCTGACCCTTCTTTTATGGTTGTACTTCCGTACGTTGATGGGCGTATTTTTACCGATAGCCTCTGCGCTTATAAGTGCCCTTTGGGGACTGGGATTTGCGGCGGCGTTGAACATCAACCTGGACCCTCTGGTTCTGGTCATACCGCTGCTGTTGTCAGCCCGTGCGCTGAGCCACTCCGTCCAGGCCATGGAGCGATACCATGAAGAGTATGCCATATCGGAAGACAAGATGGGCGCCATTATCCGTGCCTACGGGTACCTGTACAAGCCGGGCATACTAGGACTTCTCACCGATGGACTTGGCGTTTTGACCATAGCCGTAGCGACCATACCACTGATGAGGAACCTTGCCGTATACGGATCCTTCTGGGTTTTAACCATCTATGTCAGTTCCATAGTTCTATCCCCCGTTCTGGCCTCCCTTCTTCCCCCCCCGCGTGCGAAGCATGTTGACAGGGAGAAGCTTGCCAGCCTTGGAGAAGACGCCAGCCATGAAGAACTGAGAGAGCTTACAGCCCGTCCTGGCGACAAGTTTTATTTGAAGATAAGCCATGCACTGATAGCCATGACCGAAGGGAACCGGAAGTGGATGGTTTTCACCGCTGTAGTTTTAATCATGGTAGTTGGCGGGTACCTTGCGGAGTCTCGCCTTAAAGTAGGAGACGTGAGTGCCGGTAAGGCCATCCTGTACCCCGACCATGAGTACAACATAGCCTACGACAAAGTTAACAAGGAGTTTTTGGGCGTCAGTCAGATGATAGTCATTGCCGAAGGCAGTAAAGAACGTGCGATGGTCCACTCCGACTCCCTGAGGCTGATAGACAACATGGCCACAGGCTCCCTGAACATCCCCGCCGTTGGTGGCGCCATGACGATAACGGACATCATCAAGCGAATCTCCCGGATGTACCACGACCAGTATCCCAAATGGGGCATCGTTCCCAATGAGCCGAGCCACGTAGGTCAGATGTTCTTCCTGATAGGGGGATCGATGGCCCCTGGCGAGCTGGATCGGTTGATAAGCACCCCCAGCTACACCAACGCCACGATCACCATATACTTCAGGGAACACAACAATCAGGTGATCAAAGACGCCATATCCTACCTCAAGACCTACATAGAAGAGAACCCGGCGGAGCAGATGAAATTTCGTCTTGTTGGCGGAATCCTGGGCATCCTTGCCGCCGTTAACGAAGAAGTTGAGTGGTCCTACTGGATAAACATGGCCCTCATCTTCGGCCTCACCTTTCTTTTCTGCTGGATCGCCTACCGTTCATGGCTGGGCGCGATGGTACTGGCGATACCGCTTCTGCTATGTCAGATACTGTGCGACATGTTGATGCTTATTCTGGGTATCGACATGAACATAAACTCCCTGCCCGTTGCGGCCATAGGAGTTGGAGTTGGAGTTGACTACGGCATCTATGTTTTGAGCAGACTTTCCGAAGAATATCAGTTCAGCAACGGCGACTTCGAAAAGGCAAGATATCTGGCCATAACCTCTACAGGCAAGGCCATCATCTTTACGGCCACAACCCTGGTTCTATCGATTATTTTCTTTGCCTTTGCCAGTTTCAAGTTTCAGGCGGAGATGGCAATACTCCTGTCCTTCCTGCTGGTAGCGAACATGGTTGCATCGCTGGCGGTTCTTCCATCGCTGGTTTCGATCATAGGTCCAGACAGAATATTGCCGAAATACAAAGTTTAAAGGAGCAAGTCGTGCAGAAAAAACTGATATTAATAATTGCAGCATTTGTGGTCAGCCTTTTTCTTGGTATCAATTCCTACGCCAAAGAAGAGAAAAGCGAAGGAGAAGAGTCCAAATACCTTGTTCACATTTTTTCCCTTTCCTTCATAAACGACCAGGAAGGCTGGGCGGCAGGCGATCACGGAATGATATACCATACGACCGATGGTGGTCTGAACTGGGAGAGGCAGAAAGTGAAGGGAGAAGACTCTTTTTTTTCAATTTCCTTTGCAGACAATAAATCAGGCTGGGCCGTTGGTAACAGAGGGGTAATTTTTCATACCTCCGACGGCGGGAAGACCTGGGAGAAGCAGAGCGATCCCAAGAGCAAGATACTTTTTTGTGTGAAAGCCATCAGTGTTGACAAGGCCTGGGCCAGCGGCGACTGGGGCACCCTGCTCTACACCTCCGACGGCGGGAAGACCTGGGAAGACCGGACCCTTCCCCAGGACATCATCCTCTACGGTATTGATTTTCAGGGAGAAGAAGAAGGCTGGCTTTCCGGAGAATTTGGTGCCATTATTCACACAGCCGATGGCGGTAAGACCTGGAACCTTCAGGAATCAGGCGTTGGATCAGGAAGCATAGGTATAGAGAGTACAACCCTGTTCAGCGTCTCCTTCACCACCCCGAAAGAAGGAGTAGTAGTAGGGATAGACGGAATAATCCTGAGGACAGAAGACGGCGGCGAGAAATGGGAGCAGATCTTCTTTGAAGATCCAGACAAGCGACCACTTTTTGATGTGAAACTTTGTGGGAACGTTGCCATTGCTGCCGGAGATACGGGCAAGCTGATAGCGAGCATAGACAGCGGCAAGACCTGGTCACAGCTTCCTTTGTCAGAAGACATGGGCCTTTCCTGGTTTTCCGCAGTATCTCTTTCAAAGGACAGCGAAGGGATTATCCGTGGCATAATAGCCGGTCGACAGTCCGTGGCCATTCTGACCCGTAACTGTAACCTGGAGGCAGTGGGCTATCTTCCTAAGATAGAAGTGCCCAAGAAATAAGAGACAGATATAAGATATATAAGGCAGGTGCTGCTTGTTTCTTCAAACAGACAGCCCCCTGCCGGAACAAAGAAAGGACATAACATGACAGCTAACAAAGAATTGGAAATCCTTTTGTCTAAACAGGCGATAACGGAACAGATACTTAGATACTTCAGATCCCTTGATCGCTGCGACCGCAGCTTGCTGGAGTCGGTATTTCATGAGGATTCGATGCACGACCATGGCTACCAGGGCCCTTCGAGCGAGTTTTGCAATTTTGCATTGGCCCTTCTGGCGAAGCTTGAACACACGCACCATCAGGCAGGCAACATACTTATAGACATGATAGACGAAGACAACGCAATGAGCGAGACCTATGCTACGGCCTATCATCGGGTATTAGCAGGAGTAAGAGATGAAGCCTTCCCCGACCATGACCTTTCGATAGACGAGGATCTGTGGATCGGTCTTCGCTACAACGACCACTGGGAGAGACGCAATGGCCAGTGGAAGATAGTCAAGCGATACGGCATTCACGACTGGGTGAGATGGTCCCCTGCCAGTGAGCGAGCCTTTGCCGAAGCCCCAGCTTCTCAGCGAGGACAGCGCAAGCCCGACGATCGCAGCTACAACCTGCCCATAGGATCCAAGACCTACGCGCTGTTCTATCGCGATAACAAGGTCAAACCGGTGGGAAGGGTCTAGATTTGGCTGTTCAATTAAAAGTTGATGGATAATAAAAATGTAATGATGCCGGATATGCGGAAGGAATCTATTCTTCGATATAGGTGAAGATCTTTTTTATTGTAGAAATTCTACAATCACATTGCATCATATAGGTTTGTATTGAGAGCAACCATTTAAGGATCTTAATGGTTTTTTCTAAAAAGGAGATCGGATGATGATTAGAGGTATTCACCATACTGCTATTTCAACAGGAAATCTTCAAAAGGCATGTACTTTTTACAGGGATGTGCTTGGGTTCGAACTCGTAATGGAGTCTAGCTGGCAGGCCGGGAACGAAACAATTGATCTTATCATTGACCTGAAGGGCTCTGCAGCAAAGATGGCGATGTTTAAGGCCGGAAATGCATATATCGAAATTTTTGAATACAGTGCGCCAAAACCGAAGCTTTCTGATCCCTCCCGGCCGGTATGCGACCACGGTTATACCCACATCTGCCTTGATGTTAAGGATATTGATAAGGAATACGAACGGCTGAAGGAGGCAGGGATGACATTTTCTTCTCCTCCCCCTCCGGCCTTTGATGGCGGAGATATTCGCGCTATTTACGGACGTGATCCTGATGGCAATGTCATTGAGCTTCAAGAGATTCTTGATCCCGGCAGCAAAATCATTCTGGGCTCTTTTTGAAGTTAAAAGGATAGGATCTTTTTATACTGACGGTTAACCCCTTGTACTGAGCTTTGTTTAGTCGACTCGCGAGGAGTGTTAGTTACGCAGGTTCATTAATCCAATTTGTTGGGAGTATATTAGTACTACAGGAGAATATATCATGGGAGATTCTGTTCTTTTCAGTGAGGGGAAGATAGGTAAGCTGCGGTTAAAGAACCGTGTGGTGATGCCGGCGATGGGAACAGCCCTGGCCTCGGCCAGCGGCGAGATCACCGATCACCAGATTGCTTATTATGAAGAGCGTGCGAAGGGAGGAGCTGGGCTGATCATATTTGAGGCATGCCTGGTGGAATACACCTTTGGCAAGTCAGACTTTTCCAATCCCCGTGTGGATGGTCACCGATTCATCCCCATGTTGTACCGTTTGGGCAACGCTATTCACAAGTACGATGCAAAGGTTTTTGTTCAGCTGCATCATGCAGGTCGGCAATCCAACTCGGCGCTTACCGGAGGGGAGCAGATAGTTGGTCCCAGTCCTGTTGCCTCGGCTGTGATAGGAGAAACCCCTCGAGAGCTTAGGGTAGAAGAGATTTTGGATATTGAGAATCGTTTTATATCTGCTGCTCTGACATGCAAGATGGCAGGTATAGACGGAGTTGAGCTTCATGGCGCCCATGGTTTTCTGATAAACCAGTTTTTAAGTCCTCATACAAACATGAGGAGAGACGAGTATGGTGGCAGTTTTGAAAATAGGATGCGTTTTGCCAGGAACATAGTAAAGGGTATAAAAGGCATCTGTGGCAGGGACTACCCTGTGATAATGAGACTAAGCATAGATGAGTTTGTAGATGGCGGGATAACGCTGGAGGAAGGCGTAAGGATCGCCCGATACATGGAGGGATCGGGTTTAGATGGTATAGATGCAAGCTGTGGAACCTACGAGAGCTTTCCGACCTTTATAGAGCCTGTAACATATAGTCAGGGATGGAAAGTATATCTTGCGGAGGCAGTAAAGGAAGCGGTCAAGATTCCAGTCATAGCCGTTGGTGTAATAAGGGAGCCCTGCTTTGCGGAAGAGATACTGTCAAGCAAAAAGGCGGACTTCGTTGCCATAGGCAGAGGACTGATAACCGACCCGGACTGGTGCAAGAAGGTTTTAAGCGGCAGGGAAGGTGAGATAAGGAAATGCATATCCTGTCTTTACTGCATAGACAATGCGATGCAGGGAGCGCATATTGCATGTGCGATAAATGCGAGGGTCGGTCGGGAGCTTGAATTTTCTGATTTCAGGAAGGATGGTTCTGGCAGGAAGGTAGTAATAGTTGGTGGCGGTCCGTCCGGAATGGAAGCGGCGAGAGTCCTTGCAATCAGAGGATTCAAGGTAGTTCTTTTTGAAAGGCAGTCTCAACTGGGAGGCCAGATCAACTATGCCAACAAGCCAAGGGGCAAAGAAAAGATGGACTGGCTTGTGGACTACCTTAGCTATGAGCTGGAGAGGTTGGAAGTAGAGGTAAGGCTTTCTTCGGAAGCCAGTTACGATACAATCAGATCTGAAGTCCCCTATGCACTGTTTCTGTGCACTGGAGGAGTTCCCATGATTCCCCCCATAAAGGGCATAGATGGAGCGAACGTTTTTTCCTCTGAGCAGGCCCTTTCAGATTACGTTTCTTTCAAGAACGAGAAGGTTGCCGTTATCGGTGGCGGCATGACGGGATGTGAAATAGCGGAACTTCTTGCATCCAGGGGCAATGAAGTTTTTCTTATAGAGATGCTGGCCGATGTTGCATCAGAGGCAGGTCCTCTCAACAAGATGGATATTCTGAAGCTCCTTGGAGAGTCAAAAGTTCAGATTCTCAGATCACACAAGCTGAAAGAGATCCAAGCCAACCGGATTTTGCTGGAAGACCTTCAGTCCCAGACCGAAAAGAGTGTGGAGATAGACAAGGTAGTGATTTCGCTGGGAGTGAGGTCTATGGATTTGCTCTATAATGAGCTTAGAGACAGATTTGATAATGTTAAGCTTCTTGGTGATGCCCGTTCTCCCAGGCGTATCGCCGATGCAGTAAGGGAAGGCTTCGACAAGGCTTTCCTGCTGGAATGATTGGATATAATGAGAGGGGGGTGCCCCCCCCTCTCTCTCCCACCACTGCCTTGAGTGGCATGTCTAGCCTCTTATCTTAAAATACTGTTGACTCATAATTACCTTATTCGTATACTCCCGGGCCGGGCCTTGGCATGGCTCGACGTCGGCTTGTACTTCTGTGAACCGCAAAAGGGAATTTTATTACCTTATTTAAGGTAAAGGGAAAGGACGGTAAGGGTGGTATTTAATAATTTTGACGATCTGGTTCAGGCCGCCAAAAGGGTTGGCGAAAGAAAACGATGTGCGGTGGTGGCTGCTGAAAGCAGGCTCACCCTTGCCCCTGTACTCGCGGCATATAAAGATGGTTTTGTTGAGCCTCTTCTCATTGGAGATAGAACTGTAATTTGTGAAGAGCTAGAAAAACTTTCAGAAAAGGCTTCAGGCATAACTATTATTACAGCATACACTCCTGAGGAAAAAGCCCAGAAGGCGGTTGACCTTGTAAACGAAGGAGAAGCTGATTGTATCATGAAGGGGAGTATCGATACATCCAAGGTCATGAGCGCAGCGTTGCGCCGCAGCAACAAGCTCCGAACCGGTGGAATTGTCTCGGCAGTTACGATTCTTGATATACCCTCATACCATAAGCTTCTGGCCTATACTGACGGTGGAGTAACTCTTTTCCCCGATCTTGAGGAGAAAAAGCTCCTTATAGAAAATGCCGTTGAGGCTTTGAGGCGCTTTGGCCTGGATTGTCCCAAGGTGGCGGTAATGGCAGCCGTTGAGGCGGTAAATGCCAAGATACCTGCTACGGTCGATGCCCGAGCATTGAAAGAAATGAATGAGAGGGGAGAGATCAGGGATTGCATAGTGGAAGGGCCTATGTCGTACGATCTTGCCATAAGCAAAGACGCTGCATTAGCCAAAGGTTTTGACAGTTCCGTTGCAGGAGATGCCGATCTTCTTCTCTGGCCAGATGTCAACGCAGCTAATCTGTCTGGTAAGGCGCTGATATATTCGGCCGGTGCAAGGGTCGCATGCCTGGTTTTCGGCGCAAAGGTGCCCATGGTGATTTCTTCCAGGGCTGCAAGTTGTGACGAAAAGTATCTTTCCCTGGCGATGGCGGCCCTATATTAAGAGTATGAATTTTATTTTTGACTCTCAAATCCTTTCTGCCTACACTCCCATCCCCGGATGTTACAACCATCAAAGTGTTCCGAAGATTAAATTGCCCATAATATTTTACAAACGGGGAGATATGTAAGTTTATGTTGCTCAAAAATTTCGATGATATGGTTAAGGCAGCCAAAAAAATCGGTAAAACGAAAAGGTGTGCTGTGGTGGCAGCTGAAAGTATCCGTACTCTTGAGCCTGTTTTTGCTGCCTATAAGGACGGATTTATCGAACCTATTCTTATAGGAGATGCCGGTGTCATTCATGAAAAGGTTGAAGAGCTTTCAGAAAAGACTTCAGGCATAACTATTATTCAAGCGGATACACCGGAGCAGAAGGCCCAGAAGGCGGTTGATCTTGTAAACGAAGGAAAGGCAGATTGTTTCATGAAGGGTAACATCGAGACAGCGAAGGTCATGAGCGTTGTCTTGCGCCGAAGCAGCAAAATGCGAACGGGAAAGATTGTCTCTGGGATGGCACTTCTGGACATACCGTCCTATCATAAGATTATTGGCTATACTGATGGTGGCATAACCCTGTTCCCCGATCTGCAAGAGAAAAAGCTGCTTATAGAAAATGCAGTGGATTTTTTGAGGAAACTTGGTGTCGATTGTCCCAAGGTAGCGGTTTTGACGGCGGTTGAAACGGTCAACAAGAAGATACCTTCTACGGTTGACGCCAGGGCATTAAGAGAGATGAATGAACGGGGAGAGATCAGGGATTGCATAGTAGAAGGCCCTATCTCCTACGATCTTGCCATAAGCAAGGATGCCGCCATGGCCAAAGGATTTGACAGCCCTGTTGCTGGCGACGCCGACCTTCTCTTGTGGCCGGATGTTGACTCAGGCAATATTGCAGGCAAGGCCTTAATCCATTCGGCAAAGGCGAGGATAGCAGCATTGATCCTTGGCACAAAGGTTCCTATATTGATTTCGTCCAGGTCTTCCAGTTACGATGAGAAGTATATTTCGTTGGCTTTGATGGCTCTTCGTTAATAAAAGAACTACATTGGCAGTGGAAAAACTTTTATAGAAAGACAACTCGACTGTAACAAGGACGCACGATATTATTAAGTGATCTTACTCTGCTGGGTTAGCTGCCCCGCATTGTGAAAAAGACCCTTTTATCCTGATAAGGCCTGTCCTCTTAGCAGCTTAAGGGCAAGCCTTGACCATACTCTAATTAAAATCATTGACTAAAAAAGTTTATTTATGTAGATTCCGACGCTTAAAAAGCAGATTTTTTTGCTGCATATGACTAATAGAGACTTCAAATAGACTTATAAAAATTCATACTCTATAATTACCTTGGACTGATAGGTTTGAGATAGGTTGAAAAATATGGACACCAATGTTTAGGTAAGAAACCAAGACGGAGGTGTGAAAATGGAAAGGATACCGAACGGGCGCTACACGAAAGAGTTTCGAGAGGAAGCGGTAAAGATGGTGACGGATGGCGGCATGTCCGCGTTGGAGACATCAAAGCGATTATCATTGCCAAAATCAACGTTAGAGCACTGGATAAGGGTTTCCAAGACGGGGACCCTTGGTGAGATTGGCAAGGGCCAGCGTCCCCTGACAGAGATTGAGAGGGAGTTGGCGAAAGTGAAGCGAGAGTTGTCCCTGGCGAAGATGGAGAGGGACATCTTAAAAAAAGCGGCCGCGTACTTTGCCAAGGAGTCGCTGGAAGGTACGCGGTGATCAGAGTGTTGCGACTGGCCTATTGTGTTTCGCTGCTATGCCGTGTGTTGGAGGTGACGACAAGCGGATACTATGCTTGGATCAAGCGTCCGCTTACTATCAGGCAGCGAGAGGAGGAGAGACTGGAACTGGAGATCCGCGCCGCTCATAAACGGACGCGCCAGACGTACGGTCCGGAGCGCTTGCAGCGGGATTTGGCCGATAACGGAATCGTCGTGGGCGTCCACCGGATCAAGCGGATTCGCCGGAAGCTCGGCCTGCGTTGCCGGCAAAAACGGAAGTTTAAGGTTACGACGGACTCGCGGCATTCTCTGCCCGTGGCGGAGAATCTGCTGAATCAGAAGTTTGAAGCATCCGCGCCTAACCAGATCTGGCTGAGCGATATCACTTACATCCCCACCGGAGAAGGTTGGCTGTATCTTGCCGGCCATAAGGATCTTTTTACCGGAGAAGTCGTGGGTTATGCCATGGCAGAGCGTATGACGAAGAACCTGGTCAGCGAGTCCCTTTTTCGGGCCATAGCCGCCAAACGACCCGGAGCGGGGTTGATTCACCATTCGGACCGGGGGAGCCAGTATTGCGCTCTGGAATACGCCTTCTTGCTTGACAGATGCGGGATGAGGGCCTCTATGAGCCGGAAAGGAAACTGCTATGACAACGCCCCTATGGAAAGCTTCTGGGGCATGCTCAAGAACGAACATGTCCACCATTGCCGGTATGCAACCAGACAAGAGGCGATACTGGACATCACGGAGTACATCGAGATCTTCTATAACCGGCAAAGAAGGCAGGCCAAACTCGGGTTCTTGTCACCTGCCGCTTTTGAACGATGGTTCTATCAAAAACGGCTGGCAGCATGAAAGGTTTGGTGTCCACTATTGACGACCGACCTCAGTTATAGGCTAAGAAAGAGGGGAGGGATTTAAACGAATCCCCTGAGATACAATGCTTTTACCCGCAGCAGGGACAAGCAAGCCCGCCGGGAAAAGTGTTGTGTTGGATTAGGATGCCGGGAATAGACTTGACTGAGTTAAAGGATAGAATAAAATTCATCAGAGAAAGCCAAAATATATCGAAGGCGGAGTTTGCTCATAGGCTTGATGTCTCTTCTGCATACATAGCAAAGTTGGAATCAGGACTGAGGACCAGAATAAGTCATCAGCTTTCTACTGTTATTGAGTATAGGTTTGGCGTTAGCAGTGAGTGGCTAATTGAGGGAAAGGGAGGGGTCTTTCTGGCTGGAGACAATATCCAAACTACAGCTCCGGAAACTACAGGCAAGCTTACAGTGGAACGGCACGACGATTTTTTAGAATTTGAGCGCCTTCTATCTGAGGTTTCGGCCACTTATATTAATCTGCCCATAGGTCAACTTGAAAAAATTCTCAGAGATGATTTTCGGCGGTTAACCAAAAATCTCGATGTTGACGCTTGTATTTTATATATTGGGGATGAACGCCATGACCTATTTAACAACGTAGTTCCCTTTGTCTGGTTCATAGACGAAAACTCTGAATATGAAAAAATTTTTGTTAAATGGTTTGAAGAAAATGTCGGTCTCGATTCCAAAGATGTTCCTTATAGCTTCGAGAAGTGGAAAAAAGGGGAGCACGTTGGATGGTCACAGTTTGATGATGGGCCCGATTATGCCCTGTGGGAAAGAAAATCTTTTTCAGAATTTAAATTAAAGTCTGCATTGTCGGTTCCTATAATGTTTAATGGGAAACCGAAAGGCGTTGTTAGCCTCTGCACTACCCGTAAACACAGGACATGGCCGGATGAGCTTATAACAAGAATGCGCCTCTTGGGTGAAGTTTTCATAAATGCTCTTATGAGGAAGAGGTCGGAAGAGAAGTTGCATAAGGCCCTTTGCGAGATCAAGGAGCTTAAGGAGCAGTTTGAGGCGGACTATAGGTATCTCAGAGAAGAGATAAAAGGTGGCCATGATTTTGAAGGCATAGTGGGCAAGAGTGAGGCCCTGAAGAAGATCCTGGTCCAGGTAAAGCGAGTTGCTCCTACCAATACGACAGTCCTTATCCTTGGAGAGACCGGTACCGGCAAGGGTCTGATTGCAAGGGCTATACATGATTCGAGCAGTCGCAGGGACAGACCGCTGATGCAGGTCAACTGTGCAGCACTGGCGCCGAGTATAATAGAGAGTGAACTCTTTGGCCATGAGAAGGGATCCTTTACGGGAGCTGCCACAAGAAGGTTGGGCCGCTTTGAAGCTGCCCGAGGTACGACACTTTTCCTAGATGAAATAGGAGACCTTCCGCTTGAGCTTCAGCCAAAGCTCCTTCGGGCCCTTGAGGAGGGCGAGTTTGAACGTGTTGGAGGTAATAGTACAATTCATACAGATATTCGCCTTATAGCAGCCACGAGCCGCGATCTCGAGAAAGAGGTTGCAGCTGGGCGGTTTCGTAGCGATCTATGGTATCGTCTTAATATTTTTCCTATCTTTGTTCCACCCTTAAGGGAGCGCCTGGATGATATCCCCCTCTTTGTTGAGTTCTTTGTTGAAAAGTACGGGAGAGGAGCAAGAAAAAGATTCAAGAGTATCTCTTCCGAAACAACAAAACTGCTCCAGAGTTATTCCTGGCCTGGCAACATAAGAGAGCTTAGCAATGTTATTGAAAGGGCAGTTATAGAGAGCAGTGGTGGCAGTTTATCGGTCGCAATACCTAGCAGCAACGAGGATAATCCTGTCGCCCCCAAAAGGATGACCCTCCGAGAGGCCGAGAGATCTTCAATAATTCAGGCCCTTGAAAAAACGAACTGGAAGATCAAGGGGCCCGACGGTGCAGCGCAGTACTTGGATATAAATCCCGAAACCCTCAGGAGCCGTATAAAGAAGCTCGACATCAAGCGAACAACGTAGCTTTTCTAAATCCGACAGCGGCGGCAACCATATTTTCAGCCAATAAAACGAAATGCCACACCTTACCAGTGATATTTCGTTCCCTAATCCCTCCGATAGAGCCTTTCATCAATTGATCCTATTTTGTTAACCATCAGATTTTAAAAGTATTATCTTCGTTTATGGTTCTTTCTGGTTTATTGGCATGAAAGCTGCTCATGTAAATCCATGTCAATTGTATGGAAGGTTTTTCGGTCTTCGATCATCGATCTACAGTCGAGGCAGGGTGCTTGTTTTTACCTTTCGTTAAATAGGCCGGTTGGCCTTAATTGATGAAGCTTTTATGCTTTTTCTTTTGGGCAGAGACGTAATGCTGCTGCCAGGATCGAATAAACTTTCTGTTTAGGGGGACAATAATGGAAGGATCTAATAATGCGCCTTTCCGGCTTGACGGTAAGATCTGTTTAGTTACGGGTGCAGGTCGAGGGATTGGCGCTGCCTGTGCTGAGGTTCTCTCCGTGGCGGGTGCGAAGATAGTAGTCACAGATATCATGGAAGAGGAAGGAAGGGTTATAGTTGAAGGCATTACCCGGTCAGGTGGGGAAGCTGTCTTTGAATATCTGGATGTTACCCGGGAGGACCAGTGGGCCGAAGTGATAGAAAAGACGGTGAGTCTTTGGGGGGGGCTCGACGTGCTGGTAAATAACGCCGGTATGGAAGGCAACAATATGGTTGAGAATATTTCTCTTGATCAGTGGCGAAAGGTAATGAGCGTTAATGCCGACGGTGTCTTTCTTGGAACAAAGCATGCCATACTTGCCATGAAGCCTGGAGGTATTTCTGGTAGGGGTGGTTCTATAGTAAATATGTGTTCGATGTGCGGTCTGATTGCTATTGCAAACAGTGCGACTTATTCCGCCACGAAAGGTGCGGTGAGGCTTTTCACGAAGGTGGCAGCTATTGAGTGTGCGCAGTTTAGATACGGAATCCGTGTCAATTCCGTCCATCCCGGTATTATTAAAACCCCTCTTCTCGAAAAGGGGACTCGTCAGCAGGTTGAGATGGGATTGTTGCCCAGTTTTGAAGAAGCTATAGCGATGTATGAAAACATGCATCCGATGGGAAGGTTGGGTGAGCCTCTTGATGTAGCCTATGCTGTCCTTTACCTGGCCTCCGATGCAAGTTCCTTTACTACTGGTTCTGAGCTGGTTTTGGATGGAGGATATACCGCCCAGTGATGAGATACTAACCCTGTTGTTTTTGGCTGGGTTAATGATTATCGTCACTGTTGACCTTGTCCTCCTAATCTAGTGTTGACTGGGGCAAGCCTGGTCAGTTGTGATGCGGTGGTCGTTATTGATGGTCCATGGTGACAGGTCTGTGTCCTGATTTTGAATAGATGTTTTAAATCTATTTTGGTGAGCCTGAATATTTATGAAAGAAAAAAGATTATGGCCTTTATGGCAGAAAGGAGGGGTGGGTATATAGAAGTGGGTTTAGCATGGAATGTTCCCTGGAGGTTTTTTTGAAGGGTTCGGACTTTGTTTTGTAAGCCTTTTATTGAGGGGAAGGATCATAGGTTTTCCCCTACGGAAGCTTTGGACATTTTATTGAATGGAGGAGGTTTAGGATGACAAAGAAATTATTTTTATTATCTCTTTTGGGTCTGCTTCTAGCGGTATTTTCTATTCAGACCGCCGTGGCCTATAACCCGGACTGGAAGGCAGAGCAGGCAAAGATGTTTGAGCAGATGGGCCTGAAGCCTGGCGATGTAATCGACCGTTCAAACGCTGACAAGGTGAAAGATTTTGTTCCTGATCGTGTGTACGGCTGGCTCAAGAATGGTGAGTTTGTGCTGAAGGTTGGGGAGTTCGGGTATGACTTTTCCAGCGAAGAAGGCTGGGACAAGGCTTCCCAGGCGAATAAGGGTAAATATACCTTGGGCGACAGGAAGCAGGTTGTAGACGTTGCTAGCGGTGTCTACCCTAAGCACATATATGGGTTTCCCTTTCCGAATATTGATTTAAAGAACGATCCGGATGCGGGTATAAAGATCATGCACAATAAGAAGGTTGGTGCAAGCCGCGCAAGAAGCATAGACATGCTCAGCGAGACCCGATGGGTTGGTGAAAGCGGACTCGAGAGATACTTTCACCTCAGGTGGAGAGGTCTTTTCTTCTGGGGTCAGGCCAATGGACCTATTGACAATCCCAGCGATACCAAGAGTTTCGAGCTTACTCAGCTTCTTCTCCCCTATGACTTGACAGGAACGGTCATTCTCACCGACTCGCCTCTCAATGGACAGGGTGACAAGCAGTACGTATATGTTCCGTCAATCAGAAGGGTAAAGAAACAGTCCGGTGCAGCCC
This sequence comes from Syntrophales bacterium, assembly GCA_963665835.2. Classification (GTDB taxonomy): domain Bacteria; phylum Desulfobacterota; class Syntrophia; order Syntrophales; family UBA2210; genus UBA6078. The sequence continues at coordinate 361,530 of CAXXWJ010000001.1, read as the reverse complement.
GCTCCGACCCATCCTTCGGTTCCGATTTTGTTTCCGATGATGGTAACGGTTTTGCCGGCCAGGCAGAGTCCATGTCCTGGAGGGTTTTGGGGACGAAGGTTGCCTTGGTACCCATGACAGAGTGGGAGACACAGCACACCGATCGTATGACTAAACAGGCTGATGGTTCCTGGATAACCCAGAAAAACATACCTAAGATACTTTTCGGATATAATGATCCTAACGCACCGAAGGGAATCATTCCCTGGTGTCCTAGCCCCAATGCGGTTGTCTGGTTGCCCCGTAAGGTCGTAATTGTCGAGGCTAAGCCGCTTGATCCTTACTACAACTATGGGAAGCAGGTATTCTGGTTCGACGCTGACAACGGAGTTGCCGCATATTTCAAGATCATTGAGAACAAGGCTGGCGAGCACTGGAAGACTGTGTTGATCAACAGCGATTGCGAAGAGTGGGGCGATGGTGGTTATAAGACATTCTGCACGTCGAACTGGCACTACGTCCTTGATGAGAAGGCCCACCACTGCAGTATAGCAAGTTCTAGAGGCGAGCTTATTGCAAATTACAGTGATCTCGTATTCGGTGGAGCTGGTGTTAAGACTGAGTACATGCGGCCTGAATACATACCGCTCCTTTCGAAATAGGGTTTTCAGCTTATCCCTTTTCCGTTTGAGGCAGTTTTGGAGAAAGCGTTGTCCGATCCTCTAATAGGAGTTTGCTGTTCGATCTGTTAGCGATTTCGGTAGTTGAATTTAAGAGATTATGGCTGCGCTGTTGTAGAGGATGGACCTTTAATTACGTTATCAATTATGCCAAGAGCTAAAGGTAGTGAAACGAGGAGGAAACAATGGACATAAAAAAACGGCTTACGATACTAAGTCTGTTTGTGGCCTTGCTGTTTTTTGCAAGTCCCAATGAAGGATTTACGCAGATAATCAAGAATACGGAGTTGCGTTTTCATGGTCAGGCCCAGACCACAGCTATTGTAAGAGACATAGATGGCTTTCAGAACAGGATTCTGAATGACAATCAGTGGGTACAGTGGCGCACACAGTTGAAATTTGACCTTGATCTGATTCCTGAATACGTTGACAACCCTGCGGTAAGGGTAAGCAGGCTGTTCCTCTCCTACAGAGGCGCCTACGACACCATATTTGACATGACAAGCAGGTATAACGATGTTCCCGACGAGAGGACGGGAGGAAACGGTTCCCGTTACGATCTTGGGAAGGACGATGTAAGATACGAGAACGACCTGAGAGAGGCCTTCATAGATGTTATGACCACCGTAGGCGGTGGGATTCTTAATGGTAGACTTGGCCGTCAGATAACCCAGTGGGGAGAGGCGGACATGTTCAACCTGATCAACGTTATCAACCCCTCAGACTACAGAGGATTTGGCGCCTTTGCGAATCCCGACGATCTGGCCAATCCGATCTGGATGGGTAGATTTGACTATACACTGGGTACGTTAGGAATGTTTGACAGCGTAAGTGTTCAGATCCTTGCCATTCCCGACAACAGGCCGAGCATATTTGGTCCTGCTACTGCCACGGCTTCGGCTCCCTATGCGTTGTATGTTCCTGGTCTTAACGTGTACCAGAACGACAATGCCTCCGATCTGGGTAACATGCAGTTCGGATACAGGTTGGGCCTGGTGAAGGACTACCTTCAGACCTTTCTGTATTACTTCAACGGATTCCAGGCCGGCCCTGCGGTAAATACCAGCATGGCCCTTTCTGGAGATCTGTACCTTGATCATCCGAGATACGAGATGTTCGGACTTTCGTTCAACTACAACTCGGAGCAGGTATTGAAGGGCGTGTTGAGAGGTGAATTCAGCCTGAGCGACATCACCTATGGCGATGCATCAGTAGCCCAGGGCTATGAATTCCACAAGACCTACAAGGCCATGATCGGCTTTGACAAGACCTTGCATCCGAAGTTTTTGGGTACAGACAGTGCCCTTCCGGCTACGGTGCAGTTGTTCTACACGAAGATCAACGACTGGGATTATGATCCTGCTTTGAGATCCTCAAACAAGGATGAGGCATGGAGACTTACAGTATCGGGCCAGACGGACTACTATCATGGTACGATAACCCCCGGTCTTGCCTACGCCTATGATTTTGAGGGCGTGTCCCTGATCGTTCCTTACATAACCTATAGTCCTGACGGAAGATGGTTTGCCTACATGTCGTCCCAGATATTCCTGGGAGACAAGAATGCCGTATGTGACCTGGTCAGTGCGATAGGTTCCACGGAAATGGTCTTCAGGGTAGGTTATCGTTGGTAGTTTATGTAGGAGATGGATTAACACAGCCATAACAGGCTGCCATCGGCCGGACCCGCTGGGTGTTGTGATTTAATAAAGATCAAATATCCAGCGGGAAGGGCCACCCCAATAGGCAACATCTTTTAAAGTTTGTCATCGGCCTTCCCTGCTGGTTGCGTGCCGCTCTCCCGGCGAGGCATTGGCGGGGAAGGCCTCCCTCTAAATAGCTTAATATTTATGCCTGACGGGTGGTGCTTCTTTCCCAGTAATATGTTGTGTGCCGGAGGTTAGTTTAGGGGAGACTTATTACTTCAGTGGAAGAAGAAAATCAATGGACCTTTTTAAAGATGATCTGTCCGAAAGCCTGTCTGCCATAACGGAGATACTTTTTAAGGTTTTTGGACATTCAGACCTTAATGTAAACAGTAAAGGAGATTTTTGATGGATCGTTTAAAAAATAAAGTTGCAATAATAACAGGATCCTCCAAGGGACTTGGCGAAGCTGATGCCCGACTTTTCGCCCAGGAGGGGGCAACGGTGATAATTGCTGATGTGGATGTTGAGAATGGCGAGCGTGTTGCCCGTGAGATAGGTCCTCAGGCTACCTTCATGCGCCTCGATGTTCGCAAAGAAGCTGAGTGGAAAGAGCTGATTGCGAAGATAATGGAGAAACATGGCAGACTTGATGTACTTGTCAACAATGCCGGGGTAATGGAGATACAGACTCCGGAGTCGCTAACAGAAGAGGATTATCGCTTTGTTTTGGCAGTTTCTCTGGACGGCACCGTATTTGGATGTAAGCATGCGATTCCGGCGATGAAGGCCTCCGGTGGCGGTTCTATCGTCAATATGTCATCGATAGCCTCCATAATAGGTGAGCCTCTGGTAGCAGCCTACTGTGCGGCAAAGGGAGGTATCGAATCATACACGAGATGTGTTGCCGTTTACTGTGCCCAAAACAATATAAAAATCAGATGTAATTCTGTACATCCTTCCGGAACGACTACTCCCATGGTAGAGTCAGTGGGGCCGAAACTTGAAGCCTCTGGTCTGGCTCCCCTGTTTGAAGGTAAAGCCGTTATGGATAATGAACCCGGTGAGCCAAACGATGTGGCTTACATGGTTTTGTACCTTGCCTCCGATGAATCGAAATTTGTCAGTGGAGCGAAGATGGTTGTTGACAATACTACTACTGTTACCCAGGGTGCTGTACCTCCTGGTGAAGGAAAAGTCTGTTAATTGAATCCTCAGGGGGGACACCCTAAGAAATAGACGGGGTTCCTGACTAGAACATCGATTTGCCTTTGAAGCTCTTTAATAATAGATATCTATGTTATTGTATCTAAACAATACTTGCATTCTTTGTGGTAAGACGAAAAAATCAAAGTAAAACTACTTTATACTTCATAACATTTCGTCCTTTAAGTAAACGGAGAAAAAGATCAGCCAGAGAAAAAACTGTCCTAGCTGATTTTGTTCTTCCATGGTGAAGGAAATAATATTTTCATGTCCCGATAAAAACAAACCGTTACACTCTCTTTGGATTTTCAAATTTTAGAATCTGTTTGGTTACGGTGCACCTTTTCCCGATGAAGGGTTCTGGGACCTCATAATATCTCCGGAAGCTCCATACAAAATAAAATGGAGTTTCCGGTGCCATGACTTTTTCCTACCGAAGATTGAAGATGCGTTTAGAAAAAGTGAATGTATAGTGGATCATAGTATTTCTATTTAATCTTGCAGTAAGATAGAATTACCAAGTATTTAATACATAGGCAAATACTTAGTAATTTACTGGAGGCATTAAAAAAAATAACGTTTTTTTAGTGCCTGACATCAGTAAACTTCTCTTAAAATCGAATAACTGCTGTTATAGTCAAGGGGTCAGACGATTTTTATCTAAGGTGGCAAATAAAATTTGAGGTAAAGAGGATGACGGTGGAAGAGACAAACAAAGAAGTTCGAGAGAAGACTATATGGTTGAAGCTGGTGGAGTTTCACGTCAACCATGCATACTTGATGTTGTTTTTAATTGCCCTTGGTAGCGTGTATTTTGCGTACCAGATAGGCGGGATCAACATAAAGACTGATTTTTTTCAGTTATACCCGCCGAAGCATCCCTACATTCAGTTATACAAGGAATACCGGGCGATGTTTGGCACGGCCAACGTCATGAGCTTGATGGTAGAGGTGAAGGATGGCGACATCTACAACAAGGCAACGCTGTCGAAGGTAGACCGTATAACGATGCATCTTTTGGAGACGAAGGGAGTGAATCCCATGCAGGTCATATCGATTACACACCCCCGTCTCAAGGACATACGGGTAGGCAGTAACGGTATAGACGTTCTTCCGCTGATGCATCCACGTATTCCTGAGACGCCGCTGGAAGAGCGGTTGTTGAAGAAGAAGGTATACACGAACGACTCGATTCGAGGGATCTGGATATCGCCCGATGACAAGGCGACAGTGATCCAGGCGGGATTCTGGGAAGAGGGCGTGGATCTTGGAGCTTTGTGGGAGCGTATGATAGCGCTTCAGAAGCAGGAAGAAGATTCGAACACGAAGATCCACATTACTGGTTATCCGATGTTATATGCCTGGATAGCGCACTATACCCCTCAGATGTACACCGTATTCATAGTTACAGCGATAGTCCTGACCCTTCTTTTATGGTTGTACTTCCGTACGTTGATGGGCGTATTTTTACCGATAGCCTCTGCGCTTATAAGTGCCCTTTGGGGACTGGGATTTGCGGCGGCGTTGAACATCAACCTGGACCCTCTGGTTCTGGTCATACCGCTGCTGTTGTCAGCCCGTGCGCTGAGCCACTCCGTCCAGGCCATGGAGCGATACCATGAAGAGTATGCCATATCGGAAGACAAGATGGGCGCCATTATCCGTGCCTACGGGTACCTGTACAAGCCGGGCATACTAGGACTTCTCACCGATGGACTTGGCGTTTTGACCATAGCCGTAGCGACCATACCACTGATGAGGAACCTTGCCGTATACGGATCCTTCTGGGTTTTAACCATCTATGTCAGTTCCATAGTTCTATCCCCCGTTCTGGCCTCCCTTCTTCCCCCCCCGCGTGCGAAGCATGTTGACAGGGAGAAGCTTGCCAGCCTTGGAGAAGACGCCAGCCATGAAGAACTGAGAGAGCTTACAGCCCGTCCTGGCGACAAGTTTTATTTGAAGATAAGCCATGCACTGATAGCCATGACCGAAGGGAACCGGAAGTGGATGGTTTTCACCGCTGTAGTTTTAATCATGGTAGTTGGCGGGTACCTTGCGGAGTCTCGCCTTAAAGTAGGAGACGTGAGTGCCGGTAAGGCCATCCTGTACCCCGACCATGAGTACAACATAGCCTACGACAAAGTTAACAAGGAGTTTTTGGGCGTCAGTCAGATGATAGTCATTGCCGAAGGCAGTAAAGAACGTGCGATGGTCCACTCCGACTCCCTGAGGCTGATAGACAACATGGCCACAGGCTCCCTGAACATCCCCGCCGTTGGTGGCGCCATGACGATAACGGACATCATCAAGCGAATCTCCCGGATGTACCACGACCAGTATCCCAAATGGGGCATCGTTCCCAATGAGCCGAGCCACGTAGGTCAGATGTTCTTCCTGATAGGGGGATCGATGGCCCCTGGCGAGCTGGATCGGTTGATAAGCACCCCCAGCTACACCAACGCCACGATCACCATATACTTCAGGGAACACAACAATCAGGTGATCAAAGACGCCATATCCTACCTCAAGACCTACATAGAAGAGAACCCGGCGGAGCAGATGAAATTTCGTCTTGTTGGCGGAATCCTGGGCATCCTTGCCGCCGTTAACGAAGAAGTTGAGTGGTCCTACTGGATAAACATGGCCCTCATCTTCGGCCTCACCTTTCTTTTCTGCTGGATCGCCTACCGTTCATGGCTGGGCGCGATGGTACTGGCGATACCGCTTCTGCTATGTCAGATACTGTGCGACATGTTGATGCTTATTCTGGGTATCGACATGAACATAAACTCCCTGCCCGTTGCGGCCATAGGAGTTGGAGTTGGAGTTGACTACGGCATCTATGTTTTGAGCAGACTTTCCGAAGAATATCAGTTCAGCAACGGCGACTTCGAAAAGGCAAGATATCTGGCCATAACCTCTACAGGCAAGGCCATCATCTTTACGGCCACAACCCTGGTTCTATCGATTATTTTCTTTGCCTTTGCCAGTTTCAAGTTTCAGGCGGAGATGGCAATACTCCTGTCCTTCCTGCTGGTAGCGAACATGGTTGCATCGCTGGCGGTTCTTCCATCGCTGGTTTCGATCATAGGTCCAGACAGAATATTGCCGAAATACAAAGTTTAAAGGAGCAAGTCGTGCAGAAAAAACTGATATTAATAATTGCAGCATTTGTGGTCAGCCTTTTTCTTGGTATCAATTCCTACGCCAAAGAAGAGAAAAGCGAAGGAGAAGAGTCCAAATACCTTGTTCACATTTTTTCCCTTTCCTTCATAAACGACCAGGAAGGCTGGGCGGCAGGCGATCACGGAATGATATACCATACGACCGATGGTGGTCTGAACTGGGAGAGGCAGAAAGTGAAGGGAGAAGACTCTTTTTTTTCAATTTCCTTTGCAGACAATAAATCAGGCTGGGCCGTTGGTAACAGAGGGGTAATTTTTCATACCTCCGACGGCGGGAAGACCTGGGAGAAGCAGAGCGATCCCAAGAGCAAGATACTTTTTTGTGTGAAAGCCATCAGTGTTGACAAGGCCTGGGCCAGCGGCGACTGGGGCACCCTGCTCTACACCTCCGACGGCGGGAAGACCTGGGAAGACCGGACCCTTCCCCAGGACATCATCCTCTACGGTATTGATTTTCAGGGAGAAGAAGAAGGCTGGCTTTCCGGAGAATTTGGTGCCATTATTCACACAGCCGATGGCGGTAAGACCTGGAACCTTCAGGAATCAGGCGTTGGATCAGGAAGCATAGGTATAGAGAGTACAACCCTGTTCAGCGTCTCCTTCACCACCCCGAAAGAAGGAGTAGTAGTAGGGATAGACGGAATAATCCTGAGGACAGAAGACGGCGGCGAGAAATGGGAGCAGATCTTCTTTGAAGATCCAGACAAGCGACCACTTTTTGATGTGAAACTTTGTGGGAACGTTGCCATTGCTGCCGGAGATACGGGCAAGCTGATAGCGAGCATAGACAGCGGCAAGACCTGGTCACAGCTTCCTTTGTCAGAAGACATGGGCCTTTCCTGGTTTTCCGCAGTATCTCTTTCAAAGGACAGCGAAGGGATTATCCGTGGCATAATAGCCGGTCGACAGTCCGTGGCCATTCTGACCCGTAACTGTAACCTGGAGGCAGTGGGCTATCTTCCTAAGATAGAAGTGCCCAAGAAATAAGAGACAGATATAAGATATATAAGGCAGGTGCTGCTTGTTTCTTCAAACAGACAGCCCCCTGCCGGAACAAAGAAAGGACATAACATGACAGCTAACAAAGAATTGGAAATCCTTTTGTCTAAACAGGCGATAACGGAACAGATACTTAGATACTTCAGATCCCTTGATCGCTGCGACCGCAGCTTGCTGGAGTCGGTATTTCATGAGGATTCGATGCACGACCATGGCTACCAGGGCCCTTCGAGCGAGTTTTGCAATTTTGCATTGGCCCTTCTGGCGAAGCTTGAACACACGCACCATCAGGCAGGCAACATACTTATAGACATGATAGACGAAGACAACGCAATGAGCGAGACCTATGCTACGGCCTATCATCGGGTATTAGCAGGAGTAAGAGATGAAGCCTTCCCCGACCATGACCTTTCGATAGACGAGGATCTGTGGATCGGTCTTCGCTACAACGACCACTGGGAGAGACGCAATGGCCAGTGGAAGATAATCAAGCGATACGGCATTCATGACTGGGTGAGATGGTCCCCTGCCAGTGAGCGAGCCTTTGCCGAAGCCCCAGCTTCTCAGCGAGGACAGCGCAAGCCCGACGATCGCAGCTACAACCTGCCCATAGGATCCAAGACCTACGCGCTGTTCTATCGCGATAACAAGGTCAAACCGGTGGGAAGGGTCTAGTAGGCAGGGCGGTAATTGACCTTTATATGGATTTGGGCTTAGTGGAGAGATATTTTTAAAAGGCCTATCAGCATAAAATCTTGTGCCAGGCTCATTTTCCTTGACAATTGATGCTTCAACTATATAATCAGCCGCCAAGCCGGAGTGGTGAAACTGGTAGACGCAGGGGACTCAAAATCCCCCGCCCGCAAGGGCATCTCGGTTCGATTCCGAGCTCCGGCACCATGAAATCAAAGGGTTACAAGTTTTAGATACGGCTTGTAGCCCTTATTTTTTGTGATTGTGATAAATTTGTGATAAATCCTTTATTGATGCCATCCATGACCTCAATCGCAGACCTTAAGCTTTCAGAGTGATGGTGAGCATATCGTTGCACCATCGTCACAGTTTTCCATCTGCCTAATTTCTGAACCGTGTAAAGATCCACTCCATTCTGTATTAACCGCGTTGCAAAAGTATGTCTGAGATCATGAAATCTGAAGTTGACAACTCCAGACTTTTTAAGGGCAGTATAAAATGCTTTCATCAAATCTCTATTCCCTTTACGATTAGACATTTTATTGGGAAAAACATACTTGTCTGAATCCACACCACTTTGACATACATCCATTAATACAGACATTGCTGTATCATTCAGTGGCATGGTATCAACACAGCGGTTTTTCTGTTCGGAAATGGTAATGGTTCTTCGGTCGATATCCACCTGAGACCACTTAAGATCAAGGATTTCACTCTGGCGAAGTCCGGTGCTGATGGCAAAAATGATGATATCCTGCAACCACTTTGGTGAAGATTTTAGAAGTCGCTCTTCCTCATCAAACGAAAGCCACCTTTCAATAGCGTTGGATACTCTTTCCTTGCTTACTCTTTTAACTGGATTATCACTTACCAAACCCCACTCACGAGTAGCAATGTTAAAAGCATGACTCATCGTGGTAAGTTCATAATTGATTGTTCGGGGTGAAACGCCATCATCCCTTCTCTTTACCTTGTAATTTGAGATTATCGCCGGTGTAATTTCACTTAAATAGTAGTTTCCAAAAACGCTCTTTAAATTGCGAACAAGCGATTTATCCCTCTTATGGGACGATTTAGCCTTATTGACCGCAGAATACTCGGTCATGTATTTGTCCATCAGGTCGCTGAACTTGTAACAATCACCAGGCAGCCTCTCAAACCATTTTCCTTCTGCTATATCCCCTTTTAATTTGTCAAAGATCCGTGTGGCCAGCCTCTTGTTCTCCGTCTCTGTTGACTGCCTGAACTGCTGACCATTGTGAGAAAAACTCATCCACCAGACCGATCCTCTTTTATATAGACCCATGGTTTATCTCCTTTGTGGGTCCCTTGATCCGATCTGATTTCCCGTGATCAGGAGTATAGACTTCATTCTTGATTTGGTCAATTGCCTTCCTTATCAATCTGTCAATAGGAAGATTGGCCTTTATCTTTCTTGATTTATTGGTTCCGTCGGGAGTATTGACCTTCTTGTTTTCCATCCAGGAGTCTATTTCCTGTTTTCTGAATCGAATAAGTCTGCCGACACGATAGTGGGGAATATCCGAGATCATCGCATAGAGGGTCTTTATTTTAACCTTCAGGTAGTTTGACAGATCCTCAATGTCCCAAAACTCACTATCAATTATCTGATGCTCTGCCATAATCTCACCTTCCCGTGGGTAACTCTCTGTCACTTACAGGCGAGTTATAATCGGCGTTCTGGACAATTGGGAAGAACGGCCAACGGAAGCGAAGAATCCGGCCAATGCGGAAATAGTGAATACCTTCCAGGAGGTGACCGTTTTTCAACCAACCGAAGACCGTTGTCCGTGATACTTGGAAGCGCTCTGCGAATTGTTCCACTGTCAGGAGTTCGTTTTCAGAATGGGAGGTCATCATCTTTCCTCCATTCTTCCAGAGCGTTCAGTGCCATAAGCTCTATTTCATCGTCTGATCTTCCCCCTTCTTCCCGTAAGGTTTGTAATGTCTCATCATAAAACTCTCTTTCTTCAGGAGAGTTAAAGGCAGGGCGGGTGTGTCCAGACTCTCTACCAGTCCCCACACCTATCGGGAAAGCTTGATCTTGTTTAACTTTTCTAGGTAGAGAGTTGATAGGCTTTGTTGACTCTCTACCAATGTATCCATATTGTCGCAGGATAATGGCGTATTCTTGAGAGGTAAGTTTTATTTCAGAATAGCCGTGGACAATACGGTTGTTAAAGCTCATACTCTTCAGACGCTTGCCTATCCACTGCGGCGAGACATGCCGATCTTCGGGCCTGCCCTGGTTGAATCTGGTGCGGATTTCATTTGTCTTAATGCTCCATTCCATTAGGCACTCAAAGTTGTTTTCGTCGGTAATCTCCTTGATAATGGCAACCAGACGGCCTTCGAGAGTTTCTTTTTTGGATTCATCCTTTTCACCGGCAATGGCAAGAATTGAATCTTCCAATGTCTGATGCTCGACAGGAAGGAGACTGTTCACAAAGAACATCGGCTTTGTAATATCCCACAGCCTGCCGGATATGCCCTCGATTGGCCTCATGTCGGCAAATGTGGTGAGAAGATGTTTAGCCCTCCATGCGGTCAGCCTTTCTTTCAGTTCCAGGCCAAACTCAGGACGTGGGTTTTCATAATTGCCGGGACGGTTCGGCATATTGATCGGCAGACAGCGTGTTTCCAGTATCTTGTCTAATTGCTCGTTACTGGCAATAAGCGTTGGACCGTAGATTTCAAAATAGTCCATGTCATAAAAGGGCCCTAGTTCCGGGTGTAGAACACGGTTGCATCTGGCGCCCTTTTCATACCGTCCTAGCAGCAGATCTTCACAATTTCCCCTAACAGCTTTCTTGGCTATATCCATCAAATCAAAGAACAGTGTTCCGTGTAGGTTTTGGCAAAATCTAAAGATTGTCGCTTCCCGCAGTTCGATAAGATGGATTCCTCGAAAGGCAACATAAATGATGGATTTGCCTGTCCTGCTTTTGCCTCTTTCCGGCACGGCATTGAAAAGAAGATTTGGGCAGTAGTCTATCCCTTGGTGATCGTGCAGATAGGTCAGAAAAACATAATGGGCGACAACAGCCCATTGTTCATCGTCCAGGGCGGAGAATCGTTTCAGGTACGAGAGCAGATCATCATATAAAGAAATATCTTCTTCTTTGAAGTAACGTGCAACCTCCGAAGCACGAGGAAGGGTGAACTGGAAGTGTTTCTTCTCAGGGATAGAGAATGCTTCCGTTTCCGTAGCGTACTCCCGGTCAAAGACAAGTTTCCCCTCCTTAATAATCGCATAGACCAGTTCCCCGTCATCATTGATGCATATATCCACCAATCCCAAGAAATAGGCTGAAAGTGCCGAGTCGTTGAAGGTTTCCATTAGCGGTCACCTCCATCCGAAAGAGTCCCCTTCTGAATGGCCTTTTTAATGCAGGCCTCTTCAAAGTCCTTGGCGTTGTTTCGTCTGTTGAGGCGATTTTGCAGTTCAAGCAGTGCTTCATCACGATTTGTTATCCCCAGGCGTGCGGCAAACGAGGAGAGACAGCCGTCTATATGGGAAAGGTGCCATTCGGGGGATACTTCCACCACCGATTTTGGCACAGGTTGTAGCTCGTTTACAGGAGCATCTTGATTAAAACAGTCCTGGACAGCACACCAGAGGGGATGAATTGTTTTACGTTCGACCTTTTCATTATCAGGGAGGCGCAGAGAAAACCATTTTGATGTGAGACGCTGCCAAAATCCTGTTTGTTTCTCTTTCAGGTCATCAAGTGAGTTGATCTCGAACCGTTTGAGTTCAGGACGGCGGATTTGAAACTCTATGCGCCAGATATCTTCAGTTGATTCCCATTTCCACAGATCAAGGAACCAGAGCTTTGTTCCCGCCTTTCTGACTTCAAGACCCTTGTCGTAGATGCGAAGCTGGACAGGAGACTTTACATCTCCCACATAATAGGTTTCCAGGTCATCCTTACCCATGTGAAGGTTTGTTTTTTCAGTGCGGGTGGCCTTATGGGAAAGCAGGAAGTCGTAAGAGATGCCACCTGAAATCCAGAAATCAGCGCACAGATCTACACGGCTGACCTGGACAAACTGAATCTTTCCCTTGCCAATTGCCGCCAGGTCTTCAGCTATCCAGGATAAAGCTTTTTCAATACCATCCAGCCAAAGTGTCTTGGAATTGACGAAGAGATAGACATTAGGTGATTTATTTGGTTGCTGGGATTTCGCTATATAGAGATTATAAGCTTCAAACTGAAGATGGAAGCGGTAGTTTGGAGCCATGCCGTTAGGCTTAAAAATGCATTTTCTTCCCGAAGGCAGACCGATGAGAACGCCCCCTTTCTTCCCGGCCTCCCGTTTCTTTTTATCCAGAGTACTTAATCTACGTTTCCAGTCTGAACCCCATACGACATATAAGCCTAGATCAAGGGTATCAATACCGCAGAGTAGAAACTTAAATTCTGCTACAGGTGGGGTTGAAGCATGGCGTGTTACAGATAACGCCATGCCCTGGGAATTGCCAGATGTTCCGGCCGAGCCTATGGGCGGAACGGTACGAAATTCTTCATCTTGAAATAAAATCACCACAAACTATCTCCTTTGAGAAGTGGCCTGTGGCTTGCTTATGACCTTAGAATTTTAATTTTGGGTATTTGGGTTTAAATTATGGGGTAGTTTGTATGATTTTGGGTTTATGTTGGCACCCTTAATATTTTAAGGTTTGATAATGGCTATCTTCGAAGTTTTCTTGATCGCCAGCTTGGGTGCACTTTCTTAATTTATTTTTTTATGTTTCGTCCCCTGTTCTCTTTTAATTTAGTTTGTTTGTATAAGGTCCCGCGAGCTACAGACTCGTAAAACATTACCTGTCACAGCGCTTAAACATTTTAAGCACCTTCAGGTATATTTGTAATTATGACCAAATATAACCATTATGTCAAGTGGTATTTTAGGCAAACGTCTCGATATTTTAATAGGTTATCTCGGTTTGACTTTGACATGTTTATTTGTACTCGATTGAACTTCGATGAACTGAATATTATTTTCTCTCTCTTTCTCTCGGTCGCGCTCTCTCTGCCGAGACGCTCCCGATTTATGATCCAACTTCCTTGGTTTTCTTCCTGAAATCGACAAAATATTTATCAGGATGACTTATATAGATCGCGTCCCAAAAGAAGGGGCATTAAAGTATCACTAATATGGGAAGCGTCCCTAGATTCCCCTAGCTTTTCTAACTCCGAATCTATTAACGAGGAATACTCGCTGTTGCTGCTTTTCCTCAGCTTTTTTTCTTTTTTGCTGGTCTCTGAGACAACGCACTTCCGGCTGCAGACTTCGATGTTTTACTAGTGCGACCGTCACGCAAAACTGACGAGGCTGCACTGGCTGCTCTTTTTGAGGTTACCTTCTTCGGGGCTTTAGTTTGCGAAAGGGCACTTCCAGCAGCCGACTTCGACTTGCTTCCCGTACTTTTGTTATTGAGTGTTTTTGATGCTTTACTTGCCGCTTGAGATCTGGTTACTTTTGCTCTTGCCATTTTAAAAATCTCCTTGTTTATATTATTTAGATTTACCTGGGAAAGGGGGCAACAGAAAATCTGATGTTTTAATGATCAGTGTTTGTGAGTTCTACTTAGTTTTGCATTCGTTGCATTGTTCCTTGCCGGTGGGCTGTGTATAAGTTTTTTTCCAACCCTCCGCGGGGTAGTGGTTTTTTGAACAAGATGTCTCCCAGTGATAGGTGTCGGAGCCTTCTTTGTAATAGTATGGTGCAGATGGTTTTGACATTGTTTGTCCTCCTTGTTATATATTACCAATAATTTGATCCGGTTGCCTCCTTTCCCAGGTAGACCTAACGCGATCAAAATCCGCTCTTGCATTCTTATACGATAACTGGTTACAGCATTTAAGGCAGTAGTATTGGACAATTTCATTCGCAACTAAGCGAAATGAGGTAAGTGATGGAAAAAGCAAGAAAAGGATATACGAGAAACATGGCGAGAAAAGTTCTAGAAGATTGTGATATTACGGCACCACCAGTTGATTTAAAGAAAGTTCTTGACCAAAAAGGTTATCAATATATCGAAGTTGATACCTTTCTTAATAATATTGATGCCATATTTTTGAAGAATGAAAATGATGGGCAGATCTATGCTTGTGTGAATGCAAACCACCACTTGCACAGACAGAGATTTTCATTAGCGCATGAGTTTGGGCATATTTTGCTCTACCATGATCTGAATTATTATAGGTTTAATGTAACCATAGACAATCCTCCCATTACAAAAAATCATTTCGATACCGAAGCAACTTTTGAAACCGAAGCGAATATCTTTGCTGGAGAATTACTAGTCCCTTTAAAAATGCTAAAAAGGGAATTTCGCAAAACAAATAAAATCGAAGAGCTTTCTAGGAAGTTCTTAGTAAGTCAGCAAGTTATGAGCATCGCTATAAGCAACCATATACAATCATTATACAAGTAATTCTGTTTCTCCTCTTTCTTTGAGCACTTTTTGAATGTCTTCTAAGTACTTTGGATTAATTTCTATTTTATCATCCTGCTCCTGAATTTTAGTGGTCTTTTTATTTATGGCTTGCAGAGCCGCATCCATTGCATGCGATAAACCATCGCCCCTTTCTTTTGTACCTATTTTACTCGATGAGCGTGCCATAGCGCTTGCCCTAATAGTTTTTTGAGTTGAAAGAGTTAAAAAAGCTTTTATTGTGGTCTTTAGCTCCGCCAGTGTTAGCCTGAATAGTTGCATGATATCGGCTAAATCATCTACCAGTAAATCCAGTGGGTTGAATCGGCCATTTTCGATATTTTCAATATACGAAGGATCCTTGTTCAACAACTTTGCTATATCTGGTTGAGACAGTCCGCTTTGATCACGAATTAGCTGTAAGTGACGGCCAAATGATAACGTTGTTACAGGAGTTTTCTTACAAGCATCAATAAGAGCATTTTCATTTGAGGCTTTTTCTACAGTTTGGTAAAACCTCCGAAAATCCTCATAAAATAAGGTTGCCGGTTTTATCTCATTTTCTGATATTCCTTCAAGGCTTTCATCCATGACAAAATCAAATTCTCCTTCTTCAGCCATAGACTGCAGTTTTTTTTCAAAAACTACCAACTCTAACTTTTTTACTTTCTCAATTTGCTGCTTTTTCATTTATATCTCCGCTATATAGATAGGCTTTTAGTGCCGCTACTTCATCTTTATCCTCATGAGATTCCAACAAGTTAATATACTTTTCCTTGAGTTTTTTTAATGCCCGATGGTGTGCGACTTTTACAGCATTTTCATTTTTGTTTAGTGCTATGCTAATTTCTTTATATTGTTGACCACATGCTCTTCCCATAAGAGTCTTTTTGTCAATGTCGCTGAGGCTTTTTAAGCCTTCCCTCAATAATTTTTTTGATAGTATCCCTGTCTCGCTCTCGGGAGTATCAGAATCCTGCCAAAGACTTTCTCTGTCCTGAATCCCTCTTTCTACCCTATCTTCAATACTTTCGCTAATAGGTGATTTTTCTGTTTGTCTATATTTATCCGTAGCTGTATTTGTTGCGATACGCTTGAGCCATGCCAGCAATTTTGTGTCCCTATCAATATCGAACATCCCAATATTTTTAGTAGCTTTGTAGAATGTGTCATTTACAACTTCCATGCCATCTTCACGAGAAAGACCGCGTTGCATGACAATTGAAAGAAGAAGACCAGCGTAGTTATCAACAAACAATTTTTGATATTTTGGGTTGTTGGCTTTTAGACCATTTACAAGATCGCGATCATTTTTATCTGCCATTAATATCTGCCCTACATGATGTTACACATATCTATAATACACGTGTGGGTTACATTATCGACAAAAACACTGAGAGCAACTCCCTTTCGCCAAACACCGCGACTTTTTAAATAAGAAATACACCTATGAAAAACAATACATCTTAAAAGTATTATGTCAAGGAATTTGTAAAGTTGTAGATTAGAGTTGGTAGTTAATGCTTTTTGCCATAAGATAGGTAAGACAATATCTGTTATAGCTTTTATCGTGTTGTTCTTCCTGTAGTGGAGTACGGTAATTTAGGGCGATACACTCCCTTTCGAATGGTTATTCTTTTCATTTTAACTCCTCGGTTTTGCAATTTTACCTCAGCTTTCGCGTCAGCAAAAGGCAACTTTCATTATGTTTATAGCTGTACAATATATGGCAGTTTGATGGGTCATGTGATTTCACTAGACAATATGATTACAATAACAAGCATATAGCCCTTATATCATGATATAAGGGCTATATTTATATTATATATACGATCTTGTCCTAATATATTAGAAATATCTTGACAATGAATTACGTGTATTGTACAGCAATGTACAACATCTCACACGAAAGGAAGCCCAATACATGAAAGCTAAGTTAATTGATGCACTTATTGTCGCCCACTGCTCTCGAGATGAGGGTGAGTTTAATAAAGCTATTGTTGATCTTATAAAAGACGAAGAAAAAAAAGGGAATGTAGCTTTAGCCACACAACTGTCTAATTCATACAAGAGTGGGCTAAATACTGTTATTTATAAAGATGTCGCATCTAATACAAACAATAATCCAATTATACCGCAGGCTTTTCAGCAGGCAATCGCACCTAGGGATAAAGATAGCATGTTGGAATTATACGAAATATTAAGACCAGAAATTAAACTTACTGACGTTGTTTTACCGGACAAGCAGAAAAAAATATTGCAGCAGACAATACAGGAGATAAAACATTCAGAGGAATTATTGAAGAATGGTCTTTTACCTACTAACCGAATTTTACTTTGTGGGCCTCCTGGGTGCGGAAAAACAATAACAGCTCAAGCATTGGCAAACGAGCTTAATTTGCCGATGGCTTATGTTCGTCTAGATGGTTTAGTTTCGTCATATTTAGGGCAAACAAGCACAAATTTGAGAAAAGTATTTGATGCTGTCAAAGGGCAAAATATAGTTCTATTTTTAGATGAATTTGATGCTATTGCCAAGAAAAGAGACGATTCAAACGAACTTGGAGAGTTGAAACGTGTCGTAACTACACTACTTCAAAATTTTGATAACATGCCCCCTAATGTTTTTTTAATAGCAGCTACTAATCATCAACATTTATTAGATCCTGCAATATGGAGACGTTTTAATCTATCAATTATACTTGAATTACCTAGTGAAGAACAAAGAGAAAAACTCATTACAAAATGGATTGATGAAATGAAGGTAATAGCAAAGTTAAATATAAAGCAAATTGCAAAACTGTCTGAGGGTTTGAATTGTGCTCAAATTAAAGAATTAATAACATCTTCGGCAAAAATATATTTTACAAATAAACGAAAAATATCAAATGATGATATTATTAACATTCTGTTTCAGCAACTTACTCTATATTCAGGAAACAGTGACGAAACGTGGAATCTTATAAGGAAAATGAATGATAGAGGGATTAGCCTTAGGAAACTTGCAAATGCAACTGGCATCCCCCATAGCACATTGAATTACAGACTTAACAAAAACGCTAAGGAGGGCGATACTCATGGGTAGCAATGATACAAGAAAGCACTTGTGGATACCGAATGAAGAAGTCGTCAGCATAGAAAATAAACCTACTGGAAGAAGTAAAGATCGTGGAGTCAATTTTAATGAACATGGGTCGAAACTGTCAACTGGATTGCAAAACATTGTTACTGCATACAGCAAGCTTCAATCGGGCGATTCGTTAAGCGATGAAGATGTAATGGTTTTTAAACTAATTTTGCCAGATGGCGAAAAATTATCTAATTCAGAACGAAGAAAGTTTATTGAAGCTGAAGGAATGATAATTAACGCAGTAAAGGACAGCCGCCACGCAGTTGTGACTGCACCCCGCTCTTTGTTTAATCGATTAACAGATAGAGTTAATGGTTATAAGGGGACTGGAACAATAAAGAATTTCCAATTTATAGATGCATTTGAACCCTTTCTTTGTGAAGATAAGCAAGCTTCATCGTTGAAACAGTATATAGAAAAATTTTATTCTGACAATATTTCTGTAGATGTTCAAATGATGTTTGTTCCTAAATTGCCACAAGATGTTCAAGAGAGTGCTGCGAAAAAGCTTGCTAAAAAGATTGTGGCATCAGAGGGAGACCTTCCTCGTGAACCGTATCACTTGTCAGATGGAACAATGGTTATTCGTGCAAAAGTTCCTATAAAAATGATTGATGAAATTTCTAGCGATACAGTTATATTCAGGATGGAACAAACACGTTTTTTTCATAACGTCCGTCCAAGTGCTGCAAACCCATTGCCCAAAACTATGACAATCTCACCTGATGTAGATATATCTACACTGCCAGTTGTAGCAGTTCTTGATAATGGTGTAAGCTTTCCAGAAGAGTTGGCTTCTCTTGTTATTACACATTGGACGGCTTCATCTTGCAAAGGTGGGGATGCAACTCATGGTACTGGAGTTTCGAGTAAAGTGGTGTTCTCAAATGTAGCAAATCAGCTTTCGCAAAAATATGTCACCCCAAGGGCAAGGATAATTGATTGTTGTATAATGGATGCGGGAGTAAATGCTGAAGATGATATGATACATAGAATCCAGGAGGCGGTTGGAAGTTTTAAAGATATTGTAAAAATATTCAATTTGTCTGCAAATCAGGCAATCCCAATAGACGGTGACGCTATAAGTTTTATTGGATATGAAATAGATGCTTTACAAAAGAGACACAACGTAAAATTTGTTATTTCATCAGGCAATCATGAATTATGTTTAAGCTCTTCTTCTCTTGAAGAAATGCTGGATGATGATGACGCTCGAATAGCAGCACCAGCCGATGCTATGTTAGGCATAACCGTGGGTGCTATAGCAGGTATAGATCATCCTGATAGTTATAGTGGAATAAATTTAGTTACGCCGTATTCTCGTATAGGACCTGGCTTTGCCGGTTTCAGGAAACCAGACTTGGTAGCATATGGAGCTACATGTTTGAAGTCTGGAAGAGTAATACCTACAGACCCTTATGCATTCATATTAGCTCCAAATGGTCAACTTAGTCTTGAAGCAGGAACAAGCTTCACAGCACCAGTTGTTGCGGGTGATCTGGCTGAAATAATCCAGATTGTACCAAATAAAGATGTGTTACTTGCAGAAACCTTACTCTATCATGGTGCACACCAATTCTGGGGAAAAGATGATATTGATAAGGATACGGTTGCCTATTTAGGCAATTGCTATGGTCGGGGTTTGTCAGACCCAGAAGTAAGTAAATACTCTTCACCATATAGAGTAACTTTTGTGCATTCAGGTGAGTTGAATAGGAAAACGAAACAACATGTGAAATTCCATGTTCCAACAGTTCTTGCTCAAACAAAAGGAAATAATAAGGCAAGGGTAACTGTTACGTGTGTTACTCAACCACCCATAGATAATACTAAAGGAACAGATTATCTAGGAGCTTACGTTTCAGCTTCTTTGCACAAACTTGATGGGAATGGAAATGCAGATAAATCATGTAATCCATCAGTCACAGATGGAAGAAAAAAGTGGGACACTTGCTTTCATTTTGAAAGAATGTTTTCTAGATTTCAACCAGGTAGTTGGGAAATATGGCTGGAACTTTTCACCCGTTGGGATATTGAAGATGAGCATAATATTCCCTATGCACTTGCTATAACTGTTGAAGATATGACTCAATCAAATGATATTTACAATGAGATTCTCATTGAAACTCAGGGCAGATTCCGAGCCATGGATACTGTAAGAATCCCGATAAAAATCTAATTGCGGTACAGTTTGGAGAAAGATGAGTACTAACAAGTTCTGATACTCCGTTTTTCGATGTGATAACCGTGTGATAAACTCCACAGAAAAGAAGGGAAACAGATAGAATAAATGGAAATAGATGGAATTATAAATTATTTTGTTTTTAGCTAGTTACGAGAAATCAGACCTTAGATCAAGGGGTTAAAAATATGTTTTGTTCGGACTCAAAATCCCCCGACCTTACGGTCATCTCGGTTCGATTCCGAGCTCCGGCACCATTTAATTTCAAGGGGCTGCAACTTTTCGTTGAAAATGTTGTAGCCCCTCTTTTTTTGATTGTGATAGAGCTGTGATAATCGGATTTGTCTATAAATAATTTCTATGGCAGGTCTGAGACTCTCCGTATGATGGGAAAGTTATTACTTCATTTTTTAATGTGATATATGTTTTGCGTTTTGTCAGGTTATAAACCGTATGTACGTTATGGTAGGACTAAAACATGCCCTCTTAATGTGAGCCCCCTGGCTCTTCTATTTTGCCAGAAAACTTTACTTTTGACTTGTTCTTCTTTTGGGGAAGCTTACGGGCGGGGGGGGGAATCCACCGGCTACCCGATTATATAATATTTACCATCCTAGCCATTTAAATACATACCAGTAAGCGACTATTACAACCCCTGTAAAACATAGCAATGTTAATAAATGAAATACCCGCTTATATAACTGTCGATGCTGTGTACATTGACATAAGTACTAGCCGAAGGCAAGGCGGAACCGCGAGAGCCCGTCCGGGATAATCTTGGGACATCATATCTATTTATTTGAAGCCGCCTGTTTTCTTCCCACCTTTTTCGGTTTTAAGATAGGGCCTGGTTCTTTTCCTGGACCTTCGACAATCCTTTCAATGCCACGAAGTATGGAAACATTTTCCGTATTTCTCCCCAGATTTCCCCTAACGGCCGATTTGAAACATAGCCCTTGTAGTCAGGTGGAAAATTTTGTTATGCAGTACACTGATAGTAATCGTTTTTTCTCTACTCATGAATTTTACAAGCCAGCCTGTTCCAGCCAGTACAGCAAGAGAAAGATCAGCGCAGCCACAGGGATGACAACAACCCAGTCGTTTACGTTGAACAGTCGCGGCAAGGTGAGATCGCCAAAATCGCCCTTGTTCAGAATACCCTGACTAAGCCGGGGATAAAGCGCGGCAAACAGACCAGCGCCAATTAAAATGCCAGCTAGTCCTCCGACTATGGCATCCAGGTAACCATTACCAACTGCGCCTGCAATAGTGCCGGGACAATAGCCTAACAAAGCAAAGCCGACCCCAAAGATTAAACCGCCAATAACATTTTTACCAACTGAACCTGATTTGGGATAAAGCTCTACCCATCTCATCGTTTTCATAAAATAAATACCAATCATTCCGGTCAAAACTGCGGATAGCATTATTTTGAGCACGGTGAAATCAGTAAGCAGAAGCTGCCCGATGATAACGTCATATTTTGTTGCGCCACCTTTCTGGAGCAGAAAGCCAAACACAATACCGAACATCAAACCCCAGACAAGGGGAGATTTATCTTTTGTTGATGTATTTACGTGTTTTTTTGTCTGCATATTCTCCTCCACTAGCCGATTAATCTGAATATAAGTTGAGCCATCAGAATGCCGCCGATGAAAAAGCAGATGGCAGAAATCCAGCTCGAAACGGCAAGCTGCAGCGTGCCGCTGATGCCGTGGCCGCTGGTACATCCATCTGCCCAACGCGCACCGAGACCGAGGCAAATGCCGCCAATCAGCGAAACGATGACTCGCAGTACCGGATCATCGCCAAATTCCTTTGCCCAGATCGAAGGAACCCACTGCCAATGAAAATCACCGGACAGCAGCGAAGAAATCAGCGCTCCAATTACAATGCCAATAACCAGCATAAACTGCCAATCTACAACCAGCTTTATCTTTTGGTAGTATGTGTTTAAACTGACTTTTTCCCCAAAAAAAAGTTTTTCGATCATCCCGCTAGCCTTGGCAAAGGTAGTGGAACATGCGATCGGTTTTTTGGAAATGAGAAAACTGAACCAGCTTAATATCCCGATTCCGATTCCCGCTGTATAGGGCGACCAGCGTATTTCAGTTAAAAATTCCATATGATTATCTTTCGATTGTTATTTTTGTCCCGGCATTTTTTATTGGACACTAGTTTGCAAAAGACCTTGATCCATGTGGATTTACACAAACCTGGCATTCCCGGGTATACCCGGCAGCGCTGTAGCCTAT
The DNA here is from genome assembly GCA_963665835.2 of Syntrophales bacterium. Classification (GTDB taxonomy): domain Bacteria; phylum Desulfobacterota; class Syntrophia; order Syntrophales; family UBA2210; genus UBA6078. Next base: position 339,109 of record CAXXWJ010000001.1, on the reverse strand, counting down.
CATCCCACCAGCAACGTTATAAATATCTGTAAATCCATGTTGTTTAAGAATACTGGCGCCAAGACTGGATCGATTTCCCGAACTGCAGATAAGAAGGGTCTTTTTATCCTTATTCAGCTCATTATGGCGAGTGCGAAGCTCAGACACCTGGATATTGATGGCGCCTTTGATGTGGTTGTCTTCATATTCCAATGGAGCACGCACATCCAGAAGTACAAAATTGGCTTTACCAGTGATCATGTCGTGCAGTTCTTCGGCTGAAATTAATTCTATATGATTGGTCTTGAGTCCTGACAGAGCCCAGGCAATCATCCCGCCATCTAGATAACCAACAATTCGATCCACACCAACCCGGCGTGCCCAGGTATTAGCTTCCAGCGCTTTTTGATAATCATCAGCCACAATCAGAATATCCTTTTTAGTTGGTAAAACCCAACCGGCAAATGCAGGGAAATTGCCATTGAGATCGAGATGCCAAGCGTCCTGTAGATGCTGACTGCCAAAGCTATGATAGCTACGGGTATCAAGTACCAGAGTACTTGATGCCTGTATCCGCTGTTTGAATTGATTTGCGCTTAATTCCTCCATAACGGGCAAATCGGCAACCAGGGCCGGTCCCTTGCGGTTGATATCGCTGCAACGGCTGAAATGATCTGGTGCGGGAGGCATATTTGTTGTGAGAGATTTGATAAATTCAGACTTGTCCTGAATTTTTAACGCAGAATTAAAGTTACGCTCATAACCGATGGTGGTACGCCATTTGGCGCCCATTGCACGACCACACAATGAACCTGCGCCATGTGCGGGATAGACTTCCACGTAATCGGGCAGCTTGAGTATTTTGTCATGCAAGCTGTGAAAAAGTTTTCCTGCCAGTTCTTCAACTATATCAGGAAAAAGATCAGGTCGACCCACGTCGCCGACAAACAGCGTATCTCCTACAAACACGCCTACAGGGCTATCCGATCGTGATTTGTCTATTACGACGTAGCTGAGATGTTCCGGGGTATGGCCTGGTGTTTCCAGTACTTTCAGAACCATATCCTCCAATTCGATAGTATCGCCTTCCGACAGGGCAACATGCTGGAAGCTACATTCTGCCGATTTTGCCACATAAATTTTTGCGCCGGTTTTTTTTGCCAAATCCATGTGACCGGAAATAAAATCGGCATGCAGATGGGTTTGTATAATATGAGTAATATTAACGCCTAAAGCGCGGGCTTCGGTGATGTAAATATCCACGTCACGTTGGGGGTCAATCACAGCACAGGAAGTCTTGCCGGCTAGGATGTAAGAGCTGTGAGCAATTTTACCAATGAAAAAGTGTTTAAGTAGCATGAAAAACCTCCTCGTAATTTTTTACAAACGGATTACATCACCTATTATGATGTACCTGCAATCAATAAAACTATTGAAGGTTTAAATATGTCCTATAAATAGAATAAATAAAACACGGCAACAACGATAACGATAAAAATCAGCGTCATCACTCCCCCGGCTTTAATATAATCTGCATTACGATAACCTCCGGCAGACATCAGCAGCGCATTGACCTGATGGGTAGGCAAAACAAATGAATTCGCTGCACATACCGCTGCCATCAGCACCAATGGGCGGGAATCAAATCCACCAATTTGCGCCATACTCATCACCAGCGGCGTTAGCACTACAATAGCTCCCACATTGGACATGAAGAGAGAAAATAAAGTGGATAACACCGCAACGGTCAAAACCAAAAATACCGGATGTTTTCCCTGAACCACCGTCATGATTTGCTCCGCCAAAAATACAGCGGTCCCGGTTTTCTGCATGGCGACGCCCAAAGGAATAAGACCGGCGATCAGGAAAACGACCCTCCACTCGATGGATTGATAGGCTTCCTGGATATCGAGTACCCGCATTATCACCATTGCGATTGCTCCAGTGAAAAATGCGATTGAAATGGGAAAACCTGCCAGGGCCAGTCCAATAGCCGCAGCAAAGCAGAGCAAAGCAATCCAGGCTTTTGAGGGGTCTTTTTTTTCGATGGCGAAAGGAGTCGCAACTACAAAATTAGCGCTCGATTTGAGATCATTTATCTTGTCCCATATTCCATGAACGACAATTGTATCACCGGGAACAATTTCGTGATCTGAAAAATCACCCCGAACCGTCTCACCTTTGCTGAACAGCATTACCGGTTCCACGGCATGACGTTTACGTAGTGAATACTTTCGAATGGTTTGACCAATCATTTCTGAACGAGGGGGAATAATCACCTCGGCAAAACCGGATTTATCGGGATCGGTCAAACTGGCAAACCTGCCGGGCTGTTCTTGAAGCTTCAGTTTAAATTCAGATGCGAAATTTTTTATATTTTCCGCATCTCCTAAAAGCGCGAGCTCCTGTCCGGCTTCAAATTGTGTTTCTCTACAGGGAGCATATTCCACGTTTTTGCCTCGGGATATGCCAAGAATATTCAGCTTGAATTTATCCCATACACCCGATTGCTCGGTTTTTTTGCCAATCAGCGGACTGTTTTTTGAAATGATATAATGCTGGATGTTATAGGGCAAATTTAAAGCGTTAATAAGCTTTTCCTGTTCAGAGACCATTTCCCCTGATGTTCCTGAATGGGGCAATACAAATTTGCCAAATATTAAGAAAAAGCCAATTCCGGAAAAGAGCAACAACAGTCCCACCGGCGTTACGCTGAATAATCCATAAGGTTCCAAATCAGCATTACGCAACAGGTCGTTGATAAGAATCAGTGGTCCGGAACCTACCATACTCAGGGTTCCGCCCAAAATTGCGGCAAAACCGATTGGCATAATTAAAACCGAGGCCGGAATTTTCACCCTGCGTGATATATTAAGGATGCCCGGCAAGAAAAGCGCTGCCGCACCGATGTTCTGAATGAATCCTGATATAATCCCAACCGATAATAACATCACTCCCATCACTCGTTTTCTGTTTACGCCCACTTTTTTCAAAATAGCCCGGGAGAACTGATCCATGATACCGGTTTTCGCTATGCCATGTCCCAAAATCATGACTGCCATCATGGCAATCACCGCATTGCTCGAAAACCCGGAGAGCGTCTCCTGGGATGTCAACACACCCGTCCATCCCAACGCCAGCATGCAAACAAGCGCAACGACGTCTATGCGGACGATCTCGAAAACGAGCATAGCCACAGTAACGGTGAGGATAATCAGAACAGTTATAATAGCTGGATCCATATTAAAAGTTTCCCTTCATAATAATAAAGGTTCTCACTTCAATAGGTGTATCCGATGTCCACTGTATTGGAATGCATAACGTTTGAACTCACTGGTTTTTACGGAGCGCAGCGGAGTAAAAATCCAGTGCAGTGATTTGTGTACGCCCGGCATGGGCGTGAACTTATGGGGTGTAAGTCCCCTGTATGTGAATCCTGCCAATGTCAAATACATTGGCACAAGTACTAGCCGAAGGCAAGGGCGTTGCCGTGAGGCCTCGTCTGAAGGAAGCCAGAGCGGAAAGCTATGAGCCGACGAACAGAAACGGCATACAAGGCCCAGTCTCCGGGTAAGTCAGCACAACATGACAAAGCCCCGGATTCAGGAGATAGGGTAAACGCCGCGGTTGCATAGTGAAAGTTCACATCCTTATCCGGGGAGATCTGTCCGGCAAGCGGTCAGAAATGACAGCGTCCCGAGCGGTAACGCACGGGGATAACCGGGCAGAAGTCAGCAGAGGCCATAGTAGGTGTGGAAGTCGCCACTGGCGGTGTGGCGATTGGAAACGAGCCGTGACCCACTATGTGGAGGATATCACGGAGGTCTCATCCCACTGAAGGGCCAAACGCGAAGGACAGTGGCACTCACCATGAACTCTGATATGCTATGAACCCGAACGGGCGAGCAAAAAGGTCAGGCGCGTCATGGCAATCTGTGCCCCTGGAGATCAACTGCAGTTGCCGTCAGGTTTTCAAAGAACTGCCGTGGGATCTTTAACCCGGCTACAGCCCGGTATCTTCGTGAACCGCCCGGTGCGGACCCGCATGCCGGGTGGTGTGGGGGCCGGGGGAGAAAACCCCCCGGCTACCCGATTGTGTGTTCTTTCTATATCCCCATTTATGACCACAAATTCGACAATACCAATGGTTAGGTTCAAGTAGCCAAGGTGTGCCTAAAATAAGAAAAACAGGAAAAAATAACATGCTTAGTATTGCGGCTAAACGGGTTCTATTATGCTTGCCAACTTCCCAAGATCCACATTTTGGGCAATCACCTTTTTCAAGTCCAAACATTTCATTTACATCATGACTACAATCTTCTTTTATTATTGTTGATGCTTCTTCAACACGATTTACACAAACCAATAATTTAACCCCACCTATTGCATTTGAATATAACCAATCAATACTGGCTAGATTATTATTTTCTAGGTAACTTTCAATACCTAGAGCCAAAAGCTTTGATCGGGCAATCTCTGCATCGATCAAATCACGATAACTTGCAATGGTGACCAAATTGTTTTGCATTTCCATTGTTATTTATTTTGCCGGATGTACATCTGAGCAATTTTATAATACCTACACATAACGCTGCTTTTCAGCGGGTGCGGCTTTTTGCGCTCCGCCGCAAAAGCCTTGTGTACGCCCGGCACGGGCGTGAACTTATGGGGTGTAAGTCCCCTATACGAGAATCCAGTTAATGTGTGTAAACATTAGCAAAAGTATTAGCCGAAGGCAAGGGCGGAATCGTGAGAGACCGTCCGAAGGAAGCCCGAGCGCAAAACTACGAGCCGACGAACAGAAACAGCATACAAGGCTTAGTCTCCAGGCGAGTCAGCACAACATGACGAAGCCCCGGATTCAGGAGATAGGGTAAATGCTGCGGTTTTGTAGTGACAGTTCACGTTCTTATCCGGGGAGACCTGCCCGACTTGGTGTCGAAATTTCCGACAGCGCCATGTATGGCAACATGCAGGGTGATCGGGCAGGAGTCAGCAGAGGCCATAGTAGGCGCGAGGAAACAAGCCCGGCGAAATGTAAAAGCCGGGAAAGACTTACCCCGCCGAAGGGCCGAACACAGAGAAGGGAAGAACCACTATGAGCTCTCATGACATGATGAATCCGTATGGAGGAGTGCCGGTGAGGCGCGTTATAGAACCGTTCGACCCAAATGAGTACCTGCTGGAGCGGATTTTGTCCAACGAGAACATAGGAATGGCTTGGAAACGGGTGAAGGCCAATCACGGCGCACCCGGAATCGATGGCATTAGTATCGAACAATTTCCTGACCATACCAGACCCTTGTGGCCCCAAATCCGTGAATCACTTTTAGCAGGCAGGTAACAACCCTTGCCGGTAAGACGGGTAGAGATTCCCAAAGCAACCGGGGGAACTCGTCCCCTGGGTATCCCAACCGTCCTTGACCGGCTGATTCAACAGGCCATCGCCCAGATTCTGTCTCCGATCTTTGATCCGACTTTTTCGGAATCAAGTTTCGGGTTCCGACCTGGACGGTCAGCCCATCATGCAGTCCATAAGGCTCGCGAGTATATCCGTGAAGGCTACCGCATTGCCGTCGATGTTGACCTGTCGAAGTTCTTCGACACAGTTGACCATGACGTTTTGATGCACCGGGTGGCGAGAAAGGTTCTCGACAAACGGGTTTTGCGCCTCATCGGAAAATACCTGCGCACCGGAGTAATGGTGCAGGGCCGCCTTCAGGAAACGTCATTAGGAGTTCCCCAGGGCGGGCCATTGTCGCCTTTACTGGCCAACGTCATTCTGGATGATCTGGACAAAGAGCTGGAGAAACGTGGTCATCGTTTTACCCGTTATGCCGACGACTTCATCATTCTGGTGAAGAGTCGCAAGGCGGGAGAAAGGGTGCTGGGAAGCCTGAAACGGTTTCTGGAAAGTTCTCTCAAACTCAAGATCAATCAGGAGAAAAGCCGTGTTGTCCCGACAAATCAGGCAACCTTTCTTGGCTTTACTTTCCGGGGAACCAAAATCCGCTGGACGGAGAAGGCCTTCCGTGAATTTAAGCGAAGGGTCAAAGAACTGACCGGCAGATCATGGTTTGTTTCCATGGAGTATCGGTATAAGAAACTTGCCGAATACCTTCGCGGCTGGATGAACTACTTCGGCATATCGGAATACTATATACCGATACCCGAGATAGACCACTGGCTGCGCAGGCGGTTACGCATGTGCTACTTCAAACAGTGGCGCAGAGCAAAAACCAAGGTGCGGGAACTTCGCAAGCTGGGCACATCGCTGCATGCGGCCATTTCTGTGGCAATAAGCCGCAAAGGGCCGTGGCGATTGTCCAAGACATTGGCGACGCAAACGGGGATGACCAACAAATGGCTCAAGGATCAAGGATTGCTGTCTGTGAAAGACCTGTGGGTAAACATTCACTACCCGGCTACGGCCCGGTAACCTTTGTGAACCGCCTGGTGCGGACCCGCATGCCAGGTGGTGTGGGGGCTGGGGGAGAAAAACCCCCGGCTACCCGATTATGCGATTAAATCTTCTCTCTGTAGAAAGTTGAAGAACTTGTCAAGGATGGATGCACTGCGAACCATTAGCTGCTTTTCTTCAAATTCTGGATAGCGAATAAGATTATCGATTTCAGCAATTCTACTGGCATCCTTATTTTTTCCTCGGCGCTGTTCACCGCTGTATATTTTCTTTTTATCATCGAATCGATAATCTGATGCTTTAATGTTAATGCTTGCCTCAAGTAGTATTTTATTGCCTAGCGCATCAAGATTGCTTTCTGATTTAAGGCCTCTTTCCATTTCTTGGCGCTTCTTCGGATAAATGTGTTCCAAGTGGTAAATTTCTTTTACATCAAGAAGCTGTTGCTGTGGAAATGTATAGGCGTACCATGTAATTATGGAGCGGGTAACACTCCGCTGATTAGTAAACACATAGTTTTCAAAGAATGAGCGTGCCTGCGTTTTGTTGAATTTGTATTTGGAAAAAGTAGCGTCATTATCATTTATAATGTTAATCATCTCATCATATACAGGAGTTCGCAGCGCATTTACACCAGGATTCGTAATAGCATAGGCAAATATAAAGGCAGTTATCCTATCTAAAAACTTACAGAACTTTGTATCTTCTAAAATTCCGGCATCGTTTCTGTTTTGCAAGAAATATACGGATGTGATGTGCTGCCACATACCATTCGGAGCATAGTTCAACACAAATAGCTTCTTGAGTACACTATCAGAAAATCGAGTTTTGTCTTGATCTGATACACTTTTCCAAAATAAGGCCAGAGCCTTTAATTCAGATATTGTATGTGGTTGTTTTAGATAATGATATTTTTTTCGTTCATAGAACTTTCGAAGGGCTTCAGTGGTTGTGCTTTTATTGCCCTCTCTAGCGCGCAAAAAATACATATAGCGCGTAAATAATTCATCCATTGGAGTTCCTGTGATCGGATTGAAAATCAACCCCGTAATCTCTTCCAGTTCTTTCCACTCACCGATGAAGTCGTCTTTCTTGTCGAGGCCAGCGTAGTATTTATAGAATTGCGCTTTGAATATATCAGCGTCCGATAGAGGCAGACCACGATCGTTAAGTGTCGAAAAAATTCGAAGCGCAGTATCCTGGGATTCTGCCTCGATTGGCAGAAGAATACAGTAACCTAGTATACGAGCAGGCAAATACGGGAAAAAACTCGGAAAAGCTTGCAAAAAGTCATCAATTCTTTTCTGAATAAATTGATAGTTAAGCACATATTGACTCTTACTGCCTTGCTTAACTATTCCGGTACGCAGTAATTCAAGAAATTCTCCTTTGTCATTGTCTGTGGCGACTTCCGAGTCAATTTTTAGTGTATTTTTATCTGCTGTGCCGAATGTATCCGTTTTCCAAATGCACTTCTCGATGCGATCACGGGTAAGTATTGAATTTTTATCCTGCATATTGGCAAACTTGTCATAGAAGGCGCGCAAGATAAGCATTAGTGTTGTAAGTCGTTGTTGTCCATCAATGACCTCAGATTTCCCTTTTTCATTTTTGAATGTGACAATAGAGCCAAGAAAATACTCTTCATTTTCATCAAAGGCCTCGTAGTTATTATCTGGGAAGGAGAATAGAAAAATATCATCCCAAAGAGTTTGACATTGCTCTTCGCCCCAAGCGTAAGGGCGTTGATAGTCAGGAATGAGAAAATCTACTTTTTTGTCCGAAAACAGGTCGAATATTGTTTTCTGATCTACATTGAGTTTTGACATCTTTTTCTCCTATAGTCGAATCGCATAACAAAAAGATCACGCGCCGCGTTTCGCGGTCGCGTGCATCGACAAGTGTACGCCCGGCATGGGCGTGAACTTATGGGGTGTAAGTCCCCTGTATGTGAATCCTGCCAATGTCAAATACATTGGCACAAGTACTAGCCGAAGGCAAGGGCGGAACTGCGAGGGACCGTCCAAAGGAAGCCGGAGTGCAAAGCTATGAGCCGACGAACAGAAACAGCATACAAGGCCGAGTCTCCGGGCAAGTCAGCACAACATGACAAAGCCCTGGATTCGGGAGATACGGTAAATGCTGCGGTTGCATAGTCACAGTTCACGTTCTTATACCCCTCAAGGGGGTACTAAAAAGAGTCCGGGGAGACCTGCCCGGTTTGCAACTCCTTCGGGAGTGGCACCCGTCATGGCAACATGCCGGGGGACCGGACAGGAGTCAGCAGAGGCCATAGTAGGCATGGGAAACCACCACTCTTGGCGGTGTGGTGGGTGGAAACGAGCCCGGTGAATAATAAAACCGGGAGGACTCATCCTGCCGAAGGGCCGAACCCAAAGTATGAGGAAGTGTTCCTATGTGCTCCGTAACGTGATGAACCCGAACGGGGGAGCGGATATACGGGCGCGACATAAGATACGTGACTCCTCACGCATCAACTTGCAGTGACCGCCTTTTATTCAAAGATCTGTGGGTGATATTTTAACCGACTACGGTCCGTTTTCTTTGGGAACCGCCCGGTGCGGACCCGCATGCCGGGTGGTGTGGGGGCTGGGGGGCTAACCCCCCCCGGCTACCCGATTATACCTATCTCGTTCCCTCAATTAACGCCAAATTCGGTCCCATACCGAAACGGAGAGTGTAGAGAAAAGGAACCTGCTTCCCTTCTCTTTCAACGACTCCGTCAAATTTTCCCCCCGCAAGTATGTAGTGAGGTGACGAAGTGTGCTCCTCTTTGAATTTCAAGGCTCTTTCATTGGTCCTCCCGTCCAATACTATGGACAGCGAGAAATAGCCTTCTCCTTTCCGGGCCTTGATGGGACGCACTAAAATTGCTGTAGGCCCGGCTTTCAGGATTGATAGGTGCTCACAGAACCATTCAATTTCAGTCTTGCCGTCTTTCTGAGACACAAATACGTTTTTCACCAGACCGAGCCAGATAAGCGGCTCGTCCTTGACAGGATTGTTTAAGACAGCTACAGGCGTTCTTTTCCAATCAAGTCCAGCAAGTTCTGGCGGTACAGAATGAAAGCCTTTATCTTCCTTTTCGGCGGCCGCAAAAACCGATATGGCAAGCACCAAGAGCATAAAGACCAATACGGCTATGTTTATCGCTTTTTCCATTCTTCTATGCCTTTCTGCTCCTTCCGGGTATAACACCATCATCACCCAGAGGCCGTCTTTATGGCCGATTGGGTGCATGAATTTGTGTACGCCCGGCATGGGCGTGAACTTATGGGGTGTAAGTCCCCTGTATGTGAATCCTGCCAATGTCAAATACATTGGCACAAGTACTAGCCGAAGGCAAGGGCGGAACTGCGAGGGACCGTCCAAAGGAAGCCGGAGTGCAAAGCTATGAGCCGACGAACAGAAACAGCATACAAGGCCGAGTCTCCGGGTAAGTCAGCACAACATGACAAAGCCCTGGATTCGGGAGATACGGTAAATGCTGCGGTTGCATAGTCACAGTTCACGTTCTTATACCCCTCAAGGGGGTACTAAAAAGAGTCCGGGGAGACCTGCCCGGTTTGCAACTCCTTCGGGAGTGGCACCCGTCATGGCAACATGCCGGGGGACCGGACAGGAGTCAGCAGAGGCCATAGTAGGCATGGGAAACCACCACTCTTGGCGGTGTGGTGGGTGGAAACGAGCCCGGTGAATAATAAAACCGGGAGGACTCATCCTGCCGAAGGGCCGAACCCAAAGTATGAGGAAATGTTCCTATGTGCTCCGTAACGTGATGAACCCGAACGGGGGAGCGGATATACGGGCGCGACATAAGATACGTGACTCCTCACGCATCAACTTGCAGTGACCGCCTTTTATTCAAAGATCTGTGGGTGATATTTTAACCGACTACGGTCCGTTTTCTTTGGGAACCGCCCGGTGCGGACCCGCATGCCGGGTGGTGTGGGGGCTGGGGGAGAAAAACCCCCGGCTACCCGATTAGCCTGCACCGATAGGCGTGTTGCAAACAGGACAATGGCGAAAACGAGTGCTAAGTCGTGTGGTCGATGACTTTTTGCGTTTCGAGTCCCAACATGCTGGACAGTAGAGGCCGTTGTCGCCTTCGAATTGATAGCACCCCCATTTCCTCCCAATAGGCTTCTCGTCAACTGGTTGAGATGTCTGTTTCAGCAGAGCGTTCTCTTCTTGGAGTGCCGCAATGCGTTCTTTGAGAGCTGCGGCCTCTAGCTTTAGATCAGCAAGTTCGCTAGAGAGATCTGCAAGTAAGTTCTTGAACTCTGCATCTTCGATGTTTTTGGAAATCTCACGTAACCGCTTGGCCAGCGTGATTGATGTACTTATGGTCGTAATGATATCCATGCTTCACTCCTCCGTGGCAGGCTAACGTGGAGTTCACAGGAAACTTTGGAGCGCAGCGGAAAAGATTTCCTGTGGAACGATTTGTGTACGCCCGGCACGGGCGTGAACTTATGGGGTGTAAGTCCCCTATACGAGAATCCAGTTAATGTGTGTAAACATTAGCAAAAGTATTAGCCGAAGGCAAGGGCGGAATCGTGAGAGACCGTCCGAAGGAAGCCCGAGCGCAAAACTACGAGCCGACGAACAGAAACAGCATACAAGGCTTAGTCTCCAGGCGAGTCAGCACAACATGACGAAGCCCCGGATTCAGGAGATAGGGTAAATGCTGCGGTTTTGTAGTGACAGTTCACGTTCTTATCCGGGGAGACCTGCCCGACTTGGTGTCGAAATTTCCGACAGCGCCATGTATGGCAACATGCAGGGTGATCGGGCAGGAGTCAGCAGAGGCCATAGTAGGCGCGAGGAAACAAGCCCGGCGAAATGTAAAAGCCGGGAAAGACTTACCCCGCCGAAGGGCCGAACACAGAGAAGGGAAGAACCACTATGAGCTCTCATGACATGATGAATCCGTATGGAGGAGTGCCGGTGAGGCGCGTTATAGAACCGTTCGACCCAAATGAGTACCTGCTGGAGCGGATTTTGTCCAACGAGAACATAGGAATGGCTTGGAAACGGGTGAAGGCCAATCACGGCGCACCCGGAATCGATGGCATTAGTATCGAACAATTTCCTGACCATACCAGACCCTTGTGGCCCCAAATCCGTGAATCACTTTTAGCAGGCAGGTATCAACCCTTGCCGGTAAGACGGGTAGAGATTCCCAAAGCAACCGGGGGAACTCGTCCCCTGGGTATCCCAACCGTCCTTGACCGGCTGATTCAACAGGCCATCGCCCAGATTCTGTCTCCGATCTTTGATCCGACTTTTTCGGAATCAAGTTTCGGGTTCCGACCTGGACGGTCAGCCCATCATGCAGTCCATAAGGCTCGCGAGTATATCCGTGAAGGCTACCGCATTGCCGTCGATGTTGACCTGTCGAAGTTCTTCGACACAGTTGACCATGACGTTTTGATGCACCGGGTGGCGAGAAAGGTTCTCGACAAACGGGTTTTGCGCCTCATCGGAAAATACCTGCGCACCGGAGTAATGGTGCAGGGCCGCCTTCAGGAAACGTCATTAGGAGTTCCCCAGGGCGGGCCATTGTCGCCTTTACTGGCCAACGTCATTCTGGATGATCTGGACAAAGAGCTGGAGAAACGTGGTCATCGTTTTACCCGTTATGCCGACGACTTCATCATTCTGGTGAAGAGTCGCAAGGCGGGAGAAAGGGTGCTGGGAAGCCTGAAACGGTTTCTGGAAAGTTCTCTCAAACTCAAGATCAATCAGGAGAAAAGCCGTGTTGTCCCGACAAATCAGGCAACCTTTCTTGGCTTTACTTTCCGGGGAACCAAAATCCGCTGGACGGAGAAGGCCTTCCGTGAATTTAAGCGAAGGGTCAAAGAACTGACCGGCAGATCATGGTTTGTTTCCATGGAGTATCGGTATAAGAAACTTGCCGAATACCTTCGCGGCTGGATGAACTACTTCGGCATATCGGAATACTATATACCGATACCCGAGATAGACCACTGGCTGCGCAGGCGGTTACGCATGTGCTACTTCAAACAGTGGCGCAGAGCAAAAACCAAGGTGCGGGAACTTCGCAAGCTGGGCACATCGCTGCATGCGGCCATTTCTGTGGCAATAAGCCGCAAAGGGCCGTGGCGATTGTCCAAGACATTGGCGACGCAAACGGGGATGACCAACAAATGGCTCAAGGATCAAGGATTGCTGTCTGTGAAAGACCTGTGGGTAAACATTCACTACCCGGCTACGGCCCGGTAACCTTTGTGAACCGCCTGGTGCGGACCCGCATGCCAGGTGGTGTGGGGGCTGGGGGAGAAAAACCCCCGGCTACCCGATTCGGTCGACTTTCTCCATAAGGGACCTAATATCTCAATGGATTTATTTATCTCGTCAAATCCTTCATTGAGACAGTAATTGTATAGACCTTTATGTTTTCTTATAGCCCATAGATATGCTCCAAAGGAATTTATATCTGCATCCTTCAGTGTATTTAACACAACGTGCGCATAACAAATTCTCCATAGAAAGTTTAAGTATCGTTCAAAGGCCATAAAAAAATTGTTTTCTTCGGTTGAGCATTCCTGAGCAGATGCAATTCGAAGAAAATCGTTTATTGAATATGTATGATGGCGATCAAATAAGACCATGGTGATTTCGGCAAGTATTGCATCCTCGTCCAATTTCGAAAGTTGCCCACAAATAAATTCACTTCTCTTCCAAGCAAGCTCATTTCTCTGTGTTCGAAGATATGTAAGAATACCCCAGACTCCAGCAAATATTGCTGCGAGCATTTCCCAGTTTTGAAGAATTATATGTAACATTTTCCATTGTTCTCCTTATCATCGAACAATTAATATACCTTGCTTGGCTTTTTCCGATTTATTGATTGCAATCCTAAACTATTTGAGGCAGAAGCAAAAGCAAATAATCATTAAAAACAACCTGATCGGAAAAACAGCATTTGGCATTTCACGATAATAAGGACCAAAAGCCAAATTGGGTTTTTTATGGAGAATTTGTCCAGGGCAAAGAAATCCGACCTTCTTCCAGAGTTTCAAACCTTTCTTATCGACAAGAAAATGGCACCGGAAAAGAATGTACCTTTTTACGCCTTATGGGCCAGTAAATACCTCAACTATGCCCGCAAAAAAGAAATATCGTCCAATGTCTATCAGGAAAACGCCTTCATTGAGTTTATTGAAACCTTGAGATCAGATCAGAAAATGTCCGACTGGCAAATCCGATAGGCAGGTGACGCAATCCGTTTATATTATTTTCATTATCGCGGTTTCAAACCGAAAAGTTTATCGGCTGGGAAATCTGTTGATTTTGCGCCGGAATTGCTTACAGAAGCAAAACGGCTGATTCGACTTAAGCACTACTCTTACAGCACGGAAAAAACTTATCTGCAATAGATTAAAAGGTTTCTGGATTATGCCAAACAAACCTTTAGAAAGGGAACCGTTGCGGAACTTGTCACGGCTGATTGCAAAAATTTCCTCAGTCATCTGGTGCTTCAGGAAAAAGTATTCAAGCAAGGATTAAAATTGTAACCGTAAGTCCCTAAAATAACCTAAAAAAGCATAAAATAATCAAAATGACCACTCTAACTATTTGATATCTAACATATTAATTTTGGTGGAAAATCGTATGATTTACTGGAGACCTGACAAAAAAGGCCTCCCGTCGGGAGGCCTTGTATATGGTACCCCCGCCGCGATTCGAACGCGGGACACCCGGATTAGGAATCCGGTGCTCTATCCTGCTGAGCTACGGGGGCACTAACATCTTGGAAGGTGGCTTTCTAACATTATTTGAAAATAGAGTCAACGGTATTGGTAGAATATTTCTTGTTCAGATTAAGGTATCAATAGTTGTTTTCGATAATTTTTATTTCTGAAAAATCAGAGAGTTGAAGGTATTCGGCAGTGACTCCATCAAAAGCTTTTTGGGGAATCAGGCCTATCAACTCTGATTCGAGTATTTCCACGCCATATTCACGTGCTTTTGCCATTACGGCATCGAAGGCCTTGCCTATGGATGTTGTCTCATGGTCGGTAAGATTCATCGAAACCTGTACGATGTTTCTACTTTCGAGGAAAAGGCCCAGAGCCTGTACCTTTGGCAGTCCTCCATCTGAATATCGTATTGCTTTTGCAATATTTTTAGCAATCTCTATGTTATCAGATTTCAGGTTTACATTGAATGCTATGAGTGGATTACGGGCCCCTACTGCGGTTGCTCCCAATATCGGATTGAAGCGGGTGGGGCCGGCATCTGGCTGCCAGGCGGGATTGGAGATCTTATCGGCCAGACCTTCGTAGCCTCCTTTGCGTATGTTGGCCAGTTTCTTCCTGTCCGGTATAATCGCCGCTTCCCCGTAGAAGTAGAGGGGTAGATCATACCTCTCTGCGAAGGTGCAGCCGAATCGGTGTGCTGTATCCACGGCATCTTTCATGGTTGAGCTTCCAAGGGGCACGAAGGGGACTACGTCTATTGCACCGATACGCGGGTGGATACCTTTGTGCTTTCTCATGTCTATCATTTCGGCTGCACGACTACAGGCGGCGATGGCTCCCTTCAGCACGGCTTTTTGTGTTCCCATAAATGTAACCACGCTTCTGTTGTGATCACCGTCCATGCTGTAGTCCAGGACCTTTACTCCTTCAACTGCCGAAGCCGCATCGGCAATGGAAGTGACAATCTTTCTGTCTCTTCCTTCGCTGAAATTTGGGATACATTCTATTATCTTCATTGTAGGCCGGGTATATTTTTTGTTAGGGCAGATCCAGGCAGGTCAGGTATCCACCATCTACAGCGCCAGTATCGGTTCCTATCTTTCCCCGAAGAAAAGGGGGGGGCGAATGTTGTCCAGTGCAGGGGAGGGGGTTGACTGAAGACCTTCCCCACAGCTTTTTCACTGATCGAGCAGTGCCTCGATAAACTCCTCGCTTTTGAATCTACGCAGATCGTCAAGCCCCTCACCGACGCCTATATAACGGATGGGTATGCCCATCTCTTGCGCTATACGTACTATTATCCCTCCCTTTGCCGTGCCATCCAGCTTTGTGAGGGCTATTCCGGTTATGCCGATGTCCTGGTGAAACATCTGTGCCTGTACAACGGCGTTCTGCCCGGTGGTTGCGTCGAGGACCAACAGCGTTTCGTGTGGAGCACCGGGCATTTCTCTCTCCATGATTCGTTTGATTTTTTTCAATTCGTCCATCAGCCCAGTCTTTGTGTGCAGCCTCCCTGCCGTATCTGCTATCATTACAGCTTTTCTTGCTATTGCCGCATGTAGAGCATCGAATACTACCGCAGAAGGATCAGCCCCCATCTTTTGCTTGATTAAAGGGACATCCACCCTGTCAGCCCAGATCTGCAACTGTTCTATGGCCGCTGCCCTGAAGGTATCGGCTGCGGCAAGAACCAGTGGTATGCCGTTCCTGTTGAATCGGGAGGCCATCTTTCCTATAGTTGTGGTCTTGCCTGTACCATTTACCCCGACAACCATTATTGTAAAAGGTTCCCCCTTGGGTATCCTCAGCGGCGACTCGCACTTGCTCAGGATGGCCGACATCTGTTCTTTCATGACCTTCTTGAGCGCTTCAGGACTATTGAGTTCGTTTCTCTTGGCACGATGTCTCATTTCTTCAATAAGGTCGGACGCAAAGGCCGGTCCCAGATCGGCTCCTATAAGTATTTCTTCAATATCCTCAAATATGTCTGTGGATATGGTTCTTTTGCCAGCTACTATCTCATCGATGTTTCTGACAAAACCTGTTCTGGTCTTCGATAGACCCTTCTTGAGCCTCGAAAAAAAACTTTTATCGTTATCGTTCTTCATTTGTATGTTTTCCACAATAGACCCTTCCAGGTATTAAACCGGGGATACCCCGGAGCCCGGTTACTATAAACAACTTTACCTGCTATGGCAAGGATCTGGAGGGTGGTGACAACATTTTGTCTAAGTGGCCTGTTGCGACGGCTTAGGCCATGAGGAAAATGCAAAAAACCTTACTTGCAGCTAAAGGCAGAAGGGCGGTAGAGCGGACAGGGTGAGCCTGGCCCACGACATGATTTGGGAAGGGACTATGGAACTAAATCAGGTCTATAGTTTCTTGACCTCTGACAGTATTCTATCGAACTGTTCTACATCTACAACAGGAGATGTAGTGAAGGATATCCCCGTTAACTTGCCGATTGCAACCGAAGTGGCGATTGCATCATGTGTGCTGGGAAAATCCAGAGTCAGGACGATATCGTGTTCTCCCGCCACGGCATACATCGATATTATCTTCCCGTTGTTTTGGTTGATTACGTCGACGACTCTTCCTGTTCTTTCCGGGGAAGCCGAATTGAGCGCCTCCTTGGAATATTTTCCGAACATCATAAATATCGGCATAGTGAATTTCCTCCTTTATCCTGACGGTTAATGAAATCTGCTTCACTGCCCATTCTATGCTTTGGTAGTAATTCTATATTCTTTGGCTGGGTCAGTCAATGGTAGATTTTTTGAAAATACGGGAAGTGTCCCTAGTTTGTCCAGTCTTCAGCAACAGATGCAAGTGATTAGGTATCAGCGCCCAAGCATAGCACTTAGTTCCAGTTTGCTCTACCAGCTTGCCGAGTCTTTGTAAAAAAATCTTCACGATCCGCATTGTCTCGAAATATCTCGTTCCGCTCTATCCCCCTGGCGATAACATGGTGCAATGCACCCGGTGCGTCTATCCTGGCCTGTCTTGGCATGAATATCCTTCTATCATGCGCTCCAAATTATCTAAATATAAACATCTAAAGGGCGTCCCCAAGTTCTCGATAAGCTATCGGCTAAATGTTTGTCGAATAGTACTCACATGAAAAGAGCAGGAGGACTTATGGCAGCCCGCGGATTACTGCTGAGCTACGTGCAAGTGGCATCAGATGCGGCAAGAACCGTGTTACCCGTCTTATGCGTGAGAACGGGATAATGGCAAAGACAAGGCGCAGATTTAAGATTACCACTGATTCAAAGCACAATTTACCGATAGCCGAGAACCTTCTCGACCAGGAATTTACCGTGGATGCTCCCAACAAAAGGTGGACGGGAGACATCACGTATATTTGGACAAAGCAGGGCTGGATGTATCTTGCTGTCGTGCTAGATCTTTTCAATCGTCAGATCATAGGATGGTCTATGAGAAAAAGGATAACAAAAGACATCGTTATAGAAGCTCTCTCCATGGCCATACAGCGAAAGAGGCCGCAGAAAGGATTGATATTTCATTCAGACCGTGGAAGCCAGTATGCCAGTCATGAATTCAGAAAGCTTCTGGAGAAGCATGATATTATCCAGACCATGAGTGGTAAGGGAAACTGTTACGATAATGCTGTTACGGAAAGCCTCTTCCACACATTAAAGACAGAACTCGTGTACTTTGAAAAATACAGGACTCGGGCAGAAGCTCGTCAGAGTATCTTCGAATACATCGAGATATTCTACAATAGGGTCAGGAGACATTCATATTTGGGATATGTTTCTCCCGTTGACTTTGGCAGGCTGTCTATGGCAGCTTAACTGTGTGTCTGTTATTTCGGGGGAAGATCATTCTTCCCTTATCTCTAACTTTTCGGTGTGTCCATCATTCCGGGGGAGCTTCATCTTCCAATACTTTTATTCTAATGCCATCTCCTCCCTTTATGGTGTTGTTTACCGATTCAATAGTTGACTTTTGGGGAGCTATCCAGACACCATCTATTATACCATATGGAATTATCAACTCTTCATTTATACCATTTTCTTCATACATTATAGTTACATCGTAAAGCTTATCATATTTATAATTTACTTTAACTTTTGAGTTAGTTTTTATCCTTATATCTAGTATATTAGCTTCCGGTAGTTGATAATTCAAAGTATTTCTAACGACATCAAAAAGAACATGCACATTACGTTCATCATTTAATTTATAAAGATTAACTCCTTGTTGAAAGCCCAGAGTAAGAAGAATACCAAGAAAAATTCCTAGTATAATTTTTTTCAAGAAAATCTACCCCCTTTCGGTGGAAATTATTTTGATACTAGTGAAACTCCCCGAGGTTTGCCGCGGGGAGTTCTGTAAAGAGTGTTAATAAAAATTGTAGCTTAAGGTTTTTCACAAATCTGACAATTACCCGAATAACCTCCCATAGGATAAACAAATCCGTCAGTTTTTGTATACTCAATATCCACATTAAGTGCTCTTGTTATTGTACCGCTCTCATAAAAACCAAAGTCCCAATGCCCAGTTTGCATATCACTTACAGTTCTTTGAAAATCACAACGGACATACCCCATGTGAAAATTACCGGCAAGAAAACTTTCTTGAGGAGTGCTACCCAAGAGGCTCTTACATTGTTCCCACTCTCCAGTTACCGTAAGCACATCTCCATGGGGCACCCAATACCTATGCAGTATCATCTCTTTAAACTCATGAAACAATCCATTACAGAAAACTCCTATAGCTGCTGTTTTGGCACCATTAGCGAAACCACTTCTGAAATTGCCTCCCGCCAATTCAGCAGCAAAACCACCCGTCAAGCCACCAGCCGTTGTACGGAATAACAACTGTGCCGTAAATTCCTCTACAGGCGTTTTTACGTATGTGGCAAAGAGCCCTCCTTTTCCAAATAGTTTATCTCCACCATATTTAGCTAGTCCAGCAGATAATCCACCTACTAGAATCGCGGTCCCCATATCTCCTCCGTTAATCATGGAGCTTATGGCACCCGATAAGCATCCTGCTGCAGCGTGTACTCCTGCTGCTGTTACCCCTTGCAGAGCGAGGTGACCAATTATTTCACCAGCTCCAAAAAATAATCCTCCCGAAATTGCGCCCATAAAGGCCCCAGACCAAAAATCACCTCCAGCTAATTCTGATATTGTACCACCAATTATTGCACCAACAAACACAGCTATAAGGAAATCATCTATTCCGAAAATATTCCCAGATGGATCCACGTACATCAAAGGACTGTTTATACAGTAGCTGTATCTGTTAAGTGACTGGGGATTGAATGGTGCCTGAACAATGGGATCGGGGGAGATGAATCTCCCGATCATGGGGTCGTAGTATCTTGCGCCGTAGTTGTAGAGGCCTGTCTCGGGGTCGAGTTCCTGATCGGTGTATTTGTAGTTGGTCAGGGTGGCGCCGGAATGGGTCCTCGTTGTTCCGAAGGGATTGTATTCGGTGGATTCCGCGATTGCTCCGGATGAATCGGAAATAACCGTGGAGCTTCCAAGATGATCACCATGCAAAATATGGTAACCGGAGGTTGTAACTTTGGCTATACGAGTACCTCCGGCGAAGATGTATTTTGTGTATGTGCTGTCCTTTTTCTCGTAATGGGAACCTATGTACCAGGTGGTGGAACCTCCCTGTATGGCCTTCTTCACCCTTGTACCGCTGCCGTCGTATGTAAATGCGGAGGTTACGGTCGCTGCCTTCGTCCATGCGATATTGGTGGGGAGATTGTCGGCATTGTAGGTTATGGCTCGGGTCGCTGTCTGCGTCGGATCGGTGAAGTCCGGCCCTGCGGTCATGTTGCCGTTTCCGTCGTATGTATATGCGTAGTTGTTCCCGTTGAAGTTGATATTTGCTACGGCATGTTTGCGGGTAGTATCGTATGTATAGGCGTAGCTGTTGGTACCGTACGTCTTGGACATTATGTTGCCGATGGCGTTGTATGTGTAACTTATCGTGGGATAGTCACCGCCGCTGGTCTCGGAGAGCAGGCGGTGGAGTTCGTCGTAGGTGTAGTCGTAGGTTACATCGGTAACTATGTTATGTATCTCTTCTATGTCTCCCGCGGGTGTATAGCCGTAGCTCCAGTACTGTAGATCTCCCAGGATTGAGGTGGTACGTATGGAAGTGATCCTCATGGTGAAGGGATCATAGTAGCGGTAGTCGGTGGTTCCGTTTACGTGGCTGACCTGACCAACGGCACCGGAAGGTTTGTAATTGCTGTAATAGGCATAGACCCTTGAGTCTGATACCCCCTGTACCGTTTGCAGGAGCCCCGTGCCGGCATAATAGCTGTAGGATACCTGGTATCCGTCGGGATAGGTGATCTGCGTCGTCTTTCCTGCCAGGTCGTAGGTATTCTGGGTATCGTAGTTGGTGGCATCGCCGGTGATGGTCTTATTCCACTATGTCAAAGAACTAAGGAAGAGCGTTTCCAATATCACGAGCATGAGTCAATAAGAGTGTCAATGAATTAAGTATACTGTCCCCGGAATAGCCTGTCCCCGGAATAGCCCGCTTTTGACGTATGGGGGTGAACAGGAAGCATAGACTGCTTCCTGTTCTAATAGGCTGGAATACCTAAGCTATCGGCTAAATGTTTGTCGAATAGTAATCTCATCTCTTCTACACTGTATACTCATGCGTGTACTTTTTGGAGTGTCCGTTAAACTGGGGAAGGTTCAAAGTGTCCCTAGTTTCACCCCAAACTCACTTAACTTAGGATAACAGACAGCATCGAAAGAATAAATACTATAATCAAAAGTGCTATCGTCTTTCTGCTTAGACCTGATGGCATATATACTCGATCTGGCCTTTCCGTTACGACAGTCTGAAAAAGAATACGAGAAAGACGCGATAACAATGCTACATAAGTTAAAAATAGTAACATTGTTTCCGTCCATAGAGTCCAATTGCCTCTATAGCTGTATTCGTCACCGAATGAAACGATTACAAAAAAGATAATTATAACGTATATATATCGAGGCTTGATGTTTATTTCTTTTATAAAGCGCGGGAAGGTTCTCGCATAATAGTTTATTGTTTTTACATCTACTTTTCTAATTTCATACAAGAGGTAGAGTGAACTGATTACAGTTGTAATTAGAACTACCGAATACCCCGACAAGAACTTTGAATATTGTGATTTCTCCAGAAAAAGAAAAGGAAGTAAGCCATAACAAGAGATACACATAACTGCAACCAAAAAAACTTCGAAGTTTTTTAGAACGATTCGATCTTCTTCAATGAGTTGAAATGGAGCTTTAGTTTTAACTATGGAGAGTGTTGTAGTCATAAAACCCAAAGAAATAAAAAAGGGTGGGAGAAAGACCGGATATATTTTAAATAATAGCGGACAGTCATAGAGAAAATTCATATAATAAAAATCCATATAATTCACAGCAATAAGGCCTATTACTGTTAACATTATACTCCATGTCAGTTTATGAACCTCTCTATTGTGAGAAAATAATCCTGCTGGTATTACTGGAAAAAGCCAATACAAGAGAGCACTTCCACCCAGAATTTTATGTAATCCTTCCAAACCGTTACAAATAAAAAAAGCAGTCCATCCGGCATAAATAATATTCGCCATAATAATAAAGAGAATGCGTATCATTCGCTTTTGTCTCCTTTTTAAATATTGACTTTTACTTAACTAAGGTTTTTGTCCTTCTCCGATACCGTTGTGGAGATGAAATGCCTCTATAAACTCCTCGTAAGCAGCACGCCCTTCCAAATAAGCTCCAGCCAGAGCGGGCGGACTTACAATAATCAAGGTTGTTACTGCCGCAGGCGCTCCCGCGCCGCTCATACCTAGCCCTAGCGGAAGCGCAACAGCCCAAGCACCCATTCCAACAGCATCGATACCGTGCAGAGCCGCCAGACCCGCCTTAGGCCAATCTATCTGTTCGACATTATCCCCGGTTTCATATACGAATTTTACAAGTAATTCTTTAAACTCATGAAACAATCCATTACAGAAAATTCCTATAGCTGCTGTTTTGGCACCATTAGCAAAACCACTTCTGAAATTGCCTCCCGACAGCTCAGCAGCAAAACCACCCGTCAAGCCACCAGCCGTTGTACGGAATAACAACTGTGCCGTAAATTCCTCTACAGGCGTTTTTACGTATGTGGCAAAGAGCCCTCCTTTTCCAAATAGTTTATCTCCACCATATTTAGCTAGTCCAGCAGATAATCCACCTACTAGAATCGCGGTCCCCATATCTCCTCCGTTAATCATGGAGCTTATGGCACCCGATAAGCATCCTGCTGCAGCGTGTACTCCTGCTGATGTTATCCCTTGCAGAGCGAGGTGACCAATTATTTCGCCCGCTCCAAAAAATAGTCCTCCCGAAATTGCGCCCATAAAGGCTCCAGACCAAAAATCACCTCCAGCTAATGCTGATATTGTGCCACCAATTATTGCACCAATAACTACGGCCGATAGAAGCTCGATAACGAAATTTCCGCTCGGATCCACATACATCAAAGGACTGTTGATACAGTAGCTGTATCTATTAAGCGACTGCGGATTGAATGGTGCCTGGACAATGGGGTCGGGGGAGATGAATCTTCCGATCATGGGGTCGTAGTATCTGGCGCCGTAGTTGTAGAGGCCTGTCTCGGGGTCCAGCTCCTGATCGGTGTATTTGTAGTTGGTGAGGGTGGCGCCTGAATGGGTTCTTGTTGTTCCGAAGGGATTGTATTCGGTGGATTCCGCGATTGCTCCGGATGAATCGGAAATAACCGTGGAGCTTCCAAGATGATCACCATGCAAAATATGGTAACCGGAGGTTGTCACCTTTGCTATACGAGTACTTCCGGCAAAGATGTACTTGGTGGCAGTACTGTCCTTTATCTCATAATGCGCACCTATATACCAGGTGGTGGAACCTCCCTGTATGGCCTTCTTAACCCTCGTGCCGCTGCCGTCGTATGTAAATGCGGAGGTTACGGTAGTTCCTTTTGTCCATGCGATACTGGTGGGTAGATTGTCGGCATTATAGGTTATGGTACGGGTCGCTGCTGTTTGCGTCGGATCGGTGAAGTCAGGACCAGAGGTCATGTTGCCGTTTCCGTCGTATGTATATGCGTAGTCGTTCCCGTTGAAGTTGATATTTGCCACGGCATGTTTACGGGTGGTGTCGTATGTATAGGCGTAGCTGTTGGCGCCGTATGTCTTGGACATGATGTTGCCGATGGCGTTGTATGTGTAGTTTATCGTGGGATAGGCACCATCGCTGGTCTCGGAGAGCAGCCGGTGGAGTTCATCGTAGGTGTAGTCGTAGGTTACATCGGTAACTATGTTATGTATCTCTTCTATGTCTCCCGCGGGTGTATAGCCGTAGCTCCAGTACTGCAGATCTCCCAGGATTGAGGTGGTACGTATGGAAGTGATCCTCATGGTGAAAGGATCATAGTAGCGGTAGTCGGTGGTTCCGTTTACGTGGCTGACCTGACCAACGGCACCGGAAGGTTTGTAATTGCTGTAATAGGCATAGACCCTTGAGTCGGATACGCCTTCCACCGTTTGCAGGAGCCCCGTTCCGGCATAATAGCTGTAGGATACCTGGTATCCGTCGGGATAGGTGATCTGCGTGGTCTTTCCGGCCAGATCGTAGGTATTCTGGGTATCGTAGTTGGTGGCATCGCCGGTGATGGTCTTATTCCACTATGTCAAAGAACTAAGGAAGAGCGTTTCCCATATCACGAGCATGAGTCAATAAGGGTGTCAATGAATTAAGTATACTGTCCCCGGAATAGCCCGGAATAGCCAATAAGCGCCACCGGCCGCCGCAATCGCGTTCGGAACTCCCACAGCGATTAATCCACCCGTTATTCCACCGGCAAGTGCTCCTAATCCGGCACCCATCGCTATGCCTTCTCCGATATTTCCTCCATATACCGCTGCTGAAAGTCCTCCGCCTGTTGCGCCTCCTGCAGACCCTCCAACAACGCCAGCTGCCAATATCGCCCCGGGTCCACTTCCACCTATCATGCGCTCCAAATTATCTAAATATAAACATCTAAAGGGCGTCCCCAAGTTCCCATGAAGTCGGTCTTTCCGTCGCCGGTGAAGTCACCTACTGTGAATTCATAATTAGAGTAATTCTTTTATTATGTTAGTCAATTTTTCTATAGAATTTAAATACCCTATACTAATTATTCCAGATTCAATTTTGCCCCTAATTATGGCACTTGATAAAACTTGACCACAAAAAGTTACATCCATTTTTTGTCCAATGTTCTCGGCGGTTAGGGATGAAAACGTTTTTCTCCCCTTTTTATTTAGCTTAACATATACAGAATAATGACCATTTTCTATCTCGGATATACATACTGACTCTATATTTTTACAGGTAAGCTCATATGTTAGTCCGTCATTGGCCCAAGAAAGACAACTTAACAAAACGTAATTTACCGCAATAATTACTAAGCACAGCTTTTTCATTATACCCTCACATCCCTGGCACCCAAGTAGATTTTATATCGTATTTTACTACAAATGCTTTTGATTTGGTAGAAATAGAAAATCTCCAACTTATGGGTTCCTGACCAAAAACTGAGAAGCGAAAGGTCTCAGTCCTTCCAGGAAATAGTATCATTTGCTGAGTTTGTCCCCAATTAGAGCTAATCTCTATTGTTGTTCCAAATACGTTAACATTCTTTGTTGTTATTTCTACTATCTGTCCTAACTCTGCATTAACAGATTCATTTCCTGTCCATACACCTGTATCATAGAGTTTAAGTTCATCCATATTTTTATATTGGGCATCGGCACCTATTTGCCCGGAATCAGCATACAGTTTATATGCAAAGGTATCTTCTGCAACGGATGTAGCAGGGGTTGTTGCCCAACCATAGGCTTTCCCTGCGCCCCAAATTGCAGCCGCAGTTACAGCCCCATATGCTGCACCGTTTACTATGCTTTCATAAATATTTCCTCCGTATGCAGCAGCATAAAGTAATCCTGTCGTCGCACCGGCTGCAGCACCGCCAGCCATGACCCCACCCAGTTCTGCCATCAATAGTAATCCAGCGTTTGCAGCCAATCCAGCTTCAGTTGTCCCAACTATAGCTCCGACAAGACCACCGGTTGCCCAATCACAAACATTCGAATAGATACCACTCGAAATTCCCCCGACTATTCCTCCAATCAACATAGCGCCAAAGCTCCAATCACTTTGAATTCCAGCAAATACTGCTCCAAATATAATGCCTCCTATAATCCAATCATCTATCCCGAAAATATTCCCCGACGGATCCACATACATCAAAGGACTGTTGATACAGTAACTGTATCTGTTAAGTGACTGGGGATTGAATGGTGCCTGTACGATGGAATCGGGGGAGATGAATCTTCCGATCATGGGATCGTAGTATCTTGCGCCGTAGTTGTAGAGTCCTGTCTCGGGGTCCCGCTCCTGATCGGTGTATTTGTAGTTGGTGAGGGTGGCGCCGGAATGGGTCCTCGTTGTTCCGAAGGGATTGTATTCCGTGGATTCCACGACACCACCGGATGACTCTGTAATAACCGTGGAGCTTCCAAGATGATCACCATGCAAAATATGGTAACCGGAGGTTGTAACTTTGGCTATACGAGTACCTCCGGCGAAGATGTATTTTGTGTATGTGCTGTCCTTTTTCTCGTAATGGGAACCTATGTACCAGGTGGTGGAACCTCCCTGTATGGCCTTCTTAACCCTCGTGCCGCTGCCGTCGTATGTAAATGCGGAGGTTACGGTCGCTGCCTTCGTCCATGCGATATTGGTTGGTAGATTGTCGGCATTGTAGCTTATGGCACGGGTCGCTGTCTGCGTCGGATCGGTGAAGTCCGGCCCTGCGGTCATGTTGCCGTTTCCGTCGTATGTATATGCGTAGTTGTTCCCGTTGAAGTTGATATTTGCTACGGCATGTTTGCGGGTAGTATCGTATGTATAGGCGTAGCTGTTGATACCATATGTCTTGGACATTATGTTGCCGATGGCGTTGTATGTGTAGTTTATCGTGGGATAGGCACCATCGCTGGTCTCGGAGAGCAGCCGGTGGAGTTCATCGTAGGTGTAGTCGTAGGTTACATCGGTAATTATGTTGTGGATCTCCTCGATGTCGCCTGCGGGTGTATAGCCGTAGCTCCAGTACTGCAGATCGCCAAGGATTGACGTGGTACGTATGGAAGTGATCCTCATGGTGAAGGGATCATAGTAGCGGTGGTCGGTGGTTCCGTTTACGTGGCTGACCTGACCAACGGCACCGGAAGGTTTGTAATTGCTGTAATAGGCATAGACCCTGGAGTCAGACACACCCTGGACCGTTTGCAGGAGCCCCGTTCCGGCATAATAGCTGTAGGATACCTGGTATCCGTCGGGATAGGTGATCTACGTGGTCTTTCCTGCCAGGTCGTAGGTATTCTGGGTATCGTAGTTGGTGGCATCGCCGGTGATGGTCTTATTCCACTATGTCAAAGAACTAAGCAAGAGCGTTTCCAATATCACGAGCATGAGTCAATAAGGGTGTCAATGAATTAAGCATACTGTCCCCGGAATAGGCACCCGGAATAGGCGCACCATGAACCTTCCCCGGTTTAAGCCATCCTTACTGCACCAATCCGAAGCGGATTTTATAATTCACGGTCTTTTGAAAATAAATTGGTGGAACATGAAGCACAGCACCCTGTGATGTCAAAGCATCGTTCATAAATAAAGTAAAAGTCTCTTCGACTGATGGGGGCGGACGATTAAAGAAAATCGCATAGGAAGGTCTATCCTTCAAATTATGTCTTTTTCTTTTATGGATTATAATTGGTTCATCTACCGGAGGATAGGATATCAAACTTTCCAAGTCCCATTTTTCGTTGTAACAAGATAGAGGTTTACCATTTAAAATCTCCCCATTACTTAGCTTTAGGGTAATGCAAGAAGGTTTAAATTCTATAGGATTACATACTTTTCTAAAATAAGTTGCAATGTAAAAATATTTGTCATGTCTAGAAAAACGTATTTGAACCATTAAATTATCGTTTTCCAGTATATTGAGTTTTTCTGCCGTAGTATTATCTCGAGGGTGCCTTATTTTCCAACCACTGCCCTTCTCGATTATAGATGCACCGCTCCTTATGATTTTCATGTCATCAGAGACGCAACCGGCAAATCCGATACAAATCAAACATGATATTAAACAATTACAAATCTTGCCTCTGGTCACATAAAATCCTTTCCGTTTGTTTAGAGAAACCACGAAACTCTACAGACCATAGATAGTGCCGGATAAACAGCAGCTTTCCCTGAAACTGTTTTTAGTTAAAGCTGTTACATCTTACTAATCGCCATGATTTGAAGAATATACGGCACCATGTAAACACGGCCCCCCTACAGCAAGGCCGGTAAATACTGCGGCAGGCGCCATCCCCGAAATGCTATATACATCAAATGCTGTATCCAAGAAAGCGTTACCATACCCAAGATACCTTCCGTTGGTGTAAGAAAATGAGTTGAGAAAATCATGGGCTTTTGAAATTAGAGTAAAACCTTTTCCCCAAATGCTATTTGGATCACATTCAGTAAAGAAAAATTTAATCACTGATTCACCTTCAAAATTCATTTTTAGAAAATCCAGCCAACTATCACTATCGCCCAATCTGACCCCAGCGGTAAGGAGATTGCCACTATTGTCATATGCTGGACCGTATGTAAGGCCATCGGTTTTTCTAGCCGCTAGTTCGTCAGCACTATAATTCTTCCATTGTGCCAATGATGATTTATCTGTCATATATTTCATATAGTTCCAGGCAAGTTTCATTCCCCCCGCAATAGCTCCACTCCTAGCGCCGCCTTTTGCTCCTGCTATCATGCCATCAAAGAGATCGCCTCCGTTAAAGGCAGCATCCATCCCGCCTGCGACACTTCCACCTGCTATACCTGCGGCAACAGAACCACCAAACTCTCCAACAGCAGCTGCCGTTGTAGCGGAAAATCCAAACGATGCAACTACGACAGACTCCAATGCTTGACTCACTAGAGTGTAGGCATACCATCCTGCCCAAGCCGAAGCGGCTATGATTGCGCATGTTCTTACGGGATCATGCCATATATTAGTAAAGATATCTCCTATACTGTCAAAGAAGTCGCCTATCCAGCTAAACCAACCGTACCCACTCGGGTCAACATACTTCAGGGGATTATTGACACAGTAACTGTATCTGTTGAGTGACTGCGGATTGAATGGTGCCTGTACGATGGGATCGGGGGAGATGAATCTTCCGATCATGGGGTCATAGTATCTGGCGCCGTAGTTGTATAGCCCTGTCTCGGGGTCGAGTTCCTGATCGGTGTATTTGTAGTTGGTCAGGGTGGCGCCTGAATGGCTTCTTGTTGTACCGAAGGGATTGTATTCGGTGGATTCCACGACACCACCGGATGACTCTGTAATAATCGTGGAGCTTCCCAGATGATCACTATGTAAAATATGGTAACCGGAGGTTGTTACCTTGGCTATACGCGTACTACCGGCAAAGATGTATTTTGTGTATGTGCTGTCCTTTTTCTCATAATGGGAACCTATGTACCAGGTGGTGGAACCTCCCTGTATGGCCTTCTTAACCCTTGTACCGCTGCCGTCGTATGTAAATGCGGAGGTTACGGTCGCTGCCTTCGTCCATGCGATATTGGTTGGTAGATTGTCGGCATTGTAGCTTATGGCACGGGTCGCTGTTTGCGTAGGATCGGTGAAGTCCGGCCCTGCGGTCATGTTGCCATTTCCGTCGTAGGTATATGCGTAATCGTTCCCGTTGAAGTTGATATTTGCTACGGCATGTTTGCGGGTAGTATCGTATGTATAGGCGTAGCTGTTGGCGCCGTATGTCTTGGACATTATGTTGCCGATGGCGTTGTATGTGTAGTTTATCGCGGGATGGGCACCATCGCTGGTCTCGGAGAGCAGCCGGTGGAGTTCATCGTAGGTGTAGTCGTAGGTTACATCGGTAATTATGTTATGTATCTCTTCTATGTCTCCCGCGGGTGTATAGCCGTAGCTCCAGTACTGTAGATCTCCCAGGATTGAGGTGGTACGTATGGAAGTGATCCTCATGGTGAAGGGATCATAGTAGCGGTAGTCGGTGGTTCCGTTTACGTGGCTGACCTGACCAACGGCACCGGAAGGTTTGTAATTGCTGTAATAGGCATAGACCCTTGAGTCGGATACGCCTTCCACCGTTTGCAGGAGGCCTGTGCCGGGATAGTAGCTGTAGGATACCTGGTATCCGTCGGGATAGGTGATCTGCGTGGTCTTTCCTGCCAGGTCGTAGGTATTCTGGGTATCGTAGTTGGTGGCATCGCCGGTGATGGTCTTATTCCACTATGTCAAAGAACTAAGGAAGAGCGTTTCCAATATCACGAGCATGAGTCAATAAGGGTGTCAATGAATTAAGTATACTGTCCCCGGAATAGGCGGAATAGGCCCCCGGAATAGGCCCGGAATAGGAATCAAGTTCACCCATCATTTTGGGGGGAACTTGATTCTATCATGTGCTTGTTTAAGCTCCTCGTCATTTATATCTCCTGTATAGCCGCAATATGGACACGAATCAAAACCTAACATTGTCTGTCCCAGCATACGGATATTAGTTTGTTTAAGTATTTTTACCATTGGTTTTCTATTACAACGAGGACATTTAATTGACAGCAGCAAAATCGCACAAGCAATGGCAGTAAAAAGTGCCATTGTAGGTTCTAATCTAGGGCCAGACCCCTCCCAAGACTCTAGTAATATCAAAGCAAAAGCGAAGAATATTAACGTTTCAGAAATCCTCATTTTCCATAATTGTTTAGTTCGTTTTAACCAAGAATTGTTTGATTTATTAATCAAAATCTTACTATCCTCCTATCTTGACCACTCAGGTAAAGCCTCAATATATGACCCGAAGAAAATACCAATCTCAAAGGAACATTTACCTATAAATGCCGTTGCCGCCACAGTGAAAGCCATAGATTCTATAGTGCCAACTGCTCCTCCCAAAAGAGGATATCCTCCTCTTGTTAGTGCCCTAAATCCCTCTCCCAAAGCCACTGTCCCTACTTTATTTGCAAATGATTGTCCAAGTGTTGTCCCTGTAGTTAGCTTCATTATCGGTCCTATAGCAAATTTAAATCCTCTCCCCATAAGCGAACTAAAAAAAACGTTAGTAACTTGCCGATTATATTGGGCTCTTTCCACGAAATGCGACCAATCATTAAACATCACAGCGAACCCTGCCGTTAAAGCACCCTGTTTAAACCCTGCACCAAAATCGTTACCATAAACTGCGAAAGAAGCACCACCGATAATCCCGCCAATAACTGCGCGTCCGACAAGTTGGGAAATTCTGTCGTCTGGTAGAAATGATCCCAAATAAGTTCCACCAAAGCCTGAAGCACCCCCGACAATTATGCCACAACCTATATCTCCGCCTGTAATTGCCGCTCCAATACCCCCACCCGCTGCACCAGCTATTGCATGGGCAAATGCGTTACCTGGAGCGATCTCACCGGCACCAAAGAACAAAGATGCCTGTACGGCACTGGCCAGGGCACTGTTTACATCACCAGTTATCGCATAGTTTGTAAGTCCTACAGCAAATCCAGCCCCTAGCGGACCACCTACCGCAAATCCTGCCGCCCCTGCCACTATCTGTACTGCTGGTTGCCATACTATTTCGAATACATCACCGACAAAATGACATGCGTCATGCAATCTATCTGAAATCCAACCGTACCCGCTGGGATCAACATATATCAGCGGATTATTGATACAGTAACTGTATCTGTTCAGGCTCTGAGGGTTGAATGGTGCCTGGACGATGGGATCGGGGGAGATGAATCTTCCGATCATGGGGTCGTAGTATCTCGCACCGTAGTTGTAGAGGCCTGTCTCGGGGTCCAGCTCCTGATCGGTGTATTTGTAGTTGGTGATGGTGGCGCCTGAATGGGTTCTTGTTGTTCCGAAGGGATTGTATTCGGTGGATTCCGCGATTGCTCCGGATGAATCGGAAATAATCGTGGAGCTTCCCAGATGATCACCATGCAAAATATGGTAACCGGAGGTTGTAACTTTGGCTATACGAGTACCTCCGGCGAAGATGTATTTTGTGTATGTGCTGTCCTTTTTCTCATAATGGGAACCTATGTACCAGGTGGTGGAACCTCCCTGTATAGCCTTCTTAACCCTCGTGCCGCTGCCGTCGTATGTAAATGCGGAGGTTACGGTCGCTGCCTTCGTCCATGCGATATTGGTGGGGAGATTGTCGGCATTGTAGGTTATGGCACGGGTCGCTGTCTGCGTCGGATCGGTGAAGTCCGGCCCTGCTGTCATGTTGCCGTTTCCGTCGTATGTATATGCGTAGTTGTTCCCATTGAAGTTGATATTTGCTACGGCATGTTTGCGGGTAGTATCGTATGTATAGGCGTAGCTGTTGATACCATATGTCTTGGACATTATGTTGCCGATGGCGTTGTATGTGTAGTTTATCGCGGGATAGGCACCATCGCTGGTCTCGGAGAGCAGCCGGTGGAGTTCATCGTAGGTGTAGTCGTAGGTTACATCGGTAACTATGTTGTGGATCTCCTCGATGTCGCCTGCGGGTGTATAGCCGTAGCTCCAGTACTGCAGATCTCCCAGGACTGAGGTGGTACGTATGGAAGTGATCCTCATGGTGAAGGGATCATAGTAGCGGTGGTCGGTGGTTCCGTTTACGTGGCTGACCTGACCAACGGCACCGGAAGGTTTGTAATTGCTGTAATAGGCATAGACCCTTGAGTCGGATACGCCCTGTACCGTTTGCAGGAGGCCTGTGCCGGCATAATAGCTGTAGGATACCTGGTATCCGTCGGGATAGGTGATCTACGTGGTCTTTCCTGCCAGGTCGTAGGTATTCTGAGTATCGTAGTTGGTGGCATCGCCGGTGATGGTCTTATTCCACTATGTCAAAGAACTAAGGAAGAGCGTTTCCAATATCACGAGCATGAGTCAATAAGAGTGTCAATGAATTAAGTATACTGTCCCCGGAATATGGCCCGGAATATGGGCGGAATATGGACAAACAAGAAAATCGTCCCCCGAATTCCTCGGTTTGACTTGGTTCTCACTCCCTTGGTGTCTCAATCAGTCGACATTTTTGCAAAGCTTCCATCGCCTCATCCTTTGGAACTGAAACTATGTCGTGTTTTATTATTGGGTTGCATCCAAAGAACTCCTGTTTCCAACGCACGACGTCAGCGCGATAGCGAATATAGTAAACTCTGTTTCCCTGCAAAGTGAAGGTCTTTTCGGCTCGCAATTCAGACTTATAAGAAACCGCAAAATTATAAGTTCCGGGATCAAGGATTAACAGATGGTATCCTTTGTTTTGCAACGGCAAAGTCTTTTCTTTGTTTATTCTTAAATCGTATGTAGACGCGGTACTTGCTTGAGGGTCTCGATAAAAATAAACGATGGTTTTCCCCTCGTGTTCCCCTAATGGTACCTCCTGAAATAAGGGCCCCCTTGCATTAGCACAACCATAAAAAAGTAGCTGCCCTATAATAATTAGTAAAAATAGAAATTTATCATTCATTTTCATTGTTACCTCGTTTTACAAACGGTAAGGGCCTTGATTATCGAGGATACATCCTGTCCTGCGGAGGTCAAATAATCGAACACTGTTGTAGCTTGCCCAAAATTGCCGTACGGATATGCGAAGTTATAATTATTCGCCCCCGCAATCGTCATCGCATTAACGACAGGAGTATTTGTAGGCCCATTCCCGTCTCTTTCGACCGGCGAACCGGTAAAGCCACTTGCCAGACCACTACCGGAAGACTTGAGCAAATCCCATATATCTTCTGATATAAGAGATTCCCCGGGAAACAGATAGCTCCAAAGCGCCGATCCATAAGGGGTAAGTCCCCCTATAATCCCTCCCGTTACGGCACTGCTTAAACCGCCTGAAAACATTGTATTGATATCTCCCTGTCCGCCTCCATAACCAGCAGCAACGCCGGCCTCGAAGCCTCTTGCTGCACCCTGGGTTATGTTTGCTAGTGTAGGTGTATCCTGAAGGTAAAATGCAACCTGCCCACCCAGGTAGCCGGTGGCACCACCCACAGTCCCCCCGACAACCACACCCTTAAGCAAATCTCCATCTGATCGATAAGCACTAACACCCCCGGCTGTTTCGCCTATTAGAGCACCTGATGCAACGGGACCCCCAAATTCCCATGTCACAATTATAGTGGCGATGAGTATCTCGCCAGCTATAATATCTCTTCCCGTATGGGACTGAAGCAACAAAAACGTGCCCGGTACGGGCGCTATACTTTGTATGCCAATAGCCACAACGGGATTTTGACAGAAATTCCATATATTCCCAAATAGATCACCCACAAAATCGCATGCTCCATGCCATAGGTCACCACAGAAGCTACGTAGGCCACTAAGAAAGTACCCGCTCGGATCCACATACATCAAAGGACTGTTGATACAGTAGCTGTATCTATTAAGCGACTGCGGATTGAATGGTGCCTGAACAATGGGATCGGGGGAGATGAATCTCCCGATCATGGGATCGTAGTATCTTGCGCCGTAGTTGTATAGCCCTGTCTCGGGGTCCAGCTCCTGATCGGTGTATTTGTAGTTGGTCAGGGTGGCGCCTGAATGGCTTCTTGTTGTTCCGAAGGGATTGTATTCGGTGGATTCCGCGATTGCTCCGGATGAATCGGAAATAACCGTGGAGCTTCCAAGATGATCACTATGTAAAATATGGTAACCGGAGGTTGTAACTTTGGCTATACGAGTACCTCCGGCGAAGATGTATTTTGTGTATGTGCTGTCCTTTTTCTCGTAATGGGAACCTATGTACCAGGTGGTGGAACCTCCCTGTATGGTCTTCTTAACCCTCGTGCCGCTGCCGTCGTATGTAAATGCGGAGGTTACGGTCGCTGCCTTCGTCCATACGATATTGGTTGGTAGATTGTCGGCATTGTAGCTTATGGCACGGGTCGCTGTCTGCGTCGGATCGGTGAAGTCCGGCCCTGCGGTCATGTTGCCGTTTCCGTCGTATGTATATGCGTAATCGTTCCCGTTGAAGTTGATATTTGCTACGGCATGTTTGCGGGTAGTGTCGTATGTATAGGCGTAGCTGTTGGCGCCGTATGTCTTGGACATTATGTTGCCGATGGCGTTGTATGTGTAGTTTATCGCGGGATAGGCACCATCGCTGGTCTCGGAGAGCAGCCGGTGGAGTTCATCGTAGGTGTAGTCGTAGGTTACATCGGTAACTATGTTGTGGATCTCCTCGATGTCGCCTGCGGGTGTATAGCCGTAGCTCCAGTACTGCAGATCTCCCAGGACTGAGGTGGTACGTATGGAAGTGATCCTCATGGTGAAGGGATCATAGTAGCGGTAGTCGGTGGTTCCGTTTACGTGGCTGACCTGACCAACGGCACCGGAAGGTTTGTAATTGCTGTAATAGGCATAGACCCTTGAGTCTGATACGCCCTGTACCGTTTGCAGGAGGCCTGTGCCGGGATAGTAGCTGTAGGATACCTGGTATCCGTCGGGATAGGTGATCTGCGTGGTCTTTCCTGCCAGATCGTAGGTATTCTGGGTATCGTAGTTGGTGGCATCGCCGGTGATGGTCCGGCGTGAGTTTGTAACCCTTCCCATGGTGTCGTAGGCTAGAACGGTCGTGCATGAGTTCGTGTTGTTGACGGAGTAGAGCCTGCCCCTGCCGTTGGTGATGCTCAGATTGTCGTATGTGTAGGTAACGGTGGGATCGGACGTGGAGTAGCTCTTTGTAAGCACCCTGTTGAGGGCGTCGTAGGTGTAGGTGATTATCTGGCTCTTGGCGTCGGTCTGCGTAAGCAGATTGCCGTTGGGATCGTAGGTGTATGAGTAGGAACCCATGTCGGGGTCGGTCATGGCAGTCTTCTGCCCCAGACTGTTGTAGGAAATGGAGTTTGCGTTCCCCAGATGATCCGTTACGGTCAAGAGGTCCCCGGCGGCGTTGTAGGTATAATAGGTGTTTTGAGGGGTTGAATTGATATATTCTGTAATCTGTTTTGTCCGGCCCAGATAGTCTTTGAGGGTTTCTATCTGCGAACCGTCGGGATCGGTAGCTGTAGTTACGAGGCCATTGTAAGCAAATTGCGCAGTGACTGTACCGTAGTCACTATTAGGACTTTCAACGGCGGTCGGCCTGCCACGATAATCGAATGTGGTCTCCTGCCAGGGGTAATCCGCCTCTGACGGCGAAGCGCCATACTGTATGGCGGTCGAAAAATAGGGGCCCTCGGTCCTGTAGTTGCGACCCATGTTGTCGTAGTAGGCGCGGGTTACTATCTTGTTGCTTCCCTCACCGATGGTAAGGGTCTGCCTGGTCCTGCCAAGGCCGTCCACGTAGGCATATTCATCTATGGTACTGGTCGCGTTTTCCTTTACATGGGCTACGGAGTAGCGTGGGGAGGCCGTATCGTAGTACTGGATGGTGACCTGCCCGCCGTCGGGTGCGTTGGTCTCTTCCAGACGCCCGAATTTGTCATAGCTGTAACAGGTCAGGTTGCCGTTCTCGTCACGGGCCTGGGTCACCTGACCGAAGCGGTAGTCGTATGACTCGTTGACCACGGCGTGTGTGACACCGCTCGTCGTAGGATAGGTGACGGTTCCGGGATAGGTGTTGGCGGTTGTCTCGATGGTCGTGGTGGTAGGAGGATTTCCCTTTGCATCGGTGGTGGATACCAGGTTTCCGAAGCTGTCGTAGGACATTGAGACTGTCGGACTGGCGCCGCTGTTGTTCCAGGAGGTCTGGGACAGGAGGTTGCCCGTAGCGCTTTGATATGCGTAGGTAGTCTCTCGCACCTTCCCGCTCGTGGATCCGGTGGTCGTCGCCTTTGTGGCTCTCCAGAGCCATGTCCCCATGTTTGTGTATTCGTATTCTGTGGTGATCGATTCCGCTCCCGTACCGGAGACCACCCTGGTCAGGAGGTTGCCGTTCGTGTCATCGTAGGTGGCGTCCTCCTGGCTGAAGACGGTGCCTGCCGAATCGTAGTTTTCGTTTCGTACCTGGCTCTGCTTCACGAAGGCGCAGTTTTCATAACCCGTGTTCAGGAGCGTTGTCTGCCAGGTCTGTTCGGTCTTGCCCAGTAATGTCTCGGAAGGATCCCTGGATTCGGTCCTGTGTGATCGTCCCTTCAGGTAGTCGCTCTGGTAAAACCAGGTCTCGCTTGTTGTATTATTGGGGCTTGTGGATTTAACATATTCGAAACCCCTGAATTCCCTTTCGGGAAAGTCGAAAAGCCCGCCGGAGTATGTGTAGGTGCTGGTCGATGTGGTGCCCAGACCGTCGTCTACCGTCATAGACGATATTGTATGGACGATAAAGGGCAGATTAGTGTTCTCGTAGGCCGAGGAGGGTGTGTATTCCAGGGTCGTTGTTGCCCCCATCCCGTTTTCGATCCCGGTTAGCTTGTAGAGGGGTTCATCGGGGATGGCTTCGTACAGGTCATGTTCCTGATCGCCCAGCTTGTAGTACATGAAGTCGGTCTTTCCGTCGCCGGTGAAGTCACCTACTGTGAATTCATAATTCGTGTAGTCCTTTGTTACACTGCTGTAGTTTATGACGGGCAGGGACGTTCCGTCTCCCCTGCTTAGATATACATGGTTGCTGTTGTCACTTGGACGGTAATACATGATATCGGTTAGGCCGTCGCCGTTGAAGTCGCTTAAAGTAAGTTTCCACCCGGTATAGTTGGTAGAACCGTACCATACAAAAGAGGGGGCATAGGTTCCATCGCCGTATCCGAAATAGATACAATGGTTGTTGCTCTCGGGATGAATCCACATGGAATCCATGATTCCGTCACCGTTGAAATCACCGGTGACATGCACGCTAGTTAGGCAACTGATAGAGTCCTGCCAGGTAACTTGGGCAGAAAAGCTTCCATCCGAGTTGCCAAAGAAACTTCTATGGGTATTCGAAGAAGGGTGTGCAATCAGGAAATCGGGCGTGCCATCGTTGTTCAGATCGGTTACATCGATTGTGTAATAATATTGTTCATACTCTCGATGACTTGTAACAAACCTTGTAACCGAGCCTACTACCCTGGCCCCGAAGGTCCCATTCCCGTTACCGATCATTACGATAGGCTGAAAATCGATATACCAGAACTTCAGATAAAACTGATCAAAATATTGCCATGTCTTATTGTAATAAAGTATATCGGCCTTGCCGTCGTGATTGAAGTCCCTAAGCTCCATATCGAAGTTGGTATAGTCGTTTCCCTCCGGCCCTCGAATCCTGGTCTGGAACGTTCCGTCGCCATTTCCCATATAGGCATAGTGGTCGCCTGAAGTAGCCTTCCTGTAGTACATCAGGTCCGTTTTGCCGTCGCCGTTTATGTCGCCCGTGGTAAGTTCCCATCCCGTGTAGTCTATGCTGTCCGGAGATCCATAAACTGCCGAGAAGGTCCCGTTAGCGTTCCCGAAATAGATGTAGAGCTGGTTGGATGACTTGTCGTAATAGAGGATGTCCTGGATGTTGTCTTTGTTGAAGTCGGCCGTCAGGGCCTCGTAGTCTTCGTAGTCGCTTGAATCGGACGTATTGGTGCAGGGCGCGAAACTTGGTGAAGTGTTATTGGAGGTCAATTCTATCGCGGGGAGGGTCGAACCGTCGGTAACTGCCCCGTTGGCATCAAGAGTAAAATCGCTGCCGTACTGCTGGACGCTCTCGAGTATGGAGAAGCCCGTCGTGTCGTCATAGTCAAGATCGTAGGCCCTTACTTCCTCATAAGTACCTACGCTCATAACGGCTATCGTCTTGAGGCGCTTTTCTATGGATACGAGGTCTTCTCCGTTGGAATACTTGACTATGTCGTTGCGGTCCTCGTAGTGGAAAGCAACTTTTCCGTTGGGAATAGCGTCCGAGGCAAGGCCGTCGCTTACGTTGTTTGTATAGTATATCTTCGAAAGGTACAGATGCCCCTGGTCCTCGGAGTAGATGATCCTCATGTAGTTGCCGTTGCTGTCTTCAACCCGGTCCAGTCGCCACTGGAAGATTCCCAGGGCGTTTTCCTGTCTGGAGTCAGAGGTCGCGAACCGTAGTAGTAGGTAAGTCCGTCTTTTCCGGTTACGACCCAGCCGTCTGAGCTGGGGTCCAGATAGAATTTGAGGAATCCCCCTTCGATCTTTGCGCCGTAGTAATATGTGCCCCAGTCATGTCGGCGAACTATATCGAATGATGCCTCCGAGTTGGCAAAGATGAACTCTTCTCCGCTGTAGTCTATGCCGAATTTTGTCTGGCGCTGGATGGTGCCTACCTCCAGACTCCAGCCTATTCCGATTACACCGTTTTTGCCGGTGCTGTTGTAGATCATATTGAGGTTGGGGGAGATACCGTTTCTACCGGGAGGGACCAGGATGGGAATCCTGGCCGATGCCGCCCCGGCAAACTGGGAGACATTTATGGAAGCTGTGGACTGCCCGACACCGGCCCCAGCGCCGGAAGAGGTCGATGTCGTAGCGAGGCTCATGGAGGACAGCGACTCTTGGGAGGACAATTCCGAATCGTCCGTCTTTTCGCTGTTCCCTTTAGAGGATTCGTCGGCAACCGCTTCGATCTCCTCCGATGAGAACTCGGAGTCGGCGGCGAACACCGAGACCTTCGTTAAGGCCAGAGCCAGAAAGAAACATAAGATGATTGAAAACAGAAGCCTTCCATAGAATCCCTTACCAGACGACATAGGACACCTCCCTATTAAGATGTGGTTGTAAACGAAAAGGACCCCTATATTTGAAAAAGCAAAAATATCCTTAGTTAGCAACTGACTTGGGAAGTACAGGGCAAATAGGCCTTGCCATAAATGTTAGTTTTAGTTTTATAGGTTTACTACTCTGAAATATTGGAGATGGATTCATCATGGAAGAGACCTCGAATATTTTGACTCTCTTTCAATAAAAGGCAATGACAAATCAAAACTGGAAAAGAAATCAAGAACTCCCGAAAAAAGTCCGCAACGCAATCTCGTTTATCAAAAAAGGCAAGCAAATTTTCCCCAGTTGCCTACAAATATTTTTGAATTATGTCAAGAAAAACATTTCAAAGGGTAGATTTTTTAAATCAATCTTCGTACTCAGCCCAGCATGTGGATGTTTCCCAAACCCTTACCCTTACCAGCCTGACTCCCGCGGCCAAGGGATATGGCTGCCTTTCCACCGCAGCATAGCTGTTTAGACTGTCGCTTACCTTGTCAAAGATTGCCTTGGCTACTACCTCCGTTGTCGGGTCTGTATCTTTGAATCCTATAACTCTGTCGCCATAGGTCTCCTTAAAGGTTCTGTACATTGGGTCGCTTGTGTTCATGCACATGGCATGGTCGAGTGAATCCAGAAAATCTTTTAAGGCGATTTTCAGTATGGAAAAATCGCAGACCATGTCATTTTGATCCAGTCCGTCGGCCGCTAAGATCAAGTCTACCTGACGGGAATGTCCATGGGGGTACTTGCAGTTATCCTGGTTCTTGGAGAGCATGTGTCCGCTTTGGATCTCTATGGTCTTACAGATTCGATAAGGCATTTTTATCTCCCTCTTTTGTTGCCGAATAGCCTGATGTGCAGCCTGTCGCAGAAACGGAAGCCCTGCTTCTTGCAGATTTCTATAACCTCGGTCTCGATCATTGATAATGCTTCGGTGTCAACCCCTTGAGGCATCAGCAGCACCCTCTCCGGTGGTATGTCGCGGTCAAGTTTGTACAGTAACTCCCTTATTTCTGCAATGTCGGAGCCGGAACATACAACGAACTTCAACTGATAATCATAATGGTCCATCCAGTCCCGAATTATATCCGGTTGAAAACGCTGGGCCTCATGTCTTTGTCTTGCAGCTTCAGATACGTCCTTGCCTGGGGTTGAATTGGAGAGCTTTGGGCTGATGGATGCCAGGGAACAGGCGATACCCTTTGGTGGTAACGTAGCCGCCGTTTCTATTGTAACCTGCTTACCGGTGTCGATCAGCCTTTTTGAGAGACTGTGAATCTCTTTCGCAAGCATGGGTTCTCCGCCTGTTATAACAGCGAATCGTGTTGGGTGGAGCTCCACCTCACGGACGATATCCTCGATTTTGCGTTCTTCCCCCTCTGAGGCATACCCAGAATCGCACCATATGCAGCTGAGGTTGCAGCCCGATGTCCTTATGAATACTGACGGAAGTCCTGTAAGGATTCCCTCGCCCTGTAGTGAATAAAAGATTTCCGATATGCGCATGATTCACACTAACAAGAAGGTTTGTCGGGAAGTGGACCTGTTTCTTCATAATCTGTAGGGTCTTTTTCCTTTGCCAGCAGGAAGGCCTCTCTACGTTCAACGCAGGTGCCGCATCTGCCGCAATGGATATCGGCTCCTCTGTAGCAAGACCAGGTCTGTGAAAAATCTATGCCCAGCGCTATGCCGCGTTTCACTATATCGGCCTTGTTCATGCCTATGAAGGGACGAATTAAATCTACCCGGGCGTATGTGCCAAGCCTGATAGCCTCCCCCATAGCCTGCATGAAATCCTCACGACAGTCCGGGTAGATTGCATGGTCCCCGGAGTGGGCGGCTATGATCACCCCATCAGCCTCTAAGCTTTCGGCAAGTCCCGCGACAATGGAGATCATTATGCCGTTGCGGAAGGGGACCACGGTCTGTTTCATGGTAAGCTCTTCATAATGGCCTTCGGGGATTTTGCCTCCTGTCTTAAGAAGGTCCGATTTGAAAAGACGGTTTATGAAATCTAGTTGAATTGACTGATGTGGAATTCCCAAACTTCGGCAGTGGTACTCAGCGAAGGGAATTTCTCTGGAGTTGTGCTTTGCCCCATAATGAAAGCTGATCCCCGATAGGACTCGATAATTAAGGGCTGCATCATAGAGGGCCGTAACGGAATCGATCCCTCCGCTTACAAGCACAACAACTTTTGGTTTAGTTTCCATTTTTGATTCCATTAACCGGGTATAAACATCTTTCAAAATAGCTTCTTCGTCCCGGTTAATACTACTACTTCGGTAGCGGGTCAAGTTGTTGCTTATATAAGCTCAATGTCCCAATCAAATTTTGTGCTGCTGCAGGCGGGGTGTTATTGAAGGTACATATATGCTATGATCGACTCAAATAGAGTTTCAGGGGGGGGACATGGTCAATTACTTCAAACAAGCCGCAGAGAAGATTTATCGTGACGCCAAGAATTCCGGGAGACTGATAGAAGGAAAATCTCTTGAGCAATTAAAGGAGATGGCTCTCCGGCAGGATGGCGTTATTCAGACCGCACTTGGTTCTGTTGCCGCCGACTCAGAGCCCATGTCGAGATCTGCACCCCATACAAAGAACAACGTGGATCATGCCTTTGGTGATGAAGAAAAGGCCCTGGCATCCGAGGCCGTGGAATGGCTGGCGAGGGAGCCTGTCATCTCTCTTGATACCATAGTAGGTGATGGTAGGGACGGAGTGACGGCACGGTTCATAATGCCCGTTCCCTATGCTCAGATAGCCTATGGCCTGAAACTGCTCTTTGAAGATACGCCCGCGGCGCGGGTGGTTGAAGAACCCACCTACACCATCATCTTTTTCACCGACGATTCCTTTGAACCCAACAAGTTTAAAAAACTTGTCGACAAGGACGTTGCCGTCCGTCTCTGGATGGGAGAGAAAAGGGGCGATCAGGTTAAGATCTGCCGTAACACGATCTATCTTGGTGAGGCGAAAAAAGGGGTTTTCCAGTTTGAAGGCTGGCGCGTAAAGACTATAGATAGTCAGGGGATTTTCTTGCACTGCGGTGCACGACGTGACTGGCTCTGGATATATGATCTCGAGACGGAACGACCGGAACTCCAGGAGAGGGTAACCGGCGT
Source organism: Syntrophales bacterium (assembly GCA_963665835.2). Lineage (GTDB taxonomy): Bacteria > Desulfobacterota > Syntrophia > Syntrophales > UBA2210 > UBA6078. The sequence goes on along the minus strand of CAXXWJ010000001.1, from coordinate 297,044 downwards.
AGCCGGGCTCACCGCAACAGGCAAGACCACTACGCTGTGCCGAAAGCTGGCCAAGCTACCCCGTGAATCTTCAGAGATGCTGGGGGATGACGGTGGAACCATCGGCATGGATGGAAGTTATGCGGCGTTCGAGCAGGGCGGAATATATATAAAAACGGAAGGCCTTGATGAGAGTCAGCCGGAGATCCTGCGTTCCTCCCTTGGTGCCGATGCCTTTCTGGAGAATGTTGCGATTTCCCGTTATCCCTATACGCCTGATTTCAAGGATACCAGCAAGACCGGTAACGGCCGTGCGGTTGTCAGGAGGGACAATCTGGGTATTGCCAGCAAGAGCCTCAGGGCCGACAGGCTGGACTACATTATAATGTTGACCAGAAATCCGCTCGCAAATGTAATATCAAGACTTTCGCCCGAGCAGGCCACGATGCAGTTTATATATGGCGAATCGATAGAAAGCTCCGGAGGAAACCCCGAGGAGGCGGGAAAATTCAAACGAGTCGTTTTTCTTGATCCCTTCCTGGTAGGGGATCGCCTGGAACATGCCATGCTCTTTTATGAGATAATAAAAAAGAACAGGATCAAGTGTTATCTTGCCAATACCGGAACAATAGGTGAGGATGAAATCAAGGTATCGCTGCGCCAGTCCCTTGCTTCATACGGAGATGTCCTAAGGGTTCAACTCCGTTTTGGTTCCGAGCCGGACCACCTGGGATACCATCATCCCATAAAGAGCGACCGGGCCAATATGGATTTGATCAATGCATATCCTAGATTTCGGGAGAAGGTTGTCCTGAAGAGCAAAGTGGCCGATTTTCTGCGAGGCCGCCGAGTATTTCTTGAGAATTTCGAAGCAAAGTGGGGTCCGATCCCGGAGCACATAAGAGAGTCTCTGCCTTATCAGGACTACCAGATAGATTTTACATATCTTGAGAAAGAGTATCTGGGGGATATCGAATAACAGATACCGCTTTTATCTATACTGACTTTCCGGGAGATGCCGATCCCGCTCTTCTACATCGGGGTGGATCGGTTCTTTTCTTGCAGTGCCGTTCATTTATCCATAAAATGCCGGCTTTATTCCTTAAATCCTCCTAAAGATCCGCTCCAAAAGATTCTCTGTGACAAGGCTATCGGCATCCATGCCATAGGATCTTTCGCCGAAGAGGGATGCGAAGGCTACAAGCAGCCAGAGCAGCAGGGTTTGTCTCTTCATCATTTATTTCCTTTCAGCGCATCAGGCTTTTTGTTTGCTCCTGCCAATGGTTGGGAAGGTATTTTTAAAAAATCATATTTACCCACAGGATCGGTAACACAGCCCATGAAAAATGTCATTTTTGTGCCCCAAATGGCTGATTTTAAGGGCTTAATTTAGGTAGATATTTATAGAAGTTTTTTGGAGAGAGGTTGGCGCAGTCAAGGGGGCGAAATCTCCTGGCCTTGGGGTTAGTGTATGGCCTGAGGATCTGGACAGCTTATATTCAACGGGGCAGGATATATTATGAATGGCTGTGATGTTTTGTCCCAATTACTTTGCGGTCAGGGATTTTTGCTCTTCCCAGCCCCCCTTGACGCCTCCCTTGGAGAGGACGATATGCCAGAGCTGATTCTTGCGTGCCCGGAACGAACCAGCGCAGGCGAGGAGATAATATTTCCACATGCGGTAGAACCGTTCGTCGTACATATGCTTAAGCTTCCCCCAGTTTCTTTCGAAGTTTGCGAACCACGCCATAAGGGTCTTATCGTAATCCGGGCCGATATTATGCCAGTTTTCTACTACCAGCAGTTCTTCGAATGCAGTTGAGAGTTGCTTTATGGAGGGAAGCATGCCGTTGGGGAAGATATATTTTTCTATCCAGGGTTCGCATTTTGCTACGGATTTGTTGCTGCCTATGGTCTGAAGGAGGAATAAACCGCCATCTTTCAGGCATCGGCTGGCTATTTCCATAAAGGTCCGGTAATTCTTGCTGCCCACATGCTCTATCATCCCTACGGAGACGATACGATCAAATTGATCTTGAAGGTCGCGGTAGTCCTGGAGCCTTACCTCCACCGGTAGCCCCTTGCAGCGCTCACGCCCCAGCTTTGCCTGTTCTTCCGAAACGGTTATCCCCACGACCCGGGCCCCGTATTTTTCGGCGGCATGACGGGCAAATCCGCACCAGCCACAGCCGATATCCAACACCTTCATTCCTGCTTTGAGGTGTACCTTCCTTGCTATCAGGTCGAGTTTTGCCTCCTGTGCTTCTTCGAGAGTAGAGGCCCCCTTCCAGTATGCGCAGGAGTAGCTCATGCTTTGGTCAAGCATGTAGCTGTAAAGATCATTACCGAGGTCATAGTGATGTTTTCCAACCTGAAATGCACGGGACTTTTTTTGAAGATTGAAGAGTTTGGCTTTGAGGTGTTCAATGGCAAAGCGCCAGTTCCTGACTTTTTTATCGAGATCGGCCGATAGTACCCTGTCGAAGAACTGATCGAGCTCCAAGCAGTCCCACCATCCATCCATATAAGACTCTCCCAAACCCAAGGAGCCTTTTGCCATGACTCGCTGATAGAGCGATTCATTATGGACTGTAATATCCCAGGGCCGGGAGCCACCGACCCTTACATCAGCTCCGGCAAGGAGAGCCTCTATTTGTTGTTTAAATCGTTCCATTTCTCATAAACCCGTGCCAAGAAACGAATCGTTAACTTCCAACAAAAAGAGGGCCTAAAAAATAACGTCTTCTTTTTACTCCCCTAAATATATTTGTCAAGGGGGTGTCCCGGGAATCAGGATATGCTTTTAAAAAAAATTCTTAACTATCTGAAATATATCTATTTATTTTTTTGAAATTTTACGGCAAATAAAGCTCTTGCCTACGATTTTTCTTCTGTGCAATGGATTGATGGGAAGGTGACATAAGGCCAGTATCGCCCTATGTCACCAGTTATTGCTTTTTCGAGTGCAAATTCGAAGGTGGTAGCCCTGTTTTTGAGCTGCTAATTCAATTTTTTATTAAACCATCGGGATTTTTATCCTTTACGGATTGTAATCCTGAATGAACTTTTCTCTTCAGAAACATTTGTTACGGCCCAGCCCTGGCTGACAGCAGCACGGGATACGTTTTCTTTTGATGCCTCCGTATCCACCAGAACTTCTATTTCATTTGTATTTCCAGACTTCATTTCGCCCAGAGCCATTAATACCGGCTGGGGACACGACAGGCCCCTTGCATCAACCTCTGTGCTCATATTTTTCTCCTTATGATATTTTCTTTCTCATCGTAAAGCCGATGAAGAGGCATACAATTAATCCTATAATCACTGCAGGAACCCCGTAGGGGCCTAACCCTTTGGGCGAGCTTGCCAGACCGAAGTTATGGGCGAAGGCTGCTCCTACAATCATACCTATGACAAAGATGGCGGCATCTCCGTCCCCTTCACCAGAAAGGAAGAGTTGTCTACCCGGGCACCCGCCTGCAAGTGCAAATGCCAGACCCGCAAGGGCCATCCCCGCAAAATTCCAGAAATGCATGTTATGTGCTACCGGCTGACCCGTAAAACCGGGATGAAACTGTCCAAGGAGCAGGTTGGTTACAAAGGCTGCAGCGATAAGTGCAATAACCCCGGAAAGCAGATGCATGTGTCTGAAGAGAAGGAAGTCGCGAATAGCACCCATTGTGCAAAAACGGCTCCGCTGAGCCATGAAACCCACCGCAAGACCTACTACAAGCGATATCAGGAGGGGCGCGTGCATGGCACCTGGCCCTTTCAGGCTGTACAGCAGGACACCATTTTTATCCTGTCCTTCAATCTGGGGGAAGATGATTATTAATGCAAGCAGTCCCATCATGATTATGGGCATCATCCAGCCGGCAGCGCTATGCGTTGCATGTGTTTTTCCCAGATTGTATCCCTTTTTGAAAAAGAGAGTTCCTATCCAGATGCCGAATACCAGACCCATGATGCCCAGGATGGCATTGCCATCACCACCGGCAAGTCGCAGGGCCGCACGCCAGGGGCACCCCAGAAATACCAGTGCTCCGATCATGGCAAAGGCACCCAGAACAAAACGTACTATTGGGGCAGAACCGAGGCGGGGACGGAACTCCTTGAATAGATAGGCCGCTCCAAGCGATCCCAGGACGAATCCTATGATCTCTGGCCGTATGTACTGAACGACTCCGGCGCGATGCAGGCCGAGGGCACCGGCGATGTCCCTCTCAAAACAGGCGACGCATATTCCCATGTTGCCAGGATTGCCTAACTTCTGAAGGAGTGACGCCAGGATGCCTATTGCCACCCCCACACCGATAATTCCCCACCTGCTGGCAAAGATGTTTTTAAAATTCATGCAAGCTCCTTTAGGATGATTTGATATTACGGAGGTATGGGCAACTTTTAGATGAACTTATGCTATATGTCAAATTCAAACTATGAATAAAGACCTTATTCGGAATGCACCTTGACGATAGGTTATGCCTCTAAAAAAGATTTGAGTTTAAGGGCAATAGCCTTTGCCGCTGCCTGCGTCGGAGAATTTCAATTGCTGTTACTGTCGCGGAGGTTCCTGCTGAACGAACTTAGGATATGATGATTCTTCCCTTGGGTTTGGGGATGACTTTGCCGATTATGGCGGCATCTGAGATTGCATCTTCGTGCATTCTGGACAAAAGGACTTCGGCCTCGCTTGAAGGAAGCGAGATGAGCAGGCCGCCGGATGTCTGGGGATCGAAGAAGACATCTGCCAGCCATTCGGGGCATGTGGGTTTAATATCCACCATGTTCATCCTGAATTTACGGTTTCGGTTCAACCCTCCAGGAATTATTCCCATCTCTACAAATTTCCGGATTTCATCAAAGACGGGCACGGAAGAGGACTCTATCTCAATGCCTACATCGCTACCTGCTACCATCTCCGATGCGTGGCCCAGGAGGCCGAATCCGGTAACATCGGTGCATGCGTGTACGCTCTTGAATTGTGTCATAAGGGCGGCCGCTCTGTCGTTCAGGCTGGTCATGCAGCGTATCCCCTTTTCGACCAGCTCGGCTTCCGCCAGATGTCCTTTAAGCGCTGTATTTATAATGCCCGTTCCAAGGGGTTTTGTTAGAATAAGGGCATCTCCCGCCATTGCCCCCCTGTTGAGCAGGACCCTGTCGGGATGGACCGTACCTGTGACGGAAAGACCGTATTTTAGCTCATTGTCCTCTACGCTGTGGCCACCTACCAGCAGCACTCCGGCCTCTCGCATCTTGGCCAATCCGCCCAGCAGGATCTCTCTTAGAACTGATATTTCCATGCTGTTGATGGGGAAGCAGATTATATTCATCGCCGTTAGGGGGACTCCCCCCATTGCGTATACATCTGACAGGGCGTTTGCCACAGCAACCTGGCCGAAGGTGTAGGGATCGTCGACTATGGGGGTAAAAAAGTCCAGACTCTGGATAATGGCAAGATCGTCTCTAAGGCGATACACCCCCGCGTCATCCGAATTTTCAATGCCTACAATAAGATTCGGATCACTGGAAAAAGGAAGACCGCTCAATGCCTGATTAAGGTCACCCGGACCTATCTTACAGGCTCACCCGGCACCGCGCACTGTCTCGGTCAAATGTATTTTTTTTTCATCCTTCATGTAGGTCCCTGCAATTATATCGGAGTATCAAAACCCTCAAAAGCTTTCATATGACAGACAATAACGCTCTTTGTGCCCAACTCTCTATATGAATTCATGAAATGTGTCAAATTCATTGTGGTTATGAATCATTATTGATTATAGGCATTCCTTGTGATATTGCTCTGCCATGATTCTCGATAAATTCAGAAACATAACACTGCAGCAGATGGAGGGGCTTGTAAGATTGGTTGAGGAGCGGAGTTTCAGTCGCGCAGCCGAGAAGATGTATCTTACGCAGCCCTCGCTTACAAAGCACATCAAAAACCTTGAGACCCTTGTCGATGCAAAGGTAGTAAATCGGAACAATACAGGGATATCCCTTACGCTTGAGGGTAAGATTGTCTATGATTATGCACGCCGCATATTCAAGATGATGGATGAGGCCAGAGAAAAGCTATCCCGTGTCAGTGCCGACGATTCCGGCAGCATCTCCATAAGCGCCAGCACTATACCTTCGACTTATATCCTGCCCAGGGTGCTGACCGCCTTTCACAAAGGGCATCCGCTGATACGCTGCTATGTCCAGATGAATGACAGTGACGCAACGCTGGATATGATCCTTGATAACCGGGCGGAGATAGGATTTATAGGAAAGGCCGTATTGCACAGAAAACTGGAGGTAAAGAAGATCTGGAGAGACAGGCTGATACTGATTGTACCTGAAGGGCACAGGTGGTGTACAGATGACCATGTGACCATAGACGATCTTTCGGGGGAGCCTTTTATAATCAGGGAAAGGGGTTCTGCAACCAGGTCTGTTCTTGAAGATAACCTTCAAAAGAAGATGGGCCGCAGCCTGTCCGGCTTCAACATAGTATCCGAACTGGGGAGTTCCGAGGCAGTCAAGGAGGCTGTGATAGCTGGCCTTGGGGTTTCTATCATCTCCGCTCGTGCCGTGCAGCGTGAAATTCAAAGCGGTCTTATCATTGAAAAACCTGTCGAAGATCTCACTATCGAGAGGAACTTTTACCTGATCCAGAAGAAGGGTCTGGATCTGATGAGCTACCATACCTTGTTTCTGAATTTTCTGGCGGAATCAGAATCTGACTATTTTCTGTAGAACTCAACCAACTGAAATTATAAGATGAGGTGATTGAACTGCAATCATGGAACCAATAGGTTATTACAGTACAAACAGAAATCTTCAGTGCATAAAGGGAATAACTCCATTCAAGGGTCTGGTTTCCTTCAGCCAAGCTCTGCTTCAGGGGCAGGCGGCTGACCAGGGGCTTTACATGCCCGACAGGATACCCCATCTTTCTTATGAAGAAATTATGGGGCTCAGAGAGAAGCCCTACACCGATGCGGCCATGTTGATCGCTGGTAAATTTCTGGCAGGAGAGATAGACCCTGATACGCTTCGATCTATCATAGACGATTCATACCCATTTAAGGTTCCTCTGGAAAAAGTTACCGAAAGGGCTCATATCATGAGACTCGATCAGGGGCCTACGGCTTCATTCAAGGATTTTGCTGCACGAATGATGGCGCGTCTTATGAGCCATTTCCGCGACAGAAGCAAGAGGCTTAACGTACTGGTTGCCACTTCAGGGGACACGGGTAGCGCAGTAGGAGAGGCATTCAAGGGGGTTGAAGGTATTGATGTAAATATACTCTATCCCCGCGGTGAAGTCAGCGGGCGTCAGAAAAAACAGCTTGATACCATCGGAGATAATGTAAGGGCTATCTCTGTGGACGGAAAGTTTGATGACTGCCAGAACCTGGTAAAGGAGGCATTTGCCGATCCATCACTTGCCTATCTGTCTTTTACCTCGGCAAATTCCATAAATTTTGGAAGGATAATGCCGCAGATGGTCTACTACGTTTACGCCTACGCTCAGCTCTGCCGAAAAGACGGAGAAGGTATTGTAGTGTCCGTTCCTTCTGGAAACTTTGGTAATGCACTGGGCTGTGAGTATGCAAGGCGTATGGGGCTGCCGGTAAAAAAGCTGGTAATGCCAACCAATGAAAATGACGAGTTTCCCCGTTTTCTGAAAAGCGGTGCATATACAAAGGTGTCTCCATCGCTGGCATGCCTCTCTAATGCCATGAATGTAGGGCACCCAAGCAATCTTGCACGCTTTTTTGACCTTTACGGCGGAACGGTCGACAGGACAGGTGAGGTGCATCTCTCTCCTGATGTGGAGGCGATGCGGGGGAATATATTCTCCGTAAGCATATCAGACGAAGAGACTAAACAGTGTATAAAAGATACATATGAGAGATATGGCGCAATTCTGGAGCCGCACGGTGCTGTGGGATGGCGTGGCCTCGAGATATACCTGGAGCAGTGCGGTGATCATCCACTTTCGGTATCGCTGGAAACGGCCCATCCCGCTAAATTTCCGGATGAGATCGTGCAGCTGTTGGGGATCAATCCGGATATTCCCGATAGCATGCGCGGTCTGGATGAAAGGGAAGGGGAGCCGATACAGTTACCTGCTGAATACGGGGTCTTCAGAGACTATCTCCGGGATAACCTTAAATCAGAAGTTTAGTGCCAACCTTTTACATTATCAAAATTAGGTGAAGCTTTACATCGAGAGGCTATCAGAAAAGTGAGGAAGGTATCGTTGAAAGACACTATAAATGATCTGTCTAAGCAAAGTGATCTCTACCGGATAATTGCAAGAAAGGTTAAGGATACGATCACAGTGTGGGACATGGAGTTTAATCTTATTTACGCCAGTCCCTCACTTGAGGCCATGTTGGGTTACAGAGAGGAAGAGCTTAAGTCCCTTTTCAATAAATCGGTTGCTTCAGGCTTTGAGTGTATTGTTGCCCCCGAGTCTATTGATACTTTTCTGCAGGATATAGGGAAGGGGTTAAGAAAACTCAGAGAAGTTGAACATAACGAAGCTGTGGAAGCAAGGATGATAAGGAAGGATGGTTCCACGGTATGGACGGAGACCAGTAGCAGCTCTCTTATGAACGACGATGGTCAGCGGGTAGGTATCCTTTCAATAACCAGGGACATCAGCAATCGGAAGCATACAAGGGATATACTGAAGAAAAATGAAGAACGTTATAGAAACATTCTTGAAAGCATAGATGATGGCTATCTTGAGTTTGATCTTGCCGGAAAATTCACTTTTTTTAACGAAGCCCTTTGCAGGATGACCGGTTTCTCCCGAGAAGAATTGATGGGGATGAGCAGCAGCAAGTGCGCAAGCCCTGAAACGGCTGAAAAATTACGGACAACCTTCAATAAGATATACGCCACGGGGGAAGATGCGAGGATTAAAGAGTATGAGATCGTACGAAAAGACGGAAGCATGCGTATAAATGATCTGTCAGCCTCAATTATGGTTGACGCATCTGGCAGTCCTGTAGGCTTCCGAGGGGTCGTGCGTGATGTAACGGAGCATGTTAACAAGGAGCAGGAACTGAAAGATAGCTATGCCAGTGTACAGCGCATGCTGGAAGAAACCGTTAGAACCCTGGCCTTTACAGTTGAAGTCAGGGACCCCTATACGGCGGGACATCAGCGCAGGGTAGCACAGCTTGCCGAGGCCATTTCTGAAAGGATCGGTCTTACACCGCAGGAGATCATGGGTATAAAGATGGCGGCGCTGATACATGACGTGGGCAAGGTACAGATCCCCGGAGAAATCCTGAGCAAGCCCGGTCCTATAAACTCCAACGAGATGGATTTGGTGAGGACCCACCCTGAGGTTGGAAGCAACATCCTCAAGGAGATACAATTTCCCTGGCCTATATCCGATATCATCCTGCAGCATCACGGAAGGCTGGACGGTTCCGGCTATCCCAAGGGTGTTGACGATTCCGATATGTCAATCGGGGCGAGGATTATAGCTGTGGCGGACGTGGTTGAGGCCATGGTTTCTCACAGGCCATATCGATCGGCACTGGGTATGGCAAAGGCCATAGAGGAAATATCGAACAATAAAGGAACGCTCTACGACGAAAAAGTTGTCGATGTCTGCCTGTCTCTCTTCAACGAGGAAGGTTTCGCTTTCAGCTAGCGTGTCATAACATACCGTTGTTCAATCTTGGGCACATACCATTTGATAAAATTGTGACCTATGCCGATAGGTGCCGGATCTATCCCCTTGAAACGGCTGCTGACAATAGGCAGGGCATCGGGAACGTAGAGAAAGGTATATGGCTGTTCTTCTGCAAGAATCTCCTGGATGCGGTCATAACAGGCCTTTCTCTTCACCTGGTCAAAGGTGCTTCTACCTTTTTCCAGAAGATTATCAACCTCTTCATTACTGAAGGATATGAAATTCAGTTCCCCGGGGCTTGTCTTGCTTGAATGCCACACATCGTAAAGATCGGGATCTAAGGAAATCGTCCAGCCCAAGATAGTCGCGTCAAATCTTTTTTTGTTTATAAAATCGTTGATGAAGGCGGCCCACTCGATGACCCTTATTTTTACTGTAATTCCTATATCCGCCAGTCTTCTCTGTATTATCTCAGCGCATTTAGCCCTTACCTCGTTCCCCTGGTTGGTGATGATCTCGAACGTAAGGGGTTTTCCATTACGGTCCAGTTTCCCATCCCCATCGGAGTCTTTCCAGCCCGCTTCGGCCAATAGATCTTTTGCCTTCTGGGGGTCATAACTGTACTGCCTGACCTTGGCGTTATATGGCCATGTACCGGGTTTGAAGGGGCCTGAAGCCTCCTGCCCAAGTCCGAGCAGGACGCCCTCGACGATTTCCTGCTTGTTTATTGCGTAGCTTATGGCCTGTCTCACGCGGCGGTCCTGGAAGGTAGGGTTTTCAAGGTTGTATCCTAGATAGGAATAAGAGAAGGACAGGTACCTATATTTGTTGAAGTTTTTTCTAAACAAATTATTTTCAGTCTGTCTTGTGTATTGAAGAGGCGTAAGGCCCATCCGGTCAATTCCTTTCGCACGAAGCTCAAGGAACATGGTTGCCATGTCGGGGATGATTCGCATTACATAGCCATCTATGCGAGGCCTCCCTTCAAAATAATCCTGGTTTGATACCAGGACTATCTTTTCGCCCGTTTTCCATTCTTTGAAAAGGTAAGGTCCTGTTCCTACGGGATTACGTCCGAATGTGGTTTTTGTAATATCTTCTTTCTCCAGCAGGTGTTTCGGAAGGATTGACGCTCCCCAACTGGTGAGGGCCGGCGCGAAGGGCTCCTTATATTTTACCTTAAATGTGTATGGATCGATTACCTGTGCCTTTTCGACTCTTAGAAAGTCGCCTGCATATGCAGTGGGAGTATTTGGGTCTATGGTAAGGTTGTAGGTGAAAAGTACATCCTCTGCGGTAAAGGGCTGTCCATCGTGCCATCGCACCCCTCTTTTTAGATTAAATACGATTTCCAGCCCATCTTCGGATACCTCCCAGGATTCAGCTAAATCGCCCACTACGTTCATATTTCTGTCATATTTGACAAGGCCGTTGAATATCATTGATGCTATGTCGTGTGATGTGCTGTCCGAAGAAAGGATAGGTATCAGATTAGACGCATCACCTATTGATCCCTCAATTATGATGTCGCCGTAAGCGATCTCACTTTCCGTTGATATCTCATTCTGAATGTCGCTTACGGGTTTTTCATCACTGCAACCGGATAACAGAAAAAAAACTATTATTGTGAGGATAAGTGAAAGTCTGCTCATAGGGATAATTTTAAACCTTTATTATTTGATTAAAATGCTTTTCAAAAAGGCTAATAGCTTAGATTCATGTCATGGCCGGGCTTCACATCTCAGGCATTTACTCCCGTCTGCGGCCAGGTAGGCCAGGGATTGTAGATGATGTTTCATTGACAATGAAAACACCGCCGCTTGACTTGGCTGCAATTTGTTGTGCAGAGTTTTCTCTGCCCGGTATTCTCTAACACAGTAAAATGCGTTGTCAAGGAATGAGTCTCTGTTGGTTTAATTTTAAATAGTTTCTTAAATATGAGAGATTCCAATATTCATGGAATGTTTTTGTAGGGAGTAGCTGTCGAGTGCCAAGACATCGATAACGATTTTTTGTGCCACGACATCGCTGACACTCAACTGAGCTATCGCAGTTTGTAATCGAATTCCTCTACCTGTTTTTTGTCCAGGAAGAGTTTTAGTTTCTGCTCTTTGACATCGATAGTAGCCACCACGTATTCAAGCATGGTCTCTGGCGGAGCCGAGAAGCATTCTCCGAAGATATTCAATTTCAGGTTGCTGCGAATGAGGCGCACAACGTGATATTTGCCAATCTCCGGCTTTTTCATTCGATGCATGGGAGGCTCCTCTGCTTTTGGAAACCTCAATTTGACATTCGAGGCGGCAAGAGCTTTCAGCGGTGTATCACCTTTGAGTTTGCTGTAGCGATACCTGCTGTTGTGCCGCTGTTCGAACGCAAGTGAGTTCAATTGCAGATCCCCTATGGACGCCATGATATTGACTCGGCGATTAAACACTTCCATTTAGCGACATTGTGTGTTATGGTTTGTGCATGGAAAAACCAGATGCACGAAAACTTAGCCAAGACGTACAGTATGCTCTGCGCAAGCAGATAGTTCGGCTACGCAGGCAAGGGCGGTCCAATAAAGAGGTCGCCCAGATTATCGGTGCCACGGAACGCCACACCAGCAAGATTTGGCAGAAATACTTGCGGGAAGGCAGCTTCGCTATCAAGCTCGGACAAAGAGGTCGTCGCCACGGCGGTAGTCGCAAACTGACAAGTGAGCAGGAACTTGAGGTAAAGAAACTTTTGGTAGACAAAACACCGGATCAGCTCAAACTTCCATTTGCTCTTTGGACCCGTGATGCCGTCCGTTTGGCAATCAAACAGCGATGCGGAACCGATTTGCCTCTGCGGACTATAACCGACTATCTCAAGCGCTGGGGTTTTACTCCCCAGAAGCCCACCAAGCGGGCCTACGAACAGAGCCCGCGACAGGTACAGCAGTGGCTTGATACCACGTACCCAGTGATTGCAGCTCAGGCAAAAAAAGAGAAAGCCGAGATTCACTGGGGTGACGAGACTGGCATTCAAAGTGGTGACTACACTGCGAAGGGTTTTTCTCCAAAGGGGAAGACACCCGTCGTCAGGGTCACTGCTAAAAAGAACAGAATCAACATGATCTCGGCCATCACCAATCAAGGAAAGGTGAGATTCATGCTGTATCGGGAGAAGATGGCTTCGCAGGTGCTCATCAAGTTCATGTCCCGACTGATAAAGGATGCTCCCCGTAAGAACTTTTTGATTTTGGACAACCTCCGTGTACATCACGGAAAAAAAGTCAAAGAGTGGCTTGAAGTAAACAAGGAGAAAATAGAGGTCTTCTACCTTCCCTCATATTCTCCAGAACTCAACCCGGACGAGTATCTCAACGGCAACCTGAAAAACAAGATTCGTTCAGGCATACCGGCAAGAAACGAAAAAGATATCGTCAGTAAGACACGTTCTTTTATGAAGACCTTACAGAAACGACCGCAACACGCAAAAAAATATTTCAAGCATCCGGCGGTTGCATATGCAGCATAATGGATCTATTCAATCACCGGAGCAATAACTTTGCCGAGAAATCTCTGTTGATAACGGTCGTTGAAGTTTTCAATCATTCCATTTCTCCACGGTTCGGCCATTGGTATGAACCAAGGCTCGACACCGTTTTGCAGACAGAGTCGGATAAGGGGACCCATTCCACGTGGATGTGTCGGGCTTCCGAAGAAAGACATGGCATTATCAACTTGGACACGCTCTGGTATTCCCATCCGCTTCCATGCGCTCCAAAACCCGTCAAGGATCATTTGCCCTGACTTGGCAATGGAAGGATGCAGTCCACACCGGACCGTTGCCGTATCAACGATGTTCAGGCTGTAAAAACGAATCGGTCCCTTCAGATAGCACGGGCCAACAAGATCAGCCTGATGGGTTTGGTTCGGCAATGTTGACGGCAGAACGGGATATGCCGTCCCTTTGGACTCATATTTGCCGGTTCGTCGATGTGTCAGTTCGTTCTTGGCGAGAATCCGGTTGATTGTCCTGATTGACGGCAACGGTTTGGCGCCAAGATCTTCTATCTCCCATAGGATTGCTTGAGCACCGCAGAACAAACCCTGATTATAGAGATTGAGGCGAACCATCTTGACGATTTCTTCGATCTCTAATGGTGTCCGGTTTGGGATCACACGGGGGCGACGAGAACGATCCTCGCACCACGAGGCATCGCCCTCGCTATACCGCTTGAACCACTTGTACAGCCAGAACTTCGACTTGCCCAGCGACGCACATATTGATTCGGGACTTTCACCGTTTATAAATCGCTCCACGGCCAAGACCCGTTGCTGCTTGTTTTCCTTTTCCATGAACACCTCCGTATCTATTTTGGTGTTCACAGAATTACGTGATCGCTATTCGATTGTCAGAGAACTTTGTTTGCTATGTGCTGGCACATTTTTCCGTTATCGATGTCTTGGCACTCAACAAGTAGGCTTTTAGACGTCCCTTGATGATATCACCGGATGGTGCCAGCATTATCTGCAAGATTTCTTTGAATGAAGAAGCGATGGCTCCGGGACAGGATGTATGCAATGTATGATTGGATGCATGCTGACGCTTATGGAGCTTGTGTTAAAGGTTCATGTAAAATCAATCTTCGATTACTTTGCCGGTCTTTTAAGCAGTTAATGCCAGGAGGTTATTTTATTGACAACCCATTGATTTAATAATAAAACACAGCTCTGACATGGGGTGGTAACAGCTAACGCGCATAAACACTAGCAGAAGGAAGGTATTTTCATAATGAAAAGGATGAAGGTTTCTGGGATTTTTATAGCTTTTTTTGCCTTGTTATGTGTGCTTCTCTTCACCGGTTGTTCATTGTTCCAAAGCGATGAGGAAAAGGCTGAAGGGTATTACAAATTGGGATTGAAGGCTGCGGAGGAAAAAAAGTTTGACGCGGCTATCATTCATTTCAGAAACGCGGTGCAGAAGAATACCTATCATTCACAGGCGCATTATCAACTGGGCTCCCTGTATATGGAAGAAAAAAGACCGCACCAGGCGGAAGGGGAGTTGAAGCTGGCAATCAAGTATAATGCTGATTTGGACGATGCAAAGAAAAAACTCGCCCTGCTATATTTTCAAAACCGTGCCTACGAAAATGCAATTACGCTCTATAAGGAGCTGAAGGAAAAGGGCAAAGCGGACCTCGATGTTTTGCTTTTACTGGGGACATCGCTGACAAACGTGAATCAGACTGGTGAAGCTAAAGCAATTCTTTCGGAGGCGGTAACCACTTATCCCGACAACCCAAGCGCCAAAATAGGGATGGCTCGCATATTGCTGATGGAGAGAAAGCCTGAGGAAGCACGTAAGATGATGGAAGAGGCTACAGCAGCAGATCGTGAGAATATAGGCGCCCGACTCTCTCTTGCCCAGTTTTACGAGGGGTTAAGGATGGGAGAACTGGCAGAATCCACCTTTGCCGGTATAAAACGCGATTTCCCGGAAAATCCTGTCTCGTACCTTTCATCTGCACGCTTTTATCTTCGGGCCAACAGGTTGGATGACGCAGAGGCCCTGATGGGTGAGGCCATAGCTAAGGGACTGAAAGATCCCACACTCTTTCATACTCTGGCCATTATAAAACACCGGCAGGGGGACCAGGATGCGGCCCTGCAGGGTCTGAAGGACGCCATAACAAACTTTCCCGATGACCAGAACAGTTTGACCCTCCTGGCAGATTATTATGTTATTCTTAAGCAGTATCCCCAGGCTATTGAGGCCTATGGAAACGTAATAGAGAAGTGGCCCAAACTTATGCCAATAAAATCAAAAATAGCGGAACTGCTCCTGGCCGAGAGACAGGATGATCAGGCACGCGATCATATAGAAGGGATAATTAAAGAGGATCCTGAATATGCCAAGGGCCACCTTCTTAGAGGAATCCTTCTGCGGAAGGAGGGAAAGGTTACGGAGGCGCGCGAGGAATTTTCGATGGCCCGCGTACTTGATCCCAAATCGGCAGAGGGAAACTACTATTACGGTCTTACCTTCCTGGATGACCAGAAGTATGAGATCTCTCTTTCAGAAGTGCTTCAGGCCCTTGAAAAAGATCCTACATCGACAAAGATCCGCATGACGCTGTCATATATATACCTCCGGACAGGTAAGGCCTCTATGGCATTGGAAGAGCTTGAAAAGCTTCTAAAAAAGCAGCCCAAGGATGAGCAGGCCCTGTTCCTTAGAGCGTCAGCCAATTTGGCGCTTAAAAATTATGAAGCTGCAGTATCGGATTACAAGAAAATACTT
The DNA here is from genome assembly GCA_963665835.2 of Syntrophales bacterium. Classification (GTDB taxonomy): domain Bacteria; phylum Desulfobacterota; class Syntrophia; order Syntrophales; family UBA2210; genus UBA6078. The sequence continues at coordinate 281,140 of CAXXWJ010000001.1, read as the reverse complement.
AAAGAAAACTCTGATCAACCTGTGATTATGTTCCAGTTAGCCGGTGTATACAGTATGCAGGGGAAATTTGACGAAGCTCTTAAAGGCTTTGGTGAGATAATGGATACCTATCCTGATCCTGCCAGGCCACTTCAAGAGATGGTAAAAATCTATTCCGACAGGAAACAATACGAAGAGGCGATAAGGCTCTGCGATGATTATCTTGGAAAACACAGCGGGAATATGAAGGCCTCTCTGATAAAGGTTAATGTCCTTTTGAGGAAGAAGGATTATGCGCAGGCCAAGGTGATTTTATCGGATATGATTGCTCGCAATCCGGAATCTGAGCTGCCCATCATGATGATGGCTACGGTTTTTGCAGCCGATCGTGATTATGATGGCGCAATCGATATGTACCAGCGGGTAATTGAACTAAATAAGGAAAATCCCCTGGCCTACATGAAAATAGCCTCCATTTACCAAGGCAAGGGGGATGCTGACAAGGCGATCGAAACCTACGAAAAACTCCTTTCTGTAAATGAATCCTATGGACCTGCAGCAAATGACCTGGCTTATCTCTATTCACAGATGGGCAAAAATCTGGATCGTGCCATGTCGCTGGCGATTAAAGCCAAAGAGGCGTTGCCTGAGAACGCTGATGTGGCTGATACGCTGGGGTGGGTGTATTTTAAAAGCGGATCTCCCCTCATGGCAAGGAACCAGTTCCTTGAGGCCATACGAATGAAGCCTAGCAACCCGATGTTTTACTATCACTTGGGTTTGGTTTACCATCAGGAGAACAATTTCTCAAAGGCCAAGGAGATGCTTAAACAGGCCCTTGAGTTGGGTTTGGGCAGGGAAGAAAAGGGTCAGGCAAAAAAGATGCTGGAAGAGATGGGGTAGGATAATTGAAATATACCAGCTAGATGGAAATCTTAGCTATGATTTTCCGGGAACCGCCAGAAGCGTATTAGGCGAAAGACGTTCAGAGCAGGACCTTTTACTGTATACTTTGGGGTAGATTATCATGAGTATGCGCAGAATTTTTATAGTGGAAACTGATGGGGGGTGGGAAAGCTTTTTCCTGGATACCCTGGCCACATCATACGGACTGCATTTCTGGGAAGACGGTAAAGACATCTTTAACGAATTAAAATTGCATCATTGCGATTTGATAATCCTTGACCTTCAGTTACAGCAGGCAGATCCATTCGATCTTCTGCGTTGGATAAGGGAGAGCCTTCCCCATACTCCGGTAATAATGACAAGTGCAAGGGAAGATTCCGCTCTTGTTGTGAGGGCTATCAGGGAAGGGGCATTTGATTTTATAGTTAAACCCTTTTCGGAAGTAAAGATAAAGCATGTTATTGAGCTGGCTCTCGAGAAGTCCAACCTAAAAAATGAGATTGATTATCTGCGGCACGGCCAGGATGTCGTATACGATTTCGACAGGATAATCGCATTCAGCCCCATAATGAAAGAGATTATCAAGACCCTGAAAAGATTCGCACAGACAGATGCAACCATACTTATGACCGGTGACACCGGAACGGGGAAAAGTTTCCTGGCAGGGACCATACATTTCAACAGTAACAGAAAAAGCAGGCCCTTTGTTACCATCAATTGCGCAAATATACCGGAGACCCTCCTGGAAAGCGAACTCTTTGGCCATGAAAAGGGATCGTTTACCGGTGCTGACAAGCTGAGGATCGGGAGGTTTGAACAGGCAAGGGGGGGGACCCTCTTTCTTGACGAGATTGGCGAAATAAGCCTTTCTCTTCAGGCTAAACTGTTGAGGGTTCTCGATGAAAAGGCCTTTGAAAGGGTAGGGGGGAATCATACCATACGCTGCGATGTGCGCATCATTGCCGCTACTAACAGGAATCTGGAGCAGCAGGTTGCCGAGGGGAAGTTCAGGGAAGACCTCTACTACAGGATAAACATATTGGCGGTAAAACTTCCACCGCTTCGCGAGCGGAAAGAATGTATCGGACCCCTTGCATCATGGCTTCTTGAAAAGACATCGACGGCATTGAAAAAAAAGGTAACGGCATTTTCTTCGGCAAGTATCGATTGGATAAAATCCTACGACTGGCCTGGTAATATAAGACAGCTTGCCAATACCATTGAAAGGGCTGTGATCCTGCAAGACGGACCGATTATCCATAAGGAAAACATTTTTATACCCGAGTTAGGAAAACCTGCGCAGCTTAATTCCGTGGGCAGTTACCCCCGTCCTCTCGAAACAGGTGAAAGCAGGCTTATCCTGGATGCTTTGCAGAAAAGTTTGTGGGTCCAGAAAGATGCGGCAAAGCTCCTGGGTATTACCCCAAGAGCTTTGAACTACAAGATAAAAAAGTTTGGAATCACCCACCCTGGCTGGCTTAAAAACAGGTGATGCTTAAATTTATTAGGTATTTAGGTATCAGATCAGATCCCTGCGAGTGTTCTTTTTTGATCTTTTCTGAGTTTCTTTCCACCTGCTCCAACTATTCCGAGCAACCCGAATCCAAGAAGTAATACCGTAGATGGCTCTGGTACAGGAGGGGCGGAACTCGTGGTGTCCGGTACCATAACCCATCCACCGGCATTGCCATTTCCTATCGAATCAAAGGTTTCGTTTCCGAACTGTGTGTTGTAGGCGAAAATTTCAGTCTTAACTCCGTCTATCTTTTCTACACCGTCCTTTGCGTAGAAATCCCCCCATTTAGGGGCTCTGTCAGTAGCGATAGTTAAAGTTACCGATGTAGAGTCTTCACCCATGTCCCATTTCAGTCCATATACAGAACCTGGCATCCCTGGGTTTCCATTTGTGCTGTCATAGCTTCCAAGCTCGTAGCCCTCTGTGGTTCCCTTAAGAATGTTATCTGCCGTAAAGGTGTTTGAAACCTCAAGTATGACATGGCTTATTGCTTTTTCCGGTGCGGTAAGGGTGTATTTGTAGATCCACGCATCACTGTCGTAACTTACTTCCCACTCCAGTACCGCAGATTCCCAGCTTCCTGTTCCGAACAGGGTATCTCCAGAAACACTTCCGGTATATGTTGCCCAACCGCTGGTCGCTAAAAGCAGCGACAAGATTGTTGCAAAACCGGCAAGAGCAATCTTTATTTTCTTTATCTTCATTTTCTTCACCTTTTATTTTCCGCTTGAACTTTTTCCTCACCCTTACCCTTATAAAGGGCAAGAAGCGGACCACTGGAAAGGTGACTCTGTTGCCTGATGCAGGGGGTGGTGTAAAATAAGATGATATTCTAAAAAAGTTAATTATTGTTGTATCTTAAGCTGGGTAATGCATTGGTATGGAGGGAGAAAATTTCTTTTGGGGGGCAATGAAGAGCTTTATCGAATGACAAGATTACGTGAAATTACGTAATTTGAATTACGGTTTAGTAATTTATGATTTTGCAAGATTCACCGTGCCATCACTTTGCGAAGCGGATCGGTCTTAAAATGGTGGCTGAAAAATGATAAATTGACTGGTAGGGGTCCGTATGATAGTCACAGATTGTAGAAAGGGTGCCGGGTAAGGTCATGATTATAGGTATTGATGTTGGCGGAACACACACCGATGCCGTTCTGCTGGAGAGACTCAGCATCAGGCGAAAGGCAAAGGTTTTAACAAACCAGGGCAGTCTTATAGAATCTCTCACCTCTGTTACAAAAGATGTCCTCGGCGGTGACGACCCTTCTAAGATCGAAAGGATCGTTCTAAGCACAACAATATCAACCAACGCTATAGTTCAGGGTAAGATCGACAAAGTGGGTATGGTCCTGGCCGGTGGACCGGGGCTTCCCCCTCAGCTGCTAAAGATTTGTCCGGACACACATTTTATATCCGGCTATGTCAACCACCGGGGGATAAGAGTTGCAGGAACCAGTGGCAAAGAAGTTATCCATGTTGCCGATGTGCTTGAAGGTAAAAATATCGATCACTTGGGCATAGTAGGAAAATTTTCCACCCGCAATCCTGGTCTTGAGACAGAGATCGGGGATATCATAGGCGGCAGATTTGAACATATATCCTTCGGGCACTTGATGTCCGGAAATCTCAACTTTCCCAGACGAATTGCCACTACCTACCTAAATGCCGCGATATGGCGTACGTACAATGCCTTTGTTGGGGAGGTGATGAACTTCGTTGGCACCATGGGTATAAAGGCCCCCATCTACATACTAAAAGCGGACGGAGGAACCTCAGGAATAAGCGGATCGGCGGGGTATCCGGTAGGATCTATTCTTTCAGGACCTGCTGCAAGCATCATGGGTATTCTGAGCCTTACTCGAGGGAGCGAGGACGCTATCGCCCTGGATATAGGCGGTACAACTACTGACATAGCTATATTAGCCGATGGTGTGCCCCTCCTGGAACCCCTCGGTGTTACTGTTGAAGGGAAAAAGACACTAATCAGAGGGCTCCTTACAAGATCCATAGGTGTAGGAGGGGACAGCAGGGTCGCATATGACGGTGAACAATTGATCATAGGCCCCGAGCGTGATGGGACAGCCGCAGCATTTGGAGGGCCATCTCCAACGCCGACTGACGCAATGATAATTCTTGGTCTCACCAATATAGGCGATAAGGGAAAGGCGCTCAAATCCATAGGGGGGCTGGCCGAGCTTTTAGGTCATTCCGTACAGGATACGGCAAGGGAGATCTTTGATCTTGTCTGTCTTAAACTAATATCTGCCGTTCGTGAGATGCTGGGAGAGATCAACAACAAACCGGTCTATACGGTTCATGAGATTCTGGAAGGGAAGGAAATAGCGCCGAAGGTTATATACATCGTGGGAGGCCCTGCCTCAGCAATGGCACGGGAAATAGAAAAAATTATGGGGATAACTGCCCTTGTTCCCGATAATGCCGAAGTAGCAAATGCGGTCGGTGCCGCTCTTGCACGAACAACCACTGAATTGACCCTGCTGGCTGATACCGAGAGGGGTGAAGTTACAATCCCTGAAGAAGGTATCCAGTCTCACATATCCCGAGTTTTTTCCCATCAGGACGCAGTCGATCTCTGTGAGAAAACCCTGCGCGAAAGGGCGCTTAGGATGGGAGCAACGAAAGATGAAATCGACATAGAGATTATAGAAGACCAGACCTTTAACATGGTTCGGGATATGGGTTACAAAACCGGAAAGAACATTAGAATCAAGGCACAGGTGAAGCCTGGTTTGATAAAAGGGTTTGGTAGGGAGGCTTATCATGTCGGGTAATAGTAGAAAAACAGGACTGATATTTTTCCCCGCCTTTGACTGGGCCATATCGCCGACCCACCCCGAACGTGAGGAAAGGCTCCTCTATACCCAGGACCAGGTATTCGAGGAGGGGTTGCTCGATCTTGATAATATAGTGGAGTTCAAGCCCGGCCTTGCCACTGTTGAGGATATAAACCGTATTCACATATGCGTCCCTGATGCCAGAAGCGTTATAACCCAGTCTCACCTTATATCTGCCGGGGGAGCTATAACCGCTGCGGAAAAGGTGATGGAAAAAGAGGTGGACAACGCCTTTGCCCTTGTACGCCCCCCAGGACATCATGCCATGCGGGTTGTTCATGGAGCAAGGGGATTCTGCAATGTCAACATCGAAGCTATAATGATAGAAAATATCCGGCGCAGGTATGGACAGAAGAGGATCGCTATTGTCGATACCGACTGCCACCACGGTGATGGAACGCAGGATATATACTGGCACGATCCCGATACCCTTTTCATATCCGTACATCAGGACGGAAGGACTCTCTATCCTGGTTCCGGATTTTCTGATGAGTTCGGCGGACCAAATGCACTGGGACGTACCATCAATATCCCGTTGCCACCAAACACCTCCGATGAGGGATTTCTCTTTGCCCTCGATAATCTTATTTTGCCTATACTGGACGAATTCAAACCAGACCTGGTGATTAATTCAGCTGGGCAGGACAACCACTACAGTGATCCGATCACAAATATGGCCTTTTCCGCTCAGGGATATGCGATCCTGAACGACAGACTTTCTCCTGACATAGCCGTACTGGAAGGTGGATATTCCATAGAGAGTGCGCTTCCCTATGTAAACGTGGGGATAATTCTAGCAATGGCAGGCCTAGACTATAGTTACGTAACTGAACCGGACTACAATCCAGATGCAAACAGGCAGACGCCCCAGACCACGCGGTATATCGAACAGCAGGTCCTGTCCATATACGACCTCTGGAAGTCCCGCGATTCAAGAAGGGCGGCCCTGGTAAAAGGTAAAGAGAATATGAGCCGAAATCGCAGTATCTTCTACGATACCGATATGATAAGCGAGCAGCAAGAAGAGGTGGTGAGAATTTGTGACGACTGCGGAGGTCTGCTAACCATAAGATCCAAGGCAAACAATGGCAACAGTATGTTTGCGGTTATTGTACCGGGACAGGCTTGTGATCTATGTAGAAAAAAGGGGGAGGATATATTTGGGGGGACCAGGCCGGGTTCATACCCTTATATATACTTCCAGGACAGAGATAGAGGTCTGTTCCTGGTAAAATAAGGAGAGACTAGGTGGCGCTGAAGATTGATGACAAAACCCGTGAAACTGCGCAAAGGCTATTTGGAGAGGGGGTGAAGGTGGAGGCACCCTACAAGCTCTGGAAGGAGTTTGATCGTGAACTGGCCAACGATTTTTCGCGTTTCATAACGGGTAACCTCTATTCTCGGACGGTTCTTACGCCCTCAGAGAGGCAAATGGTTGCTTGCGCCATGCTGGCCGCCATCGGGGCAACGGAGGAACTTAAGCTTCACGTTAACGCCGCACTGAACACCGGTTGCGCCCCGGCAAAACTCGCCGAGGTTTTTTTTCAAGTTGCTACCTATGCGGGGATGCCAGCGGTCAACAAGGCCCTTGCCGTCTATCGCGATGTCCTAAAGGAAAGGGGGCAATGGCCCATTGACCGAGCAGAGGGAATATAGCGTTCTCAGGATAGCGGAAATCATAGAACGGCTGAGAGGACCTGGAGGATGTTCATGGGACCGCCGTCAGGAGCCAAAAGACGTCGGTAAATATATGCTGGACGAAGTTTACGAGGTTATTGATGCAATTGATGAAAAATCTCCTGATGCGCTGAAAGAGGAACTGGGCGACGTTCTCTTTCAGATACTTTTTCTTTCTAAGATGGCTGAAGAAAAAGGGAATTTTACTTTCCATGATGTTGTATCGCATGTTTCGGAAAAGATGATAATTCGTCATCCCCATGTCTTTGAAAGACCCCAGGACCTGAATGTGGAAGAGATAAAAACAAACTGGGAACGCATAAAGAGTCGGGAGCGGGGCAGGGGGGAAGCGGATGTTTCGCCAATTGATGACGTTCCACGTTCCATGCCCCTCCTGATGGCGGCGCACAAGATAACTGCCCGGGCTGCGCGCAGGGGCTTTGACTGGGACGACAAGTCCGGTGTTTTGGAGAAAATAGAAGAGGAACTGTCAGAGCTGAAGGAGGCTATAGGAGAAGGACGAAAAGGCCCCGTAGAAGAGGAGATTGGAGACATGTTCCTGTCACTGGTCAACCTATGCAGGTTCACGGAAGCAGACCCCCAGGAGGCACTGCGCTGTTCGCTTAGAAAATTCGTGTCAAGATATTCATTTGTCGAACAGAGTCTGAGGGAAAAGGGACTTTTACCGCAGGATGTATCGATTGTAGAAATGGATATCTTGTGGGACAGAGCCAAGGAACAGGAAAGGGGCAACAAGCTTTGAGGTTTTTGCTTTGTGTAATAGGAATGGTTCTTATCATAGAAGGGCTTCCCTACTTTGCCTTTCCAGAAAAAATAAAGGCTTACCTGCTTAAGGTCTGTGATACCCCGGAGCCTGTCCTGAGGATTTTAGGGCTGGCAGCTGTGATTATGGGCCTAGCTCTTGTATATATGGGCAGGAGCTGAGGAACTCAGGCTGTATCGAACGTCTATGGATAGCCTTACGAAACCTTAGAATATCTATTGACTTTACAATCTTTTTTTGGTTATTACCCCGCAATCGCTATGAAAACGGAAGACTTTTATTATCATCTCCCTGAAGAGCTGATCGCACAGCAGCCCTGTGACCGTAGAGACCATTCGCGCATGATGGTTATTGACCGGGCCGTGGGCTCTATAGAGATCAGGAGCTTCTATGAAATTCCCGATTTTCTGGGCCCTGATGACCTTCTGGTGCTTAATAATTCTCGTGTGCTTCCCGCCAAAATCTCAGGTCGAAAGGAAACCGGGGCGAAGATCGAGTTGCTGTTACTGCGGGAGAAGGACGGTGAGGGGACCTGGGAGGTTTTGCTGAGGCCTGCCAAAAGGGTTACTGTAGGAGCAAAAATATCCTTTGAAGACGGCTCTTGTGCGCAGCTCATGGAGAGAGTTTCCGAAAAAAAGTGGATTGTCAGATTTGATACAAAGGAAGGGATTGAATCGTTTCTGGAAAAATTTGGATCTGCTCCCCTTCCGCCTTACATAAAGAGGGTGAAAGGAAAGGGCCCTGATCCCGTTGATCTCATGAGATACCAGACTATCTACGCGAAGAATCCCGGATCGGTAGCCGCTCCGACGGCGGGGCTCCATTTTTCGGAAGATGTTATAGACAGGTTGAACGGAAATGGTACGAATGTCGCCGAAGTTACCTTGCATGTCGGATACGGAACATTTCTTTCCATAGAGGTTGAAGAGCTGAACGATCATAAAATGGAGAGCGAGACCTTCGAGATAACGGAAGCAGTAGCAGAAAAGATAAACGGTGCGAAAAGGATAGTTGCCGTAGGAACAACATCTGTCAGGACACTGGAGTCCGCCTCCGATATGGATGGGCGGGTGCGATCTGGGAAGGGGGAGACTTCTCTTTTCATATATCCGGGATACAAGTTCAAGGCGGTTGATAGTATGCTGACTAATTTTCATCTCCCTGCATCATCTCTGTTTTTGCTTGTCTGCGCCTTTGCCGGGAAGGATCTGATTGACCGGGCCTATGAGAAGGCTATAGAGGAACAATTCAGATTCTACAGCTACGGGGACTGCATGCTGATACTTTAAGGACGATGGATGGTTGTGACTAAGGTGGCATAGCTCAGGCTGCAGCCATTTAGATCACAAAAACAATCAGTTTTAAGTCCAGATGGCTTTGGTCTGGATGCATGAACATTTGAGCTTGATTTCAGTTAGAAATGGGGAACCATGAACAGAGAGGACAGCCCTCAAAATCAGGAATCCAGAGATGGCGGATTCGGCTTTACGCTCCTGCGCAAGGATAAAGGTTCTGAGGCGCGTCTTGGAAGAATAACAACCCCGCACGGGGAGGTTGAGACACCTGTATTCATGCCCGTGGGTACCCAGGGTACGGTAAAATCGCTTACACCGGAACAGGTCTTTGGCTTGGGATCCAGGATTATCCTTTCAAATACTTACCATCTCTATATGCGACCGGGACATGATCTGATCAGGAAGATGGGGGGATTGCACCGGTTCATGAACTGGGATCATCCCATATTGACCGACAGCGGGGGATTTCAGATATACAGCCTTGGTGCGCTCAGGAAGATAACTGAGGATGGTGCATCCTTTCAGTCTCATATAGACGGCTCACGGCACTTCATAAGTCCTGAGGTATGCATGGATATTCAGGAAGCCCTGGGGTCGGATGTTATGATGTGTCTGGACGAGTGCATTCCCTACCCGGCCGACTTCGCCTATGCGGAAAGATCTCTTGACATGACACTGAGATGGGCACGCAGGTGCAAGGCAGCGCGGAAAAATGAGCATCAGGCTCTCTTTGGAATATCCCAGGGAGGGGAGTATGGTGAGCTGCGTAGGCGGGGTATTGAGGAACTTGTGGACATGGGATTCGACGGATACGCCCTTGGTGGTGTAAGCGTCGGGGAGCCTAAAGAAATTATGCGGGAGATAACTTCCGAATTTGCCCCCATGTTACCCCAGGAGAAACCGCGATACCTTATGGGAGTGGGGCTGCCGGAGGATATCGTAGAGTCCGTTTATCATGGCATAGACATGTTTGATTGTGTTATGCCTACGCGCAATGCTAGAAACGGAATGCTGTTTACAAGCCATGGAAAAGTTGTTATAAGGAACGCTCGTTATCGGGGGGACGATGCGCCTGTTGACAGTGCCTGTAGCTGTTACACCTGCAGAAATTATTCGCGGGCATATCTCAGACACCTCTTTATCGCCGGGGAGATCCTGGCGATTGTTTTGAATACCATTCACAACATAAGTTATTTCATGAATCTGATGCGACAGATCAGAGAGGCAATAGTGAAAGATACATACAGGGCCTTCAGAGATGATTTCATGTCCAAGTTGACAGTAACAGACCCTGAAAATAATTAAAAAATCAAGGAGGGATGATTAGTATGACCAGTATAGCATATGCAATGGCCGGGGGTGGGGGGGGCGCTAAGGCGGCATCTCCCGGTGGAGATATGAGCTTTATAATCGTAATGGTTGCGATATTCGCAATCTTTTATTTTCTTCTTATAAGACCCCAGCAGAAAAAACAAAAAGAAACCAAGGCCATGCTTTCCAACCTGGCTCATGGAGACATGGTGGTTACGGTTGGCGGTCTGCACGGGAAGATTGCCGCTATTACAGAGCAGATTGTTACCCTTGAAATTGCTGACAAGGTGAAGGTGAAGATCTCCAGGAGCCACATATCGGGCATTACTCAGAAGATAAACTCGTAGATAGGAGAGAGAGGAATTTTATATGTCGGGCAAAAACATCAAGGTAAGGGCTATTTTAGCGATCGTTATCGTTGCCGCTGCGCTGTTCTTTCTCATCCCCTCTATAACGCAGAATATCCCTTCCGTCTGGAAGAAAAGTGCGGATAAGATACACCTGGGTCTTGATCTGCAGGGTGGGATGCATCTGGTTTTGGAGGTAGAGACCCAAAAAGCCCTGGAAAGTGCCGTGGAACGGATATCTAACGAATTGAAGGATGTCCTTATGAAGGAAAGAATTCGATTCAAGCGATTGGAACGCGAAGAGGGAACATTAATAACCTTGGAGCTGGCCGACAGTCAGGAACGTGTAACATTCAACAAGGTTCTCAAGGATACCTTCCCCAGTCTGGTTGTGAAAGATTCGGATATTAAAGAAGACAGACAAAAGATATGGCTCAAGTTAACAGATGAGCAGAGCGAAAACATAGAAAAGTTTGCCCTGGAACAGAGCCTTGAGACAATAAGGAACAGGGTTGACGAATTCGGGGTATCGGAGCCTGAAATAATCCCTCAGGGCAAGGATAGAATTCTGGTGCAACTTCCCGGCATAAAGGATCCCCAGCGGGCAATAAACCTTATAGGTAAAACGGCTCTCCTGGAGTTCAAACTGCTTGATGAGGAGCATAACGTAGATGAAGCCCTTGGAGGGGTTGTACCTCCCGGTGATATAATCGCATATGGTTACACGGTAGATGAGGCAACCGGCCGAAGGACCAAGGTTCCATATCTGCTCAAGAAGAAGACCCTTCTGACAGGTGACTCTCTGGAGGATGCCAAGGTGGCTATAGGGGATCGTTTTGGCGAGCCTTATGTATCAATAAAATTCGATTCTCAGGGAGCGAGGGATTTTGACAGGGTAACTGGTCAGAATGTAAAAAAACGACTTGCGATTGTACTGGACGGAACTGTACATTCAGCCCCTGTAATACAAGAGAGAATATCTGGAGGGAGTGCACAGATAACAGGTACCTTTACCATGGAGGAAGCCCGTGACCTGGCGATAGTCCTCAGGGCAGGTTCGCTGCCTGCTCCTGTGAATATACTTGAACAGAGAACAGTAGGACCCTCCTTGGGGCAGGATTCGATAGATAAGGGTATGCTCTCCATAATCGTAGGGAGCGCGTTGATAATTCTTTTCATGATCATCTATTACAATATGTCTGGTATTGTTGGGGATTTAGCTCTATTTCTTAACATTGTTCTAATTATGGGTACACTGGCCGCATTCAAGGCCACTCTCACCCTTCCCGGTATAGCCGGTATTGTTCTTACCATTGGTATGGCGGTGGATGCAAATGTCCTGATATTTGAAAGGATTAGAGAAGAATTGAGACTTGGAAAATCCCCCGGCGCATCGGTGGCTGCCGGATATGCCAAGGCGTTGCTGACTATCGTAGATGCAAACGTCACAACCTTGATCGCGGCTCTGGTACTTTTTCAGTTCGGTACGGGTCCTGTCAAGGGATTTGCCGTAACATTGAGCATAGGTATCGTATGCAGTATGTTTACCGCAATCTTCGTTACGAGAATTATTTACGATTATTTCGTATGGAACAGAAAAATTCAAAGACTTAGCATATAGATAAAAGGAACCACGAATATAGACAGGAACGGAGACATTGATGGAAATTATACGGCCTGGGATAAGCATTGATCTTGTAGGAAAGATGAAAATAGCTGTTGTCGCATCGCTGGTTGCGATACTGGTAAGTATAGGATCGCTGGTTTTTCATGGCGGTCCCAATCTTGGAATAGACTTTGCCGGCGGAACACTTGTGCAGATAAAATTTTTTCAGGATACGGATGCAGACGGCATACGTAATTCCCTTAGATCTGCCAAACTGGAAGACAGCGTTATCCAGAGGTTTGGAACCCATGCTGAGAATGAATTTCTGATAAGGACCGAGAAGTCCAGTTCTGAGCTGGAAGGCCTTTCTGATCAGATAGCTATTGCACTTTCAGCAACTTATGGAAAAGATAAGTTTGATATAAGAAGGGTAGAGGTCGTAGGACCCAAGGTAGGCAAGGATCTCAGGCAGAAGGGTCTCCTGGCAATGCTTTATGCTGTTATAGGGATACTTGTGTATGTTACATGGAGATTCGAGCTGCGTTACGCCATCGGTGCGATCATAGCTCTGATTCACGATGTCATTATCACTGTCGGGGTCTTTTCCCTGCTTGGCAAGGAGTTTACCCTGCCTATAATTGCCGCCCTTCTTACTATTATAGGATATTCGCTGAACGATACCATCGTGGTATATGACAGGATAAGAGAAAACAGCAAATCGACGCGCAGGCAACCATTAGCGGAGCTTGTAAACTCCAGTATAAACCAGGTGCTGAGCAGGACAATCCTTACGTCGGCAACTACACTTCTGGTTGTACTTGCCCTGTTTCTCCTGGGTGGAGCGGTTATTCACGATTTTGCATTTGCCCTGCTCGTTGGAATAGTTGTAGGAACTTATTCGTCAATATTTGTAGCAAGCCCTACGGTTCTGGCCTGGGAATCCATAATCCCTTCAAAGGAAAAGAGGAAACAATAATTTGCCTCTCCTCGAAGCGACGGGACTTACGATATTTGTTGTTGTATTACTTATAGGGGTCCTCTCTATAATCTTCGGATTTCCGGGGACCTTTGTTATAGTCGCAGATGTTGTTGTATATGCCCTTATAACCGGATTCGAGAAGGTCGGGCTCAAGGTAATAATTTCCCTGGTGATTATATCTGTTTTTGCGGAAGCCGTCGACTTTTGGCTGGGCATTGCCGGGGTCAGAAAGTACGGTTCATCAAAGGCAGCAATTATACTTTCGATTGCAGGTGGAATCGCCGGGGCCATTGTGATGGCACCCCTGCTGTTTGGCCTGGGCGTTGTAATAGGGGTCTTCCTTGGAGGTTTCGCCGGGGCCTTTCTTGGCGAATATATTGAGAAAAGAAAACTTAGACTCGCTCTGAGGGTGGGGTACGGTGCCCTTATTGGCAGGATTGCCGGGGTTTTTGTAAAGGGATCATTGGCAATTGTAATGATTGTGATAACTATGTCTGCAATATATTTCTAAATATCCTATAGCGAAAAAACGATAACAGGAAACCTTTAATATGGGGAAAAGTGAAAAAAGTTTGGTCAGGGAATATGCGGAAGCAATAATCATAGCAATACTTATCGCTCTTTTCATAAGAACCTTTATAGTTCAGGCCTTTAAGATCCCTTCTGGGTCTATGAAGCCTACTCTGCAGATAGGGGATCACCTTCTCGTAAATAAATTCGCCTACGGCGTGAAGATTCCTTTTGTGCGAAAGACTCTTGTTCCCATAAACGATCCGAAGCGTGGCGATATTGTTGTTTTCATATACCCCGTTGAGAGGGATAAGGATTTCATAAAGCGGGTAATAGGCGTGGCCGGAGACACCATAGAGATAAAAGATAAACATATATTCATAAACGGGTCCAGATTTGATGACAAATATGGCGTATATACCGACGCACTGGTTTTCCCTTCATCGATGCAGCCACGTGACAATTTCGGCCCCGTAACGGTTCCGGAGGGAAATATATTTGTTATGGGAGACAACAGGGATCAAAGCTATGACAGTCGTTTCTGGGGATTTGTCGAACTGAGTGATGTTTTGGGCAAGGCATTCATTACCTACTGGTCCTGGGACAAGGAGAACAGTGACGTACGTTGGAACAGGATGGGGAAAATGCTGCGCTAAAACTCCTTGACAGGAGATATAAAGGTTGGTAGATGTAGCCCTCAAATCTCATGTAATCCAAACCGTTTGAAAGAGGGTTTTTATGATTTTTCCGTGGGTTAATAAAAGGGTGCCAATCGGCCTTCTCATCTCTGTGGGAAGGCCTTTTTTTTAATAAAGCTAGAGGTTTGCTCTAAAGCGAACAGGTGTGTTTTATCTGTGGAATGCCGGATATGAAAAAAAAGAAAATAGTTATGGATGCTGAAGGGATTGAACGGTCCCTGACTAGAATAGCCCATGAAATAATTGAAAAGAACAAGGGTACGGAAGGGCTTATAATCATAGGTATAAGAAAAGGCGGGGTATCTTTTGCTGAAAGAATTCGGGAAAAGATATCGGCCATAGATAATGCAGATATCATGCTGGGGATGCTTGATATCACTCTTTACCGGGACGATGTGTTGAACACGGAAAGAAGGCCGGAGATTGGAAAAACATATATCCCCTTTCCTCTTGATGGTAAGCGCGTTGTGCTTGTAGACGATGTGCTTTTTACGGGGAGGACAATACGGGCGGCAATGGATGCGCTAATGGATTTTGGAAGACCCAGGATGATACAGCTGGCCGTTCTTATTGACAGAGGACATCGAGAACTTCCAATCAGGGCTGATTTTATAGGTGAAACGCTTCCATCATCGCTGTGGGAAAACATCAGCGTTAAGCTGACAGATAACAGAAAAGCGGACGAGGTTGTAATAGAAGAGGATTGAACTGCCTCCGAGGTAATGCCTCAGATGTAAAGGCGGAAAAGCCCTGTTTGGTTAGAGGTTATAGGATATGATGGGCCTATCAAGGAAAGACATGCTGGGAATACAGGATCTCTCGAAAGAAGAGATAGCGCTTGTACTCGATACTGCAGAAACCTTCAAGGAAATATCGGACAGAACGATAAAGAAGGTTCCTACTCTCAGGGGGAAGACTGTTATTACCCTTTTCTTCGAGGCAAGCACCCGGACGAGAGCTTCCTTCGAGATAGCGGCAAAGCGTCTCAGCGCAGATACCATAAACATATCTGCATCCAGCAGCAGTGTGGTGAAAGGGGAAACCCTAATTGATACTGCGCGAAACCTGGAATCGATGAACCCAGATATTATTGTTATACGTCACAGTGCGGCTGGTGCGGCCCATATACTCGGTGGTCTTCTTGGGCAGGCCATCATCAATGCCGGAGATGGTGCTCACGAACACCCGACCCAGGCCCTTCTGGATATGCTGACTATAAGGGAGAAGAAGGGGAGGTTTGAAGGAGTCAGGGTTGCTATTGTAGGTGATATATCGCATAGCAGAGTAGCGCGCTCCAACATATACGGTCTGACAAAGATGGGTGCCGATGTAGTTATATGCGGGCCGGCAATGATGATACCCCGTGACATAGAGAAGATGGGCGTGAAGGTTTGTTACAACATTAATGACGCCATAAGGGGCGCGGATGTGGTAATGATGCTTCGTATGCAGCTTGAGAGACAGGAGAAAAACCTGTTCCCGTCCGTTAGAGAATATGCCCAGCAATTTTCATTAAATAGAAATAATATAAGGCTGGCAAAAGAAGATGTGATAGTGATGCATCCTGGACCTGTAAACCGGGGTGTTGAGATAACTCCGGAAATAGCCGATGGTCCATCGTCGGTTATACTAGAGCAGGTTACAAATGGTGTTGCCGTTAGGATGGCCCTGCTCTACCTCTTGTCGGGAGGAACGAAATGAAACTGTTACTTAAAGGCGGCAGGGTCGTAGATCCTTCGCAAGGCATTGATTCTGTTATGGACGTCCTGATAGAAGATGGAAAGATATCTAAAATTCAGGATTGTATCTCCCTGTCGGGATCACATTCCGAAAACACCTTTAAGATCGTTGACCTTAAAGGTATGATTGTCGCTCCGGGACTGATAGATATGCATGTTCACCTGCGTGAGCCAGGTTTCGAGTACAAAGAGACTATCTTAACCGGAAGTCAGGCTGCTGTTGCCGGTGGATTTACCTCCATTGCCTGTATGGCCAATACCGACCCGGTAAATGACACACGCTCAGTAACTGAATTCATCATCAAGCAGGCCCAAATAGCCTCAATGGCAAATGTTTATCCCATTGCCGCAATCAGCAAGGGGCTTAAAGGAATATCGCTCACGGAATTCGGAGACCTGAAGAATTCCGGAGCAGTAGCTTTTTCAGATGACGGAAATCCTGTGGAGGACAGCAGGCTGATGAGACATGCCCTTGAGTATGCCTCTGCATTCAATATGCCGGTTATATCCCATTGTGAAGATCGAAGCCTGTCAGCGGGAGGCCTCATGCACGAGGGTTTTGTCTCCACCCAGATAGGTATGCCGGGCATTCCTGGCATAGCGGAAGAGGTGATGGTGTCCAGGGATATTGCAATTGCTCATTTTACGGGTGCTCCTCTGCATATTGCACATATAAGTAGTGCCGGTTCAGTACAAGCTGTCCGTATGGCCAAAGTCTCCGGTATCAAGGTTACGGCAGAGACCGCTCCGCACTATTTCACTCTCAGCGATGATTCGCTCAGGGGATTTTCTACAGACTTCAAAATGTACCCTCCTCTTGGAGGTAAGGATGACATTAAAGCCATAAAAGAAGGACTCCAGGATGGCACTATTGACGCGATAGCCAGTGATCATGCCCCCCACTCATCTGTAGAAAAAGATGTCGAGTTTGTATACGCTGCAAACGGTATAATAGGGCTTGAGACCTCACTTCCAATCAGCCTTAAGCTTGTATTTGAAGGAATATTGACGATAAGTCAGCTGATAGAAAAGATGAGCGTGAACCCCGCCCGTATACTCAAAATACCGAATAAGGGATCTTTGGCAGAGGGGTTCGATGCCGATATAACGGTTATCGACATCGAAAAATTATTTAAAGTCAATGCAGGGAACTTTCGTTCTAAAGGACGCAACTGCCCCTTCAACGGATGGGAGCTTAAAGGTAAGGCTGTAATGACCATAGTTGGTGGAGATGTCAAATACGCCGATCCTTGGTCTGATACATGATACAGGCTTCTTCCAAGAGATTTTATATCTGTATAGACAGTCTTATGCTGTCTTGTCTTCTTTAATATCCTGCAATTTACTTATTGGAATTCTTTCCCTTTACATTCTTGCCTTGTATTCTAAGATGTGTTAGCGGAAACTGTTTCCATTTGTCCTCAGGTGTTTGCCATGAAAAAACAGAGAGAAGAAGAGATTCATCATCTCACTCAACTTAAGGATTGGATTCGCCTAAACAGGGAATTCGATATCATCGATCTGTTCTCTGATCTTCATCCGGCCGATATCGCTGACCTTATAGACAATCTGGGTGAACAGGAGAAAATACGTCTTTTTTCTCTCCTTGATGTTGAGAAGGCCTCGGATGTTATTCCAGAACTTAGTGATGTATCGCGCGAACAGATTCTGGAAGATATGTCAGACCAGAAACTTACCGAGATCATTGATGAAATGGACTCGGACGATGCGGCCG
The DNA here is from genome assembly GCA_963665835.2 of Syntrophales bacterium. Taxonomy (GTDB): domain Bacteria; phylum Desulfobacterota; class Syntrophia; order Syntrophales; family UBA2210; genus UBA6078. Next base: position 263,200 of record CAXXWJ010000001.1, on the reverse strand, counting down.
ATGTTATTGCCGAACTACCGGAAGACCAGGCACGTGTGGTTCTTGAGGGAATTGAACCAGAAGAATCGCAGTATCTTAAAAACCTTCTGAAATACGAGGAGGACACCGCCGGCGGAATCATGCAGTCGGAGTTGGTCTCGGTTCTTTCGGATTCCACGATCAACAGCGCCCTAAGGGCTGTAGTACAGGCATCGGATGATATAGAAGATGTATATAACGTTTTTGTCGTGGACAGCGATAATGTACTTATAGGTGCTGTACCCCTTCAGAGATTGATAACATCCAAGCGAACAAGTCCTGCCATGGATGCCATAGACAAGACCATTCCCAGTGTTCATACCGATGTGGATCAGGAAGAGGTCGCCCGTATCTTTGAGAAGTATGACCTTGTTTCTCTACCGGTTGTTGACTCTGAAAATCACCTGGTGGGCAGAATTACGATTGATGACGTTGTTGATGTCATGGAGGAGGAAACTTCTGAAGATATATACCGTATAGCCGGTTTGCATGAGAATGACAATGTCTTCAATGATCCGATAGAATCCATCAAAAAGAGACTCCCCTGGCTGTTCCTAAACCTCCTGACTGCCCTGGCATCGGTTTTGGTCATAGGTTTCTTTGAGAACACCATACGGTTGGTGATCGCCCTTGCCGTTTTCATGCCTGTAGTGGCGGCCCTCGGGGGAAACGCCGGAAATCAGACCCTCATCCTGATTGTTAGAGGGTTGGCCCTCGGGGAAGTAACCTTCGAGAACGCAAAGAAGGCATTCTACAAACAGATAGTAGTCGGGATTGTAAACGGGTTGGCTCTTGGCGTTGTTATAGGTTTTTTAGCCTATCTGTGGAAGGGAATGCCCATACTGGGAGTTGTTCTCGGACTTGCCATGATAATCAATGTCTTTACAGGTACCCTCATGGGTACACTGATCCCGCTAAGTTTGAAGTGGTTCAAGGCCGATCCGGCATTGGGATCTAACATCTTTGTGACTGCTTTCACTGACGCATTCGGTTATCTTTCCTTCCTGGGACTTGCAACCGTATTTCTTAAATTGCTTGTATGAAAAGGCCTTCACACAAGACTCAGGCATTTGTCCTGCACTTTCTCGATTACGGAGAATCAGACCGGATTGTTACATTTTTTACAAGGGAATTCGGAAAAATCAAGGGTATCGCAAAGGGGGCCAGGCGTAGCAGAAAGAGATTTCCCAACGCAATAGAGCCCTTTTCGCATTCGATGCTCCTTTTTTCCCGAAGAGATGAATCCGGTCTTGCCCTGGTAGAGGGTTGTGACGTCATCAACCATTTTCCCCTGATCAGGGCTGATCTGGGGAAAACGATGACAGCTTCCTACATGATAGATCTTGCAGATCAGTTTACGCTGGAAGGGAAGAGAAGCGCTGCCATATTTCACCTGCTGGAAGGATTTATGGGGCTCCTGGAAAGGGGAAATGGTCTGGATGAGACAACGCGGTTTTTTGAACTTCGTCTCCTTAAGCTTTCAGGGTACGAACCTGTCTTGGAGCGTTGCATAAACTGCAATACGCCTCTTGACAATATAAGCACCACATTATTTGATGTAGCCAGGGGCGGTATCAGGTGTTCCTCCTGCGGCACTGGGCACCGGGACTGTATCCCCGTATCTCACGGTACAGTGAAGACACTACTGATGGGAAAGAACATGGATGCGGAAAGGATACAGCGTCTTATACTTTCGGACAGTGCCCTGAGGGAAAGCAGTCAGATATTCCGAAGCTTTGTACGTTACATACTGGGTAGAGACCCCAGATCGCTTAGGGTCTTGGATGAAATAAAGGGAATGCTCTGATTCAGGATCTGAAAAGGGTATAAACAGATTCCACCTTGACAGCTTCGCACCCTTGGTGATAGCTTTCCCCCGTTTAAATACCGTAGGCCGAGGAGGTGACAGTTGACCTTTCAGGAACTTATATTTGCCTTGGAAAAGTATTGGGCAGATCAGGGATGCATCATTCAGCAGCCCTATGACATAGAGGTGGGGGCAGGAACCTTCAATCCTGCCACATTTCTCCGGGCGCTTGGTCCGGAGCCTTGGAATGTTGCCTATGTGGAGCCTTCCCGCAGACCCACGGATGGCAGGTACGGAGAAAATCCGAACCGTCTGCAGCATTATTATCAGTACCAGGTAATAATGAAGCCGTCTCCGATAAATATTCAGGAACTCTATCTTAATTCTTTAAAAAGTTTCGGTATTGATCCCCTGGATCACGATATCCGATTTGTGGAAGACGATTGGGAATCGCCAACCTTGGGCGCTTGGGGCCTTGGCTGGGAGGTCTGGCTGGATGGGATGGAAATCACGCAATTCACCTACTTCCAGCAGGTAGGGGGGATAGATCTCAACCCCATATGTGTTGAGATTACATATGGGATAGAGCGTATCGCCATGTATCTTCAGGAGATAGATAATGTGTACGACCTGGAGTGGGGACACGGTATAAGCTACGGCGACGTTCACCATCGCGACGAAGTGGAGTTTTCCACATATCAGTTCGAGGTGGCCGATACCGTAATGTTAAGAACACTTTTTGACATGTATGAGGCCGAGGCTATAAGGACTGAAAAGAAAGGCCTTGTTCTTCCCACTTACGATTATTGTCTGAAATGTTCTCACGTATTCAACATACTCGATGCCCGTGGCGCCATAAGCGTTAATGAAAGAACAAACTATATCGGTAGGGTTAGAAACCTGGCCCGTATAAGTGCCGAGGGTTACTCACGGCACAGAGAAAAGATTGGATACCCCCTTAGGGGCAAGTTCAACAGGAGTTAGAAGAGGAGTACTTTTCCCCATGGCAAAGGAATTATTGTTAGAGATAGGAACTGAAGAGATCCCAGCCGCTTTCCTGCCGAAGGCACTTAAGGATATGGAACGGATAATAACAGGGGAGTTTTCCGAAAATCGTATCAGTCATGGTCTGATAAGAACCATGGGAGCACCTAGAAGGCTTCTTTTGTCCATAGAAGCTGTTTCCGAAAGGCAGGAGGATCAGCTTCTTGAGAAGATGGGACCTTCCCTGTCGGTTGCTTTTGACGGAAATGGCGCTCCCACTAAGGCTGCTATAGGCTTTGCAAGGGGACAGGGACTGGAGGTCTCTGAACTGGAGATAGTTGAAACGCCAAAGGGGAAGCAGCTCTGTGCCAGAAAGAAGCTTACCGGTGTAGACACTGCATCCATACTGAAGGAACTCCTGCCGCGGTTTATTGTTTCAATTCCCTTTAGAAAGTCTATGCGCTGGATGGATCTCAACACGCGATTTGCCAGGCCTATCCACTGGATCCTGGCGCTCTTCGGCGGTGAGATTGTTCCGTTTTCAATAGAGAATATAGCAAGTTCGGATGAAAGTCGGGGACACCGTTTCATGGCCCCTGAACCGTTCAAGGTGCAGGGCCTTGAAGACTATATGAAAAAAGCGGAAGAACATTTTGTGATAGCCGATCCCTCAAGAAGAAAGAAGATTGTGAGGGAGGAATCTCAAAAAGCGGCCGAGGCGGTATCGGGCTCTGTTCTTGAAAACGAAGAACTTCTGGAAGAAGTAAGTTTTCTTGTCGAGTATCCTACCGTTGTATGTGGGACCTTCGACAGTGAATATTTGGACCTTCCCAAAGAGGTTTTGACCACGGCAATGATGAAGCATCAGAAGTATTTCCCTGTCATCAACAGTAATGGTAAATTGCTGCCCTACTTTATAACCGTCAACAATACCCTGGCAAGAGATCCTTTGCTTGTGGCAAGGGGTAATGAAAAGGTTATAAGGGCTCGACTTTCTGATGCCCGTTTCTTCTTCGAGGAAGATCGAAAGATCCCTCTGGAAAATCATCTGGAAGACCTTAAAAATGTTATTTTTCACAACCTTTTAGGAACATCCTATGAAAAGGTTTCGCGTTTCAGAGCGCTTGCGTCACATATAGCAGCGAAGATAAGACCGGAGATATTGAAATCAGTTGACAGGGCGGCGCTGTTGTCGAAGGCTGATCTTGAAACCCATATGGTTTATGAATTTACCGAGTTGCAGGGTATCATGGGTAGAGAATATGCCCTCCTGCAGGGTGAAGATCCCGCCGTTGCAACGGCAATATATGAACATTATCTTCCGACGGCCGCAGGAGGAGAGCTTCCCGGTACCGATGAGGGTGCTGTAGTCAGCCTTGCTGACAAGATTGACACGATCGTTGGTTTTTTTGGTATAAACCTGGCTCCAACCGGGACAGCGGATCCCTTCGCCCTCAGGAGGCAGGCTATCGGTATAATAAATATAATACTGAATAAAAAATATTCCCTCAATCTATATGAATTTATCGATAAAAGTATCTCCATAATGGGGGAGAGGCTTAAGCGTGAAAAAGAAGAGACCAAGCGAGATGTAGTCGATTTCTTCAGGGGAAGGCTTGAGAACCAGCTGATATCCCAGGGTCATCCCTACGATGTGGTCAGCTCGGTACTGGAGCTGGGGATTTCAGATATAGTTCAATCCCTGAGGAAGATAGAAGCGATGGAGGGATTCAAAAAACATCCGGACTTCGAACCCCTTGCAGTTGCCTTTAAGCGTGTTGTCAACATACTCAAAGGTTTTGAAGGAGGGCATGTAGATGTCACCCTCTTTGAATCCCCATCGGAGTCAGAGCTGCACAGAGCATTTGGAGAGATTCGTGAAAAATCCGATGCACTTATAGATCAAGGTTTGTATTCGGATGCCCTTTCCGAGATGGCAAGGTTAAGAAAACCTGTCGATACCTTCTTTGCGGAGGTTATGGTTATGGCGGAGGATCAGCGAGTACGATTCAACAGGTTGTCTCTTTTAGAGGAGATGTCGACTCTCTTTTATCGGATCGCTGATTTTTCCAAGATAGTTGTTTCGGAAGGATGATCGGCAGACTTCTCAATCGCGAACTTCTCATCTGCTCTGACTATTGGGACCGTAGCAATATAAATTGTCCTGCTTTCTGTTTAACAGAAAGCAGGATTCCGATATCGATAAGGCCCGTTTTGTAGGATTCATTTGTAATCTTGATCAAGGGTTTTTCAGAGCTTCAAGCCTTTTTCTATTTTCAGGCACGCAGGGTTTTTATCAACTCCTGTGGTATCTTGGCGGCGAGGTTGTTTGCCTGCCTTCTAAAGATTGGGTACCGTAATTTTTACTTCCTGCTATTGTTACACTTGTAAATTATCGTTTAAATATAGTCTGTTAACAGATATAAAGACGTTAAGGCGAGTCCGGAAAGAGACTCGTCAATAGGCAATGGCAATGAAATTTCCAAAAGACATAAACTGGCACACCCCCTCGCTGAAATACAAAGGAAACCTTCTGCGTCCTTTGATAGTCGCGCTCGTAATGTTACTCTTCCTTTCCCTGATAATGGTTATGGGGATCATGGATCTGGTACGTATGGACAAGACACTGGTAAAATTCATGGAAAGCAGGGGTCTTGATATTATAACAACCGTAGAAAATGTGGCGCAGGAAAACCTTGCTTACCTCTATCAGACACTCAAGGAAGAAAAAGATAAAGAGAGTAGAAATACCTTTGTTCCTCTGAGGAACAAAGACTTTTCTCCCCAGGAGGCCCTTGTAAAGGATCTGGTGGACCTGGCCCGTTACGTTGATGTGCAGTGGAAAGCGCAGAACCTCAAAGAGGAAGACCTTATAGCGCTGGCGGATATTGAGAACCTCTGGCTTATTGCTGTCCTGGACAAGAGTGGCAAGGTGGTTTTCAAAAGTCGAAAGTTTATTACGGAAATTCTTCCCGAAGCTAAAAATGGTAACTCCAAAGAGAAAGGAATGACCATAGATCTCTTTGACAGATTTGGAAAACTCAACGAGATAGGCTATATGGCAGTTCGCAGGAAAGATGGGAGTGGTACGATATTAATGGCGCTTGACAGTAAGGGATTGCGGTTCTGGAGCACGAAGGTTGTGATACGGAAAGCCATAGATGATGTGGGCCTTGGTCAGGGTCTGACGTACCTCATCGTAGTAAACGAGCAGGGGAAGGTGCTTGGGGAGGCTGGAACTCTTCGTGAAGGGATAGAAAAGATTGATGCCGTTGCTCATGATGTACTGGAATCAAAACTGAAGAAGGCCAGTCGCAAGGTTATGTCAAGGGGTGTTGAAATTCTCGAAATAACAGTGCCTGTAACTATTGACAACAGGGTGGAAGGATTCGCACGTATAGGCCTGAATAGGGAGGGGAGCGATGAGATATTATTAGAAAGCAGAAATCGCATGATCATCTCCATGATTTTTATAATGGCCATAGGCGTCCTTTCCATGTTTGCCATATACGTGAACCAGAAGAAATACTCTCTCAGAATGGAGGAAATGGGGAAGCGTCTTCAGCAGGCTGAAAAGCTTTCCGCTCTAGGACAGCTTGCGGCAGGAGTGGCCCACGAAATACGTAATCCACTAAATGCTATCAGTATGGCCAGCCAGAGAATAAGGCGGGAGTATGTTCCTGATGGAGAAGACAGGGAAAAAGGTTTTTACCACATAACAGGAATAATCCGTGACGAGATAAAAAGGCTTAACCGGATTGTCGAGGAATTTGTCATCTTTTCACGAAGCCGCCGATTGGAACTGAGCAACTACTCCATAACCGATCTCCTGGAACGCATGGCAAGCCTTATACGTGAGGAGGCCAGTCTTAAGGGAATTACAGTTAAAACCGTATGGGGCGATGATCCTCTTATAATACCGATGGATGTAGACAAGCTGACGCAGGCCTTATATAATCTGCTAAAGAATGCCATGGAGGCAATTTCGGGACTGGGAACCATCGTCATTTCCGCAACTTTGAATGGGAGAGGAGTGGTGACTATAAGGGTGTCCGATACCGGGTGCGGATTGACAAAGGAAGAAATAGACCACATATTCGATCCGGAATACACTACAAAAGAAAAGGGCTTGGGACTGGGTCTTGCCCTGGCCCATGAGATAGTACGGGGACATGGCGGAGAGATAAAGGTTGAGAGTGTTGTTGGTGTAGGGACAACATTTGATGTTATGCTCCCCGTGGAAGGTCTAGAAAGGGTTGCTGAGTAATGGGCAAGTTGAATATTCTGGTTGTTGAAGATGGGCAGTCCCAAAGGGAGATGCTGAGGGATTTCCTGGCTGGCGAGGGTCACAAAGTTGCTGAAGCCCAAGATGGGAAGACCGCAGTACAGAGGTTTCTTGATGGACATTTTGATCTTCTACTTGTGGATTTCAAGATGCCTGGGATGAATGGCCTAGAGGTGCTGAAAAAGATCAAGGAGATCAACCCGCAGATCAATATAGTAATGATGACGGCCTACGGAACGATAGAGACCGCTGTAGATGCTATGAAGCTTGGCGCAGTGGACTATATTTCCAAACCAATAGACCTTGACGAGCTACTTGTGCTTGTAGGCAGGATAGCGGAACGCCAGACCCTTATCAGAGAAAACGAGATACTTCGCAAGAAACTTTGGAAAAAGGATATTTCATCGGGGCAGATCATTTACAAGGACCCCGGGATGGAGTCGATAATCAATATGGCTGGCAGAGTGGCATCAAGTCGTACTACGGTCCTGATACAGGGAGAAAGCGGGACAGGTAAGGAGCTTTTTGCACGCCTTATTCATGGCACAAGCCCGCGTTCTGCAAAGCCCATGATAGTTGTAAATTGTGGAGCCATACCGGACACCTTGCTGGAGAGCGAGCTCTTCGGCCACGAAAAAGGGGCCTTTACCGGAGCGACTTCAAGGAGAATTGGAAGGTTTGAGGAGGCCGACGGTGGAACCCTTTTTCTTGACGAGATCGGGGAGTTTTCCCCTTCCGTTCAAGTGAAACTTCTGCGGTTTCTCCAGGAGAGAGAATTTCAGCGCCTTGGCGGCAACCAGACCATAAGGGCCGATGTCAGGATAATCAGTGCTACTCACCGAAATCTTGAAGATAAGGTAAGGGAAGGGTTGTTCAGGGAGGACCTTTATTACAGATTGAATGTGGTATCTATGGTTATTCCTCCTCTGCGGGATCGGAAGGAAGATGTCCCGCTTTTGATAGAATATTTCATGAAGCGATTTTCCTCGGAAAACGATAAAGATATAGAAGGCTTCAGCAGTGAAGCAATGGATACCCTTCTGAAGTACGATTATCCTGGAAACGTCAGGGAACTGGAAAATATAGTCGAAAGGGCCGTAGTGATAGCCCGTGACCCTATTATATCGGAAAGGGATCTTCCCTTTACAGATGTCTCTTCCGATCATTTCACAACTCACAGGGAAGGGGGGGCACTGAAGGATGAGATCGAATCCCTGGAGCGCAAACGGATAGAACAGGCGCTTGAGGATACCGCAAACAATCAGACTCGCGCTGCTGAACTTTTGGGGATCACCGAGCGTACACTTCGTTACAAGCTTAAGAAATACGGTCTTAAGTAGAGGCTTATATACCAGCGCTGCCGCAAACTTCCAGTATGCATTATTATACGGAGAATTAATTTACGATGGAAAACAATCTTGAAAAAAAGCTCTCCTCAGTGGCCAGGATGATCCTGGCTTCAAAGAGAGTAGTCGTCTTTACAGGTGCCGGTATAAGTACCGAATCAGGTATTCCCGATTTCAGGGGACCTGAGGGGATTTGGACTCGGTTTGATCCCGATGAATTTACGATACAGCGATTTCTTAAAGATAAGGAGACACGCCGAAAACACTGGAAGATACTGGTTGAAGGAGGATTGTTCTCCAGTGTGGAGCCGAACAAGGCCCATCTCGCGGTTGCAAAACTGGAAGAGATCGGAAGGCTTGACTGTGTGATAACTCAGAACATAGACAACCTGCACCAAAAGGCCGGAAATTTATCGGAAAGGGTTTTCGAACTGCACGGCAACATGCAGTGGATAAGATGCATGGAATGCGACACTCGCTACAGGGCCGAGCAGATCAGGGATGTATTAAAGATCGGGATAGAAATCCCTGAATGTGAACAGTGTGGTGGAACCCTCAAGCCAGATGCTGTATTCTTTGGAGAGATGCTTCCTGCTGAAGTTCTGAATGCGGCCACGGCTCATTCAATGAGGTGTGATCTCTTTATTGTTATAGGTTCTTCGCTGGTTGTACATCCAGCGGCGCTCATGCCGGCTTATGCAAAGGATAGGGGTGCAAAGCTGGTAATCATAAACATAGGTGGCACACCCTATGACTCCCAGGCCGACATCCTGATTGAGGAAAAGGCGGGGGATGTCATGTCTAAAATAGTAGAGAAGGTTATGGAAGGTCGGTAGATATATCAAATGTGTCTGATTCTTTTTTCCTACCGATCACATCCTGTCTATCCCATCATAATAGCTGCAAACCGGGACGAGTTTTACGCCCGCCCAACATCACCAGCATCCTTCTGGAAGGATGCCCCGGACCTGTTGGCGGGACGTGACCTCAAGGATGGAGGAACCTGGTTGGGGATAACAAGATCGGGGCGTGTCGCTGCGATCACCAACTACAGGGACCCAGGAACCTTCAAGCCAGATGCCCCTTCACGGGGAGGGCTTGTAAGCTCTTTTCTGCTTGGCGATGAATCGCCTGAGGAATATCTACTGAAGGTAAATCATAATATTGAAAGATATAACGGTTTCAATCTGATCCTGGGGGCCGGTGGAAAATTTTTCTCCTTTGCAAGTACTACAGGGGCTTTCTGCGAGCTAAAACCAGGCATGCACGGTCTCAGCAATCATCTGTTGGACACCCCCTGGCCGAAGGTTGAAAGGGGAAAAAGACTTCTTGCTATTGAAACATCTGATTACAGGGATCCATGCTCCGACAGGATTTTTGATATTATGGCCGATGGATGGCGACCGGAAGACAGGGATCTGCCCAAAACCGGTGTGACTCTGGAATGGGAACGGAAACTTTCTTCTATCTTTATCGGCAGTGATGACTACGGCACACGTTCTTCCACCATTATACTTATGAATTTCAAGGGGGAGGTAAGTTTTATAGAGAGAACTTTTTCTCCAGGAGCCGCAGGATATGAAACGAAGCGCTACGAACTGCGAATTCCGCCGGGAGCCTACAATCCCCAGAGTTGATATATTTTAACTGCGAAGCTGGGGAACTATAACGAAGATCTCCTCAACGATCATATCCACGATACCCTGTAGCCATGCTGTAGCGATTATTTTGGTCTCTGGACTGAGCGCACTTATCGAATCAACGTATCTGGAGTCTCCAACAATTAGATCAAGGGATTCCATAGGGTGGTTACTATTGCTCTGAGCCGCGAACTGATCCATGAATTTTTTTAAAACATCCTGAATCTCGGGCCATTTGTCTGCGATATCGTTTTTCACTTTTTTACCCAACTCAAGCTTTTCCATGCCGGAACTGTCTTTTACATTTTGTGCCCCAACGGTAACTATAAAATCTCCGAGACGCTTTATCCTCTCCTTGATGGCCATGTCCAGCTTTTCAATAGCCCCACTGCACAATTGTGGGCCCAATTCGAAGGCTTTGAAATAGTTGACTCTGACCGTTCGGTACCACTGTTTCAGGGCGATGAGGTGAGCTACATATAAAATATTGTTTCGGGTCTTTCTTGCAACATCGCCGTATGCCCCATGGTTAAAAGCTCTTTCGGTTATAGTGCCTGCCAGCCCCTTGAGCAGCTTTCCACCCTCGGGGCAATCCTTACCCCAGACGGTCCCGGCCGCTATTACCGTTCCATGACCGATCCTTACCGGTCCAACTATTCCACCCTGACCTCCCAGGAAGATCGGAGGTTGATCAAGCATTACCCCCGTGGGGACATCCCCTATAAGAGAGGCGGTTGCCTTGTCCTGATTGGGGGTGTAGTTAAAGTGGATATAGGAACTACCTACCTCGCTGTGGTTTTTGCTGTCAGTGCCTCCAGACATAAGGCAGTCGCAAAAGTTGATAAGGCTGCCCAGGGTGACGAAGGGAAAGAGTATGGTATGTTTCAGGCCCACCGTATGTCCTGTTCTGGTTTCCTCTTCCAGTATGCAACCCTGGCGCACATGTGCGCCCGATGCCATCTGAACACCATCCAGGAAGGTTGATTCCTGGAAAAATCCCCCCTTCAGATTCACTCCGCGGCCTATCTGGCAGTTTACGATGGTAGCCGGGGTTTCATAGCCCAGCTGGGTCCCTTCGCATATCAGTGTTTTTTCTCCGTAAAGCTTTGTGCCATTGTGCAGCACCACACCGCTGGAAGATATCATATCAACCCTGACCTCTTCGCTGATCTCCACAGATAAAGGATTGGTTATGGTAACCCCCTTATCGAGCAGCTGTTTCACCTTGCTGGGAATCAGATATCCCTCGCTCATTATTTCCCCTTCTTCATATGTTTTGAGCCCGTTTGGTCATTTCTATTTTCTTAAGTGAGACAAGGACGGCGGTGAGAGCCGCCTGTGTCATCCCTGAGATTCTCTGCGCCTGGCCTATGGAGGCCGGTTGTACTGATGACAATTTTTTTATCAGTTCATTCGAAAGTCCCGGCACTGAAGAGTAGTTAAAGCCTTCGGGGATTCTTTTTTTCTCCAGTCCCCTGAACCGCTCCACTGACTCCATCTGCCTTTTGATGTACCCCTCGTATTTGATCTCTATTTCCACCTGCTTTTTGACATCGCGGTCCCGTATCTCCTGCCATCCATCCAGAACCTTGAGGTCATCGTATTTCACCTCCGGCCTCTTCAGGAGGTGGGCAACTGTCACAGCGGTCCTTATGGGGGCGGTATTGATTGTTCTTAGGGTATCATTCAACTCGGCAGAGGGAAATACCTTTCTGCTTGACAGTTCCTCTATGCGCTCTTCGACCTGGAGGATCTGATCCTTCAGGTCCTTATAATCATTGACAGATATCAGCCCCATATCGCAGCCCCTGCCCATCAGTCTGATGGTTGCGTTGTCTTCTCTAAGGATCAGGCGGTATTCAGCCCTTGATGTGAACATGCGATATGGTTCATCTACGCCACGGGTGATAAGATCATCTACAAGGACCCCCATATATGCCTCCGAACGATCAAGTATAAAGGGGGGACGTTTCTGTACGGCCAGGGCGGCATTTATTCCGGCCCACATTCCCTGGGCAGCGGCCTCTTCGTACCCGGATGTGCCGTTGATCTGCCCTGCTAGGTAAAGACCCTTGACTATCTTCGTCTCGAGGGTCTGTGTGAGCTGAGTGGGCTGGACAAAGTCGTACTCGATTGCGTAGGCGCTTCGCATAATTTCGGACTGTTCGAGGCCGGGGACGGATCGTACCAGTTTTTCCTGAAGATCAAGTGGCAGGCTGTTGCCAAGTCCTTTAGCATAGATTTCTTCCGTCTCCAAACCCTCAAATTCGAGGACCACGGGGTGACTTTTTTTGTCGGCAAAGCGCATCACCTTGTCCTCCAGCGAGGGACAGTAGCGTGCTCCGATGCCCTTGATAGCGCCCGAGTAGAGAGGAGATGCGCCAATGTTCTCCCTTATAATCCGGTGTGTATCGGGGGTGGTGCTGGAGAAAAAGGAGGGGAGCCGTTCTTCGCGCAGTCTTTTCGTGGTGAATGAAAAGGGATGCGGATCGGGGTCGCTGTCCTGGCGTTCGAGAACTGAAAAATCTATTGAAGAGGCGCGCAGTCTTGGCGGAGTTCCGGTCTTCATCCGTCCTATCTCGAAACCCAACTGTCGGAGCGATTCGGCCAGTCCGATAGATGCGATCTCTCCCGCACGCCCCGCAGACTGACGTGAGTTACCAACGTGTACCAGCCCGTTGAGGAAGGTGCCGGTGGTTATCACCACGGTTTGACCGGGATAAAAAAAACCGGTGTTGTCGAGGACGCCGGTGACCGTTCCATCTTCCACGACAATCTTTTCCACGAGGGCCTGCCTGAGATAGAGATTGGCCTGCCGCTCCACGACTTCCTTCATGGCCAGACGGTACATCTGCTTATCGCACTGGACCCGTGAGGATTGGACAGCAGGACCCTTGGAACTGTTCAGGAGCCTGAAGTGGCATGCCGTCCTGTCGGCTATTTTGCCCATTTCTCCACCGAGGGCATCGATTTCCTTGACAAGTTGTCCCTTGGCTAGCCCTCCAATTGCCGGGTTGCAGGACATAAGTGCAATGGAATCCAGGTTGATGTTGCACAGGAGAGTTTTGCAGCCCATCCTGGCAGCGGCCAGTGCTGCCTCGCAGCCGGAATGCCCTGCACCGACCACTATCACATCGAACCTTTCGGGAAAACTCATACATGCACCTTGGTATAATAAATTGAAATTAAAAGTGAGGGAATAGATATTCTTAACATTCTGAGGTTCCCAGCTGGATTGGTCCGCAACTTCTACCGGGCGCTTCGGTTAAGAGTGCCATTCTAATAGGATAGTTTTGTAAAAGACAATAAAAATATCCTATATTTTTTCAGGGTATTTTTAAAAGATGAGGCATAGAAAACATCCATTTCCCCGGGTCCCCAAAGATACGTTTCTATTTTCAAGATCATGAGGGCAATACACAGAAAACCCCAGCCCCTTAAAGTGACTGTACCTGTATGCTGTGAATTGCGAAAGGCTTAAATGTTTTCTTTCCTTGGTAGCTATTTTGAGAGTCCTTCCTTTCTTCTCTCCTCAAGTCTCATCTTTCTCCTGTCAGTTGCCTCTCTGTTGCGCCTAATCTCTTCTTCGGTCTCCAGGATAATCGGAGGAATCTCAACAGGGCGGCCATCGGAACCGAGAGCAACCATTGTAAGATAGGCGGAGGCGGTGTGACGAACCTTTCCGGTCAAAAGATTCTCTGTTTCAACTCTAACGCCCACCTCCATTGAGGTCTTGCCCACCATATTCAGGCATGCCTTTAAGGTTATCAGATCTCCTACAAAGACAGGATGGTGAAAGTCTAGGCGATCAATGGATGCTGTGACTGCGTTGCAACGTGCATGTCTGACACTTACTGCCCCTGCCGCATTGTCGATAAGTTTCATTATGACACCACCATGGACGTTTCCCATAGGGTTTGCATCAAGGGGGTTCATTATCTCTGCCATTATTAGGCTGCTCTCTTTTAAATGTTTTCCATCCATATAGTTTGTCTCCTTGACTGGATAATTTACATTATCATTCTGATGAAATTGGATAGTGCCATCTTACCGATATACTGTCAACCGGAATGTAAAACACCGGAATCTGAAATTTATAATTAAAGATTGAATGGTTTTGCCCTTAAACAACAATTGATTTAAGGGCTAGCATGCTGGTGCCAATGACTGCTATTGGAAAAACCTTGAAGCATCTTTCATCTTAAGCTGTATGCTGGTCTTTCCATTCCAGTGGTTTATTTGAGGTGTAAAAACTATGTCTATGGGCGATCCAGACAGAAGACCTGAAATGTTTCCCTTGTCGAACCATATGGTATCGTAGTGATTGTTGTCTTCACTGGCGCGCATCTTTAGGTGATTGTTCCCTACAGTCATCGGTGATGATATCCTGACATTTTTCGAACAAAAAACAGGTTCAGGATTCATACTTCCGAAAGGGGCCAACATCTCTATCTGGGATATTAATGTGTAATCTATCTCGCTTAGATCACAGAATGCATCTATTGCTGTCTCGGGCACCGGTCTTATGTCTCCGACGCCTTCGCTGACAGCCTCGCTAAGCATAATCGAAAATTCTTCTATATTTTCTTCCTTGATGGAGATTCCCGCTGCATAGCGATGGCCTCCATAGGATAGCAAAAGAGAAGAACATGACTTATCTAGTCCCTCGTAAAGATTGAATTCCAGAATACTCCGGCCAGACCCCCTGCCTATACCGTCTTTTATGTTAATCAATACGGTAGGTCGGTAGTATCGGTCCACAAGTTTGGATGCAACTATACCGATGACACCCGGATGCCATGAGTGTGATGAAAAAACAAAGGAATTTAAGTTTTTAATATCTTCCGTTCTATTTATATGGTCAATCGTCTCTTCCAGGATACCCTTCTCGATACCCTGGCGCTGCCTGTTATACGAATCGAGACGCTCTGCCAGCATTGAAGCCTTGCTATGGTCCTCCGTCAGGAGCAGTTCAACTGCATCTTCGGCAGAACCCATCCTTCCGGCGGCATTGATACGGGGGATAAGCCTGAAGGCGGCGAATTCTGAGCTGATGCCATGAGTACCTGCGGTACTTATATCCATTAAAGCTTTCAAGCCAACCCTTTCTGTGCTGGATGCAACTGCCAGCCCAATTTTCGCGAAGATTCTGTTTTCGTCTACCAAAGGAACAACATCACCGATTGTGCCAATGGCGACCAGATCCATATACTTCATGAGATTAGGGTATTTTATGTTTTTCCAGAACCCCATGTCTCTAAGTTTTCCACGAAGAGCGATAAGGAGATTAAATGCAACTCCTACACCTGCAAGCAGCTTGAAAGGAAACGCACAATCATTGCGATGTGGGTTTATAACTGCACTGCAATCGGGAAGTATTGAAGGGATTTCATGGTGATCTGTAACGATTACTGAGATTCCTGAATTGGTTGCATAGTTTATTGATTCAATATCTGAGATGCCGCAGTCAACAGTTACTATGAGCTGGATACCATCATTTCTCAATTTGTCTATCGCATTTTTGCTAAGTCCATATCCCTCGTCTACTCTGCAAGGGATATAATAACTTACTGTTTTGTCTATTTCTCTGAGAAATTTTACAAGTATTGCTGTAGATGTTATTCCATCGGCATCGTAGTCGCCATATACTAGGATCTTTTCTTTTTTGATGAGGGCCTCGATAAGTCTGTCGATGCCTTTTTCCATATCTTTCATCAGAAAGGGACTATGAAGGTTTTCCAGGGAAGGGAAGAGCAAGCGCTTCGCCGCATCAGGGTCTTTTACGCCGCGGTTAACTAATACTCTTGACATTATTGGACTAATTCCCAACTCTTCGGTCAGGATAGATTCCGTCTTCTTGTTTGTATCGGGAAGTTTCCATCGGGTGATTGGCAGCATGCTCTTTTTTCCTGATCATATTGATTGCTAACTATAGTCAAGGTGTCCGGTCGTGTCAAGGTGGTAATTATTCCTTGATGTTTAATGAAGTGGATGTTACGACTGAAAAATGCAGGAAAGAGATGTTATAATAAAAAATATCAGGTTGAATCGCAGCGATATTGCCTATATCAAACACATATTTGATGGGTATGATGGTATTGTGACCGTTACTACTGTTGATAGAGTTAAATCGGTAATTCAGCTTTGCATAATTCCTGATTTTATTTCCGATGTTGAAATGATACTGCAAGCATTAGGTAGAGAGATTGATATGTTTGATATTGATGGGGGTGATAAGGAATGAAAGGTCGATATAGGTATATTTGGGTAATGTTGTTTGTTCCGCTTATTTTTGGTATGGGTTCAACGATGGATGGTGATAATCCAGACAAAATCCCCGTTACTGAAAAAAAATTCAGTGCAGTCTTTGTTGATCAAATGGACATAGTTACCAAGTGTACTGAGGTAAGCATAGAAGGGAATACATTCATACAGGGCAGAAAGGGGAAGGGCGTATATACTATCCCTTTTGAAGAGGTAGAGCTTGTAAATTTTCTCTCAAAAGGTGAAGAATTGAGAGTACTGATTCGCCTCAGGAACAAAAGCGCCGATGAACTTATATTGGACGGCGGGCAAAAGGCTTACGGCAGAACCGAACACGGAACGTTCCGGATAGATCTGAGCAGCATAAAAAAGATGGTGATCAACGAATAAAAGGATATGATGGGGATATCGTATCCGTCTGACATACTCAGACGGATACTTAATTTATCAGATGGCCTTCTTTACCGCACCTGAACGCAGGCATCGGGTACAGACCTTCATCCTTTTTATGGCTCCCGTAGCAGGGACAACTACCCTCAGCTTCTGCAAGTTGGGATACCATACCTTTTTCGTTTTGTTGTGCGCATGGCTTACGCTGTTTCCTACAATCGGACCCTTACCGCAGACCTCACAAAATCGAGACATAGCAAAAAGCTCCTTTCTAAAAATCAGGCTGATTCCTAGACTATAATGATAATTATTGCAAGTGTTTTTTAGGCATTCATTTATTTTTTCAAATAGAAATGGTCAATTCTTCATGTAAGCCGGTTGACCTGTAGCTTCCAGCACGCGCATCCAAAGGTTGCCTTTAGTATCTACCTTTTTACGACATGCTACCGATTTGATAGGGATGTGAACATAATCTCCCTTGAACAGCCCTACTACCAATCCTGTTTTACCTGCCATTCCGGCATGTACTGCAAACTGTCCCAAGAGCTCACAATATATACTGTCGCTCGCATTGGCTGGAACGCTGCGTATGGTATAGCTGGGATCAATATATTTCAGAT
Source organism: Syntrophales bacterium (assembly GCA_963665835.2). GTDB lineage: Bacteria > Desulfobacterota > Syntrophia > Syntrophales > UBA2210 > UBA6078. The sequence continues at coordinate 245,846 of CAXXWJ010000001.1, read as the reverse complement.
TGAGCTCCATATCCTTCTGCTTAAAATATTCTTCAATCCTTGTTTTAAGGAAGACGCCAATATCCATTAGCCTTATATTCCCTGAAGCGTCGGTTTTTTTAGGGTCGCCGCCGTTAAACAGGTCCTGTCCCGCTCCTTCCGCCACAAGGATTACCGCATGTTTTCTGTCCAGAAGGCGCTTTTCCAGCAGCTTCAGCAGTCCTTTTTCTCCTTCCATATCAAAAGGAACCTCTGGGATAAGGGCAAAGGTGACATCACTCTGTGCCAGGGTCGCGTTAAGAACTATATGTCCTGATTCCCTTCCCATTATCTTAACAAGTCCTATTCCCATTGGTGCGCCTTTAGCTTCTACGTGGGCACACTGAATCACATTGACCACCATTGAGATCGCCGTATCGAAACCGAAGGTTTTGTCGATGAGGTTAAGGTCATTGTCGATGGTTTTAGGTATTCCTATTACAGACATCTTTATATTTCTTTTTACGGCTTCTTCAGTTATTTTTTCGGCAGCCCGCATTGTGCCGTCACCACCTACACAAAAGAGAAGATTAATATTCATTTCGCATAATGTATCAATTATAATAGGGATGTTCTGTCCGCCCCTTGACGATGAAAGGATGCTTCCCCCAAGGGAGTGGATGTCTTTTACCACCTCCGGCGTAAGGCACATAGGCTCGTGTCCGAACCTGGGCACCAGACCCTGCAACCCGTAGCGTATTCCGAGTATATCTCTGACGCCATAGCGATAGTGCAGGGCCATAACCACCGATCTTATTACATCATTTATGCCCGGGCTCAAACCACCGCAGGTTACGATTGCTGCCCTTGTCTCTGTAGGTTTGAAGTATATCTTTTCTCTAGGCCCTGCAAGTTCAATGGAAAGAGGTAAATCTTTTGATGGCCGAGTTGGATGGTGATGGATGTATGGATCGTAAAGAACACGGTTTTCATCAGAGATAAAGTACCCGGAATTAATAGGAGATGGAATGGTCGGGGTCCCAAGTGTCATTACATTAAAGTCTATTTTTTTCTCTTTCATTGTTTATCTCCTCCTGCCGCAAGTCTGGCGGCGTTTAAAGCTGAGGTGATCTCTCCTTCGAAACCAAGCCCTGGAAACACCGTATCTCCTGTTATAAAGACGTTTTTCATTGACGTCCTGTTATGCAACAATTCCATACCAATCCTTACCATGGAATTTTTCACCCTGTATCTGGGTCCCACCAGCCTTCCATACTGCTTAGATATATCTATTGAACGATCGATATTTGCAAAATCGACATTATCTTCGATAAATGGCAGAAAAAATCTTAGGTTTTTAAAGATTTCATTTACCTTTTCTTTTAATTCATGCTCTGCCGCTTCCCTAGGGGGGGTCTTTAAAAATACTGTGATGCTCATGGCCCTTTTGCCTTCAGGGGCCCTTAGTGTGTTTCCTTTTTCGCTTGTCTCTACGAACAGAAGATTCGCATCTTCAAAAGGTTTTTCAGCATTAGCAACGACAGCGGCATATGGTCCCATTTTCTCAGGTATGGAGTTTTCATTTATCCCTAGATGTAATGTGAACGGATATATAGCTGGTTCTATCCGTTTATACTTTTTTATGGTCGATGCCAGTCCCCTGTTTTCAGACAGGAAGGATAAAAAATCCTCGTAGTAGGAGCTTATTATCAGGTTTTTGCCATATAGGGTTGGTACGGCACCTTCCGATTTTACGTTAACTTTTACGACCTTATCCATTTCGATTGTTGAAATGTTGTGCTTTTCTATAATCCCGCCGTCAGCCTCGAATTTTTTTTTAAGTTTTGCTATCAGGGAATGCTTTCCTTCTCTATAGTGCGACAGCCCCGGCATGGCTACGGAAAGTGTTCTGGCAAGGGAAATGTCAGCTACTGTATTCGGGTCCAGGTGCGACATCAGAAGGATCTGGCAGTCAAGAATTTTCCCGAGTAATGGTTTCTTTCGAATAGCTCCGATCTGTTTTATAAAGGATCTTTCCTTTATGAAAGTCATCGGGGACTTCAAAAGTACCTTTGCATAGCTCTTTATATCTTTAGGTCGCAGGTGCAGGCCTTTGTCTACTAACATGGATGCAAATGCACCGCTCTTTGCTATAGAGCCGTAGAGACGAAGCATGCCTGATTCATCTTCTGGGAATTCTCGATTAATCTCCTTTAGGTCTGGGTTTTCTTTGCCACTGATTTCTATCCTGTGGTTGCGGAAAATTATCTGGAGAGGTGGATTCACTACCAGGTCTTCCTGAGTTATTCCCAGGTGAGAAAGTAGTTGCTTAAAGATGTCCCCCCTGCTGAACCCTGTCCAGGGGAAGGGGTCTATGTCGAATGTGTACCCATTTTCCGAGTAGCATGAATGGGTTTCATCGGCCAGTAGAAGGGTCTTCCCCCCCTGTCTTGCCAGGGTAACAGCGGCTACCAGAGACCCAAGATCATTTCCCAATACAATGGTATCGTACATAAGCTAAATTATATCCCAACAATGATATTTCTTAATTCTTTTTCTATAGTGTCAGAAGGAATAACTCGTATGTTATTCCTTTTAAGTAGTGCAGATGTAACGCCTGAACCATTACAGAGTGCCCCGTTTTTTTTGATGCAAAAAACGCCGCATGATGGACTGTTTTCGGTCATAATGGCTGTTGAAACATCCATTCGCGTGATTAGGCGCAACGCCCCCTGTGCTCCCCTCAGAAAACAGTCTGTAACGTCTATTCCCTGTGAAGATATTACCTTGGCTCTTCCTTCGACTACGTCCCACCCGTCGCCACCGCATATCTCAGCTGGGGCACGTGGCGTGGGCAACCCTCCTAGCTGTTCAGGACACAGGGGTAGAAGCAACTTTTTAAAAACAGGCAGTGAAAGGATTTCATGGAACCGGCTTCTCCCGTCATATCTACAGTTAATGCCAAGAAGGCACGCGCTTACGGCAATCATACTAAAAATTTTCCAGGGGAGGGTTGTGCAGCGGAGAGATCTCCTTAGGAATTGTATTTTTTATATTCACCTTACGCCCTACGACCTCTATCCTACCCTCAGCATATAGCTGGATCGCCTGAGGATATATCCTGTGTTCTTCCTTCAAAATCCTTTGCTGAAGGGTTTCTGCTGTATCGTTGTAATGGACGGGTACAACAGCCTGGATAATGATGGGGCCTGTATCAACCCCTTCGTCGGCGAAGTGTACTGTACACCCCGAAAATTTAACACCGTAATCCAGTGCCTTCTGCTGAACATGGAGACCATGAAAGGAAGGAAGTAACGCAGGGTGGATGTTCATTATCCTGAGCGGAAAGGCACGAAGCAGTACAGGCGTAAGTATTCGCATGAACCCCGCCATTATGACAAGATCCACGCTGTGGCTATTAAGGACGGCAACCACCTCCCGGTCAAAGTCCTCGCGGGTTCCAAAATTTATATGATCAATAACTATAGCTGGTATATTGTGTCTATTAGCCCTTTCAATAGACTTTACACCTGCGATATTGCTTATGATGACACATATCTCTGCGTCCAGTTTTCCATCATCTATGCTGTCTATTATGGATTGCAGGTTGGTTCCACTGCCGGAAACCAGGACACCCAGTCTTATCTTTTTCATCTCTCTACTCGAATGTTATGAAGGGGTCTTTTTCGTCCCGGTTTTTGATTTGGCCTATTACGTAAGCCTTTTCACCAAGTCTATCAAGGTGGTCAACAATTTCAGTAGATTGTTTTTCCGGGGTTACTATTATCATGCCAATACCCATGTTGAAAACCCTCAGCATTTCATCATCGCCAATGTTTCCTATTTCCTGAATGGCCCTGAATATAGCAGGTTTCTCCCAGCTTTCTCTCAAAATAACTGCTCCGCATCGCTGCGGTAATATCCTTGGGATATTTTCGGTAAGGCCTCCACCGGTTATATGTGCTATACCCCGGATGGAAAAGTTCTTGATTAGATTCATTATAGGTTTTACATAAATCCTCGTTGGGCGGAGAAGCTCCACTCCGATAGAATCTTCAAGCCCCTCTATCCTATCGTTGATACCTAGGCCAGCCATCTCAAACAATACCTTTCGGACAAGCGAATATCCGTTACTGTGAATTCCGCTTGATGCCAAACCAATAATGGTATCTCCCACCCTGATCTCTGACCCGTCGATAAGATTGTCGTACTCGACGGCACCCACACAAAAACCAGCCAGGTCGTATTCATCGTCTTTATAGAATCCCGGCATCTCGGCGGTTTCACCGCCGATTAGTACGCACCCTGATTCTACGCAACCCTTTGTTATTCCTTCTATTATTTTTACGCTTGTTTCAAGGCTCAGCTTTCCTGTTGCTATATAGTCGAGAAAAAATAGTGGTTCCGCACCCTGAACTATAAGGTCGTTTACACTCATTGCAACAAGGTCGATACCTATAGTATCGTGGACGTCCATCATGTGGGCTATTTTAAGTTTAGTGCCGACTCCGTCAGTCGTAGAAACGAGCAGAGGGTTTTTATACTTACTGGTTCCCAGGTGGAATAGACCTCCGAAACTGCCTACTTCTCCTAATGCCCCCTTACGAGAAGTTGTCTTGATCAGGGGTTTTATCCTCTCAATAAAGGTGTTGGCCTTGTCTATATCTACCCCTGCTTCTCTGTACGATGTCTGTTTGCCCTTCATGATATGAATCAATTCCTCCAAGTATAGAAAATATAAAAGTTTTCAATTAAGAAACTTCGAACACTCGCAATCCACGCAAAAAAAACAACAACTAGTCAAAGCACGATAACAACTTCGCAGGTTAGCACCGACTAGGTTTCTTGTAAAGGATTTTGGCAGGTAGAATAGTACATAATTACTAAACAAAGGCATTGAAGGCATCAGTGATGGGTTCTTAGGGAATGCCTTACCTATTGAGTTTGTATGAGATTGAGATAGACCATCAGGGGAAAAAGAATTATATTGCACTGTATTATTGCTGTAAATGCTTAATATCAAGGGACTAGTTTCTTTTATGATCCTACATGTGGACATGGATGCCTTTTATGCCTCCGTAGAGGAGCTGGACAATCCGCAACTTAAAGGTTGTTGCGTAATCGTTGGAGGATTATCCGAAAGAGGTGTTGTTGCCACTGCTAATTATGAGGCGAGAAAATTCGGAGTCCATTCAGCAATGCCCTTATTTCAGGCTAGAAGAAACTGCCCAGACGCTGTTTTCCTGTCGCCCCGAATCTCCCGTTACAAGGACGTCTCCCTTCATATAATGCGGATTCTGGGAGAATATTCCCCGACAGTGGAGCCCCTATCTATTGACGAGGCCTACGTCGATGTTGGCGGTTGCCAGAGGCTCTTCGGTAGCGCTGGAGATATAGCCCTGCTTATCAAACAGAGAATAAAAGAAGAGATTGGCTTGACCTGTTCCCTTGGGGTGGCTCCTAACAAGTTTCTTGCCAAGATCGCATCAGATATGCACAAGCCTGACGGATTGACGATTATCAAAGCGGAAGATGTTCTATATTTTATTGAAAGTCTCCCTGTCCGAAAGGTTCCCGGGGTCGGTAATAAGACAGAGGATAAACTTAGGCTAATGGGAATCAACACTTTGGGTGATGTTAGAAAATATGACGAGAAAAGGTTGATTAAAAAACTCGGAAGTTTTGGTAAAAGGCTTTCGGAATTTTCTCAGGGTGTAGACCGGTCAGTCGTAGTTCCTGATTCCGAAACAAAGTCTGTAAGTGCCGAAGAAACACTGGCCAGAAACACTGCTGATAAGGAGATTTTGAAAAAAATTATAATGATGCAGGCGGATAAAATCTCGCGAGAGCTAAGAATGTTGGGGAAAAAAGGACGCACAATAACCATAAAGATAAAAGATTCGGATTTCAGGCAGATAACCAGAAGTGTTACGCTGAGAGAGGCCACGCAAGCTTCCGCTATGATTGCAGGAGAGGCATTGAGGCTCATTGATCAACAACAAATGCCAAGGAAAACAAGGCTTATAGGCGTCACGGTATCAAACCTAAAAGATGCCTCAGAAGCTGTGCAGTTAGATATTTTTGAAAATGCCAGATTGCGAGATCTGCACCAGAAGAAGCTGGATGATGCGGTTGATGAAATAAAGGAGAGGTTTGGAAAGGACGCAATCACTCGCGCAAGTTTCAAGGACCCGGGGTAGTTTTATGCCTCTCCCCAGGTCCATCTGAAGCTTCGGTCTTGCAACAGGATGTTACAAGTTTTTTTGTACTTAATATAAAAGCAGAATTCCCGCCCGTTGCCACCCCTTCGTTAGCCTTCAGCGGGAACAAGCTCTACGATCGGGGTGGTGGCGGAAGTCGAACGGGTAAATTTCTTCATTATCCATCCAAAATCACCGGAAGGAAGTTTTACGAAAATCCATTCCGGTGAGACCCCATGTACTTCCAGAGCGGTGCCAATTGGTATTTGCGAGGTAACAGTGTGATCTTTTCCAGGGCCTGATCGAACATTCAACATCCGAGCGGTTACCTCAACCTCTTCTATTAAAGGGCAAGCGTTTTTAAGATTTTTGACAGAAACTGCTGAAGATGCCTCGTATGGTGGTGGTACCACTATGTATCCATTGTATGTTTTTTGATAGTAGACATCTCCGTAATAGTAATATTCTACACCCCCTGTCATGAATCTTATATGGCCGGCGGGCAATTGAACTATAACGGCTCCGGTAGGGGGTAGAGTAACTATATATCTGTTTGGAAGCTGCTGGTAGTATATACCCCTGTGATAGTAATATTCCATTCCGGCTATGGTCAGGAGTGCAAAGCCTATTGGTATAAGTGGCCTGACTTGCGGGTAACGGTGGTGCATTTTAACCGGCGGGCCGTGGCGAGAATCCGGCGGATGGCGATCCCGGGGTGAGGCGTAAACTTTTGAGTCTGTTATTATGGCGGTGCATAGAAACATTGTTGCAATTACTATTACAGAAACTCTGTAAAAACGTTGCAGCCTTTTCCGCATTTTTAATGCTCCTTCCATGATGGTCTTTGATTTGAATATATAGTCGTTTGCTCTTTGGTAAAGGTTACGCTTGATTAGGCTCTACCCTTATAATATCAAAGGTATGGAAAGCACAAGTTACTATTTTTGTTTGCACAATTGAACCCCATTATTTATTGATGAAATAAGGGGGAGACCCTGCCCCCCGTAGGCTTTGTCCCCTTCAATCTTTTGAGTCTGAGCATGAAGGGACCTGGTCGTTGGAAAAATATGTACCATGCTTTATGTCCAATAGACGAAAAGAATATTGAACGATTTCTCTCTTGACAATGTGGTAACGCATAAGTATAAGGCTTCGGTAGTCTTGAGTGCCGAAGTGGCGGAATTGGTAGACGCGCTAGGTTCAGGGTCTAGTGGGCGAACGCCTGTCCGAGTTCAAATCTCGGCTTCGGCACCATATGAGTGTACTGGGCGCAATCCTTGGTGGTTGCGCCTTTTTCTTTTTTGGGGGCATAGGGTTACCAAAATAGCGATCTGGATTTACTTTTTATCCAGTTCATGCCTTACTGCTATTCCCAGTCTTTCCATTATATAGGGTTTACGAACAGATGCTCCAGCCCCCATCGCCTGTGCTTTTTTCACACGATCTGTTTCGGAATATCCGCTTACTATGATTGCCTTTTGCCTGGGGTTGATTTCTATAATCCTTTTATAGGTCTCGAGCCCATCTATTCCCGGGTCCATAATCATGTCCAGAATCAATAGATCGACATTGTTATTGCGAATATATTCTACAGCCTCCATTCCTCCCGGGACTGCGCTGGCATTATAACTCAGCTTACGCAGCATTGTCGTAGCGAGTTCCCTTTGTTCCTCTACGTCATCCACCACCAGTATAGATTCTCCATGGCCTATATATGATTTCAGCGAAGCAGACTTGCTGCCTTCGGTAATGATGTTCCTGGTTACAGGGAAATAGAGCGTAAAGGTTGTCCCTATGCCATCTTTGCTTTTTACATCAATGTATCCGTCATGATCCTTTACAGTTCCCCAGACCAGCGCAAGTCCCAGACCTGTACCGCTTTTACCCATCATCTTTTTGGTATAAAAAGGTTCAAAGATCCTTCCTATATCATCATCGGAAATACCTTTGCCGTTGTCCGTTACGGTGAGCACGGCATAATCGCCTTCACTGATGCTATCATAGCCCGGGAAGGGAAAGTCTATGTATCTATTTTCCGTTGTTATGGTAACTCTTCCTGTATTGTTTGTGATAGACTCGGCCGCATTGGAAACCAGATTTGTCAAGGTTTTTATCAGGTGGACTCGAGATCCCTTTATAGCGATCAAATTTTTATCGGTATCCATCGCAAAGACGATTTCGGGGTAATCCTTTTTAATTTTTTCAAATTCTAAAGAAGCTTCGAATTCAGAAATTACCTGGTTTAAGTCTACAACGTTGGATACGGCTACTCCCCTGCGTGCCAGCGTTAATAGGTCCTGAATTATTGCTGCGCTCTGTTCACTTGACTCCAGAATGCGAGAAGCATATTTTCGAACCGGGTTATCTTGAGGGATAGACATCAGCAGTAGTTCCGAGTATCCGACAATAATGCCCAAAACGTTGTTCAGATCATGGGCTACACCCCCGGCAAGTGTTCCCAGCGCCTCCATTTTTTCCGCCCGTCTAAGCCGATCCGACAATTTTATGGCCGAGTCTTCCATTTTTCTCTGTTCGGTAATGTCTTCTACCGTATCAATGGCGCCCAAGAGTTTGCCTTCCGAGCTCCTGATTACAGCGGCGGTAAAATGTAACCATTTTCCTCCCGAGCCCAGGTGCGGGAAGAAATCGGTTCCCTCCCAGGCCCCGTCTATAACATTGGATCTTGAAGCTTTATTCCCGTACCAGTAGTTAATCTCCTCAATCTTGCCATCCAACAAAATATCCGAAAGGCAGGGCCTTTCTTCCTTGTAAAATGCCTCCCATTGCTTTGTGGTTCCCGTTGCGTCCTTCTTTCTTATTCCTGTCAGATCTTCTAAGGCCTTATTCCAATATATGACCCTATGATCATTGCCAATCACGAACAGGGGTGTGGGGGAACCCTGGATGATGCTGTACAGCCTCTGTTCGCTGGTAATTCTCTCAGCGATTTGCTCTGCCAGTCTTTTGTTGGTTTCTTCTAGTTCTGCTGATCTTTGGTCCACAAGACTCTGCAAGAGGATATTGCGTTCAAAGACGGAAAAGGCTCCACCTGTGGAGTCAATGCTGCGCTCAACCCTTTTAATCAGGACCTCACAGATTTTCTCTTTGACGGAGAGCTTTTTTTCGAGGGTTTTAACCTTCTTTTCAAGGTTTAGGATTTTTTCTGATTCATCCACCGATAACAACCCCCGTGAGAGTCTGATTTACATGAATGGAATTGAATTGTTCACCATAGGTGCTGAACCCTACAATATTGAGCTCTTTGAACAGATCATTCATCTCGGGTAGTTTCCCAAAGCTTTCACACTCAAGCTTTCTCCAAATGCAATCACAAAGGATAAAAATGTTGTTTTTGGGAATTTTTTCTTCTAGTCGCCTTACTTGGTCAATGAAATTTTTAATGATGTCCAATCCCTTTCCTATTGTCAAAACTAGCCCCTCTTCAATTGCACTGAACATGGTAAGTGTGCCGTCAGGGTTAATCTTAGATATGGAGCGCACATGCCACTGCCCTCCTATCCTGAGCAATAGGGGATTTTCGGAAAATAGGCTCGATGTTAGTTGGTCCTCCCTCTTCCCAATAATCCTTGCATATTCCACCCCGGCAGGTTCTCCATTGATTTCGGTGATGATTCTCCTTTTTGGATCTGCGCCTGTTATAACAACTTTCATGTCAGTAGGTTGAAAGTGTTGGGTGTTGAATGTCAAAAAAGGAAGTGTTGTTTCAAAGATGGTAAAAACCGCTGCGTTCGATATGAAACATCCGTTGTCGTATATATATGTTTTTTTGAAGTCTTGGTCATCTCCAGATGATCCGCCGACAATGGATACCCCTTGAAAACAGTTGTAGAGAGAAGCTATGGTAGAATCTTCGAGCATCGAAAGACCGTCGATCAGCATGAATCCTAAAAGATTCTGTTTTTTGAATTCTGTTATGAGTGACAGGTTGGCCCGAACTGACGAGGCTATTGCTTGGGCTTTAGACATAGAAAATTCGCTAAGGGGGGAGATGGTATGGCGGTGTATCCTAACCTCGCTGGATGAAAGACTGACACCGACAATCCCTCCCTCTTGATAACCCAGACTTGATATCTCACCGGCTGTTGTACAGCCGATAAGGGGACAGGTGAAGCGTTGTGCGAGTTCTTCTCCCAGACGATTTAGATTATATCTGGATGAACAGAAAAAGATGACAGCTGCGGTATCTGGCTGTTGTACCGATTGGTAGAATTCAGCCACTGCATCTGTCTCGTTCTTCACAATGGATCGACCAACTCTGATTTTTAATCTATCACTCACTAAAGGTTGCAGCATACAGGACATCCCCTTTAAAAGGTCATATGAATCCTTTTTTAGTATGTACGAATCTTCGAATTTGGCTGTTGGATTGAAGCTGGATGTGAGGTCGAGCTGAGATTTGAAATGCCAAAAGTCTCTGGGATTTTAACTATTTTTCAAAAGCTTTTTTTGATATCTTTTTCAACCATAAAGCAACGGGTTAGACCATGTGGAGAACGGCAATGGTTATTTAACTTCATGATTACGGGGGATATTTGCAAGATATGACAGGGCGACCTACCCCATTGCCACCATAAAAAGATATGGGAATGTTCCTTTTTGGAACAACTAAAAGGAACTACTTTCCAACGTCTTTTTATAAAACCACAGACCCCACAGCGGCGAGACCGTAATGGAAACACAAGCGCCTGTCAAGTAGAAAATTATCGTAAAAGCTTTTTAGCCTGATCTCCTTGAAAGAGATCAGGCTTTCGGGCCACTTCATTTTTACGGCACCATTCGATAAAACTGCCTAACAAAATTGGTATTTTGATTAGGCTGAGAACGTTAGCTTTGTCCCGCTCATGTTTAAGATAAAGCGTCCCGGCATTGCCTGTTCCATGTGCATGACAGCCTTTCTCCCTGTGCAGTGGCAAGGGATGACATAGTCGGGGTCAAGTGCCTTAAGCCCATTGGTTGTCTGATCTATGCGCGGTTCGAAAAGAGGTCCGCTGAGGTGGAACCCTCCCATAACTGCATGCACCTTTTCCTCGGCTGTTATCTTTTTGGCATAGTTTACAGTATTGATTATTCCCGAATGCGCGCATCCGGAAATGATTACAAGCCCCTTTCCTTTAACGTTTATTACAATGGCTGTGTCATCCTCAATCGGATCCCATTCTTCTTCTCCATTTGCATTTGTTCTGTAGGCGTTTGGAATGCCTTTCTCAAAGTCATTAATGCGTTCTATTTCCCCCAGAAAGAGGATTTGATCATCCAGAAGGGGATAGGGGCTTGCAGCTTCGATAATTTCGATACCCTTCGCTTCGAGAAAACTCCTCGTCGGTGTCGATAAGGGAATTTTCACACCTTCGGGATTCTTGGCATAGCGGTGAGGAGTAATTGCTCGAGGGTGGAGAACGAGACCGATACCGGGTTTGCCTATCATCTGAGTCAATGCGGCGATACCTCCCGTGTGGTCGTAATGAAAGTGTGAAAGAGCCATTATCTCCACTTCTTCTGTCGGCGCACCAAGAATCTTTGCGTTATGTGCTGCTCCGTCGGGAGAAAAGCCAAAATCGAGTAGCATTGTTCGTCTGCAATTTTCTGCCGTCGTTCGAACAATAACTGAAAATCCATGTTCTGCTTTTATGGAGTTTCTTGTTTCTCCTTCCCCTATTACAGGACTTGGACGTAAGACGATGGTGTTGCTGTCTTGTGTTCCCAGATCTATATAATTATCCTGTAGAGTTAGAATTTCAACCTTGTCAACCTCTTTTAGTCTAATCATGTTTCATTTTCCCCATACTTTTTGAAATTTAAAATCCAGTCTACTTACCACTGCTTGTGGCGGGGGAAAGGATTTGATGCAAAAAAATCTTGGCAAGAAATAGCCGCATTTGTTTGAGCGAGGGTGAGTACTCTGGATTTAATACATCAAAAATTCGAAGCTCTTTCGCAGAAGGCCCCGTCCTTTGGATAGTCAGGGATATGGTGCTGGGGAAGTGGAAAAACTCCCCCCCCCTACAGCTTTTCATCATGCCTTCTCCTGTGGGCTGTGCGCTTAACCATTATGTTCGATGCAATCTCTTATAGCCCTCTGAAGGGTCATGGCGGCCAAAAGGGCGCAATGCTCGTGATTCTTAGGCATTTCTTCCAGGTACTTCAATATGGCGCTTTGGTTTATAGCTACGCATCCTGCCAGTTTCTTGCCCTCTGCCATCTTTGCTGCTACTGAGCATGCTGCAGTGCTGAACATGCATCCGTCGGTGTTGAATTTTGATTCCTCAATCTTGCCATCCCGCACCCGTATAAACATTTCCACCGTATCCCCACATACACCTGTTATCCTGGCGTACCCGTCCGGGTTTTCAATGGTTCCCTGGTTATTCGGGTTGATTCCGTGCTCAACGATTGTCTCAGAGTAAAGCTCTACAGCCTTCTGGCGGACTTTATCGAGCATGATAGCTTCTATCTCTTTTTCTGTTTTCATACTTATTGTCAGTGATCGCAGGTATTGTTTCCCAGCACCAAGGTGTTGGCCATATACAATTTGATGATCTCTTCTGGACTATCGGCGGGTGCACCTGTTGATACGGTTATGCCACGCTCTGCAAATAGCTGCTGGGCCCGTGTCCCCATTCCCCCTGCTATTATTACATTAACATCCATTTCGCCGAGCCAACGAGGGAGTAGACCCGGTTCATGAGGAGGAGCCGAAACCGTCTCCTTTCCCAATATTTTTTTATTTTCCCTATCAACATTAAAGATTGCAAATTCTTCGCAATGGCCAAAATGGGCAGAAAGATGTCCTTCGACAATCGGTATTGCTATCTTGTACATTTCTTGTTGCTCCTTTTCTTTTAATGGGATTATTTTTTTCTCATCTTTTGGGTTAAAGTCCATCGCCATAAGAGGCTCTGTTATCCCTTTGAATGCCTTCGTCGCTTCGGTATCACCATGGTGATATACAAAGGGCATCCCGTTGTCGGAAGACTCAACTATTCTCGGATCGATAGGTATTTTACCTAGAAAGGGGACCCCCATATCATCAGCCATAGTTTTGCCACCATCTGTCTTAAAGATATCAATTATTCCGTTGCAGTGGGGGCAGACGAGACCGCTCATATTTTCCACGACACCAAGTACGGGAACGTTGACCTGCTTGCAGAAATTTATGCACTTTCTCACATCGTTAATAGAAAGGTTCTGTGGTGTAGTTACTATTACGGCTCCACGGGCACCGGGAATAAGCTGCGCAACCGAAAGGGGCTCATCACCTGTACCTGGGGGAAAATCTATAACAAGATAATCCAGGTCTCCCCAGTTGACCTCGGTTAGGAGTTGCCTGATGACCGCCATCTTCATTGGGCCTCTCCAGATCACTGCGTCATCCTTTTGGGGAAGCATAAAGCCAATAGACATGACCTTGAGACCCTCACTGAATTCTACGGGGATAATCTCCTTGCCATTGGTCCCCGGTCTTCTGCCTTCTAGGTTCAGCAGCGTTGGAATGCTCGGACCATGAAAATCTGTATCCAGAATGCCGACCTTTTTCCCCTCCATTGCTAGCGATACGGCAATATTGGCGGCCACAGTACTCTTTCCCACTCCTCCTTTACCGGAAAGCACCAGTATCTTGTTTTTTATCCTGTCAAGTCGATCGGAAAGAGCTTTCTTCTCTTGCTCTTCCTTTGTCTTTTTGTTTTCCGCAACGGTATTGAGGCCAGACGAACCATTGTTTTTTTCTTTGAACACTCTTCATTTCCCCCTTATTTTTTTGTAACTCGGGAAGCATAGTAGAAGCATTTCCCTCTTTGCTTATAAATAGTTATAAGTTTTTTGTCTGACATTTCCTGGAGATACTTTACCGTTTCGTTACGGTGAATTTCCAGACCCGACGATATATCATCTACGGAACATGGACGCAACCTCAAGAGAGAAAGGACATCATCTCTTGTAGCGGAAAATTCCGACCCGCTGTGTACACCCTTGTAATCCGCAATAACCTCACAATCATGCCCTATATATTCCGATATACGGATCATTTTCTCTCTACTTACCTCTTCTATATCTTCTTCAGCAGCTTTCCGTATTGCAGTGTTCAACTGTATTTTTTCCGGGGCAATCCGATGGGCCAGCTCCTTAATCTTTGATATTTCATCCTTCGAATCGGTTATTCCCGCTGTTATAAAGATTTCCAGCCATATAGATCCTTTGAAATACTTGCGGAAAGAGCAAAGCCCTCTTATCATTTTTTCGAAATCGATTCCATCATGAGGACGGTTTACCATAAAGAAGGTTTTTTCGCTGCCTGCATCCAACGAAGGCATTACCAAATCGGCCTCTAAAATATCTTCACATACCTCATCGGTCCAAAGAAGTGAACCGTTTGTGAGGATTGCCACGGGGATATCGGAAATTTTCTTAATACCGGAAATTATATCTCCAATCCGGCTGTAAAGAGTTGGTTCTCCTGAGCCTGCCAGTGTAATGTAATCGGTAGGTGATGTCCTGCCTAGCCTTTCTTCCACATCTTTCAAGATGGATGCAACGGGGATGTACTCTTTCCTCTTCAATGTCTTTATGGTGGTTTTCCCCAGTTGGCAGTATACGCAGTCATAGGTGCATGTCTTGAAGGGAACAAGGTCCACTCCCAGGGACCTTCCAAGGCGTCTCGAAGGTACGGGTCCAAATGTGTATGATTTTTGCGTCATATCAATATTTCCATGGTCTATATAGCAAGGAGTTTCTCGGTCCCATAGGGAGTAATTTTTTTTATTAGATAGGCTGATATTTATTCGAAAATTCTCGGATTAATGACCAAATCTTTTGGCCTGTATTCACAGATAATCATAATTACCAAAAGCCCTTTACCTTAAATTATTTCCTATCTATGAATAAAGAAAAAGCGATCCGAGCAGTTTGGACAAAATATTCAATTCCTTTGCTCAGCTCCGATTAAGATCGATAGCGAACAATATTCAAATCAGAACCCCAACATCTCCGGATATCTTGATTTAAGGACTATGTCTCCAACTCCGCAGCCTATCTTGTCAGCTATTACATGGCACTTTGTCTGTAAAAGAAAAAATATATTTATGTCCTCTTCGCTCAGGGATTCATAGTTTCCCTGGCCCTTCGAGAGTATCAGGTCCGCTTTTCTATAGTAATCAAGAAATTCCTCGGAACATTCCTCAGGGATTACACCAGGGTAATCAATACCCGTATCTATTACCCTGACCATTTCGGTCATACCTACCATTTTTGCGTCTTCAATCGTGGCATCATTGATAACCGGCCCGCCCCTTACAACATATGTTATGTCCAAGTTTGTTTGGTCTAACAGTATTCTTACCAGTATCTTGTCCAGGACAATTTCTCCCGCATTGTCGCCAAGATACAAAAGTGTACCGGCTTTTTGCAGAGATTCTTGAAAGTTTTGAAAATCAAAGTTAAGGGGAGTTTTTTCTGTAAAGTTTTCAAATATCTCCGGAATATTGCTCCATCGTCGCTCAGGACCCATATCGATGAGGTTTCCCATGGCCGCCAGCTTTAATGCGGCATGCAGTGGTTTAGGAGATTTTTCTACAAGCCCGGTGAGTTTATCTTCCATCTTGAGCACCTGCTCATTGTGAAGGTTTTTTAAGTCTCTGTAGGGATCGATATTCCCTGTTGCCTTTCTTATTGTGCTGTGAATTATTGCACCTAGTTGAGGTGGTGTCTCATTTCCGGAAAGATCAAGGAGCCTTGTCATAACATGGTTAATGACGCTTCTCTGAGTCTCTTCATTCGCACCCGAGATCCTGCTGGCTTCTAGTGCCTGTCTCAGAAAGCATGGAAAACAGTCGAGAAATATCTTCAAATTGCAAATCCTGTCTAGCCAACCAAATGGACTATGTTGCACCATATATTACGTATGTCATCGGATACTCCACCTTCGGTATATTCCACGACACTTGTTTTCATTATCTGGGCCTTTGTTATCTCGGAGTCGTATCTTATTCTTCCCGCTGTCTTAACGCCATATTCCCTTGCTTCTTCCTCAATCTGCAAGGTAATCTCCGGATTGAGGTCCCACTTGTTCACGCAGACTACCGTAGGGATGCGGAAATGCGAGGTCAACTGGGCAACTCTTAGCAGGTCATGTCTGCCGGAGAGGGTGGGTTCGGTTATGACTAGAACGAGATCAGCACCCGTTATGGAGGCGATTACGGGGCATCCGATACCGGGAGAACCATCGACAATGATATAATCAAGTCCTTCCTGCGTTGCAATATCTCGCGATTCCTGCCGGATCTGTGTCACCAGTTTTCCGG
Source organism: Syntrophales bacterium (assembly GCA_963665835.2). Lineage (GTDB taxonomy): Bacteria > Desulfobacterota > Syntrophia > Syntrophales > UBA2210 > UBA6078. The sequence continues at coordinate 229,372 of CAXXWJ010000001.1, read as the reverse complement.
AGTTGCCCTCGGCCATCCCCAGTCGTGCGTGTACCATGGGACCATATTTTGTAGAGGATACATACCATTCCCCATTGATGGCTGGTTCAAAGGAGATCGCCCGCACGGGGCAGATACGGACGCAGAGGCCGCAACCCTCACAGAATATGGGGTTCACTTGCGGTGTTCCCTCATTATTTTCCCGGTAGCTGATAGCTTCAAAACGACACTCCTCCACACATCGATTACAGGCGATGCAGTCTTGCTCCAATATTTCAGCCTTCTTGCCGCCTGTGAATAACTCTCTTCGCTCCACCGTGGGATTCAGTACAAGATGTAGATCAGCTGCGTCCACATCACAATCTGCCAATACCTTACGATCGGCCAGGGCTGCAAATGATGCTACAATACTGGTTTTTCCGGTGCCACCCTTACCGCTGATTACAACAATTTCCTTCATAAATTTAGCTTTCCGTGGATGCTTTTCATGGTTGTCGACCCTCAGGTCTAATCCCTAGGTTGTTTGTGATTTTTTCCCAGCAGGTTTCAAATATATCCCGGTATTCCGGGATTGTGCGAATCACCATCTCTCCGCGAGAATAGGTTTCGGCGATTCTTCGATCATTTGGTATCTCCAGAATGATCTTGATTCCTTCTCTTCGGCAGTATTCCTTTACCTCTTCATTCCCGATATCTGCGCGGTTAATTGCTACGGCAAAGGGTATTCCCAGCTTTCTTACCATGCCAACGGCAAGTTGTAGGTCATTGAGGCCGAAAGGGGTTGGCTCCGTTACCAGGAGGATAAAGGTCGCATCCTTTACGGCCTCAATGACCGGACATGATGTCCCCGGTGGGGAATCTATTATATTGATGCAGTTTTCAGTTGCTGCTTTTTTGACAAACCTTATTACTGCCGGAGACATCAGCTCTCCTATGTTCAGCAAACCATGGATGAAGCTGATCCCAAGGGCATTTCCTTTTTCGATTACACCAATTTCTCTGGGGACTTCCTTGAATGCCCTCTCGGGGCAAAAGAGAGCGCATGCACCGCAGCTGTGGCATAGTTCTGAAAATATCAGAACCTTTCCTTTTACTACAGCGATGGCACCATATTCACAGACTTCGGAGCAGATCCCGCATCCAGTGCATTTATTTTTGATAACTTCAGGTATCGAGACAGTTACCGATTCGCTTTTCTCAAAATCCGGTTTTAAAAAGATGTGACAGTTTGGCTCTTCGACATCACAGTCCAGAAGTTGAATTTTTGTTCCTCCATCGGCAAGAGTGAGGGCCAAGTTTGTTGCTATAGTAGTTTTCCCCGTTCCGCCTTTGCCACTTGCTATTGCCAGTTTCACAATCCTTTTTTCCTTCCCATTCCCATTCCTCGGCCATCACTACCCATACCACGGCCTCCGCCACCACCCATTCCAAAATGGCCTGCTACGTTAGGCTTGTCCGATGCATTAAAATCACCTGATTTGAACTTTTCTACTGCCTCGTCTGCTGTTCCTGTGACGCCTACCACTACCTGTATGCCAGCGCCTTCGAACACGCGAAATGCATTGGGACCGCAGTTTCCCGTTAGAACATACTGTATGCCATGATCAGCCATAAGTTGCGCCGATTGTGTGCCGGCTCCACCACCTGCTGCGATATTGGGATTCTTCACGGCCTCAAATTCCATTGTTTCCGTATCTACAAAAATATAATAGGATGTCCGTCCGAACCGGGCCTCTACCGGATCGTTCAATAATGGTCCGGTAGTTGTTACTGCTATTTTCACTTGTTTCTCCTCTCCAGAAAAACAGCGTTTAGCGACGCGAACTATCAGGAAGCAGTCACGCTGTAAAAGCACCTGAAAAAATATCAGGGATGACTTGTCGCCGATGCCAGAAAACCCACTGAAGAAATAATTTATAGCATTTCTTGCAATGGTGATAGACTATCGGAAAGAAGCGATGGGCAACAGATATCAACTGCATTGCAAAGATACCGGGTGCCATCGCTTTTTCGCTTGCACTAGTTATTATTTTCTTTCTCCATTTGATCCATACGTTTTTTTATGTCTTTCAATGAATCCTCCAGAAATTTTGCCTGATTTTTCAAGGTTTCCAGCTTCTGTTCTTTTGTGGCAGCCAAGCCATAAGAAGCTGTTCCTTCTGCATAGGCTGTCGATATGGGATGGTCGGTATATCTTTGCCAACCGGTCAGTCCGGTCGCATGAAACCAGTTACGACGACCGCGGCCTCCCCCTCGACCTCTTCCCAAGCCCCAATCAAAAGGTGAATTCATACAACCCGGTATGGAATAACCGGCGCAGAAACCTGCTCCTCTTCCCGTCGTTGGTCCCATCCCAGCAGGACCTGTTCTATCTCCACCTGGCATTATGTCTACCTCCTTGGATATATAGTTTTCAAGATGGTTCTTTAATTATTAAAGACTTTTCTTTAATAATTCCGACCTTGCCCACGACCCATTCCAAGGCCCCGTCTAAATCGGCCAAGACCAAGTCTTCTCCCCATTCTACGGAAAAAACCAACATTTTCCGTGGGTATGGAGATCTCGTTGGCTCCAGATCCACAAGGCCCAAGACCGCGACCGGTCTTTGGTCCCTGTCCCTGTGGTCCCGTTCTGTCTCCTCTAGGCATTTGGATCACCTCCTTACAATCATTTAACTACTTTCAAACCCAATGACCCTCAATGGTCGATTCGGTTGTCTCGCGAAGGTTCCCTTTCTTCCATTCGTCGATAGCCTGCTGAACGGTGAGATCGCCCTCAATAATAAATATCTTTATATCTGCGGCCTTCAATGTTCTGAAAGCATTGGGCCCTACATTTCCGGTCAGGACAGCTCCGGCGCCCAGGTTTGCAACATTTTGTGCGGCCTGGATTCCGGCCCCCTGTGCGGCATTTACGTTCTGCTTGTTGGAATGGGGCGTTGCAGTGCCGGTTTCCGTGTCCGCCAGAACAAACCACTTGGCCCTGCCAAAGCTCTTGTCAGTCTTGCTTGTCAGTTCTTCTCCATAAGATGTGATTACGATCTTCATATATTCCAGCCTCTCTTTTTACGGCCTCTTCCCTGCCATCCTTCGCATCTGCCACTCTCGGCTCCTCTTCCTGTCCTTCGCCCCCCATGGCACCCGGGTAACCTGAACCGTGGTTCAGACAAACGACCAGAAAGATAGGCATTGAGGACATCGTCAATTTTCCCTTTTAGAAAAGGGATTATTTCGATCCCGGCCGCCATGATCATTTGCTCTAGGGGGCGCGAGATCGCACCGCAGAGAAGCACCTTTATGCCCAATTCTCTTAATCTGGTCACCCTCTCCGTTATCAATGCTCCGCTTAGATCAACTCTGAAGCTCTCGCGGAAGGTATCGCTGTCAAGGTTGACTATCATCAGGAAATCTGCAAAGTCCAAAACCGTCGAAACCTGATCGTTCCACACGGGTACGGCAAGTCTTATCATCCGCTACTCCTTCTCTGCTATTGTAACGACTACATATACTGTGCCAAAAGGACTTGGTATTTTTTATAAACAATAAATCAATTGTTACATCTAGTTATATTTACAGGTTTTGTGATGGAGTTCATGGCGGGTAGCTAAAGTGCGACCATTTTGGGAGGGATTAGTTGCGTATCTGCTACTCACTGGGTCTCTGTAGCAAATATATTTGTAATACGAAGACAGATTGGCAGGTGAGGATCTTACCCTTGTTTTTTATCAGGAAGATCAATTTCCAGGGATTTGATCTTTCTGAATAGGGTACTCTTATGTATCCCAAGATCACGGGCGGTTTTCAATCGGTTCCAGTTGTTTCTTTTGAGTGCGTTTATTATGAATGCAGCCTCAAGATCCCTGAATGTCTTCATTTCCATGCCTTCCGGATAACCATCCGTCTCGGCACCACGGAGAGGTTCGGGGAGCTGCGACGGTGTAATTACCTTGGCTTTGCAAAGTATGAAGGATCGTTCGATGATATTTTCCAGTTCACGTATATTGCCGGGATAGTCATGGGCCATCAGAGATGCAAGGGCCTCATCTGAGACACCTTCGATACCTTTGTTCTGGAAGGAATCGAAGGACTTGATGAAGTGATCGACCAGCAGCGGAATATCCTCTTTCCTGTCACGAAGGGGTGGAAGTTCCAATCTCATCACATTTATACGGTAATAGAGGTCTTCCCTGAATCTTCCCTGTCGAACCATTTCAAGGAGGTCACGGTTAGTGGCTGTGATTATTCGGACATTCGATCTCTCGCTCTTCACTGCACCAAGGGGTTCATAGGTCTTCTCCTGGAGGACACGAAGAAGCCTAACCTGCAGGGCCGGCGATATATCGCCAATCTCATCGAGAAATATGGTGCCACCCTCTGCCAGCTTGAACCGCCCCGGCTTATCGCGCTTTGCGTCCGTGAATGCGCCTGCCTTGTAGCCGAAAAGCTCAGACTCCAAGAGGGTATCGGGCATGGCTCCGCAATTTACAATGACCAGGGACTTGTTTTTTCTGGGGCTGAGATTGTGTATCGCTCGCGCGAAAAGCTCTTTTCCAGTTCCGCTTTCTCCCTCGATTAGCACAGTGCTGAGGCTTTCAGCTACATCGGGAAGTATGTTGAAGAGCTCATACATTCGGTGATTTTTCGATATTATATCCTCGAATGTATATTTCTGCTCTATTTTCTTGCGCAGCGTTTCTTCAAGACTGATATCCCTGAAGGTCTCAACGGCACCGACAGTTTCGCCGTCAACGTCCTTTAGAAGTGCTGTCGATATGCTGATTGGAGTCTGTTGACCCTCGGAGTTGATGATATTTGCGACACGGTCCCTTAGGGGTCTTCCTGTCTCAAGAGTTTCTTTGAGGGCACAGCTTCCCTCACATATGTCGGCCTTAAGGACATCCTTGCAATACTGGCCGATGGCATCGGCACGAGAGACACCTGTTATCTCTTCAGCGGCCCTGTTGAAGGAGGTTATTCGCCAGTCATGGTCGACTGTAAAGACTCCATCGGTTATGGAGTCCAGTATGATATCCTGACTTTTGATCTTGTCCATTTATAAAGCCTTGTGTAGTTGGAAGAACGGAACATCTTAAAGCTACTACAGGAACAGGTGCATGCACAAGAATATATTTGTGAAAAATATATGGCAAGCCATTTAAATCCTTTAAATAATATCATGTTACAGATAGACCTTTTTGAATTTCAATTCCTAGTTTTCTCATGCGGTGACGAAGTGTGGAGGAATTTATTCCAAGAATAACTGCGGCGCCTTTCGGTCCGTATATTCTCCAGTTTGATTCTTCAAGTGCTCTTACTATCTGGTTACGCTCGGTTTCTTCAAGTGTTGCGAGGGGGCCTCTCTCCAAGTTTTGCGGTGTTGAAGATTCCAGGGTCTTAAAAAGTTTTGCTGTGGAAGTCTCCAGCTTATCAAACATTTGCAGGGATTTCCCCTGACTTTTTATTACGGCCCTTTCGATGATATTTTCCAATTCCCTGACATTGCCCGGCCAGTGATAATTTTGCAGGGAATCCATTATATCAGGTGGAATTTCTTCGATTCTCTTTCCCAGTTTTCGGTTGCATTTATCGACGAACAATCTGGACAACAGGGGGATGTCACCTTTGCGAGATCTTAGAGGCGGAATGGTAATAGGGAAAACATTTAATCTATACCAAAGGTCCCGACGGAACCTACCCTGCCGGACCTCCTCTTCAAGGTTGCGGTTGGTGGCAGCTATGATACGTACATTAACTTTTATAGTCCTGGAACTTCCCAGGCGTTCGAACTCTCCGTCCTGGAGTACTCTGAGCAGCTTGGCCTGGGATTCCATTGGTAGCTCTCCGATTTCATCAAGAAAGAGGCTGTTTCCGTCAGCCAGTTCAAAACGGCCCACCTGTCTGCCCTGTGCACTGGTAAAAGCGCCTTTTTCGTGTCCGAAAAGTTCACTTTCTATCAGGTTTGCCGGGAGGGCTGCGCAGTTTACAATTACCATCGGACGGCCGCTGCAATTGCTTGCCGCATGAATTGCTCTGGCCACCAGTTCTTTCCCCGTTCCCGTTTCTCCACAGATAAGGACTGTAATATCGGTGGGGGCGATCTGTTGTATATTTAGGAATACGGATTTAAAGAGATCGCTTTGTCCTATCATTTTGTGGACATCTTGCCCGCTTTCAATTTCTTCTCTAAGGTATGTACAATCGGCCTCCAACTGATCCTTGAGCTTTTTTATCTCCAGAAAGGCATCTTGAATCTCCAGTTCTTTCTGTTTTCTTGCTACGGCGTTAGCCAAGATTTCTCCGAAAAGACGCAATTGTTGAATCGCCTCTTCGGGCCAAACTATGTGTTTGCTGGTACCAACGGAAATGGCACCTACAATTGATCCTCCTACCGGTATCGGGACAGAGATAAGAGAGTTGGTATCATATTCTATGTAATTTTTTCTGTCGATTGTAATGTCATGAGGCAAATCGGTTAAAGCCGAAAATTTAACGATTTCACCTCTTTTCAATTTGTCCATAGTCCATGGAACGAAGAGCTGGGCATTAACGAGGGCCTCGGGCAGGGGGCCTATACGTTTCTCTCCCCATGAGTTCAAAACACGGGCTACCTTTCGATTCTCTGAAAACTGAATGAGATTGCAACGCTCCGCCTCGAGGAACTTTCCGATGAGCTGGAGTCCGTACTTGATGGTTTCATCAACCTTGTTGGCAGGTAAATTTGTATATAGAGAAGATATTTCGGTAAGAATTCTGTAAAATTGCAGGTGTTTTTCTTTGTCTTGTTTTTTTAACTTCAAGGGTTGAGATCTGGAAGTAACTGTCTTGGAACCTCTATGCCCTGCATCTAAGGTCATCGGTTACCCCTTTCGGATGTTGGGTTTCATTAATCCCCCGGCCAAAAAATCATATACGCTATTATCATCATATACGATGATGGTCAAGGGCAATAAGAATTTCTTATTTGACGGTTTTCCGATGTTGATTGTCTTGTAAAATTAAAGCTTTAATTTCCTTTCACGAAGCTTGTTACTGTTGGCACAAAATGTGCGCTTCTAGAATTCGAGTAGGGAAGGGTGCCATGGATGCTTTGTTTTTACTTTGATTGATTCGGGATAGCTCTGTGATTTGAAAGAGGGTAGTTTTTTACTGCTGATAGAAAGGGTATGAAAAACAGCTCTATGGCGGAAAGGAGGGGTATCTGAAGGTTGGGTGTGAATCTTGTTATCTGCGGATTTGATTCTACAGGATTCAAAGTTTTAGATGTTGATGTTTCAGAAAGATAGAGGAAATTGTCTTTTATTTATTCCATTAATCTTTTGTGGGGGAGGATTAAAATGACAAGAAAATTATTTCTATTATCTTTTCTCTGTTCACTCATAGCGATGTTTTCCACTCAGTTAGCTATGGCTTATATCTCTAACTGGAAGGCTGAGCAGGACAAGATGTTTGAGCAGATAAAGCTTAACCCTGGCGATGTCATTGATGGGAAGAACTGGGAAAAGGTGGCTGATTTGCTGCCTGAATCGATTGTTGGCTATGTGAAGAAGGGTGAATTTGTACTGAAAATAGGCGAGTTCAAGTACAATTACAGTGAGGACGAAGCTTGGGATAAAGCCACGGAAAAAAACAGAGGTAAATACAGTCTTGGGGAGCGAAAAGAGATAATCGACAATGCTACCGGAAAGTTTCCCAAATACATCTACGGCCGTGCTTTTCCCGATCTTGACAGAGACGATCCAGATCTAGGGATCAAGATTATGCATAACAAAACGGTAAAACAGGGAAGAGCTGGTAATATGTATCAGGAGTGTGCCACAATTTTTATAGGGGAAGGTGGCCTTGAAAGGAGTATTTATAGCAAGGTAGATTTCGAGTGGTATTGGGCGCGTCCCGATGGAGAATTGCCGAATCCCAATAACTATAAGTTTACAGACATTACCAGACTCGCTGAACCTTACGATCTGGCGGGTACAGTTATTCTTACGCTCAGGCCTCTAGATGGTACACCCGATCGTAGCGGTACCTATGTCCCCGCTCTGAGAAGGGTGAGACGGACATCCGGCACCACTCGCTCCGACCCATTCTTCGGATCAGATATCGTAATGGATGACAGTGGTGGATGGCACGGTCAGAACGAAACTATGAACTGGAAGGTTTTAGGCGAGAAGGTTGTGTTGGTACCTAAAGCCTATTGGCAGGCGGAGTCTCCCGATAAATTGGTAAAGCAGCCTAATGGCGGCTGGAAAGGCCGTCCTGCACCTGGGACTCATCAGTATGGTTGTCAAGACCCTAATTGGAAGGGGGCTCCTTGGGCTCAGCTGCATCAGGTTTGGATTCCCAGAAAGGTTTATCTCATAGAGGGAAACCCTCTCGATCCCTACTATAACTACGGTAGGCAGTTATTCTATGTAGACAAAGAATCTTTTATGCCTGTCTACAAGATCACAAGTAACAGGGCCGGCGATCATTGGAAAACCCTCATGATAGACCAATTTGCACAGTGGTGGGGTGACGACAACAAGATGACTATAGACCAGCAGGGTTGTTTCCTAGTTATTGACGATAAAAATCACCATGCCACGGCCTCTCCTGTGCGCGGCGTCTGGAAAGACTGGGATTTCCCCTTTGTTATAATGGATCCCAATATAACGCCGGCAAACTTTTCCTTTGAAAGGATTGCCACTAGGTCGAAGTAAAGTAAGGCTAACCGGTTTCGATGATCCTCTCTTGCAGGGGAGGTCATCGCTTCCGCCTGATGGGTTTTCAGGCGTTATTTATCGTCAACGTTATTAGGAGGATCAACAGCAATGAATATAAAGAAGCTTGCCTTGTTAATTGTGCTTGCGGTGATGGCATTTTGCTGGACCTCGAGTCAGTCATACGCGCTCAACGCTGAGTTGGATTTTCACGGTAAGGCGGAGTCTACGGCTATCCTGAGAGATATCACGGGATTCCAGTATGGACTTCTGGATGACAACAGGTGGGTTGGCTGGAAGACCCAGTTGCAGTTCGACCTTGGCATCAGGCCCCAGTACGACCTGAAACCAGCCCTTCGTATCGAAAAGGTCTACTTTTCCTTCAGAGGCAACTACGATGCGATCTACGAGCTGGATTCATCCCGCTATGCCGCAGTTCCCACCGATCGTTCATGGGGTAGTGGTTCCCGTTACGACATGACCAGGGACGACGTTATGTACGAGACGGACTTAAGAGAGCTCTTCATCGACATCACCCTCGACGCCGGTGCCTCAGGTACGACAACAGCCAATGCCCATGCCCGTCTGGGACGTCAGATCATCCAGTGGGGCGAGGCGGACGGCTTCAACCTGGTCAACATAGTCAACCCTCAGGACCTGAAAAGTATAGCGGCATTTGCCAATCCCGATGAGCTGGCCTGTCCGATCTGGATGGGACGATTCGACTTCAACACCGGTGCGGTAGGTGCCTTTGCAAACCTGAGTGCCCAGTTTCTTGCCATTCCCGACAACAGGCCCACCATATGGGGTCCTCCGGGATCTGCCTACGGTTTTGGCCTTACTCAGAATGACCATGCAAGCGACCTGGGTAACATGCAGTACGGCGTAAGACTGGGAGCCCTCTACAAGGACCTTTCAACCTACCTGTACTACTTTGCCGGTTACGAGAACCATCAGGGTGCGGCCGGTGGCATGAACTGGTTTGCCGGCACCATAGACCACCCCAGGATCAACATGTACGGCATGTCCTTCACCGTTCCCTGGGATTACTGGTATGCCATGATCAGAGGTGAGGCATCTCTGACCACGGACTCGAGCTGGACAGACTTGAGCAGCCCGACAGCCTACTCCGCACACCAGACCTTCAAGGCCTACCTTGGAATAGACAAGCCCTTCCATCCGCCCCTGGGCACGGACTCGGCATTGAACGTTACAGTCCAGTTCTTCTATCAGAAGATCGATGACTGGGAGTTTGATTCCACCCTCAGGTCTGGCATCAAGGACAACAGCTACCATATAATCGCCAACTTCGGTAACGATTACTATCATGGTCAGATCGCACCGGGCCTCTTCGTCTGGTACGACCTGGAGGGCAGCTATCTGCTCAGTCCATCCATAAAGTACTCGCCAGACGGAAGATGGGTATTCAAGGTATCTGCTACCATGTACCTTGGCGATCCCAACAGCGCGAGCAAGTTTGCGCCCTACATAGGCGGCAACGACGAACTCGCCTTCAACGTACTTTATCAGTGGTAAGATAGTTTCATCGGTATGAGGGAGTTTGTTCCCTCCTTTGTCTCCCCCATCCTTGTTTTCCAAATGTTGGCTTTTGGACGGGCTAATAGTAACGATAACGCTCTGAATTTTAATAATCTGTTTATCTCGAGATCTTTAGAATACAAGAATTGGTTAGTTTTTTCGCCAGGCATCTGGGAAAATGCCGAGCACGATATAAGCTTCAATCTAGTCACAGGTTATATTCTATTTCATGAGTTTGATAAGGGCACAGATAATCAATCAGATAATCAATAGGATTATATATTTTGGGGGAGGCCAATTGCGATGAACAAAACGGAAACAATTGAAGGTTATGATGTAGTTATAGCTGGTAGCGGACCGACGGGATGCGTATTGGCCAAGGACCTTGCAAGTAAAGGCAAAAGGGTAATAGTTTTAGAAGAGGGCAATGATTCAAGATTATTTCTGGGAAGTCCCCTGGCTCTGCTCTGCGGAAAACATACCAAGGCTAACTTGCCGAAATCAATGTTTACTACAACAATAGAAGGAGATGAAGTCCTTATTGGCCATGGGCTTGGTGGAGGTACCAAGACATACAGCGGTGCTTCCTTTATGCCCGATTTTGAAATGTGGCGTCGATGGGGTGTAGACCTGGAACCCTATGTTGAACAGGCAAGGGAAGAATCATGGGTCTCTTTGATGCCTGAAAAGTTTGTAGGACCTGGGGTCTTGCGGATGATGGAGGCTTCGGCAAAGGTTGGGGTCCCCATGCAGTTAATGGAGAGGCATGCAAAATGGGATAAATGTGAGGTAGGTTGTAATTCGTCTGCCTTTGGTTGTCCCCACGGGGGTAAATGGGAAGGGACATATGCGGCTCGAGATGCAATTACCATGGGTGCCAGATTTCTTTTCAATACAAAGGCCGAGAATGTAATTATTGAAAAGGGAAGAGCGGTAGGGTTCCTCGCCAATAGGAAGGGTAGCAACATAGAAGTGCGTGCCAAGGCTACCGTATCAAGTTGTGGTGGTTGGGCTAGTGTGGCCATTGCCAAAAAGGCCGGGATAAAAAAGGCCGGCAACTCCTTTACGGGAGATCCCATGGGTCTGTCCTTTGGCTTGTCGCAAAGTAGGAAACCAAGCACTGCCCATGAGCACATGTTTGCCTGTTCATATGATGATAAAAAAAACGGTCTAATGTTTGCCATGACCGGTCAACCAAGGTCCATGTGGATGCCTAGTTTTGTAATGAAAGAGGGCCTTGGTGCATTGAGGTATCTTCACCGACACAGAGATCTGACGATTGTTTTTTATAAGATACACGATCAGGCTAAAGGCTGGGTAGGAGAGAATGGCGCCATGAGTAAGGCCTATACAAAACAGGATAAGGATCGCATGGAATATGGATGGGAAAAGAATCGTCAGATTCTGGTTGAATTTGGTTGTGATCCCGACAACATCCACCGTACCTTGGTTATGCTGGGCCATCCGAGTGGTACAGTCAAGATTGGAGAATTTCTGGACGACCATTGCCAGTCTATAGACATACCGGGACTTTATTTTTGTGATACAAGCTGTTTTCCCGAGGCGCCCGGTATGCCGCCGGTATTAACATTGGTCTGCCTGGCTAAGTATGAAGCCGATTACCTGGCAAAGGTCCTTTAGAACCGCTGAATATCGATATCCATTTATAACCAATAGAGATTTTTTATCCTTTAAAATTTATTATCACTGTTGATCAGCATTATCAGCATTTTGAGGTAAATTACGATACATTTCAAAGCGAAACGATATAATTGAAACGGAAGTGGATCGTTGTGGGGCTCCCCCCCCCCGGGGGGGGGAATTCGATGTTTTTAAAGGCACTCCAATTTTTAGGTAGTGTCACCTAATTATTGTTATAAATCACTTGCACCTCTTATCTTTTTGGAATAGGATTAAGAATCGGTAAATCCAACAGGAGGTGCAAGGTGATAGATCTTTCCATTTTTTTCTGCCCTAATCAGAAATGTAAAGATTATGGTGTCCGAGGTCATGGCAATATCACAACCAGTACACGGTACGGCAAAAGTAATACCCACTTGCTACGCTGCAAGACATGCAATCAAAGATTCTCTGAGAACCGCAATACAATCTTTATGCACTCCAATTACAGTAAGGAGACCATTCAAACCATTATCCTTGCCGTTGCCGAGTGTAACAGTATTCGAGGAACAGCGAGAATCTTCAACCTTGATAAAGATGGTGTCAATCGTGTTGTTATCAAGGCCGGAGAACATTGCAAAAAGGTGCTTGAAAATTTAATCAACGATCTTTGTCTCAACGAGTGCCAGTTCGATGAACTGTGGGCCTTTATAAAAAAAAGAAAGCTTTTTCCCAAGAAGATTTCGAACAACGATATGGTCGCTACTGGATCTGGACAGCCATAGATCCGGAATCAAAATTGCTCATCAGCTTTTTTATCGGCCAGCGGACATTGGAAGATTGTAAGCTGTTCATTGAAGATGTTATGGATCGCGTCAAAACAAAGCATCTTTTTACTTCCGATGAACTATCTCATTACGAGACGACGTTGGCCGATAAATTCAGTCATTTTGAAGAGCAAGAAAAAACCGGCAAGGTTGTCAAAGTTGAGCAGAATATTGTCTTCGGCAATCCCGAAGATGTTTTCCGGATTCTTGATGAATCGACAGTGAGCAAGACTATCAAAACCTCGTTCATTGAGCGATCGAATTTGACATTGAGAAACCATGCCAAAAACCTGGTACGCAAAACAATCTGTTTTGCAGAGGAGATGCAAGGCCTTACGGCTCAACTGAGCATAGCAGCAACATATTACAATTTTTCAAAGACACATGGTGGTCTGACGCTCAAAGGCGCAGACAATAAAAAAATCAGAAGAACACCGGCAATGGCTGCAAATATACTTAATCGGGTGTGGCCTCTGGGCGAAATATTGGCACACCCGATGAAATAACAATAACTAAGTGGCACTACCAATTTTTGCAACGGGGTGTCTTATTTGGTTGTTGTTTTTCAAGACTCCTATGGGTCTTGTCTGTTTGGCCTTACTTTTTCCAGCCTCTATCAAGTCTCTGCTGTGATGCACCCTTCTAGTGCACATTATTGCGTTGACAGGTTAAGATACTTCCCATATATCATTCACCTGTCAGGGAGTACGTCCTCATCTAAAGAAACACCTCAGTCGTTGCTGTAAACCAGAGAATGGTAGCGGGTTTTCCGTAATAATTCACAAGGATTTGGTAATGGACAACAAAGGTGATACCGAAAAGATAGTCAACACAGTATGTCATGATCACTGCCAGAGTTCATGTTTACTCAAACTTCACGTAAAAAACGGTAAAATCATCAGGGTTGAGACCGATGACGGTCCGGAACCCCAATACCGGGCCTGCCTGAAGGGACGCGCCTATCGTCAGCTGGTGCATGCTCCGGGGCGTCTTGAATTTCCTCTGCGACGGACCGGTGAACGGGGCGAGGGGAAGTTTGAACGTATTTCCTGGGACGAGGCTCTGGAGACCGTTGCCTCGCAGCTCAAGAGGGTCAAGGCCACATACGGGGCAAGATCGACCATATTGCTTTCGTCCTCAGGTGACCTTGGCTATCTCCACTATTGCGGATTAATGGATCGAGTGCTCGTTCGGGTCGGTGGCTATACGGGATGTCAGGGCACCGTTTCCGATAAAGGGACCGATTTCGCCTCCATGGCAACTTATGGCGTACCCAATGCGATCGCTGCCAGCAGCAAAGACAATTTACTCAAGTCCAGCTTGATAATCCTCTGGGGCTGGAACCCTGTGGTTACCAGGATGTATGGCGGCCATATGCCTACCTATTTTCGTCAACTCAAGGAAAAGGGAGTGAAGGTGGTATCGGTCGATCCCCGTTACACCGAAACGGCGGCATTTTTCGGTTGCCAGTGGATACCCATAAGGGCCGGCAGCGATGTGGCAATGCTGGTTGCCATGGCTTACGTCATGATTACGGAAGGGATCCATGACCAGGATTTCCTGGGCAGGTATACCCTGGGCTTTGACATATTCAAGGACTACGTTTTGGGCAAAGAAGACGGTCTGCCGAAGACTCCCGCCTGGGCCGAAGGGATCACCGGCGTGTCGGCGGTAACTATCGCCGCTTTAGCGAGAGACTATGCTACAACCAAGCCAGCGGCGCTCATGGACGGTTTCGCCCCGGCCCGTAGCGCCTATGGAGAGCAGTTCTGCCGCGCTGCTGCGACCCTGACAGCAATGACCGGAAATCTCGGCAAGGAAGGGGGGAGTGCCGGATGCGGAACCATGCAGGTTTCCGATCCTGCCGTTGGCTTGGGTCTTATGGCCGGTGCTTATCAGCACATCAAGGGCGGCTACAACCCCGTTGATCTCGCCTCGCCCCTGAGAACGGATTCTCTTTTTTATCACCAGGAGAAGAGGAAGGGAAAATTCACTATCCAGCCGCCTGGCCATTTCTATACCGGTGGACCAAGTACGGCCTACCTGAACCGTGTGCAGATAGCAGATGCCATTCTGAAAGGTCGCAGTGGAGGTTATCCCGCCGACTATAGACTGCTCTATCTGGTTACCATAAACTGGCTGAACCAGTACGGAAATACCAATAAAATTGCTGAAGCACTAAAAAAACTCGAATTTGTTGTGGTGCATGAACAATTTATGACACCGACAGCTAAGTATGCCGATATAATCCTTCCGCAAAATACCATTGCCGAGCGCAACGACCTGACCGTATGTCCCTTTTTGCCCTTTTATGGTCATCGCGAAAAGGCAATAGATTCCATTGGCGAATCCCGATCCATGTATGAAATCGCAACGGGACTGGCCGCAAAGCTGGGTATCTCCGATTTCAGTGGCAAGACGGAGGAGCAGTGGTTAAGAGAGGCTGTCGAAGGGCTTAAAGATGTGGACTACGATAGGCTGAGAAAAGAGGGTATCCAACGTGTTGAAGCCAAGTCGGTGGTTGCCTTCAGGAAACAGATCCAAAACCCCGAAAAAAGTCCCTTCCGGACACCATCGGGAAAGGTCGAGATATACTCTCAGGGCCTGGCCGATATGGAGAATCCGCTGATTCCCCCTATTCCCAAATATATAGAGCCCTGGGAGGGTAGTGGTGATCCCCTAAGGGAAAAGTATCCTCTCCAGCTTGTTACCAGTCATTACTGGAGACGGACCCACAGCAGATTCGACAATGTTCCATGGATACAGGAACTTGAAGCACAGTCTGTTTTCATGAACAGCATAGATGCAAAGGCCCGTCAGATCGTAAATGGCGATATTGTAAGGGTTTTCAATCAGCGGGGACAGACCGTTCTTGCTGCCTCGGTTACGGAGAAAATGATGCCGGGGGTCGTGGATATTCCCGAGGGGGCCTGGTACGCCCCGGACGAGAATGGCGTTGACAGAGGAGGGTGTCCGAATGTCTTAATCAACGATATTCCTTCACCGGGAGGCGCACTTTGTACGAATACGGCGCTGGTTCAGGTTGAGAAGATGCAGAAGGAGGGATGACCGGTGCAGATGGGATTTTATTTCAACCAGGAAATGTGCATCAACTGTCGTGTTTGTGTGGTTGCCTGCAAGGACTGGCACGATGTGCCCGCCGGGCCTGCAAGTTATATAAGGATGGTCACGGTCGAGAAGGGCAGATGTCCCGATGTGTCTACCCATTCCATCTTTGTCACCTGCTACCACTGTGCCAGGCCTGCCTGTATAACGGCCTGCCCCGTAGATGCCATTAGCAAGAGAGATGAAGACGGGGTGGTGGTCGTAGACAGGGATGTCTGCATAGGATGCGGTCTTTGCAGGGAAGAATGTCCTTACCAGGCCCCACAATTCGGAGCAGAAGAAGAGGCCAGGATGCAAAAGTGTGATTTCTGCCTGGACAGGTTACAGGAGAATAAAAAACCAATCTGTGTAGATGCCTGTATCATGCATGCCCTTGATGCCGGTCCCATAGAAGAGCTAGAGGAAAAATACGGTTGCCTAAGAGAGGCAGAGGGGTTTGTCTATTCCTACCAGCTTGTCCCATCCATTATTTTCAAACCGAAGAAGGATAGCAAAAATCTTGCAACTAAAAAGATTATAGTTTCTCCACCTAATCCTTAATAAATACAGATTTCATAACTGAATTATCTCCGATTTTTTTGATCCCTTATCAGGGCTATTTGAGCTGGTTTGTGGTTCTTCTTCTCTCACCAGTTTACTAATAATAAAACTCGATGTCTTCGTAAACAGTCAGATTTGAACAAAATCAGCCTTTAAATCGCCATTCCCAGATTTTCTAGGAGTTCATCAAAGCTTTACCGAAAGAGAAGGGATGGGGGCAATTCTCTCACGAATGTTCTTGACTAAAAACATAACTTTTTATATCAGGAGCGTACAATAGGTCTTTACTGTTTAGTTTTGTAGATTTTCGTTCTATGAAACGGGCATCGAGATATTCAAGTCGTTAGTTGTTGCATCCCTGGAAGATTAGAGGGCAAGAGCTTCTTTATCGAATTACAACTATCACTAAGGGGATATGCCCCGCAGTGTTTCCAACAAGTTTAATCGTCATTAACTAGGAAAAAAGTCTGTGTTTCTCCGCCGCAGGTGGAACTGCATTAAAGAGGAGTGTCGGGCATGGATCTAACCAAGTTAAGAGATCACATAAACTGCAATAAAAAAACTACGATACATATAGATTAGAGCTTTTGGACAGGATAGGGGTGTCTGCCGGGTACGTTGCTGCTTTGTATTCCAAGGAAAGAACAGCCGCCGCTGTGCAGCGCAAACTCTGCGAGATCGGAGGATTGATGCTGGAAACCGGATTAAAGTATGTAGGCAATCTGTCTATGCAAGTGGCTGGTGAATGCAAGTGGGAGCAGGCTACTGATATGTCTGTCTTTGAGAGAATGTTGTCAGAGATCTCAGCCACCTACATTAATTTATCCACCACAGATCTCAAAAAAGTTCTCCGAAAGGATTTTGTGCGACTCAGCCAGGCCTTGGGCGTCGATGGCTGCATACTTTATATCCGTGAAGAAGATAGAGGTAAGGTTCAGGTTATGCGGCCCTTTGTCTGGTTCTTTGATGAGTACCAGGAATCCAACAAGCCCTTGCGTGAATGGCTGGAAAAAGGTCCCACTATTAATTCTGAAGACTTCCATTGCCTATTTAACACATGGAATATGGGTAAGCCATCACCATGGACATTGCCGGACGGGCTTCCCAAAGAGGCTATAAAAGAGAAACAGTCTTTGACGAACAATGCCGTTAAATCAACACTTGGTGTGCCCATAAGCTTTGCTGGTTCACTGGGTGGAGTGATCAATGTGAGCACAACTGTCTCATGCCGAGTCTGGCCCAAAAGCTTTGTTCCCCGCCTCCGGCTTTTCGGGGAGGTATTTGTCAACGCTATCATGAGAAAAAAATCGGAGGAGAAGCTCCAAGAGGCATTTTATGAGATAAAGGAACTCAAGGAACGGTTTGAAGCAGACTACCTCTATCTGAAAGAAGAGATTGAGGGAGGATATGATCTTGAAGGCATCGTGGGAAAGAGTCGGGCGCTGAAAAAAATCCTTCTCAAGGTAAAACTGGTGGCACCTACTGATGTAACGGTACTTATCCTTGGAGAGACCAGTACGGGCAAGGGACTTATTGCAAGGGCCGTTCATGATTTGAGCGGACGTGGAGAAAGGCCTCTCATACAGGTGAACTGCGCCGCTTTGGCGCCAAACATAATAGAGAGTGAACTCTTCGGTCATGAGAAGGGCGCCTTTACGGGAGCTACGGCCAGACGATTGGGGCGTTTTGAGACAGCAAAGGGAACTACTCTTTTCCTGGATGAAATCGGAGATCTTCCGCTGGAGCTTCAGCCTAAGCTTCTTCGTGTACTTGAGGGGGGTGAATTCGAGCGGATGGGTGGAGATGAGACCATGCATACCGATGTCCGTCTCATAGCGGCTACAAGCAGGGACTTGGCAAGAGAGGTGGCAGAAGGTAGATTCCGCAGTGACCTGTGGTACCGTTTGAACATTTTTCCCATCGTTATTCCCCCCTTGAGGGATCGACTGGACGATATCCCCCTCTTTGTTCAGCACTTTGTTTGGAAGTACTCCATGGGGTTGAAAAGAAAAATTCGAAGTATTCCAACAGAAACGATCAAAATTCTTCAAAGCTATTCATGGCCGGGCAATATCCGAGAGCTTAGCAATGTTATTGAGCGAGCAGTGATCACGAATTCCTGCGGCAACCTTAGAGTTGAAATCCCGCGTCATCACGAAAACGATAATACAGGTGAAAAAATAAAGCCCCTTAATGATTACGAACGGGAGTACATTCTCAATGTTCTTAAAAAGACAGACTGGCGTATCAAGGGTGCTGGCGGCGCTGCCCAGTTGCTTGATATTAACCCGGAGACCCTGAGGAGTCGTATGAAAAAACTCGACATCAAACGTTCTACCCTCGCAATTTAGAAAAACTGATAGAAGGGCCACGCCAATCCATAAAAATCTTGCGAATGGTATACCGTTCTCGAATGGTATACCATTCGCATTTTATAGCTGTCAACCTTTTCATGAAGGCCTTTAAAAACTAATTTCATAACAATTCAAATTCCTTGTCCAAAGCGTTTCCATATTCCTTTGGTTTGCTCCGAAGCTTGTTCCTTGCTGTGTTATAACTGAGGTTCAATGATCGCGAAAATTACCATTTACCATTTATCGTAAGAAAAGGAGGCGGGTTTATGTATTGGGAGCTGGAAGCCGATGCCGTGGTGGTGGACTGCGACCAGGTTAATCAGAAGTGGTCCCATTTGTTTGAACAGGTATTCGTCCTTTTAAGGTGGACTCTCTGCATGTTTCAAGCTGCCTGTTCATCCGTCGGCAGCATCACGGTGTATGCTTCGTCAGGTGTTCTTTTATCCAGTTTGGAGTGAGGTCTGCATCGGTTGTACCACTCCAGATACTCCATGATCGACTTGCGTGCCTCATTGACCGAGTCATAGGCACGCAGGTATACTCGTTCATATTTAACTGTTTTCCATAAACGTTCGATAATAACATTGTCCCGCCAGGACCCGCGACCATCCATGCTGAGTCGGCAGCCCCGATCTTTAACCGCCTTCACGAACTCATCGGCGGTAAATTGGCTGCCCTGGTCGGTATTGATAATCTCAGGCGTGCCATGGTGATTAAACGCCTCCTGCAATACGCTAACGGCATGGCAGGCCTCCAAGGTGATCGTGACCTTTGAGGCCAGAACTTTTCTGCTGGCCCAATCGATCACGGCTATAAGATACACAAACCCTTTGGCCATACGGATATAGGTCGTATCCAACGCCCAGACCTGATTGGCCCTATTAATGGTCAACCCACGCAACAGATATGGATAAATCTTATGGCCAAGATGCCTCTTGCTGGTCCCTGGTCTTCGATACAGGGCCTCAACGCCCATACGCTTCATTAACGTTCCCACATGCTTGCGGCCCACCGTAAAACCACCCAGGGTGAATTGATCACGCAGCATGCGGGCTCCCATGAACGGATGCTCCAGGTGCAACTCGTCAATGCGGTTCATAAGGGCTAGATCAATGGCGTTAACCTCTCTGGGTTGGTAATAAACGCTGCCCCGGCTTATTCCTATCAACTCTGCCTGCCTTTTGATTGAAAGAGCATGGTCACGGTCAATTATCGCTTTGCGCTCAGCAACCCCGCCTTGGTGAGCGCATTTTCTAAAAAATCATTTTCCAGTGTCAGCTGTCCGATCTTGGCATGCATGACCTTTACATCGACTGGAGGTTCCTTAGTGCTGGTCTTGCCGAAAACATCGGCAGCACGCTCGCTGAGCTGACGCTTCCAATTCGTTATCTGGTTGGGGTGTATCTCAAACTGTTGAGCCAGTTCGGCCAGTGTCTTTTCTCCTTCTATTGCGGCCAATGCAACTTTTGCCTTGAATGCTGCCGAATGTTTCCGCCTTGTTCCTTTTGCCATCTTCTGCTCCTCTATCCGCACTTCATTGAGCGCTATTAGTAGCAGATTTCCCACCTAAAGGCGTGTTCAAATTTCCAGGGCCACTTCTATCTGAACCCGGATGGCACACAAAATGCTGTCTATGAAAAGGGTGGAAGGGTTGTATCCAAAATTCATGTTCGGGGGATGAGTCTTTATGAAAGAAATTCTTGATGCGTTTATGCTTGAAGGGAAGGCATGCTTGGTTACCGGTGCTGGTCGTGGAATAGGTCTGAAGTGTGCGGAAGTTTTGGCTGCTGCCGGTGCAAAGGTGGTGGTGACCGATGTCATGCAGGAAGAGGGAATTGATGTTGTAAAAGGCATCAGATCTTCAGGGGGAACAGCCATTTTTCGTAAGCTTGATGTTACTGATGAGGCACAATGGGAGGCAGTGATCAGGAATACGGTTGAGGAGTTTGGGGGTCTTGATGTGCTCGTGAATAACGCCGGCATGGAGGGGAACAATCTGGTTGAAAATATTTCTCTTGATCAGTGGCGAAAGGTAATGAGCGTTAATGCCGACGGCGTATTTCTTGGAACCAAGCATGCCATACTGGCCATGAAACCTGGCGGTATTGCGGGCAGCGGTGGTTCTATAATTAACATGTGTTCTATGTGCGGCTTAATAGCGATTCCCAATACCGCAACTTATTCCGCCACCAAAGGTGCCGTGAGGCTTTTTACAAAGGTGGCAGCGTTGGAATGTGCCCAGTTAAAATATGGAATCCGTGTCAATTCGGTTCATCCCGGTGTCATTAACACCCCACTGCTTGTTAAGGGGACCCATCAGCAGGTTGAGTTAGGATTACTGCCCAGTTTTGAGGAAGGTATAGCCATGTATGAAAGGATGCATCCCATGGGAAGGCTGGGTGACCCTGTTGACGTGGCCCGTGCTGTTCTTTATCTGGCCTCCGAGGCGAGCGCCTTTACTACCGGGTCGGAGCTTGTTCTTGATGGAGGTTATACAGCGCAGTGATCAGGATATATTACAAATGGTTTTAAGTTCATAACCCCATGATTTTAGGGAAAATCAATATGGAAAAAATTGATCATTACCGCTGCAATTACCGTGGGGGGTACATGGAAAGCATTCCAATCCAAATCTTCCGAAGCAGTCGGAGGAGCAGATTCAGCAAACTATCGACGCCTGGAATGCCGGTGCCGCCTGTGTCCACATTCACGCCAGGAACAATAATGGCATTTCGGTGCAGGATGTGGAAATCTGCAGGAAGGTAAAGGAGGGAATAGGAAGCCGGGGCTGCGATATTATTATTCAGTTTACAACAGGTGGGTTCTCGGGAATTACCCTTGAGGAAAGGCTTCAGTCAATTGAGGCAGAGCCTGATATAGCATCTCTGAACATGGGAATTACCAACTATCCCCTGCCCAGTCGAGAGTATTCTCTATACTGTGCTTCCCCCAATGATATAATTTGATGCTTCGCGGGGGCTACCGGTTTGCCTGATCGCGGTTCATAATGTAAACTTAGCCCTGCTGAACCATAAACAGAATAGGGACTTGTAGGAAGCCTTCCTGTTATTTTTTTACAGATCCCTATGGAGATTCCTGGGAAGATAATCTGGAAAATCAAGGCAGTCTACAGGTGCAACCGAATGTTTTGATATACGTCCGGTGATCCCCAGGACCGGCAGGCGGAAACTCAATATCAAGAGGTCTGAATGGGCAGCCAGCTGCGGGGGCAGGATGAATGCAATCCCCAGTACTGTCCCTATGATCTTCTGGAAGCTGCAGGGCTTCACTTCTGTCTTCTTGCGCCGATTGTTTTGGCTACTCCTCCTTTGTCAAAGAGTATTGATATGCCAGCCTTCCACTGAGATCGGCTTTTCGGGATAGAATACCACCGCCCCATCAATGTTCTGCCAACTTCATACAATGCTAACCCTTTCATCACATTCGGCAACGGGCATAGGGAAGAAGATGGCCCGGACTTGGAGGAGCTTCACGTCAAGATTGTGAAGTTACACATGGAGAATGATTTTTTATCACAGGCCCTCGGTGGCATCGGCGCCCAGAGCAAAAACCGAGGATCAATCGAGAGACAAGACTCCCCGTGAAAGGTCAGTTGAGAAAGTATTTACCATCTGTTTTGAGTTCCACAATAAAAAATTCTGGCACAATAGGCTTGACAGAAAGACACCGTATATGATTTATTCCGAACCGATACTTTAGAAACAGGCTGTGGCATGGAGACAAAGGCCGGATATCCTCACTGTTGTAACCCCTTGTTATCTATCGAAAAAAGCTGGACCACCTCGCTCGACTTGTTGTTTTCATGCAAGCCGAGTTAGGGATAAACATGAAAGTGGTGTTGGAGAAAATGGTAAGGCCGTCTCTAGGCACAGCTGACAAACAACAATCTCACCAGAAAGAAGTGGATGATTTTTCTGTATTTGAGAGTCTCTTGTCAGAAATCTCAGCCACCTATATTAATCTCCCCTTAAATGATCTTGAAAAGGCAATAAAAGAGGATTTTGCCCGTCTCAGCAAGGCCTTAAGTGCCGAAGTTTGTATCCTCTATGTCCGTGAGAAGGACAGAAAAAATTTGCAGATTATGAAACCCTCTGTATGGTACCTCGACGAGTCAAAGGAATCCAACCGATACATATTTAAATGGTTTAAAAAAGACCCCAAAATCGATTCCGGAGAATTCAGTTTCCTTTTTAGTGAGTGGAACAGGGGGAAATCAATATCATGGATAGTTCCTGATAGTATTCCAGAAGAGGCTGAAAAAGAAAAAAAATCGCTAATGGGTAATGCCATTACGTTGACCCAGGGAGTGCCCATAAGCTTTGCCGGTTCACTGGCTGGGGTGATTAGTGTCAGTCTTACTTCACCTAATCCATGCTGGGTATGGTCGGATGACCAGATACCGCGGCTTCGCTTACTGGGTGAAGTTTTTTTTAATGCCCTTATGCGGAAGAGATCAGAAGAGAAGCTTCAGAAGGCCCTGTCGGAGATCAAGGATCTGAAGGAACGCTTTGAGGCGGACTATCTCTACCTAAAGGAAGAGATAAAGGGAGAGTATGAAGGGGTTGTGGGCAAGAGCAGTGCCCTTAGGAATATCCTGGGGAAGGTAAAGCAGGTGGCCCTCACCAATGCTACCGTACTGATTCTTGGAGAAACCGGAACGGGAAAGGGCCTAATTGCAAGGGCCATCCATGACTCGAGCGGCCGCAGGGAAAGGCCGTTGATGCAGGTGAACTGTGCCGCCCTTGCCCCAAGCATAATAGAGAGCGAACTTTTCGGTCACGAGAAGGGTGCATTCACCGGAGCCACCACGAGGCGATTGGGTCGCTTCGAGGCGGCAAAGGGGACTACACTTTTTCTGGATGAGATAGGAGACCTTCCCCTGGAGCTCCAGCCAAAGCTTTTGCGCATCCTCGAGGAGGGTGAATTCGAGCGGATGGGTGGAAACGAGACGATACATACCGATGTCCGCCTCATAGCAGCCACCAGCAGGGATCTGGAAAAAGAGGTGGCCGCTGGAAGGTTTCGCAGTGACCTGTGGTATCGGCTTAATATATTTCCAATCCTTGTTCCTCCTCTGAGGGAACGCAAAGACGATATTTCACTCCTTGCAGAACATTTTATATGTAAGTGTCGTAAAACTATTGGTAAGAAAATAAAGGTCATCTCTTTGGAAAATATTAAAATGCTCCATGGTTATTCCTGGCCCGGTAATATAAGGGAGCTCAGCAATGTCATCGAAAGGGCGGTTATCGCCAGTGTAGATGGCTGCGTTAAGATTGAGATTCCTTCCCATCAACTTTCCTCCGTAAAAAATATAAAGACCCTTAGTGAGCATGAGAGGGAATATATTATAGAGATTCTTGAGAAGACAAACTGGAAAATCAAGGGGGTTGGCGGTGCCGCCGAATATCTTGATATCCATCCGGAAACCCTCAGGACCCGCATGAGGAAGCTCGATATCAAAAGGTCAAATCTGGTAGACAACCGTCGGCCACGTAGTTAACCAGGAATGGAATATCACCCAAGGAATGGTATACCATTCCTGATCTGTTGTTTTACTACCTGCCATTATCTTTTCAATAGGTAAATCTCCACGATATTGTGAACGATTATATTATGTTAGCGAACAGTTTTTCTCTTTGGCCCATAAATTGCTATCTCTACTAGGAGTATGTATTTTTACTCAGATGTCATTCTTCGGCTATAGGGGGTAAGGGGGGAGCCATGATCCAGAACAATATCCAGGCCCATAAAATCTTTATTAAACCACTTATCTCATCGCTTTATACAGCAGTAAATGTCGGTTATCCGAAATAGATCGTAAACACTGGCATTGCCTTTGAATTACTAAAATAGGTTCTTAGGCTAAAGCAAATATTTGATGGCGCTCCGGTAAAGCACGGGGGAATTGTGAGCCTCCCTCCACGATTGGTCTCTATCTCCGTGCTTTGCCTTTAATACTCAAGGAGGAAACTCCAGGGGCGAGGATGGATTGGCTGTGATGTCTTTGGGATTTTCAATGAGTTTCAGGGAAATCACCTCTGATCCGGACGCCTCCCGGGGATTAAGGTGGATTTAGACTGCATTTTTAAACAGCCAAAGGGCGGAAAGGAGGTTTTAAATAGTGGTTTAGCAAGAGGATCGTTCTCTGCAAATCAGTTATTGCGTAATAATTGGGCAATAACTGTAGTTCTCCAGGAACGAGAGGTCATTTAATAAGATTAAGCTGATTTTGCAACTTTTGTAAGGAGGGGAAAGATGATGAAGAAGTTCTTTTTCTTGAGTCTTTTGAGTGTATTTTTAACGGTTACTTATCTTAATGCCGCCCTGGCCTATGATGCGGAATGGCAGGCAAACCAGACCAAGGCCTTTGAACGGCTTGGATTGAAACCTACAGATGTGATTGATGCCAGCAACTGGGAAAAAGTGAAGGATTGTTTGCCCCCATCAATTGTTAACTGGGTAAAGAAGGGGGAGTTTGTATTGAAGCTAGGCGAATTTAAATACGACTTCAGCCACGATGAAGCCTATGAAAAGGGCTCCATGGCAAACAAGGGCAAATATAAGCTGGGAGACAGGACGGAGGTCCTGGACATCGCGACCGGTCAGATTCCGATGTACGTCGATGGCCGTCCTTTCCCTGATGTTGACGTAAAGAATGACCCCATGGGTCCCACAAAATTAATGCACAACAGCAGTGGAGACCGCTTCAGAACGGGCGGCACCAGGACGGATTTCGAAATACAGTGGATAGGCGAAAAGGGTATGGAAAGATACCTTTATGGTTACGATATGTTCTTCTACTATTGGTCCCGTCCTGATGGCCAGATCGAAAACCCTCAGAAGGTCAAGCGTTTCGAGATCACCACACTTAACGAGCCCTATGACCTCTTCGGTAATGTCATGCTCTACCACTACTGGCTTGACGGGTCGCCGGAGCGTTTTGTTCAGTACATACCTTCGATCAGAAGGATAAAGAAGATGAACGTTACCGACCGTTCATCGCCCTTCTTCGGTACCGACTTCTGTAATGATGATGGCGGAGGCTATGTGGGGCAGGTAGAGGCGATGAACTGGAAATTTATAGAGGAAAAGACATTCCTGGTCCCGATGGCGGACTGGGCTTTGGATAGCCCTGTTAAGTGTGTTCAGCAACCTAATAAATCGTGGAGGACCACTTCCGGAGGTACTTACCAGTACGGTTACGAAAGCGGAGAGGGTGTGGCCTGGAATCCTTCATTCTGCCGATGGGTCCCCAGAACCATGTATGTCCTGGAGATGAATTCGAAAGATCCCTACTATGCCTACGGCAAGCAGTATCTCTACGTAGACAAGGTGTCCAATTCAATTTCTTATAAGATCGTTTATGACAAGTCCGGTGGATACTGGAAGACCCTTCTGGTGGCCTATGACCCAGTGCAATGGGGGAAGAACAGGAGCATGACCATGCAGATAACGTACGTTCAGGTAGATGACAAGAGTCACCATGCCAGTATCTGTAATGCCCACGGCGTGAGTCAGGGTGGCAAATTCGATTTTAATTATTCTATAAACGATCCTGACAACAATCCTAGTATCTACAAGGATGAAAAGATCGCCACAATGACGAAATAGATTTATCTGGCCTGACCTTGGAGAAAATACGTCGCGGACAGGCCGGATTCTGAGATTTCAGGAGAGGTGCTGTAATTTTTTATTACCATTACGTGAAGTGTTGCTGTGTAGCTTTCTAATTAGAAAGAGGAGGACATTGACTATGAAGGCAAGACTTGTCTTAATTTGTACGCTCGTCCTTGTCGGGTTTCTCTTAGGGGCGGGTCAAGGGTACTGCCTGCAGACCGACGTTGAGTTTCACGGGCATGTGCAGGCGACGGGTGTCTTGAGGGATACGAACGGTTTTCAGTATGGGTTGCTTGATGAAAGTCAGTGGGTACAGTTCAGGAACGAATGTAAATTTGATCTGAGGATTACACCCAAGTACGATATCAGACCCAAGTTAACCTTTGAAAAACTCTACCTATCCTACAGGGGCGCCTATGATGCGATATATGATTTCACTGACCGGTACAGGGAGATCCAGGATTCGAGAGGTGCTTCGCGGTACGATCTCGGACTGGATAATGTGAAATATGAGAACGACCTTAGGGAAGTATTTGTCGATTTTCAGTACATGAGTTCACAAACCGGTACCGGCTACATGACGAATCTGCGGGTTGGCAGGCAGATCGTCCAGTGGGGTGAGGCTGGTGTTTTCAATGTTGTTAATATCATAAATCCCCAGGATCTCAGTTCTCTCAGGAACTTTGATAACCCCGATCAGTTGGCGAACCCTATCTGGATGTCCCGTCTTGATTTTGCCACACCGCAGATCGGCATATTTAATGAACTGAGTGTGCAGTTTCTTTATATTCCAGATAACAGACCGTCTATCTATGGCCCGTCAAACTCCACAGTAGGTGCGCCTTACAGCATCTATGTGCCTGGGCTTAATGTAGTACAGAACGACCACGCCTCCAGTCTCACCGATCCGCAGTACGGTATAAGATTGGGCGCCAGTTCCGGTAATCTGAAGACCTACCTTTATTACTTCAACGGTTACCAGGCCGGGCCGGCCCTTAACTTTTCCAATCTTGCCGGTGGTGAACTGATTCTGGACCACCCCTCCTATCATATGATTGGAGCCTCCTTCAACTACGGCCTGGGCAGCTCTGTAATAAGGGGTGAGGGAACCTATACAGGCAAGGAATATTACACGGACTATGCATCCGGTATGGCAGAACTCTACTCAGGCCACAAGACATACCAGGCCCTTCTGGGATGGGATACATCCTTTTTCAGCGAGAACGGTTTTCCTGGTGCCGGCGGAACTCCTTTGACCACATCTTTCGAAGCCTACTGGAAACATATCGAAGGCTGGGAGTACGACAGTGCTCTGAGGAACGGTGCAAAGACGGACGAATACGGTGTGACTTTTGTTGCCAATACCTTCTTCTTCCATGGCAAACTGCTTCCCGTATTTGCCCTCTGGTATGACTTTAACAAGGTCCTTTTGACAAGCACCAGCCTGGAATATACCTTCGATGGAAAGTGGTTCACAAAACTTTCCGTCTCAGCCGTATTTGGAGACAATGAGGCCACCTACAGCAAGATCGTCAGCCTTATAAATTCGAGCGAAATTGGCTTGAGGGTGGGGTACCGCTGGTAGTAACGCTTCCCCGTCCCTTTAGTAAGGGGCAAAGTGTTAGGATTCGCATGGTCCTGTTTT
Source organism: Syntrophales bacterium (assembly GCA_963665835.2). Lineage (GTDB taxonomy): Bacteria > Desulfobacterota > Syntrophia > Syntrophales > UBA2210 > UBA6078. The sequence goes on along the minus strand of CAXXWJ010000001.1, from coordinate 201,406 downwards.
TGCGGGTCCCGGTAGATTTTAGTTGAGTCGTAACCTTGTGCCCCCCGGTGAATGCTTTTCCATTCACCGGGGGGAATCACTTAAAAGATCACAGAGCTGGTTTCGTCAATAGCAGATGAGAAACTGAAAAACAGCGAGCCTTTTGACCTATGTATATGGTTTATTCGGCGAAACTTGGTTTAGGTGTAGCGAACAATAACAGGAGGGAGGAAGGGTGACACTAATGGGGGTAGAAAAACAGATTGCAGAGCCTGAAAAGAAAAATATCTGGCTGAGACTTGTCGAATTTCATATCGGCCATCCCTATCTTATGCTGGCGCTGATTGGCATCGTGACCCTGTTTTTCGGCTATAAGATAGCAGGAATCAGGATCCACACGGATTTTTTTCAGTTATATCCGCCCAGGCATCCGTACATACAGCTTTACAAACAGTATCGTCACATGTTCGGTACCGCTAACGTAATGAGCGTTGTGTTAGAAGTCAAAGACGGGGATATATACACTGTTGAAACACTCAACAAGGTTGACCGTATAACCCGTTATATCATGGCCATAGATGGAGTGAATCCCACTCAGCTCATCTCCATTACCCATCCCAAACTCAAGGATATCAGGGTCGGCGGTGAGATCGGTATTGGAGTTCACCCCTTGATGTACCCGAGGATACCGGCCAACGAAGGAGAACTGGCAAAGATTAAGGAGAAGGTCTACACCAATGACCAGATCCGGGGTGTCTGGATAACCCCCAATGACAAGGCCACGATTATACAAGCCGGATTCTGGGAAGAAGGGGTTGATCTAGGGGCCCTCTGGTACAAAATGAAGGAATTACAGAAGCAGGAAGAGGACGGGAACACCAAGATTCATATTACAGGCTATCCCATGCTTTACGCCTGGATCGCCCACTATACATCACAGCTTTATGCGGTATTTATAGTTACGGCGCTGGTCCTGACCGTACTGCTGTGGTGGTACTTCAGAACATCTATGGGTGTATTCCTTCCCATGATTTCTGCAGTTCTCAGCGCCTTCTGGGGCCTGGGGTTTGCGGCGGCAATGAAGGTAAATATTGATCCGTTAATCCTGGTTATTCCGCTGCTCCTGTCTGCGCGAGCCCTGAGCCATTCGGTCCAGTCTATGGAACGCTACCATGAGGAGTACGCTATCTCTGGGGACAAGATGAAATCCATTGTTCGTGCTTACGGGTATCTCTACAAACCAGGCATACTGGGTCTTCTCACAGATGGTCTTGGTGTTCTAACCATAGCGGTGGCCACCATACCTCTTATGCGTAATCTTGCTTTATACGGTTCCTTCTGGGTGCTGACAATATATGCCAGTTCCATAGTGTTATCTCCTGTACTGGCCTCTCTGCTTCCCCCTCCCCATGCAAAACACGTGGACAGAAAGAAGCTGGAAGAACTTGGCGAGAATGCCACTCATGAGGAAATCAGAGCGATTACGGCACGTCCCGGCGATAAGGTCTACGTGAAGATAGGCCATATGCTCATATCTCTTACGGAAGGTAATAAGAAGTGGGCGGTCTTAACATTGGTAATATTAATCCTAACCGTTGGTGGTTATGTAACAAGGACCCATCTGAAGGTGGGCGATGTGAGTGCTGGAAAGGCCATCCTATACCCGGACCATGAGTACAATGTCGCCTATGACATGGTGAATCAGAATTTCTTTGGCGCCAGCCAGATGATAGTAATAGCGGAAGGGAAAAAGGACCGGGCCATGGTGAACCCCGAGGCATTGAGGCTGGTGGACAATATGGCGTCGGGTGCTCTCAGCATACCATCTGTAGGCGGTACGATGACGGTAGTTGATATCATCAAGAGGATATCCCAGATGTTTCATGAGCTGGAACCCAAATGGGGGACCCTGCCCAAGGACCCGAGATCGATCGGGGAATATTTCTTTCTCATAGGAGGCGCCATGGCGCCGGGGGAGATGGACCGCCTGATCAGCACCCCTAATTATATGAATGCCACGGTTACCATGTATTTCCGAGAATATAACAACAGCATCCTTAAAGAATCCATCTCCTATCTGAAAAAATATATAAATGATAATCCCAGCGAACAGCTGGAATTCAGGATGGTTGGCGGCATACTGGGCATTCTCGCTGCGGTAAATGAAGAGGTGGAGTGGTCTTACTGGATCAACATGGCCCTTATCTTCAGTCTAACCTTTATTTTCTGCTGGATTGCCTACCGGTCCTGGCTTGGGGCCTTGGTACTCTGGGTTCCTCTGTTACTATGCCAGATACTCTGCGATGTCTTGATGCTTATTGTTGGTATCGACATGAACATAAACTCCCTGCCTGTGGCGGCCATAGGTGTTGGCGTAGGAGTAGACTATGGCATCTATGTCCTGAGCAGACTTTCCGAAGAGTATCAGTTCAGCAATGGTGATTTTGAGAAGGCCCGGTACCTGGCTATTACATCCACCGGTAAGGCAATAATCTTCACGGCTACTACCCTGGTATTTTCAATTATTTTCTTTGCTTTTTCTAGTTTTAAGTTTCAGGCGGAGATGGCGCTTTTACTGTCATTTCTGCTGGTCGCAAACATGGTGGCGGCGCTTGCAGTGCTTCCCACCCTTGTTTCCATCATAGGGCCGGAGAGAATATTGCCTAAATACAGGGTATAAAGGAGAGGACCGTGAAAAAAAACAGGATATTTATCATAGCGTTAAATTTTTTAGTTTTTGTTACCTGTCTGATTTTGGGGGCAGGCACTGACAGTGTTTTTGCTCAATCAGACCAGGTCGAAGCCAAATTTCGAGTAAATGTTTTTTCTACCTGCTTCATCAACGATAAAGAGGGGTGGGTGGCAGGGGACCAGGCGTCGGTATATCATACGGTAGACGGTGGCCTGAACTGGGAAAAGCAGGCCATAGACGGGACGGATGCACTCTATTCAGTTTCCTTCACCGACTCCCAAGTGGGTTGGGTTGTTGGTAACGGAGGGGTGATCTTTCATACTTTGAATGGTGGCAAGACTTGGACTGAGCAGCTTTCGCCGAAGGATAAGGCCCTTTTTACGGTGAAGGCAGTGACTGATCAGAAGGCCTGGGCCGGTGGTGATTGGGGTACCCTGCTCTATACCAGCGATGGCGGTAAGACATGGGAAGACAGGACCTACCCGAAAGATATGATGATGTATTGTATTGATTTTGTAAGTGAGGCTGAAGGATGGGTAGCCGGGGAGTTTGGAACGGTACTCCATACGACCGATGGTGGAGCGACCTGGGAAGTTCAGAATTCCTCCACCGAATATACCCTATTCGGCATTTCCTTTACCTCGGCGAATGAGGGATTGGCTGTCGGCCTTGACGGTGTGATCGTAAAGACTGTGAACGGTGGAAAGACGTGGCACCAGATAGCCTATGAGGATCCCGACAGGAGGCCCCTTTTTGATGTAAAAATTAAGGGGGATGTGGCCATAGTGGGTGGTTACGCCGGTAAACTGCTTGTGAGTGCTGACGGCGGTGAAAAATGGAAACAGCTTGCTCTTCCGCAGGATACAAAACTTTTATGGTTCAGATCGGTGACTCTGGTTGAAAAGGGAGATCGGATTATTTCCATTTCCTGTGGTGCGAAATCAGTGCTTACCCTGGCAGAGGGATCTCAGGTTCTCGCAGTGGGTTATATACCTAAAATTGAACCATTTTGATAGAGTTTAGAAGGTGATGTGAATGAACATTGAGCAGGAAATTCAGCTTCAAAGAGACATCAGGGCCATCGCTGAACTGAAGGCGACCTACTGTAACTGCGCTGATGGCGGTTGGGATCGCCCATCGCACAATCCTGAGAAGGTCTCCGCCCTTTTTATTCAGGATGGGGTTTGGGATGGTGGAGTATTTGGGCGTTACGAGGGAAGAGAAGCAATCTATGGATATTTTAAGGATTGTCAAAGGTTTCCTCTTGGTTATCATTTTGTGGGCAACCCGATCATCAAGGTCGACGGGGACAGTGCAAAGGGGAACTGGCATCTGATGGCTGCTCTTAATATCGACGACAACAAGGGGATATTTATAGGTGGTATCTACGATGACGAGTTTGTGAGGACACCGGAAGGCTGGAGATTTAAAGAACTTAAGGTTACGACGGCTTTTTACAGGATCTATGAGGAAGAATGGTCCATAGGAGCACCAACCGGGTAGAGAAGCTTGATGTGGTGAGATGGAGCTTTAGAGGATTGCTGATAATGACTTCGTACAGAATGGATAATTTAAAAGGGGGAAGCTGGCGATGGATCGTCTTAAGGGAAAGGTAGCAATTATAACAGGTGCTGCGAAGGGCCTGGGTGAGGCTGATGCCCGCCTGTTCGCGCAGGAAGGGGCTCGAGTTGTTATCACCGACGTAGATGTCGAGAATGGTGAGCGAGTGGCACGGGAGATAGGAGAAAATGCAAGGTTTATAAGGCACGATGTACGCTTCGAGGCGGAATGGGAAAGAATCATTTCTACTGTTATGAAGGAGTACGGAAGGCTGGATATATTGGTAAACAATGCCGGTGTGGCCGAGGTGGAGACACCGGACAGAATCACAGAAGAGAAGTACCGTTTCGTCATGGCTGTGAGTATTGATGCCACCGTTTTCGGTTGCAAACATGCCATTAATGCTATGAAGGCATCTGGCGGTGGATCAATAGTAAATATGGCCTCCGTGGCCGCGGTTGTGGGCGAACAGTATGTAGCTGGATACTGTGCAGCCAAAGGCGCTGTGCAGTCCTACACAAGGGCGGTGGCGGTATTCTGTGCTCAACAGGAACTCAATATAAGGTGCAATGCCGTGGCTCCGGCAGGGATAGATACACCCATGGTACAGTCTATGCCTGATAAGATTGCCAGTGCAGATATGCCTCCTCTGTGGGAATCGGGGAACGAAGCCTCCATGAATCCCCTTGGCCGACCCATTGATATTGCCTATCTGGTACTGTATCTGGCTTCCGACGAGTCCCGTTTTATAAGCGGTCAAATGGTTGTAGCCGATAATACGGCCTGTATTACCATGGGGCATGTACCGGGTGGCGGATCGGTTGCTGACCAGCATAAATAAAAAATGGAGTCTACAATTACCAAAAAAATTATTTTTTGTATTTCCTTTACACAGATTTAATCTAAGGAGGTGTATCGCATGTCGTCAAGATTTGAAGAGAAGGTTGTGGTGATTACGGGAGCTGCCCACGGACTTGGTGCTGCATACGCCCTAGCCTTTGCCAGGGAGGGCGCCGATGTAGTTGTTTCGGATATCTCGAATAATGTGGAAAGCGCTACCTACGCTATGGGTTCCGAAGAAGAGGTAGGCAGCGTGGTAAAGCAGATCAGGGACATGGGGAGAAGGTGCATAGGTGTGAAATGCGATGTCTCCCGATCAGAAGAAGTAGAGAAGATGGTGGAAAGAGCCATTGGAGAATTCGGAAAGATAGATATACTAGTCAATAACGCGGGTATAGCCTTCGTTGCCACTCCCTTCTGGGAGATCTCGGAAAAGAACTGGAACCTGACGGTAGACATAATGCTAAAAGGGACCTTCCTCTGTTCAAAATATGTGGTACCCCACATGATAGAGAGGAAATACGGTAAGATCATAAATGTCGGTTCTGTGGGTTCAAGGGGGCAGAGGCATAATGCTCCCTACTCGGCTGTCAAATCCGGTATACAGACAATGACCCTGGCCATGGCCAAGGATCTTGGAGAGCACAATATCAATGTAAATTGTGTTTCCCCGGGCTGTGTGAAGACACCCATGATGGAGGGCGCCTGTAAGGATTCATCTAAGGACTTTGGGATTCCTGCTGATGAGGTTTATGACTTCTGCTGCAAGACATACCATATCCTGGGAAAGGAAATCACCACCGATGACCTGGCAAATGGGGTCCTCTTCCTGGCCTCCGAGGAGGCGCGTAACGTAAATGGTCACACATTATTCGTCGATGGCGGATTTATGGCGATCTGATTTGCGGTATTTTTTGTCGCTTAGTTAGGAAGTATCAATTCCTGACCAGTTTAAACTTCTTGGCAGAGCTGCTTATTATAAATACCCACCAAGTTGTTACAAAAACTTGGTGGGTAACTTGCATATGGGAAGGTGTTAAAATTAACTTAAACCACTTTGGATCTATTTTAAGTTCGCCGTACTCATAATTCCGGTTCATCCAGGAAGTCCAGAGGGGCTTTAGGCCTTTTCTCCGGCTTGACCAAATCGTTTCCGTAAAGGGCTGATTCTGCCAGAACCGTATCAAAAAACTCGTAGATTTTATAGATTTTACCTTTTCTTATCTTGAATATGTGGACATACGTCTGATCTAGGTCGCGACCCAATTTGGTTTTTCCACCACCCGATGTAATAGCCACGGCACCGTTTCCATCGGCACAGACAATCCTGTATATGTCGCCCCAGCCGCATTGGCCAGGCTCCATAAGGTCAAAGAGGCTGTTTGCGAGTTTTCCTACCCCTTCGTGTCCGCTCCATATTCCGGAAAGAGGGAAATTTCCACAGGCACGGAACTCAATGTCCTGGTCAAGAAGACCGAAGTAGGTATCAAAATCCATATTCTTGAGCGCTGCATAAAAACTTTTTACTACTTTAATGCTATCTTCGCGGGTCATCTTATGCCTCCTTTTTTGTTGAAAAGACCTTTTATATGGCTAGGGAAGTATACAAAACAATGATTTTGTCAGTCAAGGCTGTTCAACCCCTGGGACCGTTTATTTAGGGTGAGCAAATTTTAATAATATGAAAATTACTATTAAAGTTGCTGTACCCCCGATTTATCTGTTCTGTTCCGAGTTCACGATTTTTTTACCCTCCCTCCTCGGTATAAGAATTCGTAGTTTTTTTCACCTATTGAGAAATTGTAGCTTCGATCTTCAGGGCGGCGCTGACCCCGTTGCGAAGTTGGAACCGCAGCAAACCCCCTTTCGCTGGCAGGTTCCCATTGTACCCAGTCATGGATGCCGTAGCGCTTTATGATTTTCCACTGGCCTTTGCGGCGTTCCCAGTGATCGTTATAGCGTAAACCTATCCGAATGTCCTCGTCTATTGAAAGGTCGTGATCCGGAAAGGCAGGCTCTTCAACACCGGACGATATGCGGAGGTAAGCTGTAGCGTAGGTTTCGCTTAGCGCGTTATTCCCATCGATCATGTCTATCAGTATGTTGCCTGCCTGGTGATGAGAATTTGGAAGGTTATTCATCATATAGAGGGCAAAGTCAATGAACTGGAGGGATGGGCCCTGATAGGGACCATGATCGTGCATTGAATCTTCGTGAAATACAGACTTCAGTAGGGCGCGATCGCAGCGGTCTATGCCTCTGAAATAGCGCAAGATCTGTTCGGTAATCTCTTGCTTGGCCAGCAACTCTTCGATTGTTATGGTCATAAGATTATCTCCCCTTAACTTATTGAATTTTTCTGTTTATTTGTTGAGCCTCCGAAATTCATGGTATTGAGCTACCTTTGACAGGACTGAGGCAGTCCTTGTAAGTCCTTCATAGAAAGGTATTCCGGCTCCAAGAATAATTTGTTCAACATTCGCCAATAATTTTCTGGCATCGGGAGTTTTTTCGTACTGTCTCCAAGAGACGACCATGGGTTTCCCCTTTACATGCTTTATCGCCTCGTTGGCCATATAGCTCGCAATGTTTTCAATGTAGTCGATATCTCCATCTGTATCGCTATAGAGCCAGTCGAGGGAGAGAGTGAGGATGAACATATCTATAGCGGATGACTCAGATAGTATATCAAGGGTTTGTCCAAGAAGATCAAGATTGAAAAATGTAAGGTGTGCGTCAACCGGGTTTTTGGTCATTGTCCCCGCCGATGGTATGAACTCTCTCAGCTGGCTTAGGATTTCCGGGGGAAGATCGACCAGATCAAGGCCAGCCTTTGAACACTCATCGGCGGCAGATACTGCGACGCCTCCGCCGCTTCCAACAACCGCCACTCCTTTCCCGTAAGATTCCTTGGTATTAAGAAGTGCCAGGGCTACCTCGGCCATTTCTTCCAGAGAGTTCGCTCTTACCGCCCCGCTTTGCTTGAAGAAGGCATTCCATATCCTTTCACCCCCCGCGAGTGATCCTGTATGGGAGGCAACGGCCCTTGCCCCGGAGCCGGTCAGCCCCGCTTTCATTATCACTACAGGCTTGATTTTATTAATTTTCTTAACCAGTCGGAGCAGTTTTCTTCCGTCCCTGACGCCCTCCAGATAGAGACAGATTATACGAGTTTCATCATCCTTGGAAAGATAGTCGAGAAAATCGGAAGCTTCAAGGGTCAGGGCGTTGCCGTAACTGACCACCTTGCTTGAGTTAAGTCCGAATCTGCTGTTTATACACTTTGCGAAATCCCTGGAGTTGCCTCCGCTTTGAGAAAGGAAGGCTATGGGCCCGCTTTCTTCTGAGGCCAGTGCCCAGGTTACTATCTTGGATTCGGGTACATAGATGCCCATGCAGTTTGGCCCGATAACGTTAAGTCCGCCTTCCACTGCTATCTTACGGATCTTCTCGTACAACCTTGCCCCTTCAGTTTCACCTGTTTCATTGAAGCCCGAAGAGAAAATGTGGATATTTTTGTTGCCGGAGGCTATGCAGTCCTCCAGCACTTTGGGGACCGACCTTGCCGGCACGGAGACGATAACCAGATCAACGGGTTCGGGAATGGATGCGACATCGGGATAGGCTTTGTATCCGTATATCTCATCTACATTAGGGTTTACTGGATAAATCTTTCCCGGAAAACCGAATTGGATGATTCTGTAGAAAAGGTCGCCAAAGGAATGCTTTTTCGGTCTTCCGGCACCTATTATGGCTATGGCCTTAGGATGGAACATGGAATCGAGAGCTAAATTGATAGAATCCATCCTGGCAGGGTATTCTTCGTTTGAAAACAAATTGCCCCCATCTTCTTTATCGCCCATATCATAAATGTGGATCAAAGCATCCACCGCCGTTACCCGCCCGTCAGCGGAAATGATCAGGGGATTGATATCGACCTCCAGGATATCTGGATGTTCCATTCCCAACCGTGACAAGCCCATTAGAACCCGAGTCAGCTGTTCCATGTCGACCGCCGATTCACCCCTGAAATCAGACAGAAGCGGTCGTGACGAAAGCTCATCTATCATCCCTTGCACATCGGCCAACTCCAAGGGGGCGATTCTAAAGGCCACATCGCCTATGGCCTCCGTAAAAATTCCCCCCAATCCAAACATTACAACGGGACCCATCTGGGGGTCCCTTAACATGCCAGCGATAAACTCCCGTTTCCCTTCCATGAAGGGTTGAACAAGGCATCCTTCCCAATCATCACCGGCTTTTTCTTTGAGGGTACGAAAGGCATTTAAGGCTTCGGCAGAAGATTGCAGGTTCAACCTGACGAGACTTCTTTCCGTTTTGTGTATAAGATTCGATCCCAGGGCCTTTAGTACAACAGGAAATCCCGTTGACTCGGATATTTCAACGGCAAGTTCTTCACTTTTGGCAATTGATTCCTCAACAACCGGGACGCCATAGCCGGACAAGAAAATTTTTGATTCTGCCTCTGTAAGGAAAGACCGGTTCTGTTTTCTAGCTCTAAGTATTAAATCCCTCGGTTCCATAAAGGACAAGATAGTATCTCCTTCCGCAGTTTGTGATCTATCCTGACCATATATTGAATCTAAAAACAACCGTTGTTTTTGGTCTACTCGAACAGCACGCAGGTTGACCGCAGTTGCAGAGGGGAAAAGAAAGGACTAGAAAGATGATATTTCTTTAAAATCGCATATTTCCCGTAACAAGTTGCTTAAAAATTCAATATATTTCAGGCTTTTTATGAAATTTATCCCTGAATTTTCGATGTCTTGACTGTTCCGAAGATAGTCATAGCCCTTTCCGGTAAAGATGATTTTTCAATTAACTCTCTATATTCTCCAAGAGTTCGATCAGGTTGCCTTCCGGGTCTGCCCCGTATATGGCTCTTAGACCCATAGCAGTTTTTTCGCTGGGAGGGCCATGAAAGGTCATGCCAGCTTTTCTGAGGCGCTCGTATTCCTCATCGATATTTCGGACCTTCAGGCAAATATGAGTATAGCCATAATCATATGCCCTGCCCTGGGGGGGAGGGTTGTTCGGGACTGGTGATATATATTCGAAAAATTCTATTATCATCCCGTTCATGCCCACCATGGCACCTTTACCCTCTGAATTTTTGAGTCCTATAATGCGGTCGACTATACCCCCCTCTTGAGTATGTGGCTTCCAGTCAAAATCGGTAATAAGATCAAAACCCAAAACATCACAGTAAAAATCCAGAATTTTTTTCATATCTCTTGTTGAGGCAGAGATGTGGTGGACTCCTTCTATCATTGCTAACCCCTTTCTTTCACTAGATAGGTTTAACGGCTATGGTTAGCCGTCATCGTTTTTTGTGGATTTCATGAGATCTTCACAGGAGTCGTGTTTAATTCTCAACTCGTCTCTTCCTACCAGGCCTTTGTATGTCTCTGTCACATGAGAGGGAGAAGAAAATATTTCGGGCAGGGATGCCCTTTTCATTAAAAGCTCCAGGGCCCTTTTCGCATCATAGGGGAAAAGCTGACGTTTCTCTCGGGAAGCCTTGAATATAACGGCGGGTTTCGTTAGGGAACTTTCGGGAAGATCCTGTAGGTCCCTGCTATTACCATATTTTTCGCCTAGTGTCCTGAGGGGGCCAAAATCCAGTGCCCTCAAGGGACAGGACAGGACACAGACAGGCATTTCTCCCCGCACCAGACGATCAATACACATGTCACACTTCTGTGCTTCGACCCCTGCCTCATCACTCTCAAAAACCGGTGCGCCGTAGGGACAGGCATTGTAGCATTCACGGCATCCTATACACTCTTCCTTATTTACGATTACAGCGCCGTAGCTTTCTTCCTTGTAAATGGCGCCTGTTGGGCAGCTGCCGACACAGGCCGGCTCTTCGCAGTGATAGCAGGGAATCCAGTGTACCTGGAGCCGTACCTGTGGGAAAGTGCCTTTTTCATGCTGATAAATGCGAAGATACTTGAGCGGCCCAGGTGGTAATTGGTGAACAGACTTGCACGCAACCGTGCAGGTCTGGCAACCTGTGCAGCGGCTCTGGTCGAAGAAGAATCCGTACTGTTCCATTACTTACACTCCCATTTCTCTATCTCTACAAGTCCCTTACATGGGTAGCATCCAACTACCGTGTCAGGTATGTCAACGTCATGGGTGAGAATGTTTGGCGAGCCTCTTCTGTCGATTCCATCAGGCATTAATTCGGTTTTTTCTTTTCCAGGAATATACCAGCCGCCATGGTGTATAGCCACTTCACCTGGAATGATTCTGGATGTTACGTAGGCGGGGAGGATCATCTCGCCACGGTTATTGTAAACCCTCACAAGGTCGTCGTCCTTTAGACCGCGACTTTTTGCATCTGCTACATTAATCCACACGGCGTGCCGGTAACAATCGTTCAACCAGGGGTTATTATCCAGCCACGAGTGCATGCGGTAATAGGAGTGTGGGGACGACATCAGGAGAGGATACTTCTTGGCATCATTGCTGAAAAAGGTGTCATGGCCACCCATGGTCATTTGAGCCATGGGCGGAAGCTTTCCGCCACCATAGCCCTTGCCTTTTACGCCATGACTCTCCAGATATTCCTGCCCCCTTGCCAGAGTTTCTGAATAAAATTCTATCTTGCCCGACCGATTTTTTTTGAAGGGACTTTCTCCTCTGTCTACCAGATTTTTGTATGAATGGTATGGCTCTCCTCCCATTGGAAACCGAAACACCGGCTTTTTCTGAAATTCTTCCCAGGTCGGAGGGTTAAGAGGAACAATGGCCGGGCTTGACGCCCACTTTTCATATGTTTCCCTGTAGATATTTTCAATGGCTTCATCCCAGTTCTCGTAATCGACGTTTGCCATGCGGGGATTGAACATCTCAACCATTCCCAGACGTTTTGCGATCTGGGTCCAGACCCAGTCGTTAGGTCTGACTTCCCCGGGAGGGTCCACACACTTCTGCCTGTATACTAAGTGGGTTCCCAGATTGATCGTATTGGTGAAAAGTGTCCATTCCATGCCACATCCGCCGTTTCGTCCCTCAAAGGCCGTATATATCTGAGGTAGAAGGATATCTGCATAAAGGGCTGAGGGCATGTCGGAATACTGGGAAAAGATCAGATTGAAGTCAGTTTTTTTCATTGCCTGGATGGACTGGCTCATGCCCGGCAGGGTCTGGACATGGTTGTTTGACTCCATGATCACCATCTTGATGTTGGGGGCAGGATTGTAAGACACATTTCCTATTGCATTATTGTATTCCTCAGTGGTTATTCCCCCCCTATCAAGTTTCTCCCTCAACATTATTGCCTTTGGCCACTTATAATGGGCAAAAAGGACCGGCGGGATATAATTTCCTGGTTTCTGATGCCAGTCCACGTAAGGCATTGGACCGCCTGAAGATCCCCACCAGAGCCCACTTTCGGCAACGGCGTTGCCTCCAGGGATCATGGTGTTTCCGGTAAGGGCTTGAAGGTACATGGACGCTCTGGCACCGTTCTCTCCGTAGAACTGACGTCCCAGGGAAAGTGCTACATTCAGGTTTACGGGTTTGCTTTTCGCATAAAGGACTGCGAAGGAGGCAATGGTCTCCGCCGGAACGGCGCATATCACCTCCGCCCATTGGGGGCTTTTGTCGACACCGTCCGATACACCCAGGACATAATCCTTCCACCTTTCGAGACCCGCTTTGTCTACGTATTTGTCAATAAATGGCTGATCGCAGAGATTTTCCTTGAACCAGACATTGGCCATGGCGACCATCATGGCCACATCGGTTGTTGGGCGGATGGGGATCCACTGATCGGCAAGCACTTCCACAGTTGGAGTATATCGGGTTTCTATGCATACGATAGGTATGCCCCTTTCCCTGGCCTGTATGAGGTTGTGGTTTACATTGCTGCTCATCATCGCCATGGGGTTTAGTCCCCACAGAACGATAAGATTTGATTTGAAGATATTGGTTTCATCCTGAGCCAGTTCAAACTGGCCGCCGGTTTCAATGATTCCTTCCAGAAGGTCCCGTCCATAAACCCAGTTTTGTGGTTCCGCGAAACCGCAGTTGGAATGTGCATCCCATCCAGCCATCCCTGCGCCTAGCCACGGAGCGAGTGGAAAACTGCAGTGGCCGTAGTAGCTGTAAGGTTGGTGGAGTATCGAATAAGGACCATATTTTTCTTTTGTTTCCAGAAGCTTTTCAGCAATAGTATCAAGTGCTTCATCCCAGGAGATCTTTTCAAACTTTCCCTCACCCCTTCTGCCTATGCGTTTCATGGGGTGGATAACTCTAGCCGGATCATAGATTTGCCTGGCCATCGAGTAGCCTTTGGGACAGGGACGGAACTGGCGTTGAGAAGTGGGGAGTAATCCATCCGCCGGGTGTTCGCCATCCCTTATCACGCCAGGATTGAAGGTATCGTCGGGCTCTACGGATATGATTCGCCCGTCACGGATCCTTACCTTCAAGACACACTGGTCAAAACAATGAAACCCGCAGGAGGTATACCTTATGGTATCCTGCACCTGCGGGTTTGATGGGTTATCTTTTGCCATGCTTTCACCTTATAATCTCTCTATGTCGATTATCTGATGGAACCTACCAGCGAGCGAATAAAATATGTATTTTGTCTCATTCTTGGCTAATGGAGCTATGGATGGAATCTTTTAATGACAGAATGGCTCCTGTCGTTTCTCTGGAATAACAGCCTGGAGATGGCTTCAGGGTAGGATATGCTGACAATTAGACCCATAATCTCCAGGAGAACCATTAATATGAAAACAGTTGGCATCTAGAGGACTACAGCCAGCGAAAAACGTCGGCAGGTTTTTTGTCCCACCTTTCCTTTAATCTTTCAAATGTTTCTAAGAAATCTAGAGTGGCAGAACCGGGACCGTCCAAAACCGCCCCGGCTTCCGCCACAAAGGGTACCCAAAAGATGGGTCTTAAAATATACAACTGGTAAGTCTTATGCTTTAAACTTAGCCCTTAAGCTGCTTTGCGACTTCCTTGGGATCCCAGAAGGCGCGCATCTGAAGGATCTTTCCATCTTCTGCAAACTTGAACAGCGTTATGCCGTTGAAAAAGGCCTCCTTGTCGCCCTGTGTTACTCCACGGGTCTTCCACTTTACGGCCGCTTCGGGCGGGGCTATGATGGTCATCTCCGGTGTTAAATCGAGCAGCTTCATGCCCTTTTTAACCTGTTTCAGGAAGGCCACGAGGTTGTCGCGTCCACGTACTACCGGGCCGCCAACGGGATCTTCTGCTGTTCCTTCTTCGGCATACTCATTGGCAAATCTCTCAGGTTCCATGGAACGTAGAGAGTCGATGTATTCCTTCAGCCTTACTTCAATCTCTGCCTTTGTCATAGTCACCTCTTTTTCTCTATATTTTATTTTATGGAGCTTCATATATTGCCTGCGAAGTATAGGAAAAAGGGTCTTTAGTGTCAATGTAATAATTGTCACTATCACAGCAGGAATGCATGTTTTCGGGATGGATAACCATGGGTATCGCATTATGGTCAGAATCTGAAGGCCGTGAATTTAAAAACATGTTTACAGGCAGTATTTTTTGGGTGTATTGGTCCGTTGGAATAAGGCCCATTCTAAACTTTTTGAAAGGCCCTGTGGCGGATGAAGCTATCTTCAACAATAAGCGATCCATATCTGGCGGTGGCGTTATTTCAAAAGTTTTGGTATCTGGGATGGAATAAGCAGTTGCAGCATTGAAAAGAGCGAGTATAACCCGCTGATTGTGGCGGGTAAGAGATTTAATAGAAATAATATTCCTTAACAAACGAAAATTTTCCCGCTGGACTGGAAAACAGCTTTTTACGGGGAACTTCAAAGAGAAGAAAAGGGTAACGTTTATGATGAATGATAGATTAAATGTACTGTTTGAACCCCTTGCAATGCCGAACCTGACGTTAAAAAATCGATTTTTCATGGCCCCTATGGGAACAAGCTTCTCAGGGCAGGTATTAACCGATTACCTGGTAGCCAGGGCAAAGGCGGAAGTGGCCTTGATTACTACCCCGGAAATAAGCGTTCACCTTCTGGGAAGGGCAGGGGGGCTTTTCGAACCTCACCTTGAGAGTGATCAGGATATTGCTCTCTTGGCTCCAATGACGGAGACGGTTAGAAAAAGTGGAGCGAAGATTATTGCCCAGTTGAACCATGCCGGACGTTATTCCCCGGGGAAAGTCCTGGGTTCCCAGTCTGTAGCGCCTTCTCCAATTGCCTCAAGATATACGGGAGAGATGCCCAGAGAGTTATCTACCCAAGAAGCCGATGATCTGGTAATGGCCTTTGCTGCGGCGGCGTTGCGCGCAAAGAAAGCAGGTTTTGACGGTATCGAGATATGCGCCAATTCCGGGTATCTTATCAGTGAATTTCTTTCTCCCCTTACAAATCTCAGAGAGGATAAATACGGTGGGGACGTACTTCAGAGAGCTACGTTTCTCTTTTCCATACTCCGGGAAACCAGGATGCTGGTGGGGAAAGACTTCAACATCTGTGTAAAGTTCGATGCGGAAGATGGAATGAAGGGGGGGAAAACCCTTGAGGAGTCCCTGGTTCTTGCACCGCTTATCGTTGAAGCCGGTGCGGACAGGTTGCACATCTGGGCGGGGTGGCACGAATCCTACAGACCCATGTTGCCCATGTCGGTGCCCCGCGGAGCATTCGCCTATCTTTCTGCAGAGATCAAGAAGGTTGTCGATGTTCCGGTAGCTACCGTCGGAAGGATTAATGATCCATTTGTGGCCGCTGAGATTGTAGAATCAGGAAAGGCAGATATGGTAGGCCTTGGCCGGACTCTTCTCTGTGATCCCGATTTTGTTTTGAAGACCAAGGAAGCGAGGGCCTCAGAGATACGCAAGTGTACGGCCTGCTGCTACTGCTTCGATGAGATCATGAAGGCCATAAAAGGAGTTAAGGCTAATCTCAGATGTGCCTTGAATGCGGAGTTGGGCCGGGAAGGTGAGAACCTCCTCAAACCTGCTAAGACCCCAAAACGTGTTTTGGTTGTAGGGGGCGGTCCGTCAGGACTTGAGGCTGCTCGTGTAGCTTCAATAAGAGGGCACAAGGTTACTCTTCTGGAGAAGGATAATTCTCTTGGAGGTATGATAAACCTTGCCATTGTGCCGCCTCATAAAGATGAGCTTAAGAATATTATAAACTTCTATACAAATGAGATGGCGGTAAGGAATGTTGATGTGCGGCTGGGGCGGCCATTTGATATTGCCGTTCTGGATGAGATAAGTCCCGATGTTGTTGTTCTGGCCGTTGGAGCAGGGACCTTGATACCTCCCATACCCGGAGTCGATAAGGACCATGTCGTAAGTGCTCTGGATGTTCTTAAAGGAAAGGCGGAGGTACGGCAAAGAGTTGCTGTTATAGGCGGAGGTATGATTGGTCTCGAGACGGCCGAGTATCTCGCCGAAGAGGGGAAAGACGTTACTGTAATAGAGATGCTCAAATCCGTAGGTCGCGATATAGGCGCGACTACAAGATGGGGAATGCTGACGCGTCTGAAAGGCAAGGTAAGGATAATGACTCTATGCAATGTCATAAAAATAGATGATGATGGCATTGTTGTCGATGCCGTCGATCGTAAAATCCCCGCAGATACGGTTGTTCTCGCGACTGGACTTGTCAGTTTGTGGGATAAAAATGACCTTAATTCTTCAGCTATAGACTTGATCAAGATAGGGTGTTGCAGGGAACCTGGCCAGATCGTAGAGGCTGTATCGGAGGGTTTTGAGGCGGGCCTTAGCATTTAAGCTGTCTATTCAATTATTGCTGTTGTGGCAGTTAGGCTGGCTATTATGAAGATAAATCAATATCTATCAAATCCTATAGACGAAGATCCTATTGTTCTTCGTCAGTACAGGATTTTTTTGGAGTTTTCATATAGGGAAGGTTTTTTAGATGAAAGGTTTTTTTTACCCCCAGAGGGTTGCTGTTATAGGTGTTTCTGATCGTCCATCAAATATTGGTAAAAACATAATTTCAAACCTGACTGAATTTGGATTCAAGGGTTCCTTCTTCGCGGTTGGCGCAAATGGAGGCACAGTCTTCGGCCACCCCATATACAGGTCTGTTTTGGATATACCCTGCGATCTGGACCTGGCGGTTATCTTGGTCAGGCCCGATGATGTCCTTGAGATTGCCCGGACCTGCGGCAAGAAGGGCATCAAAAGGCTGATAATCAGTTCAGGGGGATTCTCCGAGTTTATGCCCGAAAGAAAGACATTGGAGAGGGACCTTCTTGATGTCTGCCAAAGGTATAATATCCGTTTCATAGGACCTAACTGCCTGGCAGTTTCGAATATGGGAAACGGCCTTTTTCTACCTTTTCTGCCGACAGATAAAAAGCGCTGGAAGAAAGGGCCCGTCGGTATAATAGCGCAGAGCGGAGGGTTGACGATGACTCTTGCCCAGAATCTGTCTTATCAGAACATCGGCGTAAGCATGGTGGCCAGCATCGGAAACAAGCTGAATGTTGATGAGGTGGACCTGTTGAAGTACTACCTGGAGGATGAAGAAACAAAGATAGTGTTGCTTTATCTGGAAGGACTTTCGCGGGCTCGTGATCTCTTTGAATTGGCAAAAACTGCTCATAAGCCAATTATTGTACACAAAGCCAACATTTCTCATATGAGCAACGGAATTGCAAAGTCTCACACGGCATCCCTTGCCAGCAATGACAGGATTGTGGACGCTGCCTTCATGCAGGCTGGAATAATCCGGGCGACCAGTTTCGAGGAGATCATTAACTGCATAAAAGCATTGCAATTGCCGCCCCTTGAAGGCAATCGTATTGTAAGTATGTCGGCTGGGGGAGGACCGTCGGTCGTTATTGCCGACGATGCATATCGCAGTGGTTTCGTCTATCCCGAACTTCCCAGGCCTTTTCTGGACTGGCTGGAAAGTAAGAGACGTACAGGTGTCATATCTTTGCGTAACCCCTTGGATCTTGGTGATATTTATAATATGAAAATCCATATCGAAGCAATCGAGAGGTTGATAGCGCTGCCAGATATAGATGGTATCCTTTACGATCTTATATACAACGAGGGCTGGGTAAGTATTTCCTCCGGAGGTGCCTTTAAAGGGTTTACTGAATATCTCAGCACTGTCAATAATTCCTCAAGAATTCCCGTTTTTATCCGATTGAATATGGCGGATCCGGACAAGCTGGATGATCTGAGTGCACAGATATCAGCTCCTACTTTTGATTCCATACCGTTCTGTTTCAGGGCAATGCGAATGGTCCATGACTCGCAGAAGACCAAGAAGAGATTGGCTGAATCTACCGGATAAAATGTCATCTTATCCGGGAAGATTTACGAAAAAACCGTCCGGCAGATCACATGGGATATAAACAAAACCATGTTTGTATTTATTAAATTGACACCTTGCAGGGTTTTCTTTATATTGCCAAATATAAAGAAATAAAAGAAGTTTTATTGAAATTTTGCGACGCTATCTGTAGTCGCCCCTTAATCCGAAAGGTGCGACTTCTTGATTGGCTTTGAAAACACCACTTTTAAAACTGAGGTCTTTTCCCAACCGGAAAATAAAATTCACAGGATCCTTTTTAGATCAAGAAAAGGGGGCACATGAAAAAGTTTATCCTTATTTTTGCAATCCTCACTTTTTTCTTTGTCGGCTCAGCTTTTGCGGATCAGACAACAGGCAAAGGCGTCATGGATATCGTTAAACAAAGGCATCACGTAAGGAATGATACTTCCGATGTTGTAATGCTGATTATTGACAAGAAGGGTAATAAAAAGGAACGTTTCCTCAAACGCTACATAAAAGAATTTGAAAACGGACTGACTCGGAGTCTAATTGTATTCAAAGAACCTAAGGATATTAATGGCACCGCCCTGTTGACCTGGGAGCTTGAAGGTGATCAGAGCAAACAGTGGCTTTATCTCCCAGGTGAAGGGAAACTCCAGCGTATGGCAAGCAGCGGCATGAAAAGCTATTTTATGGGTACGGACCTTACCTATGAAGATCTTATGCCTGACAAGATGGATGATTACACATATAACCTCATAGGAGAGGAGGCGCTGGATGGCAATTCCTGCTACGTGGTTTCCATTGTACCCGCCACAAAAGAGAAGGCCAAGGCAAGCGGATATTCGAAACGGTTGGTATTCGTACGAAAGGATATCATGTTTGCCGTCAAGATAGATTTTTACGACGAGCGGGGGGATTTGCTCAAGACCCAGACCAATCATGATCTTGAAAAGCTGGATGGCGATGCCTGGACGGCCAAGAGGACGCTGGTTGTTCGTCATAAGAAAAACCAGAAGACCCTCATGGGTATAAAGAACCGCAGGGCTGATGTTGTTCTGGAAGATGATATATTCACAGAAAGTTTTATCCTCTCAGGTAAATATCTCCAGTAGGGAAGGGCTATCTTTTCAGGGGTGTGCAAGCCCATGGAGACTTGCTGTTAGTTGCACGGTGCTCACGGATTGACTTTTCAGGAGTCCTAAGATGCGTAAGATATTGCAGTTCGGTTATAATTACCCATGGATCGTTATCTTTTTGCTCCTCGCAGCATGTATTTTTTCCGCTTTTCAGATTCCTAACCTTAAGCAGGACCCCTCCATGGAAGGGTTGACAGTTAAGGACGACCCTTCTCGCCTGGTTTACGAAAATGCCCGCGAGACCTTCGGATCGGATCAGATCAGCATAGTCTTTGTACGTGACAGGGATCTTTTTACACCTGAAAAACTGAGGAAACTTGAAACCCTGGTATTTGCCCTTGAAGAACTTAAAGGCGTAACCACCGTTGAGAGTATCTTTTCCGTAACGAATCTTAAAAGTGAAGGGGGTATGCTGAGCAGTAATCCTCTGATAGATTCGATTCCTGAAACGGCTGCTGATGCACGCAGGATAGTCGAAGATGCCTTAAGAAATCCTTTGATTGCAGAAAATCTTGTTTCACGGGACGGGCAGGCCACTTCGATAAATCTTTTTGTCGAGCCCGAGGAAAATAATCCCGAATTTTACCGAACCCTGTCTAATTCCGTAGAGCGGCTGTTGGATCCTATCAAAGGCGACTTCAGCGTAATCGAACAGATGGGCAATCCCTATCTGAGGACGCAGATTTCAGAGATGATGACAGTGGATCTTAGAAGTCTGATACCCCTTTCCGCCTTCGCGCTTTTTGCGGTTCTTATACTGACTACGCGGTCCATGAGCGGGGCCGTGCTTCCAATGCTTACCGCCGGTATAAGCATACTTATGACCGGCGCCTTCATGAGTCTTGCACAGATACCTATCAATATACTTACCATAATTGCCCCATCCTTGATCATCGTAATCGGTTCCACAGAGGATGTGCATCTCCTATCCGAGTATTTTGAGGGCGTAACCGTTAAGGGCAGCAGAATCCCGGCCATTGAATTCATGATCTCCAGAATGGGAACGGTAATCATGGTTACCGCTCTGACTACCTTTCTGGGTTTTCTGTCTATATGCGTAAACAATATAACAATCTTAAGACAGTTTGGTATGGCCGCTTCCTTCGGACTTTTTGTAAATCCCGTTGTTACCTGTCTCGTAGCTCCCGTCTACCTGAGATTCTTTGGACCGGTAAAGAGGGCCAAGGAAAACTCTGCGCACGCGCTTTTTTTCAGCAGCATGGCGGAAAAGATAACCCGCCTGATCAGGGTCAGGAAACAGGCGGTTTTGTGGGGGGTAGTAGTAATTTCAGCTTGTATCGGCGCATTCAGTTTCAATGTAAAACTTGATAATGATATCGTCGGGCTTTTAAAGAAAGACTCACCTATTGTCCAGCGAATCAATGAAATGAGTAAGGAACTGCCGGGCGCCCAGACCTTTTTTATAAGAATCGAGGGAGGACACGAAGGGTTGTTCAAGGAGCCCCAAAACCTTGCCGATATTGACGCTATTCAGCGATTTATAAGGGAAAAGGGGAAATTTGATCTGTCCATGTCACTGGTTGACATGATCAAACTTGTCAATCGTGAGATGAACGGTGGGGATACCTCTTTTTATGCTCTACCATCGACGGCAGAGAAGGTTTCTCAATACCTGCTATTTGTAGATGATGAAGCTCTAGAACGCTATGTAACGTCCGATTTCAGCGAACTGAATATCCTCGTGCGGCACAACCTAAACTCCTCTCATCAGCAGAAAGATGCTATCGAGGAGTTAGATGCCTTCATCCAGTCAAACCTGAACAAACATTTTAAATATGAGCTTACAGGAGAGAGCATCCTGACCCTGAGGGCGGTAGATGCAATGGCAGAAGGACAGGTGAAATCAATTACACTGCTCCTTTCCATAATCTTTATTATAATGTCGATCATGTTTCTGAATGTAAAGGCCGGGCTTCTCTCCCTGATACCCAATGTTATTCCCGTTGCCGTTAATTTCGGGATTATGGGAATCTTCGGGATCCCCCTCAATATAGGGACCGCGATGGTGGCCGTTATTGCGATAGGAATATCGGTAGACGATACTATTCACCTCATGACCCGCTACAACGCCGAAATGCATAAAGCAAAGGATCAGGAGCAGGCTCTTCATATCTGCATCGAGACGGAGCTGCAGCCGGTTTTTTCTACATCAATAGCCCTGGCCCTTGGTTTTTTTGTTCTTTCCTTTTCCAGCTTTGTAGCGATCATATATTTCGGGATCCTTTCGGCCATTGTCATGCTGGTGGCATTTCTAAACGATATACTGATTACTCCGATCTTGCTGTCCTCTACACGTCTGCTTACACTATGGGATATCCTTAGTCTGAATCTTAGAAAAGAGGTAATCGAACAGTCAGAGTTTTTCAGGGGGATGAGGATGTGGCAGGTCAAAAAGATCATCCTTCTCGGGCAGATGAGAAGTGCTGTTCGGGGCGAACATATATACAGGGAGGGTGACCATGGAGACAGCATGTTTCTTCTGCTCGAAGGTCATGTACGCCGATATGGCATGCAGGACGAATCGGAAACTGAAGTCGCATACAATCAGTTCAGTCCCGGTGATATCTTTGGCCATATTTCAATGCTCGACGAATTGCCCCGCTCGGCCAATGCCCGCGCCGAAACAGATATTAAATTTGTCGAATTTGGCAGGCAGAGCATGGAACGCCTGCACAGCCTCTATCCGCACATCGCAAGTCATATATTCAGGAACATCGCAAGGATTCTTACGGATCAGCTGGTGGTGAGCAACTGGGTCTTGCGTGAAAAGATCAAAGAGGAATAATCTATGAGAAAAATGATAATGACCACCGCTTTGATTCTGCTCTTTGGGATGTGGGGGCTGTGCGCCTTTGCCGATGATCAGGGGGATATATTGAATGAGCTGGATTCCTATATGGATAGCGATGAAACAAAAATGGAGTCATCCAAGGGCATCGTCGGTCAGTTCTATGATCATTTCAGTGGAGAGCTGGAAATCCGGTCGGCATATTTTATGGATTCTGCATTCGAGTCTTCGGAGGACTACCTGAACGTCGAAGATGAAAGGGTTACGGGGAAGGTACGGGCAAACTGGTCGTCATGGATGGGGGAAGACTGGTGGTCTCTTCATGCAGCGGGCTGGTTCGAGGACGGAACCGAAGATGCCTACAGTGGCGTGACCCAGTTCATGACCGATAAAGAGAATCAGATAAGATACGGGGAACTTAACGAGCTTTTTTTTAACCTTTCAAGAGGTGAGGCCGGATTTACCATAGGGAAAAAGATCTTTAAAAACGGAATTTCAACAATCTATTCGCCTGGAAACCTTTATACCTCTGCCGATCTGAGCGATCCCGTCAATCCGGTCCAGACAGGTTCCTGGCAGATGTCCTGCGATTATTCAAGCGAAGATACAGTGTATACATATTCAATTCTGCCATTCTATCAGGAAAAAAAACTGCCTTCCTTTGGGTCGCGCTGGATTTTATCCGATCTTCCCTCAGGGTACAGCCTTCCGCCCTATAGCCTTGTAGCCGGGTCCCCTGAAGAGCTCCTTGAGGTGCTCTATTACTACGTTGATCTCTTGATGAATGGACGATTTATTGATCTCATAAATAACAATACAACTATTGCTGTCAGAGAGGATCTTCCGGGAAATGGCATAGGGGACTGGGGATGGTTCGGTCGAGTAAAAAAATCCTCCGGCATGTTGGATTCTTTTGCATCGGCCTATTACGGCCCGGCCTTTTATCCTGTAATAAAGCTGGAATCCAAAATAGGCAGCGCAACACTCACCAAGGAGACGCCCAAAGTCATTCAGTTTGCCGGAGGGTTTTCCACAACCTGGAAAGGCACAGAATTACACGGAGAGGCCCTCTACAGTTACAGCCCCAACGACCATGACGATAGTTATTTGAACTATTCAGCAGGATTTTGTAGTTCAATTGAAGATCCTGTGATTCTTCCTGGAATTAAGAAAATTGACTTTGTCATTGAATATGCCGGTGAAGTTATCACTGAGGATCAGAGCGCCAAAGATTACATACTAAGTTCCAAATATACCAGAATCGGCCGTAATGATATCCTGGCCAGCGCTCTTGCAACAATCACTGATGATCTTTCGCTTCACTATCTTTCAGATTTTACTCTTTCGGAAAATTCCAGTTTCCAGAGGATTGGAGCTTCTCTGCGGGTCATGCCCGGTGTTGTTCTCTCTCTTGATTTCGAGCTTTTCCAAGGCCCTCCCGAAACCTATTTCGGAAGGTGGCATAATAATGACCGTATTGTTACCTCTGTCAAATGGAGTATCTAGGCGTGAAAGTCTATGTTGTATAGATATCACAGCTTTCGTCACTTCCGTTATACCTGATAATCATCATTG
This sequence comes from Syntrophales bacterium, assembly GCA_963665835.2. Classification (GTDB taxonomy): domain Bacteria; phylum Desulfobacterota; class Syntrophia; order Syntrophales; family UBA2210; genus UBA6078. The sequence goes on along the minus strand of CAXXWJ010000001.1, from coordinate 177,505 downwards.
TGATATCATCAGCTTGTGGCTCATTTTGCGAAAACTCGCTGATTTTTTCCATGACACCGTCGATTATGCCTTTTACGGTAAGTTTCTTGAGCCTCTTTAACTCGATCTCCAGCCTATGCTCAGAAAAGAGCTCCTGATTGCTGTTCATGGCCTCCGTAACGCCGTCGGAATAGATGAATATGGCGTCTCCCCTGTCCAGTCTTTCTGTTTTTGACTGGAATTTGAAATCTTCCATAACGCCCAGTGCCAGTCCGCTGGTTGTCTCAACAGCCTTGATCTCACCACTTGCTCGAATAATATAAGGCGGATTATGCCCGCCATTACAAAATATTATAGTTCCGTTCTTTATGTTGATAATGCCAAGAAAGAGTGTGACAAAAAGGAGGGACGGGTTGTCCATTGAAAGATCCTGGTTGACCCGGTCCAGAATAAGCTCTGGTGACATATCTTTGGTAGCCACCGTTTTTATGAGTGTTTTTGTGATGGCCATAAAGAGAGAGGCAGGCACGCCCTTTCCTGAGACATCGCCTACGTTAAAACAGAGGTGATCATCGTCAAGGAAGAAAAAGTCGAAAAGATCTCCCCCAACCTCACGTGCCGGTTTAATCGCTGCATATAGATTGAACTCGGTCATTTCCGGGAAGGGGGGGTAAATCTTTGGCAGTATGCCCATCTGTATATCGTGCGCTATGTTGAGTTCGCTCTCGATCCTCTCCTTTGCAGCCGTTGTTTGAGTTAGATCCGCAATATACTGTTTGAGCGAATGTTTCATATAATCAAAGGACCTGGCGAGTTTTCCAACCTCATCCCCGGTTCCGATCTCAGGTATGGATACGTTGAGATTCCCCTCTGCTATATCTTCGGCCGCTCCGGCAAGGAGTACCAGCGGTCTTGCTATTGATCTGGCGATCAGGACAATGACGATAAAAAGAAATACAAAACCTATTGATCCGAGGGTTATGACAGTCTGATTCAGGCGCATGACGTCGGCCATAAGTTCATCCTGCGGAAATAGAACCCCCAGTGACCAGTTAGTCGATGAGAGCGGTGCATAAACCATCCAGCACATCTTTCCCGTAATGAAACTGCGAAAGGGGACAAAACCCGATTTGCCACGGATCATATCCCTTCCTATACTTCTCATTTCATCATAACCACGGAGCTCGGCCTGGCTGAAAATAGTTTCGTTCATTATAAAATTTTTATCGGGATGCGTTACAACTGTGCCGTTCTGGGATATGAGAAAGCCGAATCCCGTATCGGCTATCTTTATGGAAGCCACTATCTCCTGCAGCCACGAAAGGGAAACATCGGATGTAATTATTCCGGCCATCTTCTTTTCCCCATTCACCATTTTATAGAAGGGGACGGAATATGTAGACATGATTATGCTGCCGCCTGTTTCATCAAAGTATGGCTCGCTCCAGACCGCCCTGTTCAGCTCCTTTGGTATCTGATACCAGTCCTGGAAGAAGTACGGGTATGATGCGTTCCCCAGATCGGCATAACTTATACCCCCTTTACCTTTGTAGAAATAGGGGGCGTATCTTTCTTTTTTCCCGTCATATGCCCAGGGTTCAAAGGCAACCGTCGCGCCGTAGATTTCATCGTTCTTCTGTACCGCATACTTCAATAGGTTGTTAAGTTCCTCCCCTTTGCAGAGAGAACCTTCAAGAACATAGGACAGATTTTCGGGGACCTTTTCGACAGAGGTTAGAACCATATCGATCTGATTGACCGTGGCCCTTGCAAGGTTTATCGCATTTTTTTCGATATTTTCTGTTATGATTTTTCTGGAGTAGATGTAGTTGTAGCCGAATATGCCCAGAAATATCATTGTGACGCCGCTCAATATGAGCAGCGTAAGTTTGAAGGCAATCCCCCTAATTTTCATCTTTTTCTCCGGTAGCCCTGCAAAAGGATTTGAAGGGGGGAGCGGAAGCTATGAAACCCATGCTCTTCAGCCCCTGTGCCACGAGATTGTAGTCTTTTTCAGATAGCCTTCCCATGACTCCCTTCTCACCGTCTATGGGCAGGATCAAATCTTTCATTCTCTCCAGCATCCACCTCTGATGTACAAGCGTAGTTGGGATATGCTCGTTTTGGAGATTTCTCATTGTAACAGCCAACGCCTCGTCAGGATGATCGAATGCATACAGCCATCCCTCTATTGAGGCGCGCACAAAGGCTGCGCAGAGGTCGGGGTCTTTCTCGTATGTATCTTCAAGTACGTAGATGCCGTCTTCCGGAAAATTCAGGCCATGCTCATGGAAAAAAAAGGTTGTTAATTCATCGGGATCAATACCGGAGTTGATGATGGTATGATATTCGTTGTACCACATTGCCGAGGCGACATCGACACCATCTCTCAGAAAGAGATTGACAGAAAAGGACTGGGGGACAATATGAACGGCAAGGTCGTATTTTTTGAAAAATCCAATTGGCTGGATCTGGAAAATGGGTCCCCAGAGGCCTACCTTTTTTTCATTTATATCAGAGGGTTTTTCAATGCCATTTGCCTTTTTAGCAACGAGCATCAAGGCGGAGCGCTGCATGATCTGGGCAATATTCAAGATCCGCTTTCCTTCCGCCCGCATCTGAATACCGGTGGACAGCCATAGAGACGCAAAATCCGCTCTTCCTTCCGTAAGGAGTTCCGGCGGAGGACTGTCCGGTCCACCTGTGATGATAGTCAGATCTATGCCATGTTTTCTGTATATGCCCTTCTCAAGGCCGATATAGTAACCAGCAAATTGCGCCTGTGGAACCCAGTGAGGGATGAAGGAAACCTTCTTGAGAGGCTCGCTTCTAACAGGTACTGCGCATATAAAAATAAAGAAAACTAATACGGATATTATGGGGTTACGAAGTTTCATTCTGCTTGTATTCGGCATGATCGTAGCTTGGCCTGAAGACTTTATGTAAACTTTGGCTCGACACCGTCGAAAGAGCCTAAGCCCGAAAAATGATAGTAAGGATATTAACGTCGCCATCGCGGTCGTATCTGGCTTCATCCGCCACCTTTTTTATAAAGAAGATTCCCAGTCCGCCTATTTTTCTTTCCGCAACTTCGGCTGTTATATCCGGGTCGGGACGGGAAAGTACGTCAAAGGGTATTCCCCTGTCACGTATCTCTATTACGAACCGTTTTTCTTCCTCGAATGAGCATTTCATTTCCACCTGCCCCTCTCCTTCGGGGTAGGCGTAGCTGAATATATTTACAAGCGCTTCCTCGGTGGCAAGTTCTATTTCCATTAATCTTTTGTTGTCAAAGCCGCATTCGAGGGAGCATTCATTCACAAAGGACATGAAAGGACCAAGATTTTCGATACTGGCTGGAAGCTCTATCTGTTTCATAAAATGCGTCCACCGCCAATCTGTTTTGATATGAGTATTCTTTCGATATGTTGCAAATGCCTGGTTAAAATTGCCAAATTAAAGGGTAGCCATTGCCTCATCTACGGATTCGTAAATCGGAATAATGTTACTGAATCCTGATATGTCGAAGACTTCTTTAACTACCGCCTGAAGAGATGCAAGCATGACCTTTCCATCTTTGACCTTCAGTTTCTTTGCTATTACCAGAACAGAACGCAATCCTGAACTGCTTATGTAATCCAGATCCTTTAGATCTATTACAAAGTTTTTGTTCCCCTCATCTATCAACCTTCCCACTTCCTTTTCAAACTGGGGTGATGAAACGGCATCCATTCTGCCAACTACGGACACCAGTGTTGCATCTGCCCTGCTACTAACCTTCAATTCCATAAGTTCCCTCCATAATGATAAATGTCACGCACAAAAGTAATTTTTTATAAAACAGAACAGGAAATCAATCGAGGGCCAGGCCTGCCTTAATGTGGGCAAAAGAACTGCATGATTGACCCAAAGTGGCCTCATATATGTAATAAAAAGACGAAAATATCAAGGTTTATCTTATTGAAAACAGATAGAAAGAAAAAGATCCGGATTGAAGAGATACAAAATTTTCCAATCTTTGCGCCGGTGATTTTAAATGTTGTCAGGCCAATCGGACTGATGCCACTGCCAGTTCGTGTAAATCTAATATCATGACAGAAGAAGGCAGCATGGACTTAATAAAATCAGTCAGGATATTCTGTGTGTCTCAAATCGGACTTTTCCATCTTCGACCATCCTCTTTATGGTGCTTTGACGCTCGGACAGGCGTGAGGATGCTGATTTGAACTCGATAAGCACTATGGAGTCCTCCGTGAACTGAACCCCGTCGATGGGGGTTCCAAGAAACCTGAAGTCATGGGGGTCGTAAGGATATGTTTCCAGGAATGGCATAAACTGCTCTGTCAGCCTTCCATAGCGGGCCGATTGGGAACGTTTCTTTTTATGCAGGTCTTCGATATGCTCGGATTGTACTGCTCTCTGCCTGTTTGAGTAAATAAGAAGCAGAAGCAGTGCCACGCAAACTACAACTAAAAACAGGATAATCCATTCTTCAAGTTGCACTTAAGGCCTCTTTTGTCTCTTTTATTTTGCCGGTGAGTTTTACTGTATGAAAGAAAAACAAAAACTATAATCAGCTTTCCATATCACTTTTGAGCAATAAATTCGATTTTTCTTGCCCCCGGCAGTCCCTGTGTGTTGCAGTTCCAAGACTACTTGGCTTGACTTGCCATATACTTACCTATATCATTCGCCCGTAACTTTTCCTGTGGAGTATTGTTTATGAGTCTTAGCGGCAGTAACCTAAAACTGGATAACGAAACTGTTGATGAATTCTTTGATGGTCGTCTTAGAGTCCTGCAGAAGGAGAAGGGCTATCGGTTTTCCCTTGATTCCATCCTACTGGCAAATTTTGTCATTCTCAGGGGAGGGGAGCAAATTGTGGACCTGGGAACTGGAAGTGGCATTGTAGCCATGATCCTTTCCCTTAGATCTGCCGATGTAAATATCGCAGAGGTAGAGATACAAAAGGATATGGCTGATATGGCCACCCGCAGTGTCGCTTTGAACGGGCTTGAAGGCCGGATCAGGGTATATCAAGCCGATGTCAGAAACATATCAAGGGTCTTCGATGCCCAATCATTCGATATAGCAGTCTTTAACCCGCCTTACCGGCGCCTGAATTCGGGGAAGATCAATCCCGACAGTGAAAAAGCTGTAGCAAGGCACGAGGTCAAGGGGACAATAGATGATTTCCTTGCCGGATCCCGTTATCTTCTGAAGGATTCGGGCCGGGTCTATATCATATACCCGGCCGCCAGGATGGTTCAGCTCATAGCCCGGATGCGGCACTATGATCTAGAACCCAAACGCCTGCGTATCGTTCATTCCAATGGAGCATCTGGGGGGGTCTTTGTCCTTGCCGAGGGATTAAGGGGGGGAGGAGAGGAGGCGAAAATATTGCCGCCACTGTTTATCTATAATGATGACGGAATTTATACCAAGGAAGTTAAAGACATCCTGAGAGGATAATCACTCATTCATCCTTCGCTTTATAATCTCCTTTGTCATAACCCTCTTGAGAATGTCTTTCAACTCTTTGTCCCTTATCTGAGCGAGGTTTTCCCTTATAATCCTCTTGTCCCGTTCCTTCAACAGTCGCAAGTCCGGGTCAATAAACCTATCCTCCGGTTTTACGAAGGCCTTCGGTATATCACCTATAGAGAAGTGTATATTCGTTATTCCCCCACCTTTAAATTCGGAATTGACCTTATCCATTATCTCCTGTTTCATGAACCTGAGCTGCTGCAGCCATGCAGGTGTAGAAACATTTATAAAGATGGTCTTATTCTTGAATTTGAAAGGGGCAGTCTGGGCCGATATCTGGGGTCCTACCGCCTTGTGCCAGGCATTTAATATCTGGAAGTCAATGATGTCCAGGTTGATGTTTTTCCGCTTGAACATCTTAGGCAGAAAATCCCCCATCTTGAGGAGATTTGTATGTCGCTTCTTTGATCTTCTTATCGGATACATGGTTGTTCTTGTCGCACAACTGCAATATTCAGTCAAGGAGGCGATTAAGACTTGGTCCCAATGCAAAGCCTAAGTTTTTAACATTGACGGCTTCGATTGGCAGGGAAAGAACTGTTTGACAATCTAATGGCAATCCGGTAGCACAAAATAAAAGGGTAAAGAAAGATGAAGGCCACTAAAGAGCCACCTATAAAAAAGCCCGGTCAGAACATTTTTCCATCGCTGGGCGATTTTACTCTCTCCTGCGGGGAAAAGCCTGAGGCGTCAGTCCCGGCGAAAATTAAAAATTCAGGCTTCGTCCTCCCTGCTTCGGTTTCCACCTTTCGGCCCTTCGAAAAGACGCGACAGGCTGTCTTCAGGAAAAGACTGAACCGATTTGTCCTTCAGTGCGACATCGATGGCGAGGCAACCCTTGCCTATATGCCCAATCCTGGACGTTTGCGGGAACTGCTGCTTCCCGGGCCGGCAAATACCGCTACACCGCCGTCGCCGTAATCAGAAATGGAAGGCCCGTTCTCCTTCATACTCACATGGCAAACAGGGTGGTACACTGGCTCCTTTTGAATAAAGCTATTTGCGGTCTGGAAGATGCCACGGTGGTGAGGCCCGAGTTTACACTTGGGGGAAGCCGCTTCGATTTTCTTCTCGAAAAAGATGGCGCACCCTTTCTTCTGGAGGTGAAATCCTGCACCCTTTTTGAAGAGGATATAGCCCTTTTCCCAGACGCAGTTACCGACCGGGGGAGACGTCACCTTCAGGAACTTGCGGAAAGCTCCTGTCAGGGGAATCCTGGAGGGGTCGTCATACTTATAAGTTGGCCCCAAGCTCGCTACTTTCTTCCCGACTACCACACCGACCTCGCCTTCGCTCGCGCATTTCTTTCTGCAAGAAATAAGATAACCTTTTTCCCCATCGCCGTAGAATGGAACGATGACCTGAGTCTGGTGCCCGGGGCCAGGCCGGTGACAATTCCCTGGGAGATTATCGAGAAAGAGGCCAGAGATTGCGGGAGCTACATACTGATACTGCATCTCGACCGTGATGACACGATCGAGGTGGGAAAGCGGGGACCTCAGCACTTTAGAAAGGGCTATTATCTCTATGTGGGATCTGCTAAAAAGAATCTTACCCAGCGAATAGATCGCCACCGGAGAAGGCGGAAGAATTTTTACTGGCACATCGATTATCTGCGGGACCGGGCCGATTTTGTGAGCGTTCTTGCAATCCGTACAGGCACCCCTTTGGAATGCACTATTGCGAAGACCCTTGAAAAAATAGCCCACTGGAAGGTGCCAGGATTCGGATCGTCGGACTGCGGCTGCGAAACCCACCTTTACGGGATGAAACATGATCCCGCAAGTGATCAAACCTTTGTTGATATGCTCCAGCATTTCAGAATCGGTCGTCTTCAGGAAGACCTTTCGGGGATGAATCCTTCAAAGAAATAGGTGATGTGGATTGATGCTGAACCGATCTCTCCATGATTATTGATTATGCCGTTGTGCTGTGCTATTAAACTAAATAAATCCAAGTAGAAACAGGAGGATAAAATGGATCTTGCTAGGATGGTAAAGGATGTCAAGAGTCATCCTGACTATAAAAAGGCGGGTATGATCCTTTCCCATAACGGTGTTGTACGGGAGACCTCAAGAGAGGGTAGACCAGTTCGCGAGATGGTGGTAAAGGCGGATCTGAACCGACTGAGAGAGATCTTATCCGAGATAAAACAGCGGCCGGGCATTGTCGAGGTCCTTGCCCATGTGAATGAGGGGCGACTTTTGCCTGGCGACGATGTCATGTTTGTTGTGGTTGCGGGCGATTTCCGAGAGAATGTCTTCTCTGCGCTAAGGGATGCTGTTGACAAAATAAAGACCGAGGTCACTAAGAAAACGGAATCTTAGCTATATACCGGTTGCGACGGAAAGGTTAGATGCAAATGGAAGATCCCCGTTCGGATATAATGGCAATCTTTGATGCCGGTTTGAAGGCCGCTGACCCCGGTGAAGCGGTAAGGCGTTTCGTAAGGCTCAATGGGGATTGCCTGTTGGTTGGTGAAAGGCGGTACGATATGACTGCATTTCACCGGGTCATTGTGGTCGGTGCAGGCAAAGCGGCGGCAAGCATGACCGCCGCGATAGAAGACATCCTGGGCGCATATGTAAACGGGGGAATTATAATCACCAAATATGGTTATGGCTGTGCTCTGCAAACCGTCTCAGTAACTGAAGCGGCCCATCCAATCCCTGACGAGGCGGGCATCAGCGGATCTATGCGCATTCTTGATCTTCTCCAGAGCGCGGGAGAGAGGGACCTTGTCCTGTGCCTGATATCGGGTGGAGGTTCGGCGCTTCTTCCCCTCCCTGCCGTGGGCATCTCTCTCAAGGAAAAGCAGAAAACAACGCAGGCCCTCCTGGACTGCGGTGCCGACATACATCAGATCAATGCCATACGAAAACATATCTCAGGAATAAAGGGGGGTCGGCTGGCAAAGGCGGCTTTCCCCGCAACGCTGATTACCCTGGTCCTTTCCGACGTAATTGGCGATGACCTTGACGTGATAGCCTCGGGGCCTACCGTTCCCGACCACAGCACCGTTGCCGACTGCATGAAAATCATAGACCGCTACGACCTAGGCGGCACGTTTCCCCCGGCGGTCATGGCCTATCTGAAAGGTGGAATCAAAGGGGATTCGCCTGAAACACCCAAGCCGGGCGACCCCGTATTTGCAAGGGCCTCGGCACTTGTCATCGGCGGCTGCAGCCTTTCACTTTTCGCAGCCAAAGAAAAGGCCCTGGAACTGGGTTACAACACGTTCATTCTCTCTTCGATGATAGAGGGGGAGACGAGGGAAGTGGCGAAGGTACACGCGGCCATTGCCAGAGAGGTCCGGCAGTCCGGCAACCCCGTTCAGATGCCTGGGTGCATTATTTCCGGCGGTGAAACAACCGTAACTATCCGGGGAGAAGGCCTTGGGGGAAGGAATATGGAATTTGTCCTTGCCGCCGCCGTCGAGATAGATGGCCTGGATGGTGTTACGGTCCTGAGTGGCGGAACAGACGGAACAGACGGACCTACAGACTCAGCCGGGGCCATTGCCGACGGAGCAACTGTTGAAAAGGCAAGGGAAATAGGCCTTGATGCCGTCAGCTACCTCAGAAACAACGACTCCTACCACTTTTTCCAGGGAACAGGCGATCTTCTGATCACAGGACCGACCATGACGAACGTAATGGACCTGCGGCTCTTTCTGGTAAACTGGCAGAGTCCAAGAAAGTAGGTTTGTTTAGTCCTATCTGCGAGCCTTGACAATAACATAGGGGCAGTTGGAGAGACGTTGACTTTCGATATGGTGGAAGCCCGCTCGGCGGACCACCTCCGCCAGCATTGTTTCCGAATAACTTTCCCTGAAGACCACCTGACGGACCGCCCAGAAAAGAAGACCCTCCGGCACAAAGGGTATTTGAAGAGATTTGACAACTTTCCAGATGTTTTCATCCGATGCATCCCGATCGGTTTCCGCAATTATCAGGCGACAGCGGGGTTTAAGGACCCTTTGCAGTTCCATGAGTCCCCGGTAAGGATCCGGCCAATGTTTGATTGAACCCACACTTACCGTGGCGTCAAAGGTATTGTCTTCAAATTGAAGGGACAGAACACTGTTTCTCTGAAAAGAACAATTGGAGATATTTTTCCGTCGGCGGTAGCTTTCCGCTCTGCGAACCTGCATGGGGGAGTAATCAACTCCTGTTACATGGCTGTCAGGATTTTCATATGCCAGCAACAGCGAAAGGTAACCCGGCCCCATTCCGGCGTCCAGGATTTGCGCCTTATTATCCATTGTAAGGTCTTTGGCAATATCTTCGTAGAGTTCGGCAACCACATCATAGATGCCCCTGTTGTAGAGCGAACCCATAAGATCCCATACGATACGCATGTCACGCAGCCGGGTTAAAATCGAGATGACCTGAATCTTCAATTTCGTCATTCAGTTTTACCTTGCTCCTTAACAATTTTCAATCTTCTAGCACGATATCGTTCATGCGTAAATTGTTTATAACAATTCAGTAATTTTCTGGTTAGCAAATTGCATATTGAATTTGCAAATAATGTTAAAAAACGAAGGTTTATTCCATCATTTTCCTTGACAACGGGCGGCAGTGTGGGCGATGCCTGATATGGATCGTAATGTCAGGAGGTTAGGTATATGCTCTGCACCTTTGACCCGCTGAAAGGCACCGAAAACAATGGATTGTTTTTTCACAAACTCTACAAACCCATTGGCAACGCTGTCCCAACCATGTCGCCCCTTGAATCACGAGGTAACCGACCATTGCAGATTAGCTTTGAAGAACATCTGAAGTCTCTCATTTTAATCCATCGATGCGATCCTTTCCATGCACTGGGCCGATTACCGGAAAGGAGCCAAGAAGGCCAAAATACATCTGCCTGCCATCTATTGCCATGAGGAACACAACGAAAAGGCCTCCATTTTTCACTGGGCCCCTTGTAGGAAGACCATCCTCGTCAGATTGCAACCGGAAGAGCATAATGGAAACAGGATAACTCATGAGAAACTGAAGTAAGTCATGAAAAAGGAGGGAGTCGTAGTCTACGCATTGTCAGTAACAAACGAATCCGCAGCTAAAACTTGTTAAAAATAGAATTGCATGGTTTTGGAAATCCATGTAATTGAGTCCCAAGAATCATGCCTTGGAATAAGGCGGAAGTAAACTCGGAGATTTAAACTATCGTGATCTTTCGGACCTGCTTTGTTTGCCGGAGGATCATGACTGATAATCCGATTTTGGGCAGGCTTTATTTCTTAAGGTAGACCTTATCGGGAAGGCAAGAAAAAATGACTAAGAAAAGTATGGCAATTATGGTGGAGTGGCTTAGGCCTGTCGGCATAGGAATTGCCATTTTTTTTGCTTACTCTTCTGGTAACGATGCGATTTCACGATTTCATTTTATGGGTGCATTCATAGTCATAATCATGTCAGGCACAGTGGCCTTTGAATCTCTGCTGTTAGGCGCGGTTGCCTCTGATAAAATTGGCTATGAACCCAATCGACCTTATCAGATCCAATCGGGGCTGGCTAACGCGGCCACTGCCATGACAGCCTTGATTGTTTATTTGATGGATTGGGGGCGGTATGCAGATGCAACTATTGTATTGACTCGGCGATTAAACACTTCCATTTAGCGACATTGTGTGTTATGGTTTGTGCATGGAAAAACCAGATGCACGAAAACTTAGCCAAGACGTACAGTATGCTCTGCGCAAGCAGATAGTTCGGCTACGCAGGCAAGAGCGGTCCAATAAAGAGGTCGCCCAGATTATCGGTGCCACGGAACGCCACACCAGCAAGATTTGGCAGAAATACTTGCGGGAAGGCAGCTTCGCTATCAAGCTCGGACAAAGAGGTCGTCGCCACGGCGGTAGTCGCAAACTGACAAGTGAGCAGGAACTTGAGGTAAAGAAACTTTTGGTAGACAAAACACCGGATCAGCTCAAACTTCCATTTGCTCTTTGGACCCGTGATGCCGTCCGTTTGGCAATCAAACAGCGATGCGGAACCGATTTGCCTCTGCGGACTATAACCGACTATCTCAAGCGCTGGGGTTTTACTCCCCAGAAGCCCACCAAGCGGGCCTACGAACAGAGCCCGCGACAGGTACAGCAGTGGCTTGATACCACATACCCAGTGATTGCAGCTCAGGCAAAAAAAGAGAAAGCCGAGATTCACTGGGGTGACGAGACTGGCATTCAAAGTGGTGACTACACTGCGAAGGGTTTTTCTCCAAAGGGGAAGACACCCGTCGTCAGGGTCACTGCTAAAAAGAACAGAATCAACATGATCTCGGCCATCACCAATCAAGGAAAGGTGAGATTCATGCTGTATCGGGAGAAGATGGCTTCGCAGGTGCTCATCAAGTTCATGTCCCGACTGATAAAGGATGTTCCCCGTAAGAGCTTTTTGATTTTGGACAACCTCCGTGTACATCACGGAAAAAAAGTCAAAGAGTGGCTTGAAGTAAACAAGGAGAAAATAGAGGTGTTCTACCTTCCCTCATATTCTCCAGAACTCAACCCGGACGAGTATCTCAACGGCAACCTGAAAAACAAGATTCGTTCAGGCATACCGGCAAGAAACGAAAAAGATATCGTCAGTAAGACACGTTCTTTTATGAAGACCTTACAGAAACGACCGCAACACGCAAAAAAATATTTCAAGCATCCGGCGGTTGCATATGCAGCATAATGGATCTATTCAATCACCGGAGCAATAACATCAATGCTGTTGTTCTTTACTTTCTCGGCTGCAAATCACACTGCTACGGCCATCATGGGGGGCAACATGAAACCGGTTAATCTATTGCGTCCGGCCATGGCGTTGCTGTTGATAGGATTCCTGCTTCCAGCCATGGTAAAAGCGCTTACACAGTAATGTTTCGAGACGTATATTTGAGGAAGGAATCCTGACATGTGGATTCAAGGGATTCGCCTTTCTCGCGTCGGCGTTTTTTCATTATTGGCAAAAGGAATAAAGGGAATAGAAAATGCCTGATGTCATAAAAATCTCGGAAGATTTGTCAATAGCGCATCTTTTCGGTATTGAATGGATAGATATGTGGGCTATAGTGATGGGTAATAAGGTATGTCCAATTAAATATTATGCCGAAAAATGAAAAAAATTTTAAAAGTCCCCCCAAAAGGTATCATCCGAAGGGGCTTTCCATTCTCTATGAAGACAATGATATTCTGGTTGTAGATAAAGCGAGTGGCCTTTTAACAGTAAGTACTGATAAAGTAATTGAAAATACAGCCTATTTTCTGTTGAATCTGTACGTGAGAAAAGGGAATCAGAAATCAAGAAACCGGGTATTTATCGTGCACCGTTTGGATAGAGATACTTCAGGTATTATTATTTTTGCCAAAAATGAAAATGCCAAGCGGTTTCTTCAGGAGGGGTGGCATGGATTTGAAAAAAAGTACTATGCCGTAGTTCATGGAACGCTGTCGGAGAAGGAAGGGATAATTACTTCCTATCTCGCTGAAAATAGTGCTCACAGGGTTTATTCTATTAATGATCCTGAAAAAGGGAAGCTTGCCAAGACCGGGTTTAAGGTTCTGAAAGAATCAAAAAAATATAGTCTCCTTGAAATAGATCTGCTTACCGGCAGGAAAAATCAGATCCGGGTCCATTTTTCTGAAAAAGGTTTTCCTGTGGTTGGCGATAAAATTTATGGTGTAAGGGAAAAAGGCGCTAAAAGACTTGCACTTCATGCCGCCTCCATAACCATGTTGCATCCCGATAGAAGAGAGAAAATGACCTTTGATACAAAGATCCCGGATTATTTTAAATCACTTGTAAATAGTTGACAGCGTCTTTTTATTCTATTATCAAATATGGGAGTCACGAAGACCAAGCTGCTGGAATATGCGGGCTGAGGGGCAATATCTGGAGGCGGTTAGCTGTTAATCTGGAACTGGGAAACATGACCCCTGTCTTTCGCCTCATTATCGTCTGGAATATATACTCCCGGCTCAGTATCACGCTCTTCTGTTCCGGCCATACCTTGACCCTGTTATCCCATCTCATTTCAAAGGCATAGGCATCATTCACCCACCTTGGGACCCCTCGTCCTTATCCTGAGGTATTCCGCTCCCACGGCCAAGTTGATGTTTGGGGTCAGAGCGGTTTTGACGCCCAGAGATGCGCACAGACCTTACAGTTGTTCTTTTCGTAGGTCCAGAGGTTTTCTGCCGCCGAGGGGAAAGACCTCCAATAACTGAGAAGTCTCTGCCGGGTATCACATTTTTTTGGCAATGACATCAATGATTGCTCTTTTAGGTAGCGAGTTTTATTAACTTCGGAAATAAAACATTTTTTAGAAGAAATAACTATCTGTATAGGGTATGCTCACGGCACAAACTGTGTTGAAAGGAAGAACATAATGAAAATAGCTGTACCATCGCGTCAGAATCAGGTGGACGAACATTTCGGCCACTGTGAGTATTTCACTGTCTTCACCGTCAATGAAAACAATGAAATCATTTTTGAAGAGACGGTTTCTTCTCCGGCGGGCTGCGGATGCAAATCAAACATTGCCAGTACTCTTGCTCAGATGGATGTGAGAATGATGCTGGCCGGAAACATGGGGCAGGGGGCAGTGAATGTACTGAATAGTTGCGGAATCAACGTTATGCGGGGCTGTTCCGGCGAGGTGAGAAAGGTGGCCGAAACCTGGCTTGCAGGAAATCTCGAGGATTCGGGAATTGCCTGCGACCTTCATGGGCATGGATGTCATGAAGCATGAGCAACCGCGGAATGGTGATCATGACGGTTTCAGTCTATGTCTAGAACTTCTGGCCGATCGAGAAGTAGAACATTCCATGCCCTCCTTCGGCCTGTCCGTAACCTATGTAGGCTGGACCCAGGAACGAATCGGCACCGACAAAAAGGCTCCCCGCCGCGATCAGTGTCGATAGAGAGATGTTCTCTCGGCGGTTCCAGGCATTCCCCGCTTCCAAAGATCCACCCCAGAACAGCTGCATTTTGAGATTTCCAAGTCCGGCACTGCTGATCTTTCTCAGATAGGTCAGACTTGCCAGGGCCGTGTGTTGTCCCGAGAGTTCCTCAGCCGAGTAGCCCGATAGATTGAGGAACCCGCCCAGGCTGAATGAATCCTGTATCAGACCATCCCCATTGACTATGGTTTGGACCATAAACCCCGGCAGAAGGGTATTGTCCCCCCAGGTTATCGCACTGGTATAGTTAATTGTCAGGCTGTTGTCGGATGATTCCGCCCCCATCTGACTTAAATTTGAATGCCATACTATGCTTGCATCCGTTCCGTCCGTCGGATAGTTGAAATTGTCAATTGTGTTGTAACGAAAGGCGGCGAAAGTACCTCCCTGGTTAAAGCTTCCCGAATCGAGTGAAGAATCGCCGATGTTTATCCTGTAGGCCCCATATCCCCTGCGAAATCCTATGCGGAATTCACCCCAGTTTCCGAACTGCCGCCCCAGATCCAGGCCGACCTTTATCATCTTAACCCTGTACTGCGCCAAATTGTTTCCTTCATTGTCGAAGAGATTGACATTCCTCTCTTCGTAATCGAGAAGGGGGGCGATGAAGAAACGTGTCGAAGCATCTATAGGCTGGTAAAACTCCGAATTAATCTGAAGCATGTCGCCGATCTGTAATTCGTTGCGCCACTCTCCGCCGAGGCTGTTTAATTCCATCTGGTTCACTATAGCCGAGATGGTATATGCACTTGATCCGCGGAAGTCATCATCAAAACTGAAGCCAAAGCGGATGTTAGTTTGTCCCCACAGCTTGTTGACGGGGGTAAGGATAAGCCCCGTTCGTCCCCCATCCTCTTCCAGTCTCATATCCACCCTTTCGAAGGTGCCCAGATTATACAATTTGCCCAGATCATCATGGAGTATATTCTGATCCAGTTTCTCACCGGCTTTCGTTTCTATCTGAGCCTCCAGAACCTTATCTGACAGGTCCGAGGTGTTGACAATTTTTACGTCGTCGATGGTCGGCATTTTTTTTGATTCCTGCCGCTGTACTTTAATGTATGCCGAGTACTCAGCGTCGGAGGTTGACAGTTCGGCGAACCGGGACGTCATGAGCCTCGCCGTGTCCTCGCCGATCTTCATGATCTCAGGGGCCCTGGTAAAATCCGTTGTTCCCGCATCGCCCAGTTCCGGTTTTATCAGGATGTCTCCTTCGCGCAGAGTTTCGAGCTGGGCGGCCACATTTCGCTGAATTAGAATAGTCATGACCTGGGCGGTAATGCCGGTTGCCGACTGGATTTTGTCACGATAACGTAAGGGGGTTCCGATATCCACGCAGATCAGCACATCGGCCCCCATCTGCCTTGCCACATCCATGGGCAGGTTGTTCGCTATTCCTCCATCGACGAGCATCTTGCCATCCATTTCCACCGGGGCGAAGACACCGGGAATGGACATGCTTGCCCTGAGGGCCGTCGCCAAATCTCCTTTTCCGATAACAACCGCCTCCCCCGTTTCGATATCGGCCGCCACGGCCCGGAAGGGAACTTTAAGGAGGTCGAAATCCTTAACCTTGGCCTGCTGGATTAGCGCCATGTTAAGGATATAGTTCAGCCCCTGCCCCTGAACTAAACCAAGGGGGATGGCAAATTTTCCTTCCTTGAACCCCAGCTCAAAATCGATTTGATACTGCTGGGTATCCTGTTTGCGCCTGAAGGGCTGCTCTTCCGGAGGAGGTTTGTCCCGGAAGGCCTTGTTCCATTCTACGCTTGTGACAAGCTTTTCCATCTCTGCCGGTGAAAAACCTGCCGCATAAAGACCGCCGACGATACTTCCCATACTGGTTCCGGCGATAATATCCACTGGAACCTTCATTTCTTCCAGGACCTTAAGCACGCCGATATGGGCAATCCCCCGCGCTCCTCCGCCGCTAAGTACCAGACCTATTCGTGGCCGGGACGAGGGCATACCTTCGCTTTTTCCTGCGGCGGGGAAAGAGATGAGGAGAAAAATGACAAGGGTAAGCAAAGTAGTAAGGCGTGAACGACCAATGCGGTTCATTGATGATATATACGGAGCAATCCGACTCATCACACCTCGTTAGAACTGAATGTAAAGACTAAAAGATTATAAGCCTGGGTCCGAAGGCTACTACACCTTTCTGACTGCCGTGATGCTGAAGATATTAATACAGGATCGCAGCATTGGACACAAGTTTTGGTGTTCGGCACATCTCCTGCCCTGTCCCCTTTGTTAACTGTGATCCCTTATAGGGAAAGTAGCCAACCTGTTTTGCTATCCCGTAATCTCTTTCAGGACGCCCTCTACGAGCGTGCGTATGGCCTTCAGTCCTTCTTCGGTTTTCGATTCAAAGCGCATGACCAGAACGGGTTGGGTATTCGACGCCCGAACAAGACCCCATCCGTCTTTGAACTGTACGCGTACGCCGTCGATGTCGATCACGTCGTAGTCGGCGGCAAACCGGGCTTTGACTTTTTCTACCACCTGAAATTTCTTATCGTCGGAACAGTCCACCCGTATCTCGGGGGTGCTAAAGGTGCGTGGGACGTCGGAAAGGAGTTCACTGATTTTCTTTCCTGTCAGAGAGAGTATCTCGAAAAGTCGCAAAGAGGCGTAGATTGCGTCATCGTATCCGAAATAGCGGTCCGCAAAGAAGATATGGCCGCTCATCTCTCCGGCCATGAGGGCGTGCTCTTCCTTCATCTTTCCCTTAATAAGAGAATGGCCCGCCTTCCACATGATTCCACGGCCGCCCTTCTGTGCTATGTCGTCGTAGAGAGTCTGAGAACACTTGACCTCCCCTATGATCGCCGCGCCCGGGTTTTCCTTCAGGATGTATCGCGCGAAGAGAAGCAGAAGTTCGTCTCCACGCACGATTCTCCCCTCATCTGTTATTACGCCTATTCGGTCGGCATCGCCGTCGTAGGCAATTCCGATATCGGCCTTCTTATCCTTTACCAGCTGCATGATGGCTGTAAGGTTTTCCTCGACGGTCGGGTCTGGGAAATGATTCGGGAAATGGCCGTCCATATCGCAGTAAAGGGGTGTTGCCAGGCACCGGAATCGCTCAAAGATTGGGAGGGCAAAGAATCCTCCCACGCCGTTACCTCCATCGACGACTACGTTCAAACCGCTTTTTATCTTTACATTATTGAAGAGGTATTCCTGATATTCCTGTGCTACGTCTGTTTTCTTTACTGTTCCCGTACCCGATGCATATCTGCCGCTTTCCATTATACCTCGAAGTTTCTGGATTTCCTCTCCGTAGATAGTATCTGGGCCGATACATATTTTGAATCCGTTGAATTCTGGTGGGTTGTGACTTCCAGTTACCATGATCCCGCCGTCGGTCTTCAGGTGTCTGATGGAATAATATAGGATTGGAGTGGCGCATAAACCGATATCGATAATGTCGATTCCGGTTGCCATAATCCCCCTGATAACCGCCCTGTGGTATTCTTCGGAGCTCAACCGGCAGTCCCTGCCAGCGGTCATGATCTTTACTCCCCTTTCTTTACCGTAGGTTCCTATGGCCCTGCCCAGATTGTATACGAAATCCTGGTCCAGATCCTTGCCGACAAGACCCCTGACATCATATTCCCTGAATACCTGTGGATTCATATCATTCCCCCCTCTAAATCATTATAACGTCGCCTACTACCATATATGCAGGTTTCGGGCAATACTCGTTCTCCGATATGTATTGACACCTGTTTTAGGGCATGTTAGGTAGGCTGGTATGAAAAATCATAAAAGGATTACCGGGAGGTGGCGTTATGGCTTGGCAGGACAATGAAGGAAATCCCTGGGGAAACCAACAGCCGCCAGATCTGAAGGAAGCAGTCGAGAGGATAAAGAATTCTATACCCTTTAAGATACCACTTGGGGGTAAATATGGGCTTATCCCCTTGGTACTAGCGGTGTTGCTGGTTCTCTGGCTTGCATCGGGAATATATTTTGTCGCACCTGACGAGGTGGGGGTCGTCAAGAGATTCGGAAAGGCAGTGCGCACTACTATACCTGGTCCCCATTATCATATACCAGTTCCTATTGAAAATGTAATGAAGCCGAAGGTGACACAGGTGCGTAGAATAGAGATAGGGTTCAGGACAATAGGAGACAGACAGCTTGGCAAGATAAGGTCCGTTACGGACGAGAGTCTCATGCTGACCAAGGCCGAAAATATTGTGAACCTGACTTTTATCGTCCAATATAAGATAAAAGATGCTGTAGCCTATCTATTTAACTTGAAAGATCAGGAAAAAACAGTCAAGGATGCGGCAGAGGCGGCCATGCGTGAGACGGTAGGTGAAAGCGAAATCGATGATATACTTACTACTGGCAAGTTCAAAGTGCAGCAGGATACCAAGGCGATTCTCCAGCAGATACTGGATGAGTATAAAGCCGGAATACATATAGTTGCTGTTCAGCTTCAGGATGTTCACCCTCCGGATGAGGTTATGGCGGCATTCAAGGATGTTGCCAGTGCCAAGGAAGACAAGGCCAAGATGGTAAATGAGGCGCAGGGGTACCGCAACGAGATACTGCCAAAGGCAAACGGGAAGGCGTCTCAGATTGTTAATGATGCCATCGCCTACAAGGAAGCCAAGATAATTTCCGCCGAAGGAGACGCGAGCAGGTTCCTTCAGGTACTGGGGCAATACAAGACCGCGAAGGAAGTGACAAAGAAGAGGCTCTATATCGAAATGATGGAGGAGATTCTTCCTGGAATAGAAAAGGTCATCGTATCTGAAAAGATCGGGAAAAATATGCTCCCCCATATATCGCTCGGCGATAGGAAGACAGACACTAAGTAAGGTACAGGTATTGGAGGCTCATTATGAAGATAAAAGGAAGGCTCGGTATAATAATCGGTATTATAGTGGTTTTTGTGGCGTCTCTTTCAGTATTTACCGTGGATCAGACTCAACAGGCGATAGTTATACAGATGGGTAAACCCCTGTCTGGGATATACGGGCCAGGTCTGCACTTCAAGTTGCCCTTTGTGCAGCAGGTGGTTCAGTTCGAGCGCAGGGTTCTGGTTTACGATGCTACACCTACTGAGATCCTTACGAAGGACAAGAAGAATCTGGTCGTTGACAACTATACAAAATGGTCTATTGTCGACCCACTGAGATTCTATACCACCGTAAAAAACGAAAATGGTGCGCAGTCGAGGCTGGACGATATAGTGTACGCTCAGCTCCGTGTTGAACTTGGCCAGCACGATCTTTCCGATATAGTTTCTTCGACCCGCGATATAATCATGACGAAGGTGACCCAAAAAGCTGCTGAGCGGGCAAAAGATTATGGCATACATGTAGTTGACGTAAGGATAAAACGTGCAGACCTGCCGGAGCAGAACGAGAAACACGTCTTTGGAAGGATGAAGGCTGAGAGGGAGCGGCAGGCTAAACAGTACCGATCTGAGGGCGAGGAAGAGTCCAAAAAGATTACAGCGAAGGCCGATATGGAGAGGACGATCGTCCTGGCTAAGGCCTATAAGGAATCTGAACAGTTGAAAGGTGAAGGGGACGCCCGGGCGATCAAGATATATGCAGATGCCTATCAGCAGGATCCTCAATTTTACGAATATATAAGAAGTCTAGAGGCTTATAAGAAGGCCCTCAAGGAGGATTCAAAGCTTATTATCGGCGTTGATTCTGAATTTTTCAAGTTTATGAACTGAGTTTTTCCTTGACATTTTAATCTTTTGAGTATACTAACGTCGGAAAATTTAAGAGATAATGGAGAAAGGTAGACGATGTTTAAACAGAAGGGCGAGTTTTTCAGCTTTTTTGGTTTTTTTAACGAGGTCTGCCCTCTGAGCTCCTGATACCGCAGTGTGTGAGCCGTGGGCAGGCCGAGCAAACCCGCCCACGGCTTTTTGTTTTTAGGGCCGTGGATGTTATCCCCGGCCTTTTTTATTTTAAAAGGAGGGACGGAAGATGCGTAAATTATTGTGTATAATTGTAGGTATCATTCTCTTGTTGGGAGTGGCCCCGGGTCTGCAGGCAAAGACGATAAAGGTAGGGTCGGCGATCAACCTGACTGGTCCGGCATCTACCTGGGGGCAGTTTCATGCAAAGGGACAGAAGGATTATTTCCGGTATGTCAATGAGGTCAAGGGGGGCGTTAATGGGACCCCGATCGAAATGATTCTTGTGGATACCATGTACAAGGTTCCGGAGGCCGTAGCGGCAGTCAGAAAGTTTGCCGTAAGTGATCGTGTTGATATGATCTCAACATGGGGTGCTGGTGAGGGCCTGGCCGCAAAGCCTATTGTCCAGAAATACAAAATTCCCACGATCAACTTTTCCACAAGCTGGGAAATTCTGGAGAAGCCAATCGATTATATGTACCTTCCTTTCGGCAGCTACCGGCTGGATTGCTATGCCGTACTTGAATACATAAGCAAAATTCACACCGGTGAAAACCCTCCTAAAGTGGGCCTTCTGACATATAACAATGCCTATGGAAGATCAATACACAAGCCGAGCCGGGAATATGCCGAGAAGCATGGAATAGAAATTGTTGCTATCGAGGAATTCCCTCCGAAGACTCTGGATCTTACGACCGAGCTGCTCAGGTTGCAGAAGAGTGGTGCCGAGTATGTTTTCATGCAGATACTCCCCGCTGCGATCATAACTACCTTCAAATGCGCGGACAGGTTAGAATACGCCCCACAATTTTTCGGTACCTGGACCTCTACTGACCCAGATTTCTTCACTATGGGAAAGGATCTGATCAGGGATCGTCTTAAGATGCAGTTTCCCGGAGGACTTCCGGCAGACGATTGCGAGGGTATCAGGGTGATGAAGGATATGTGGAAGCGTTACGAGACAGTAAATGCCTTTGATTCCTCTTACTGGGAAGGGGTGGTCATGGGAATGATCATGGAGAGAGCATTTATTCGCGCCGAGGAAAAATATGGAAAGATCACAAGGGAAAATATAAATAAGGCCTTAGAGTCTTTCTCCGATGAAGATTTCGGGGGGCTGGTTCCAGCTGTTTCCTATTCTGCGACCAATCACGAGGGCTCCTTCAAAGGAAGAATAGTAAAGGTTTCCGAGGACGGGAGCTACGTGCCGGTTACAAACTTCTTCATTCCAGGGAAAGGCGAGATAGAGGTTCTGGAGGAGAAATGAAGGCATTTCGTGGCCAGCCGGATATATTCAAGGCCATATCCGGCAACGGCAAACGCGCCGGTTTGAAGATTGAAAATCTTACGCTGAACTTCGGAGGGGTCACGGCTCTTAGCGACATCAACTTCGAAGTGCATACCGGCGAACTGTTCTCTATTATAGGTCCTAACGGTGCGGGAAAAACAAGCCTACTTAACTGCATGACAGGTTTCTACCGGCCACAGGTTGGAAAAATTATATTCAATGGCGAAGATATCACTGATCTGCCGACACACGGTCTGGTGGGCCGGGGAATCGGCCGGACCTTTCAGAATATTGAGCTATTTCCGGGAATGACAGTGCTGTCAAACATGCTGCTGGCACGTCATTCCCTGTCAAGTTACGGACTGGGTCGTGCCCTTATGTATCTCCCTTCCGTGCGCAGGGAAGAGATAAGGCATAGGGTTGTGGTTGAGGAGTTGATCGATTTTCTTGAGATGCAGGCCATACGCAAGAAACCTGTAGGTTCGCTTCCCTACGGGCTTAGAAAAAGAGTTGAACTTGGGCGGGCTCTGGCACTGGAGCCTAAACTTCTGGTTCTGGACGAACCCTTTGCCGGGATGAATCTTGAGGAAAAAGAGGATATGGTGAGGTTCCTTGCCGAGCTTAACGGTAAGTGGGGCCAGACCATGATTCTGGTAGAGCACGACATGTCCATAGTTATGACAATATCCAAGAGAGTAATGGTTCTTAATTTTGGTGAAAAACTGACCGAGGGAACGCCTCAAGAGGTTCTGAATGACCCGGAGGTCATAAAGGCGTACCTGGGAGACGCACAGTGAGTCTTAGCAAGAACGATCAGGATATGAGATCCGAAACCGGATCAACACTGCCGCAACTCCTGCTTAAGCAGGCTAAGCGGTTCGGAGATAGGATCGCCATACGCGAAAAAGCCTATGGAATATGGCAGTCATATACCTGGGAGGATTATCTTCAATATGCAAAGGCTGTAGGGCTGGGGCTCTATTCTATTGGTCTTAAGAGAGGCGATAACGTAGGAATCATAATGGACAACCATCCGGAGTGGCTATTTAGCCAGTTTGGAGGACAGTCCATCGGCGCGGTTATGTTAAATCTCTTTACCTCGGCCATAAGCAGCGAGGTGGCAGGAACGCTGAACCGGATCAATGCGGCCTATGTAATAGTACAGGACCAAGAGCAGGCGGATAAACTCATTGAGATGCGTGAAAGTCTGCATCATGTCCGCAAGGTCATTTACGTAGACCGAACCGGGATGAGCTCCTATGGTGATGACCAATGGCTGATGAGCTTTGCCGAACTTCTGGAGGTTGGAAAAGCCCTTGATGTAAGGGACCCCGGGCTATTCGATCGGGAGGTTCATAAGGCGAGGCCTGATGATATTGCCCTGATGATAATGACCTCGGGGACAACCGGTATATCAAAGCTTGCGATGATGGCCCATACCAATTTCACTGAGATGGCGGCGAGCTGGCTTGATACTCTCCCGGAAAGGGTCACAGTGGACTGGCTTTCGATCTCTCCACCCGCGTGGATTGTAGATCAGATGTGGAGCGGTGCCGCAATGGTCGGTGGAATGACGATGAACTTCCCCGAGACGCCGGAGACGATCATGGAGGATTTCCGGGAACTGGGGCCAACCGTAATCATTACATCCTCTCGCTTCTGGGAGGACTTGGCATCCACGATAAGGGTTAAGATGGGTGATGCCGGACCGGTAAGAAGAAAGCTATTCGATCTTGCTGAAAAAGTAGGCGGAATCATTTCCGATCTGGAAACCAAGGGAAAAGAACCAGGGTTGCTGCTTCGGGTCGCCCGTTGGTTCTCAGCTGTAACCATTTTTCATCCCCTTATGGACCGTATAGGTTGCGCGCGCTTTGCTAGCGCATACACCGGGGGACATCCTATCAGTCCCGATGTTATTCGTTTTTTCCGTTCTCTGGGGTTGAATCTGAAACAGTGTTACGGTCTTACTGAATCTGGGGGCATCTTCCAGGTCCAGCCTGATCATGAGGTGAAACCCGAAACTGTGGGCAGACCCCTGGCGGGCATGGAGATAAAAATCTCCGAAGATCAGGAGGTATTCCTGTCGAGCAGGACCGTATTTCGAGGATACTATAACGATTTCGAGGCCACTAAGGGAGCCTTTGTTGACGGCTGGCTGAGGACAGGTGATGCCGGTTACCTCGACGATGATGGGCACCTCGTCATAATCGGAAGGCGTGAGGAGATTATACGTAATAAAAAGGGAGAGGCCTTTTCCCCGGATTTCATAGAGACTCGTCTCAAATTCAGTACATACATACGTGAAGCGGTTACCTTCGGCGAAGGGCGTCCATACATAACAGCCTTTATAAACATAGATATGGGGAACGTCGGCAACTGGGCTGAGGATAGAATGTTGCCCTATACAACTTATACCGATCTTTCACAGCGGCCTGAGGTCGAAGCACTGATAACAGAAGAGATAAAGGCGGTCAATGAAAGGCTGCCGGAGTCTATGAAAATACGCCGGTTTATCCTCCTCTATAAACTGCTGGATGCAGACGACGAGGAGCTTACGAGAACGGGGAAGGTACGCAGGAGATTTGTATATGGACTTTACCTGAAGCTTATCAACGCCATGTACGAAAACGCCGATGATGTCGATGTAAAGACTACGATCAAGTACCGCAATGGTCAGGTTGGTACCCTGGAGACGAGGGTCCGCATTATTAAGCTTGATTGATATGGAGTGTATTGTATGGAATTCTTTATCCAACTTCTGGTTAACGGACTGAGCATAGGATTTCTCTATGGTCTGGCTGCAATGGGGTTTGTAATGATATTCAAATCTTCCAGTGTTCTTAACTTTGCTCATGGCGAACTTATGGCTCTGGGGGCGTTCATGTTCCTGGCACTGATAGGATGGGCTGGGTTGCCGGTATATCTGGCATTTCCCCTGGCCCTCTTTGGCTGCTTCATCCTGGGATTTGTTGTTGAGAGACTTTTTCTTCGTCCCCTGATCGGGGAACCTCTGATCTATGTCATTATGCTAACCGTAGGGCTGGCATCTATCTTCAAGGGTATCATGCTGTTGATATGGGGAGGGAACCTCTACACCTTTCCTGACTTTCTGCCGCCCGGTCTTGCCATACAATGGGGTAGTGTCTTTATACCTCCTGTTTATGTAGTTTCGATAGGGATCGGACTTGTATTCCTGATGTTATTCGGCCTTTTCTTCAAGTACTCATCTCAGGGCATATACATGCGGTCAGTTGCTGATAATCAGCCTGCGGCTCTATCCCTGGGGGTCCACGTGCGTAAGGTCTTTGCCCTATCCTGGGCCATAGCGGCCCTAGTTGCAGGGATGAGCGGCATTGTTCTTGGCATAATAAACGGGATCAATGTCCATGATCTTTCCTCCATCGGTCTCAAGGTATTTCCGGTGGTCATACTGGGAGGTCTTGACAGCATAGGCGGAGCGGTTATCGGCGGTATCATCATCGGTCTTTTGGAGACCTTTACAGGTGGATATCTGTCGACTTCGCTTAGGGATGTTATCCCTTACGTTGTTCTTGTCTTCATATTAATGGTAAAACCTTATGGCCTCTTCGGCCTGGTGGAGATTGAAAGGGTCTGATGAGAAAGCTACATTTTCACCCCTGCGGCAATTTTAATGATAGATACGAGCAGGAATTGACGATCTTTGAGACGGATTTCGGGAGAACGGCTATGCTTGCCGGACTGTTTATCCTCTTCACCGTAGTTCCGTATTTGAGCGGACCTTACCTGTTGTATATTCTCAATATGATCGCCATAACGGCCATAGCTGCAATAGGTCTGAACATAATGATAGGTTTTACAGGACTGCTTTCCCTAGGGCATGGAGCCTTTTTCGGTGTCGGAGCATACGCCGCCGCTATCCTTGCCACGGACCTGGGCTTTCCCTTTCTTCTGGCGGTTCCCTGTGCGGGCATTATAACTGCGCTGGTAGGAATGCTGTTCGGATTGCCTTCGGGAAGGTTAAAGGGGTTGTATCTTACGATCGCTACCCTGGCAGGGCAGTTCATAATTGAGTATCTCCTGATTCACTGGGAGGGGCTTACCAGGGGGACAATGGGCATTGTTCTGCCCGAAGCTTCGATATTCGGACTGGCGCTCGGGGGTGACAGAAGCTTTTTCTATGTATCCTATGTTTTCCTTATTATAATGACCCTTATTGCCGTCAATCTCATGAGGACCAGATACGGCAGGGCATTTGTGGCGATACGCGACAATGACAGGGCCGCCGAAGGGATGGGGATTCCTATATTCCCATATAAAATTTTGTCATTCGGAATAGGCTCCCTATATGCTGGTGTAGCCGGTGCGCTTTGGGCCTATTACATGCTCAGTATAACTACGGAACCCTTCAACCTGGGGCTGTCCGTAGAATATATCGCCATGGTAATCATTGGTGGTCTGGGTAGTATTGCCGGTTCGATATACGGGGCAATCTTTATAACGGGCCTTAATGAAGGGTTGCGCTGGCTGACCGATTTGTTGATGAGTACCGATGTCTTCAGTGCAATGGGGCTTTCAATGGCGCCCCTGCGGGAGCTTGCCTTTGGCTCGGCCATTGTACTATTCATCCTATTTGAACCCCGCGGCCTGGCCGAGGTGTGGCGCATCATACGCTCCAACTTCAGGCTCTGGCCCTTTTCATATTAAGAGGGGAGCATGCAAGACGATATTCTGCTTCAATTGAACAATATAAGTGTTGTCTATTCCGATGTTATTCAGGTCCTGAAGGGTGTTTCCCTGGCGGTCAGAGAAAAACATATAGTATCGCTCCTTGGGAGCAACGGGGCGGGAAAGACCACAACCCTCAAGGCCATTTCCGGTCTCCTTAAGACGGAGAACGGAAAGGTCACTGACGGTGATATATTATACGATAACAAGACTATTCAGAATTCCCCTCCGGAGGATATAACACGTCGCGGTATCATCCAGGTGCTTGAGGGGAGGCAGCCCTTTAAATATCTTACAATAGAGGAAAATCTTCGGGTAGGAACGGCTACGAGGTGGGGAAAGCCCTATGGTAAGGACCTTGATATGATATACAATTATTTTCCCCCCTTGAAGAAACGGAGAAAGGCTTTGGCAGGATACTGCAGTGGAGGAGAACTTCAGATGCTTGTCATGGGGCGGGCGCTTATGGCTCACCCAAAACTGCTTTTGCTTGACGAACCATCTCTTGGGCTTGCCCCCCTGGTTGTCAAGGAGATATTCGGCATTATTGAGCGTATCAACCGTGAACAGGAGACAACAATCGTACTGGTAGAGCAAAACGCCAATATGGCGCTAAGTATAGCTACCTACGGGTATATAATGGAAAACGGCAGGATTGTCATGGAAGGACAGTCCTCGGAGCTGAAAGAAAACCCCGATATCAAAGAGTTCTATCTGGGGATGGGAACTTCAGGAGACGCCAAGTCTTATAAGGACGTCAAATCCTATAAGAGGAGAAAACGGTGGTTGTAGGTTTATCGGATGTGGCCACTGAAAGGATAGATATAAATGAGTACATTTTTTGATGGAATGGAGGGAAGATCTCCCCTGGAGCGCAGGACAGAACAGGATCAAAAATTATCGGTAATGGCTGAACTGGCTTACCAGCGATCCTCTAGAGTGAAGAGAATGCTTGACGATCTTGGTTTAAAACCTTCGGATATAACCTCTGTTGGAGATCTTGAAAAATTACCTGTTGTTTCTAGGGAGGCATTGGTAGAGATACAGAAGAAAACGCCTCCCTTTGGAGGGTTTTGTGAATTGGAGGCAGATGCTGCGAGGATATTTACCTCACCTGGTCCTGTATATGAGCCGCATCTCGGCGAGAAGGAACTCTGGGGGCGGGGATATTTCGCGGCCGGTTTTCGCAAGGGCGACCGGGTTTTAAATACCTTTTCCTATCACATGGTGGCTGCCGGGTTGACCTTTCATGAGGGCCTGAGATCTGTCGGCGCCACAGTCATACCTTCCGGAACCTCCGGGACGGAGACGCAGGTTCAACTGATACGCGACTTGGGAGTTACCGGCTATACTGGGACCCCAAGTTTTCTCAATGCGATCATTGCCAAGGCGGAGGAGCTTGGCCATGATTTCAAAAAGGACTTCAGCCTTCGCAGGGCCTCTTTCGTGGCCGAACCCCTTCAGCCTTCACTGCGAAAACACTTTGAGGAAGAATACGGTATCGATACTTACCAGATGTACGGTGCAACTGAGGTTGGAGATGTCGCCTACGAGTGTTCCGAAAAGAATGGCTGGCACATCTGTGAGGATGTCATAGTAGAGATTATCGATCCAGCAACAGGCAAGTCCGTAGAGGAAGGTCAGCTGGGTGAGGTTGTGGTCACCCGTTTAAATGACATGTTTTTCTTGTTTCGTTTTGGGACTGGCGATCTATCCAGGATTATCCCTGAAAAATGTCCATGTGGAAGGACCTCAGGCAGGCTGGGTGGGGTTGCCGGCAGGGTAGGGGACGCGGTGAAGGTAAGAGGAATGTTTGTCGCTCCCAGCCAGGTGGCGCAGGTGAGAGGGCGGTTCCCCAGCCTTACATTTCAGGTTCTGGTGACCAGAGAGTCATATCGTGATTTTCTTACCGTTGTAGTAGCTAAAACTTCAGGTCCACATGATTTTAATCCCGATCAGTTTAGAGAGGTTTTCAGCAGTATCTGTTCAGTAAAGATAGACCGAATTGAAACCGTTGAAGGAAAGGACCGTTTGTACGAGGGTGGAAAACCCATCGTCGATAGAAGAAAATGGGAGTAATCTAGTCTCAGCCCTTTTTATCTTATATCAACTTTAGGCAGAGGAAGTCGTGTTATAGAAAAAGATGCCGAAACCGGAATTTTGGAACAACTCCAAGCGATACTATGACCTGAAGAGTTTTTTTCTTAATCAATTCGGGTGTAAGATCTATAAACTGCAGATAGATGCCGGCTTTACCTGTCCGAACCGTGACGGAACATCGGGAGTTGGCGGCTGCATCTACTGCGATGGTAGATTTTCCAGACTCAGACAAAAAGGGCCACTGCCCTCAGTGACGGACCAGATAGAAAAGGGGAAGACTTTCTATCGCGGAAAAAGAGGGGCACAGAGATTCATCGCCTATTTTCAGACCGCCACTAATACTTATGCCCCTCTAGACAGGCTCAAGCTTCTATACGACGAAGCTCTGTCCCAGAAAGATATAGTAGGTATATCGGTGGGAACGAGGCCGGACTGTGTCCCCGATGAGGTCCTTGACCTCTTTGAAGGGTATGCACGTATCGGACATGTATGGCTTGAATACGGCCTTCAGTCTATCCATGACAGGACCCTTAGTCTGATCAACAGAGGACATGATTACAATTCCTTTATCGATGCAATTGGGCGCACCTCCGGTCGTAATATCAATATCTGTGTCCATATCATCCTAGGCCTTCCGGGAGAGACAAGAGAGGATATGCTGCAAACAGCCCATATGCTGGCAACACTTCCTATCCAGGGGATAAAGGTGCACCTTATGCTCGCCCTATCAGGTACGCCCCTTGGCGATCTCTATGAAGGTGGAAGTTTCCGGATTCTCTCACAAGAAGAGTACATAACCACCGTCTGCGATATACTTGAGATACTTCCACCGGGGATTGTAATCCAGCGTCTAACGGCGGATGGTTACCAGGATGTATATCTTGCTCCCGCCTGGGGTACCAACAAGATGGCGGTCTTAAATGCCATAGACGATGAGATGACCCGGAGAGATTCATGGCAGGGAAAGCTACTTTCGCCTATATATCAAGGTAGGCGGTAAGGTTAAAGCCTTACAATGCTACTGTAAACCAATCCTGCTTTTCATTGAAGACCCAGCGAAGGGACGCCTGCTTGCTGAGAGGTAAGAGAGAAAATACAAAATTCATACTTTCCTTGAGAACCTTAGCTTGCAGTAAACCCCTATGGGGGGGCTTGAAAATATTTTTTTCTTGCAATTATATGAAAAAAGGTTAATTAATTGCGGCGCTTTGCTGAAATTCTTTTCCATCTCAAAATCAAACAACTACAATTCTTAAGCGCTCAGTCCGTTATTCGGGGGGGTATGCGGAATGGTTTGCCAAAAAAAGTCTCAGGCGGAACTTCTTGAAACACTGGAAATCATGCAAAAGAGAATCTCCGAGTTGGAGGGATCCAACATCAAGTTGAAAAAGGAGATTGAAACTTTTCATGACAGTGGGAGCAGTTATAAAAGCGTGGTGGAAGACCTTGATGTAGGATACTTTGAGGCTGATTTTAATGGCAACTTAACCTTTGCCAATAATGCCCTATCCAGAATAATGGGTTATTCAGCTGAAGAACTCATAGGGATCAATAACAGGGAATATACCAGCCGAAAAACTTCACAACGCATATATCGTATCTTTAAAAACGTATTCCAGACGGGAAAGGCTGCAAGGGTAACGGACTACGAGATTTTTTTAAAGGGTGGCGGCAAAAAGACGGTAGATATAGCGGTCTATCTAAAACGGGATGCAAAGGGAAACCCCATCGGCTTTTTTGGTTTTGAGACGGATGTCACAGAACGGATGAGGACGGAGAAAATCCTCCGTAAGAGTGAAGAACGATACCGTACTATAATAGAAACAATTGAAGATGGGTACTACGAAACAGATCTTAACGGAAACTTTACATTTCTAAACGATTCCATGTGCAGGATTGCCGGGGGGTCGCGTGAAGAGTTGATAGGCCTGAACAATCGGGACTATGCCAGCCCCGAAACTGCTAAAAATATGTACCTAGTCTTCAGCGAAGTATACCGTACCGGAAAGCCGGCAGAAATTACAGATTACGAGGTAATAAGGCCAGACGGTGCCAGGAGGATTGCCGGAGTATCAACAACCCTTATGCGGAACACGTGGGGTGAACCTGTGGGTTTTTGCGGGATTGTAAGAGATCTGACAGATAAAAGAAAGATGGAGAGACTTTATGAAACAGTAGCAGAACAGTCATTTACAGGCATATATGTCATTCGTAAGGGGAAATTCCTTTATATCAATGCCCGGGCTGCAAGCTATGCCGGCTACACAGCCGAGGACCTTACTGGAAAAAATCCAATGGTCGTTGTTCATCCAGATGATCGTGAAGCTATCAGGCGATATGCCCGTGAGATGCTTAAGGGGAAGCGCAGTTCCTTCTACGAATACCGAATGGTCACGAAAACAGGTGATATCAGGTGGATCATAGAAACCGTCACCCCTGTTTTATTCGAAGGCGAGTGGGCTACCTTGGGAAGTTCCCTGGATATAACGGATCGCAAGAAAATGGAGGATGAGCTGCGTGCCTCTGAAATTCGTTACAGAACAATAATCGAAAATACCGGAACCGCAATGTTGATTGTTGAGGATGATATGTCAATATCGATGATGAACAGCGGATTCGAGGACATGGTTGGCTACAGTGTTTCTGAGGTAGTGGGGAAAAAGAAGTGGACTGAATTTATCTCCATGGAAGATGTCGACAGAATGATGGAGTATCATCGGTTAAGGCTTAAGGATCCTGATGCGGCCCCTGCTCGATATGAATTCAAACTGATTGGCAAAGGTGGCCGTACGATTGATATCTTCATTATTATATCGATCATTCAAGGAACCGGACAGACAGTTGCCTCTCTTATCGATATGACCGAGAGAAAGAAGATGGAAGAAACCCTCCGTTATATGGGTACCCATGACAAGCTTACAGGCCTTTACAACAGGGGATTTTTTGAAGAGGAGATGGCCAGGCTTGAAAGGGGAAGAGAGTTCCCTGTAAGCGTTGTAATGATGGACGTGGACGGGTTAAAGGGGGTAAATGATAACGAAGGGCATAAGGCAGGGGATGATCTGCTGAAACGCGCTGCCCGGGTCCTGCGCGAGTCTTTTCGTACAGAGGATACGGTGGCCCGGGTCGGTGGAGACGAATTTGCCGTTATCCTGCCCAAGACCGATGCCCCTGCGACCGAACAAACTATCCAGAGGGTAAGGCGATACCTTGTCATGCATAATATGGAATATCCTAAATCTCCCCTTAGCCTGTCCATAGGAGCGGCAACTGGAAATAGGGGGGACACATTATCGCTTGTTCAGGGTAGGGCAGACAGGCTGATGTATGAAGAAAAGATGACGAGAAAGGGGTTGGTCTGCAGAATAGCCAGGTAGGCCTGAGTTATGTTAGGAATTTAAGATTATGGTTGGTATGCAATTTTTTATTTAGCAGGAGTCTGTTAGAGGCCCTTTTCTATAGCGGATCGTACTTCCCCCATCAGTTTTTCTTTTGTTTCATAGGTATAGATGTCCACGGGGATGGGTTTATGGATTATCACCTTCATCCTTCCCGGCATAACGCGCAGACTTCCCTTTGTAAGGATCTCTCTCCCCCCAACAAGGCTGACCGGAAGTATGGGAACCCCTGCTTCAAGGGCGATGACGAAACCACCCTTTTTGAAAATTCCGAGCCTTCCATCCCTGCTCCTGGTGCCTTCAGGGAAAAAAAACACCGATGAACCGGATCTTATCTTATCTCCGGCTGCTTCGAGACTTTTTTTTGCCTTTTCATGATTTCCCCTGTCTATAAATATATATCCAATCTTTTCACAGGCTATACCGAAGAGAGGTATCTTTCTCAGTTCCATCTTTATTATCCACCGGATCTGAAGGGGAAGAAGCCCCATGAGTGCAAAGACGTCATAATGGCTCTCATGATTAGCCATAACGATATAGGGCTGACTCATATCAATGTTTTCTTTACCGGTAATAGAAACGGAGACGCCGGAAAGTGCAAGATTTAGCCTGCTCCATAATCTTGCTACTTGGTGGCCGCTATTCTGTGAATGGATGTATGTACATGTTGTGGCCAAAATTGCGCTTATGAAGGTATCCAAGATAAATAATAATATAAGAAAAGGTCGGTAGATGAGAAAGATAAATCTGACCGTCTGTTCCCGGATCTGGTCGGCCCTAAATCTATAGTAAGGGAACCCGATGCGAGGTATTCGATACATGAGGTCTATTCTCCTGCGTTTCTTTCTACCCTTTAAATGTTAAAAGTTAAATGTCACCTGCAGAATTTCCCCCATTGTAGTACTCATAAGTGAAGGAATCAAGATATTATCTGATTGTTGTTGTCAACAAATAGAACTGTCCGGTTTTGTAGCAAATGAGTTGTTCGCTTTGTACTGCTCTGAAAAGCTGCGGAAGTTGTAGACTGGAGCAACTTTTCAAAGGGAGTGGCGATCGGCGGACTTAGGTTGCTTTTTCTCTTTTCTTCTCGTTTTCCCTGTGCATTGTAATTCGCCAGTTTCCTCGGTCCGTGAAAAACGGCCAGGGAGCCGTCCCTATAACGATGAACGCGTACCTTGACTCTGACATAGTGGCATCGATAGAGATCGGCCGGAATTTGTAGCGCTTTGCCTTCAAAGCTGACACAGTTACCGGCAGTTACTGTCCGGTCGTGCTGCTCACAGAGGATGTCGTCAAGGTTTGACCCAACCCATGGTACAAAGGCGAAGCCCTCCTCAGAGGCAGGTTGCATGAACTCGGCGTTGAATGCCGGTATATATACCTCTGCCCTCCGTCGCGTCGGTACCATGAATGAAAATGCTTCACCTTCCAGCCCCGATACCGAGCTTCATACTGCCCGGCAAGCGCCATAACTTCATCCACAGGTGCAAGACGCGATGATGCCTGCGTTAATCTTTTGTCCAGCAATCCGTCCATACTGATATCTTCGTACCGATTGATATAACGCCGGAACGTCCGGTCACATACCGCCAACATCCGAGCCGCTTCTTCCTGCGTTAATCGACCTTCCGTCCATACATTGTAAGCCTCTTTGAATCGCATAATCCGGATCTCCTATAGTATCTCCGTCCCTCTCATTGGCCACCTCCCGGTGACCAATCCTAACCGGACAGATTATGTGCTACAACTCCGGACATATTACTTGCTCCTGACAGATATTATCTGATTGTCTTCGGGGTGTGGTCTTCGATTGCTATTGATATAATAACTATTTATGGGTCTTTTTATAAAAAATGAATTTAATTATACCCTGTAAGGAGCTGTTCTTTGGCGGGTCTTATCTGGTATCTATTCGCTGTTTTTTTGTATTTCCTTAAAAACTTTGACATTTTAAAGGGTATAAAATATAGACTGACGTAAATAGTCTATGGTGGGTGGGGGTTATGGAAATACAGGAAGTTTTGAAGCATTATATGGAAGACATGAAGAGGGTTGAAGGGCTGATTAAGAGCCGTATGCAATCCTATGTTAGTCTTATACCTGAGATTTCGGATTACATAATCAAAGGTGGCGGGAAAAGACTTCGCCCCCTTCTTTTGATAATATCCGCAGACCTTTGTGGTTACAAGGGGGACAGGTGTTTTCCCCTTGCCTCTGTAATGGAGTTTATTCATACGGCATCCCTTCTGCATGACGATGTGGTAGATCACGCACTTATCAGAAGGGGCAGGCCATCGGCGAACAAGATCTGGGGTAACTCGGCAAGTGTGCTGGTGGGGGACTACCTTTACGCAAGCTCTTTTACCATGTTGTCGGAGGATGGCGATCAGTCCATCCAGAAGTTGGTATCAATCACTACCTCAGCCATGGCTGAGGGGGAAATCCTTCAATTAGCTAGGTGTGGTGACATCAATACCACTGAACGCGAATACTTCGCTGTAGTTGAGAAAAAGACGGCGATTCTTATTTCTGCTGCATGCGCTGTAGGTGCTATACTGGGCAACGCAACGGAGGAAAGAGTGGAGGCCTTGACCAAGTTCGGGATGCGGCTGGGAACGGCCTTTCAGCTTACAGATGATACTCTTGATTACGTTGCAAAAGAGGATGACTTTGGCAAAACGATAGGTATGGATCTAAAAGAGGGGAAAATAACGCTTCCCCTTATAAAGGCATTAAGAAAGTGTACTGCTGACGAAAGATTCAATATGGAAAGGGCCATGCAGGATTTTACGTATGATTCCATTAAGGAAATTACATCCATTATCGATAAGCACGAGGGTATTGAGTATTCACTTAAGAAGGCTGTTGATCTGATAGACGAGGGGAAGTCTTTTCTAGATGTCTTTGAAGATTCGCTTTCAAAAAAGGCTCTCATATCCATTGCAGATTATGTCATCGAAAGAAAATCCTGATCGGTGCCAGGGGGTTATCACATGCCGATTTACGAATTAGAGGATAGAATCCCGAATATTTCATCCGATGCTTTTATTCATCCCGATGCCGTCCTTATAGGAGATGTTACGATAGCAAGTAATTGCTTTATTGGACCAGGGGCCGTGATAAGGGCAGATAACGGTCAGATTGTTATCGGGAAAGGCACAAATATTCAGGATAATGCAGTAATTCATGTGGATTCAGGATCCGAGGTTGTTATTGAAGGAAATGTAGTGGTCGGACATTCTTGTATCCTTCATGATGTCCATATTGCTTCTGGTTGTGTAATAGGAATGGGGGCTATCATTTTAAACGGCGTTGTATGCGAATCTGGGGCCTTTGTGGGGGCTGGATCGCTTGTTCCGGGCCGTATGCGTATACCTTCAGGCAAGCTTGCCCTAGGTAATCCGGCAAAGGTAATCCGAGATGTCACCCTCCAGGAGGTTCTATACGCCAGCGAAGGGGTGAAGGCCTATATGGAGTTTACAAAAAAATATAAAAAAATGAAAGTGCACCAGGGATAGCCTGATACTGGTCATGTCTTTGTGCTATCGCGTATAATTTTTTACTCCACCATCTTTCGCACAGGAAAAGAGGTCTCCTTTGTTCGGGGGAAAATCCTTTTACTATATACTTCCAGCACCACTTGGTGATGGCGCTGTTGTATGGAAGGGCCACGATAATAAACCGGCTATTATTAGAATATTGTTGCCATCTAAACATTCTTCCATACATGTAAGGATAGCGGCAGATTATCCTGGCGCAGTGGAAGGGTCTCATGGGGACCTTGATGCCTGTGTTGGGTCTATCCTATCCTTTTTTGAAGGAGATACTCTAAGCTTTAGCCTGGACCTTTTGAATATTGAACAGTGCAGCCCTTTTCAGAAAAAAGTGCTTCTTGAGACCATCAAAATCCCTCGGGGCAGGGTAGTATCATACTCGTATATCGCCCAAAATATAGATATGAAGGATGCTGCGCGCGCAGTAGGTTCGGCGCTTGCCAGGAATCCCTTACCTGTCTTGATTCCCTGTCACAGGGTAGTCAGAGCAGACGGAAGGGCTGGGAAGTTTGGAGGAGGGACCGAGATGAAAAGGACCCTGCTACTTATGGAAGGTGTTGATGTAGATAACAGTGGGATTATTCCCACTGTCTTTTTTAGGTGATCTAAATTTTTACTGACTCGATACAGCCATATTATCGCGGTGAATAACCTCGTCGTAGGGTTTTTCCCCCAAAACCTGCTCGACCTTGGAAGTCTTAAGCCCCTTTATCTTATCTATGTCTGAAGAGGAATAGTTGACCAATCCTTTTGCGATCTGGATGCCGTTCTGATCAACGCATGTAACGGGATCCCCGACGCAGAAATCTCCATTCACGCTGACTACGCCCGATGGAAGAAGACTTTTTCCCTGATTCATTATTGCGTTTTGAGCCCCTTCATCTATGCAGATCTTTCCCCTGGATCGCAATGTAAATGCTATCCAGTGCTTTTTGCTTTTCAGGTGCTGCTGTCCGGGCAAGAACAATGTTCCAGTCTCTTCCCCGGAAAGAACTTTTCCCAGTATTCCTGGCTTTTTACCATGGGCGATTATATAGGGTATTCCAAAGGCAGTAACCTTTTTAGCTGCCACAACCTTGCTCCTCATTCCACCCATACCCACATTATCGGCCGTTGATGAAGCCGCATTTTCTATCTCTTCGGTTATGTCCTTTACCAGAGGGATAAGTCTGGCGGTTTTGTCGGTTGATCGTGGATCTCCGTCGTAAAGGCCATCCGTATTGGTAAGATTGATGAGCAGGTCGGCATCAACGATGTTTGACATCATGGCGGCGAGATTGTCGTTGTCGCCGAATTTTATCTCCGCTACGGAGACAGTATCATTTTCATTTATAATGGGGATCACACCCCACTCCATAAGGGTTGACATCGTGTTGCGGATATTGAGGTATCGTTTCCTGTCTGTAAGATCACTCATAGTCAGCAGTATCTGAGCTGTTATTAGTCCATTTCTTCCAAATGCCTGCGAATAGACACGCATCAGTCTGCCCTGTCCTACTGCGGCGGCTGCCTGTTTATGTGGCAGACTTTTCAGTTTTTCCTTGAAACCCATCCTGTGCGTCCCGGAAGCAACCGCCCCCGAGGATACCATCACAAAGTGAAATCCCTTTTTTGAGTAATCTGAAACTTCGTTCACCAGTTGCTCTATTATATCAATGTCAAGACCGTCGCGTCCAGTAAGTACGCCGCTTCCTATCTTGATCAGTATCCGCTTTGCACCCTTGAGTATGCTTGTTCTCTCTTCAGACATCTTGCCTGTATAACCCCTCCTATATTCAATCTTGGGCATCCTGCTCGGAATATTCCTTGACCATTTTACCTATCTCCCTCATCAGATCGTTAACACCCTCTCCCGTTGCAGCCGATATGGGAAATACTTTTATCCCCTCTTTATCGAAGATTTCTATCGCTGTGCTCAGCCTTTCTCGGGTAGCGGTAAGATCGGTTTTATTGATTGCCACTATCTGAGGTTTTGCCCCTACTGAAGGGCTGAATGAGGAAAGTTCCATGTTTATAGTTTCGAAATCGCTCCAGGCCCCTTTGAAGGTATCCTTAGATATGTCTATGATGTGGAGCAGTATGGATGTTCTCTCTATATGGCGCAAGAATTTCATGCCAAGCCCTGCTCCAAGGTGAGCACCCTCTATAAGGCCTGGAATGTCGGCAACAACAAAGGTCTGGTAGTCGCCCAGGCGGACCACTCCAAGGTTTGGCTTAAGGGTGGTAAAGGGGTAATCTGCTATCTTGGGGCGTGCCTCCGATACGGTGGCTATAAGTGTCGATTTGCCTACGTTGGGGAAGCCAACGATTCCTACATCGGCAATAAGTTTCAGCTCCAGGATGACGGTTTTTTCTTCACCAGGAATGCCTTCCTGGGCGTAGCGGGGTGTTTGTTTCGTTGCGGTTTTGAAGTGGGCATTACCCTTTCCACCCTTTCCACCCATTGCGAGTATTGCCTTCTGCCCGTCTTCGGTAAGGTCAGCCAGGATCTGGCCTGTATCCATGTCCCTGATGACCGTTCCCACTGGAACAACAATCTCAATATCCTCTCCGTTTTTCCCGGTACGGTTGTTTCCCTCTCCAGGTCCTCCGCGCTTTGCAAAATGATGCTGGTTGAACTTCATGTCCAACAAGGTTCGATGGCTGCGGGATGCAACGGCAACAATGTCTCCTCCTTTGCCGCCATTTCCTCCGTCCGGACCGCCGCGGGGGACAAACTTCTCCCTGCGGAAGCTGACACAACCCTGTCCTCCGTCTCCTGATTTTATATATATCTTTGCTTCGTCAACAAACTTCATGAGTCACGCCGTCTGTGGATGGAAATTAAAAAAAGGTGTTAGTCTATTGATACTAACACCTTGTCTTTCATAATAATACCATTATATGAGAAATTTCTAGGAAGAGTATACGCTTACCTTCTTTCTTTCCTTGTCCTTCCTCTCAAACTTAACCACCCCGTCTATCTTTGAAAAGAGTGTGTAATCTTTACCCATACCGACATTATTTCCTGGGTGTATCTTTGTGCCAAGCTGGCGTACGATAATGCCGCCGGCGGAAATGGTCTGCCCGCCATAAACCTTTACGCCCCGCCGCTGCGCCTGGCTGTCTCTGCCGTTACGTGAACTTCCCTGTCCTTTTTTATGAGCCATCTATAATTCCTCCGCTCTTATAAGACTATTTCTTTTATCTTTAGGCTTGTAAGGTTCTGACGATGTCCAGTCTTCTTCTTGTATCCCTTGCGCCTCTTCATCTTAAATACGGTGATCTTAGAATCTCTTATCTGAGCGACAATCTCACCTACAACCTTTGCACCTTTTACGAACGGTGTCCCTACCTTGACATCTTCGTCACCGGAGACTAGCAGCACCTCGTCGAATGAAACAACATCCCCCTTGTCACCTTCGATCTTCTCAAAACTGAGAACCTCTCCCTCTGTGACCTTATACTGTTTTCCACCGGTCTTTATGACTGCATACATGATTTCGGTTCCTTATAGAAGTTAAATTGAAAGCGTTTATTATAGGAATATTCCCTCGTTTGTCAACATATAAATGCCCTGTTTAGGTCATTGAGCTTCTTTATTCCTGCCAAATCAAATTTTGTCCGCCATCATTCGACGGAAAAAAAGGAAATGGCAAAAAGCAACCGCCATTTTCTGCTGCCTCGGAGCGCTGTATCTATCATCAGTCAGATATTATTTCAAATTTTTCCTGCTCTATATTTCTGTCACCTTTTACGGCAATTTTTTTACCAAGTCTATTTTCCAGCTTTTTCAGGTAATCGTTTTTATCTTTTATGAGAATTTTTTCTACTTCAGGGTGAACCGCTACGGAAATGGTGTCAACGGAGCTGTAAAGAAAATCTTTTTCCAGTTTCCTTAATATGTCGTAGCATACACTCATCTTTGATTTAACCCTACCTGTGCCCGAACAAGATGGGCATGCTTCGCACATGGTGTCACTCAGGCTCTTTCTTCTCTTCTGACGGGTCATTTCGATGAGGCCTATCTCCGATATTCTTTGTATTTTTGTTTTGCTGCGGTCTTTTTCCATCTCCTCTGTAAGGGCATCGAAGACCCTTCCTCGGCTTGATTCCATGGCCATATCTATGAAATCTATTATAATTATCCCACCAATATTTCTAGTTCGAAGTTGATAGGCGATCTCTTTTACGGCCTCAAGGTTCGTTTTAAGAACGGTGTCCTCAATATTTTTCTTTCCAAGATATTTTCCGGTATTTACATCTATGGCGCAGAGAGCCTCTGTCTCTTCTATTATTATATATCCGCCTGATTTCAGCCACACCTTCTTTTGAAGCATCCTGTTTATGTCCAGGCTGATGCCCAAATGGTCAAAGATGGGTACGCTGTCCTGGTAAAGGGACACTGCGTTTTTCGTATGCGGCATGAAAGATCCCATGAAATCTACCGCTTTGCTGTACTCTTCTTCTGAATCAATTATTATCTTTTCAACATCCTGGGTGTAGAGATCCCTGATTGCACGTAGCGTAATATCGAGATCTCTGTATAAGATACAGGGTGCACTTGTACGTTTTCCTTTTTCTGCGATGGTTTGCCACAGGTTGCAGAGGTAGTCGAAATCTACCTGTAGATCATC
The DNA here is from genome assembly GCA_963665835.2 of Syntrophales bacterium. GTDB lineage: Bacteria > Desulfobacterota > Syntrophia > Syntrophales > UBA2210 > UBA6078. Next base: position 137,455 of record CAXXWJ010000001.1, on the reverse strand, counting down.
TTCTGGTTTACCTTCACTTGCTGTACGTGCGATAAATCCGTATTTCTTGCTGCTCAGCTTCTCGATTATAATGCTGAGTCTTTCCCTCTCATGAGTGTCGGTGATCTTTTTGGATATTCCTATATGAGTCGATTTAGGCATCAGGACAATGTTTCTTCCCGGCAAAGATATGTTTGCTGTGACCTGTGCCCCCTTGGTTCCCAAGGGTTCCTTGGATACCTGGACAATTATGTCTTGATCCTGTTTTAAGTTTTCCAGAACGGGTTGGATCTCTGCTTCTGAAAGGCTTATCCCTGAGTTTTTGGGGTATGCTGCTTTTTGGTATAGCAACTGGTCATTGTCCGGAAGATAAAGAAAAGCGGTGCGGTCAAGACCTATATCTATGAATGCGGCACTTATTCCTGGAACGATTCGGACTACCTTACCTTTATATATGTTCCCCGTTATGGAGCGCTGGTCAAGTCTTTCCACATAAAAGTTTGAAAGCGCCCTGTTTTCCATTATGGCTATGCGTGTTTCATATTCGGTACAGTTAAAAACTATTTCCTTTGACATCAGGGTTTCTTTCCTTGTGTATCCACAAAGACTCGCTGTATTGTCATTAACTACCTAGTCTTGGAATAATGCTCCACCTTTGCAGCGAACCTGCGTTTTTATTATCCTTATTCCCATGGCTACTCTTTCTTCATAGCCTAGAACATGTGTCAATATCTCAATTGGTTTGATTCCGCCCGTCGGATCAAAGACTGTTGACGCCGCAATCATATTATTTTCTTCATCGAAGGCAATATAGCTAACCAGGGGACGTATATCTTTTTCAACGGGTGCACCTTTCCTGATTAGGGGGACCATGAATTTATCCGAATCAAGGAAGGTCTTTATCTTACCGTTTATAGTATTTCCACTGGGGAGGGCTGATCCAGCGGGCAGCCGCATCTTATATTCAAACCCGTCTATAAGATTTGGCAGTGACTTTGTATCCGGCAAAACGACTCCAGCATTCAGGATTTCTATCCCACGGGGGAGAAAAGCATTTACTCTGATGGCAAACTCCTGGGGTGATCCATGGTACCTAGAAAGCTGGATGTCCACGTATTCACATGTACTTTCCAGAGCGACTGGCATGGCGTAGGGGAATGATATCTTCGGGTGCGGATGAAAACCTTCCGAGAAGGCAAAGGAGTATCCACTTATATTTATAGCGCGAACAATGGCTGAGGACAGTTCCAGGTGTGAAAGCATGGCAGCCTTGCCCATTTTCGAAAATTGTATTCTAAGTCTTCTTATCGTTGCGTCTTGATTTTTATTCTCGGCGGAGATGGCGGCTTCGTCGGGAATATTTGCAGCCCTTACCATCTGCAACCCTTCCAAGCATACACCGCAGGAATGACATCCCGCAGAGCGGCAGTCTGCTGTTAGCTTTGTTTCAATTGAAAGTCTATACTCTTCTGCGAGAAATTCTTTGTCGACACCGCAGTCGATAATGTCCCAGGGCAGTCGATCGCCCATACTGTTCTGTGCCATATATCCTGCCGCATCAATTCCCAGCTCCGAGATAGCCTTTTGCCATAGATCGAAGCGGAAACGATCACTCCATCCATCGAAACGGCACCCTGCATGAAACACACGCGCTACTAGATCACCGGTCTTTTCATCCCCCCGCGCCAGAATTCCTTCGAGAAAACTCATCGCGGGGTCGTGCCACTTGAGCTGCAGGTTTTTATGATTTAGATTTTGCTTGAAAAAATCCTGTTTTTTACGTGTTTCTTCTATCGTAATCTGTCTTTGCCACTGGAAAGGTGTGAAGGGTTTTGGAACAAAGGTGGATATGCTTACCGTGACCTGCCGCCGGTTTTCACCCGCTCTGAGCACCTTATGGGCGAGATCTACGATACCTTCCAGGTCTTCCTGGGTCTCCGTTGGAAGGCCGATCATGAAGTAGAGCTTTATCGATCGCCAGCCAGCCTTGAAAACCTTGCGGACTGTGTTCAGCAGGGCCTCTTCGGTATTGCCCTTGTTAATTACATCTCGTAGCCGTTGAGTTCCAGCCTCCGGCGCGAGTGTGAAACTTGTCTTGCGAACCCGCTTTATCTGGTTGATCAGATTGTCTGTTAGGGTTTCCACCCTGAGAGAGGGCAGGGCGATTGCCACCCGTTTATCGCAGTAGCGGTTCATCATTGATGTCAGGAGCTGTTCTATACAGGAGTAGTCACCGGAACTGAGGGATAGAAGGGAAATCTCGTTATGCCCCGTCGAAGAAAGCATCTTGTCAGCCATCTCCCTCAATACAATTGGAGATCTTTCCCTAACCGGTCTCCATACCATTCCAGCCTGGCAGAAGCGACACCCCCTGGTGCATCCTCTGGCCACCTCAATGGTTATCCTGTCGTGTACAGTTTCTACTATGGGAACTATTGGTTTTGATGGAACCTGCCAGCGGTTCAGATCATTTACTGCACGTTTTTTTACTCTTTTGGCTTCTCCATGAAGGGACGGCACCCAGACACCTTCGATATCCGATAGAAGTTTTAGAATTTCCGGCCGTCGTTCACCCCCTTCCTTGGCGGCTATAAGGGTGTTGGAGATATCGGTTATAACTTCCTCACCTTCCCCGATCACGAAGGCATCAAAGAATGGCGACATTGGTTTGGGATTAAATACGCATGGCCCACCGGCGATGATGATCGGCGCCTTTTCTCCCCTCTCACTGGCGTATATAGAGACGTTCCCCATGTCCAGCATGTTCAGCACGTTGGTATAAGACAACTCGTATTGGAGAGAAAAGCCTACTATGTCGAACTCTGAAAGGGGGGTATCCGATTCAAGGGATGCCAGAGGTATGCGACCCTCCCTCATCAGTTTTTCCATATCCGGCCAAGGGGCATATACCCTTTCGGCAGCTATGTCAGGATTGCTGTTAAGGATGGAATAGAGGATCTGCAGACCAAGATGCGACATGCCGATTTCATAAGTGTCTGGAAAGGCAAGGGCAAATCTCAGTTTACAAGATAGGTGATCCTTTTTTATGGAATTGATCTCTCCCCCTATGTATCTTCCGGGTTTCAGTACAAGGGGGAGAATTTCATCGATGGTTGAATAATTCATCCTTCAATCTTATTGAGAGTCTCACGAACAGCTTCCGCAGATCGTCTAAGCCCTTCCAGTTCCTTTTCCGAGAGGTTTATCTCGTATATCTCTTCTATTCCAGAGCTGCCAAGCTTGGCGGGAACGCCTATGTAGATGTCTTCGATCCCGTATTGACCGGTGAGGTGTGCCGAAACGGGCAGGCAGGTTTTTCTGTCGTTAATTATGGCGTCTACCATTGTAACAGCAGAGGATGACGGCGCATGCCAGGCGCTTCCCGATTTTAGCAGCCCTACGATCTCGGCTCCACCATTCTTCGTTCTTTCTATAATAGCGTCTAGACGGCTCTTTTCTATGAGACGGCTGACAGGAACGTCCTTTAGTGTAGTATGAAGGTCTACAGGTACCATTGTATCTCCGTGGCTCCCCAGTACCATTGCCTGTACCTCGCAAGGTAAGGCATTGAGTTCTTGAGCCAGAAAAGTCCTGTAACGGGCAGAATCGAGGATACCCCCCATGCCCATCACCCTCTTGGATGGAAAACCGGAAATTTTCCAGGCCAGGTTTGTCATGACATCCAGTGGGTTGGTTACCATTATTATGATGGAATCGGGGGCATGCCGGGCGATTTTGTCAACTACCGACTGTACAATGCCGCCATTTTTCAGTGCCAGTTCGTCACGGCTCATCCCTGGTGTCCTGGGAAAACCAGCGGTGAAGACTATAACTTCCGAACCCGAGGTTTCGGCGAAATCGTTTGATCCGCTTATCCGGCATTTGAAGCTTTCTGTGGGTGCTGACTGCATGATGTCGAGGGCCTTCCCCTGCGGGAGTCCCTCAACAATGTCAAACAGGGTGACATTTGCCAGATTTTTCTCGACAATTCTCTGCGCGGTCATCGTGCCTACAAAGCCGGCACCGATTACCGAAACTTTTCTTTTCATTGCATATCTCCGATCTTTTTTCATGAATCCATTTTACGATTGATGTGCCGGTACTTATAAGGGTGTTCAATGATGTCCCGTAACTTTGATATTGCGAAACGGGCCGGGAAACTGGTTTTCGACAGGTAAGGGAGAGCGTACCTTCTGAAGTCTCCCAGAAGTTCATTGAAAACCTTTTCCTTGTTTGAGCTAATGACGAAGGTCCTCTCCTTTTTGTACTGGTAGGCTATCTCCGATCCAAACACAGTTGTAACCTTATGGAAGTGCTCTGGTGATGTAAAGTGGTCTTCTGCGACCGTAACCGGTACGGTTATTATGAGCTCAACCTTTGTCGTATCAGCGGCGATTGAGCGCGAGGCATCCCAAACCTGCATTACCAAGCCGTTGGGCAGTTCTATCTCTTCCACAAGATTCATAAAACTCTCCTGTTCTCAGGCCATGTAGGCCATTGATTGGGTGTCGTTATATCACACAAGCCGCTTTTGGCAAACCTTTCTTGACTTGCATAATAATTTTCATATATGGACAGGCTTCTCATGAAAGGAGTATGTCTAATGGATAACACAACTGCCGTATTGTTGCTGTCCTGTCCCGATCAAAAGGGGATTGTGGCAGCTGTGTCAGGTTTTATTGCCGAGCACAATGGAAATATTCTGGATGCGGATCAGTATTCCCTTCAACCCGAAAATATGCTTTTCATGAGGGTGGAGTGGAACCTTGAAGGATTTACTCTTGGCAGGGAAGAGGTGGAAGAGGCAATCACACCCTTGATGAAGAGATTCGGTATGAAGTGGAAGATTCATTTTTCAGATTATATACCGAAAATAGCTATATTTGTGTCTCGACAGGTCTACTGTTTTCACGAGCTTATACTTAGACACAGGATGGGTGAGTTCAAGGCAGAAATCCCCTTGGTCATAAGTAATCACATAGATATGGGAAAACTTGCAAATATTTTCGGCCTTCCCTTTCGCTGCTATCCGATTACGGCTGAGAATAAGATAGAGCAGGAGATAAAGGAGATTGCCGAGATAGATAGGGAAGGTATTGATCTCATAGTACTGGCCCGTTACATGCAGGTACTAAGTCCTGAATTTGTTGAACATTATACCGGAAGGATTATAAATATACACCATTCCTTCCTTCCTGCTTTTGCCGGAAGGAGCCCTTATCAGCAGGCCTATGATCGTGGTGTCAAGGTTATCGGGGCTACCAGCCACTATGTTACGGAAAAACTGGATGAAGGACCTATAATAACGCAGGATGTTATCAAGATAACCCACAAGGATTCGGTTGAAGCCATGAAGCTCAAGGGGAAAGACCTTGAAAGAAACGTACTTTCCAAGGCTGTAAAACTCCACCTGGAACACAGGGTCGTGGTTTATGGCTCAAAGACCATTATCTTTGAATGACCTGAACAAAGAACTTTCCAAACTTTCTTCCAATAGTCTCAAACAAGACCTCATAAACAAAAGTTACCCCTTTGGATAAAATGAGAATGGTGGTTTTTGTTAAGAAAGAAAAGGGAATTTCATAAATATAAAAGGACGGATGTTTTATTTTAGAGATGTAAATGAATTGCTCTTCTATCACAGCAATTTCAAACTATTAAAAGGACAAAAAAATGGAGAATCCCAGAGATACCCTATCTGATTCCAATGATGACTTCGGCCTTGAACAGTACTCAAAAGAGACTCTGATTGATCTGGTAAAGCTTTACTCTAAACTTTATATTGCCTTGGACGGATTCTGGTATCTTTCGATGAAGAATGAATTCAACAATGATACAGCCTTCAGGCATGACATATGGGTCTGGGAGAAAATGCACAAGCGTGAATTTAAAGGTCTCCTGGACACGCTGAAGATCGAAAAAAAAGATATTAAATCCTTTTTTAAGGTTTTCATGTTAACTCCCTGGATGCCTCAGCTGGACTATAAGATAGATATCAAGGGACCTAACGTTGCCATCATGACAGTCACTTATTGTCCAACGCTCAAGGCCCTGGAGAAGGAAGGTGAAGGAAGGGAAGGAGACATCTGTAGGATAATGGATGCTGAATATTTCCGAAGGTGCGCAGCTATTTTCAGTCCTGACCTTAAGGTATTGCCCATAGTACTGCCTCCGCGAGAAGACAGAGATGGTATCTGCTGCAAATGGGAATTTGTGCTTGAAAGTTAAAGGCAAAATCAGAAAAGTTATCTAATCATCAAGGGTTTTGATGAATGGATGCTAACTCAGCTACCTTCATAAAAGCAGAAAGGACTTAGGGGGGACTAAGTCCTTTCTGCTTATTTAAATTTCTTCTCTAAAGGCCTGGTATCTCTCCGCGGCCGGTCTGTTGCTGGCAATGAGATCTTCACCAATTAAACGGATTGTGGATGCTTTTGGTTGAACGTTAAGTCTGTCTTTAGTGTGACAGACGACTATGGAAAGGTCCGTGACGATTTTCCATCCAACCTTTACGAAGAAATATATGAAGAGACAGCACGTTCATGTCTCATCCCAGCCAGTTCAGGGGTTATTGCCTTTTTCGCCGGTATAATATGTTTACCCGGAACTGATGGTCTTCGGAAGTTGCCTTCACCCCTTACTGTAGGTTCAAAATCTGTATCTGCCTTACTGGTAAAGCCTCCTATAACGGCCATCAGGTCTTCAACATGGACCTTCATCTGATCGGCCTGGGAGCCAAGTTCTTCCGATGTGCTTGCGGTTTCTTCCGCATTTGCAGCCGCCTGCTGCGTTACCTTGTCCATCTCTGCTATGGCCAGATTGACCTGGTTAATGCCGTTTGCCTGTTCCTGTGAAGCGGTGGCTATTTCGTCTACCAACTGGCTGATTTTCCCGGCTACAACTATATTTTCCTTGAAAGCCTCCTGAGTCATTGTGGTCAGTTCACTGCCGTTCTTTACGGCCTTCATGGTGTTTTCGATAAGGCCACTCGTATTTTTCGCAGCCTCCGCTGCCCTCATCGCCAGGTTTCTTACCTCGTCGGCAACTACGGCGAACCCTGCCCCTGCTTCGCCTGCGCGGGCAGCCTCTACGGCCGCATTCAGCGCCAACAGATTTGTCTGGAAGGCAATCTCATCTATGGTCTTGATGATCTTAGATGTGTCTTCACTTGTTTTGGTGATTTCGATTATTGCCTTGCTCATCTCTTCCATATGGCCGCTGACCTTTTCAACAATACGCGATGCTTCACCCATCATAATCCTTGCTTGTCCGGCATTTTCTGCGTTTTGTTTGGTCATGGAAGACATCTCTTCGAGAGATGAAGATGTTTCTTCAAGCGAAGAAGCCTGCTGTGCAGTTCCTTCCGCTAGAGACTGGCTTGACGATGCCATTTGAGAGGAGGCCACTGTCACCTGGTTTGCACCCTCTTCAATGCCCTCAATTACCCGGATGATGGGTCTTGTGATGATCAAGGCGAAGAATATCCCCAGCGATACTGAGATTATTACGCCCACTATTGTACCTGCCATAGCCAGAAATTTTATTGTTGCCGCAGCTTGCTCTGCCCTTTTCTGATTGTATCGTACCTCATTAAGGTTAAGACTTATTATGTCATCGATATTTTTTGTGGCAATGATGTAGCTGTCACGGAGTCTACTGTTTGACAGTGCGAAGGCATCGTCCCTTTTACCTGCTTTTATGAGTGAAATATACTGATTATAATCCCCCTTCCACATTTCCAGAGAGACCTTTACTTTGGTCCAGAGTTCGGACTGCTCGCTGCTCTTTGGAAGAGACTCGAATATTCTGGAGCCTTCGTTCATTTTTTCCCAGACTTCGTCAATATTCATGAACTGACGTTTGCTCAGTTCATAATCGTCTGCAAACTCGCTTATAAGTAAGGAACGTTCCGGAACACGGGCAAAGGTCTGCGCTTCTTTTATTATCGCAAGGGCTCTTACTTCGGGCAGGCGTACGTTGTTGACGTCCTTTAGAGCAACCTCGGTTTGATATATTCCGTAAGAGCCTACAAGCCCGCCAACTAATAAGAGTATTGCTATGCAGGAAAACCCGGAAATCAACTTGGTGCGCAACTTCATGCTATTCATTGTTATCTCCTTGCTCTTTTATGTCTAAATTCTGTTGTGGTCAAGTAAAAACGGACAATTTGTTTTAAGCTGCTTTTCGGCATAGTTCTTTCTCATATTCGAACGGGGTTTTATAACCCAGCTTTGAATGCAGACGAATGGAATTATAGTAGGAGATATAATCAAGTATCTGCATCTTTGCCGACTGTCTTGTAACAAACCTGTAATCTGACAACCGTTCCGACTTCAGACTGCGGAAATAACGTTCAGTCGGTGCATTATCCCAACAATTCCCCTTGCGGCTCATACTGGCTATCATCCCATACTGATTTAGCTTTTCCTGGTAATCATGGCATGCATACTGGCTTCCTCGATCTGAATGATGAAGCAGTCCTGATGGAGGCCTTCTGCGCCAGTATGCCATCGCCAGGGCATCCAGGGTAAGTTGCTTTTTCATTTCTTTGTCCATGGCCCAGCCAACGATCTGGCGAGAATAAAGATCAAGTACCACAGCCAGATACAACCAGCCTTCAAAGGTCCAGACATAGGTTATGTCCGTTGTCCAACATGTATTCGGTGTGGCGACATCGAATTCACGATCCAAAAGGTTGGCAGCTATTGGAAACGAATGCCGGCTCTCTGTCGTGGCCTTGTATCGCTTCGGGGCTTTGGTTTTAAGACCAAGTTTCCTCATTAAATTACGTACCCTGTACCGGCCAATCTGGTGACCTTCATTCTTTAACTGCTTGGTAATGCGACGGGAACCATATTTGCCGCGATGTTCTTTGAAAATGGCTCTAATCCCTGCCTTTAATGCAATCTCATCAGGATCATCAGATCTTGAGAGGCTATGGAGGTAATCGTAAAATCTGCTCCGGCTGACTTCCATCACCTTACACAAAACGGTGACAGGATAGGCCTTCTTCTCTTGCCGGATGAAGTCGCACCTCAGTTCGACTCTTTCGCAAAGAAGGCCGCGGCTTTTTTTAATATTTCGCGCTCCATTTCAAGCCGCTTGTTTTCCTTTTTAAGTCGACAAATCTCGGCCTCCAGTTCCTTCCGGGGGATACCTCCTTCGCTAAGATCCTGCTGGTCTTGACGATATTGTCGCACCCAGCGGGAAACATTAGAAGCGGCAATACCAAGACGCCTGCCAACCTCAGGACAACTATATTGCTGTTCAACTACCAACTTTACAGCGTCTTGCTTGAACTCACTTGTGTAATTCGGGCGCTTCCCTTTCTCCTTCATTGAACACCTCACTTTCTCTATTATTGCTCTTAGCAGGGTGTCCGTTATTATTAAACCACATCAATCATCACTTTTTCTTGCGGCAACTAAAACTCCGCGGGCAGTGAATCTAATTCAGAATCTTTATTACTACGGTCCTTAATTAGAATTTGGCAGGAGTTAAACTGCCTTAAGCCAAGCCCATATGAAGACAGATATCAGCATTGGGTCAATGATCATAGTGGGCCTTTGCGGAGTGAAAGAGGATTTTTTTCCCTATACGGATTATCCTTGGTATCAAAATAAGCCCCATTATTCCGATGATTCCCGTTAAAATAACCACCCGATCTACGGCCCTTACAATATCCTCCATCTTTTCCCTCTGTCCCTTATTGTGTAATGTTTTTTCTTAACTCCTGTCCTGCGATCTTTTGCTCTCTTCTACTCGGCAACTCTTGTAACGAATGAAACATCGGCATTTATGAAAATAACTTGAAAAAATTCTGGTTTAAACTAAATAGGGCTGCCAAAAATGGAGGCATTACAAGTGCAGCAGGAGTAAGTAGGAGTGGCAATGGGGGATTATATATCATGGGGGAAGAATAAATGTTTTTCACAGTAGAATTAGAGATTTGAAGTATGATGATCTCTGCTGTATAAGATGTTATTGGCTGCATAAAATTTAATTTTGTATTTTATATTCTTGGATTATAATCCGTGACCATGGGAAAGGTTTGCGGCTAATTTCCCCTTTTTTTATTTTATCAAGGAGAATATCGAATGTTAGGCTGTCAAAAGATTGATGCCCTTGAAAGGGCTGTAAGTATTGACCATAACCGGCGCGAGTACGCCGAGCATTATGACGAATTGCACTTTATCGTCGAGGCTAATGCCGAAGAGGCCCTGGCTGAAAGGGGCGATCTTCTGAAAAAATTGATATCACAAGGGGTTCTTTCAAGCCATGGCGGAAGCAAGCTCGATACTCGCAAACTGTCACCTGGATGCAGGGCCTGTGGAAGTGGTGACTGGTCCTGCCTTTTCATAAACGGGATATGCAACATGAGTTGTTTCTACTGTCCGACGCAGCAGACATCTGAAGATGTTCCACAGACAAACACCGTACCATTCGCAGACCCGCGGGACTATGTAGACTACCTTAAGCGTTTCAATTTTACAGGCGTTAGTATAAGTGGCGGTGAGCCGCTGCTTACATATGAAAAAACGCTGCGCTATATAAGAATGGTTAGAAAAAGCCTTGGCGATGGAGTACATATCTGGATGTACACCAACGGCACCCTTGCCTCAAGGGAACGTCTTCTGGGCCTCCGTGACGCAGGGCTAAATGAGATAAGATTCGATATAGGTGCGGTGGGATACCGCTTGGAGCCTCTTTCTATTGCGGCTGGTATTTTTGATGTCCTAACTGTCGAGATTCCATCAGTGCCAGAGGATTTTTCGCTGCTTAGCCGGACTATCCCAAGGCTAAAGGAAGCGGGTGTGCAATACCTAAATCTTCATCAGTTGCGCCTTACACCTTATAACCTTACAAAGCTATCAGGGAGGAATTATACCTTTCTACATGGTCCAAAGGTAACGGTCCTGGAGTCAGAGCTTACGGCCTTGAAGTTGATGCTGCAAACATTTGAGCAAGGTGTGGATTTGCCCATAAACTACTGCTCTTTTATTTACAAGGATACCTATCAGAAGGCCGCTGCCCGCCGGAGGGGGGCTGAACAGATAAAAAAGGGGCATGAAGATCTTACCAAAAGGGGGTTCATTCGAAATCTGTCTATAGGAGGAAGTGCCGAGAAGCTGGAGTCCTGTACCGAGCATCTAAAGAGTATCGCAGAAGCCGAGGGGGCATGGTTTTTTGACAAGGGGAGGGGGCGTATTCACTTCAAAGAAGTGCTATGGAAATATATGGACTTTACTGATGTTACACTTTTTGTAAAGTATGACATAACCGCGATCAGGCCCGAACTTTCCTACGGCCATGTTTTTAAGACCCTTGATCTCAACAAGAGACGAAAAGTTTATGTCGAGAGGAGACCCCTGGGACCGGAGATTTCTCTTCTAGGATATGAAATAGAGTCTTTCTGGTGTCACTTTATTGAGGAAAGGCAAGTTAATATTAATGATCCTCGGTCCGGCATTTGTAACTATTCAAAAGAATTCATAAAAAAGGTGGCCGATCTAGAAAGTTTCGAACGATGTCCCGAAGGGCTTTACGATTATTATTGATACTTTTGTAAAAGGGCACTTTTTTTAACCAACTGCTTCAGCGCTGGAACAGGACTAAATAAACAGGGCCGAGAGATAAAACTCCCGGCCCTTTAGTTTAAATTCAGTTATCTTGTAAGGACGCTATTTAAATAGCATTGTGAATACGAATGCCAGGATGAACAGAAAGCCTATGGCAAAAAGAACAGAAACCCCGGCAGGTATGGTAGTTACAAGCTCAGGATCGGAGGATGATGCCCCCATCTTGCTGCCGTTAGATCTGCGGTATATATCAGCGAAGGCGCTGACAGGTCTCCTACAGAAATCTGCCAGTTTTTGAGGTAGAAATCTTATGAATATATATTCAAAAATATTTGCGATTCCTGAAGCAATACCGGTGACAACATAAACAATCAGTTTTGTACCTTTTCTGTAAATCAGATCTGCATCAAGGTTGATGGACCTGATCTCTGCTGGGTAAATTCCAGCTAGGATGAGAAGGGTAAAGGCCAGTGCCGAGAAGAAAAGCAGCTCCGTCTGCGCCATGATATGGGCCCCGGTGTACGGATGATAGACTGCATCCGTATATGGAAGAAGCTGGTATACTGAATAGTTCGGAAAAATTCCGATAAATATGCACAGAAAGGCGGCAATGCCCATGGCGATAAGCATATTAAGGGGGGCCTCTTTGGTCCTTATCCCCGAGTCATGGGAGAAAAATGTGAAGAATGGTATTTTGATCCCTGCATGATGAAAAACGCCGGCAGAGGCGAAAAGGAGCATAAACCAGACGATGCTCATTCCACCATGGGATGCTGCGCTCATAACCATCGATTTGCTGACAAAACCGCTGAAGAAGGGGAATGCCGATATCGAAGCAGCTCCAACGATGCAGAATATGCATGTCAATGGCATGGACTTGTACAAACCGCCCAGGTCCGTTGCGTTCGACTTTCCGGTCCTGTACATGACGGCACCGACAGACATGAAAAGAAGGGCCTTAAATATTATATCGTTGAAAGCATGGGATACGGCACCATTGATAGCCAGGTGTGTTCCGATACCGATGCCGCAAACCATAAATCCCACCTGATTGATAAGGCTGTAGGCAAGCACCCGTCTTAAGTCATTTTCGATAACTGCGTAGAATATCGGGAAGGTGGTCATTATGGCGCCGATCCATATCAGGATCTCTGTTCCCGGATAGGCCCTCGCCAGGACATAAACGGCGGTTTTCGTAGTGAAGGCGCTCAGGAAGATGACACCAGTTATAGTCGATTCAGGATATGCGTCGGTCAGCCAGGGGTGCAGAAGAGGCCAGGCGCAGTTTATTCCGAATCCTATAAAGATCAGGTATGAACCCAGATTGCCTTCTTGGAGTCCTATGTATTTAAAGTCTATGGAGCCAGTATTGTTGACGTAAAGCAGTATCCCGGCAAGGAGAATAAGCCCGCCAATTATGTGATAGAGTGCGTATCGATACCCAGATTCCAGGGACTTTTGGGTTCTCCGTGACCATATCAGGAATACAGAGCCAACAGTCAGGAGTTCCCAGAAAACGAACAGTGACAACAGATCCCCAGCAAAAGCAACTCCTATTGCGCTTCCGCCATATATGAAACCTGCAACATGCTGAATATCGTCTTTTAGATGGAGGGCGTAAATGACGGCTACGACTGTTATAAGGTGGAACGCATATCCGAAGAGGAGGCTTAACCGATCTACCCTGGCGAAAACCAGATTGTAGTCTAGGAAATTAAGAAAAAAATGCGAACCTTCAGGTATGTGAATCAAATTAACAAAGCTGATAACGGGAATAAGAAGTAGATATATACTTTTCAGAGTTCTGTTTTTAATGAGCGGTATCAGCAAAGCTCCGAAAATGAAGATAAGTCCTGGAGGAACAGTATTAATCATAATACTCCTCCCCTCTCTTCACTATGGGACGAAGTATATATTTCGATGCCAGAACAAGGATTACGCAGGCTACAAATCCATATACAGCATAAAATTCCGGCCATTCTTCCCATGCGAATACGGCGTGTTTATTAACAAAAAAATCGCCTACAAGGAGAATGGCAAGAGATGCATAAAAGAAACTCAAGAGCCTTTTAACATTCTTGGGCTTGTCGAAAAGATGTTCTTTTTCTTTCTTATTCATCATATTTCCCTTCGTCTATGTTTTTGAAGGTAAAAAACCGTTGTGAGTAGCATTGGCCATGGGCAGGTTTTTAGCCATGCCCCATGCTTCGCGATCAAATAAAGCATTGCAGACAAAACTGCCTGCTTAAACCCCGACCGGAAGGCAAGGCCTTAATTAGCAACAGGGGTTCATATTGTATTAAACAAAATGATACCCAGATACAGGACACCTATCGTAATGGCAATTAAGAAAGCCGGTTTGTATCCGGGTACAGGCTCATGAGAGAGTTCCATTTTTTCTTCTTCCACGTATCCGTTTCCCCGCCCTTTTATGGAATGTTGTAATGATTGTATTAGATTGCCGAACAACACCGAATTTTATTTAGCGGCGGTATAATTCATAAAGCGTTTAATGTCAAAGGAAAAATTTGGCAGAGGGATATCATAGGGTTTCTTCTTATTGTGTACAAGCTCCTGCAGTAAACTTATATCATAGCTTTATCATTGAGATGCTATCCGACAGGGCGAGCCCTTTTCTTGTTAGGCGAATATTGTCCTTGCTTACAGCCAATAGGTTTTCTTCAATCATTTTCTTCATTAACTGGTCCTCAAAATCGAGCAGCTCAGGGCCGTAGCGCTTCGCAAAAGCCTGTATATCTATCCCCTCACTTGTGCGAAGCCCAAGGTAGCGAGCCTCCATACCTAGCTGTTCGCCTGTAAGTATTTCAGAGCCTCCGACAGGGGGTATATTCCTGGCTGTATCGGTTATGTAGCGATCCAGATTGCCATGATTCCACCACCTCCGGGGGGCAATGAAGGAGTGCGCCGCCGGACCGAGTCCCAGGTAGGGAGTATGGTTCCAATATTTCCTGTTGTGTTGCGAAACCCATTCCGGTCCCTGCGAGAAATTCGAAACCTCGTAATGGATATATCCCGCAGCCTCAAGGGTCTCTGAGGTCTGCATGAAAAAATCGTAAAGGATATCGTCGTCGTGGGGTACTATTTCTCCCTTTAGGTAACTGTCTGCGAGTGGTGTCGAGGGTTCAATGGTCAGCTGGTAGCATGAAAGGTGTTGCGGCGAAAAGGATATGGCGCTCCTCAGAGTTTCCAGCCATTTTTTGATGCTCTGTCCTGGAATTCCGTAGATGAGATCTATCCCAAGGTTTTTGAATCCAGCATTTCTCGCACTTTCAATTGCAGAAAGGGCCTCTGCAATGTTGTGCCGCCGTCCCAGTAGTGAAAGCGCCTGGCTATCGAAGGATTGGACCCCGATGTTAATGCGATTTATACCTGCCCCCTGGAGTTGGCAGGCCTTACGCAGTGTAAGATCTCCGGGGTTGACCTCAATGGTAATCTCAGGATCATCTTTGACCTTTAGCGCGTTGTAGATGCCGTTAAGGATATTTTCTACATCAACGGCTTCAAGCAGTGAAGGAGTTCCTCCTCCGAAATAGATAGTGTCAAAGGTATTGAATAGATCGCGGTAAAGCTCGATCTCTGTTAGAAGGGCCTTGATGAAGTATGGAAGCTTGTCTCTTTGTGTAACCGAGTAGAAATCACAGTATCCGCACTTTGAAATACAGAAGGGTATATGTATGTATAGCCCTGGATTCATAAGGTTAATCAGGCTAGGCCTGAAGATATGTGGTGAGACGGCCCCTAGCGGTATCACTAGTTTATGCGTTGTCCGATTTTAACACCGCAACAAAAGCGCTCTGCGGGATAGCCACCGATCCCACCATCTTCATGCGTTTCTTTCCCTTCTTCTGTTTTTCTAGGAGTTTCCTCTTGCGTGTGATATCCCCTCCGTAGCACTTTGCAATAACATCCTTCCGGAATGGAGAGATAGTGGCACGTGATACGATCTCGCCTCCGATGGCCCCCTGAATAGCTATCTTGAACATCTGCCTAGGTATTTCTTCCTTTAGCCGCTCACAGGCGCGCAGTCCTCGCTCACGAGCGGTGCCACGGAATACTATCTGTGAGAGCGCGTCCACGCGCTCGCCATTTACGAGGATATCCAGGAGGGCGAGGCTGCTGAATCGATAATCTATGATCTCGTAATCAAAGGATCCGTAACCCTGAGTTACCGATTTGAGGCGGTCATAAAAGTCATATATAACCTCGGCCAGTGGCATCTCTATAGAAAGTTCAATCCGTTCCGGCGAGGGGTAACTTATGTTTGAGTTTTCCCCTCTCTTTTCCTTGCAGAGCTTCATGACTGCCCCCATGTAGCGCTCTGGGAACATCATAGAGGCACGTATGAAAGGCTCTTCGCTCTTTGCAATGGATACGGCGTCGGGGTAGTGCGATGGGTTGTCTATATAAACGATACTTCCGTCGGTCAGGGTGAACCTGTATCTGACACTGGGTACTGAGAGGATGATAGACAGGTCATACTCTCTTTCCAGCCGTTCCTGGACGATTTCCAAGTGGAGGAGGCCGAGAAATCCGCACCTGAAACCCTGTCCGAGTGCGACGGAGGAATCCTTCTGATAGACGAAGGAGGCATCATTCAGTTTATACTTTTCAAGGGCTACTGATAACTCCTCGTAGTCATCGGAGGCGATGGGATAGATAGAGGCAAAGACCACCGGTTTCGATTCCTTGAAACCCGGTAGGGGTTTTGCGCAGGGACGCTTGTCCTGCGTGATGGTATCACCGATCTGTACATCAGATACGGTTTTAATGCCGGCTATCATGTATCCCACATCTCCCGACGATAAAGATTTGTCCTTCTGGCGAGGGAGTAGAAAATGCCCGACCTCCTCAACCTTATGAGTGGTTCCAGTGTGTATGAGGCGTACAATGTCGCCGGCCTTTACTGTTCCGTCGATGATGCGGCAGTGGAGTATGGTTCCCCGGAAGGGGTCATACTTGGCGTCGAAAATAGTAGCGGCGAGCGGTGCCTCCGGATCCCCCTTTGGCGGAGGAATGCGTTTGACGATGGCCTCCATGATTTCCTCTACGCCGGTCCCTTCCTTTGCGGAACACTGAAGGGCTGAATAGGGGTCTAGGCCGAGTTCAGAATCGATCTGCTCCATAACACTCTCTACATCGGCAGAGGGGAGATCGATCTTGTTAATAACAGGAATGACCTCCAGGTCGTGCTCCATAGCCATGTAGAGGTTCGCCACGGTCTGTGCCTGTACGCCCTGAGCTGCGTCTATCAGAAGAAGTACGCCCTCACATGAGGATAGTGAGCGCGAGACTTCGTAGGAAAAATCGACATGGCCGGGAGTGTCGATGAGGTTTAGATCGTATTCTTTGCCATCTCTGCTGCGGTAGGGGAGAGTTATGGCCTGGCTCTTGATGGTTATCCCCCGCTCTCGCTCGATATCCATATTGTCAAGGAGCTGATCCTTGAAGTTGCGAGCTTCGACCACCCCGCTAAGTTGAATCATACGGTCGGCCAGAGTGGACTTTCCGTGATCAATATGTGCTATTATGCTGAAGTTGCGTATATTTTTCATGATAAGTAAAAAGCCTTCCCCTTTGGACAAGAGAAGGCTTTTATATAATTTTCTCCGGAATTTTTCTATCCCAATTTTTTTAGGAGTTCCTCACTTACCTCTTTGACGCCTGGCAGTCCATCAACACCGATCACGGTTACCCGCTTCTTGAAATAGTTGATACCGGCGGTGGTTCCTGCCTCCGTATCATAGTAGATATCGTGACGCTTGCCTATGGCAGCCTCATCCTGGTCGTCTGCACGGGCGCTTAGCTCTCCCCCACAGACGCGACACACGAAACCTCCGTCCTTCTCGGCAGGCTTTATGGCGTCGATGTAGATATTGTTGGGGTGATTGTTGTCTTTCGCGCAAAGCCTACGTCCCATGATCCGGTTTTTGGAGGTCTGCCTGTCGAGAATTATCTCTATAACGAAATCCAGTTTGATCCCTTCCTTCTCCAGCGCCTCATACAGCGCCTGAGCCTGGGCCAGGTTTCTGGGAAAACCGTCCAGAAGCCATCCACCTTTGCAGTCATCCTCTTTGAGGCGATTCAGTATCATGGGAACAGTTATTTCATCGGGCACCAGCTCTCCCTTGTCAATGTATCCCTTGGCCTTTTTGCCAAGTTCTGTTCCTTTGGAGATGTTTTCCCTGAAGATAACACCTGTCTCGATATGTACTACCCCGAACTTCTTTTGAACAATTGCTCCCTGTGTTCCTTTGCCGCTTCCATTTGGTCCAAAGATAAGAATATTCACTATGCAATCTCCTTTCAATGAGACTCATCTAATGAGACTCCATTTTTATCAGATCTTCCGGGGTTTCTAAACCAACCACGAGCATGGTTCTTATATGGGATTATACCGCTTATCGCAAGAGCAAAAGTTATCTTCTCTCTGCCACAGCCCTTACCTGGGCCTCAAGATTAATCAGGAAGGTTTTTTTGTCCTGCTGGATATGTACTGTCTCGTCGTAATCCTCAAGGCAAATGGCGTTTACCGTTCTTTCTCTGTCGCCACCGAATCTGTCCAGATATCTCTCTATACGATCTCTGAACAAAGATGTTCTTTCAATGGAATCCATCATATAGCTCGCTACATCATCGCCGGTCAGGATGTACCCGTGAGCCAGGGCCAGGACGTCGACATCCAGGCCGGCCAGTTTTTCAAGCGATGCCACATAGTCTTCATAGCTGGATAAAAATTCAGGAAGTATTCCTCCATTTTGAAAAACCCCTACGGCTTCACCGGCTATCAGGGCTTTTATTCTTGGGATGTAGTATGACAGTGAGTCGTTTGTGTGTCCCGGGGTTTCCAGGATCTGAACAGTCCAGCCTTCTCCGCAGTCCAATTCGTCACCGTCCTTCAAGACCAGATTAACATTTATGGGGTCGAATGGAATGTCTTCATCGAGATGATCTCTGAATACATTCACAAAATTGCTGCCAAGTTCTCGAATAAGCCCCACTGCGCTCGGTTTTTTAAGTATAACGGCGGCATATGCATTTGTTCCTATACTGAGGCCCGGTATATTATTTGCCAGAAATGGTACTGAACCGCAGTGATCGTAGTGTGAGTGCGTGAGCAGCAGATATTTGAGGGACTCTTTCCTTCCCAGGTAGGTTTCGATGTCTTTCAGGTAGTGTGGTCCCATGGCTGCCACACCGGCGTCAAAGAGGACGGCAGCCGGGCTCGCCAGGAGGAAGGCAGGCATGAAATAATGCCCCGTTCCATACAACCCTTCACATATTTTCCCGGTTTGTTTACATATCATGGTTTATACCTTGTCCGGTTTCTAATAAAAAACACTTAAAAACGCGAATTTTCTAAGAAATAAAAGCGACTATGTCAAGCTGTTCGCGGGGCATTTTATATGAGAATCACAGCCAGGTCTGTACAATAGAGCACCTTGTCTTCGGATTTATTTATGGCTGGCCTCTTTCTATCCTTTTGCCCCAGTAGGTCGAAACGTGTTTTATGGCCCTGAGGGCATCATTCAGGCTGTCCAGTACGAGTATCCCCCTTTCAAGAAAGCACTTCTTTGCCTCGCGCGTCACCGATTCTATCTCCATAGCTTCCGGTTCTCTCTTGTAATTGGGCGTGACTATTACAACCGGTTTGCCGGTAATTTTAATTACTTCTGCAACGACATCGGCCAGCTCCTTGAAGAATACAAAGTCCTTCAGCGATTTTCCACCGGCCCACCGCATAATCGACCTGAAATAGTAGAATTGCTGCATCAGAATCTGTATGTTTACTCGTGGGTCTTCGGCTGCACTGAGAAGTACGGTTTTCAGGGCTTCCGGGGATACGTAGGGATTCGCCGAGTCTATGGGATTGGTCCCGCTTGAGCCAGGTCTTGGCAGTACCGATAGTATTGTTTCTACGGTATTTTTCTGAAGCCTGGGTATATCGAAGTTAAAATTTTCTGCGGCATCGCAGGCGCCTACCCCTAGCGCACCCCCACCCCCTATTACCGTCATTCCCTTGTATCTTCGGTGGGGGAGAAGGGAAAAGGCCAAACTGGCCTGAACCATCTCGTTCAGGTCATGGACCTGAACGGCATTACATTGTCGAAGGAGAGAGGTCCATATCTTTTTGCTACCTCCCAGTGAAGCCGTATGTGTTGCGACGGCCCTGCCCCCGGCATCTGAAAGCCCACCTTTGTGGATAACCACCGGTTTTTTAGAGCATACGTCACGGAGTGTAGTAAAGAAATCTCTGCCGTTGTCAACACCCTCTATATACATGGCTATGACTTCTGTTTCAGGGTCGCCGCATAGATATTGCATAAGCCCTACCTCACGCAAATCCGCACCGTTTCCAAAGCTTATCAGCTTGCTGATATTGAATCCGATCCAGTTTGTTATCTGTGAGAAGTCGTTGGCCATTCCTCCACTCTGGGAGAGGAATGCCACGTCGCCACTCTTGCGAGGCAGATCGGGGCCTGGAACTATGGTCAGTCCGCTTGAAGGACAATATACGCCGAAGCAGTTGGGACCTATAACGCGTATGCCCTTTTTAGCGATTTTTTTTATTTCTTCTTCAAGTGCTATTCCTTCAGGGGTCCCTGTTTCTTTGAAGCCCGAGGATATTATCTCTGCTCCCACGGCCCCTTTGAGCCTGCAGGCCTCGAGGGCTGCAGGGACCAGAGGTGCAGGTACCAGTATTACGGCGAAATCAATTGGTTCCGGAATATCTTCTATGGCTTTATAAACCTTCAATCCTTCGATCAATCCACCATTCGGATTAACTGGATATATTCGGCTCTCGCACTTCATAAGCAGTAGCGAGGTCAGTGCCAAACTACCAAAGCTGAGGGGGTTGCTGGGTGATACTCCAACAACGGCAATGCTTTTAGGGTGAAAAATTTTTTCAAGGTCGCCATAGGGTCTTGGGTCAACCTTTTCTGCACAAGTCATTTGTTCTCCTCCCGATCAGATAATTCCTATCCTTTTTGAATTCTTATTTTGGGACCTGAGAAGTTATGGAAAAAGGAGAATGTTTGTCAAGGGTGAAAATGCTTTTTGAAGGCTCTGTCATCATTATCTCTTGTTGGCTTTATTTTCTCGGAGCATGTTAGCAAAAAGTCCAGGTTCTCATCCTTTTACATCCCTGAGAGAGCCCATTGCATGCAACTTGTTGTCAGCAGCCTTGATTAAATGCTTGTTTAGAGTCTAAGACAGGCGGCCTCAATAAAAAAAGGGTGGAGGAAGCATTGAAGAACTTTCTCCACCCTATATATAAACAGAGTGACGATCTTAAGCCCCGTCTCTCCGATTGACAACCTAGGGGGGGGTCGGTGAGCGGAAAGGAGGGAAATAAAACCACTCACCGACATATAAAAATTTTTATATATAAAAGAAGTCGCAAACATGTTGGACTTCCATTGCATCTAAAGATCTGAAACGAAAAACTTCCTGCTTAAGTCGTCGTTCTCTGCTTCACTTTTTCCCAGTTCTTCATCGGGCCTGCCGACTGATGAAGCAAAGACTTCCAAAAGTTTAGAGCTCTTATCATACGCCATAGATGAGGGCTCCAGGTTTTCCCCTTCAGAGTCTTGCGCTGACTCTTTTTTGTGTGTGTTATCCATTGCAACTTGCTCAAAGTGATTTAAAGAACTTGTCTATTGGTAGAAGCAACAATGGTGCCAGAAGCGCATTCGGATCGGGAGGTGTGCTGATAATTTATTGTTCAATAAATTAAGCGCGTTATGGTTATTTGTCTCGCTTCCATCTTTTTGTTATCTTATGAAAGGGCGATGGATGCATCGCTTTTAGGGGCCATCATCGATGCCGTACGTTCTTTTATCGCACATAAATGGAGGTCTATCGGGGGTGGAAAGCGAGCAAAAACAGGCATAGCGTGCGGATATGGAACTATGCGTTCACGTGCCGCACTGTTTGGGTGCTTTCTTGCATCGGGAATTGAAGGGGGCCAATTTTTTTTGGACCTTAGAAAGTCTCCAACCTCTACCTATGAGTTGGGTAGCTTTAAGCTTTTGGGGAAGACTATCGTCGGTACGCAATAATTAAATAATATTTTATAGTTATGTTTTGTGCTTTGTAAGACTAGTGCTGTCCTTTTCTGAGGGCTATTTTCAGTACTTCAAGCATATCATCTACGAAGTGGAATGTTATTTCCTTCCTTGTCTTTTCTGGAATTTCTTCGATGTCTTTTGCGTTCCATTTAGGAAGGATGATAGTTTTTATCCCCGCCCTGTGAGCGGCGAGAACCTTTTCCTTTATTCCTCCCACTGGCAGGACCACGCCTCGCAGGGTTATCTCACCGGTCATTGCAAGATCCTTTTTGATCGGTCTGCCGGTTAGCATCGACGTAAGGGCCGTAAGTATGGTAACGCCCGCCGAAGGGCCATCTTTCTGAATTGCACCGGCCGGGACGTGGATATGGACATCCATGGTGTCAAAAAAGTCGTTGTTTATTCCAAGAACCTTTGCGTTTGAACGTATAAAACTCAGGGCTGCCATGGCCGATTCTTTCATTACCTCGCCAAGCTGTCCGGTTAGTGTAAGCCCTTTGTTGCCTCTCATGCTGGTGGCTTCTATAAAAAGCAGCTCACCCCCTGTGGGTGTCCAGGCAAGACCTGTAGCGACTCCAGGTTTAGAGACCCGTTCTCTACCCTCGGAGGTGATGCGAAGGGACCCAAGGTATTTATGGAGGTCCTTCACGCCGATTGAGGCCGATTCTATGTCCCCAACAGCTACTTCACTTGCCACTCCACGGCAGATATTGGCAATCTCCCTTTCGAGATTCCTTACTCCAGCCTCTCGTGTGTAGCCTGATACGGTAGTCTTCAAGGCAGGTATTGCAATCTTTATCTGCCTGGGTTTCAGTCCATTGGCTTCGATCTGGCGTGGTATTAGATAGCGTTGCGCAATTTTGAGTTTTTCATCCAGTGTATATCCTGGTAGTTCGATAACCTCCAGACGGTCACGAAGTGCAGGGGGAATAGTATCCAGGATGTTGGCCGTTGTTATGAACATGACATTTGATAGATCAAATGGCACGTCCAGATAATGATCGCTGAAGGAAAAATTCTGTTCCGGATCAAGAACCTCCAGGAGCGCTGATGAAGGATCTCCTCGAAAGTCCATTCCAAGTTTATCAATTTCATCCAGCATGAATACTGGATTGTTCGATTCGGCACGGCGAAGTCCCTGAATTATTCTTCCGGGCAGTGCTCCTATGTAGGTTCGGCGATGGCCGCGGATCTCGGCCTCATCCCTGACGCCTCCAAGAGATATGCGTATGAATTTCCTTCCGAGGGCCCTGGCTATTGATGCCCCCAGAGATGTTTTCCCTGTCCCCGGGGGTCCTGCAAAGCATATTATAGGACCTTTTGTATCAGGTTTTAGCTTTCTGACCGATAAATATTCTATAATCCTTTTTTTGGCCTTTGCCAGTCCATAATGGTCATCATCGAGTACCTTTCTGGCTTTTTTGATGTCCAGGTTATCCTTCGTGCTTTTATGCCATGGGAGGGTGGTTACCCAGTCCAGATAGGTTGATGCTACCGTAAACTCAGCAGAGGAAGGATGCATACGAGAAAGGCGGCCAAGCTCGCGGTCGGCTTCTTTTTTGGCCTCCTCCGGCAGATCAAGTTCCTCTATCTTTTTGCGATATTCATCAATTTCAACCTTTGATTCATCGTCATCTTCGCCCAACTCTTCCTTTATAGCCTTGAGCTGCTGGCGTAGGAAATATTCTCGCTGACCCTTATCTATGCCGTCCTTGACCTGTGTCTGAATCTTGTTTCCTAGTTCCAGAATTTCAAGCTGGTGGCTTACGATCATTGTCACCTGCTCGAGCCTTTTCTTGACATCGAGAATCTCGAGAACTTTTTGTTTTTCCTGTGCGTCGGCGTTTATCAATGTTGCAACCATGTCGGCAAGCACGCCCGGCTCCTTGATGGTCGTCGCCATCATTCCGAACTCCTGTGGTAGAAATGGAGAAAGTTTGACCACGCGGTCAAAGAGTCTCACCAGATTGGACATGAGGGCCTCTATCTTTAATCCCTTCGACTCTTTATCAATGAGCGTCTTGATCTTCGCCTGTAAATAGGGTTTGCCATCTACAAACTCAGTTATAGCGAACCTGCTGATACCCTGAAGAATGAGCTGGGTTTTGTTTTCAGCGGCCTTTGCCATCTTCAGTATTGCAACCACTGTTCCTATATGGTGAATGTTGTCAAATTGGGGTAGTTCATCTTCTCTAAGGAATTTTTTGGCCATGACAAATCCCATCAATCTGTCATTGGCCATGGCTTCGTCTATAAGGTTAATTGCTCTCTCTCCAGTGACCTCCAGGGGAAATGTCATATAAGGGTACATGACAATGTTGAAGATCGGAAGAACGGGAAGAATTTCCGGTATATGTATGTCCTTTAAACCTTCGGTGATGTGCTGCTCAACCATGAACCCCTCCAATGATCTTTTCTGGTGTCAACATTACATTACTGAGATTTAATTTTGTATGGTAATCCTGCGAACTCTCCTGTCCGGAGGCAATTTGGGTATATGTATTTCTAGAATGCCGTCGATGTATGTTGCTGTAACATCATCGGGATTAATGGCAATTGCTAATGATAGGATACGTTGAAAATGTCCGTAGGTGATCTCTGCCAGGCGGTATCGGGAATTTTCCGCACGGGGACGTTCGTACCTTTTCCCGGTTATCTTTATAGTCTGGTGACTTACTTCCAGGTGGACGTCTTCGTCCCGCACCCCTGCAAGTTCCACCACTATTGTAACCTCCTGATCAGTTTCATATATGTTGACCGGAGGTTTCCATGTGTGTCTGTGTTTTGCACAGGCTGGGTTAAAGATGCGCAGAAGCTCCTCACCAATATTGCCCTGAAATTCAGTGTCGGCAACACCCCTTTCATCCATGAATCTGATTTTAATAAAATCCATTTTAGGCTCCCGGAATCAAGGCTTTATTCTCGGCTGCATTTTTATACAAAAGAAGATCCATGTCAATAGATGTAACCCTATAGTATCACTATAAGTAGCGAGCAGAAAGATCTTTTATCTCAAATCAGAGTTTTTGAGCATTATCGTAGCTCAATCCTAATCCGGAGGAGAGGTCTTCTTTTGTTCAACTTCTATCGTGACCTCTACCTGGGGTTGTTTTCCATCAATGAAGCGGGCTTCCGGAGGGACAACGAGCTGGGGCGTAAGTCGTGTTGTTGTCTTAACTGCCCTGAGATCTATAGGCTCCGTTTTTATCTTGATATTCCTTATATCTCTTTTGGGTGCTTTTAGATGGACCGAGGCCGGAGAAACAGTGATCTTCTTCATTTGTAACTCTTTAGAGAGTGTCCCCGAGATGCTTACATCTATGGGTGCCTCGAAACGGTTAAGTATATGGGCCTCGAGCTTTATCGTGTTTGGGTTGATGCTTACTACAGTAAGGTTAGAAGGATGTCCTATATTATTATTACCTATTGGAAGCTCCTGTCGTCCTTCTTTTATGCCTGTCATGTCCAAGACAACTGTCAAGGATTCTTCGTTAAGTAGACTGAATGCCTGTTTCGGTCCCATGAGTGTAATGGTAGTTCTTTTCGGGGCTTGGTCTTCGATTATCCAGTCCTGCGGCAGGTTGCGATAAACAATAGGCCTTGTAAAATCTCGCCGTATACTCTCTGTCTGATATCCGAATGCCAGCCAAAGACCGCAGGCGAGCATTATTGCTACTACCTTTTCACCCCAATTTTCGCTGATCCATTGTATCCAGCCTCTACCTTCGAATCTTGTTTCACGATAAAAGTTTTCAAGTATAGGGAGTAGCTCTCCAGGCTCCTTAAGCTTTGTCAGTGTTCCTTCTCGTGCAATAGACACTGTCCCGCGCTCTTCTGATACAACGATGCAGAATGCATCACATCTTTCAGAAAGTCCCAAGGCGGCGGTGTGACGTAACCCCATGATTCCTATTTTCCCGGGGTCTACTGAAAGGGGAAGATGACACCCAAACCTTGCGATGCATCCATTCTCTATGATAACCGCACCATCGTGTCCTATTGAATGGGGATCAAAAATACTTTCGAGTATTGCCTCGCTGAGATTTCCTTCAAGGTCGAATCCACCTTTGAGGTGACGGTCCAGAAAATCGTCGCCTTTAAGGACAATAAGTGCACCACGACGGCTTTGCGCTATTCGGGTTACTGCCTGACTTATAATTTTTGCGGCGTGGCGGGTAGCGGTATTGATAGAACCTTTTCGGATAAACCTCCATGTGGCAAGGCGTTCGAAAAAACTTCGCAGGTCTTCCTGAAAGATGATTATCAGGGCAATAACCAAGATGGCGAAAAAACCCTGTAGTACGTATTCTGTAATGTATAGGTGAAAAACTCTGGCGAAAGCATATATGGCAGCAAGGATGAAAATGCCTATGAGAACAAACCGAGATGCAGTTTTTTTAAACCATACCAATGCGATATATGCGAATACGGCGATGATGGCAACGTCTAAAAGGTCAGATATCCTAATTGTATTGAATAATTGAAGAAGATAGTTTTTCATGACCCCCAGTCTTCAAAGGCTAGATCCGGCCAAAAGTGCTTAACTTATGTAACCGGAGGAAATGTCAGTATCCGAAGCACACCTTGCTGGTCCGAGTGTAATACAACCGGACGATTTTTGGCAATATCTTTCTTCGATCCGAATTGCCTCATATTAAATGTTACCGAAGGGGGTGAATAAAAAGGATCGTTGACTCATAATTTGATGTTACCGAACATGGACCTTTGAAAGGGGGGATAACCATGAGTCCACGATCCAAGCAAGAGTATCGTGAGGCAGTCTGTTTGCGGTATAAAAATGCTACTCGTCATGAAAAAACCGCTATCCTGGATGAATTCTGTGCCACCTGTAAATACCACCGTAAACATGCCATAAGAATCCTCAAAAGGTTTAAACGTTTTACGAAACCTAAACCAAAGAAGCGAGGACCAAAACCCATCTACCGGAAAGATGAGATCATCACACCGCTAAAGCGGATCTGGCTTGTGGCAAATCTACCATGCTCAAAGCGTCTCAAGGTCATCCTGCCTATCTGGCTGCCCGGATATACCGAACTCTTCGGAGAACTCTCTATTGAGGCTACAAATGCCCTACTGAACATCTCTCCTACAACCATAGACAGAATCCTTTCTCATATCCGAGTCCATTACACACAACGGCGGCGGTCCACCACAAAACCGGGAACACTGCTACGAAAGCATATCCCCATCAAAACCAACCAGTGGAACGAATCCAGACCGGGGTTTCTCGAAGCCGATACGGTCGCTCATTGCGGCGATTCCACCGCCGGGATGTACGTCAACACCATAGATTTCGTCGATATCGCTACCGGGTGGACTGAACAACGCGCAGTCTGGGGAAAAGGAGAATCCGGAGTCCTGGAACAGATCAAAAACATTGAAAAAACCCTCCCATTCCCAATCCTCGGCTTCGATTGCGATAATGGAGGCGAGTTCCTCAATTATCACCTCCTTAGGCACTTTACCGAAAGAAAACACCCTGTCCAGTTCACGAGAAGCAGAGCCTACCACAAAGATGACAACGCCCATATCGAACAGAAAAACTGGACACACATAAGGCAGTGGATCGGATATGACCGCCTGGATAATCCCAACGTCGTGTCATCCCTCAACAACCTCTATACCAAGGAATGGAGGCTCTTCCATAACTTCTTCTGTCCCTCCGTAAAACTCATCGCAAAAGAAAGAATCGGTTCTAAAACAATCAAACACCACGACTCTCCTAAAACCCCTTATCAGAGAATCATGGAATCCACTCATATCCATGAATACGTCAAAAAATCCCTGTCCAAACAACTTGAAAATCTGAACCCCTTTCTGCTAAGAAAAATCATGGATAAAAAAATGAAAAAAATCTTCTCCATAAATAACAAACATGGGTAACATCTTTTATGAGGCAACGTTACCATCCTATCTCCTCTCCTTCGGTAACATTTTATTATGAGGCACCGGGGTTCGATCTTGAACTTTGTCAGGCGATCATGTTAAAGGGAAACCAGGTATCTGGCCTAACGTGGTCCGGCTGGGCCTCAGCGCTTTCGGACATTATAGTTTGATTGTGAAGGAGTATATGAAGACCTCAAAAGGAAGTTTCCCGGATCATCCCGCAGGCAAGATATTGTCTCTGGCAGGGAATAGCAGAGCGATTCTTATAATGTGTCACAATAACCCCGATCCTGACACTATCGCCTCTGCAGCGGCGCTGAAGTATATGCTGGCTCAAACTCTCCGGCGGAAAGTAGTCATAGGTTACGAAGGTACCATTGGCAGGGCCGAAAACCGTCAGTTGGTACGCAGATTGAAGATCGACATGATACGCACATCCGAGTTGGATTTTAATGATTTCTCATTTATAGCACTTGTCGACAGTCAACCTAATACCGGAAACAATTCTATTCCCAGGAAGATTCGGCCTGATATTGTTATCGATCATCATCCTCTCAGGAGAGATACTACACGTTGCGACTTTCATGACGTTAGACCCAGTTACGGAAGTTCTTCAACGATCCTTACTGAATATTTGAAGGAACTTGACATCCCGCCTGACCGTAAACTTGCAACTGCTCTTTACTATGGGTTAAAGACCGATACAAACGGGTTTAGCCGTTCTTTTACAAAGCCCGATCTGGAGGCCTTCAATTACCTCTTTCCAAAGGTTGCTCTAAGGACTTTGGCCGGAATCGAGAATCCCAGCGTTCCGAAGTCATATTACCTGAAATTTGCTGAAGCTATCTCCCGTTCGGTTCAGTATGGCGATGTTATGATTTCTCACATGGGCGTAATTAACAACCCTGATCTTACTGGCGAGATGGCAGATTTTCTACTTAGAATGGAGAGCGTTCGGTGGACGCTTTGTATGGGGGAATACAAAGATTATCTCCTGCTGTCGGTCCGAACATCCCGCAGAGGAACTATGGCAGGCAAGGTAGCTCTCAGGGTAGTTAAAGGTCTTGGGACGGGAGGGGGGCATGAAAAGGCGGCTGGTGGAAAAATCCGGCTCCAAGGGCTAAAGCACGAGGAGCGTACGCAGGCATCTAAAAAGATTACCGATAGATTTCTCAAGGTATTGGGGGTTCAGGATCGTGAGGGGAAGCCGCTAACCATCGCAACTACTCCAGACAATCGTTAAAACTATCTGATCAAAGAAAACTGGCTGATCCTAACACAGTAAGTTCCCCTGTACTGCTATAACGAACTCTTTATTCTTAACCTACTCAACTTTCGCACATGTTTAACGGTGTCTAAATAATCGTTAATAATTAACAGCGTTATTTTGCCACGCAAATAGAAGCGTTGTTCTGTAAATAGGTGGCAACTCATCCAGAAACCGGTTCATCAGGGATCGGATCAGTTCTTTGGGGATTCCCATAACGGCAGTCAATGCTTGCTCAAACAAGGTCAGCAGAAGGGCCAAGCTTTCTGCGAAACCGGTCTGCTTGAGTTCTTCGCAAGTAGCGTGGAACAGAGATCCGAGCGTCCGGGGGTCTTTATTCCTCCTTCTGGTCAACTCCAGCATGATGTAGCGGCAGCATACCACGGTGGCATGCGAGGTCAGGGCGTCAAAGGAACGCCCTTGACACTCTTTGGCAAGATTGAGAAAGGACTTGGCCATTTTGAAGAACACCTCGATGTCCCATCGGCGCTTATAGAGCTTGATGATTTCCTCGTCACCCAAAGTCAGATCGGTGGAGAGCAAGGCCAACCATTTTTTGCTGCGCCGGTCTCGGACGAAGACGATCTTCGCCGAAACCGGGATGCCCTCATCGTTCTCGCCGATTTCAACCACGATCGAGGCGAGAACCTTTGCGCGGCCACGATGCTTGCGAATCTTCCGATAGATGGCCGCCAGATGGAGGCCTTGACCCTGGTAGCGATAGAAGATCTTCTCCGTGACCTTGAGCATACAGAGGGTATGCATCCGCTTTGCAAGCAACTTTCTCATGGTCACAGGAAAGGCAAACCAGCTGTCGAATAGAATGTGACGGGCTTTAATACCGCTTATCTTGGCCTGGTCCACCATTTCTAACAGAACATCGGTTGCCCTGCAGATGCTTTCCCGGCGACGCCTTGCTCCGTTGGTACGACGATCGATGTCCGTACGCAAAGGCACCAGACGGTTCTTCTCCTTGCTGGAGGCCAACAGAGAACAGGAAAGGGGCAGAAAACTGATGCCGTCCGACAAACCCAGAGTGAGCATCCTGAACCCACGGTAATATCGCCTATCGGTATGGTCAAAAACCCGGGAGAGCAGTTCGACATGCTTGCTCCGATTGCGGCGATAAAGGGTGTCATCGGCGATCAGCACCTTTATGTTATCGACTCCGGTCAATGGATCGATTTCCTGGTTGATCACCCGCGAACTCAACATAAGCAGGAATCTTCGCCAATTGGTATGAACCGAGTTGAGGAACCTATACACGGTGTCCTTGGCCATTTCGCATGTCCCATCCGCGATTTCCAAAGTGCGAAAAAGGTTTCTTCCGGTAAAAACCAGGGTAAACATCAAACGGAAGATGCAGACCGGTGAAATACCCTTCTGTTTCCTGATATTGCTGCGCTTTAAAAGGCGGCCTATTTTCTGATTATGAAAGAACTGTTGAATCTGGTTTTCACAAGAAACGATGTCTGATACAATCCGGCTCATAGCGTCACCTCATGTGTTTATGTGTTTTGTTTGGAAGCAAAACCCTTATATCACACTTCGTGACGCTATACTATTAATAATTACAGCATGTTATATATATCTTAGGCCTGCGAAAGTTGAGTTAACCTATCTATCTTTGTTTTTCCAGAAGCAGGTTAAGCTTTTGTATAATCTCCTCCTGGTTTTTAAGAACCATCTTAAAGTAGACCATAGATGGGTCATTTGTGTGTACTTTTGTTTCCCCCTGCCTGGTGTTGTCTTTCAGCGAATCATAAAAATCTTTGTTCAGATCCATATGAACACCTTTGGGCAGATTGTAGGTCGGGCTATCCTCTGCTGCACTCAAGCCTTCAGGCTCAAAGGCGGTCATAAACAATAGGCAGAGGGAAATCAATAATACGAATAGTAGACTACGACTTTTCATTGCTCGCCTCGAATTTGCTAGAGAGTAGGTGTCGAGTTTTTTATTTTGCAGCTTTTCTACCTATGCCTGCCAGCCCCAGCAAACCGGCGCCGAAGAGAAGCATCGTAGCGGGCTCAGGAACCGGAGCGGATGATGAGTTCTGAACAAGAAGGTTCTGATGTCCAGCGATATTTACTATAGAATAGTTGCTCATGAGGTAATCTGTATCGATTATTGCGCTCTCCAGTGCATAAAGATAGTTATTATAGGTAGTAATAACATCTGAAGATCCGGTTAACTCAAAGTCATCTCCGTATAGCACTTTCCAAATTGCACTCTGCAGGGCTGCGTTCTGCAGCGTTGTTAGTGATGGAGAAGAGTAGGTATCCATAAGCCAGGCTATTTCTGCTGTTACTGGCTGTAGCATGCTCGCAATATCGTAGGTGCTCTGAGCAATATATGAATCCAGGTCCACGCAGAAGGCAGCCTGAAGATCGCCCCAGCCATTTGTATCGTCGTACAGGGAGACTGTAAATTCACCGGCATAACCACTCTTAGTCTGGTCTTCAGGATGCTCAAAGGTTACATACATGATGTCCCAGCTGGTTACCTTGATCTCTGTTGGGGTAGCGCTTGCCGGGGCAACAGCTGAAAAAATAATAATGATTGCAAAAAAAGCCACGATGATTGCCGAATTTAACTTGCTCAGATTACGATTCATTTTTCTATTCCTCCATTGAATTAGCCGCAAAAATAGCCGGGCTACCTTTGTTAAACTGGTAACCCGGCTATCCATTTCCCAGGGACCCGTGGCTTTCCGTCCCCACCTCACGATGGGTTTGGCTTTTTCAATTTTTGTTTTCAGCAGTCTATAGGGCAAGGAGCGGACCAGTAGGAGGGGAGGGAGGCAAAAAGTTCATTAAGCGCTATAACTCCTTTCTAAGTTTTTGTTATTATTTGATTTACCTTTTATTAATTTTAGAAAGTAATAAAAAAATTAGGCTGGAGGTGAGGTGTATATTGGCGAACCGATCCATGGATTACGCGAAATATCGTAATTGTAATTACGATTACGTAATTATGGAATTCGTTTTTGGGGCCACTCTGGATACCCAAAAAAACTATCTTAAATTTAAAGATAAGAGAGTAGGTTTGCTGTGGTAATTGATTTTATAAGGGAGATGGATGCTTTCCTGAAAAGTCTTTATCTATAAATTAATCCGGTTTTATGGAAAGGATGAGACAGAGGAGGGGATGAGGCAATTTCCCTCCTTTGAAAAATAGTAATTTCTGAAGGTAGGTTAATAAGTTACTTCATTATGGTGCCGATCCTCTGTAACGCCTCTTTCAGCAAATCGCTACAGCACCCGAAGTTTAACCTTAGAAACCCCTCTGCTCCGAAAGGCTTACCGTCGGAGAGGCCCACGCCGCCTTTCTCGAAGCTCTTTGCGGGATCATCCAGGCCGCTCTGCCGTGCATCGATCCAGGCCAGGTAGGTAGCCTCTACGTGTTGCATGGAGAGGCCGGGGGTCTCTTTGATAAATGACTCGACCATATCCCTGTTCTTGCGGAGATATTCAATCAGCGCCATGTGCCAATCTCTGCTGTCCCGGTAGGCAGCCAGCGCTGCCGTATATCCGAAGGCATTGATGTGGGGCACCGTCCCCTGCATTAACTTAAGAAATTTCCGACGGAGCATCTCATCGGAAATAATTGCGAAGGCACAGCCCAGCCCCGGTATGTTAAAGGTCTTGCTGGGGGCCATGAGCGTTATGGTTCTTCGTTCCACTTCCTGGCTAAGGGTAGCCGTGGGTATATGCTTTTTGTCCTTGTCTAGCAGCAGTTCGCAGTGTATCTCGTCGGAGCAGATAACGAGATCGTGCCGTTCACATATATTAGCCAGTTCGGAAAGTTCATCTCCGGTAAATATGCGCCCCGTTGGATTATGGGGGTTGCACAGCAAGAACATATTGGTACGGGGCGTTATTGCATTCTCAATCTGTTCAAAGTCAAATCCCCAGCCCCCCGAACGTTCTACCAGAGGCAAAATCCCAAGTGTTCTGGAAGAATTTCCAGGAGCCGTCAAGAAGGGGGGATATATAGGCACTGTGGTCAGTACCTCATTTCCAACATCGCCTACAGCAAGGCATGCCAGGTTGATTCCTGTTACTAGACCCGGTAGCCAAACAATCCAGTCGCCTTTGACCTTCCAGTTGTACTGCTGCGCAAGTCTTTCAATCACAACATCAACCAGTTCACCTGGGACCAGGGTATAGCCGAATACTCCGTGATCGACATGATTCCTTAAGGCCTTGCTGATATCAGGAGAAACCTGAAAATCCATGTCCGCCACCCAAAGAGGAATGATGTCTTCCCCCTTGTATCGATCCCACTTCAGGCTGTTTGTCCCTCGCCGGTCAATTCTTTTATCAAAATCGAATGTCATTGTATAAATTAAATCCTAATCTTTTGGCTGCCATGTGACTATGTACTCTGTCAATTCATCAGGCATTTCTATGCCTGGTTCGCAAATCACCCACCCTCCGGAAAGCCCCATTTCCCTAAGGGCAAGTTCGAAGTGACACATGGCTATACCCATATCAATACGCTGCATATCGGCCAGCTTCAATATGTCCATGTTTAGGTTGGCGTAGCCTTTTGTTCGTTGCAGATAGAAATGCCACCTTTTTCCATCTTTGACTATACGCCAGGGTTGTTTGTTCGAGGCCGATGGCCCCAGGCGCACCATCTCGAGCGGCGTTGCAAATTTCCCGGACCTGTCGGCCGATAGAGAAGTGAGGAAGTCGCCTTCGAAAAAGATCCGATTCCATGGCCACCGTTTATCCGATTTTGCCCTGCTTCGGATAAAAGAATCGAGCCAGCGGCGTTTGTCAGCAGGATATCCCGCTGCTATCACAGCTGGCAGAATTTCACTGTCTTCCAGCAAAATTTCTCTGGAAAAACTGCTTTTGCTGAAACTTCCACCGAGCCAGCAGGTTCCGAGTCCTCTATCCGTCGCGAAAAGTATGGCTTGCTCAACGAGGTAGCCAAAATCCTCCATATTGTTCAGGGTCTTGTCGACAGCACCGACCATAAAGGCGCTTGCCCCCTTTATGAACCCGTATGTTCCCAGCCCGTTCAATGCCTTAAGGTCATCTTCACTGGAGGCTACTAACTCCAGTCGTACCTTTCCGCCCAGAGGGCCTGTAGATGACGCAGCCAGCAAATTTGAAAGCTGATCTTTCAGGCCCGGTTTGATGGGCTTTTTATCGTAACTTCGACATGAAAAACGCTGTCTAATAATCTCCGCTATCGGTTGATTGAATATTGCCATTTTCATACCCCCAATAATTCTAAAAAATACCGTTATTTTTTAGATTCACGCCGTTTTTTTATTTTGTTTTGACCAACAGGGCTACCAGGTAACTTTCGGGCATGCCTCCGCTACCCGGGAAATCCATATCCTGCCCAAGCCGTTTGATCGATTTTACCTTTTCCCTGCCACCGAAAGAAATCATTTTCTCCAACACCTGATGGGAAAGGCCGCTGAAATTCGTTGCCGCCAGCAATACTCCCCCGGATTCCAGCACGTTCATTGAAGCATCGATAAGAAAGGCAAAATCTTTTTTAACGCTGAAGGTCTTACCGTCATGCCGGGCAAAGGATGGCGGATCAATGATGACGCAGCTAAAACGGGTGCCCTTTTTGAATGCCAGCTTCATATAGGTCAGGGCATCGGCCCGGACAAATTCATCCTCGGCGCAATCCAACTGATTGAGTTTATAGTTTTCGCGGCCGCGCTCCAGGCACTTGCGGCTGATGTCAACATTGGTAACGCTTGATGCGCCGAGAGCCCTTGCATAGACACCAAAGGAACAGGTATAGGCAAAACAGTTCAGCACGCTGCTACCCTTTGTCAATCCGGCAACGGTCCTTCGGTTGCTTCGCATATCCAGAAACAAGCCGCTGTTGAGGCCATCATTGAGATCGACGGAGAAATTAAGGTTGTTCTCCTTAACTACCGTCCCTGACGTTTCCTTCTCGATATAGACGCTTGCGTTTATCTGTTCTGTTTTGAGCGCCTTTGGATCCAGACGTTCCTTGATAATGAGGTAACGGGAATCCAGGCGGCTTTGAACAAATTCAGCGAGTGCTTCCTTATGGTCTATCCATCGCCTGTCAAAGAGGTGGATAACAAAATGCCGATTATACTGCTCCAGAACCAGTCCTGGCAGATCATCGCCAATGCCATTTACGAGTCGCAGGGCATTCGTTATTTCTCTCAGAGGCGTTCTCCTGTGGATGGCCGTCTCAATGAGGTCAATAGTTTTTTTGTCCATCATTAAAGATCCTGATATATTCTGAGGCGTTATACGTGCTGCCTCCTGTCTCTTCTCGCTGAATTGGAATGCCGTCCTACAATTTCCCTATTTTGATATAATTCCCATAAAGCCTCCTGAAATCAGAGATGCAAGATTGGTAAAAATCCTGGGCAGAGCAAGCCCTCCCGGTTATGCCAGATATTTAGGTTTCCATTCGGGGTAGAATTTTTCCTTGTAGTGCCGCAATCCCTGAAAATTATAAAAGGATTCTCCATACTGGAACATGAAGGCCCCCATCCGGTTCCAGAGATGTGCCAGCTCCCGGGCCTCAAGTCCGGACAGGGGAGCCATACCGAGACTGAACCAGCGGTATCCCTGTGACTTTCCCCATAACATTATTTTGATAAAGAGGTACTCCATGATGCTTGCGGGAGCTCCATGACTTGAACGCATAAGATCCAGGGAGGGCCCGAGATTGTTGCTGAAGGCATATCCTGTGAATGAGGCAAGGGCAATCCTTCTGTAAGGAAGCTGGTGCCGGAGATAGCGTAGTGCCAGAGCTTCGTAAAAGGTCATTATAAGATAACTCAGCACCGTAAGGGCTATGGACAGGGCTATGCTGCGGCCGGAGATAGAGCCAAGATGGTGGAGGAAATGATAGGCCTTCAGCTCACGGTCAAGGACCCACAGCGCCGCCGTGAAGAGCAGAACTCCCATTACTGGTCCTATGTGTTTGCCTATGCTCTTTTTCATGTTGTTTCTTTATTGGCAGGATCTTTTATCCTGAGATAAAGCAGAAAGATTATCACACTATCTGAATTGTATGTAGCATATTAAAAAATAAAGGTATTCTCGCCCAACGCCTCAAAAGAAAGGATTAATCAATAGTATCCAAGCCTTCAGATTCGACTTTTGGATCTTCTGAGTTTATTGTTGGTGTCTCCTGGTTTGTCGAGTCAGGTTCTACCTGCATGTCCACGTCCACGTCCAAATTCTGCCTTTCCTGCCACACCGCACTTTCCTTAGTCTCCATAGGCGTTGGTTCCTGGGAAGTCTTAGACACCTCCTCCGCTTCTTGCGGCTTGCTCATAACGGCATTGTAATATTCGGTGACGATGCCCCTGTGCACCATGATCCGGTAAATGCGCCGTGAACGTTGCTCAACATAATGAGATGGTCGTGTAGGGCTCCATCTCCTTGGGCTGGGAAGAATGGTGGCCAGCCTTGCTGCCTCCATGGGGGACAGCTCCGAAGCGGATTTTCCGTAGTAATGTTGAGAGGCGGCGCCAATGCCAAAAATTCCTTCTCCCCATTCGGCAAAATTCATGTAAAGTTCAATGATCCTTCTTTTTGAGAGGCTGTTTTCGATCCGCCAGGTCAAAACAGCCTCCTTGATTTTGCGAACCGGATTCCGGGAAGGCGTAAGGTATAGGTTTTTTGCAAGCTGCTGGCTGACTGTACTTCCACCTGACCTGAAGTTGCGTTTTTTTAAATCCTTTTCCATGGCATTTTTCATTGCTTCAAAGTTAAATCCGTTGTGACGCCAGAAATTATCGTCCTCAGCAATTAAAACCGCCTTGACAGCGTAGGGAGAAATCTGGGATAGGGGCGTCCAAAAGCATTTGATTTTCTTCTTTTTTCCTTGTACATGCCATTCCTTCTCCCTGTACTCCATGAAGGAGGTTTTTCGCGGAGTTGTTTTCTTGAGTTTTGCAATATCGGGGAAGAGGAAATAAAAACCGATATCTAAAACCAGTGCGGCCAGTAAAAACGCCATAACGAAAATTACGATTTTTTTAAATTTTAAAGGAGGTATTGACTCGGCGATTAAACACTTCCATTTAGCGACATTGTGTGTTATGGTTTGTGCATGGAAAAACCAGATGCACGAAAACTTAGCCAAGACGTACAGTATGCTCTGCGCAAGCAGATAGTTCGGCTACGCAGGCAAGGGCGGTCCAATAAAGAGGTCGCCCAGATTATCGGTGCCACGGAACGCCACACCAGCAAGATTTGGCAGAAATACTTGCGGGAAGGCAGCTTCGCTATCAAGCTCGGACAAAGAGGTCGTCGCCACGGCGGTAGTCGCAAACTGACAAGTGAGCAGGAACTTGAGGTAAAGAAACTTTTGGTAGACAAAACACCGGATCAGCTCAAACTTCCATTTGCTCTTTGGACCCGTGATGCCGTCCGTTTGGCAATCAAACAGCGATGCGGAACCGATTTGCCTCTGCGGACTATAACCGACTATCTCAAGCGCTGGGGTTTTACTCCCCAGAAGCCCACCAAGCGGGCCTACGAACAGAGCCCGCGACAGGTACAGCAGTGGCTTGATACCACGTACCCAGTGATTGCAGCTCAGGCAAAAAAAGAGAAAGCCGAGATTCACTGGGGTGACGAGACTGGCATTCAAAGTGGTGACTACACTGCGAAGGGTTTTTCTCCAAAGGGGAAGACACCCGTCGTCAGGGTCACTGCTAAAAAGAACAGAATCAACATGATCTCGGCCATCACCAATCAAGGAAAGGTGAGATTCATGCTGTATCGGGAGAAGATGGCTTCGCAGGTGCTCATCAAGTTCATGTCCCGACTGATAAAGGATGCTCCCCGTAAGAACTTTTTGATTTTGGACAACCTCCGTGTACATCACGGAAAAAAAGTCAAAGAGTGGCTTGAAGTAAACAAGGAGAAAATAGAGGTCTTCTACCTTCCCTCATATTCTCCAGAACTCAACCCGGACGAGTATCTCAACGGCAACCTGAAAAACAAGATTCGTTCAGGCATACCGGCAAGAAACGAAAAAGATATCGTCAGTAAGACACGTTCTTTTATGAAGACCTTACAGAAACGACCGCAACACGCAAAAAAATATTTCAAGCATCCGGCGGTTGCATATGCAGCATAATGGATCTATTCAATCACCGGAGCAATAGCATCTTAGGGAATATTTTTTCTTTCTTTGATCTCAGCCACAATAAGGATATTTGCAAAGGGCGTGGACTATAGCCTAAGGCATCAACCGTTACAAGTTGCCAGTTTCAAGTCACGCCACCATTCGCTATCGCCGCCAGGCTTCCAGCTGCGACACCCGCGTGCGCAATCGTTCCAGTGTTTCTGAGGAGTTGAAGAGCTTACGGCACAGTTCGCACTTGCTGTAGGTTATTATCTCGCGGGCCTTCATGCCGGTAAAGGACGCGATATTTGTTATCCCCATGGTTCGTATCAGTTTATACAGCCGGTCTGTTTCAGTCTTGGTAAAAAGCTGTTCAATTGTGCTGTCTTCCAGATTCCCAAGGTGAAAAAAACCTGTTTCCGTGAAAGTCCTCCCCCCGTCGCAACAGGCGTACATATCAAGGTCCGGTGTGATATAGGGGCTCATCTCACAGCAATTTGCCTGATAGTCTGTCAGAATCCCCCTGCGTTTGAAAGCCGCTGCGCGACCTGCATATATTACCGGTTCTGGGAAAAAGAACAGGTCATTATCCCGCAAAAACTGCTCATGGGGATCATCCTCGGGGGAAAAATCTGTTACAAATGAGATGAAATAGTTCAGCCCTACCTTCTCGCAACTGCGCGCCGCATTCAACACATTGTTCCTGTCTACATTTTTCTGGTGCCACCTTGAGTAACTCAACCTCAACTGGCAAAGCCCGTTTTCCTTCAATTCCGAGACGAGGTCGTCAGAAGACGCTGCTGCCTTTGCCCAAAAACTATTGGTTACAACCCTTGTATATATCCCGAATTTCCCGCACAGGCGCACAAGATCCTTGATTTCATCGAAATATAAAAAAGGTTCCCCGGCTGAAAAACTTACTCCGCCGACACCAGCATGGGCCATCCCGGCAATAATCTCCCCTGCCTTATCGTGGTCCATCTTCCTGTCATCAGGAATATCGCCAGCCGCCACACAGTGTTCGCACCTGAGGTTGCACCTGGTCGAGTATCCAAAAGCTAGTTTGCGCATATTTTATAAAAAGACTTTCGTTATATTGGCCCGACCCTTGTGAAGTCTGGCATGGTTTTCAACTCATATAGGGACATCTTACATGCCATTATGTATATTCTTCGGAAAAGGAGCTTTGTTTCCTGGCAGTTTGTCAATATTTCATTCACCTGTAGGATTCCGGGAATTTATCAGTAATTGAGCTAGCGTTACCGGGAACTTCCAGAACTTCAGTTATGTCCTGAGGGCATATTTTTTCTCAACAACTGGTCCAGATGATTTGCAAAGGATTGACGATCCCGTTTGCTTAGAGCCGGTGGCCCCCCGGTTTCTATACCGTTTGAACGAAGCTTGTCCATAAAATCTCTTGTGCTTAACCGCTCGTTTATGTTTTCGGTTGTATACAGTTCGCCACGGGGATTAAGAGCCAAACCACCTTTTTCAACAACTTCAGCAGCCAGAGGTATATCCCCGGTAATTACAAGATCGCCAGCTTTGAGCCTGTTTACTATCTCTTTGTCGGCTACATCTAACCCCGACGAGACTTGAAAAAAATTAATATATGAAGATGATGGTATGCGAACGGGCTTATTAGCAACAAGGGTTAATTGAGCTCCTGTTCTTTCAGCGGCTTTAAATAAAATATCTTTGATAACTACCGGACAGGCATCTGCGTCTACCCATATTTTCATTTCAATCCAATCTCGCTGAAGAATAACTCCACGCCCGCCTGACTTGCAGCCGGTCAGGTGAAGCAGTTTTTTATGCGAAGTTGCTAATATTATTAGAAATCAGGAAGTATGAGACATCAAAATTATTTTTAAGAATTAAGTTTATGTCTCCCAAGTTTCCTGCACCGCCAGGACAGAATCGGATCCGCAATCTATCCGGGACCGAGATCTGACAAAGGTCCATTATGCATATTATGCTGCGAAATAACAATACCGAGGTTGAATAAGTGAGTCCCGGGAATTGCGGAATTAGAATCCCCGGGGTTAGGGTATTAATAATCAGGTAAGGCTTTCCATAATTTGTAAGTCGGGATAGTAAGTCAAACAGATAGGTACCGTATCCCCGGATTTAGCTCCGATTTAGGATTTTGAGGAGGGCTGTGTCTGGAACAACAGAACCTTTAGATCTTCGAAAATCCAAATGTTGAGGGTCTTAAGTAGGATGTTCCCCTCTTGACTCAGCCATTTCGTTTACGATGCTTGGCTCATACAATTCAGCAGATGATCTCAAGATAAAGGCCTTTGCAGTTTTTCTTGAATCTTCAGCCCCTACCGGAAACATGATTTATTCTCATATATCTCCAAGTTTCGACGTCCGAAGGTCAGTCATGAACGATAGTGGATGTCGTGGAACACGATCCACTTCATCCCGTTGCTCGGCAGCTTAGATTTCTTTTCACAATTATGGACTTGCCGTGCCTGTTTATTTTTCCCGAGAAATTACTGCTAGCAGCGCCCGTGCGGCCTCTTCCGGTCCTTGTTGTTCCCAACCTGTAATCCCTAGTCTAGTCCTCAATTGTCCAACGAAAATCCTGTTTTTAAAAAAGGCCTCGAAGAATCTTCCGGCAATCTCTTCGTGGATTGCCCTGTATTGAAGCGGTCCAAAAACATTTACAAAATAGGTGTGTACCAACCCCGTAGAAGTGGTGGTGCCCTTGCTCATCGCTGTTCCTTCCCGGAATACGTGCATTGCTGTCTCAGGGGTTTTCAATTGTTCAATGATCGGGTGTTCGTCATCGATTTCTTCATAGTTATTTGCGTACAGAACCATATCAACGGGATAACCTTTCATCACCTGTTCATAGGTGGTAACCGGTAATAATATTCTAGCGTTGACCTGGCTGGGGTTCATAATGATTGAGCGATCAAGTTGTCCGAAAGCATAACCCGGTTGGAGATCGTCTAACCTGACAAAGGCCCCGACTTCCGTGCCATAGCCGACCACGGTTCCTGCCTGATTGATATCCATTGACCCCATGTCATCGGCAATAATAATCATCTCCTCAATCTGGTCTTCTCCTATGATTCTGAAGGCTTCGAGGGTTTCGGATTTTCCGGTGCCCGTATCTCCTATGATAAGCACCGTCAGGGGGCGATCGCCTTTTGTCACAATCCTGACCATTGCTCCGTGATAGGGAAATTTACCCAGTTTCATCGTTTTGATGTTATGGAGTGTTAAAGCCATTTTTTTTAGATAGCCAAAATATCCAAATTCATCTCTATTGGGACAAGCAGCCACTAGCAAGCCCTGTTCCAAGTCGTCATAAAATACGGTTGGCATCGGCGCAAGAGAATCAAGCACGGCTCCTGGTACCCCAAAAAGATATACAGCGTCTATTGGGCGATTCAGAAACTCATCATCGGCCAGTTCGAACAAATTGCACAGCGACAAGCCAAGTCCAAGGAACTTCTCATGTACATATATGAGAATCAGGAGAGCACCTACCTTTGCCGGATAACAAAGCCACTCGTCAGGCCTCACCTCTATTTTCTCCAAGGGATTACTGGGGATGCTCTCAAACTTTCCTGTCCGCTTATTCATCGGGGGATTAAGCAACAAGGGCGGGTATAATAAAATCTGTCGAATCACAGGAATGTTCTGCAATTTCTGATAGCTGCCCTCAGGCAACGCAATCTCTTTGGGCATGGCTATTACCGCCATTTCTCCACCGGCACGCACCTGCCGGTAAATATTGGGGTGCAGACCGGTAAGGTTTTCCTCCATATCCCTATAGGTCTGCCGCACCAAATGTGTCAAGGATTCAATCGTCGAACTGAAGGTTCGGTATGGGCGCTGGTCGAGGTGGTCTCCCGTTGAATCACAGACTATAAAACGCTCAAATCCTCTCCAGTAATTGTAAAGTCCCTCCACTAAAGCCAGTAGCAGCGAAGGATCGGCAACGAACCGTTCCCCCCTTTCTATCAATTTTGGAACGGCCTCACGTGTCATTTTGGCAAGGACTTTGAAAACTTGGATCAGGTTCTGAACATCCGCTGTTTCTATCTCATTGCAAGGCTTGCTGAATACCCGCAGGAGTGGAGATTCCTTCTGCTTCAGACCATTGATGAAACGCGTTACCACCTGATAAAATAACTCGCTTGACATCAACTCTTCCGGTGTCTCGCATACCCTGTCCCGCAACCGGATTATGACTTTTCTGTCTACAAATTTGAAAGTTTCTCTATTTTCCATAACGGTTTGCTCTCCTAGCCGGTTCTTATTCTCTAGAAACTGTCCTTATATAGATGCCTAACTTTTTTAAACTGAAGGGTTGAAGTAAAGCGCAAGACCGGTCAGTTGCGCGAAATACTTATGCAATATCACTCTCAGAAACTTTCTTATTTAAATGAATCGGGTCGGTTGTTTTTTTTCTGCGAATCCTAATATTCAGGATTTCAACACCAACAGAAAAAGCCATGGCAAAATATATATATCCCTTCGGTACGTGCACATCGAAACCTTCAGCTATAAGGGTAAAACCAACCAGTATGAGAAAGGATAATGCCAGCATTTTTATAGTGGGGTTGTTGTCTACAAAATATCCAATAGACTTGGCTGCAAACAACATCACCGCTACTGATAATAAAATTGCTATCACCATTATTGATAAATGATCAACAAGCCCTACCGCGGTAATAACCGAATCAAGGGAAAAAACAATATCTAAAATAGCGATTTGCACTAAAACAGAGAAAAAACTGGCAGGGCTACTAACCGCTCCTTCCTGTTCAGTTATTTCTAAACTTGCGTGTATTTCATGCGTTGATTTGCCAAGTAGAAAAAGTCCACCCACTATCAAGATTATGTCTCTACCAGATATTTCATTAGAAAAAACAGAGAACCATGGTTCGACCAAACTCATTAACCATACAACGCTAAAAAGCAAGGCCAGCCTGGCAAGCATGGCCAAAAGCAACCCTAACTGCCGTGCCTTATTCCTTTGGTCTCCCGGTACTCTTGCAACAAGAATTGAAATGAATATGATGTTGTCGATTCCTAAGACAATTTCAAGCGCAACAAGCGTACCTAGAGCTATCCAGGCCTCCGGGCTGGCTACCCATTCAAACATATAGATTCCCTCTCTTTTTTTAAAATCTGCAATTAATGGGCTGGCCGAGACGTGAGCGGTAGTTCCATCGCTGTTAAATTGAAGGCTACGCCCCCTGTTACTGTTTCCTTTTTTATTAAATGAGGTTGTCCCCGGTTTGTTTTCATGCCGCAGCCTGTTCCTTTGGTATTGAGTTCATAATAAATCATAGCCAGTGTCTTCCCGTCAAAGTTATTGTGCCAGCCTTTCTCGTTATA
The DNA here is from genome assembly GCA_963665835.2 of Syntrophales bacterium. Lineage (GTDB taxonomy): Bacteria > Desulfobacterota > Syntrophia > Syntrophales > UBA2210 > UBA6078. The sequence continues at coordinate 94,156 of CAXXWJ010000001.1, read as the reverse complement.
GCTGTAAGTTGATTTATTGAACATGGTTTTTCCCCAACCGCTTTTATAATACTCCTGTCATTGGTGGGCCAGCATTTTTGCATTGGAGGTCTCCTCCCCTTTGGCAAAGAACGTTTTCCATAGACCTACAGTGGTAGGCAGCAGGCTCTATACCGCTCTAGTTTATCCTGCAACTTCCTTTCGACTGCTTGAATAAGAGTACTTTATCTGCCATCGTTTCCAGGATAGAAAGGAGTTTGTCCTTGTCCATGTCGGAGGATTGAAGTAGTGTTTTTAGGTCTTTAGGGATATGACTAAGTGTTGACGCTACACCAGCCTCTTCGGGTGGAAAACGCATTCGTAGTATTTCCAGAAGAGATTCTGATTCGGGTGCTTTCATAACAAACGTGTCAAGATGTTTTTGTAGACTAGATTAAATGTCTTGACTCGTAGATCGTTTCCTATATTTCGGTGTCATGCCTTCTGTTCTGTACTGCCATTTTCGATAAACAGCAATACATCGGGTTGTCCAGATGTTTTTGAAAGATCCGCATCTCATGTTATGCCCCCATCCGGATTTATAATAGCACCTTTCCATGGCTATGGGTTTTGCAACCGGCTGGCGAGTTGCTCCAAATTATCCCCTCAATTTTTTTCGCTCTTCATCAGAGTCGGCATATTCATAGGCGATCTTTCGGAAGGTCTCTTCGATTTCCAGGAAGGCCTTGACCATTTCGGGATCAAAATGTTTTTCCCTTCCTTCGGTAATAATTGCCACCGCCTTTTCATGAGTAAATGGCGGCTTGTAGATCCTAGCGCTGACCAGTGCGTCGTAAACATCTGCGATAGCCATGAGACGGCCTTCGATGGGGATGTCATCACCTTTGAGGCCATCGGGGTACCCTGAGCCATCCCACTTTTCGTGGTGCGATCCGGCCATTTTTCCGGCATGATGCAAAAAAGAGTTTGTTCCAAGCTTTTTTTCCTGGATGGCTATAACAGCCCTGCCGTAGGCAGCGTGTTTTTTCATCTCACAAAACTCGGAATTGCTAATCTTGCCTGGTTTCAGCAGTATGCTATCCATTATGCCCACTTTTCCGATATCATGTAGGGGCGCTGACTTATACAGCAACTCAATCACGGAGTCGGTCAAAAAATCCTTGAATTTGGAGTGATTCTGGAGATGTTTGGCCAGGGCTCTGACGTAATGCTGCGTCCGTTTGATATGGCCACCGGTTTCAGGGTCCCGATACTCTGCGAGGATTCCCATTGATTCGATGGTGACATCCTGTGTCAGTTCAAGTTCTTTAGTTCGTTCCCTGACCAGTTCTTCCAGGTGGTCCCTGTGCATTTTCAGTTCAAGCTGGTTTTTCACCCTTGCTTTAACCATTTCTGGGTTAAATGGCTTGGTAATATAGTCGACAGCACCTAGGGCCAGACCTTTGGCCTCATTCTGTTCATCGGTCATGGCCGTTAGAAAGATTACAGGGATATGATTGGTAACTTGATCCTCTTTTAAGGTTTTGCAGACTTCGTAGCCGTCCATTCCGGGCATCATTATGTCGAGCAGTATGAGATCCGGTTGATGATAGGACACTGATTCCAGTGCGCTTTCACCATCCATTGCAACAGTGACCTCATAATCATCTCCAAGAGCATAAACCAGGATATCTATGTTAGCCTCTGTGTCGTCCACAACAAGTATGGTGCAATCCGTTAGCCCGCTCATAGATCTTGCTCCTGTTAATTTCCTGGAAGTTTTTGCATAAGGCAACTTTTTACTTTTTGCTGGGTTTCTACGAGATCAATTGGTTTTGTGATAAAGTCAATTGCGCCTAGCGCCAACGCTTTTCCCCTATCCGATTCATCTGTGTGGGCGGACATGAACATAATGGGGATATCTCTGGTTGACTCGTTGGCCTTTAACCTTCTACATACTTCAAAACCATCAATCCCGGGCATCATGATATCAAGGAGGATAAGGTCAGGTCTTTCCTCTGCAACAATCTCAAGGGCTGTTTCACCATCCACTGCCACCGTAATATCGTAATCATTCCCGAGTAGATAGAGCAGGATGTCGACATTGGCCTGTGTGTCATCGACGATAAGGACATTACATTCCGACATGTTTTTCATAGCGTTACCTTCTTAATCTTTTCGAGGAGAGATGTGACTACCGGAAGGCCATCTTTGAAACTGTACTTTGATATGAGTTTCTCCAATTCTACTATTTCTCTGTTCAGCTCCTTCGGCCACGAATATTGCTTTATTTCGGTCATAATCTCCTTGGAAGGTTTAGGTTTTGCCTTCTCAATGAAGCCATGAAGTTTTTCAAGCAATTCTTTCAGCTTTTCAGGGTCCCCGTTTCCCTTTTTTTCGTTAATTTCTTCATTCATATCTTCTCTTGCGATAAAATCCTTCAAACCCTCTATTATTGAATTAATCTGATGATCAAATATATCAAGGAGGTTGTCAATATTTTCCAGATCATTTTTTTTGAGGGCCGATTCAATCTCTTCACTGCCTTTCTGCAGAGACCTTGCTCCAAGATTTCCGGCAACACCTTTGACTGTATGGGCCAAACGGGCTGCCATCTGCATGTCCTTATGGGCAAGTGCATCTTTGATCTGTTTTGCAGCATCAGCATAGTCCTTGCAGAACTTTACCAGAAGACTGCCATAAAGCTTCTCGTTTCCACCTATCCTGGAAAGACCAGATGGTATGTCTATCTCCGGGATTTGTGGCAGGGCATTGTTTCCTGCCTGTTGTCCCTCTCTTGATGATTTTTTGAACAGATCGCCGGGGATCTCTCTTTTCTCGTGCTTGATCCATTTTGCAAGGGCCGCAAAAAGCTCATCGGGGGTGATGGGTTTTGTTATATGGTCATTCATCCCTGCATCAATGCTTTTCTCGCGGTCTTTCGCCATGGCATGGGCGGTCATGGCAATGATGGGAATTTTGCTGGCCTCGGAATCCCTGCTGCGGATGATCCGTGTTGCCTCAATACCGTCAATTTCGGGCATCTGGATGTCCATTAGGATTGCGTCATAATGATGTTTTTCTGATATTTCAAGTACTTCCCTTCCGTTATTGGCTATCTCAACAACCAGTCCCCCCTGCTCCAGTATCTCACGGGCTACCTGCTGGTTGATCTCGTTGTCCTCTGCCAGAAGAATTCGGGCACCCATGATATCCTTCAAAGCTTTGAATTCCTTGGTTTTATCCGATTTCATATCATATTCTTTTGTCTTTTCACGGCCAAAGGCCGCCATAGTGGTATCAAACAGAAGAGACCGGTTTACGGGCTTTACCAGAAATCCTTCCAGTTTCAGGTTCGCGGACTGATTAATGATATCTTCCCGGCCATAGGCGGTTACCATGATGATCCTTGGCTGCCGGGAAAGGCTAAGAGCCCTGATTTTCCTGGAGGTAGCTATACCGTTCATGCCTGGCATCTGCCAGTCCATGTAAACCAGTTCAAAGGGTTTCCCCTTTTTGTCGGCCCCCATGATATCTTCGATGGCTTCTTCCCCCGATACTGACTGTGAAACCGTAAAGGACATGCTTTCCAGCATGCTCTGGAGTATTTCGCGTGATGCCTGATTGTCGTCGACGATCAGTACCTTTTTACCCCGAAGATCTGGTGAAGGGATGAGAGGAAGACTTTTTGCTGCATGCAGCCCGAAGAAGGCGGTAAAGCTAAAAGTGCTGCCTTTTCCCAAAACACTTTTTACTAAGATCTCCCCACCCATCATCTCACAGAGTTTTTTTGATATGGAAAGTCCCAGGCCGGTACCTCCATATTTACGTGTTATGGATGTATCTGCCTGAGAAAAAGATTGGAAGAGCTTATTTTTCTGCTCTTCGGTTAGACCGATACCGGAATCCTGTACAGAGAAGTTAAGCTTTACCTTATCATTTTTCTTTTCCACGGAGGAGATGCTGACGATCACCGCTCCCCTATCGGAGAACTTCACGGCGTTGTTGCAGAGATTAATAAGGATCTGACCTAGACGCAGTGGGTCACCTATAAGCGCCGTTGGGACACCCTTTTCTAGATTAAATAGCAAGTCCAGGCCCTTTTCTTCCGCCTTAATGCCAATTAAATTGGCTAGATTGTCCAGCACATCCTCCAGTTGAAACTTGCTTGATTCCATATCCAGCTTTCCAGCTTCTATCTTGGAAAAATCAAGAATATCATTGATTATGCCAAGTAGCGAATTGGCCGATAGTTGTATCTTGCTTATATAGTCATACTGTTTTGGCGTTAGATCGGTTTTTGATGCCAGGTGGCTCATGCCGATGATAGCGTTCATTGGGGTACGGATCTCGTGGCTCATGTTTGCCAGAAAATCGCTTTTTGCCTTAGTGGCCGCTTCAGCTACTTCCTTAGCTTCTGCCAAAGCCTGCTCCGCATTTTTGCGTTCTGTAATATCACGAACGGATATCACAGCCATGATTGACCGTTTCGTTTTAATAAGGCTGGCGCTTATTTCGATAGGAATAAGTGATCCATCGGCATGTAGGGCTTGAAGGTCAAAATTCGGTTCCGCTGACTCTCCGGTGAAATTCTGAAGATATTTTTCGTACAGGGTTTCATGTATGTTCTTTAAGTGAGGCGGCAAGAGCATGTCAAATTGATTTCCGATCATCTGCTCTTTTGTGTATCCAAACATCTTTTCAGCCTGAGCATTTGCCAGCAGTATCGAACCATCTGTACCAACAGCGATAAAAGCATCCGGCGCGGCCTCGAGAAGCTGCTGGAAATGTTCCTGAGCTTCTTTCAGCCCTGCTGTATGTTCCTCGATACTTTTAGCCATGGAATTGAATGCCATCGCCAGCGCCCCTGCCTCATCCTCTGAGTTGATATTGATGTGGTGTGAATAGGTGCCTTCTCTTATTTTACGAGTACCGTCTTCAAGGATTGCTAGTGGACGGATGATCTTTCTTTGCAACAGTAAGAAGACGTATATGGCAAAGCCTATTGTGATAAATGTCAAGACCGTGATGATAGAAATTATGGCCTGAAACCTTCCGTGTACAAGGTTTAGTTCGTTTGTGGTTCTCCACTCCAGCAGGGTGAAGAACTCATCCAGTGGCTCCATGATCTTTGACTTGGCTTTGTGGTAAGTCTCTCCATGAAGAAGGTTGCGTGCCATCTCAATGTCCGGCTGTCCCTCGATTGTAAAATTCCCTTCAGGATCCTTATACAGTCCTTTCAGGGCATTCATGGCGATGTTTTCAAGATTTGTAAGTTCGTCTGATTCTTTCTTAGCCTTTGCCAGTTTCTCCTTTTCATCTTCGGATATTCCCAGTTCGAGTATCTTCCCCTCGATACTGTAGGTTTCTCCGCTTTCATCCAAAGCCATTACTCCAGCAGTTACATGGTCCCAATAGGCATGACTGAGTTCTCTGGGGTGAGGGTGTTTGCCATCACGTATTGAAAGAACAAGTCTGAAATGCTGCTCGTATTTGGGTTCCCCTGTTACTGCGAAAGTCCGAGCAAGGCGTGTCAGGTCGTCCGACGATTGTTTGAGTTCAAGGGCCAGATTAAATGAATCGGCCTTTCGGGCCTCGATTTTTGAAATATCAGTTTCCGCTTTCAATAGGGTACTTGCAAATATGGCGATAGCTATAAAGAACCCGGCAAAAACGAAAGAGACCAGAAAGAGCGTTTCGCGGATTGTGAGATGCTTAGGTCTGCCTTTCAAAAACCAGGTTGCTACGATGACAGCTAGGAGGATCAGGAAAACTACAGCAAGTTTTCTGATTAGAAAGTCTTTTTGGTTGAAATCAACTTTTGGCGGAAGTGAGAGCTGTCTTAGGCCCCCATTGTTCTGCCGAGCATCATAATCTCCTATCCAACGCAGTAAAATTGCCTGTTTTTCCATTGGTGCCATAGATTCCAGGGCCTTATGAAGAATGGATGCCAATTCGGACCAATCCTTGCGTACGCCAATGGCAAGGACAGATGATGCCTCCTGCTGCAAATTCCCCTGGACTTCTAGATTATTTAACAATTCCTGCGAGATGATATAGATGGCCACAGCGCGGTTACCCGCATAGGCATCGGCCTGGCCTTTTGATACTGCAGCGAGACATTGGGCGGTTGAATCATAATTTTCTATTTTTACTTCAGGATAATTGTCTTTAAAATACGCATTGTTGCCGAAGCCCCGTTCAAGGGCCAGAATTTTTCCCTTTAGCTGCCCTTCATTTACGAATTGAGGTCCGCCACGGCGTGCAACGATAACGTGGGGAACGGTCAGATATGGAGATGTGAAGTTCAGAAAGGTTTCACGTTCGGGTTTTGGAGTAACGTCCATAAGGGCGTCAACATTTTTGTTTTTGACGTTTTCAAGATTGTTTTTGAACTGTCCTGCGACGAACTTTACATTGAACCCGGTTTTCTCAGCGAGAAGCTCAAGGATGTCGACCCCAATGCCGACAGACTTTCCGTTGCCGTCTGTAAAGTTGAGAGGGGGCCAGGCGTTCATTACCGCCACGGTAATTTGGGGGTGTGTCTTTAACCAGGCAGCCTCCTCTTTAGTAAATTTGATCTGGTATGCAAGGCTTTTCCCCTCTTCCAGGTTGACCCATTTCCTGCGAATTTCCATAGCCCGTTCTAATGGAATGGCGGCAAGGGCCTTGTTTAGTATAGAAACCATTTCCGGCCAGTCTTTACGGACTCCGAAAGCCAAGATCTTAGGCCCGCCGGGAAGGGGAAAGGCAACCTTCAGATTTTCGAGGTTCAACTGTTTTATGATGTAGCTTGCGGCGGCAAGGTTTCCAATAACCGCATGTATTTCGCCATTGGACAGGGCAAGCATTGCCTCCTGTGCCGTGGGGTATAAAATGGGCGATATAACACCTTTTTCCTTTATCCAGCCGTGATGGGAACTGTTTTCCTGAACCCCGACTGCGAAACGGACAAGTTCCTCTTCCGATTTCGGACCTGCGCCACTTTTCCTTGAAAACACGACCCTGGGAAAGGACAGATAAGAGTTGGTGAATAGCAGGTACTCCTCCCTCTCCTTATTCCAGCCCACACAGGGCAGGATGTCGATTTCATGTTTCCTGGCTTTTTCTATGAATTCACTCCATGTCAGCATTCCACGGACTCTCATAGTAATGCCAAGCATCTCTTCAATCAATTTTACGTAATCAGCAGCTATCCCCTGATAATTTCCATTTTCGTCAAAGAATTCATATGGTGCGAAACCAGGGTCTATTCCCAGTTCTACAACCGGATGATCTTTAAGCCATTGTTTTTCTAGTGAGGTTAACTTTAACGCTATATCTTGGCTTGTCTTTGGAGCATTCGCTGCAGAACTTTCGATTGCCGGGAAGCCAACCTCAAAGAAAAATAGCAGAAGGATGCCTACGACAGTTATCTTTCGTAGGCAATTATTTGAAACTGGTTTAGTATGCCACTTATGCGGCGTTGAAGAATATTTATTCTTTTCTTTGGACTGACTGTAGCGGCTAGAGTTTCTGAACATTAAGGTCAAAAATAAATAGGATATGATGGACGTGATTGAAACTGCCGTGATCATTTTCCAAACCTCCCATATCTAAAAACGTTCATAAGTCGGGCAGCCCGCGAGTTCATCTTTTACAGTGATTGAAGTTCTAATTTATCATCAAGGTTTTTATTTTTATCTTTATTTCTGGATGTTAATATCTTTTTTTCTAATAGCCCTTCGATTCATATTTGATGGTCTTTTACTTCCATTAGATAGCCAGATGCTTTACTGTTGAAAAACGATTTCATGATAGGAGCCTTATTCCTGCAAGGTTATAAGATTGTGAAGCTTTGGAATTTGTTCTTGTGTAAGGGTAATCCTTTTTATGGTACAACATTTGAGGCCATCTCTTTTCAATCTAGGAATGTCAGATATAATGTATAGCGATGAAGAACTATGTCAGTAAAATTATGCTGAGCTTGGCCCAATATATGATCTCCAATCATTGAAAACAATAAAAAGTTGATATGCCGTGCCGAATATTTTCCAGTCTGAGAAGGAAAGGGGGGGGGATATCTTTCCCATGGAATTTATTGAAGCATGTTGGAGCATTTTCTTTTTCGGTACTCTCCGATAGCATTGGCGGCCAATATGGCGTGGAGGACTTTTTCCGGCGTTATCTTGCCCGCTTCGTGGTGAATGCATTCGTTTGGAGCACAGGCCTTTTCAGCGACAGCCATCAGCCTGTCGCGGTGAAAATCATGAATGCCGATATCGGGAAGGGTAGTGGGCAGTCCTACCTTTTCGCAGAAGGAAAAGATGACATCCGATTCCTCCGGCGGAGCATCATTTAGCTGAAGCCCAGCCAGAACACCAAATGCCACTTTTTCGCCGTGGTAATAGGAATGGGTCTCTTCCAGTGCTGTCAGCCCGTTGTGGATCGAATGGGCACTTGCCAGACCACCGCTTTCAAAGCCCACCCCACTTAACAGGATATTTGCCTCCACAATATGGTCAAGCGCCGGAGTTATTGTATGATGCTCGGCTGCAACCCTGGCTGCCATTCCATATTGGAGCAATGTATCATAACAGAGCCTGGCCAGGTTGAGGCCTGTCAGCGTGGCCAGGCCGCCGCACTCGTTTGGGGACGCCGTGCAGCTACAGGACTTTGCTTCGAACCATGTAGCCAGGGCGTCGCCCATGCCCGCCACGAGAAAACGGACGGGTGCATTGGCGATAATTTTCATATCTACAAGAACCGCTGCGGGATTCAATTTCTGGTAATAGACCGACTCGAAAACTCCCTGTTCCGAATAAACCACGGCGCATCCGCTGCAGGGCGCGTCAGTAGAGGCTATGGTGGGAATGATAATAACGGGGATATTTTCGCGGTCGGCGGTTATCTTGGCTGTGTCAATTGTTTTGCCACCGCCCATGCCCACAAGGACATCTACCTTTTTCTGCCGAATGATTTCACCCAGTCTTGAGAGTTCTTTTTCGCAGCACTCCCCAGAGAATCGTTCAACCAGTAGATCGGGGGCCTTCAAATTTATGGCTCTCTCGGGGAGGATCTTTCCGTACGCCGTAGGCGAAGCGACAACCAGTCCCTGTCTGCCGAAGTTCTTGATCAGTGATGGCAATTCATCAAGGGCACCGATGCCTTGAATATACTTACCCGGGAAAAAAGCTTTCTTCAACATGTGATTCCTCCGCCATGCGATGTATTTAACTGTTCAAGGATGTAAATATCCGGTCGCTGTTGAAATGGTGCGATTACCGCGCCAGCATTGAAAAAGCAGTTACTGTCTTTATCATTTAGTGAGACCTGAACTTCTCTTCATAAACTGTGAACTCAGAACCAGACACGCCTTCAAGCAATGAATACTTACCATACCACCACGGGACAGATAGAAGTCCCCCTCACCACAGATTCCGGCTATTTATTAAGGGGTTTCTCAAAATGCTGATAATCCTTCAGTGAGGTCCAATTGCCACCCCACTCCCAGCCTAGCCGTAAAAAGGTGAGTACAATCGGATGGTCCGACCTAAGCGTTCCCTCAATTTCCGGGGCATAGCTTGAGTTTTTGGGAATAATCATATCACCTTTGATGTAAGGGTTCTGAAAAGGATTTATATCAATCGCTCTGCCAGTTGCGTGTTTTGATAGACCGGTACCTCCCATAATAAGCCTATAATTGAAAGCAGAGGTATTGTTGGCTTCCATGGATAGATCATCGTTCCAGCGGCCATCCTTGCGGAACTTTCGATCTGAAATTGGAATGACTGAAAAGATCGGAAATCTGATTTTTAACGCTTCCTTGAACACGGTTTTTATATCATCTTCCAGTTCACCATCAATTACCAGTTGACCTTCATGGACCTTCCCGTCAAAGGAGTAATAATTGACTGTGATAATCTTCTGTCTTTTCAAGATATCTGCGGGGCATCGCCCATCCAGGCCGTCAAAAGCCTCTCCCGGGGTCATTTTACTGTCCACGATAGAACATTCCTGAGTTGCGCCCTCAAGGGCCTCAGCATAAAGTGATTGACTCCCGGCGACTCCCGTAATTGTCAGGAAAATGGAAAACAAAAACAGGAAAATAAAATGATGGAATCTTTTCATAATGGTATTCACCACAGGTATAAGCTTTTTGTTCATTTTTACAGATGGATTGTACCCTATCTCCTGAGATAGTAACCAAAAAGATTCTTACAGGCGTAGCCTCCATAGGAATAGAGCGGTTATGATAGCAACTATCCCGAGAGAAAACAGCAGGGAGAAGGCCGACATCAAAGTTCCGGTAGCATTGTAGAGAACGCCCATCAGAAAGGGGAAGATAGATGCGAAGATGGAGGATATCCCTGTCAGGAATCCTGCCGCAACGGCCACCTCTTGAGGTTTTGTGGTGTTCTGCATGATGGTAAATAGCGCAACCGAGGCGATCGCGATGAATCCGTAGGACAGAGAGATCGTAGCCACCGCCGCCGCAGAACTGGGGGCTACGGTCGTCAGATAAAGCATCAGCGTCAATCCGACCATGCTGATCAAAGTGAAAAGCCCCCTGGCATTCATTCTGTCCATAATCGGAGCGCAGAGGGCCGCGCCGACGGCTCCGGTAATATAGGGCAGTGCTGCAAGCCCTCCCATCGCAGCCCAGGAAAAACCCAGGCTGGCCTTGAGATAGGTTGGAAACCATGCTGTGATCCCCCAGCCGCAACCCATGACTACACTGTAGATAATTACGATCATCCAGTAACTGCGGTTCTTCAGGAAACCGAAGCTACGCTGAATTCCCGTAGCGGTTGCCGCTTCGGTCCTCCCGGCGTTGATATAGGCCGCTTCAGCCCCGGTTACTTTGGGATGCTGCGAGACAATGTCATAAACATAACGATAGGAGAAAATGACAGGTACTATGCCTATGGCGGCCAGGGCAAACAGGCTGCCTCGCCAACCAACTCCTGCCACAAGCGCAGCTATAAGAGGCAGTGATATAACTATACCTGCATTCATGGCCACCCAGCAGACTGAGTTGGCCTTGGCTCGTTCCTGGACGGGAAACCAGGTCTGAATCAGTTTGGAGGCGACCGGGGTAATGACGGTTTCACCGAGACCCAACATGGCGCGGCAGGCAAGGATTATGAAAAAGGACGAAACTGAGCCCATGACCAGCATTGTAAGTGCCCACAGCGTCAAGCTGAAGCACAGAACCTTCTTTGCGCCGAATCGCTCCACAAGAGGGCCGGCGAAAAAACAGCTCACCCCGTAGAAAAGCAAAAAGATGGTCATTAAAAGACCCTGAGACGACTTGTCTCCGGCGATGCCCAAGGCATCGTTAAATGCCTTGTCTGCTATTAAAATGGAAACATTGGATCGGTCAAAATAGGCAACCAGGAAGGTAAGAAACAACGCCGCCAGAATCCAGAGGCGAACCTTTCCTTTCGGTTTTTTATCACTCCACTTTCCCCTATCTATTGTCATGGGTCACTCCTTGTTTTTGCTTTTTGAATTTTCTGTCACAGCGGGATTAACGATATTCAATTAATGGGCATGACTGAAAACCGATTGCCTGTCTCAATCAGTTTTTCTTTGGCAGGTCAATATCTTTTAACGCTTTATAAATGGGTTATTGCTTTTAATGGATTGGCGCTTCAAGAGCGCTTACAATATTTGCCATCATTTCTTTATATAAAGCAGTTGGATTTTGTACCCTGCGGGATCTGTTCCTTTGAGGTATGCGGAAAGTACAGGTCCTACGTCTACGGTGGGTTCAAGCTCTATGCCTTTACTTTCCAGTTCTTTCCTCGCTGCTTCAAAATCACTGACCTCTATGCCAAGATGCCCCTTTACGTCAGACTCCTTTTTCATGATCTCCAAACTTCCCGAATCCGGTAGCAACGAAGCATATACCGCTGGAGTTTCTATGAAATTAAAGCCGAAATTCTTTTCGTACCACTTTGCCAGGCTCAATGGGTCTGTCTGCTGTCCGGTGTAAAGCCCGACGTGATGAACCCCCAAAAACAGCCGTTGCGGGCCTTTGTTTTCCCCGGCCATGGATGAATGCGGTCCTATTAAAAAAAACAGTACGATTCCCATTGCAGCGAAGCCTACAATCCTCAAACTCAAATTCATTTCTGCTCTCCATTTATTCTGTAGTGACTGAAGCCAATTGCCTGTGAAGTTCATCATTTTCTATTCGTGCTGTTGGGATAAAAGTCGAAAGATCTTACCCATGATATGAAAATACAGATTGGTTTTAAATAAATCATCAGTAGTTCTGACTATTCAGCGCGCTGTTCATTGACAATCATAAAATCAATATTTTTTCATAAGACCACTGATCAACAGAGCGGGATCTGTTTCAATACAAAACTTACAGATCGGAAACAGCGCGTTCTGCCACCTTTTCTGCTCCTGTTTTCAATCCTTCTACCGAGAGGGCTATGTCCTCGTATAGGGCATCTATGGAATCAAAAATATATTTAGGGTCGGGACTGATATGGACGGACTGGCCAATTTTTTTTGAGCAATAGAGGTAAGTATCGGCAAAGATCATATCTGTGCCAGAGCCAGAATAAAGTGAGATTGAAACACAGATTTTCGGCGTTGCTTTGCCAGAGTCGACGCAATAGCCACCGTTAATAGCGGCGACTAGAATTGTATCAAAGGATTCTTCAATTTTTGAAATATCATATCCTTTTCCATCGGCATTCTTTGGCGGAGGGGGGATGCGTTTGATGCTGTATCCCTTTTCCGTCAGTCCTTTTTCAAGAGCGACGAGCATGGTATTAGTGAGATTGGGTTCTAGCGGGGCTATTGTCTCGGTGAATTTTCTAGTTGCTGATTCGTGGCGGCTAGCCTCAATACCTCCAACTATTGCTCCACCAATAGCGCCGAACATATATAGAGCTGCACCAGCTGGTGACGGCCCTGGATCCACATAATATCGACAGGGTTCGGGTGTTTCGACAACCGCAATACTTTTTATTGCTTGTTTCACCTCGTGCTGCAACGCAATTTTCGGTGCCGATGCGCATGCAGTAAGCATCATGATAATAAGGATCATTACTAACATGTTGATTTTGCGATTCATATTTTACTTCCCCCTTTGTAAGGTTAATGAAAGACATACAGAGCAGATCTTTTTTCTGGGCTAGGCTCCAATCGTTACAGCCATTCCGGATCCTTCCGCTCAATCACTCTGGTATTTTCCGCCTTCTGGTACATTGCTGTGCTAGCTAGGTATGCGAAAAATACCTGTTTAAAATTTTTATTGTCTTATTTTTCTGTTCTATTCATTACTGCTGGAATTCTTAATAATCCGGTGCCAGTTCCTGAAGTAGCCTGACTAACTGTCCGGCGTGAATCCTTTCTTCATCTGCAATGTTTTGAAAGAGGTCGATAGCGGGTTTGTTGTCCGTGGACTCTGCAAGCCGCATATACAGCTGAATAGCTTCGTACTCAGCAGATATCATGAAGCGGATTGACTCTATTATTTCCTCTTCAGTTAGCTTTCTGTTGCTTAGCAATGCTGAAAAAGGTGATCCGAATTCCGGCATGAAAATTATCCTTTCCTTATGTGCTTTTTATCTTTTCGCCCATCGCCATTGCGGCCCTTCAATTCAATTCTGCATTTCGGAACCTATTTGACTATGTTCCCAGGGAAACGCCTTATTTATCATTGCGTTACGCATACTTCGGATCCAGATACTCCAGAAAAAATCCGACTCACAGCCAGGTGGAACATAAAGTGGGTTCATCCTCAGGTCCGCAGGAGTTGGATTTTCTTTGTGCAATAGACCTTCAATCTCGGAAAAAGGAATCCAGGCGTAGAACTGGCGCTCAACATTACTTATGTCTTTTTCGTCCGTGGGGTTGTTCATTACTCGCTGAGCTGGAACAAAGGGAACTTCTACAAAATAGGAGGCAAAGCCATCGTACACCAGGGGGTGCTGAACCGAGACCTGTTGCTTTAGCCAAGTTCTTGAAAAATATGATCTTGTTTCCTCCTCTGTCTCCCGTGTTGCCGTTTCCTGTAATGTTTCGCCCCGATGAGCGCCACCACCAAAGGAACCCCAACCGCGTGATCTGTCCCTATCATCGGCGAGTAGCAGGAAGACCTCCTGCCCATGCCGACAGTAAAGCAATATGCCGGCCGGTCCTTCCGCTTGCGCGGTCGAAAGGGCAATACAGATTCCTGCAATTGCCGCCGCTATAAAAGAAAATATTTTTAAATTCCTCTTAATTAGTGACATTTTTCGTCACCTTTCCAGAGCCGAGACACCATTGAGTCTCACGGATCTCCATAACGACAACCTTATCAGTTGGAGCGATGGCAGGAAAAACTCTTTTTGTCCCATCGCAAGGCTATGGTGCCGTGGCTTTTGTGTATATCATTTTGTTCCAATCTTCTTATCCATGACCGTTTTTGCAGCGTAATGCAACGGCCAGTCAATATCTTTGTAGCTGGCTGGATCGACTTCTTTCCATTTGGGATGCTTGTTTTTAACGAGATAATCCAGGTTATCATATACCAGGCCGATGAGATCTCTTATATCCTGTACATAGACCTTGAATCTTTCGGGTCCATTGTCTCCTTCGTCGTAATTGTATGATACTAAAACTGCCTTTGTAGCTTTTGTCTTAATATCATTTTCCTGCCAGGGATATGTGCCTTTCTCAATAAGGCTGTCAACATACATGCCTTCCAATTCAATTGGAACAAGCTTTATCTGCTCAGATTCTTCCGGACCTAAAGCAGATAAGATCGGGGCAGGTTTCCCACAGATATAAATAAAGGCATCAATGTTTCCTGCCATTAATTGTTTCAAAGCTTCGGCTGGACCATAGTTGTACTCTTGCCATTCAAGTCCTAGCTTGTCTTTAATGACTGTCGCTGTGACCCAGCAGCCGCTGTTTTTTTTATCCACATCTACTTTTTTGCCATTTAAATCGCTTATATTATTAATATCTGAGTCTTTTCTCGCCATCAAATGGATTTCTTCATTATATAATGGAAAAAGCATTTTAATTTTTTGTCTTAATTCCTGATCTTTGAACCTTTCATAAAAGAGCAGGGCATCATACTGGACAATCGCAAATTGAGCATTTTTATCGGAGAGAATTTTTTCTATGTTGCCCAAGGAGCCTCCGGGATAGACTCTGACGTCCATAATGTCCCTTGATATTTCCCTTATGTCTTGAGCAATTTTTATATATGTGCCTGCTGTAGAACCGCTTAAAAGGCCGACTTCCTGCGCATAAGGTTCGCCGGAAATAAGCAGGAATAATCCCCCGATCAGCGCTAGTTTTAAAAGAGTTTTCTTCATAGAAACACCTTGATCCGATATAATTGAACAGTTCAAATACAGAATAAATATTTTTCTTAATAACCGGTTAGTTGCACCGTTGCCTTTGCCGAAGTTTATGTCTGCTTCTTTATGAGAGGGGCATACTAGAATGTGCTACAGTTCTAGTCAACATCCTTTTTATAACGTTCCTTCATAAAAACATAAACATCTGTTCCTTTACTTTATATTTTCCGCCTATAAAACCACACTGGAAAATTTTGTCTAAAGTAAAAATCCTTCTGATTTCTGTCAATTGTGGGATAGGTTTATAATAATATGCCAGTTTTTAACTTGACTATGATATCTAATTAGCTGATACGTAAGCGATGTTTACATTGCCAAAACAGATTTTGTTGTTGTGACCAGCCTTTGATATTTTCTGTGCCGATTGTCCACTATAGAAAATCACCAATACAGATTCATAAGATTTCTCACAGTTTTTACGATCAGAAATTCAAGTCCAGGCGAGGCAAAGGGGTTTTAATTATTTGCACGGTTATATTTTAGTGCAGTCATGCGTAGCCTAGTAAAAAGATTTGCTGGAAAATCTTGAAATTCTAGTAACTGCTTGATATTAATGTTATTTAATTAAAAGTTTTTGATAAGGAGTGAATTGAAAATCCACAGACAGGGGCATGAAAGACATTAAAAAGGTTAGGACAGGTGGAGAGTCCTTTTTTTATTACGTCGATATTTAATATATTTTTGTTTTGGCCGTTACCTTTTAGCAAGCCTGGCAACAAAAATTCCTATTACCAAAATCCACCACCATGATGTTTGTTCTTAAATCCCTGTAATCCTTGTATATACTATTGTGGAAGTTCGTTTCACGCAAGGAATGTGGTTTCTCTTTAGATTTGTTGAATACATATGAATTCGATCCTGCCTTTGGCGGTGCGACTTCTCTTTCCCCTTCACGGTGAGGGGTATTGAAACTAAATTTTTATAATTGTTTTGAAGGAGGTTTTTATTTTTTATGTCTTACAGCGTTAAAGAAGATTACAAAAAGCGCATCATAAGCGCAGAAGATGCAGTAAAGCTTGTAAAATCAGGCGATTTGATAGAGTACGCCTTTGGTCTGAATGCTCCTTTTGAGCTCGATAAGGCCCTCAGCAAGCGCAAGGATGAGTTATGGAATGTAAATATACGCTGCGATTTGGGTGTGTGGCCCAAATATACAAGCGATGCCGATCCAACGGGAGAACATTTCTACTGGAATAGCTGGCATTTGAGCGGCCTTGATCGAAAATATTACGACAAAGGACAGCTATCCTATATACCCATGAAATTCAGTGAATTGCCTTTTATGACTAGGAATAATGCAAAGCCTCCGCGTATATTTATGGCGCAGGCTACGCCCATAGACAATCATGGATTTTTTAATTTTGGGGCAAGCGCTACATCATGTTGGGCCGCGATTGAGATGGCCGACATAGTTATTTTGGAGGTGAATGCAAATATTCCGAGAGTTCTTGGTGGAAATCAGGAATCGATTCACATATCAAGGGTTGACTATGTCGTAGAAGGTAATAATCCGAAACTTCCGCAAATAGCAGATACGGAGCCATCGGATAGTGAGCAGAAGATAGCCACCCATATAATAGATCGTCTCTATGACGGTTGTTGTCTGCAACTCGGTATAGGTGGAGTTCCAAATGCCGTTGGTTCAATGGTTGCGGAATCGGATTTGAAGGATCTTGGAGTTCATTCTGAGATGTATGTCGACGCCTTCGTCAAGATGTCTCTGGCTGGTAAAATATCGGGATCACGCAAAAAGATTGACAAATACAAACAAGTGTTTTCATTCGCCTTTGGGTCAAATAAAGTGTATAAAATCATAAATGACAATCCGGCTGTCGCATCATATTCAGTGGACTATGTCAACGATCCCTCCGTCATAGCACAGCTCGATGACTTTGTTTCAATAAATGCCTGTATAGAGGTGGATCTCTTCGGTCAGGTCTGCTCGGAAGCCGTGGGAACAAGACAGATAAGCGGAACCGGTGGACAGCTCGATTTTGTGGAAGGCGCCTATAAGTCGAATGGCGGACAGAGTTTTATATGCATGACATCAACATTTGAAGGTAATGATGGATTGACGTCGCGCATAAAACCGATTCTCACTCCTGGCGCGGTGGTAACCGCACCAAGAACAGCGGTTCATATGATCGTAACCGAGAACGGTATCGCAGACCTAAAGGGCAAGAGCACATGGGAGAGGGCAGAAGAGCTTGTTAAGATCGCCGATCCCTCTTTCCAGGACAAATTAATAAAGAGTGCTGAATCAATGAAGATATGGAGAAAATCTAATAAAAAATAAATACTTAGGGTTATTTTTTAAAGTTATAACTCAACTAAAGCCCTGGTTCTCTAGCCAGGGCTTTTATAATTTATATCATGAAAGATAACGTATGAGGTAAGGATATGAAACGCCTCAGTAAAGGCTACAGAGGTAACCGTTACCATAGTCTTGAGATTGGATTTTATCTTGACGGGTGCCGGATCTATGACCAAAGGTGAAATCAACGTCAGGCAGTTCTATTATCAAAACTAAAGCATATCAGTATGTTTCAGGTATTTTTTCACCATGTCGACTGTGGATTTGAAAAGTCTCGAACCCGCCATTACCGTGAAGACATCGTCGGCATTCCCGCAGGTCAGGGCAAATTCCGGCCCAATAATGACAGCTGGTTCAGGTGCGCCCGGCTGTTTTTGAATGGCTTTTACATACATATCAAGCCGTTCCTTTAATATCTGAAAATAATCAATTTTCCTGCCAATCACAAGATCAGTCGCCTGGGATATGCCCAGAGAGTACTGATAAACCGTTTCCCAGTACAACTCTGCAAGCTGATCCTTGAGTGGTGATTTTTCAAGTAAATAAGATATACTCCAGCCGGTGCTTATAAATTTCAATATCTGGAGTTCATATTCGACCGTTTCCCGGTTGATGTTAGCCTCAGCCGGCAGGAGTGACATCGTAGCTTTCAAGTCTTCACGATCGGCAGCGAAGTTGAAAAAAGCCTCGCCGACTTTTTCGATAAGCGATTTTTCTTTTTCTGAGTTTTCCATGATCCCTCTTAAAAAATATTTTGTTTATTGCCGGTAAATTTGAGACTGCCTGTCCATTGCTAGCCCTTCACCTTGAAAAATTAGCAGCCAGTCCCAGTAACTTGTAATCCCCCAGCGGACCTTTGAACCTTCGCCAGTGATTGGCTGGGCCAATTTTTACTATATCGCGGGTGCTTGAAATCCCGCGAGAATTTTTTCAAGACAGCCGGCCAAGGCCAAGGCCACATCTTCCCTCCAGGGATGGGCAACAATTTGCACCCCCATGGGGAGTCCATTTTCAGATGTGCCGCATCGTACAACTGCGACCGGCCATCCTGTCAAGTTATAAGTCATGGAGTAGCTAAAGGCCTCCAAATCAGCACCCAACGATCCCTGCGACATGGCCGGAAAGGCATGTACGGGACTGAGTATTGCATCATAATCTTTAAAAAATGACAGCATGTTGCTGCGAAATCTATACCATCTCATTATCAGGGCGTCGAAACGAGTTGCGTCAATGGGGTCAGCAAGCCCCAGCCAGGGTAGGGTATGCTCCTTCGTGCCGTATTCCTTTAACAGCCGTCTAATAGATGCACCGCCATCGGCAGACAGTAAATCAATCATCAAGTCGTATGATTCCTCTATGCAGTGAGGACGTAATTCCTCTGTAATTAAAACTTCACCATCCAGGGCTTCTGCGGCCTTGCGGACCACTTCCTGGGTTTCCGGGGAAGGGGAGATGATCCCATTGTCTATATGGAAGGCAATCCTTAGCTTCTTAAGGCATACCCTGTCGGGACTGCCCAAAGCCATTGGAACTATGCTGGGATCGATGTGATCAGGTCCGGCGATGACTGGAAGAACCAGAGACAGGTCTTCAACGGATCGAGCCATGGGTCCTATTTGTTGAAAGGAATCCAAAACGCCGCCGAAGGGGAGAATATGGCCTGTCCGCGGTACCCGTCCTGAAGTGGGTTTGATTGTGGCAATGCCACAGCAATGTGCCGGAAAACGCAGGCTTCCCCCATAATCACTTCCAATGTCGAAGGCAGATCCGCAGGCAGCAACGATGGCCGCTGCACCGCCGCTGCTTCCTCCCGGAGAACGTGAAATATCATAGGGATTGTTAGTCTGTCCGTAGATAAGATTATTTGTGTCATAAGTGAGGGTTAGCTCCGAAGTATTTGTTTTGCCGAGGATAATGGTACCTGCGGCTCGCAATCTACTGACAACTGTGGCGTCTCTGGATGGAACAAAGTTCGATCTTCCCTTGGTGCCTCCCGTGGAAATAATACCCGCCGTATCAAAGGAATCTTTAATCGTTATCGGAACACCATGCAGTGGGCCCGAAATCTCGCCACGCGACAAAGCCTTGTCAGCCCTTGCTGCCTGTTCGAGCGCGTCTTCTTCGGATAGCTGCACAATGGCGTTTAGTTTCCGATTAACCTCTTCTATCCGTTTTAGATATGCAACTGCAACTTCTGTGGAGGAAAATTCCCTTTCCCTTATGGCTTTGGATAGTTCCGTGGCAGGGAGGTTGATTATACTCTTCATGTTTTCCCTCGGCGATCATCTATTGTCTGGTTAGGTTCTGATTTCATCTTTGCCTTTTGACATCTCCCCCATCGCCCTTGCATATGATCTGGCCCTGTTACGCTGGACCTGGCGAGTGTCCTATGACGACGGAATCTAATAGCCGGTAGAAACCTTTACCTGACCGTATATGGCGGTAGTTCATTTGCCGGAAATCTCACCGATTGATTTCCTGAATGATATGGTCAGGTGAGAAAATCACCCTTATCCCCCTGCTTCGCATCTCTTTCAGTGCTGTCGCAGCGGCTTCGGGAGAGACAGCCCTACATAGACTCTCAATTACTGTTGTTCTGTAGTTGGCGGCAAGGAGATCCAAAGCAGTTGCCCTTACGCAGTATTCTGTAGCAATCCCATAGATGATGACTTCCTCAACCCCGTTTATGCTAAGTATGGTATCCATTTCCGTTTTTGCACCTTCTCTATCCTGAAAGAAGGAATAGCTTTCAATATCATGGTCTTGAGTATTCTTTACAATTGCAAGAAACAGGTTGTTATCTATGAGTACACGGGCATTATCTGTACCCTGGATGCAGTGGGGTGGCCATAGGACCTGCTCTAAATTATCAATTACTATTGTTTCGAAAGGCTTTTTCCCTCTATGACTGGTCGCAAAGGAAATGTGATCAGGTGGATGCCAATCCTGGGTGCCAACAATAAGTGCGCCAAGCTCTTTGAACTTGGCTGTGGCCGCCTCCGTATTTCTTACGTATTCTTCGTCCGAGTCGGGTACTGCGAGACTACCCCTTTTCCATTTCGTGAAGTATCCCTGTATATCAACCACTATGACACCCCATTTTTTTGACATACTTCACCCCTTGATGGTTTCGGTTATTTCCTTTGCCTGACGGCATGTGGAGTCATAACCTGGCATTATTTCCCGTCCATTGGCTCCAGAGCCTGATCAGGCAAGTTTTTGATTCCCCTATACTCCTGACAGCCAATGATCGCAATTGCTGTTTACCTTCCGAAAAAAACTTTTATTGTGCCCCAGTTTTAATGTTAAAGGTTCCATTTTTTAGAAAATGAACAGATTGTTCCATTACAGTCTGATCGTTCATAATGAACGGATGAGAGGCGTGAACAACAAGAAAATCGGTCATACATTCTACCTTGGCGCTTTCAACGGATACCTTGCCATCGTCAGACCCTGGAATAATCAAGGAATTAATCCAATTAATGCTTCTGTCCCCTGTGATTACACCTAACTCGAAATTTACCCTCCCCAAACGCTGACAAAGGCCATTTTTATCTGTACCTAACTGTTTTCCCGCAGGGCCGTTTATCCATTCAAAGATCCATAGTTTCCGCATCTTATCAACGATTTCGCTTCCATGATTTGGTGGACTTAACATAACAACACGGCCCAGTTTCGGCAGTGGATTATTCTTTTGTATATAACGCAGAATAATCCCGCCCATTGAATGGGTAATGAAATGTACCTTACTGGCATTTGATGTTTTTGAGATCACTTCCTCTCTTACAATGGCCGCGAGTTCAGATATCTCATGTTTTCTGGAGGGGTAGTCTATATTCAACACCTGATAACCCTGCTCAGAAAGAAACCTTCCAGGGCCATCCATCGACTTGTTAGTTCTTGCCAAGCCATGAAGAAGCACCACATATTCAGGAGGAGGCATGGAATATGACAGTATGGCAGTAAAAAACACCAGGAATATGGGGCAAAATCTAATAAGTGCCATTATGTGTCAATTATATTGACTTCCGGTCCACTGAGACCTTTACAACAACCTTGTGAATTTCTCCCTCTGAAATAAGCGGCATGTGTGCATCTTCCGGGAAAAAAATCGCGAAAAAGCCACTCCCAGTCGGGAACCAGACATCAGGCACGTCGGTGAAAAACTGGATATCATCATCTTTATCATATCCCCCTGATGGGTTTTTGCAGGATGATTTTGGTTTCCACCCCATGTGATCAGTTCCTGCCAGTACCAACTGTATATCAATGTATTTTTCGTGTGTCTCGAGCAGAGCATCCTCTTTCCTGCGTCCGTGGTCTTTTGCAACCATCGCGTAAAGGCTCTCACCTTCTATCTTATACTTGCCTACCGGCAGTTCTTCCAGCCCAGGGCTAAGGAGAAATTCCATTGCCTTTGGAAATCCGATGTTAAGGGCCGAATAAAGGCGTGCATTCTCAAGTAAATCAAATATCATATCGATTTCCTTCTGAAGTTATTTTCAGTTACAGCATTATGGGTTAAACTGTCCGCCTTAATAGTCCTAAAGAACAGTTAAGGTATTATTTTATCAGGCTGCTCTAAAATGGCCTTGATCTCTTCATAAAACATTCCTACCTGCAGGCCATCAACAACAGCGTGATGAACCTGTACACTCAAAGGCATCTTTAGCCTTCCATTTTCTTCGAAGTATTTACCCCAGGCAAAGCGGGGGACAGAGTCTACGGGATGAAACTGCATAGCGTGTTCAAAACTCGTGAAGGAAACCCATGGGATGGGAGTCATGTACAACACATCGTCGTTAAGAGGATCGTTTTCCAGAACCGGTAACTTTCTTACAACCCTGATACGGTCGGCGGCGCAGTCTGAAAATTTATCGAAATCCTGGATATACTCGACCAAACAGAAACTGAATATCTCTCCGTCAACAAGGATAGTAAAGCTGGGATTTACTTTCTCGTGCTCAACAACACGCTCACCCCTGATCCGGTATCTAAATTCTGTTATAGCGTTGGCTGCCCGCGCTATCAGATAAGTGACAGCCACGGTAAAGGAATAGCCATGCTTCCTGACAAACAGATGAAATTCAGTCAGATCTACATTCGCGCACATGCTGAAGTGAGGGTGATTAAATGAGTTGAAAAGACTAAAGTGTTTCAGTCTTGGCCACCTATCCATGTTAATATAGCGCATTTGCTGCCTCTAATTGCGGGGGAACTAATTCCGGGGTAATCCCAAATTTCAGGAAATTGGCAAAAAATAGAACCGGCCCCATTTACACACATTTATATACGGCGCATCAAGGTACAACAGGGTTCGCATTCTCGTCAAAGGGATTCTTGCGAACCGCCAGTGAGTAAAGGTACGGATACTGGCTCCTGACATGTCTCAGGTATACAAACCACTGGTTAATCAGCAGTCCGTAAACGCGGTTGATATCCCCCACGAGATGATTCAGGTCTGATGAAGGAAGATCCTTTAGCACTTCCCGGTTGGCAAGTTCATCGGTCAGGTGGAAGACTGCCAACAGGAGCTCGGTGAACTCTTCGTGTTCAACCAGGGCAGGGTTTTCCAGCAAACGGGCCAGCACCTTCCGCTTGTCCTCAAGAAGGCTGAAGAGTGAAACCAAATCAACACGGTCAGCATCGACGTCAAATACATGCCTCTTGATGTGTTTATGAACGGAGGAAAAATTACGGTCGGACCAGTCCGGCTTCACTATAAAACTGGACCTCGTCCTTTCTATGTCCCTATCGTAAGAGGAAAGTAGGGCTAGGAGTCTGTGCCCAACCTCATTCAAAAATATCCCACGGACCATGTTGATCTTAAGCAACCAGTGCTGTTCCTCCCGCTTCAGGAGGAGTATCTCGGTCGCATTCGCGATCACCCCGATAAAGGTTCCGCCCCCCATGATTATCAGCAGAACGGCAAAGAAACGGCTGGCGTTGCTTGTAGGATGGATGTCGCCATACCCCACCGTCGATATTGTTACTATGTTATAATAAAGGGCCTCGGCTAGGGAAAGATCCTCGAGAACCATAAAACCGGCAGTACCTATAGCCGTCACCACAACCAGAAGAGTCATAAAGATCTGCAATCTTCGTCGTATTGCCCGCATGATTTACTCCCTTCTGCGCCCTGCCTGCCCACTGATAGATCCTGATACTATGGCTCTGTTCCTTGATGCCTATCACCAGGATTCTATCTGCCACTTTCACGTAATTAGCATGGTATTCTATGCAGATCTTTCTGCGCCCACTTCTAGCAAATACCCTTTGGGTCAGCCAGTCTACCAAAAAAAGCGGCGAGATTTCCTTTAAGGGGAAGCGCCTTTTGCGTTTTTGAGTCCACTATCACGTAAGTAACATCGGCATCTGCAACCACTTCTCCGGTTTTTTGACGGATTATTTCCTGATGAAGCACACTGCTTTTGTTTCCTATGCTGGACAGGGTAGTTCGTACTTCCAGCATGTCACCCAGAACGGCAGGAAGCCTATAGTTGATGTTTATATTAACCACAACAAAAGTAACCCCTTCAGGCCATTCATTACAATTCTTATTTTCCTCGAAGAAATTCCATCGTCCTTCTTCCATGAATTCCAAATATCTCGCATTATTGACGTGCTGGAACACATCAAGATGATATCCTCGAACCTTTATTTCAACCTTCGTACTCATAAATCTCCTTAAAGCATGGACAGTTCCCATGTTTGTATCTTTCAGTTTTTCTGTGTTATTCTGGCCTTTCAACCACGCCTGATTCTATCGGGCTGCTTAAAACATGCCGTGCCACAGTCCGCAGGCAGACTACGGCATCGATAATTGTTTAAAAAAATCGATGGGATTATAAATCGGATGGTATTGACTTTCAATAACAAATACAGAGAGTGTTTCTGTCTCGTGGTTCTCGATAGAAAGTCCTCTCAACTGTTTTAGAACGATCTTTTTTATATATCTTGAATATGTTTATTGGGCTTTAACCTTTTCTCTTCTCTGTTTTCCTTCTATTCGTTCAATAGGGTCATTGACATATACTTTCCCAAGTCCTATCGCTGAAGTAAAAATTCCACCCTTTTTATCTTCACTGATTCCATCAGAAAACCCTAAATCTACCGGTATCTTGCCTTTTCCGCCCTGCGCATCGACTACATATAGAGGTCGCAGGAAGCCTGTTGTGGAGCCGCAAAGGTCTTTACAAATTTCCTTTCCTTTGTTTACCGCAGTCCTGAAATGTCCTGTACCTTCGACTAGGTCGGCATAGTAAAGATAATAGGGTTTTACCCCCATTTTGCCTAGTCCGTGCACCAGATCTCTCATTATATCGGTGTCGTCGTTGACTCCCTTGAGTAGAACGGTTTGATTACCTATAGGAATACCCAGTTCCCTCAAGCTTTTAATAGCCTGATAACTTTCGTTTGTTATCTCATTGGGATGATTGAAGTGGGTGTTTATGAAAAGCTGCGGATCCTTCATTGTCTGGGGGGTGTGTCTTCTCAAGACCTCGATTAATTCTTTGTCTTCAATAATCTTTTGTGGCCATACGCAGGGGACACGTGTGCCGATTCTAATTATTTCTAGGTGTTCAATTTCTTTTAGCTTTCCCAGGATTTCATCAAGTCGGTTCGTTGATATCAATAGCGGATCTCCACCGGAGATTAATACGTCTCTAATATCTTCGTGAGATGCGATATATTCAATGCCCTTCCTTATGTCCTCCATGGACGGATTCTTTCGGTCGTCACCGACTTTTCGTTTTCTGGTGCAGAATCTACAGTACATGGCGCACTCGGTCGAGACAAACAATAAAATCCTGTCAGGGTAACGGTGGATTATCGTCCGTGGACCGCCAAGGGGAATGTCTCCTTCCTCATCGAGGGGATCTTCCGTAAGGTCCTTATAGTGTTCAAGCTCCTCAGCGCTTGGAATCGCCTGCTTCCAGATGCCGTCATTAATTTTTTCCATGAGACTAAGGTAATAGGTATTGACCCTCATGGGGTACTTTTCAATGACAGCCCTGACCCTGGGGTCAACCCGTGCCTTCCGTCCGGCCAGCCACTTCTCCAGATCCTCGAATGTCCGTAGAGAGTTTCTTAAAATATCTTTGTATGCCATTGACAATCCCCCTTTTTAAGATTTCCTGTCGTCGGATAGACGAAGCGGATGATGAAGGTAGCTAATTATCTTCCTTACTTAAATCACGGTAGCTCAGTCGTTTTTGCAATATCAGCTTATCGTCGCCGGGACTGTAAAAATCGGCTATCCTCGCAATTATCTCATAGCCCCGACCCCTGTGGAAATTCAGGGTTTTCTCATAGGCCTCCGTCGAGGATGTTTCAATAATAATAAGCCTTCCCCGGGTCCTCCCTATTTCCTCCTCTGCGGCATCGGTTAGAGCTAAACCTATGCGATGTCCCCGCTTTTCCTGCGCCACTGCCTGCCAGTATATATCCCATGTGCCTTCGGTAAGCGGAGTAGGGCCATAGCAAATATAGCCCGCGACAGATGAGGCAACCTCGGCTATGAGGACATAATATCCTGAATCATATGGGTCGCGCAGGTAGCTGTCAATGACTTCCTCGGCAACAACGACCTCAGAAGGTTTGAATTCCGTTGTATACCTTAGAATCTCCATTAAGGGCGCCTTGTCCTCCGGCAGCATAGGTCTGATGTTAATCGTCATAAGGCTCCTTTTCCACCGCTTCCACCGCCAGTTTTATTACATTCTCTATAAACCGGGGATAGTCCATGCCGGCCGCCCTGGCCTGACGTACTGTGCCGGCGTCGGGGGAGATATCGGGATTGGGATTCACCTCTATCACGTTTATCCGCCCCTCTGTGTCCATTCGCATGTCCACGCGGGCATAGCCCCGGCAGCCAAGGAGCCGATAGGCAGACAGGACTGTTTCTGCAATCTGCTTCTGGTCGCTAATTCCAATTGCGGCAGGGCATACCACCTTAGTCCCCTGAAAGTACGGACTGTCTGCCTCCCATTTGGATGCAAAGGTGAGGATCATGGGCATGTCAGGAGGTAAAGAGTAGACTATTTCGGATACCGGCAATAAATAACAGCGGGAATTACCCAAGACCGTGGCATTGAACTCCCGTCCATCTAGAAACTCTTCCACCAGGGAATTGAACCCATAGGATTCACTGATCGCCGTTACCTGTTTTTTCAGTGATATGAAGTTATTTACGAAGCTCTCTTCAGTTATACCGTGGCTGGCATCCTCGCCGGGAGGTTTGATGATACAGGGATAATTCAGACGGAACGTATGCACTGTCTCAGGATTGAGAACCTGGAAATCCGGCGTAGGGATTCCGGCAGCCTTCAGAATATCCTTTACCCGGGCCTTGTCCAGGGCAAGTCTAATCACTCCCTCCGGGCAGCCGGTAAAGGGTATCCCCGCTTTGGACAGGGTCTCCGGCACAAGGGCCTCTGTATCAGGAGAGCCGGAGAACCCTTCGAAAAGATTAAACACCAGCTCCACATCGAGAGAAGTGAGTATAACTTTTGCGTGCTCCAGAGGCGGGATCAGAGGGACGATCGTTACATCATGGCCAAGTTCAATAAGCGATTTCTGCACGGCCGCTACCGCATCAAGTACTCCCAGCACGGCCTTTGATTCTCCCCTTGTGTCGTAGCGAGAGGGCAGGGGCTCGTTGTAGACAATGGCTGTACGCATAGTCACTTGGAGTACCTCTCAAGCGCGGCATCAAGCACGGAGCCTATAAGCGCTTCATGAGTCACGCCCATCTTTACCGCCATGATGACAAGATCGCTGTATGTGCCCAGGCCGGGCAGGGGATTTATTTCGATAAAATAGGGGACCCCTTCGGGACTGACTCGAAAGTCGATACGGCTGAAATCACGGCATCCCAGGGTCTTAAAGACCTGAATGCTGGCGAGGGCTATCTTGTCCTCTATCTTTTTTCCAAGCCGGGAGGGGCACTCATATTCAACCAGATTAATATAATCGCGTTTGACCTCTATTGAATAAACAAAATGCTCCACCTTGGTCTTTGGCAGTATTCGCATCATTCCCGATACCCTGGGTGGACTGTTTCCGACAATACCCACGGTAATCTCATCGCCATCAATAAATTCCTCCACAAGAACCGGCTGTTGGTAAGTCCTCAGGAGCCTCTCCACTTCATCCTGCGCCTCTTTTACGGTACGAGCCAGAGAGGTGAGCCTAATTCCTTTACTTGATCCTTCGGAAGCTGGTTTTATAATGGCAGGAAAGGGGAAATGGTCCAAGGATGTCTGCAATAGATCCTGCTTGCAGGCTATTTCCAGCCACCTGGGGGTGCTGATGCCGTTCGCCGTTACCAGTTTTTTGGTTAGGGATTTGTCGAGGCATATTGACAGACAGAGGGGATCGGACCCGGTATAGGCTATGTCCAGCATCTCGAGAACGGCAGGAACCTGAGCCTCACGGCTGCGGTAGTTCCCTCTCCCCTCGGCAATGTTGAAAACAATATCCACCTCCTGGCTCCGTATATTGTCCAGAAAATCACCGCCACCTCCAAGCCTTACAATTTTGTGTCCCTTCGCCTCCAGAGCCGCCGATATTATATCTATAGTCTCCGAGGAGTCATATTCTTCCAGGGTATCATCGGGGCTATCTTGTTCTGCCGGAATTGCGTCCTTGAGATCGTATGATAATCCTATCCTCATCTCTAGTCCCTCCCAAATCCTGTAATTTAAAGATCTTAAGGCCCGGCTAAAAATATGGGGACATAATACCTCGAAATCCGGGGATACCATACTTATTTGTTCGTAACTTTTGGTTTTCTTCCTGCCTTATTTGGTTTCAAGATGCGACCAAGTGAGCTCTCCAGAGTTTCAATAAAACTTACGCTGCCAAGTGGTCGTCCAGTCTGTTCATGCCTCTCAACAGCTACGATTTCTTCTTCAGATACCTTGACATTCAAGAAATCTTCCCACTTGCCTCCTGTTATCTGCAGAAGGGGCCTGGTCTTAACAAGCCTGTCATCGTTACCGGACAGGTGCGCCGATGCGCTACTCCAAGGCCATTTTTCAGGTTTTGATGCAAGTCCGGCACTTACGGGGTTCATCTCAATGTAGCGAACACAGGCAAGGAGATATCTTTCATCCATAACATATGAAGCAAATCTTCCCTGCCATAGATGTCCTCGCCAGCCTTCACGGAAGTTTATGAACCTTGTATATCTACGATGAGTCTCCCCGATGGCCAGTCTCAGCCCATCTTCTGATTGAGGTACAGCGATCAAATGGATATGGTTGGGCATAAGGCAATAGGCCCATACTTCAACACCGCAACGGGAAGACCATTCAGATAAAAGGTTTATGTATTCCCGGTAGTCTCCATCGTTGAAGAAGGTTTCCTGCCTGCGATTTCCACTTTGGGTTATGTGATGTGGAAATCCTGGTGCCACTATTCGTGCTATTCTTCCCATGACATAGGAAAGTATGCCCCTGGGGATGTTAAGTCAAGAAAATAGGTATGGTGTCCCCGTATTCTGTATTATATATCCCATGTATTATCAACCTTTAGCGCAGGTGGAAGGAGCTCTGGGCCAGCTTTAAAATGATGTTACGTTCCATCTGTGCGCCAGGCTAGGCGATCTCGGCCAGGTCACGAATCAAGCGCTCCGTATCCGGCCAGCCCAAACAGGGATCGGTAATCGATTTGCCATATATATGTCCGCTCGCCGACTGAGCGCCTTCCTCGATAAAGCTCTCTATCATCAGCCCTCGGATAATGTCGCGAAGCAAGGGTGAATGTTGGCGGCTCTGCATGATCTCAAGAGCGATACGGGGCTGCTCGCTGAAGAGCTTGCTGGAGTTGGCGTGATTGGTGTCCACAATGATTGTAGGATTGACGAGTTTTCGCTGCTGGTAGGCTTCGGTAAAGCTTATCAGGTCTTCGTAATGATAATTGGGTACGGCAAGGCCCAGGTGATTAATGTAACCGCGCAGAACCGCATGGGTCAAAGGATTCCCTGTTGTTTCCACTTCCCGCAGGTTGTAAATGAAAGTGTGAGCCGATTGTGATGCCTGGATCGAATTGAGTGTGACCTGTATATCGCCCGAGGTGGGGTTTTTCATGCCGACAGGAACATCAAGCCCGCTGCAGGTGAGGCGATGCTCCTGGTTTTCGACCGATCTGGCGCCGACAGCAACATAGCTCAAAAGGTCTTCGACATAGGGATAGTTGCCCGGATAGAGCATCTCGTCGGCTGCCGGCATATGGGATTCCCGCAATGCCCGGATGTGCATCCTGCGGATGGCCTTGATCCCGCGCACGATATTCGGCGCCTCGCGATGATTGGGCTGATGTGCCATACCCTTGTATCCACTTCCGGTGGTCCGCGGCTTATTCGTATAAATCCGGGGGATAATGAGGATCTTTTCGGAAACCCGTTCCTGTAGCGCGGCCAGGCGGCAGATATAGTCGCAAACCGCGTCCTCGTCGTGCGCCGAGCAGGGGCCGATGATTAAAAGGAATTGATCGGTCTGCCTGGTGAAAACCGACTGGATTTCGGAATCCCTGGCCGCCTTCAGCTTTTTCAGTTTTGTTTCAAGCGGCACCTCCGCTAGGATCTCCTGCGGAGTGGGGATGTCGCGAATGGGTTCAAAACTCATGTTTTTCCTCCTAATGTATCTTCTGCAGCACTTGATATCAAAAAATCGGCTGATCAGAGATCGCTCGCTGTCAGTGGAGCTTCCCAAAAAGGACTAAAACTCAGGCGTGACAAACGACTATTCCGGAGATCTTAAACAAGACGCTCAAAAATATCCAACATTATATTGTTCGGGCGCTATGCAGCCCTTCAAAGGCGCAATTTTCCTGACCGATAAAAAGATTTTTCATCCCCATCTCAGATCTGCTATAAAACTGAGAAAATAAATTTGAAAAGCGCCTTTCATTATTGATCTTCATTGCCATAGGACAGTCTCTTGAATCCGGCCGAAATTATCGAACTGGCCGTAACGGAAGGCTTCAAGACGCTGGCTATCGCCGATCACTATACGGTTGGCGGACTTGAGGAGGCTAAGCTCGTGGCACAGCGATGCGGATGTGGCCTCTCCGAAATCGCTGAACGCCGTCAGCTTTTCATATCAGGCTAGGGCGACATTCACGGCGGAGCCGGAGACTGTGTGGGCTATTACGGAGAGGAACGGGTTATCCCGGAGGGTTGCGCCGAGGTGCTGCGGGAAATCTTAAAGGTAAAGTGAATGCAAGGCCTGCTGTTCTTTTACGATATGTGCCTGTGCAGGATTTAATAGATTTTGAATTATAAAGATGACAATAAAACCTTGATTGAACAGTCAAAGTGAATATCCAGTAAAAAGTGGATCTGTGCTGATCTATTTTAAATATAACAGAAGGACAAATCGCTTATGCTTCCAACAGGCAAACCGGAATTGTTAGTCCCTGCAGGCAATATCGAGAAGTTGAAAACGGCTGTGCTTTATGGCGCGGATGCCGTGTACGTGGGGATTCCCGGCCTTAGTCTGCGGGCCGGTTCGGCCGAGATGTCACTTGCGGATTTGGGCGAGGGTATCAGCTATGCGCATGCCAATGGCGTCAATGTCTACGGGTCAATCAATACGTTCGCCCGCAATCTCGATCTAATCGAGGTCCGGCGGATTGTCCCGGAACTGGCCACTCTCGATATAGATGCCCTGATTGTAAGCGACCCCGGGATTATCAGGCTGATCCGTGCACTGGCACCTGAGATTGCCATCCATTTAAGCACCCAAGCCAACACGACTAATACCGAGTCCGTCCGTTTCTGGTATGATCAGGGTGTCAAGCGGATCGTGCTCGCGCGGGAGTTGAATTTAAGGGAGGTCGCAGAGATTGCCGCCCTTGTCCCGGAAATGGAGCTTGAAATATTTGTGCACGGCGCCATGTGCATGGCCTATTCCGGGCGCTGCTTTTTGTCGGCGTGGCGCAACAGCCGCAGTGCCAATCAGGGCGATTGCTCTCAGCCCTGCCGCTGGGAATATCAGCTTATTGAATCGACCCGGTGTGATGAGCCGCTCGTTGTAGAAGAAGACGATCGCTACACCTATTTGCTTAGCTCCAAAGATCTGTGCCTCATTGGATATCTGCCGGAACTGGTGTCAACGGGAATCGCCAGCTTGAAGATCGAAGGCCGGATGAAGTCGTCTTATTACGTTGCGATGGTGACGCGTACATACAGGCAGGCCCTGGATGCGCTTTGGGCCGATCCGGTCAACTTCCGTTGCGACCCGCAATGGATCGAGGAACTGTCGAAGATATCCAACCGGGGCTATACAACCGGTTTTGCCTTTGCCGAGGAAAAAATATCAGGCATAGGTGCCGATGTGAAATACAGTCAAACGCACGAGCCGGCCGGAACAGTGCTGCACTACGATGCGGTTCAGAAGCGAATTTTGCTGGAAGTGAAAAACTACCTGAAGTCCGACCAAACGCTGGAGATCTTGCTGCCACAGAGCACCATCAGCATCGAGACCGGTCTAATGACAGACTGTGACGGAAAGGCAGTCCAGAAAGCTCACGCCGGGAATCGTGTCTATCTGCCGATGGAAGTGGAAGCCCCGCAAGGAACTTTGGTGAGAAAAAAGAAATAGGGGGGAGGGAATCGTCCCGCCATGATGAGTCGTGTCGCTTTGAAGTTAATAAACGCATATTTTCACGGGAGCCCCGGTTTCATCCTTAAAAATATCAATCGGACTGCATATCGGAGATTTTATTTCCCCGACCTCTTCGGCGCCAGCCGCTATTTACGCCTCAAAGATAACAAACATCCTGCAGTGCTTACAATCGAATTCCAGACGGTAGGTGTGATGAGCATCCTTCAGTTTTAGCGGCTCCTTGACCGGGTGCGCAGGACTCTGCAACTTTGGGCAAAGATTCAGTTGATAGCGAATGCAGTAGCGGGAGGTCATGACTGTTTTCCCTACAGGATCTGCAGGTCTTTGAAGAGCAAACGCTGGAGATGCTGTTAGCCCTGAGCAGGGAGTTTTTACATTATCCGCTGGGCTGCTTTGCGGCAAGCTGCAGGGCTTACCCTCGCTGCCGGACTCAAAGGCAGGCTCTACTACGGTTGCACCGTGGCGCTCATAGAATTCCCGTGCAGACCTGTTTAAGACATTGGCATGGAAGTCGAGGTTCTTTTCCGGATAGGGTACTTCATTGGGAAGAAAGTGGATAGCCTGTCTGGTGTAGACGCTCTGTCGGACAGACGTGAGTTTTTCCAAGACCTCCCGCCGGATGCCATTGAGTAGGCTTACCGGAAGAAAGCCCGGGTTTTGCGGCTCAATGGTCGTCTTTGTTATACGGTAAGGCGTGTTGCCAGTGCTGTTTATCTGTTTTTCAATCTGTGCTTTCGCAGTCTCAGGATTTCGGGACGGCTGGAATGCCATTTCTTTAAGCACCTCAGCAGTGCATCCGTCTTCATCCTTTGCCAAAAGCCGGTTGACATGATTATCCTGCATAAAATGCATCTCTACGGCGATGCGGCGATTGCCGGGAGATTTCTTCAGCATTCTCACAAATCCCTTATCATGGTTGCGATACAGCTCGGTCCCAACACCCAGGCCCTTCATGCTGCCGGGAAAAATTTTTACCTTATCCACCCGCTCAACGCGAAATCCGGCCAGATAGTTTTCACTTGTGAAGAAACACAGACCGTCACCGTTTTGCAGATCGTGGCGGGCCATTCGAAAATAATCCTTCCCCAGGGCCGTTATCTTTCCCAGATATTGCCCGGTGGCTTTCGGTGTGGCAATCGAAGCGACTTTATCCTGTCGACCGGAGAGGAAATACGGCGTATAGCCTCGGTTGAAGGTGCGGTCCAGGTCCGGCGAAAAGGCAATCGAGCTTTCACCTGAACTTGCCCGTCTGTAAGTGGAATGACCGCTGATGAACCTGTCAATGGCCTGCCGGTAAGCGGATGTAACGTTTATAACGTATTCGATTTCTTTGTATCGCCCCTCGATTTTAAAAGAAGTGACGCCTGCCGAAATCAGGTCCGGTATAGCATTTATCCGGTTCATGTCTTTGAGGGAGAGAAGGTATTTATCCTGCAGGATTTTATTTCCGCTCCTGTCGATCAGGGTGTAATGGGACCGGCAGGGCTGTGCGCAGACGCCGCGGTTGCCGCTGCGGCCTGCCACGGCCTGACTCATGTAACATTGTCCGCTGTAAGAAACGCACAGAGCCCCGTGCACAAAGGCCTCCAGCTCTATTTTGGAAGCTTTGCGGCGGATGTCAGCAATCTCTGCAAGGGAGAGTTCTCTGGCCAGAATGACCCTCTGGAAACCCGTGTCTTCCAGAAACTTGACTTTCTCGGGCGTGCTGTTGTGCATCTGAGTGCTGGCGATAAGTGCGATGGGCGGAAGATCCAGCTCCAGCAGCCCGACATCCTGAAGAATGAGGCCGTCTGCTCCCAGTTCATAGAGTGTTTGGATGATTTCAAGAGACTCAGCCAACTCCGCATCGGTGAGAATGGTGTTGAGAGCGACATATACTTTGGCGAAGTACAGATGCGCATGCTTTATCAGGCGGGCTATATCGGCCACGGAGACACCAGCCGCAGCCCTGGCGGAAAATTTGGGCGCACCGATATACACCGCATCCGCGCCATGATTGATAGCGGCTATCCCAAGATCGGTGTCGCCTGCCGGCGACAGCAATTCCAGTTGCCCGGTCATCAATAGATCCTCTTGAGAACCTTTCATTGCTGTTTCAGCTGCATGCGGTTTTTGGACTTCATGCGCGAGAATCAGTTGTAATGATCGTCTTTCGAAGAAAATCTTCCACGATGTTTTCGAACTCCTCAAGGGATGCATACGAAGCGGTTTGTATGCCAGGACTTCCGGCAATCATAGCTGATATCCTTCGTCCCGGTATCATCCGGTATAGGCACAAAGCCGGTTTTTTTATTGCCACGGCCCATGCCAGTTCATAGCCGACGCCTAAAGACGGCGTTGTCACTTCAGCCACAATGCAATCGCATGATTCAAGCCAGGCCATATCCCTGTCATAAATGGATCGATCGTCGGCCCCGTCTTCGCCTGCCTGCGAAAGAGAGATATAGCCGACATGTTCGGTCAGAACCTCGCCCAGAGATTGAAGCCGCGAAATAATTGCGCCATAGATCGCTGCATCTTCCCTGCCAGCCCGGATCGACCCGGCAAAATAGATTTTCATAAACTCTTTGATCTTTCCTGACAATAGAGAGCGCTAAGCTCAAGGGACTCCGCCTTTAGCGTTCCGATTCTCATCGTCTCAATTTTAGCGATCTGTTTTATTATAAGTAACTGCAGCAGTAATCGGTTACTTTTTGAATCTTCAGCTTGAAACTCGAATTTGCCGGTACTTCAAAAGATTCACCACCTGATACCTTCTTCCAGCTTTCCCCTGGCAATTGAATCTCCAGCTCTCCCGATAGGATCTCCATCAGCTCTCTCTCAGCGGTGTTAAATTCATAGGCACCGGGAAGCATGATTCCAAGAGTCTTTTTAGAACCATTATTGAAGAGTACAACTCTACTCGTAACCTGCCCATCAAAATAAATATTTGCCGCTTTTGTTATTGTTACATTGCTGAATTGTGACATCTACGAATATCTCCTATTGATTTTTACAGAATTTATAGCGTTTTTATTGGAGAAACGGTTCGTTGTCAAACAATAATGTTATCGCAAATATAGCTTTTACATCTCTTCCTGGGCCCAAAGGGCGCAGGAAGAAGCCTTGTTTAGGATCTGCCAGGGTCTGGCCCCGGATCTTTCTGCTTCAGGAACGTCTTGTAGGCATCCCTGTCCGAATCGCTCGGAAAGCTCGATCTCCCGTTACTCACCCATCCGCCCTTCCGCTTGTACTTACGTTTGACATGCTGAGTGTAGCGCAGAGTTCTCCTGCTGATACACCGAGACAAGGACTCTTCATCATAGGGAACGGCCAGGATATGTACATGATTTGTCATCAGGCGATATGCCCAGGCATCAGACATCGCACCGTTCCCTTTAGTCTTTCATTAACGAGAGATAAGTTGCTCTGTCTTCGTCATCAAAAAATCCAGCGGCGCGATTATTGCCCCGCTGGGTAACATGGTTCGGATAATGAGGTGCTGTAATCCGTGCAACTTTAGGCATGGGAAGAATGCTATTCCAGCTTGCCCAGTTCTTCAAAGAAAAATAGGGGGAAGTGTCCCAGGTTTTTTCAGTCGATGTAGCTGACCAACCCCCTCTTGGTGCGCTTGCCCGTGGAGAATCTATTTTCATCGGCGGCATAACCCAGTATGACTCCGCAGTGAAGCTTGTAGCCATCAGGCATTCCCGACTCCAGCGCAAGCACGCGATTCTCTGGCATGTTCAAGGCCAGGGTAGGGGAGATAATATAACAAGATCCAAGCCCCAGGTGGGTTGCTTGAAGAATAATGTTTTCCGCGGCGAGCGTTACGTCGGCGGTGCTGTAAGGATTCTGGGCTGGCCCGGAGAGAAGGATCAGCACCGGTGCCCCGTAGAGGGGCCGATAGCCTGGAAGCGAAGCTCTATACTGAAGGATTTCAATGCCTGAATTAACCATGGCATCGTATGTAAGGTCATCGATCTGTCTCAACAGCGCCTTATTACGGATAACTGAAATCTTAAATTCTCCTACATTAGGTGCCCGTTGACCGGCTTCTACTATCTTTTCAAGATCATCGGTACGGACCGGTTTATCCATGTAATCTCTTATACTTTTTCTCTTTGCAATTGCTTCAGTAACATTCATTATAGATCCCTTTCCCCGAATCCCGGTTACATACTTCTATCCTTCTGATAATCATTCCCGCCAGGGTCTTTATTGTCTATATGTGTCTCATAACTACCTTGAGAACAGCGGTGATGGGCTAATTTTCAGCACACTATTTTCCCTCCTTTTCTGCCAGGCCAAGGAAGTCTCTGACGGTCTGTAGATATTCTTGCGACTTCTCAAGATGATGTTCATGTGAAGCATCCTCAAATATATGAATCTTGGATCCAGGAAGGTTTTCTTGATAATATCTGCTCGTTGCAGGGGTTGCTTCATCATACAATCCACAGGTAAATAGAACAGGAATTACAATTTCTTTCAGACGTTCTACACGTTCATAATTTTTGAGTACTCCGGTTACGGTGAATTCACTAGGTCCCCACATATGCTGGTAAATCGAAAAGTTCAATTTTTCAAAAGATCTGTTCAGGCACTCAGGCCAGGGGTTAAGACGACAAACATGGATTTTGTAATAGGCCATCATGGCATCTTGATATAGTGAACAGCTGAATTCTCCGGTATCTTCGTATTTCAGGATGATTTCCTGTATCTCTTCCGGAAGTTTAGCAATATAGGCTTTCTGGTCTTTAATCCAGCATTGCGTGCTGAGCAAAGGTCCAGAAAGGACCAAGCTCACCACACCTTCCTCGTGCTTCGTAAGAAGGTAATCCACCGCCAGCGAGGTTCCCCACGATTGTCCGATGATATGGACCTTCTTCAATCCGAGAGCCTTGCGGATTTGATGGACCTCATCAACGAACCGCTCTATCGTCCAGAGGGATCTGTCATCAGGCTTTTCGGAATTGCCGCAGCCAAGTTGATCATAAAAAACAACTGGCCGTTCGTTGGCAAGTTCTGCCAACGGTTCCAGATAATCGGAGGACGCCCCCGGTCCACCATGCAGAACCAGGATAGGAATGCCATTTTTATTACTTCCCACTACTTTATACCAGACTTTACCGCCGGTTACTGAAACGTACCCTTCCTGAAACTCATCCACATTTTTAGATGTCTTTACGTCCAAACTACTGTTCATAGCGCAACCTCCAAGGATAAAGGCCAAGAGAGTGTATCGAATTATGATGCTTTTTAATATAAACATGCTCTTTGGCCAGTGTCCATACAATTCGGAGGCTACCAGGGAGGGGACGGCCGGGATATGTACATGATTTGTTATCAGGCAATATGCCCAGACATCGACATCGGAACGTTCCTTTTAGTCTTTCAGTAACGAGAGATAAATTGCTCTGTCTTCGTCATCAAAAATACAGCGGCGCGATTATTGCCCCGCTGTGTCACACGATGAGGAATTCCAGGTGCCACTGCTCTATCGATTCGTGCCATGCCAGAAACAAATCCAATGGCTTTTGCCAATAATTAAGTAAGGTGTACCAGGAATTACGCGAATGATCGTAACCACAGGATCATCTCTTCGTATATTGCGACATCGGCCCTTCCAGCTCTAATTGATCCGGCAAAATAGATTTTCATATATTCTTATCGGTGAACATTTTTATTCTTCTTTTAAAGCAGATCCAGCGGACTTTTAGGGGCATGAGACATATCGCGTAAAACATGAGTATAGATCATTGTCGTTTCGACGTTTTTGTGCCCCAGTAACTCCTGAACTTCCCGGATGTTTACGCCGTTCATCAGCAGGTGTGTAGCGAAACTATGGCGCAGTGTGTGAACTGAAGCGTGTTTGGGAATGGCCGCTTTTTGTACCGCTTTTTTAATGAACACCTGGATAGCCGCATCACTAATGTGATGGCGGCCTACTCGTCCACTGCGGGGATCAACAGAGAGATTGTTGGCCGGGAAAACATACTGCCACGCCCATTCCTTTCCGGCTTTTGGGTATTTCCTGATCAGGGCATCGGGAAGAGGGACTTCACCGTACCCAAGGGAAAGATCATTCTCATGCAGGGTTTTAATTTCCTTTAAATGCTCCTGCAATTGACCGTTAACAGTCGAAGGCAATACCGTTGTTCGATCCTTGTCACCCTTACCGCTACGCACTGTAAGCGTATTTAAATCAAAATCGATATCCTTCACTCTCAGTCGTGCAAGTTCCATCAGTCGCAATCCCGAACCATAAATCAATCCGGCAATGAGCAGCTCTCTGCCGTTCAAACAGGCCAGTAAGCGTTTAACCTCTTCCACGGAAAAGACAACAGGCAGTTTCTGCCCGCGTTTGGCGCGAACGGTATCGGCGATATCATCCAGACCCCTGCAAAGCACATTGTGGAAAAGAAACAGCAGTGCATTAAATGCCTGATTCTGGGTTGAAGAGGCGACCTTTTCTTGCAGTGCCAGATGACTAAGAAAATTTTTGCAGTCGGCAGATGACAGCGCCGCTGCCGTTTCCTTATTTTCAGTTTGTTTTGCGTAACCAAGAAAACGTCTGATCCATTGCAGGTATGTTTTTTCTGTACTGTAGGAGTAATGTTTCAGCCGGATTAATCGCTTTGTCTCCTTAAGGAGTTCCGGTTCAAAGTCTCCCGGTTTTACTGCTAAAATAGTATCAGGTCTTAGCCCGCAGTAATGAAAATAATAAAGCCTTATAGCGTCCTGTGCCTGGCGGATTTGCCAGTCGGACATTTTCTGATCCGATCTCAAGGTTTCAATAAACTCAATGAAGGCGGTTTCCTGATAGACATTGGACGATATTTCTTTTTTGCGGGCATAGTTGAGGTATTTACTGGCCCATAAGGCGTAAAAAGGTACATTCTTTTCCGGTGCCATTTTCTTGTCGATAAGAAAGGTTTGAAACTCTGGAAGAAGGTCAGATTTCTTTGCCCCGGACAAATTTTCCATAAAAAACCCAATTTGGCTTTTGGTCCTTATTATCGTAAATGCCAAATGCTGTTTTTCCGATCAGGTTGTTTTTAATGATTATTTGCTTTTACTTCTGCCTCAAATAGTTTAGGATTGCAAGCAATAAATCGGAAAAAGCCAAGCAATGTATATTATTGCTCCGGTGATTGAATAGATCCATTATGCTGCATATGCAACCGCCGGATGCTTGAAATATTTTTTTGCGTGTTGCGGTCGTTTCTGTAAGGTCTTCATAAAAGAACGTGTCTTACTGACGATATCTTTTTCGTTTCTTGCCGGTATGCCTGAACGAATCTTGTTTTTCAGGTTGCCGTTGAGATACTCGTCCGGGTTGAGTTCTGGAGAATATGAGGGAAGGTAGAACACCTCTATTTTCTCCTTGTTTACTTCAAGCCACTCTTTGACTTTTTTTCCGTGATGTACACGGAGGTTGTCCAAAATCAAAAAGCTCTTACGGGGAACATCCTTTATCAGTCGGGACATGAACTTGATGAGCACCTGCGAAGCCATCTTCTCCCGATACAGCATGAATCTCACCTTTCCTTGATTGGTGATGGCCGAGATCATGTTGATTCTGTTCTTTTTAGCAGTGACCCTGACGACGGGTGTCTTCCCCTTTGGAGAAAAACCCTTCGCAGTGTAGTCACCACTTTGAATGCCAGTCTCGTCACCCCAGTGAATCTCGGCTTTCTCTTTTTTTGCCTGAGCTGCAATCACTGGGTATGTGGTATCAAGCCACTGCTGTACCTGTCGCGGGCTCTGTTCGTAGGCCCGCTTGGTGGGCTTCTGGGGAGTAAAACCCCAGCGCTTGAGATAGTCGGTTATAGTCCGCAGAGGCAAATCGGTTCCGCATCGCTGTTTGATTGCCAAACGGACGGCATCACGGGTCCAAAGAGCAAATGG
This sequence comes from Syntrophales bacterium, assembly GCA_963665835.2. Lineage (GTDB taxonomy): Bacteria > Desulfobacterota > Syntrophia > Syntrophales > UBA2210 > UBA6078. The sequence continues at coordinate 53,999 of CAXXWJ010000001.1, read as the reverse complement.
AAGTTTGAGCTGATCCGGTGTTTTGTCTACCAAAAGTTTCTTTACCTCAAGTTCCTGCTCACTTGTCAGTTTGCGACTACCGCCGTGGCGACGACCTCTTTGTCCGAGCTTGATAGCGAAGCTGCCTTCCCGCAAGTATTTCTGCCAAATCTTGCTGGTGTGGCGTTCCGTGGCACCGATAATCTGGGCGACCTCTTTATTGGACCGCCCTTGCCTGCGTAGCCGAACTATCTGCTTGCGCAGAGCATACTGTACGTCTTGGCTAAGTTTTCGTGCATCTGGTTTTTCCATGCACAAACCATAACACACAATGTCGCTAAATGGAAGTGTTTAATCGCCGAGTCAATAATTGTTAGCGAGTTGTTGTATCAGCGCAAACCGGATTGAGGTCTTAAAAAGATGGTGACAAGCCCGGAACCGGGAGGGAAAAAGACACGTCTCAGGATTGACCAAGCCAATGTGTTCTATAACTACGCGATAGGATTCGAAGCCACCTCTGTTGACCTCGTTGGAACGGCAAGAAAGCTCCTGAAAAAAGGGATTGCGAAAGCTGTGTTTTTCTCTGACCTCAAATTCCTATACACCGCCGCGGACGGGAAAGTGCAGATAGAATTTATACAACCACAGGGTCGGCAATGGGACCCACGCTGGAAGATTGAATTCGACTCAAAAGTCCCCGCCGATGTTGATGCCGAACTCATCCTGGCATTCGAAGTGTCATTTGTTGAACACCGTATGGAGGGCCCTAACGCTGGAAATACTCCCCCTTACCTCAGAGCTAGTCTTCCGCCGATTGTGTTGGAATCGGATGAGTTGCAGTTGCCTATTTTCGCGTCAATCAAACTGTTCGCTGACGGAATCGCCATATTGAGTTTTCAGCTTGATTCTACTTGGGATGGTGTTGAAGAGGAATACTTTGTATCGAACATTGTAAATATTTATCAGTGCTATTTCAACTCCATATGGGTCGATTCTCGGATTCAACGACTTGATGCAGAAACGATACTGCCAGTAGCGTTCCAAGACGAGATATCCCTCGCTGGGAATCCGATTGGGGGCCGCAAGGTAAATAAATTATTGCGGAAGATGCGAAGGGAAAGTCAATCCTTAATAAACAAAGACCTCGGCGAGCAAGGGCGGCAGTTTGAAGTTGGCAATGAGAAATGGGTTCTGCACCCGATTATTGGGTCCAAGGACCAAGACTCGTGGGAATCAACACTAGATTTATGCCGGTCTGAGTATTCCAATACCTTGAGTGCGCTACTCGTGCTTGGTCAAAAACAGCGGAAGCTCCAAGCACAGTCCGCGTACTCGTGGCAAGGTCGACCTTCTGTTGCTCTTATGCGTTTCCGCAGGCAACCCGCGACTAAGGATGATCTCCTGAGCGCCTTCGCGCCTTCATTGTCACGAATACTCATGCGGTCAGCAATCTTGCAAACGCCGCCAGATCTTCCTCCAGACCTACGACTTTTTGGAGATTACTGCTTCCATGGTAATCGTGCCTTGCTCCTCTGGACATGGCTGCTTCCGCATGGGGCGCCAGCCAACGCTTGGGAGGAGTCGGCATCGCGTGCCGCTCTTATGGAACACCAAGCGCGTTCCGAGCACATTGAGTATCACAACATGCGGATCGCCCGCGCATGCGAAATGGCCCAATCTCCACCATCTGATAACCACCTGAGGGAAGCCTATGAAACCCTGGCCTCGGTCCACGATGTGATTCACCATAGCGGCCAGGCGGGGGAGATTACGGATGCGCTAACGTATCTCCTGGAAGAGATCGGTACGGCGAAGCTGGTGGCTCCTGCGAAGGAAGCAGCACGCTGGCACCTTGACGAGTTGCGATACAGGTCTGATAAGCGCCGAACCCGCGTGGATTATTGGCTCTCCTTCGTTTTTGGGCTAGTCGGAACCACAGGATTGGCAGATTTTGCCATTCGGCCCTATCTGGTCAACGCCTGGCCTGGTCTCAGTCGTGAAGCGACCCCGCTTGTCGCGTTCGGAATCGCTGGCTTAATCGTCGCTCTGATAGCTATCTCCATATGGTTCCTTAACAGGGGAGAATCGGACGACTAGCCTGTGGCTGTTCAGGGACTCTGATTAAAGGCTACGGTACGATTTGCTAACATGCCCTTAGTTCCGGGGACACCTTACTTAATTATTGACAAAAGCCAGCTAATTTGATTGATTTTAAACATGGCACGAATAGCAAGAGCAGTAGCGCCGGGAATCCCCCATCACGTAACACAGCGAGGAAACAGGCGGCAGCAGACATTTTTTAACGATGGAGATTACCAATCCTATTTGGAGTTAATGTCCGAATGGTGTGATAAGTTCAGGGTGGAGACTTGGGTTTATTGTCTTATGCCAAACCACATTCACCTGATTGTTGTACCTGAAACAAAGGAAGGTTTGAATCAGGCAATTGGTGAAGCGCACAAACGATACACAAGACGGATCAATTTTCGTGAAGGATGGCGTGGGCATTTATGGCAGGGAAGGTTTTCATCTTTTATCATGGACGAGAGATACCTCTTGGCATGTACGAGATATGTGGAGTTGAATCCGGTTCGAGCAGGCCTGGTAAAAAAACCTGAAGACTGGTACTGGAGTAGTGCCGGACCACATATGAAAAGCAAAGATGATATCCTTGTAAGAACAAAACTATTGCTGGAAATAGTAAATGAGCCCTGGGAAGATTTTTTGACCATTGATGCTCAGGAGTTGGAGATAGCGTTATTTAGAAAACACGAACGAACCGGGCGGCCTTTAGGAGCTGATTCTTTTATTGGGACAATGGAACACCTTTTGGGCCGAAAACTTAAGCTTCAAAGCCCTGGACCTAAAAAGAGAGATAAGTAAGGTGTCCCCGGAATTCGGGCGTCCCCGGAATTCGGGCCCCGGAATTCCGGCGAGCGCGATTATTCCCTCGTGCGCTGACTCGCGCTCGGGAACAATCGGCTGGAGCAAGGCCCTGAGGGCCTCGGCTCAGCCGGGCGTTATACAAAAGGATGAAAGGAGAATAAGATGGCGCGAATTTTTTTCACAGCTGTGCTCATATTCGTGTTGTTGGTATCGAATGCATTTGCTGGTTTGGGGTCATTCTATTTTGAACCTCAGAGTAGAGGTAGCATCGCGGCTCCAATTCAGATTAAAGGTCAAGGAATGTATAATTTAGTTGTTTCGGTTCATTTTCTCAGAGAGCCTTACAATGACAAAGTATATAAATCAGACGCATACAAGAAATTCATCGATAGACTGTCGGTAGAATGGAGCAGGGTGGCACTCCAGACAATATTGGAGGCCAAAGAGCAGGATATTCGTGATCTTACCGTTCTTAAAAGTGATATCGAAAAAAAAATATATCAATTGTCCGATGAGCTGAAAAGCAAATACTCATTGGAAAAGAGCACAGAGGTTATCTTCTCATTTTCTAATTTCTTTCTCTTAACACCAAAGGATAATAACTGAATTGTTTAACCGTCGCATGGACGACGACGCGGTAAGCCGCGCGCGTCATGCGCCCCGTTAGGCAGTAAAGAAATCAATTCACACCCGTAAGGAGATATTTCACAATGGACATTCCAAAGATCTTCAACATCACCGAAAGTGCTCATCGCATCCACAACCCGTTCACACCCGAAAAGCTCGCCACTCTCGGCGCGGTGCTGCGTCTGGAAGCGGGGACCCGAGTGCTTGACCTCGGCAGCGGCTCGGGCGAGATGCTGTGTACCTGGGCACGCGATTACGGCATCACCGGCACCGGCATTGACATGAGCCAGTTGTTCAGCGATCAAGCGAAACTCCGTGCTGAAGAACTCGGCGTCGTCGATCGAGTCAAGTTTATTCATGACGATGCTGCCGGTTATGTTTCTGACGAGAAGGTCGATGTGGCAGCCTGTGTCGGTGCCACCTGGATAGGCGGGGGAGTTGCCGGCACGATCGAGCTTCTGGCGCGGAGTCTGCGCCCCGGAGGGATCATCCTCATCGGCGAGCCCTTCTGGCGGCAGTTACCGCCGACGGAAGATGTTGCCAAGGGGTGTCTTGCCCACTCGATCTCCGACTTTCTCATGCTTCCGGAACTTCTCGTGTCTTTCGACCGTCTCGGCTATGACGTCGTTGAAATGGTTCTGGCTGACCAGGACGGCTGGGACAGATACGAGGCGGCCAAATGGCTTACCATGCGCCGATGGCTTGAAGCCAATCCCGGCGACGAGCTCGCCAAAGAGGTTCGAGCCGAACTGACCTCGGAACCAGAGCGCTACGCCGCTAACACGCGTGAATACCTGGGCTGGGGTGTGTTCGCGCTGATGGCGCGGTGATGAAGAGATTGCCTAACAACCGCATAAACCCGGACTGGCAATTCCGCTGGGCTACATTGCCAGCCGGTTATCCGGAGGGTATGGTAGATAAACTAGGAGGAGATATGAAGCTGTTTCACTATCTTGTTGTTGCTCTTATCATAATGTTGCCCGCAACCGGTTGTGCCAGCGACATTAATGCGAGAAACGCAAAACAGCATGCCGGTGCTGCTGATGCAGCCAGCAAGGCAGGAGACTGGACAACTGCAAGAAAACAATGGTCTCAAGCATTGGTCAATGCGCAACTGGCTGGAGCGGCACCCCAACAGCTTGCTGTGTTCAATTACGAGTATGGCAGAGCGCTTGGCGTTCAGTGTTTCTGGGATGAGTCGGAAAAATACTTACTGAAGGCATACCAAATTGATCACGAAACGGGTGGTCCTGAGTTTATGTCCTTGCTTGAACTGTCGCGTTTAAAATACGATCAAAAGCAATACGATAAAAGTGTTCCCTATTACATGCGTGCTATTGAAGCACTGGAAAAGGTAAATGCCTCCACCAAAGCTCCAGCGGAGTTTTCGGTTGTCTTAGATGACTACGCCAATGCTTGTTGTGGTCAAGTAAAAACGGACAATTTGTTTTAAGCTGCTTTTCGGCATAGTTCTTTCTCATATTCGAACGGGGTTTTATAACCCAGCTTTGAATGCAGACGAATGGAATTATAGTAGGAGATATAATCAAGTATCTGCATCTTTGCCGACTGTCTTGTAACAAACCTGTAATCTGACAACCGTTCCGACTTCAGACTGCGGAAATAACGTTCAGTCGGTGCATTATCCCAACAATTCCCCTTGCGGCTCATACTGGCTATCATCCCATACTGATTTAGCTTTTCCTGGTAATCATGGCATGCATACTGGCTTCCTCGATCTGAATGATGAAGCAGTCCTGATGGAGGCCTTCTGCGCCAGTATGCCATCGCCAGGGCATCCAGGGTAAGTTGCTTTTTCATTTCTTTGTCCATGGCCCAGCCAACGATCTGGCGAGAATAAAGATCAAGTACCACAGCCAGATACAACCAGCCTTCAAAGGTCCAGACATAGGTTATGTCCGTTGTCCAACATGTATTCGGTGTGGCGACATCGAATTCACGATCCAAAAGGTTGGCAGCTATTGGAAACGAATGCCGGCTCTCTGTCGTGGCCTTGTATCGCTTCGGGGCTTTGGTTTTAAGACCAAGTTTCCTCATTAAATTACGTACCCTGTACCGGCCAATCTGGTGACCTTCATTCTTTAACTGCTTGGTAATGCGACGGGAACCATATTTGCCGCGATGTTCTTTGAAAATGGCTCTAATCCCTGCCTTTAATGCAATCTCATCAGGATCATCAGATCTTGAGAGGCTATGGAGGTAATCGTAAAATCTGCTCCGGCTGACTTCCATCACCTTACACAAAACGGTGACAGGATAGGCCTTCTTCTCTTGCCGGATGAAGTCGCACCTCAGTTCGACTCTTTCGCAAAGAAGGCCGCGGCTTTTTTTAATATTTCGCGCTCCATTTCAAGCCGCTTGTTTTCCTTTTTAAGTCGACAAATCTCGGCCTCCAGTTCCTTCCGGGGGATACCTCCTTCGCTAAGATCCTGCTGGTCTTGACGATATTGTCGCACCCAGCGGGAAACATTAGAAGCGGCAATACCAAGACGCCTGCCAACCTCAGGACAACTATATTGCTGTTCAACTACCAACTTTACAGCGTCTTGCTTGAACTCACTTGTGTAATTCGGGCGCTTCCCTTTCTCCTTCATTGAACACCTCACTTTCTCTATTATTGCTCTTAGCAGGGTGTCCGTTATTATTAAACCACATCAGCTTTGCGTGGGGCAGGCAAAGAGCAGGAGGCAAATTTAATTCAAGCACGCGCAAATGAGATACGTTACAATAATCCAGGAAGGCAATCCATTACAGATCGGACCCCGTATGGCACGCAGTGTGCGAATACAGCAGATTAGATCATGACTAATCATTTCACCGGATCGCTTACGCTCCCGGTGGACTTTTCATTATATGCAACAAAATAATATCTTTCAATTTTAGATGCTGATGTGTATAATACAAAAGAGAATACACATAGGAGGCAAGAAATGAGAACAAATGTAGTTATAAATGATAATCTGATGGCATCAGCTCTAAAGGTTTCCGGTTTCAGAACAAAAAAGGATGCCATAGAAGAGGGATTGAAACTGTTGATCCAAATGAATAGCCATAAAGAAATCAAGCAGTTTAGAGGAAAGCTGAAATGGTCCGGCAATCTCGATGAGATGAGGACAGATAAATGATTCTAGTTGATTCATCCGTATGGATTGACTACTTCAACGGTAATCAATCATCTCAAACTGACTGGCTCGATTCTTCACTTGGAAATACAGCAATCGTAATCGGTAATCTTATCCTAACGGAAGTTCTCCAGGGATTCCAGAATGACAAGGATTTTAAGGTAGCCAAAGATCTTCTTTTGAGAATTCCGTTCATGTCAATGGGGGAACAGACATTAGCGCTGGAGAGTGCCATGAATTATAGGCTTATGAGGAGGAAAGGTGTTACCGTAAGGAAAACTATAGACGTTATTATTGGAACTTTCTGCATACACAACCAGCTAACCCTCTTACATTGCGACCGTGATTTTGATCCTATGGTCAAATATTTAGGTTTGAAAATAATCGACATATAATCGGGTAGCCGGGGGTTTTTCTCCCCCAGCCCCCACACCACCTGGCATGCGGGTCCGCACCAGGCGGTTCACAAAGGTTACCGGGCCGTAGCCGGGTAGTGAATGTTTACCCACAGGTCTTTCACAGACAGCAATCCTTGATCCTTGAGCCATTTGTTGGTCATCCCCGTTTGCGTCGCCAATGTCTTGGACAATCGCCACGGCCCTTTGCGGCTTATTGCCACAGAAATGGCCGCATGCAGCGATGTGCCCAGCTTGCGAAGTTCCCGCACCTTGGTTTTTGCTCTGCGCCACTGTTTGAAGTAGCACATGCGTAACCGCCTGCGCAGCCAGTGGTCTATCTCGGGTATCGGTATATAGTATTCCGATATGCCGAAGTAGTTCATCCAGCCGCGAAGGTATTCGGCAAGTTTCTTATACCGATACTCCATGGAAACAAACCATGATCTGCCGGTCAGTTCTTTGACCCTTCGCTTAAATTCACGGAAGGCCTTCTCCGTCCAGCGGATTTTGGTTCCCCGGAAAGTAAAGCCAAGAAAGGTTGCCTGATTTGTCGGGACAACACGGCTTTTCTCCTGATTGATCTTGAGTTTGAGAGAACTTTCCAGAAACCGTTTCAGGCTTCCCAGCACCCTTTCTCCCGCCTTGCGACTCTTCACCAGAATGATGAAGTCGTCGGCATAACGGGTAAAACGATGACCACGTTTCTCCAGCTCTTTGTCCAGATCATCCAGAATGACGTTGGCCAGTAAAGGCGACAATGGCCCGCCCTGGGGAACTCCTAATGACGTTTCCTGAAGGCGGCCCTGCACCATTACTCCGGTGCGCAGGTATTTTCCGATGAGGCGCAAAACCCGTTTGTCGAGAACCTTTCTCGCCACCCGGTGCATCAAAACGTCATGGTCAACTGTGTCGAAGAACTTCGACAGGTCAACATCGACGGCAATGCGGTAGCCTTCACGGATATACTCGCGAGCCTTATGGACTGCATGATGGGCTGACCGTCCAGGTCGGAACCCGAAACTTGATTCCGAAAAAGTCGGATCAAAGATCGGAGACAGAATCTGGGCGATGGCCTGTTGAATCAGCCGGTCAAGGACGGTTGGGATACCCAGGGGACGAGTTCCCCCGGTTGCTTTGGGAATCTCTACCCGTCTTACCGGCAAGGGTTGATACCTGCCTGCTAAAAGTGATTCACGGATTTGGGGCCACAAGGGTCTGGTATGGTCAGGAAATTGTTCGATACTAATGCCATCGATTCCGGGTGCGCCGTGATTGGCCTTCACCCGTTTCCAAGCCATTCCTATGTTCTCGTTGGACAAAATCCGCTCCAGCAGGTACTCATTTGGGTCGAACGGTTCTATAACGCGCCTCACCGGCACTCCTCCATACGGATTCATCATGTCATGAGAGCTCATAGTGGTTCTTCCCTTCTCTGTGTTCGGCCCTTCGGCGGGGTAAGTCTTTCCCGGCTTTTACATTTCGCCGGGCTTGTTTCCTCGCGCCTACTATGGCCTCTGCTGACTCCTGCCCGATCACCCTGCATGTTGCCATACATGGCGCTGTCGGAAATTTCGACACCAAGTCGGGCAGGTCTCCCCGGATAAGAACGTGAACTGTCACTACAAAACCGCAGCATTTACCCTATCTCCTGAATCCGGGGCTTCGTCATGTTGTGCTGACTCGCCTGGAGACTAAGCCTTGTATGCTGTTTCTGTTCGTCGGCTCGTAGTTTTGCGCTCGGGCTTCCTTCGGACGGTCTCTCACGATTCCGCCCTTGCCTTCGGCTAATACTTTTGCTAATGTTTACACACATTAACTGGATTCTCGTATAGGGGACTTACACCCCATAAGTTCACGCCCGTGCCGGGCGTACACAAAATCAATACAGCGGACTCGCTACGCTCCCCGCTGATTTCATCGTTAGCCGCAAAGGCACTGATTTTTGAAAGTACAAAAATGCCTGATTGATATCAAATATATGAATAAAAAAATATCTTCGACAGCAGTAATTCGTAGATTCGGATACTACATACCTAAACATGACGAAACTTTAGATTTTGTTGTCTACGGCATGGAGTAGCTGGAAGGTCTTGAAGAAACGGGCAGCGATCGAACCGGTTATCGGACACCTCAAGTGTGATCATCGGATGGAGCTATGTCGATACAAAGGGGCTGATGGTGATACCGTCAATGTCGTATGGGCCACCGTGCCATGGAACACGAAAAAGATTGTTCATCTCCACAGGAAAAAGGGAAAAAAACGGAACCAGAGGAAGATGAAACGGGCCGCATAGGGAAAATCACACAGCAGAACCTTTTCAACCTGTTACTTTCTTCAGTTGTCAAAGAACAGAACAACCCAATATTTTCAAAAGTCCTGTTTTTCAGGATGGACTACTTAGTTTTTACATCGCCCTTCATCATGCCGATGTAAAAACAACAGATATTTACACTCATGTGACAAACAGAGATATTGAATCCTTGAAAAGTCCTTTGGATATGCTGTAATTCCATGTTTGTTCTTTCCTGGCTTTTGGTTTGATCCTTTAACTTTTGTTACAATTCTTCCCACTTCTGCAGCGCGGTGAAGTAGATGCCTGGGCGTATATGGGATTTGGGGACATCTTTCAGGTGCGACAACATCTCACGGTAGGCTTCGAGCTGGGGCGTGTAGAGGTCGCGTTCCTGTTCTATGAATTCTTTCTGCGGCTGGTCCTCTTCCGGACGGGAGGTCTTGAAGTCGCAGATCCACCATGTGCCGCCGCATAAGGCAGCCAGGTCTATCGACCCTGAGCGTATCTTTCCTTCTGAAGGTTTTTCTTCCAGTTGCCATTCGCTGTGTACCTCTTCCATGTTTAAAAGATCGGTGATGAATCGGTCTTCCAGGGTCTCTTCCGCCTCTTTCAGTATCGCTTCCGCCCATTCTTCGGCCTGGTTTTGGCCGATGCCTCCGGCACGTAGCGCAACCTCAACCGCTCTTGCCGTTGGAAGTTTCCTTCTCTTTATGGCGGTGTTCAGGATAGTGTGCATCACCGTTCCTCGGACACGGTTGAAGAGGGCCTCTTCTCCGTCGAGTTTCCCCTCGGACCTTAGCCGATCCTCCGCGAAGGAGGAGGGGGATTTCGCCATGGTATAGGCAGGCCGTTCCGGTGCGATCTCGCAGGCCTCGGGGACTTTGGCCCGGACGGCGGTTTTGCCTGGCGGCGGGGCAGGGTCCTGGGGGTTGATCTCTACGGGGATGGTTCTCCCGAGCGTAGGTTCTGTTATGGCGGCATCGATTATTCCTTCATGTTCAATCACCCAGTTGAGGATGTTTTTCCCGCCGCTTATCAGGGTATCTTGGTCTTTCACCTTTGCCACGCCGCTCATGAAGAGGCGCTCTTTCGCGCGTGTCGCGGCTACGTAGAATAAGCGCTTCGCCTCGCCCCACCTACGGTTTTTCTGGAAGGTCTTCAGGAGGTTGAACAGGGGCGGTGTCTCCTTGAATCTCCGGTCCTTTCCCATGGCTACCAGGTACTCCCCTTCGGTCCCAGGCACCCGTTCGAGCAGGTAGGGGGGCGGGGTGTTTGCTATGTCCGAAAGGGGCGCCCAGTCCATGAAGGGCAGGAAGACTATATCGAATTCCAGCCCCTTGGCCTTGTGTATGGTCATCATCTCCACAGGCGATCGCGAAGCGGCCGGATCGGCCGGTTCGTAGTGTGAATCTATGGTGGCCTTTAGCTGCTTCAGCGTCTCCATCGGGGTGGCAGAGCGTGCCTCTTCCAGTATCTCGAAGAAGCGCATGCAGTTGGCAACGCCGGACATGCCGTATCGCGCGGCCGTCCTTCGGGGACCGTCCAGGTCTTCCCAGAATCTCCTTACCACTTTTGCAAGGGGATCGCGGCCGACGCGGCGTGCGGAGTTTTCCATGGCCCCTGTGATCGCTTCCATCTCCGGATGGGATCGTGCGGTCGAGAGGATCTTTTCCATCCAGCTCTCCGGCTCCTGTCGCGAGGTCTCGTAGAGCATGTTGATGTCGAACCATGACCAGGGGGATCGGAGGATGGAGGCCCAGGCCAGGTCGTCCTGGGGATGGGCGAGAAGCTCCGCTATCTTCATCAGGTGCATTACCTCGGGCCGCTGCATCAGGCCGAGACCTTCTCGCACCTGAACGGGGATGCCCTGTTCCTTGAGGGCGCTCAGATAGCGGGTTATGCGGTTTCGAGTGAAAAGCAGGATCGCGATGGATTTGTCAGGCCCGGCCTCCTGCATGACCTCTCGGACCTTTCCGGCGAGCCAGGCCGCCTCGCTCTGTCTGGCCTTTTCCCTGTCCTCGTCGGCGAAGAGGGAGAGGGATAGGAAACCGTCCGGGCTGTCTCCGTAGGGTTCGGATGGGCTGAAGGGGACCTCGTCGGCGTCGATGTCGGGTTCCTTCATTACCGCATCGCCGAAGAGGCGGTTGATCCACTCGATCAGTCTGCTTCGCGAGCGGAAGTTTGTTGTAAGTAGGTGCGAGTCGAGGGAGACCGGGGCACCGCCGTGGATTGGGATTCCCCCTTTCGCCTCCATGAAGAGTCCCACCTCGGCGTTTCTGAAGGAGTAGATGGACTGTTTGGGGTCTCCTACGATGAAAACGGTCCGGTCGTCTCCCTCTGACCAGCCTCCGCACAGGCGCCTGATCATTTCCCACTGGGCCCGGTTTGTGTCCTGAAACTCGTCTACCAGCAGGTGTCTTATACGGTGGTCCAGGTAGAGCTGCATGTCCGGGGCGTCGTTGTCAGAGAGCGCCCGGAGCGCCGCCTGTTCCAGGCCGGTGAAATCCAGGACCCGGCGCTGTCTGCAGGCCCTTTCGTAGCGGTCTATCAGATCGGCGGCGGTGACGATGAAGTCCGAAAGGGTTCCTATGTCGGAACCGATATCGGCGGGGGAGGGCAGTGCCTTTGCCTCGGCCAATGCCGCGGCGCAGTCCTCTCCCATGCCGGTTATCATTCCGGCCCAGGGGGTCTTGCTGAAGTTCTGGTAAAAGCCGCTCGCAGGTCCAAATTGTTTTCTCGGGGTTCCCGTCTTTGTTGTAAGGTGGCCCGCTATGGTCTGCCAGGTGGGAAGATCATCCCAGGAGCCGCCGGGAAGGGCAGACGGAAGTATCGCTCCAAGAGGCGCCCCTTTTCCTTTTAGGTTGTTGTAAATATCTTGCCAGTTAAGGCCCAGCTCTGTTTCCTTAAAGCATGATGTAAGGTTTTTCAGGCGGCTGTCTGCATAGGTGCGCAGTCTGCTGTCCAGGGCAGATCGGAGCCCGGACAGCCCCTTTCCGCCGGCCTGTCTGATCGTTTCTATGAGTTCCCTGAAGCGGCCCCGGTTCTTTATGATGTCCCTGAACTCCTCCGATATGCCGTTCCAGTTGTTGTTGTGGTAGAGGAGGCGGTTTTCAAAGGCTCTTCTCCTGGTGTCCTCTTCGGGGTATGAGAAAAATCCACCCAGGGCCGCTTGGACGGTCTCTTCTATAAGCATCTTCTGGGTGTCTTCGTCGATGATATCGAAGTCGGGCGGTACACCCGCCTCCAGGGGCGCGCGTCTCGCCACGTAGCTACAGAAGCTATGAAAGGTCATTATATTGAGTGTATTGGAGGAGGTGAGCAGGTGCGCCTTTCCCCTGTGGGCCTCTATGGCCCTTTCGGCCAGTATCGCCATCTCTCCCTCGGGATCGCCTGAGGGTATGCCTCCTCCGAGAAAAGCGGTTATGCGCTGGCGCATCTCGCTGGCCGCCTTTTCGGTGAAGGTAATGGCGAGGATCTCAGCAGGGTCACGGACTTCCCCCAGGAGCTTCAGGAAACGCTTTGTTAGCAGCGCCGTTTTCCCGCTGCCGGCGGGAGATTCCACGTGATGGGAGCGGCCCGTGTCGAGGGTGGCGATTCGCTGGGCGGTGTCATTCGGTTTCTTCATCGCTCTCCTCTTTGCCGTTGGTCGCCTGCAATCCCAGTACGCCCACTTTGCACAGGGTCAGGACAGGGCACTTCTCGCAGGTCTTGTGGCGTCTCGGCTCTTCCGAGACGGGGAAGGGCAGGGCGGCAAAGCTGCCTTCGCCCAGGATCTTTCCAAGTTTTTTTATTATTTCCATCCAGTTATCCATGGATTCCATGATCCTGCCAACCGGTGAAAATCGTATGTCGCCCGATGATTTCAGCCCGATATAGCCGACGGAAAAGGGTCTCTCCGGACGGATGAAGGGATTCATGGAGGGCAGCTTTCCCGCCATGAGGGCCATCAGGTAGACGGGGAGCTGGGGCTCTTTGAAGCGCTCGACGACATCCTTTACGGACGGGGTGTTGCCCGTCTTGTAGTCCCATAGACGGATGCCCTGGTCTCCGCCCAGGTCAATTCGGTCGATTTTTCCCTTCAGGGAGAGGGGAAGCCCCTCCGGATTTAGTCCCTCGAAGGAGGTCTCCTCGGCTACGCAGTTCCAACCTTCCAGGCGGTTTTCGCTTTCCCGGGCGAGCCAGTCCCTGAGGATACCCCCCGACGGCTCTCCTTCGTCTCCGAGCCATCGCCTCCGCTCCACATTCCACTGTGGTTTTTTTGCCACATCGCGAAGTGTTTCTTCCACACATTCCGCCAGTATGGCAACGGCCTCTTCCGTGGAAGGGTCGATGTTTTCTTCACGGAGCCTCTTTGTGAAGAGCGCCAGCACCCGGTGGATGCGGTTGCCCTTTTCCCTGGGGGATGTGTCGGGCTCGATCTCCTCCAGGGGTTCCATGGCGAGTACCGTTTCCACGAAGAAGAGGTAGGGGCAGGTCAGGGCTCGATGGAATCGGCTCGTCGAGATAGATTCGGGAAGGCAGTTTTCGGATATCCGCACTTCATCCGATATATTATGACAGATTTCTTCATCCATCCCTTTATGGGCATCACGGAGCCATTTTGCTCTCATCCAGGCGGGATCAGGGGTGTTCCAGATATCTATTGAGCGCCGCTCCTCCTGGTCGGATGGCCAGAAGGGGGAGGGGGCAAGGGGTTTAAGTTCCTCCTGTTCGGCTCTGATGAGGGTTATCTCCGGTGCCAGTGTCATGAGATGGTCGAAGGTACGTCTGGCGAAATTGTACTGGCTCTCGGCGGTGCCGCCCTGCACCTTCCTGCGTTCGCCGGGATCGAGGAGGGGGAGGGGACGTACGGGCTCCGGGATCGATCTTTCATCCATACCCAGGACGTAGAGCCTGTCGAAGGCGAGACCGCGGGATTCGATGGAACCCATGATCTGTATACCGGCGTCTTCCGGCGCTCCGATCTGTACGGTCTTGCGCGAAGCGAGCTGCCTAAGCCAATCCAGAAGCTCGGCTCCGGTCATGGGCGTATTGTGCAGGTGCCTGTCGATCTCGGAGATTATTTCTTCCAGGCCCTTAAAATCAACGGTGTCTTTTTCGTCGGAGATTACCGGGAAGGCGAGCCCTCGCCAGAGCTCCCTGAGTTTCTCCGTCCAGAAGGCGCCTCTCTGTTTATCGTGTCTCCCCAACATGTGGAGGAAGGCGGATAGCTGCTCCAGGCTGCCTGAGGGTATCAGGTCGTATTTCCCGGGGTCTTCCCTCTTCAGTAACCCGAGGAGATAGTCGAAACCGCCGTCGGCGGAGAATCTTCTCCAGATGACATCGGCACGGGCTATCCGGTTGTGTCTCCCCTGCCAGCATCCGTAATAGGGCGAAAGAAAGAGCGACAGGAGCAGTTCCCGCGATTCCCCTTCCACTATAAGGCGCAGGGGCAGCAGGGCCGCGTTCATCAGGTGCGTTTCTATAAGTGGGACACCCTTTGTTATATTGAACCAGTTAGAGCCCTGGGGCGGTGGGTCGGCCATTACATCTCTGAGGCTGCGCTCCAGCCGCTTCAGGTAACGGTCCATGGCCGGTATGACGACGCCGATGCGGTGCAGCGGGACGGTCCTGGCATCCTCTACGAGCCTCTCTGTCAGGTAGAGGCACTCCTGTTCGGGAGAGGGCAGGGCGATGGCCTCAATCTTCGTCGGCCCTTCAGCGGTGGGGCTAAGATAAAGAACGTTGGAATATGACTCCAGTGTGGCAAAGAGATAGGCCTCCAGAGGGGACGGTGATTCTAATCCGGTTATGGAGATCCTTTCGGGGGGCACGATTTTCCCCTCGATGATGGCCTTTCGAACCAGCGTCGGCAGGCGGGAGGGGTGAAAAAAACCGGCCGACCGCAGCGCCTCTTTGAATGCGCCGCTGACCGTCCTTCGCCACTGTACGAGAGGTGTCGAAGTGCCTCCCGATGTCGGATCTAGATCGTGACGTATCATGACGGCGTAGTTTTCGTCGAGCAGGGCGCAGAGGTTCGTGTCCACGACAAGCGGTGAAGGGGGTGGTGTCTTTTCGGCCAGTTCCTTCCAGAGGTTCAGACGGTAGAGATCGGCCGCCGCCGTCTCTTCGGGCCATGACTGGGACCATGTCCTGTCCAGCCAGGCGTTCAGACTCATCGCGCGGAGGGGCTCCCAACCCCTCTTATCGCTGCGGAACAGTTCCATCCGAAACCGGTGAGCAATATGGCGCGCCAGCCTTCCCGTTGATGTCAGATAAAGCCTGTCGGGGGATATGTCCATATAGGATCGGTTTCGCTTGCAGAGTTTTAACGGTTTTTAAATCACGGGCCTTTTGCCTGTCCGTGTCTCCCTGGACAGGGGCTTTTATAGCAGATATGGGGACTATGTAAAAGGGCGAAGAACGGATATGTCCTCTTTCCTCTTAGCAGCAGCCAGGTCGTTTTGCTCCGTCGGAGGCGTTGTCTTCTTCGATGCTGCAGCAACAGGCTCCGTCTGTTTTGCCCAGGATCGAATTGATGACTGCAGCGGCACATCCTACCCCGGCCTTTACCTTGAGGGCCTCTGCCGGGCAGTTAAGGGCGCAGGCGCCGCATTCCATGCAGGCATCGCGATCGACGATCCGGGCCTTTCTGTCATCATTCATCATGAAGACCGCATGGGGACATACGGCCATGCACATTCCGCAGCCGACGCATTTTCCCTCGTCGAGCTCCAGCGTTGCCACATCTCTGAGATATCTGAATCTTGTCATGCCATGTTACTCCTATCTGATAAACAATGATCCGAACCATAGTGCAGATCCCGCTGCCCCTGCCGATATCTCCAGGGGAAGGGCCCATCGCATCTCTTTTTTTACCCCCGAGAGGGAAGTGTAGGTCGAGGCACCTGTGAAGTTCATCGCCAGATAGGCGGAGAGGGACGGCACCAGAAGAAACCAGGCGGCGATCGCGATACGGTCCGACCATCGGGCCAAATCTGGATTTTGCAGCACCGTCAAGAGGGAAGCCGCTATAAGGCCTGTGAGCAAACCCTTAAGTGCGAAGGCATGGCCAGGAATATAAGGGAGCAGGACTGGAACTGCAACGGCCCCTGCCAGTAACCCGCAGATGAGGGCAAGGGGAAAGGGAAGAGCGTTATGCAGCAGGTTCTGTATATATGTTCCGGGGCCTCCAAGGCCTGACAGGGCCAGGGCTATTATTGCCGCGATGAAGGCCGGTCTGAGGGCCTGAAAGAATTCCACGGGGATCAGAACGGCCCTCTCTGAAAGGGGGAAGCCCTTGAGGCGCATCTGCGGGGTTGCCTTCATATCGCGATCGAGAAACTCGGGCAGATCGATTGCCCTTACGGGACCGTATATGACGGTAAATCCGGACAATTTTCTGACTATGTGGGCTGATATGCCTGGCGCTCCGAGCTGGGGGACGATGATCTTCCTGTGCGATACCACCCCTTCGACCCCGCTGGATTTTATGCGGTTGACCAGTTCGGCCGTACCGAAGGTCCCCTTTCCCGCCGCGCACCATACGTTGATTCCCCTCGTGTCCAGGACAAGGATCCAGGCGTTGCGGTCCGGCAGTGCCGAGCGAAGGGAATCGAAGCTCAATTTGTAGTTCGCCGATAGAAGGACCGGGGAGCCGGAATCGGGGTTCCCCAGCGCGTACAGGCCGGGATCTAACCTGTAGTTCATCCGTTTCAGGCCGGAACGGGCCTTTACTGTTCCCCAATGGTCTCTCCATTGGAGACTCGAGGCGACCTTGGGCACGGGGCCTATTACCGTATCGTAGGCAGCCGTTACGAAGGTCTGATCCATGCCGGGCGGGTTCACCTGAACCTCGCAGGGGACAGCTCAGTTGATTTTCCCGGTCGATATATCCGCCACGGGAAGGGCTTTGACATCGTCGATAGATATGAAGGGTTGATCTTTCATTTAATTATTTCCTTATTTATTGTTATTACAGCATTTTATAGGAGATGTTTCAAGTATAGAATTAATGAAATTTCTGATGATCACATATGCCTTTTCCCTCTCGGATGGGGCGATATTCTCTTGGGTCCTCCTGGAATATTCGGTAAAACAATCCCATATCTTCCGATATCTCTCTTCGCCTTCCTCTGTTATGGAAAGATAGGTGGCCCTCAGGTCGTGGTCGGCTTTCTTGCGTATGACCAGCCCTTTGTCTATAAGCGGACCTACGACTCTGGTGGAGGTGCTCTTTTCGACGGAAAGGAGGCTGTGGATGTCGGACATCTTCATCTCTTCTCTGGTTGCCGGTGCATCCAGGACAAGGAACTGCGAGAAGGTTACACCTTCGCAGAAAACGGCATCGTTACGGAAAATACGTGCCGCCTGGCAAAGATCCGACATCAGGGAAAATATTTTTCTTGTATCTATAGCAGGGCCATACATTGTTGTACTGTACAACTATTTTTTATTAAGTCAACAGATACTCTCTCTGCATTAAAAAGATGATCGCCGGGGGAGGACATGCAACTCTCTGTTTTCCCTTCAAAAAGATGGAACGTTTCGGCGGGAAAATTATTCTTGATTTGGGCACTCTTACAATGGTACGAAGCAAAGACTCGTTTTTTTAATTGTTTGAAGGTTTTGTTTCTCTGCGACAGGCTTGAAATGTGAGATATGGGCTTGAAATTTATCGTAAATTCTGACCATTGCATCATTCGTAGAACAAGTGTCTCCTGGTCGCTGTTAATCAACTTCGCTGATAACCCGCTATAGGAAAGGAAAAGGGGGAAACGTTAATGTTTTATGGATGGATAAATGTAGTTGTTTTGTGGATTGGATACGTTCTGATTGTTATACCTGCTTTCTATGGTTTTGGATCTATGGTTGGACCCTTATCCAAGGGATTAGGCATCACATTAACACAGGTATCAATCGGGTTTACTATGTATATGCTGTCTATGACACTTTCGATTCCTATTGTTGCTATTATTTTGAATCGTATAGGTGTTCGCTTAACAATATTCATTGGTGCTATGTTTTATGTCCTTGTAGGTCTTTTGATGGGGTATGTTGTATCCAGTCTGACCCTCTATTACGTTGTCGTAGGCTTGTTGATGGGTATTGCCAGTTCTTTGGCAGCACCGTTGCCTGTCATGACAAATGTTTCTTTCTGGTTTGTCAGGACCAGGGCGACGGCAATGTCGTTGGTCCTTGCCGGAGGTGGTTTTGGGGCCATGATATTTGCTCCGATCATAGCGAAGATCACAGCAAACGGTCCAACATGGCATACTCCCTGGTTCTATATAGCCCTTTTTGCTGGAATTGGCGGTTTGGTTGTAGTGACTTTCCTGCGCAACAAACCGGCCGACTTGGGATTGCTGCCGGACGGAGATAAGCCCGGTACTGCGGAGATCCTTAAGGAAACGAAAACCATCAAAAAGACGCGAGTTTACAAGTCAACCCATTCATGGGATGCTCGCAGTGCCTTCAAAACACCCGCTATATACTTTATTACGCTATTTACTATTACGGTTTTTTACGGAGTGTCATCAGTAATGGGTCTCGCGGTAAGCTATTTCACGGGCCTGGGTATTGCGAAGGTTGTCGCAGCCGGTGCGATAGGCGTCTATGGGGTTGTCAGTATAGCTGGGCGACTTGGATCCGGAGTATTAAGCGACCTGTTTGAACCGCGATATGTTGCTGCGGCAGGTTTTCTGGTTCAGGTGGTTGCAATGGTTTTCATGATTATTGCGTCCAATGTTACAATGGTCTACCTCTTCGCTGTGTTCTATGGTATCGCCTTCGGTCTTACCTATGTGTGCCTTCCGAACCTTATTGTTAACTACTATGGCGTTGATAATTTTGCGACTATTAACGGAATCGTAATGATGGTCGGTGGGGCCCTGGGTGCGCTTTCGCCTTTTATCACCGGTTTGATTGTCGATGCTACAAACAGCTTTACCTATGCATGGATTATAGTATTGGTTTTTGCAGCGTTGTCCTTCCTTGGTGCTTTGGTTGCGGCTCCGCCAAAACATCAAGAAGAATTAAATGCAAATTGATGGAATATAGCCGGCTGGGACTCTTATATGTCTTTAGTTGTTATTAAGGATCGCAGAGTTTCTTTGTATGCGGTTTTTTTTATAGTTTCCACTGTCTGTTTAAGCGGAGGGTTTTACTAAGAAGATCCTTTTTTTGACATATGGAATTGGAAACATTAGTTTACCCTGCATAAGACTAAAAACTAAGAGGTTCCATTTATGATAGAAGGCAGTGACTATAAAAAACATGTAGAGAATATAAAAAGACTTTCTTTTGATATAGGTGTTTATCGTCCGCCCAGTGAGGGGGGTAGCTTATCTCTTCTTATCCGTTTTACCCGAAACTGTCCCTGGAACAAGTGTACCTTCTGCGGGATGTACAAAGATCAGCCATTCGTTTACAGGTCAGTTGAAGAGATAAAAAAGGACATAGATTCCATCAAGGCAATCATCTCTGAGATAGCTGCAGTTTCATGGAAAATAGGCAATGAAGATTGCAGACTAAACCGTGAGGTGGGAATGGCCATACTCCGTTCCGATGCGTCTTTATACAATAACCACTGCTTTCTGTCTGTTTTCGAATGGCTGGCTTCCGGCGGAAAAACAGCTTTTATACAGGATGCCAACAGCCTGATCATGAGGCCGCCGGAATTGGTTGAGGTTCTCAAGTATCTGCGGAAGTCTCTTCCTTCACTGAAAAGGGTTACCACCTATGCCAGATCCAAGACACTGTCACAGCGAAAGCCCGAGGAGCTTAAGGCTATATGCGAGGCCGGGCTAGACAGACTGCACGTGGGACTGGAGACCGGAGACGACGAACTGCTCAAGATGGTAAAAAAAGGCGTTACCAGTGAAGAGCAGATAGGCGGGGGCAGAAAGGCCCTGGAGGCAGGCTTTCAGCTCTCGGAGTACTGGATGCCCGATCTGGGAGGTCGAAAACTATGGCGTCAGCATGCGGAGAATACGGCACGTGTTCTTACAGCTATAAACCCGCACTATATACGTTCCAGACCTTTCGTTCCCTGGGGCGGAACCCCGATCTGTGAAGAGTATGAGCGAGGAGAAATAACATTGTCTTCCCCCCATGAGAGGCTGGAAGAGCTGCGTCTTATGATAAATAATCTGGAAGTGACATCACGGGTCTGTTTCGATCATGCCATGAATTCCTGGCACGATGGAAAGGGCGGGCTGCTTTTCAGGCAGGATTATGAAGGATACAAATTCCCTGACGAAAAACAGCTTCTTCTGGACAGAATCCAGGAGGGTCTTGATATCGGCGAATCAAACCACAGGCATGTAAAAGACTTTATAGGAGTTAGTTCTCTTTAAAAGCGTTTCTTGGCAGATCTATTATTGTAGTCTTCAATATCTTTTTAAGAAAGGGTGGGGGATTAATAATGAGGATTGCCGGTATTGTTTGCAGCCCGCGCAGGGGCGGAAACACTGAGATTCTCGTTGCCGAGGCCCTGAACGCTGCCCGCAGCCTGGGCTGCGAAACAGAGTTGATACTTCTTTCGGACAAGAAGATCACCCCCTGTGATGGTTGCAATTCCTGTCGTAAAACAAAACGGTGCGTAATCATGGATGACATGCAGGCCATTTACGGGATTATGGATAAGGCCGATGGAATTATCCTGGGGACGCCCTCATATTTCAATAATGTTACCGCCCAGGCAAAAGCTGTCATAGACCGGACCTACGTTTCTTTAATCACCGGCAACCTACAGGGGAAGGTGGGCGCAGCCGTTGTTGCCACCCGAAGAATAGGAGGCGGTCAGACGCTGAGTCTGCTCTACAGCTACTTTACATTCCAGGGGATGATAATTGCCGGCGGAGCAATAGGCTACGGCTGGAAAGAGGGAGATGTCCGGGAAGGCCCGGGCGGTTCCGCAAGGTTTACCGCCATGGAGGAGGCTCAGTATATCGGCAGGAGGGTTGTCGAGACTATCCGAAAATTCTCCCCCTGAGATCCACCTACTCCGGAAAACCAGCCTTATCTAAGGTAGCCGGGGAGTTCATCCTCCTCCATCCCTTTAAAACTGCACAGTACGGGACAGGCTTTGCAGGAGGGCTTTATGCCCTGCAGAGGAGGTTCCCCCTTGATTCCTTCTATGTAATCGCAGCATTGATTAACCTCTTCTTCGTCACCTTCGACAATAATGCTCACGGAGCCTTCGGCACCTGAATATCCCCCGGATGCAAAGTGAACGGCCTCAATATCAAAGAGCTCCTGAAGGGCATCTACCTCTGTATAGGGATTGCCGTCGGCGACATCTACCATGCCGGTCCTGGCGCCTATGCTGCGTTCGATAGCGTAAAGTCCTCCCATCCTGGATGCTTCTTCAACGGAAGGTATCAGTTTCTCCAGCCCGACAGGGTAGATAATTGTGGCCCCACGGGCCTTCATGGGCATGTAGAACTCACCCATTGTTCCGCCTGTTGGACTTGCCATTGCTACACCAACAGCCCCTGTATGGTCGATTGCATTCGCTCCCTTTAAAAGGACATCTTCCACTCCCAGCTTGTCTATAATCGTGGAAGGTTCCACTTCAAGAAGCTTATTTTTGTGAAATGTGAAGGGTTGCAGGCGAAGGCCCTGAGAGAGTGCGCAGGTAATCCCCTTTATTATCTGACCTGCAACATACCGTTCCTTCTCTATCGATTCTCCGAGCAGTTCTTCGACTATATAGGCATTTGTGGATCCCCTGCCGACGATAAGGTAGCCCTCTTCCATCGCCTGCCTTACCTCAGGCATTGAGACGATTCCTCTGGCAATAAGCCTCTTCGATTCCGCCGGTGTTAGGGTAAATAATGCCTGCATATTCTGTACTCCTTTTTTCTTATTTTAGAGGTATAAGGTGACGTTCCTCTGAGTATTTATGCCACAAATTGTTTTTTGTTAAAAGATATCTTTCAAAACTGTTGCTATTCTTGCAAAGACAGTCTTTACAGGTTAATAAAAGTGACGTTTATTTGTTTCTGGAAGGAGTTTTCCTGTGAGGCTGATACTTGTACGCCACGGTCAGACATTGTGGAACCATGAAAAAAGGGCGCAGGGCGTAAGCGACATAGCTCTAAGCGATATAGGACTTGAACAGGTAGAGAGGCTTGCCCTGTCTTTGAAGCATGAGAGAATAGATGCGATAGCATCAAGTCCCTTGAAACGGGCTCTGCAGACCGCCGAAGCAATAAACCGTTTTCACAATCTCCCGATCGGATTGGAGGAAGGCCTCAAGGAACTTGATATGGGTGATTTTGAAGGAATTGCTCTGGGGGATATGCTTCTTACAGAGGGGGATTTTCTCAGGCAATGGGCTGAGGACCCATCTTCTTTAACCATGCCTGGTGGGGAATCACTTACCGAACTTCAGGACAGGGCCTGGCGTACCGTAGAAAGAATTATGGCGAACCCGGGCACTACCCTTGTGGCGGCCCATAACTTTACCATTATGACCCTTCTCTGTAGGATCAGGGGTATGGAACTTTCCCATATAAGAAAGTTCCACGTTGATGAGGCCTCTAAAACCTTTATTGAGTTTGAAAATGGCAGTGGTAATATTATTCTCTTCAACGATACAGCTTTGTAACACCATGGTAATATCTTTAGGGTGGGTGGACTTTTATACCTTCTTTTGATATGGTGACAGGCATGTTTGATTATTGTTTTATAGAAAAGCCTCTTTCCAACGATATCGCTCATATAACGGATCTGTACAGGAGCGAAAACTGGTGGAAGCAGGAAGGGGACAATCCCGGGATGATAACCTCTATCGTTGCGGGAAGCCACTGTTTTGTTGCAGCCCGCTATAATGGGCCTATTATAGGCATGGGCAGGGCCATAAGCGATGGCGTAAGCGATGCCTATATTCAGGATGTAACTGTCATGGGTTCTTTCCGTGGCAGGGGAATCGGTACCCGTATTATGGAAACTTTGATAGAACGTCTTGAAAGGGATGGCATACACTGGATTGGTCTGATTGCCGAGAGGGGATCCCATCCATTCTATGAGCCTATCGGGTTTTCAATAATGGAAGGTGCTTCCCCTATGGTCAGGATAAAATCATGAATTTTCAACCGATAAAACCTTCCGATTATGCAGGGCTAAACCCCTTTTTTGAGAAACAGACCTATCCCCTATGCGAATATTCTCTATCGTCGATAATAGTTTGGGGGAATGAAAAATATCATTCCTGTGGTGCTGTCTATGGCGACAGCCTTTTAATATACGCCGATTTCGCCCAGTGTTCCGAGAGCTCTCACCTGATCCTGCCTATTTCTCCCGGGAAAGAGGTATTACCTGAAGATCTTGAGGAAATATCCCGTCTAACAGGGTATGGTTCATACTGGTTTGTTCCCGAAGAATATATTATCCGTCACGCCGAAAAGGGCTTGGAAAAGATATTCAACATCGAACGACAGGAGGGGTACGACGATTACCTGTACAGGACAGAAGACCTTGCAACTCTGGCAGGCAGAAAATACTCAAAGAAGAGGAACCTTATCAAACAGTTTGAAGGAGATTATTCCGAAGAGAAGGGAAATCTACTGATCAAGGTTATATCCAGAGAAGATGTGCCGGGGTGTCTGGATTTTCTGGATAGGTGGTGCGAAGAGAGGGACTGCGGTCATGACAGGGACGAATATATGGCCTGTGAGTGGAGAGCGGCCCAAAATGCCCTGAAAAACATAGACTCACTGGGATTCAGAAGTATTATGCTTCTGCTTGATGGGGCGGTGCAGGCATTTGGTATAGCTTCACAGATTACGGAAAAATCCTGCGCTTTGCACTTCCAGAAGGCTTCATACGAATTTAAGGGGCTATATCAGTTTTTCGACAGGGAGTGCGCAAGGAAACTTTTCCCGGAGCTCGAATATATAAACAAGGAAAGCGATATGGGCGTGGAGGGGTTGATTCAGTCCAAACGTTCCTATTATCCCATCGCAATGGTAAAATCATACAAACTGGAATTGAAGCAAGGGTAGCATGGCACGTTAATTATTACGGCATGTATCCCAGAGAGCGGTTCCATAGATAATTCTGCTATGATGCTGAGAAGGTGATCAAACTTTTATTATCGGTGTTCCTCCGGATTCTCCCCTCGTTCTCAAGGAAACGCAGGTGCGATATAGCCTCTCCCATGGCAAACCACTTCTGTATAATGGGGAAGAGATCCCAGCTATCACATTTTATATCCCATGTCATGTCGGCAGCTATTTCATAAGCGTTTTTGTTTTCTTTCCCTATGATAGTAACAACTTCACCGGCACGATCTTCATGATGTCTCTTAAGCTCGTCAATTCTTCCCTTGAGATCTGAAAATAAATTCCTGTGCCCCGGAAGTACTACTTCCACGGGCAGATTGTATACCTTATCCAGGCTCTCAAGGTAGTCATGGAGCGAATTATCCTGGTATGACCAGGAGGCTATATTTGGTGTTATATCGAAAAGTATGTGATCGCCGGAGACCAGAATCTTTTTCCCCGCCTCATAAAGGCATATATGTCCCTGTGTGTGGCCCGGAGTAGCTATGCAGTCAAAACGATAGTCTCCTACTTCTATGTGATCATTGTCATCCATTAGAGTCAGGGTGGGCATAGTCTTTGGACTATACTTCATGCCCGGGTGATTGGTCAGGACATCCATAAGCTCTTTTGCAGGGAACCCGTTAATGGTCACATAGTTTAGCATAGATTGCTGCCAGACCTTCTCTTCCTGGTAGCGCCCTATATCTATCCGGCTTGCGTAGACGATACTGGTTTTGGTTGCCAGGCTGGTAACGAGGCCAAAATGGTCGGCGTGCATGTGTGTTATAAAGAAGTCGGTAATGGAAAGATCAATGTCCAGATCGCGAATTCCCTCCTCCATAGCTCGAAGGCATAGAGGGTTGTTAAATCCGGTATCTATGATGAGGTTTCGCCTGTCACCCTTGATTACGTAAGAGTTAAGCTCTTTCAGCGGACTGTTGGGCAGGGGTACTGCAATCCTGTATAAGCGGTTCATCAACTTATCGAACATTAAAAAATCTCCTTACGTCCAAAATCGTGGTGAGGCTAACACTTTACCTGCTAAGAAACAAGAGATTAAGCCGAGCGGTACTTAATGCGTGCCTGGTGTGCCACGAAAGCCGGTAATAAGAAAAAAGGCGAACACCACAGAATGGCATCATAGCCCCCCCTTTTTTAGATTCTGTGTCAAGGCGGGTTAGGCCGGAAGGAAAAGCAATCCCAAGATGAACAAGATGGCGCTTACAACAAGGACAACCATGGTATAGCCTACGATCTCCCTCGCCTTCAGGCGGGTGATTCCCAAAAGTGCAAGTGCCCAGAAGGGCTGTAGCATATTGGTCCACTCGTCACCATAGGCGATGGCCATGATGGTCTTGTTTATGGAAAAGTCCAATGCCTGAGCTGCCTCAACCATAATAGGGCCCTGGACAGCTATCTGTCCCCCGCCGGATGGCACAAACAGGTTGACAAGTCCGGAGCTGAGAAATGTCAGAACAGGGTAGGTTGTATCGTTTGATATCAGGACAAACCACCCGGCAATAATCCCGACCAGACCGGAAAACTTCATTATCCCCATTATTCCGGCATAAAAGGGAAACTGAATAATTATCCCGGAACAGGCCTTGGTCCCTTCGCCAACGGCGCGGATGTAGTTTATCGGCGTGCCCTGGAGAATAATTCCTACCATGAGAAAGGTAAAGTTAACAATATTAAGGTTAAGGTCGAACCCCTTTGTTATGAAATACCAGACGATGTAGGTAAGCCCGGCCATGCCGGTAAGAAAGGAAATGGTCCTGCTCTTTTCCAGTCTGTCTGCCGGAACGATTTTGTCCCTGGAAATTCTTGGGGGCGCCTCCTTTTCTATAAGTGTTGGATCAATATCGAATATGGTCTGTATCTCTGCTGCCTTTTGTGGGCCCATTAGCATGCATATCGACGGAATTACAGCAAAAAGGGACAAGGTAATTACGATGTTCATAGGGCTGAAAAGTGTCTCGGTTGTAGGAATAATGCCGATCTGTTTTTCAAGGAAGTGTCCCTGAGTTGCCACTAGCAGAGGCGCTGAACCGGAAAGACCACCATGCCAGGTGATAAATCCGGCATAACCTGCTGCACCGAGCAGGGGATAGTGAATCTTTATATTGCGTATATGGCCGCTTTTCCCTACTTCTCTTGCCATAAGGGCACCCACTATAATTCCCAGTCCCCAGTTTATCCAGGATACTAAAGCAGCTGTGAGGCCTACAAGAAAAATAGCGGCGGCCTGGTTCCGGGGAATTCGGGCAAGTTTTTCGATACCCTTGCGGGCTATTGGCGAAGTAGCCAGGGCATGACCGGTGACGAGAATCAGGCACATCTGCATGCCGAAGGTTAACAGTTCCCAAAAACCATTGTACCAGTCCTGTATGAGCATTAATGGACCATGTTTGGTGAGTATGAGAGCCAGGACAAATGTCGCAAATGTAAGCAGGATGGCAAACAACATAGGATCGGGCATCCATCTTCTGGCCCATCTATCAAAGTTCTCTCCTAAAAACCTTAGCATAGCCGTTCCTCTTTGAAATCACGAAAAACCTGTATTTTAATGCTAACTCAAAGTTTGTTACCACTGATAACCTTAAAGTAATCCGATAGTATCTCACGATGGTCGAACATGAGATGCTCCGGTACTGTATCTCCCGTAAAGATTCCTATCTTTGCGGCATCATCGGCGGCTCTGGGTTTTCCCGTTCCCCTGGCCATGAATACAGTGGAGATAGTATGCTGTCTCGGATCCCTGTCAGGGCTTGAATATGTCTTTAACTGTCCTTCCAGTATCACATCCAGGGAGGTTTCTTCTCTTGCCTCTCTGACGGCTGCCTCTTCCAGTGACTCTCCGTAATCAACAAATCCGCCTGGAATTGCCCATCCTATAGGTTCATTTTTTCTTAATATCAGTACAATCCCCTGTCCCTCGATATTTATAATGATGTCTACCGTAGGTGTCGGGTTACGGTAAAAATCCAACTCAGCTCCGCAACGCGCGCATATTTCCTTTATCCTTGGGGCCATCTTATCTCCTTGGAATTTTTATTTCAGCAATGTAAATTGGATGACGACTAGGAGTCAAGGACGGATTTACTTGACATGGCGGGGTTATTTATTTACTGTCCACCGGAAACAAGGCTGTTTCGGTCTAAAACAGGTGTCCTTGGAGGGAAGATGATAGGTGTACTTATTGTAACTCACGGCAATCTTGCATATGAGCTGATAAAATCCGCCGAAATGATAAAGGGCGATATTGAGGGAATTATTCCCCTTTCGTTGGACGCCAAAACCGGTGTCGAAAAGATTAAGAAGGATGTTATGGCTGCGATAAAAAAGGCCGAGTCTGGAGAGGGTGTTTTAATTATGACAGACCTCTTTGGGGGAACTCCTTCGAATATCTCTCTGTCTTTTCTGAAGGAGAATAAGGTAGAGGTCGTTACAGGTGTAAATCTTCCTATGCTACTGAAGATATCCGATATACGTGAGGATAACAAAAGCTTAGAAGAGTTTGCAAACCTGGTAAAGGTCTATGGCAGAAAAAATATATACCTTGCCAGTGAGATATTAAACAGAAAAGCAGATAATTAATAGATGATGCCTCCAATCCATGACTAGATCCCTTATACGAATAGACAATAGGCTGGTTCACGGTCAGATATTGGAAGCATGGGTTCCCTTCATAGAGGCATCCAAAATAGTTATTGTCAATGATGAGATCGTCGGTGATCTCTTCAGGGAAACGGTTATCAGGATGTCGGTGCCGCAGCAGATAGAACTGCATGTCTACGGTGTCGAGGAATTTTCTAAAGATGTCAGCTATGATAAATATCTTAAGGAAAAAAGCATAATACTCTTTGCCAGTATCGAAGACTTGCTGAAGGCCTATAGGCTGGGAATGAGGTTCAAGGCCCTCAATATAGGAAACGTTCAGAATGAGGATGGTGAGTATCACCCCATTCCTTTCATAACTTTGAATGAGGACAGCGTAAGGGGCCTTATGTCTATAGCTAATTCAGGCGTAAAGATAGAGCTGCGCTGTGTCCCCAGGGACAGGCCCGTTGATTTTTTGAGAGCGGTCAAGAAGTTTCATAATTTCAATACAGGATCATAAATAAAGGCTTGTCATGTGGTTGACCTACCTTGAGGTAGCACTTGTAGGTGCTATAGTATGCCTAGACAGGGTTTTTCTGCAGGCCATGATATCAAGGCCTATTGTGATAGGACCTGTTGTGGGACTGCTCCTGTCGGCCCCCCTTACCGGTCTTACAGTAGGGGCCTTTATTGAGATGCTGTGGATCGACAGGATACCAATGGGGGCCTATGTACCGCCCAACGATTCGGTAGCCTCCGTGCTGGCTACAGCGGGTGCTGTAATAGCCGGGAGGACATTGGGATCGCTGTCCCATGAACTTGTAGCTCTGTCAATTCTTGTTTTTATCCCCTGTGCCATTATTGCCCGCAATATGGATATATGGATCATCAAGACCAATGAGGGCCTTTCAAAAAAAGCATTAAAACATGCCAGGGCTGGAGACATAAAAGGAATTGCAAGAGAGCACAGATATGGAATCCTTAAGGCCTTCTCAGGAACGTTCATAATTATTTTTGTATGTCTTGTACCGGGAGTTATGATTTTGGAATGGGTCTTTCCCCTTCTTTCCTACAGGCTGTTGAAGGCGCTGGGCTACACGTACTCCTTTATACCGGTTCTTGGCATTGCTGTGGCCTTGAATACCATCAAATTGCGTGGTGCCGTTCCTGTTTTTGCAGGGGTCTTTCTGGCTGTCGCATTAATTATGGGAATCATTTAGAAAAAATATCCAATGAATGATAAGGTTATTACCATAGCAACGCGCAATATGGTTGAGGAAGATCTGGACAGGGTCCTTCTTATTGAAAAAGCATCCTTTCTAGAACCCTGGTCAAGAAACATATTTCTGGGGGAGCTGGAAAATATATTATGTTATAAGCTTGTTGCCACGGAAGGGGTAGAAATAGCCGGATATATATCCTTTGCGGTAGTATGCGACGAGGTTCACCTTAGGACAATAGCAGTCCATGAGGATTGGAAACGGCGAGGGATTGCATCACAACTGCTTTCTGATATGATAAAGATATCCTCCCATAGGGGCGGAAGATATGGGACCCTTGAGGTAAGAAGGTCAAATTCAGCAGCATTGGAACTATATAAAAAATTCGGCTTTGTGGTAGAAGGTGTAAGGCCTTCTTATTACTCGGAGACTCGCGAGGATGCACTTATAATGTGGGCGGATTTTCAATCATGAAAGAGGAAACGGTTGCTATTATCTCTTCTCAAACAGAAGTTATAGATAAACATTTTCTGATCACTCTCAAGGTGCCTCATTCTTTCATGGATGCCGTTCCCGGGCAGTTTGTCATGGTGAGGTTGAAAGAAGGTGAATTTCCCTTTCTCTCTCGTCCACTAAGTATTTATTCCGTCTATGCCAGTGAAGGAGAGACCTTCATGGAGATCTTATATAGGGTGGCAGGGAAGGGGACGGAAGTTTTTTCAAAGTTGCAGGGGGGGGATGCTCTAAAGGTTTTGGGGCCGCTGGGAAAGGGCTTCGATATGACCGGGGCAGATCATAAGATAGTATTGATAGCCGGGGGGATTGGTGTAGCACCCATATCTTTTCTGGCCCAACGCTACCGTCAGGAGTATCCGGGAAGAGAGATAATCTGTTATATCGGATCGGTAAAGGCTGGAGCGCTGCTCGGTATAGAAAGACTTGAGATGCTTTGCTCTTCCGTTGAGATCAGTACTGATGACGGGAGCCTGGGATATAAAGGCCTTGTGACCGAACTTTTTAAAAAAGAAATGGCCCGTTACGACAAGGATGGTACGATTATCTATTCCTGCGGTCCCCGCCCAATGCTCAAAGGTCTTCAGGCCCTGCTGAATGATGGGCCTCTCCCATGTCAGGTATCGCTTGAGGAACGGATGGCCTGTGGCATCGGAGCCTGTCTGGGATGCGTGGTAAGAATGCGAAGTGGTGATGGGAAAAGTTCCATGGTCAGGGTATGCACTGAAGGACCTGTCTTTGATATAAAATGCGTGGATTTTGAAGAATAGTAACAGCTCCTTAGGCTGTTTTCTTAAAGGTGTGTAAATGAAGGCAAAGATGGCTGTTTCCATCGGAGGTCTCAAACTTAAAAACCCGGTTATGACCGCATCGGGTACGTTCGGTTACGGCAGAGAATATGCCGAATATCTTGATCTAAACAGTCTGGGTGCCATTGTTGTAAAGGGGCTTTCCATTAATCCCAGGGATGGGAATTCTCCCCCAAGGATTATTGAGACGGCATCGGGAATGCTCAATGCTGTGGGACTTCAGAACGTAGGTGTCAGAAAATTTGTTGATGAGAAGCTTCCCTATCTCAGAACTATTGATTCAGCTGTAGTTGCAAATATCTTCGGCGAAAGCGTTGAAGATTATGTAAAGACCGCACAGGTCCTGTGCGATGCACCTGGAGTAGATGCCCTGGAAATCAACATATCCTGTCCCAATGTAAAAAAGGGAGGAGTAGCCTTCGGATCAGATCCTGCGCTTGCCGCCGACGTTACAAGAGCGGTAAGGAAGGTTTGCCTCCTTCCCCTTATTGTAAAACTTACTCCGAATGTGACTGACATAACTGTTATCGCCAGGAGTGTGGAAGCGGCAGGGGCCGACGCCCTTTCCCTCATTAATACTATTACCGGAATGTCGATAGATATAGAGCGAAGGGTGCCTCACCTTAGGAATGTAACTGGCGGTCTTTCGGGGCCGGCGATAAAACCGGTTGCGCTCAGAATGGTATGGGAAACAGTGAAGGCGGTCTCCATCCCGGTGATAGGATTGGGAGGGATTATGACCGCTTCCGACGCCATTGAATTTCTGATTGCCGGTGCATGTGCCGTACAGATAGGGACTGCAAACTTTATAAGACCCTCAACCTCAGCCGATATAGTTCGCGGTATCGAAGACTATCTTTCAAGGAAGGGG
This sequence comes from Syntrophales bacterium, assembly GCA_963665835.2. GTDB lineage: Bacteria > Desulfobacterota > Syntrophia > Syntrophales > UBA2210 > UBA6078. Next base: position 22,627 of record CAXXWJ010000001.1, on the reverse strand, counting down.
ATCGGGGATATAAAGGATCTGATCGGGACGCTGAGGGTATAATCATGTTCTGAATCTAACCGTTACAATCTCTTTTCCGCAACCAGTCTTGCAAAGTGCTCAAATGAGCGGTCGTAAGTAAGCTCGGTTGCCTTGTCGAAGCAACAGGCGGGGAGTTCCCTCATCTTCAGATGAAACTTCAGGCAGTCGCAGCAGGTTCCCTTACGGCCGCAATGTTCATAGGTACAGTTGCAAAGCCCCCTGTTTTTCTCCTTTTTGCATTCCATTATGTCAAGGTTTCCTCTTTTCTACTTCCCCCGGGCTGCTTCGTAGTAGAGCTTGTCGGCATGGTAAGAACTCCTCACAAATGGTCCGCTGACAACGGCGGAGAAACCCATCTCCAATGCCTTTTTTCGCCATTCTTCAAATTCATCGGGGTGAACAAAGCGATCTACGGGCAGGTTGTTCTTTGAAGGTTGCAGATACTGTCCCATTGTCAGTATATCGCATCCCGAATTGACCATGTCCTGCAGAGTCTGACCGATCTCCTGAGATGTTTCCCCCAGACCCAACATTATCCCTGACTTGACGGGTGTCTGGGGTGCATGTTTTTTTGCTCGCTTCAGTAGCTCCAGTGATCTGGAGTAAGATGCCTCGGGCCTTACCAGGGAGTAAAGTCTTGATACCGTTTCTACGTTGTGATTGAGGACGTCGGGGCGCGCGCTGAGTACAGTGATCAGCGCCTCCTCGTCTCCCTGAAAATCTGGAATCAGCACCTCTATCTTCGCCTCTGGAATTTCAGTTCGCACCCTTCGGATCGTGTCGGCAAAGAGGGAAGCGCCACCATCGTCAATATCATCCCTGGTCACGGAGGTGATCACCAGGTAACGGAGCCCCATTTGACGGGCCGTTTCCGCAACCCTGGAAGGTTCCTGCTGGTCCAGCGGTTCCGGTCTGCCTCCGGATATGGCGCAGAAACGACAGCTTCGGGTGCATACAGAACCCATAATCAGGAAGGTGGCGGTACCGGATGAAAAACATTCTCCCCTGTTCGGGCAGAGGGCCTCTTCACATACTGTATGCAGCATATTTGATTTTATAAGCCCGCCTATGGTGCTGCATTTTCCTCCGCGGGGCAGGTTTTTTTTCAGCCACTCCGGTTTTTTTTGTATTCGTTCTGGTCTGTCTTTGCTCATAGGGTTGGATTATCCTATCCTGCGAGGCAGGGTTTTCTCGCTGCCTCGGTTTCGTTTAATCTACGAAGTTTGGAACGCAGTGGAGCGGATTTTAGAAGCTCCGGTTTTTCTTTTGCCTCGGTCGATATATCCTTCAGGGCCTCTATAAAAGCGTCGAGGTTTTCCTTGGATTCCGTCTCGGTGGGTTCGATCATCATAGCCCCGTGCACTACAAGTGGAAAGTAGATGGTGGGGGGATGAAAACCCCGGTCAATAAGACGTTTTGCCATGTCCAGGGTTGTTACCTTTTCCGATTCCTGAAATTTATCGGAAAAGACGCATTCGTGCATACATGGTCTGTCATAGGGAAGATAGAGGCATTCCTTAAGGCTTTCCTTTATGTAGTTTGCGTTCAGGACGGCCAACTGGCTGGCCCGTTTAAGACCTTCCGCGCCCATGCTCATTATATAGCAGAAGGCCTTTAAAATTACGCCTACGTTGCCGCTAAAGGCGTGGAGTCTTCCTATTGATTGCGGGGACTCCGAAGACAGGCTATAGGCACCATCAACCTTTACAACTCTGGGGACCGGGAGAAAGGGAGTTAGAAAATCTTTTACGCAGAGAGGCCCCGATCCTGGGCCACCGCCTCCATGGGGGGTAGAAAATGATTTGTGCAGATTCAGATGCATAAGGTCAAATCCGATCTTTCCCATCTGTACGATTCCCATAATGGCGTTCATATTGGCCCCGTCACCGTAGACCAGTCCGCCCTTAGCGTGGACTATGTCAGCTATTTCAAGGATGTTCTCCTCGAAGAGTCCAAGGGTGTTGGGGTTTGTTATCATGATCCCGGCCGTTTCTTCGTCCATAACCTCGGAAAGGGACTGGGCAGATATTATCCCCTTTTCATTCGATGGCACTGCAACGGAGGAGAAGCCGCAGAGGGCTGCGCTTGCCGGATTGGTGCCGTGAGCGGTATCAGGTATTATGATTTTTGATCGCTTGGAACCTCTGCTCTTATGATAGGCGTGTATAAGCAGCATCCCGGTCAGTTCCCCCTGTGCGCCTGCGGCGGGTTGAAGTGTAACGGCACTCATCCCCGTTATCTCGCAGAGGTATTTTTCCATAAGCCATATGATTTCCAGTAGGCCCTGGGAAAGCTCGTTAGGGAGGAGGGGATGAGCCGTGGCGAACCCCGGAAGGGCGGCAAGTTTTTCATTGATCTTGGGATTGTATTTCATTGTGCACGAACCGAGGGGGTACATGCCCGTATCAAGGCCGAAGTTCCATTGTGAGAGGCGTGTGTAGTGCCGTACAACATCGACTTCGTAAAGGTCCGGTATATCGGGTCCATCCCCGGTAAGCTTCTCGTCGACAGGGAAGGGGACCACATCTCTTCTTGGCATAGAGAATCCGCATCTACCCTCTTTCCCTTTTTCCCATAAAAGCGGCTCGTTCAGGATCAACCCTGATGCTCCTTGAGATTTTTTCATCCTTTCACCTCGTCTATAAGATGATCTATGTTCTCCCTGCTCATCGTTTCCGTTACACAAATGATACTGTGGTTGGCAAGTTCGGGGTACCAGGTGTCCAGAGGAACACCGGCTACAATCTTTTTTTCGAGCATTTTTCTGTACGTATCGTTACCTTTGGGAAACTTCACCACGAACTCGTTGAAGATGGGGCTGTCAAAAGGAATCGTGCAGTCTGCCTTCTCCAATTCTCTTTTGAGATACTGAGCCTTGTCATAATTCAGTGCTGCAAGTTCTCTGATCCCTGTTCCCCCTACCGACGCAAGATACATCGCCGATGCAAGTGCACAAAGACTGTTATTGGTACAGATATTAGAGTTTGCCTTTTCGCGGCGTATGTGCTGTTCCCGCGTGGCTAGTGTAAGAACAAAGCCGGGTTGGCCATCCACATCTGTGGTTCTGCCGACGAGACGTCCGGGTATACTGCGAACATGCTTCATCGTGCATGCTAGCATGCCTAATCCTGGACCTCCGAAAGATCTTGAAATTCCGAGGCTCTGTCCTTCACCGCAGGCTATGTCCACTCCCTGAGATCCAGGGTTTTTAAAGAGGCCGAAGGCCAGTGGCTCTGTAAAGGATGCCACAAGTAGGCCTCCCCCTGCGTGCACTTTGTCTGCCCCGCTTTGCAGGTCCTCGATAGAACCAAAGAAATTGGGAGACTGAAGGACCAGTGCAGCCAGGCCTTCCATCTCAGACACGGCGGATAGATCAGTTTGTCCGTTTTTATTGTAAGGCAGCTCTATAATTTCATACCCTCCAGGTGCCAGATATGTTTTAACTACATCGCGATAGTGGGGGTGAATAAGGCAGGAAAGGGCAACCCGCTTTTTTTTCGTAATGCGAATGGCCATAAGGATTGCCTCCGCCAGTGCCGATGCGCCGTCATACATTGACGCGTTGGCCACTTCCATACCAAGTAGCCGGGCGGTCAGGGTCTGGTATTCATATATAGCCTGAAGTGTCCCCTGACTGATTTCTGGCTGGTAAGGTGTATAGGCGGTGGAGAACTCCGATCTGCCGAGCAGATAGGAAACCGATTCAGGGACGTAGTGATCGTAACTCCCCGCTCCTATAAAGACTCTGTAGTCCTTAGCACTCGCTGTCTCTTTTGAAAGGCGTTGCATGAGGGCTTCCAATTCCCACTCCGTAAGGGGTTCCGGAAGTTCCAGTTCTTTATCCATAAGGCAGTCCGAAGGGATTGAAGAAAAGAGGTCCTTAATTTCTCCCAAGCCCACCTTAGACAGCATGGCAGATATGTCTTCTTCGGTATGGGGAAGGTAACGCATCTATTCGGCTCCTCTCAGCATCTCTCCATATTCCTTACTGTTCATCAGTGTCTTTATCTCTTCAGGGTCATCGGGGGCTATCTTTACAATCCATCCGCTGTTGTAAGATTCCTGATTCACAAGCCCCGGCTCATCTGCGAGACTCTCGTTTATTGATACAACCCTGCCTGCGATCGGCATATACATCTCAGAGACGGCCTTTACCGACTCCAGGGTACCGAACTCTTCTCCCTTTTCGAAGGTGTTACCTATATCGGGAAGCTCAACGTATACGATATCCCCCAACTGATCCTGTGCGTAGTCACATACCCCCACAACCACGGTCTTCTCTTCACTCCGGGCCCATTCGTGTGTTTCTGTGTAGTATACATCATCCGGTAAAAACAGCTCTTCGATTTCCTTCATATACCCCTCCTGATATTTTATAATTCTTGTTCTCCATAAGAGATCCTAAATGGAAAAATCAACTCTCCTACAGTAGGTAATATAAAAGTTCAGCCGAAATGTATTCTTTGTTTAAAGCATGTTTTTGATCGCAATGCGTGCGGTGCGATCAGGGCGAATATCATCGGTGATTAGAACACTTATGCTACGCTTACCATCCCTCAACTCTACCGTATCTCCATAGTTGAGTTGTTCGGTTGTCTTTACAAAGCCACAGGAGAGCCCCCTGGGATTGAATTCCTTTGGCCTGTCCGGACTGGCGATGCTGTATATCCTGTCCCTAACCCTGTCTATTCCCATATCAGTAGCGCAGGTCAAGACTTTTCCGATTGTTTTGCCGCTGGAGTCTATTACGGATGAAACATCTCCGGCGGAGATTTTTCTTAGGTTAAAACCCGCGAAGGGGTAGATATACTCGAAGCTCTTTTTCTTTTCAAGACTCTCCCAGCCAATAAACTTTTTTGTGAAACCTTTTTTGTCATCTCTGAGGGAAAGGGCGAATTCCCAGGGATTATTAATAAAGGGCCAGGGGCCGATGTCCTGATGGGAAAGAGGAAGTACCGCTCCTACCCTCAGAGAATCTCTCGCGGCCAGGCCGCATGGTATGATACCAAAAGCCTCACCTGCCTCTAAGATCATAGCCCAGACCCTTTCGGTGTCTTTCAGATTCAGGAAGATTTCGAACCCGAATTCACCGGTGTAGCCGGTTCTCGATAACATCACCGGAGTCCCGTCAGAGAGGAGAACCGCCTCTGAAAGGACAGAGGAATCATCGAAATACCCCTTAAAGGTGAAATAGGGCATACCGTCGAAGACAACTTCCGGATTTTTCAGTATCTTTGCCATGATTTTGGCGGATAGAGGCCCCTGTATGTCCATCTTTCCGAGTTTGTCGGTAAGATCCCTGATAGTTACATCAAGTCCCTCCGACCTGTCTCTGAGATGTGTTGCTATGGTTTCCCCCATCCCAGCATTGACAACGATCATGTGGAGAGTAGCAGATAGCTGATATACTATGGCATCGTCTATCACAAACCCTCTGTTGTCCAGGAACAGGCCATATACGCATTTCCCCGGTGAGATGGGTTTTTTATCTTTACCCACGCATGCATTGAGATCCCTGGTAAAGCACAGTTGCAGCAGATCCTGTGAGCCGCTTCCCTCAAGCACTACGACGGCCATGTGGCTGGTATCGAATATGCCGGCATTTGTAAGAACCGTTAGATGTTCCCTTTTTACGCCGGAAGGATACCACAATGGCATTTCATACCCCCCGAAGAGGGCCAGATTGGCTCCCTGTTCCATATGCCATTTGTGCATGGGAGTGACTTTAGGGCGTAATACCTTATCCATGATTCTTCCCTCCGTTTAATAATTTTTGAATATTAAAGGAATATGCTAGTAAAACCGGATCAGCTCTTTTTTACTATTGTATCTCGCAGCCAATTTGTATCGTCCCTTTCAGGGTAGTCAATATTATAATGCAGCCCACGGCTTTCCTTGCGAAGGCGTGAACATTCTATAATAACGCTGGCCACTGTAGCTATGCTGCGAAGTTCAAGCAGGTTGGTTGTTATGGTAAAGTTGTGGTAATACTCTTCTATCTCCGCCATTATCATATCTATTCGTCTCTTGGCCCGTTCCAGACGTTTGTCCGATCGTACTATCCCTACATAGTTCCACATGCACATGCGGATCTCTTCCCAGTTGTTTGATACAACTATGGATTCATCACTCTCGGTTGCCCCCATTGTATCCCACGGGGCAATTGCTATCGTATCGGCCTGAACTGTCGGCATAAGTTTTCGTGCCCTTTCAAAGGCCCTGTGAGAGAATACAACTGCCTCAAGGAGAGAATTGCTTGCAAGGCGATTGGCACCGTGAAGGCCGGTACAGGACACTTCACCGCAGGCCAGAAGTCCTTCTATACTGGTTTCCGCGCAAGGGTTTACCAGCACGCCTCCGCATTGATAGTGGGCGGCCGGGACAACTGGTATGGGTTCTATGGCCATGTCAATGCCGAACTCAAGGCATCTTTCGTATATGTAAGGAAATCTCTTAATGATAAAGTCCCTGTCCTTGTGTGTAATATCCAACAGGACATATTCATCTCCCGATTTTTTCAGCTCCGTGTCTATTGCCTGAGCTACAACATCCCTTGGCGCCAGGGATTTCATAGGGTGATATTTTTCCATGAATGTTGAGCCGTTCTTCAGCTTCAGTAACGCACCCTCGCCCCTTACGGCTTCGCTGATAAGAAAGGATTTGGCATCGGGGTGGTAAAGGCAGGTCGGATGAAACTGTATGAAGCCCATGTTGGCAATTTCTGCGCCGGCACGGTATGCCATGGCGACACCGTCTCCGGTGGCTATATCCGGATTTGTAGTAATCAGATAAGCCTTTCCCGATCCGCCGGTGGCAAGGAGGACGAATTTCGCCCTGAAGGTGTGCACAATGTTTTTTTCGGCATCGAAAACGTAGGCCCCGATACATCTGTCCTTTTCATCTTTATTGCCGGTGATCTTGGACTTGCAAATGAGGTCTATTGCAAAGAAGTTTTCGTAAATTGTTATGTTTTTCTTTGAGGCAGCCTTTTCTATAAGTGCCCGTTCTATTTCTCTGCCGGTCAGATCTTTCGAGTGAAGGACTCTCCTCCGGCTATGTCCTCCCTCCCGTCCGAGGTCGTACTCATCTTCAGCGCCGTTTTCCAGCTTTGTAAAATTAACGCCCCAATCGATAAGCTCCCTGATCCTTTCCGGTCCCTCCGTTACAACGAAGCGTACCACATCTTCCTTGCACAGACCTGCGCCGCTTTTAAGCGTGTCCTGTATGTGAGATTCAAAGGTATCGCCGTGGTCGGTAACGGCAGCTATCCCACCCTGAGCATAATTTGTGTTTGATTCGATCTTGTTCTTCTTTGTTGCTATTGCAACACTACCCAGTTCTGCAGCCTTTATAGCGAAGGAAAGCCCCGCTATTCCACTGCCAAGAACCAGAAAATCATACACTTTCTCCATCTATGGGGGTCCTTGATTTGTATTTACAAATAAACTGCTTTCCTATATACCCCTTCCATGCCAACTTTCAAGTTGAAATTGATTGTAATTCGAGGGGATTCTTATCCCCGGGGGAGATATGCTTATACTAGGGATAGAGTCCTCATGTGACGAAACCGCAGCCGCGGTAGTTTCTGATGGTTCCAAAGCACTTTCTAATGCAATAGCTTCGCAGATAGATATTCACGGCAAGTATGGTGGAGTTGTGCCCGAGATCGCATCGCGGAAGCACATGGAAGCAATACTGCCTGTAATAGAACAGGCCCTTGGAGATGCAGGGGTGTCTATGCATGACATAGAGGGCATTGCCGCAACGAGAGGCCCCGGTCTGGTGGGCTCCCTGCTCGTTGGCCTTTCGGTAGCGAAGGCAATGGCCTGTGCTGCCCAGATTCCTTTCATCGGAGTGAACCATATAGAGGGCCACATAGGGGCCATATTTCTAACGGAAAACAGGCCTGCTTTCCCCTTCATTGCAATGGTGGTTTCCGGTGGTCATACCCATATATATCTTGCCAGGGGGTTTGGCGATTTTCGCATACTTGGACAGACAAGGGACGACGCGGCAGGAGAGGCCTTCGACAAGGCTGCCCGCATGCTGGATCTGGGGTATCCCGGTGGGGTGGTTATTGACAGGCTGGCAAAGGAAGGTAATCCATCGGCGATAAATTTCCCACGGCCTATGAAGGGAAGTGTAGATTTCAGTTTCAGCGGCCTTAAGACCTCTCTTTTAAATTATGTTAAGGGGAAGGATGCACCGATAGAAGCTAAAGATCTTAGCGACTTGGTGGCAAGTTATCAGGAGGCTATTGTGGATGTGCTCGTGGAAAAGACACTGGCCGTGGCTCGGGACACTTCGATCCCCAGGGTCGTTGTATGTGGTGGAGTGGCTTCGAACAGTCGGCTGCGCCAGAGGTTCATGGACGGGGGGAGGGCGTTGGGGATTGAGATATTTATACCTCCTCCGGTTCTGTGTACCGATAATGCTGCTATGATAGCCGTCGTCGGAAATAATCTGCTCTGTCAGGGGAGAAGGGACAGCTTCGACCTCAATGCCGTTTCGCGGTGGCCCCTTGACTGAATTGTTGTTTAGATAAATTCTATATAAGCTTTGTTTATAGTCGGTTAGATTTATTACTTTATATTAAACTTTAACTTTACAGGTCGCCTGTTCCCATTGGATAGCAGATGGAGTCACCCCGAAAAATCCTCAAAAAATACAATATAAAACCGGTGAAACGTCTTGGACAGTCCTTTCTGGTAGATAATAATATAACCTCCAGGATAGTCGAAGCCTGCGGGATAGAAGAAGGGGATACTGTCGTCGAGATCGGAGCGGGACTGGGGGCCATGACTGCAATGATCGCTCCCAGGGCAGAGAGGGTTATCGCCCTTGAGATAGATCCCAAGCTTATCGAAGTACTTAATAATGAAGTCGGAAATATCCCAAATGTGGAGATAGTACACACCGATGTCCTGCGCTATGATTTTTCCTCCCCACTTAAAGGGACCGGAAAGTTAAGAGTCATCGGTAACATCCCATATAACGTGTCTTCGCAGATCCTTTTTCGTATAATAGAATTCAGGGATCATATCTCTTCGGCAATGTTAATGCTTCAGAAGGAGGTTGCCGACAGGATCATAGCTATCCCAGGAACCAAGCAGTATGGCATTCTTTCAGTGATTATTCTTCTCTATGGAGTGGCTTCAAGGGCGATGATGGTTCCTGCCAGTTGCTTTTACCCAGTGCCCCAGGTGGATTCTGCCGTGCTGAAAATTGATATGCGAAAGGAACTCCTCTGTTCCTATTTGGATCATGATGTCTTTATTGAGACGGTTAAGGCTGCATTCTCAAAGAGAAGAAAGACCCTTATCAATAATATGAAAGAGATGAATGCCATCAGATCAGCTGGCGTGAATGCCCTGTCGGTGCTTGCAGAAGCCGGGATAGATGGCAAAAGGAGAGGGGAAACCCTTACTGTTGAGGAGTTTGCCAGACTTTCGGAAGTCATTTCCAGAATAGCTTAGGTTTTACAACTTTTTTATACATCTGATATTTCCGCCTAAACAAAGGTCCTTCAGTGTTCAACCCTGTCCGGCTGCCCCTGTTTTTTGGATGCCCCTATGTATAGCAGGGTTGCGTCCACTCTGTTTCTGGAGCCAAGCTTTTCGAATATGTTGCGTATATGGGTTTTTACAGTCTTGGTACTTATAAACAGCCGGTCCGCTATCTCATCATTTTTAAGACTCATTGAGACCAGTTCCAGAAGTTCCATTTCTCTCTTTGTGAGAAGAGCCAGTCGATCGGTTTCTTCGGCTGAAGGTGATTTCAGCTGTCCCTCAGCCTCGCTGTAGTAATTTGAAAACTCTTCGAATACACGATTTACCATTTGGGAGGCCATCCATATCTGGCCAGCTGCTACGACGCGGATACACTTGATGATTAAGTCAGATGATATATTACCCTTGACGAAGAAGCCCTTTATGCCCTGCTGAACCATTCTGAATATTTCTTCCTCTACGTATCGTTCTCCCATGACCACTACCCGGGTTTCCGGGAAGTTGGATTTCATTTTCATCAGTGTGGCCATGTCCGAGGCCACCACCTCTTTCAGGAAGTTGAAGCTGACTAAAACCAGATCAATCCGATCCCGGTACCCCAGTATGAACTCCCTCGCGCTCACTATGTTGTTCCGTATGTCCACAATCTCTATATCCGGGGCGGACTTTATGGTTTCCTTCAGGCTGTCAACAAAAGGGATATCCCCATCAAAAATAACTATATTTACCGAATCCCTTTCAAAACCTTGTTTCTTTTCCATAAGAACCTCCTAGGTTGCGAACATCAAACCGCGATTGCCAATCTTTCGTCAAAAAACCTGGAAAATGTCTGGGCTATTGCTATAATCCCTTATTATTAAATCTTGAAACCTCTTCAAATACCCGGGCGATAGAGGCGTTATCCATCCACATGCCGCCGTCCAGTACTACTCCTATGCATTTCGTTATGAGCTGAGCAGGTGTTCCCTTGATGAAAAATCCCCTTATACCTTCCTGTATCATACGAAAGATCTCTTCGTCGGCATACCTCTCGCTTGTTATAACAAGTTTCGTTCCGGCCATCTTTTCCTTTAATCCCATGAGCCTTTCGGCATCGCTTGCCACCGCCTCTTTAAGCAGATCAAGACTGACTATGATGAGATTCGGGGGGGCTTTGATCTCCTCGGTAAGGAGTGAGGCGGCCTCGTGCAGATCCGTGCGTTCCGCTGTGACGATAAGCCCCGGATCGCTTTCCAGAGCTTTCCTGATCTCTGCCAGGAATCGACTGTCTTTTTCAAGCACAACCACGCTTTTGGCGTCTGTCGAGATGTTGGGCTGATTCATTGGTGCCTCCTTGTTCGTCAAGTATTATAGAGCTGTTCGTCCCAGGAAGAGGTGGGCGAACACCTTGGCGTTTCCTATCATGTTGGAGATAATGCAGCTTTCATTTGGCTGATGCGCTGTTCCTCCCAGCCTGCTCCACACTGCCGCCTCGTAACCCCTTTCTCTGAGGGGTGCCGCTACTGTCCCGCCTCCTATTCCGCATGGCAAGGCGTCTACACCGTAGACCTCGCTCACGGCCCCTGCCAGAGCCTTGACTACAGGAGCATCCGTCCGTGTCGGGGGAGGCGCTTCAACGGTCTGTACCGGGACTATATCTATCGATACGTCGAACATATTTTCCACTTCATCTGCTATTGCGCGCATCTTCATCATTACCTCTACCAGATTGTAATCTGGCAGAATGCGGCAATCCATATAGAAGGTATCATCGCCGGGGATCGTATTGATATTTTCGACGTTGGCCTCTTTTTTTGTTGGTTCAAAGGTACTGACAGGAGGCGTGTAAAGAGGATCTGATTTGTCGAATATTTTATATAGATCGTTCAGCTTTGTGACCAGGTACGAAGCTGCTGCGAATGCGTTTCTTCCCACCGATGGTCTGCTGGCGTGACACTGAATACCCACTGTCCTGAATCGTAGCCACATGATGCTCTTTTCCGCGACCTCTATCATGGAGCCTTTCTCATTGCCGAAATCGGGTATAACGATAAGGTCATTTTTTTTAAAGAGCCTGTTCTTCAAACTAAGAAGATATACAAGTCCTTTGGTACTTGAAGTTTCCTCATCCGCCACAAAAGCAAGGCCAATGGAATATTTTGGTTTTACACCCTCGTCTATAAAGGCCCTGGCGGCGAAGATAGAGGCCACAAGATCCTGCTGGTTATCCTCGGTTCCCCGGCCGTATATCCTTCCATCCTTAACATACCCTTTGTAAGGATCATCGTCCCACATGGTCGTCTCCCCCGGAGGCACAATATCCATATGGGACATGATCCATACGGTTTTACTTCTGTCCTCTCCGGGTATTGTGGCTATTATGTTGGGACGGCAGTTGAAGACGACCCTTTCATCGGGGGCTTCGAAACTTCTTATGTTTTTAAAGCCCATCTTGGCCAAAGCGTTTTCAAGGTAGCGAGCCTTTTTGTATTCGCCGTTTCCGCCGTTTTCGGGAGCAAGGGCAGGTATGGAGGTCAGTCCGATCTGGAGTGCTATCATCTCACTCTCATAGGAGTCTATTCTGCCGATTATACGCTCAAAGATATCTCCATCGTTCATGATCTGCCCCTTGCATCGACAGTTCTTATCATTGCGAGTCCACCGCATAATCATTTATGGTTTGAAAAGCGCCGAAGGATGAAAGGGGGTTTTCGAATCTTTTTTCATCTCCAAGGACAAGCACCACCCGGTTTTCTTCTGATAAAAAACGGGACGCTACCTCCCTTAAATCATTCAGCCCCACTTTCTCTATATTATTTTTATAACTTGTCAAGAAATTATGAGGAAGGCCGTCATGTTCGAGCATCATCTGGCTTACTACTATTCGATTTGGTGTTTCGACGGAGAAAATAAAGTTATTGATTATAGATTCCTTCGCCCAGGAAAGCTCCTCTGGCGTTACCCCCGCTTCTCTTATCTCTTTCAGTATATTCGTCATGGTTGTAAGTACTTCAGTTGCTGATGAAGCTTTGGCCATTGCGTAGGCGCCGAAGATACCGTAACCTGTGCGGGTGGAATAAAAGCTGCCCGCGCTATAGGCCAGTCCCAGCCTGTTTCGTACCTCGTTGAAGATGCGGGAACGGAAACCACCGCTGCCAATTATAAAATCGAGGACTTCGAATGCATAATAGTCAGGACTGTCTTTCCCGGGCGCCGGTTGTCCCACCAGTATGATAGCCTGGGGGGTGTCCTTGAATATATAATCCATTGAAGATGCCTGGTAAACCGGCGGTGGCGGAATGGGAATATTTTCTTCGGAGGATCTCCATGGCCCCATATATCTTTGTATCTTTTCTATCATATCATTGGCCTGCACGTCGCCCGATACGGAGATCATCAGATTGGAGGGACGAAAAAACCTTTTGTGAAAGCGCAACAGGTCTTCTCTTTCAATCTTTTTGATGGAATCCACAGATGAAAGCCTTCCCCGGGGATCACCTCTGTAAATGAGGCGACGGAACTCTCTGAATGCCGTGTCCTGGGGATTGTCATAAATCCGTCTTAGCTCCTCAGTCTCGATAGCCTTCGACAGGTCTATTTTCTCCTGGGCAAAAGCCGGATTCATCATAATATCTGAAAACAATTTCATACCCCTGTCCAGGTCTTCCTGAAGGACAGACATCGATATTGTACACGATTCGGTGTCCACAGATACGCTGATGATTCCTGCCATAAGATCGAGAGATTCATCTATCTGGTCCCCCGTCATCGATAATGTTCCACCTGTTCTCATAACAGATCCAGTAAGCTTCGCCAGTCCCTCTTTGCCCGGTGGGTCATAGAAGGAACCCATTCTGACAACGGCTGAAAGGGTTACAAGGGGAAGCTCATGGTCCTCCAAAAGGTAAAGTTTGATTCCGTTTTCGATCTCGACCCTTGGGGCATCTGGAGGGGTAAAGGCTAAGGGTATATACTGGATATCGTCCGGATCGCCAGTTGTTGAGTCCTGACATGCACAGCAGGAAAGAATGACAATAAGAAATAATATATATCTGATATATCTGATCATTTCTCCCCCACCAAGGTTGCGACAGTCCTGTTGTCCCGGGAAAGATATTTTTCGGCGGCTGCCATGATATCTTCCGGTGTGACCTTTTGCAGCATATCCATAAAATTGTTTATGTATCTCCAATCCCCGGTTACGGTTTCATAGTAGGAAAGCATACTGGCAAGGCCGGAATTTGTGGATATATTTCTTAGGAGATCGGCCTTCAACTGGTTTTTTGCTTTTTCCAGTTCTTTTATATCCACAGGGTCGGTCTTCAGTCTTTCCAGTTCTTCGTATATGGCGTTTTCCAGTTCCTCGGTAGTATGCGGACGTATCGGATCGGCAAAGACTACAAAGAGATTAGGATATCGAGCGCCCGGGTATCCGTTTGCAGTTGTCACATTCGATGCGAGTCCTTTCTCCTCTACCAGTATCTTGAAAAACCTTGAGGTTCTACCTCCGGAAAGGATGGTATCTATAACATCAAAGACACAGTCATCGAAGGAGGGAAGGGTGGGTTTGTGATATCCTATAATCAACATGGGCGATGCATCGAAACGCACCTGTACTCGCCTTTCTCCGATCTGAAGGGGTTCTTCTGTTATGTTCATCAAGTTTTCTGTTCGACCGGGAAGCTTGCCAAAGTATAGACGCACCGTCTTCATGACATCTTCTGGGTTAACATCCCCCACAATCGTTATAATGGTGTTATTCGGCGTGTAGTGATTCTTGAAAAATTGCAGGGTATACTCGGGACTGAGGAAACGCATGTCTGATGTCCATCCCAGGATGGGCCTCCTGTAGGGATGAGCCACGAAAGCCGTGGCCATGAACTGCTCCCTGAGCTTTCCATCCGGATCTGATTCGACCCTCTGCTTTCTCTCCTCCATAACGACGTTTCGTTCGGAGTAGAAATCCCGGAAGACAGGATTGGCCAATCTGTCTGACTCTATCCTTGCCCAGAGCTCAATCTTGTTTGTCGGCAGACTGACGTGGTAAGTAGTCATATCCTGACCGGTAAATGCATTAAGATCGGCACCTCCATTTTTTGTGTAAAGACGGTCTATCTCTCCTTGGATGCTAAATTTTTTTGCTTGCGACTGTAGGGCCTCCATTAGATTGCGAAGTTCGTTTAGCTTCTCCTGGTCGGCATTTTTACCCTTCGCCTCTTCGGAATCAATTGCGCTGCCAGTCTCCAAAATCTTTTCAAGGACAACTTTTTCCTCTCTGTAGTTGACAGTTCCGATCGTCTCGGTTCCCTTAAAGCGCATGTGTTCAAGGAAATGAGCGGTACCAGTGTGACCGCTTTCGTCATTCGCTCCACCAGTAGGGTGGCTTATGTATAGAGAAACTGTTGGGCCTGCATGGCGCTCAACGATCAAAACCTTAAGCCCGTTGTCAAGAGTGAACTCCTTCACCTTTTCCGCCAGATTATAGGCGGAGCATGGTGTTAAAGTTAGACATAAGGAAATTATTATAAGAAAGCATAAAACAAACCTTTTTATAGGTATGGTAGTGATTTTTTTCTGAGAAGTCATAGGCGCTGATCATTCCTCTTAAATTTTACAATAACCCTGTAGATGCAGAAAACTAGGCCAACCATGCTTACAAGAATTAGCATACTTGAAGAGAAAAAATACATTATAAACTCAAGTGGATTAGTCAGTGTATATGAAGAGATAAGAACATCAACTCCCCATAAAAGGAAGAACATGGAAACTATCGCTACAAAAATCTTTGATGTCCACCATAATAATTCTTCCATATAAATCCGTTCTGTTTTCTTTAGCCGTTCGTCATGTTCAGCGAGGTACGATCACATCCAATATCAAAATCAATATTCAATTTAATCATGAAGGAGTCTGACCTATTTGACGGCAGGTGTCAAGTCATCTTGAGACAGTCATCTTGAGATTGCAGACTTATAACATATAATAATAGTTATTCACTACAGGGCAAGCCGTATCTGACCCCTGGCCCCAAAGGCAACTAGGGAAACAATTACAGTTTATGCTTGTCTCGGAAAAATCAGTAGGGAAAACTGAGAGGGTTTGAGGCATCTGTTCAGATCTCTTCCAGTAGTTTTGGTTTATCTGTTTTGTCTTGACAAATATCGGCAAACTGACTAAAAGAACCTTCTTTTACGAACAATGCGCCAGTAGCTCAGCTGGATAGAGCAACGGACTTCTAATCCGTAGGTCCCGGGTTCGAATCCCTGCTGGCGTACCATATAATAACAAGGGGTTACGAGTTTCAGACAAGGCTTGTGCCCCTTGTTTTTTGGCGTGTGATAAATTTGTGATAAGCGACCAATCAAAGCTATCCATAACCGCTATGAATTTCCTCATATTTTCAGTGTTGTGATGGGCGGCTCTCATTACCACTGCAGGAATCTTCCATCTTTCAAATCTCTGCCTGCCTATCCGAGCAGAGTATTCTAGAAAAATGTAAAGGGGGGTCCCCAATTGCAGAAAGCCTGCCAACTCCCTCTATTCCCTATCGATGAAAGAGGCCTATTCCTTTTGCTCTATATGGGTTTCAAGCATGGCGTGTTACATGCCCCATTCTTCAAGATGGCCAACCATTAAATAGACTATATCCCGTGATTATAAGCTGAGACAGGTCCTTCATTGTTTTCGGGTTTCTGGGAGAGATCGGGCGAGCTCGCGGTCTCTCTGCGGACCGCTCCTCCCCCTTCATGCTCCAGAGAGTAAAAGTCTATTCGTTTAGGTGTTTTTATATGGGTACTTTTTCCTTCATGAAAGAAAATATTTGATAGTTTTTTAGAGAGTACACTACTTCAAAAAACATACATTAATGTCGATATTCTTTACACTGGACAAATATCCTCTTCACCAGAATGATAAAGTCGTCGGCATAGCGGGTAAAACGATGACCACGTTTCTACAGTTCTTTGTCCAGATCATCCAGAATGACGTTGGCCAGTAACGGCGACAATGGCCCGCCCTGAGGAACTCCTAATGGGGGTTCCTGAAGGCGACCTTGAACCATTACCCCGGCGCGCAGGTATTTTCCGATGAGGTGTAAAACCCGTTTGTCGAGAACCTTTCTCGCCACCCGATGCATCAGAACATCATGGTCAACTGTGTCGAAGAACTTCGACAGGTCGACATCGACGGCAATGCGGCAGCCTGCACGGATATACTCGCGAGCCTTGTAAACCGCATCATGGGCTGACCGTCCGGGCTTGAATCCGAAAAAGTCGGATCAAAGATCGGAGACAGAACCTGGACGATGGCCTGTTGGATCAGCTGGTCAAGAACGGTCGGAATTCCCAGAGGACGGGTTCCCCCGGTTGCTTTGGGAATCGCTATCCGTTTTACCGGGGGTTGATACCTGCCTGCTAAAAGCGACTCGCGGATTCCGGCCCACAAGGGTCTGGTATGGTCGGAAAATTGTTCGATGCTAATGCCGTCAACGCCGGGTGCGCCGTGGTTGGCCTTCACCCGTTTCCAAGCCATTGCCACATTCTCGTTGGATAAAATCCGCTCCAGCAAGTTCTCATTTGGGTTGAACGGTTCTATAACGCGCCTCATAGGCACTCCTCCATACGGATTCTTCATGTCATGAGAGCTCATAGTGGCTCTTCCCTTCTCTGTGTTTGGTCCTTCGGCGGGGTAAGTCTTTCCCGACTTTTTACACTTCGCCGGGCTTGTTTCCTCGCGCCTACTATGGCCTCTGCTGACTCCTGCCCGATCACAGGGCATGTTGCCATGCCGTGCGCTGTCGAAAGCTCTGACAGGAAGTCGGGCAGGTCTCCCCGGACTCTTTTTAGTACCCCTTTGAGGGGTATAAGAACGTGAACTTTCGCTACACAACCGCAGCATTTACACTATCTCCTGAATCCGGGGCTTCGTCATGTTGTGCTGACTCGCCTGGAGACTAAGCCTTGTATGCTGTTTCTGTTCGTCGGCTCTTAGTTTTGCGCTCCGGCTTCCTTCGGACGGTCTCTCACGATTCCGCCCTTGCCTGCGGCTAATACTTTTGCTAATGTTTACAAACATTAACTGGATTCTCGTATAGGGGACTTGCACCCCATAAGTTCACGCCCGTGCCGGGCGTACACAAATCATTCCAGCGGATCGCCTACCGCGCCCGCTGATTTCAACCGTTATATTTAAGAGACATCTTTGATTTATAGAAAGTATCGATTATGACGAATATCGTTCAGCGATTCATGTTAAGCTAAAACGCCTTAGGGCCAACAGACATGATTCAGAAATTTCATGTCCTCTCCGAACGGATCTTTTCCGAGCCCTATTTACTAAAACAAAGGATTTATACAATATGACTATTTCCCCTCCACCTAATGCCCATGCCCTGGCCGTGCTGATCCTTGCCGTTGTTGCACTGGTCCTGTTCACCCGTGAAAAGATACCCCTCGAGTCCTCCAGTTTCTTGGTGCTCATCGGTCTGGCCGTTGGGTTCGAACTCTTTCCGTTCAAGGTGGATGGAAATGTTTTACACGCCGTGGACTTTTTCAAAGGGTTCGGACACGAGGCGCTGGTGGCCGTCTGCGCCCTGATGATCGCCGGGCAGGGCATTGTTCGAACGGGGGCGCTGGAACCGGTGGGAAGGGCGCTTGCACGGCTCTGGAAGGTGAGCCCGAGCAGCTCTCTTTTGCTGACCCTTGTGGCCGGGGCCTTTATAAGCGCGTTCATAAACAATGTCCCCGTTGTCGTATTGTTCCTCCCCATTTTGATTAACGTTTCCATCCGTACGGGCATCAAGGCCTCTTCCGTGTTAATGCCCATGGGGTTTGCCACTCTGCTTGGGGGGACATGCACCACTATTGGAACCTCTACAAATCTGCTGGTAGTGTCAGTGGCGGCAGAGATGGGCTTGAAACGGATTGACATGTTTGATTTCATTTTGCCCGCGGCCATTGCCGGAAGCATCGGTATCGCTTATCTATGGCTCGTAGCGCCTCGGATCATCCCCGAACGCGAGCCAAGCCTGGCTGGCACCTCTCCCAGGGTTTTCTCCGCTCATCTTGCCATACGTGAAGGAACCGCAATTGAAGGAAAGACGCTGGCCGATGCCAGAAAAAAAGTCGATGGGGCCATGAAAGTCATGAGCGTGGAGCGAGGGCATGAAAACTTTATGGTCCCTTTTCCAACCTTGGAGCTGAAAGCCGGTGACCATCTGATCATCCGCGACACCCCCCCTCGTCTGAAGGAGTTTGAAAAAATACTGGAGGGGACACTCTATGCGGATTACACTATGGATGCGCCAGTTGATGATGAGCATCCATTGAAAGATGAAGATCAACAGATCGCGGAAGTTGCTCTCATAGAAGGTTCCCGATTTGTGGGGAAATCTCTAAGCGGAATCCGTTTTGCAGACCAATATGAAACAATTGCGCTGGCCATACACAGAGCGGGCAGGCATTTGGAAAAATTACACGATGAAATCGGGGATATTCGTCTGAAGAGTGGGGATATCCTCCTCGTTCAGGGCCACCGTGAAAAGATTGCCGCTCTCAAAAAAGAAAAGGATCTTCTGGTGCTCGACGCCACGGCGGATCTGCCTTTTGCCCGGAAGGCACCAGTTGCCCTTATCATTATGTTGGGCATCGTTGTTTCGGCCGCTACGGGGTTTCTGCCCATCGCCATCAGCGCGCCCCTTGGAGCGCTGTTGATGATCTTCACGGGATGTCTGGGATGGCGCGATGCTACGAACGCACTTAATGCGCAAGTCATCCTCATAGTGGCCGCAAGTCTCGCCATCGGGGTCGCACTGCTCAAGACCGGCGGTGCGGGTTATCTGGCAAGTCTTTTTGTGACTCTTGCAGGCAATACTCCTCCGGCCTTTGTGATCAGTGGACTGATGCTTCTAATAGCCATTCTTACCAATATTGTTTCCAATAATGCAGCAGCGATCATCGGCACCCCTATCGCCGTTTCCATGGCTGTCCAAATGGGGCAGCCTCCCGAACCATTTGTCCTTGCGGTATTGTTTGGCGCAAATATGAGCTATGCCACCCCAATGGCCTACAAAACCAATCTGCTCGTCATGAACGCAGGGGAATACCACTTTAATGACTTTCTTCGGATCGGCGTACCACTGCTCCTGATAATGTGGATTGTCCTTTCATTTTTACTTCCTTTCATCTACGGTATCGGGGCTTAAGGGTGTGTTGGTGTCCAATGCAACTTATTGCCGGTTCTATGCAAAGGTCGTTGCCGCACAGTTTACCGAGAGGTGGTCCGGTTTCTTTGGACAGGTAACAGGGATTTATAGGTGGGAAGTTGCCCTGAGTTTGTGTTCATGCCGCAGCCTGTCCCTGTGGTAGTGATTCAAAATAAACCATAGCCGGTGTCTTCCTGGGGCGTGAGGTTTTTTCGTTGCCAGTTCCGGGAACATTACCGATGAAATGATCATGGAATACATAGAAACTCAAAATGTTGCAAAAGAAGATGATGAGTTCAAGGTTGAATACCCATAGTCGGACTTTCAGCCGAAGTTTGAACCTACCGGCTTCCAGCCGGTAGTATTCAGTTATTAGAAACATGACTAATGATCAACGGAGGATTAAATGAAAATGCGGAAAACATTGTTATTAGTATCGATTGTATTTTTGCTTGCTTCATTAGCATCGGTAGTCGCAGCAACTGAATTCGATTGGATGCCAAATTTTAATATTCAAGCACAAGCAGATCCATCTGGATTCCGTGCAAGAATGGCCACTCGTTTTAATATCGGGGATGCGCAGATCACAACATTACTTAGTAATTTTCCCAGCCCTGCGGATGCTTATATTGCTCTGCGATTGGGAGAACTGTCCGGAAAACCGATTGGCTATGTGACTGAACAATACAAAGAAGGGAAGGGGCAAGGGTGGGGTGCACTGGCCAAAGGTCTTGGTATCAAACCTGGATCAAATGAATTTCATGCCCTGAAGCGTGGTAACGATATTTACGATGTCAAGGACAAGGGGAAAGTCAAAGGTAAAGGTAAAGAAAAAGACTAAAGGTGAAATCAATTTTTATCAAAACGAGAACATGTCAGAAATTGTAGGTGAAGGGCTCAGTGCCACAATTAAATTTAGATCCTATCAATACGGTGCTTGCCGATGTGATAAAATTGTGATAGAAGCCCCCGTGAAGTAAGGAAGCAGACAGAATAAACAGTAACAAATGGAACTGGAAATAGGGGTTGCTGTTGAGTATTTGTCGGGAAATAATACCTTAAATCAAGGTTGTTAGTAACAATTAGGATTTGTACGCCAGCCAATACTTCTAACCCGTAGGTTCCGGGTTCGAACCCCTGCTGGCGTACCATATAATATCTGTGGTGGGTGTAGCTCAGTTGGTTAGAGTGCCTGGTTGTGGCCCAGGAGGTCGCCGGTTCAAATCCGGTCACTCACCCCAATTATTTTTAGTAAAATCAAAAACTTATAAGTTTTGATAGCAGATGAACGCGTTATCAATGCAGTGTCGGCGTCCCCCGGCCTTTTTAAGGGGGATCACTTGGCCCTGGTTACTCCGTAAACCATCCTGGCGTCCCCTGATTCAATCTTGAAATATATTCCAAAGGCCTTGCTAGTTAAAGCCTCTATATATTAAGAAAATTAAGTGGTTTTTTCCGCTTTTGGATAGAACTATTTTTAAATCTTAAGCTAATCCACTGACGTAGTCAGTGGTGGGGCGTGGGGGCGGAGGCCCCACACCTTTAGTGCAATCAACCCTTGTTGATAAGCACAGGGACCTAGTTTATTGTAATGCCTGTTTACGGGAGGCATTACCCGATATGGAGGATTACAGAAAATCGTCTCATGCAATATATCGATGCGAATATCATTTTGTTTGGGTGCCCAAGTATCGTTATCAGGTGCTAATCGTGAAGGAGATCAAGCCCCGGCTGAAAGAAATTCTGATAGAGCTGTGTGAGTGGTTGGACGTGACAGATCATGGAGGGCGCCATATGCTTCCGGACCATATCCACATGTATCTTATCGGTTCCCCCGAGGCACTCTCCAGCGCAAGTGATGAAGGTTCTCAAAGGGTAAAAGCGCTGAATACTTGCGTAAGGGACTTTCCGGAATTGGACTAAGCGATATTGGGGGATGCAGCTTTGGGCTCGTGGGATATTTCGTCAGCACGGTTGGAATCGACCGCACCGAAATAATCCGAACCTATGTTAAAGAGCAGGCAAAACGGAACAAATTAGGGAAGACCAGCTTCGTTTATGGAAGAGACAACAACGAATGACATTGTCAGGAGTTGTTGTTTTCTTCATAAAGCCACCGACAAGGTCGGTGGTAGTTTACTAACTCAACTTTCGCACATGTTTAACGGTGTCTAAATAATCGTTAATAATTAACAGCGTTATTTTGCCACGCAAATAGAAGCGTTGTTCTGTAAATAGGTGGCAACTCATCCAGAAACCGGTTCATCAGGGATCGGATCAGTTCTTTGGGGATTCCCATAACGGCAGTCAATGCTTGCTCAAACAAGGTCAGCAGAAGGGCCAAGCTTTCTGCGAAACCGGTCTGCTTGAGTTCTTCGCAAGTAGCGTGGAACAGAGATCCGAGCGTCCGGGGGTCTTTATTCCTCCTTCTGGTCAACTCCAGCATGATGTAGCGGCAGCATACCACGGTGGCATGCGAGGTCAGGGCGTCAAAGGAACGCCCTTGACACTCTTTGGCAAGATTGAGAAAGGACTTGGCCATTTTGAAGAACACCTCGATGTCCCATCGGCGCTTATAGAGCTTGATGATTTCCTCGTCACCCAAAGTCAGATCGGTGGAGAGCAAGGCCAACCATTTTTTGCTGCGCCGGTCTCGGACGAAGACGATCTTCGCCGAAACCGGGATGCCCTCATCGTTCTCGCCGATTTCAACCACGATCGAGGCGAGAACCTTTGCGCGGCCACGATGCTTGCGAATCTTCCGATAGATGGCCGCCAGATGGAGGCCTTGACCCTGGTAGCGATAGAAGATCTTCTCCGTGACCTTGAGCATACAGAGGGTATGCATCCGCTTTGCAAGCAACTTTCTCATGGTCACAGGAAAGGCAAACCAGCTGTCGAATAGAATGTGACGGGC